>CAVTGY010000003.1:0-812765 GCA_963734395.1 uncultured Acidimicrobiaceae bacterium | reverse complement strand
GGTCTAAGCCTGCCCCAGAACACCGGACTGGGGCGCTTTATCGACCAGTGTCTGCTTGCTGCTAGCTCACAGCCCAGGCACATTTGGGACAAATACAGCGCCAGTGCAACAACACCAACCCCGAGCTACGACAGGGTGCTGTCGGTGACGGTTATCGCCCCGCCAGCCTCATTGTCGATACTGGTGCCGTAGTTAGCCCTACCTGTATTGCCCGGAAGTGTGCAGTCATTGACGGTCAGCGTGCCTGTCGATTCGTTGTCGATGCCACCACCGTCGATGAAAGCACTGTTCGTGGAAATAGTGGCGTCCTGGACTGACGCCGTGCCGTAGTTGTCGATGCCGCCACCGTTGTAGTAGATCGCGCTGTTGCCGTCAATGGTTCCTTTCCTGACTGTCAGCGAGGCACTGACGTAATTCTCAATAGCACCACCACCAATCGCGATATTCGAATCCATGGTGGGGTCGGTTGCAGTGACAGTGCCCTCGTTGTAGATGCCGCCCCCTACGTTGCCAGTATTGTTCGACACACTACCTTTAGTGAGCGTCATCACCGCACCACTACTGTTATAAATCCCACCACCATCACCCGAAGCGGTGTTTCCAGTGACAGCGCAGCTCTTGATGGTCGTGTTGGCGTTGAGGCTGTAGATGCCGCCACCGTCGGTGCCGGAAGTGTTCCCAGACACGATCGTCTTTTTCAGAGTCGCGTTCCCCCCAGAGATGGAGATCCCACCGGCTTCGTCATCTGCGGTGTTGCCGCTGATCGTGCTGTTTGTCGCCGTGAATGAACCGCCAACAGCAAGGCCTCCGCCAATCCCAGGGCCACATCCGAGGTCCGGGCCAGAACAGGAGGTAATGGCATAGGAGTGGTTGCCCATCACGGCGCTGCGGTTCAGCCTCAGGCTTCCTAGGGATGTGATGCCTCCGCCGGATCCGTTACTCACGTTGTCGCTGACCGTGCTGTTGTTGAGCGTCAGGGTGCCCGGGTTGTTTATTCCCCCGCCGCCGGTGCAACTGGTCCCAAAACAATCCTGAAAGTCAGTTGACGAGGTATTGCCACTCACCACGCTGTCCTTGAGGGTTGCTGTGCCCTCGTTCAGGATCCCTCCCCCGTACGAATTGAGGTTGCCGGTCACTTTGCTGGCTGTGAGCGTTAGTGTCCCGCTGTTCTCGATACCGCCACCGGAAACGCCGTTCAGCGTGACGGTGAGCGACTTGATAGTCACGGCGCTACCCGCGTTGATCGTGATGGTCCGCGGGAATGGGGCTGCACCGGGCGAAGCGAGAATCGTCTGGCCCGCACCAGCACCCGTCAGGGTGACGTTCTTGCCGACCGTGACGGCTTCCACGTATGTGCCCGCAGCGACTCTGATGGTTGTCCCACTCGGCACCGCATCAACTGCTGCCTGAACGCTCGTGTAGCTGCAACCACTGGGGCAGACAGTGATTTGTGTGCCCGCCGAGGCAGGCCCAGCCTCACCGAACAGGGATGCGGTGAGCGCACCGCCGACCATCATCGACCCAGCAAGTACGACCCGGAGACTTCTTCCACGTCCAGTACTCATAAGGCCACTACCCTTCGCTCTTGGGTCGCCCGTCGGGTCCCCCCACCTGCCGGAAGTGTTACAGGGTTCAACAGTCATGACAAAGGATTCTGCTGAGCGTGCCCTTCGTATCCCGTTCCGTGGCGGTTCATTTGGGTTCTGGCAAGCACGGTAGGGGTGCCCCAGATCACCGGTCTCGAGGTCGATATCTGCGCTGGCATTCGCTTCGATCTACCGTTTAGGCGATGGCGCCGAACAGACAGCCCACACCTGAGGATCGAGCCGATGCAATGCGGATTGCTCTTGCCGGGATTGCTTCTGGGGCAGATTCCGGAGAGATCCTCTCCAAGCTCGCGGCGCTGCACATCCGGAACCACACATTTCCCGCCGAAGAGCTCCTCGAGCTTGCCGCCGATGCCATAGACGAATCGGGTGCGACGCGAGCTGAGCCGATCGACGCTGAGAGCCTTCGTGAGTGATTCCTCCCCGAGCATTTCTTCTCCGGTAAGACACAGCACTACAAGAGCAAGTACGCGATCTCAGCTGCCGCAATGATCCACGGCGGCGTCTATCCGGACATCCTGAATGACGCCGCATGGCGGGAAGCCGACGACCTGTGGACCTACTCATTCTTCGCGCTCCTGATCTACGTACGGGCTGCAGCTGAACGGACTGACCAATCGAGTGAAGCCATAGCCCGGTCGATAGCGGATCGGCGTGGAGTGATGTTGACCAGGCGCGATAGCTGACAGCGCGCGGTTTGCCTCGGCTCAACTACCCGCCGGCGACGAAGGCAACAACGACGTAGGCGGCGTGCCGGTCGAAGTTCTCCCGCCGGCGGTCGTAGACCGTGGTCGTCCTGGGGTCGGCATGTCGGGCGGCGATCTGGACATCACGGAGAGGAACCCCGGCATCAAGTGCAGCCATGATGAACGCCGACCGCAGCATGTGCGGGTAGACGGCGCTGAGGCCTGCCTGCTTGCCTATGGAGCGAACCCAGCGGTGAGCAGTCCGCCGATCCAGTCTCTTGCCATCCTTTCGTTGCAGGATCGCTCCCTCGGTTCGCTCGCCGATGGCCAGGTCGATGGTCCGAGCAGCCCTCGGCACCAGCGGGATCACGGCAGGCTTGCTCCCTTTTCCCATGATCCGGAGTGTTCGATGCCCCTGGTGGAAGGCCAGATCCTCGATGTTGGTTCCACAGGCTTCGCTGACTCTGAGCCCATTGAGGCCGAGCAGTACGGCCAGAGCGGCATGACTCTTGTCGAAGCGCTCGGCCGTGAACAAGAAGGTGCCCAGCTCTCCACGATCGAGGCCTCGACCCTCGGATGGGTGGACTTTCGGACGCCTGACGTACTGGGCGGGGTTAGCGCTCACCCGGCCGTCGATGTGGGCAAACCGGTAGAAGCCGCACACGGTGGACAGCCGGCGGTCGATCGTCGAGGGAGCAAGACCCCTCTGCTCCATGGCCGTGCGGTACAGCTCAATATGGGGTCGCTTCGCATCCAGGACGGTGAGACCGACGTCAGCGGCCCACTGGAAGAATGTCCGCAGATCGAAGCGGTACGCATCGAGCGTTCGGCCGTTGTAGCGGGCAAGGAAGGCTGCGGCGGCAACCTGAGCTTCGTCGAAGCCGGAGTCCTCGATGATTATGGCGAGAGTGTTCGAATCTGAGTCGAGTACGGACATGGTTCTCCTCCTAGGGTTGGGAGAACCAGCCAACACCGGCTGTCTTGCCCGTGGACAGGGGTGCTTTGTGGGAGACGAGCTGCGGCGGTGCGGAATGTGTCAACTGGTGAAGCGCAACGGCGTCTTCAGCGACGACGGGTCGGTGTTCATCTGCGCCCAGTGCAACCGGCACTCTGTGGACCTACACAAGATGCAGGACGATATCTACGCCGACGATCCGAGCCCCGACAGCAACTGAGGAACGTCACCTGTCCTGACTGCGCTCGGGCAAATGGCTCGGCCTTGAACCCGCGTTCTGGGTCACCCTTCGACAAACGAAACGGGAACGTGGTACTTCTCGGACCACGCTTCGGAAGTGAGCAACTCGTAGTCCCGCTCAATCGCAGCCCTCAGGTCCTCGGCCATCTGTTCGGAGTCGACGGCCTCAAGGACATGGTGCTTACCGGAGTCGTTGAATGCAACGACCTTCGCTTTGCCCGAGTAGTTGCTACTCATTCCTCCGCCGGTGGCGGCACCGACAATGTCGAGGGCGACGCCTGTCCAGTGAACCCCCGGCTTCTTCGTCTCAAACCTGAGTGCCATGGGGCCAGCATCGCATTCAACCGGCGGGGCCGCCCACCACCCGGCGATGAGGAGCAGGTGGCACAATGACCCCGTGGATGATCATCCTGTCATCGGGTGGAATCAAGACCCCTCGGGACCCGACCTATACCGCTACTGGAATGGCAACGAATGGTCGGGTCACGCGAGAGCATCTGACGACGGTGGCAATGGGACCTTCATCGAGTACGGCGGGTCATGCGGAGGCTGGAACCAAAGGTGGTACCGGCCGATCCTGAGGAGCACCGTCGTATTCCACGCGATGGCCTGGTTCGACTGCAGCGTTCCGGTAACAAGAGGCCATCTCGGGCGCTTCATGCACCCTGCCGAGCAGCGGTCAATCCATCAGATCGAGAAGCTCCGCAACGGAAAGTAGCGCAGCCGCCGTCCCATCGACCCGGTCTTCGGGGTCACCCGGCCGGTCCGGCGAAGCGTGAAACAGCAGAAAACTATGACCTTGAGCCGGGCCTATAGGTTGGTCTTGGGCGTCGAAACCGCCGCCGGAGTGCTCTCACCAGACATATGGGACCAGACGCTTTCGGGTGGCAGCGTATTCGCGGTATCGGTCACCCAGGTCCCGCACCAGCGCCCCCTCTTCTGCCCGTATCCGGTAAACGAGACCAACTGTCATCCCAGCCACGATCGCAAGCAGCGACAGCCAGTTGTCGAAGAAGCACCCGATCCCGGCAACGATGAGCAGACTCCCGGCATAGCTTGGATGACGCAGCACCCGGTACGGTCCGTCGGCGATGACTGGCTGGTCATTGCTCGTCCTCACAGTGAGTGTGAAATACCCTCCGAGCGTATGAAAGCACCAGATGCGCAAGGCTATACCGCACCACAGGAAGATGAGGCCGAGCCAAGCCGCCAACGCCGTGGGCCGGATTGCCGCCCCAGGCACATGGAACAGCGCCAGCAGAGCAACGGCGATGCCTGCGAGGACTGCCACCCGGAGCACAATCTCGTCCTTCCAGTCCACGTTGGTTGCTTCGGGTCTCGCCTTTGCCAGTTGGCGTAACTCAGCGCTCGCCCCGACGACGACGGTCACGATGAGCAGGATCAAATACGGGCCGTGGGCTGCCTTCACCGCCGTCGTAGCCGCTATCACCGACGGATCCTACGCCCGTTGTACTCGGCGACTCGGCGAGTAGCGACTCAGTGATCGTGCCATACCGGTGATGTGGGCGGGAAGCTTCTAGTGAGCGCATACTTGAGATGGCTCACTAAGGAGTTGGTTCGACATGAGGTACAGATACTGGGGATACAGCATCGCCGCTCTTCTGGTTTGGGGACTCATCTTGGTCATCTTCTGGACTCAAGGAAATGCCACCAACACGCACAGCCTCCTGCTGGTCTTCCTCGGATGGACAATCGCGTGGGTTTCCACCACCATCGCAAGGGTCGTCTATCCGCCACCCAAACGCTGGTTCAACCTGAGGACGCGGTCATGGTTGGTGATAACTGATGAGAAGAGCATCTGACCAGTCACCAACGTACCGATCAGGCACGGTCAATAGCTGACCCGCTCCCGGGGAGATAGGGGTCACCCAGTCGACTCCTATCTGCCATTGCGCTCGCGGTGCTTGCACCCTGGCCAGCAGCAGGGCCGACGCTGACCTTCATCCAGTTCCTCCTGGGTCCGGCGAATGCGGCGTTCCCGGGTCATCTCCTGACGGGCATTTTCGACCCAGCAGATGAACTCGTTGCGGGCCAGAGGCGTGATGTCCTTCCAAGCAACGAGTGCCGTGGGATTGGCGATCAGTGCCGTACGCAGGTCTCTTGGAAGCTTGTGCACCGCCCCACCGGGCACTCGCGGGTTACTCACACCATCAACTTTCGGGAAGAGCGGCAAAGTCACGCTTGGCTTGCCGATACCAACCCATACCTTTGATGGGGTTCTTCCACCGGCCCTTCATCTCCTTCGACGCACTCTCGTGCGTCGCGTCACCCTTGGCAACCATCTCCTTGAGATGACGATCCTGCGCCTTGATGACTACG
The DNA here is from genome assembly GCA_963734395.1 of uncultured Acidimicrobiaceae bacterium. Taxonomy (GTDB): domain Bacteria; phylum Actinomycetota; class Acidimicrobiia; order Acidimicrobiales; family RAAP-2; genus Bog-756. Next base: position 806,937 of record CAVTGY010000003.1, on the reverse strand, counting down.
TCTGCAGTCGTGCCCTGGTGCGGATAGTCGCACGGGCCACCCAGTTGTTGACACGTCATGGTCTTCATGATTCCCGTTTCCTTTCTCTGTGTCTTACTGTTACTTCGGAATGAAATGTGGTCCGGCGCACGTCAGCCGCTCGACTTCGACCGAACACGGACTATGTCCATGGTCGCCAACACCTCTGGGTCGGCGATCAGCTCGACCTCATGCACTAGGCCCGCCTCGAGATGGAATACAAATGCCACCTTTGTCGATCCTGCTTGGATCCAAGCGGCACCCAGCTCACCGTCGATGGTGACCGGTGCCGCTCCTCGGGTGCCATTGAAGCGAGCCGCCACGGCGGCTGCCCCCTTATACGTTGGTTCCGTGCCCATCGTCTGCCCGACCAGATCGGCATGCATGACAACGTTGGGCGCGAGCAGCGACAACAAGGTGGCAAGCTCCCCACCGCGGGCTGCGGTGAGGAACGCGTCGACGACCCGCTGGCCCTCGGCGCGCGCTGCTTGCGACGTAGCCGGTTCTGGCACACCCCGCACCTTGCGCCGCGCCCGGCTCGCCAACTGGCGCACGGCCGTACTCGAGCGCCCCATGACCGCGCTGACCTCGTCGAACGGATAACCGAACACATCGTGCAGGACGAACGCAGCCCGCTCGGCCGGCGCCAGAGCATCAAGGACGACCTGCATAGCGTCGCCCGTCTTCTCCGCGAGCAGGGTGTCGGCCTCAGGGTCATCCGGAGCTTGGTCGTCGGGCACCTCGGCTTCGACCACTGACCTGGTACGCCCCCTGCGTAGTTGGTCAAGGCAGAGCCGCGTCACCACGGTTGTGAGCCAGGCGGGCAGGTCATCGATGGTGTCAGTGCGGGAGAGCCGAAGCCAGGCTTCTTGAAGGACGTCGTCCGCATCGGCCTCCGACCCGAGTATCCGGATTGCGATCGCGGTCAATCGGGGCCGCTCGACTTCGAAATGATCTGTCACTTCCATCGTGGTCACACCATATTGACGCAGGGCACCTCCAGAATGTGACGTCCACCCTTAGGATCGGGAACAATCCCTGGTGGCACCGACAAAGCGCTCGCACGACTCGGGCCGAAGGGGTACCCCGATGTGTCGGGGCTGTTACACCATGGGCATCCCTCTGAGCCGGTGGTCAGGGGCACCCCCGTCTCGAGGAGGGAGCTACCCCTGTCGAGTCTTCCGCTCCGAGGCCATGGGGAAATCGACGAGCGACGCTTCGGGCCTAGTAGGCCTGACGACAAAGTTGCCACCGCAGTTGGGACACCGGTCGCCGAGCCGCTCGCTCACGCATTCGGCGCAGAACGTGCACTCGAATGTGCAGATGCGTGCGTCTTCGGCTCCATTCGGGAGATCCCGGTCGCACATCTCGCAGTTCGGACGCATTTCAAGCATTGGTCACCTCGGAATGTCTGTGAGTATGGGGCCTCGTCCCGTGAGGTTAGCCAGGCAAGACGATGGACCTACTGACTGCCGGGGTGCCCTCCGATCCGGTGTTGATGTGGAACGGCCTGTCAACCCCCAGCGCTGTGGTCCTTTTCACTGTCTTTTGGTCGCGACGCACCAGAGGTGCGGCGCCTGATTGTCCTTGAGCAGTCGACGGGGCCCCGACGTCAACACGGAGCGCCTGCAGCCCGAAGGGTGAGGACGAACGGTGTTGACGTCGGGGCGGAGGCTGCTACTCGGCTCCCCGTGCGGTTATTGGTGGCGACCGGGCAAGCCATCGACGACGCGCCGGAGCGCAGTGGATCGGAGAACCGCCACGATGATGTACGCGTATCGAAATCGCAGTAAAGCCATTCGCAGTTGGTTGCCTCTGAATCAGGGCGCCCGTGCCACCCTCCCAAGGAGGGATGGTGGGCATAACACCGGCGAGGATCGGATCTGCTGCGGCGGAGCTCCGGCGCGTCGTGGAGGGCTCGACCAGACGTGGCGCCGATCGCGCGCTTGATCGACGGGAAGATCATCGTGCTCAGACCTCGGCCACCATCTCGGCCCAGAGGAACCCGGCCAGCTCACGGGCGATGGCAGCAGCCACCACCGAGCGAACGTTCTTGTGGGCAGCCAGTTGCCGGAACCGGCGGGAGAGCCGGACTTGGGCTGACCACGAACGGGCCACGGTCTCTGGCGGGACGTCTTTCTGTCGCTCGCGTATGCCGATACCGACGTTGGGGCTGTGTTGGTAGGCCCAGGCAGCTTCGCAGAGTTGGCCCCGCAGGTGGGCGTTGCCGGCCCGGGTGATCGAGCCCCGGCGTTGGGAGAGACCGGTCGAGTTCTCCCCGGGTACGAGGCCGGTGAAGCTCATGAATGGTCTGGCCTTGGGGAAACGACGCCAGTCGAACACCTCGGCGGCCAGACACAGCGCGCCAATTCTGGTCACACCGCGGTAGGCGGCCAAGCGTGGCACCTGGTCCCCGAAGGGTTCCGATGTGCACCAGGACAGGAGATCTGCTTCGACCGCCTCGAGGGCGGTATCCCGCAGCTTCACGGTGGCCAGATAGTGGGCGTAGGTGGTGGCGATGGCGGGGTCGTCGAAGGACAAGGTGGCGAGCCAACGTCGGTGGCGTTCGGTCCAGGTCGACCCTCCCCGCCACACCACACTGTGGCGGAGCAGGAACCCACTCAGGCGGTTACGGGCCCGGGTGAGGTCTTGGACCATGTCACCACGGGTCCGGCACAGGTCGCGCACGCCTTCTTGGGCCGGTGTGGGGATGGCGACGGAGGTGAGCTCGCCGGCCCGGTGCAATCCGGCCAGTCGCCTGGCGTCACGACGGTCGGTCTTGACCCGATCGCCCGAGCCTTTCGGAATCAGGGACGGCGCCACCACGTCGCAACGCACTCCCATCGAGGAGAGCAAACGCTGGAGGTCGTAGCCGGTCGGGCCCGCCTCGTAGCAGGCCCAGATCCCCTTTGGGCGACCGATCCGCTTGACCAGGCGACGAACCGAGTCGCTGTCGTGGAAGATCTTGTCGACCTCAGCGACGTCACGATCGGGTGGCAACACCGCCACGGCTATTGAGTTCTTCGAGACGTCCATCCCCAGGTGGACGAACCCTCGGTGGGCAATACTGGACACGGCTGGCTCCTTCCTTCCGTATGTCGGCTCCGTTCACTGCATAGTGAATGATCCACGTAAATGCGGATTCCGGAGGAGCCGGCCGTTCCATACTGAATCAGGGGCACGTCACTCAGCGCTGCGAGAACGGAGGGACAAGCGCCTACTGGCCGGACTACGGTCAACGTCGCATCCGAGCGAAAGGCGATCGATGTCGGATCCTGAGGGTTCAAGCTCCTCTTCAGTTCATATCCGAACGACTGAGCACCAGCTGACTCAAGACGAGATCGTTCCCGTCATATACCGGCAGGCGTTCCACCGGTGGCAGACCTGGGTTCTGCCTGTCGCAGGAATCTGCCTGGTCGTAGCTGGTGCCGTTGTTTTGGCGCTGAACTCGAGCGACACCCTGGCCTGGGTTGTCATGCTGACCATAGGTGCCGTCGTCCTGCTGATCTTCTTCGTGGCTGTCCCACTAACCCCTAACCGCATCTGGAACCGAGTGAAGAAGCAGTTCGCTGTCAGAACGCTGGAGATCACAGACGAGGGGATCTCCCGCCACACGACTCTCAATGACTCTGTCATGAAATGGCCGATGTTCTCGGATGTGGATCTGCAGGATGATCTGTACCTGCTTACTGTCGGGAAAGGTCCGGGGTGCTTCATGATTCCAAGGCGGGCGTTCATGTCGGAGGCGGACGAAGAGGCGTTCTACTACCTTGCTGAGCGTTCGACAGCGGTGCATCCCGACCATCAAGGTCCCTGAGCCTCCATCGCCAGGTCTCCGCTCAGAGGACGGAGGGGGGTCACATTCCCGGTGGTCAGGGGCACTTCATGGCCAGTCGCCCGCCCGACACCGGGACATCTCGAGCACGACGTGGCGTAGCCTTCTCCCGTGACGACTATGGCAGAGCGGATCGAGGCAGCTCGGGTAAAGATCTACAGAGCACGCAGCGCGGTAGAGACTGACGAGGGAGCTTCACCGGTGCTTGTGGCGGTGGTCAAAGAGTTCGCCAAAAAGGCGGACAAGGCAACTACGTCGCCCGACGAACGGGTGGCCATAATTGAGCTTGAGCAGGCAGGCGACAGCGCCAAGGCGGCGGCGGAGGCGGACCCAGCCGTGTCGAGTGCTACCCGGGACGCAGTCCTAGAGGCTCATCTAGCGATCTGCCTCGCAAAGGGCAAGCTCGATCTCTGACCCTCCAAGGAGGCGAGGACAAGCGGCGTGGGTCGCAGTCCTTCTCCCGGTGATAGGGGCGAGTCCGGCAGCCTTATCCATGCCCCACAGCGCTCCGACCGTTGACTCTCGAGCGGGTCGCCATTGTGCCTGACCCACGGACCGATGCCCCTCGTTGGCAACAGAGCGTGCCCGATTGAGGCCTCCTAGGTCGGCACCGTTTCCGTCAGTCAGGCAAGCTGGTCCGGTGACTGATGAACGGTCCGAGCCCGACGCCGACCGGCTTGAGCGTTTGGGACTCTACGATCCGAGCGCGCCCGATGCGACAGATCGCCTTGAGTTGATCCGCTACGTGATGTCGCTTGGCGCGACCGTTGAAGAGGTGGCGGCAGCCCCTAATCTGGGGGAGCTGGCGCTCGATCTCAATCTGCGTCCCCGCGGGCAGCTCACCTTAGGTGAGGTCGTGGCGGCTACTGGCATCGAATGGCCCACGGCTCAACGGCTGATGACAGCCATTGGCCTATCGACCGATCCAGACGTGCTCATCACCGAGGACGAGGAGGCCGCTGTCCGGCTGCTCGCATCGGCGAGCAGCGATCTGCTCGGTGAGGAAGCAACCATGCAGCTGGCGCGGCGTCGCCGGCAATGCCATGGCGCGAGTCGCCGAGACGCTCGTTGGAGTTTTCCGGCTCCAAATCGAGCTGCCCAGACGAGATGCCGGGAAACCGCGCTCCGATGTTGTCAAGGAGTATCCCAACATCACACAGACGTTGCTCCCAGCATTCGTCTCTATTCTTGACGCGGTGTTGCGCCGTCAAATCGTGGGCGTCGCCGAGCGGATGTGGTCGACAGACAAAGAGCGATCGGCGGTGACGCTGCAGCGGACCGTCGGATTCGTCGACCTTGTCGGATATACCTCGGCAACGGCGTCTTTGTCCGTGCGCGAGCTTACGAACGTGCTTCTCGAGTTCGCCGAACGTACGGCCGAGGTGGTGGAGCGTGGTCACGGCCAGATCGTCAAGACCATTGGCGATGAGGCGATGTTTGTCACTGAAGACGCAGACAACGCCTGTGGGATCGCTTTGGACCTCGTCGAGGCCTCAGGCGGAAACCTGCCCCCGGTCAGAGTCGGGCTCGCCAGCGGAGAGATGGTTTCGGTGTTCGGCGATCTTTACGGCCCCGAGGTCAACCTGGCAGCCCGGCTCGTCGCCGTAGCTGAACCGTCCACGGCGGTCGTCTCCGAGCAAGTCCGATCTGGCACTAGCGGTTTCCAGTTTGAGCTGCTTCCGCCCCTGCCCCTTAAGGGTTTCCCGGACCTAACAACTGCCTATCGAATCCACAGGTGAAGTGAAGCGACGGCGGACAGATGACAGCCCTGAGATGCCGGATACCAGGTTCCTGCCGGCGCCCCGAGACCATCCCCGGGTGCCGGTCGGTGACGATCGATGACGCACCCCGAGCCGGTGCGAGTTCAGGGGTCAGAGTCAGGCTCGCCGAGTGCAGGTGTATGCCCCGTAGACCGACCGGACGAAGGACCGGTCACGCACGTCAAGGCCGACCTTGGTGAGCATCTGCTCCAGGAGCCAGCTATAGGTGCTGAACTCGCCTCGGACGTGTTCGGCCAGTTCGCCAGCAGTGAACCCAGTCGATGGGTCCGTGACAGCCCCATCCATCCAGGCTTTGATTCGCTCGTCTGCCGCCGAAGGGTCGAAATCGAAGATCAGGTCGCGAATGCGGGCGGTCCCGCCGGGCCGGAGCATCGACGCCATTCGCTCCAGTGCCGTGACCTTCCAGAAGTCCGGGAGCTGGTGGAGCGCATTGCGGGTAAAGATCACGTCCGCAAGGTCGCCCGGATGTTCATAGGAGAGGAATCCTGCTTGGACGACCCGGACGTTTGTGATGCCACCTTCGTATAACCCGTTGTCGGAGCAACTCGACCATGGCAGCGGACACGTCCACGGCGATGACCTCAGAGCAGTGCGGAGCCGCAGCGAAGGCGAAGGTTCCCGTGCCAGCGCCAAGTTCGATCACGATCGAGTCCTTGCCCATGCCCGCATCGAGAAGCACGGAGATGTCTTCGGTCGGGTCGAACTGTGCCTTCCGGTCGTAGGCGGCGGCGTAGCCGCGATCCAGGTGTTCAGGACCCGCATACGCCTGCTCATCTGGGTACCAAGAGATCATTCGGTCGATTATGGCCGCGTTGTTCGCCCGAAGCATGCTCCCACCAACCGGTGGTATGAGACACCCATTTGGGTCAGTTGCTTGTCCAACCTCCGTCTACGACCAGGGTATGACCTGTGACATAGCTCGACGCGTCTGATGCCAGAAACAAGAGCGGGCCGTCCAGCTCGTCGATGGATGGTATTCGTCCCAACAACGACCTGGCTTCGATGGTCTCGACGAAGCTGGGATCGGTAAGCCCTCCCGTCAACTCGGTCGGAAAATACCCTGGGGCAAGTGCGTTCACGCGAACACCGCGTGCTCCCCATTGAGCAGCAAGATGCCTGGTCAGATTTACCAACGCCCCCTTAGAGGCGTTGTAAGCTGCCATCGGGCTGCGAGATGCAACCAGCCCGTAAATGGACGAGATGTTGATCACCGTCGCGCCATCACTCAGAAAAAGCAGTGGAGCCATGAGTCGGCACAGATCAAGGACCGCCACAAGATCGGTTTGGATCGCTGTCGTGAGATCTTCGAGAGTCTGGTCCTCGATCGGCCCGTCGTCGCATACGCCTGCGTTATTGACGAGTATGTCGAGCCGTCCGAATCGATCTGCAATCGTTTCTGCGAGCGCTTCGCGATGGTCAGGGGAGGCGATGTCTCCCGCCAGAACGACGGATCCCGACCGATCGGCAAGCTGTTCGAGCCGATCCCTTCGCCTCGCTGTTACCACTACCTCAGCACCGGCCCCGCGAAGGGTCTCGGCGAATCGCTCTCCGAGACCGGACGAGGCTCCGGTGACGAGAGCTATCCGTCCCGACAGAATCGGCATCACGTCATCATCGCATTGGGATCAGGCTGTACGTCGGATCAACACACAGCCCGAGAGCGCCGGCGGTTCATCTACCCGGAGGTCAGGGATAATCGGAATCTGTCATGAGCAGTCCTGGAATCCCGCTGTCCGGAGGGCTTCCATGATCCGCTCAGGGTGCAGGGTCCAGAAATGATGATCGGTGGTAGCGGTCTTGAAGGTGACACCTCACCCCGGCAATGCGTGGCTGACAGAAATGCACACCGCATTGGGCGTGAGAAACAGTGGAAGAGGAAGGCTGCGGGGTAGTCCACCGAAGCGGTTGACCCACAATGAGGCTTCTTCGTGGGCCACCGTGAGACGCCCCAATGGGTAGGTGGCTCTCACCCGCTTCAGGCCGTAATAGCGCCGACCCAAGTCGATATTCACCCCGCCCCGAAAGGTGGTTGTCTCAGTCCGTTTGTCGACCACGTACCCATCATGCCCGGCGTCGTGTGCTCGACGGGCAGTTATCCACACGCCCGCATGTGCCGTTACACGGGTGATCCGTCAGGCTTCGGCTTTGATCATGGAAGCACGGATGGAGGTTCCCGTCCAGCGCGTGGTGCGCGAGAAATGACGATCTGAGCATCCGTCTCAACTCCGATCATCGGGCCGGTGGACCGGCAGTTGGCGCTGAGCATTCCGTCCGAGGGGCTTGTCGGTTGTCAGACCGTCGATCAGCTCTTGAAAGATGTGTGTCCTCTCGAAGTCGGCTTGTTCGACCGCGCTCGTCCTTCTGGCGACGGAGGATCGGAATGAACTCCGGTCCGGTCTCGAAGAACCCGCAACCTTCACAGATGGTCTGGTAGGAGCAGTCGAGCTGAGCGGGTCGTGTGCAGCGTCCGTTGGCCAACAGTCGAGGGTGACTCCGGGCCAGCAGGCGGGCCTCCTCGTCGACGACGGAAGCATTGCTCGCGACCTCGACCGCCTGGGTCGCTCGGAAGTACTGCTCGGCGACGGAATCGTTCGAGATGCGTGCGTAGACGAGGGTCATGCGCGGTGAGCGATGACCCAACATCTCGGCGATGGCTTCCAGGCTCATGCCCCGGTTGATCAACTGGGTGGCGAGGGTGTGGCGCAACTGGTGTGGGTGGACGTGGCCGGTGCCCGCCCTCCGTGCCACCGCGGCCACGTAGCGGTGGACGGTCCGACGGTCGAAGGGTTGGCCGTCGTTGCGGACGACCAGCAGTCCTGAGGGACTCGGACCTCGCCGGGCCCGGTAGTCGGCGATGAGGTCGATGAGCACCGGGTGGAGGGGAACGTTGCGGTCGTTGTGGAGCTTCCCGACCGGGATCCGCAGCCAGTGGGCACCACTCATGCGGAACACGGCATCGTCGCGCACTCCGCCGAGCTCGCCGGCCCGCATGCCGGTGCGGGCCAGCAGTTCGACCATGAGTCGCCGACGCCGGTCGGGGTCGTCGGCCAAGGCGGCCATGAACTTGGCGGCGGTGGGGTCGTCCAGAAATCGGGGCAGGGGCTCGTCCCGTTTGGGGAAGTCCCCGGCGAAGATGGGGACCCTTCGGGGCGCGTCGTCGTAGTCCCATTCGATGATCCGCTCGAAGAAGGTGCGCACCAATCCGAGCTTGTGGCAGATGGTGGCGACCGCCGCCGGCTGACCGGGGGACTTGCCGGGCCGGGCGGCCAGGGCGAGCTTGAACGACTCGACGTGGTGGCGTGAGACGTCGGCCACACAGACGCAGTCCGGGTCGGTCTCGATGAGGTGACCGGCGAACACCCGCAGGGCGAGGTCCGCCGCCTCGACGGTGGCCGGCCGGGACGAAATTGCCAGCTGGGCCAGGTAGTTCTTCATCGTCGAGGCGAGCTGTTCGGCTCGGGCGGTGATCTCTGTCCACGTCCAGGTGGCGCTTCGTGGCTCCAACCGGGACACCGGCTCCAGTGATGAGACGGTGCGAGTCGGCAGCTTGGATATCGATGCGCCGCTCATGACAGGGCCTCGAGCGCCAGGTCGGCCTCGACGACGTCAGCGGCGGCGCGGTACTCGGCGGCCAACCAGTCCGACCCGAGGTGCAGATACACCTGGGTCGAAGCGATCGATCGGTGTCCGGCCTGGGCCTGGAGGGCCTCGAGGGACATGCCCGCTTCGCGCAGTCTGGTCAGACAGGTGTGGCGGAGCTCGTGACAGGTGCCATGGGTGAGCCCGGCCCGCTTCCTCGCCGCCGCCATGACCTCGTCGAGGCCTTCTGTGGAGAGCGGCATCCCACGGTTGGGTCCCTTCAGCACAACGAAGAGCCGGTCACCGGGTGCGTCGATGGGTCGTTCGCACTCCAGGTAGTCGGCCACGGTGGCAAAGAACGTGGGTGACATCGGCACCAGGCGCTGGTGGCCACCTTTGCCCTCGGCGATGAAGACCCGACACTCGCCGAGGCGGATGTCCTCCAGCCGGAGCCCGAGCGCCTCACATCGACGGAGACCACCCAGCAGCATGGCTTCGGTGATGGCCCGGTCACGTCGGGTCCGCAGTGCAGAAAGGAGGGCGGCTGCTTCCTCGGGGTCGAGGATCCGAGGCAGACGGCGCACTCCCTTCACCAAGGGTGCGCCCCGGAGCTCCCGGCGGCTGCGCCGGGTGGGCAGGCCCCGTGGCACCGGGTTCACCGCCACCGGCGTGTCGGCCCGAGTCAACAGATATCCATAAAAGGCAGAGACTGCTGCCAGCCGCCGCATGACCGTTGCCGGTGACAGTCCGGTCCCGGCGTCGGGGAAGTGCACCACGTTCTCGGCACCGGGCCGGGGCTGTTGTTGTTCGGCCACGAAGGTCATCACGTCGGCCGGTGTCACCTCGACGGGGTCCTTGGTGACGACGGTGAAGAATGCCTTCAGATCGTGCGCATAAGCGCGCACCGTGTTCGGCCGGGCTCTCCCAGATGCGAACTCCAAGAAGGCGTCAACCAGCTCGTGACCGAGCTGATATCGATGGCCGCCACCCTCACGGGCGACGCGTTGCAACTGCGGAGACCAGACCACGGCAATCCTCCTTGTCCGAGCCTCCGCCCGGGGAAATTCTCCCCGAGCGGTCAGCCGAACTGGCGGATCACCCGTATAAGTGGATCACCCGTATAAGTGCCGTTGGGGGTCACTTTCACCCGTGCAACCGCGATATTGGGGCATGGGGGGTTGTGCAGCAGTTTCTGCCCGACAATTCACCCGAACAATTCCGTCCATCTGCGTCGCAGCGCGTCGTGCTTCGTCGTGGGCCTCTTCGCACTCACCGTGTCTGATCTGCGAGGATAGAACCCGCTGCGACGCAGAAGGACCGGCAGCGAAATCAAGAAAGGCCCTTTTAATCCCAAGGTGGCGAGATCGAGACTCGCACGGCCCACCAGGTGGTGCCAGTTCAAGACCGGTAAGACTTGGGATTATTGGAGGTAAGACAACCCGTCTTGATTCAGGAGAGCCGATGGCGGACCCACCAGACGCAGGATCCGGCCAATACCAGCGCCACGCCGAGATAGATGGCCAATTCGAGCCATTGGAATGACCAGTACCGGCTGGCCGGTTGAAACTCACGACCTCGTGATAGGTGGAGCTGAGCTTGGTAATGCAGTCCTGAAGCGCGCTCGGCGCCTCCAGGCACTGGGATCGCGCTCCGGACTCCTCCGCCCGCGGGAGCATGCGGACCCGGGCCTGCCACCAGAAGAGGGCACGCGCTGGTCAACACCTGGGAGCTGAGTGGGTGGCCAGCTCTATCTACGAACTGGGTCGAGGTGAACCACGCATTCGGGATGTTCGGGTTGCCGGGAAAGAGCGTGAAAGGTCCGCCGTTCATTTGGCCGTAGCCCTGGACGGATTCCTGATTGAGTGCAAAGGACTGTTGGATCGGCGCGATGAGCTTTGGCAACACGAAGTGATTGAAGAGCAAACGGGTTGCCACGAAAGCGGCCAGCGTGGTGGCCATCGCCGGGAGAGTCCGGCGGATGAGAACGCCGCAAAGGACGCCGAGCACGAATGCGAACGCGGCGTAGCCAAGGGGCACGATGTCACGCTGATCGAACGAGGTGAACATGCTCGCGTTGGCCCGGTCGATCGGGCTTGACCACCACGTCACCATGAGGCTGACGAGGCCGGCCGCGGCGACGCTTGCCAACCCGACGACCCCGAGTTTCAGGGCGGCCCAGCGGGTGCGGGTGACACTCTGGGTCCATACCAGCCGAAAGGTGCCCGACTCGAGCTCACGGGCGACGAGCGGCGCACCCCAGAAGACTCCGATGATGCCGGGCGTCACGACGACAAGAACGTCGAACAGGATCTGCAACGTTCGGTCGTTCTGGACGAACGCTGACGCCGCCGTCGAACAGTCGCTGTGCGTCGCACAGGTAGCGACGGTGGTGTCATACAGGTGCACGAGGTGGGGGCCGGTGATCGCCAGGATGACCGCTGCCACGGCGAGTCCGCCGAAGACCACGGCAGCCTGGTTGCGGAACTGAAGCCACGCAAATCGAATCATCGGAGGGCCCCCAGTCCGGACTTTCGGGTACGTTCCTGATCCCGGGCCTGTCCCATGTAGGCGAGCACGACATCTTCCAAGGTCACCGGCCTGGTCGTCCACGCCGGGTCGAGGATCGGCTGCTCAGTACGGATAAGGAGCGTGGTCTGTCTGTCGGTGTGGCTTTCCTCAATCACGCGCTGATCTGCCGGAAGGCTTCTCGAATCGCGACGAGGACCGGAGATCCGATGGTGGGCGCCAAGCAGTTCGGCGACTTCGCCGGCTACCTGGACGTGGGACGCGACGAGGACGATGAGGTAGTCACAGACCCGCTCGAGGTCGGCCACCAGATGTGAGGAGAGCACGACGCTGACCCCATGTTCGGCGACGACCTCCATCAGCACTTGAAGGAATTCGCGACGGGCCAGCGGGTCCAGGCTGGCCACCGGCTCGTCGAGCAGGAGGACCTCGGGCCCTTTGGCGATGGCCAGCGTGAGGGCGAGCTGGGCCCGTTGGCCGCCGGACAGTGAACCGGCCCGCTGCCGAGGATCGATATCGAGCGCCTCGATGCGGCGAGCGGCCAGCTGATCATCCCAGCGCGGATTGAGCAGGCCGCCCATATGGAGATGCTGACTGACCGACAATCGAGAATAGGTGGGCGTGTCCTGGGCCACGAAGCCGACCCGCCCGAGCTGGTCAGGGCCGTCGCCGGGCCGTCCGCCAAGGACCTCGATACTCCCTGCTGTGGGAGTGAGCAGCCCGGCGGCAAGCTGCAACAGCGTGGTCTTCCCTGCCCCGTTTGGTCCGACCAGTCCGACGACTTTCCCCTCTGGGATGGCGAGCGAGCAGTCGTGGAGCGCCCAGCGCTTCCCGTACTGCTTACCGAGCCCACGGGTCTCCAGCACCGCAGTCATGCCACACCTTCTGCGAAACAGTTTCGAACCGCTGTGCGGTAGATCGCCTCGATGTCGTCGGTGCCGAGTCCGGCGGCCCGGGCCGAGCGCAGCCACTTGGCCATCGACTCGAGGAATCGCGCCTGGGTGGCGGGGTCAGTACGGGGGAGTGTCCCAACGATGAAGGTCCCCTGACCGGGTCGAGCCCGTGCGAGGCCCTCACGTTCCAGGTCCCGGTAGGCCTTGAGCACGGTGTTTGGGTTGATCGCCAGCTTCCCAACGACCTGCTGGGCCGTCGGGAGTTGATCACCAGGCTCCAGGAGGCCGAGCTGCAGCGCTTGGTGGACCTGTTGGACCAGTTGCAAATAGGTGGCGACACCTGACGTGCTGTCCAGCTGGAATTCGATCACGACTCCTCATTCAACTAATCCCTTAGTGGAAGTTATATCCGACGGAACCCGAGCGATGCAAGGCATGGCATCGGCGACGGCCCATCCGAACCAGCGGAAGCTCTGCGGGGTCAGTTGAGCGGGATGAGGGTGACGAACGGACGTCGGAAGCTGGTGTCCACCACCGCCGGAGCGGTGTCACCGGTGTAGTAGTCGATCTCACTGATCCGCAAGCGCATCTTTGTGGTCGAGGTCACCGGATGGGGAAGGACCACGGCACCGCTGGAACCGCCCGGGCTCGAGCCGCCCCAGGTGACAAAGACCTCCCCGCTGAAACTCGGGGGCAGCAGAACCGGTCCGGTGCTGGTGGTCTGCCAGGCCAGGTCGCCCTCGATGCCCAGCTTGTTGAGCACCTGGTCCTGGATCTGGACCTCGACGACCATGGTGGAGGTGTGCAGGGTGCCCACCGTCTCGTCGATGTCGCTCCCGTAGATCGACGGGTTCGGACGGCGCATAGGGGTTGTTGGCGTCGTACTGGATGACCTCGCCACCCAGATCAGCCGGTGGCCGCCATCCCTGGTACGCGGGCCCGGTGACCGTCACCAACACGGTCTTGCCGGTGCTTGTCGGCGGTGTCGGTGACCACCGAGACGGAACGGTCCGGTACCGGTTGGGCGAAGGTGGCGGTGACCACCGGGGAGACCTCGACCGTGCCGCCCTCGATCCCCTCGACGGGGATGGAGTAGGGCTGGAAACGTACCAGGGCCAGCCGGATGAAGTAGCCCGGCGGCGGCGGGTAGGTGCCTTCGTCGGTCTCCCCGGGTCGGGGGGCGATGTCGGCGTACCAACGCCCCGAGCCGCCGTCGTAGGCGACCTCGTACGGCCAGACCTGGTAGAACCCCTCCCCGTCCTCGGCCAGGTGGACCTGGGGCGGGTTGGAGTACGGGGCCCGGTAGGGGACCTCGGGCATGATGGCCAGATTGGCGAAGGAGTTGGGAACCACCGGCCAGGGGGTGTTCGACGCCTCGACGTAGTTGATCGGGTCGACGCCCATCATCGTGACCCACGACTGCTGGGGGGTGGTGGGGAAGGTGGAGGTGTAGGAGTCGGACGGGCTGGTCACGGTGGTCACCACCCCCAGTAGCTCCCCGGCGCCACTGGTGTACCAGGGACGGTCGAGATAGACACGGAGGAATCCACCGGTGCGGGTCACCGATATCCCGCCCGAGCCGACCGAACCGGACGGCCCTTCCAGCTGCCAGGCCGGTACCACCTGGGAGATGACCGGCGCCTTGGGGCGGGCCGTGGAAAGCACCTCGACGGCCCGCGTCTCTCCGGTCACCGTCACCGTCGGTTGGTAGCTGATCTGGGCGGTGTACGTGGAGCCGGTCGGTCGGGTCGGCGGTGGCGAGGTCAGGGTCACGGTGCGGGCCGACTCGTCGACGTTGAAGTCCACGCCGTTCTGCAGCATGGTCGGCGCCGATGGTGATCTGCACCGAAGGGCCGTTCAACCCCAGCGCGGACGTCCCAGGGTGAGCGGGGTGCCCACGGTGATGGATGTGGTCTCCGACTGCTCGAAGAGATCGGCGAAGCGGCTGGTGCCGGTGGCCGTGTAGTACACGAGATGGTGCAGGGTGTCGCCGATGTGGTGGGTGGCCGACTCCTGGTGGGTTTTGTTGTCCTCGTTGGGTGAGAAGGCGAAGCGCCTGCTCCGGCTGCACCACGGTGAGCGGCTGGGCTTCGGGCCCGGTCGGGCGTCGGGTCGGGGACGGTCAGCCGGAAGGCGGGCCCTCCCGAGGAGATGGTGCTTCGCTTGGTCGACGTTCCCGGCGGCGGCTCGGCCGGGTCGCTGGTCGGATCGGACGGATTGTCGTAGGGGTCGGTCCACTCGGCCACCACGTCGATGTGGCTGGTGCTCTTGGCGTCCACCTGGAACTCGGGGTCGTCGAGGTCGACCGACAGCGACCCGGCGGTCCGGCTGGCCACCGGGCTGCCCGAGGGCCGGCGCCACCAGCGGGAGCCGGACGGCGTGGACCATGCGCAGGACCTGGAACGGCGAGAGCAGCCAGACCTGTCCCTCGTTGGCCAGGGTGGCCAGGGGTCCGGGGTCGCGGGCCCCGAACCACTGCCATACACCGAGCTTCGAGAGGGCCCCGTCGGCCAGGGCGCTGCTGATCCGCACGAGCGCCACGTCGGCCGGCGGCAGGGTCACCTCGACGGTGCCCGGTGCCGTCGAGGTCGGCGCCACGTAGAGCGGACGCCGAGGGGCCCGCCGCCAGGGTGACCAGGATGGGGTCGGCCACCGGCCACGTCCCGTTCCACGCCGGGGTGAGCACGTCGCCGGCGGCCAGGCCGGGAAGGCCGGACAGGGCCGGCCCGGCGCTCAGCGGGTCGGGGAGCCACGGCGTCCACGGCTGCGGGCTTCCCGTGAAGTAGGGGACGTCCTGGTTGGCCTGCGTCGTAGGTGCCGATGAGCGGGGCGGTGAAGTCGTTGGGGGTGGTGGTGACGTCGCCCAGGTTGTTGGCGTCGGGTTGACGATGAGGTCGTAGGTGGCCGTGGCGTCCGAAGGACGGGCGGACGGATCGGGGGGACTGCCGAAGGAGAACCCGTCGAACATGCCGTGCTCCTCGGCCATCAGCTCCGAGACACGCGGGCGGGAACAGCCAGCGGCCGTTGGTCCCCGGCGTGTCGACCTGGTCGTCCAGCAGCACCAGGTAGAGCGTCGCCTCGCCCGGGGTGAAGGGTGCCATCGCCGGCCGGCACCGGCGGGAGGACCGGTTCGTAGCGGTAGTGGGTGAACGGGGGGGTGGCCGTCGAGGCGTCGGTCGAGGTGACCGGAACGCTGTTGCCGGCCAGGTCGACCCCCCGGGCCCGGAACTGGTACTGGTTCCCGAAGCGCAGCTTGGGAAAGAGAAAGCTGCGATTCATGCCCGTCCCGGGCGCGGACGAAGAAGGCGGCGAGCTGAGGTGGGCTCGGCCCGGTCGTCGACGGTGCCGGGGGGACGTTCTGCGGGTTGGCGGCCGGTCGTGTTGGTGTACCGGTCGATCTGACGTCCCGGCCTCTGGGCGCAGAGGCCCCATCCGCGCCAGCGGGCAATGCTCTCGTGGACGTAGAGGTCGTCGGGAGGCGGCCCGACGGTCCCGGTCTTCTGGCTCGCTCCCGGGCTCACGGTGCCCTCGTCAGCGAGGTCGACAACGATGGGATCGGACAGCGGACGGCCCGAAGGTGTACCGGCCGTAGCGGCCGCACAGGCTCCTCCAGGTGGGCTCGGCCTCCGAGGCCGTGTAGACGTCGAAGCGGTGGCCGCGGATGAGCTGCTCGGCATAGATGACCGGCAGATTGGCGGTGGTCGGCGAGGCGAGCCAGGCGGTCAGGTCTGGTCTCCAGCGTCTTCTGCCCGTCGAGGAGACCGGCGAACCCGGCGTCGTCCGCCGTGGCGTAGCCGGTCCAGATGACCTGCGGGCCTGCCGAGCGCAGCGCGGGGACGGTGAGCGCCGTCGTGCCCGGGGCTACCCCGAGATAGCTGCTGTGACGGCCTGCTCGAACTGGCGGCCTGGCCGGTCTGGAGGGCCACGCTGAGCGAGTCGAGACGATCGGCCGCCAGGTCGGTGTCCAGGTCGGTGACCGAGAAGCGGGTGGTGTCGTTGAGCCCGAGCATCCCGTTGCAGGTAGTCGGGACCCTGCGGGGTCGGGCGGAAACTGGTCGAGGTCAGGGTGGCCGCCGTCCACGGCGAGACATCGGTGCTCGACGACGCCGAGGGCCGAGGTCCAGTCGGGGTCACCAGCACCTTGATGTCGCCGTCGGGCAGGCCCGGCGGAAGGGTAACGGTCAGATCGAAGACCAGGTGGAAGAGGCGGAGGACGGCGGGATAGTTGTTGAGCCCGGTCAGCGCCTGGTGGAAGTCGAGGGTGGGGGTCTCCGGTAGGGCGATAGGACAGGTCAGGCAACGGAGCGTGGAAGTAGCGCAACTGGGCGAAGGCGGACGCCGGGGCGGGCAGCACGTCGGGCTCGGGGCCGGCGCCGTTGGTGGCGTTCCCCTCGCCCCTGGCCGGGGCCAGCCCGATGAGCTCCTGGTAGATCTGTTGCGGCGGTGGGGTTGGAAGCGGTGAAGTAGCCCGTTGTCGTTGTCCCCCGGTTCCACGGTCGAGGTGAGCAGAATGGGATCGGTGGGGCTGAGGGTGCCGATGGTCCCGTAGATCGAGCTCACGAAGCCCGGCGATCTGGTTGACCGGGAAGGAGTGGACGGGCAGGGCGCTGTAGTCCACGAAGGTGAACGGCTCCACCTGGGTGGTCGTCGGGTCGAAGATGGCCTTCCATGCCGCGCTGGCGCTCACCGGTCGGCGGGCGGCTTGGTCACGTCGGTGGCCGGGGACGGTCACCGACCCGTGGGGCCCGTCGAAGGTCACGGTGAAGGTGACCGGCCCGTCGGGCGCGCTCGAGATGGAGCTCGGCCAGTCGACGAAGTCCGGGAACAGCGACAGCGGGGCGAAAGCTGTCCCCCGACGGGAACGGTGGCCGACAGCTGCGGGAGCCAGAAAGACCGAGAGAGTCAGCGTGTTCCCGGTCCGTCCCGGTGGGAAGGGCGGTCCAGACGAGGAGCTGGGAGACGGTCATCGGCTCAGCCCGCGAAGGCCTTGCAGTAGCTGGGCCAGTCGGACGCAGATCCATCTGATCGGCAAAGGTGGTCTGGGAGGTGTTGGCCCACGGGCCGGAGGTCGTGGAGCCGGAGTGCGTGCGCGGCCGAGGCCGGGCCCGCGGCTGATGCCACGGGGCCCCTCGGACGATCATCGAGCTCGAGCTCGGATCGGGCCCCGAGAACGACTTCTGGACGGTGATCGCGACCGAGACGGAGAAGAAGCAGAGGCTGACCGACACGGTCATGGTGGCCGTGCCGGTGGCCGTGTTGGGCGAGGTGTAGCTGAGTGACAGCTGGAGCTCGAGGGAGATGCTCGAGAATTCCGAGCACCTCGACCTCGCCGGTGATCCGCACGAAGCCGGTGAGGGTCGAGCCCGGATGCCCGGCCGCGTAGGAGAAGGTGATGCCGGCCATGACCGAGACCCCGCCGCTGGCCACCCCGAGGTCGAGGGCGAGCTGGCCCTCGAAGTCGAAGGAGGCGGTCAGCGACTGCAGCGAGTGCAGCCCGACGCCGACCAGCAGGTAGCCACCGCCGCCGAAGCACAGCACGGTCAGGGAGAAGGGCTGTTCCTGGCTGCAGAACCCGAAGGTGGCGACGGTGGCCCCGCCGAGGAAGGGAACCACTACCGACGCCGACAGCGCCAGGTTCTCGAGGTTGAAGACTCCGACACCGACCGACGGGAGGGAGAGGGAGAGGCTGGCCGAGATCTGGGTGGGCCCCACGTCGATCGAGACCCCCGAGCCGCCGATGTCGCTGAGGAACTGCTCCAGGGTGTTGACGAAGTCGAGCGCCCCGAGGAACGTCGGCTGGCCCACGTTGACCTGGATGCTGCTCTTGGCTCCGGACGAGGCCGTGAAGGTCGCCCCGGGAGTCGACCCGTCCGAGGCGCCGAAGGGGATCTGGATGACCTGCGCCTCTTCGAGGATGGTGATGGTGAAGGCGTCCACCACTCCCTTGGATCTGGAAGGTGGTCGACCCGCTCGGGCGTGACCGTGACGGTGGCGGTCAGGGTGAACATGGCGTCGGGACTGACCGGCGCGAACCCGAAGGTGGGCGACGGCCACCAGTGAGGTCTGCAGGGTGTAGGTCACCGTCCGGGTCCCGTCGGCGGCGACCTGCTGGGTGATCGACGGCGCCTGCAGGTCGCCGAGGAAGTCCCCGAGGATGTCCGAGCAGGGACAGCCCCCCGAGGAAGTTGCTGCTGGTGAGATCGCCGAAATACTCGGCTATGAGCGCCTCGGCCTTGCTGGCGTACTGGGAGAGGGTGCCCCCGATCGCCCCGGCGGCGCCGGACAACCCGGTCACGGCCAGGTTGGGGTTGGACAGCCCTCCGACCATGTCGGCGGGGAAGTTGAGCGGCGGGCTGTTGAGCAGGCCGGCGTAGACCGACCCCGGATTGGTCGAACCGGAGGGGTCGATGGGCGAACCGGCGGGGCTGATCGCCGGCCTGGCACCGGCGAGGGACGTGGCCGGTGTGGTGAAGCCGTCGGTCACGTAGGGCCCGTAGAGGAAGATGCCCACGCCCCCGGGATCGATCGCCGTCGTCGAAGGAGCTCCGCGACAGCGTCTCGGCCGCCGGCAGGCGGATCTGCGCCCGCAAGCAGGCTGGGGTAGAAGGCCGGCTGGTTGGCCGCGGTCAAGGTGGCCTCGGAGACGGGCGACGGGTTGGGCGGCACGTACTGGTCCGAGCTCACCGGTGGGTTGGGCGTGGGCGTCGGCACGTCGACCGGCGTGGCAGCGCCGAGGGTGATGGCCAGGGTCGGGTGGGTGGTGGCGCCCGGGGCTGCCACCCCGTTGGTGGTCACCTCGGGCGCATAGAGGATGGGCGTGCCCGCAACCGGGGTGGTCACCAGGTCAGAGGGACTGGCCTGCTGGCCGAGGGCGTTGTAGGCGGTGGCGATCTCACCCATCTGGGTGGCGTCGAACTCGTTGAAGGGTGCATCCGAGCCGGTGGCGAACACGAAGACGAGGGGGAGTTGCACCGACACCAGGTTCCCGGCGTTGTCCGCCAGGTGGATACTCCACATCACGTAGTCCCCGCTGGAGGTCGGGAAGAAGGCCTGGGGGTAGTCCGACGTCGATGTCGGTGTCAGCGCCGGAATGATCGGGGTGGCCTCACCGGAGGGGTCGAGGTCGGGGCTGACCAACGTGAGGATCTGGGCCGAGGCGAAGGGCCAGCTGCCGACAGGCCGTAGGGCTGGCCGAGCGCCGGGTAGGACTTGAGGGGCTCGGTGACCCGGATGAAGGATTTGTTCTGCAGATAGGCGTCGGCGTAGAGCCCCGGGCTGACCGGGTCCGGCGACAGCACCCGGTTGGTGACCGTGGTCAGGGTGGCGGTGTGACCGAGAGGGAACAGGTAGCCGTAGAAGACGACCTTGACGTACTGGTCCCTGCCCTCGGTGGTGACCTGGCGCCAACTGGCCAGGTTGTTGGCCGGTATGCCGTCCTTTGCGCTCCGCTCCTGCCAGGTGCCCAACATGTCGAGGGTGGCCCCGAGGGCGCTCAGCTGGAACTGCGGTGGCGGCCACGAATGCCGAACCGGGGGCCTGGTTGCCGGCGACGTTCGACGATGTCCCGGCGGTTGGATTGAGTGAGGGATGCTGAACCGGAACTCGGGCCCGTTCTCGCCTTCGGTGGGGAGGGTGCTCATGGTGGCGGGGGCAGGTACTCGTCGTACTGGATGAACTCCTCGGGGGTGGCGTCGGCCGAACCGGTCAGGTAGTCGGTGGCCCAGACGGCGGCCACCGAAGGCACGACGGCCACCGGTCCGTGGCCGATGATGAAGTCGGTTTCGGTACTGGTCAGGCCCGTGGTCCAGCACTCGGTGACCTGCTGGGCGGAGACGAAGGGCACGGTGCGGTTCTCGAACTGGGTGGTGAACCGGTCGATGATGATCCTGCTCTCGTCGTCGACGACGGGTGCCAGGATGAGGGCCAGCGGGCACTCGATGGAGGTCTGGATGTCGGTCGGCTCGATGGCCGACTCGTAGCCCGACCCGAACTCTGCGGTCGGGGGGACATTGAGATTCCAGCCCGACCAATCCAACAGGTCGGCGACCGTCATGGTCGGCAGGGGAATGGTGTCCCCGGTGGTGAAGGTGAAGGCCAACCGGCTCGGTCCCGCCACCTGGGAGAGCACGGGGTTCGGGTCGAAGGGGATCGAGGAGGTGCTCGGCGAGTCGTAGTCCCCCTCCCCGATGGCCTGAGGGGGGAGTTGGACGACGACCCCGATCCAGTTCTCGTCGGTCTGGACGGCGGTTGCCACCAGTGAGGTCGGCGTCGAGTTCTTGTCGACGGTGAAGCCGAAGAAGGAGAAGTCGCCGAGGAACAGGTCCGTGTCCCGCTCGACCGAGAGGGACAACCGTGGCGAGGCCGGCTCGACGATCACCGCGGTGTCGGGTCGCACCGCGGTCAGTTGGATGTCCTCGGCCGTTTCGTCCACCAGCTGTGGACGGCGGCGCACGGCCACCGCGATCAATGACGTGGTGATCGCACCGCCGAGGAAGCTGCGACGGGAGAAGCCGCCGAGCGGGGCGTCGGGCACCGGCGGGTCGCCGACGAGGGGAGCGGTCGAACGATTGTCACTCTCGGTCTGAAGTTGAGTGCCGTTCATCGCGTTCAGGGTTCGACTTCCTCTCATTGCCCGGAATTCCGACCCAATCGCTCGGATCGTCGACTCGCCATTCCTGCTGTCCGCTTTGACCTTTTGACCACTCTACGTGAGATTTATGATCAACTCATTTACCGCTAGATTCTCACTCCTCGGCAGTTTATACTCGACTTACGTCCGTGAAAAGGGTCTATCTTAAAAAATCTGGAGAGGTCAATCGGGAAGTGCGGATTTCTCGTCTCAGGTGTCAACCACTTACGGTGGTAATTACCGTCCTCACACTCTCGGCCTCGGGGGTTGTCGGCTTCTCCACGGCGGCGGCTGCTGCCTTCCCTCCCCCCGACGCGACGCCGGGTGAGCTGGTCACGGTGGCGGGCGGATCGTTCGGCCCGGGGCTCGGCAACGGGGGGCGTGCGGTCGACGCCGAGCTCGACGACCCCACCGGTGTCGCGGTCAACGCCGCGGGCGACGTGTTCGTGGTCGACACCAACCACAACATGGTCAGGGAGATCACTCCCCTGGGAGTCATCTCGGACTTCGCCGGCACCGGGTTCCCCGGTTACTACGGGGACGGAGGACCGGCCTACAACGCCGAGCTCGACCATCCCGAGGGGGTGGCGGTCGATGCGTCAGGGGATGTGTTCATCGCCGACACCGGCAACAACGTCATCCGAGAGGTGTCCGCCGGAGTCATCACCACCTTCGCGGGGGACGACGTGGCCGGTTACTCGGGCGACGGAGGAGCGCCCACCAGTGCCGAGCTCGACGGTCCGACCGGCATCGCAGTGAGCCCTGGCGGTGCCTTGGCCATCGCCGACACCGGCAACAGCGTCATCCGGCTGGTGGAGCTGGTGCGGACCATCGTCGGCGCCCCGTCCGGCGGCGCCGACCTGCACTCCGCGGTCGCCTCGCCGGGTGGGCCCCATCCGAACATCGTGTCCCCCTTCCATCTGATCATCGCCACGGTGGCCGGACTGGGTTACGCCTGGGAGAACGTGGGCGACGGCGGCCCAGCCACATCCGCCGGCCTCAACTATCCCCAGGCGGTCGCCTTTGACGGCTCGGGAAACCTGGACATCGCCGACACCGGAAACTCGGCCGTGCGCCAGGTGAGCTTCGCCACCGGTGACATCTCGACGCTCACCTACGTGACCTATCCGACCGGGCTCGCCGTCGACCCCTCGGGATCGCTTACCATCGTCGACTCGATCGAGAACCAGGTCGACACCTGGGACGGCAGCGGCGACCCGACCCCGGTGGCCGGCAACGGGACCAGTGGTGACTCCGGCTCCGGCGGGCCCGCGGTCGACGCCGAGCTCGATGCGCCGATGGGGGTCGCCGTCGACTCCTACGGGGACCTGATCTTCACCGACACCGGAAACAACCTGGTCGACGAAGTGGTGGCGGCCAGGGCGCCCGTGTTCGCCCTCGGCGCTCCCCCGCTGGTGGCGGCCCGCGGCGGTCTCTACTCCTACCGTTTCGTGGCGGTTGGTGTGCCCGAACCGACGCTCGCACTGAGCGGGCCCGGCTGGCTCTCCCTGAACTCGGCCGGTCTGGTGGAGGGCACCCTGCCCGCAAACGTGACCTCGTTCACCTTCAGCGTGACCGCGTCCAACTCCTCGGGCTCGGCGGCGGCCGGGCCGTTCACCGTCACCGTGCCGGTGATCACCCGTTTCGCGGGCGCCGACCAACCCCGAGACATCACCCAGGGCCCGGATGGCAACCTGTGGTTTACCAACGGTGGCAACAACACCATCGGGCGGATCACCACGGCCGGGGTGGTGACCACCTTCCCCAGTCCGGGTATCCGCGGTCCGATCGGGATCACCTCCGGACCCGACGGCGCCCTCTGGTTCACCAACTACGCCGACAACACCATCGGGCGGATCACCACGGCCGGGGCGGTGACCGACTACAGCGGCCCGGGCATCAGCGGTCCGTTCTCCATCACCCCCGGCCCCGACGGTGCCCTGTGGTTCACCAACACCATCAACAACACCATCGGGCGGATCACCACGGCGGGGGTGGTCACCAACTTCACGGGCGTGGGCATCGACAAGCCGCGGGGGATCGCCCCCGGCCCCGACGGCGCCCTGTGGTTCACCAACTATGCCGACGACTCGATCGGACGGATCACCACGGCTGGGCTGGTGTCCCACTTCGGGAGCACCTCCATCGACGGACCCGAGAGCATCGTGGCCGGACCCGACGGCGCCCTCTGGTTCACCAACTTCCTGGGTAACTCGGTAGGCCGGATCTCAACCGGTGGGTTGGTGACCAAGCACACCGGTACGGCCATCAAGAGGCCGACGGGGATCGCCGTGGGCTCCGACGGTGCACTGTGGTTCACCAACCAGACCAACAACTCGATCGGGCGCATCACCGTCTTCGGAATCGTGACCAACTACACGGCCCCGACAGTGGGCGGCCCGTTTGACATCGTCGCCGGGCCCGGTAGCGCCCTCTGGTTCACCAACAGGACCAGCAGTTCGATCGGCAGGATCACCAGTTGACCCGAACTCTCGACTCGAAAAATGAGGAGACCTCATGATTGCTGACATCTTTGGCGAGCAGGGCCTGATCGTCCTGGTGGTCGTGGTGGTGGTGCTCTTCGGAGGGGCCCAGATCCCCAAACTGGCCCGCTCGTTGGGGTCGGCCCAGAAGGAGTTCAAGCGAGGAAGAAAGGAGGGGGTGGCCGCCATCGGCGCCCCCGACACGCCCGACGAACTCGGCTAGTTGTCTTCGGTGCGGTGCTCCAGGTGAGGCGCGGAACGACCCCTAGCGGCGAGGGTGGGGAATACCCACTCCGGGTCTGGGCAACTCCCCGCTGACCGCTGTGTTCCTCCCGGCCGTCACGCTTCAAGCTGTCGGTGACGGAGCAACCGACACCGACCGAGGAGAGAGAGAGCAGATGAGCAACACATCGATGGAGACGAACAATCAGCAGTTCAGCCACCAGGGACAGGCGTCAAGCGTGGGATACCCCGACGGTGGGCATATTCCCCCAGTCAGCACAGTGAGGGAACACTGCACGACATGTGGGGCCCCGATGGGGTTGAACGAGGTCTCGTGCTCGAGCTGTCACGCTCCCCGGCTTGTTGGCCGGCGGTTCTGCTGGCACTGTGCAACGCCGGTGGGACCGGACCAGGCGATGTGCACCGCTTGCGGTGCCGGGCTCTATGGCTCGGCGGGCCGCGCCGGTGCCAACAACACGGTGGAGAGCAAGCGGATCATCGCCGCGGTCGTAGCGATCTTCGTCGGTGCATTCGGGATCCACAAGTTCGTCATTGGCGATGCCAGGCAGGGACTCATCCGGCTCGGCCTGCTGTTCGCGGCCATGGTGGTGACCCTCGGTCTCGGGGGCATCGTGCTGATGATCATCGGCATCATCGAAGGCGTCATCTATTTGACCTCGTCCGACGCCGACTTCATCCGCGTCTACCAGGAGGGGCATAAGGCCTGGTTCTGACAAGCGGTGCAGGCGGCGCATCCCGTCAACCATCCAAACCCCAGGGTCCGGTTCGGACCCTGGGGTTTGTGCGTCGGTGTCCAGGCTCGAAGGGTTGGTCTGGGAGGATGAGGCCATGAGGTTGAGAGTGGGTATCGGCCTGTGGCTGCTGTCGTGGGTTCCCTACGGTTTGATCCTGGGCCTCACCGGTGTGTGGCTAACCGCCGCGTGGACGTTCGAAATACTTCTCGGCATCGTCGGGCTGGCCATCGCCGGCACGGAATTCGCCCAAGCTGTCAAAGACACGGGATGGAAGCGGGCGCCCTTGGTCGCCTGGAATGCCATGCTCCACGGCCAAGGAGTCTCAGCCGCCGAGTAAGCCATCGTCGGCTGTGCCACCGAATCATCTCCCGTTGTAGGTTCGACGGATGAGCCGTCCCAACGTTCTGCTGATCATGACCGACGAAGAGCGGTATCCGCCGCCCTATGAGAGTGCCGAGGTCACCAGATTCCGGAGAGAGCAACTGCCCGCACGCGAATCACTCAGGGCCGGCGGGCTCGAGCTGCATCGACACTACGCCGGATCAACTGCGTGTCTACCGAGCCGTGCCACCCTGTTCACCGGTCAGTACCCTTCGCTTCACGGGGCCTCCCAGACCGATGGACTGGCCAAGAGGAACACGGATCCCTCGATGCAGTGGCTGGATCCTGACTCCGTGCCGACACTCGGCGACTGGTTCCGGGCCGGCGGCTATGAGACGCACTATCGCGGCAAGTGGCACATCAGCCACGCTGATCTCCTGATTCCAGGGACCCATGACAGCCTCGCCGCATCCGATGACGACGGTGGGCTCATCCTCGAGAACGTCGTCGCCTACCAGAAGGCGGATCGGCTCGATCCGTTCGGGTTTTCCGGCTGGATCGGTCGGGAGCCCCACGGTGCGATGAAGTCCGACAGCGGAGTCATTCGCGACGGCGTGTTCGCCGAGCAGGTAGTCGAGCTCTTCAGCCAACTTGCACAATCTCGAAGAGACGGCCCATGGCTGGCAGTGGCGTCGTTCGTCAATCCGCACGACATATCCTTCTC
The DNA here is from genome assembly GCA_963734395.1 of uncultured Acidimicrobiaceae bacterium. GTDB lineage: Bacteria > Actinomycetota > Acidimicrobiia > Acidimicrobiales > RAAP-2 > Bog-756. The sequence goes on along the minus strand of CAVTGY010000003.1, from coordinate 781,171 downwards.
CTCGTTCGGGTGGGCAGAGCTCCTCGGATTCGACCCTCCTGACGACACGGTCCCCGACGTTCCGGAGGCACCGTCCCAGTCGGACTCCTTCGCCGGTCGTCCTGCCTGCCAGGAGCTGTTCCAGAAGATCTGGCCCCAAGCCCTGATCGACCAGCCCTCCGACGTCGGCTACCGACGTCTCTACTACTACCTCCACAAGCTGGTGGATCGAGCCATCGGCCGGATCCTCGAAGCGCTCGACCGGTCAGGGATGGCCGATGACACGATCGTCGTCTTCACCTCTGATCACGGCGACCTCGTGGGAGCGCACGGCGGTTTGCAACAGAAGTGGTACAACGCGTTCGACGAGGCCATCCACGTCCCTCTTGTCGTCAGAGGACCCGGCATCTCGGTGGACCCCGCAGGGGTCGACATCCCGACCAGCCATGTCGACCTGCTCCCGACGCTGCTGGGGCTTGCCGGCATCGACGTCGAGCAAGCGGCCGCCGGCGTGGCTGAACACCACGAGGAAACCCAACCGCTTCCCGGTCGGGATCTGTCGGGCCTGATCACCGACACGACCAAGACTGTCGACCCGGCACCGATCTACTTCCTGACAGAGGACGACGTCACCAGAGGGCTCGACCAACAAAACATTCTCTCCGGCACGCCGTTCGACAGCGTGGCACCTCCCGGCAAGATCGAGTCGGTGATCGCAACCCTCCCTACCGGCGTTGACGGCGACGGCGAGCTCTGGAAGCTCAATCACTACTACGAGCGCCTGGACCAGTGGTACGAAGACAAGGGCTTCGCGAAAAACCCTTTCTCCGATCCGGCCGCCGACCCGGTCTTTGAGCTGCACAACCTGAGCACGGACCCCGAGGAACGGAGCAACCGGGCGACAGATGCAGACGGTGCGCTCTCGCAAATGAAGGGGTTGCTCGATGCGGAACGGGACGCCAAGCGACTCGTCCCGGTACATCGCAATCCGTAGGGGCGCCTGGGACCATCGTGCTCCTGTTGGCCGAGCGAGGGATGGTCGCAGAGGATGACTGGCAACCGGGACGGTCTTCTGTTGTGCGCTCGAATCGGTCCTCGGCCCGGCAGCACCGGGCCCGGCCTCCTGGAGTTCACAGTAATGACACATGGGAACTGGGAAGGGGAACGGATGACCCTCAGCCGCCGACCGAACGACTCTCCCTGATCAGCGGCGATCAGAGGGTCGGACCAGGCGGGCGTGGCGATGGAGGGGAGGTGCTGCGCGATGACGCCGGTCGGCGGCAAGGGTGGAGCGGCCAACGCGGCGATAAGCTGGCGCCGCCCGAGGGCGGGAGAGGCGGTCGAGAGTTGAGTGCAGTGGCTTCGGGACGAACGTGACTGATCTGGACGGGGTACGTGTCAAGTTGGCGATGGCTCGCGCCAACGCTGAGCAACTGGATGGCCTGCTTCGGCCCTTCGTCGAAGCAGCGCAGCGATCCATTGAGCGAACGCCCAGCGAAAATCCGTTCGAGGTCGTCTACAAGATCACGAAAGTGCCCTGGATCGATCCGGCGTGGAGCGCAATATTCGGACAGGGCATCTACAACATCCGGTCGGCCCTCGACCATCTTGCCTGCCAACTCGTCCTACTGGACGGCCAGGAACCCACCAGAGCCACCCAGTTTCCGTTGCTCGACGCCAATCGGGACAAGAGCGGGCGCAGGGTACCCGTGGACATCGCTCCTGGAATCAAGCGACCGGACATTCTGGCCGCGGTTGAGTCGATGCAGCCATATCACGGGGGCGGCAAGTGGGGAGACCAGCTTGGAGTGGTTGGCGAGTTGTCGCGTATCGACAAGCATCGCCTGCCCATTGCCGTATCGGCGATGCTGAGCGTTGAACACATATTCTGGGGTCTTCCCGAGGGCTCCAGGACTCCCAGTTGGTGGTTCCCTGTGGGCAAGGCCCTCAGAGAAGGCGACGTGGTGGCGAAGTTCCTGTTCAATGAGCCGGTGGTGCCCGAGCTGTTGGATCCTCATCTCATTCCCCAGATTGCACTCGACGAAGCTCCCCTGGGAAGCCCTTATCGAAGCCAGGACCTTGCCAGTCTCCTCGGTGGATTGGCCAGAATCGCCGCATTCAAGATCGACACCCTGATCGTTGCGCCCCTCTTCGAGGGCGAGCTGCCCGCCTGGGTCGCACCGAGGCCACTCCCACTCGATACCCCGCCAAAAGCTGATGCGAATCTGCTGGGGACACGTGAACGGCCGGGTGCCGGGGACAACGGTCAGACGGCCGACACGGTGGACGCGGACGCGACGTAGGCGGTCGACTTCGAGGCCGTCATCGGGTCGTCGGCTCAGAAGCTCCAAACACCGTAGTTCTGGGTATCGGGCTCGTAGTAGAGCTGGCCGTGTTGAGAGGGCACGTCTATGACAACGGTCCCGGTCGTCGACTGACCCGGATTGAGCTCGATCGAACCTTCCCCGTCGGTCGTACCGAGCTCTTGGTTATCGGATGCATCGGCGCTGTTGCCCTGCAACAGGTTTGGCTGAGCGCCACTCCCGTACTTGTTTCCGTCAGGTGTCTGGACGTAGTAGTCCGCATCGGAAGGATCGATGGTGTCCTGCGATGAAGCGGGTGCGATGTCCGTTACGGTAACCACGAAGGTGGCGAAATAGCCATATTGCGGCGAATCCCCGTCGGCATCGGACGTTGAAAATGTCGGAGCTGCGACCACGATGGTGGCCAGAGGGACCATGTCGGTCGGGTCATACAACGTGCCTGCTTGACCCACCGAATACGCCTGTACGGTGGGTCCACCCATATCCGACGATGGGACCGCGTTTCCATCAACTGCGTTCGGAGTCGTTGTCGTTGTCGTCGTCGAAGTGCCCGAGGTGGTGGTCGGCGCAGCGCTAGCCGAGGTGGTCGGCGTAGGCGCCCTTGCCGAGGTGGTCGTCGTCGTCGAGCTTCTCAACGTCGTGGACGTCATCGGCAAGGCGGCGGCCGTTGGTTTGTGAACCGATTCCCTGGCGGGAGCCGAAGTCGAGCTGCCACATCCCACCGTCAGAACAGCGAGACCAACCAGGAAAACCGGAGTCACTCGCCTCTTGGCCACCGCTTCCTTTCCGCCGCAACCGTTCCACTGCCGACGAACGGAGGCGAACCGTACCAGACCCTCGCCGGCCTTCGACGTCGGCTCGCCGCTGACCCACTGTCGATCGGATACCCAGCCAGCGAGCGCCCGGCCCCAGGGCCGAAGTCCGGGCTACGGCGCAGAAAAACACGAGACAAGCAGGGAAGATAGGCCGGTGAGGGCTAAAGCACACCCGCGGTAACGCCGATGATCCGATGATGGCAGATGAGCAAAATCCTGAGATGGTGCACCATATTTCGGGTCTTTACACCAACATGTTGATGGACTTGATGGGGGATCGATTGTCGCCGGAGGCCATCCAAGGCGTCCTCCGGAGGGCCGGCGAGACTCGGAGCCTCGAGGAGCTCCACTCCTCGTCGTCGTGGAACTCCTACGATCAGTTCAGGCGGCTGCTGCAAGAGGCGAAGGCCGCTTCCGAGTCGATCCCCGAGACCGGTGAGGGCAACCCGACCTCAACCAACTTCTTGAATACGGAGATCGCCAACACCATCCAGGCCTTTGGATCTCCGGGAGCTGTCCTTGCCACCAGCAAGGGGGGAAACCCGTTAGTACCGATACGAGACTACGAGACCACGGAGATTGGGTCGCAGGAGTGGACCATCCGGGAGAGGTTCATCGAGGGGTTTGCACCGTATCCCGAGTACTGCGAATTCGTGGCGGAACAGTTCCGGATGATCCCAATGTTCTTCGGTCTCGGCGCCGGACACGTCGAGGAGGAGGAGTGCCAGTGTCGCGGTGACAGCGCCTGCCTTTTCCGACTGCGCTGGGAAGAGCGGGGTGAGACGGAGTCCCGATCCGAGTTCTTCGAGATTCGTGCCCGACAGCTGGAAGTACGACTCGAGCTGTTGCAGGAGATGATCACCGACCTTGCTTCCAAGGAACGGTATGAGGACGTCCTCCAAGGGATCGTCCGCTCCACCATGGAGGCGGTGGTCGCAGGCGGCGCGCTTCTGGCTCTCGAACCGCGAGCGGGCAGCCCTCGGAAGGTCTATTCGGTGGGACTCACCGAGGCGGAAGCTGCCGAGATCGCCATTGACATTCTGGAGGGCGGTGCCGGACGAAAGGAAGTAGACACCGTAGAAGTGGCTTCCGCCCGCCGTCGTTACGGTGTCCTGGCCATCGGCGAGCAGGGCGGTCTGTTTTCCGAGCAGTCGCGTGGAACCCTCGAGACCCATGCTCGGTTGGCGGCTGCCGCCCTTGACGCCGCCGACGCCATGGATGAGGCGCGCCACCAGGCCAACAGCGCCCAGACACTGTTGGAGCTGTCTACGTCATTGGCTGAAATCGTCAGTACCGAGGAGATGGCTGCGAAGGTGGTCCGGGCGGTGCCCCAGGTCATCGACTGCGATCGTGTCGCCCTCATTCTGGACGATGGGAGCTGGCAGGGCGCAGGCGACGGCAGGTTCCGGGTGGTTGCTTCGCACGGCTATCCCGATGACCTGGCCAGCCTGCTCGAATCAAGAACGTTCAGCGAGAGCGAAGTGGGTGCACTCTCCGAGTACGGATTGGTGGAGCTCACTGATACGTCAACGACCGCTTCGACCAGGGCAACCGTCTCCGCTCCGATCACCGTGGCCGGAAACACCAACGGTTTCGTCGTGGCCAGCGTCACTCACGACCCCGGACGGCTGGCGATCACCCCCCGGCTCGCCGATCGCCTCAAGGGCCTTGCCGCCCAAGCCTCCATCGCCATCAGCAATGCCCAACTGGTTGACCAGATCCGGTTTCAGGCGGTACATGACACGTTGACCGGGCTACCCAACCGAGCATTGATCCTCGACAGAACCGAGCAGATGCTTGCCCGAGCCCGACGAAGCTACGTGCCGGTTGCCGCGCTCTTCATCGATCTGGATGGCTTCAAGGACGTCAACGACACCCTGGGGCATGGTGTCGGCGACCAGCTGTTGCAAGCGGTGACCGCGCGGTTGGCGGCCACCATGCGCGAGAGCGACAGCATCGGTCGACTCGGCGGAGACGAATTCGTCGTGCTGGTTGACGGGTCAACCATGGATGCTGCACCCGAGCTGATTGCGAACAGGTTGCTCGAGGTCATCCGTGAACCGTTCGAAATGGAGGATTCACCAAGTGGACTGCTGACGCTGACCGCCAGCATCGGTATCGCCGCGGGCAATCGACCATCGGCCACTGAGTTGCTCCGCGACGCCGACATCGCCCTCTACCGAGCCAAAGAGGCCGGCAAGGATTGCTACGTGGTATTCCGACCCGAGATGCATACCGCGGTCCAGGACCACCATCTGCTGGAAATGGACCTCCGCGACGCTCTGGTCGGCAACCAGTACTTCCTCGTCTACCAGCCGATCTTCAACCTCCGCAGCGGTCAGACGACCGGGGTCGAGGCGCTGCTTCGCTGGCGTCATCCTGAACGTGGAGTGGTCCAACCTGACTCCTTCGTCCCGATACTCGAAGACTCGGGGATGATCGTCGACGTGGGTCGGTGGGTGCTCCGAGAGGCATGTCGCCAGGGTGCGAGGTGGCATGAGCTCGGCCATGTGCTCGACGTCTCGGTAAACGTCTCTGCTCGACAGCTGGAGACGGATCAGTTGAATGAGGACGTCCGGTATGCCCTGGAACAATCAGGCTTCGATGCTCGATCGCTGATCGTCGAGGTCACCGAGACCTCCATCATGAGGAACATGGCGGCGGTGGTGCCGCGATTGGCCGCACTCAAGGCGTCCGGGGTCCGGATTGCGATCGACGACTTCGGAACCGGCTATTCCTCGCTCGCCTATCTCCAACAATTCCCGGTCGATACGCTAAAGATCGATCGGTCATTCATCTCGACCATGGCGGATTCTCCCGAATCGGGAGCCCTGATTCGCACCTTGGTCCAATTGGGCAAGACCCTCGGACTCGAGACGCTGGCGGAAGGTATCGAGGAGTCCGAACAGTACTCACAGCTCCAACGCGAACAGTGTGACAGCGGTCAGGGTTTTCTCTATGCCCGGCCTCTGGATGTGGGAACGGTGGCGGGGTTCCTGGTCAACCAGGCGGAGTCCTGCGATCCGTCAATCGAGGCCGAGGCCAGCCCCGTCGGGAACCCGTGACCTCGGGTACATCGACGCCCAGCCGTCGGTGCCGCGCCGGTCAGGCTGCAACGTCGCCTTCCGTCCAATGCAGTGAAGTCCGACGCACCTTGTGCTCCACCGACGGAGCGATGCGCAGCATCGATCGGAACTCACGGGCCGAGCTCACGAAGACGGCCAGATCGGTCGCCGCGGTGGCGGTGGCCGTCGTCCGGGCCCCGGCGAGCATGGACGACTCGCCGATGAACTCGCCGCTGCCCAGGTCGGTTACCTCGGCAACTCCTTCACCGGTCTGCCGGGTGAGCCGCGCGGTGCCGCCGCCGACGATGATGATGAACTGCCGGGCCAGGTCACTCTCGCGCATCAGGACCTGATCCTTGGCCACGTGGAGGTAGGTCATCAGGGGTTGAATCCGGCGCAGCTCCGCCTTCTTGCAATCGGCAAACAATTCGAGGTCGTCGATGCGATCGACGGTGGTGGTTTCCATCCGAGCGCTCCTTGTCTTTTGGGGCTTCTCTAGGGCGTGGACCATCTGCTTTCTGCAGTATACCTCGCCCATCTGGAAAACACATCGCGTATCAATCTATGATCAGTTTTTAAGATATAGCAGATCACAAGCGCCGAACAGTGCGGAGAACTGCCGCAATGAGGCCCCGCAAGCCGGCCGACATCGGGCGGGCGCCAGTGCCGGGTCGGTCAGGTCGGTTCCCGTCGACGGTCGACCCCGCGGGCGGCGGCGCCGAGGATCAAACGGACGACCACGGCCAGCACGGCCAGGTCGGCGATCATCTGCACGGTGCACACCAGGCGGGCGGTGTCGGTCTTGGGCACGATGTCGCCAAACCCGACGGTCGAGAACACGGTGACGGTGAAGTAGAGCGCGGAGCTTCGGGTCAGCGGTCCGCCGAACGCAGCCGGGTCCGAGTGAGACATCGTCAGATAGATCCACGCGAACAACACCAGGAACAGCGGAATGATGGTGGCCATGGCCACCACCGCCCGCAACATCGGTTGATCGTGGTTGGGAATCAGTCGGACCTCACTTGTGACGATCGCTATGAAGAACGCCATCGCCACAGCCAGACGAATGAGAACCGACTGGTGTGGCCGGTGTTCGATCGGCAGCAGGTAATAGAGGACCAAGAGGAACGTGGTCATTGCCGCGGCACGCACACCGGTCTTCACGACGTGAGACCGTTTGAACGCGCTCAGATCGGTCATGCCCGGGGCCGTCATCTCAGCGTGACTGGCCTCTCGCCTGGCCCATGCCGCCATCATCCCAGCTCGGCGCAGGCAGGATGGTGATGGGCCGTCGGTGTTGTCAGTCCCTCGGGGCCACCATGGCCCGCATCGCCCGTATCTCGGCATCGCTCATGTGCGGATCTCGCACCTTCCACTCGACGACCTCGGGCAGTTCCGGCTCGACCATGGTGCGGTCGATGCCTTCGAGGAAGGCACGCACGAGCGACGATCTACCCCACCCCATGGCGGCAGCCCGGACCCTTCCGGTCGGAATCCCCCCGGCCGAAATGAGGACCCAGGTCAATGCGACGTCGATATTCCCGTCACCCCGAGCGGCATTGGGCCAATCGATGACCACCGGCCCCTTGTCGCCGAGCATGACGTTGAGCGGGTGCAGGTCGAGGTGAACGAGTCTGTCACCCCGTCCAACACGGCGCATCCCTGGCCCAGTCGGGGGCGGGGATCCGGTGCAACCTCTCGTGCAGATCGGCCAACAGGCGACCTTGTCGGCGGATCGTCCATGGCCGTCGTTGCATGACGGTGACCATGGAGGTGCCGTCGATCCGCTCCATCACCAGATCGGCCCCGTCGTCGCTCAACTCATGGACTGCGGGAACCGGAAAGCCGTGTCCTCGGGCGTACTCCATCATCCGGGCTTCCGACTCCATCGAGCGCCCGGCGCGGGAGCGACGGAGAACCAGCCCGGCGCCGTATTCGAAGATGTCGGAGTCCCGCCCCGAGGCCGAGGAGGGCGCCGGGCTCTCTCATATGGGCCCGACGGGAACCTCGCTCCAGGTGTGCTCGGTCCATCGCACCCCGTCCCACCAGCGGAACTGGAATTGCCCGCTCGGGTCGGGCTGCCAACCCGGAGGGGCAAACCCGGGGTGGGGAGTCACGGTGGGCGGACCAGGCTCCCATCCCCCGTAGGTCATGTGACCCGGCCCGTACTGCCCGGCGGCGGCTGCAGCTTCGACCGCGAGCAGCTTCTTGCGGACGGAGAACCAGTAGATCAGCGAGGGGATGGCGACGATGTTCACCAGGATGACCAGCAACAGCCAGAGGAGCTTCTCCTGGCCGGCCAGTTTCCACTGCCACTCGGGCCGCCGGACGATGTCCACCAGCGCGACCACCATCATGGCCAGGGAGCCGACGATGACCACCAGGTACACGCCGAACAGGAAGACGAATCCACCGCCGGCCCACCAGCCGCTCGCTTCCTGCCACGGCAACAGGTTAGGCCCCGCTTGGATCGCCAGGTCTAGGGAGCGTCCTCGGGAATGGCATCCCACCACTGGCACCACCACTCGGAGCCAACCAGGATCCGCAATTTGGGGTGCCAGCAATACGAGACATCCAGGTACGGCTCGAGATAGTACCGGCAGTTCTCGCATTGCTCATTGCCCGAGGGCTTGCCCTTCAGTACCGCATTGGCGGCCAGATGGCGCAGCTCGATCGACAGTTTCTCGTCGATCTCCTTGGGTTCAGGTTCAGGGATCACGTAATCGGACATGGCGGTAAACCTAATGCGACCGATGCGGGACAGAGCACGCCCGAGCGGTCCCCCGAAGGCTGCCCCCGGGCCGGGCCGGCCATGGGCATCCGCGTTTCGTCCGCTCCTCCGCGCGCACTATTGACACCGGTTCGAGGGGTTGCCGAGTCGTTTCCCGCCCGATTCTGGGCGCCGGTTCATCACCAGGGAGGGACATGATGATCTCCGCCACACGAAACAGGGGCAGGGTCCGCAAGCCGGTCGATCGGGAGGCCACCAGGCTGGCGGCGATCCGGGCGATCGTCGATCTGGCCGGTGACGACGAAGACCAGGAAGTGGCAGCGGAGGCACTGCTCATTCTCGGAGCCTCACACCAGGAGATCTCTGCTGCCACGCTGGGACCGTCCCGCTGAGCATCTGCGTACCCGGAGCGAACGCCGCGCCCCGGCCCGTCGCTCGGTCTCGCTCGGAGTGAAGTCTCAGCCTCCGAGCGTGGGGTGGCGGTTGGCCAGCATCGGGACGAGAGCACTGCGGGGCGAGAGCCATCCCAACGCGGCCGCCATCCGGTTGGCCATACCGGGGATGACCACCGCCCGTTCCGCGTCCAAACCGCTCACTGCAGCCCTGGCCACTTCGCCCACCTCGACCCACATCATCTTGGGCATGGCCCCTGCGGCCTGCTCCTCCGAGATTCCCGCGGCAGCGACAAAACCGGTTTCGACCGGTCCCGGGCAGAGCACGGTGACCGTCACCCCTTTCCCCCGCATCTCGCCACGCAACGCGTGACTGTAGGAGAGCACGAAGGCTTTGGATGCCCCATAGGCGGCCTGTCCGGGAAGCGGCTGGAATGCCGCGGTGGACGCCACGTTGAGAACGGAACCGCTCCGGCGCTCGACCATTCCCGGTAGGAAGAGTGAGCACAGGTGGACCACCGCTTCGACGTCGGTGCGCACCATGGCCAGCTCTCGAGCCGGATCGGACAGGTGAACCGGGCCCATGGTGGAGAATCCCGCATTGTTCACCAGCACGTTGACCGACAGGGAACGGGCTTCCAGCTCGGAGACGATGGCACGCCGCGACCCTTCGTCAGCCAGATCGGCCACGATCACCTCGGCGCGCACGCCGTGTCGTTCGGTCAGCTCGCCCGCCAGCACTTCGAGCTTGTCCCGACTGCGGGCCACCAGGGTGACCCCGAGGCCGCGTCCGGCCAACCGCGTGGCCACGGCAGCCCCGATCCCCGACGAGGCACCGGTGACCAGGCAGGTTCGATCCGGATTGGGTGCAGGAAGGGTCACCGGCGCAGCGTAGGTCGGCGGCACTGGTGAGTGCCGGTCGTCGGTCGACCGGCCGGCGGTTCAGCCGCGACCCCGAGCGGCATAGACGGCCCGGGCCCGGTAGCGCAACGGACGCTCCCCCAGCTCTTCGAGATAGTGGGCGACCCATCCGGCCACCCGCGCCACGGTGAACAGGGTGCGCCCGGCGTCCGCCGGCATTCCTGTCGACCAGGCGATGGCGGCCAGGGCCAGGTCGACATTGGGAAGGGGGATGGTGTGGGCACCGGCCAGGTCGACGAGCGAGCGAACCAGCTCCACCTGGGCCGGATCGGCCAATCGGTCGAACAGGTCGAGCAACACCGTGCACCGGGCGTCGCCGTTCTTGTAGACGGAGTGCCCGAAACCGGGCAGGACGCCCTGCCAACGGAGTGTGTCGTCGAGGGCCCGCTCGACGCCGACCCGTTCGGCGTCCACCAGCAACGAGTGGGCGAGTTGGCTGGCCCCTCCGTGCAACGGGCCGGCGATGGTCCCCAGTCCGGCCAACAGCGCATCGTAGGGATCGGCGCGGGTTGAGGCAGCCATCCGCACCGCCATGGTCGAGGTGGCCAGCTCGTGGTCGGCCATCAGAACCAAGGTCGCATTCACGGCCTGCACCAGTTCGGGAGTGGGGGCGGGAACCAGCGCCGAGGTCAGCCGCTGGGCGACGGTGTCCGGTGCGATGCGGCCGCCGTCCAGCACCAGACCGGTTGTCGTGCGAGTCGGCGGCAGTCGACCCGCCGTCGGCGTCGGCGTCGGCGTCGGGCTGACGGCTCCCGGGTTGCGGAGTGGCGGCGGGCTCGGGTACCGCCACCATGGCCACCATCGATGCCACCACCCGGCGTGCGGTGCGGGTGACCGCTTCGGGCCGAAGGTCGGCGCGGAGGGGATCGAGCGCGCCGGCCATCACCACCGCCCACCGGATGCTGGCGCTGCGGCCGATGGCCGGGGGAGGCCCCGTCGGCACCGGTAGCCAGGCACCGGCCCCCGCCCCCGGTGATGGGGTGGGCCAGACGGTTTCGCCTCGATCGGCCGCCCCCGGGTCTGGCTCGGTGTCCCACAGCCACTCGGCAACCTCCTCGAAGGTCGATCTGGTGGCCAGGTCGGTGGCCCGACGACCCCGGTAGACCGGTCCCTCGTCGGTCAGCTGGGTGATGCTGGTGGTGATGGTGGCCATGCGGGTCTCGACGGCCTTGCCCTGGCGGGACCGGCGTGCCAGCCGCTCGACCTCGTCCATCTCGAACAGGCTCCGCCGTCCTGTGGGTGCCGGGTGGGACACCAGGAGCCCCCGGCTCACGTAGGCGTACAGGGTGGTCACCTTCACCCCGAGCCGCCGGGCGGCCTCGTCGCTCTCCAGCATGCGGGCCATCCGACCAGCCTACTTCGGTTGATATTGACTTGATCAACATTTACACACCTCAATCCGGGGGCCACACTGGGAGAAAGAACAACCCAGAAAACCCCCGGGCGGCACGGGTCGCCCCAGCCGAGGAGAGAGCCCATGACCACCGCCGTCCAAGAGTTGATGTCCTCCCCGCCGATCACCTGCACCGCAGACGCCTCGCTGACCGAGGCCACCTCCCTGATGGACAGCCGACAGATCGGCTCGCTGGTGGTCACCGAGCACCGCGCCGTCGTCGGGATACTCACCGAGCGCGATCTGATGCGGGCCGCGGCCAGCGCTGCCGATCCGCTGACCGAGTCGGTTCGACGGTGGATGACCGCCGATCCCGATGTCCTCGGGCTCAACGACGAGGTCACAGAAGCGTGGTCCGGTCTGACCCATCACCATTACCGCCACCTTCCCGTCGTCGATGAGGGTTCGTTGGTGGGCGTCGTCTCGATCCGGGACCTCCTGTCTGTTGCTCAGATCCGGCCGACCACCGAAGCCGGCGTCGACGTGCCCCGCGGCCTCGAAGGGGTGGTGGTGGCCGAGACCTCGGTAGGCGATGTTCGTGGGACCGAAGGGTTCTTCCACTATCGGCAGTACTCGGCCACCGAGCTGGCCGGCGCACGCTCGCTCGAGGATGTGTGGCTGCTTCTCTTCGACGGCGAGCTCCCCGACCGCGATCACTCGGCCCGCTTCGCAGCCGACGTGGCCGGTCTTCGGAAGATCCCCGACGGGCTGGCCCGGATGCTTCCCTCGCTCGCCTCGACCGGATCGCCGCTGGACGCCCTCCGCACCGCGGTCTCCTGGCTGGGAGCAGAGCTCGGCTGGCCGCCGACCCAGGACATCGACCACCAGGCGTTACGCGCCCAGGCCCTGCGCCTCTGCGCGGTGGTCCCCACGCTGCTCACCGCCGTCCACCGCATCCAACAGGGGAACCAGCCCATCCCTCCGCGTGACGACCTCTCCTACGCCGCCAACTACCTGTGGATGTTGTTGGGTGAAGAGGCCCCCGCCGCCCATGTTCGGGCCATCGAGGAGTACATGGTGCTGACCATCGACCACGGGTTCAACGCGTCCACCTTTACGGCACGGGTCATCGCGTCGACCGGGGCCGACCTGGCCGCCTCGATCGTCGGGGCCATCGGCGCGCTGTCGGGGCCGCTCCATGGCGGTGCGCCCAGCCGGGCGCTCGACATGCTCGACGCCATCGGTACCCCCGACCGGGCCGAGCCCTGGATCCGCGGCGCCGTCGAACGCGGCGAGAGGATCATGGGATTCGGCCACCGGGTGTACAAGACGGATGACCCACGGTCGCTCTTCCTGCGCAACGTGGCCGAGCACCTGGGTGGCGACCTGGTCGACTTCGCCGAAGAGGTGGAGCGCACCACGGTCGAGGTCCTGGCCGAGGTCAAACCGGGCAGGGAGCTGTATGCCAATGTCGAGTTCTTCGCCGGGGTGGTCATGCATACCTGTGGCATCCCCCGTGAGATGTTCACCCCGACCTTCGCCTCAAGCCGGACCATCGGATGGGCGACCCACGTGATGGAGCAGGCGGCAGACAACCGGCTGATCCGGCCCGCGGCACGCTACGTGGGCCCGCCGCCCCCCCAACCGGTGCCTTCGCCCTGATCGGGCCGGTCGCCCTTCAGGTCTCCTCGGTGGGGACAAGGGCGCGGACCGGATGGTCCTCGACCCAGAGGAGGTGGAGTTCCCTGCGCACGAACTTCCACCCCGCCTCGGTGCGCCGATAGTCGTCTCGGTACCGGACGTACCAGACCACGTCGGTGGCGACGCTGCCGGCGGGTCCGACCGCGACAGGCTGGTCGACGACTCTCGACAGGTGGTGGGCGACGCAGTGCACCTCACCCGAAGCCTGATCACCGTCCAGTGCGTATCGATGGTTCGAGAGCTGATGGAGCGTCCGGTCGTAGGCGGAAAGCCCTTCGGGCACCCGCCGGAGGGCCTGATGACCGGCACGGGTGATGACCGGTCCGAGCTGTTCGGGAAAGTTGGGGACCACCAGTTCCCCGTCGGCCACGAAGAGTTGTGAGAATCGCTCGCCGTCCCGGTCGTCGACGGCGGACGTGTAGTCGAGCGAGAGGCTACGGAGCGCGTCCTCGACCTCCCCGGTGCGCTGGGTCCGGAGCGTCACCGGTCCCTCACTTGCCTGCATCGGCCGAGAGCCCGAAGCGCTCGGCGAAGGCGCTCATCTCCTCGAGTACCTGCGCCAGGTCCGGGGTCACCGAGGTGGCCACCACCATTCGGGTCGCTCCCACCGACTCGGCGTCCAACACGTCCTTCTCCGAGACGGTCGGGAGGTACCCGGAAAGCGAGAGTTCGATGGCGCCGGGGTCGCGGCCGGCCTGGTCGGCAAAGCGGCGGACCTGATCCCATCGCTCGGCCAGGTCACCGGCCTCGAGTCCCAGGGGGGCGAACCCGTCCCCGAGCCGACCGGCCCGGCGCGCCGCCGCCTCGGAGTGGCCACCGATGTGGATGGGCACCCCACCCGGTTGTGCCGGCTTGGGATAGGAATGGGCGTGGCGGAAGGAGACGAACTCGCCGTCGAAGGTGGCCCCGGACGGTCCTGAGTCGGACCACAGGGTGCGGATGGCGGCGATGGTCTCGTCCGTGCGGCGACCCCGGCTGCGCGGGTCGGCCCCGGTGGCCCGCAGCTCCTCGTCCATCCACCCCACGCCCACACACATCCGGACCCGGCCCCCCGACAACACGTCGACGGTGGCGATCCTCTTGGCCAGGACGACCGCCTGGTGATTGGGGAGCACCAGTACCCCGGTGGCCAGGACGATGCGCTCGGTCACCCCGGCCAGAAAGGCCATCAGATCCAGCGGGTCGGGGATGCGACAATCGTCGGGCAGGGGCATCTTCCCCGACGACGAGTAGGGATAGGTGCTCTGGTAGTCGGAGACCACCACCGCGTGCTCGACCAGCACCACCGACTCGAAGCCGCACGACTCGGCGTGGCGGGTGAACGAAGTCATCCATGTCGGGTCGGCGGTGACCCCCGAACGGACGGGGGGAAGGATTCCGAACCGCATGACCAGCTCCCTTTCGTCTATGACCCCGGACGGGGCGGCCTCCGGGAACTGATGCCCGGGCGGGGAAGGCCGAGCGTAGGCGTGACCAAGGGCCGTTGCCAGTGCCGACGGCCCGCCTGCCACGGTGACACCAGGTCAAATCGGTATTCTTAGGCAGTGATCAACCACGGCACGCGGGGGGACCTCGAGGCATCCGCGGTTCGTTCCGCCCCCCGGCCATGAACGTGAGGGTTGGATGACCGAGCCCGCCGAGGACCGGCCGACCGGATCCGTGCCCAACCGGCACTCGCGGAAGTCTGGGCCATCGGTGCACCTCAACCGGCGCGGGTTCATCGCCTTGACCGCGGCGGGAGGTGTGGCCGCCGCCGGAGCGGCACTGGCGATCACCGAGACGTCCGGCAACACTCCAAAAACCGGAGAGGCCCCACTCCGGACTTCCGCCCGAGCCAAAGCCAAGGCCACCCATGCCACCAAGGGACACGGGGCCGGTACGAGTTCCGAGGCCGCCGTCGTCAACAAGGTGGTCGACGGCGTCAAGCTGCCCATCTCGCCGGCCATCGTCGCCGAGAACGCCAAGACCGGGGACGCATGGTGGGTGACCACCCCCCAGAACGCCGGGGACATCGAAGGCTACGCAAGCCAGGTGAGCGCGGTGATCGGTGACACCGTCGCGCTGTTCGTGAGCACCAAGGCCGCCCAGTTCCGCGTTGAGGCGTACCGCATGGGGTACTACCAGGGCATTGGCGGCCGTCTGGTGTGGACGTCGGCTGAGCTGCCCGGCCTCCGCCAAGGTCCTCCGGTGCTCATCCCATCGACCAACACCGTCGAGTGCCAATGGACCCCGTCGCTGCAGTTCACCATCGACAGTACGTGGCCACCGGGTGCCTATCTGTTGAAACTGGTCGGGGCCACCGACGAACAGCAATTCGTGCCGCTGTGTGTACGGGATGACACCTCCACCGCGTCGATCGTCATTCAGCACAGCGTCACCACCTGGCAGGCATACAACCGCTGGGGCGGCTACAGCCTCTACTACGGAAATCGCAACGGGTCGTTCTCCTACGTCCATGCTCCGGCCGACGCCTCCTACGCGGACCGTGCGCGGATCGTCTCGTTCGATCGGCCCTACGACCACGACTGGGCCAACGGCGCCGCCGACTTTGTGGGGAACGAGTTCCCGGTGGTCTACCAGGCAGAACGGCTCGGCCTCGACGTGACCTACTGGACCGACGTCGACCTGCACAACAGTGCGGCGCTCCTCAACGACCACAAGGCCCTTGTCAGCCTGGGCCATGACGAGTACTGGTCGGCGCCCATGCGGGACGGAGCCACCCAATCACTGGCCGGGGGTGTGAACCTCGCATTCCTGGGCGCCAACGCGTGTTACCGGCAGATCCGCTTCGAAGCGTCTCCCCTCGGCCTCAACCGACACCAGGTCTGCTACAAGTCGGCGGCCGAGGATCCGATGACCGGCCAGAACGACGCCTTGGTCACGGTCAACTGGCCCCAAGCTCCGGTGTCCCGGCCCGAAGCCCAGCTGATCGGCAGTACCTATCAGGACATCGAGGCGCATGCCGACATGGTGGTCACCGATCCAACCTCGTGGGTTCTGGACGGGCTGGAGATGTCGGCCAACCAGCATCTTCCCGACGTGGTGCAAGGGGAGTTCGACCGGTATGTCCCCACCGGCGGAGGGCCGACCAACCTGGACGTGATCGCCCACTCCATCGTCCCCAACAGAAAGAACAACTACTCCGATGTGACCTGGTACACGGTGCCGGGCGGCGGAGGGGTCTTCGCCACCGGCAACGCCTCCTGGGTCGGAGCACTCTCCGACAGCACCCTGATTCCGCCCAACCTGATACCCGACCCGAGCCCAGTGACGGCGCCGTTGTTGCAGATCATGATGAACCTGTACTCGGTGATCGGAATGGGACCGGCCAGCCTCACCAGGCCATCGCAAGGCAACTGGCGCACCATCTATGCGCCGGGATCACCGTCGAGCGCCGCACCCAACACCATCAACGCGGCCTGAGCGCTCGAGGCGCCAGGGGTGGCCGAACTGATCGTCCCTCACCAAACGCAGCAGCCCGGGACGCAATTTAATTGCGTCCCGGGCCGGCGAAGGTCAGTCGATGTTTCCCAAATCTTCTCGTCACGAACGCCGGCGAGCTTGAGGGGGAATTGCGGCGTTGACCGCGCAGGTCACTCGCCCAGCGTGATCGGCTGGTCGTCGAAAGAGAGGCCTTCGACATCGTCGGGCAGTCCGATCGGCGCGGCCGCCGGTTCGTCCTTGGCCGCGTTCTGGGCGGCCAGGTGCTCACGGATCCGCTCATCGATTTCGGCCATCAATTGCGGGTTCTCGGTCAGGAATGTCTTCACGTTCTCCCGGCCCTGGCCCAATTGCTCGCCTTCATAGGTGAACCAGGCCCCGGACTTCTTGATGAACCCGAGCTCGACCCCGACGTCGAGAAGCGATCCCTCGCGGCTGATGCCCTTGCCGAACGTGATGTCGAACTCCGCCTGCTTGAACGGCGGAGAGCACTTGTTCTTGACCACCTTTACCCGGGTCCGGTTCCCCACCTGGTCGGCACCGTCCTTGATGGTCTCGATACGGCGTATGTCCAACCTGATCGACGAGTAGAACTTGAGTGCCCGGCCACCGGGAGTGACTTCGGGCGATCCGTACATGACCCCGATCTTCTCCCTGAGCTGGTTGATGAAGACGGCGATGGTCCGCGACTTGGACAGCGTGCCGGTCAGCTTGCGCAGCGCCTGGGACATCAACCGGGCCTGGAGGCCGACGTGGGAGTCCCCCATCTCCCCTTCGATTTCCGCCCGGGGGGTCAACGCGGCCACCGAGTCGATGACCAGCACGTCGAGTGCTCCCGACCGGATCAACATGTCGGAGATCTCCAACGCCTGCTCGCCGGTGTCCGGTTGGGAGATGAGCAGGTCGTCGATGTTGACACCGATCGCCTTGGCATAGACCGGGTCCATGGCGTGCTCGGCATCCACATAGGCGCAGATACCGCCGTTGCGTTGCGCCTCGGCCACCACGTGCATGGCCAACGTCGACTTGCCCGACGACTCCGGACCGAAGATCTCCACGATCCGGCCACGGGGGAGGCCGCCGATGCCCAGCGCGAGGTCGAGCGCCAGCGCCCCGGTGGGAATGGCCTCGATGTTCATGTGGAGGTTCTCCCCCATGCGCATGATCGACCCCTTGCCGAACTGCTTCTCGATCTGGCCCAGGGCCATGTCGAGTGCCTTGTCACGTTCCATGTCTCTATTCTCCTCGAGGTTGTTGCTCGCTTGACCGTGCCGACCCTACGGAAAAGGTGTGACACTCGGATGGCCGGTCCGGATCGAGACCCGGGCCGATGCTGCGGACATCTGCTGCACCAACGAAGCAACTGTAGACCCGAACACATGTTCGATGGCGGATCCTCCGGCAGTCCCAGCCGGGCTGGGCTCAGGGCAGCGAGATCCCCTTCGGCTTGGAGAAGCCGGAGGCCGCCCCACTGGTGAGGTTCCGGAGCCGGGCTTCGAAGCTGTACCTGCCCGGGCCGACCCAGAGCGCAGCCGAGGACCCGAACACCGCGCTCAGATTGCTCACGCCGGTCTGCCAGGGGACGAAGGTGCCGTGGGAGTGTGGCACCTTGACCTCGACGTCGAAGCCGAACCCTGCGGGAGCGTCACCGGAGGCCCAGGTCACCTGGACCGCCGGCAAGGAGTTCTCCGTGGCCGGCGCAACCGTCAAGGGGACGTCAACCATCCCGGCGGAGGTGGTGTTGAAGGGGTCGTCGTACGGGTACATGCCGGCCCAGTCGAAGGTGAACGAGGTGAATGACCCGATCGGAACCGGCACCGGGCCCCCGGTATTCGGCGAGTAGCCGAAGAGCTGCATCCCCGAGGCGTCGGCAAACCCATGGACGCCGGGATCGAGCATCTGCCAGCCGACGGCCCCACCCATCTTGTCCTTCACCGTGGCGTTCAGGAAGACCTGGCCCGGGAGGTACGGCACACAGGCGATGGAGGCGATCTTGTCGACGATCCGACCGATCTGGCCGGCATTCTCCTCGGTGAACCAGTCGGTGCCGTTCCCCCCAGCGGTGATGGCATAGGGCGTGCTGTTCTTGGTGGGCGTCTTGTAGGGCGTCACCGCAAAGACATTGTTGACGGCACCGACGGTGTCCGTCCCTGTGTTACCGCCGGTGAACCACAGGTTGTTGCTGCAGTCCTCCGGGGCGAGCCCCCCGGAGGCGTAGTCACTCGCCGAGAGCGGGATCGTGCCTCCGCTCCCCGAGGTGCTGTACCGTCCGATGGAGGTCTCCGCGGTGGTCCACAGTTCTCCGTCCCAGGCAGTGATGCCGTAGCCGAAGTCGCCAGGAAACAGGGTGAACGTCCCGCCGGTGGTCACCTGTCCGAGTCCATCACCCTGCGTGAACCACAGGTTGTTGTCCGGACCGGCGGTGATGGAGAAGGCCCCGACGGACCCTCCCTCGGTGAAGTGGGCATCGGGTATCACGAACGTGGTGATCGTTCCGGAGGGGGTGATCCGTCCGATCATCTGATAGGTCCAGCTCATGGTGGGATTCAACTCGTATGCCTCTTGGTAGGCGGTGAACCACAGGTTGTTGTCCGGACCGGTGGTGATGCTGTTGACTTCGACACCCTGACTGGTGAAGCCGGAGGGAACGGGCACGACCGGGAAGGGGAACATGGTCACCGCTCCCGATGTGGTCATCTGTCCGATCTCTGAGTATTGGTAGGTCCCGAACGAACCGGGCACGATGTTGAAATTGTCGGTGAACCACAGGTTCTTGTCCGGCCCGGCGGTGATGGAGTTCGGGCAGCCCCCGACGGAGTACTCGGTTCCGAACGACGGCGGCTTCGACGGGGTCATGACGCCGATGTTGCCCAATTTGCACTCCGTGTACCAGATGTTGCCGTCCGAACCCAGGGCGATGCCCTCCGGACCGCTGTTGGCGCTGGGCGTGCCGAACTCACCGATGCTCACGCCGGCCGCCGCGGGTACCGCGGCGAGGACCGAAACCATCGTGCTCACGACCAGGAAAAGACCGAGGAATCGTCGCATCATGCGACTCCTTTCAGATTCTCGACACCGCAACGCCCGAGCATGGCGCGAAGCGTCGGCCCGACCCACGGTGACCCGTTGTCAATCGAGCCCAAAGTCAGTTTGCGCCTCGCTGTGTGACAAATCAACGACGGACGGTGATCTGATTCATGGCCCGTCATGGCCCCTCATCGCCCGTCATTGAATTGCAGTCCCGCCCAACGAGCGCGTCGGAAAACCACCGCTTGGTGAGCGACCCGGAGTAGCCTCACCCTGCAATGCCCGACGACGAATCGTCATTCGGATCGGAATCGGAAGGGGGGGTCGGTCCGGCCTCCCCCGTCGCTCCCCCGTCTCCGGTCGGCCCGGCGGTGCTCTCTCGCAAGGAGCTCCAGAGACAGGCCAAGGCCAATCGCCGCAAGAAGGGGAGCTCGGGCGGCAATCGATCCCGGACTTGGTCGTATGCGATCGGCGGGGTGGCGGTGCTGCTGATCGGCGTGATGGTGGCCCTGGTCCTCACCCGTAGCAACAAAGCCACCGCGGCCAAGGTGGATACCGTCAGCGCCCGAAAGGCCGCGCCGGCGCCGGTTGCCACCTGTCCGCTCACCGGGGCACCGGCCCCCGGGGGGACGGTGCCCACCCGGCCCGCGCTCGGGATCAAGATCGGCAACTTGACCGGTGATCGGCCATCGGACGGCCTCAACCAGGCTGACATCGTCTTCGAGGAGCCGGTCGAGGGCGCCATCACCCGGCTGGTGGCGGTGTTCCAATGCCAAGGGGCTCCGTTGGTCGGTGACCTGCGATCCGCCCGCGAACCCGACGTCGGCATTCTGTCCCAACTCTCCGACCCCCTGTTCGTCCACGCCGGAGGCATCATCCCGGTCATCGACCTCCTGGCCGCGGCTCCCCTGATCGACAAGAACCTCTACCAGGGAGATAACGGTTCCGCCATCATCTTGGAGCGCGGACGGGTGGCCCCGTATTCGACCTTCGTCAACACCGCTTCCCTGTGGGCACTCGACCCGTCCGACGTCACACCGCCGGCGCCGATCTTCCAGTTCTCGACCACCCTCCCGTCCGGATCGGTTGCCGGTTCGGGAACCAGCGTCCACATTCCCTTCTCCTCGACGTCGGATGTGACCTGGGAGTGGAATGCGTCGAGCGGCAAGTACCTCCGTTTCTACTCGGGGGTTCCGGACACGCTGGTCGACGGATCCCAGACTGCGGCAACCAATGTGGTGATCATGTCGGTGCAGACTCTGACCGGGCCGTGGGTCGAGAACAGCGAGGGCGCCCACGAGGTGGAGGTCACCGCCACCGGCACCGGACCTCTGATGGTGATGCGCAACGGGGTGGCCATCATCGGTACGTGGAGCCGCTCCAGTCTCACCCAACCGGCCACGCTGACCGCCACCGGCGGGGCACCGATCACCCTCCAGCCGGGCAACACCTGGGAGGAGCTGGTCCCCGAGGGCATCGCGGTGACCCCGACGGCAACGCCAGGTGCTGCTCCGGCGGCCGAGTCAGCAACCACCACGATTCCCTAGGTACGGCCGCCCTCGTTGGCCGCCGAGCTCCGGAGTGTTCGTCGCAGCAGATCGAGGGCGGCGATGGTGGCGTACTGACGAACCCGGTCACGGTCGCCGGGCACGTTGAACCCGAACGACTCGGTGGTCTGTCCGGAACGGGCCAGGCCGACGAACACCGTGCCAGGAGGGTGGTCGTCCTGGGCGTCGGGTCCCGCCACCCCGGTGATCGACAGCCCCACATCGGATCCCAGCACCCGGCGGGCACCCTCGGCCATGGCCCGGGCGGCGTCTTCGGACACCACCGGACCCTCCGGCACCCCGAGGACGTTGAACTTCACCTCCGAGGCGTAGGACACCACGGAACCGCGGAACCACCGGCTGGCTCCGGGCACGTTGACCAACCGGGAAGAGGCCAGGCCACCGGTCAGGGACTCGGCCAAGCCCAGGGTCAGGCCGCCGGACTCCATCGTCTCCGCCACCGCGTCCTCGATGGCCTCGTCGTCCACACCGAACACCACGTCGCCGGCAGCCTGGCTGAGCACGCGCCTGATCTCGGCCTCCTCCTCATCCAACCGGTCGGCGGCAGCACGAGCATCACCGGCTCTCACCGTGACCCGCACCTTGATCCCCTCGATCCCGCTGGCCAGAAAGGCGACGGTGGCGGCACCGGGGGCCCGGTCGTCCCCGATCGGCGTGTTGTCCGATCCGGCGTCGAGTCGTCCTATGTGCCCGGCCAACGTCTCGGCCAGGGCCGACTCGCTCATCCCCCAGGTGCGGATGACCCGACTGGCGATGACCCCGGAGGTCTGACCCCGCTCGGTCATGCGGCGCTGCAGATCGGGCAGGATGCCTCGTTCGAACATGTCGGCCATCTCGTAGGGCACCCCGGGGACCGCATAGATCACCTTGTGCCCGACGGGGCAGACGAGCCCCGGGGCTGTCCCCTTGGTCTGGGGGATGACGGTGGCCCCTTCGGGCACGTCGGCCTGCCGAAGATTGGTATCGGGCATCTCCCGTCCCCGGCTGATGAACATGGTGCGGATGCCTGCCACCAAGCTTTCGTCTCGCACCAGCTTTACGTTCATCACCTCGGCAATGGCCTCGCGGGTGATGTCGTCGTGGGTCGGGCCCAAGCCCCCGCAGACGATGACCCCGTCGCTGCGGGCCAGCGCGGTCCGGAACGCCAGAACCATCCGCTGGTGGTTGTCACCCACCGTCTGATGGAAATGCGACGCGACGCCGGCGGCGGCGAGGTGCTCACCCATCCACGGCGAGTTGGTGTCAGTGATCTGCCCGAGGAGCAGCTCGGTGCCCACGGCGACGATCTCTACCCGCATCTGCCCCTCAGGCCGCCGAACTGGTTCCGTCGATGGCATCTCGAGGGGCGGAGACCTCCGATGCCCGTCGACGTGCGGCGCGGCGCCCGTCGACGTAGTACTGCGCTCCGGTGAACACGGTCATCGCCGCGGCCACCCAGATTGCGACAGAGAGGAGGGTGTCGTGGCCGGCCAACGGTGGTGCCAGGCACAGACCGATGGCGAGGTCCTGCAGGAGCGTCTTGACCTTGGCGGAATTGCGAGCCGGAATGGAAACCCCGTGACGGCCGACCACCGACCGGTAGACGCTCATGGCGATCTCCCGGATGGCGATCAGCGCCACCGGAAGCCACCACACAATGCCTTTTGCCACCAGGGCGAACAGGGCACCCAACACCACCACCTTGTCGGCCAGCGGGTCGAGGAAGGCGCCCGAGCGGGTGGTCCCCATCTTGCGGGCCAGCCACCCGTCGATGCCGTCGGAGAGGGCGAGCAATCCACCGAGGACGAAGGTGAACCAGCTGGCCCCCCACAGCAGGATCAGGGCGATGACCACCGGGGTCGCCGCCAGCCTGAGCACGGTGATCCCATTGGCCGGTGTCAGCAGGGCCGAGGGTCCGAATGTGCTGGCGCGGCCCACCGACGCACCTGACCCCGGTACTCCTGGTTTGAGGGCCCCGTTGGTCATCGGACCGCCCCCGACACCACCGGCTTCTGGCCACGGCCAGAAGCTCCCCGGCTGACCGGTTCGACCGGTTCGACCAGATCCGCGATGAGGTCGGGGCCGTCGGCCCCGGTCACCACCATGTCGGCGAAGCTTCCCACCGAAAGATGGCCGGGAATGACCACCACACCGTCGATCTCCGGGGCTTCGCGGTAGGTGCGACCGACACCTGGTGCCTCCACCATCACCTCGATGGTGGTCCCGATGAGGGACTCCCGCCGGCTGGCGGTGATGGCATCCTGCAGTTGGCCGCATTCGCTCAACCGCTCGACGACCAGCTCGTTGGGCACCTGACCGTCGAGCCCGGCGGCGTGGGTGCCGGCTTCGCTGCTGAACGGGAAGAACCCCACCCAGTCGAGCCGGGCCTCGTTCAGCCACTCGAGCAGGCGGTCATGATCGTCCTCCGTCTCGCCCGGATAACCGATGATGAACGAGGATCGGAATGCGGCCGCAGGTTCGGATGCCCGGATCGACCCGACCCGATCGAGGAACCGCTCGCCATCACCCCACCGGCGCATGCGTTTGAGCAACGGTCGCGAAACGTGTTGGAGGGAAAGGTCGAAGTAGGGCACGCCGGTGGCGAGAATGGTCTCGACCAGCGAATCGTCGAGCGTCGACGGGTAGAGATAGAGAAGACGGGTCCAGCGGACCCGTTCAGCCACTCTGGCCACCAGGTCGGCGATCGGTCGCCTGCCGGCCACGGCCGGACCGTCGAGCCCGGGCTGGGTCCTCCCGGTCGACCGGTCGAGGGCGAACGAGGAGAGATCCTGGGCGACCAGGATCGCCTCTTGGAGCGTCCCACCCCGACCGCCCAGCTGGTCCACCTCGGCGAGAATCGACTCGACCGTGCGCGACCGCTGTTTGCCACGAAACGAAGGGATGGCGCAGAATCCACAGTTCCGATCGCATCCCTCGGCGATCTTGATGTACGACCACGGTGCCGTGGCCGGAGGTCTCGGCAGGTTGAGCAGGTCGAACGACGGGATGGCCGGTGTCCGGACGTGAGAGGAGTCCTTCTTTCCCAGGGTCACCGCCGTGGGCGAGATGGCGACCGGACCGGCGCCGGTCGGAGGGTCGGATACGGGCACCGTCGCCCGGCCCCGGTCGGTAAGAGAAGCCCCGAAGGGAGCGACGAGATCCACCTCGGGCAGGGCGTCGGCCAACTCGTCGCCGTACCGCTCGGCCATGCACCCGGTGACCACCAACCGGGCCCCGGGTTGGCGGGCGTTGGAGAAGGCCAGCACGGTGTCGATCGACTCCTGGCGCGCTGCCTCGATGAAGGCGCACGTGTTGACCACCACCAATTCCGCGGCCTCCGGAGATTCGGCAGGCTCGAATCCGTCGGTGATCAGGGTCCCGACCAACTTGTCCGAGTCCACCTGATTCTTGGGGCAGCCCAACGTCTCGATCCAGTACCGCTCGGCCACCAGGACAATCTACCGGGGCATTCGACCACCGAGCGGCCGGTCGATCCCCTCTCGCCGGTCGCCGATGTCTTGACACATGGGTCCACGATGTCTCGCGACACCAAGAGCGGAGAGGGAGGGATTTGAACCCTCGGACCCAGTTACCCAGGTCAACTCATTAGCAGTGAGTCCGATTCGGCCGCTCTCGCACCTCTCCGTACCTGGTCAATGGCACCTTTCTACGGGGTGCTCAAAACCAGGGATGCCATCGGTGTCGTGTTGATCCAATCCCGACCGAAGGCACCGGAGCGATCATACGGCGTCGCCGGCGTTACCAAAAGGAGAGAGGACGCACTCGACCTGCCGCGTAGAGTCCACATTCAGTGCCCAACGTCGACTGGCAGTGGCGGTCGCCACCCAACTGGCCACTCCCGCCACCCGGGTGGAAACCCCCTCCGGGCTGGAGGCCTCCGCCCGACTGGCCTCCGCCGCCAGCGGGATGGTCGTTCTGGGCGACACCCGATCCGGCGCCATGGGAGGTGAGCGATCCCGCGGTCCCCGTTGTCCTCACCGATGGGCCGGCTCGGAGGAACCTGGTCTGGGAGACCAGGTGGGTGATGCTGGCCTTCCTGCTCCCGGCGGTCTCTTCTGCCGTCATCGTTTTCGTCCAGCACGTCTCCGGCGTAGGAAACATCACCCGCTTCCCGGTGATCATCGCCGCACACCCGGTCACCAACCTGGTCGTCGGAATCCTGAGCTACCTCTCGGTCGCCGCGGTGGTCCCTCTCGCCCTCCTACTCCTTACCCGGACTGGCCAGCCACCGTCGGTGCTCGGACTGGGTCTTCCCAGCTTTCGCCAGGACGTTTGGCCGGGACTCGGTCTGGCGGCCGCTTCATTCGGAGCGGAGATACCGGTGGCGATTGTGCTCTCTCCGGTCCTGGTCAGCGGTTCCAGCCTGGTCAACAAGGTCTCGATCGGCCAGGTGCCCGACTACTACGTGATCTGGGGGATCGCAATGTCTGCGATCACGGCCATCGCCGAAGAGGTACTGGTCAACGGCTATCTCATCACCCGGTTGAGTCAGTTCGGTTGGACTCCGAGATGCGCGCTTACCCTCAGCCTGGTACTGCGCACGAGCTACCACGTCTACTACGGGTTGGGGTTCGTGCTGACGATCCCCTTCGGGTACCTGGTCACCCGATCATTCCAGAAACACCACCGGCTCAACCGCTCGATCGCCGCTCACTTTCTCTTCGACGCCACCCTGTCCACCATCCCCATCCTGGCCTGAGCCGGGTCGAAAACGGCGACGCTCAACGATCCACCGGATCCGTCGAGATCACCCCGTTGTCGGAAACCTGGTCGCTCCAGGCGGTCCCGTCCCACAACCGGTGCTGGTGACGTCCCGACGGATCAGGGTGCCACTGCGAAGGAGGGGACGAAGGGGTCACGTACCCGCTCGAATAGGCGTCGTGGACCGGGGAACCGGTCATCGATCCAACCCACTGTTGGAGTCTGGCATTCTCGGGCCTCAGATACGCCAGCTCCGCGTTGGCGGCGGCCAGTTTGCGTCTTGCGCTGGCATTGGCCACGGCAATCGCCACGATCGCACCGATGATCCCCAGCAGGATCAACGATCCGATGATGGTGCCGGCAGTGGTGGTCTTCTGGCAGCTGGTGACAGCGTCGAGGTACACGATGGTGCGCATCACCCAAGCGTACGCTCCGGGTTCTGCGACCTGGGGGTTCGGCAGCGCTGGTCAGGCCGGGGCGAGGAGGCGCGCGAACCAGTCCTCCGTGTGGCCGGTCAAAGAGAGCCCGGCATGCCGGTCACTGCTGAGGCCCGATCAGGTTGGCGACGTCTGTGGTGTGGTTGGCCAGCGTCGCCAGGTGGCTGCCAAGGGCGCAGGACGGTTCAGGCGCGACGCCCTCAGCGTGTAGTCCGCCCCCTGAAGCGCTTACAACCTGTGAGTCGGTGGCATCGGGCCACGTTCCGGGGGTTGCACATTCCGGTGGATAGAACGCCGCATCCTGGGTGTTCCCCCAGGTTTGGGTGACGACGCCGGGGCTGGCGATGACTGCGGCTTCGTTGGTCTCTGCTGCGCATCCCCGGAACTTGACCACCTCGCACATGAGTGTCGCCCGGTCGCCCTGGCTCGGGCCCTGGGTCGGTGCCGTCGTGTTCCACAGCGCCTCCAGCTGCGACACCGCCGGTCCACCGTTCGCCCAACAGGAGATACCGACATCCTCCACAAAGTTGGTGATGTTGGCGAGCGGGAGGCCTCCGAGCGGGGCATCGAAGGTAACGATGTTGATGATCTTCGAACCGTTTGGAAGAGGAGCCGTCTGCGCGCCGAGCATCTGGAACACCAGCAGTCCACCCTGGCTCAGGCCGACCAGCGTGAAATCCGAGTTCGGGTTCGCCACAGCGATCGATCTGATCATCGTGCGGAGCAGGCCTACGTCGGTCTTGTAGGACGTCGCCGAGTCGGCGCACGTCGACGGGTTCGGGACCCAATCACCGGTAGCCGGGTCGACCGAACCACCCGCGTAGCTGAAGGTGGGAAGATCTGCAGGGACAAACCCTTGTCCGGCAAGTGCTGTGCGCAGGGGGTTGAACAGTCCGCTCGTGTCCGAACAGGTGGTCGGTGTCGGGCAGCTCACCGTCGATCCGCCCCCGTTCACGAAGACCACCACGGACCGCCGCTGGGCAGCCATGTCGACCGATGACGAACCCTGGTACTGACGCCCTTTGATGGAGGCGGTGATCCGTACCGTGCCGCTTCGAGAAGAGGTGATTGCACCCGTTACACTGCCTTCGGAGTCGAGAGAGAGGGTCGGCGACGGGAGGAACCGCAACACCCCCGGGCTCGGAGGCGTCAACCAGGTTGCGCTCAAACGGATGGTCGCTCCTGCCAGTGGCGTCGTCCCGACCGCGGCAGCGACCGACACCGTCGCCGTGTCGCGTCCGTCTGCTCGGACTGTGTAATTGTTCATCGAAACCGTCACCGACGCGGGCACGGGGGCGGCATTCGCCGGTGGCACGAACCCAAAGCTGATCGCCCCGAGGACGAACGATCCGGTCAGCATCTTCCATCGCCTCATGCGCATGCGCCTCTACCCCTCCTCCGGCCATCCTGACGCCGGACAACCGCGCCCAGATCGCACTCAGAACCCAGATGCAGGCCAACGGCTCGACTGAGCGACGGCAACCCCCGCGATCACGCTAATCCAGACCATCCCCCGAACGCCTCGATCGCCATGACCCGCTGGTTCGGTCACTGCAGCTGTGCCATTCCCTCGCTGGCGATCCTCTCGAAGACCTCAGGGTCGGTGGCGAAGACCGAGTCGGGCACCGGCCAGTGGAGGACGATCTCGGTGATACCCACGGTCCGGTAGTGCCCGGCCCAGTCGACGAAGGCATCCACCGAGCCCAGGGGGCGCTCGGCCGTCATACCCTGAAGCAGCACTTTGTCGACTTGGTCGCACGCCCGCCCCCTGCGGGCGCAGGCAACCTCCAGCATCTCCATCTGCGCCCTCACCACAGCCGGGGCGCGGTCGACGGGCAGGTCGGTCGGGCCGTTCGGGTCCCCGTAGGTGACCCACCCGGCGCCGAACTCCGCTGCCAGCGCCATGCCGCGTGGCCCGGTGGCGGCGATGAGAAAGGGGACTCTCGGCTTCTGCACGCAACCGGGGATCATCCGAGCCTCGACCGCCGAGTAGTAGTCGCCCTCCTCGGTGGTGGCCGGCTCGGTCAACAGCCGATCGAGAAGCGCCACGAACTCGGCGAACCGTTGCGTCCGCTCCCCCGGCGACCAGGGCACCTGCCCGAGGACGAAAGCATCGAATCCGGTTCCTCCCGAACCGATCCCGACGGTCAGTCGCCCTTGGGAGATGTGGTCCAGCGACATCAGGTCCTTGGCCAGGGTCACCGGGTGGCGGAAGTTCGGGGAGGTGACCAGGGTTCCGAGTCGCAGGCGGTCGGTGGCGGTTGCCGCCGCGGTCAGGGTCGGGATCGCTCCATGCCACGGGCGGTCACGAAAGGACTGCCAGGAGAGGTGGTCGTAGGTGTACGCGGCGTGGAATCCCAGCTCCTCGGCCCGACGCCAGACACCCCGACCCTCGGTCCAGGGGTAGATCGGGAGGATGACCGTGCTCAGTCGCATTGGCGACGAAAACTACAAGGTCGAACGCCGTCCGACCGGCGGGCCGGCCCGGTCCGGATCATCCCCAGTTGCCTACTGGACCTAGCTGATTTCCGGCCAATTGGGCGCCGACCATAGGGGAGGCACCCCCACCTGGCGGGTGCGGCGTGTTTGCGCCGGGGCCCCACACGTGGTTTGCTATTAGCACTCGACAGTGCAGAGTGCTAACGACTACGGAGGAACGCCAGATGGCCAAGTTGATCACGTTCGACGAGGAGGCCCGCCGGTCCCTTGAGAGCGGCATGAACAAGCTCGCCGACGCAGTACGCGTCACCCTCGGACCCAAGGGTAGAAACGTCGTCCTCGACAAGAAGTGGGGCGCCCCCACCATCACCAACGACGGCGTCTCCATCGCCAAGGACATCGAGCTCGAAGATCCGTTCGAGCGGATCGGGGCCGAACTGGTCAAAGAGGTCGCCAAGAAGACCGACGACGTGGCCGGTGACGGCACCACCACCGCCACCGTCCTGGCCTGGGCAATGGTCCACGAAGGGCTGCGCAATGTCGCCGCCGGGGCCAACCCGATGTCCCTCAAGAAGGGCATCGAAGCCGGCGTGGAATCCGCGGTCGCCTCACTGCGGGGCATCGCCCGGGACACCGACTCGAAGGGCCAGATCGCCCAGGTTGCGTCCATCTCCGCCGCCGATCCGGAGATCGGCGGGATGATCTCCGAGGCCATCGACAAGGTGGGCAAGGACGGCGTGATCACCGTCGAGGAGTCGCAGACGTTCGGGATGGACATGGACCTGGTCGAGGGAATGCGCTTCGACAAGGGGTACATCTCCCCCTACTTCGTGACCGATCCCGAGCGGATGGAAGCAGTGCTCGAGGACAGTTACATCCTGTTGGTCGGATCCAAGATCACCGCGGTCCGCGATCTCCTCCCCCTCTTGGAGAAGGTCATGCAGGGCGGGAAGCCGCTGGTGATCATCGCCGAGGACCTCGAAGGCGAGGCCCTTGCCACCCTGGTGGTCAACAAGATCCGCGGCACGTTCAAGAGCGTGGCGGTCAAGGCGCCCGGCTTCGGCGAACGGCGCAAGGCCATGCTCCAGGACATCGCCATTCTCACCGGTGGCCAAGTGGTCACCGAAGAGGTCGGCCTCAAACTCGAGAACGTGGGCCTCGATCTGTTGGGCTCGGCCCGCAAGATCGTGGTGACCAAGGACGAGACCACCATCGTCGAAGGCGGCGGTTCCGACGATGAGATCAAGGGTCGCATCAGCCAGATCAAGACCGAGATCGAGAACACCGACTCCGACTACGACCGGGAGAAGCTCCAGGAGCGACTGGCCAAGCTGTCCGGTGGCGTCGCGGTGATCAAGGTCGGAGCAGCCACAGAAGTGGAGCTCAAGGAGAAGAAGCACCGCATCGAGGACGCAGTGTCCACCACCAAGGCCGCCATCGAGGAAGGCGTGGTCCCCGGAGGAGGCGTCGCCCTGCTCCGGGCCCAGACCGCCGTGCTCGACACCGCCGACAAGCTGGAGGGTGACGAGGCCACCGGCGCCCGCATCGTGGCCCGCGCCGTCGAGGAGCCCCTCAAGCAGATCGCGGTCAACGCCGGTCTCGAGGGAGGAGTCATCGTCGACAAGGTGCGCAACCTGAAGAGCGCCACCGAGGGCCTCAACGCCGCCACCGGCGTCTACGAGGACCTGTTCAAGACGGGGGTCATCGACGCCGCCAAGGTGACTCGATCGGCACTGCAGAACGCCGCCTCGATCGCCGCCCTGTTCCTGACCACCGAGGCGGTCATCGTGGACAAGCCCGAGGAGTCCGCTCCGGCCATGCCCGGCGGCGGCATGGACGACTTCTAGACCGACCAGCAGGTCGGTCCGCTCACCCGATCAGCACGCCATCGACGTACCGGCGGTGGCTTCGGGAACGATGTGACAGAGAAAGGGCGCCCGCCGGGGCGCCCTTTCTCGTTCTCTAGACTGCTCGGGTGACCGAACCCCTCGCCCCGTCGGTCGGCTGGGGCGTGCTCCATCTGTTCTGCAAGCTGCCGCCGGCCTCAGCCGCCCATGGCGGGGGCCGGTGCGATCACCAAGCCGTCATCCAGGCGGTGAAGTCGGCGGAGTCAGAAGGAGTGCAGGTGGTCACCGTGGCCGTGCTCGGGCACAAGGCGGATCTTGGGTTCATGGCCGTGGGCCCCGACCTGTGGCGGCTGCGTCGCTTGCAGCTCGATCTGCAGACAGCCGGATTGACCGTGGCGGATTCCTACGTGTCGCTGACCGAAATCTCCGAGTACTCCCAGGGGATTCCCGACGAAATGAAGCAGGCCAGGCTGTATCCCACGCTGCCGCCGGCCGGGATGTCCGCGTTCTGCTTCTACCCGATGTCAAAGCGGCGAGGGGACAGTGAGAGCTCCAACTGGTTCGCCCTCCCGTTCGAGGAGCGAAAGGCCATCATGCACGGGCACGGTACCGTCGGCCGCACCTTTGCCGGCCGGATCGTCCAGCTGATCACCGGTTCGACCGGGATCGACGACTGGGAATGGGGGGTGACCCTGTTCGGCGTCCACCCCGACGACCTCAAGGACTGCGTCTACACCATGCGTTTCGACGAAGGCTCGGCTCGGTTCGCCGAGTTCGGGCCCTTCGTGACCGGGATGGTGGCTCCGGTCGAGTCGGTTCTGGTCGAGGTCGCCCACGATGAGTGAACCGACCCGGTCTGGCGATCTCGAGGCCCTGCGCGCCGAGCTCAAACGAATGAGCCCCCTGGTGGTGGCGTTCAGCGGCGGGGCCGACTCCGCCTTCGTCGCCTGGGTAGCCACCGACACCCTGGGCGCGGACCAGGTCCTCTGCGTGACCGCGGTGTCTCCCTCGCTGGCCCCCGAGGAACTGGCCGACTGCCGTGCCCTGGCAACAGAGTGGGGGCTGCGTTACGACGAGGTGGAGACCGGCGAACTCGCCGATCCGGCCTATACCGCCAATGACGGCTCGCGCTGTTACCACTGCAAGACGTCGCTGATCGAGGCGCTGGGCCCGTTCACCGGGGCGGGCGAGTCCGGGCAGGCGGTCACGGTGGTCCTCGGCGTGAACCTCGACGACCTGGGGGACCACCGTCCTGGTCAGCGGGCAGCGGCGGAACGTGGCGCCCTGTTCCCCTTGGTCAACGCCGCTTTCACCAAGGCCGACGTCAGAGCCTGGTCGCGGCGGTTGGGCCTGCGGACCTGGAACAAGCCGGCGGCCGCCTGTCTGGCGTCCCGGGTTCCCTACGGCACGCCGGTCACCCTGGGCACCCTCCACTCGGTGGCCGAGGCCGAATCGGGGCTGCGCTCGCTGGGCTTCCGCCAGCTGCGGGTGCGCCACTACGGTGCTACGGCCCGTATCGAGGTCCCTGCCGAGGATCTGGCCGCGGTGGTGGAACGGCGCCGGGCGGTGACCGACGCGGTACACGCCGCCGGCTACCGCTACGTCACCCTCGACCTCGACGGGTTCCGCTCGGGAAATCTCAACGATTCGTTGACCGATCGGGAAACGGCAATCTCGCCGGGGGCCCGCCGGTGATCGGGGTCAGGGTCAAGCTGACCTTTCCCGAGGAGCTGGTGCGGGAGCCGATCATCGCCCGCATGGTCAAAGAGCTGGACATCGTGCCCAACATCCGCCGTGCCGACGTCGGCGAGAGCAGCGGGTGGATCATCTGCGAGCTGGACGGTGACGGGGGGACCGTCGACCGGGCGGTTGCCTGGCTCCGAGGCGAGGGTGTCCAGGTGGACCTGCTCGGCGACGTCGTGGAGAGCTGAGGACCTGTCCCGACTCAGGACTCGTCGGGCGTGCGGATTGTCCACCCCGCACCCGACACCTTGCGGGGTTCGTAGAACAGGCAGCCTTCGGGGCAGGCGAAGGGGAGCTGCTCGTTGGCCCCGATCCGGCACCGCTCGAGCTTCTCCTCGTGAGCGGTGGTCTGCATGACGTAATGACGACAATCCTCGTGAACGGCCACACTCCATTGTGCCTGATGGATCGTGCTCCGCGTTGGCAGTGGGGTAGCGTCGGGTGCGTGGAACCTGCACCCTCCACCAAACAGCTGTTGCGGTGGAGCGAGGCCCTCGCCGGGATCGCACGCACCGGCCTCGGCTTCACCGAGTCCCTCTACGAGCAGGAACGATTCGAGGAGATCCTTCGGGTGGCCGCCGACATGAGGGTGGCCGTCGACCTCGGATCCGAGGGCGCCGAGGATGCCGACGGGCTGGTCGAGGAGTGGCTCGGATCGGTCGA
Source organism: uncultured Acidimicrobiaceae bacterium (assembly GCA_963734395.1). GTDB lineage: Bacteria > Actinomycetota > Acidimicrobiia > Acidimicrobiales > RAAP-2 > Bog-756. Next base: position 748,044 of record CAVTGY010000003.1, on the reverse strand, counting down.
AAAGGGAGTTCCCGGCTATGTGACCCCCAAGGTGGCCGTCGGGGCCGCGGTGGGCAACGACCGGGGCGAGATCCTGTTGGTGCAGCGGGCCGACTCGGGGGTGTGGCTCTATCCGACCGGCTGGGCCGACGTGGGGTACTCGGCCGCCGAGGTGGTGGTCAAAGAGGTCGAGGAGGAGACGGGCATCGAGGTCGAGGTGGTCCGTCTGATCGCGGTGCTCGACGGCCTCCGGGTGGGCATCAGCCGCATACCGCTGTACTCCCTGGTGTTCCAGTGTCGGCCGATCGGAGGGGAGCTCCGGGCCCATCCCCTCGAGTGCGCCGACGTGGGCTGGTTCCCCCTCGACGAGCTCCCCTTCCCCCTCGCCGGCGCCGAACGCTGGGGCCGGCACGTCTTCGCCGCGTTGCGCGGCGAGCCCATCGAGGTGCTCTACGACCGGGTGCGCTCGCCGATCTGGCGTGGAGACATAGACAAGACCTGACCGGATCCTGATCGGATCCTGATCGGGAAGACCGTCGGGCCGAACGGTGCTGGCTACACTCCCACCCTGTGACAGCTCCGACTTCGCAGGTGGTGGTCAGCGAGGCGACGTCCGTGGACCCCGAACTGGTCGAAGCCCTGGCCCGGTTGATTCCTCAACTCTCGTCCTCTTCCCCACCGCCCGGTCAGGCCGAGCTGGTGGCCATCGTGGGATCAGAGGCGACCCTTCTGCTGGTGGCCCGAGACGGCGATGGGGTCATCGTCGGGTCACTGACCCTGGCCCTCTTCCGACTGCCCACGGGCATCAGGGCTTGGATCGAGGACGTGGTGGTGGACGAGTCAGCCCGTCGGACCGGCGCCGGCGAGGCCCTGGTGATCGCCGCACTCCAACGCGCCGATGCCGCCGGGGCCAGAACCGTCGACCTCACCTCGCGCCCCTCACGAGAGACGGCGAATCGCCTCTATCGCCGACTCGGATTCGAAGCTCGCGACACCAATGTGTACCGCTGGAGCGTCAGCACCGGCGACAACGTCGCCCGATGACGTCGCCCCGCTGATCGACGCGAGTGCCGGCGCCGGTCTCGCCGGGCGCTAATTGATCTTCAACAGATCCACTACGAAGACCAGGGTGTCGTTGGGGGCAATGCCAGCCCCGGGTGACGACGTTCCGTACCCCAGAGAAGGCGGGATGACCAGCTCCCGCCGCCCCCCTACCTTCATTCCAACCACGCCTTCGTCCCAGCCTTTGATGACCTGGCCCTGTCCCAGCGTGAAGGTGAAGGGTTGGCTGGTCCACGAGGCCTGGATCACCTTGTCCGATGAATAGGTGGCCAACACGTACTGGACGGTGACGCTGTCGCCCGCCTCGGCCGTCTGGCCGGTGCCGACGATCAAATCCGACACCTCCAGCTGGGTCGGGGGAGCTCCCGGAGGCACGGTCACCGAGGGCTCGGTTCCGAATGTTCCGGCCGGAGACGGATCCTTCACCGGTACCGTTGTGAGGGTTGCCGTGCCCGAGGTCGACGACGTCGTGGTTGTTGTCGGGCTGCTCGACGAACTGCTGCAGCCGGCCAGGCCGAGGATGGGTACCGCCAGCATGGCGATGGACCAGGTACGAACACGATGCATGAACAAGCTCCTTTGCGGATCCACCGGTGTGCCGTGGATGGGGTAGTTCCCGACATTGCCAGGGCAGAGGGTACCGGAGAAATTTCGGGGGAGCCCGCTCAGGCCCCGGGCGGCGGCACACCCTCCTGGCACCATGGAACGCATGACGTTCCAGACACTGAGAAGGGTGGCCGACGATCTCCGGGCCGCCCTGGCCGACTTGGAGCCGGAGCGGCTGAGCGGGCCCGATGCCGCCCGGATGCTCGACGTCTTCTCCGAAATAGAAAAACTGGCGTCAGGTGGGAAGCTGCTGTCCGCTCGGCGAGTGGAGTCATCCAACGTCTGGCGCCGGCGAGGCCACCGGTCGGCAGCCGCCCACATCGCCGAGGCCACCGGCACCGGCCTCGGCCCGGCGATCAACGCGCTCAAGGCGGCCCGCCGACTCGACTCGCTGCCCGCCACCGACGACGCCATGCGCCATGGTCGTCTCTCGGAGGCTCAGGTCACCGAGATCACCGGCGCCGCCATACTCCAGCCCGATGCGGAAAAGGAGTTGGTGGAAACAGCGAAACAGCAGCCGCTCACACTGTTGAAGCTGCGTTGCCGGCGGGTACGAGCGGTCGGGAGCGCCCAGAAGGCGACCTACGACGCCATCCATCGCCGACGCGCCCTTCGCAACTGGACAGACGACGATGGAGCGGTGCGATTCGACGCCACGCTCACCCCGGACGAGGGAGCAAGACTGATCGCTGCGGTCAAGCTCGAATCGGATCGCTTGGCAGTCGAAGCCAGGCGGGCCGGTCTCGATGAGCCCAGCCGGGCCCTCGCTGCCGACGCCCTTGTCCGCCTGGCCTGTGGCCGCGCTGCTCCCTCAGCTGTCGGCGCCGCAGGGGCTCACAGCGGCGCACGTGGGCCGAAGCGTGACCCGAGCCCGTCGGGTCGTCGACGGGCCGGCACCGGCCCGCGGGGTAGCGAAGGCACCAACGATTCAGGTTGTTCGGTTCCCGGTCCCACGGCCACCGTCCATGTCCGGGTGGACCACCAGGCGCTCCTCCGTGGCCATCTCCGGCGGGGAGAAGTCTGTGAGATTCCCGGCGTCGGACCGATCCCGGTCGATGTCGCCCGCCGCTTGGCCGTCGACTCGTACCTCAACGTTCTGGTCACCGACGGCGTGGACGTCACCGCGGTGGCCCACGCCGGGCGTACCATCCCCGCCCCTCTGAAGAGGGCCCTCATCGAGCGGGATCCCGTCTGTGTGGTCTCCGGCTGCGGCACCGGCGAGGGGCTGGAGATCGACCATGTCGAACCGTTCGGCCAGGGCGGAGCGACCTCCTTGGAAAATCTGGCCAGACTGTGCCACTGGCATCACTACCTCAAGACCCATCAGGGCCATCGGCTGGAGCGTGTCGAGGGAGGCTGGCGGTGGGTCGTTCCCGACGAATCGAAACGCGAGGCGGCTCTGCATCGTTCGGGATAGCGGTTCTTCCAACTCGGTCATCGGGACCGCGGCTCGAAGCTCAGACCGGGTGACAACGTCACGCCGAGTCGTCGCTCCCGTCTCCCATTGAATCGGTCGGCGCCGGCGGGAACGGAATGGTCCCTCGGGTGGCGGCCGAGGATTGGCCCGTGCCCGACTGTTGGGCCAGATCGGACTGATCGGACTGATCGGACTGATCGGACTGATCGGCCACCGCCATCCTGGATCCACTCTGGATGGACCGCCACAGTGCCTCGGCTCGGAACGCCACCTCGCGCAGGGGCAATCCCGTCCGACGTGCGGCCAGGGCTACGTCGTCGTGTTCGGCCTTGACCCTCCCCGGGCTGGTCTTCAGCCTGATCAGCTGTCCCTCGATCCACACCGATTCGATCGACCGCGCCGCCGGCCACCGTTCGCCGGTCGTCAACCGAACGCCGAGCGATCCGGTCGTCTGACGGATCACCCCTCGGAGCGAGGCCACCATCGAAGGATCGCAGAGAACGTTGACCACGGTCCCCGGACGCCCCTTCTTCATCACCACAGGGGCAAGCCATGCGTCGTGGGCACCCGCATCGAGAAGCACCCCGACGGCGTGAGCCAGCTGCTCCCCGGTCGCGTCATCGACATTGACCGCGAGCAACGAGACAGGTTGGCCGGCGTCAGCATCGGCATCGGTGTCGACGACGTCAACGGCGAGGTCGGGGTCAGCCGCGGAGCCGCCGGCGGAAGTTCCGCCGACCAAGTCGGTTCCGGTGGCCCGTTCGGTCCGCACACCGGTGACCACCTGGGTGCAGTTGGGGAGCTCGTCGAGTTCGCGGGTACCGGCACCGAATCCCTGGCCGGTCACTCTCATCGCCGGCATCGGACCGAATCCCGAGGAGAGGGCAGCCAGCAGTGCCGCACCCGTCGGAGTGGTCAGCTCGACGCCGATGCTCCGGCCCCAGGTCGGCACCCCTTCGAGTAGTGCGACCACCGCAGGGGCGGGGTTGGGCAGCATGCCGTGGGCTGTCCTGATCATCCCGAGCCCGGTGGCGACCGGGCTTGCCCGAATCTCGTCGATCCCGAGGACCTCCAGAGCCGCAGCCGTTCCCACCACGTCCACGATGGTGTCGTGTCCCCCCACTTCGTGGAAATGGACCTGGTCCACCGGTCGACGATGCAGTTTGGCCTCGACGTCGGCGAGCGCGGCGAAAGTGGCCAGGGCTCGACCCGCCACCCGGTCGGGTAAGCGGGCCTCTTCGATCAGTCCGACGATGTGAGCGTGGGTGCGTACCACGACGTTGTCCTGGACGGTGACCACTGCGTGGGACGCGGCTATTCCGCCCCGCAGCACCGGCTCCACCTCGAGCGCCCAGCCGCCCAGGGGAAGGCGGTCCAAGAGCACCATCACCTCACCGAGGTCGGCTCCCGCATCCAACAGGCTCCCCAGCGTCATGTCCCCGGCGATGCCGGCGAAGCAGTGGAACCAGGCGATCGAGCGACCCCGGGCCCGTATCGGCGACGATGCCGGCGGGGGGCGCTTCACGTCCGGTGTCCCGTCGTGTGTCATGGCATCATCCGCGCCACGGCACAGGCGGCTCCGAACCCGTTGTCGATGCCGACCACAGTGATCCCTGCCGCACACGACGCGTGCATGGCCAACAACGCGGTCACCCCCTCGAGGGCAGCACCGTATCCGGTGCTGGTGGGCACGGCCACCACCGGTGCCGGGGTAATCCCCCCGACCAAGCTGGCCAGTGCCCCCTCCATTCCTGCCACCACCACGATGGCGTCGGCGTCGGCGAGCTCGTCGGCCGATGCGAGCAGCCGGTGTACCCCGGCGACCCCGCAATCGGGAACCAAGGTCGGACCCAACCCGAGAGCGACCAGTGTTGCCTGGCATTCGCGGGCCACGGGCAGGTCCGACGTTCCGGCGGTGACCACCAGCGTCCTTGCCGGCCTGGGGGGGTTCGGTCGCCAGACAACCGTGCACAGCTCGCCTCTGACCTGATCAGACCCGGAAGCCACGCCAGTGACTGTGCAGATACCGCCATGGTTTTCGGCCGTGGCCACCTCCGCCTGGCCCGCATCGGCCCGAGTCAGAATGACCGGTCCACCCTCTCTGCTGACCGATCCACTCCCCTCCTCGAGAAGCTCTCGGACGATCGACGAACACTGCTGGGGGGTCTTGCCCGGTCCATACACGGCTTCGGGGAGGCCCTGGCGCAGGTTGCGGTGGTGGTCGACCTTGGCGAATCCGAGGTCGGCGAAAGGCAGGCGGCGCAGGCGGCGAACCGCCTCGTCGGGGGAGCAGGCCCCCGATTGCACATCGGCCAGCAATTGTTGTAGTCCGTGTTCGTCCATAGTGTTCACTATCCTGCCTGGGTATGGACGTGGACGCATCCCATCGCGCATCAGCCGGGCTGTCGCCACGCATCGGGTTTCTCGGCCCAGAGGGCACATTCACCGAAGAGGCGCTCCTCGGCGAGGCCGACTACGCGTCGGCCGAGCTGATTCCCCTCGCTTCGTTGTACGAAGTGCTCGACTCGGTGGTTCAGGGGGGCGTCGAGCTCGGCTTCGTGCCACTGGAGAACGCCATCGAGGGAACGGTAAGGGACATCATCGACAGCCTGGTCTTCGATTTCGACCTGCGGATCCAACGGGAGGTCGTCCTCGACGTCCATCTCCATCTGATGGCCGCGCCGGGGACCAAGCTCGCCGACATCGAGCGGGTGGCTTCGATTCCAGTGGCCACAGCCCAGTGCCGCGGTTTTCTCACGCAGAAGCTCCCCTTGGCCGAACCAGTGGCCACCAACTCGACCGCGGAAGCGGCCCGATTGTTGGGCGAGCAAGACCCGCTGATGACCGCCCGACCCACCGCAGCCATCGCACCGAGATTGGCGGCCAAGCTGTACGGCCTGGAGATCCTGGTGGAGGACGTCGAGGACCATCCGGAGAATCAGACCCGTTTCGTGTCGCTTGCACAGTCGGGCATCCCCGCGCCCACCGGACACGACCGCACCAGCATCGCCTGCTTCCAGAGCGCAGACCATCCGGGGAGCCTCTACGCGATCCTCGGCCAGTTCGCCGCCCGCAACATCAACCTGAACAAGCTCGAATCCCGACCAACCAAGAAGGCCCTGGGCGACTACTGCTTCATCATCGACTTCGAGGGGCACGTCGCTGATGCGGTCGTCAGTGACTGTTTGCGAGACCTCCATGCCGAGTTGGCCGGGGTCAAGTTTCTCGGCTCCTACCCGGCCGCCGGTCCTGCCGGTCCTGCCATCCGGCGTGAAGCAGACACGTCAATGCGACAAGCCGGTCAATGGGTCGACGGTCTGCGGGCCGAAATCCATTCCGGAACTGACTCATAGCCCTGTTCGGGGGATTCCCCGGGACACAGTCTCTGAGATCTCGGGGCGCGCTGTGCCCCGGCTACCCTGGCTAGCGCTCGGAGGGATGGCAGAGCGGACAAATGCGCGGCTCTTGAAAAGCCGTGAGGTGCAAGCCTCCGTGGGTTCGAATCCCACTCCCTCCGCCACTCCCTCCGCCACTCCCTCCGTCAATGTGATGTCCCGCGACTCAGAGACCGAAACGTCAGAGCACTCCGATGTCGCCTCACCGATGGCTGATGCGTCGGCCTGGAGTAGCTCCTTCACCACACGACAACAACTACTTCCGGAGCTTCTGGAAATGGTGGGTGGCCGTCGTACGGCGTCTATCGAGACCAAAGCACCGTCGCCACCTCAGGCCGCCTGCGCCGGGACCTCCACCGGGAGCTGGATCGGCAGGTCGGCCGACGACTCGCCGACGCCGACAACGTAGCTGCCGGCCACCACGGAGGGTGTCCCCGTAGCGTCCGAGGCGAAGCCCGATGCTGGAATCACGAGCGTTGTACGGGTAGTGGCTCCGGGCGCCACGACGACTTTTTCGAAGGCGCGGAGCTGCTCCGGGGGCTCGCCGAGTCCGGACGGATAGGCCACATAGGCCTGGACGACATCGGCTCCGGACCGGGAGCCGGTGTTGGTCACGTCGACCTCCACGGAATAGCCTCCCGTTGGCAACGGAGCGATCTGGGCGTCGGAGAGCGCGAAGGTGGTGTAATCGAGCCCGAAGCCGAACGGGAACAGTGGGGCGACGCCGTTTTGCTGATACCACCGGTAACCGACGTCGAGACCCGTGCCGAAGCTCACCTCCGCATCGATCCCCGGGAACTCGGCGACAGTGGATGCGGGCTGAGCGGTGGGCGTCGCTGGGAAGGTGATCGGCAGCCGCCCCGAGGGATCTACCCGACCGGTCAGGACCGCGGCCACAGCGGTGCCGTCCGCCTCGCCCGGGTACCAGGCCTCGACCACACCGGCCACCTTCGACAGCCACGGCATGTACACCGCCCCGCCGCTGTTGATCACCACCACGGTGCGGGGGTTGACGGCGGCCACGGCGGCGATCAACTGGTCGGCGTCGCCCGGGAGCGCGAGGGAGCGGTCGGCACCCTCCCGCTGGAGTTCCCCGGTGAAGACGACAGCTACCGAGGCCCGACGGGCAGCGGCGACGGCCGCTGCCAACTGCGCGGTCTCGTCGGCTATGCCGAACGCCGGGGCGGGATTCCCGTCGACCGCGAACCAGCGGATGGCGAACGTGTAGTGCACTCCGGCCCGTAGGGATACGGCAGTGGAAAGCAGATCGGGAGCGTGGAGCCCGGCCGAGGACAGGACGGGGACGCCGTTCATCGTCAACCAGGTGTCGCCGACCTCGTGGAGTCCGATCCGGTAGATTCCGGACGAGCGTGGGGTGATGGTCTCGCTCCACGAGCTCCAGTACTTCCCGGTTCCGGGGGTCGCGGCGGTGGCCACCGCGTCGGTCACGTTCGGTGCAAGGACGACCGAGATGTCATCCTTCCCAGGCTCCAACCGATCGCCGTGCAGTCGTGGCTCGTCCGTGTCGAAGTAGCGCTTGGAGATGATCTGACCGGTGGCGATGTTGCGGAGCGGGATGGAACGCAACCCTCCCTGGGCGTACCGGATGATGGTCGTGGACCCGAGCGCCGACCGCAGCGCGGCCAGCGGCGTCGACACGAACGGCGCCACGACCTCCGAGCTGCCGGCACCGGTGGTGATCGGATGGGTCGCTCCGGTCCCGATCACGGCAATCGACTTGGTGCCGTGCGCCAGCGGAAGCACCGCTCCGGCGTTCTTCAGGAGCACCATGGATGCCTCGGCCGTCGTGGTTGCCACGCGGGTGTGTGCCGGGGTGATGGCGTCGGCCGATGGTTTCCCTGGGAGGGGATGTCCGATGAGCCCATACTGGAACATCGTGGTCAGCGTCTCGAGGACTGCCCGGTTCAGATCGGCGACCGGGATGGCGCCGGACCGGACCAGTTGGACCACGGCGGCGGGCGAGCCTGGCTTGATGAGGGCGAGGCCGGCCCGGAATGCCGAGGCCGTGTCCTGATTCGGCACAGCGGAGAGATCGGACCGAACGAATCCGGTGAACCCCCACGACGCGAGGTCGGAGTAGACGGTCGGGTCGGAGCAGTCGTTGACGGCGTTGACCGAGCCGTATGAGCACATGATGGACGCAACGTGGGCCTGCTGTATGGCTTCTTCGTACGGTGGGTTGAACACTTCTGCGAGAGCCCGGGCGGGAACCTGCTGGTCGAGGATGTGGCGTGCCGTCTCCTGCGAGTACGCAGTGACGTGCTTGAGGTTCGCCATGGTTCCGGTGGACTGGATGCCCTCCACGCCGGCGACACCCATTGCGCCAGTCAGCGTCGGGTCCTCCCCGAATGCCTCGAAAATGCGACCGGCCTCCGGCACACGGGCAAGGTTGAGCTCAGGACCCTGCGAGGCATCGATTCCCTTCGCCCGTGCCTCTTGCCCCATGACCGTGCCTGTGGCACGCGCCACCGACGGGTCGAAGGTAGCGGCTACTCCGATGGCGGCCGGCAGCTGTGTCACGCCGTGCATGTTGTTGGCGATCCCGTTCGGCCCGTCGGTGAGCGTTAGCGGCGGGATGCACAACGAGGGGATCCCGAGGTTGGAGTTCTCGATTGGCGGTTCCGTCCGGAGGACGACGAACGACGCCTTCTGACCGAGCGTCATCCGGGCGAGCACCTCGGCGGCCAGCGACGCCGGCGTGCTCTTTTCCTGTCGGGACTGGGACACCCACGGGCAGCGGGCTGCCGCGTCGCCTGATGGCGCGGGCACGCCGTCGGCACGGTGCGCGCCAACGAGGACCAATCCCGCGATTGACACGCCGAAGAGGAGTACGACCCTGAGGATCCGTCTTCGGTCATGGCCTCGAGGACTAGCCATACGACAGCTCGTTGCTCCTTGATCGTTGGGACGTCGGTCGCACCCTGACCTACCGAGACCGAGCCGAGGGTGCCACCCTACGGCGCAGGGCAAATCGGGTGGTGGACTCGGCGTTCGCCGCCCCTCAGCCCCGCTGCCACATTGATCTGGCACCTCCTCAGGTGCTCCTCAACGGTCGGTGAGCACCCGTCCCAGCTGTTTGACCGACATCGGGGGCTGCTCCGGTGCCTGGTGACCGGGCCGCAGGCCGTCGAGGGCAAACTCGAGGAACCGCCGCGAACTGCCCGGGGCATCGGCGTCGCAGAGGTCGCCGATGGCCCGGACTGACATCAGGGTCACCACCAGATCGGTGGGGACGATGTCGGGACGGACCGTACCCGCCCGTTGCCCGGCCTCAAGGATCCGTCCGATGAGCGGCACCACAGCGGCCAGGGCCCGATCGGCCCCTCCCCCGCTCCAGGGTCGCCGCGAGGTGGCAGCCCGCCAACTGCTCGGCGCGTCCACGCATCGCCGGATGAACTCGAAGACCGCGTCGTCCGGAGCCACCTCCTGGAGGACCCGGTCGGCAATCTGACAGATCCGATCCGTCGCCCCGTCGACCACGGCAGCGCAGAGGTCTGCCTTGTTCGGGAAGCGACGGTAGAGCGGTCCCGATCCCGACCTCGGCCCGGGCGGCGATCTGTTCCATCGACGCCTCGTAGCCATGCTCGGCGAAGACATCACGGGCGGCCACCAGGATCCGGGCCAGGTTGAGCTCGGCGTCCCGGCGCAGCGGCTTGGCCTCGGTGGCCTCACCCGTCACGTTGGCGCTCCGCCGCCCACCATCAACTCTCGGCGACATAGCCAATGGCCCCGACGACCACCTCGGCCTCGGCGGTCAGGGCGGGGTGCGACTCGCTGGAGACGACCGAGGGACGACTGCGGGTCGGGATCATGAGGGCGGCGATCGCCGCCACGACCAGCGCCCCACCGCAGACGGCGAAGGCCAGCACGTAGCCGTGCTCATTCGGGTAGCCGTGGACCAGCTGGCCGCTCACGATCAGGCTGGTGGCCACCCCGCTGCCGAGGGCAGCGCCGATATTCCGGACGTTGGTGTTCATGCCCGTGGCGACACCGGTCTGGGTCGCCGGCACCGCCTCGACGATCAAGTTGGACATCGAGGCGAAGCCGAAGGCCACTCCGATACCCAGCAGCCCGGCGGCCGCGTACATGTTCCACGACTCACCGTGGGCCACGACCAGCAGCCCGTAGCTCGAAGCGGCGAAGAGCGCCCCCATGATCAAGATGGGCTTGGAGCCGATGGCGACGGTCAAGCGACCGGTCAACGGGGCGATGAGAAGCATGGCCACCGCGAAGGGAAGAAGGTAGAGCCCTGACTGGGTCACCGAGGCGCTGAAGCCGTAGCCCACCCGGGTCGGGGTCTGGGCAAACTGGGGCAGCGGTGATGAACATGGCGAACATGCCGAACCCGAACAGCATTGCGGCCAAGTTCGTGCTCCACACCGCGGGGATCCGCATCATTTTCATGTCGACCATCGGTGTGTCCGAACGGGTCTCCGAACGGATCCAACATGGGATCAACACCGCGGTGACGGCGAACAGCCCGAGCACCGAGGTGCTCTTCCATCCCCATATCGGCCCGTATGACACGGCCAGCAGTCCGGTGACCAGCCAGGCCGACATGATCGATGCACCGATCCAGTTGACCCGACCGGGAGACCGGACCGGTGACTCCGGCACGAAGAGGAACGTGGTCACTGTGGCCCCTATGGCCAGGACCAGGGGGATCCAAAACAGCCAGTGGTAGGAGAGGTGCTCGATGATCGGACCGGCGAGGACAATTCCGGTGCCCACGCCCACGCCCAGGATGGCCGAGAGCACCCCGATGGCTCCAGCCACCTTTTCGGGCGGGAACTCGTCGCGGATGATCCCGAAGGCCAGCGGGAAGACCGCCCCACCCGCTCCCTGGACGATCCGGCCGGCCAGCATGAGGGGAAAGGTCGTGGCAAGGGCGCTGATCAAAGTGCCCACCGAAAGCGTGATGAGCACGACGACGATCATCTTCTCCTTGCCGACCATGTCGCCGATGCGCCCGAGGATCGGTGTGGCGATCGCCGCACTGAGCAGGTAACCGGTCAGCAGCCAGGTGGCCCCGGTCGTCGTGGTGTGCAGGGTGTGCTCGAGCAGCGGGATGGCCGGGATGATCAGCGACTGCAGGAGACTGAAGGCCAGGGCCGCCGTCGCCAGCACGGCGAAGGTGGCCGCGTAGTGGATGCGCTTCTCCACTGTCTCCCCTGTTCTGGTGAGCGGAATGGTTGCTTCCGGTTGTGAAAGACCATAGCAGAAACGGAATCATAGATTCCACTTAGGGCAGGTCCGCTCTGTGACGTGGCGAGACATCGGCGACCGGCAACAGCCCCGCTGGTACCAACTCCAGATCTCGACCAAGTCCGGTTTTTTCAGATCGGGCATTCTGGGCGGATGGCATCTGACCCCAGGGTCGTCATCCTCAACGGTCCTTCCTCCTCCGGGAAGACCACCCTGGCCACGGCGTTTCGGGACCAGCGTGCGGCGGCAGGTGACCTTTGGCTGTTGACCGGTATCGACGATTTCCTTGCCAAGCTGCCCACCGAGTGGCAAGCGGTTGGGTCCGAGTGGGGGCTCTTCGCAGCCGACGGCGTTCGATTCGAGAGGTCAGACCTGGGACTGGAGGTTCGGGTCGGCACCGTCGGCCGACAACTGATCCGCGCCTACCAATCCGGTGCCGCCGCCGCAGCTGGTGCAGGCCTCAACGTCATTGTCGATGAGGTGGTCATTGACCAGACGAGTTGGGACGACTGGACAACCGCCCTTGCCGGCCTTCACGTCGTGTGGGTTGGCGTCCGGTGTTCGCTCGAAGTTGCCCAACAGCGAGAGCGGTCCCGGCAGAATCGATATGCCGGCCTGACCCGGGGTCAGGCAGCAGCGGTCCACCGGTTTGCCCAGTACGACTTCGAGATAGACACCACGACTCGATCCGAGAGTGAGGTTCTGTCGGACCTGACTCGTCTGCTTGGTTATTGATGGCTTCTGTGGGTTCAGCGAACGGGACAGCGAAGTCGCAGTCTGGCTGGCGACCGTGTCTTTCGTTGACGAAACGTTCGCAAGTTCAGTGTGCAACCCTCACCCGAGGTCAAGGTCAAGACGACGGAGCGGGCTAATGGTGACCAGCAGCTGGATTGAGCCCAGCTGCGATAGGCGCCGGATCACTGATTGCCCGGCAACGGCCTCGACTCCTCCAACGATTACCATCACGCTCGGTCGCGGTCGGTCTCGACCGCGTAGCCTCGGGTCCGTGGTCCCGCGCAAAGCCCAACAGCCCGATCGGAGCGTCTTCCAGCTCCGCGTCCAGTTGAACGACGTCCACCCAGTGGTCTGGAGACGGCTCCTCGTGCCGGGGACGGTGAGAATGGCCAAGCTGAGCGAGATGATGCTGGCCGCCATGGGCTGGACAAACTCGCATCTCCACGCCTTTGAGGTGGGCGACAAGCGTTATGGGATGTGCCTCGACGACTACCCCGAGGGGGAGATCGACGAGAAGACCGTGACCGTTCTCCAGGCCCTTCGGGACGAGCGGCGTGTTGCCTATGAATACGACTTCGGAGACGGCTGGGACCACGACGTGGTCATCGAGAGCCTGACTTGGTCGAATGGGGGTTTGAAGTTCGGTGTGTGCCTCGACGGACAGAACGCCTGTCCACCCGAGGACGTCGGTGGCGCAGCGGGATACGAGGCGTTCCTCGAAGTAATCGCTAACCCCGAGGACGCGGAGCACGATTTCTACCTCGAATGGGCCGGGGGTTCCTTCGACGCCACCGAATTCGACTTGGCTGTTGCCAACGCCGCCCTGCAGCGGATCCGCTGATCTACCTGGGCTTCGCTTCCGACCGCATGGTTCTGTGGTGTGACTCCGGCTTCCCTCGAACTCCCCTGCCCCACCTCAGCCGGTGACGGGCGTTCTCTGACCGTTTCCATCCCAGGGTGGAGGGACCCTCCACCCACCAATCCACCCCCGGGCTGACGACTTGGCAGGTCAGGAGGCAGAAACTGAATCCATGACACTAAGCGACTACATCATCGACATCGCCCTTATCGGTCTGGTTCTCTTCCAGGTCCGAGGCCGGCGACTCACCACTCGGGCGTTACTCCTGCCGATCGGCATCGTGACCTACGTCGCGATCAACTATCTGCATGGCATCCCGACCAAAGGGAACGACCTCCTGCTCATCGTGGGATGCGCTCTTGTCGGAGCCACTCTCGGCGGGCTGGCCGGTCGGTTCACCTCGATCACCGCCGACAGCGCAGGTACGCTCTTCGCCAAAGCAGGCTTTGCCGCCGCGGCGCTGTGGATTCTCGGCACCGGTGGACGGCTCGCCTTCCAGGTCTACGCCACCCACGGTGGGGGTGCCGCGGTCGAGCGCTTCAGCGCCGCTCACAGCATCACAACTGCCACGGCCTGGACGTCTGCCCTGATCCTGATGGCGCTGACCGAGGCGGTCATTCGCACTGGCGTGCTGGCCTGGCGGTCCAACACCGTCCGCCGCCAAATGACCCCTCCCGGTATGCTTTCTCCGATGCCGGCCGATCGGTCACCCATCGGTGCCTGAGGGTCCGTCATGGGAGCCACCGAAACGTCCCCCTCAGCAATCTCAGCCGCCCGCGACCTGGGTCGTTCTTCCCAACGCCATCAATCTGGCCTCGCTCGGCCTGCTCACCTGGGGGGTGGCAACCCAAATCCGGCTCCTCGACCAATCGAGCCGGCAGATCGCCGCATCGCTGCTCCTGGTAGTAGCGGTGATCTCCTGGGTGCTGTGGGTGTGGCTCAGAGCCAGGGCCGTCACGAGCTGGGTAAGCGGTGCGCCCATCGTCTCCATGGCCCTGGTGGGCGGGGCGCTGGTGGGCTTTGTCCCGCTCGCGCTGGTCTTCCCGGCGGTTGCCGCCCTCGGAGCGGCCGTCCGGTGGGCACTTCCCCCCGCTGTGGCGATCAGCGTCGCCGGAGCGCTGACCATGTTCGCAGCGGTGGCGATTGCCGGCCATCCGATCGGAATTGCAATCGGCGGACTTGCTGCGGTCTTCGCCGGGCTCCTGGTGGGGACGACACGTCAACAAGCCGTCGAGCGTGCAGCGCAGAGTGCGCAGATGGAGATCGAGATGGCCCGCCTCGAAGTCGAGCGAGCTCGCGCCGCAGTCCTCGCTGAGCGCAATCATTTCGCGCGGGAGCTGCACGACGTTCTCGCTCACACCCTCGCCGCACTATCTGTTCAGCTGCAGGCGTTCTCGACAGTTGTCGACGCCGACCCCACCACCAAGCCAGCCATCCGTGAACATCTCCACGACGCGCAGCAACTGGTACGCGAAGGGCTGAACGAGGCGCGGGGAGCAGTCCAGGCACTCCGCGAGGATGCTTCTCCCCTTGAAGACCAGTTGGCAAAACTCTCCCAACAATGCAAGGCGGAGTTCAGCGTTGCGGGGAGCCCACAGCCTCTCCCCCCGGAAGTCGTTACAAACCTGTTTCGCGTTGCGCAGGAAGCGTTGACCAATGTGATCAAGCATGCGGCGGGTGCGCCCGCGTCGGTTACCCTGACCTACGCTCCCGCTTCGGTCGTGTTGGCTATCGAGAATCTGGCGGGATCGACTGAATCAGCGCTCGAGGGAAGCGGCGCCGGTTACGGCTTGCGGGGCATCGCCGAGCGGCTCGAGCTTCTGGGGGGACATCTTGACGCCGGGCCGACATCCGACGGATGGCGGCTCACGGCAACGGTCCCGACTCCGAGCTTCACTCCGCCAAGCGGCAACCGAGCCTCCGGCATGAAGGTGCTCATCGCCGACGATCAGCGGGTGGTCCGCGAGGGCCTCGCCACCATCGTGGGCGGCCTCGCCGACATCGAGGTAGTCGGGTTGGCCAGCGACGGGGCAGAAGCGGTGGATCTGGTTGCCGAGCACGCTCCGGATGTAGTGCTGATGGATCTCCGGATGCCGAGGCTCGACGGCGTGGAAGCGACCAGGCTCATCCGCGAGCGTCACCCCGAATGCGCCGTGGTGGTTCTGACCACCTACGCCGACGACGATTCGGTGGTGGCTGCGCTCACCGCCGGAGCCGTCGGGTACCTGACCAAGGACGCAACCCGTTCTGACATCCACCGTGCCATCGAAGCAGCCCGAGCAGGACAGTCCGTCCTCGATCCAGCTGCTCAGGCTGCTCTGCTCAACGCAGCCCGGAGCCCGTCCGAGCCGGTTCCCATGGGTCTTCCGGATGGGCTCACCGAGCGCGAGGTGGAAGTCTTGACCCTGCTGGCCGCCGGGTTGTCCAACTCCGAGATAGCCGCACGGCTGTTCGTGGCAGAGACGACGGTGAAGACCCACATCAATCGCATTTTCGCCAAGACACAGTGCCGCGATCGTGCCCAGGCGGCTATCTACGCCCACCGACACGGATTGGCGTCCCCCTAGGGAAATCCGGCGAACTCCGGCGGAAACGGACGAAATTCGCTCAATCTCGGTCGTGGAATCTACGTCCGGCCCAGCTCGGTGAAGCGAGGGAACGGAAATCTTGGGCAAATTGGCTCAAGTCCCCTCTCCTTCCTGCCGTTCTAAATATGGGCATTCGCAATCCGGTTCGAGAGGCACGACATGGACAAAGACAGCTATTCGGCACACAAAGAGGTGATCCGAAGAGCAGCGGAGAACGGCAGTTGGCAGGTAATCGGGCCGGTCGACACCGACATCAGCTCGGCCGAAGAGTCGGTTGTCCGATCGCACAAACTGGCGGGCGTCTTCTGTGAGGCATGCCAGCGGTGGATCGGCTTGTACCAGGGGATAGAGGCAGAGACTGCGCTTGAACGGCACGCGGTTCTCTTCCACGCTGATTGATCTGTAGCCGATCTGGCCCACGAATCCGAGAGAGCGAGAATCGCCGGACTCGTTGTCAAGGCGATCTTGACGTGGCTCGGGTTGTCAAGGCATACTTGACAGATGAGCGACACCACCGCCGAGGGACCGGCAACTGAGCCACGGACGGTCCCGCCGCTGATGACCGCGGCCTGGGAGGGGGCGACGTCAGAACCCGAACCGCTGGCGGCCCTCGGAGCCACCCGCGCCCTCGCTGCGCTTTTGTCCACCTGGGAGGCCCGGCTGGTCGGAGAGGCGATGGAAGCAGGAGCCACCTGGGAGGTAGTGGGCGGAACGGTCGGAGTGAGTCGCCAGGCCGCCTGGGAGCGTTTCCATCACGACGTGAACGAATTCAGGCGCCAGGTGAAGGCGGACGCGCAGGCGATTCGCAATCGTCATCGCCAAGAAAGCCGTGAGTTTCGCGATCGAGTGAAGGTGCAGGCCACCTCGATGCGAGCGCAATAGGCCGCGGTTCCACTGGCAATCCCGAACCTGCCACCGGTGGGGTGACCAAGGACGTGCAGTTCGACAGCACGGCAGCCACGTCACTACGGTGACCCGGATGTCGGACTACGACGCCATCGTCGTCGGAGCTGGTCATAACGGTCTCACCGCTGCCACCGTGATGGCACGAGGGGGGATGCGGGTCCTTTGCCTCGAGAAGAACCACTTCATCGGTGGCATGGCCACGACCACAGAGCTTGCCCGTGGCTACCGCTTCGAGTTGGCCGGATCGATCCAATTTCCGATCCCAACCGAGATCTTCGACGACCTGGGCTTCGCCGCATGCCCGATCTACGAACCTGAAGTGCAGTCGGCCAGCATCGGACCAACCGGCGGCCCACCGATCCTGCTCTACAGCGATCCCGACCGGCTCCTCGAGCATCTCAATGAGACGCTCGGCCTCGAAGCCGTGCTGGGCATGGCGGAGGTCGCCGCCTGGGCTGAGGCCCCGGCCCGGGCCATAGGTCGGTTGGACGTCCGCAAGCCACCAAAGTCACTCGACGAGATGTGGGCGTGCGCCACCAACGAGAAGGAGCGCCTGGCGATCCGCACCGCCCTCTTCGGAAGCGTCATGGATGTCGTCGACCAGTTCCTCCCCGACCGCGAGAAACACGCCCCGATTCGCAGCATGCTCGCGTTTCTGGCGGTGAATTCCACCTACCGGGGCCCGTTCTCACCGGGAAGCGCCCTGTGCCTCGCCTTTGCGTTGGCGTCTCCGGGCGACGTCACCATGTCCAAGGTCAAGGGTGGCATCGGCACCATGTCCGACCACCTGCTGGGGCTGTTCGAGCAGTACGGGGGCGAACTCCGACGTCATGTCAAGGTGTCGAGAATCGTCACATCCGATGAGCGGGTCGACGGGGTGGCTCTAGCCGACGGGGAAATCCTGACGTCGCCGGTTGTCGTATCCAATCTCGACCCGACCGCCACCTTTACCCAGCTGCTCGACCGCCAAACCCAGCCCGAGAACTTCGCCCAACGCATAGATGCCATCGATCATCGGGCCGCGTACTTCCAGATCCACTTCGCCCTCAACGGTCTCCCCGAATACGCGGGTCCCTACCAGGTGCTCAACGAGGGCGATCTTCGCCACAATGTCACGTTCTTCGGAACCGCCGAACAAATGCAACGGGACTTCGAGGGATCCGTGCAGGGAATGGTCCCCGACTCACCCTCGTTCAATCTCTCGATACCGAGCCTCCGTGATCCGGGGCTTGCACCGGACGGTAAGCATGTGGCCAGCAGCTTCGCCTTTTACTCTCCGATCGGCACCACCCGTGAGGAACAAGCGAGACTGCGCGACGAGATGGCCGCACGCATTGTTGCCAAGATCGCGGCGAGGGCACCCAACTTCCCAGATCTTGTCGAGCGCCAGTTCAACTATCCCGCCTACACCTACGAGCTGATGTTCGGTTGCACCGGTGGGGACTTCACCCACGGGTTGCTCCAGCCGGAATTCATGGGACCATTCCGTCCGGGGCCCCGAGGCTGGCCCGATGCGCCGATTCCGATCGAGGGTCTCTACCTGTGCGGTGCCGGCTGTCATGGTGGCCCCGGCGTCACCTTCATCCCCGGTTACAACTGTGGCCACGCGGTGCTCGAGTCAGCAGGTTCCGCACGGTTGTAGCGGATCTGCCGCTCGATGAACGCCAGAAACAGCGCCATCGAGAAGGCCAGGCTGGTGAAGAGGCTCATGACAAAGAAGATCCACGGGATTCGGAGGCCCCGCCTTCGTCCGTCGACGATCGTCCAAAGTGGCAGGAGTACCACATTGACCATGATGTAGTCCTGCGCCGCCGAGTCCGAAGCCCAATTCGAGAACAGCGACTTGGTGAATGCGACGTAGCTTGCCTGATGGCCGTACTGGTGGACGTACCGGATGTTGAAGTACCAGCCGAGCCCAAGCGACGTGACACCGAGAACGTAGTACAGGCATTCGAGAGCAGACACCCGTCCGGCACCTCGACCGGCACGACTCCCATCACCGCCAGCTGCTCCGCCCCCACCTCCGCCGAAAAGACGCCGGTTGCCGACAAAGGCGATCACGGTGCTGGCAATGCCCAGAACCCCGTAGAACACGAGCGAAGCGGTCATGACGGTCTCCGATATCCCGGCCGATGGATCGCAGAGATCCTAAAGGTCGATGGCGACGATTGAGTAGGTCTATCGCGACCGTGGGCCCAGTCGCTCCCGGCTACAGAGCACCCCGCACTTGGAAACCGACGTCGCTCACCCGGACGGGGAGCACCCGGTAACGCGGATCCAAAGCGGTCATGCCGTGCTCGAGTGCCTGTTTCGCCTCCTTCGAGCGACTCAAGATCGTGACCGATCCACCGTTCCCGCCGGCGCCGTTGACCTTCCACCCGATGGCCCCCTGGGCCATGGCCATGGCGATGATCCGCCTGGCGTCCACGCCGACCAGTGCCGGGTGGAGTGACTCCTGTGCCTGCGTGTTGGCGATCATCGCCCTACCGAAGCCCTCCAGATCCTTGGACAGCACGGCATCACGGGCGGCTCCCGCCGCGTCACGCAGCCGGGAAAGCGCCTTCGACGCGCCATCGCCCCCATCTTCGATCACTTGACGGTGCAGGTCCGAGGAGTTGTGCGGACGACCGAGGAACACCAAGGTGAGGCGAGGATTGAGCGCGTCCCACGACGGCAGCGGGTGAACCGAGGCTTCCGGGAACGGCTCGATTTCGAGGTAGTTGATCCCGCCGAACGCGGCACTCAGTTGATCCTGGATTCCGCTCTGGATGCCGAGGATGTCGACCTCGAGCCGATGGGCGGCATAGGCGATGGCCCGCGGCGACAGTGGTTCGGAACGGGCCCAGGCCAACCCACCCACCAGCGCAACCGCAACCGCGGCCGAGGTGCCCGTGCCGCAACCGGCCGGCACCGCGGAACGAACGATGATCTCGACGGGTACGTCCCTCGCCGGCGGGAACGAATCGACGGCTGCTTCGAGCAGGGGGTGACGGGCATCCCGTGGCGCCCCCGGAACGAT
Organism: uncultured Acidimicrobiaceae bacterium; assembly: GCA_963734395.1. GTDB lineage: Bacteria > Actinomycetota > Acidimicrobiia > Acidimicrobiales > RAAP-2 > Bog-756. Next base: position 728,252 of record CAVTGY010000003.1, on the reverse strand, counting down.
CGGATACCGATCGCCGAAGGCCTGGACGTCGATCACCACCAGGTCCGGGCCCGCGGCGGGGCGGATCGAGACCGCCACCCCCGGGACCACCGCGATGTTGAGGACCCGCCCGGGTCCGCCGAACCAGGTGTCGGTCCACCCACCGTTGTCGCAGATCCGGATGGGAGCCGTTGCCTCGATCACTCTGGGTCGACCACCATGCCGGTCGACGATAGTGACCGGCGACAACCCGGGCAGCCACCAAGGGCCGGAGCCGGAGCAACCACGGCGCGACCGGCATGCGCTCGAGAGGAGAGCGAGGTACGGTCGGAGCATGACGGTGATCGTGAGCGAAGCCGAGGCGGACCTTGACGCTCTCAACGGCCAGCGCACTGCGGTGATCGGGTACGGCAACCAGGGCCGGTCGTGGGCCCTCAACCTGCGCGATTCGGGTATCGAGGTCGTCGTCTGCGTGCGAGCCGATCCCAGCAGGGAGATGGCGGCCGCCGATGGGTTCACGACCGTTGACCTCGACGGAGCCAACGATGCCGACGTCATTTGCGTCCTGGTCCCTGACGACGTCATCCCCACGCTGCCGCTGTCGCCCGACCCGGAATCGGTGGTGATCGTGGCCAGCGGGTACACACTGGCCTTTGGACGACTCGATCTCTCCTGCGATGCCGGAATGGTGGCCCCGCGGATGCTCGGCCCCGAAGTGCGCCGCTGCTTCCTCGAGGGTGTCGGATTCATCACCGCCGTCGGTGTCCACCGTGACGTGACCGGCACGGCCCGCTCCCGCGTGCTGGCCGTGGCCAAGGCCATCGGCGGGCTCCGTCAGGGGGCCATCGAGCTCACCGCCGGCCAGGAAGCCGTCCTCGACTTGGCCGTGGAGCAGGCGCTGGCCCCCGCGTTACGGAGAGTCAGCGAATCGTTCGTGCAGGTCATGCTCGAGCAGGGGATACCGATCGAGGCGATCGTCACCGAGCTGGTGCTGTCGGGGGAGGTCGAGCGGACCTACCGGCTCGTCCGTCTCGAAGGTGGTGCGGCCCAGATGGCCTACCACTCACCCACCAGTCAGTACGGACAGATGTCCCGTGCCGGGAGATATCAGCATCTCGATGTGGCGGCCACCATGCGCGAGCTGGTCAACGACATTGCCTCTGGCCGATTCGCCGACGAATGGGATGCGGAGCGGGATGCCGGCTACCCGAAGCTCGACGCCCTCCGGGCCGCGGCGATGGCGCCCGAGATTCTCGCCTTCGAGGAAGATCTCCGAACCAGGCTCGGAGAGCGGGCAAACACCGAGCACCAGCGCTGAAGCCACCAAGCGCCGGGGACTGGAGCCGAGGAGGAGATCAGTGTCGAGCATCGATCTACTGGAGGACGCATTCGAAAGAATCCGTGACGCCGTGCACCCCGCGGTGAGCGGGTTGTCGCCGGAGGAGCTGGCCTTTCGCCCCGACGACGAGTCCAACTCGATCGCCTGGCTGGTCTGGCATCTGACTCGGATCCAAGACGACCACATCGCCAAGATCGATGGCCGTGAACAGACGTGGACGGCAAAGGGATGGGCCGAACGGTTCGCCCTTGCCTCTCGACGTGGCAGACACCGGCTACGGCCACGACCCCGACATGGTGCCGCTGGTCACCGGGGACGCCTCGTCGCTGCTCGGTTACTTCGAAGACGTCCATGAGGCCACACGGGGATTCCTGCGCACCCTCGAGGAGGCCGATCTCGCCCGGGTGGTGGATCCGAACTGGGACCCACCGGTCACCATGGCCGTTCGGCTGGTGAGCGTGGTGGTCGACGACCTCCAGCACGTGGGCCAGGCCGCCTACACCCGGGGAATCCTCCAACGGCGCGAGGGCTAGGCGTTCCGGCTAAATCCCGAGCCGGGCGGTGCGCAGCTGGCGGGCCAGATCGGCGTCGCCGGTGATCTCCACCCGGGCCCCGCCTTGACGACCGGCGCCGAACATCGTGTGCTCCCCCGGATCTCCCTCGACGATGAGCAGCGGCCCCGAACCGCTCTTCTTGCTCTCACGTCCCGGCGAGGCGAGCTCGACGGTAGCGGCGACCCTTTTGGCCATCCCGCCCGGCCCGACTCGCGACCAGAGCGCGTCCGCCATATCCGGGGACAACGGGCGGGCTTCCCAATCCGGCTGCGCCCGCCGAACGTCCTCTACGTGGATGAAGAATTCGACCGTGTTCATCGGACCATCGAAGGGGCGAAGGAGTACGGGGGGACCATCGTGTACCTTTCTCACCAGATCTTCCCATTGCGTGCGGTCCCGAACAGAACGGCGCACCTTGTCGGTGTGACCGGCCAGGGGAGGCCAGACCAGTCCGGGGCCGCTGTCGGGGCGCCGCTCGCGCACCACAAGATGGGCGGCCAGATCGACGGTCGTCCACCCTTCGCAGAGGGTGGGTGCGTCCGGACCCAGCTCGACGAACAGATCGCAGAGAGTCCCGCGTTCCCGCTGGGCAAGGGTTGCAGCCACCGACGAATACTACGCCTGCATGCCCAACCTGCCAGCCGAGGTTCGAGCCGGTGTTCATCCCGGCTACCCGTGGAGCCGGTGACCGAAAGGCCGGTTACCGTTGGGCGGCAACCTTGCCCAGGAACGGAATGAGCAGGTTGAAGAAGGCGTTGTTGGGATAGGCGCCGGCGGGGTCGTTGTGCGAGTAGGTGCTCTGATAGTTGGCCAGGGTGAGGTTGCTCATCGGAATCCCCGACTGTGCAGCCAGAGACTGGGCGGCCGCGGGCACCCCGGCGCCACCCAGGTGTGCACCGAAGGCGAAGATCAACAGGTTCTTCGGGAGGACGTGACCCATGGTGGCGTCCACGTCGAGCACACCTTGGGCCGGATTGGCGTTTCCGTTGGCCACCGCCCCGGTGTCGTCGGTGAGGCGCTGTGGAAAGTACCACTCAGATCCGTCGACGTTCTGCATCGGGTACCCCGAGAACATGGTGGCAAAGCGGGTGATCGGAGTGAGGGCGCCGGCGCCGTTCCATCCGTGAACCGGGCCTTGTGCGGCAAGGCCTTGTCCGAGGTGCGCCTGAGCGGCGGCGAGACTCGACGGTGAGGTCGACGGGTTGAGCGCATAGCCGAATTGGCCCTGGTTGGTGACCCGGACAGATGGAACAATTGAAGAGGGCAGGAGACCCGAACTCTGACCCAGCGAAGGCGCATTCGGGTCCAGCAGCGCACCCGCCGATCCGGTGGAAACGAATATTCCGGCGTAGGGCGCCGCGATCCCACCGAATGCCAACCAGGGGGAGGCGTTCGGGGCATCGAGCGACTGCAATTCCTGGGTGGCCTGTTGGGTACTGACCGGAGTCGGGGTACTACCGCCGTCGATATAGACCAGGCCGGCCAGCGCATCGGCCCCCGCGCTGCCGTTGAAGTCCCAGGTGGCGTAGGCGGTGACCACCGAACCGCCGAGCGAGTGCCCGCCCAGGACCACCTTCCCCCCAAGCTTCTTAGCCGCTCCTATCACCACGTGCAGATCCTGCACCGCCACGTTCATCCCCCACTGCTTGGCGAAGGCAACCGACGAGTTCTGGGGCGCCGTGAAGTGATGGGTGATGCTCGGATCCTTGAGGTAGCCGAGGTAGTAGTCGAACAGCTGGAGGTTGGTGACCTTGTGCTGCTTGTACAAGTTCAGTTCCGACTGGTCCTCGAGCAGGTTCTCCCTACGCTCGACCGACCACACCTGCCAACCGCTGGTCTTCGACACGATCCATTTAGCCAGGGGCACGAAGTAGGCGCTGCCGGCAGAAGTCCCCGGCTCGAGCACCAAGACGTTCTCGGCATCGCTGGGTCCGATCTTGATCACGCCCACCTTGTTGTACATGGCCGGCGTGCCCGGCGCCGCGTAGCCCGCCATCCAGGTGACCCCCGTCGGCGTGGAGACCGAGCTCGAGGAGGAGCTCGATGGCGAACTGGACCCGCAACTCGAGAGCAGGGCAGCCACACAGAGGGCGGCCACGGCGGCGGACAAGGATCTGCTCGAAGAGGACACTGTTACTCGTTCCCCGTGCCCGAGGCGGGACGCTCGAGGTGGTGGTGTTCGGGGTGGACCGGGAAATCGCCGAAGCGCTCCGATTCGGGCTTTCCCTTGAAGCCCAAGAGCCTCAGGAGGAACAGGCCGAATCGATTGGGAGGCGTGGCCCGCTCTTCGGACTCGGCCTCATGACCATCGGTCACGTGGTAGTTGAAGCCCGTGTAGCCACGGTTGTATCGGTACGACCGGAAGGGTTTGGCCACGTCAGTCCGTTGGATCCTTGTCTCGGCGTTGCATGTCACGTGCCCGTGGGTCTTCGAGGGCGGGGCCCTCCGATGCTACCCGGGTAGGCGCCGGCAAGGTTGGCTACCGCGATGCGGCGTGAACCGCTCCGTGAACCGCTCCGTGGACCGACGCCGTTGACCGACGCCGTTGACCGACGCCATCCCTCCCTGTAATTTCGAGGCGTCACGAGCTGACCAGATGGGAAGGGCCGGACGGCCCCGGCTCGCGGCGCAAAGGAAATGCTTTGCGACGCGTCCGAAGGAGCAACCCATGTCAGCAAATGTCGTGCCCAACTTGCGGAATCTTCCCAAGGCCCACCTTCATGTGCACCTCGAAGGGGCGATGCGGCCCACCACCCTCGCTGCACTGGCGGCCGGCTACGGAGTTCCCGTCCCTGTACTGAAGAAGAAATTCGGCACGTTCGCCGACTTCGAGGACCTGTACATCACCGCCGCTGGTCTGCTGCGATCGTTTGACGATCTGAGACGACTGGTCGCCGAGGTGGTCGAGGACGCCGCCGACGACGGGGCGGTATGGATCGAGCCTGCGGTGCACCTCCCCGATCATGGACAGCTCGGATCGTCCGATCAGGTTCTCGACGTCCTCATCTCGGCGGGCCACGCAGCCGAGGAGGCGACCGGCGTGGGGGTGGGCTGGCTTATAACCGCAGATCGCACCTTGCCGCCGGAGCTGGCGGTCGAACAGGCCGAGGTCGCCTCGAGGAACTCGGATCGGGGTGTCGTTGCGTTCGGATTGGCCAACGACGAATCGGCGGCGGCACCTGAACGCTTCGTCCGGGCGTTCGCCCTTGCCCGGGCAGCCGGATTGATTGCTGCTCCGCATGCCGGCGAGCACGGGGGACCCGACTCGGTGCTGAGCGCAGTGGAGACCCTGGGGGCCGACCGGATCCAACACGGGGTTCGAGCCATCGAGGACGACGTCGTGGTCTCCCGCCTGGTCGACAACCGAATATGCCTCGACGTCTGTCCGACGTCGAATGTCTCGCTTTCGGTGGTTGCTGACTACGGCGACCACCCGCTGCCGTCGCTGTTGGAACGCGAGGTGGCGTGCAGCATCAATGCGGATGACCCCTTGCTGTTCGGTGTCGGCCTGCTCGACGAGTACACCATCTGCCGCGACGCCCTGGGCATGAACGTGGTCGCCCTGGCCGGATGCGCACGCACCTCCATCGAGCACAGTGGCGCTCCGACCGAACTCAAGAGCCGGAATCGAAGGGCCATCGACAGCTGGCTGGCCGATGCGTCGCCGGCAACCAGTTGACGGTTCCCACCGGTTGCGCTGTTCCGCTCCGGTGCAGCCGGCACCGAACGATGGCGTCTTGCACCGGGCCGACCGGGATCAGCCCGCCTTGGCCTTGGCCATCCTGTCCACCAGATTGGAGGGTAGGGCGTCGTAGTGGTCGTGCTCAGCCCGAAACCGGCCCCGGCCTCCGGTGAGGGACCGAAGGTCGATGGCGTAGCGCTGGATCTCGGCGGTGGGCACCAGCGCAATGATCTTCTGGGCGTTCATCTGGACCGTATCGGTGCCCTGTACCCTCCCCCGGCGCGAATTGAGATCGCCGAGCACGCTCCCCTGCATGCTGGCCGGGACGATCACCTCGAGGAGTGAAATGGGCTCGAGCAGTACCGGGCCCGCCTTGGCCATCGCCTCCTTGAAGGCGAGGGATCCGGCCATCTTGAAACTCATCTCTGACGAGTCCACCGGGTGGTGCTTGCCATCGAGGCACACCGCTCGCAGATCGACCACGGGGTACCCGTGGATGCCGCCCTGTTTCATGGCTTCAATGATCCCCTTCTCCACCGCCGGGATGTACTGCCTGGGGATGGCGCCACCGACCACCTTGTCGACGAACTGGAAGCCCTCGCCTCGCTCGAGGGGTTCGATCCGGATCGACGCCACGCCGAACTGGCCGTGCCCACCGCTCTGCTTTTTGTACTTTCCCTCTGCCTCGGCCTGCACGGTGATGCTCTCCCGATAGGGAATGAGCACCTCCTCGGTGGCTACCTCGACGCCGAACTTGCGCGCCAATCGTTCGGCAGCCACAGCCAGATGGGTCTCGCCGGTGCCACGGAGGATGGTCTGGTGGGTCTCGTCCACCCGCTCCACCAGCAGCGCCGGGTCCTCCTCCTGGAGCCGGTGGAGCCCGGTCATCAGTTTGTCCTCGTCACCCTTCGACTTCGGCTTGATGGCAACCGACAACGAAACCGGTTCGGCGGAGATGGACGGAAAGTAGATCGGGGTACCCTTGGGCGCCAGCGTGTCGCCGGTGGTGACGTGGGCGAGCTTGGGCACGGCCACGATGTCTCCCGCCTCTGCCTGTTCGGCCGGTTTGGCCTCTTTGCCCTGCAGGAGTTGCAGGACATGCAGCCTCTCGTCGCTGTGGGTACGGGGGTTGGTGAGCACACTGTCAGGACGAATCGTCCCCGACTGCACTCGTATGAGCGAGATCTTGCCCACATAGGGATCGGAGATCGTCTTGAACACACGAGCGAGCGGCTCTCCCGAGGGATCACACTTGATCTCCTGGATCGTGTCGCCGGCCATCACTTCCACCGGGGGACGCTCGTCGGGAGCGGGTGCGATCTCCGCCAACAGCGTGGCCAGCCGGTCGACACCGACGCCGGTGACCGCCGATCCACACACCACCGGAAAGACGACCCCCTGGGCCACTCCCGATGCCAGTGTGGCCTCGAGCTCTACGCTCGAGGGGATGTCTCCGTCGAGGTAGCGCTCCATGAGTAGGTCGTCGCCGACCACGATCCCTTCGACCAGCTGTTCGCGCACTTCGTGCTCGGTGGCAGCAAGATCGTCGGGGATGGGGCCGGTCTGAGATCGACCGCCGTCGTAGATGATGGCAGAGTCGGTCAAGAGGTCGGCGATCCCCCGAAAGCCCGACTCACCCCCCACCGGTAGTTCCAGCGGAGCGATCCCGGCGCCGAAGGAGTCGCGCAGGGCGCCGAGGACCCGATCGAAACTGGCCCGCTCCCGGTCGAGCTTGTTTATGAACACCAGGCGGGGCAAGCCCAGCTCTTCGGCCAGGGCCCAACCGGCTTCGGTCTGTGCCTCAATGCCCTCGACCGCGCTCACCACCAGCACCATCAGGTCGACGACCGAGCAGGCCGCCCGCACCTCTCCGAAGAAGTCGGCGTAACCCGGAGTGTCGATGATGTTGAGCTTGACGCCGTCCACCGTGCACGGAGCCAGTGCCAGCGAGAGCGACATGTGGTATTTGATCTCTTCGGGTTCGAAGTCGCTCACCGTCGATCCGTCATCCACGGTTCCCAGGCGATTGATGGCACCGCTGGCAAAGAGCAGGGCCTCCGCCAACGTGGTCTTGCCTGCGCCGTTGTGCCCGACCAGGGCGACGTTTCGGACTCCGAGCTTTTTCACCTGAGCCTGCTCCTTACTCGATCCTCTGATTCAAATTGGACTCAATTCGCAGCCTCGAACGAGCGCGGCCCATGGCGATGGATGTGTGGTGTGCCCGCCCTGCCTCGCCCCGTCTCCCCCGGCTCGTCTCCGAGTTGCATGCCGTTTCCGTCCTCCCCCTGCCCGACGGTCCGTTGCCCGGTAACCCCACCCTCTCTACCTGCCATCTCATCACATTTTCGGTGTTTTCGCCTCCTCGATCGCGACCGGTCCAGCGTCGTTCGATCAGGTGACGGGCCGCCCGTCTGACATCCCGCGAGCAGACCGCCGGCGAGGTGACCGGGTTCAGCCGTGTTGCCAGAACCGGCTTTGAAGCGTGCGTATCCCGGGCAGGGCTGTCTCATCGAGCCGGGCGAGGTCGTCGCCGTCCATCTCCCACCCCATCGACCCGGCGTTCTCCTCCGCCTGGTGCCGGTTCTTGGCGCCGGGGATCGGCACGACACCCTTTGCCATCACCCAGTTGAGGGCCACTTGGCTCGGCGTCTTCCCACCGTGCTTCTCACCGATCTGACGGAGCTCGGCGACCACCCGGTCGACCACTTCCATCGGGTGATTGGAGAAGGTTCGCTTGCCGGGAGGCGGATTGGACGCCGTGTACTTGCCGGTGAGACGACCCTGGCCGATCGGGGAGAAGGCCAGCGGGACCACGCCCAGTTCGTGGCACGCAGCGATCAGCCCGCTCAGCTCCGGCGACCGTCGTAACAAGGAGAACTCGATCTGGTTGGTCGCGAGTTTCATCCCGTGCCCACCGAGCGCCTCCGCCATGGAACGGGTCTCCGCCTCCGAGTAGTTGGAGACGCCCACCGCCTTGACCAGACCCTCTCGATGCCCGGCGGCCAGCGCGGCGGCCATCGCCGAGTGGGACCGGAGGCTGATCGGACCGTGGATCTGGTAGAGGTCGACCGCCGGCACGCCCAGGCGGTCCAATGACGCCCGCAGGGACTTGAGCAGGGCGCCGCGCACATTGACCTTCCAAGGCATGGGCATGAACTTGGTGGCCACCACGGCCGAGCGGGCCCGCTGCGGATCGGCGGCCAGCAGCCCACCGATGATCCGTTCGCTCTCGCCGCTCCCATAGATCTCGGCAGTATCGAAGAAGGTGACCCCGGCGTCGACCGAAGCGTTCCAGGCCTCCCGGATCGATTCAAGGGTCAGGTCGGTGTCGTAACCACCCATGCCCCAGGTGGAGCGATCTCCCCACGCCCACGTTCCCACCCCGAGCGGCGGAATCGACACGTCGGCGCCGCTCAGCGTGTACCGGTCCGGAATCATCGATGTACGGTACCCGCTATGAGGGGAAGCCATCGGCAGCGGTCGGTCGGATGGGCGTCGATGTGATGGGCTCGAGCGGATGAGCAATCCATCTGGTTCCCTGCGGTGCGCAGTCATCGGAGCAGGTATGGCCGGCATTCTCAGCGCGGTGAAGCTGACCGAGGCCGGGCTCACCGACTTCACCGTCTACGAGAAAGCCGACCGAGTCGGCGGCACCTGGCGGGAGAACACCTATCCCGGCCTCTCCTGTGATGTGCCCTCACATCTGTACTCGTACTCCTTCGCGCTCTGGCCCGACTGGAGCCGCCAATTCTCCCCCGGCCCGGAGATCCAGGCGTACTTCGAGCGGGTCGCCGAGGAACACGGCGTCTTGCGCCACGTACGGTTTGGCGATGAAGTAACCCGATGCACGTTCTCCGATGGACGATGGAACCTGGTGACCGCGTCAGGTCATCATGACGTCGTCGACGTGGTCATTGCGGCAACCGGTGTGCTCCACCGCCCGCGGTATCCCGACATCGAGGGGATCGACTCCTTCAAAGGGTCGATGTTCCACAGTGCCCGCTGGGATCACCGGGTAGGCCTGGACGGAGCGCGAATCGGCATCATCGGGACAGGATCTACGGCGGTCCAGATCACCTGTGCGGTGGTCGACCAGGTGAGCGAGCTCTCGTTGTTCCAGCGCACCGCGCAATGGATCATGCCGCACGAGAATCTCGCTTTCTCCGACGAGGAGAAAGCCGATCTGCGGGAGCACCCCGACCAGTTGGCCCAAAGGCACCAGAACCTGTCGGACATGTTCGACATATTCGCCAACGCAGTGGTGGACTCGGAATCGGCGGAGATCAAGATGATCGAACAGGCCTGCCTGGAAAATCTCGAGACCAATGTCCATGATCCCGATCTACGCGAGAAGTTGCGCCCCGATTACCGCGCCGCATGCAAGCGGTTGATCCTCTCGCCCAACTTCTACGCCGCACTCCAGCGACCGAACGCCACCTTGGTGACCGATCCGATCGAGCGGATCGAGCCCCGCGGTATTCGTACCGCGGATGGCCGGCTGCACCAACTCGACATCTTGGTGCTGGCAACCGGATTCCACGCTGACTCGTTCATGCGGCCCATGGAGATCATCGGGCGCAACGACATAACACTCGAGCAGGCCTGGGATCCCCGACCTGAGGCCTATCTGTCGGTGTCGGTCCCGGATTTTCCGAACTTCTTCATGCTCAACGGCCCCAATGGTCCGGTCGGCAACTTCTCCCTCATCGAAGTTGCCGAGCTGCAGTTCGACTACATCTTGCAGCTCATCGAGCCCATCCGCGCCGGTCGGTATCGCGAGGTCTGTGCCACCCACAATGCGCTGGCCCAGTTCGAACAGGAGCGTGAACAGGCGGCGCAACACACGGTCTGGGTCACCGGTTGTAAGAGCTGGTACCTCGACGACCGAGGGATCCCTGCCGGATGGCCGTGGTCCTTCCTCCGCTTCCGCGAGGAGATGAAGGCGATCGACCCTTCGGCCTTCGAGTGCGTCTAGGACCCGCCGGCTCCACCTGCGATGGTCACGACCGACGGCGCACCGCGGCGGTCGCCCATCAGGGTTCCGACAGGCCGTCTCGATCCAGGTGCTCGGCCACCACGACCTCGATGCACCGTGTGGTGTCGGCACGTGCTCGCTCCTTGCCGAACCGTTCACTCAGCGACACCACCCGGGCACCGGACGCCCGGGCCACCTCGGACGCGTCGTGTTCCACCCGTCCGGCGATGACCAGCGGGGACGCCTGATTCCTGGGCATCGGCGAGCACCGATCCGACCACCTTCCCCAGGAGTGAGGTGGCGTCGAAGGCCCCTTCACCGGTTACCACCACTCGACTGGTCCGCAGCACATCGGCGAACCCGAGCAGCTCGGTGACCACCTGGTACCCCGAGAGGAGACTCCCGCCGAGGGCGACGATCGCCCCGCCGAACCCGCCGGCCGCCCCGGCCCGGGCCACCGCTCGGACATCGATGCCGAACTCGCGCTCGTACTCGACGGCCAACCCTTCGAGCCTCATCTCGAGGGCGGCGACCTGAGCCGGGTCAGCCCCCTTCTGCGGAGCGAAGCGCCGAGCCGCATCGATGAATCCCACGTCGACATCGCAGGCCCCGAGCAACTGCACCTCCCCGAGGCCGCCCGCCTCCTCGATAACCTGGAGAGCCCCCAGCCCCCCGTCGGTGGTGGCAGAACCACCCAACCCGATCACGATGGTCGGGTGCCTTCCGTCGCCCGCGTGGAGGTCGAGGACCGTTTGTGAGGCCGTGTTCCCGTTCGCCTTTGGGCCCGGCGACGATCGCCACCCTTCCTCGGAGAGGTTCCGGGCTGCCGAGACGATCAGCTCCCCGGTTCCCCTCGACGTGGCGGCGACGGCATCGTTCCCGCCGGCCCCTCCGGCCAACGTGAGGCCGGAGGCCCGGGCCATCTCGATGACCGCCAGCCCTTCCATGCGCAACCACGCCGCCTCGGTGGGAGCACCGCCCGGGCCGGTCACCTCGACCGTCTGCAGCGTCCCCCGCGCTCGGCGAGAATATCGAGAAGCCCCTCTCCCCCGTCGGACAGGGGCATCTGGCACACCGACCACCCGAGAGCGGCTGCGCCCTTGGCCATCGCCCCCGACACCTGCTGGGCCGAGGCGGTTCCCCGGAACTTGTCAGGAGCGGCGAGCAACAACGGTCGTTGGTTCTCGACCTCGTGGGCCTCGCCCCCCCGCTGTCGGGCTACCACTGCTCGCCGGTCTCCACTCCCTTGTTCTACCTCCCGGTGGAGGGGCCGGTGCCGATCAGCTCGACGAGCCGTACTGGATCGGCACGCTCAACGACTGGGCGTGGGTCCACTCCCCGGCTCGGAGTGCGTAGACCTCGAGGACGGACTGGTTGGAGACCAGCGCGTCGAATCCCCCTTGCGGAGTGGCCACGACTGCGGCCGTGCCCGCCGGTGGAGGAGCGAGGTTCTGCCACCCGAGGGATGACCGGTGGACCACCGCCGCGGCCGGGCGGCCGGAGGAGCGGTAGGTCACCACCAGCCCGCCATCGGCGGTGGCGCCGGTGGCGGTGACCGAGCCACCGGCCAGGGCCAGCCGGGAGGAGACCGTCCAGTGTTGAAGCCCATCGGTGCTCCACAGTGCGATCAGGTCGACTGCGCTCCCGTGGTGGGCAGCCACCAGAGCCATGGCCCCGCCGCCGGTACCGAGAAGGCGGACCACCTCGGTGGGCCCCACTACGCCGGGAAGCGTGGGTCCGACCGACAACCAGCCGGTGGCCGACCGTTCGAAGATCCCCGGACGATCCCCCTGCGCGCAGGCGGACCCCACCATCGGATCCCCGCCGGCACTTCCGGCAGCGAAGCCCACCGCGGTGAGCCCCTCCATCCCGCACGCCGAGGCAGGGGTCGCCCGGTCCAGGGTCTGCTCGGTGACCAGCAGCCCCCACCCGGCCAGACCGCCCACACTCTGGACGACGGTTCCGCCGGCCGACCTCAGAAGGGCGATGGCGGCACCACCCGGGTACGCCAGGGCATCCGGCTCCGGGGCCAGCCCGCCGGGGAGCACGCCCTGCTGCCAGGTGGCACCCTGGTCGGAGCTCAGGGCCAGCGGTGAGACCAGGAGGTCCTGGGACGGCTCGAAGCCCGAGAGCACCGACGCCCCGGTGCTGACCGAGAAGACCAGGCCCCCGTTGCTGGCCACGCCGGGCGGGGTGGCCAGTACCCAACGCTGGCCACCGGCGGGAATGGTGACCAGTTGCCAAAACGTGTTCAACGGGTCGTCCAGATGGCCCATGGGCAGCGCCACCCAGGTGGCAGAAGTCGATGACGCCGAGCTGATCAACGGGACCGCCGGCGCGGTGCCGGTCCCCGCGGCATCACCACCGGAAGACGAGCACGAGGCCAATGCGGCGCACAAGGCAAGAAGGAACAACCCGACCATCGGCCGTCCCCTGGCGGAGACTAGACGGCGGTCCCGCCGCCCAGCTGTGGGTGCGGTCACGACCGGGCGAATCGCTGCACTTGGCCGGCCAGGAGTGTCGAGAACGAGGAGTGGCTGGAACTGCCATCTCCGGGGTCGGCGTTGAGGATCTCCCGGGTCTGACCGTGCCGATCGATGATGAAGACGATGTCGCTGTGATCGACCATTGCCCCGCCCGGCTCAACCAAAACCTCGACGCCGTAGTCGTTCCATACCTTCTCCAGTTGGGCGGGCGAACCGGTCAGGTAGCGCCAGTTGGCGACCTGATCGAGTCCTTCTTGTCTGTCAAAGGCGTTGGTGATTTCGGTCGAGTTGTAGAGGGGATTGGCCACCACCGCCACCAGGTCGACGGTCGAGGCCTGGTTGCCCAGCAGTTGGTCGGTCACCCGGAGCTCCTGGGCGATGAGCGGGCAATCCGACGTGCATACCGGATCGAGGAAAGTGAGCACCACGGTGTGACCGGCCAGTGACCCGAGGGAGACCTGGTGGCCGTGCTGATCTGTCAAGGTGAAGGGGGCCGCCGGCAGATCGACCACATTGGGCGTGCCGTCGGTGGCCTCGTTCACGATGGCGTCGGCATTGGGGTTGGTGGCTGCCAAGGCCATGGGTGCCGCCCCCACCAGCACCACACCGATGGCGGCGATGGCGGCGAGAGCCCGGATCAGAAACGACGGGGAGAGCCGGTCGAGGGCCCCGATCGTCCCCGACAGCGCCGGTCGCTCCGCGGTGGTCGGAGCGGGTGCGGTGGACACCGCCACCGGCAGCCGGACCGCGGCCACGTAGCCGGCACCGAATATGGCGATCATCGGGATCATCGAGTTGGGATCGGTGCCCAGGCCACCCAGAAAGCCGAGGTCTTGAACCAGGACCCAGTCGGCCAGGCAGATGAGCGTTCCGACGATCACGCCGGCTCGCCAAAGACGCGGCCTTCCACTCAGGAAACAGACACCCACCCCCACCAGACACAGCACCACCGCCAGGTTGACCGCCCATCCATGGGCGGCGTCGAAGGAGCTGAAGGATGCGAGCCACGATGCGAGCCACGATGGCTGGGGGACCTGGGCCATCTGGTTGGTCATGGCGGTCAAGGTCCCCGGTGTCGACGACGGGTGGGGCTGACCTGCCCAGAACCCGCGACCCGGCCAGGCTTGCAGCACGCCCATGGCCACAAAGAACAGACCCATCCCCCGGAGCAGCCCCTTGCCCAGCTTGGGGGTCTCCCAACTCGAGTCCCGTAGTGCGATGAGCACGCCGGCCACCACGTAGAACAGCACCGCACCGGGAAATCCGAACAGCCAGCTGCTCCCCTGGCCGAAGAGGTTGCCGAAGGCTTCACCGAAGACCCAGACGATGACGCCCCAGCCCACGCTCAGCGCACCGGCGGCCCGCGACCAGTACCCGCGGGGGCAACCAGGAGGAATATTCCGATACCCACCTGGATCCACACGCTGGCGGCGGCCGCGGTGACCGGATGATCGGCCCAGATGGTCGCACCCACGTTGACCAGGTGCTGCACCCAACCGGGTGAGGAGCTGGCGGCGGGACTGAGGACGGATCCGGGGAGGCCGACGGGCATCGAGGTCTGGGCCTGGAGAAGGCCATCGAAGACCCAGATGATGCCGAAGGTGATCCGGAGGATCCGGCGGGCTGCCGGCTCCGGGTAGGGCCATGCTTGTGGGACCGCGGTGTCGAGGGTGCCCGAAGCGACCGCCCGCCGGTACTGGATGGTTCGTACGACGTTCCACGCCACGGCCAACACGGCCACCAGGACCAAGATGATCAGGAACTGGTGGTCGAGGGCGGTGCGGAACGCCGCCACGATCAGCGGGTTGTCGGTCTGGAGCCCATGCCCCATCCCGGGCACGGGTTACCGATCCTCCTGCGACCCGGCGGCGCTGGTGGCGCCTGACGTCCGGGCCGGCCTTGCCGACGACTTCACGACGGCGATTGTAGGCGTCACCCCAGCTGCCTTTTCGGCGCCCCCTGGGATATCGGGCCAGGTGGCGACGCTATCGACGTGGCCCTGCTTCACTCGCCGAACAGCAGGCCGTAGTTGGCCCCCCGGCGGAGGTGGTGCCCGCCGTCCACGGCCAGGCTCTCGCCGCTGATCCACGCCGACTCCGGGCCGGCGAGGAACCGGACCGCGGCGGCAATGTCCTCCACCGTCCCCAGACGGCTGATCGGCATCTCCTCCAGATAGTCGTCGAGCAACGGACCTCCGGCGGTGATCGGCGCCATCAGCTCGTCGTCGACGATCCCGGGCTGCACGCTGTTGACCCGCACTCCCGAGCTCCCCAGCTCCTCGGCGGCGTACCTGCACAGCATGTCGATGCCGGCTTTTGCCGAACCGTAGGCCCACAGATACCGGTGGGGAAAGGCGCCGGCACCCGAGGACATTCCGATGATCGAGCCGCCTCGAGCCTCCGCACCGTCGACACCGGTGCCTACCCCGGCAGCCATCACCGGGGCGCCGTGCTTGATGCAGAGGAAGGTGCCGATGAGGTTGAGGTCCACCGTCGCCCGCACCTGGTCGAGATCGGCACCGGTGATCGGGCCCATGTGCATCGCTCCCCCCGCGTTGGCGAAGAGGATGTCGAGTCGTCCCCGTTCCGATGCGGCCACCGATACCGCCTCGGCGACTTGTTCCTCGACGGTCACGTCGGCGACCACATAGGTGGCGGTGCCCGCCGACGGGCCGTCCGGGTTCGAGCCCCCGGCCACGTCCTCGAGTGCTGCCACCGCAGAACGCAGCCGTTCCTCGGTTCGGCCGCAGATGGTCACGTGAGCGCCGTCCCGCACCAGTCGGGCCGCGGTCCCCAGCCCGATGCCACTGCCACCTCCGGTGACCAGCGCCGACAATCCGGCCACGCCCAACTGATCAGTGTCACGCTCCACTGCTCCACGCTCCTGTTCGGTCTTCCCGTCGAACGGTGGTCAGCCGAGCGGCGGGACGTGCTACAGATGTCCCAGCGGCTGATCGTCCTAGGGTCCGGGTGTGGTGGCAATCTAAGCCGCGTCGAATGCCGCGTCGAAAGGGAGAGGAGGGGTGCGGTGAGCACGAGGCAGTTCAACCTGGCCGACCTGTTCGAGGAGGTGGTGGACACGGTCCCCGAACGGCTGGCGCTGGTGGCCGGAGCCAGCCGCTTGAGCTATCGCCAGCTCGACGATCGAGCCAACCGGTTTGCCCACCATCTGGCGGCGGTGGGGATTCGGCCCGGCGCCCACGTCGGCATCCTCGCCCACAACTGCTCCGAATGGGTCGAGACGATGATCGGTTGCTACAAAGCCCGGGTGGTACCGGTCAATCTCAACTTCCGCTACGTGGCCCCTGAGCTCCGCTACGTCATCGACAATGCCGATCTCGAGCTTCTCGTGTTCGAGCGAGCCCTCTCTCCCCTGGTGGCCGAGTCCCTCATTGACAACGAACGAGCCGGTTCGCTCCGTCTGGTGGTGATCGACGACGCCACCTCCCAGGTGGGCGCCCCGCCCTCCTCCATCGGATACGAACAGGCACTGGCCGGGTCCGGCCCCCAACGCGACTTCGGGCCGCGCTCGGGAGACGACATCTACGTCCTCTACACCGGGGGCACCACCGGCATGCCCAAAGGCGTGCTCTGGCGTCAGGAGGACATCTTCTTCGCAGCCATGGGCGGGGGAGGTTGGGGCGCAGCGCCGATCACCACCGCCGATGAGCTTGCCGATCGGTTGAACACGGACGACGCCGGGCGGGTGGTGATGCTGGTCGTCGGTCCTCTGATGCATGGCAACGCCCAGTGGGTCATGTGGAACGCATTCATGATGGCGGGCACCGCGGTGCTCTACACCGAGCATCGCTACGACCCGGACCGGTTGTGGCGACTGGTCGGCGATGAGGGCGTGGTCTCTATCGGGCTGGTCGGCGACGCCATGGCCCGACCCTTGGTCGACGCGCTGGCGTCGGCCAGGCCGGAAACCTATGACACCTCCTCGTTGGCCGTGGTGGGATCGGGCGGCGCCATGTTGTCGGCAGCGGTGAAAGACGAGCTCAGAAAGCAGCTCCCCGACGTGATGATCATGGACCGGTACGGGTCGAGCGAGAGCGGGGCCCACGGCGCGGTGGACGACGGGGTGGCCGGACCCAGGTTCAAGATGGGTGATGAAACCTCGGTGCTCGATACCGACCTCCGCCCCCTGACACCGGGCGACGGAAGGATCGGCCGCCTGGCTCGCACCGGGCGGATCCCGGTCGGGTACTACAAGGACCCGGCCAAGACCGAGGCCACCTTCCCCGTCGATGCCAATGGCGTGCGGTGGTCGATCCCCGGAGACCTGGCATCGGTGGAGTCCGACGGCACCATCACCGTGCATGGACGTGGCTCGGCGTCGATCAACTCCGGCGGGGAAAAGATCTTTCCCGAAGAAGTCGAGGCCGTAGTCAAGTCCCATCCGGACGTCTTCGATGCAGTCGTCGTGGGTCTCCCTGACGACCGGTTCGGAGAACGGGTGGCGGTGGTGGTGGCCCCGCGACGACCCGGACACCCTCCGGTTCTGGAGGATCTCCAGGCGCACTGCCGCGGCGCCATCGCTGGATACAAGATCCCGCGTCAGTTACTTGTGGTGGACGAGATCCCGATGACGGCGGCGGGAAAGCCCGATGCCAAGGCGGCCAAGGCCCTGTTCTGAATGGCGCGAACTGGCGACACCGACACCACCGAAATCGAGCATTCTGGCTCTTCGGACATGAGCGGGGTCTAGCGGTCTGGGCCGGGCCGACGTAGCGGGTTCGTGTCAACTGAAGGTGGCGGTGGTGAGCGTGACCACGAGCGGCCTGGTGACGACGCCGCCAAAGTCGTTCCGAATCAAGGACTCCATTTCGTCGAGCAGACCCGCTCGTTCGGACTCCTCCATCATCTGGGTGCCGGAGTACGAGAGCATCAGGTTGCGGTAGTCCGAGGCGTTGTACGTCTGGTCCCAGTCGTACTGGCGAACAACTACGGAGTCGAAACGACGATCTGCGTCCAGCGCCGCTCGGATCGCCGGATCGACTGTTCCACGGGTCGGTGCCGGAGGTCCGGTGTGGGCCTGCCCATATCGCTCGTAGATCGGTTGGGCAGCGGCAAAGAAACCCGCGTCATCGGGCGACTCGACCTGGATCAAATCGACGATCGCCACCAGCCCGCCCGGTCGCAGGATGGCAGCGGGCCGATCGGTCTGCGCCTCTCGAGAGATCCAGTGGTAGGCGGTGGCGGAGAACACGGCGTCAGCATCACCGGCCGCGATCTCCATCACCTCGAAGTCGCCGACGCCGACACGAAGCCGATCCGAAGGGAGGTTCGAGCGCAACTTGGCGGCCATCGCCGGACCGATCTCGATGGCCAGCACCGATGCTCCTCGGGCAAGGAGGTCTCTTGTGGCCTGGCCCGTTCCCGGACCGACCTCCACGATTTCCGGCAGGGATGGCAGCATCTCGAAAAGTGCGTCGAACATGTCGGCGGGATACGAGGGCCGCACCTTGTCGTAGATCTCTGCGTCTTCGTTGAACGAGAGTCTGACGTCGTAAGGTCGCCCCACGTTCCCATCTTGCCAAAGGTCCCACTACTGCCACCGAAGCAGCCGTACCGGGTCACCGGCAAAAACACTGCCACGAGAGTCAGCGGACCCCTCCTGGCGGTTGCCCGTGCCTGTGATGAATGCAGATTTCCCTACACTGGCCTGTGTGAGCCCAGAGGGGGACCCAGTGAGCGACAACTACCCTCAGCCAATCGTCCCGAAGGATCACGTGGAGAGGGCCCCTCGGCGTATCCGAGCGGTTCTTGGCGATCGCGTTGTGATCGACACCACCTCGGCGCTCTACGTGTGGGAGTGGCCCTTTTACCCCCAGTACTACATCCCGATAACTGACGTGGACGACAGTCTGCTCGTGGACGAGCACCACGAGCAAGGCTTGCATCTAGGGAGGGCCAATCGCTACGGCATTCGCGTTGGTGATGACTACCGCCCCGGTACAGCACATCTCTATACCGACTCCGAAGTCGATGGCATCACGGGCACGGTTCACATCGACTGGTCAGCTCTCGACAGCTGGTTCGAAGAGGACGAAGAAGTGTTCGTGCACCCTCGCAACCCGTACACCCGGGTCGACGCGCTGCGCTCGACTCGCAGCGTCGGCGTTGAACTCGATGGCGTCGCCCTCGCTCGATCATCTTCGCCTGTGATGGTTTTCGAGACCGGCCTTCCGACCCGGTACTACTTCAATCGCACCGAGGTGCACTTCAACCATTTGGTGCCCAGTGACACCACCACTTCGTGTCCGTACAAGGGGCGGACCAGTGCCTATTGGTCGGTCCGTGTCGGGGACCAGATCCTCCCTGATATCGCCTGGGCGTATGACTTCCCAACCCGGCAGCTGCAGCCCATCGCCGGACTGATCGCCTTTTACAACGAGAAGGTGGATATCACGGTCGACGGCGCACGGTTGGAGCGTCCTGTGACTCATTTTTCATAGTCTGCTGACGCATGATTCTCGCTGGTGGCGTGGGGCGCTCCGTCATTGATCAGGGACACCGTCCCCTTGCTGGTGCGAGTCTTGCTTGCCTCTGTACCCCAGTAGCTTCACGATGAACATTCCCAGCCGATTCGGCTTCTTGGCCATCTCGGCGGCCTTGGCCTCGGCCTCATGCCCATCCGTCACCCGGACCTGGAAGTTGTAGCCCTTCGGATTCGCTTCGCTCATGGTCCTCCCGCCCTTGCGCTCGCCGATAAGAGCCTATCCCGTCCTCTCTGTGGCAGGCGATGAACGCCGCTGTCCCGGTATCCCATTCAAGGGATCACCGAGGAGTCCTACCGGCAGACCCCACCACTCAGACAATCGCCGTTGGAATGCGCTCGTACACTTCGGACATGGTCTCCAACGCGCCGTCGGTGCACGACCAGATTGCTCTTGGGCTCAAAGAGCACCCGGCCAAGAAGGGCCTGCCGTTCAACATCCTGGTCACGGCGATCGAGATCGGCGGCAGTCATCGCATTGTTCCACCTCGCTCAACGAATGGGCGCCAGTGACGTTGTCAGCTACCTGGTCGGCAGCATCGCCCCAGTCCTCGGCGGGATCGCCATCTGGATCAAGGCCCGCAAGTTCAGCGGAGCCTCTGCCGCCATCTTCTCGTTCACCTTCCTCTCTGCGGTCATCGCCCTGGTCGGCAGCACCACCCCCAAAGTGCTGCTGTACAAGGACTGTGCGGCAACAGCCTTGATCGGTCTGGTCTTCTTGGGCTCGTGCGTCCTGGCACACAAACCGGTCGTGTTCTACATGGCTCAGCGGTATGGCACCGACGGCACTCATGACGGGATGTCGACCTTCGACAGCAATGTGGGACGCCTACCCCGACTTCCGCAGAGGGATGTACGTCACCAGCTATCTGTGGGCGACGTTGTTCCTGGTCCAGGCGGCTGTGACCGCGCTCGATCATTCGCCAGACCGATTACTCCACCGCCTACAACTACGACCAACTCCTGCCCGTGGTCGCCATCGCGCTGGGCATCGTCGGATCGATCGCCATCGGCCGCTACTTCACCAAGAAGGGCACGGCACGCGGCGCCGCAGCCGACGCTGCACCCAGGGAGCACGCCTGATCGACCGACGTGGGCGAGTGGCCCTGACGGTCACCCGGACCAGGAAGTAGCACCTCAAACAGGTCCTGACCGAAGCCAAGGGCATGCCGCGCAGAGACGTGTTCTAATGGAGTCGGCTGCCCTGGCGAAACGAACTTGCGTGTGTCCCGATTTGTGCCGGGACAGCCTGGAGCAAGGGGGATCGCCATGCGAACTGGGCCGGCCTACTGCACCGATCCGAGAGGTGGCCGGTGCGTGGCCCAGGCCAGGTCCCGTAGCCGACTCCGTGGTAGGAGGCGCCGCCCTGTGGTCGTCACCGGCGCCATCGGCGCGCTGATCTTCTCCATGATGGCCACGATCGGGGCCGCTTCCACGCCTGCCTCTGCCGACACCGTCGTCGACGGCTGCACGATCGTCACCCAGCCCACCGCAAGAGACTTCACCAACTGCCCGGGCGATGACCTGTCACTTGCCAGCCTGTCCGGGACCGATCTTGCGTTCGCCAACCTGAGCGGCGCAAACCTCACTGGTGCCAATCTCACCTCTGCGACCTTGCGGCGCGCGAATCTGGCCAATGCGAACCTGTCCGGGGCTTTCGTGGGCGGGCGCTACTTCGAAGTTGCGAACTTGACCGGAGCCGACCTAAGACTGGCCGATCTGGTGGACGCCGACCTGAACGGCGCCATTCTGACCGGTAGCCGCCTCAACCGCGCCCAGATGAACGGTGCGAATCTGTCGAGCGCCTATCTGACCACCGCCACGCTGAGCGGTGCCAACCTGACAGGTGCCAACCTGGACGGCGCCACTCTGACCGGCAGTCGTCTCAACCGCGCCGCGATGGACAATGCGAACCTGGCGACCGCCGACCTGAGCGGTACCAGCCTGAGCAGTGCCGACCTGACGGGGGCCACCCTGGGCTACGTGTCTTCGGGCGGGGTCACCGGAAAGCCAGCTGCTCTTCCCCCTGGCTGGTTGGTCCGCTACGGCTACCTGATCGGTCCCGGCGCCAACTTGACCGGCGCCGACCTGGCCGGCACCGACCTCAGCGGTGACGACCTGAGCCATGCCTACCTGACCGATGCCAACCTGACCGGCGCAAACCTCACCGGCGCAAACCTGACTGGCGTGGTGTCAGGTGGGATCTTCACAACGCCGGCCGTTCTCCCCGCTGATTGGCGACTCGTCAACGGCTACTTGGTTGGTCCCGGCGCCGTGCTCATCGACGCCGGCCTGGAGGGAACCAACCTGACGGGGGCCGACCTGGCCGGCGCCAACATAACCAGTGCCAACTTCGACGACGCAAACCTCACCGATGCCGATCTAGCAGCCGCCGAGGTCGCCGGCGGCGGATTCCCCCAAGCCACCTTCACCGGCGCTACTTGGAGCGATACGACCTGCCCGGACGGAACCAACAGCAACAACGATGGGGGCACCTGCGTCAACAACCTCGGCTGATCGGATAGAAGGGTGAGGGTCAATGGGTGCACGCACTGGGAGAAGTCTGCGGGCCGCCTTGGCCGGATCGCTGCTGATCGGGGGGCTGACCACCGTGTCTCTGGCCGCTACCACTGCCCTGACCGGTGGGAGGGCATCGGCAAGTGCGGTCACACTCTTCTCCTCCACCACCGCCGGGACGTATCCAGTGTCGGTTCCCGCAGGAGTCACCAGCGTGACGATCGCCGCGGTTGGCGGAACGGGTGGAGGAGGAATTGGGGAGGGACCGCCCGTCGAGCCGGGTGGTGAGGGTGCGGTTGTCACCGCCACCGTGCCAGTGAATCCGGGCGACGACCTGACGGTGACGGTGGCGAGCAACGGCAGCGCCACCAACAACATATCCACCGCCGCAGGCGGCTCTGGTGCAGGTACCGGGGGGGAAGGCTTGGCTCAGCTGGAAGAGAACGGCCCCTTCGGTGGTGGTGGAGGAGGTGGATCGGCGGTCTTCGACGGAACGACACCGCTGGCAATCGCAGGGGGAGGTGGTGGCGGTGGCGGCTTCGGCAGCGGGGGTAACGCTGGACAAAACGCTGCCTACCCTGGCGGACAGGCTGGGAGTCAGACCGGTCCCGGCCTCGGCGACGGATCGAGTGGTGGAAGTGACGGGATCGGGATGAATGGCGGCAACGGGCATGCAGGTGGCGGTGGTGGCTATTACGGCGGCGGAGGTGGGGGCAGCCAAACCATCGATGTCGCCGGAGAACCATTTATTGCGACCTTTGGTGGCGGTGGCGGATCGAGCTACCCGATTGCCGCGACCGAATGGGACACCTCGGCAACGCCGTCGGTGACCATCACCACTTCGGCTTCGGACTTCTTCGTTGCCACCGACAGCCTTCCGACCGCCACGCCGGGCACGCCCTACGGCCCGGTGAGCCTCCAGGCCGCCAACCTCGGAACGAGCACCGGCCCCTACATGACCACGTTGAAGTGGAAGAAGGTCATGTTGCCGAAGGGCTTGAAGCTATCCCGAACCGGGGTGCTATCGGGGACACCGAACAAGAGACTGGCCGCTGGTCCGGGTTCGGTGACGGTGCAGGTGACCGAGACGGTGACCACCCTCAACAGCAAGAACAGACCTGTGAAGACGAAGACGACCGTCCAGGGCACCATCCCCCTGACCATCAACCCACCGTCCCCCTGACCCATCAGCTGGGCCACCTACAGCACAGCGCCAGCCCGACCTACCCGATCAGCGGGATGCCGCCCGGGTCCGAGCGACGTCGGCCATGGCCCGCACAGTGGTGACCGTCCGGTCGGCTGCCGAAGCCAGCAACTGGTCGCCGATTTCGGCAACCCGGTAGGCACCGGCATCGGGCCACAGCCCCACCACGCGGACCGGCACCGGCCGCGCCGGCGAACGCAACCCGGCCACCATGGCCAGGTAGGCCAGTTCCTCGGCCCAGGTCGCCCCGGGACAACCGCTGGACAGCGACACCAGCGCCGTCGGGGAAGCCACCCAATCCCTCCCACCCGTCGCGGTCGACTCCCGGGCCAGCGGCACCCGCACCTCGCATCGGCCCTTGAGGCGGACGATGCGGCCGGCCGGACAGGTCCACTGGTCGTCGGTCCTACCGATGTGGGGGGATCGGGAGAACCCGTTCCAATCGAGGGACGACCAGAGCGAGGTGGCCCAGCTCACTGCTTCGGCCAGCACCATGGCACGAGCCCCGGGAGCCAAGCCGGCGAGCCATGGCTCCCAGTGGAACCTGCGCCAGCCGGTCCGCTCCCATTCGGCCACCGCCTCGTCGGCCACCGGTCTGACCGCGTCGATCGGGGTGCGGAAGCGCCGGATGGCACAGGCGTTCACCACCTCCAGACCGAGCGAGCGACGGACGAAAGCCGGCTTCCATACGAAGGGCTCGTCCGGCTGGATCAGTGAGTCTGGGTGGCGTTGCACCTGACGGAGTGTGGGCAGGGTGACCACGATCTGCTCGCTGGGAGCGAGCGGTTCGACCAAGGAGGCGATGCGGGCAGACAGATCGTCCCGCAGCCGAGCGCGGGCCTCGTCGTCGACCGACGTCGATGGTGCAGCGACCAGAGCACGGGTCGCCTCGGCAACACCGATCACTTGGCCACCTCGCCCCCGACCGGACGACGAAGGGAGAGCCCGGTGTGCCTGTGGCCGGGATCGCACTCCGGAAGTGCCGCGCACGACCCGCACAGCCAGTCGGGTGTGCGGCGGGGCTCTGATCCGGTGGCGAGCTCGCGCAACGTGCGGATGCCCGCCAGGGTGCGCCTGGCCGCAGCCACCAACAGTTCCTCGCAGACGGGGTCGACATCCAACTCCCCGGTTCGGGTGTAGTAGGTCGCCACCGCGAAGGGAGGGGCGGGGTTCCGCAATGACTCGATGAGCGCGTAGAAGTGGAGGTCGGCACGGTGCTCGGCACGACGACTCCCCGACTTCACCTCGACGATGGCGACGGAGGCCAGGTCTTCGGCCGGCCTCCCGATGGCCAGGTCCACCCGGGCCGACAGCTCGACGGCTCCACCGGCCAGTCTCACCCGCAGAGCCTCCTGGGTTCGCGGCATCCAGCCGGGGTCCAGCGCCGGCCAGCGCCGGATCAGCCCACCGGCTTGGCGCTCTACCTCGGCAAAGAGCTCGTACTCGCGTGGCCCGGGCCAATTGCCCGATCCACGTGACCAGGTCCTGCTGGCGGTCATCGACCGAGAGTGCCGCCAGGCCGTCGGCCACCGGGTCGTCGATCCATCCGACCGTGACCAGTTGACGGAAGAGGACATCGATGATCGACCCGCATGCCATCGCCGTCGTCGGGGTGCGCTCGCCGAACTCGGCAGCGACGTGGTGGGCCTCGCAGGCCAGGGCCCGATTGAGGCGATCCTTGGTCACGATCAGGGGCCGCGCCTCGGGAGCGTCGACACCTCCTACCGCTTCGACCGGAGACCCAGGGGGGGTGTGGGTGTCCCGGTGCTCGTCGATGACCAGTCCCTGTTCGAGACCACGTCGCAGAGCAACCACCAGTTGAGGGTCGGGCTCGGGACGGGGCCTTCCGGTGATCCGGAGGCGCTCGAGCAGAGCGGATCCGGCCAGAGGCCTCCAATCGTGGCTCCTCTGGCGGGGCGCCTGGTGCCTCGCCTGGTGGGCGGCCTCGTGGAGCACTTGATGGGGCCTATCGGTGTGATTGGTCCGGGAATGGGTCGGTGCCCGACCGATCTCGGCAGTCGCCGGCGACTCGGGTTCTCTGATCTCTGAACCAGGGTCGACGTCCATCACCAGCATCGGGCCAGTGTGTCCGAGGGGTGCGACACCCGGTTGGGAGTGGCGTCGACGGTAGCCTCTACAGCGATGATGCCAGACGCCGCGATTACCGCGTTCGCCGTGGTCTTCACCGTATTCGTCGTGGTGACCGCGGTACTGCTGGTGCTGGTCATCCGGTTCACCCTGCACTGGGCATCGGCATCGAGGGCACGGTGGTTGGCCGAACAGGACGACGCCGACCTCGCCGATGATTCTCCCGACGACCACCGTGAGCTGACCGCGCTGGTCCTGTCCGGTGGGGGTACACGCGGCGCCGTCCAGATCGGAATGCTCCAGGTGCTCACCGAGCACGGTTTCGTCCCCGATCGGATCTACGGGTCTTCGGTCGGTGCCGTCAACGGTGTCGCGTTCGCGGGCGACCCGACCCGGCGCGGGGTCCAACGCATGACCGAAATCTGGAACGGGCTCACCCGTGACACGGTCTACCCACAGGGCCGTCTGCACGGGCCCTGGCTCTACTTTCAGCAGCGCGAGTCTGTCTATCCCAACAGCGGGCTGCGCAAGATCGTCACCGACGGGATCGATTTCGAACGGCTCGAGGATGCGGTCGTGCCGGTCGAGGTGGTGGCCACCTCCATGACCGACGGTCAGGAGCGGTGGTTCACCCACGGTTCCGCCGTGGATGCCGTCTTGGCTTCGTCGGCGGTTCCGGCCATCTTCCCTCCGGTCGAGATCGATGGCGAACGGTTCATCGACGGAGGAGTGGTCAACAACGTCCCCATCCGGCGGGCTATCGAAGCCGGGGCCACCCGCATCGTCGTGCTGCTCTGTGGCTCACCGGCCTATGCGCCAGTTGCGCCGAAACGCCCGGTCGAGGCCATGTTCAATGCCCTGATGATCTCCATCCATGCCCGTTTCGCCCGAGACCTGGCCCAGCTGCCTCCGGGCGTCGACGTCTTCGTCTGCAGCGGAGGCGAGGGTGACATCCGCGACTTCGACGACTTTTCGACCACCGAGGCGCTCATCGCCCAGGGTCGGGAGGAGGCGTCCGAAGTGATACGGCGCTACGGGCTCGGCCGTCCCGGTGAGTACTCCGACACTACCGACCGAGGAGCACCGGAGGGAGCATCCGGCTCGATGGACGGGATGTCGGTCGGCGGCCCGTGGACGGTACCCGAGGCCGGGCCGGTCGACGGCGGGCTCGAGGGCGGGCAGCCTGTGGAGTCGGTACCGGTGACCCACCCCGAACCCGGCACGTAGCGCCGGACCACACGCGCCGGGACACCGGCGATCACGCAGTGGTCGGGAAAGGTGCCCCGCACCACCGCCCCCGCTCCGACCACCACGTTCCTTCCCAGCTGGGTGCCGGGAAGGATCACCACCCGGGTTCCGAGCCAGCTCCCGTTGCCGATCAGAACCGGGACATCGCTCGGCCACTGGGCGTGCACCACCTGGTCCGGGTCCTCGTAGCCGTGATTCTGATCGGTTATGTACACATAGGGACCGGTGTGGACGTCGTCACCGATCTCGAGCTGGAAGTGTCCGACGATGTGGCTGCCCCGGCCGATCATGCAACGATCGCCGATGCGCACGACCGGGTCGGTGACCATCCTCTGACCCGGCACCATGCCGGCGGAGATGCTGACGTGGGGTCCGATCAAGGTGTCGCGTCCCACACTGATCCAGCGCTCGCCGAAGAGCGCCCCGGGCGGGAAGGCGAAGCAACTGCCAGTCCCGAACGATCCGAATCGCGCCGCGGGGACATCGCCGGGACCGATCGCCCCCTGCCGGGCCACCCACTGCCACCCGGCGTGGATGCCGGCGTTTACCCATCGGTGCAGGCGGGTTGGGCGGCTGCGTGCCGGCGTGGCAGCCCACGTTTCGGACGAGGACTCGGGCCCGCCGAAAGGGGTGATCGGTACCGTCCATTCGGGCGATTGGTCACCGTAGGGGCTGCCAGCGCTCACTTCCCGACGCTAGCTGATTCCCTTCGACCCAGGCGATCGGCAAGACGACGGTGCATGAACACTCACCGACCGCACAAACCGCGCACGGAACGCACCGACGGCACCGACGGCGCCGACCGAACACACGGACCCGGGCCACTGTGCCCATCCGCCCACCTGCCCTCAATAGAGTTGTCCCATGCCCGACGTGGAACCAAAGGTGGCCTCTGCCCGGGAAGCATTGGGCCGGGCCGGGTTCGCCACCGGCTCGGACATCTACGAGCGGGCCCGGCCGAGCTACCCGGCTGAAGCGGTGGCGCACCTGGAGGTGACCGCAGGGATCACCACCGGCACCCGGGTCCTCGACCTGGCTGCCGGCACCGGCAAACTCACCCGTCAGCTGCGGGCTGACGGGGCCACCTGCGTCGCCGTCGAGCCGTCGGCCTCGATGCGGACGGTATTCGAAGAGATGGTTCGGGGAACCCCCCTGATCGGTGGCACCGCCGAGATGGTCCCGGTGGCCGACGCAACCATGGACGCGGTGGTCGTCGCCCAGGCGTTCCACTGGTTCGATCCGACCCGGGCACTGCCCGAGATCGCCCGTGTCTTGCGCCCCGGAGGGTGGCTCGCCCTCATCTGGAATGAGCGGGACGAGTCCGATCCAGCCGTCGCCGAACTGGTCCGCATCAGTAAATGGGATGTCTGCCAGCCCTATCCGATCGGCATGGACTTCGGGCCGGCCGTCGATCGATCCGGTCTGTTCGGTCCGGTGGAGCGCACCAAGTTCAACTTCGTCCAACTGCTCGACCAGACGGCCTTTGTCGAACAGGTGGCGTCACGCAGTTACGTGCAGGTGCTTCCCGAGGCGGAACGCAATGCGCTGCTCGACGAGGTGGCCGCTTTCGGTGCGACACTTGGTGAACTGATCGCCATGCCCTACATCAGCGACCTGTTCTGTGCCCAGGTGTCGGGATAGCCAGCTGTCGGGATGAGCCAGCTGTCGGGATGAGACAGGTGTCGGGATGAGAAAGGAACCGTCGATGTGGGTACTACCTCTACCAGGAGCTGCTCGATGATCAAGTTGACCTGTCTGTTGAAGCGGAGGGAGGGAATGACGCCCGCGGAGTTCCAGGCCTACTGGAAGGACCACCATGCCCCCCTGATCGTCAACACCCGATGTGGCAGCCACGTGATCCGCTATGAGCAAAACCCCCGACCTCTCGACGACTACCGGAACGACGACGACCGCTCCGGGTATGACGGGGTCACCGTGCAGTGGTTCGCCTCCATGGACGAATACCGCGCCCACATGAGCGAGGACGATTCGGCGCAGATGTTCGAGGACATCCCCAAGTTCCTCGACCCCGACCATCTCGACTTCGTCCTCACCGAGGAACCCCGGGTGATCATCGACGGCGACGTCGACTGGACGATCTGACCAGGCACTCGGCCCGATCGGATCGGGCCGACCGGGCAGACGGTCCACGCCGTGCCGCCTGCTCCACCGCTCCTCGCCCGCCCGGCTGCGCTCCTTCCATTGACACACCGTCACATCGGACGTACGATCCTTTGTATCGGACACACTGTCCGACCCACCAGGGGGATCCTTCGACATGGCACAAACCGGCATCGACACCCACGACATCGACTTCGGTGACATCGATCTGACCGACTCCAAGCCCTTCGCCACCGGCGTGCCCCATCATTGGTTCGCCTTCCTGCGCCAGAACGCCCCGGTGTGGTGGCACGAGGAGGCCGATGGACCCGGATTTTGGGCGGTCACCTCCCACGCCGAGTGCACCCAGGTCAATCGCGACTTCGAGCATTTCTCCTCCGCTCGCAAGGCCACCTACATCTGGGAGCTGGCCGACGACGATCTCGCCCAACAGCAAATGCTCATGTTGAACATGGATCCACCTCTTCACACCCGCTACCGCCGCCTGGTCAACAAGGGCTTCACCCCGCGGATGGTCAACCAACTCCACGATCGGATCAACGCTGCCGCCGACAGCATCATCGACTCGGTGATCGAGCAGGGACGGGCCGACTTCGTCACCGACATCGCCGCCGAGCTCCCCCTGGTGGTGATCGCCGAGCTTCTCGGCGTACCCAATGAGGACCGCCACCGCATGTTCGACTGGTCCAACCGGATGATCGGGAACGAGGACCCCGAGTACCAAACAGGTGGCGAGGCGGCAATGCATGCGTCGATGGAGCTCTACGCCTACGCCTCCGAGCTGTTCGCGACCAAGCGGGCCGATCCCCACGACGACTTGATGAGCGTTCTCACCCAGGTGGACATCGAGGGAGAGAAACTCTCCGAGCTCGAGCTGGAGTTGTTCTTCCTCCTACTCACCGTGGCCGGCAACGAGACCACCCGGAACCTGATCTCGGGGGGTATGGCGGCGTTCTTCGACCACCCCGAGCAGTGGGAGCTGCTCCGCAATGACCGATCACTCCTGCCATCGGCGGTCGAGGAGATGTTGCGGTTCGTCACTCCGGTGATGAACTTCCGCCGCCAGAGCACCAGTGCGTTCCAGCTCGGCGACCAGGCGATCGGGGAGGACCAGAAAGTCGTGTTCTTCCACATCTCGGCCAACCGCGACGAATCGGTGTTTGCGGATCCTCATACCTTCGACATCACCCGCGACCCCAATCCCCACATCGCGTTCGGTGCCGGCGGGCCCCACTTCTGCCTGGGTGCCAATCTGGCCCGTATGGAGATCCGGGTGATGTTCGAACACGTACTCGACCGGATGCCCGACATCCACCTCGATGGCGAGGTGCAACGACTCCAGTCACAGTTCATCAGTGGGGTGAAGCACCTACCGGTCGCCTTCTCCCCCTCCGCCCGCATCGCGGCGTAGATGGCACCGAACAAGGGGGCCGAGGACCTCAAGGAGGTCATCCGGCACTTCCGGCGGGATCAGGTCATCGCGGTGGCCCGGCGTCTGTTCGGCGAGCGCGGCACCACCGATGTCCCGATGGACGAGATCGCCGCCGAAGCCGGCGTGGCCCGATCCACCGTGTACGTCTACTTCGCCAACCGGGATGAGCTGTTGCGAGCCTGTCTGAAGGGCATGCACGATCAGGTGCTGGAGGACATCGCCGACACCTGGGAGGACGACGCGGAACCCACCCACCGTCTCGAGCGGCTCATCGAGGGACTTCTCAGCCGGATCGACGACGACTCCGCCTTCTTCCGGCTGGCGCTGATGACCCAGGGGAGCGATCACCCAGGGGAGCGAGGCGGTGGGTACCGAACTGGCCGCCATCAGCCTGAGCATCGCCGGCCTGATGCGCGACCTCTACATGGACGGCGTGGCCACCGGGGTGTTCCGCGATGTCGACCCCGACGAGGCCGTCGAACTGATCGGCCAGCAGATCTACGGAGCCATGACCGTCCGGGCCGGTGAACCGCTCCCCCGACCGGCCGACGAGGTGGCCAAGAGAACCTGTTCGTTCATCCTGCGGGGTCTGGGGGTCTAGCGGCCGGTCGGGCACCGACGGCCCTGCCTTGGTCGTTGACAGCAATCACCCGGCCGATGGCCTTCAGACCGGCTCGGGCTGAAGCGCGTCGAGCTCGTCGAGGTTCTCCAGTTGCTCCAGACCGGTGGTGAGCGCGACTCTCGATGCCCCGCCGTGCCCGGGAGTGCTCGGCTGCCGCCTCCCATCGACTCTCGATCCGTCCGAACCGCCAGACCAGCAGGGCCGCCGCCCACACCACGACGAAGACCCCGACGATGACGAATCCGGCCGAGTTGATGTTGAACCTGCCCATCCAGCTCCACACCGCTCCTCGGAGGCCGAGCTCCCGGCCCAACAGGCCGAACAGCTCGATCGTGCCGATGAACAGGGCGATCGCCACCGACAGCGTGGTGATGACGATGTTGTAGTACACCTTGCGGATGGGCCTGGAGAAGGCCCACCCGTAGGCGAAATTCATGAAGCACCCGTCCATGGTGTCGAACAGGCTCATGCCCGCGGCGAACAGGATGGGAAGGGACAGGATGGCCCAGAACGGGAGCCCGCTGGCCACCGCCGTTCCCGACAGGACCAACAGGGCGACCTCGGTGGCGGTGTCGAATCCCAGGCCGAAGAGCACCCCGACCGGGTACATCTTCCACGGCGCATCGATCTTGCGGGCCAGCGAACCGAACACCCGGTTCATCAGACCGCGCTGGTCGAGTTGGAGCTCGAGTGCCTCATCGTCGTAGGCGCCCCGGCGGATGCTGAAGAACACCTTGGTGATCGAGACCAGAATGACGATGTTCAGAATGGCGATGAGATAGAGGAAGGACCCGGACACCGACGTCCCGACGATGTTGGTCCAATGATGCAGACCCGAGCTGTCGTTGCTTCACCTGGCCGTCGAGGAACCGGATGCCGAAGTTCAAGAGCACGGCCAGGGCGAACACGACGCTCGAGTGACCCAGCGAGAACCAGAACCCGACACTGAGCGGCCGCTTGCCCTCAGCCATCAGCTTGCGGGTGGTGTTGTCGATGGCCGAGATGTGGTCGGCATCGAAGGCGTGCCGCATCCCCAGGGTGTAGGCGAGGATGCCGGTGCCCACACCGAACAGATCGGTCTTGTCCAGGTGATAATGATGCGGGACCGCGGCCAACAGCATGGCGAATCCCGACCACGGTGAGCCCGACGACGCACAGGGCCATGCCGCCGACCCGCCGCCACTCGGACGGGCTCAGCGAGTCCTGGATCAGGCGGCACCGCCGGGCGGCCGCGCTCATCGCGGTCTCTCTACGAGGGTGCGGCGCTCCATGTATTGCGAGGCTAGATCAGATGCAAACTGTTCGCAACAAGCCCACCCGCTCAGTCCCCGGACTTGGCCGCGCAGTCGGCGCACAGGCCGCTCAAGGAGAAGTGGTGGGGATCGATCACGAACCCGGTTTCGGCCCGAAGCCGCTTCCGCAGTGGATCGAAGGTCGAATCGGGTATCTCCTCCACCCGGTCGCAGGACTCGCACACCAGGTGGTGATGGACGTCGCCGGCCAGGTGCCAGCGAGAGGGACCGTGGCCGAGGTGGACATGAAAGGCGATCTCCAGGCGCTCCAGCAATTCGAGGGTCCGGTAGATGGTGGCCAGGTTGATGTCCGGGTGTTCCGCCCACACCGCTTCGGCCAGCTGCTCCGCGGTGACGTGGTCACCACTGCGATCGAGGGCCTCGACCACGGCCCTCCGGTCGACGGTGATCCTGGCGCCCGAGTTCCGGATGATGGTGACGGCCTGGTCCACCCGTTCTGAGGACACCCGAGGCATCGTAGCGGTCGACCCTGTGCTTTCGACCCAGCCCTCAGACGACGGATCAGACCCGGCTCAGCGATCGGCGGCCGATTGCTCAGCCACCGGCGACGGCCGGCACGATCGAGAGGGTCTGCCCGTCCGCCACCGGAGTGGCCAGCCCGTCGAGGAATCTGACGTCCTCGTCGGCCAGGAAGACGTTGACGAACCGGCGCAGGCCTCCGTCGGCGTCGAAGATCCGGTCGGCAAAGCCTTGATGGGCACTATCGAGCGCCTTGAGCACTTCGCCGACCGTGGAACCCTCGACGGCGACCTCGCCGGAACCGCCGGTGAGCGTGCGGAGTTGCGTGGGGACTCGGACATTGACGCTCATGGTCTGCTCCCCTCGGCCGCGACACGAGCCGGCTCCTCGGTATCGCCCATCGCCGCGGCGAACGCCTCGAGGGTCGGGGCAATGGTGGCCGTCGGCACCGCGGTTCCCGAGAGTGCCTCGACCGTCTTCAACCCGTGCCCGGTGACCAGGGCAACCACCCGCTCGTCGGATCGGACCACCCCCTGGCCAACCAGCTTGGCCAGGGTGGCAATGGTCACCCCCCCTGCCGTCTCGGCGAAGATGCCCTCGGTTCGGGCCAGCAACTGGATCCCATCGATCACTTCGGCGTCGGTCACCGAGGCGCAGGAGCCGCCGGACTTGCGAATGGCGTCGAGCGCATACCACCCGTCGGCGGGATTGCCGATGGCCAACGATTTGGCGATGGTGTTCGGCTTCTGCGGGCGGATGGCGTCGGTGCCTTCGGCGAAGGCGGTGGCCACCGGCGAGCAGCCTTCGGCCTGGGCTCCCGAGACACGGACCGCCGGCTCCTCGTCGAGCAGGCCGACCTTCCACAGCTCGTCGAATCCCTTGGCCACCTTGGTCAGCTGGCTACCCGACCCGATCGGAACCACGACGTGGTCCGGTGCCTGCCATCCCAGCTGCTCGGCGACTTCGAAGGCCAGGGTCTTCGAACCTTCGGCGTAGTAGGTCCGAACGTTGACATTGACGAAGGCCCACGACGGCTGCTCGCTGGTCAGTTCGGCACAGAGCCGGTTGACATCGTCGTAGCTGCCCTCCACAGCGATGACCCGCCCTCCGTAGACCGAGGTCATGGTCACCTTGGCCTCTTCGAGGTCGTAGGGGATGAGCACGACCGATTCCATGCCCGCCCGAGCGGCGTGGGCGGCAACCGAGTTGGCCAGATTCCCCGTGGACGCGCAGGCGGCGATCTTGAATCCGAGCTGGCG
This sequence comes from uncultured Acidimicrobiaceae bacterium, assembly GCA_963734395.1. GTDB lineage: Bacteria > Actinomycetota > Acidimicrobiia > Acidimicrobiales > RAAP-2 > Bog-756. The sequence continues at coordinate 694,473 of CAVTGY010000003.1, read as the reverse complement.
GGCCTTGGTGAGGGCGACCGACACCACCCGGTCCTTGAACGAACCGGTCGGATTGGCGGTGTCATCCTTGATCCACAACTCGCCCAATCCCAGTTCGGCGGCGAGGCGATCGGCCCGGATCAGCGGCGTGAATCCGGCGCCCAGGTCGACGGGTGCGGGGTCGGACACCGGAAGCAGATCGGCATAGCGCCAGATCGACCTCGGTCCCGAGGCGATCCGCTCTCGGGTGATGGTGGCGGCCACCCGCTCGTAGTCATAGGCGACCTCGAGGGGCCCGAAGCAGTAGTCGCATACGTGCAACGCCTCGGCGGGATAGGCCCGTCCACATTCACGGCAGCACAGCCCAGAAACGAAATCCACGTGCATCTCCTCATCGCTCGGGCATTGGCACCTGGCGTGGACCTCGACCTGTCGTACAGATCGGGATCACACTCTGGTTGCCGCGGCGTCGCTGGGCCCGGTCCCTCAGCCGCTCTGGATGATGGCATCCATTTTGGACGAAAAGGGAGCCGGCGTCAATGCGGCGGCCGGTCCACTCCTTCTCGCAACCGGGGGCCTCCTCTTTCACGCCATGGGTTCCGGTGAGGGATGATGGCGTCATGGCGACTGCGCTGACCCCCGGAGAGGACACCGGTCGTTACTCCCACGCGCACTTCGACCCCCACGCGCTGACCGAATCCGAAGGGGGACCGACGGGTAGCCGTGTGCATTCCGGCCCGTAACGAAGCCGGCACCGTCGGACCGGTCGTCCACTACGATCGTGTCCGACCTCACCGGTTCCCGCGGGGGCGTTCCGCTGGTCGACGACCTGGTGGTGGTGGATGACTGGTCCAGTGACCGGACTGCCGATGTCGCCGCTCAGGCCGGAGCGCGGGTGGTCGCCGCCGAGACGCCCGGTGGCGGAAAGGGGCAGGCCATGCGGTCGGCACTCGAGGCCACCGACGCCGACCTGGTTGTGTTCGTCGACGCCGACGTGACCACCTTCGGCTCTCATTTCGTGACCGGGCTGCTCGGACCACTGCTGTTCGACGATTCGATCACCCTGGTCAAGGGCCTGTACCAACGACCACTTCACGGAGCGCCCGATGGAGGCGGACGGGTCACCGAGCTCACCGCCAAACCGATCATCGATCTGCTCTTCCTCCACCTGGCGTCGATCGAGCAGCCCTTGGCCGGAGAGACGGCGGCGCCTCGATGGGTGCTGGAACGCTGCGGGCTGGCCGATGGCTACGCCGTCGAATTGGCCCTGCTGATCGACGTGGCCGCGCGCTTTGGCGTCGAGACCATCGCCCAGGTCGACCTCGGGGTCCGGGCGCACCGGAACCGGCCCCTGTCGGAGCTCCGACCCCAGGCCACCGACATCCTGCATGCCGCGCTGGCCCGCTGCCTCGCTGATGGCTCCCGACTGAGGGCGATCCGCCCAACCCGCCGTCGATCCGGCCAAGGCTGGTGCCCCTACGCCGACACACACGCCACTTGGCGTGAGGTCTCCGGTTCGGGCCAGGTGTCCGTCGTCTCGGGAATCAGCGACGAATCCCCCATCGGCTCGGCTTGGTCCACCTCGATCGCCCGCAGCGTCCTGCGCCGACCGGGGATGAACAGGGCGCTGATCGCACCGAGGCCAACCACCGCGGCGCCGACATAGACCGCCGGGGTCATCCCGTCGACGTAACTCTGGCCCGAGCTGTAGCTGCCGTGGGCGCTGAACACCGCTCCCAGTACGGCGATACCCAGCACGCCTCCCAGCTCCCGGAACGCGCTGTTGGCTCCCGACGCCACACCCTCCAGTGATCGGGGCACCGACGAGAGGACCACCGAGGCGAGTGGCACGAAGAAGAGGGTCATGCCCATGCCGCTGACCACGAACGGCACCACCATGTCGACATAGGGCGTCGTCGGTGTGACCAGCAGGGCCAGCCAGGTCAAGCCGATCGCCTGGCAGACCAGGCCGGTGACCACCAGCGGCTTCCCGCCCCAGCGTTCTGCCAACATCCCCACCACCGGGGCCAGGAGCATGGGCATGGCCGTCCACGGCAGCACCCGGATCCCCGCGGCCAGGGGGGACAGGCCCTGCACGGTCTGGAGGAATTGGGTCAGGAAGAAGATGGCACCGAACATTCCGAAACTGAACAGCATGGCGGTGACGTTGACGGCGGCAAAGCCGCGCTGGCGAAACAGCCGGATGTCCAGCATCGGGTGGTCCGACCTGAGCTCCCAGGCGAGGAAGCCGGCCAGCGCCACGGCACCGATGATGAAGGAACCGACCACCGAATGGCTGGTCCAGCCGTGCGCGTTCCCCCGAACCAAGCCGAGAACAACGCCGAACAGTCCCGCGCTGACCAGACCGACGCCGACCAGGTCGAGGCGGGACCGCGCTCCTCGCGACTCCGACAGCTTCCACCAGGCCAACGGGGCCAACACCACACCCACCGGCACGTTCAACCAGAAGATGTACTGCCACGACCATCCGGTGGTCACCGCCCCGCCCACCAGGGGGCCGATGGCGACTGCCGCTCCTCCGATGCCGCCCCACAGCCCGAGGGCGAGATTGCGCCGTTCGGGGGGAACCGCCGCGCTGAGAAGCGTCAGCGATAACGGCATGATCATGGCGCCACCCGCACCTTGAAGGGCCCGGGCCGCCACCAGGATGCCGATGGTCGGGGACACGGCCGCCAGTGCCGAGGCGCCGGTGAACAGGGCGATACCCAAAACGAAGATCCGCCGGCGGCCGAACCGCTCCCCGACGGCCGCTGCGGAAAGGAGCAGCACGGCAAAGGTCAGGGTGTACGCATTGACCGTCCACTCCAACCCGGAGAGCCCGGCGTGGAGGTGGACCCGGATTACCGGAAGGGCGGTCGAGACCACCAGATTGTCCAGGGAGGCCATGAACAGGGCCAGGCCGGTGATGGCCACCGCCCAGATGGCCCGCGAGTTGACCGTGCCCGAGGTGTGGGATCGGGGTGCAGGGGGCACCGTGCCGCCCGAGCCGCTGGGGCCCGAGCCGATCGGGCCGGTGCCGTTGGGCCCCGCGCCGTTGGACTCGACGGCATCCGGGACACCGCTCGCCGGCGCTACGTCGGCCCCGGCCGGCACCGTTGTGCGACGACGGCCGATGCTCAGCAACGGGCGTCGGCTCGACGAGAGGGTGCGAACGGTGCGCCAGCGCTTTGTTTGTGATCGCTCACTAAATACAGCGGACATAAAAAGAGGGACGGTAAGCGGCTGATTCATGCGGAAACCTCCGAGTTCGCGGCCTCATCAGCACGGTGTTGTGACGTGAGGGCCTGGGTGGCAGTTCTGATGGCTTGTGCTTTCTCAGGAGTCGGGCACAGGTTCTGTGCCCACTGGTCAGGCAGGGACAAGAGGTCGATGGCGGACATCACGTTGATCAACATCCCCATGGCGAAGAACTGGCGGAGCTCGTCGTCGGACACATGGGTGCGCTCGTGGACCACCCGGGCCAGCACCTCGAAGGTGCGCCGGCAGCTCCGGGCGATGTCCGGATCCGCCGGGGCGGCGGCAAACCCGTGCAATTGGACCTGGAGCAGCTCCGGGTCCTGCATCAGCTCGACGTAGGCCGCTCCCATGGCCTCGAGGGCCTCTTCCTCCTCCAGCCCCTCGCTGACCGCGGTCAGCTCGCGGATGATCCGGTCGCCCACCAGGTCGAAGGTGGCCACGAAGAGGTCTTTTTTGGTGCCGAAGAGTCGGAACAGGTAGGGCTGGGAGATCCCCGCCCTGCTGGCGATGGCCTCGGTGGAGGTCCCCGCATAGCCGGAGAGGGCGAACTCGGTGATCGCCGCGGCCAGCACTGCGGTGCGCCGTTCTTCGGCGGTCTGTCGAGCGGGAACCATCATTGGTCCATTGTGAGTGCTCACTCACTAACTGTCAAGAGGCAATCACTTCGCTTGCCGGAACGAACCACCGGGTAGCGTCACATCGCATGAGCACGGACCGCTCGCCGCGGGAAGGATCCGGATCCCTGGCCGACACCGTGCTGGTCTCCAACCGGGGTCCGCTCGCCTTTACCTTCGAGGACGGCATGGCGGTCCCCGGGACGGTCGGCGGCGGACTGGCCGGGGTCTCTGCGCCCGATGGTGATGGGCACCGGCGCCACCTGGGTGGCGTGCGCGCTCGGGGAGGCCGACCGCACGGCGGCCGCGTCGGGACTGATGACCGACGAGGGTTTGGACATCGAGCTGGTCGACCCGGAACCGGACATGTACAACATGGCCTACAACGTGGTGTCGAACGCCACCCTCTGGTACTGCCACCATCATCTCTTCGACGCCGCCCGCCGACCCCGATCCGACCGGCGGTGGTGGGAGGCCTGGGACGCCTACCGGGAATTCAACATGCTGTTTGCCCAGAAGGTGGCCAAGGTCGCCCCCGAAAGCGGCCGGGTGCTGGTGCAGGATTACCACCTGGCGTTCATGGGCTCCGCCCTGGCCCGGCTTCGGCCCGACCTGCACACCGTGCATTTCACCCACACCCCGTTCGCCGATCCGTCGGTGTTGGGGATGCTTCCGACCGCGGTGAGCACCGAGCTGCTCGAGGGCATGGCCGGATTCGGGGCCTGTGGGTTCCACACCAACCGGTGGGCCTCCGCCTACCGGCAGGGCCTCGACCTGGCCAAAACCCGTAGCGGCATCGAGCCGCTGTCCAGCTCCGTCTTCGTCTCTCCTCTGGCCACTGACCCTGTTCGACTGCGTGCCTCGGCCGGCGATCCGGAGGTGGGGTCGGCGTTGGCCGTCCTCGAGGAGCGGGTCGGGGGGGCTGACCGCCAGCTCATCGTGCGGGTGGACCGGATGGAGCTGTCCAAGAACCTCCTCCGGGGATTCTGGGCTTTCGACGAGTTGCTCGAGCGCCAGCCGCAACGGCGGGAACGGGTGGTGTTCGTGGCCCTGGCCTATCCGACCCGCCAAGGTCTGCCCGACTACCTCGCCTACCAGAACGAGGTCGAGTCGACGGTGGAGCGCATCAACGTGCGGTGGGGGAACCCCGGGTGGACACCGATCATCCTCGAGATCGAGGACGACTATCCCCGATCCCTGGCCGCTCTCTCCCGCTACGACGTCTTGTTGGTCAATCCGGTGCGCGACGGGCTCAACCTGGTGGCCAAAGAGGGACCGCTGATCAACACCCGCCAAGGCGTGCTGGTCCTCTCCCACGAAGCGGGCGCGTACGAAGAACTGGCTTCAGCTGCAATCGGGATCAACCCGTTCGACGTCTCCGGCACCGCAGCCGCGATGGCCGAAGCGCTGGACGCGGAGCCCGAGGACAAGGCACGACGAAGCGACCACCTCGTCCAGCTGCTGCTGGCCCGCCAGCCGGCGGACTGGCTGAGGGATCAACTCGACGCGGCAGGCTGACCCTCTGCTGCGTCGGCCAGCCAGCCCAACACCGCCAAGACGTCGGCCGGTCCGGACAGCACGACGTCGGCGGCCTCCACCACCGAGGGCGCACTCTCGCCGTCGACCACCGCCACCGACGTCGTCGCCATGCCGTTCTCGACAGCCAGCGCCGCCAGGGCGCCGAATGCCGGGAGGTCGCCGACATCATCGCCGAAGAAACAGGCGGCTGAGCACCCCTCCACCAGTTGTCGGATGGCGGTGCCCTTGTCGAAGTCGAGGGGCGGCCGCAGCTCCACCGACATGCGTCCCGGGTGGGTACGGAGTCCGGACGCCGACGAAGCCGAAGACACCAGCTCGGCCACCTGTCCCGCCGATCGTGGTGCCCGCCGCCAATGGATGGTCACCGCCAGCCCCTTTGCTTCGACCTCCACCCCGGGGGGAACACTGGCCTGCAGTTGACCGGCGACCTCGCTGACCACCGGGCGCCATCGTTCGGCTCCGGGCACCGGCGTGGTCTCACCGTCTCCGCCTGACCACTCGAGCCCGTGGAGGCCGACCAGCCGCACGCCGGGGACCCGATCGTCCGAACCGGTCGCTTGGTTCCCCGCCGGCTGACCGCTGGGAAACAGGCGCTCGGACAGGAACGAGGCCGATCGGCCCGACACCACGGCCACCACCCGATAGCCGGCGGCCAATCGGGTCAGCAGACGAGCGGCGCCGTCGGAGGCCCGGGCTTCGGCGGGGTCGTCGACAATCGGGGCGAGTGTGCCGTCGAAGTCGGTCACGATGGCCGACGCCGCGGGCTCCGCCACCAGAGGAGCCAAGGCCCGACGGACCGCCGCGGCCACCGGTTGTGCGCCACGCCCCCCGCCGGCCATCCGATCGGCCGATCAGCCGACGGTGGTCGTGGTCGTGGTCGTCGTCGTCGACGTGCCCGGCGCTCCGGTCAGATCCGGACCTGCCACCACGACCACCTCGGCAGTACCGATCGAACTGATCGGCACCGCGGTGCTGTACGGGGCCACCACCGTCGAGGGGAGGTGCAGTGATGCGGCGATCTCGTTGGCTTCCGACTGGAAACCGGACACGTAGTACACGTGCGACGAGGGCACGTCGGCGGACGCATTGACCGGAGGCAGCGTGTCCCACCCGGCCGCCTTGAGCTGGGCGGAGGTGGCCGCGGCAGCCCCGGTCTTCCCGGAGCCGTTGGCCACCAGCACAGGTACCTTGCCGGGGGGGACGGCCGGGACGGTCGTGGTGGTGGAGTGGACGGACCGATGGGCGGGCCTGGTCGTCGAGGTGGTGGTGGAGGCCGAGAGGACCGGCGTCGAGCCGGATGCGGACTTGCTCGCCTGTGGGTGGATCTCGCTGAGCACGATCACGGTGGCCACCACGAACACGATGAGGAGGACGCCCGCTCGGACCGTCGGGAACCCACCCGCCGTCCGACCTGGATCACCTGAAGATTGCCGATCGTTGTCGGGAGGGTCAGCCACTGGGTGCCAGCCTGCCGCCCGCACGATGGAGAAGCAAGAGTATCCGAACAATCAGGACCAACATCGACCCGAAAGCGTGCGCCCCCGGCGCCAGGGAGGAGCCCCGTAGTATTGAGCCACGACCGGAGAAGTCCGGCACCGGGCCGGTGTGGCGCAGTTGGTAGCGCAGACGACTTGTAATCGTCAGGTCGTGGGTTCGATTCCCACCGCCGGCTCCAGAAAGTCCAGTTAAGAAGGTGTATCTCGACGAAGGACTCGTTTCTCGATACGTAGGCAACATGTGCGTCGGATGGGACTGCCGACCTGACACTGCCGACCTGACACTGCCGAACCTGGCAGCTATGCCCCGGGAGAGATGAGCTGATAATCGGACGCCGGGTACGCGACCGTGGGGTGTCACCGGGTCCAGAGCGCGACGCAGCCCCGGTTAGGGCCGGGGCTGCGTCGATATTCCTATTGGGATCGAGTGGGTCAGATGGTTACCGTACCCACATTTGCTTCGTACACGGACCCGTCACCGTTGACCCAGTAACACACGTTGAACGAGCCGCCCACGGTGTCCTTTGCAGTACCGGCGACGTTGGAGACGGTGACGGTCTCCTGCCCATTGGCGGCCAAGCCCAAGAAGGTCGGACAGGTGAAGGACGATGCCGGTGTCCCCACCGTGAAGTTGTAGGTGGTCGTCTTCTTGTTCCCCCAGGTGATGGAGGTCGTGCCACTACCGGCGGTGGGACTCGCGTTCGCGAGGTAGGAAACCGAGAGCCCATAAGGGGTCGACTTGTTACCCGCACATCCGCTCAGTATCGAGGCGGAGGGGGCCGATGGATTCACCTCGACGGCGATGGTCGTCGCTCCGGAGACGGCGCTGCAGGTTATAGGAACAGGCGTCGCTTTGGCGCCGGCTGGGCTGGACGTGGCCAGCAGGGTGAGGCCTACGGCAGATCCGGATACGGCGATAGCCGCCGCACCGATGGTCATAAATTTGCGCATCAATCCCCCTTGGGTCAGTAACTTCCTGGTCAGGGGTATGTATACGCCATTCTCATATTTACGTCAACCCTTGCCGGGTCGAACGAGAACCAACTTGTCAATATTGGGTAGCCTGTGTCGCAGTCCAGCTCAACGTCGTTTTGCCCTCTCCCAACACGGTCTGCGAGTTCAGTGCGCAGAGTTCGCAAGTAACTCAGAACAGCTAAGAGGGGTCCACGGCCCAGTTGCCGTGAAAGCCGTACGGTACCCGCACCGGCAGGTGGACAACGGCCACCGGGTCTCCGGTGAAGTCTTGGGCGTGGAGCACAAAGAGATCGCTGGCCTCTCGCTCGGCGTCATAGACCAGGCTGAGGACGAATCCCTCGTCCTCTCCTGATCCCGCGCTCTCCGGCACGAAGACCGCTTCTCCGGCTCCGCCCGGCAACCTTCTGGATTCACTGGCTCCGCTGGCCAGGTCATGCTTGATGAGCGCCCCACCCATTGCCAGTCCCGGCTCGTCCTTATCCTCCACTTCGACCGCGGCACTGTACCCGTAGCGGTTCCGACGTCCAACGACCCGCTCGTCAACCCGGGGGAATTCTTGGGGACGGTCGTCAAGTAGCTGGGTGACCACCTTGCCGCCCCCCGGGTCGATGCGCCACCGTTCCAGCACCGGCGCACCCTCGTCGGGACCGGTCAGGTGGGTGGCGAACATCTTCGGATGCCTTACCAAGTCGACGATGACCGCGCCGTCCTCGTCATAGGCGTTCATCGGGTGGAAGACGTAACAGGGGTCGACATCGCACCACACCACATCGTCGGGACCGCCATCGAGCGGGAGAAGCCCGACCCTGCTCTCATAGTCGTCGGACCACCGGTAGGGGAAGGAAAAGCCCTCCGCCACGGCCTCTGGACTGAACAGGACCGGAAGGTCGTAGATCACGGCGAACGTGGCGGTGAGTGACATGTCATGGATCGAGACAGGCCCTCCGACCGGGATCTCCACGGTTCGCCTCACCCGCCCCTCGACGTCGACGACGCTGTACTGCACCTGGTTTCCCCAGGCCCAGTAGTAGGAGATGGCGTGCAACTCACCGGTTAGCGGATCGCGCTTGGGATGGGCGGAATAGCCGCCTGGCAAGGTGCCTTGAAAATCCGACGCGCCGACGGTGTCCAGCTCGTAGGTCATCTCGTAGGGGCGGGCACCCGCCTCGACGATGGCGTAGGTTCTGCCCGCGTGGGCAATGACATTGGTGTTCGACGAGAAGTCCATCCCGTCTACGACTGGCCCGGGCCGCGGCTTTTCACCCAGTGCAGTGGCCACTTCCGCCGAGCGGACCCACCGATTCCGATACCAGCGGGCCTTGCCATCCTCGAGTCGGATCCCGTGGACCATCCCGTGACCTGCGAACCAGTGGTACGTGGCCGGATCCGGCGGCGTAATCGGATTGGGGCCGTTCCGGAGGTAGCGACCGTTCAAGGTGCTCGGGACGGTTCCGGTTACCGGTAGGTCGGTCACCGTTTCCTCGCTGGCGACCGGGGCGTAGTTGCCCGACAGATAGGGGTTGGCTATGGCCATCGCTGCCTCCTCTACTTCGTAAGGCTGTTCTATCCGATTTCGCGCGGAGCGCGGAATCGCCAAGATCTCGGCCTTCCTGTCAAGGCAGTGGGTACTGTGGACAGGTGGCGCGGCGGGGACCGGACCACGCGAGGTACTGCTGCCACTCCTGTTGGGTGAGGTTGCGCCCGGCGAGACCGCAGGCAGCGTTCCGTAGGTTTGACGGAGCGAGATTCCATATCTCGCCGCCCCCGGTGGGGGCGTCGGCATACACCGTGGTGTCGTCGGGCCCGAAGATTGTCGCCGAGACGGGCGGGCTGGGTATCCAAGGCCCAATCGCCTGCTGCGCATCCAGGTCGATCAATCGCCAACCCTGAAGACTGTTGACCACTGTCTCGAGGCCATTGGGGGCAGCCCGGACCCCAAAGATGAGTGTGGTGCCGGTTAGGCCAATGGTTTGAGTCAGTGGCTTGAGGGTAGCGGCATCGAACAAGCGCACCGCGTTCGGGTAAGCGACCACGAGACGCTGCCCATCCTGGTCAGCAGAGATTGCTGAGGCTCCGGGGAACGTGACGGTGGCAACGGGGTCGTGATCGAGGGAGGTGATCCGGTACACCCCTGTGTTGTTGTTGACGCCGCCGGCCCACAGGGTTTTGGAGTCAGCGCTGTAAAAGAGGCTGGATAAGCCGAGCTCACCACTCAGCGGTACGACTCGGATGGTCCTGTCGGCCACGTCGTACAACGCCACCGAGGTGACACCACCGAGCCCCTCTCCCGCCGGGGCGCTGCCGATGGCGATCTGATCGCCATCGGGCGACCAGATACACAGGTAGGGAGCCAGTCCGGCGGCGATCCCCGGAACATCGGCCACTACTCGGAAGGGGGGCGCACCGTCACGCATGACGACGTCACCGGTGGAGACGGAAACGGTGGCGATGTCACCGTTAACGGGGTCTTTGCACACGACAGCGGGGACGCCTTGCGCGATGATGTGTTGCACGTTGGCGGACTGTTGTTGCAGATCCTGCTCGATCGGTATTGGTGGGCTCAAGGGACGGTACCCGGGGCCGAGCAGGGTGATCGATCGTTGGTTTCCGAGTGTCGAAGTTCCCACGTACGGGACCGACATCGAGATCGGGTAGAGCGGGAAAACCCCTTTGTCGAACTGGGCGGATGTGCGAGTCGCCAGCACCGACGTACCAGTCAGGTCCCACAGGCTCACCGGGCCCCCCAGTGCCAACGATGTCAGTACATGCGAGGAGTCGAGAAAGACGAATGCCCCGGGGGTGCTGTTCGGCAGCACGGGTCCCGTTGAAACCGGCGCAAGCGTGGCGGCATCGAAGATCCCGAATCCGGTGCTGGAACTGACGCCCAGTTGATCGTCCGTCGAGTCGTAACCGACGTAGGCATCACCGACTCCTGGGCTGGAGCTCACATCGATCGCATGAGGTGTCGGATCGGTGGACTCCAGGTCGTACCAGACCGCGTCGCCGATTCCACCTGGCAAGGTGTCCAAGACGACACGGTGGCGAGTCCAGTCAAGCGCGATCGCACCGTGTCCGACATTCACGAGACTGGACGCAAAGCTGTACAGTTGCTGGCCGCTTGCGACGTCGTTGATCACGATGTTGCTGCCGGTGGGGGTAGGCGAAGCGGTAGCGATCACGCTTCCGTCGGAGCTGAACGCCGTGGCGTCGACCCGCGAGCGATCGCCTTGGAGAGGCGGGTCGGGTACCCACTGGTCGCCCGCTCGGGAGAAGACACTTACGGATTTACCCGCGTATGGTGAACTCGCCGCCAAGTCGGCGCCCGAGACGGCAAGAGACTGGCCATTGGGGCTCAACGAAATACTTGCCTGCGGGGTGGCGAACTGGCCGAGCCCACTCGGGAATGGTCGTCCTTCTGGTTCGAGGCTCCCGCCGGAATAGAGCTGGACAGTACCGTCTCGAGAGATCACTGCGAGAAGTTGGCCGTCGGCGGTGGCCGACATGTCCAAGGGTCCCGAGGTGTTGTCACCCAGCGGAGCCTCGGGCCACGTTTGGCGCTGACCGGTTTGCCAGTTCCAAAGTTGCACGATGTTTTGGTTTGGAGTCCTGCCACGAGCATTGCCCAATTGGGCTATCGAGACGATGCGGTTGTCTCCGAGGACGGCGACATCCCCGGTTTCCCCTCCGAACCTCCGCTGCAGGGAAGGGCTCGGCGAGGACGGCGTTCACGAGGGCATTGCGACTGGCCGGGGTGGAAACCCTGCGGTCGGCTTCGACTGCCAGCAAGGTGGCGAGCTGAGGGTTTGAGCTGATCTGGGTCTGCGAATCGGCCACCAGCAACTCCTGGTGGGCGGTGGCGGTTGCGGCCTGGGCACTGTTGCGTTGCGAGATGGCGAAGGCACTGACCACGTGGCGATGACAACCAGAAGCGCAAGCGCCCCGACCGCGCTACGTGCCAGTCGCCGTGTCCGCCGGTGCTGGCGGATGTCCTCTCCCTCGAGCTCGTCCTTGGCGACTGCGTGCATGGGTGCGGCAACGTCTGCCACTGCGCTCCGGAATCGACTGTTCCGTAGATCGAGGTCCGTGGCCGTCTTCGCCCAGCGGAGATCCAGGTGGCGCGGCTCCGCCGTGCAAGATTCCTCGCAGCGCGTCGGGTACCGCGGAGGACTCGACGGTGAAATCGCCTGTCGTGGCATCCCAGTCCCACGTCCCGTCGGTGACCACCGGCAAGATGTGATTGACCGATTTGGTGTCGATCCAGCGGATGATCTCCTTGTTCACCCACTGTGACTGTGCCGAGGCGGGGGAGGCGAGGAGGATGAACCATTTGCTGTCATCGAGCGCTCGTTCGATCGCCGACCACAGGTTGGGGTCTGTGGACAGCCCGGTCTCATCGCGGAAGATCCGCAGCGCCCGCCGACTGTTCCAAGGCTTGGCCAGGAGCTGGAGACCTTGCTGGAGCGCGGGTGCCAGCCGCCCGTCTGCTGCGTGGCTGTAGGAAATGAAGCCGTCGTAGGCCATCCGCCGTTCCTCATCGTCCGACGAACAATTCTCGCGCGTCAGAACGGCACCTGCCGGTCGTGTCCCTGTCAGATCTCCTTACCCAGCGGGCTGCGGCTTGCTAGACAGCGTCACTGGGACGTACTCCGGATCTGATTCGTCCCGAATGGACAGCCGCCACTTACAGCAGACGTCGTCTTTGCTGACACGCGGCGGAATCGCCAAGATCTCGACCTTCATGTTCGGGTTGTACATCTTCGCCGTCTCGATAATGGCAGCGGGACACGAGGTATGAGACGCCTTCTCGGCAATGTCCGGACGACCCATCGCTTCCCATTGGTCGACCGAAATGCATTTGTTGAACGTGAAGATTCCGACTTCCTCCTCGGGCATCTCGAAGGTCAACTCGAAGGCCTTGCCGGGGAAGGAAGTGGCGTCCACCTGGATGTCCTTCATGAAGGCCTCGACCGTGTCACCGGAGATGCCCATCCAGCGCGCCTTGATGTCCTTTGCCGCTGGCAGCAATATCTCACTCCACAGAGCCCATTGGAAGGCGAACATCTCGTCGAGGCCGTCCCTCATGACGATGGCCAAGGCCCAGGACTCGATAGCCGCCAATAAGAACTCGTGGCTCCCCAGCGCCAGCTTCACAAGGCGCTCCTTGGAGTACTGCGCCCATTCCGGCTCGGGTTTGTAGGGGTTGAGAAGGATCACCCGGCCGGCGGCCACATCGTCCTCCACCTTCTTCTGCATCTCCATGACGAGAGCCTCGGCCTCGTCGTCGGAGAGGCTCCATCCATTCGTCGACCATCCCCCGCAATTGCGGAAGAATCATGTCCCGCCAAGCCTCGGACTGGATGCGGTGCATGTCGTCGCGTCCGTACCGGTCCCCAACCGAGTCCGCCCAGCCGGCGATGCACACTCTGTAGTACTCATCGGCCATCTCCAGCATGTTGATGAGCGCATCATTGGAGAAGTCAGAGAATCGAAGTCCCTGGTTGAACGGACCGCTGTAGTCCGGTAGCTCTTTGCTGTCCTCGGGTCTGATGTCCCACCGGGTGTCGTGACCCACTTTCTTGTACTTGCCCGGCGGGTCGACGACGGGGAACTTCTTGAAATGCACCAAGTCGACCGGTATGTCGAGCCCAACGGGCTGCTGGTGCTCCTCGTAGTTGGCACCAACCTTCCGGACGTCGGACAAGGTTTCCTTTACGGTGTCGTCGATATCTCCCACGACAGAACCCCCTTCGGGCGATACGTAGCCGATCGGCTATCTGGAGGGTAGCCGATCGGCTATTTGCACGACGAGCGATCGACTACCCTGGCCCGGTGAGCGATGTCGAGGCCGTCGCCGCCGCCAAGGAAGCCACACCGGCAGCGCCCAGCGCGGCGCAAGCCCGCATCATCGACGCCGCCCTCGGACTGTTCGCCTCCCACGGTGTCGGGGGGACTTCGTTGCAGATGATCGCCGACACCATCGGCGTTACCAAGGCTGCGGTCTATCACCAGTACAAGAGTAAGGACGAGATCGTCCTGGCCGCGGCCGTAGCCGAACTGGCCAGGCTGGAAGAGGTGATGGACGCGGCCGAGGCCGCACCCTCGCGGGGTCGTGATGCGCTGGTGACCGGGATCGTCGACTTCGCCGTGGCACGCCGGCGGACCTCGAGCACCATCCTGAACGATCCGGTGATCGTCGGATATTTTGCGAAGCACGAACCGTTCCGGCGGGTGATGGATCGTCTCTGCCGAGTGCTCATGGGTGACGACACCGGGTACCAGGCGCGGGTCTCCACCGCGATGTTCACCGCCGCCATCAGCGGCGCCGTCATCCACCCACTGGTTGTCGGCCTCGACGACGCCACGCTCCGGGCCGAGCTGCTCGAGCTGACACGACGGCTTCTCCCGACGATCCGGGTGAGCCCCGGGTCGCCGTAGGTGGCCAACGTGGCCGCAGAGGCTCACCGGCGACGCCGGGGAGGCGGACGTGTGGGCCATGGCCCTCCCCGGGAGAACGGGCGGACCGCCCGACCGTCAGCAAGAATCGGACTACCAACCCTGCAAGGAGTTCCAAGACGATGAAATCGCAAGCAGCAGTGCTCTGGGGTCGGGAGCAGGACTGGCAGATCCTGGAGATCGACCTCGACCCGCCCCGGGACCACGAGGTGCTGGTCAAATGGGCGGCTGCCGGCCTGTGCCACTCCGACCAGCATCTGCGGACCAACGACATCGGCGCGCCGAGGGACCCTGACAAGGGACCCGATCCGAGGTTGTTCCCTTTGGTGGGCGGCCACGAGGGTGCCGGCATCGTCGAGGCGGTCGGTCCCGGCGTCGCGGCCTTCGAGCCCGGTGACCATGTGGCCGCCAGCTTCTTCCCGATCTGTGGCCGGTGCAAGATGTGCATCACCGGGCATACCAACCTCTGTGACCTCGGCGCCGAGACCTTCTCCCCCGGCCAGATTTCCGACGGGACGCCTCGGTACCACTACGACGGACGACCCCTCAATGTGATGTCCAAGTTGGGGACCTTTGCCGAGTACGGCGTCGTCCACGAGGCGTCACTGGTGCAGGTGGGTCCGGAGTTCCCGCTGCCGGTGGTGGCCCTGGTGTCGTGCGGCGTCACCACCGGCTGGGGCTCGGCCGTGTACCGGGCCCAGGTCGAGCCGGGCGACACCGTCGTCGTGGTCGGCGTCGGAGGGGTCGGGATGAACGCCTTGCAGGGCGCCCACATGGCCGGGGCGAAGTACGTGGTCGCCGTCGATCCCGTGGAGTTCAAGCAGAAGTCGGCCCTCGACTTCGGCGCCACCCATGCGGCCGGGTCGATGGAAGAGGCGCTCCCCCTGGTCATCGACCTGACCCGGGGCCAGCTGGCCGACGCGGTCATTTTGGTGCCGAGCGTGATGTACGGCGACCTGATGGGTCCGGCGCTCGCGCTCACCGGCAAGAACGGGACCTGCGTGGTCACCGGCGTCGCCCCGCAGACCCAGACGGAGTCCAGCGTCAACCTCTTCGAGCTGGCCATGTGGCAGAAGGAGGTACGGGGCGTCGTGTTCGGAGCGGCCAACCCCCGCTTCGACATCCCCAACCTGTTGGCCCTCTACCAGGCGGGGCGGCTCAAGCTGGACGAGCTGGTCACAAGGACGTACCGGCTCGACGAGATCAACCAGGGCTACCAGGACATGCTCGACGGGCTGAACATCCGTGGTGTGGTCGTCTTTGACTAGGTCTTGCCGCCGCCGTCGAGCGGCTGCACCACCGGTAGCGCGGAACCGACCGGCACCGACACCCTTCGGCCATCGCTCAGCGCACCGTCCGGAAGAACTCCTGTAGGTCGCCGGCGAACAGCACGGGTTGTTCCATGGCGGCGAAGTGGCCGCCCCGGGGCATGGTGGCCCAGTGGGTGACATTGAACTGCTGCTCCACCCACGACCGCGGCCAACGCAGTACCTCCTTGGGGTACCGGGCCACCCCGGTCGGCACCTCGATGAAGGGCAGCTTCTCGGTCAGCACGCCGCTCTGGTTGGTCTCCCAGTAGAGCTGGGCCGAGGAGGTGGCCGTCTGGGTCATCCAGTACAGCATCACGTTGGTAAGGAGCTGATCCCGGGAGAAGCAGTTCTCGGGGTTGCCGCCACAGTCGCTCCAGGCCCGGAACTTCTCCACGATCCATGCCAGGAGACCCGCCGGCGAGTCGTTCAGGCCGACGCCCAATGTCTGGGGCTTGGTTCCCTGCTCGTTGGCGTAGGCGGCCTCCTCGCGGGTGAATCGGGTCATGTCGGCGAGGTCCGCCTGCTCCTCTTCGGTGAGCGGGCCGGTGTCGGCCGGCCGGGCGCCGACCGGCATGTTGAGATGGATGGCGGCACAGTGCTCCGGGTCGAGCGCGCCGATCCGCGCCGTCACCTGGGCGCCCCAGTCGCCCCCCTGCGCGCCGTAGCGCCGATAGTCGAGGCGGGCCATGAGCGCGATGAACGCCTCGGCGATCCGTCGCACGTCCCAACCACGGATGCGCGGCGGCTCCGAGAACCCGTAACCGGGCAGCGACGGCACCACCACGTGGAACGCATCTGACGCCCGACCGCCGTGCGCCGGCGGGTCGGTGAGTCGTGGGATCACTTCGAGGAACTCGACGACCGAGCCGGGCCAGCCGTGGGTGAGGAGCAACGGAAGGGCACCCTCGTGGGGCGACCGGGCATGGATGAAGTGGATCGACTGCCCGTCGATCCGGGTTCGGAAATGGGCGAACTGGTTGAGGCGGTCCTCCTCCCGACGCCAGTCGTAGCCGTCCAGCCAGTACTCGACCAGTTCCCGCAGATAGGCGATCGAAATGCCGGCGTCCCACTCGGTCCCGGCGATCTGGTCGGGGAACCGGGTACGGCTGAGGCGGCTGCGCAGATCATCGAGCTCCCCTTGGTCCATCCAGATGTGGAAGGGCTCGACTACGTCAGCCATCGATTGCCAACTCCTGTTCCCGTTCTGTCGTTTGACCGGCGGGTGTGGCGCGGGTGATCAAGTAATCTCGATCCGCCTGCACCGGACCTGCGGCGGACCTCGACCATGGACCTGAACCCTACAGACGAACAGCTCGAGGTGGTCTCGGCCGTCCGCGCCTTCCTCACCGACCACTGCACGCCCGATGTGGTGCGGGCCAGCGAGCCGGGAGGCTTCGATCTCGATCTCTGGACCGCCTTCTGCCAGATGGCGGGACCGACCATCGGCGTCTCCGAGAAGTTGGGCGGAGGGGGCGCATCCCTGCTCGACCTCGAGCTGATCTGCGAGCAGATCGGCAGCTTCCTGGCCCCGGTGCCCTTCATCGACAGCGCGGTGGCGGCCCGGATCCTGGCGACGTCCGGCGACCGGGGGAGGCAGTACCTCGACGTCCTCATCGCCAATCCCTCGACGGTGAGCACGGTGGCGCCCCGCCCCGCGGTCGACGGGACGGCGGCGCTGGTCCCCTCCGGTTCGATCGCCGGCGTGGTGGTGGCCATGGATGCCGACGAGCTGGTTCTCGTGGCCGACGACATGGTCGGCACCGCACCTCGCAATCTCGGGTCGTCACCGCTGGCCGACCGTTCGGTCCGGGGTCCCGGACGATCCGTGCTCACCACCGGTGACATCGCCCGAGCGGCCCACGCGCAGGCGCTCGACGAATGGCGCACCCTGATGAGCGGTGCCCTGGTCGGCCTGGGCGAGGCCGCCCTCGCCCTCGGGGTCGAGTACGCCAAGGACCGTCACCAGTTCGGTGCGCCCATCGGATCGTTCCAGTCGATCGCCCGCGACCTGGCCGATGCGGCCACCCTGGTCGACGGCGCCCGTCTCCTCTCCCGCGAGGCGGCCTGGGCACAGTCCGAGGACGAGGAACACTTTGCCGCGCTCAGCTCGATGGCCTTCCTCTTCGCCACCCGGGCGGCGCGTCGGGCGAGCAACGTGGCACTCCACGTGCACGGCGGCTATGGATTCACCCTGGAGTACGACATCCAGCTCTACTACCGCAGGGCGGAGGCGTGGCCGCTCAGCCTCGGTGACCCGCGACGGGGCGTGGCCCATCTCGCCGAGGCGCTCTTCGGTCCGGTGGAGGTCTCATGATGGACTTCCGCCTCGGCCCGAAGAGCGACGCCTTCCGGGAGGAGGTGCGCGCCTTCCTCGACGAGCACCTCGATGCCGAGACAATCGAGCGCGCCCATCGGACCGGGACCAACCACGACAAGGACTTCCACCGGGCCATCGGCCAGAAGGGCTGGATCGCCGCGTCATGGCCGCCCGAATACGGCGGCCAGGACCGGGACCCCTTCGAGATGACCGCCCTCCGTGACGAGCTCAGGCTGGCAGGCGCCCCCACCGATGGCATGGGCTTGACCCTCATCGTGTGCCAGACGATCCGCCGGGTGGCAACCGACGAGCAGAAGGCCGACTTCTTGCCGCGCGCCCTGGCCGGCGACATCATCATGTCGCTCGGCTACAGCGAGCCGGACTCCGGCTCCGACGTGGCCTCGATCAAGACCACCGCTTCACGCGACGGCGACGAGTGGGTGATCAACGGGCAGAAGATGTTCACCACACTCGCCCACGTGGCGGACTACGTCTTCCTCCTGGCCCGCACCAACCACGACGTCCCCAAGCACAAGGGACTGACCATGTTCCTGGTGCCCCTGGACTCGCCCGGGATCGAGATCCACCCGGTTCATACCGTCGGAGGCGAGCGGACCAACGCCACCTACTACACGGACGTCCGGATCAGCGACCACTACCGGATCGGCGACGTCGACCAGGGTTGGCACGTCATGACCGTCGCACTCACCTTCGAGCGCGGTGGCTTCGGCCTCAGCGAGGCCGACCGAGTGTGGGAGCGGGCGGTGCGATGGGCGAAGGAAACCCGGCGTGCTGACGCGAGCCGAGTCATCGACGACCCCTACGTGCGCGAGCGTCTCGCCACCATGCGCACCAACAACGAGGTGGCCAGGCTGCTGGCCAATCGCACGTCCTTCGTGGCGGCCACCGGAGGCCTCCCCGGGGTCGAGGGGTCGATGCACAAGTTGTTCTACGCGGAGTCGATGACCGCCGACGCTGCCGAGCTGGTCGACATGCTCGGCGCCGAGGGGGTGGTCCAGCGCGGCGAGGACCAGTCCCCGGTCGACGGATGGGTCGAGCACCTGTTCCGGCACGCGGCGGTGACCACCATCTACGGGGGAACCAGCGAGATGCAGCGCTCGATCATCGCCGAGCGGGGGCTCGGTCTCCCGAGGTCCGGCCGCTGAGCCCCACCTCGACGCCTCGACGGAACGGCATTTCCAGCTCGAAGGTCCAGGGCGTTCTTCTCAAAGTGCGGTGCTAACGTCGGGCTGTGGCCCAGGGGTCAGAGAACGGTGTTTCCAGCTTTGAGATCATCGACCGGGAGGCCTGCATGGGGTCGGGGAACTGCCTGTACTGGGCGCCCGGCGTCTTCGACCTGGACGATGCCGGCGTGGCCATCGTGTCCGGGAACCTCGCGGCCAACGAGGAGAATGTCCGGCAAGCGGCCATGAATTGCCCCACCCGGGCAATTCGCGTCGACGAGCACTACGGGTGATCGTCATCCAGCGATGACTGTCATCAGAGGCCGGCACACCAGCCGGACGACGCCGACTCGGCCCAGCCTGTCGCAATCCGATGAATCGAGGGTTCATGTCAAAGTATGAAGGTCCGATTTTCGACGCCGACAACCATCTGTACGAGACCGGCGACGCGCTGACTCGTTACCTCCCGAAGCAGTACGAGGGCTTCGTCAAGTACGTAGAGGTCAACGGCCGTACCAAGATCGCCATCAATAACGTCATCAGCGAATCCATCCCCAACCCCACCTTCGACGTGGTGGCCCCGCCCGGATCGTTCGCCGACTACTTCGCGGGCAACAACCCCGAGGGAAAGACGCTCCGTGAGATGGCCGGTACCCCCATCAGCGCCATCGATGCATTCCGATCGGCCGAGCCCCGCCTGGCGCTCCTTGACGAGACCGGGGTCGATGCCGCCCTGATGTTCCCCACCTTGGCCAGCCTGATCGAGGTCAACCTGCTCGACGACCCCGAGATGACCTGCGCGGTCGTCCACGCCTACAACCAGTGGCTGCGCGACGAGTGGACGTTCGACTACCAACAGCGGATCTTCCCCACACCGGTGGTCAATCCGTGCATCCCCGAGCAGGGGATCGCGGAAGCTCGATTGGCTCCTCGAGCACGGCGCCAAGGTGGTGCTGCTGCGACCGGGTCCGGTCGCCGGGACCCGGGGCACCCGGTCCCCCTTCCTCCCCGAGTTCGACGCTTTCTGGCGGAAGATCGAGGAGTCCGGCGTCGTGGTCGCCATGCACGCGTCGGATTCCGGCTACCAGCGGCACGCCAACGAGTGGGAGGGCGACGGGCGCGACATGCAGCCGTTCGCCCCCCGACCGTTCACCGATGCCGTCAACACGGGAAGGCCGATCAGCGACGCTGTCACCTCGGCGATCTGCCACGGGATGCTGAGCCGCTTCCCCAGGGTCCGTCTGCTGAGCGTGGAGAACGGCGGGAGCTGGGCGCTGCCCTGCCTCAAGTCGTTGGAGAAGACCTACGGGAAGATGCCAAAGGCCTTTGCCGAGCATCCGGTCGAGGTCTTCCTCCGCAACATCTTCATCAACCCCTTCTGGGAGGACTCACTCGAGGCACTCATCGACGCGATGACCCCCGAGCACATCCTCTTCGGGTCGGACTACCCGCACCCCGAGGGGCTGGCCGAGCCTTTCGAGTGGGCCGAGGAGGTGTTGGCCCTCTATCCCGAGCCGGACGTGCGGAAGATCATGGGTGGGAACATGTACGGGCTCCTCGGCATGAAGGTGCCCGCCTGACGAGAGCGGCCCTGACGCTCCGGCGACGTCGATCGCCACACCCGGGAAGAAATCCCTGATCTCGCCTAGTCTTTGCCCTAGTTGCGGCGACAGGAGGTTCGGTGGCCACCACCGAGAACATCACGGTGCTCTTCACCGATCTGGTGGGCTCGACTGAGCTCGCTTCTTCACTGACTCCTGAAGCAGGCGACGATGTGCGCCACAAGCACTTCTCGGCCCTCCGTCAGGCCATCGCCACCTCCGGTGGCACCGAGGTGAAGAACCTGGGCGACGGCCTCATGGTGGTCTTCCCCGCCGCCTCGGCGGCTCTTAGTTGTGCAGTGGCAATGCAACAGGCCGTCCACCGGGACAACACCGGTGTGGACAGCCCGCTCGGGCTCCGAGTGGGGTTGAGCTCGGGCGAGGCGAGCAGGGAGGCCGACGACTACTTCGGCGACCCGGTCATCGAGGCAGCCCGCCTCTGTGCCCGGGCCGAGGGTGGCCAGATCCTGGTCTCCGACCTAGCGCGGGCCAGTGCCGGTCGCAGAAGCGCACACTCCTTCACCTCGCTCGGAGAACTGGAGCTCAAGGGTCTGCCCGAGCCCATCGAAACGCTCCTGGTGTCCTGGGAGCCTCTCCAAGCCGAAGCACCCGGATCGGGAACGGTGCCGCTTCCCACCCGCCTGACCCATCCCCCTGCCGTCGGGGTCATCGGTCGGGAGAACGAGTTCGCCCTCCTGGAAGGCGCGGCGAAGCGTGTCGCCAGCGGGGAGGGACGGGAGCTCATCCTGTTGGCCGGGGAACCGGGCCAGGGAAAGACCACCCTGGTGTCCGAGCTGGCCCGCCACGCGCACGGTGGGGGCATGACGGTGCTCCTCGGTCGCTGCGACGAGGAGGTGGGAGCACCGTATCGTCCGTTCCACGAGGCCCTGTCTCACCTGGTGGCTCACGTCGACGAAGCGCTGCTCCGAACCCATGTGGCCGGCCACGGCGGGGAGCTAGCCCGCATGGTGCCAGCCCTCGGTCAGCGTCTGGGCGAGCTGCCGCCGTCCCAGACCACCGATCCGGACACCGAGCGCTACCTTCTTTATGCCGCCGTGGTGGGACTGCTGGAGGAGGCCAGCCGGCAGCGTCCAGTCGTCCTCTTCCTCGACGACCTCCACTGGGCGGACAAGCCGAGCCTGCAACTGCTCCGCCACGTCCTTGCCAACACCTCGACCACCCGTCTGTTGATCCTCGGGACCTATCGCGATGCGGAACTCTCTGCCGCTCACCCCTTGACTGAAGCCCTGGCGACCCTGGCCAGGGAGCCGACCGGGGTCTCCACCATCGATCTGAAAGGCCTGGAGGACACCGGGGTGATCGCCTTCATGGAGTCGGCCGCCGGGCACGAGCTCGACGAGGCCGGAGTGGGGCTGGCCCATCAGCTCTACCGGGAGACCGACGGCAACCCGTTCTTCGTGGCCGAGATGCTGCGGAACCTGTCGGAGTCAGGTGAGATCTTCCAGGACGCCAGCACCGGACGGTGGACGGCCAAGGACACCGAGGGACCCTTCTCCCTTCCCCACAGCGTGCGGACGGTGATCGGCACCCGTGTCTCACGACTCGGGGAAGGGGCGACCAAGGTCTTGTCCACGGCATCGGTCATCGGACGCGACTTCGACCTCGATCTCTTGGCCGAGACGACCAAGGTCGACGAGGACGAGCTCATCGACTTGCTCGACGAGGCCGAGCGTGCCGCGGTGGTAAACGAACTGCCCGACGCACCTGGGCGCTACACCTTCTCCCACGCCCTGGTCCAGCACACCCTCTACGAGGACCTCGGCGGGACCAGGCGTACCCGGCTGCACAAGGCGGTAGGCGAGGCCATCGAGCGCCTCTACGGAGAGAACAGCGAGGACCTGGTCGGAGAACTGGCCCGGCACTTCCTCCTCGCCACGCGCCCTGCTGACGTGGACAAGGCCATCTCGTATGCCCAGCGAGCGGGCGATGCCGCCTTGGCGGCGCTCGCTCCCGACGATGCGGTGCGTTACTTCTCCCAGGCGCTCGAGCTCGCCGCCCTCACCGCAAGTGTCGACCCACTGACCCGCATCGACCTATTGATCGGTCTCGGGACCGCCCAGCGCCAGGCCGGCATCGCCGCGTTCCGCGAGAACCTTCTGGAGGCAGCGAGCGGAGCGCAGGCACTCGGCGACACCGCTCGTCTGGTGGCGGCGGCACTGGCCAACACCCGAGGGTTCTTCAGTGCGTTGGGGCAGCTCGACGTCGAGAAGGTCGACGTGCTCGAAGCTGCGCTCGAGGCCCTTCCCGAGACCGACAGCGTCGAACGGGCGCGTCTTATCGCCACGCTGTGCAGTGAGCTCACCTATCACAGCCCGCTCGAGGTCCGCCTCGTCCTTGCCGACGAGGCCAAGACGATCGCTCGTCGCCTGGGAGATCGGGCCACCTTCGTCGATGTGGTGAGAAGGTGCGGCACGCCTCTCAACGCTCCTTCGACCCTCGTCTCACAGTTGGCAGACTTCGCGGAGGCGTTCGCCGCGGTCAGCGACCTGGATGACCCGGTGGCCCTGCTTTCTGCCGCCAATGTCGGTTGCTCACTTGCCGTCCGCGCCGGCCAGTTCGAGCTGGCCAGGGAACGTCTGGCGATGTTGGGCGCGATGACGGAGAAGCTCGGGCAACCACTGTTCCTGTGGCAGGCCAGCTACAGCGCCGCCTCGTTCGCCTTGCTGGACGGCGACACCGAAGAGGCCGAGCAGCTGGCCACCGTGGCGTTCGAGGTGGGCACGGCAAGTGGACAGCCCGACGCCTTCGCCTTCTACGGCACGCAGCTCATGAAGACTCGCGACCAACAGGGCCGGTTGGGAGAGATGGTGTCGCTCATCGCCGACGTTGCTGAGCGGAATCCGATTCCCACCTTCAGGGCCGTTTTGGCGGCAGCACACCTCGATGCGGGCAACGAGGAGACGGCCCGGGAGCTGGTGGACGAGGGTGCGGCCAACTCGTTCGCCTTGCCTGACGACACCGGGTGGTTCGACGGGATGGTCTGCTACGCGAGGGTCGTCATCGAGCTGCAGCTCCGTGCCCATTGCGAGCCGTTGATCGACCGGCTTGCTCCGTTCCGGGACCAGGTGCCGCACAACGGCCTCTGCCCCCAGCCACCGGTGGCAATGTACCTCGGCGGGCTCACCACCGCGGTCGACCGTTTCGAGGAGGCCGAGTCGTACTTCGAGCAGGCAGCCGAGCTCAATACCCGTGGCGAGATGAAGTTCGCGGAGGCGTACACCAACATGTTGTGGGGTCGGATGCTCCGTATTCGAAGCGGGCCGAATGACGCCGACCGCGCCCGGGGGCTCCTCGAGCAGGCACGGGAGAGGGCCGCCGCCCACGGCTACGCCGTGGTGGAGCGTCAGGCGAACGCCGAGTTGTCGAAACTGTCCTGATCCCGGCGGGT
This sequence comes from uncultured Acidimicrobiaceae bacterium, assembly GCA_963734395.1. Classification (GTDB taxonomy): domain Bacteria; phylum Actinomycetota; class Acidimicrobiia; order Acidimicrobiales; family RAAP-2; genus Bog-756. Next base: position 670,338 of record CAVTGY010000003.1, on the reverse strand, counting down.
ATTCGCGCCCACCCGGTCGGCAGGTTGACTCGCAAAAACCGCTCGGCATTGCCGGAGCCCGCTTGGGTACGGGTGGTGCCACGGCTCGGTTACCGGCCCCAGGTTTGGTCGTGTCCCTAGAGTGTGGACGGGTCGGGCCACGGTGGCCGCATGTCCCGGAAGCCGAAGGTGGTCAGCTCGATGAGCTGGCCGTCGGGGTCGCGGATCATGATGGCCCTGCCCCCCATGTCGGTGTCCACCAAGATCTCGCCCCCGTGGGTACCTACCTGCTCCAGGGTGGCCCCGATGTCGTCGACGGCCACGGACAGGTGGGTGAGGCCCAGATCGTTCATCACCCGCCGGGGGGAGGAGTGGATCCCGGCGCCGGCGAAGGAGATGAGCTCGATGACAACGCTCCCGTTGACCAGGTAGACCGCCTTGGCTCCCACCGGCTCGGGTAGCTGGAGGAGGCGACTGCACCCGGCGTCGGGCACGTCCAGCTCCCACCAGTAGCGGAATCCGAGCACGCCCTCGTAGAAGCGCCGGGAGCGTTCGAGGTCGGACACACAGATCCCGACGTGGTTGAAGGCGGCCTTCCCTCCCTCGACTGGTTCAGCACCCATGACGGTCCATCCATTGCACCGTCGTCACCCGGCATCGGAGGACGGGCGCTCCTCCAGGATGACCGTCTTCGCCTCGAGGAACGGAAGCAGACCCTCGGTCCCACCCTCGCGACCCAGCCCCGACTGCTTGAAACCACCGAAGGCGATGCCGAAGTCGGTACGGAACGAATTGTGCCCGACGGTGCCGGAGCGCAGCTGCCCGGCGACATCCCGGGCCCGGTCGGAGTCGGCGGTGAAGACCGACGCGTTCAACCCGTAGATGGTGTCGTTGGCGATGGCCACCGCGTCGCGCTCGTCCTGGGCGGGGATGACGCTCAGCACGGGACCGAAGATCTCCTCCCGGGCGATGGTGGAGGAGTTCTCCACATTGGAGAACACGGTCGGCTCCACGAACCAGCCCTTTTCGAGGTGCGCGGGTCGCCCGCCTCCGGTGGCCAGTGTCGCCCCCTCGGCCACCCCCTTGTCGATGTACCCGAGCACCCGGTCGCGCTGGCGGCGGACCGCCAGCGGTCCCATCTGCGATGCCGGGTCGAACTGGTTCCCCACCTTGACTTGCGAGAACGCGTCGACGAGCGCCTCGGTCAGCTCGTCGTGACGCTGCTGGGTGACCACGATCCTGGTCAGCGACGAGCAGACCTGACCGGTCATCATGCACTCGGCCTGGGCCAGGCGTGCCGCGGTCAGGCCCAGGTCGGCGTCGTCGAGGATCACAGCGGCCGACTTTCCCCCGAGCTCGAGGGTGCAACGGGCGATCCGTTCGCCACACAGCGAAGCGATCCGGCGGCCGGCGGCAGTCGAGCCGGTGAAGGTGATCTTGTCGACCCGCGGATCGCGCACCAGCAGTTCCGAGACCTCTCGGTCGGCGGTGAGCACGTTGAGGACGCCCGGTGGCAGCCCGATCTCCTCGGCGACTTCTCCCACCAGGTAGCCCTCGCCGGGCGCCTCCGGTGAGGACTTGAGGACCACCGTGCACCCGGCGATGAGGGCGGGGGCGACCTTGTAACTGATCAGGCTCAGCGGTCCGTTCCACGGGATGATGGCGCCGACCACGCCTACCGGCTCGCGGACCAGCAGTCCGAACCCGGGCCCGGTGGGCTGCGCCTCCTGTTCCCACTCGAACGTGTCGGCCAGCCCGGCGTAGTAGTCAAAGGTGCCCGCCGCACCCTTCCCGACCACTTGTGCAATCCGGTGGAGCACTCCGGCCTCGCGCGGCCAGATCTGCCCGATCTCGTCCCCGCGGGCCGCCAGTCCGGCACCCAACGCCCGCAGGTACTCGGCCCGCTCTGCGTGGGTCATCCGTGGCCAGGGCCCGTCGTCGAACGCCTGGCGGGCGGCGGCTACCGCCCTTGCCATGTCCGCTTCCTGTGCCTCGGCCACGCTGAAGAAGAGCTCCTCGGTCCCCGAATCGATCACGTCGATGGTGGCATCCGAGCTCGGTGCCACCCATTGGCCGCCGATGTAGAACCGGTCCGCATGCCGGAGTGGTGAGGTGGTGGTGCTGTTCACAGACATAAGGTCACCTTTCGTGCGGCTGGCGTGCCGCGTTTTCGAATTCAGCGTCGCTGGGTGCCAACCCTACAATCGGGCGACCACTCGCTCGGCGTAGTCGTGCAACGAGCTGCTGACGTCGCCCGCGAACAGGGCGGCGGGAATGATCACTCGGGTCGCACCCAGGGCGGCGGCGGCCCGCACGTCGCCGACCGCGTCGTCCCCGGTGCTGTAGCTGCTGACGGTGACCTCGATGGTCGACGGGTCCCGGCCTGCGCCCGTGGCCGCCTTCCTCATGGTGTCGACCAGGTGCGCGAGCTCCCCCCGGTCGACGCCGAAGGGGAAGAAGCCGTCACCCAGCCGACCGGCTCGACGGGCAGCGATCTCGGTGTGGCCGCCGATGTGGATCGGGATGGCGCCCGCCCGGGGCTGGGGTCGCAGGTAGACGTCCTCGAAATGGACCGTCGAACCGTCGTAACTGGCCCGCTCCTGGCCCCACAGGGCCCTCATGGCGGCGATGCTCTCCTCTGTTCGCTCGCCGCGCCGGGCAAAGGGGATGCCGATGGCCTCGAACTCCTCCTTCAACCAGCCGATCCCGACGCCGAGAGTGACCCGGCCCGAGGAGAGATAGTCGAGGGTGGCCAACTCCTTGGCCAGGACCACCGGGTTGCGCTCCGGGAGGATCAGAATGCCGGTGGCCAAACGGATGGTCGATGTCGACCCGGCCACGTAGGCCAGCCAGATAAGCGGGTCGGGGAAGGGTGCGTCCTCGCCCGACGGCAGCCGCCCGGATGGATCGTAGGGGTAGGTGGACCGGTAGCCGGCGGGCACCACCACATGGTCGACGGACCAGATCGACTCGAATCCGGCCGCCTCGGCCGAACCGGCGAGCGCACACGCCCGCTCCGGCTCGATGTTGGGTCCGATGCTGGCGAAGGCGATGCCGAACTTCATGCTCTCCATGTACCGCTCCCCCGTTGGCAATTCGTTCTCGGTGATGGCGCGGCGGGCGGGCCCGCTGACTCCATCTAGCTCAATCGGACCCGCAGCGACAGGTGCTTGATGCCACCGTTGACCGCCGAGTTCAGCAGTTCGGGTCGTCCGGCCAGCTCGAACCACTCCAAACGGGCGAGCAGGTGGCGGAAGAGCGTCTCGAGCTCGACCCGGGCGAGGTTGGCGCCCATGCAGAAATGGGGGCCGGACCCAAAGGCGAGATGGTGGTTGGGTTGGCGATCGATCCTGAATTCGAACGGGTCCCCGAACACCTCCTCGTCCCGGTTGGCCGAGGCGAAGAAGAGGGCCACCTTGTCGCCCGCCGGGATGGTCACCCCCCGGATCTCCGCTGTCCTCGGTCGCCGTGCGGGTGAAGTGGATGATGGGGCTAACCCAGCGGAGGATCTCCTCCACCGCGCTCGGGAGGAGCTCGGGGTGGCGCTTGAGCTGCTCCCACTGCTCCATGTTCTGGGAGAAGGCGAGCAGACCGCCGCTGATGGCGTTGCGGGTGGTCTCGTTGCCCGCCTCTACGATCAGCTCGCAGTAATTGAGCAGCTGTTCCTCGGTCAACGGCTGCCCGTCGATCTCCGATGCGATCAGCTGGCTGACGATGTCGTCGCCGGGCTCGCGCCGGCGGCGCTCGATCAGGGCCGTCAAATAGTTGTGCAGCTCGCCTCGTGCCCGGCGGATCGTCTGGCCCGGAGTCTCGCCCGGCTGTCGGAACTCGGGGTCGTCCTTGCCGATCACCTCGTTGGTCAAACGGAACAGCAACTTCCAGTCCTCGCCGGGCACGCCGAGGATCCAGGAGATGACACCGATCGGCAGGGGCGCCGCCACACGCTCGACGAAGTCGAATTCGCCGGTCTGATTGGAGGCGGCCAAGTCGTCGAGAAGCTCCACGGCGATACGGTCGATCTCCTCATGGCGCGACCGGATGGCTCGGGGGGTGAACCGTGGCATCGCCACCCGGCGCAAGGGCCCGTGGCGAGGTGGGTCGAGCATGACCACCATCTCCGACGGCTGGGACGGAGCCCCCGGCCGGCCGAGGATCAGGCCCTGTGCGTTCGAGAACCGTTCGGGCTGGGCCGCGATCTCGGTGATGTCGGCGTGCTTGGTGATCGCCCAAAACGGCATGAAACCCGGGGGCTCCAGGTAGGCCACCGGCGTCTCGGCCCGCAGCGTCGCCCACACCTCGTGGGGGTACCCGTGCTGGGCGAAACGGGTGGGCTCGACCAGGTCCAGGGGGTCGATCGAGCTGGGGACGTCTACCGGGACGTTCACCTGAACTCGAGGTGGAGCTCCTCCAACCCCCGAAGCACCCAGGGTGGCGAGTACTCCCGGTGACGGGCGCCGGCTGGACCGCGGTGAACCTCCGAAATCCGGATGTCCGCCGTCCGGTCGAGCATCACCGCGGCACCGGGTCTGATCTCGTTGATGACACGGTTTTCATGGTAGGAGAGTGCCGTATCCAGCGCAATCGTCCTGACCGCATGTCACCAAGCCGACTCCGGACCTTGCGAAGGGCGGCGATTGGTATTTGGGGCCCTGGCCTCGTCTTTCGGTGCGCCACTCATCGGGCTACGTTGGCTCGCCGAAAGAGAATAGTGTTTGCAGATGCTGCGGCCGGAGCATCCGAACAACCGGCTGCGTCGCCGCGCTGAGCACCTCGGTTGGCCGTCGCCGCGGATCGGGGAAAGCGGCCACACCGTTCAACAGGGAGGCACACCAGTCGATGGACCAGGAGCTGGCCGGCAAGGTGGCGATCGTCACCGGAGGATCGGGGGGGATCGGCCGCGCCACGGTGGAGCTCTTCGTCGAACAGGGCGCCAAGGTGGTCGTCGCCGACGTAGGCGTCGAACGGGGTGAGGAGTTGGCCACTCAACTCGGGCCGTCCGTCGCCTTCCGGAGGACCGACGTGGCCGACCCGGACGACGTCGAGGGACTGGTCGAGTTCACCATCGGCCACTTTGGCGGGCTCCATGTCATGTTCAACAACGCCGGAGTGTCCAGTTCGTTCCGGCGGCTCCTCCAGAACGACCTCCGTGACGCGCAGCGGGTGATGGCGGTGAACCTCTTCGGAGTCATGTACGGCTGTCGGTTCGCCGGGCTGCACATGGCCGAGCACGGCGGAGGATCGATCATCAACACCACCTCGATGGGTGCGTTGACCGGAGGGTCCTCCCCCATCGTCTACCGGACGTCGAAGGCGGCCATCATCCAGTTCAACCGATCTGCGGCGTCAGACCTGGCGGAATACGGAATCCGGGTGAACTGCGTGGCGCCGGGGCACATCAACACCGGGATCACCAACTACGACCTCGGTCCGGTCATCCGGCTCAGTCAGCCCCTGCAGCGACAGGGAACGTCGGTCGACGTGGCCAACGCCGTGCTCTTTCTGGCCAGCGAGCGCTCGGCGCAGATCACCGGGACCGTCGTCCCGGTGGACGGGGGGACCTCCGCTGGACCCTCGATCGCCCAGACACAGCAACTCCTGACACAGGCCCGGGAACACGGAGGTGGAGATGCCGGCTGACCTGGCAATTCGTTATGGGACGGTGGTCGACGGGAGCGGGGAGCCCGGCCGCCGGGCCGATGTCACCGTCACCGACGGGCGGATCGAGGAGATCGGAGCGGACCTGCACGGTCACCGCGAGATCGACGCCACCGGCTGCATCGTCGCCCCCGGGTTCATCGACATCCACACCCACTACGACGCCCAGGTCTTCTGGGACCCGGCTCTGCGACCCTCCTCGTACCAAGGGGTCACCACGGTGGTCGCCGGGAACTGCGGCTTCACCATCGCCCCCACCCGGCCGGAACACCACGAGGTCATCGTGGCCACCCTCGAGAACGTCGAGGACATGAACCCGGCCTCGCTCACCGAGGGGATCGTGTGGGAGTTCCAGACCCACCCCGAGTACATGGAGCTGGTGCGCAGTCGGGGAACGCAACTCAACTTCACCTGCTACGTCGGCCACAGCTCGGTCCGCCTCTTCGTCATGGGTGACGCCGCCTACGAACGCAGCGCCACTCCCGAGGAGACCGACCGGATGTGCCGGCTGGTGGTGGAGGCGATCGACGCGGGAGCGGCCGGGTTCTCGACCAGCTTCGCGTACACCCACCGGGGGATGAACGGCCTGCCGGTCCCGAGTCGCTTCGCCGAACGCGACGAGGTCGAGGCCCTGTTCATGGCGGCCGGCAGCACCGGCAAGGGCGTGGTGCTGGCCACCGTGGGCGAGCAGTGCACGTATGCCGACATGTACGAGCTGCAGCCCCGGATCGGAAGGCCCTTCACCTACCCGATGTTCGCCCTCACCGGCGGGCGCAACCAGCCCCAACTGGACCTGCACAACCAGGCTGTGGCGCAAGGATGTGAGGTCTGGCCCCAGGTGACCCCCCGGCCGCTGACCATGCAGTTCACCATGGACAGTCCCTTCAGTCTCAACGTGAGCCCGGTGGTCGCCGAGCTCATGGACCGGGACCGTGACGCCAGGATCGCCGCCTACCGAGATCCCGCATGGCGGGCCCGGGCGGCGGCGGACCTCGAACAGCAACCGATGCGGCCCCGGTGGGAGACCTGCGAGGTCTCCGAATCCGAGCGTCATCCAGAGCTCGAGGGCCGGCGGGTCGACGCCATCGCCGCCGAACGCGGCGGTGATCCTTTCGACGTGATCTGCGAGCTCGCCGTCGAGGAGGACCTGACCACCCGGTTCCGCATCTACATCGCCAACGACGATCCGGTCAGCGTGGGCGACCTGCTCACGCATGAGCAGATGGTCCTCGGGCTCTCCGACGCCGGTGCCCACGTGAGCCAGCTGTGCGACGCGCCGCTCCCCACCGACCTGCTCGGCACGTGGGTCCGTGACCGGGGCATCATGCCGGTCGAGCGCGCCATCAGGAAGCTGACCGGTGAGCCGGCCGACATCTTCGGATTCGACCGTCGCGGGTACCTGCGCGAGGGCTACTGGGCCGACGTCTGCGTCTTCGATCCGGCCACGGTGGCACCGGGACCGATGACCCGGCGCCGCGACTTTCCGGCGCACGGCGAACGGCTGACGGCCGAAGAGCCCACCGGGGTCCGTCACGTCCTGGTCAACGGCGTACCCATCCGCCTCGACGGCGTGCAACTGCCCCTCGGGACCGCGCCTCCCGGAATGCGACCGGAGCTCCACTGAAGCCGACTCGTTTGAATCGCCGATGAGGCCGCTACCCGAGCTCACCCCGTGGACCGAGTGGTTCTGGACGTCCGGTGCCGACGGCACCCTGCGCATCCAGGGCTGCACCGACTGCGGCACGTTGGTGCACCCCCCGGTCCCCATCTGCCCGGTGTGCCGGAGCCGGTCGTCGGCCCCGACCGAGGTCTCCGGCCGGGCCACGGTGGTCGGCTACACCGTCAACCAGCACCAGTGGCACCCCGACCTGCCCCCGCCGTACGTGATCGCCGTGGTCGCCCTGGCCGAGGACCCGGACGTCCGTCTGACCACCAACATCACCGGGTCCGACATCGGTGACGTCCACATCGGCCTCGAGGTCCGGGTGCGCTTCGAGCACCTCGAGTCGGTGTGGCTCCCCTTCTTCGAGCCGAGCGGGGCGACCTCGACGGTCGAGACGGACGTCACCCCCAAGCTCCCGCCACCCCGGACACCGCTGGGCGACGAGCGGTTCGAGCACCGGGCGGTGCTGTCCGGGGTGGGGCGGTCGGCACTCGGGCGCCGGCTGATGGTCGACCCCCTCTCCTTGACCGTCGACGCGTGCCTGGCCGCGGTGGCCGACGCCGGCCTGGAGCTGTCGGACATCGACGGGCTTTCCACCTACCCCGGTGCCGTGGGGATGGGGATGAGCGAGGGCGGCGTGGCCGCGGTCGAGGAGGCGCTCCGCCTCCATCCGACATGGATCAACGGCGGGGGGGACATCCCCGGGCCCGGAGGGGCACTGATCGCCGCCATGCTGGCCATCGCCGGCGGCCTGTGCCGGCACGTCCTGTGCTTCCGCACCGTGTGGGAGTCCACCTTCGCCACCCTCGGCTTGCGACCGGCCGGCGGCGGACCCGCGTCGGGGGCCCACCAGTGGCGTGCGCCCTTCGGTGCGCTGTCCGCCGCCAACTGGATCGCCATGAACGCCAACCAGTACCTGCACCGCTACGGGGCCACCCGGGAGATGCTCGGAGTCATCGCCGTCAACGGCCGGACCAACGCCGGTCGCAACCCGGCGGCCATCTACCGGGACCCGATGACCATGGACGACTACCTGTCGGCCCGGCCCATCACCACACCGTTCGGGCTCTACGACTGCGACGTGCCCTGTGACGGCTCGATCGCCGTGGTGGTGTCCGACGCGTCGGTGGCCGGAGACCTGCCCGGTGCCGCCATCCGGGTCGAGGCCGTCGGCACCCAGATCCTCGAGCGGGTCTCCTGGGATCAGGGGACGATCACCCACGAGCCACAGGTGCTCGGCCAGGCCGCCCACCTGTGGACCCGGACCAGCCTCCGTCCCTCCGACGTGGATGTCGCCCTCGTCTACGACGGCTTCACCTTCAACGCCATCTCGTGGCTCGAGGCGCTCGGGTTCTGTCCCATCGGCGAGGCCCAAGCGTGGCTCGACGGGGGTCGGAGGATCGCGCTGGACGGCGAGCTCCCGGTCAACCCCCACGGCGGTCAGCTCAGCGAGGGCCGCACCCACGGGTTCGGGTTCATCTACGAAGCGGTCAAGCAGCTCCGGCACCAGGCCGACCAACGCCAGGTGGCCGGCGCCACCACCGCGGTGGTCACCACCGGTGGCGGCACCCCGTCAGGGGTCCTGCTGCTCCAGCGGGATCGGGCCTGACGGGCATTTCAGAAACAGGCGGGGTCGGTCGCTTGCGAGAGCAAGCACTCGCCGACGCGAGGTCAGAATGTGCCCCACGCAACCGGTGATAGACACCCGCGAACCGTCCTTACCCTCTGATCCCGGCTGCATGGCGCCCGCCTTCGAGCCACAGTCGAAGCGCCGGATCGAGAGCCGACGCGGAGGTCTCATAGAGAGCAAGATCGTCGGGCGCCAACACCCCGCGCCATCGACCGCTGTCGCCTTTGTAGAAGAAGCTGTCTGCGCCGCTCTTCCAGACCATGACCATGGGGTCATCGAAGTGGCGTGCTTCGTCGCGCATGGCGTCGAGTCCGACCGTCGCGAGCAGAGCAGGCCAGGAGTCCTCGCTGACCTCGATGGCGCAGAACTTAGCAATCCGACGCATCTCGGTTTCAGGGTCGGCTTTGAGATCACCAAAGTGGACGAACAACACGTTAGGAAGCTCTCGTATCGCCCACCAGGTCGAGAGATGGTGGTGATGTGACCAGAATGGCCAGCCATCAGATGCCCATCCGAACCATCCTTCTTTTGCCCACACTGGCCACAACTCGCCCGGCGTCGCCGGGCAACGCGGAAATTCCGGCCCAGGCCGATCAGGGTCGTTGAACAGTTCGAACATTATGTCCGTATAGGACGAATAGTGGTTGAACAACGACATGAAGACGTCACGGGTATCGCGGCCGACGACGATGTACTTGGCCTGTGGGAAGAACCGAAGCCCGTCAGCAGCCAGATGGCTCTTTATGAACCGGCGATGGCGCTGTGCATCTAGACGATCGAGAATCGGTTGAAGAGGTCCCATGAACCGAGCATCGACCCACGGGGATATTTCGCTCAATCTGGCAGGCAGGGGTTTTGGTCCAAGGATCAGAGCAGCCAGGATGCGCTGCGTCCATGTCGTGCCAGCCTTGTATGCGGTCGTAACGAAGATGTCGTCATCGCGCGGTGCGAACTGGTCCCAACGTGTGCTGTCGAGGTGGTGATTGCGGTACTCGCGGGTTCGCTCGGGTGGTTCGAAGCTCATCGCGACAAATCATGCCACCAAGCCCGTTCTGGAACTGATCTGATCAAGCCTCACTGGCATTATCCTCTTCCCGGCGATGTGGGGCACTCCACCCCAGTCATCCCTTCACATACGAAAGCTTCTCGGCGACGAGTCCGTCACGGATTTTGAACACATCGACGCCCCGAATGTGGCCGTCGGCCCACGAGTACCGCCATCGCTGCACGACTCGGTCTAATGCCGCAAAGGTCTCTTCCGCTTCGAAGTTGGAATTCCCGTCGGCGAAGATCGGCTGCCAGGCCTTCCGCACCGCGTGCTGACCCTCATATCGCTTCCCGTCCGGCGCAGGATCGGTGGACTCAAAAACACAGTCTTCGGTAGTGAGTGCCATCGTTGCTTCCAGATCGTGCGCTCCCCAAGCGGCTCCAAACGAATTCACAACTGCCAGTGAATCCATTGCTCTCTCCCTTCCCCTCGAATTGCTCCAGGTGACTTCGAAACATCTTCCCAGCAATCCTTAGTCTGCGATCGGGTCTCGCCCGGCTCCGGCGTTGGGCTCGTTCAGCCCTGATTCACTCGGGGTCTTTCGTCGCGCCATCAACGTACGGAAATGCCCCATTGAACAAGTGATGTGGGGCAGGCTTGTGGAAAACTCTGTCGTCATGGTCGGGTCTGCTGTCGGTCTCGTTGTGGCCTCGCTGACAGTCGTAATGCTGGCGACCGGATGCGGGGGTGCCTCCTCGTCTCCTGCGGTAATCCACCACACAACCTCAACGACACATCATGTCCTACTGACCACCGAGAAGGTCACCGTCTCACCCCGGACGGGCATCCGAGATGGCCAACAGGTAAGAGTGAGTGTGCAGGACTTCAAGCCGGGAGAAGCTGGCATAAAGTTCTTTTTGTCCGAGTGCGCTACACCGATGCAGGTCAACCATCTGGGCTGCGGTATGCAGTTGGCCCTCCAGCCTTTCGGTCTGACCGACAGCAACGGAGACGGGTCGGGATCGGTGTCCTTCACCGTCCATTCGAGTGCCGCAACACAACCCCTCAGTTCGGCATTGGTTCCTTGTTCGGGTTTATGCGTGATCGTTGCCACCACGGGAGCCCAGGGCGACTACGGATTCGCACCTATCAGTTTCGCCGGGTAACAGCGCACTGAACCGACCTCCAGCCTGGCCAACTGGGCACCTGCGGGTAGCCCCGATGGGCCGATCAGCCAGGGTTGATAACGCCCGGCTGATCCGGTGTTGTGGGATAGGCCAGTCACCTCCGCTCGGTCGCCCACATCTGGACAGTCCGACATCTGGCTAGTCAGCAAGCAGCGCCTCGTGGAGTCTCCCCTTGGCCTGCTCTACGGCAAGCGGAAGTGACTCGGCATAGTAGGGGATGTAAAACACTGTCTGTTCCACCACCCAGCCCCGGGCCCGTGCCCATGTAGCGTCGTCAAACTTCAGAGTCCTTCGGTAAAGGCGGCGTGCATCCGCCGGAAGCGCCCAGGCCAGCATCGCTTCACATGCCGGATCACCCACCCCCGCACCGCTCCAGTCAATGATCCCGCTGAGTCGACCATTCCCGATAAGGATGTTGCCTGGGAGCAGATCGCCATGAACCCAGACCAGTTCTCCCGTCCAGTCCCCGGCTTCCAAAGCGCCCTGCCAGACATGTCTCGCTCGATCGACGTCAATGATTCCGTCGAGCTGGCTGATGCCCCACTGGACGGCTTCATCGTATTGAGCCATTGGAGTGCCTCTGCGGGTCGGAGGCGGTCCACCAGCCGGGGAAAGCTGTGCGAGTGCGAGTACGAACTCGGCTACGCCTTCTGCGATGACATCCCAACTGTCAACCGTCGCACGGTCGAGGCTAGTGCCCTCCAACCAGGGATACACGAGCCACGGGAACGGGTAACCACGGTCGGGGCGACCTTCGGCTAGAGGCACTGGTACTGCGGTAGGGAGATCCGCCGCCAGCTTCGGGAGCCATCGACATTCCTTCTTGATCTGGGCTTCTGCCCACTGGATCCGAGGCAGCCGTATGCCCAGGTCCTCACCCAGTCGATAGATCGCATTGTCTGTCCCGGAATCCGCGATTCTGTGCAATCGCTTGTCAGCCCAGTTTGGGAATTGATCCTTGAGAAGGGCGCGGACTGTGCTGTCGTCCACAAGGACCTCGCCTTCGTGCATCTGTGGGGCTGAGTGGTCGGCGGTCATGGAGGCAGAGTCACCGCATCAATGTTGCCACCCTGGGCAGACTCGGTACGGCAAGCGCTACCGACACCGCAACTTCTGCCCCACCCAACCGGTGGTCTGGGTACCCCCAGCACGTCACATCACGGCGAGCCGACCATATGACGGCACGCCTCAGTGAGACAATGGGCTTCTACCGGGGGTTTAGATGGTGCCAATGGCATTCCGACTGAGACGGTGCTTACAGCGGAGATTTATCGCGGTTCTGAGCATCGCCACGGTTGGTGTGGCAGCGGGAGCGTGCGGTTCGGCGAGTTCATTAACGTCCCTGACCACCGTACCGGCAAAGCGTCCGCGTGCAGCAAAGTTGGCGACTGAAAAAACTGCTCCGATCGGATCGTCGTCGTGTTCGCTCTCACCCGGCTCTCCCTCCTTAACCCTGAGCGATGAGTCTCCTGCCCCGGCAGTGACGGTGCCAGTCGGCGCTCGTATTGTTGTGTCGATTCCTCCCGCAATTCCAACGGGTCGGGAAGAGGACACCGACGTGCAGATTGTGAACAATCTTGCGTTGAAAGAGGAATGTTCAGTTTCTTTGTCCAATCACGGTCGACGCACCATCCTGTTGGCAATCAATCCTGGCAGGAGTGCACTCTCTGCCACTATCACGCCAGGGACTGATACGGCGATGCCTGCGTGGTTAGGCACCGTGGACGTTACCGACAGCGCGTCTGAGGGAATAACGCTCGGTCCTGACGGATTGGGCATCGCAGCGGTGGGCGACAGCCAAGAAAGCGTAATGAACACCATGATGAGAGCACTCGGTGCGCCTACGGCCACTGGTGGAGGAGGATGCCTGAATAGAACTGAAGTCCACTGGGGCGACTTGTCGTTGGAGTTCTACTCAGGAACTCTGGACGGCTATCGCTATCTCAATGGCTCCCAGACGTTGATGGGCTCGAAGGCACCGATCCCAATGCCCAATACGCCCCTTCTGCAGACCGCCACCGGAGCGACCCTTGAAATGCCGCTCGCCAAAGTTCGGGCGCTCTACCCTCCCGATACCTTCAGCCTGGAACATGATGGGAGCATCTCGGTTGCCGGAATCACACCTGGCGATCGTCTGCTGCTTAGTTTCTTTGCGGCCAACCCAACGGCGCCGCTCTGGGAGATCAAGGGGGGTGCTCCGTGCGGCGACTTCTAGAGCGGCAACCGCCGAATTGACCGTCGCCCATGCCGAACCGCCCCACTCAGCCGGTGGTCAGGGGACCATCACATACAGCATTCTTGACGGCCACATGTGCCACGATTCTGGTCACTTCGAGTCACAATTTAACGGACGGAACTCATGCGCCTGCTGTACCTGGACATCGACACGCTGCGCGCCGACCATCTCGGCTGTTACGGCTACCACCGCGCAACCACGCCGAACATCGATGCCGTGGCGGCCGAAGGAGTGCGGTTCGCAAACGTCTACGCCTCGGATGTCCCATGCCTCCCGAGCCGTGCTGCGCTCATGTCGGGGACGTTCGGGATCCGGAACGGGGTGGTCAACCATGGCGGAAGCGGTGCCGAGCTCCGCAATGAGGGGGGCCGGCGCGGCTTCTTGAGCCGCTACTCACTCGAGTCGTGGGCTGGCACTTTCTACTGGAGCGGCTGGCAGACGGCCTCTATTTCGAGCTTCCCGTTTCGTCACTCGGCGACCTGGTGGAACCACGGATTCATGGAGGCGATGAATCTGATGCGGGGCATGGGTGCCGAGCGAGCAGACCAGGTCGTCCCGGTTGCCCTCGACTGGCTGGACCGCCGGGGAAGAGCCGACGACTGGTTCCTCCACGTCCACCTCTGGGACCCGCACACGCCCTACAACACACCGGACGAGTTCGGGAATCCGTTTTCAACCGACGACGTGCCCGCCTGGCACACCGAGGAGGTGCGGGCCCGCAACTGGGAGTTGGGCGGTCCCCATTCGGCGCAGGAGCCCTGGGGCTTCACTCCCGATGAGTGGGGACCACCTCCGTCTCGCCAGCCCTGGGATGTCAATTCCATGGACGCAGTCAAGGCCATCTTTGACGGCTATGACGTGGGTGTCCGGTACGCGGACGACGCCCTTGGCTCGCTGATGAGCAAGCTCGATGACCTGGGTGTCGCCGACGAGACGGCGGTTCTGGTCAGCACCGACCACGGAGAGGCGTTCGGCGAGCTCGGCGTGTACGCCGATCACCAGGCGGCCGACGAGGCCACATGTCATATCCCCGCGGTCCTTCGCTGGCCTGGTGTGGGACCGCGCGTTCACGAAGGACTGCAGTACCACCTGGATATAGCTGCCACCGTGCTCAACCTGGCCGGGTTCCGTGTCCCAAGGAGTTGGGACGGCGTGCCGATCGATCTTGAAGGGAGCGGGGGCCGGGACCACCTCGTCCTGTCCCAAGGTGCGTGGTCATGCCAGCGCGGCGTTCGCTTTGGCGACCATCTCTACCTCCGCACCTGGCACGACGGCTACCACGGTCACTGGTCCGACGAGATGCTGTTCGATGTAGCCAGCGACCCACACGAGACGGACGACCTCTGGGACGAGGGTGGAGGAACGTCGAGGATCGGCGCATCATTGCTGGAGAATTGGACATTGGCGCAACTGGAACGGACTGGTTTGGACGACCCCATGGATGCAGTGCGCGCGGAAGGGGGACCGTTTCATGTGCGTGGCCGTCTCGGGCCCTACCTCGAACGATTGCGCGCAACCGGGCGTGAGGGCTGGGCTCGGGTCCTTAGGGAGCGCCACTCTGACGAGCTGTAGCGATTGGTCCTGCTTCCAATTGCCGCACCGCGGGTCCTCTTCGCAACCTGTGACTGGCCATCGGGATGGTCGCCCGTATTCAGCGAACTGTTTGAGTGGCACCGCCTGACGCCCCCACTGCAGGAGTCCGGGCCGAGAGCGCCTCGGCTCAGTCCGCTCCCCAGGCACGCTCGAAACGGTTCCGGAGCCAGTCGCCGGTGCGCTCGAAGGCCAGGCTTGCCGCCGGGAACCCGAAGTTGATGAAGCCGTGGGGCTGACCCGGATAGCAGACCTCGTCGACCGCGACCCCATCGTCCCGCAGTCGGGCGGCGTAGGCACGGCCCTCGTCGCGGAGCATGTCGCACCCGCCCACCAGGACCAGCGCCGGCGGGAGGTCGGCCAGTGACTTTGCGTAGAGGGGGGCGGCGTAGGGGTCGTCGTCCAGGTCGCGGCCGGCGCGGTACGCCTCCCAGAACCGCTCGCAGGCCTTGAGGCTGATCACCAGCCCGTCGAACTCGGTCATCGACGCAAGCAGCTTCGAACCGGACACCCCGGGATACATCAGCACCTGTCCCGCCGGCGCGGCACCGCCGGCATCCCGTAGCCGGAGTGACACCGTGGCGGCCATGTTGCCCCCCGCACTCTCGCCGGCCACTGCCACCGCCGATGGCGGCACGCCGAACCGCCCGCTGTTGTCCAGCGCCCACCGGGTCACCGACACGCAGTCGTCGAGTCCGGCCGGGTAGGGGTGCTCCGGGGCCAGCCGGTAGCCCACCGAGACCACCGTGGCACCGGAGGCATGAGCGATCTCCCGGGCCACGCCGTCCATCAACCCGATGCTCCCGATGACGTACCCGCCACCGTGGAAGTACACGACCAGTCCCGTCGGCTGGTCCGATCCCCGGTAGATCCGGATGGGGACGTCACCGACCTGCTCGTCTTTGACGTGTGCGATGGTCTGGGTAAGTTGCGGTCCGTAGTCGCCGCGGGCCAGCTCGAGGAGCTCGGGCACCAGGTCGTCGAAGGGCGTCGCCCGCTCCGGATTTTCGGCCATCCACTCGACCACCCACGGGTCGAGCACACCTTCATCACTCATGTCCACATCCCTTTGTCACTCATTCCCACATTGTCACGAACCGAGGTCGGCTACGACCTCGGGGAGATCGACCGTGGTCCTGATGCCCGGCGCCGCCTCACAGACGACGGACACCGCGTTGACGGCGCGGTTGGCCGTGTACCCGGGTGTCGACTCCGCCATCAGCTCCAGGGGGACCGCCAGGCGGAGGTCCATGTCGAGGGGGCAGTCCCCCTCGACGGTCACCCGCCATCCCCCCGATTGCAGGTCCCATGCCGCGTCGATCTCCGTCGAGCAGTACCAGGTTGCGCTGAAGCTGATCAGCTCGACACCCTGGTGCCTTCCCAACACGTTCATCCGTTGTCCGGCGACCGTCCCGGCCGGGATGGTCCCGGCGGCGATCTCGATGTCCGAGACAGCGGTGGCCACCTCTCCGGTGGACTCGACCGACTCGAGCGGCATCCCCAGCGCGTCACCGATGAGCCGGAGCGAGGGACCGAAGGCCTCGGCACCGTGCGACCAGCGCAGCGGGTCGAAGGTGGAGGGGTCTTTGCCGTAGCCCATCAGGTCGAACAGGAGCACCGGCGAGTTGCGGCTCGACAGGTCTGCGAACTCGGCGATGTGCAGCCGGTCCAGGCGGCGCTGGAGCGAAGTCAGCACCACGGGGATCGCCTCGGAGATGAACCCAGGGCTGACCCCGGTGCTGTGGATGGAGGTGTTGCCGCTCGCACACGCGGCTTCGATGCGCTCTCGGACCGTCGGGTCCATGCTGCCCGGATGGTGGAACCCACCGGCGGTGGCCACGACGTTCACCCCTGACCCGAGGAGCGCGCAGAGCACGTCGACGTCGTATCCCTGTTGCATGTAGAGCACGCAGTCCGGTCGGAGGGTGAGGACGTCGGCGAGGTCGTCGGTGGCCGCGATCCCCGTCGGCTCGAGGCCGCACAACGTGCCGGCATCCTGTCCCACCTTGTCGGGGTTGGTCACCCGCACCCCCACCAGTTCGAGCCGCGGATGCTCGATGACCGCCCGCAGCGAGCGGGTGCCGATGTTGCCGGTGGCCCACTGGACCACCCGGTAGGTGGTGTTCGGCGTCACCGGCCGGTCACGACCCGGGTCGCTCGGATGCGGCCAGCGATGCTTTGTGCAACACGTTGGCGGCCAACCTCATGTGGGCGGCATCCACCAGCCGGCCGTCCCGCCCGATGGAACCCACGCCTTCGGCCTCCGAGGCGCGGTAGACGGCAATTGACTCTTCGGCGTCTCGGATCTCCGCCTCGGTCGGAGCGAACACCGCGTTGGCGATGGGGATCTGGTCGGGATGGATGGCCCACTTCCCGTCGTACCCCAACAGGCTGGCGTGCGCCGCTGACCGTCGATAGCCCTCCGGGTCCTGGTAGGCCGGATACGGCGCGTCGATGGCGTCGATGCCCGCGGCCCGGGCGGCGGCCAGAATCTGCACCCTGGCATGGTGCCAGAAGTCGCCGGGGTACTCACCCACCGGGTCGAAGTTGCCGTCCACCCGGGCGTGCAGGGAGGCGGACAGGTCGCCGGCACCGAAGATGATCGCTTCGAGGCGATCGCTCGACCGGGCGATCTCGGCGGCGTTGGTCAGACCTTCGGCCTCCTCGATCAGTACCTCGAGTCCGATGCGCTTGGTCAGGCCGAGCTTGGCCTCGAGCTGGGTGAGCAAGACGTCGAACCACCACACGTCACGGGCAGTCCGCGCTTTCGGCACGATGATCACGTCCAGGGTGTCCCGGGCGCCGGTGACCACCTCGACCACGTCGCCGTAGCACCACGGGGTCCCGAGACCGTTGACCCGGACCGCCCGCACCACCCGACCCCAGTCCTGGTTGACCAAGGCGTTGACGGCGATGGCCCGGGACGACTCCTTGACCACCGGCGCGCAGGCGTCCTCCAGGTCCAAGAACACCAGATCGGCACCGGAACCCGGCGCTTTCGCACACATGCGCTCGCTGCTGGCCGGGGTGGCCAGCTCCGATCGTCGCGCTCGGGGTTCGTACACGGGTGCCTCCCTCGTTCGACGATTAGATGACGCCGGCCGCAGACAGCGCGGCGATGCGGTCGGGCGCGAGGCCGAGCAGGCCACCGTAGACGGCGTCGTTCTCGGCCCCAAGGTCCTGTCCCAGGTGGTCGATGTGGCCGGGAGTGTCCGAAAGCTGGGCCAGCGGTGCCTGTACCCGGATCGCTCCGAGGTCGGGGTCGTCCAGTCGGGCGAAGGTTCCCCGCGACCGCAGGTGTTCGTCGGCAAGGAGTTGGCCGGCGTCATAGACGGGGGCCGCGGCCACGTCGGCGTCGAGGAACACCTGCATCGCGTCGCCCAGCGTGCGCTGCGCGATCCACTCGGCCACCATGGCGTCGATCTCGATCCCTCGGGCCTGGCGGCCGACCGGGTCCACGTAGTTGGGGTCCTCGGCCAGATCGGGGCGGCCGATGGCCTGGAACACCCGCACCACGATGTTGGCCGAGGCGCTGGAGATGACCAGCCACTTGTCGTCGGCGGTCCGGAAGGTGTTGCGGGGCGCACTGGCCGCCAGGTGGTTGCCCACCCGTCCGGCGACGGTCCCCAACTGGTCGAAAGCCAGGGTCGACGACTCGATGAGGCGGGCCAGAGGCTCGACCAGGTTGACATCGACCAGCTGGCCCGTCCGCCCGTGGACGTCGCGATGGTAGAGCGCCATCATCACCGCCCAGGTCGCCGCCTGGGCCGCGACCCCGTCGGCCAGCATGAACGGCGGCAAGGTCGGGGGCCCGTCCGGCTGTCCGGTCACCTGGGCGAAGCCGCTCATCGCCTCGGCCAGGGTGCCGAACCCCGGTCGGTCGCTCGACGGCCCTCCCCGGCCGTACCCGCTCACGTGAAGCATCACAAGCTGCGGATGGCGCGCATGGACCGATTCGTAGTCGAGGCCCCACCGGAGCAGGGCGCTCGGGCGGTTGCCTACGACCAGCACGTCGCTCACCTCGAGAAGCTGGTGGAAGAGCTCTTGGCCGTCATGGTGACGGAGATCGAGGGTGACGCAGCGCTTGTTGCGACTGACGCTCTTCCACACCAGACCGATACCGTCCTTGGTCGGTCCCCAGGTCCGCAGGGGGTCGCCGACCGCGGGCTGCTCGACCTTGACCACCTCGGCACCGAACTCTCCGAGCATGGTGGCCACCATCGGCCCGGCCACCAGGAGGGCGGCGTCGACGACCCGGAGTCCGACCAGCGGGCCCGGCTGCTCAGGCACGGACCACGCACTCGGGCCGGGCCAGCCCGAGGTTCTCACGGAGGGTGGCCCCGGCGTACCGGTCGCGGAAGACGCCGCGCCGCTGGAGCTCGGGAACGGCCAGCCGCACCACGTCCTCGTAGGCGCCGGGGCTGTGGGTGGCGGCGATGACGAACCCGTCGCAGGCGTCGGTGTTGAACCACTCCTCCATCTGGTCGGCGACCTCCGTCCCGGTGCCGACAAAGCGCGGGCCCTGCAACAGCGTGGCCCGGTGCCCGGCCAGGTCGGCGAGGGTGATCGTCCCTCCGATGTGGGTCCGGAGGTTCTGAACCAGTCCGCGAATGCCGGAGATCGACTCGATGAGCTCGTCAGTGATCGGCGTGTCGAGCGCCAGTCCGGAGAAGTCGTAGTTCATCAACTCGGACAGCAGCGTCAGTGAGGCCATCGGGTCGACCAAGTCGTTGAGGAACATCTGCTCTCGCTCCTGGGCCTGGGCGGTCGACTCCCCCAGCACCGTGTAGACCATCGGGAGCATCTTGACCGCGTCCGGATCGCGTCCCTCCTCGGCGATTCGCTCCTTCTGGTCCTTGAAGTGGTTCCGGGCCACCTCGATGCTCGGATCGCCGGTGAAGATGAGCTCGGCCCACCGGGCGGCGAAGTCCCGCCCTCGCCCGGACGAGCCGGCCTGGAGTAACACCGGCCGCCCCTGTGGCGTGCGGGGCACGGTCAGGGGCCCGCGCACCTTGAACCAGTCACCGTCGTAGTTGAGCTCGTGCACTTTGTCGGGATCGGCGAAGATGCCGTTGGCCCGGTCGAGGATCAGGGCCTCGTCCTCCCAGGAGTCCCATAGCCCGGTGGTGGCCTCGAGGAACTCGTCGGCCCGGTCGTAACGGGCGTCGTGCTCCAGCACCTGGTCGACGCCGTAGTTCTGCGCCTCGCTGTCGTTGACCGAGGTCACCACGTTCCAGGCGGCGCGTCCCTTGGTCAGGTGGTCGAGGGTGGCGAAGGTACGGGCGACGTGGAACGGCGAGTAGTAGGTGGTCGAGTAGGTGGCGCCCAGGCCGATCGAACGGGTGGCGCCGGCGATCACGCCGAGGACGATGCTCAGGTCGAGCTTGACCGGACGGGCACCGTGGCGGACTGCCTCGGCCACCGAGCCCCCGTAGATCCCCGGCATGGCCAAGCGGTCGTCGAAGAACATCATGTCGAAGCATCCCGCCTCGAGGGTGCGCCCCAGGTTCTGGTAGTAGTCGGCGTCCAGGAAGCGGTGCTCGGTGGCCGGATGGCGCCACGAGCCTGCGTAGACCGTGGCGTTCCCCGCCTGCATGAACCCCACCAGCGACATCTGCTTCACCGGCATCACCATTTCTCTCGTCGACCGGGGTGCTCTCGTCGAACTGGATGATCGTTGACTGTGGAGCTGGCTTGAAATATAGAATGTGATATGTCAGATTTCAAGTCGATCGGCGGAACAGTGCGCTCCCGCGCCGCCCGGGAGCTGCGGGACCGGGTCTTGACCGGAAGGCTCCGTCCGGGCGACCGACTCGACCTCGACCAGATCACCGAAGAGTTCGGCATCAGCCGGACCCCGGTGCGCGAAGCGCTCTTGGAACTCTCCTACGAGGGGCTGGTGGCCGTCTCCCCCCGCAGCGGCATCACCGTGATCGGGATGTCCCCCGACGATGCCGTCGACAACTTCGCCATCCTGGCCACCCTGGCAGGAAAGGCCGCCGAGTGGGCCACCACCCGGATGAACGCCGCGCAGCTGGCCGAGCTGCACCTTCTCGCCGATGCCGTGGAGGAACCAGACCTGGTCTCCGCCAACCGGCGGTTCCACCGCGCCGTCAACCTCGCCGCCGGCTCACCCCGCCTGCTGACCTATCTCCGCCAGGCCGTGCGGGTGGTCCCTTTCAGCTTTTTCGACCTCTTCCCCGAGCAGGAGCGACGGAGCCGTGCGGACCACGCCGCACTACTCAGCGCCATCGAACGGGGCGACCCCGCCTCGGCCCGCACCATCGCCGAGGCCCATGTGCTCGACGCAGGCGCCGCGCTGGGAGACTGGCTGCGACACAACGTGGCACCCGACGGAGAACTCCTCACTCCGTAGGCCGGACGGCTCCCGCAGCGCGCGCCGTCAGTGCTGTTGGGCAGCCATCGCCCGGCGGGCCCGCTTGCGGAAGCCCTCGAGCTTCTCGTCCGGCGTGCGGACCCGGGTGCTGCGGGACATGACCGAGACGTCGTGGCCCTCGGACCGCTTCCGCAGCGCACCCACCGTCGACTCCTCCCTGCGCATGTGACCGAAGGGATCGAAGGAATACCACCGCATGGCGTTCTCGTGGGTCATCTTCCTGATGTCGCCGTCGGAGACGGCGTTGGCGGTGAACGCGGCGTGCAGTTCCTCGGGGGCGGTCGGCCACATGGAATCGCTGTGCGGGTAGTCCGCTTCCCAGGCCATGTTGTCGACGCCGATCCGGTCCCGCAGTTGGATGCCCACCGGGTCACTGATGAAGCAGGTGAGGAAGTGCTCCCGGAACACCTCTGACGGCAGCCGTCCCCCGAAGTCCTGGAGCGTCCATGCCCGGTGCATCTCGAAGGTCCGGTCGACCCGGTCGAGGAAGTAGGGGATCCACCCGGTGCCGCCCTCGGACAACGCCACCCGGAGTCGGGGGAAGTTCTTCAGGACCCGGGACCACAGCAGGTCGGCTGCGGCCGATTGGATGTTCATCGGCTGCAGGGTGATCATCACGTCGGGTGGGGAGTCGACCGCCGGGATCGACAGGCGGCCCGAGGACCCGAGGTGGATGGAGAGCACGGTGTCGGTGTCGCAGCACGCCCGCCACACCGGGTCCCAGTACTCGTCGTGGAAGCTGGGGTAGCCGAGGGCAGCGGGATTCTCGGTGAAGCTCAGGGAGTGACAGCCCTTGGCCGCGGTCCGTCGGATCTCGTCGGCGGTCTGGACCGGATCCCATATCACCGGCACCGCCATGGGAATGAACCGACCCGGGTAGGCACCGCACCACTCGTCGATGTGCCAGTCGTTGTACGCCCGCACCAGCGCCAACGACAGCTCCGGATCCTCGGACGCGAAGACCCGGGCGGTGAAGGTCGGGAAGGACGGGAAGTTCATCGACGCCAGCACGCCGCCGGCGTCCATGTCCCGGACCCGCTCGTCGACGTCATAGCAGCCGGGCCGGACCTCGTCGAGGCTCTGGGGCTCGAGGCCGTACTCCTCCTTGGGGCGACCGGCGACCGCGTTGAGAGCGGCCGTCTCCATGACCACCTCGCCGAACGTCCAGACGTCGGAGCCCTCGTCGTTGCGCACCAACTTCGGCGCCCGGTCCAGGTAGCTGGGAGTCAGATGGTGGACGAAGAGGTCAGGGGGCTCGATGATGTGGTCGTCGACGCTGACGAGTATGAGGTCGTTGATATCGAGCACGTCGCCTCCGAGAATCTGATTATCGCTGGTGTAGAACCTACCTCACCGGAGCGGCTCCCGTAACCCGGTCAGAGCTGCTCGTACTCGATCCGCAGCGACGGGCTGGTCGGCACCGACTGGCAAGTGAGGACCCAGCCCTCCTCCACCTCGTCCGGGGTCAGGGCGTTGTTCACCCGCATGGCCACCGTCCCCTCGTGGAGGAGCGCCATGCAGGTGGCGCAACTGCCCGCCTCGCACGAGTAGGGCGCCGGGAGGTTGGCCCGACGGGCGGTCTCGAGCACGGTGTCCCCGGCGTGATAGGCGATCTCGTGCCGGCGTCCCTGCAGCTGCAGCGAGATGGTCGCCGGCACCGGGGCGTCGGCGGTCGAAGCGGATGGCAGCTCCCCCGGATCCGGGGTCACGAACCGCTCGATCAGGATCGCCTCGGGTGCCGCCCCTGCGCAGAGCAGGGTCTCTTCGACCATCTCCATGAACGCACCCGGGCCACACAAGTAGAAGTCGGCGTCGAGCTCGCCTCCGACCACACCGAGGACGGCCTCAGGTCCGGGGAACCCGCTGACCGAATCGAAGTGCCGGCGTACCGACAGCTGGTCCGGACGCTGCGACTCGAGGCGGCGTAGCGCCTCGTCGAAAATGACCGAATCGGGTGCCCGACTGGCGTAGAGAAGCCGGATCGAGCGCCCGGTCGAGGCCAGTGCGCTCTTGGCCAGCGAGATCACCGGCGTGATGCCGCTGCCGCCGCAGAACCCGACGATCGGTCGATCGGTCGCCTGAAGGCAGAATGCGCCGGCCGGCGGGGACGTGTCGACCAGAGCGCCGACCGACACCTGATCGTTGAACCAGTTGGACACCGTGCCGCCGGGGACCCGCTTGACCGTGACGGCCAGGTCACCGTCGGTCTCGGGGGCGCTCGACATGGAATAGCAGCGGAAGTACTCGCCGGCGCCGATCCGCACCCGGAAGGTGCAGAACTGCCCCGGCCGGTAGCCGTACACATCGGTGAGGTCGCCGGGGACGTCGAGCACGAACGAGCGGGTGTCGTCGGTCTCCTCGATGACCTGCTTGACCGCCAGAGGGTGGAAGGCGTGGCGTCGGGCCACGCCGTCGGGGTCAGCCACCGCGCTCTTGCTGACCACTCGGGGCACCGGGCGCACGCTCGACCCTCACTGCGCCCTCACCACCCTCACCGTTCCGACGCTAGCAGCCGATTGAGAATCTCGTTCTCATCGATTTCTGGGGCGGCGGCAGGGACGGGTCCACAGGAGTGGCGAGTGGCGACGGAGCCTACCCGCACGGCCGCCGATGGCGATCGGCACCTACGGTAACGTCGATCGCACTCTCAGGAAACCCCGTAGCGCAGGGACGCAAACGCTCCTGCCACCGCCAAGGAGCCCGACATGGCACGCAGCCGCACCCCTCAGCCCCCCGTCCACCTGGCCGGCGCCCGGATGCTCGACGCCACGGGTGACGCTTTGGTCGAGCCGGGGAGCCTCATCGTCGAGGGTGGCCGCATCACCGAGGTGTCGCCGTCTTCGGTCCCCGCCGGCGTCGCCACCGTCGACCTCGGCGAGGTGACCATGCTCCCCGGGCTGATGGACATGGAGGTCAACCTGGTGATGGGAGGACCCAACCACGCCAGCCCGCTGGTCCCCCTTCAGGAGGACCCGGCGATGAAGACACTCCGCGGCGCAACCAACGCCCGCCGGACGCTGCGGGCGGGATTCACCACCGTGCGCAACCTCGGGCTCTTCGTGCAGACCGGCGGGATGCTCCTCGACGTCGCCCTGATGACAGCCATCGACAGGGGATGGCTCGAGGGTCCGCGGCATCGTCCCCGCCGGTCACGCCATCAGCCCGACCGGCGGCCACCTCGACCCGACCATGTTCCAGGCCTACGCACCCCATGTCCTTCCGCTGACCGTGGAGGAGGGGATCGCCAACGGAGTGGCCGAAGTCCGCCATGCCGTCCGCTACCAGATCAAGTACGGCGCCCGGGTCATCAAGGTCAGCGCATCGGGTGGCGTGATGTCACATACCGGCCCGGCCGGTGCCCGGCAGTACTCCACCGAGGAACTCGAGGCGATCGTCGACGAGGCCCATCGGGCCGGTCTGCGGGTGGCCGCCCACTGCCACGGCGATGAGGCGGCGCGTGTGGCCATCGAGTGCGGCATCGACTGCCTCGAGCACGGTTCGCTGATGAGCGACGAGACGCTGGACCTGATGGTCGAGCAGGGCACGTTTCTGGTCGCCACCACCTACCTCGCCGACGGCATGGACGTGTCCCACGCCGCGCCCGAGCTCCAGGCCAAGGCGGCCGAGGTCTTCCCCCGGGCCAGGCAGACCATCTCCAACGCCATAAAACGAGGGGCCCGTATCGCCTGCGGATCCGACGCTCCGGCCATTCCGCACGGCCGTAACGCCAAGGAGCTGGTCGCGCTGGTCGACCGGGGGATGACCCCGGCACAGGCCATCCGTGCCGCCACCACGGTGGCCGCCGAGCTGATCGAGGTCGAAGACCGGGGACGCCTTACCGAGGGGCTGTTGGCCGACATCATCGCCGTGCCCGGCGATCCACTGGCCGACATCACCATGACCGAGTCGGTCTGCTTCGTGATGAAGGGTGGTGAGGTCTTCCGCAACGACACCGTCGGGTAGCGGAGTGACCCGTGAACTGAAAGTGGTGGCCTAGGAGGGCATCCCGCCCGCCCACTTGAGGAGTGAACCCCCGTCGACTCGGATCTGCTGGCCGGTGATGTACCTCGACTCCTCAGACGCCAGGAACACCGCGAGGTTGGCGATGTCTTCCGGCTCCACCCACGGGATCGGCATGGCCTGGAAGAACGGGAAGGTCAACTCGGCGTCCTCTCGGGTCGGATCCTCCAGGTCGGGCCGGAACACCTTGTACAACTCCTTGTTGTGGAGGAGATCGGTGTTGCAGTTGGTGGGATGGATGCAATTCACCCGGATGAAACGATGGGCCAAGTGGAGTGCCATCTGCTCGGTGTATTGCTGCATCACCTGCTTCGACCACTGATAGCCGGCGCCACCCGGGCCGAACGAAGGATGCGTCGTGGCGCCGGTGATCATGCCGGCCGTGGATCCCGTGAGGATGATGGAGCCGTGGTCTTCCAGGTCGCTGTGTGACACAGCGACGGTGTTCATCACGCCAATGAGATCGACGTCGGTGGCGTCGACAAAGTCCTGGGCATCCGCCGGAGCGGGCGTCATCGGCATGATGCCGGCGTTGGCCACGACGATGTCCAGGCGCCCCAAATCGGCGAGGCCGGCCTGAAGCACATCACGTAGCTCGGCCCGCTCACGCACATCGGCCTGCTGGGCGAGGATCCGGCGACTGCGCTCTTTGACCAGGCGCTCTGTCTCGGCGAGATCCTCGGGTGTCGCCAGGGGGTATCGGTTCGAGTCGATGTCGTGGCAGATGTCCACTGCGATGATGTCGGCTCCCTCTTCGGCCATGCGTACGGCGTGCGCCCGGCCCTGACCGCGGGCGGCACCCGTGATGAATGCCACTTTTCCCTCGAGCCGATCCGTCATGAAATCTCCTCTTCTCAGACAGCACAATCAATCATTGTTCCTACACATGGTCAACACGGCAAAGCCCCCGGACGCGACGTTGACGGTGGGGGAAGAAAGCGTTCGCTCAGATGGAGCCGGCCCACGACGCCACCAACTCTCGGGTGCGCCGGGACGAGAGGATCCTGTCGTCGCGGGTCTCGCCGATGGGCACCACCCGGAGGGAGACGTCGGTCGCCCCGGAATCGGCGAAGGCCTGCAGTCGCCTGCTGATCGATTCCTCGCTGCCGGCCGCCAGGATGTCCCCGACCGTGCGGGCATCCCCGAGGTCGAGCAGCTTCTGGTAGTTGGGCGACACCTCGGACTCGGAGAGCACCCGGTTGGCCCGGCTCACCGCCACCTCCACTTCGTCGTCGCCGCACAGGCAGATGGGCACCCCGGCCACGATGCGAGGTGTCGGGCGCCCGGCGTCGTGTGCGGCGGCGTTGATGGTCGGGACGACGTGGGTCTCGATGGCTCGCTCATCGGCCAGCCACAGGATCGTGCCGTCGGTGCGCTCCCCGGCGATACGCAGCATCACCGGCCCGAGGGCGGCGATCATGATCGGAGTCGGGGAGATGTCGGTGATGTCCATCGGGTTGTGGACCCGGAACCGCTCGTTCTCGACGTCGACCATTCCGGGCCCCGCCAACGCCGGGTCGAGGACCTCGAGGTAGTCGCGCATAACGGCGGCCGGACGCTCGTAGGGGAGTCCCAGCATCTCGTCGATGATCCAGTGGTGCGACACGCCGAGTCCGAGGGTCAGCCGGCCCCCGCACACCGCCTGGGTGGACAGGACCTGGTGGGCCAGCGCGATGGGGTGTCGGGGCTGGATCGGGACCACCGCGGTCCCGATCTCGATGGTCGAGGTCACCGTGCCGATGAGCGCCGCCGCGGTCAGGGCGTCGAAATCGTCGGGAATCTGCGGGACCCACAACGACGCCAACCCGGCCTTTTCGGCCCAGGTGGCGTCGGCCAGCATCCGCTCGACCTTGGTGGCGTACCGGCCCCGTTCGGGGCCCACCATCACACCGATCCGCACGGGTCAGGTTCCTTTCGTCGCAGGGCAGTCCACCGGACCGCGGCCGACAGGATGGTGGGCACGCCACGGCTCCCGGTGGCGGGACAGGTCGGTCGGCTCAGACCGCCGGCTCGACGATGACATCCATGCTCGCCGCACCGCTGTCCGGCACCCGGGCCTGCCGCCATACCTCGACCGGGAACGATACGTTCACCAGCGAGTAGCTCAGCTCCAGCAGCCGGCGCGCCTCGTCGGGAAGCGAGTCGAGCGCCAACGAGTCGAGGTAGGCCAGGATGGCCTCGAGCCGGGGGAAGGCAGCGTCGTAGAACGCCTGCAACTCGTCCATCGAGCTGGCCAGCCGCTTGGCGTAGCGCTCCGCCTCGGTCGGGAGACACCAGCCGGCGAACGGCTCGAGGTCGGCGAACTCCGGGGGTAGTGCGGTGGTCATGGTGGCTGCTCGTTTCAGGACATTGCCGGTGCGTCGACTGACGTCCCGGATTTTTCGTAGTTCGCCACATAGCGGCGTGCCGTCTTGTGCAAGTGGCGGAGGAGGATCTCTTGGTCGTTGAGCGGGAACTCGGTGACGGCCCGCGACTCGATCATGGTCTGAGTGGCCTCGAGTGTGTTTCCGTCCTGGAGCGCGTACTCCTTGAACGTCACCGCGGCCAACTCCTGGCGCAGTCGCTCGGTGGCGTTCTTCGGTGGCACGAAGTAAAGGGTGCCCTCGAAAATGTGCGAGTTGTAGGAGGTCGGCCAATAGTGGTAGGTGAGGTACCAACCCGGGGCCCAGACCAGCAACATGAAGTTGGGAAAGAAGACGAAGGAGTCGACACCCCAGTTCGGCGAGCGTGCCGGGTTGAGGGCCCCGGGCAGCTCGTCGAGCCCGACGATGTCGGGCCGGTCCCAGGGTCCGAACAGTCCGCTGTGCAGTACGTTCTCGATCGGTTTGACCATCGAGGGATCCTTGGGCGGAGCCATGCCGCCCCACGACGACACCATGCCGTGCGGCCCTTCGACCACGTACGACAGTGCCTCGAAGCCGAAATCCTGGAGCTTGCGCGACTCCTCGCTGGTGGACTGCTTCGCGTGCAGAACAGGTGCGTGGTAGAACTCGGCGAAGGCGTCGATGAAGAGCTTCCAGTTGCTTCCGACGTTGGCGCGGTACTTGTACACCTGAGTCATCTCACCGAACGGGTACCCCTCGAGCCCGGCACCGAGATCACCCAGGTATTCCTTGACCGACGTGGTGTTGTCCGGGTCGAGATTCACGAAGATGAACCCCTCCCACACCTCGGTCTGCACGGGGACCAGCCCGTAGTCGTCCTTGTCGAGGTCGAAGAACTCCGTCTCCTGCTGGACGAAGGTGAGCGAACCGTCGAGGTCGTACCGCCAGCCGTGGTACTTGCAGGTGAACTGCCGGCAGGTACCGCTGGTCTCCTGGTTGGGGTAGTCGTTCCACACCAACTTGTTGCCACGGTGCCGGCAGATGTTGTGGAACCCGCGCACGCCCCCGTCCTTCTCACGGACGATGATCACCGAAGTGCCTGCGCACTGGAGCTCCTTGGTGAAGTAGCGACCGGCACGGGGCACCTGCTCCACCCGACCGACATTGAGCCACGTCCTCGAGAAGATGGCCTTGCGTTCGAGCTCGTAGATTTCGGGCGAGATGGAGTCGTCGTAGCTGACCGGGCTCGTACCCAACTCCGGGTAATGCTGCGTCCAGCTGCCCTCGGCTGGCTTCGGGAAGTGCGCCATGTGGTTCCTCCTGTTGGGCAAGTTGGCTCACGATCTGTCGGAACGGTCCGCTTACGATATCACCGATCTTTTAAAAAGAGAATACCGTTATCAGGACCGTTGGGCCGTTTGCCACCCGTGGACCGGCACGCCCGGCCCGGCTCGGACATCACTGATTCGGTCTCATCGGCCATTCGAGGGCTGGCGACAGTCCACACGTAGATCTCCCCACAGGCATACGTCGACTACGAGGCATTGGCAGTGCTGGTTCCCGGAACGTCGTGCCCACAGATCGGTTGAGCCGACAGGGGAACGAAGCCCGAGTGGCGTACTTGCAGGGCCCACGCGCAATCCGGGGAATCATGACCGAAGATCGTCGAGTAGTCGATCGTTGTGGGCAGAAGTCCATCTGCGTTGTAGGCGGTGATGCTCCGCAGGCTTTTGACGACTGACGCGTGGGTGGGGTTGGATCCGGCGCCTTCAATTCCCTTGATCATGAGGTCGGCGCCGACCCACGATTCGGATTCGCCGAAGTTCGGGAACTGGTTCTTGGTGAAGCCGGCGTATTTTTGCATTGCCGCCGCCATCTGCTCGGTACCAGCATTGGGGAGCGAGAAGGGACGGAAAATGCTGAAGAAATATGCTCCCTGCAATGCCGACCAGCTGGGTGAGTTGATGACATCAGGTTCATAGCCGGTGACGAACAACGCGACCTTGAGCTTGACGCCGGCTTGCACAAAGGCCGTGTCGAGCGCGAAGTTCGAACTGTTCTGCAGGCTGGGAAAAATCGAGTCCACATTCTTCTGTTTGGCGACGAGTGCCGCCGAGGTGAAGTCGGTTCCACCTAGGGGAATCGATGTGTCCACGACTCCGACCTTGCCTCCCGCCAGTTGGAACGAACGCGCGTTTCCGATCGTCGATGAGGTGGACTGGGGGGAAATGCTGTAGCCATAGGTTCCGATGACGGTGCCCCCGTGTTGCTTGATGAATGAACCGATCAGCGTGTTGACCGGGTACTTGGGATCAACACTCCCGTGGTCGGATGAGAACATGTTCGTATAGGGCTGTTCACCCCACTCAGGGCCGTCCGAGAACGAGCCGGTGACAGGAACGCCGGCCTGGTTCGGGTATTTCGCTGCGAGGAAGAAGAGCTCACTACCCGAGACGATGCCGATCACGCCCTTTGAGAGAGCGAGCTGGATTGCCGTCACGATCGTGCTCGGGCTGGTCTGGTCGTCGAGCACCAGTGGAACCAGCTTGTGCCCGTTCACGCCGCCCATTGAATTCTGAAGATCGATCCTCGCCAAGAACCCTGCCTGCGAACCGGCGTACTGCCCGGCCGCGACCCCGGTGAGCGACGTGACATAGGCGATGGTCAGAGGCGACCCTGCCGGCGAGCCCTGAGCCGAGGATGCCTGAGACGAGCTGGAGCACGATGCCGTGCTCAGCAAGCCAATCCCTGCAGCAACCAGCAGTGACGTCTTCAGGCCGCGAGAACGCATGATCCAGTTCCTCCCATAGGTGGTGTGCAGATTGGCAGATCGATCGACATAGGGGTTGTGTGGGTCCTTCAACGACCAGTGGGCGGCGCGGTCACGACGGAAGGCCGGTGACCAGTTGCAGCACGCTCACGGTGTCGGTGCCTTCCTTCTTGAGTCGGGCGGATGAACGGTACCCGAGGTCCACGTCGGTGGCCTGGGCGCGAAGTGCGCCTACTGTTGCTTCCCGTTTGGGCAGGTGACCAAAGGCGTCGAACGAGAAGAGGCGCAGCGCGTTCTCGTGGGTGATCTTGGCGATGTCCTCGGCCGAGACACCGCCGAGATCGCCGGCGAGCCTCTCTGGGCCCGTCGGCCACGTGGAGTCGGAATGCGGGTAGTCACACTCCCACGTGATCATGTCCACATTGAGGCGGTCGCGCGAGGCGATGCCGAACCCATCGTCGATGAAGCAGGTCACGATGCGCTCGAGGAAGACCTCGCTGGGAAGTTTGTCGCCGAAATCCTGGTGCGTCCATGCCCGGTGGTTCTGGTAGACGGCGTCGATCCGTTCGAGGAAGTAAGGAATCCATCCGATACCACCTTCGCTCAGGGCAAAAGTCAGATCAGGAAACTTGCGTAGCAGAGGGGACCACACCAGGTCGGCGGCGGCCTGCACGATATTGATCGGCTGCAAGGTGACCAGGGTGTCCACCGGTGCCTCGATCGAGGTCACCACCACTTGTGAGGACGAGCCGATGTGCAGACAAACGATCGTGTTCTCTTCGCTGCACGCCTTCCAGAACGGATCCCAGTGCTCGTTGTGGATTGAGGGGTAACCAAGCTTCTCGGGGTTCTCAGAAAAGGTGACCGCGTGGCAGCCCTTCCCGGACACCCGGTGCACTTCGGCCGCCATCTGGTCGACGTCCCAAATCGGGGGTAGCGCAAGGGGGATCATCCGCCCCGGATACGTTCCGCACCACTCGTCGATGTGCCAGTCGTTGTATGCCTGTAACACGGCAAGGGCGAGGCACTTGTCATCGGCACGGGCGAAGTACTGGCCACAGAACTGCGGGTAAGAGGGGAAGTTCATCGACGCCAGCACGCCGTTCGCGTTCATGTCTCGGATCCGTTCGTGGATGTCGAAGCACCCGGGTCGCATCTCGCTGAAGCGGGTCGGCTCGACGCCGTATTCGTCAGGAGGACGGCCAGCCACCGCATTCAAGCCGACATTGGTCGCCTCCTGGCCCTCGAATACCCATGCGTCGGTGCCATCCGGCTTGGTGATCACCTTCGGCGCCTGGTCTCGGTACTTGTCCGGAATGTGCCCCGCGAACATGTCCGGTGGCTCCACGACGTGGTCGTCGACGGACACGAGAATCAGATCGTCGGTAGTCATGGTGTGCTCCTCACCTGCGTATGGGCCATCGGTAGACCGGCGCTAGCCGAACAGGACCGGGATCGCCGTCGGCGAACGGAAGACCTGGCCCCGGATGTGGGGGTCGTCGCCGTCAGGGTCGAGCCGGAGGTCGGGCAGCCGGTCGAAGAGCAGGTTCAGCGCCACCCGGATCTCCATCCGGGCCAGGTGCATGCCCAGGCACAGATGGGGACCGTGGCCGAACGAGATGTGCGGTTTGGAATCCTCCCGGCCGATCTGGAACGTGTCAGGGTCGGGGTAGCGGTTCTCCTCACGGTTGGCAGCCGCCAACATGAGCATGATCGTGGACCCCGCGGGAACGGGCACGCCGCCGATCTCGGTGTCCCTGGTGGCCAGCCGGGTGATGTTGAGTAGTGGCGTCTCGTATCGAAGCGCCTCCTCGATCGCCCCGGGGATGAGACTGCGGTCGGTGCGCACGGCGCTGAGCTGGTCCGGGTCCGAGAGCAGCGACAGGAGCAGATTGCCCGTCGACCGATAGGTCGTCTCCACCCCGGCGGGGAGGAGCAACCGCACGAAGGAGAAGATCTCCTCGTCGCTCAGGCGCTCACCGTCGAGCTCGGCGTGGGCGAGGTCGGAGATGAGGTCCTCGCGCGGGCTGGCGGCGCCGGTCCTCGAGGATGGTGGCAACGTACTCCTTCACCTGCTGCGACGCCGCGATGGCCTCCTCCTGTCTGGCTCAGGAAGCTGAGGATGTCGATGGACCAGCGTTGGAACTGCTTGTAATCCTCTCGGGGCAAGCCGAGGATCCCGGCGATGATCTGGGTCGGATAGGGGAAGGTGAACTCGCGCACCAGCTCGGCGTGACCCCGTTCCGCGAACTTGTCGATGAGGCCGGTAATGATGCCCTCGGCCAGCTCGCTCTCCCACCGGGCCATGGCCTTGGGACCAAACGCCGTCGAGACCAGGGCCCGGTAGCGGCGATGCTTCGGGCCGTCCATCCCCAGCATGATGTGCTCACCCATGACCGGACCCATGATGAGGTCGATGATGTGCCCGGAGCAAAACGTTTCGGAGTCGCGCAGCACTCGGGACACGTCGTCGTAGCGATAGACGAAGAAGACCGGGGCCGATTCCTCGTGGGGCATGAGCGACGCGTCGAGGCGCTGCACCGGATGTTCACGCCTTGTCTCGGCGAGCTCGGGATACGGGTCCCGGGTGTCGCCGGCCACGGCGTCGTCGAAGAGGCCGAACTCCTCACCGTCGGTGTCGCCCTCGTGGCGATCGACGGCCGCCCCTCCCGCACCCTGACCTGACACGTGTCCCCCTCTGGTGGAAAACCAAATATTCGTTCACCCACAAGCTAACGGTGGGATCGAGGCGAGTCAATCGGCTGAACGAGCCCTCCTTTGGACAACACCGACCTGGTCTTCGAAGGTATTCACCTGCGTTCGGGATCACCTCTCACGACGGTCACCCGCCGGCGCGGCAACGCCTTTTGAGGTGACCAAATGTTAGGCTGACTGCTCGCCGGCCGAAGGAGGAGCATCGATGGGTCTGAGCACTGAACTCGGCGGACGGCGCGTCCTGGTCGCCGGTGCCTCGAGCGGAATCGGTGCCGCCACCTGCCGGTCGATCGTCGCCGGCGGTGGTTCCGTGGCCATGCTGGCCCGTCGCAAGGAACGCCTCGAAGAACTACGAGCGGAGCTCGGTGAGCGGTCCGTACCCGTTCCCTGCGACGTCACCGACCTCGCCGCTCTTCCCCTGGCGGTGGACCAGGCGGCCCGGGCCCTAGACGGCCTCGACGGTGTGATCACGGTGGCCGGCCGGTCAATGGTGGGGTCGATCATGACCGGCACTCCCGAACGCTGGCAGGAGCTGATCAACCTCAACCTGCTGGGTCCGCTGGCGACGATCCGTCATGCAGTGGACCACTTTCCCGGGGAGGGGCGCCGCGACGTGGTGGTCGTCTCCTCCACCGGTGCGATCACTCCGATGGCGGGCGTCGGCATCTATGCCGCCACCAAGCGTGGACTCCGTGCCGCCGTCGACGCGCTTCGGCTTGAGCTGGCCCAGGCCGCCATTAATGTGAGCTGCGTCATGCCCGGCATGTTCGACACCGAGGGTCTCACCATCGAGGGGATGACCTTCGACGGGGACATCCCACCTTCCGACATCCCATGGTTTGCCGGGGACGGTGGCCCCGGATCGGCCGTCGACCTGGCCGAAACCATCTCGTTCATGATCAGCCGGCCTGAGGGTTTCTGCATCAACGAGCTGGTTGTGCGACCGACACAACAGCTCAATCCCTGAACGTCCGCCGACGTCCTACGGGCTACAACGTCCTCCGTGTGCGGGAGGGTGCACGACTGGCGGGCCTGACTGACCCGTCTCCCAACCGTCCCAGATGCCGGCCGAATAGGGGCCGGGTTGACCCGCCTCTTCGTACAGGCCCTGAGGGTCATAGACCTTGGCTTCGGGATAGGGATATGGACACGCCACCGATGTTGCCGCTCCGCTCGCCCGGATGATGGCAAAGCCGCCGCCGTAGAGGAAGAGATAGGCGGCGTTGACGATGAGGAACATCACAACGAAGGTGGCCAGAGCCGGACGTCCCCGGAAGGCGCGAAGCCGGATCTTGAGGGCCAGTTTCTCGGCGACGGTGCGCCCGGTGTCGTCCCGGTACAACAGCACGCCGACCGGGACCATGACTGCCGTTACCAGCGACGACTCCCAAATCAGTGGGAACTGGTAGGCGTGCCCGGTGAAGACGGAACCGAAGGGGATGACCTGTGAGTACACGTACATTCCGGTGCGCACGAGGAGGATCTCCTGGGCGGCGTCGTAGATGAAGCCGATGACGTAGATGAGCAGCCCCAGGCTGATCAGCGGATGCCGCCAGACGAACGAATCGACCTCGCGTCCACGTTGGAGACGCCTCAGGATCCATATCGCCGGGAAGAAAGGTGCCAGGTAGAACATCACGTAGCCGATGACCACGAACGGCTCTACCGTCGGCGACAGCGACACCAGGGGCCAGGTCTCGGGCCAGTGCCACAGCTGTGGGTTGTACACGGCGTACGGTGCCCAGTTCATGATGGGGTCCTGCCACACGAGTGTCGTGCAGCAGATGGCCATGAGCAGGATCGGGTGCCTTGGATACCGTCGCCACAGGAGGGCGAAGACCACCACGATCAGCACCATGGCGACGATCGTTCCGATCTGCTCGGCTACGAGCCAGTGCGTCCACCCGAAGAGCGGTGTCACCGGGCGCGGTGCACCCCGTACGGCCGGGTTCGCGATTCGGGCCGCCCCCGGACCAGTACGCGCGTCGTGGGCGATGAAGATAAGGGCAAGGGCGACGACGCACCCAAGGAGGGCCCAGCCGGCGGCAGCTCGCTCACCCCTCGACCAACGAGGGGGCGGCATCAGTGTGGATGCGGTCATGGTCTAACGACTGGTCAGCTGGACGGTCACCGCTCAGAGCTCCCCGAAGCGCCCGACCAGGCGAGCCTTGCCGAACTCCGGCTCGAGCTGGCGGGCTACCAGGAAACCGGCCCCCACCCACCCCCGGCGGGTCCAATTGCCGAAGGACAGGCGAGTACCACTCGCCCCTGACGCAGCCGGCAACATCTTCACCCGCTCGAGTGCCTCCTTGACCCCACGGGGGGACAACGGGTGTGCGTCGGCGAACGCGTGGAGGAGCACGGTGGCCAGGTCGCGGTTGACCACCGGCACGCAGTACTCGGGACGACGCCCATAGGCCTCCTCGTACTCGTCGAGGAAACGCTGGCCAACCGGATTGGACTCGTCGTACTGGTCGAGCCCGGTCCACCCGAGGATGGCGTCCCACATGATCTGGTGGATCCACGCATTCTGGAAGGCGGTGCCGAGCAGGCGCGGCGGGTCCCAATCCGAGTTCCCCCAGCACCCGGTTCACGTTGAGTAAACCGAATCCGAATCCGCAGTGCACGAACGCGGTCACCTTCGCCCTCTTCAACGCGCGAACCTGTTCGGTGATGTCCTGGGCGGTTTGCGGGATCCGCTCCTCGATGGCGACCCGGATACCATTCGCGGCAGCTGCCTTGTGGAAGTTCCGGATATAGGACTCGCCGACCAGGGACGCTTCGATGAGGGCGCCGACCTCGGTGTGGCCGCCCTTGGCCAGCAGTTCGGCCCAGAAGATCGGCTCGTCGGTCATCGATCCCATCGACAGTGCGAAGGTCCACTCCCCGAGCCATTCCTCCGATCCGGTGACGCTGATCGCCGGAACCTGGAATCGACGCTCAATGGCTTCGCGTGTCGGCACACAGTTGTCGGTGATCGCCGGACCGAACACGGCCAAACAGCCCTCGTCGACCAATTCGCCGTAGGCATCGATGACCGCCTTGACCGATCCTTTGGGCAGCCCTTCCACCTCGCGGAAGATGATCTGGACGGGGCGGTCGATCATCCCCCGCTCGAGCCCCTGCTTGAACACGAGCTCGAAGGGCAGGACCAGGTCCCGGCGAGACTCCTCCGGATAGCCCTCGGGGAGCTTGAAGTCGAACAGGTACCCGAGCTTGATCGGCTCGGCGGTGCTCTCGTACGACACGCACTCCCCCTTCGGCGGGCCAGGTGAGGGCACCCGTTCTGCCTATAACCTGATATTTGTTCCAGAAACTACTGACCTGCCGGCAAGCCGTCAATCAGTTCGATCCGGCAGGCCCCCCGCCCAGGTAGGCATCGATCATTTCGAAGAGCCCGGCGGTGACCACCGGATCGTCGGTGAGTGGCCCCGCCACCGCGGCACGGGTGGCATCGCGCAGGCTCAGGCCCTCTACCACCAGTCGTCCGGCCGCGATCAGCACCCGAGTCGAGGCCACCTCGCGCAGACCGGCCGCGTCGAGCCGCCGGATGGCCTGCCCGAGTTGTACGAGCTGCGATGCCGTGTGCAGGTCCACCCCCGCTTCTTCGGACAGGATCTTCTCCTCGACGTCGGAAGGGGGGAAGTCGAACTCGATGGCGACCATCCGCTGGCGGGTCGAATCCTTCAGGTCCTTCAGCACGCTCTGGTAGCCGGGGTTGTAGGACACGACCAGGCAGAACCCTTCCGTCGCTTGCAGGGTGACTCCCAGGCGCTCGATGGGCAGCTGACGCCGGTGGTCAGCCAGCGGGTGGAGCACCACCGTGGTGTCCTGGCGCGCCTCCACGATCTCGTCGAGGTAGCAGATGGCGCCTTCGCGCACGGCCCGGGTAAGGGGCCCGTCCACCCAGGTCGTGGCGTCGCGCTGGAGGAGGAACCGGCCCACCAGATCGGCGGTGGTCAGGTCGTCGTGGCAGGCGACGGTGATGCAGCGGACGGTCGAGGTCGAAGGCCATGGCCTCGACGAAGCGGGTCTTGCCGCAACCGGTCGGACCCTTGAGCAGCACCGAAAGGCCCTGGCGGTAGGCGGCTTTGAACACCCGCTCCTCGTTGGCGATCGGCACGTAGTAAGGACGTGCAACTCCGGTCATGCCGTTCTGCCTCTCGATCTCGAGGTGTTCCCTGGTCCGCGCTCGTCGCTGGAACATCCTTCGCTGCAGCTCGGCCGATCGGAGGGCCGATCGGAACAGTGGTCCGACCACCAGGGGCAGCAGCTCCAACCGGGGGATGGCCGCATACGACTGCCGTCCCGAACACCCGGCGTAGTGCGCCGACGTCGGCGTCGGTTCCCACGCTGAGACAGACGCAGCCGATGCCCTGCCAGCCGCGCCTCGGCCAGCGCCCGCCGAGCATCCGCCTCGCCGTAGGCGCGCTCGTAGCCGTGGTCGTAGGCCAGCCCATCGGAGAGCACGACCAGCAGCCGCCGTGCCGTTCCCGCCTCGTTCCCGAGGACGGCAGAGCCGTGGCGCATTGCCGCACCCAGTCGCGTGTACGCGCCGGGCACCAGCCCTCCCAGTCGCTGCAGCACCAGCGCGTCGAACGCTTGGTCGAACCGCTTGACCGGCACGACATGCACGGCGGAACGCCCCTGCGATCGGAACCCGTAGAGCGCGATGCGGTCACCGAGCTCATGCAGGGCCACGGTCAGGCTGCACGCCGCGTCGCGCTGGTGGACGTGCACGGGTACGCCGATGGCACCGGGCTCGCCGGCGGATCCGGAGATGTCCAGGAGCACGAGCACGGAGAGGTCACGCCGACGGCGCACGAAGTCGACGTAGACCGCTTCGTCGGGAGACGACCCCGCCCTCAGCTCGATGAGTGCCTCGATGGCGGCGTCGATGTCGATGTCGTCTCCTTGCGGCTGACGGTGACGACGCTCGAACTCCATGCCCAACCGACCCAGCGGACGCCGCAGTGCTCGGGTCTCCGGCGGACGGAAGAGGGCAAGCTCGCCCGGCCCTGACTCGACCTCCTCGACCGTGCACCAATCGGGTCGGTAGCGCTGTCTGTGCTGGTCCCACTCGGGGTACTTCGTCAACCGGTGCTGCCCGGTCGCCGCCAGGTCGGACACCCGAGCCGCGGCAGTGGAGAGCGCCACCGTGCCGGACCCACGGGTGGAGCGCCGACTCCCGTGGGTGGGAGCGTCCGCACCCGGTGGACCGCTCCGTTCAGAACGTCCCTCCCCGAACAGCTTCTTGAGCAGCCGACCGAGGCCTCCGCCCCCACCCACCGGACTGGCCAGCATGTCTATGACCGTGCCGATCTCGTCGTCGGGGTCGTCGAGGGGGCGCAGCTCCGATTGGGCGCCATGCCGTGGCGCGTGGTGTCCGACCGTGTTCATCTGGTCAGCACCTCGGGTGAGCGCTCCCAATTGGCGAGGCCGGATCGACCCGAAGGCGGTCGGAGCATCGTCAATTCGAGCGCGGCCGCCGGCAAGTGTTAGCGATGCCGCCGGAGAATCCGTGCGGCCCGCGACTTCCCCGTTGACCAGTCCTCGCACGTGCGGAGGCAACAGTGCTTCGTGTACCTGCAGGGCACGGTGGCCTTCAACAGCGAGATAGCGGCGAGCCAGCGCCGGGCGGCGGACCAGGGCGGCGGTCACCTGCTGATCCAGGCTGCCGGCGCCGAGTAGGGCCGCCTGCACGGCAAGGCTGGCCAGCTGGTCGCCGGGCCCAGCTTCGGGATCGACGAAGATGGACGACCCGTCGGTCCACGCCGGTTGGTGACCCGTTCCGGCAGCGACATCGACCGAACGCCCCGCGATGGCGGAAGCGAGAAGCCGGTAGCGCCCGAGTCCGTCAGCATTTCCGTCCGCAGCGAGGCCCAGTCCACGTGGCTTTTCTGTTGCCGCAAGGACGGCCGACGCCTGCCGGCGTTGGTCGGAGTACGACCACCTAGACATGGTGGTCCGCTAATCCCTGGCTCGTTGACCAGGCACAGCGCCGCGTAAGACGGTGTCCCTGGCCAGGGCCTGCGCTGCCCGGGGCCCGGCGACACCCACGATGCTCGGGGGGAAGACGATCGCCTCCTGCACGCAACGGGCCCGGATCTCGGCGTTGCCACCCTCGACCCGGAGGCTTTCGGTTCTCTCCCCTTCCGACAGCAGCGCTTTGATCTGCCGAAGGTGCCAGGCGAACGAAAGGCCGAGGTTGGGCGTGTTCGGCGGTGACTGCCGAAGCCACGCCAGCTGGATCCGAAACTCTTCGCTGAACCGATCCATGACATGCACGTTGGCCCACATCAGCCCGTCAAGCTTCTCGAGAGGTGAGGAATGAGTACTGAGCACCGCCTCCCACGCTGCCTTCACACGCTCGGTGTAGAAGTGCATGATGGACCGTAGGAGCTGGTCCTTCGACTTGAAGGACCGGTAGACGGTGCCGGTACTGAGACCGGCGGCCGCGGCGATGTCCCGCATGGTCGTAGCCTCGTATCCCCGCCGCCCGAACTCCTTGCGGGCAACCGCTCGCAGGTGCTGTACCCGGCCGTCCTCATCATCAGGTTCCTCGTCCCAGCCCACGATGACCTTCTCCACGGCCTGGATGGCCTGCGACCGGTCGAGTGCCGCGTTCGAGGGTGCCCTCGTGGCGATCCCGTCGAGAAGGATGCGTAGGCGTACCTCGGGCACCCGCTCTTCCCCGGGGGTCATGTGAGACACGCCTACTCCGACGTGGAGCATGCTCTGGCAGAGGCGGTCGCTGAGCAGCGCCAGGTCGATTCCCGGACGAATGGCGCCCGATGCTCGTCCCTCGGCGAGCATCTCGAGCATGGTGGCCTCGATGGCGGCGGGAGTCTGGCTCGCCAGACGGGCCAACTCGGCACCCAGGACGGCCGGTGGCTCGTAGAGACTGAGGAGCAAGGCGGCTCGGTGTCGTACCCCGCACGCGGCGATGGCCTGCCCGAACTCGATAATGCGCGCTTCGACAGGCCCGGATGCGGGTTGTTGGAGTTCCTTGGCCGCCTGGTCGGCTAGACGGTCCAGGTCGTCCCGATAGCGCCGAACCAGCTCGATGATGATGGCTTCCTTGGAGTCGAAATGGTGGTACAGACTCCCGGGCAGGATTCCGCAGGCGTCGGCGATCTCCTTCAGGGACACCCGCATGCCCGCGGTGGCGAAGAGCCTGGCGGCCGTCTCGAGGATCTCGGTCCTCCGGGTACCGTCGGTGGGCATCGTCACGATCGTAATCACGGGTGCCACCGGCGAGACTTTCTTGCCGGACGTCGATGTCCTCCACAACCGGCGGTCGACAAGGTAGGAGCGGCCGACCTGCTCCCCGGGGCGTCCTCTTCCGATGGACCGAATTGGACGGGACGACCACGGCCATTGACACCCGCTAGTGGCCGGTCATGGCGTAGCCATCCTGTCTGCTCGCTCGGGGCGCCCACCCCATCGAGCTTATCGAACCTAACTCTTGGTCCACAACGCCCTTCGGAGGGTAGGGTGGCGACGCGGGCCAGAACTACGAGGAGCCAGGGGATGCGCGACTGGAGGACCATCGATTTCTTCAGCGACGCTGACCTGGTGGAAGAATCACCCCGATCGCCGCCCGACCCGGGCCAGGAAGGAAGACGCCGTGGCAACCACACCTGACATCAGCAACGAGAAGAGGATGCTCATCGACGGCAAGCTCGTCGAAACAGCGTCGGGCCAGACCTTCGCCAACATCAATCCGGCGACCGAGGAGGTGATCGGCGAGGTCACCGACGCCACCGCCGCGGACATACACCATGCCATCGACGCGGCGCGGCGTGCGTTCGACGAGAGCGACTGGTCGACCGACCACGCCTTCAGAAAGCGGTGCCTTGAACAACTTCAGGAGGCGCTCGAGGCCGAGCAGGAGGAACTGCGCGAGGAGCTGATCCTCGAGGTCGGGTGTCCTCGCATGGTGACCCAAGGACCCCAGCTCGACGCACCGCTGGCCGGCGGGCTCACCCATCCGGCCAAACTGATCGACGAGTATCCCTGGGAGGTCGACCTCGGAGAGGAGGTGTCCGCCCTCACCGGCCAGTTGACCGCAAAGCGCATCTGGCGCGAACCGGTCGGCGTTGTCGGCGCCATCGTGCCATGGAACTATCCGTTCGAAGTGTCGATCCACAAGCTCGGCCAGGCGCTGGCTACCGGTAACACCATCGTGCTCAAGCCCGCACCCGATACCCCCTTCAACGCCACTCGCATCGGACGCCTGGTGGCGGATCGCACCGACATACCCGCCGGGGTGGTCAACGTCGTCCCCTCCTCCGATCACCTGATCGGCGAGGAGCTCACCGTGTCGCCCAAGGTCGACCTGATCTCATTCACCGGATCGACTGCGGTCGGCAAGCGGATCATGGAGAAGGGCGCGGCGACGATGAAGCGCCTGTTCCTCGAGCTCGGCGGCAAGTCCGCCACCATCGTGCTCGACGACGCCGACCTAGCCCTCTCGTGCATGATCGGCATCGCACCCTGTTTCCACGCCGGCCAGGGCTGTGCCACGCCCACCCGCATGCTCCTTCCCCGCACCCGCTACGACGAGGGCGTCGAGATGCTCAAGGGCATCTACGAGTCGGTGGTGCCGGGCGACCCCCAGGAAGCCGACACGCTGTGTGGTCCGCTCATCTCGGCCAAGCAGCGCGACCGGGTGGAGGGCTACATCCAGAAGGGCATCGACGAAGGTGCCAATCTCCTGGTCGGCGGCACTGGCGCGCCGGATGGGCTCGACCGCGGCTTCTACGCCCGCCCCACCCTCTTCGTCGACGTCGACAATTCCATGACCATCGCCCGCGAGGAGATCTTCGGCCCGGTACTCGTTGTCATCCCGTTCGACGACGAGGAGGACGCCCTGCGGATCGCCAACGACAGTCCCTACGGGCTGGCTGGCAATGTGATGTCGGGGTCGATCGAGCACTCGATCGCCGTCGCTCGAAAGCTTCGGGCGGGAT
This sequence comes from uncultured Acidimicrobiaceae bacterium, assembly GCA_963734395.1. GTDB lineage: Bacteria > Actinomycetota > Acidimicrobiia > Acidimicrobiales > RAAP-2 > Bog-756. The sequence goes on along the minus strand of CAVTGY010000003.1, from coordinate 628,209 downwards.
TCATCGGGCTGAACGGGGGCGCCGGATACTTCGCCGACGTGCCGTTCGGCGGCTACAAGGAGAGCGGGGTCGGGCGACAGAACGGCACCGCCGGCTTCGAGCAGTACCTCGAGGTCAAGTCGGTGGCGTGGCCAACCGCCTAGTTCTGGCGGCGACCGGGGAGGGAGGGCCATCTTGATCGACTTCACCGGGCAGGCGGTCATCGTGACCGGGGCCGGTCGCGGTCTCGGCCGCCTGTACGCATTGGAGTTGGCACGACGCGGCGCTTCGGTCGTCGTCAACGATGTCGGTGGCACGATGCAAGGAGAAGGCTCTGACCCGGGTGTCGCTGATCAGGTCGTAAAGGAGATCGCCGTCCTGGGAGGAGTCGCGGTTGCTTCGCACGACTCGGTCGCAACATCAGAGGGCGGGGAGGCCATCGTGGACAAGGCGATCGAGCACTTCGGAAGGCTCGACGCGGTGGTGAGCAACGCCGGCATCTTCGAAACCCTGCCCTTCGACGAGCTACCGGCCGACAACTGGCGCCGGATGCTCAACGTTCATCTGGACGGCAGCTTCTACCTGAGTCAGCCTGCGTACCGGGCCATGAAAGCCCAAGGGGGAGGTCGGTTCGTCTTCATCGCGTCGTCGGCCGGACTCTTCGGACAGCCCAATTCGGCGCATTACGCGGCCGCCAAAGCAGGCATCGTCGGGTTGGCCAACGTGATCGCCATCGATGGCGCGCCACACGGCATCCGGGCCAACACCGTTCTGCCTTTTGGCTACTCGCGGATGGTCACCGAGACGATCGGCGATCGGGATGAACTGGGAGACGACGTGCCGTTCCTCCGAGCCATCGAGCCGGAACTGGTGGTTCCTATGGTGGTCTTCCTGGCCAGCTCGGCGTGCACCTTCACCCACGAGAACTACTCCGCGTGCGCCGGACGTTTCGCCCGGGTCTTCGTCGGCCTCGGCGAAGGCTGGGTGTACCCCCCGGGCACGCCGCCGACGGCCGAGGCAATCGAGGACCACCTGGCCGAGGTCTCGGCCACCGAACCGTTCATCGTCCCCGGCTCGATCTTCGACGAAGTGACCGAGATCTGTTCTCGGCTTCGAATTCCCTTGTAATCGACGGTGAGAGTTCGAGCCACCCACCGGCCGATGGGTTCCATCAGACCGACGGCCCTAGCCGTCCCTCGCGGAGCTGCTGGCGCAGGACGAACTTCTGCACCTTCCCCGACGGAGTCCTCGGGAGGTCGTCGACCAGGTAGAGGGCTTCGGGCCACTTCTGCCGGGCGAGCCCCGCGCCGCTGAGGTGCGCCCGTATCTCCTCCATGGTCGGCGGGTCCGTTCCCTCCCGCACCCGGACCACGGCGGCGGCGTGTTCGCCCAGGCGCTGGTCGGGTTCGGCCACCACGCAGACTTCGGCCACATGGTCCAGGTGCATCAGCAGCTCCTCGATCTCCGCGGCGCTGATGTTCTCGCCGCCGCGGATGATGATGTCGGAGATCCGGTCGGTGATGGTGAGGTAGCCGTCGTCGTCGAGCACGCCCAAGTCGCCGGTGCGGTACCACCCTTCCTCGTCGAAGACAGCGGCGGTCAGTTCGGGGTCGATGTACCCGAGGAAGCAGTCGGGCCCACGGCTGAGGATCTGACCATCGGCGTCGAGGCGGAGCTCCACCCCGGGCAGCACTCGACCGTCGGTGGTGAGCCGCTTGACCTCGGGGTCGTCGATCAGGGAGCCGGTGATCGACGGGTGCTCGGTGCTGCCGTACGAGCGGAAGGCGCGGATCCCGAGATCGGTGGCCCGGCGGGTCACCGCCTCCGGCACCGGCGAGCCGCCCAACCCGGCGAACGGCATGAGGGCCAGATGGTCGGGGGTGAAGTCCGGATGGTCGAGCAGGCTGGTGAGGAAGTAGGTGGCGCCACCTCCCACGCTCAGGCCCTCCTCGAGCATCATCTTGAGTACCGCCCCCGGGTCCCAGACATCGATCAGATTCACCGACCGGTCCCGGAGCAGCGGCACCAAGAACGCATTGAGCATCCCGATGAAGTGGCCGACCGGTGCCCCGGTGATGTTGGGAGGTCCCCCTTTGGGGAACATGTAGTCGAGTTGGCGGGTCTCGCACCCGATGGTCCGGTGGGTGTGGATGACCCCCTTGGGGTCGCGTGTGGTGCCCGAGGTGAAGCCGATGATGGCCGGTGCGCCGGGGTCGACCGGCAGTGGGCCGTCGACGGGATCGGCGTCGAGATACGAGTCGAAGGAGACCGCCGGTGCAGGGAGGCCGCCGGCGGGCGGATCGCCCACCACCAGCCACCGGGTCCCGGGCCGGCCGGACAGGAGGCCGGCGTACGTCTCCAGGTAGTCGTTGCGCCCGAAGCGTTCCGCGGTGACCACCACCGCCGGCGACACCCTCTCCAGGATGTAGTCGACCTCCTTTTTCCCGTAGAAGTGCACGACGGGCACCACCACCGCCCCCAGGTAGGCGGCGGCCCAGAAGGTGATGCCGGCCTCCACCCAGTTGGGGAGCTGGAACATGATGACGTCCCCCGGCCCGACCCCCTCGTCGCGCAGGGCGCCGGCCAACGCCCGGGCCGACCGGTCGACCTCGGCGAAGGTGCCCAGCCAGGGTCGCACCGCCGAGCGGACCCGGAAGGCCACGTCGCCGTTTCGGGGAAGACCCGCGGCGACCATCTCCCCGAGGGTCTGGTCGGTCCACCAGCCCTGGTCGCGGTAGTGCTGCGCCCGGTCCGCCGGCACCGTCCGCAGCGACCAGCGATCGCCCCCCTGGTTGCCCGGCTCCCTCACCCCGTCCTCCTCTTCCGAGCGATCGTCCGTCACTCTCGCATGCCGTCCGGTTTGCCGCCAGCTCCATTGCCGTTCCAGGAGAACTTGGTTATCGTCGCCGCCATAGTGCCTGGGTCATCACGACGAACCGGAGGATCCGCCATGGGGAGCCCACCCGTCGCCGACGTGATCGAGCTCCAGCAGCTGCTGGCCCGGTACGCCGTGGGCATGACCCGGGACGACGTCGATGCGGTCATCGAGGTGTTCACCCCCGACGGCACCTACAGCGCCTTTGGCGACACCTACCCGCTGGCCGACTTTCCGACGCTGGTGGCCGCGGCGCCCAAGGGTCTGTTTTTGGTCGGGCCCCCCGTGCTCACGGTCGACGGCGACACCGGTTCGGGGCAGCAGCCGCTGTGCTTCGTCGAACAGACGACCCACGACATGCGCATCGGGTACTACACCGACACCTACCGCCGGACGACCGACGGGTGGCGCCTGCAGACCCGGGCGATGACCTTCCTGCGCAAGAGCGGGGCCCGCGACTCCGGCCGGGCACACGACCCGACCCGCCCCCCACCCAGCAACGCGTGACCGACATCGTGGGCGAGGCGGCCGGACTGTCGGAGTTCCGGGCCTCCCTCGATGCCTGGCTCGACGGCAACGTCGACGCGCTGGCCGTCGGGTACGAGGGGACGGGAACGCTGGACCAGCAGATGGCACAGCTCGGAAAAGTCAAGCGCCTGTGCTTCGACGCCGGATGGATGCGTGCCGGGTGGCCCGAGCGGGTCGGCGGCCTCGGCGGGTCGTCCCTGACCCGCGCCTACCTGGGGGAGACCCTCACCGCCCGGGACCTGGTCGAACCCGGGCTCTACTCGATGACCGAGGTACTGGCACCCACCGTGATCGACTACGCCGCCCCCGAGCTCGCCGCCGCGGTGGTCCCCGCCCTTCTCCGCGGTGACGAGACCTGGTGCCAGGGGTTCTCCGAGCCGGGCACCGGGAGCAACCTGGCGGCGCTGGCCTGCCGGGCCGAACGCACCGACCGGGGCTGGCGGGTCAACGGCCAGAAGGTGTGGACGAGCCTGGCCCAGTTCGCCCACCGGTGCGTGCTCCTCACCCGGACCGGCACCGTCGAGTCGGCCCATCGGGGCATCACCGCCGTGTTCGTGGACATGGACACGCCCGGGATCACGGTGCAGCCGATCGAGACGATGCACGGCAGCCCCGAGTTCTGTGAGCTCTTCCTCGACGACGTGGTCGTCCCCTTCGAGCGCACCCTGGGCGAGGAAGGCGGCGGCTGGGCAGTGGCCATGGACCTCCTGCCCTATGAACGGAGCACGTCGCTCTGGCATCGCGGCGCGTTCCTGCACCGCCGGCTCCGAGAGCTCCTCGAAGTCGCACCGCCCGATGCCCTCGACCCGGCTCGGCTGGGCGAAGTCACCCAATTGCTCTACGCCTTCCGGGCCCGCTCGCGGGCCACCCAGCACCGCATGGCCGCCGGCGACCACCTCGGTCCGGAGACCTCGATCGACAAGGTCCTGCTGGCCACGGTGGAGCAGGCGGTGTTCGACCTGGTCGCCGACACCCTGGCCCCCGAGGTGACCATGGGGGACGACGCGGTGAGCGGACGGTGGCGCACCGAATACCTCTATTCACGGGCCGCCTCGATCTACGGCGGCAGCGCCGAGATCCAACGCAACGTGATCGCCCGTCGGCTCCTCGATCTCGGGAACGATCGTTGATGGACCGAGACGACCTCACCCTGTTCGAGCGGAGCCTCCGTGACGCCACTGACCGGAGCACCGGCGTGGCGCTCGACGCCGAGCTCGGCGGGCTGGGGTGGCACGACGCGCTGGCCGACGACCGCCGAGCCGCGGTCTCCCTGCTGTTCGAGCTCCAGGGGCTCACCGGCGCCACCTCGTCCGCCCTCGGCCAGGTCGTGGGCCATGCTTTGGGCGTTGGCGATGTTCGGGAGAGTCGCCGGGAGGCCGTGCTTCCCGCCGTCGGTGGGTGCGAGCCCCCGGGGATCGTCGTCGGGGACCAGCTCCGGGTCGACGGACTGGCCGCGGCCGGTCTGGCCGACCGGCCGTCGGCCCTGATCGTGGCCTCGAGGGACGGCCGGATGACCGCGCACATCGTGCCGACGGCTTCACTCGAATCGCGCCCCGTGGTCGGCGTCGACCCCGACCTGGGTCTGCTGCGGGTGACCGGTGCCGTCGAGCCGTCCGAACCGGGAGGGGACCTCACCCCCGGTGCATGGGCGGAGGCTGTCGCACTCGGCCGCCTGGCAATCGCCCACCAGCTGGTCGGTGCATCCATGGCCATGCTCGAGTTGGCCTGCGAGCACGCCCGGAATCGCATCCAGTTCGACCGGCCGATCGCCACGTTCCAGGCGGTCCGTCACCGCCTGGCCGAGACACTGGTGGCCATAGCGATGGCAGAGGCGATGCTCGACGCGGCATGGCTCGACCCGACGCCGGACGCCTCGACCATGGCCAAGGCGGTGGCCGGCCGCCAGGCGAAGACCGCCGCCCGCCACTGCCAGCAGGTCCTGGCCGGCATCGGCTTCACCGTCGAGCATCCCTTCCACCACTACGTCCGCCGGTCCCTGGTGCTCGATGCACTCCTGGGTACGGCGGCATCGCTCACCACGTCGCTGGGCAGCGAGCTGATCGAGCGTCGGCAGCTGCCTCCGCTCCTGCCCCTCTGACCGGCGCGGCGCAGTGTCTCCCGCGTCGCGGGCAAGTCGGCTCAGGCGGCCGGTTGCGGCGCCACGTCGAGGACCACCTTCCCCACCACCTGCCCGTCGGCCACCAGGCCCAGTGCCGCCACCACCTCGGCGAGTGTGAAGGTGGCCCCGACCAGCGGACGCACCTGGCCCTCGGCCAGAAGGGCCCAGAGCTCGTCGTCGTTGCGCACCAGCTGGTCGGGGCAGTGCTCGGCGAAGTCCCGGAACTGGAACCCGAGCACCTGGCAGCCCTTCAGGAGCACCAGGTTGAGCGGGATCCGCGGGATCACCCCGGAGGCATAGCCGACGGTTACGAAACGCCCGCCCCAGTGGAGTGACCGCAGGACCGGCTCGGCCAGGTCGCCACCGACCGGGTCGACGACGACGTCCGCACCGCCGGGGAGCACCTCCTTCAGCGCCGCCCGCAGGTCGCCGGCGGTGTGCTGGACCAGATGCACTGCGCCGGCCGCCCGGGCCGCCTCCAGTTTCGCGGTGGACGAGGCCACCGCGGTCACCGTGGCACCGAGATGATGGCCGAGGTTGACCGCGGCCAGACCCACCCCGCCCCCGGCACCGAGGACGATCAGCTGGTCACCGGCCTGCACCCCGGCGACCGATCGGAGGACGTGGTACGCCGTGCGCCACGCCACCCCGAAGGCGGCGGCGTGCCGGTCGTCCACTCCAGGTGGGACCAGCCGCACCGCCGACGCTCCCACTACCACCTCCTCGGCGAAAGCCCCCACCATCACCGTGCCGGCCACCCGGTCACCGACCGCCACCCCCCGGGCTCCGTCGGCCACCTCGGTCACCAGGCCCACGAACTCGCTCCCGGGAACAAAAGGGGTGGGCACGGTCAGCTGGTACCGGTCGGCCACCACCAGTACGTCGGGGAAGTTGACCGCCGCGGTGCGCACACCCACTCGCACCTGCCCATTGCCGAGCTCCGGTAGCGGGACGTCCTCGACCGTGACCACCTCCGGTGACCCGTAGGTGTGACAGACCGCGGCGCGCACGTCAGCGGCCCCGCCACACCGGTTCCCGCTTCTCCATGTAGGCCCGGGCCCCCTCCATGGCATCCTCACTGGCGAACACCACCGCCGACCACTCCGCTTGACGCTCCCGCGCCCTGGCCGGGTTCGACGCGCTCGAGGCGGACGATCTCCTTGGAGGCGGCCAGCCCGAGAGGCCCGTTTGCGGCGATCCGTTCGGCGGTGGCGAGCGCCGTTGACCAGACGTCGGCCGGTGCCACCACGGCATTGACCAGACCCACCTCGTAGGCGCGGGAGGCCGGCACCAGGTCGCCGGTGAGGAGGAGCTCGAGCGCGACCGCCAGTGGTATCCGGTTCCCCATCAGGCATCCGCCGCCGGCCGCGAACAGCCCGCGCTTGACCTCCGGCAGACCGAACTTGGCCTCGCTGGAGGCGATGACCAGGTCGCAACCGAGGAGCAGCTCCAGGCCACCCGCCGCCGCCGAGCCGTTGGCCGCGCCGACCACCGGAACGATCATCTCACCCCGCAGCAATCGGTAGAAGGCCTCGGTGGATTCGCCGGGGGTCGAGCCGGGCACCTCCCCTTCGGAGAACGACCGGAGGTCCATTCCCGAGCAGAAGGCGCGGTCACCGGTCCCGGTGAGGACGACGGCCCGGATGTCGGGGTCGGACTCGGCCTCGATGACCGCGTTGCCGAGGGCGTCCACCAGGCCGGTGGTCAGGGAGTTGCGCGCCTCGGGGCGGTTCAGACGCAGCAGCGAGAGGGCGCCTTGGCGCTCCTGCACCAGCTCGGCCTCGGGCCCGCTCATGACCGGTAGTCCGACGTCTCGGCCAGTTCGGCGGCACCCCGCATCAGGTCGAGCACGATCGGGCCGTAGGTCTGGAGCACGGCGCTGTCACCCGCCCGCTGGAACCCTTGCTCGAGGACGATGGCCAGCTTCCACTTGGCCAGTACGCCGTAGTAGTCGATGTCGTCCACCTGCCGGCCGGACACCTCGGCGTACCGGTCCAGCATGGCCGTGCGCGACGGCATGCCGGTCATGTCGACGTAACTGATGCCGGGGGTGTCGTCGGCGTCCTCCGGCCATCCGTTGACCACCCAGGCCAAGTCGAGCTTGGGATCGCCCACCGTGCCCATCTCCCAGTCCACGATGGCGGCCATCCGGGCCGGTGCCCCGTGCCGGTACATGACGTTGGCGAACTGGTAGTCGCCGTGCATGAGGCCGGGGATGAAGTCGATCGGCCGGTGCCGGCGCAGCCAGGCCGACGCTTCGTCGAACCCGGGCAGCGGGCGGGCCTGGATGCGCTCGAGGAATGTCGTCCACCGGTCGACCTGGCGCTCGTGGAATCCCTCGGGGTGCCCGAGGTCGCGAAAGACCCTTGGCCTCCCAGTCGACCCTCGACAGCAGGGAGATGCCGTCGACCAGCTCGAAGGCCAGTCCCCTCCTGCCCTCGAGGTCGGTGTCGAAGGGCGCCGGCCACCCGTCGGTGTTCATGGGCGACCAGCCGTCCACGTAGCCCATCAGATAGAAGGAGCGCCCGAGCACCGACTTGTCGTCGCACGCGGCGATGGCCGCGGTATGGGGCACGTCGGTCCCGTCGAGCGCCTCGATGATCCGCCACTCGCGGATGATCCCCGCGTCGCGGGTCTCCGGCGCGGTGGTCGGGGGGATCCGCAGTGCGCCGTGCACATCACCTCTGTGGATCTCGTAGATCTCGTTCTGGGACCCCCCGGAGACGAAGGCGTGCTCGACGGGTGCACCCACACCGAGGCCCCGCTCGTCCATCCACGTTTCCAGTCGTTCGACGGCGATCATCACAGATTCCCCACTTCGTTGTTGGCGTGCAGCGAACTTGTTTCGTGCGCGGTCACGACGCTACGGGATGGGCGCGGTCGGCGACAGGTCGTACCTGGCGCGGTGGTGGCGCCGCGCCGGGACGGCGCCGGTCGGAAGCGACCTAGTTGGGATCGGCCGCGGTGGTCGGCGAGCCGGTGCCCACCCCGTGGAGGATGAACTCCCAGAGCTCTTCGGCCGGGTCCGGGTCCGTCTTCCGGATCGACGTGCCGCCGATGGTCGAGGAGAAGGCGTTGAACATGATCGCCTCGAGCACCATCCCGGCGATCGGGCTGTGGCGGAGCCCCGGGCGTGATGCCACCGGCCGCCTCGGCGTCCTCGAGCACCTCGCCGAAGAGCGAGACCAGCGGGTGAAAGGCAAGGGCGGCCTCGGTCGGATGGCTGGTCAGCAGCTGCTGGGCAAAGTCCACCATGACCCACGTCGTCGCCAGCGGCACCGATGGTGCCCCGGGCAGAGGCGGACGGCACAGCCGGTAGTACTCGACCACGAACCGATGGATGCGCTCGAGCGGATCGCGCTGGTCGTCGATCTTCTCGCGCAGGTACTCCGCCGTCGAGCGGACGGACTCCTCGAACAGGGCGAGCAACAGCTCGTGCTTGCCGCCGAAGTACTGATAGAAGAGCCGGAGGGACTGGCCGGAGCGTTCGACGACTTCGTGCACGGTGAAGTCACGGCCGGGTTCCCCCTCGTTCATCAGTTCGAGGGCGGCATCCAGAAATCGCTGGAGGCGGTTCTCGGCCCGGGCCCGGGCGGTGAAGAGTGACCTCGCCACCGCCTTGTCCCGCCGGCTCATGCCCGGCTCGTCTGCGGCGGGGTCCTCGACCTCGAGTTCACTTTCGGCCATCGTCGGGAGTCTAGTGGAGGCAGAAACGTCGGTATCTCTACGGGTGAAGTCCATCTGTCCGATCGGAGACTGCGCCGATCCGGCTGGAGAACCCGGTTCTTGGGGTGCTTCAGCGGTCCTGGCGTGGAGCGAGGAAGCGGTCGATGTTGGCCCGAAGCTCGGGCGACAGGAACGACCGGTCCTCGGCGGCCAGGGCGAAATCCAGGGTGGCGACGACCGCCCGCTCGAGGTGGAGGTTGAGGATGCGCTTGGTGTCCTCCACCGCCTGCCGGGGCAGCGCGGCAATCCGGTGGGCGCAGGCCAGGGCCTGCTCGAGGACCGCGTCATCGGCGCATACGTGGTTGACCAGGCCCATCTGCGCGGCCCGCTCGGCCGGGATGCGGTCGCCGGTGAGCGTGTACTCCTTGGCCAGTTGAAGGCTGGTCAGGAGCGGCCAGGTGACCGGGCCCCCGTCGGCGGCCACCAGGCCGATCATCACGTGGGGATCGGCCAGGTGCGCGCTCTCGGCCATGTAGACGATGTCCGACAGGGCGACCAGGCTGCAGCCCAGTCCCACCGCCGGACCGTTGACGGCGGCGACGATCGGCACCCGGCACTTCACCATGCCGGTCACGATCTGCCTGCCGTGGACCAGCGTCTCCCGCCGGAGCGACTCGTCCCGCGAAAGCTCGTCGAGGTAGTTGAAGTCGCCCCCGGCCGAGAAGGCCCGTCCGTTTCCGGTGAGCACCACCGCCCGGGCGTCGCCGTCCGCGTCGATCTGCGGGAACAGCTCGGCCAGCCCCTGGTGGAGCCCGTGGTTGGTGGCGTTGAGGTGGTCCGGTCGGTTCATGCGGACGATCCGGACCGGCCCGTCTCCCTCGACCTGGAGCTCGTCGGTGAGGTGATACCTGCTCATGGAGCCGGGAGGTGCAGGATCCGGCCGGCGACCAGGTTCCGCTGGATCTGGGAGGTTCCGCCCATGACGCTCTGGGCCCGGCTGTAGAGGTACACCTTCATCGTCGTGTTATCGCCCCCGACGGCCCGGGCGCCGCCGATGGTCAGGGCAGCGTGGCCCACGGCCTGTTCGGTCGAGGTCATGAGCAGCTTGTCCACCGAGCCCTCCGGTCCGTGCGAGATACCGTCGAGACGGTCGGAGAGCCGCCGACAGACGTGGAGCCGGAGCATCTCCGATTCGACGATAGCCCAGGCGACGTCGCGCACCTGCTCGGTGCGGTAGCTCCCGGGGTCGGCTCGCACCTGGGCGACAAGGTCCTTCACCTGCTTGGCGTACCGGCCGGCGAACCCCAACTCGTGCGGCTCCCGCTCGTGGCTGACGATGGTCATGGCCAGCGGCCATCCCTCGCCCGGCCGGCCGATCATGTTGGCGGCCGGGACCCGGGCCCCCTCGAGGACCACCTCGCCGAACTCCTTGGTGATCCCGTTGATCATGCGCAGGGGATGTTGTCGGACTCCCGGCTGCCCCATGGGGAGGGCGAAGGCGGAGATGCCCTTGTGCCTGGCCACCTGCTGATCGGTCCGGGCGAGGACGAGGCACCACTCCGCATCGTCGGAGTAGCTCGTCCACACCTTGTGCCCGGTGATGACGTACTCGTCGCCGTCCCGGTCGGCCCGGGTTTGCAACGAGGCCAGGTCGGACCCGGCATCGGGTTCGCTGAATCCCTGGCACCACCGGTCACGTCCGCTGAGGATCCCGGGCAGGAAGCGGCCCTTGACCCGGTCGTCCGCGTGCTCGAGGATCCCCTCCACCAGGTACCCGAGGCTGGGCCGGGCCGGTGCTCCGGCGTCGGCCAGCTCCTCGTCGACGATGACGTCGTAGACGCTCGGGAGTCCGTGCCCACCGATCTCGGTCGGCCAGGAGGCGCCGAAGAAGCCGCCGTCGTAGAGCGACCGGTGCCAGTCGGCCTGGCCCGCCCAGTACTCATCGTCGGTCGACGATGCGGGCAGCCCGGGGTTGTGAACCTCGAGCCAGGTGCGGAGGCGGAGGCGGAACTCGGCCTCGTCAGGCGAGTCACCGAAGTCCACGGCAACCGCCGATCCCGTAACGGGAGACCACACGGTCGAGGCTGGCCCCGACCCCGCCCAGGATCTCGGTCGAGAGCAGGGCTCGCCGGAGATACAGGTGGGCCGGGCACTCCCAGGTGTTGCCCATGCCCCCGTGGACCTGGATGACGGTTTCGCACACCGTTCTCGCCGCCCGCGCGGAGTAGGCCTTGGCTACGGCGGCGGCGGCCAGCGCGGCATCCGCATCCAGCGCATCGACGGCCCAGGCGGCGTGGCGGGCGGCGCTGCGCGAGCCCTCCATGAGCACGAAGGCGTCGGCCAGTAGGTGCTGGACGGCCTGGAAGGAGCCGATGGGCCTGCCGAACTGGTGCCGGGCGGACGCGTAGTCGACCGCCAGGTCGATCGCACCCCGCATGATCCCCACCAGATCGGCACAGTCGAGGGCCAGCCCGAGCGCGGTCCAGGTGGACAACTCGTCGTCGGTGATTGCCCGGGTGTCTGGCCCCTCCACCGGGATGACCGCCGCCGCCGGGTCGACGACGGCCCCGGGCCGGGTCAGGTCGGTGCCGACCTCGACCGGGCCGATGGCCACCGTGGCCAGGGTGTGCCCCGCACCATGGGCCACCAACACCAGCGCGGCGAACGCTCCTCGGGCATCGGCGGCCGCGGTGCCGACCGGCAGCCCGTCCCTGCCCGCCGTGGCCAGGGTGGCCAGCGACGGGACGAGGGCCACGGTCTCGACGATGACGGACGGCGGTGCCCCGGCCAGACGCCGCAGTTCGGCCGCCAACGTCGGGCCGAGGAAGGAGGCGTCGGCCAGGCCGCGTCCGAGTTCCTCGGCGACGACTGCCACCTCGACTCCCGACGCCAGTGGCGAGCGCCCGTCCGCCGGTACCCGGAGCTCGCGCCAGCCGGTGGCGGCGACGGCGGCGTCGAGCTTGGCCACCCGAGCGGTGTCGTCGAGGCCCCGTACCGTGCCCGGACCCAACCGGTCGACGACTTGGGCGGCAGAGTCACCGAGTGCCTGCTGTTCGGTGGAGAGGCGGACATCCATCAGCGGTCCGTCCCCGACACCTGGAGGGCGGGGGTCCACTCCTCCCGAAGCGTCCGCCGCAGGACCTTCCCCGAGGGGAGCCGGGGGATGGCGTCGACGAAGACGACATGGCGCACCTGCTTGTAGGTGGCCAGTGACCCGGCGACCAGACCCTGCAGTTCATCGGCCGTGGCCGGCTGCGCCGGGTCGAGCTGGACCACCGCCACCGGTACCTCGCCCGCCCGCTCGTCCTCCAGCCCGAAGACCGCGCAGTCGAGCACCGACCGATGCCCGCGCAGTACTTCCTCGATCTCGGCCGGCGCCACCTGGAATCCGTTGACCTTGATCATCTCCTTGGAGCGGTCGGTCAGGTGGACCCACCCCTCGGGTTCCAGCCACCCGACATCCCCGGTCCGGTACCACCCCTCGGCGAAGGCCTCCGCCGTCTCCTCTTCGGGGAGGTAGCCGGCCATGACCGATGGGCTCCGCACCTGGATCTCGCCGATCGCCCCCGAGGGGACCACCGCGCCGGTCTCCAGATCGGCCACCCGCAGCTCGACATCGGCGGGGGGCAACCCGGCCGAGTCGAGCCGCCACGATCCCGGGTCGTCGACCGGGTTGGCGGCGATGACCGGCACCTCACTCGCCCCGTAGGCGGGGAGCCAGCGCACCCCGGTCCGCTCGGTGACCACCCGGGCCACATGCTCGCTCACCGGCGTAGCCCCCCACATGATGTAGCGGAGCGACGACAAGTCGAAGCGCTCGAGATCCGGGTGGTTGGCCAGGGCCAACGCGATGGGGGCCACGGCCATCTCGAGCGTCATCCGCTCCGACTGGATCCGGTGCAGCACCTCGTCGAGGTCGAAGCGAAGGTGGAGTCGCACCACGGCGCCGGCCGACGCCGCGGCCAGCAGGTTGAGGAGGCCCAGGATGTGCGACGGTGGGGTGGCCACCTGGAACCGGTCGTCGGGGCCGAGGCCGAGGGCCGTACACCAGTGGGCGGTGGCGCAACCCATCGACCGGTGGGTGTGTCGGACCGCTTTGGGGAGACCGGTGGTGCCCGAGCTGAACACCAGCACCGCCTCGTCCAGGTCGCTGCCCGCCGGAGCCGCCAAACCGGAATCGCCGCCCGCGGTCACCCGGTCCGGCTCCCGGTGGTCGAGATCGGTGACCAGGCGCCCGCCCATCAGCTCGACCAGCAGGTCGACGGCGGGCCCGTCGGCCACCGCGTGGACCGGAGTGGTCAACTCCAGGGCGTGACCGGCCTCGACCACCCGCCAGGCCGGGCTGAGGAGCACCGCCGCGGCGCCCGCCTTGCTGATGCCGTTGATGGCCACCACGAACTCGGGGCGGTTCGAGGTCATCACCGCCACCCGGTCGCCGGGGCGGACGCCCCTTCCGGCGAGGTACCGTGCGAAGGCGGTGCTCCGGTCGTCGAGGTCGGAAAAGGTCCAGCGTTGGTCGCCCGACAGCACGGCGTCGCGGTCCCCGAATCGCGCCGCCGCCCGTTCGAGGGCGTGGTGCATCAAGGCCGCTGCCATTGGAAATATTCTTCTCTCTCAGGAGATCGACGTCAACACGCACGGAATGTACTGTTCTCAACCATGACCGCCGCGTCCGGGCAGTCCGCCACCGAACCCGGCGAACCCACCGACCCCGACGTCCGGCGCCAGATCGTCGACACCGTTCGCCGGTTCGTCGCCGAGCGGGTCGTCCCGGTGGCGTCCGCCCTGGAGCACGAGGACCGGTTCCCCGCCGACATCGTCGAGCAGATGCGCGAGTTCGGCCTATTCGGAGTGACCATCCCCGAGGCCTACGGCGGCCTCGGGCTGGACCTGTTGACGTACATCGGCATCATCGAGGAACTGGCCTTCGGGTGGATGAGCCTGACCGGCATCGTCAACACCCACACCATGGCCGCAACCCTGATCATGGCCCACGGCAGCGACCAGCAGAAGCAACGTTGGCTTCCGGCCTTGGCCACCGGCGAGCGGCGCGGGGCACTGTCGCTGTCCGAGCCCGACGCCGGCAGCGACACCCGGAACATCTCCTGCAAGGCCGTGCGCGACGGGGACGAGTACGTCATCAACGGCACCAAGGCCTGGGTGACCAACGGGGAGCGTGCCGGGATCGTCGCCCTGGCCGCCCGCACCGAAGAGGGCATCTCCGCCTTCATCGTGGAGAAGGAGCCCGGCCCCCGGTTCGAGGGAATATCGGTGACCGCCAATGTCGGCAAACTGGGCTACCGAGGCGTCGAGACCGTGGAGATGAGCTACTCCGACCACCGGCTCCCGGCCGGCAACCTGATCGGCGTAGCCGGGCGGGGCCTCCCCCAGATCCTCAGTGTGCTCGAGATCGGCCGGATCAACATCGCCGCCCGGGCGGTGGGCGTGGCCCGGGCCGCATTCGACGCCGCCCTCACCTACGCCCGACAGCGGGAGACCTTCGGCAAGCCCATCGGTGAGCACCAGGCCATTCAGCTGAAGCTGGCCGACATGGCCACCCGGCTGGAGGCGGCCCGCCTGCTCACCCGCAACGCCGCCGAGCGCAAGGCCGCCGGGCTCCGCTGCGACGTCGAAGCGGGCATGGCCAAGTTGTTCGCCAGCGAGACCGCGCTCGAGCTGGCCACCGAGTCGATGCGCATCCACGGAGGGGTCGGCTACACGACCGACCTCCCGGTCGAGCGCTACTACCGGGACGCACCCCTCATGGTGATCGGTGAGGGGACCAACGAGATCCAGCGCCTGGTCATCGCCAGGGGCCTCCTGGCCCGGGCCCGGGAGACCGACTGACCGACAGCCACCGCCGGGGTGGCGACCGAGGACCTGGTCACTCCGATCCCCGGCGGTTCCGCTCGGCCAGCTCGGCCAACACCTCATCGGTGTCCTCCCCCAGCCGGGGCACCCGTACTGCGCCCCTCTGAGGAGCTCCGGTGAAGGTCACCGGTCCGTTGACCGATCGCACCCCGTTGCCCTCCGTCTCGACGAAGCCGTCGTTGGCCAGCAGCTGGGGGTCCTCCACCACCTCGGCCGGCGTCTGGGCCAGTGCCCACCAGACGCCCTCCCGGTCGAACCGCTCGGCCCACTCGTGCAGTGGGCGCTCGGCGATGACCGCGTCGAGCAGGGCGATGAACTCGGTCCGGTTGCGGCGGATGGCCGACGCGCTGCAGAACCGCTCGTCCTCGGCCAGCGCGGGCCGACCGAGCGCCCGGGCCACCGCACCGATGTGCCGGTCGGCCTCGAGTCCGGTCAGAAAGAACCACCGCCCGTCGGCGGCACGGTAGGGGTTCATCAGTGGCGACTGGTTGTGGTGGCGCGATTCGGCCGGCGACACCTTGCCCAGCATCATCTGGAGCCCCAGGTCCCAGCCGAGCACGTAGGCGCCGGTGCGCAGCAGCGAGACCTCGACCACTCCGCCGACTCCGGTCTGGCGCTGCTCGAGCACCGCGGCCAGGATGCCCGACAGCGCCGCCAGGCCGGTGATGTGGTCGCCGACGCCGCCCCGCGCGTTCAACGGGTTGCCGTGTTCGTCCGCCATCTGTCGCGACAGTCCCGACCGGCCCCAGAAGGCGCCGATGTCGTAGGTCGGGCGGTTCCGATCCTCACCCTGCAGGCCATAGCCGCTGATGCTGCAGTACACCAGATGGGGGTGCCGGGCGACAGTCGTCTCCGCCTCCAGATCGAGTTTGTCGAGAGCGTCGGGTCGCAGATTGCTGATGAAGACGTCGGCCGTGCCGAGGAGCTCCTCGAGGTTCCGGCGGTGGTCCGGGTCGCGCAGGTCGAGGACAACGCTCCGCTTGCCCCGGTTGTCGAGTACGAAGGCCGGATTGGGGAGTTCGTTCTCGATGCCCAACGATCCGAACGCATTGCGCATCGGGTCGCCCCTCGGGGACTCGACCTTGATGACCTCGGCACCCCAGTCGGCCAGCAGGGCGGCGGCCGACGGGGCAGCGACCCAGACCCCCAGCTCGACGACCCGCATCCCGGCCAGTGCCGAGAGGCCGTGACCGCCGGGATCGCTCACGCCGGGGTCCCGGAGCCGTCCCGGAGGCCGCGCCGGCGGAGGTCGTCCTTGAGCACTTTGCCGGTGGCGTTGCGGGGGAGGTCGTCGACCAGCTCCACTGCCCGCGGCACCTTGTAATTGGCCATGTGGTCCCGGCACCACCCGATGATGTCGTCGCCGGTCACCCGGGCGCCGGGCCGCACCACCACGAAGGCCATCCCCACCTCGCCGAGCCGCGGGTCGGGAATCCCGATCACCGCCGCCTGGGTGAGATCGGGGTGACCGAGGAGACCGTTCTCGATCTCTGCGGGGTAGGCGTTGAAACCGCCGACGATGAACATGTCCTTGGACCGCCCGACGATGCGAAGGCAGCCGGCCGGGTCGACGATCCCGAGATCACCGGTGCGCAACCAACCGTCTTTTGTGCGGGCCTCGGCAGTGGCTTCGGGGTCGTCGAGGTAGTGGGACATGATGCTGCTCCCGCGGAGAACGACCTCCCCCGGCTCCCCCGGGGCCACGTCGTTGCCCTCGCCGTCGAGGATCCGCAGTTCGAATCCCGGTCGTGGGCGTCCGACCGTGGTGGCGATGGTGTCGACATCGTCGCCCGGGGAAGTGGCCGTCGCGGTCCCGCCCTCGGTCAGCCCGTATCCGGTGATGACGACCGAGAAGGAGAGTTCGGCATCCAACCGGCGGATCAGCTCGACGGGGATGTCGGCGGCGCCGGTGACCGCCACCCGCAGCGTCGAGGTGTCGTATCGATGGCGGTCGGGATGGTCGAGGATGCCCTGGTACAGGGTGGGCGCCCCGGGCAGTACCGTCACCCGCTCGCTGTCCACCTTGGCCAGCACCCGGTCCACGTCGAAGACGGCCTCGGGGATCATGGTGGCGCCGGCACTGACCGCGGCCAGGATGCCGGCCTTCAACCCGAACATGTGGAAGTAGGGGTTGACCATGAGGTACCGATCGTCGGCGTCCAGCCCGGTCATGGCCACCCAGTCGGTGGCCACCTTGGTGGTACCGCCGTGGGTCTGGACCACACCTTTGGGCACACCGGTGGTGCCCGAGGTGAACAGGATGTCGCAGGGATCGTCGGGGGTGACCGTGGCGGCGCGGCGCTCGACCTCGGCGAGTTCGACTCCGGTGCCACGGGCGATGAACTGTTCCCAGGACACGGTGCCCTCCACCGCCGGTCCCCGGGCGACCACCACCGTCTCCAGGGCGGGAAGTTCGGTGCCGGTCCCCGCCAGCATGGCCACGTAGTCGGTGCCGAGGAAATCGGTGACGGTCACCAGGACCTTGGCCCGGCTCCGCAGGAGAACGTCGGCTGCCTCGGCCCCCTTGAACCGGGTATTGACCGGGACCAGCACCGCGTCGGCCTGGAACAGGCCCAGGGCGGCCACGATCCACTCCGTGCAGTTGAACGCCCACACCGCGACCCGGTCGCCCGGATCGACGCCCGAGGCGACCAGCGCGGCACCGAACTGTCGCGAGCGATCGACCAGCTCGCGGTAGGTCAGCCGCCGACCGTCCTCGACGACCGCGGTCCGGTCACCGAACCGCTCGGCGGTGGAGGCGATGATCCTCGGAACGGTGGCCCGCTCGCGGGAGCGAGCCCCATCGGTCACTGGACGACGGTGTCGTCGACGTTCATCAGGCGGGCCAGGTTGCCGCCCATGATCTTGCGCACCGTCTCGTCGGGCAGGCCGTCCAGCTCCTTGACGTAGCTCACCGGGTCGGCCAGGCCTTCGGGGTGCGGGTAGTCCGACCCGAACAGGACGTGGTCGACGCCGATCAGCTCGGCCAACGCGCCGAGGTCCTCCTCCCAGAACGGGCTGATGTAGATGTTGCGCTTGATGACCTCGATCGGGTCCTCGGCGAAGTCCTGCGGCATCTTCTTGTAGACATCGGCCAAGTTCTTCATCAGCGGCTCGACCCAGCTGCTGCCGTTCTCCACCACTGCCACCTTCAAGGTCGGGAAGCGGGACAGTGCGCCGTGGCACACCAGGGCGGACACCGCGTCCTCGACCGGCCGCCACGCCGAGAGCATGCGGAAGGCCTGCGGCTCGAACGGCAGCATCTCGCTGTCGCTCCCCAGCCAGTCGTTGGTGTAGCGCTCGTAGCCGCTGTCCGACGAATGCATCGCCACCAGGACGTCGTGCTCGACCACCTTTTCCCAGAAGGGGTCGAACTCGGGGAGGCCGAACGAGCGCGAGCCGCGGAGGCCCGGCACCGGAGCGGGGCGGATCAGCACCACCTTGGCGCCGCGCTCGACCACCCACTCGAGCTCCTCGATGGCCTTGTCGACGAAGGGCAGGCTGATCACCGGCGTCGTGAAGATGCGGCCCTCGTAGTCGAACTTCCACGTCTCGTGGATCCACTCGTTGAGCGAGTGGACCACCACGTGGATGAGCTCGGGGTCGTCCCGCAGTCGCTCCTCCACCAGGCTGGCCAGGGTGGGGAACATGAGCGTGCGGTCGAGGCCCTGCTCGTCCATCAGCTCGAGACGTGCCGCGGGCTCCCGGAACGCCGGGATGGCCCGCATCGGCTCCCCGAAGATCTCCCGGCGGCTCTTGCCCTCGGGATTGCCCAACCGGAAGTACTCCTCCTGGGCCCCGGGACGGGCCACCACCTCGAAGGTGGGGTTGGGGATGTATTCGCTGATCTGGCCACGCACCACGATCTTGGTGCGGCCCCGGACGTCGACATAGTCGATCACCCGCTTGGCCTTGTCGGGGAGGAACTTGGTCAGTGAGTCACGGGTCTCGTACAGGTGGTTGTCCGCATCGAAAACCGGGACGTCGAGCACTCTCGTGGTCATCACTTCCTCCCCTGGCCAATGTGAGAATATCCTTGGTCCAAACAGAGAGTACCGTTTCTCAAAGAGGACGGCCAAGCGGTTCCCGCTACCGCCGGGAACCGACCTGACCGGGACTGGCGGCCCCCTCACGCGTGTGAGAACCTTCTTCTTGGTCGAGAGCAATGTGGATCACACTTACCGCCAGCGGGTGGTCGGATCTGAGGGGGACAGGTGGCAGACGACGACAAAGGGGGATCGGCGGTGACCACGACCGACTCCGGGCTGTACTACGACCCGTACGACTTCGGGATCGACACCGATCCCTACCCGATCTGGCGGCGCCTCCGGGAGGAGCGCCCTCTGTACTACAACGAGCGCTACGACTTCTACGCGCTGAGCCGGTTCGACGACGTCGAACGCGGCCTCGTCGATTGGAACACCTACAGCTCGGCCAAGGGAACGTTGATCGAGCTGATCAGGGGCGACTACCCGATCCCTTCCGGTTCGATCATCTTCGAGGACCCCCCGGGGCACAACATCCACCGGGGCCTGGTCTCACGGGTGTTCACCCCTCGCAAGATGAACCTGATCGAGCCCGAAGGTCCGGGAGTTCTGCGCACGGAGCCTCGACCCGATGATGGGTGCCGACGGGTTCGACTTCATCGCCGACCTGGGCGCCCAGATGCCCATGCGGACCATCGGGATGCTGCTCGGGATCCCCGAGCAGGACCAGGAGGCACTGCGGGTACAAGTAGACGACAGCCTCCGCCTCGACGAGGGAACCATGCCCGACGCCTCCAACTACGCCGCGGAAGCACAGGCCAGCAACTTCGAGGAGTACATCGACTGGCGGGCGGAGCACCCGTCGGACGATCTGATGACCGAACTGCTCCACGCCGAGTTCGAGGACGAGACGGGGACGACCCGCCGTCTGACCCGGGTCGAAGTCCTCAATGTGGTGAACCTGTTGGCCGCCGCGGGTAACGAAACCACGACCAGGCTCATCGGATGGACCGGCAAGGTACTGGCCGAACATCCCGACGAGCGTCGCAAGCTGGTCGATGACCGCAGCCTGGTCCCCAACGCCATCGAGGAGCTCCTCCGATTCGAGGCGCCGTCCCCGGTCCAGGGCCGCTACGTGACCCGGGACGTCGATCATCATGGACAGAAGGTCCCCGAGGGTAGTGTCGTCCTCCTCCTCAACGGATCGGGCAACCGGGACGACCGCAAGTTCCCGAACGGCGACCGGTTCGACGTCAACCGCACCATCGACCACCATCTGGCGTTCGGCTACGGCCTCCATTTCTGCCTCGGCGCCGCGCTGGCCCGGCTCGAGGGTCGGGTGGCACTGGACGAGGTGCTGCAACGCTTCCCCTCGTGGGAGGTCGATTGGGAGAACGCCGAGCAGGTCCATACCGCCGTGGTGCGGGGCTGGGAGCGCCTCCCGGTGGTGTTCACCTGAGCCGGACCGGACCCGGCGGACTTGGGTGCGGGTCGCGAGGGGTCGATCCACGAGTGTCGACGAGGAAACGGGGTTGACGTCATGAGGGTGGTCGTGGTCGGAGCATCGAGCGGCCTGGGTCGCTGCATCGCGGTGGGTCTGGGGGAGCGCGGGGCGCGGGTGGCGCTGATGGCGCGACGCAAGGACCGGCTGGAGGACGCCGCCGGTCAGGCCGGACAGAACTCGGTGGCCATCCCGTGCGACGTGACCGACGAGGAGTCGTGTCGATCGGCGGTCGGGGAAGCGGCCCGGGAACTGGGCGGCATCGACGCGCTGGTCTACGCCACCGGCATCGGGCCGCTGGTCCGGCTGGCCGACACCGACGCCCACACCTGGCGCCGGGTCTTCGACACCAATGTCATCGGAGCCTCGCTGATCACCTCGGCCGCCATACCCCACCTGACCGCGTCCGCAAGGTGTCGCCGCCTACCTGTCGTCGATCAGCGCGTCGCAGACACCACCGTGGCCGGGGCTGGGGGCCTACGCGGTGAGCAAGGCGGCGCTGGACAAGCTGGTCGAGGCGTGGCAGGCCGAGCACCCCCAGGTCGGGTTCACCCGGGTCATCGTCGGCGACTGCGCCGGCGGCGAGGGTGACGCCATGACCGGGTTCAATGCCGATTGGGACATGGAGCTGATGACCGAGATGGGCACGATCTGGCTGGCCCGCGAATACATCGCCGGGGCGCTGCTCGAAGTCGACGAGCTGGTCCGAGTGATCGACACCCTTCTGCGATCCGGGGCGTCAGTGAGCATGCCCTCGATCGCCGTCGTGCCCCGCCGCCCGGCGTGAAGGGCCGGATTCCCCGGTGACCAGGGTCGGCATCGTCACCGGGGCCGGGCGTGGCATCGGTGCCGCCTGTGCCGCCCGGATGGTGGAGCGGGTGGACCTGCTGGTGCTGGCCGACCTGGACGGCGGCGCCGCCGCAGAGGTTGCCGGCCAGCTGGCCACCCCGGGCACCCGGTGCGAGGGTGTGGGAGCCGACATCAGCGACGCCACCGCCGTCGCCCATCTCGCCGGGATCGCCGGCCACCACGGCACGCTGACCATGGTCGCCCATGCCGCCGGCATCTCCCCCACCATGGGGACCTGGGACCGGATGCTCTCCGTCGACCTGGTGGGCACCGCCCTCATCGTGGACGCCATCCGCCCGCTGGTCGGCCAGGGGTCGGCGGTGGTGTGCGTGGCCTCCATGGCGGCCCAGCTCATCGCGTCCCACGCCGATCCGGTCATCGACCGGATCATCGACCAACCGCTGGCGCCCACTCTCCTCGAGGACTACGCCACCGCCATGGGTCCCGGCAGCGAGGATCCCGGCATGGCCTACGCGTGGGCCAAGCGGGGGGTTCGGCACCTGGTCGAGCGCGAGGCATCCGCCTTCGGCTCGGTGGGTGCCCGCATCTGTTCGGTGTCGCCCGGCACCATCGACACCCCGATGGGCCGCCAGGAGTTCGAGGGTCAGCCGGGCATGCGCCAGCTCAGTTCGATGGCACCACTCGGTCGCTCCGGTCACGCCGACGAGATCGCCGTCGTCGTCGACTTCCTCCTCTCCGACCAGGCGAGCTTCGTGACCGGGACCGACGTCCTGGTCGACGGGGGCGTCTGCGCGGCGGTGGGGCAGACGACCTGACCGGCACCGGTCAGGTCAGGTCAGCCCTGCCGGGTCCCGACTCACCGTGCGGGATCGAACACGTCGAGCACCAGTGCGGTGGACATGCCGCCCCCGGCACACATGGCGGCGACTCCGGTGCCTCCGCCCCGCCGACGGAGCTCGTGGATGAGCGAGATCACCATGCGGGCGCCGGTCATGGCGATCGGGTGACCGAGACTGCAGCCGCTCCCGAGCACATTGACCAGCGAGTCGTCGATGCCGAGGATGCGGGTGGTGGCGACGCACATCGAGGCGAACGCCTCGTTGATCTCCCACAGGTCGACGTCGGCGAGGTCGATGCCGGCGCGGGCCAGTGCCTTGGGGATGGCCACGGTCGGAGCCAGGCCGGTGTCCGACGGCGGCACGCCGACCGAGGCCCAGGCCCGCACCGATGCGAGCGGCTCGAGGCCGAGGCGCTCACTCAGCTCGCCGGCCACGATGACCATGGCCGCGGCGCCGTCGTTGACCCCACCGGCGTTGCCCACGGTGATGCTGAAGCCCTCGATCTCGGGATGCAGGGGCTTGAGCGATGCCAGCTTCTCCATGCTGGAGTCTCGGCGGGGGTGCTCATCGACGGCGAACATGCGCTTCTCGCCCGACCGGTTCACCACTTCGATCGGGAAGATCTCGTCGGCGAAGCTTCCGGCGTCGATCGCGGCGATGGCCCGCTGGTGGGAACGGAACGCCCACGCATCCATCTCCTCGCGGGTCACCCCGGCCTTGACCGCGGCGTTCCAACCCACAGTGATGGACATGTCACGGTTGGGGGCGTCGGGTTTGTCCCGGTGACTCGGAGGGTTCCACTCGTCCCACTCGTCGGCGCCCAGCACCCGCCGGCTGGTGCGCGGGAAGGTCGAGCTCGACTGGGCTCCGCCGGCCACGATCACCTTGTCCATGCCCGATCGGATCGATGCCGCGCCGCTCTGGACGGCGCTCAACCCGGACGCGCAGTGCCGGTTGTGGGCCACACCGGGCGCCTGGGCCATGCCGGCCTCGATGGCCGCATACCGGGCGATGTCACCGCCCCCGTAGAGGATCTCCCCGAGGATGACGTCGTCCACCAGCTGCGGGTCGATGCCGGATCGGCGGACCGCCTCGGCCACCGCCAACGTACCCAGCTGGTAGGCGTCGACGTCCAGCAGCGAACCTTTGAACGAGGTGCCGATGGCGGTCCTCGCCGTCGAGACGATCACCGCGTCAGGCTGTCGCTGATTGGGCATCTAATTGATGTTGAACCGGAGAGCACCGTCGAGGCGGATGTTCTCCCCGTTGAGGTACGGGTTGATGACGATCGACTCGACCATGAGGGCGAATTCCTCGGGATGGCCCATCCGCTTGGGGAACACGATGTTCTCGGCCGGGTCCTTCTTCAGGTGGGGAAGGGCGCCGAGCATGACCGGCGTTCCCATCGTGCCCGGGGCGATGGCGCACACCCGGATCCCCATCGGTGCAAGATCCCTGGCCATCGGGAGGGTCATGCCCAGGATGGCCGCCTTGGCCGCCCCGTAGGCGACCTGCCCACTCTGACCCTCCATACCGGCGATGGATGCGGTGTTGACCACCACGCCGCGCTGACCGTCCTCGTCCGGCTCGTTGGCGCCCATGGCCGCGCAGACGTATCGACTCATGTTGAACGTACCCGTCGCGTTCATCTCCAGCGTCTTGACGAACGACTCCAAAGCGTGCGGGGTCCCGTCGCGACCGACCGTCCGCCCGCCGCCCACACCGCCGCCGGCCACGTTGACCAGAACAGCGATCGGACCGAGTGCCACGGCGGCGTCGATGGCGGCCGCGACGTCGCCGTCGTCGGTGGTGGTTCCTCCCACACCGACCACTCGCGCGCCGAGCTCCTTCGCCAACCCGGCGGCACGCTCGGCGTCGAGGTCGAACACCACCACGCCCATCCCGAGACCCTCCAGCCGGCGCACGGTGGCCGAACCGAGCCCGCCCGCCCCGCCGGTGACGATGGCCGACCGGCCCTCGAGGTTCATCGGCCCTCGCTCAGCGTGGCGCGACCTCCCGGGCGGAGAAGAATGTTCTTGGCCGGCGCACCAACACTGGTCGGTTCCCGGACCTCCCCTACCTGTCGGGATCGGCACAGGCAGACGGGGGCAGGAGGCGGATTGCGGAGCATGGCCGGAACGGTATTCTTTCCGACCACCAACGTCAATATCAGTGAACGGCCTCCGTCGAGCGCCGACCGGGAGCGGCATGAGCGACACCACGACCATCGATCCTGAATCGAACATGCTCGGGTTCGAGCAGTATCTCGAGATCCAGTCGCTGGTGTGGCCGAGTGCCTGACCCGACCCGCGTGGGCACCGCCGGTCGGTGCCGTCCTCGATGCTCAGCTGATCGGAGCAGGCTGTGCAGCTGAGCCTGACCTCAGACCAGGAGTTCTTCCGTGACACCACGGCGAAGTTCCTGACCGAGCACGCGCCCCCGGCTGAGATCCGCCGCCTGCGCGACGACCCCGACGGCTTCGACGCCGGTTACTGGCAGCGCGGTGCCGCGCTCGGGTGGACCTCCCTACTGGTCGACGAGGCCCAGGGCGGCGGCTCGATCAGCGGCGACGGCCTCGCCGACCTGACCCTGGTGGCCGACCAGTTCGGGGGACACGCCGCGCCGGGCCCCCTGGTGCCCACCAATGTGGTGGCCGGGGCTGTCAGCGAGCTCTCGTCCCCCGGCCACGCCGACCTCCTGGCCGGGTTGCTGGCCGGGACGGCGGTCGCTTCGTGGGGCCACCTCGAGCCCCGACCGGGCAACGGCCTCGACGACATCGCCCTGGAGATGCGGGTCGACGGATCCGACGTGGTTCTCAACGGGACCAAGCGGCCTGTCGAGTCGGCCGGTCGGGCCAGCCACCTGCTGGTGACCGGCCGGACGGGAACCGGGCTCACCCAGGCCCTCGTCCCGACCGACACCGCGGGAATCTCGCTACGACCGATGCACACCATCGACCTGACCCGTCGGTTCTCCGAAGTCACCTTCTCCGACGTGCGGGTGTCCGCCGACTCGGTGCTCGGTGAGGTCGGGGGAGCCGAAGCACAGGTCGAACGCCAGCTCCTCTTCGCACTGGTGATGACCAATGCCGAGACGGTCGGCGCCATGCAGTTCGCGCTGGACATGACCCTGGAGTGGTCGTTCGACCGCTACTCGTTCGGACGTCCCCTCGCCTCGTACCAGGAGCTGAAGCACCGGTTCGCCGACATGAAGACCTGGCTCGAAGCCGGGCACGCCATCAGCGATACGGCGGCCCAGGCGGTGAGCGCCGAAGCGCCCGAGGCCGGCGAGCTGGTCAGTACGGCCAAGGCCTTCCTCGGCCAGTACGGCACGGAGCTCCTCCAGGACTGCGTGCAGATGCACGGGGGCATCGGGCTCACCTTCGAGCACGACATCCACCTGTTCCTCCGTCGGGTCGCCCTCGACCGGACCCTGCACGGGACCCCGGGCCAGCACCGGCAGCGGATCGCATCGATCGTGTCCAGTCGAGGAGCACGCGGCATGAGCGGCGACGCCACCGAGGACGTCGAAGGCTTCCGCACCCGGGCTCGCTCCTGGATCCGTGGCAACCTGGCGCCGCTTGACGCCGGGGCGACGGCCGGGGTGCTCCGGAACAACATGAACGACGAGGAGGAGCTGGCCCAGATCGCCCACGAACGGGAACTGCAGCACCGGCTGTTCGACGCCGGCTACGCCGGCATCTGCTTTCCGGTCGCCTACGGGGGCCAGGGCCTGAGCCCGGCACACCAACAGGCGTTCAACGAGGAGCTGATCGGCTACGAGTTTCCGGTTCGGATCCAGGCCCCCACCATCTCACCGTGCGCCGCGGTCATCCTCGACTTCGGGAGCGACGAGCAGAAACGGCGGCACCTCCCGGCGATCCTCAAGGGCGACGAATTGTGGATGCAGTTCCTGTCCGAGCCCGGCGGTGGCTCCGATGTCGCCGGGGCCCAGACCACGGCCGTGCGCGACGGCGACGAGTGGGTGCTCAACGGGTCGAAGGTGTGGACGACCGGCGCCTGGTGGTCGGACTGGGGACTCTGCCTGGCCAGGACCAATTGGGACGTGCCCAAGCACCGGGGGCTCTCGGTCTTCATGCTCCCGATCCACCAGAAGGGAATCGACGTCTTCCGGATCGAGATGCTCAACGGGACCAAGGAGTTCTGCCAGGAGTTCATGGAAGACGTCCGGGTGCCGGACAGCGACCGCATCGGCCAGGTGGACGACGGCTGGACGGTGGGCATCCGCTGGATGTTCCACGAGCGGATGCTCCATAACTCCCCCTACGTCACCATCCCGGCCAGTGACGCCCACGCCGGCATCGGCGCAGCGTCGGTGCTCCGGGTGGCCCGCGGCAGCGGGAGGCTCCACGACCAGTGGACGCAGGACCTGGTCGGCGAGGCCCGGATGCTCCAGCTGACCACGGAGGCTCTGCAGCAACGACTGACCGACGGGATGCGGTCGGGTGTCATGTCCGACCAATCGGCGGCCATCGGCCGGCTGTTCTCCGGCGTGGTGTCGGCCCGTACCAACACCATCGCCTTCGAGATTGCCGGGGCGGACGCCGGGACGTGGTCCGACGACGATGCCGCTATTGCCGACTGCGGATCCGACTTCCTCATGCGCCAGGTGTCCACCATCGGGGGCGGGACCACCGAGATGGCCCGCAACGTGATCAGCGAGCGGGTCCTCGGCATGCCGAGGGAACGAACGCTCGACCGGGATGTCCCCTTCCGGGACGTCCCACGGGGTGGTCAGTCGTGACACCCGGCCGTCCGGCGGCTGCACCGGCGAAGCCTCGGGCTACCATGCGTCGGGTCAAGGGCGACGACATCACCGTCCGCCGGCAGCAGTCCGCCGCCGAAGTCACGCCGAAGGCACGGGGGTCAATCGATGAGCACGCTTCGATGAGCACGCTTCGATGAGCAAGGTAATGCAGGGTGTACGGGTGCTGGAGGTGGCCGAGCACACCTTCGTCCCGGCGGCCTCGGCTCTGCTCTCGGACTGGGGGGCCGAGGTCATCAAGATCGAGCACGTCGAGCGGGGTGATGCCATGCGGGGCCTGGCCTCGACCGGCCTGAACGTCGTACCCAACGATGTGCACGTCCTCCTCGAGCATTCCAACCGGGGCAAGAAGAGCCTCGCCCTCGACCTGACCGCCGAGGATGGCCTGGCCATCCTCCACAAGCTCATCGCCACCTCGGACGTGTTCCTCACCAACAAGCTCCCCAGCGTCCGTCGCAAGCTGCACATCGACCTCGACGAGGTCCGTGCCCACAACCCGGACATCATCTACGTGCGCGGGACCGGCCAGGGCGAGCGGGGACCCGATGCGGACAAGGGCTCGTACGACTCCCTGGCGTTCTGGGCCCGGGCCGGAGTGGCCTCCGGCGCCCGCAGACCCGAGTACGACCTGGTCCCCCCACCACCGGCACCCGGGTTCGGCGACTCCATCGGAGCGATGACCATCGCCGGGGGAATCATGGGAGCCCTCTTCCACCGCGAGCGAACCGGCCAGGCGACCATCGTGGACGTCTCCCTCCTCGGGGTCGGACTGTGGGCAATGGGCCAGGCATTGGCCCTCTCCCTGACTCTCGACCGGCCGTGGGCGCCCCCACCTGCCGACGCCATGGGCTCGAACCCGCTGTCCCGGACCTACCAGACGGCCGACGGACGCACCCTGTGGTTCACCTGCCTCCAGGGCGCCAAGTACTGGCCGCTCCTCTGCGAGACCATCGGTCGGCACGATCTGGCCGTCGACCCCAGATTCGCCGATCACTCGTCGCTGATGGCCAACAACCGGGAGGCATCCGACGAGCTGGACAAGGTGTTCGCCGGGGCCACCCTTGCCGAATGGCGGGTGCGGCTAGCGGAGTTCGCGGGCCAGTGGGCCGTCATGCAGGACACCCTCGAGGTGGCCGTCGACCCCCAGACGGTGGCCAACGGGTACGTCCAGGACTGCGTCACCGCCACGGGCACGCCCTTTCAGTTGGCGGCCGCCCCCGTGCAATTCGACGGACAGCCCGCCGTCCCCGGTCGTGCCCCGAACCTCAACGAGCATGGCGACGCCATCCTCGAGGAGCTCGGGTTCGACTGGGACACCATCGTGGACCTCAAGGTCCGCGGCGTCGTCGCCTGACATCACACAACGACCCCACCGAGAGGACAAAAAATGAGCCTGTTTGACGCATTTCGCTACGACGGCAAGAGGGCACTGGTGGTCGGAGGTGCAACCGGTATGGGGGCGGCATCGGCCGAGCTGCTGCTGTCGGCGGGCGCAGAGGTGGTGGCGATGGATCATGCCGAGGTCACCCTGAAGGGGGCCACCGCCATCCACGTCAACCTGGCCGAGCGCGCCTCGATCGACGCCGGCATCGACCAGTTGGATGGTCCCATCGACGCACTCCTCTCGTGTGCGGGTGTGGCCGACGGTACGCCCGGCATCGAGAAGATCAATTTCATCGGGCACCGGCATCTCATCGACCAGCTGCTGGCAAAGGACCTCCTCCCCCGCGGGTCGGCCATCGGATTCATCTCCTCTGCGGCCGGACTCGGTTGGGAGGCCAACCTTCCCCGGATCAAGGAGTATCTCGCCACGCCCGACTTCGACAGTGCGGTTGCATGGGTCGAGGCCAACGGTGGCGCCGACTACCTGTCCACCAAGCAGGCGATCTGCGCCTACGTCGCCACCCAGGCCATGCCCATGATGCAGCGGGGGATCCGGATCAACGCCACCTGCCCGGGCCCGACCGACACCCCGCTGGCCCAAGCCAACAAGGAGATGTGGCTCGGCTTCGGCGCCGACTACCGCGCCGAGGTAGGTGTCGAGGCGGCAACTCCGATGGAGCAGGCCTACCCACTGGTGTTCCTGTGCAGCTCGGCCGCCGCATCTATCAGTGGGATCACCATGGTCACCGATTCGGGGTACTTCGCTGCCGGCGTCACCGAGACGTTCCCGCCTGCCACGGACATCGCCAACTTCCTTCTGGGACGCTTGTCCTAACGGCCACGCGGTCCCGGCAAGCCACCGATCACTCGGCTTACTCGGCGGACTCTCCGATATCGACCGGCCGCTTGCAGATTGCGTACGAAGAATCTCCAATGGCTTGAACGCCGACCAGCTCCCAGCCCTGCTCTCCCAACCGGTTGAGGGCCGCCTCGACGGCGCTGTCACCATCCTTTGCCGTCAGGTCGAATCGCTCCAACTTGTAGGACCAGATGATCATGCCCGAACCCTACACGCAGGACATCGGCGCTGGGAGTGGACCGACGATCATGTTCGCCGGGATATCCGACGCCAAGCGCATTCCGTTGAACTGGGTCGTGGTACGGGCTCATCCGTCGCGCAAGAACAACTTCCCGGTTCCCGATCAGGGGGGAAGAGGAACCCGAAATCCGGGCGTTCTTCACCGAACTTGCCCGGCTCGGGCGGTCGGACCGTCGCTGATGAAATCCTGACCACGTCATCCGACCGCCCACGAACCGGTCATTGGGATATTCATGTCGGTGGGTCCGCATTCGCTCTGTGCGCGTAGGATCCGGTCAATGGCTCCCGCCGGAGACTTCGACTACGAGCAGAACGGTGCGGACTACTCGGTTTGGCGACAGCAGGATCCGACCATCGCAGCACTCGTGCGCCAGAGCTTGGGAGGAGCCAAGAGCGTGGTCAACGTAGGGGCGGGGGCAGGGTCATACGAGCCTCATGACCTCGAGGTCACGGCAGTCGAGCCCTCTGCCTCTATGAGGTCCCAGAGGCCGCGCAGTCGTCGAGCAGCAATCGACGCGGTCGCCGAGGCACTCCCGTTCCCCGACGATGCCTTTGACGCGGCAATGGCTTCGGTTACCGTGCACCAGTGGCACGACCAGAACCAAGGGCTACGGGAACTCCGGCGGGTGAGTCGCGGACCCGTTGTGATTCTCACCTTCGATGGCGAAGCTCTGGGTCGCTTCTGGCTTGCACACTACGCACCCGAGCTCATCGTCGCCGAACGCAGTCGATACCCCTCCATCGACCACATCTGTGAGGTCCTCGGCGGTCCTGCCACCGTGACGGCGGTCCCGATCCCGGCGGATTGCCCGGACGGCTTTACCGAAGCGTTCTACGCACGGCCGGAACAGTTCCTCGATCCCGCAGTCCGCCGGTCACAGTCCGCCTGGGGTTTCGTGTCGGCCGAGGACGAGCGGAGAACAGTGGATCGGCTTGGGCACGACTTGGAGACCGGCGAATGGGACCGCCGCTACGGATCATTGCGGACTCAGCCCAAGTTCGTGGGATCACTGCGGCTCGTCGTATCCAAGCCGGGGACATAGGCCGGGAGAACAGGGCCCACAGGGGGTAGGGCGCACCCGGTATTGCCGGTCCAATCATGCTCGTCCCGGGTCCCTCGGCATCTCTGGTTGCCCGATTTGCCCAGTAGGTCAAGGCCGGAGAAATCGGGCTTCGTTGGTGTCGATCCATTTTGCGAGCACATCTAGGTCTTCGACCGCTATTTCCCGATCCTGATTGGGGAGGTAAACGGTGATGGCCCCATGATCAACGCTCACTGAAAGTCTGATTTCGCCGTGAGAATCGAGACACCACGAGGGTGGAGCACCGGGGGTGGTGGATGGCTCATAGATCCAACCTGGTCGGGACGTCAGGACAACGCCAATTCGGTCGAACAACTCATTATCGGAAGACACCGCTCGACCTCCGGGGCTCAGTCCCTCATAGTCTCACGCCGCCACTGTTCCCCGCGGAGGTGGTGCGGCCGACCCAGTAGTAGGGGGAATCCAGCTGGTGAAGTCTGGAGTGGCTCTGACGAGGACTAGCGCGATAGACGTATCTGACCCGAGGTGTCGTCGTACGTGATGGTGTAGTCATAGAACGCCTGGACACCGGTATTGAGAAAGGGTCGTTGACCTGTCTTCACCGTCACCAGGTCCGCCGACTTGGTCGTTCCGGCCGTAAAGGTCCAAAACGGCGTGCTGGCTCCACTCAGGGTGACCGAGACAGGTGTACCAGCCACGACGTGATCGGTTCCCGCCATCGTCGGTGCTTGACCCAACACCGAGCCCGAAATCTGCATGGTGTACGTCCCGGAGTCGAACAAGCCGGGAACGCAAGCGTTGACCTGACCGACGCTCAAACAGAGCGGCAGGCTGGAGTCAGCCCAAAGAGCACTTCCGGCTGAAGACCCGATCTGTCTCATTTGAATGGTGGTCGCGGACCGTGCGGCGGGAAGTCGGGCTCCTAGCGTGAGGGTCCCCGACGCGCCAACCAAGTGAAGGCTCCACTTCCTTCCGAGGGATCCGGGCATACCAAAAATCGGGCTGACAATCCCGCCGCCGCTCGATTGGGTCCCGATGCCCAGGATCCCATACGCGCCCGACTTCTCAAATCCGGGAATACCTCCGGAAGCAGGGCAGGTGGGCTTACTGGCGATACAGAATGCCCGTTCGACGTAGGCAAAAGACACCGGCATCTTTGTCGCATACGATCCGATCGTGACGACTGCGTTGGCCACGACGCCGGTGAATCGGTGACCTCCCGAATAGGTGATGTTCGAGGGTTTGGAGCTGACGATAACTCCCGAACCTGTCCCCGTGTTGACCGCCGTATCGAAAATATGGAGACCCGACGAACCCGTATCGAGAAGTACCGGAACAGGGCTCGAGTTGCCGACGCGTACCTCCACCGTAGGTCTCGCTCCCTGAGAAGTTCCCTGGCCTCCCAACACGGTGACTGGCACGGTAACTGGCAACCGTGCAGTTGCAAACGCTTCCGACGTCCCCCCAACACCAGCGAGCGTCAACAAGCCAGCTACGACCAGACCCACCGGGACCGCCTTGGCCACTGGGACCCACTTGGACATGGAAGCACCCTCCATTTCCTCGCTGCCAGTTACCAATTAGAAGGCTACGGGTGTGAGGCCGAACTCATGAATCTGTAATGATTGTGTGAGGATATCCGAACGCTCCCTTGTTGATACCCGGCACCCGGTCCGTGCAATCTGGGTCACCCCAAGCCGACATGGAGGACTGCCGTATCCTGAGTCCTCCATGTCCAGAACGGTCACCGCTGCAATTCCGCCACCTTTCCCAGCCAACCCAGCTTTTGCGGGTTACGAATGGCGTAGATCCGGGTGATCCGGTCGTCGTCGACCACCAGACTGACCGCGGTGGCTTCGCCATCGACGTCGAACAGAGCGCCCGGCATCCCGTTGAGCCATGCAGTGGTCGCCACCAGGTCTGGGAGCTCCACCACGCGGGCGAGGAACGCCGCCACCTTCTCGATTCCGGTCATGGGCTTCCGAGCGGCGGTCACCAGGCCGCCGCCGTCGGCGATCAACACC
Source organism: uncultured Acidimicrobiaceae bacterium (assembly GCA_963734395.1). GTDB lineage: Bacteria > Actinomycetota > Acidimicrobiia > Acidimicrobiales > RAAP-2 > Bog-756. Next base: position 595,701 of record CAVTGY010000003.1, on the reverse strand, counting down.
ACGTCTGGGGCGAGGACCTCGAGCAGTCCCTGGAGGTCGCCGGAGGAGACGGCAGCCATCAACCTCTCGAGGATCGCCTCCTGTTGGGCTCGGTCCACCTGCATTCGCGGCCGCCGTGCTGCGACGTGCTCGCGGGCACGGTGCGCGATCTGCCGAACCGCGGCCGGAGTCTTATCCACGACCTCGGCGATGTCGTCGTACGGCGTCTCGAACACTTCGTGAAGCACGAACACGGCCCGCTCAGCCGGTCCGAGCGTCTCCAGCACCGTGAGCATCGCGATCGAAACGTTCTCTGCGAGCTCGGCGTCCTCCGCTACATCAGGAGTGGTGAGCAGTGGTTCGGGCAGCCATTCCCCCACGTAGTCCTCCCGGCGGCGGGACACCGATCTGAGCCGGTTCAGCGCCAACCGGGTAACGATCCGGACGAGATAGGCCCGCGGGTCACGCACCTCCGCCTGGTCCACGTCAGCCCACCGTAGCCAGGTCTCCTGGAGGGCGTCCTCGGCGTCGACCGCAGAGCCAAGCATTTCGTAGGCGACGGTGAAGAGCAGGCCGCGGTGGGTGACGAACGGATCGTCAGTCATGCTGACGAGGCTAGAGCGAGCGGCTTGAGGTCACAGGCTGCCGAGAACTCCTGCGACTCAATGCCCATCGCGACGTTGGAGCGGGCCATGAGGTTGGCCAGCCCAATGAACATGGTCAGCTCCACCAGAGCGGCCGGGCCGAGCGCCTGGAGGAGCCTGGCCGACAGGTCGTCCGTCACGGTTGGAGGGGTCAGCGTCATGGCCTCGGCGTACTCCATGACGTCCCGCTCCAGCGGCGTGAATACATCCGACACGCGCCAGCGGGGCACCTCACGCGCTTTGTTTACGTCGAGTCCCTCGTTGTGGGCTTGGAAGTAACCGAAGTCGAGGCAAAAGCTGCAACCGACCAGACTGGCCGTCGCCATGTGGGCGAACGACTTCAGGTTCTCGTCACACCGGTCCCACTTCTGCGCCTTACGACCGATGCTGAAGGAGAGGTTCAGCACCTTCCGGTTGTGCCACGCTACCCCGACCGGTTCGGGCACCTCGCCGAACATCTTGCGGGACATCCGCTTGATCATCGCGCCGTACAGACCGGTCAACTCGGCCTTGGGGATCCTGGGACTTCTGGACATGATGTCTCCTCCGATCATCTGCTCTCGGCATAGAGACACCGGCCACCCATCGAATGTGACACAAAAGCTCGGCCAACGGTCGAGCGAGAACGATCGTTCCGCGTTGGCGGAGGATGCGTGCCCTCAGCGGGCCAGGATGGTGACGGCGGCGATGCCTGGGGCTCCGTAGACCTGGGCGTAGCCGACGCGCGGGTCGCTTTGGACCTGGCGGTCGCCGGCCTGACCGCGGAGCTGGAGCACAAGCTCGTGGACCTGGCGGAGGCCGGAAGCGCCGATCGGCTCACCGTTGGCGATGAGGCCGCCATCGGTGTTGACCGGCATGGAGCCGGTGATCTCGGTGGCGCCCGCAGCGAGAAGCTTCTCCTGCTCGCCGTCGGCGCAGAAGCCGTTCTCAGCCATGTGGATGACCTCGGCGCCAGCATCGGTGTCTTGGAGCTGGATCACGTCGACGTCCTCGGGCCCGATCCCGGCTTCCTCATAGGCGGCGCGGGACGCGTACACGGTGGGGGCGACATCTTCCTCTACCGGGGCCCATGTGGTGTTGACCTCATAGGCGCCGTAGTTGCGTGTGCGGATGGCAGTCGCCTTCACGTACACCGGCGTATCGGTATATCGGTGAGCGATGTCGGCGCGACAGAGTACGACCGCCGCGGCGCCCTCGTCGGGAGCGCAGAACATGTACGAGGTGAGCGGGTAGTTGAGCATCTGTGAGCTGAGGATCTCCTCCTCGGTGATCGGCTTGCGGCGGAAGGCCTTCGGGTTGAGAGCGCCGTTGCGGTAGTTCTTCGCCGCCACCTTGGCCAGCGTCGCAGAGGAGACATCGTGGTCGTGCATGTACTTGTTGATCTTCATGCCGAAGAACTTGGTGGTGACATATTGCCCGTTGTCGCCGTACCAGACGGGCACGTTGGTGAGCGCCGGGTTGCCCTTGAATGAGCCCCGAGGGTGCTTGTCCGTACCCACGGCCATGACGATGTCGCCGTTACCGGCACGGATGGCGTTTGCGGCCTGCTGGATGGTGGCGGCGCCGGTCGCACACGCGCTGAACACGTTGATGAACGGGATGCCGGTGAGGCCGATCAGACCGGTGATGGGGTCGGTCCAGATTTCCCAGCTCCCGCCGAAGGCGCACTGGATGTCGCTCCATGCCACGCCGGCGTCGGTCAAGGCCAGCTCCGCGGCATCAGCGCCCATCTCGAACGCGGACTTGTCGCCATGGCGACCGAAGGGGTGCAGGCCCACCCCGATGATAGCGACGTCTTCCATTTAGAGCTCCTCGTTGTTCGGGACCCCGACCGGCGCGAAGGCGAAGGTGATGATCTCATTGCCGTCGCCGTCGACGTAGAACGGGACGATTCGCAGCTCGACCTCCATGCCGAAGTCGAGTTTTTCGGGGTCGCTTTCGGTGAGCCGCGACTCGACCCGCACGACGTCGTCAAGCTGCACCAGCCCTACCCCGAAGGGTTCGAAGGACGCCCCCGTCGGTGTGCCCAGGTAGTCGAAGCTCGGAGGGAACCCCTGGGTCGTCCAGGACACGAGGGTGCCGCGGCGTGGCAGGGGTAGTTCGGCCATGCCCGGGCGGCTACAGCGCGGACACCGGGATTGCACCGGAAATGTGACCGCTCCGCAGCCCTCGCACCGGCTACCGATCAGTTGCGGGTCATCCGCCGGCCACGTGAACACGTCCGCGATCGGCTGCTGCATCAATGCTCCTCTACCGTCAGATTCACCGCGGTCACGCTAGTCGGCGGAGATACAAACATCCAAAGAGCTTGAGAGTTCGAGGACAGGCGCTCGAGGGAAGGCAATGGCGGCCCGTACGTTCCGGTCGGAGGCGAGGATCGTGCGCACCTCCGGCCTCGAAATCTATGGAGTCGCCAAGGTCTCGAGGAGCAAAACATCGCCGACTCCCGCGTCGGATCGTGCAACGGGCACGCGATGGCGAACTCGTCGTCGCTGTCGAGCGCACCGCTCTCAGCTGAGATCGAGACAGCCCGCTAACAAACCGCCATCAGTCCACCGGGACCTGGGCACTAGGGGGATGAGCCGGGCGTACCAGCAGGCTAGATTTGCGTGGGATGAGTCCTTCTTCGAACGATGACCGCTTGAGCTACGCGACGGACATCAGGCCGCTCTTCAGGCAACATGACCGCCAGTCTATGGAAAAAGCATTTGATCTCTGGTCCTTCGACGACGTGCGGGCTCACGCTTCTGGCATCTTGGAACAAGTGAAGAATGGCTCGATGCCATGCGACGGCGCGTGGCCGCCCGAGCGAGTGCAAGTCCTTCAACGTTGGGTCGACAGCGGCATGGCCCCCTGAGGTCGAAGTACGTTGCATTCCGCCGCAAACTGCCGATCCCCCTGAGAAGGGCGTTCTGACGGACGACAATGCAGAAGATGCTGACAAGGCGGACGAGCAGGGGAAGAGCTGAGCCGTCAGGGGTGCGCGGATAGGTCGCTCAATCTGACGAAGGAATCTAGCGAGCTTGTTCCTGAGCTTCCTTATACTTTCGGTGTTGCTCAAGGATGTGCTCGTGCGAAGCACCCTTGGTGGGTACACCTGGGTGGTGGTGCCGACACAAGATGTACGGTGTTCCCTCTAATGCGTGGTGGCCGATTCTCCAACACCCCTTGGTGTGGCAGTTGACCTTGCGGACACCCGTATATACCCCAATGCCAACCGCACTGATGAGAGTCGCCTCACCAAGATCTGAACCGAAGCCAGACCAGAAGTTGTAGTACAGGTCCGGCCCTCCGTGGAGAGTTCCTGTGTGAAGCGCCACCCAATGTCGTATGCCATCGAAGAACGCAATGATGAGGGCGATTCCCACCACCAGGAGAATGAGGAGCAGGCCATGTACCCACTTCCGCGCTGGGCTACGGTCGGTCTCGGAGTTGCTACCCGCCCCGACCCCATTTCCCGCTCGAGGTGGCGGCGTTGAGGTTGCCGAGCTTTGAGTCGTAGCCGGGGGATCAGGCGTCATGTTTCCAGCCTACGGGGAAGGTTGTCGGGTGGGGTGGAGTCCGCCGAGTGACATTTCCCGAACATTTTCGATGGCACCCGACTCGGGCCGAGACGCTCGCGGTAGCCCTTCAAACAAGGGAGGATCGGAATGAGCGGCGTTCTGGTCGGATTCGGCCTTTTGACCCTTGTCAGCTGGGTTCTGATGGTGATCGTATGGCGACGAAACCTGGTCATCCAGCACAATCTCGCAGAGCCAGCACTGGCGAGCAACGAGTTCGTGTGGTTGCTCGCCACCGCACACGCGGCTGCCAAGTCAATGCTCGGCATGTGTCCTGAATCGGATCAAGCAGGAGCTTGCGCGGAGCGGCGGCGAAGGTTGGACCAGGCTGTCGCGGCCGCCGATGAGTCCCGGTCGTAAGCGACCCGACGCGCTCTGGCAGTATCGCAGTTCTCATCGTCGGCGAAATGCAGAATCTCCGGATGTGCTTTGGGTCTCGTCGTACCATGTGTCGATTATGTGGAGTATCCGAACGAGTCAGCACTCAGATATCCAGCCGGTTCTGGCATTGTGGGCAGCGGCGGCGGCCGAGCCCACCCACACCGACACTGCCGAACACCTAGGCAATCTCATCACGCACGATCCCTCGGCATTGATCGTCGCTGAGGAGGACGGTCTGCTGGTCGGAACGGTCGTTGCGGGTTGGGACGGATGGAGGGGATCCATCTATCGGTTGGTTGTCGCACCATCGCATCGCCGCCTTGGCTTAGGGAGCCGACTTCTCCAAGCGGCCGAGTCCCGCTTGGCTGCGGTCGGGGCTGTTCGCCTCCAGGCCATTGTTGTCGAGACCGAGTCGCCGGCCACGGCCTTTTGGGGAGCTAGTGACTGGGAACAGCAGGCCCATCGACTTCGATTCGTGAGGGGCTGAGCTCGAACGGACCCCTATCACATGCCGGGGCCAGGCCAACCGGCGGCTCGACTCGGCCGTGACGTTACGGACTGCTTCAGGATTTGTCCGTGCGCACATTGCCGGTGCGTACGGCCCAACACGGCTCCGAGATCAGCAGGTATGAACCCAGGTAGGCGTTCGCTACTCCGGGAGCCGCTTGGCTGGCGATACCCGTCGAAGTCTTAGGTCCGCTGTATTGGTCGGTGAAATAGCAGATAGGACCCTGCCCGGCATGTAAGCAGGCAGTAATCGGAGCTTGTCCCCCCGCAACGTTGATGGTGACCTCATGGTTCGGCTTCTGTACAACCCACGTGCCGTCGGTGGAAGGAGGCCCGACAGTATGGTTGTCCAACAAGACCAGGGTCTGCGTGCCGTTTCCCTGAATGAACAGCTGGTACGTGCCTGCAACCCAGTGACTCTCCCTGGCCGCCGCTGGCGAGGCCGAGCTGAGCAGCCCAACTGTGGCGAACAATGGAACAATTACCACAGCGGTAGCCAGCCTTCGAAGCATGACCGCACCTCCAACTTCGTGTTGAGGAACAGACTACCGAGGGCGGGATTCAAGTTCACCCCTTCGCCGCCCGTGGGCGGGGATGTCACGGGGTGCGTCACCGGGAGCGGGTCGGTTATTGACCGTGGTCTAGCGGCACTTCGACGATTGCTACTCCGGAGGGAGCGCCAAACTCGCCGGGCACCGACCGTCCATCCGCCAAACCGACTCTCAGCCCCGGTAAATGACCAGGTAGCCCCCGACGAAGAAGAGCATCAGACCCACCGCCGTCCAGACGTAGAGCAGGATCGACCCGACGCCGCCGGCGAGGATGGCCTCGAGCAACAGGACCAGACCCGAGGCGGCCAGCATCCATGCACCACGTCGCTTCAACCGTTGTCCACGGCTAGTCACGAGGGGAGTGCCGTCGAGTGCGAGCCCGGAGACGCCGTCGATCGAGCGGCCCTCCAGGAGGTCAAGGGCGATGTGCTCCAGGTGGAGCTGGCGGGCCACGGCCAGTCCGAGATCGGGTCGGTCGACTAGGACGCCGCGGAGTCGTCGGACCACGGCACGGCCACGAGGGGACCCGGCTCTGTGGTCTTCCTCGGCCTCGCGTTGCAGCCGCTGCGCGGCACCGGCCACGAGAACAGGGTCGTCTCGTGCCAGCTGCGTGGCAGCCTCCTCCAGCGCCTGACTGCTCATCAAAGGATAGGGACGGTATGCGGCGCGACGTAGGGGACTAAGGCATAGTTCCGCATGCTCTAAACATACTGGGTGCCCTCCTCTTTCAGACCTCGCTTCGCCACAGGTGTGGCTACCCTGTTGGCCTCGCAACGGCCAGTCGTGGAGTAGAGACCGGGAGCGAGATTTGAACACGGTCTACTGGTCGCCCGACCCCCCCTGCCTGTCCCCAAAATACCGGGTCAGGGCGCGTTATCGCGGGACGTGGACTGGTGCGAACTGCCATACTCCGGCTGCGAGTTCAGGGGATACCTCGAAACATCGGTCAATCTCAACCAACGGCTGAAATGTGTTGCCACCTATACTCGCCGCCTGTGAGTTATTCCGTAGATTTCGTCAACGTGTCTACCGTCGGCCTGGAGTCGTCGCCCGTGGTGGCTGCGCTGGCCGGCCTGCGAGCGAACGAGGCTCGCTACTTCAAGAACAAGTACGACCACGTCTTCACAGTTGAGCCTTCCGCCAAGGCCAAGAAGGCCATCGACTTGGTGCACCGCATCCTCAAGGAAGAACGGGACATCGTCATCGGGTCGCCACCGCTCGAGGCAACGACGTTCCAGGTCGAGAACATACGCTGGACTTACGTGTTCTACGAGAGCGGGCTATCGATCAACGTGCTGTACACACTGGACGGAGCGAATCCGAAGCGGGCGGTCGGGTTCAAGCTCTCTGAAGGCATGGACGTTCCCGCCGAGTTGGGTTCGTTCAAGTTCGCACGCCAGAAATCGAAGCTGGCAGGGACCATCCGAGGCTCGTATTTCGTGATCAAGGGCGAGTATTGAGCCAATAGGGCGTCAGATCCGTCAGCGTTCGGCCCTGGTCGGACCAGGCCCAAGAGTTGACTTCTAGTTCCGATTCTTCTACTTGACGGTGGCCTCCTAACTGTTCCCTAACACCTTTTCTGTACAGTGAGGTGGGACTCGACACAGCAGATGACATCCAACGAGGGAGTAACAAATGCGAAAGATAATGGTGGCAGTCGTAGCATTGGCGATTCCGATGTCGGTGGCGACGCTGGGGATCGTGGGAGCGTCTGGCACGGCCGGAGCGGCATCTCCGGTGACGTGCGCCAAAGTCTCCGGGTCGCTCACCGGGACCGTCCACTTCAAGGGGTGCAGCACTCCGTTTGGGAAAGGGAATGCGGTGGGCACCTCGCTTGCCACCGGTGGCACGATCAGCTGGGCGGGCAGGCACCCGGGCTCGCTCTCGCTTTCGGGTTCCGTAACTAGTCCTGGCCAAGGAATCTGCGCCACTCGCTCAAAGGAGTACGACGCCTCAGACGTGGTAACTGCTGTCACTGGAAGTGCAGCATCGGTGATAAAGGTGGGGGACGGTGGCTCAGGGAAGTTCTGCGTCAGTAAGACTGGCCGCCTCGCGTTGGTGCAGGGCAGCGTGTTCAAGGTGTGATCTAGTGCGGCTCAAGGGGGGCGATTGAACGGCGGCGCAAGGATCATCGCTCCCATCTCTGGACCCCCTGCCCCATGACCACCGGGTCAGCGGCTACCTCATCGAGCGGACTCGCCAGCGAGCAGACGCAGGGGATTGCGGGCACTTGTCGATGGAGCCCTTCCCAACCCGGGAGCAGGACGAGATTTAGAGGCTCTAGACATCTCGGATGAACGGATATTCAACCTCCGCTGCGGTAAGTGGGCCGTACACATCTGGTCGCCGCATGGCGTTGCCTGCCATTTCGCGTTCTCGATACTGGCGGATCCGGTCCATGTCGAAGGCGGCGAGGAGAAGCGCCTCAGTGGCTCCGCTCTCCACAATCAGGGTGTCCAAGGTGTTTCCTCCCTCGTCGTACGCAACCGGGCTGAAGGCAACCGAGTGTCCGTTAAATTCCCTGCCCTCCGAAGGCGCATAGTTGGCCATCGCAACTCCGACCATGTTCTCGTACGCACGCGTCTGAAACTGAGCCAAACGGTGCACATCGAGACGGCACGCGTTCGGCGTGAGGATGATTTCGGCCCCGTTGAGCATCAGAAGCCGGGCGCTTTCGGGGAACTCTCGGTCAAAGCAGATCATCGCGCCGACTCGTACGGGCCCAGCCGCTGTGTCCAAGAAAGAGACAGGGAAGCAGCGACCGGCAACGAGCGAACGTTCGGGCTGATCCCACCGACACAGATGGACCTTCGAGTACGTGAACACCTCGTCTCCGTGTCGGTCGAAGAGAGTCAGGGAGTTCTGGGGGCCAGACTCGCCTGCTCCCAGATAGGTGATGGCTATGCCCATCTCAAGCTGGCAAGCAAGTTCTCTAAAATGACTGACGAATTCACCATCGATCGGAACCGCCAGGGACTCCCAGCCCTCCAGCTGCGTGAGGGAGTGATAGCCGACGCTCCACATCTCGGGGAACAGCGCAACGTCGGCCTGAAGGGCCTGAGCCCTTCGGCAGAGTGCAACTCCTCGAGTCAAGTTCTCATCCGGGTCGGGTGGACCGGGCGGCGCCTGAAGCAGGGCCACTTTGAAGGTGTTCATCTTCGCCTCCCGTCTTAGTGTTTCACCAGGCACCGGACACGGTCACACCGGGCGGCCACCCGTGGGAAAGAGCCCGAGGCGGAGCCCTTGTGGGGTCCACCGTCATGACAGAGAACGGCTTCGGCGAGCAGGGCGCCATGAACTTCGAGCCAGGAGCCCGGCTATGTCCCAGTACACCGGGATTGAGCCATTGGCGCGACCTCAAAGATAGTCTCGACGTCCAGGTTTCGCAGAGAACAGTCCCTCACAGCTATGTGCTGGCTTTCTCGACTGCCAAGACCTTTTGCATGACGACGACCTCTTTGCCCTCGTACGTGGGAGAGATGATCTTCTCCCATCCCATGGGCGCGTAGAACTTCACCGCCGTGACTGGACCGGTGTAGAGATAAAGGCGGGGGTGATCAAGGTTGCTCGCCGCCTTCTCGACTGCCTCGACGAGAGCCGCCCCCACCCCCGTCTTGCGGCGCTCGGGTTTGACATAGACCCCCGACAGCCAGGGTCGCAGGTCCTCGGTACTCTCCGGCGGTTCAGGCATGTCGTGGTCGACCAAGGACGCCGAACCGCACACCTCGTCGTCGACCACTGCGACGTAGGCGCAGGGGATACCTCCGTCAGTGGCCCAGCGGGCGAATCTCCGCCTAGTCACTTCGAGACCCACTTCTTCGGGTCCGGTGCCCCACTCCTCGAAGTCCCACCGGGCCACGATGTCCATCGCATCGGGGCGGTCAGCGAGGCGGATGATCTGGTGGTTCCGCATGTCCGGTGATAGTAGCGAGCGCGACCAACGCCGGCGAAGGACTAGCCAGAAAACCGGGAGCCGGACCGTAATCGAATGTGGCTAAACGTCATGTATGGGCTAGGGCTGTCCCGATCCGGCGAGAAGCTCCTTTGTCAGGTTGGGACGCTCGCATTACCTGATCAAGCGCAGATCATCCGCCCAGGTAGGTCAAGATCGGACCAACGGCGTCTTCGATCTTGAGAATCGGCGTAACCGTGAATGTCATGAACTCGCTGTAGGCCAGTGAACCTTCAAAGGCGTCCGTGAGTGTGTCCATTTCCTCGATCGTGTATCCACCGGTCGCGTCAGCCTTGACATAGTGAGCGATCTGGCCCTGCTCGCTGCCTCGCTTCGCAAACTCATCCATTAGAGCCTTGAAATCGGCTTTGGCGATATGTGGCTTCAGTCGGTACTCGCCCAGTAGCAGCATAGGTTCCTCCGTTGGCTCGCTAGCCGAGCCGGACTGCCCGGCATGGTGAGACTACTGGAGTCGGATTTTGACCGCTTCGAGGGCTCGGATGCAGCCGGAGCCTCATGGTCTGCCCCGGCAGGGCGGAGGGGCATCTCACAACACCAATGCGAGTGTCCGGTCGCGGATGTTGGCTCATCCCCCGGTTGGTGGCTCCCTCGCTCTGGCTTGATATTGGTCTCGCGACGGCGGGTTCGTCGGCTGGCAGGCTCAGGACTTCGTCGGGCCGGTTCCGGTCCCGCTGGTGTTGCCACTGTTCCCGGCTCGGGTGACGTTCTCGCTGCTGCCGCTGTTGCCAGAGTTCCCTGACCCCTCCCTTTCACCGCCGGAGCTGGTGCAGTGGACTACCCCGTTCGTTCCGTCGGGAGTCGTGGTCGGCGTGCAGGAACCGGGGGCGGGGGGCGTTGGCGGTCCCTTGGTCGACAAGACCAGAGCTTCGGAGGTCGTACCGGACGCATTGGTTACCCGCGACGAGGTTGCCGCGGCGTCGCTGGGCCACCAGGCGAGAAGCCACCCGTCGGCCACGGTGGCCACAACGTCTTGCCCGTTATCGAGCACGAGGGTGACCCCTGTCACCCCTGACGCGACTCGCCCGTCGACGAGTGTGTACGGGCCGTCAGCTGTGGAGAGATGCGATTGAACGACGTTTTGGAGATCGCCAGAAGTTGTACCGCCTACCGTCACCGTCGACAGGCCCTGCGACGAGCTGCCCGAGCCGGAGCCGCTGACCTTGAGCACGCCGTTCGAGGTGTCGCCGTTCGAGCTCACCAGCGTCATCTGCGTGAAGGAGGAGCTGGTGAAGCAACCCATGTAGGCGCTGTCGTTCTGGTAGAGCGCCACCGTAAACGGGCCACGCACGTCAGTGAGCAGGGGCTGCCAGGGCCCAGAGCCGAGCTCGCCGCCGGCAGGCTGGTCAGAGGGGAGCGCGCCCAGGCAGCTCTTGTCGGCCTGCGACGACAGTGAGGACGAGGCCGCTGTCGGCGCAGTGCTCCAGCCCGCGTAAGCGGGAGCGGCCCCACCGAGAGCTACCACCAGGGCAGTTCCCGCCGCGGCGGCACCGACAGCAGTGGCGCCGAGTGCTGCAGGCGCGGCGCGGCGGTGCCGGCGTGGGTGGTAATTGACGGAGCGCAGCTTCTCCGACGCGTCCGTCGGCAGCGCTGCCGCGCGAGTTCTGAGGACGGAGATCAGCTCCTCTTCCAACGTCATCTTCATTTGGTGGTGCTCCCTTCAGTCGTTTGTGTCGTGTCTTGTGCGATTGTGTCCAGGTCTGGCCGGGCGTGTGAGAACGCGGCCGTTCGGAGGTCGGTTGGCCGTGACGAACCGTTGGCATGGGTTTCCTGTGTGCCGTGCGCCGTGATGTCGGATGCAGGCCCCGTGCCTTTGACTTCCCGACGGAGGCGCTCGAGGGCTCGCGACGTGGTGCTCTTCACCGTCCCGACCGAACAACCCATCACATCAGCGACCTCCGCTTCGCTCAGGTCGTCGAAGTACCGCAGTACGAGGGCGGCGCGTTGCCGCGGTGGCAGCTCTCCGATCACTCCCAATAAGTCCGTACTCGTCTCGACGCTTCCAAGGATGCGCACGGCGGCATCGTCGTGGTGCGCTTCGAGGAGCCCAGTCGCTTCGGGTCCAAGCTCTGAGCGCCGCTGGCTCCGCCGCTTCCCTTCGTCCAACGCAAGGTTGATGAGCACCGTGCGCGCGGTACGCGACCGGCCGCTCCATCTTCTTGACCCGGGGCCATCGGCGGGCGACCTTGAACAGACATTCCTGAACCAGGTCTTCCGCCTCTGCGAAGTCCCAGGTGATCAGGTAGGCCGACCGCAGCAGCGGCTCAGCTGTCTCGGCGACGAAGCGGTCGAAGTCAATACGAGGCTGGCTCTTATGCCGACGTCCGTCCATTACCTACTTCAACCCTCCTTTGTGTTCGAAAGGTTGCCTCCTAATACGACAAACCGGAGAAAATCATCGGCACCGACGTGCCGATGGCGTTCGCCGAGAGGGGATCGGTGGCAGGCCCGTGTGGGCCTGTACAGGCCACATTGACGGACTGACCTGCGACTTCAAGGAATCCGGTCGGCGACACCTGACGCTAAAGCTTGCCCCAAAACAATGACAATCGGCACCGTGATCTGTGCGCTCTCGACTGGGCCGGACGGGCGGAGCGCTGACAAGCAACCCTCAACCGGCGAGGCCGCCCAAGCCCCTCGCTGCCTGAGATTAGAACCTGAAGCGAGTCAGCCCGCCCGGCTCGGTGCCCAGTACTACGGTCACCGAACGTGCCTTGATGCGAAATACGTTCCACGGCGGTGGGCCCTGCGACGGTGCGTTGAACGGGGCAGTGATACCAGCCCCGGTCTCATCCAGTTCGGCGGGCCACCCTTGATCCGCCCAGGCTTTGGCGAGGCGCGTCAGTGTGGCCGGGTCGGTCTCCCGCTCTGCCTCACCTTCGGCGACGACATCTGCATCGCGAATCGACACCGCGATCGAACATCGCCGGTCGCGGGAGATGTTGCGGCCCTTCCGGGTTCCCGATCCGGTCTGGAACCAAAAGCTTCCGTCCAACCAGAGCGCACCGACCGCCGTCACGTGCGGGCTCCCGTCCTCGTTCACCGTCGAGAGCCACGTCGTGCGAGCGTTGTGGGCGTCGGGAGCCGGCGGCGATCCGGCATCGAGTTTCTCGACGACGTTCGCCCAGTTCACTGGGGGCAGCCCGTCCGTCGCACCCAAGTTGATGATGTCCATTACATCTCCCTTCTGGTAGTCCGGCGACACTGCTAGAGCCGTGTCTTCCATTTGACGTTTGCCGGACACCAAAGTCATCGCTGTGTAAGAGGGGTGGAACTCCTCCCGGCCTTTGCAAGTCTGCCAGGCGTATCCCCGAACAGCGGCTCAGGGCGCGTTGTCTGGCTTCAGCTCCAGGAAACCAGAGCAGGATAGGTGCGATCACTGCGAGGCAAGAATGGTTGCCACCTCCGCCACCGGGTCGCGCACGACTGGACCCGTGGCCGACACCTCCGCGCGGTCGATGGTGCCGTTGAAGGCGAACGGCGCGTTATAGTCGCCTCCCACCGCAGGCCCCCATTCGTATCCGCACGTGAGCCCGATCATCACTTCGTTGAAGGCCACTGGGGTGAAGCGCTCCACTTCGCCGGTCCCGACCACCACCCCGTCCTGTACGAGCATGGCCCGGCCCCCAAGCGCATCATCCTTCTCGAAGCGGAAGGCCACCTCGTGTCGACCTGAACCCAGTGATGTGTCTGCCACGACCTCGTAGAGGCGCTTGCCGTGCAGGTTGTGTACGTAGCGCAGTCGGCCGTCGACGAGATGGAAGGACCAGCCACCGAGTGCGCATCCGAGCGCCAGCAGGGTTCCTGACGGCACGACACCCTGGGCTACTTCGACCGTGAGCTCGATGACATGGGAGCGGTTTCGGACGTCGACGGCCACCCATTCGGGCACAGGAGCTCCCCCCTGGAAGTAGCGGTAGGTTGCCTGAGTGCGCCGGCGGTCGTGCTTGTGCGCAATGGCCTCGAGCACCCGGTTATCGAGCGGGAGCACGTCGTTGTGCCGTGCCTCTTCCCACCAGAGCGCCACGAGCTCGGCGACCTTTTCGGGAAACTCGGCGGCGAGGTCACGTGACTCCGATACGTCATCGGTCACGTGGTAGAGCTCCCAGACGTCGTCGTCCCACGGCGCGCTGGCCCGTAGACCGTCGTCGTAGACCGGACCGACCGGGTGGTACGTCACCGCCTTCCACCCTTCGTGGTAAATGGCACGCGAGCCGAGCATCTCGAAGTGTTGGGTGAGGTGCCGACCAGCCTCTTCCTCTCCTCCGTCGCCGAGAAGGTAGGCAAAGCTGGTGCCGTCGAGGTGCGACTGGGCGATGCCATCGATCTCAGCCGGCGGCGAGATACCAACCAGCTCGAGTACCGTCGGCGCGATGTCGATTGCATGCGCGTACTGCCGGCGCACTCCGCTGCCCTCATTGGCCGCACCGGCCGTGCGGCAGGCGGACGATGCAGGGATCGGCCACGCCACCCTCGTGGACCTCTCGCTTCCAGCGCTTGAACGGGGTGTTACCGGCCATAGTCCATCCCCACGGGTAGTTGTTATGGCTGCTGGGCCCACCGATCTCGTCGAGCCGCGGCGTACATCTCTCCCACGCCGGCGCCCTCGAAGTTCGACATGCGGCCCTCGTTGATCGTCCCCTCCTTGCCCCCCTCCGAGCTGGCACCGTTGTCCGAGACGATCATCACCACGGTGTCATCTGCGTCGCCCACGTCCTCGATGAACGCGAGCACCCGACCAATCTGCTCGTCGGTGTAGGACAAGAAGGCGGCGAAGCACTCCATAAAGCGCTCGGCGAGTGTGCGCTGACGCTCGTCGAGGCTGTCCCATGCGGGGACCCACGGCGGGCGCGGCGTGAGTACGGTGCCCTCCGGGACGATGCTCGCGGCGAGTTGACGGGCAAAGGTCTCCTCGCGCCAGGCGTCCCAACCTTTGGCGAAGCGACCCTTATAACGCTCGATCCACTCGGCCGGTGCGTGGTGGGGGGAATGGCAGGCCCCCGTGGCGAAATATAAGAAGAAGGGCAGCTCGTCGTCGACGGCGCGCAGGTCGCCCAGATACTCGATGGCCCGGTCGGCCAGATCCGCGCTCGAGGTGGTATCCCTCGTCGAGCGAACGCGGCGGACGTACGGCGTGGTTGTCGTGGTATAGCGCGGGTACGAACTGGTGGGTTTCACCGCCGTGGAAGCCGTACCAGCGATCGAAGCCGCGCCCGAGAGGCCATGTCGTTCGCGAATTCGCCATGTTGGTCTCGCCCTCGGGACTCAGGTGCCACTTCCCCACTGCATAGGTGGCGTAGCCGATAGTCCGAAGCATCTCGGAGAGGAAACCGTTCTCGCGAGGCGGTCGCCCCCAATAGCCGGGGAAACCTGTGGCCAGGTCAGCTACTCGGCCCATACCGCTCCGATGGTGGTTCCGCCCAGTCAGCAGGCAGGCCCGCGTCGGCGAGCACAGAGCGGTGGTGTGGAAGTTGGTCAGTCGCACACCCTCGGCAGCGACGGCGTCGATGAAGGGGGTCTCAATGTCGGACCCATAGCAGCCAAGCTGGGCGAATCCGACGTCGTCGAGCACGATCGAGCACCACGTTGGGCGCATCTTCTGGCGGGGTAGGCAGAGGCGGCCACCAAGGCTCCGAGTCGCGCCAGTCGTTGCCGATCTTTCCCTGGAATTCCATGGGCGCCACGCTCCCCCAGTTCGTCAGGTATTCCGAGAGCTTGGCATTCCGCAGGTGCCGTGCGCTCGTACTTCGGCGAGGCTGGGTGGTGTTGAAGGCGAGCGGACCACCCGACGGCCAATCGCCCCCCGATGGTGCTCTGACCTGTGTAATTGAGCCGCAGTGGACTTGCAGTGCCGATGTTGTCACAATCGGTCAGGGAGTTGGCTCGCGACCATTCATTCGTTGCAGGGGGTAATGGCGGAACCACTGGTCGTTGCGGCACAACTCACACAAACACCGGGGGTGGGCACAATGAAGTCTTCGGTCAATGGGTTACCGAGCCCAGCTCCGTTGAGCAAGATCAATCGGACGCGGGGTCGGTTCCGAATGCTGCTGATCGCCTCGATCGCAATCGCATGTTGCGCGGCGGTGCCGACAGCCATCCTGGAGAGTTCTGGAATTGCCGGAGCAGCCCCGATCACCACTCCGTGGACACTGGTGTCCAGCCCCAATCCTCCGAACACCGAGCCGCCGGTAGGTAGCGACCTCAGAGCCGTGTCCTGTACCAGTTCCACTAGCTGTATGGCCGTCGGCTACTACTCTCCGGCGTCCGATGGTGCGGACTGGCAGACCCTTACCGAATCGTGGAACGGAACGGCTTGGTCGATCATCGCCAGTCCAGATCCCGGGACGGAGAACAGCCTCGTGGCCATATCCTGCACCGGGCCGAACAACTGCATGGCTGCAGGCTCCTACGTTGGCGGATCACTTGAACAAACCTTGACCGAGTCGTGGAACGGCATCAGCTGGTCAGTGGTCCCAAGTGCCAACCTGTCGGGCATCAATGACGTCCTCACTGGGGTGTCGTGCGGCAGTCTGACGGGCTGTGCGGCCGTCGGAACCTCGTATTCCTCCAGCGAGGTCGGATCCACGCTGGCGGAGATGTGGAACGGGACGAGTTGGAGCATCGTTCCCAGCGGCGACCAAGCGGGAGACAACAATGGTCTCAACGGGGTGTCGTGCACCAACTCGATGTACTGCGTTGCCGTCGGGTCCTATTCGCTAGGCAGTCAGTCCGGAACTCTCGTCGACACCTGGAACGGAAGCGGATTTGAGATCTCCGACAGTCCCAACCCCTCCCAGGAGCTCATCGGCCTCAATGGCGTATCCTGCACCAGCGCTACAAACTGCACCGCCGTCGGCGCTTACTTCAACGGTTCGGTGGGGGCGACGCTCGTCGAGCAGTGGGATGGAGCTTCCTGGGCGGTCGTATCCAGCCCCAACGTTGGAAACAGCCGGAGCGGACTCGAAGCGGTGTCATGCACCGGCCCGAGCGCGTGCACGGCAGCGGGAGTTTATGAGAACGTATCCAAAAAACTCGTGAACCAAAATCTGATCGAAACCTGGAATGGCAGTTCCTGGTCGGTGGCACAGGCTCGGCAAGAAAGCACTCATGCGTCAGAGCTGCTCTTCGGCGTTGCATGCATGACCGAGAACGCCAGCTGCACAGCAGTGGGCTCATACATCGCAAACGCTTCGAACCTCACCCTGGTGGAATCGTCTCTGGCCATCACTACCACGACGCTCCCGGAGGGAGCCGTAGGGCAGGCCTACACTGCGAACCTCACCGCGGTGGGCGGAACCGCGCCCTACACCTGGAAGGTGACAGGGGTCCGACTGCCCAAGGGCCTGAAACTTGGCAAATCGACTGGCGTGATCTCGGGTACACCGAAGCAATCCGGCTCCTTCAACGCAAATGTGGAAGTGGAGTCCGGAACGTGGGGTCGGGGTGTCGCTAAGGCCTTGCTGGTACTGGTGGTCTCGTAAGAACACCCTCGGAGCAGTCTCATGGGCATCCGTGCGGATCTGGTTCAGGCACTCCACCACGGTAAGCGTTTTGGTTACGTCAACCGAAATGTGGCCCAGGTAGTCGAGCTTCCGCCGCAGGCCGCACGACTCGCAACCATTGAGGGCATCGAAGGGCTTTCGCTCGGCCGACTCGCCGACGCCACCGGGATCGCGAAGAGCAGCGTACGCGGCTGTTCGGCTCCAAGGAGGAGCTCCAGCTGGCGACCATCAACGCGGCACGCGACAGCTTCATCACTGAAGTGGTCACACCAGCACTAGGTGCGACTGAGCCGGGGCGCGAACGCCTGCTCGCCCTGTGTGCCGGCTTCCTCTCCTATGTGGAGCGGCGCATCTTCCCCGGTGGCTGCTTCTTTGTCGCCGCCTCTGCCGAGGTCGGGGCCCGCCCCGGACGTGTACATGACGAAGTGGCCCGTATCCAACAGCAGTGGCGGAACCTGCTCGAGCGCGAAGCCAACTCTGCGGTTGAGAAAGGTGAACTGCCGCCAGGCACTGACCCCGGACAGATCGCCTTTGAGCTCGGTGTCATTCTTGCCGGGACAAACACCGTGAGCGTCCTCACGATGATCAAGCAGTCGTCGCTCGTGCCCGTTCAGCGGTCAAGAGTCGACTCTCCGGCTAGTCCATCGTGGCTCTCGGCCGATGGCCTCATGTATCCCACGTTCACCGGTGACGGGCACTGTCTTCAGCGCTCATGGGAGGCCCGATTGGCCTGAGGTCATGGGACGCAGCGATGCGCGCCAACTCGTCCATGGGCGGGAACGTTGGGTGGCTCGGCACGACACGCGCCGTAGCTGGAGCGCCGATGTCCCGGATGAGATCGCGAAAGCTGGCGTTGTCGTGCACGAGCAAGATCCGCGCCTCGCATTCACCGACCACTCGGAACGTGTGCGGCACGCCGCGGGGCATGGAGACCCAATGCCCAGCTCCGACGACCAGCTGCTCGTCGCCACAGCGCACGACCATCTGGCCCTCGAGGATGTACCAGGTGTCGTCGAGATCGTCGTGGACGTGCAGCGGGGGCGCCGAGCCGACGGGCAAGGTCATCTCGAGCACGACGGTGTCCATTTCGGGTGCGCAGCGGTGCTCAACGACCAACGTGTCGAGGAACCACCACGCCAGCCCATTCTCGTTCTCGGGGGAGCTAACAATTGCCGTCGTCATTTCGATCGCCTCCTGAGAGAATCCTGTCTCAGAATCAAGGTTCGAGCCTC
Organism: uncultured Acidimicrobiaceae bacterium; assembly: GCA_963734395.1. Classification (GTDB taxonomy): domain Bacteria; phylum Actinomycetota; class Acidimicrobiia; order Acidimicrobiales; family RAAP-2; genus Bog-756. Next base: position 577,372 of record CAVTGY010000003.1, on the reverse strand, counting down.
GGAGCCGACGCTACGGCCCCTGTCTGTGGCACCCAGATGCAGACGAGGGCGGTCTCACCATGCGGGTCCGGAACCCAGCGGGCGACGAGACGCCAGGGCCGTCGTTTGGATGAGACGTATTCGTGCAGCAGGGGCACCGGGCCGACTGGCAAGGCCATGTCGAGCACGACGGTGTCCATTTCGGGTGCGCAGCCGTCCTCAACGACCAAGGTGTCGAGGAACCACCGCGCCAGCCCTTGTTCCTTCTCGGGGGAGTCGACAACTGCTGTCGTCACTTCGGCCACCTCCTACTTGCTAGTTGGAACCTGTCCGGGATCGGTAGTCAGGTATCCTTACGATTAGATCGTATGGTAACCTTACGACCATGTCAAGCGATTCCTTCGACCGCCCCAGCGACGAGCGAAGCCCGTACGTAGGCGCCATGCTCCGTGTCGTTTGGCAGTGGGTCCGTGATCAGCTGTATGCGGGCGTCGTTGCGGCAGGATTCGACGATCTGAATGCAGCGCACGTCGGGCTCTGGCGCTATCCGGGCCTCGAGGGGGTACGTCCAAGCCAGCTTGCAGACCGAGTGGGGATCACGAAGCAGTCGGTCAACGACCTGCTCGGGCACCTGGAAGGACACGGTTACCTATTGCGTGTGCCCGATTCCGCCGACGGAAGGGCTCGCGTGATCCGACTTACACCCAAGGGACGGCGGATCGAGCAGACAATCTACGCCGAGGCGGGGGCGGCCCAGCTGCGGATCGCAGAGATCCTGGGGCCGCGGCGCTTCGCCGAGCTACACAGCTCCCTCGAGCTGCTGACCGAGCAGCTTGCGGGTTCACCGGCCGTTCCCTAACGACGGGAGAGGGTCAGTTATCGACCGCCGCCTACCGGCACATCGAAGAAGCGGGTTGGCGTCTCAGATCGAACATGCGTCACGAGCCGTGACTGCGCCAAAGACCTCGGAGGCGCCCCTCAGCGCGAGGATGGTCAACAGCCGCCTCGTCTACTGACCCATCGCTGGCAGTAGTTTGGAACTTTGCCCGGATCGCTTCCGCCACCTTCACCCGGAACTCGGAGGTATCAACGATCTGGGTCCTCACTATCTTGGTTAGTAGATCGCGGACCTCTGTTTCATCTGCATGATCGATCATCCATTCACCGACCGCTCGCCGGTCAGCTTCAGATAACTCGTGTTGGCCGGTAAGGGCACCCACAAGAAGTGTCATTATGCCGATATCTCGCTCCGGCGGCCCGGCTCCGTCCATCGCACCTCCCTCGGTGAGGGTTTGTACATCCTGGTTCAGACACTACGTCTGCAACCTCGATTGAGCTTGCCAGGCGTGACCAATGACACCGAGAGAGCGTCAGTCATCGACCGTGGCTTACCGGCACCGTCCGGCGGGAGGGTCCTCAGTTCTGCCCGAAGCGGACCACCGTGATCACGCCGGGAACCTTGTGGGCGTGCCACGACTCACCGTCGTCTTCAGAGACATTGACCTCCTCCCCGAAACCAATGGCGGCACGACCGCCGGCAGCGTCAAGGTGCCCGGTGTCGACGTTGTCTGGGAACCATTCGGGCAGACCCTCTTCACAACGGACGAACGCCGACCCGCGCCGTGCCCTGTACACAGCGCCACGTTTTGTGAACGGCCCGTCTGACGCCGAAACGTAGGCGACCTCGCCGTCGATGCAGACAGCCCGCAGATAACCGTCGTGGAGTCCCTCAGTGTTCCACGACCACGATTTCCCGCTGTCCTCGCTCCAGCCGAATCCCACTGCGGCCGCCACGGCCACCGATCCGTTCGCCGCTCGCACCTCGTGAATGTCGGCCCCGGGTTCAATGACCCCATGCCAGCTATCTCCTCGGTCGCCTGAGTGCCACAGGCCACCTACGTGGACGTTCACCCACAGATCGTCTCCACTGGTCGCCATGGACCGGGTATCGGGCGTCGCATTGGCCGGGTTCCCCCAGCGGTCTCGATCCGGCACGTGTTCGAAAGCACTGACCTCCTCGAGCTGGTCGCCGACGATGGCAAGATGGGCACTGGTTCGGCCTACGACGACGGTTCCGTTGGCCAGGACAGCCAAGCTCTGGCCGTCGTCGGCGGGTAATTCGCCGACGGTTGCGACCTCTTCGTCGTCGAGGCGGATGACGACCTGTTTGTCGAGGAGTGCGTGCCATCCGCTGGGCCCAGGTGCCAAGGCGGTGACGGTGCGCCCGTCGATAACGGTGTGGCCCGTGTCCAGGTCGAAAAGGCCCTGCTTCGTCCCTACGAGCAACATCGGAATCCAAGCTACCGCTCCTCTGCGTCACATGGACCGGCTTGCTCCGCTACGCCCGCGAGCCGGACCCATCCCGGCTGCTTTATCTGTTCCCACGGGTTTGATCCATTCGCCAGCCACGAAGGCCACCGCGGCGTAAGCGGCATGGCGGTCGAAGTTCCCCGCCTCCGGTCGTAGATCGTCGTCGTCCTCGGGTCGGCGTGGCGAGCAGCGATCTGGACGTCGCGAAGGGAACTCCAGCGTCGAGACGGCATGATGAAGGCGGGCCGGAGCATGTGGGGATAGACGATCCCGAGCCCGGCTCGCTTGCCCCTACGACGTGAAGCCGGACAATCCTTCTGTTGATCGCCGATACGAGGTGGCGGTCGATCGATTCATTGATGACCTCCAGCGACTGCGTCGGTCGCTCAGAGCGAGTCGTGGGAGTTCGGCAGCGATGACGTCTGCCACGTGACTCCCACGCACATCTCGTCGGATGATCCGTCGCCGAACGTGACGAAATGCGGCGGCGCCTTGCGGAGGATCGGCAACTCTTGCGCCAACTGGGGGTCGTAGCTGCAGTTGATCTGTACTTGCTCGCCACGACTCACCGGGATGGGCGCCACGTTGTACGCCTTTTGGTAGTTGAAGTTGTAGTTCGGGACGTTCAGGATGGTCTTGGCTTGCGGCGTCCCCGGATTGAGCACCATCGTGAACCCGACGCCCAACAGGTGCATGTGCGGCTGGATCCTGTCGATGTAGCCGTTCGATTCGACCCTCCATGTGCACGTGGCCGTGTCACCGACGGGCGGATCGTTCGGGTTTTCACCACATATCTGGTCGATGCCCTTGGCCATCAGAACGCCGCCGGAGCCGAAGCGCTGGTTCAGGTAGTTGAGGGACGCCTGATAGTTGCACAGCGGCCCAGTCACACCGGCCGGGCAGGGGATGTTCGGCGGGGCGACCAGGTATTGGGATTGCATCGGCAACAGCGGCGTGGACATCGGTACCGTGTGCAGCACGAGCCCGTTCGTGACCGGCTTGTCGCCCACCAGCAGGTTGTAGTGCACCTGCTCGATCACCAGACTCCCCTTGGGCAGCGAGATCCCCGTGCCCTTGGGGAGCACGTCTTCGCCGTGCCCGGGTGCCCACACGCTCAGGAAGGGGGTGCTCATGAAAGCGGCGAGCGACGCACTGGGCAGCGCTGGCGCGCCGAAGCACGTCCATCCCTCGCCGCTGGTGGCCGCATTGGCGGCGATGGCCTGAGCTGTCATTGCCGGGGGCACCAGGGCGAGCACGGCGTGGTGGACCTCGGGACTGCCCGGTTTGAACTGGCTCGAGATCACGTACGAGTTCTGGGTGATGTGAGGGTTGACCAAGCTGCAGTGGTAGTCGTCGGTCGCCCCCGCGGCCGCATGGGGCTTGTACCTCGGTGACGCCACCGACACGGTGGAGACAGGCGTTTGCGACCTCGGGTTCGCCTCGGTCGACCCCGAAGTCGCCAGTGCCACCGCGCCGAGAGCGCCCGCCATGAGCACGACGCCGATAGCCACGATCACGGCCCGCGGCATCCCCTTGGAGCCGGCCAGGCGCCGCCGCTTCGGCGGAACGGGCCCTGGTGACGACCCGTCCGCTCCGTTGGCAGCGTGGTTGTCGGCGTGCTTGATGCGATTGGTCATGGTCTCTCGTCCCCGTCCTGGCACCGACTCGGCGTGTTACCCCAGCCCGAGTGTGCCTGGTGGGAAGGCTAACCCACGGCCGGACAGAATGCCCTGGTAACGGGGGGACCCGCTCGGATTGTTCGATCTGCCAGTCGCCAACCAGGCGCTCGTAGGTCTCCACGCTCCACAACTCGCCGAACAGTGCGGCAGCGACAACGTGGTCGATCTCGCCGGGAGCAAGCGGGTCCCGCTGAACGCCGGTGTGGTTCAGCCGAACCGGTCAGCCAGTTCCCCCCGGAGGACCCGACGGAGCAGCTTGCCCGTCTCGCTGTAGGGCAGTTCGTCCCTGATCTCGATCCGCTCGGGCGTCTTGGTCGATCGCAGGGTGGCCCGCACGAAGCTGCGCAGTCCGTCCTCATCAATTACGGCGCCGTCGACCGGCACCACCGCGGCGACCACCTTCTCCCCCCAGTCGGGGTCGGGGATGCCGACCACGGCGGCAGCGTCCACCCCCGGGTAGTCCATCAGCACGGTCTCGATCTCCCCCGGGGAGAGATTCTCGCCTCCCCGGACGATGACGTCGTCGAGCCGACCGTGGACGAAGAGGTAGCCCGCCTCGTCCAGGTGGCCCTCGTCCCGGGTGTTGAACCAGCCGTCGACCGGTCCCGCTCCGAGCCCTTCGTACTCCCCGGCCACCTGCTCGCCCCTCACCCAGATCTCACCCCGCTCGCCCGGGGACAGAAGGGTGCCGTCGGCGCGCACCACCACCTCCACGGTCGGGAGGGGCCGGCCCACCGATGCCAGGCGGGCCCGGACCGCGGGATCCTCGCTGGCGTAGGCCTCACGGTGCTCATCGGGTCCCAGCAGGGCGATGGTGCTGGCCGTTTCGGTGAGCCCATAGGCATTGACCAGTCCGACATCGGGCAGCAGGTCCATCGCCCGCTCGATCACCGACAGAGGCATCGGCCCCCCTCCGTACGAGAGCGACCGCAACGACGGGATCCCACCGCCGTCGGCGGCAATCACCTCGAGGATGCGATTGAGCATGGTCGGGACCACCATGGCGTGGGTCACCGACTCGGCCCGCACCAGGTCGACCCAGGTTTGCGGCTCGAACGTCTCGAGGTGGACAACCCGGCGCCCGGAATAGGTCGACGAAAGCACCGACGAGATTCCGGCGATGTGGTACGGCGGCACGCTCACGATGGCCGCCTCGTCCTCGCCGGCGCCGGCGAACTCGACGGTCGAGATCACATAGGAGGTCAGGTTGCGGTTGCGGAGTGCCGCGGCCTTGGGCGCGCCGGTCGTGCCGCTGGTGTAAAGAAGGACGGCGACACTGTCTGGATCGCCACTGTAGGGATCGGCCTCAGGCACCGAAGGATCGGCCACCCGCTCCAGGAACGCAGCGCGCCCGAGGATCTCGATCCCCGGGATTGCTCCGAGGCGGTCGGCGACCCCCTCCCCGCAGATGACCGTCGCCGGCGCCGTGCGCAAGACCAGGTCGCGCAGCTGTTCGTCGGTGATGCGGTAGTTGATCGGGATGAACGGCTTGCCGGCCAGGGTGGCACCGAACAGGGCAATGGGGAATGCCTCGGAGTTGAGGTCGACGAGCACCACCCGCTCGCCGGGCACGTCCGCCAGGACCGTGCCGGCCCGGCGGGCCCGTGAGGCCATTTCGGCGATGGTGAGGCCCGCGGTCCGCGATCCGAGCGCGATCCGCTCGCCCATGCCGTCCGCAGCCATCTGGAGGAGCATCCCGACATGCACGGTCGGTCAGTCGGAAGAAGGAAGTGGCTTCGGGCTCTTGAACACGAGAAGCGCCGCGCCGACCGACAACGACGACGTCCCGCCCTTTGAGCACAGGAGCTCGAGCTGGTCGGACTCGTCCGTGTAGCGCTTGCCGATCAGCGTGCCCTTGTCGAATCCCGGCTCCGCCGACAGGCCGGCGGGCGGTTCGTCGCCGATGGGAATGACCGGGTGACCGCCGCACAACAGGTCGACCGCACCGGCCGGAGCCTTGATCACGACAACCTCGGTATCACAGACTGCAGACCGGAACCTCGCCCCGGGCTTCAGCTCGACTGCCACTGACGTCCTCCCTCTTGCCGTCCCATCCGACGGGACACCATTGTGGTCGGCAGCATCCCATGCGGCACCGGCGCACGCAAAACCGCTCTCCGGTGGGGAAACGCCGTTTCCGTGGTGCGCGATCCTCGACGTCGACTCAGGCCGGCGTCACTGCTCCTCGATCGAGATGGCCTGCTTCGGGCAGACCCGGACCGCCTCGAGGAGCCGGTCGCGGGCCGACTCCTCGGGCGTCTCGTCGAGGACGATCAGGTTGTCTTCATCGTCGACTTCGAAGATGTCCGGTGCCGCACCCTGACACAGGGCATTGCTCTCACACAGATCCATGTTCACGACCACGCGCATGGTCTACGAGGAACTGCTTGCCGTCGCGGTGTGCGGGAGGTCCGTGCCGCAGGCCGGGGTCGGGGAGTTGAGCGCGAACCCGGTCTTCTCCGCCTTCATGATCCATGCGCAGGTCTCGGGCGGGTTCTTCCCGAAGTTGGTCGAGTAGTCGTGGGTCACCGGCAGGAGGCCGTTGGCGTTGTAGGAGGTGATTCCCCTCAGGTCCTTGATGACCGCCGACCGTGTCGGGTTGGGGCCGGCCAGAAGGAGACCTTTGATCATCAGGTCCGCCCCGGCCCACGCTTCGTACTGGCCGAAGGTCGGGAACTGGGTGGGCGTGAAGTTGGCATACTTCTCCATGGCCGCCTGCATCTGCATGGTGCCGGCGTTGGGCAGCGAGAAGGGGCGGAACAGGGCCAGGAAGTAGTCCCCCTGCAGGGTGTTCCACACCGGGGAACCGATGGTGTCGGGCTCGTAGCCGGTGGCGAACAGGACGGCCTTCAGCTTGACCCCGGCCTGCTCGAGCGCGGTGGCCAGTGCGTAGTTGGAGTTGTTGTCGAGGTCAGGCGAAAGCGCGTTGATGTCGTGCTGCTTGGCCACCAGGGCCGCGCTGGTGAAGTCCACGCCGCCGAAGGGGACGGTGGTGTCGAGGACCCCGGTCTTGCCCCCGGCATGCTCGAACGATCGGGCGGTGCCGATGGCCGCACGACTCGAGGACGGCGAGATGCTGTAGCCGTAGGAACCCAGAATGGTCCCGCCGTGCTGGAACAGGAAGTCGCCGATCTGGGTATTGACCGGATAGCTCGGGTTCACACTGCCGTTGTCGGAGGCGAACATGTTGGTGTAGGGCTGGGTGCCCCACTCCGGACCATCATCGTAGGAGCCGGTGACCGGCACGCCAGCCTGCTGGGGGTACTTGGCAGCCAGGAAGAACAGCGGGCTCTGGGAGACGATCCCGAAGGCATTGGATACCGCACTCTGCACGGCGGTGTCGATCTCGGACGGGCTGGTCTGGTCGTCGATGATCATCGGGACCAGCTTGTGTCCGTCGATGCCGCCCTCGGCGTTCTGCAGGTCGATGCGGGCAGTGAACCCGGGGGGCGACGAGCCGTCCTGGGATGCTCCCTCACCGGTGAGCGAGCTGATGTAGGCGATGGTGATCGGCGATCCGGTCGCCGCCTTGGTTGCTGACGTCGAGGCGGTCGAGCTGGTCGAGGCGGTCGAGGAAGTGGTTGCCGTCGACGAACCTCCGCTCGAGCACCCCGCCAGCGCAAGGGGCAGCCCGAGGGCAGCGGCCAGGAGTACCCCGGTCTTGGTCCGACTTCTGAACATTTGTTCCTCCTATTTGATAATGGCTAATTGATAATGGATGATTGATGACGATTTTGCAGGTGTGATCCTGTGCAGCAGCGCGACCACGACTGTGCGGCAACGTCCACCGCGCCGGGCCGGCTACTTCCCCCCTCCCGCCGCCACCGGGGTCAACCCGGGTTCCGCCTCGCCCAGATACCGGTCCAGGACCTCCTGGCCGGCCTCCGATGCAGGCCCGGCCCAGCCGACCCGGCCGCGGGTAAGGATGACGCAGCTGTCCGCCATGGTCAGCGCCCGGTGGACGAACTGCTCGCTGAGCACGACCGTGATCCCGGAGCTGCGAGCCTGGTCGAGGCTCTCGAACACCGACTCGGTCACCGCCGGAGCCAGGCCGAGTGAAAGCTCGTCGGCAATGATCAACTTCGGCGAGACGGCGAACGCCCGGGCCAGCGCCAGCATCTGCTGCTCGCCACCGGACAGGCTCCCGGCACGCTGCGACGGACGCTTGCCCAGCACCGGGAAGCGCTCGATGGCACGCTCGATGGCCTGGCCCCGCGCATTGCGGGGCTCCTGGGCGACCGCCATGCGCAGGTTGTCGGTCACCGACAGTCCGGGGAAGATGCCGCGCCCTTCGGGGATGTAGGTCAACCCGAGCCGGCGAATTCGGTGGGCCGGCAGCCGGGTGATGTCGTGTCCGTCGAAAGTGACCCGGCCGGAGGTCGGTGGCACCAGGCCTGACACGGTACGGGCGAAGGTGCTCTTCCCGGCCCCGTTCACGCCCAGGATGGCCAGGACGGATCCCGGCGCCACACCGATGGAGACCCCGAACAGCGCCTGGGATGGGCCGTAACGGACGTCGAGGTCCACCACCTCGAGCAGAGGGTGGGTCATCGGTCGTCACCCTCGGGGCGGGATCGGGGACCAGGCAGTGGTTGGACGGTGTTGACCCGCTGCGGCGGCTCAGCATCTCCGAGGTAGGCGGCGCGCACCGCTGGATCACTGCGGACCTCCTCGGGAGTCCCCACCGCGATTCGCTGGCCGAAGTCAAGGACCACCACCGAGTCCGACAGTGCGAGCACGGCCGCTACGTCGTGCTCCACGATGACCAGGGAGAGCCCGTCGTCGCTCTGGTCGACGATCCTCCGGAATACGGTGATCAGGTTCTCCGTCCCGTGGAGGTCGAGTCCGGAGAGCGGCTCGTCGAGGAGAAGGACCCGCGGCTCGGTGGCCAGGGCGCGGCCCACCTCGACCAGCCGGACGACACCCAGGGGAAGCGCTGCCACCGGGGCCTTGGCCACCTGGGTCAGATGGAGGAGCTCGAGCAGGCCGTCGACCTTCTCCTCCTCCCCCGGTGAGCTGATGAACAGGGCACGGGGATCGAGCATGTCCCGCCACATCCGATGGGGGACCACCCGCGCCCGGTAGGCCAGCACCAGATGCTCTCGAACCGTCAGGCCCATGAACAGCTCGGGCTGCTGGAACGTCCGGGCCAGACCCCGGGTTGCCCGCAACCGGGCGGAGATGTCGGTCACGTCGTCGCCCTGCAGCCAGACCCTTCCCGAGTCGGGACGGAGGAGCCCGGACAGCACCCCGAGGAGCGTCGACTTCCCGGCACCGTTGGGTCCGACCAGACCGACGATGCTCCCCCGTCTGACATCGACCGTCACCAAGGAGAGTGCGGTCAGTCCGCCGAAGCTGACGGTGACGTCGCTGGCCGCCAGCGCAGGCGGATCCCCACCCATGGCGCCGTCCGGTCCGGAGTTGGTGACGGTCACGGTCACGAGACCTGACTCGCGACCTCGGGAGCGGGTGCGACCGCCGCGGTCTCGGCCACTGCGGCGTCCACCACCTCGGCGAAGTGCATGGTCCCCGATGCTGTCGGGTGCCACCCGCTGGAGCAGTCGCCGCAATCGCCGGCTCTGTTCGGCCAGGATGCCGTCGGGGAACTTGGCGGCGGAGATGGCGCCGAGGCCGAAGATCACCGGCAGCAGGTTCGCCGTCCACGTGGGGAGGTATGCCTGGACGATCGCCGGGAGCATGACGAAGGTGAGCCCGGCCACCAGTGCCGCGGCCGTGGAGCGTATGCCGATGGTGACCAGGGCGGCGAACCACACGATCCCCGCGAAGGTGGCGAACTCGCTGGGCACCACCGTCGACTGCGCCACCGCCAGCAGCCCGCCCCCGACGCCGGCGATGAATGCGGCCGTGGACCCGGCCAGCACCTTCATCTGCACCACGCTGATGCCGGACGTCCGGGCGCCGGCTTCGCTCCAGCGGGCCGCGTTGAGAGCGAGGCCGGTGGTGGACCGACGGAGGTTGACGATGAAGAGGGACACGATGACGAAGGCCACCAGGCACAGGTAGGCGTACGAGATGTCCGACGAGGCGAAATCGGGTCGGTTGAGGGTCACCCCGAGGCCCTGATTGACGAACCGGGGCAGGGTGAACACCAGGTTCTCGATCAGCAGCCCGAAGGTCAGTGTCACCAGAGCGACGTACAGGTCACCGAGGCGGATGCTCAAAAAGCCGATGAGTGCGCCCAGCCCCATGGCGATGACGCCTCCGACCACGACGCACGCGAGGATCGGCCACCCGAGATGGTTGGCCAGGTCAGCGGTGGTCAGTGCCCCCACCCCGGCAAAGGTGATCTGGCAGAGCCAGAGCATGCCCCCTTCACCGGTAACCAGCGTCCACGAGAGAAAGATCACCCCGAAGGCGAAGGCCTGGGCGGTCAGGCCGACCCAGTAGCCGCCGAGGATGAGCGGCAGGGCGATGGCGACGGCGACGAGCGCCAGCGGCCCCCCGTACCGACCGAAGAAGTTGAGCGAGGCGGTCTCGACCACGCCGGAGGTCGATGCCGCCAGCCTGCTCTCGCCCTGGGGTGTGATGGCCCGGTCCAGCGCCCCGCCCCACGCCTCGGTCTCCCCCACCCGGCCCCGCCGGACCAGGTTGTAGAGGAGCACGATGGCGATGACGATGAAGGGGACGGCGTCGATGATCTCGCTGGTCCAGGCACTGGCCGGCGGCAGATACCGCTGGATGAGCGAGGTGGCCACCCCCATCAGGAGCCCCACCCCGACCGCGACCGGCAGGTTCCGGAGCTTGGCGGCGATCACCGCGGCGAACGACGCCGCGATGAGCAGGGTGAAGTTGACGGCGTCGAGCCCGATGATCGGTGCGGCGAGCACCCCGGTGAGTCCGGCCAGGAAGGTGCTGACCGCCCAGACGCCGATCGAGATGGCCGTCGGATTGGTGCCCGACAGATCGGTCATCGCCGTGGAGTCGACCATTGCCCGCACCTTGAGCCCGACGTCGCTGTACTTGAGCACCAGGGCACCGGCCACCACGATCACCACGACGCAGATGTAGACGATGATCTGGTCGAGGGTGACCGGCACGCCGAGGAAGTGGAACACCTTGACCGGCTCCGGGGCCAGGCCCGGTGCCTGCTGGATGGCCTGGCTCCCGAAGATCAGCGTGGCGATCGCCGGAAGGGCCACCGACAGTCCGATGGTGGCCACCACCTTGGTCAGCGGGGAGGACAGCTTGAGAAACCGGAACAGGACGGCGTACAGCAGCACCCCGAGAGCGGGGGAGGCGATGGCGATGGAGACGAAGCCGGCCGCCAGGATGCTCCAGCCCTGCTGGGTGTGCAGGTAGTAGTAGAAGCGGGCGATGAAGAATGCCATCGCTCCGAATGCGAAGTTGAGGATGCCCGACGACGTGTAGGTGATCACCAGGCCCGCGGACGCGATCGCGTAGATGCTGCCCAGTACCAGTCCCGCGATCACGAATTGAAGCACGCCGAGCTCCCCCTTTGTACCGCTCGACTCCCCGCCCGCACGGGCAGGGTGTGGGCTACCCGTTCAACCGGTGAGCGCTACCGCCGGCTGGGCCGGCGACGAGGCTCCCATACGTTCTTTCAGCAACAGAACACCGTATACCAAATAAAGAAAGATCACTTACCGGATCTGAGCGACTTTGTTTCCGCCGGCGCTCGAGGACCATCCGGCCTCCCCGGGCTTGGTCCATCGGGGGTGGAGCCAATGGCGAGGAAACGCTTGGAGAACGCGGATTCCACCTGGGGCGGGTTGACCATCGCCGGGCGTCCACACCGACGGTGGTCAGCCTCCAGAGCAGCAGTGGCAATCCGACCACAGGGAGGTGGGATCATGACTCGCATGAGCGATGACCTGGGAACACCGAATCTGCGGCTGGAGCGCCAAGGACGGATCGCGTGGTGCATCATCGACCGTCCTGCAGCCAGGAACGCGTTCACCCCCGCGATGTACTACGGACTCAAACGAGCGGTAACGCTGGTCAACAACGATCCCGAGCTCGCCGCCCTGATCATCACCGGCGTGGGCGACGTGTTTGCGCCGGGAGGGGACCTGGGCGGTCGAAGAGAAGAGGGGGAGTCGACTCCCGACGTGATTGGCCAGGACGTTCTTCCGTTCCTCGCCATCCGGGACAGCCAGGCGCCGATCATCGCCGCAGTCAACGGCATCTGCCAGGCCGGCGGTCTGCTGGTCGCCATGATGGCCGACATCGCCGTGGCCAGCGACCGGGCCACGTTCCGCGTTCCGGAACTCCTACGGGGGATACCCGACGCAACCTATGCGGCGGCCCTGCCGGCCCACGTCGGGATGGCGATGGCCAGAGACCTCCTGCTGTCAGCCCGCAGATTCGACGCCACCGAGGCCCTGCGGATGGGCTTGCTGTCCCGCGTGGTCCCCCACGATGATCTCCAGGACGCCGCTCTCGAAGCCGCCGCTCAGGTGCTGGAGACCGCGCCGATGGCCCGGGCGCAGGTGAAGCGGATGATGAGCGAGCGCTACGGACCCATCGACTACCAGACGATGTTCTGGGCGCTCGACCACTCAGAAGAACCCCGTGAAGGCATGCGGGCGTTCATGGAGAAGCGGCCACCGGCGTGGGTGCCTCTCGAGGGATGAACCCGACCAGGGCCGGCAGTAGAAAGCTCCCGGCCCTGTTATCCGATCCCCGTTATCCGAACCGTGACTCCCGCCGGCGCAGGAGGGCGCACAGAGTCTCGTTGTAGGGGGCAGCCAAGTTCAGCTCGCGGCTGAGTTCGACGACCATGCCGTTGATCGCGTCCACTTCCGAGGGCCGGTGAGCCAGATGATCGAGGCGCATCGACGGGCTGGCAGTTCGGAATGGTGGCAGCGAACTCGGCCACGTAGCGCAGCGGGTCGTCGAAGCTGAACTCGACGCCCTTGGCCATCCCCACCCGGTAAGCCTCGATGGTGCATCCGAGCGCAATCGCCCACAGCGGTGGATCGGCCATCAACTCGCCCACCGTGACGTCGAAGGCCGCACACGGTGCGCTCAGGGTCACGTTGCAGAGGAACTTCTCCCAGATCATCAGGTTCACATCGGCGAAGGCCTTCACGTTGAACCCGGCATCGTGCCAGGCCTGCTCGATACGACGCACCCGATCGGTCAGACCGCCCTGCATCTCACCGATCCGTATCAGGCGCATGCCTTCGTGGTGGACGTGACCCGGAGCGGGGATCGACGAGCCGAACCCCTCGGCGATGCCGAGCAGGATGTGGTCCTGGGGGATGTGGCGGGCCACCCGCTCGCCCGACCCGAGGCCGTTCTGGAAGGCCATCACCACGCTGTCGGGCTGCAACAGCGGCGCGATGCCGGCCGCCACCCCCTCGACATCCTGTGCTTTGGTCGCTATCACCCACACGTCGCAGGGTCCGGCATCCTCGGCGGTGCGACCGACATGCAGACTGTCGACGACAAAGCTGCCACTGGCACCGGAAACGGCGAGTCCCGACCCGGCGATGGCGTCGATGTGCTCCCGCCAGGTGTCGATCGCCCACACCTCATGCCCGGCCTTTCCCAGAAGACCGGCGTACACCGATCCCATGGCTCCAGTTCCGACGATGGCGATCTTCACAACATTCTCCAAGTCGAGAGATTCAGTTCGGTGCTGCGGTCCGGCCCGCCCGGTTCGCCCCCGGTAACCGGGCTGTACCCACGGACGGGACCCAACAGTAACGGGTAACCACAAAAGGGTCCGGCGCTACACTCCCACCGGTGTGACCCGAAACCCTGAAAGGACGCCGGCGTGATCTTCATCGTGGTCAAACAGAAGGTACGAAGCAAATACGCTGACCACTGGGTCGACCTGGTCGCGGACTTCACCGCCGCCACCCGTGCCGAGCCCGGGAACATCTGCTTCGAATGGTCTCGGAGTGTCGACGACCCCAACGTCTACGTCCTGGTCGAGGCGTTCGAGGACGCCGCCGCCGGTGAGGTGCACGTGCAGTCGGAGCACTTCAAGACGGCCAGCGCGCAGTTGGCCAACTGGCTCGCCGCCGTTCCCGAGATCGTGCACGTCGAGGCACCCGGTGAGGGTTTCGCCCCGATGACCTGAGCCACCCCGCCGGTGACGGTTCAGGTGGTTCCGGAGGCCCGGTTGGACAGGTCGTCGTCGAGCTCGACGCCGAAGGTGCGGAACGCCATGGCCAGCAGGTCGTAGGCACCCACGGTGAACACGACGTCCATCAGTTGCTGGGTGTCGAGCTCGGCGGCCAGGGTCGCCCAGGTGCTGTCGGAGAGGCAGGCGTCGCGGACCAGCTCGTCGGCCGCCATGAGCAGGGCGGCCTCGAACGCCGACCAGCTCGCCGCCCCGGGTCCCGACCTGATCTGGTCGAGCTCGGCGTCGGTGATGCCGGCATCACCGGCCAGTACCGCGTGCTGCGCCCACTCGTACGCCGCGTCGCGGAGCACGGCGACCCGCAGGACGAGCAGCTCGCGCTGGCGGGGGGTGATGGTCGATGCGAACAGAACATGGCCGTTGAAGTGATTGTACGCGGTCGCCAGTTCCGGATGGTGGGCGAGCAGCCCGAGCGCGTTCAGACCCTTCGGCCGCGACGGGTCACGGGACGGCAGCGGCACGTTGGGGTTGGGTGGCCGGAGGGCGACGATGGCATCGGCCATCTCCGGTGGCCACGCACCGGGCGGGATCGGATCGACTCGAGCCATGTCAGGTATTGCGTCCGCCGTTGACGCCGATCACCTGACCGGTGATATAGGACGCCTCCTCGGTCACCAGGAATGCCGTAGTGGCGGCGATGTCCTCGGGGACGGCCGATCCGGCGGACCGGTGTGCGCTGCTCGTGTTCCTCCACGCTTCCACCGAGCAGACCCTTCGACTCACTGGAACGCAGCATCGGCGTGTCGATGAACCCGGGGGGGATGGTGTTGACGGTGATGCCCTTGGGTCCGAACTCGAGGGCCAGGGACTTGGTGAGCCCGATGACGCCGGCCTTCGACGACACGTACGCGGCCATGTAGGGCTGGCCGCCCTGGGCGCTCGACGAGGAGATGTTGACGATGCGACCCCAGCCGCGCCTCGAGCATGTGGGGAATCATGACCTGGCAGCAGTGGTAGGTGCCGGTGAGATTCACCTCGAGCACCCGCCGCCACGTCTCGACGTCGATCTTGAGGAACGGGCCGAACTGTTCGAGCCCGGCGTTGTTGACCAGGATGGTGGGGGCACCGAGGCGCTGCACCACAAGGGCGGTGGCCGCCTCGACTCCCGCCCGGTCGGTGACGTCGGTCTCGACGCCGATCGCCGTCCCCCCGCTGGCGTTGATCCGGACGGCGGCCTTGTCCGCCGAGGGGCCGTCGCGGTCCAGCACGGCGACGGCGGCGCCGTCGGCGGCCAGCCGCTCGCTTATGGCCAGCCCGATTCCCGAGCCACCGCCGGTGACGACGGCGACCTTGCCCTGCAGGTGAGGTGCGGAGCGAGGGGCCGCCCCGTCACTCACTGGATCGGCTCGTCGCCGGCAAAGGTGGTGCGGTGCATGTCCCGGGGCGAGTCCGGGTCATAGGGCAGGGCCCGGTGGAGCACGCCGCGGTTGTCCCAGACCACCACGTCGCCGACCTTCCATTGGTGCCGGTAGACCCGGTCGGGCGTGGTCGCCCGGGCAAGGAGGTCATCGAGGAAGGCCCGGCTCTCCGCGGCCGGCATACCGACGACGTGGTCGGTGGTGGCGCCGAGGACGAGGGACTTGCGGCCGGAGCGGTGGGTCCATACCAGCGGATGCTCCTTGGCCGGCCGCTGCCGCATCATCTCGAGCGCCTCGGCGGAGGGATTGGGGTTCTGCAGGCGCTGCGACGCCTCCATGGTGTGGACCACCCGGACCGACTCGCAGCGCACCTTCTCCTGGTCGGACAGGTCTTCGTAGGCCTGGTAGGAGCTGGCGAACTCGGTCTCACCGCCCGATTCGGCCACCGCGTGGGCACTGAGCATGGTGGCCATGATGGGGACGTCGTCGGTGCAGCCGTCGATGTGCCAGTCGAACGTGCCCTTCAGATATGCCGCCGCCGGGTTTCTGTTCGGGTCGAGGGTCACCAGGAATATCTCGGGGTTCTCTCCCCGGCCGAGTTTCTCCACGGTCCCGAGCCTGCGACTGAACGCCACCTGCGCCTCGTCGTCCAGGTTGAGGTCGCGGAGGACGAGCGCCCCGTTGGCCTCCAGAGCCTCGAGCGTCCACGCCGGCAGGGTGTCGTCGTGCAGGAGCCGGTCGCGGTCGATCCCTTCGACCAGGGCGCCCACCGTGGGAGTCAGCTTCTCGGTCGTGATCACAGCCACCGGTGATCCCCCTTCATCTCCAGGTTCGTTCCGATACGGACACTCTACTGAGGCGTGAACGACATTTCCGCCAGCATCCGGCGAATGCCGCTACGGCCCGGTCAGGTGATGAACTCTGCGGTCCGACGGTGGAAGCGCCAGGTCCCCTCCGATTGGTGGAGCACGTCGTGGTACCGGCCGACCAGCTGCACCGACCAGCCCTCCTCGCCCTTCACCAGGAAGATCACGTCGCTGCTGGCGCTCGCCTCGTCAGCACTCCAGGCGGTCACATGGGTGTTGACCACGACATGGCGTTGGGGACGCACGGGCGCCCACTGGGCGAACGCCTGCCGGAGCGCTTGGTGACCCTGGTGGGTGCCGAGACCCGGGATCTCGCAGGCGCCGTCCGCGCAGAAGGTGGCGACGATGTCATCGGTGCGACCGTCGTCCAGCGCCTGCGCGTAGGCGGCCAGGGTGGCCCGGATCCCCTCTACTGCACCTGCGTAGTCCATCGGTGGGCCCTTCTCCGGTGTCGGCAAACGGCGCTCAGAAGCCGAGGTCGACGACCGGCCGCTCGAGCGGGTTGAGGTTGATCTGCTCCAGGGCCGGCAGCAGCTTCTGGTACGGGAACCCGGCGAGGAAGCCGTCGACGGTCCGCTCGAAGTTGGCGATGCCCCCTTCGATCCCCTCGGACAGGCGCATGTACTCGAAGCTCTTGGCGTGCAGGCCCCGCTGCTGGCGGGGGAGGTTCGAGAAGTCCTGGACGGGGATCGGAGGCACCCGTGGATCATCGTGGTCCCAGATTTCGGGCGGTAAGGGCGCTTCCCTGGCGTTTCCCCCGGGGAACCGGGTGAGTGACCAGATCTCCATCAGCGTCTGCTCCGGTCCGAGCGGACGGAACCGGTAGCACGAGGCGCTGGAGTACATGGGGAGCACGAAGAAGTGGGGAAAGCAGTAGCCCATGGGCTGGTTGAGGCCGGCCGCCTCGAGCTGGTTGAGGTCGGGAATGTCGCAGCCCTGGTCGCGGTGCCAGCGGACGACGGCATCATTGAGGGTGCGCTGCCAAGTGGCCATGGCCGAGGTCGGATCGGCGGGCAGCTCGATGTCCCGGAGCGACTCGGCGATGCGCACGTCGTTGGCATGGACCATTCCGGCCATGCCGTCGCTCATCGTGCGCAGGTAGTGGATCTCCGACTCGACGAACATCCGGGGGTCGAACGCCGCCGCGTCGCGCGGCGGGAACCGCCCGGGGATGACCAGCTGGGGGTGAGTCTGGATCACGTGGTATTGCTCCAGGAACGCCTCTTCGGCGAGCTTCCAGTTCACCGGGAGACGGAACGCATGCCACCACTCGGCTTGCCACGACTCCATCTTCCAGGCGTCGAAGGTGGTGGCGAACGGCTCGATGCACGGTCTCAGCGGTGGTGCGTCGACGTCGAGATTGATCCACGCGCACCCACCCCATACCTCGCACCGGACCGGGGTGAGGTCCAGGTCCTCCGGCTGCAGGTTGTGCCCGGCGAAGGTCCGCTCCCTGGTGACGAAACTGTTGGTCCCGTCCGGGCCGTAGCACCAGCCGTGGAAGGGACAGACGAACCCGTTCTCACAGGTCCCTCGCCCCTCAACCACCCGCACGCCGCGATGTCGGCAGACGTTTTGCATCGCCCGGGCACCCCCGTCCTCGGTGCGGACCACGATGATCGACTGGTCGAGGATCTGGTACTCGGTGAAGTCATTGGGCCGGGGGATCTCCTCGAGCCGGCACGCCATCTGCCAGGTCCGGGACCACAGGAGGTCGATCTCCGCCTGGTAGAAGTCCGGATCGAAGTAGCGCTCCTTCGGAACCCGGTCCGGGAACTCCATCGCAAAAGGCACCGGGAGTGCCGACCACTTCTGATCCACGATCGCCATGTGACCGCTCCCCCTTCACCGATCGTCGTTCGAATTATGCTAATCGGTCGGTAGAACTTCTAACGACGCATCCAGCGGAGATCGAAGCCGCGGATGACATAGTGACGGGACGACGCGGGCTCAATGATCGACCATCCCGGACCCACACACGACCACGGCGCGAGTGGGCTCGACACCGACGTGTTGATCGTAGGTGCCGGGGTCACCGGTATCTACCAGCTGCATCTCGCCCGCGAATCCGGCTTCTCCGCCTTGTTGCTCGAGGCCGGCGGCGGCGTGGGCGGGACGTGGTACTGGAACCGCTACCCCGGGTGCCGGTTCGACTCCGAGAGCTACACCTACGCCTACCTGTTCTCGAAGGAGCTCTTCGACGAGTGGGAATGGCGAGAGCAGTTCGCCGAGCAGCCGGAGACCGAGCGCTACCTCAACCACGTGGTCGACCGCTTCGACCTCCGCCGTCACATGCGGTTCGGCGCCAGGGTCACCGGCGCCGACCTACGACGAGCCGGCAGGAGCCTGGACCGTGGTGGCCGACGACGGCTCCGAGCTCAGGTCGCGGTACCTGATCGCCGCCACCGGCGTCCTCTCGGTGCCCTTCTACCCGGAGGTGCCGGGCCGCGAGGACTTCCGCGGCGTTTCGTTCCACACCGGGTTGTGGCCGGCGTCACCGGTCGACTTCGCCGGCAAACGCGTCGCCGTGATCGGAACCGGCTCGAGTGGCGTCCAGATCGCCCCGGTCATCGCCGGCGAGGTCGCCTCGCTCGCCGTCTACCAGCGCAGTGCCAACTGGTGCACCCCCCTCAACAACGCTCCAATCACGCCCGAGGAGCAAGAGCAGCTCCGGGCCGGCTTCGAGGCGATGCGTGAGGTGCTGAACACCTCGACAGCCGGCTTCCTCCATCCCGCCAACGAGCGTTCCGCCTTCGACGATTCAGAGGACGAGCGCCAGGCGTTCTTCGAGACGATGTGGAGGAGCCCGGGCTTCTCCAAGCTCTCCAGCAACTACGCCGACGTGCTGTTCGACGATGCGGCCAACGCCGAATGGTGCGAGTTCATCGCCCACAAGGTACGGGGCATCGTCGATGACCGCGAGACGGCGGACAAGCTCATCCCGAAGGACCACGGTTTCGGTGAGAAGAGGCCCCCCTTCGTGACCGGCTACTACGAGATGTACAACAACCCGAAGGTGTCGCTCATCGACCTCAAGGAGACGCCGATCGGGCGCATCACCGAGCAAGGCATCGAGACGGCCGACGGTGAGCGGGAGTTCGACATCATCGTGTGGGCGACCGGGTTCGATTTCGGTACCGGTGCCCTATTGCGGATGGGGATCCGGGGCCGGGACGGTCTCACCCTCGAAGACCATTGGGCCGATGGTCCGAGAACGTTCCTCGGCGTACAGGCCACCGGCTTCCCCAATTTCTTCTTCCCCGGTGGACCGCATGCCGCCGCCGGCAATAATCCTCGGTACAACGGCGACCAGGTCGAGTTCATCACCGACGCGCTCAGGTTCGTCCGCGACCACGGCTACGACATCATCGAGGTGAGGCCGGAACTCGAGGACGAATGGACAGCCATGGTCGACCGGGGAGCGGCCCGGTCCCCCTTCGGGGAGGCCAGCTACTTCTTCGGAACCAACATCCCCGGGAAGCCCCGGAAGTACCTGCTCAACTCGGGCGGCCGACCGAAGTTGTTCAAGGAGATCGACAAGGTGGTGGCCAACGACTACCAGGCGTTCCGCCTGTCCCGCTCGGTCAGACGGTGGCGACCGGGGTGAGGGGTGACCCGACGATCCCCGGCATCCGCAGCGGAGGCGCGGTGAGCAAGAACCGGCTGCGGCCGTGCGCACGCAGCCAGGACGCCAGCTCGTGCAGGTACCACATCTCGCCCAACGGGACGCCCAGTTTGAACAGGCACAGGTTGTGGATCGGGAGGAACGAGTGCCGGCTCTGGTCGCGGTCCCTGCCGGTCAGCCCCTCGACGGCGTAGTTGTCTGCCACCAGCGCCGAGATCTGCGACTCGGCGATCCACTCCAGCAGGGATTCGTCGCGCGCGTCGAGATAGGTGCACATGGTGTGGATCTTCACCGGGTCCGGTTCGCGCTCGTACTCGAGGATCTTGGTGGCAAATCCGGTGTGCACCAGGAGCATGTCCCCGGGCTCGACGACGACCTGGTCGGCCGCCATGATCTCCTCGAGCGTCTTGCGGTCGATCCCGCGCCAGTCGTGGCCGAGGTGGTGGGCCACGTCGACAAGGACACCCCGCCCCTGCACGCCGTGGTGCGCCATGTGCTCCAGTCCGAGGTGGTGGGCGAAGCAGCGGTGTGAGCCGCCGTCGCCGGCGGCGTCGGGCTGCGGGCCCACCAGGTCGGTGCCGGCTCGGTAGCCGTTGTAATACACCGGTTCCTCCACCCCGTCGCCGTCGGCGTCGAACTCGGCACCGACGTGGGCGAGCGAGTCCCACTGGGTCGAGTACTGCAGCGACAGGGTGACCACGTCGTCCGCCCACACGTCGACGTACCGCGGATCGCCGTAGTCGTCCATCTCGCTCATGTGGATGTTGTAGAAGGTGCCGGCAGTTGCCGCTCATGTCCTCGGTCGGCGCCAGGACCGGCGGGTGGCGCCGCTGGTTGAGCGCGGTCCCACCGGGGTAGTCGAGCGGCAGGCTCAGGCAGAAGCTGATGCCCGCCTCGACCTCGCGGACACCCTCGAGCACCTTGCTCCGGGTGACCAGGTTGATGCGACCGAGCTCGTCGTCGTCACCCCAGTCCCCCCAGGTCGAGCCGGGCGGGCGCTGTTTCCACCGCTTGGTCATCATTCCTGCTCCTTTTGGGTGTTCCGGTGCATCGACCGGGCGCATTCTCCTCGGTCCCGCATTGCACCCTACCGACCGATTGGATTAGGTTGTGAACGTGGTTCGCGTAGGCCGCGAAGGTGCGTTCCGATTCCGACGGGCGTCCCCGGGTCGGGCGCATGGAGGTAGCAATCATGTCGCAGGGTGAACTGGTCGTTTCCGCCGATGGGCACATGCTCGAGCCCGTCGATCTGTTCCGCACCCGCCTCCCGAAGCACCTTCGGGACCGGGGGGTCTGGGAGGAGGACTTCGAGACCGAGCCGCTGGTCGAGGGTGGCGCCCGGATCTTCCGGCGCCTGCACACCCCCGGGTACGAGGGTTGGACGATCTCCCGGTACCGCCAGACCGGCGGGCGGATGCCCGAGGGCGATCCCGACATCATCCTGGAGGACATGGCCCTCGACGGGGTCGACGTCCAGGTGATGCACCCGAACCTGTCGCTGTTCGGACTGTACTCGGACGATCACGAGCTCTCGATGGCCCACGCTCGTGTGTACAACGACTACATCGTCGAGCGCTTCGCGCCGTACTTCTCCCAGATCGTCCCTACCGCTCCGATTCCGTTGACCGATATCGACGACGCCGTGGCCGAGATCGAGCGGGTCGCCGCCGCCGGGTTCCGCGCCATCCTGCTCCCGGCCATCGCGCCGAAGCCCTACTACTCCCGGGACTTCGATCCGGTGTGGGAGGCGGCCGTGGCCAACGGCGTGCAGGTGTTCATCCACACCCAGACCGGCGGGGTGAAGGTCGACGACCCGGCGTCGACCACGCTCAAAGTGGTCATGGAGTCGGCGGCGCAGGTCAACCAGCCGATGACCGAGAAGTCGGCCTCGAAGCGGATGATCACCCAGTGCATCTACAGCACCATGGTCCCCCAACAGATCATCTGCGAGCTCATCGGCGGCGGCGTCCCCGAGCGCTACCCCGAGCTGCACTTCGCCCTGATCGAGTTCAACGCCCACTGGCTGGCGTCGCTGACCGGGTCGATGGACAAGTGCTGGGTGACCGGCATCGGTCAGGATGCCGACTGGTGGCTCGGGTACTGGGACGAGAACCGCCCGGCCGACGACCAGCCCAGCATGGCCCAGCTGTTCCGCCTCAACGAGAAGTGGCCCTACCCGTTGAAGCCGAGTGAGTATGTCCGGCGCCAGTTCCACGTGTCGTTTCAGGACGACCCGGTGGCCGTCGCCTGCCGGCACGTCACCGGGTTGTCGACCATCGTGTGGGGCAACGACTACCCCCACGCCGAAGGGACGTTCGGCGGGAGCCGGGAGCTGATCGCCACCCAGCTCGGCGATCTCCCCGCCGACGAGCGGGCCGCCATCATCGGTGGCACCTTGGGCCGGCTCCTCGGGTTCGAGGCTCCGGTGCCGGCCTGAGCCAGCTCGACTTCAACGGACGCGTCGCCGTCGTCACCGGTGCGGGGCGGGGCATCGGGCTCGCCCACGCGAGGCTGCTGGCTGAGCGGGGGGCACGGGTCGTGGTCAACGACCTCGGTGGCTCGATGGATGGCGTCGGAGCCGACGATGAGCCGGCAGCCACGGCGGTGGCCGGCATCGTCGACACAGGAGGAGTCGCGGTCGCCGACACCAGCGATGTGTCGTCGGTCGCCGGTGCAGAGGCACTGGTCAACAGGGCGGTCGAGCAGTTCGGACGTCTCGACATCGTGATCAACAACGCCGGGGTCATCCGGTGGGCCGGATTCCCGGACGCCGACGCCGAAAACCTGGCGCTTCACCTCGCGGTCCACGTCGGGGGATCGTTCAACACCACCCGCGCCGCCTGGCCCCACATGGTCGAGCAGCACTACGGCCGGATCGTCCTCACCACCTCCACCGGAATGCTGGGCCTGCCCACCAACACCTCGTACGCCACGGCCAAAGCCGGGGTCATCGGGCTCGCCCGCAGCTTGAAGACCGCGGGTGCCCCCCTCGGCATCAAGGTCAACCTCATCGCGCCGGCGGCGATGACCCGGATGGCCGCCCAGGGTTCCGACGACCCCCGGATGGTCGCCGGAGCTGGTCGCCCCGATGGCGGCGTACCTCGCCCACGAGAGCTGCCCGGTCAACGGGGAGATCTACACCGCAGGATTCGGCCGCTTCGCCCGCCTGTTCATTGCATCGACCGAAGGGTACGTACACCCCGGACAGGAGCCGACCATCGAGGACGTCGCTCGTCACTGGGAGACGATCAACGATGAGACCGGCTACTACGTCCCTTCGCCAACTCATGGACTGGTCGGCCGCCTTCATGGCTCATCTGCCGGCCGACGATCCATCCGCCGGATCGTGAGAGCGGAGCGGCGGAGCCACTCGTCGAGCTGATCGCACCGTTCGCGTCCTGGAAGTTCGTGTCATTCGGTCCAATAGGATCGGACGATGGACTTCGAGCTCAGCGGACCGGAACGCGACCTGGTCTGGCTGTGCCGGGACTTCGCCCAGAAGGAGATCGCGTCACGCGCCCCGCTGGCGTGGGAGGAGGGCAGGTGCCCGACCGACCTGCTCCGGGAGATGGGCGAGCTGGGCCTCCTCGGCATGTTGATCCCCGAGCAGTGGGGCGGGATCGGCATGTCGACGATCGGCTTCGTCGCCGCCATGGAGCAGATCGGACTGGTCGACCAGTCGGTGGCCGCCGCCTGGCAGGCCCACGTGACCATCGGCTCGTTGCCGCTCTACCTGTTCGGCAACGATGCCCAGCGCGAGCGGTGGCTGCGTCCCCTGGCCGAGGGACGTGCGCTCGGGGCATTCGGGCTGACCGAGCCCGACGCCGGCTCGGACGCACGGGGGATCCGCACACGGGCCGTGCGTCGTGACGGTGGGTGGCTGATCAACGGGCACAAGACCTTCATCTCCAATGCCGGGACGGACATGTCCTTCGGGGTCACCCTGCTGGCCCGCACCGAGCTCGGGGAAGGGAAGGCACCGAAGTTCGCCAGCTTCGTCGTCGAGAAGGACACCCCCGGCTTCACCACCGGTCCCAAGATGCGGGGTATCGGGTGGCGGGGCCTCGACACCCGTGAGCTGTACTTCGACGACGTCTGGGTCCCCGACGAGCACCTCGTCGGCGACCCGGACCTGGGGCTCAGCCAGTTCCTGAAGACGCTCGAGGTCGGGCGCATCTCCATCGCCGCCCTGTCGCTCAGCCTGACCCAGGCCGTGCTCGACCTGGCCACCGACTACGCGCGCCAACGGGTGCAGTTCGGACAGCCGATCTCCACCTTCCAGGCCGTGCAGTTCAAGCTGGCCGACATGGCCACCGAGCTCGAGGCCGCGCGCTGGCTCACCTACCGGGCCGCCTACCTGCGCGACCGGGGGCAGCCGTTCCTGAAGGAGGCGGCGATGGCCAAGCTGAAGGCCAGCCGCCTGGCCACGTGGGCAGCGTCGGAGGCCGTGCAGATCCACGGCGGCCTCGGGTACATGCTCGACACTCCGGTCGCCCGCTTCTACTGCGACTCCAAGGTGCTCGAGATCGGCGAGGGAACCAACGAGATCCAGCATCTGGTCATCGCCCGTGCACTCGGTTGCTGAACCGGACCCCGTGGTGCGTCGGACAGCGCGCCGGGTCACACCGCGGCGAGGCGGCGGATGGCCTCGGCGATGTCGTCGCGGTCAGGGAGCCAGGCCTGTTCGAGGACGGGAGCGTAGGGCGGGGGGCTCGCCGCCGCCCCGACTCGCTCTATCGGCGCATCGAGGTCCCAGAACGCCTCCCGGGCCACGGTGGCCGCGATCTCGGCCCCGATGCCGAAAGGTACGACCGCTTCGTGGGCGATGAGGAGCCGGCCGGTCCGCTCCACCGAACCGAGGATCGGCACCATGTCGAGCGGGGCGACCGTCCGCAGGTCGATCACCTCGACGGAGATCCCCTCGCCGTCCATCCGCTCGGCGGCAGCCACCGCCTCGTGGACCATCCGTGAGACCGACACCACGGTCACGTCGGATCCGGGACGGACCACGGCGGACGTGCCGATCGGGAGCAGGTAGTCGGCCGGCGGCTTCGGACCCTTCATGCCGTAGAGCAGCCGGTTCTCGATGAACACCACCGGATTCGGGTCCTGGATGGCGGCGCGCAGCAGGCCGTAGGTGTCGGCCGGTGTCGAGGGCATGACCACCGTGAGCCCCGGGATGTGGGCCAGCAGCGCTTCGAGGCTCTGCGAGTGCTGGCTGCCCGAGGAGCGGCCCGCCCCGAACTGGGTCCGGACAACCAGCGCCATCTCGGCGCCCCCACCGGTCATGAACGGCAGCTTGGCGGCCTGGTTGAGCAGCTGGTCGAAGCAGACGCCGACGAAATCGAGGTACATCAACTCGACCACCGGGTGCATTCCGGCCATGGCCGCGCCCACCCCCAGGCCGATGACGGCGGTCTCGGAGATCGGGGTGTCCCGCACCCGATCACCGAACCGGTCGCGCAGGCCGCGCATGAGCCCGAAGACGTTGCCACCCTCGCCGACGTCGATCCCGGCCACCAACACCCGGTCGTCGGCGGCCAGCTCGGCCTCGAGCGCATCGTGGACGGCGTCCATCATCCGAAACTCGGGTGCGTCAGATGACGGCGGCCGCGGTTCGTCCCGCACCGGCCTCGCCCGCAGGACGAATTCGGTCACCGTGGCCGGGTCCGGGCCGGCCAGCCGCCGTGCCTCCTCGACCGCGCCGTCGAGGCCGGCGGCCACCGAGGACTCCAGCGCCTTCAGCTCGTCGTCACCGACACCGGCCTCCCGGAGCCGGGCCTCGTGCACCAGGAGCGGGTCACGCGCCTTCCACTCCTCGACCTCCTCCGCGGACCGGTAGCGCTCGGGATCTCCCTCGTAATGACCGTGCCACCGAAACGTCGCCGCCTCCACCACCGCCGGGCCTCCTCCGGCCCGCACCACGCCGACCAGGTCCTCCATGGCAGCCGTCGTCGCCACCACATCGTTGCCGTCGACGGCGACGTAGGGAATGCCGTAGCCGGCGGTTCGACGCTCGAGTGACGCCGCGTGCTGCGTCGACGCGGGGGAGAACTCGGCGTACCCGTTGTTCTCACAGAAGAAGACAACCGGCAGTTGCCATACGGCGGCGAGGTTCATGGCCTCGTGGAAGGCGCCCTGGGCGGGCGCGCCGTCGCCGAAGAACGCCACGGTGATGCCGCCGTCGGCGCGGAGCTGGGACGCGGTCGCCGCGCCCACTGCGATCGGCACGCCCGCGGCGACGATCCCGTTGGCACCGAAGACCCCGAGCTTCGGATCGGCGATGTGCATCGACCCGCCGCGGCCTCGGTTGGTCCCCTGATCCTTGCCCATCAGCTCTGCGAACATGGCCAGCGGGTCGAGACCCTTGGCCAGGCAGTGTCCGTGACCCCGGTGGGTCGAGGTGATGATGTCGGCCGGACCGAGGGGCCAACATGCGCCCACGGCTGACGCCTCCTGCCCGATCGAGAGGTGGACGAAACCGGGAACCTCTCCGTCGCGGTACAGCGAAGACACCCGTTCCTCGAAGCCGCGGATCACCAGCATCCTGCGGTACATCTCGATGAGGTCGGCGGGCACACGCACCGGGCGAGGACGGGCCGACAGTCACGAAAATGTAGTGTACTGGCCGGTACAAATGAGTACGAGAACGATGGCCGATGCGATCGGCGCGCCCGGGACGCGACCGGAGCCGGCATGACGGCGTCGCGACGGGTGGTGGTGATCACCGGGGCGGGCGGAGCCCTCGGTGCGGCGGTGTCCCGCCAACTGGCGAGCGAGCCGGATACCGATCTGATGTTGAGCGACATCAGTGCACCGTCGCTCGAGGCCACCGTCGCCGGCCTCCCCCACACCGACAACGGTGTCGAGTCGGCCCTGGCCGACGTGAGTGACTTCGCCTCGGTCGAATCGGTGGTCGCTTCGGCGGTCGAGCGGTTCGGCCGCCTCGACGTGCTGATCAGCAACGCCGGCGTGCTGTCGGCCAACGGTCGGATCCACAACCTGGCCACCGAGGAGTGGGAGCGCGCCTTCCGGATCAACGTCCTCGGAGCCGTCCACGGCATCCGCGCCGCGGTCGGGCGCATGCGTCCACAGCACTCGGGCTCGATCGTGCTCACCGCATCGGTCTCCGGGCTGACCGCCTGGTCGCACGCGGCGCCGTACTGCGCGACCAAGGCGGCGGTGATTCAGATCGCCAAGGTGGCCGCGGTCGAGTATGCCCGAGACGGGATCCGGGTCAACTGCGTGTGCCCGGGATCGTTCCGGTCGGCCATCCACGCCGATCTCTCCGCCGAGACGGTTGACGCCATCGGCGAACGGCATCCCCTCGGACTGGGATCGGCGGATGACCTGGTCGGCGCCTACTCGTACCTGGCGGGCGACGCCTCCCGTTGGACGACCGGTTCGGCGATGGTCGTCGACGGCGGTTACTCGGCGCCCTGAGCGGGCTGTCGGCCGGGCGCGCGAGTGGGAGCACATGTTGGGATCCCGGACCGACCAACGCTAGGGGACGGCCAGTGACCTCCGGAGCGCCGATCCCGTCGGACATGAATTGGTTCGCCGTCCTCACCCACCACGCCATCCGTTCTCCCCGCAAGGTGATGACCGTGTTCGAAGGCCAAGAAACCACCTACGGCGAAATGGCCAATCGGAGCGCGGCACTGGCCGCCGGCCTGCGCGACCGCGGCGTCGATCGTGGCGACGTGGTGGGTCTCCTTGCCTACAACTGCCCCGAGTTCTTGGAGACGGTGTTCGCCGCCAACTACCTCGGCGCCGTGGCCATGCCGATCAACTGGAGGCTCGCCGCACCGGAGGTGCAGTACATCCTCGAGCACTCCCGAGCCCGCGTGCTGGTGTGCGACGAGGCGCTGGTCGGTCTGGGAACCGAGGCGACCCGGGACATGGTGCCTTCGGTGGTCCGGGTGTGCGTGTCCACCGCTGCTCCGGACGGATGGACGGCGTTCGGAGACCTCCACCGCACCCCGGATGACCTGGCGCCTGTTGCGGTGGCCGCTGATGACGTCCACCGTCTCATGTACACCTCGGGCACCACCGGGCGGCCCAAGGGGGTGATGATCACCCACGCCAACCTGGCGTGGAAGAACATGGCCCACATCATCGAGTTCGGCTTTACCGGTGCCGATCTGGGGCTCGCCTGCGGGCCGCTCTACCACGTCGGCGCGCTGGACCTCACCACCACCTCGCTCGTCGCGGCGGGCGCCACCGTGATCATCCACCGATCGTTCGACGCGTCCGCAGTGGTGATCGAGCTCGAGCGATCGCGAGTGTCCACGGTGTGGCTTGCACCGGCCATGGTCAACGCCATCATGGCCCTACCCGACCTCGAGCAGCGCGATCTGTCCTCGCTCCGGCTGATCATCAACGGCGGCGAGAAGATGCCGATCCCGCTCATCGAGCGGATCCAACGCACGTTTCCCTCGGCATGGTTCGCCGACGCGTACGGGCTGACCGAGACGGTCTCGGGTGACACCTTCCTCGATCGGGACAGCATCATCACCAAGCTCGGGAGTGTGGGCCGTCCGTGCCTCTACCTCGAGCTCGACATCTGGGACGACCAGGGGAGGTCGCTGCCTGCGGGCGCCCGTGGGGAGATCGTCCTGCGCGGCCCCAAGGTGTTCTCCGGCTACTGGCGTGACCCGGAGGCGACCGAGGCGGCGTTCGCCGGCGGCTGGTTCCACACCGGGGACATCGGCGTTCGCGACGAGGACGGCTACCTGTTCATCGTCGATCGCCTCAAGGACATGATCGTGTCCGGCGGGGAGAACATCGCCAGCTCGGAGGTCGAGCGGGTGCTCTACGAACACGAGTCGGTGCTCGAAGCAGCCGTCGTGGGCCGTCCCGACGACCGATGGGGCGAGGTGCCGGTGGCATTCGTGGTCCGGCGCGAAGGCGCGACGGTGACGCCCGAAGAGCTGATCGAGCACTGCCGCGCCCGGCTGGCCCGATACAAGGTCCCCAAGGAGGCCACCTTCCTCGACGCGCTGCCGCGCAACCCGTCCGGCAAGGTGCTCAAGCGCGAACTCCGGGCTGACTGAGCCGGGTTGGGCCCGCTGCCGGCCGAGCCGGGTTACGGGGTACCGGTCCGCCCGTAGTCGTCGAGCAGGCGAGCCACCAGGGCACGGGTCTCCGCATGGCCGGTGGTGATCCCCAACGCCTCCTCCAATACCAGGATCTGCGAGACGCTGGTCATGACGGTCATCACCGCGACAGGAGGGAAGCGATCGGTGTCGATCCCCTGCTCGCCCATCACCGAGGCCAAGACCTCCGTCTGCTTGGCGCGGAACAGCTCCCCGTAGCGGGCGATCTCCGACCGGATCGACTTGCGGTGATTGGCCAGGGCGACGAACTCCATGTTGAGCGCGGTGCTGGTCGGATCGTCGCCGAACGCCCAGATCGCCCGCAAGGGAAGCCCGGAGGTCAGCGCCTTGGACAGATGGTCGAGACCGACCTCGGCGCGTCGTCGGAATGCGGCGAGAAAGAGGTCGTCCATGGTCCGGAAGTAGTAGTGGACCAGCTGCGGCTTGAGGTTGGCCCGCTGGGCGATGCGCCGGGAGCTCACCGCCGCGTAGCCATCCTCCAACATGATCTGCTCGGTGGCGTCGAGGAGCGCGGTGCGGCTCTTTGAGTCCTCGGCGCCGATCCTGCGGTTCGAAACCATTTCCTTTCGACCTCCACCCGTTGTTGACCTCGCCCCGTCGCCGATGCTAAGCAATCGCTCAGCATCGGCAACAGGAGAGAGTAGGGCATGACCAACTACGAGACAGTCGACTTCTTCATGGACGACTCGCTGATCGCGGACCCGTACCCCTACTTCGAGTATCTCCGCTCGCAATGCCCGGTGGTGGCGACGCCCCACTACGGGGTGGTGGCGGTGTCCGGCTACGACGAGGCGACCGAGGTCTACCGCAACCTCGAGACGTTCTCCTCCTGCATCTCGGTGATCGGCCCCTTCGCCACCTTCCCCGAGCCGCTCGAGGGGGACGATGTCAGCGAGCTCATCGAGCGCCAACGCGACCAGCTCCCGATGAACGAGCACATGGTCACCATGGACCCCCCCATGCACACCCAGGAGCGGGCACTGCTGATGCGGCTCCTGACCCCCAAGCGGCTCAAGGAGAACGAGGCGTTCATGTGGCGGGCCGTCGACCGTCAGCTCGACGAGTTCATCGCCGACGGCCACTGCGAATTCATCAGCGCCTATGCGCAGCCCTTCGCCATGCTCGCCGTGGCCGACGTCCTGGGGGTGCCCGAAGACGGACCACCCGGCTCTCCGCCGGATCTTCGGATTGAGCGCCACCCCCGGGAAGATCGGCGCCGGGCACGACCGGTCGGCAGAGGACGACGAGGATCCCTCCTCGCTCAACCTGCTGTCGTCAGTCGACGACTGGTTCACCAGGTACATCGAGGACCGTCGGGAGAGCCCGCGCCACGACGTGCTGACCGACCTCGCCCTGGCCAAGTACCCGGACGGGTCGACCCCTGATGTGGCGGCCGTCGTCCGCACCGCTTCGTTTCTCTTCGCCGCCGGCCAGGAGACCACCGCCCGCCTACTCGCCACCGGGCTCAAATACCTCTCCGAATACCCGGATCTGCAGGACGAGCTACGGGCCCACGGCGAGCGGATCCCCGACTTCATCGAAGAGGCACTGCGGATCGAGAGCCCGGTGAAGGCCGACTTCCGGCTGGCCCGCCGGGCGGTCAACGTGGGCGGAGTCGACATCGCACCGGGCACCCCGGTGATGCTGCTGAACGGCGCGGCCAACCGCGACCCCGGCGGTTCGAGGATCCGGCCGAGTTCAAGGTCGACCGGCGCAACGCCAAGGAGCATCTGGCCTTCGGGCGCGGCGCCCACTCCTGCCCCGGGGGTCCCCTGGCCCGGGCCGAAGGCCGGATCAGCATCGAGCGCATCCTCGACCGGATGCGGGACATCAGGCTCTCCGATGAGCACCACGGCCCACCCGGTGCCCGCACGTTCGACTACGAGCCCACCTGGGTGCTGCGCGGGCTCCACGACCTCCATATCGAGTTCACCCCGACCGAGGCACCGCAATGAGCGCCCGGGTGGCGGTGGTCACCGGGGCGGCATCGGGCATCGGGCTGGGTGTCGCCCATCGGTTGGCCGAAGCCGGCCATGCCGTCGCCCTGCTCGACCGCGACGGTGCGGGGGCGGAGACGGCGGCGGCCGCGCTGTGCGAACGAGGGTCCCGCTGCCGCTGCCCACCAGGTCGACGTGGCCGACCGCGGAGCGCTGGAGAAGGTGTTCGCCGCGGTGAGAGCCCAGTTCGGCCCGATCACCATCCTGGTGACCAGCGCCGGCATCGAGTCGTTCGACGCGGTGGCCGACATCACCCCCGAGAAGTGGGACCACATACTGGCCGTCAACCTGACCGGAACCTTCGTCTGCATGCAGCTGGCGGTACCGGACATGCTCGCCGAGGGCTGGGGCCGCATCGTGACCATCTCCTCGTCGAGTGCCCAGTCCGGCGCGCCCCACATGGCGCACTACGTGGCGTCGAAGGCCGGTGTGATCGGGCTGACCAAGGCGTTCGCCCGGGAGTTCGCCGGCGCAGTGGCATCACGGTCAACACCATTCCCCCGACGATCGTCGACACCCCGATGGCGAGGCATGCCGGGGAGAAGGGGGACGTGCCGGGCATCGACGTCCTGGGGAAGATGGTCCCCGTCGGGCGAGCGGCGACGCCGGACGACATCGCTGCCACCAGTGCCTTCCTCTGTTCCGAGGACGCGGGGTACATCACCGGGCAGCTCGTCGGCGTCAACGGCGGGATGTACATCTGAGCGGTCGGCCGGGGCCGACGTCACCATCGATCCGGCGCCGCGACCTGGGACGATGAAGAATCCCACCTCGGCCACGCCCTCGGACCTGCGCCCAACTGGTTTCGCTGACCGTCGGATCGGGTAGGTGTCAGCCACGGTGACACCTACCCGGTACCCCGGCTACGCCTGATGAGCGACCCCGGCCGCGCGCTCATGATCGGGGACTTCCGGGTAAGTTCTGTCGGCGACGGCGCGCCGGGACCGGGGGGAGCGGTCGTCACTACGATCTCCACGCAGCACGGGAGGAGCGGGTATGACGGATCTGCTGATCACCGTGGGGGACCTGACGCTCACCGACCGGTTCTTCGCCACCCGGTCGCTCACCGAGTCGTTGGCCTCCCCCCTGTCCGCCGAGGATCAGACCGTCCAGTCCATGCCGGATGTGAGCCCGACCAAATGGCACCGGGCCCACACCACCTGGTTCTTCGAGACCTTCCTGCTCATCCCCAGTCTCCTGGGTTACCGGCCCTTCCACCCGGACTACGGATACCTGTTCAACTCCTACTACGAGGGCGTAGGCGCCAGGCACCCGCGCAACGACCGGGGTTTGTTGTCGCGGCCCGGAATCGAATCGATCGCCGAGTACCGGGCCTACGTGGACGACTCGATGGCCACCCTGCTCGAGGGCCCCACCTCTCCGGCGGTGGCGGCGCTGGTCGAGCTCGGAATCCAGCACGAGCAACAGCACCAGGAGCTGCTGCTGATGGACATCAAACACGTCCTGTCGATCAATCCGCTGCTCCCGGCCTATGACGCGGTTCGACTGCCCGCGCCCACGCCGTCGCCCGCCAGCACCTGGACCGAGCATCCGGAGGGCACCCACGAGATCGGATACACCGGCCCGGGGTTCTGCTTCGACAACGAGCTGCCCCGGCACCGGGTGTGCCACGGCGCGTTCGCCCTGGCCGACCAGGTGGTCACCGGTGGCGAATGGCTGGCATTCATCGACGACGGGGGGTATCGGCGACCCGAGCTGTGGTTGTCGGACGGGTGGGCGACGGTGCAGGCCGAGCAGTGGGAGTGCCCGATCTACTGGCTGCCCGTCGATGGCGGCTGGCAGGAATTCACCCTGGGAGGCCCCTTGCCGGTCAACCCGGCCCAGCCGGTGTGCCACCTCAGCTACTACGAAGCAGATGCCTACGCCCACTGGGCCGGAGCCAGGCTCCCCACCGAGGCCGAATGGGAGGTGGCCGCGAGCGGGCGACCGGTGCAGGGTCACTTTCTCGACCAGACCAGGCTGCACCCCACCCCGGTCTCGGCCGACGCAGGTGCCACCCCATTCGGCAATGTCTGGCAGTGGACGTCCTCGGCCTACAGCCCGTACCCCGGCTTCGTCCCCGCGCCCGGCGCGGTCGGCGAGTACAACGGGAAATTCATGGTCAATCAGTACGTGCTGCGGGGCGGGTCGTGCGTGACCCCGCCCGACCACATTCGCCCCTCGTATCGCAACTTCTTCCCCCCCTCCGCTCGGTGGGCCTTCGCCGGGCTGCGGCTGGCCCGGAACTGTTGATCCAGGTGTTGATCCAGCTCCGAACACAGCCAACGGATCGCCGCGCCAAAGGAAACCGAAACCACCAATGACCTCCGTCGTCCCCCCCACCATCGACGTCCATCTGTCCGACCGTGACCTGCGGGTGGCCATGGAGCAGGACGTCCGCACCGGGCTCTGCGCCCGGCCCAGGAGCATCCCCCCGGTCTATTTCTACGACGATCGGGGCTGCACCCTGTTCGACGCCATCACCCGGCTCCCCGAGTACTACCCGACCCGGTCGGAGCGCTCGATCCTCGACGCTCATGCCAAGGACATCGCCGAAGGGTCCGGAGCCGACACCCTGGTCGAACTGGGTGCCGGGACCTGCGACAAGTCGCGGGTGCTCCTCGACGCCATGCAGGCCTCGGGGAACCTGGTGCGGTTCGTACCCCTCGATGTCAACGAGACGACCCTGTGGGAAGCGGCCACCGCGCTGTCGGAGGAATACCCCGGCCTCGCGGTCTCCGCGGTGGTCGGGGACTTCCACCGCCACCTCGATCTCCTACCAACCGACGGACGGCGACTGTTCGCGTTCCTCGGGGGCACCATCGGCAATCTCGATCCCGGACAACGCCGCGACTTCCTGATCGGACTGGGCAAGGTGATGGCCACCGAGGACCGGCTGCTGCTCGGTACCGACCTGGTCAAGGATCGTGCCCAGCTGGTAAACGCATATGACGACTCCGCCGGGGTGACCGCCGAGTTCAACCGCAATGTGCTCCACGTGCTCAATCGCGAGCTCGGAGCGGACTTCGACCCCGAGCGGTTCGAACATGTGGCCCGGTGGAACGAGAGCGCCCAACGCATCGAGATGTGGCTGCGCTCCGTCGACGACCAACGGATAACCGGTCGCCGACCTGGGACTCGATCTGGACTTCCGCTTCGGTGAGGAGATGCTCACCGAGATAAGCACCAAGTTCTCGCCCCAGGGCCTCGAGGAGGAGTTCAGCGACTGCGGGTTCGTCGTCGAGTCGGCGTGGGCCTCCGCCGGCGACGAGTTCCTGTTGACCATGGTCAGGCCCTCACGCTGACCCCGGGCCTGCGGTCTACTCCCCGAGGAGGTCCTTGACCGCCCGCTCGATGGCCCGGTGGAAGGTCGGATAGGCGTAGATCATGTGGCGGAGGTCGACGGTGGGCACCTCGGCGTAGACGGCCAGGGTGAGCAGACCCAGAACCTCGCCACCCCACGGCCCCACCGACGTGGCCCCGACCAGCACTCCCCGCTCGGCGTCCTCGACCAGCTTGATGAACCCCTGGTTTCCGGCCTTGTGGATCCACCCACGGGCCGACACCGGGATCTGCGCCATTCCCACCCGCACCGCCAGGCCCTGGTGGCGGGCCTCGCGCTCGCTCAGGCCCACCGATCCGATCTCCGGATCGGTGAAGGTGACCCGGGGGACGGCGCGGTAGTCGGCCGGGACGACTTCGCGGCCGAGGATGTCGTTGACCACGATGTCCGCCTGGTACATCGACATGTGGGTGAACGCCCCCTTGCCGGTCACGTCGCCGAGCGCCCAGACCCCCGGCACACCCTGCACCCGCATGTGGTCGTCCACCGGCAGCGCCCGGGCCGAGTCGTCGAGTCCGAGAGCGGCCACGTTGAGCCGGGCGAGATCGGCCCGGCGCCCGGTGGCCACCAACAGTCGTTCGGCCACCACCGGTGACCCGGCGTCACC
Organism: uncultured Acidimicrobiaceae bacterium; assembly: GCA_963734395.1. GTDB lineage: Bacteria > Actinomycetota > Acidimicrobiia > Acidimicrobiales > RAAP-2 > Bog-756. The sequence continues at coordinate 542,354 of CAVTGY010000003.1, read as the reverse complement.
CCCCAGCGCCACGGAGAACCGGGCCCCGTGGTGGTGCACCGACTCGACGGTCGCGTTGGTGACCACGGCGATGCCTTCGGACTCGAAGATCTCGGCCAGCAGCCGGCCGGCTTCGGGCTCTTCGGGTCCCACCAACGACGGACCCGCCTCGAGCACGGTCACCTCGCTGCCGAAGCGACGGAAGACCTGGGCCAGTTCGACCCCGATGGCCCCTCCACCGAGCACCGCCAACGAGGAGGGTACCTCTTCGGTCTCGATGGCCTGCCGATTGGTCCAGTAGGGGGTGTCGGAGAGACCGGGCACCGGGGGGGTCCACGAGCGGGTCCCGATGCCGATGACCACGGCGCGGCTGGCCTCGATGACCCGGTCGCCGACCGCCACCCGGCCCGGCCCCTCCAGGCGTCCCCATCCCCGCACCAGCCGGCCCCCCTTCTCCTCGAAGCGCTCGACCGCCACCGTGTCGTCCCAGTCGTCGGTCGCCTCCTCGCGGATGCGGCGGGCCACCGGCGTCCAGTCGGGGGACACGGTGGCCCCACCGGCCATCGAGGTGACCCGCCCCGCTTCGGCCAGCAGATCGGCGGCCCGGATCATCATCTTGGAGGGGATGCACCCCCAGTAGGGACACTCGCCCCCGACCAGCTCGGCGTCGATCCCCACCACATCGAGACCGGCGTCGGCCAGACGCTCGGCCGCGTCCTCACCCCCCGGCCCCATTCCCAGGACGATCACCTCGGCGTGTTCGGGCACGGTCAGCTCCTTCGATTGGACGAGTCGATCATCCCGACCGCCGACGGGCCACGTCGAAGCAGGCGATGGCTCCCGCAGTGGACACGTTGAGGGACGACGAGCGAACCGTGCTGGGGGATCGAGGCCAGCGCGTCGCACCGCTTCCTGGTCAGGGTGGCCAGGCCGGCGCCCTCTGCTCCGAGGACCAGGGCCACCGGCTGGTCGCCCACCGCCAGCTCGATAGAAGGAGTCGGGCGACTCGCCGACCAGGCCCACCGTCCACACGCCCACCGTGGCCAAGCGCTGCAGGGCCGCGGGGATGCCGGGCACCAGGGCCATGGGCAGGTACTCGATGGCCCCGGCCGCCGCCTTGGCCACGGTGGGCGAGAGATGGGCCGACCGGTGTCGAGGAAGGACGATGCCGGTTACCCCCGCGCACTCGGCGCTTCGCAGCAGGGCCCCCAGGTTGTGGGGATCGGTGATCCCGTCCAACACCAGGAGAAACGGCACCCTCCCCCTGGGGTTCGGCTCGCACATCGACTCGAGCGATACGGCCTCGACAGGCCGGGCCAAGGCCACCACGCCCTGGGCGGCGTCGGTGCGCGCCAGCGTTTCGATCCGACGCCGGGAGACGTGGTCGACCCGCACCCGCCGAGCCGCGGCCAATGACTCGATCTGGTCCAAGATGGGAGACGGCGTCCATGCCCTCGGCCATCAACACCGACCGCACCGGCCGCCGGTCGGCAACCAGCAACTCGCGCACGGCATGACGACCTTCGACCTGCTCGCCGCCCAGCCCGAGGGCCTCGGCGCCCCGACGGCCCCGTTGGTCGGTCCGGGTCGAGGTGGTGGTGGCCCCCCTCCCTCCCCGGGTGCCTTCTCGACGCTCGCGGGGCCGCATTCCGCGACCCGGCGCCCTTCGACCCTCCCCTCGACCCCGGCGCGCCACCTCGCCGGCCCCCCCGGTCGCCACTCCTGTCCACCCGGCGAGCCGGCCCCATCAGCCGGCGCGGTCCGGATCGCTGTCGGAATGACCCGCTGAGGACAGGAGCACGACCGCGTTGCAGGCGATCCCTTCGGCCCGTCCCAGGGCTCCGAGCCCCTCCGCGGTGGTCGCCTTGACGTTGACCGGGGCGCCAGCACCCCGGTGAGTCGCTCGGCCATCTGGCCGACGAACGGCGCCAGTCGTGGGCTCGCTCGGCCATCACCGTGCAGTCGGCGTTGACCACCGACCATCCGGCGCCGCGGGCCAGTTCGGTCATCTGCGCCAGCAACGCCATGCTGTCGGCTCCACGCCACCGCGGATCGGTATCCGGCGCCCAACGACCGATGTCCCCGAGGCCGGCCGCGCCGAGCACCGCGTCGGCGATGGCATGGGCGACGGCGTCGGCGTCGCTGTACCCGTCGAGACCCCGGGCACCCTCGCCGGTGATGACCACCCCGCCCAGGATCAACGGGCGCCCCGGGTCGTCCGAGAAGCGGTGGACGTCGATTCCCTGGCCGACCCGCAGGGAAGGCAGCCCGCCGTTCACCGGTTGGTCCCTTCCATCACGCCGATCAGCGCCTCGGCCACCAGGAGATCCTCGGGCCGGGTCAACTTCAGATTGTGGGGCTCACCGGCCACGGTGCGCACGGTGGCGCCCCACGCCTCCACCAGCGACAGCGTCGTCGGTGGCTTGACCGGCCGACCGGTGTGCGGATCGCAACGTGGCGGCGACAAAGGCCTGGGGGGTCTGCACGGCCACCAACCCGTCCCTGTCCACCGTGGACCGCACCGTCGCACCCTCCACCCGCTTCAAGGTGTCCGCCACCGGCAGGACCGGAATGGCGGCATCGGCGCCCCCGGTGCGGACCGCGGTGACCACCGCGGCGAACAACGAGGGCGTGGCCAGGGGCCGGGCCGCGTCGTGGACCACGATGATGTCGGCCTCGTCGGGCACCGCGGCCAGGCCGGCCCGCACCGAGTCCGCCCGGGTGGCACCTCCGGCCACCACCAGGTCGGCTCCGGTGTCCGGTACGCCGGGGCCGGCCATCACCGGGTGGGCATCGCCGGGTCCATCCCCGGACGAGTCGGTGCGCAGTGGGCCCGGGGACCACCAGCACCACGCCATCGGCCGCCGAACGGGCGGCGTCCACCGACCACGCCGCCACCGGCCGGCCGGCGAGCTCGAGCGAACTGTTTGCGCTCACCGAACCGGCGACCCGCTCCGCCCGCCACCACGATGGCCCAGACAGGCCCGGTTCTGCTCAGGGAAGCGCCTCGTTGAGCCGAACCTCGGCGGTCTCCTCGTCGACTCCCAGAGCGAAGGTCAGCTCCGACACCAGAATCTGACGAGCCCTCTGCAGCATGCGCTTCTCACCCGCGGACAGGCCCTTGTCCTTGTCGCGGATCGAGAGGTTCCGGACCACTTCGGCGACCTGGTAGATGTCCCCCGAACGCAGTTTCTCCGAATGGTTCTTGTACCGGCGCGACCAGTTGGTGGGCATGCGGGCCTCCTTCTTCCGGAGCACCGCGAACACCTCTTCGACCTCTTCGTCGTTGATCACTTCCCGCAGACCGACACCGTCGGTGTTGTCCGCGGGGACCATCAGGGTCAGGTCCCCGTAGGCCAGGCGGAGCACCAGGTACTCCTGTTTCTTGCCGAAGGCCTCTTTGGTCTCCCGTCGTTCGACTACTGCCGCGCCGTGGTGCGGATAGACGACCTTGTCACCGATGTCGAACAACGTGCCTCCAAGCATGGCGTGCTGATCCCGGGCTGGTGTGCGACATCGGGACCGCGTAGGCGGGCAAGCCATGATACACGGTGGCGGCAAGGTCCCCAAGGCGGCGACACCCGATCCCAGGCGGCCGCCGGCCCGGATCCCGGGGCGTTTGCCTACTGGTAGCGCTCGAAGATGCTGGCTTCGGCCAGGCGGGCCAGGCCGTCCTTCACCGAGTGCGCCCTGGCCTGGCCGACCCCTTCGACCTGTCTCCAAGTCGCCGAGAGACGCCCGCATGATCTGCTGGAGATTGACGAATCGGTCCACGATCCGCTCGATGATGGCGTCGGAGAACCGCGGCAGGCGGTAGAGGAGCCGGTAGCCACGGGGCTCGATACCCGACTCGGCGTCGTGAAACGACTCCGGCAGCCCGAGGATCTCCGCCACCCGACTGGCGTCCTGCAGCTCGTCCGAGGCGAGGTGGGCCAGCTCATCGACCACCTGATTGACCACGGTCCGCCGGTCGGCGCCCTTGCCCGGCAGACGCCCGCAGTAATCGCGCACCACCAGGTGGAGAGCGGGACCGACGCCGTCGATCAGCTCTGAGGACTGCAGTCCGACCAGGCGGCCGTCCTCCCCCAGTTCGACCAGGTAGCCATCCACCTCTTCGGCGATGCGCAGAACCATTTCGGCCGCCTGCACCACGCCGACCACATCGCCCACCGACACGGTGTCCTCGACCTCCAGGATGGAAAGGCCGCCGAGGGCCACATCGAAGCGGTTCCGAAACCGTTGCATGGTGGCCAGGGCCTGGTCGGTGCGGTCGTGCAGCCAGCCGGTGGGCTGGATGGTGTGCTTGATGTCGTTGCGGTAGACGGCGATCACCGACATGGCCGCCGACACCGACAGGACGGGAACGTCGATCGAGCGGGCCACCCGCTCGGCCGTCCGGTGCCGGGTGCCCGTCTCCGAGGTGGGGATGACCGCCTTGGGCATCAGGTGGACATTGGCCCGGGCGATGCGGGAGGCGTCAGGCGCCAGGATGATGGCCCCGTCCATCTTGGCCAGCTCGGAAACACGTTGGGGGCTGAATTCGGCGTCCAGGAGGAAGCCCCCCGAACAGATGGACAGCACCCCGGGACCGTCCCCGATCACCACCAGGGCACCCCGCTTGGCCCGGAGGATGCGATCCAGTCCGTCACGCAGGGGCCGCCCGGGTGCCACCATGGCCAGAGCCTCACTGATCGGTGAGCTCTGGCGGCTGTTCACAGGCGAATGGTACCTGCCAGTCAGATCGTTCCGGCCCGACAGCCCATTGCTCCCGGCCGGCGGGAGGTGGCGACGGCGGACCCTGCCTCCGGTGTGCTCAGCGATCAGGTCGGCACCCCAACCGGGTCATGGCGTCGACCACCGTGTCCACCCTGATCAGCTCCTGCCCCGCCGGTCCGGGCGGTGACGACGCCGGCACCACCACCTGGTCGAAACCCAGTCGCGCCGATTCCTCGAGCCGCCGGGGCAGATTGGTCACCTGCCGGACCTCGCCGGCCAGGCCCACCTCGCCCACCACGGCCAGGTTGGGCGGGAGGACGGCGCCGGTGGCGGCCGAGGCCACCGAGAGGGCCACGGCCAGATCGGCGGCGGGCTCGGTCACCCGGATGCCCCCGGCCACCGACGCGAACACGTCAACCGACGGCCACCGGCACGTGCGCGTAGCGGGCCAGGACCGCCAGCATCATCACCAGCCGTCCGCTGTCCAGGCCGATCGCCGAGCGCTTCGGCTGGGCCTGCCCCATGGGGGTCACCAGGGCCTGCAGCTCCACCACCAGGGTGCGGCGGCCCTGCACCGCGGGAAGCACCACACCGCCGGGAACCCCGACCAGCCGGTCCCCGAGCAGGAGCCGGCCGGGGTCGTCGACCCGGTTGAGGCCCTGGTCGCCCATCTCGAACAGGCCGAGCTCCCCGGTGGGCCCGAACCGGTGCTTGACCGCCAGGAGGAGCCGGAGGGCGTGGTGGCGGTCCCCTTCGAAGCTGAGCACGGTGTCCACCATGTGTTCGAGGGTGCGGGGTCCGGCCAGCGAGCCGTCCTTGGTCACGTGACCGACCAGCACCGTGGCCACCCGGCGCGACTTGGCCAAGCCGATCAGTTGGTCGGCGCACTCCCGCACCTGGTTGACGCTGCCCGGCACCCCGGTGACCCGTCGCTCGCCGAGATTGGCCGGCCCGATGGCCACCGCCTGGATCGAGTCGATCACCAACAGTTCGGGCGCCGACTCGATCACCGCAGCGATGACCGCGCCGAGGTCGGTGGTCGACAGGATGAGCAAGCCCGGCGGGACCGGGCCCAGGCGTTCGGCCCGCAGTCGGACCTGGTGCGCGGACTCCTCGGCCGACACCAACAGGACCCGGTGTCCGGCGGCGGCCCGGGCCGCCAGCACCTGGAGCAACAAGGTCGACTTGCCGATGCCCGGTTCCCCGCCGAGCAAGGTGACCGAGCCGGGCACCAGCCCACCGGACAGGACTCGGTCGAACTCACTCAGTCCGGTGGGCACCGCGGCCGCCTCGGCCACGTCCACCGAGGACAGCGGCACCGGCATGGCCGAGAGGTCCAGTGCATCCACCGCTTGGACCAGCGGTCCGAGCTTCACTTCCTCGACCAGGGTGTTCCATTCCCCGCACGAGGGGCAGCGACCGGCCCACCGTGGGGTGGTCGAACCACAGTCGATGCACCGGTGTCGCCTGGCCGTCTTTGCCATCTCACCGATGGTAGGGACTGGGTGTGCCGGCCGGGGTGACCCGGACCCGAAATTCCTCCCCGGACGCGTCCCTGCCCCGCTTCCTACCGGTACCGGTCGGGAAGCGGGGCAGGTGGTTCTCGGAACCGCGGCCTGGGTCAGGTCGAGGACGAGGTGATCGGCTGGTTCAGCGGAGAGGGCGGTGACGCGCTGGCTGCACCCGAAGAAGGGTGCATTGCCGTAGGAGAACACCCCGCCGTCGGTGGCCGTCAGCCAGTAGCCGCCGTTGCTCGGGTCGGCGACGATGCCCACTACCGGCTTGTTCAAGGTGATGTTGCCGGCCGGAGCCGAAGAAGCCGGCGTCGCCGAGGGCGAACACACCCCCGTCGGAGGCAACCAGCCAGTAGCCGTTGCCGTCGTTGGTCGGCCACATCCCGACCACCGGCTTGTTGAGCGGAGTTCCACCCATGGAGCCGTGGAACCCGGCATCACCGAAGCTGAAGACCCCGCCGTCGGCGGCGACCAGCCAATAACCCTTCCCGCTGGGGGAGGCCGCGATACCCGACGATGGGCGCGTTCAGGTGCAGCCCGCCCATCGACCCGTAGTACTGCGGCGTCGCCGAAGGCGAAGACGCCGCCGTCGGAGGCCACCAACCAGTAGCCACCCATGTCCGGCGTGGCCGCGATACCCACGATCGGCGCGTTGAGCGTCTGGCCGTACATGCCGCCGTGGTAGTTGGCATCACCGAAGGCGAAGACACTGCCGTCGGCGCCGGCCAGCCAGTACCCGCCGTTGTCGTAGGTGTTGGCGGTCGCGATGATCGAGGCGCTGACCTGATGCCCGGGAGGGACCCGTAGAACTGGGACTGGCCGTAGTCGAACACCCCGCCGTCTCCACCCTGCAGGCGATAACCGATGGCGTTGTGACCCGGGACGCCGCCGAACTCGACGGTGGCCGTGGCGCTCAGACTGCCCGACGTCGCCGTCACCAGGTCGGACCCGGCCTTGGTGCCGGTGTAGCAGAATGTCGCCTGCCCGTTGGCTTGGGTCGAGGCGAATCCGTTGGTGGGGTTGGCGCCGGTCACCGCGAAGCTCACACCGATGCCGGCGAGGGGATTGTGATTGATGTCCTCGACGGTGGCGGTGACGCAGGCTTGCTGCCCGGTGCCCGAGGACTGGTCAGGTGGGCTCAGCGTCAGGAAGGCGACGTTGGCCACCTGACCGGCCCCGTAGCCGCCCGGCTCGGAGTAGGCGTCGGCTGAGCCGAAGCCGTAGGAGGTGAGACCGAAGGCCTGTGGTCCCGAAAGCGTGTGGTCCCCGGTGGCCACGTGGATTTTTGCTCCGGAGAAGCCCGAGGTGCTGATCGGCGAGAAATCCCCTGCCGGAATGGCGGCTGCCGTCCAGGATCACGGAACCCACCTCGGAGGTGGGAGCCGCCACGTTCAGATAGTTGGTGAATCGGGCGTCGGGTGCCGTCGCCACCGTGTAGCTGTTGAGGAACTGCTCGTCCGGTGGGACCAGCGTCTCGGAAGGATCTGAATTTGAGACATTGTCGTAGGACTCGCTGTCAGAATATTGGGCCACCAAGATGGGCTGGTTGGAATGGATGACCGATGCCGCCGTCAACTGAGCCTGGTAGAACTTGCCGGCGTTGAGGGTGGCCACCGTCGCAGCCATCGATCGAAACGGTGGTTCCGTTCTCGCTGGCCAGCATCCGGAACGTGTCGCCCCTAGTCCGGGTGGCGAGGGGCACCGTGACAAAGTCAGTGCCCCATTCGTTGGTGGGGGGCATCTGCTCGGCGACGTAGTTGCACGCGACGTACTCGAGACTCGGAATGTTGGTGCACTGCGCGCCGGCCAGCACCGAGACCGGAGCGGACGGCGGAGATCTTCGTCCCGGTCAGATCGAGTCCGTTGGTGCCCAGAAGCTCGTAGACCTGCCCGGCATTGAGGGTCACCGTGTAGGGCACCCCGGCGGTGCGGGAGGCGGTGTTGTTCGACGGCGTGATGGTCACCGTCGTGCCGTCCTGGGTTCCCACCACCTGGAAGTCACTGGGCTGGGCACCGGGCGCGATGGTGTTGTCGTAGCCGAGCGCGTAGTACTGGGTCCCGATGGCCGTCGTGGGCAGGGCGGTGAAGCCGTCGGTTGAGAAGTCGAGATCCTCCAGCCCGTACACGGTTATCGGCGCAGCCGCCGTGACGTGGACGCCCAGGTCCTGGACTCCGTCTGCATCGGTGAGGTCAGCCCCGGTCACCACCACCGCGGTCACGTGGCCGGGAGTAACCGACACGTCTTGGGAGAAGCTGGTACCCGGTACTGCCACGGTGGCGGTGGTCGCAGTACTCCCGCTCAGGTCGATGTAATCGTCTGTGGGCGTGCTGTTGTTGATCCCGAATGCCGTCCAGAAATTGGTCCCGATGGTGGAAGGGGGCCCGTTGTAAGGGGCCGGGGGAACAGCGGCACCCGACGATCCGGTATCCAAAGAAATACCCAAAGAAACCAAGGTACCTACGACCAACAACCCTGACACCAACAATCCGAGTGTCCGCCTGCGCATACCGTCCTCCTCTGTTCCGTCCGCCCCGTCGCTCAGCGAAACATAGATGCCAGCCTGGGGAACCGCAACCGACTTTCCGGAGTCTCCGGAATCTAGTGAGGGCAACACTCATGGAACTTGGCTCTCACCAGTCCTGTACGGAGTGCGCTTCTCCGGCGGCGTAAGCACCGACCGGCGATGTATGCACCGAATGGACGAAGCCCGCCGAAAGCGGCGGGCTTCGTGGTAACCCTCGTTGGTTCCGGTGAGGTCGGTATTGCTGGTTCCAACGGGTCGGTCTACCCGACCGGCTCAGTCAGCAGGCTCAGTCAGCAGATGAATCGGCGCCGGCCAATTCCACCGGCGGGGGTTCAATGCCCTCGATGGCGGTGAAGGTGAGCTGCTGCTCACCGGCCACCAGTGGTTCGGCCCCTTTCACGTCGAAGGCGCTGGCCGCCTCGGGCGTGATGGTCTCCACGTCCACGATGATGGTCTCCCCGACCCGGAACTCCTTCCACAGAATGCGCTCCGACAAGGGATCTTCGATCATCTGCTGGATGGCCCGGCGCAGCGGCCGCGCCCCCAGCTGGGGGTCGTAGCCCTTGTCGGCCAAGAGCTGCTTGGCCGCCGGGGTCAGCACCAGGGTCAGACCCTGGAGCTCCAGTTGGTTGGAGACCCGTTGGATCATCAGGTCGACGATCTCGACCACCTCGACCCGAGACAGTTCGTGGAAAACCACCACCTCGTCGATGCGGTTGAGGAATTCGGGACGGAAATGCGCCTTGAGCGCCTCGTTGACCTTCGACTTCATCCGCTCGTAGGTAACCGCCTCCGACGACTTGGCAAAACCAACCGATGTCTTGCGGAGGTCGGCGGTCCCCAGGTTCGAGGTCATGATCAACACGGTGTTCTTGAAGTCGACCGATCGACCTTGGGCGTCGGTCAGTCGACCGTCCTCCAGAATCTGGAGCAGCGTGTTGAACACATCGGCGTGTGCCTTCTCGACCTCGTCGAAGAGCACCACCGAGAACGGCTTGCGCCGGACCGCCTCGGTCAGCTGTCCACCCTCCTCGTAGCCGACGTAACCGGGAGGTGATCCCACCAGTCGGCTCACCGTGTGCTTCTCCATGTACTCGGACATGTCGAGCTGGATGAGGGCGTCCTCGTCGTCGAACAGGAATTCGGCCAGCGTCTTGGCCAGCTCGGTCTTCCCCACTCCGGTCGGCCCCAGAAAGATGAACGAACCGCTGGGCCGTTTGGGGTCCTTCAGACCGGCGCGGGTGCGGCGGATCGAGCGGGCCAGCGCGGCGATCGCCTGTTCCTGCCCGATCACCCGCTTGTGCAGCTCGTCCTCCATGCGAAGCAGCTTGGCCGTCTCCTCCTCGGTGAGGCGGTACACAGGAATGCCGGTCCAGTTGGCCAGAACCTCGGCGATGACCTCTTCGTCGACCACGTCGAACAGATCGACTCCGTCGGCGCGCCATTCGGCTTCCATCGCCTCTTTGCTGTCGAGACGATCCTTTTCCTGTTCGGCGAGCTTCTTCGCCTGATCGAACGCCTGTTTCTCGATGGCCGCTTCCTTGTCCGCTCGGAGGCGTGCGATCTCCTCCTCCAGCTTCTTGTAGGCGGGCGGGGTGGTCATCCGTCGAATGCGCAGCCGGCTGCCGGCCTCGTCGATGAGGTCGATCGCCTTGTCCGGCAGGTAACGATCGGCCAGGTACCGATCGGCCAGGTTGGCCGCAGCCACCAGTGCCTGATCGGTGATGGTCACCGCGTGGTGGGACTCGTAACGGTCCCGCAGGCCCTTGAGGATCTCGATGGTCAGGGCCACGTTGGGCTGCTCCACCTTGATCGGCTGGAAACGACGCTCCAACGCCGCATCCTTCTCCAGGTGCTTGCGATACTCGTCGATGGTGGTGGCTCCGATGGTCTGCAACTCGCCACGGGCCAGCATCGGCTTGAGGATCGACGCCGCGTCGATGGCCCCTTCGGCGGCTCCGGCGCCGACCAGCGTGTGGAGCTCATCGATGAACAGCACGATGTCGCCGCGGGTCCGGATCTCCTTGAGTACCTTCTTGAGCCGCTCTTCGAAGTCACCGCGGTAGCGGCTCCCTGCCACCAGGGCGCCGAGGTCGAGGGTGTAGAGCTGCTTGCCGGTCAGCGTTTCGGGGACGTCATCGGCCACGATGCGCTGGGCCAGGCCCTCCACGATGGCGGTCTTGCCCACCCCCGGCTCCCCGATGAGAACCGGATTGTTCTTGGTGCGCCGGGAGAGCACCTGCATGACCCGCTCGATCTCCTTTTCGCGTCCGATGACCGGGTCCAACTTGTGGTCTCTGGCCAACGCGGTGAGGTTGCGACCGAACTGGTCGAGCACCGGTGATCCGGTCGGCGCGTCAGAGGACTGCGAGCCGGGAGCGCCGGCGCCCACCGACTCCTTGCCCTGATAACCGGAGAGCAACTGGATGACCTGTTGACGAACGCGTGGAAGGTCCGCCCCCAGGCTCTGGAGCACCTGAGCGGCCACGCCCTCGCCCTCGCGCACCAGACCGAGCAGCATGTGCTCGGTGCCGATGTAGCTGTGACCGAGTTGGAGCGCCTCGCGCAAGGAGAGCTCGAGAACCTTCTTCGCCCGCGGCGTGAACGGCGGGGACCCGGTCGGCGCGGTACCGGCCAGCCCGATGGTCTCCTCGACCTTCTCCCGCACCGCCTCCAGTGAAACGCCGAGTGACTCGAGCGCTTTGGCCGCGACACCCTCCCCCTCGTGGATCAGGCCCAGGAGAATGTGCTCAGTGCCGATGAAGCTGTGGTTGAGGAGACGCGCCTCTTCCTGAGCGAGCACTAGAACTCGTCGAGCCCGGTCTGTGAATCGTTCGAACACTCCACCGCCTCCATCCGCGGTCGCTACTGCCGCAAAGTCTACAGGCGCCGGTGCACCCCGCACCCGCACGACCTAGCAAATTTCGGATCTGTTTTCTCGCTAATCGGCATACTGGCCTATCGTCTGTAGGAAGTGAACGTCGTAGAGCTCCTTGGGCTTCCTGCACTCGAAGAACAGCTACAGCGCCTCGAGCCCCTGCTCGTCGACTCCGTAGTGACCGGAGACGGATTCCTCGACGAGGTGACCACCCACCTGCTTGGCCGCCGGAGGGAAGCGCCTGCGACCGGTCCTGGCCCTGGCCACCGCCACCTCCGGTGCCCGCCCGGCCACCGGCGAGGACCTGCTCGGAGCCGTGGCCGTCGAGCTGGTCCACCTGGCATCCCTCTACCACGACGACGTGATGGACGAGGCGACCGTGCGTCGCAATGTGGAGAGCGTCAACGCCCGGTTCGGCAACCTGGTGGCCATCGTGGCCGGCGACTTCCTCCTGGCCCGGTCGGCGGAGATCGCCGCCGGCCTGGGCACCGAGATCGCCGCCCTGCTGGCCGCCACCCTGGGAGAGCTGTGCCAGGGGCAGGTGACCGAGGTGCACGCGGCCTTCAACGTCGATCGCAGCGAAGACAGCTACTCGCAGCGCCATCGCCGGAAAGACCGCGGCGCTCATGGCCACCTCGTGCCGCATCGGGGCCCTCACCGGGGGACGTCCACGCTCCGAGGTGGACGCCTTCACCCAGTTCGGCCGCCACTTCGGCATGGTGTTCCAGATCCGGGACGACATTCTCGACATCGTGGGCACCGATGCCGAGCTGGGGAAGCCCGCCGGTCAGGACGTGGCCGAGGGTATCTACACCCTGCCGGTGCTGTTGGCCCTGGGCGACCCGGATATGGGCCCCGAGCTGGGCGCACTCCTGGGTCAGCCTCTCGCTTCCCCCGAGCGGGACAAGGCCCGGTCGATGGTGGCAGGGTCGAATGCCATCGACGACGCGGTGACCGTGGCCAGGGGCTACGCCGACCTGGCCGCATCGGCGGCCAACCTCGGCCCCTCCGCCGATCTGGCCGCCGGCTTCGTCAACCTGGCCTACGCGCTGGTCGACGACCTCCCCGGCAGGCTGATCAGCCGAGGTCGCCGGCCCTCGGTCAGGCCGCGGCCGAGCCCTCGGTCAGCCCTGAGTCAGCCCTGAGTCCACTCAGGCCTGGGTTGCGGTGCCCGAAGCAGTGGCCGGGGCGGGAACGTGGCACTTGGCCTCGATGGCCGCCGACGCCTTGGTCAAACGGGCCTGGAGCTGGGGAGCCTCGAGTCGGGTGATTCGCTTCTCCAATCGAGCGGCCCGTGCCATTCTGCCCGCAGTTGTCGCCTTCTCCTCAGCTGCCTTGAGCTTCGGGAGGCCGGCGGTGATCCGGGAATCGATCTTTTCGATGCGGGTCAGGACCTTGGTCGCCCGGGCGCAGTTGAAGTGCTTGCCCACCTTGGGAACCGCCACCGACGACGTGGCCGCTCCGGCGATTCCGGCCGTTCCGAGCGACAGGGCTCCGACCGCCACCACGCCGATGGCCAGCTTCTTGGCTGCGGGGATGATCTTGATCATGTTGGGTTGCCTCCTGCGTGCGGACCGCGGTTGCGGGTTCAACTCCAGTTATCGCCGAGCGACATGTGCGATGCGTGATGTCGATGTTAGGAGTGCGTGAGGGAGTACGTGGCGCGGCCGGAGCCCAGCCGTGCCCTGCCAGCCTGCCAGCCCTGCGAGCGGCCTCGGGCTTATTTGTCAGTCTTAATGCCAACTGTTAGGTTCTGGCCATGTGGGCGGTGAGGGGTGGTTGTGTAGGGTTCCGCCGGTGCGTGAGGACGGCCGCGGGGTTACCGGGAACCGGCACCGGAACGAGGGACCAGTGGGCGGGTGCCCGGTGACCGCCAGACGGGGCAGCGTCCGCCACGACGTACGGCTGGCCTGCTCCCCTGAGGCCGTCTGGGCCCTGCTCGGCGACCCGGCCCGCCTCCACGAATGGTTCCCGGGCATCGAGTCGTGCGTGGTGGAGGGCAGCGAGCGGGTGGTGACCACCCGCTCGGGCCTTCCCATACCCGAGCACCTGGTGACGGTGGACCACACCCTCCGGCGCCTGCAGTACCGGATCACCGCGCCCATGTTCCACGAGCACCTGGGCACCGTCGACGTCCACGACCTGGGCGACGGCACCTCGATGGTCGTCTACAGCACCGATGCCGATCCTGCTGCGTTGGCCCTGGTCATCGGGGGTGCCGCCCGGGCCGCACTGGCCCAACTGGCTGGCGTCCTGGTCGGCCCCGCCCCCGCGGCACCATGAGGGGAGGCTGCTGATGGGACGCAAGATCCTCCTGGTCACCACCGACCAGCAGCGCTACGACACCCTCGGCTGCAACGGTGGCACCCTGGCCCGCACCCCGGTGGTCGACCGACTGGCCGCCGAGGGGATCCGCTTCGAGCGCGCCCATCCCCAGTCGGTGGTGTGCATGCCCTCACGCTCGACCATCCTCACCGGGCAGCACCCGAGCACCCACGGCGTCTGGATGAACGGGGTGCCCCTCCCGGTCGACGCGCCGTCGGTGGCCGAAGTGCTCCGCGACGCCGGCTACCGCACCGCCCTGATCGGCAAGGCCCACTTCGAGCCGTTCCTCGATCCCTTCCTCCGCTTCGCCGAAAACGCCCTGGCCAGCACCGGAACCCAACCACCGGGGGGCGCCCACCGGGGGTTCGAGCACATGGAGATGGCCACCCACGGGGCGATCGGCCCCCTCCACTACGCCCGCTGGTTGGCGTCCGTTCACCCCGAGGCGGCCGGCGGCTTCTACCCCGCCCTCGACGGGTCCCTGCAGGTCAATGCGGCCGGCGGGGGCGACACCGGCGCTCCCCAGGTCAAGGCCAATTCCATCGAACGGGGGATCTACCACACCGACTGGGTGGCCGACCGGACCATCGCCTGGCTGGACACCATGGTCGATGACCAGGACTGGTTCTGTTGGATGAGCTTCCCCGACCCCCACCACCCCTGGGACCCGCCCCAGTCGGAGGTCGGGCGGATCGACTGGCGGGACGTCCCGCTGCCTGCCGGCTACCCGGAGCGGGCTTCCGAGCGGGAGGCCATCCTCGACGACAAGCCCCGGCACTGGCGGCTGTGGTACGACGGCGCGTTGGTGTCCAACTACGAGGCGCCGGCCGACTGGGTGCCGGCCACCCTCACCCCCGACCAGGTGCGTGAGGTCAACGCCCGCAATGCGGTCGAGTGCGAGCTCATCGACGAAGCCGTCGGGCGGGTGCTCGCCCGCACCGCCGAGCGTGGTTGGTCCGACGACCTCGACGTGTTCTTCACCACCGACCATGGCGAGTTCCAGGGCGACTTCGGCCTCTTGTTCAAGGGCCCCTACCACGTGGACGCGCTCATGCGATTGCCTCTGGTGTGGCGGCCCGCACCCTCGGCCCCCCATCCGGCATCGGTGGTGACCCGACCGGTGGGACTGGTCGACCTGGCGCCGACGTTCTGCGCCGTCGCCGGGATCGTCCCCCCGGCATGGATGGAGGGGTCACCCCTGCCCAAAGACGACGACGACGCCGGCCGGCGTGGGTTCGAGCGGGTGCTCACCGAATGGGACAGCGATCTGTTCGGCACCGACGTCCATCTGCGGACCATCATGCGCGACCACTGGGTGTGCACCGTCTACCTGCCCGGGACCTCCCACGACGGCACCGAGGGCGAGCTCTACGACCTCGAGGAGGATCCCCTCCAACGCCACAACCGGTGGGACGATGCGGCCGCACGCTCGAGGAGGGACGACCTGGTCGCCGACCTGTGGGACCACCAACCCTCCGCCCGTCAGCCGACACTGGCCCTGGAGGCGCCGGTGTGAGTGTGCCGGCGTCGGTGGGTCTCTGGCTGAGTCGGGCAGCTCAGCGGTGCCGTGAGGAGGCCGGTTCGAATTGCGCTCGAAGATGATCCGGAGGCCGTGGAGGGTGAGCCACGGCTCGACGTACTCGATCTCCTCGGAGTAGGGCGAGATGAGCTCGGACAGACCACCGGTCGCCACCACGGTGCATTCGCCCAATACATTCGGCGAACCGGCGGCACAGTCCGTCGACCTGCCCGGCGAATCCGTAGAGGGTCCCCGACTGGATCGACTCCACCGTCGACTTGCCGATGACGCTCCTGGGTTCGACCAGCTCGACCCGGCGGAGGAGGGCGGCGTTGGCGAACAGCGCGTCGAGGCTGACCAGCACTCCCGGGGTGATGGCGCCGCCGATGTACTCGCCGGCCTCGGAAATGGCGTCGAAGGTGGTGGCGGTGCCCAGATCGACCACCACGCAGGGTCCGCCGAACAGGTCGTAGGCCCCGACGGCGTTGGCGATCCGGTCGGCTCCGACCTCCTTGGGGTTGTCGTAGAGGATGGGCATCCCGCTTTTGACTCCCGGTTCGAGCACCACCGCGGGCACGGTGAACCAACGGGCAACCATCTGGCGGAGATTGGCGGTGACCAGGGGGACCGAGGAGGTCACGGCAATCCCGGACACCGTGGTGTCGATGTCCAGGCCGTCGAGGTCCAGCAATTGGGTGATGAGCAGCGCATGTTCGTCGGCCGTGCGCTCGGACACCGTGGACAGACGCCAGTGATGGGCCAGCCCGGTCGGCTCGTTCCCGTCCCGGGGCCCGGTCTCACCCAGCGGTTCGCTGGGGTCGTCGGCGAACAGCCCCACCACGGTTTCGGTATTTCCCACATCGATGGCGAGCAGCACGGTCAGCCCTTCCCGCCGCCGGCCGGCGGCAGATCGAATGCCAGATCCAGAACCGGCGCGGAGTGGGTGAGCGCTCCCACCGAAATGAGGTCGGCGCCCGCCGCCGCCAACCTCGGGGCGGTGGCCAGATCGACCCCGCCGGACGCCTCCACCAGCGTCCCGGTGCCGGCGGCCCGCACCTCGGCGACGCACGCCGCCACCCGATCGGGATCCATGTTGTCGAGCATCACCACATTGGCGCCGGCGCCGACCGCCTCGGTGACCTGGTCGATACGGTCGCACTCCACCTCGACCATCCGGCCGGGCCACAGGTGGCGGGCCCGGGCCACCGCCTCGGCGACCGGCAGGCCGCCCAGGTGGTTGTCCTTGACCAGCACCGCCTCGGACAGGCTGCCCCGGTGGTTGTGACCCCCGCCCGCCCTCACTGCGGCCTTCTCCAGTGCCCGCAGCCCCGGGGTGGTCTTGCGGGTGTCGAGCACCCGGGCGGCGGGATTGGCCTCGGACACCGCCACCACATAGCGGCGGGTCAAGCGAGGCCACTCCCGACAGGTGGCCGAGGAAATTGAGCACGGTCCGTTCCGCGGTCAGGATCGAGCGCAGGGATCCGGTGACCACGGCCACCACATCGCCCTCGACCACCTCGGCACCGTCGTCCCTCCTCCACGCCACCGACACCGAGGGGTCGATCTGGGCGAACGTCTCGACTGCGCAGGCCCGTCCGGCGATGATCCCCGATGCTCGGCTGACCAACGACAGCGTCGCCACCGTCGAGGCCGGTACCAACGCAGCGGTGAGGTCGCCCAGAGGGAGGACGTCCTCGGCGATGGCACGGGTCACCGCCTCGACGACCGCCTGACGGGGAGGGTCGACCACGGTCACGGTATCGGTCACCTTGCTGTTCTCCACGGCGGTGTTCACCGACGTTCCCATGGGCTGGTCACCGACCGGCGGACTCGGAGTCGGGCCGACGGTCGCGGTGGGGATCCCTGGTCGGCGAGCCGCGCAACACCATGACCCGGTCTCCCAGATCGACGATGCGCCGGCGCCAGCGGTCGGACGCTTGAGGGTGGTCGCTGCGGGCGTGGGCGCCGCGGGTCTCGCACCGGAGTGTGGCCGAGGACAGAACACTTCGGGCCACGGTGGTCAGATTGGCCAGTTCGCCGTGGTCCCGATCGGCCGGCGTGCCGGAACCGGCGACCGCTGCGATGGCCTCCAGCGTATCCCGAGCCGCTTCGAGTGACTCGGCACTGCGAACCACTCCGGCTCCCTCGATCATCGTCCGCTGCAGCTGATCCCTGGTTTTGGCCACGTCCGGCCAGGGAACGGCCGCACCCGAGGGGTTCCCAGACTTCGACCCCGCCGGAGGTAGCCGGCCCGCGTCCGCAACCATCGGCTCGTCGAGGTCGTCGAGGAACGCGGCCATCGCTCCGTTCCGACGCGGTCCGTCTTCGCCGGCCAGGATCGACTCGGCCAGTCGGGCACCGAACACCATCCCCTCCAGCAGCGAGTTGGAGGCCAGCCGGTTCGCCCCGTGGACCCCGGTACACGCCACCTCGCCGGCGGCCCACAGGCCGGGGAGCGCGGTCGCACCCGAGAGGTCGGTGAGCACGCCGCCGGACAGGTAGTGGGCAGCCGGTGCGATGGGCAGCCAGTCCTTGGCGGGATCGAGCCCGATGGCCCGGAGCGATTCGGCAATGGTCGGAAATCGCTCATCGAAGCTGTCCAGCCCGGTGGCGTCGAGCCACAGGTTGTCGACCCCCTCGGCTTGCATTCGCTCCGCCATGGCCCTGCTGACCACGTCGCGTGGAGCCAGCTCGTCGACGAAGCGATCCCCCCGCCCGTCGCGGAGCAAGGCGCCGTGCCCCCGCAGCGCCTCCGAGAGCAGGGGCCGGGGCATGGCCGGATGATGGAGCGCCGTCGGGTGGAACTGCATGAATTCCACGTCGGCCACCGCCACCCCGGCCCGCAATGCCATGGCCAGGCCATCGGCGGTGGCCTCAGCCGGATTGGTGGTCACGGCGAACAACTGGCCCGCTCCTCCGGTGGCCAGCACCGTGTGGGTGGCCCGCACCTCGACGGCCCGGCCCTCGGCGCTGAGAGCCCGGACCCCCCGGCACCGTCCACCCTCGACCAACAGGTCGAGGGCGAACCATTCCTCGAGCACGGCAGCCGCGGTGGCCCGGGTGGAATCGACCAGCGCCCGTTCGACCTCGGCACCGGTGGCCGCACCGCCGGCGTGGACGACCCGGGCGGTCGAATGGCCGCCCTCTCGGGCCAGGTCCAGGGCCCCGCCCGGTTGGCGGTCGAAGACGGCGCCCATGGCGATCAGCTCGTGCACCCGGTTGGGGCCCTCGTCGACCAGCACCCGGACGGCGTCGGTGTCGCACAGGCCGGCGCCGGCGGCCAGGGTGTCCGCCAGATGGAGGTCGGTCGAGTCCTCGTCGCCGCCGAGCACGGCAGCCACGCCGCCCTGGGCCCAACGGGTGGCCGACTGGGAAAGCTCCGCTTTGGTCAGCACGCCCACCCGGAGCCCCGGGGATCCCGCTCTGGGCCCGGATGCGGCGGCCGACAAGGGCGCGGCCAGCCGCACCGCCGCCGACAGGCCGGCAACCCCGCTTCCCAGCACCAGAACGTCGAGTTCGGCTACCTCCCCGGCGGGGTCGGTCACGCCGATATCAGCTGACGCCGGTCGGCAGGTCGACGGCCGACGTTCAGATGGGGGTCGAGATTGTCGATCAGGCGCACCCCGCCGACCGTGGCCGCGATCAGCAGCCGGAGTGGTCGGGACGGCGAACAGGACGGGGCCGGCTCGAGGTCGTCGGCGTCCACCACGGCCGCGTAGTCCAGGGCCACCAGGGGCTCGGCCGACACCACCTGCTCCATTCGGGCCTCTACCGCCGCCACCGAGGTCTCTCCCCGCTCCACCAGGGCGGCCCCGGCGCGCAAGCGGCGGACAGGACCGGGGCGGCGCGGCGCTGTTCGGCCGAGAGCTGTGAATTCCTGCTGGAGAGGGCCAGACCGTCCCGGTGGCGCACCGTGGGGCACCCGACGACCTCGGTGGGCAGGGCCAGGTCTCGGACGATCCTCCGCACCAGGGCCAGCTGCTGGAAATCCTTCTCGCCGAAGTAGGCCCGGCACCGGCCGGCCACCGACAGCAGCTTGACCACCACGGTGGCAACCCCGTCGAAGTGCCCGGGCCGCGAGGCGCCCTCCCATCGACCGGCCAGCGCCGGAACCGACACCGTGGTCAGCGGTCCACCGGCCGGACCCGGGTACATCTCGGCCACCGAGGGGGCGAACACCAGATGGCCCCCGGCCGACGCCACCACCTCGAGATCCGAGCTCGAGGGTGCGCGGGTAGTCGGGCGAGGTCGGTCGGGTCGCCGAATTGGGTCGGATTGACGAAGATGGAGACGGCAACCACGTCGCACTCGAGAGCGGCCCGCTCGATCAGGGAACGGTGGCCCTCGTGCAGTGCGCCCATGGTGGGGACCACCCCCACCGTTCTCCCCGACAGCCGGATGGCGTCCAGTGCCCGCGAGCACTCATCGATGGTCTCGAACACGGCCAGCCGGGGCTCCGTCGGCTGGGCAGCACCGCCGTGGCCATGAGCCTGGGTCAGTACCGGGCTCATGCCACCTGCCCTTCCACCACTGTGCCACTGCCTGCGGTGACCTCCGAGTCGGCCTCGGACGGACCCAGCGACAGCCTGCGGGCCAGACCGACCATGGCGTCGTACCCGGCCAGTTCGGTGCGGTGCCCGGCCATCGATCCCAGCGCGGCCCGGTGACGCTCCACGGTGTCCCAGTCCCCCACGGGCGGCGGGTCCGGTCAGGGCGTGGCGTCGGCCCCAGGGCCAGGGCGTCGTCGGTGGCCGCCCGCATCAGGTCGGCGAACGCGTCGAGAGGCAACCCGGCCGAGGCAGCCACCCGCTCCACCTGCCCGATCAGCGCCACCATGTGGTTGGCGGCGATCGATGCGGCCGCATGGTAGGAGGCCCGGTCGGAGTCCTCGACGGTCACCGCCCGGCCGCCGAGGGCATGGGCGATGGTGGTGGCGATCGGATCGCCGGCCACCGCGAAGGTGATTCCCGACCTCAGTCGGTCGGCTCCGATGGCCGCGGTGGGAAGGGGAACCAGCGGATGGAGCGATCCCCGCCTGGGGTGGGTGCTCAACACCTCCAGCCCCAGCGATCCGGAGAGGTGGATGACCGCGGTGGTCTCGACCGGAGTGACCATGGCCGCCACCCGGGCCACCTGGTCGTCGGGGGTGGCGATGACCAGCAGATCGACCCCGGCTGCGGCGGCACCGACCGGCTGACGGCGACCGAGTGCGCCCGTCGACTCGAAGCCCCCCACAGCGCCGAGCGCTGCCATCAGGGACCGGCCGGCCCGGCCCGGCCCGATTACACGAAACGTGGTCACGAGACCCCTTTCGACGTTCCGGCCCCCGCCGGGTGCCGTTCGCATCAGAGAATCTTGGTGCCTCAGCTCACAGTGTACCCACGACGGCGACCTCGCCACCAGCGTCGGCCACCGCCGCCGCGTCGACCAGGTCCGGGGCCAGCTCCCCGAGCGGGGCCAGGACGAACCTCCGCTCGCGCCAGCGAGGGTGGGGCACGGTCAGCTCGGGATCGTCGAGGGAGACGCCGTCGATCCACAGGACGTCGGCGTCGAGGGTCCTCGGGCCCCACCGGGCGGCGCGAACCCGGCCGGCCGCTGCCTCCAGCCGGCGGCATTCCTCCAGCAGCTGATAGGGGTCCGCCCCGGTTGCCACCGCCAGCTCCACCACCACGTTGAGGTAGGGACCCTGTCCCGGGGGCCCGCCCACCGGCGAGGTCTCGTACACCCGGGACACCGCGGTCACCGGCGCCCGGTTCCCCGCCCTCAGCTGATCGACGGCCCGGCGCAGATGGGACCAGCGGTCCCCCAGGTTGGACCCCAGCCCCAGAAAGGCCCGGACGGTTGGCGGCTCGGTGAAGTGGCGAGGTCACCGGATCCGGGTGATCCGGACCCCGACGGTGGTGATCTCCACGTCCATGGGAGGTCGCAGCTTGCGGAGGTGCACGGTCACCGCATCGATGCGGCGATCGGAGGAGAGGGTGGCGTCGGCCACCGCGCCGGCCAGCGCCTCCAGGAGGTCGAAGGACCGGGCCGCCGGACACGATTCCGACCGCGGTGTCAGCGACATCGGCGTAGTCGACGGTGTCGGACAACTGGTCACTGCCGGCCGCCACCGAGAGGTCCATCGCCAGGTCGAGGTCCATTTCGAAGGGCTGGGCCCGTTCTTTCTCCTCGGGCAGGACCCCGTGGACGCCGGAAGCCCGGAGCCCCCGGAGCTGGATCCGATCGCCTCGGTCTCCGTCGCCGTCGACCGCGGATGCCGGTGACGAACCCGACGTCCCTGTCACCCGCTCGGTCGTGGGTGATCAGCGATCCCTGGCTGCACCGAAGCCGGCGACAACTCGCTGGCGAAGGCCACCAACTCACGTCCGGCCGGGCCCATCGGATGACCGGTCATGTGCTCGAGGACGGTGATGGCCTGGGGACCGCTCGGGCAGCCGGTCCGACCAGAGGAGGTAGCCGGCAACCACGCCGGTGACCCGATCGCCCAGCTCCTCTTGATGGATGAGGAGCCGCTCCGCCGCCGGTCAGGCGCCCGTGCAGCTCGCGGTAGAGGTCGGCGAGGACGGCGCGGGCATCCCCCGAGGGCGGCAGCGGGAAGTGCACGCTGGCCAACGACCGCTCCTCGTAGGCCTGCAGATTGTGCGACGAGGGCAGCAACGAGATCACCCGGGTGAACCCCTGGACCTGGAGCCAGATGATCTCCTCCTGGCGCCGCACCTTGCGATGGTTGGGGGCGAAGCCGCCCGGCCTCTCGCTCATGGCCAGGCGATCCTTGATCACCCAGGTGAAGTTGCGTGGTGGGATCCCCGCAGCCCATTTGCCCTTCACTCGGCGACCTCTCGGTGGCCCTCGCCGGCGTCGGTCGGGGCCGTTTTGGTCCGATCCGAGGTCACCGGGCCTCCGGTTTCCGAGGGCTCCGACCAGCACTGCTGCCTGCACGGTGGCGGAGACGTCGTGGACCCGGACCATCCGTGCCCCTTGGGACATCGCCCAGGTGGCGGTGGCCAACGAACCGGGGAGGCGCTCGTCGGTCGGGATCGCTGCTCCTCGGTCCGATCGGGCGAGCGCACCGAGGAAGCTCTTGCGGCTGGTCCCGACCAGCACCGGGTATCCGGTGTCCACCAGGTCGGAGAGGGAGGCGAGCAGGCGCACGTTGTGGTCGACGGTCTTCCCGAACCCGATACCCGGATCGATCCATACCTCGGTCACTCCCGCCCGGCGGGCTCGCTCCGCCCGGTCGACCAGCAGGGCGGAGACCTCGCGCACCACGTCGTCGTAGCGGGGATCGACTTGCATCGAGTCAGGGGTGCCCTTGCGATGCATGGCCACCCACCCCACCCGGTGCCGGGCCGCCACCGGCCACAGCGAGGCCGAAACGTCGTTGATCAGCGATGCCCCGGCGCCCACCGCGGCCTCGGCGACCTCCTCCTTGGTGGTGTCGATCGAGACCCTGACCCGGTCGGCCAGCGATTCGATCACCGGAATCACCCGCCGCATCTCCTCTGCCGACCGGCACCGCCTCTGCTCCGGGTCGGGTGGATTCGCCGCCCACGTCGACGATATCGGCTCCCTCCTCGATCATCTGGTGCGCTCTCCTGATCGCCCGTTCGTGATCGAGGAACTCCCCGCCGTCCCAGAACGAGTCGGGGGTCACGTTGAGGATCCCCATGACCAGGGGGCGGTCCTCGAGACTCGGGGCGGACATGAGGCCCCAGCGTAAACCAGCCCACCATGGCCCGCGCCCGCCTCCCAGAGCCGGGTCAGCGGCCCCGGACGAACTCCATGGCCTCCATCCGGGTGGCCGGGTCGTTGCGGAAGAGACCCCGGACCGCGGAGGTGATCGTCGAGGTGCCCGACTTCTTCACCCCCCGCATCGACATGCACAGATGCTCGGCATCGACGACCACCAGCACCCCTTGGGGAGCCAGCGCTTCCTCGATGGCGTCGGCGATCTGGGTGGTCATCCGCTCTTGGACCTGAAGGCGTTTTGCGAACACGTCCACCAGACGGGCCAGCTTGGACAGCCCGGTGATCCGGCCGTCACCGCCGGGGATGTAGCCCACGTGCACCCGACCGATGAACGGGATCAAGTGGTGCTCGCAAAGCGATGCAAACGGGATGTCGCGCACCATGACCATCTCGTCGTGCTCGGCGGCGAAGGTCACCTCGAGGTGGTCGAGCGGATTCTCACCGAACCCGGCGAGGAGCTCTTCGTACATCCGGGCCACCCGTGTCGGCGTCTTGACCAGCCCGTCCCGGTCGGGATCCTCGCCCAGCGCGGCGAGCAGTTCGCGGACGGCCCGCTCGATGCGGACGGTGTCGACGGTCACCGAGTCGACGCGGTCCTAGACGATGGCGCCGGCATGGGCATGGATGGCCCGGAGATTGCGCAGCCGCTCGTCGACATCAAGGCCATATCCCACCACGAACTCGGCGGGAATGTGAAACCCGACATACCGCAGGTTGGTCTCGGTGCGCTGTTGGCCGTTCTTGACCAGCAGCGCGCACACCTCGAGGCTGGCGGGCTGGCGGGCCAGGAGGTAGCGCTGGAGGTAGTTGAGGGTCAGCCCGCTGTCCACGATGTCCTCGACCACCAGGACGTGCCTGTCGGCCAGGTCGACGTCGAGATCCTTCACGATGCGGACCACCCCCGAGGTGCGGGTGGCACTGCCGTAGGAGGACACCGCCATGAAGTCCACCTCGACCGGGAGGGTGATGGCCCGGGAGAGGTCACTCATGAACATGAACGCACCCTTGAGCACGCCGATCAGCAACGGCGGCCGATCGGCGTAGTCGGAGGTGATCTGTACGCCCAGCTCGACGATGCGGGCCTGTAGGTCGACCTCCGAGACGATGACCCGACCGATGTCGTGGCGGTGCACGACAAGACCCGGTGCCAGGCGCATCCGGGTCGTCGGCCACCTCATCCCCTCCGCTGATCACCTCGCGACTGTACCGGAGGGTCGTGGTCGCCGGACCCGTGGTCCGAGTCCCGAGAGGTGACCGAGAGTCGTCCGCTCGGAGCGCCCCACCCGTCGTCCACCCGGCGTCTCGGTGGCCTGGCGTTGTTTGCGGGCCACGTCGAGCACCCGCTCGACGGCATCGAGCGGCGGCGGATAGGACCCGTGTCCGGTGAGCCAGTCCCGGACGATCCTGCGACCTACCGGGTCGGGCGAGGCGGCGAGCGCGGCGGCGTCGTCGCGGATCGATCAACCCGGCCACCGCATCGAGGATGTCGGCGTCGCCGGCCAGAACGCCGGCCTGGCGGGCGATGATCGGCACCACGTCACGTCCGGCGATGGCGGAACACAGGGGCACCAGTTCGATGACGGGCCCGGTTGCGGACGAACCGTGGGTCGATGTTGGTCGGGTCGAGACCGGTACCAGTCCGAGGTCGTCGCAGAGGGCCACCGTCTCGGCCCGCCTCACCTCGAGGAGCGGATGCCGTCGGACCGGACCGCATCCCGGCCAGACCGTGGACACCGGCGCCTCGCAACAGATTGATGAGGACCGTCTCGGCCTGGTCGTCTGCGGTGTGACCGGTGGCCGCATCCGGACCGAGCGCCCGGTGTCGTGCCTCCCGGGCCCGGGCCTCGAGATTGGAGCCCTCGCCCACCTCGACCCGCTGGAGGCGGAAGTCGGCGCCGAACCGCCGGGCGGCGTCGGCCACCGTGTCGGCCTCGGCGGTTGTCCCGTTGCGCAAGCCGTGGTCGACGTGCACCGCGGTGACCCGGCACCCGGAGGCCACCGCCAGAACGAGCAGGGCGAGGGAGTCCGCCCCGCCGGAGACACCGCACACCAATGGGGTACCCGGCGCGGGAAACGTACAGCGGCCGAGCAGACGGTCGGTCAGGGACATGAGCCCCTGCGTTCAGCCGGAAAGTGCGGGGGCGGCAGCGACACGGGAGATCCATTCCTTGGGATTGCGGATCTCGACCAGCGAAGGCAACCATTCCGGGCCGCGCCAGGCCTGGTCCAGCAATTCGGGTCCGCCGGAATCCTCGACGGCGGCGATGAATCGTTCCCCTTCCTCGTACTGACGGAGCTTGGCCTCGATGCCGATGAGCTGTTGGAGTAGCCGAGCCGGTCCCCGGGTTTGCTTGCGGCGCTGGCGCAGCACCTCGCTGAACCGGGCCGCGCTGGGAATGGCTGCCGCCCCGGCGCGGTCCATGGTCACATCCCCATGGCCTTCCAGCAGGCTCATCAGCGCCTGGATCCGGTGAAGTCCCTCCAACTGCTCGGGAGTTGCCACAAGACCGAGTGCGCCGCTGTCCCGAAGTGGATTGCGACCGGCCCGGATCTCCTCGGTCATCCGTCGAAGTGCTTCGGCGAATCGTGACGGATCGGGCTCCAGTGACCCGATGCCCTCTTCGACCAATGAGACGAAGTAGTCACGCATCCAGGGGATGGCGGTGAACTGGCAACGATGGGTCACCTCGTGGAGTGACAACCACAAGCGGAACTCGCGAGGTTCGAACCCGTGCTGCTGCTCGAGGGACACCACGTTCGGTCCGACGAAGTACACCAGGTCCTGATCTTCGACGGCATCCTCGGTAAGTAGCAGGTCGTACTGACCGAGGACCCGGGTGGACAGCCAGCCGAGCACGAGGCCCATCTGGGTTCCGGTGACCACCCGGCCGGCCGCGGCCAGCGGTCCGGCCAATCGTTCGGTCATCCGGTTGTCGGCGGCCAGACGTGCTGGATCCAACTTCTCGAGATGGGGGCCGACCAGACGTTGGAAGCTGGAGACATTGGCGTGCACCCAACCGGCCCGGTCGGTCACCCGGGCTCTGGCGGGCCCCGAGGACGACCTCAGCCCGGTCGAGGCTGCCACCAGCTCCTCGGCCTGGGCAGTCAGCTCCTCGAAGTCACGCTGGAGAAGGTCAGGCCGGTACGGGGCGGGCAGCCGGCTCCGGCTTCCGACCCATCCGGCCACTCGTTCGGCGGTGTCCCATGCCACCGCGCCAGCGCCGTCCGACGCCCCCCCCGATTCGGTCACGACGACCAGTGTAGGGACCGGACTAATCGCACGGCGACCGAGGTCTCCCGCTGCCGCTTCGCCGGTGCGCTCACCCCGTGAAGCCCGCTCTCCCTTGGGATACATGAATTCGCAAATCGCCCGATTTTCACGCCTCCGTAGACGATTGTAACCTGAATGTCGCGCGATCCATCGTCTACAAGCGATAATTAGCCCGAATTTCGCGAAACCAAACGGCCAGAGGACACCTGTAGCCGAAGCTCGGACCGCCCTCCCCGGTGTCTTAGCCCTGCGCTTCGAACGCGGACGTACGCCAGACACATTGGGCTGTCGGTCCGACCCCGGACAGGGTGGAAGGAGAAGCGCTACTTGCCCTGCCGGCTGTGCTCGACGCCGCAGTGCCTCGGCCACCCGTTCGACGAGGGCATCGGGCACGTGGTCCTTGCAGCGGTTGGCGATCACTCGGTGCAACTCGGCCTCGAAGCCGTAGGCACCGACGCACGGCCCGCACAGATCGAGATGACGCTTGATCTCCTCACGCCTTTGCTCGGTGAGCTCGCCGTCGAGGTAGGAGTAGAGACGCTCGATGGTCTCGTCACAGCCCACAAAGCCAGCGGGCCGCTCATCGTCATCCCCCGTCGCACCTGCCGAACCACTCGGCGCTTTCGAATCTCCCACTTCTGGCGCTCTCCCTACCTGGCCTCGTCGGTCGCCCCCACGAGGCCCCTTGTCCTTCCACGATCGACCAACGCCTTCTGCAGCGCTTTTCTTCCGCGATGGATCCTGCTCATCACCGTACCGATGGGCACGTCGGTGATTTCGGCAATCTCTTTGTACGAGAAACCTTCGACATCGGCAAGCAGCACCGCCATCCGGAACGCGTCGGGCAGTGACTCTATGGCCGCCTTGACGTCGGTGTCGGTGAAACGGTCGAGCGCCTCATCCTCCGCGCTGCGTCCGAGACCCGGGTTGCGGTCTCCGGACAGATGGCGATACAGGTACAGGTCCTCGACGTCCTCGACGTCAGCGATCTCGGGGCGGCGCTTCTTGGCCCGGTAGGTGTTGATGTAGGTATTGGTGAGGATGCGGTAGAGCCAGGCCTTGAGGTTGGTCCCGAGCTCGAAGCTGGCAAAGGCCCGGTAGGCCTTGAGATAGGTCTCCTGCACCAAGTCTTCGGCGTCGGCCGAGTTCCGGGTCATCCTGAGCGCGGCCGTGTACAGAGCGGGCATGAACTCCATTGCCAGATCGGAGAACACCGCCTGATCGGCCATGAAAGCACCCTACACAGCGGGAGCGACACCGACGACCGAGCGGTCCGCAGCAGCGCCCGCGGCCGATCCTCGCCTGGTCAAGGACGGTCCGAGCCGGTCGGGCCCGGCGGATGCCGGCCCCGCCACCGCCGTGCGGGCGAAAGATCAATCGAGTTGGTACTCTTCGAAGAGGACACTTGGGAGGAAGACCGGTCGATGGAGATCAACGAGATGGTCATGGTCAGCGTGGACGACCACGTGGTGGAGCCACCGAACCTCTTCGACGGACGGCTGCCCGGCCAAGTACGTAGACCTCGCCCCGAAGTTCATCACCAACCAGGACGGCACCAACGCCTGGCTCTACGAAGGCCAGGTCCTGGGCAACGTAGCGCTCAACGCGGTGGCCGGCCGACCCCGCGAGGAGTACGGCCTCGAGCCCACCTCCTTCGATCAGCTGCGACCGGGGTGCTACGACATCGACGAGCGGGTCAAGGACATGGACGCCAACGGGGTGTTGGGATCGCTCTGCTTCCCGTCGTTTCCGCAGTTCTGCGGCCAGCTCTTCGCCCGGACCGAGGACAAGGACGTGGCGCTGGCCATGGTGCAGGCGTACAACGACTGGCACATCGACGAGTGGTGCGGCACCCACCCGGGTCGCTTCATCCCCTGCCCGCTGCCCGCCATCTGGGATCCCGAGGTGCTGGCGGCCGAGGTTCGCCGGACCGCCGCCAAAGGCGCACACGCGGTCACCTTTTCGGAGAATCCGTCCAAGCTCGGCTGGCCCAGCGTGCACACCGACTACTGGGATCCCTTCTGGCAGGCGTGCAGCGAGGAAGCCGTGGTGGTGTGCATGCACATCGGCTCGTCCTCGGAGATCGTGATCACCTCGGCGGACGCGCCGATCGACTGCCTGATCACCCTGACCCCGATGAACATCGTGCACGCAGCGGCGGATCTGGTGTGGTCGCCAGTGCTGCGCAAGTTTCCCGACCTCAAGGTGGCGCTGTCCGAGGGCGGCATCGGATGGATTCCGTACTTCCTCGAGCGAGTCGACTACAACTACGACCGCCACCACGCCTGGACCGGCCAGGACTACGGTGACCAGCTCCCGAGCGAGGTGTTCAATCGGCACATGCTCACCTGCTTCATCGACGACAAGTTCGGCGTGGCCAGCCGCGAGTTCCTCGACATGGACAACGTGATGTGGGAGTGCGACTACCCCCACTCCGACTCGACCTGGCCGACGGCGCCCGAAACCCTGACCGAGAGCCTGGACGGCCTCTCCGATCACGACATCGATCGGATCACCCACCTCAACGCCATGCGCCACTTTCACTACGATCCCTTTGCCGCCCTGGGCGGCAAGGAGAACTGCACGGTCGGTGCCCTCCGGCGACGGGCCGTGGGTCACGACGTCTCGATCCAGTCGAGGTCCATAGAAGGCATCGAAAAGAAGGGGGTCCGCTCGGTCGACCTCCTCTCTGCCTCCTCGTCGTCTTGACGAACATCCGTCCTGCCGCGCCCCGGTAGATCTTCGGCACCATCCACTGATCAAGCAAGGAGTAGGCACCATGGCCGATACACTCGCCGGTTTCCGCGTCCTCGAGGTCGCCGCCTGGACGTTCGTTCCCGCCGCCGGCGCCGTTCTGGCCGACTGGGGGGCCGACGTCATCAAGGTCGAACACCCCGAGACGGGTGACCCCCAACGCGGCCTGGTCTCCATGGGGCTCATTCCCGGCGGCGAAGGGGCGGTCAATTACATCATCGAACAGCCCAACCGAGGCAAGCGGAGCATCGGGCTGGACATCAGCACCGACGGCGGCCGCGAGCTCCTCTACCGATTGGCCGAGACGTCCGACGTGTTCCTCACCAGCTTCCTCCCTCCGGTGCGTCAGCGCCTGAAGATCGACGTGGAGCACATCCGGGCGGTCAACCCGTCCATCGTGTACGCACGCGGTTCGGGACAGGGTCCCCTCGGCCCGGACCGGGAGAAGGGCGGGTACGACGGCGCCTCCTACTGGGGTCGCGGAGCGGTGGCCAACGCGCTGACCCCGGCGGACAGCGAATGGCCGATCGGTGGGCGACCGGCCTTCGGCGACCTGGCCGGGGGCATGGCCATCGCCGGGGGTATCGCCGCGGGACTCCTGCAACGGGCCACCACCGGTAAGGCACCGGTCATCGACGTCTCCTTGCTCGGCCTGGCCATGTGGATGCTCTCGCCGGACATCGTGGCATCGGGTCTCTACGGCGGCGATCCGATGCCCAAGTTCGATCGGTCGCACCTCTCCCAACCCCCTGGTGGGCAACTACCGCACCAGCGATGGCCGGTTCATCACGCTGATGATGCTGCAGTCCGATCGGTTCTGGCCTGATTTCTGCACCCACATCGGACGTCCAGATCTGATCGATGACCCCCGATTCGTCGACGGCGGTTCCCGCTATGCCAACTCGAAGGAGTGCATCCAGATCCTCGACGAGGTATTTGCGTCCAAGTCCTACGTCCAGTGGAAAGAGGCGCTGGCCACCCTGTCCGGCGTGTGGGCCCCGGGGCAGATGCCCTCCGAGCTGGTCGACGACCCCCAGGTCGAGGCCAACGGCTATCTCTCCACCGTCCAACGAGCCGACGGCAACAACTACGACCTGGTGGTCAATCCGGTGCAGATGAACGAGACCGCCGACCAGCTGACCGCCGCTCCCGAGCACGGCCAGCACACCGAGGAGATCCTGCTCGAGCTCGGCCTCGACTGGGAGCAGATCATCGCCCACAAGGAGACGGGCGCCATCATCTGATCGACGGCCCGTCCACTCGTCGGGCGGTCAGGCGTCGTGAGGGCGGTGGCGAGGACCGGGTCGCTGTCCTGCCCGGGGTGGGCGTTGATCAGGACCCCACCGACCACCGCGCCGACCAGCAAGGATGCCGCGGCCCAGCCGCTGGCCACCGCGAAGCCGTGCACGGTGGCCTGGTCGACCGCCGCCGGGGTTCGGGCATGGGTGGCCAAATAGGCGGCGGTCGTCGATGGCGGCGATGGTGTTGAGCAGTGCTGTTCCCACCGAAGCACCGATCTGTTGTGACGTATTGGTGGTTGCCGAGGTGATGCCCACGTCGCGGGGTTCTGCCTTGTTGGTGGCGGTGCTGATGCACGGCACCATGGCGATCCCGAGGCCGAGGCCCAACAGAATCTCCGTGGGCAGGACATGGCTGACATAGGAAGCGTGGGGGGTGAGCTGGGTGAGCAATGCCACGCCGAGAGAAGCGAGCACAAGTCCGGGGACGACCAACAGGCGGGTGGGTACCACGGGCATCAGACGGCTGGCCAGTTGGGTGGCGGCCAATCCGTTGACCGCCATGAGGGGGAGGAAGGCCACTCCGGCCTCGAACGGTGAGTACCCGTCAACGGTCTGCAGCAGATAGGTGAGGAAGAGAAACGTGCCGTACATGCCGAACACCGCGAAGATGATGGTCAGAAAGGAGCCGCCGCGGTTGCGATCGGCCAGAATCCGTAGGGGAAGCAGTGGGTTCGAGCGATTTGGACTGCACCAATACGAAGGCGGCGAGCAACACGGCAGCGGCGAGGAGGGGGCCGATGACCCGGGGCGTGCTCCAGCCGACGGTGCCGGCTTCGCCCAGACCGTAGACAAGAGCGACGAGCCCGCTGCACCCGAGGACGGCTCCTGGGATGTCCAGGCGGACCCGGTTCTGGCCGGAGCGCCGGGGAATCATGATGAAAGCCCCGATGACCACCGCGGCAGCGATGGGAAGGTTCACGTAGAGACACCAACGCCAACTGAGGTACTGGGTCAGGAGTCCGCCGAGGATGAGACCGAATGCCGCACCGCCGATGGCGATCGAGGCGTAGATCCCGAACGCCCGGCCACGTTCCCGCGCATCGGTGAAGGTGGTCGAGAGCAGCGACAGCACCGATGGGGCCAGCAGCGCCCCGAACATGCCTTGGAGGGCGCGGGCGCCGATCAACATGCCGGTGGTCTGGGAGGCGCCGCCGAGGGCAGAGGCGGCGGCGAAGCCGACCACGCCCATGAGCAGGGTCCGCTTGGGCCCGACCATGTCGCTGATCCGACCTCCGAGGAGCAGAAACCCGCCGAATCCCAACGTGTAGGCGGTCACCACCCACTGGCGGTCGGCGTCGGAGAACCCCAGCGACTTCTGTGCTGAAGGCAGTGCGATGATCATGATGGTGGTGTCCAGTACCACCATCAGCTGCGCGCTGGCGATCACCACCAGGATCCACCAGTGAGCTCGGGTCGACGTTCCGCTGGGCGGCGTTTCCACCGCGGTGGCGGTATCGACGTCGGTCATCTATCGACTCAGGTTGGGCAACACCGGACCGGCTCCATGCCAGACGGGCGGTGCCAGGATGCCGGCGCTCGATCGGACGGCTGGATGGTTCACCGGCTTTCTCCCATTCAGGTCGCCATTGATCAAAACCAGGATGCGTTCGGAACCCTCAACCATAGGCGCTGATCAGCCATGCACGAATACGATTGATCCCCGGTCCGTACCGGTCCGAGTAGGCCTGTCTACCCGTTCGAACGGTCGGGGAACTGCCGGCGGAACGTGGTCACGGTGTATGCCGTCAGCGTGCTCTCTTCCACGGCCACGACCGAGGCACTTCGCGGAATCTTGAGCACGGGACCCAGTTCGCCGACGTACTGTCCCGGGCCGAGCCTCAGCGAGTTGCTCCTTGCTGCCATCGGTAAGCGGCCGGTACACCTCGAGCCTGCCCGACTCGATCGTGTAGATGAGCTCACCGCGATCGCCCTGCTCGAACAGAACCTCTCCGGCAGCGAGATGGACCGCTTCGGGTGGTTTGTCGGCGTCGGTGAAGCGGGGAGCAAGCTGCACGACCCGGTCAGCGAGCTGGGTGACCCGATCGTCATGGGTAGCCACGATGACCAACCGACCGGGCGACGCCAGACTCCTCAACAGCGTGAGGATCCCCTCGACTTGGATGTAGTCGAGATGTGCGGTCGGTTCGTCAGCCACCACCAGAGGTGGGTCGTGCACCAGCGCCCGGGCGATCGCCACCCGCTGCTGCTGGCCTCCTGACATCTGGGCGGGTCGATGGTGAGAACGGTCCGCCAGTCCTACCAGCTCGAGCAGCTCATCAGCACGAGCCCGGGCCTTGGAGCTTGGAGACCCCGGCCAAGCGCAATGGCACCATCACGTTTGCCGCGGGCGCTCAGACTCGGGATCAGATTGAACGCCTGGAACACCACCCCGACGGTTGTCTGCCGGTAGGAGGACAGCTCACCCCCGCGAAGAGAACCCGACGTCTCGCCCGGCAAAATCGATGCGACCGGAGGTGGGGGTCAACAAGCCGGCCAGACAGGAGAGCAAGGTGGTCTTCCCGCACCCGGAAGGACCGAGTAGAACCGCCAGATCACCGTCGTCAGCAGTGAAGCTGAGCTTGTCGAGAGGACGGATCAGGTAGCCACCCGAGTCGAACTCGACGGTCAGGTCATCGACGTCGCAGCTCCGAACCGCGGTCCGCTGCTCCACTGGGACCGGCCGGTGAAAGCTCCACCGAACGAACCGGGCCCTGTCATCCGAAGGCCGACGCCGGGTCGGCGCCGGTCGCCCTTCTCAGCGCGACGACACTGGCAAGGAGTCCTACCACGATCGCGATCAGGGGAAGTTGAATATAGGCGGACGTTTGAATGACGACGGGCTGCTGGAAGAGAAAGGTCATCTCATTCGACGCCAGTTCGGCGATCGCCGCCGCGATCAGGGTGATGATCACTGCCTCGATGACCAAGCTGCCGAAGAGCTGGGCGGATGAAGCCCCGAGCGCCTTCAGTACCGCGAAGTCACTTCGACGCTCGAGAGCTGCCACGTAGAGAAGCGCCGCCACGATGAACGCGGCGATGATCCACATCAGCACCGTCGAATTGGTGATCGACGATACGGCCGTCTTCAACTCGCCCACCGACGCGTTGACCACCATCTGTGGACTCAGAACTTCGAGCCCGCTGGGGACACGGGTCGGAGTGCCGACCACCAACACCGAGGTGACCAGAGGCTGTCCCACCAACGCGATGTTCTGGGCAGTCGACAGCGGGAGGTAGATGAGCGGAGCACCGCCGAGCAAGGTTCGATTGGAAACCGTCCCCACGACCTCGAGCCGCCTTCCACCCAGGATGATCGTCGATCCGACCGGTGCCTGCAGCCCGGTGTCCACGACGACCTGCGACGGGCCGGCCAGTCCATGGCCGTTTCCGTTCGACACCGATGGACTCCCCAAGGCTCCGGGCACCACGCCGGCCAGGTTCACGTTCACCGTTTGCCCGTCGATCTGAGTGGACTGGGAAGGCAGGATCAGCAACGGCTGTGCCTGGCGCACGCCCGGGTTGGCCCCTGATGGCGGTCACCTCGGACTGGGGAAAGGTGGCAACCGCGGTCAAACGACCGTGTGCACCGTTGGCCAGTACCCAATTGGTCGCTCCGAATCCACCGACCGTCTGTTCGAGTTCGTAGGTGAACCCGTGGGAAAGTCCGCTGAGGAGGAGCGCCATCGCCAATACCAGGGCAACGCCTATCACCGCGATCAGGAACTGGCGGGCCCGAAAGGCCAGATCGGCGAAGGTCACTGCGATCATTGGTCGGTCATCTCAGACGTTTCAGTGGGTTCCCTCGCCGGTAGCCGGCACGACGGGTCAATGGGGAATGTTCTGTATGACTTTGGTCAGCGCCGCATCAACCAGTACCGAAACCGATGGCGCTCTCGAAACGTGCAGCTTGTCGAGACGCCCGCCTGCGACGCCGGCCACGGTTTCGAGCTGCTGGAGCGCTCTGACAACCGCACTGTCGATCGCTGCCGCGGCTCGCCCCGGTCGTGTCCGATTGGTTCTGCGCTCCTCGAGCCGTTCGAGAAGCAAGGTCGACTGGGCCGGTTCGTTGTCGAATCGCATCGCGAACATTGACAGATCACATTCATCGAGCGCGCGGCGAGCGGCTTCCCGGCCGGCATCGATCATCGAGTCAAGCCGGTCGAATTGGAGAATCCCGGTGTCTCCGACGTCTGGCGTTATCAAGACATCCACGTCCTCCATGACTCCCGGCGAGTTGTAACACACCAGGTCCATGACCCGCAGCAGCGTTTGGAGCGTTGATGGCAGGCCGGCAGCGTCATCGTTGACTCCGGTCAGTCGCAGCTCGGTGCCGATCTGCCCGACCGGCGCGGTTGAAGAGGACGCACCACCGACCCCGATGATCGGGCCCTCCCCCTCGACCGCCATGGCGGCCACCGGGAATGGTTCCAAAATCCCGCCATCGACCAGCAATCTTCCATCGACCGCTCGGGGCGGGAACAGGACCGGCAGCGTCATCGAGACACCGACTGCTTCCCATGCCGGTCCCCGTCGCACCGTCTGGACCTCGCCCGTCGGAAGGTCGACCGTGTTGGTATAGATCGGGCAGGGGAACTCTTCGAGGAGAAGATCGGCAAAGAGGTTCCGGAGCGAGCCATGCAGCGAACGCGCTTCTTCGGGATCCAAAAATGGTCGGAGGGGGAGGGTGGCCAGGCTCACCACTACCCTGTTCAGCGCATTCCGCTGCACGAGTTCCTGGCGGAGGATATCGGTCATCTCAGCGGGCGACACTCCCAGCGCAAAGAGCGCGCCGATGAGCGCGCCGATGCTGCATCCACCCACCCGGTCGATGGCCAGACCTGCATCGAGCAGTACCTCGATGACCCCGACATGGGCGAAGTTGCGAGCACCACCGCCGGCCAGGACCAGGCCGGTGGATCGTCCGAGGATCCGTCGGACCAGCGGAGCGAGACCGAAGTACTGGTCTTCGGATACGGCCACGGTGTGCGAACGGGGAACCAGCGCATCCAACCAATCGGTGAGCTCGGCGGGCGCCGGCGGCCGAACGAATACCAGGTCGCAACCGATCAGAGACTTGTTGTCATCCGGCAAGGGTCGTGAGGGGTCGACCACCAGCACCTTGCGGTCAGCCTGACGTGCACAGTAGTGATTCCAGGGGCCGGTGAGAGGCTCGTCGTTCTGCCCGAACAGCAGGACCACCTTTCCCCGACTCTCGGCCTCATCGATTTGCGCGTCCAGTTCCTTGGCGATCACGCTCCGGTCCGCGCCTTGGTCGACGCTTTGCTGGTCGATCACCCGGATCGGCACAAGCTTGCCCATCAGCTGCTCGAATCGGGCACGTACCGGCGAATCCATTCGGCCACCGTGACAATGGAGGACCGCCACCACCCCGGCCGTCGATCGCTCCGGTCGTTCATTCGGACGTGACGACTGGACGATCCTTGCCAGCCGGGTGGCGATGTTCAATGAGGCCGCACGATCTGATCGGAGCCTGGCCAAGAAGTCATCCGCCCGGATGCGAAAGAGATGACTGTCACGCTGCGCCCTCACACCGGCGGTACGGGCGGTGGTCATCAACGGAGCCAGCTCGCCGACCACGTCTCCTGCGGTGAGCACCTTGAGCACCTCGTCGGTGGATTCTCTGATCACCTTGAGACGGCCGGACTTGATCACGTAGATGTCGGTGCTCGGGTCTCCGGTGTGGAACAGCCACTCGCCGGCATGGATGGGTACGTCGGTGGCCGATTCACAGAGGGACCGGATCAGATCGGCATCCAGTGATGCCCGCAACGTCTCCGTCTGCAAGTGGTTGCTCATAGCCAGGCCGCCATACGGGGGGATGCTACCCCCGAAGATGCCAGATGACCCTTGGAGCCGGGTCTGCACCCGTGTGCCGCGGTTCGGTCAAAGGGGGGAAAGCAGCGGAACGTAGCCGGGAACTTCACCGTGCGGTGTGTCCAAGTAGATCTTCGCCTCGACCGAGGAGAACCTCCCGTGTGCCCAACGGACCTCCACATGGCCTTCAATCAGGTGTCTGTTGCCGGTGTGGTTGGCGGTGAGATGGGCTGTCCAGGAAACTTTCGGCTGCCCGGCCGGAACCGCCGCCAGCTCCAAGTCCTCCATGGTGTAGCCCTGGCGAAGATCCCATGGCGTGCCGATCCGCAGGCGAATCGGGCCTGATTCGGAAGAACCGAGCAGGAAGTAGGTCGACGCGTTGAGGCGAAGGAGCCGCCAAAGCATCTCTTCACGTCTGGACCGGGGTCTGTAACTCCTCGCGCCAACGGGCCGCCGATCGGATGGCCACGGCCAGCGAAAACTCAGCCCAAATCGGGGCCAAGGGCTTAGGCCAGCGACTGAGAACACGCGGTCCGGATACGCGCCACATGGTTGGCAGCGAGTGCCTCCACCGTGGACGGTAGGAGCTCCAGGCCCACATACCGGCGGATGCACGAGTAGAGGTGTCGATACTCGTCCGGTGCACACGAGGTGTACCACGACCCGCTGTCCGATCCGGCGAGCCTGTCCGCCAACCGCCTCTCGAACAGATTGGAAGGGGAACTGTTCATCAATACCTTCGACTGGTACTTGCAGCTGACCAGGAAGACGTGATCGATTCGGAGGTCCACGGGAAGGAAGTCGAACCCCGGGGGCTGATGCGCACCCTTCCATTCGATCAGTTGCGGCTCTCTTCCCCGCAGACCATCGGGTGACTCGAGGAAGGCGCGACCGTTGATCCAGGCGGTGTCGAACTCACTGTTGTGCAAGCCGGCCTCCAATGCCGCCGTCCAGTCGATCCCAATGATGACCTTCGACATTTCTCATCATCGGTGGCCGAGCCGCCAGAGCATCAGGAAGGCCATCGATCCCGGTCATCCCGAGACCGGTCACGATCTCGGTGATCTCGGTGCGCAAATCAGGCATGATCGGTAAAGGCGGTACCTAGTCCTTCACGCACGTCTGACCGTCGAGGGCATATCGGCCCAATCTCGATCGGTCGTCGGTGTTCAACAACTCGATGAGATCGAACACCGGACGGGTGGCCCCCCGCATGACTTCGAGCGCCTGGTAGGCGGCCGTTCCCTTGACCGGCGCATCAGTGGTCAGAAGGACAAGCGGAACGCCGCGTCCGCTCTCCTGGAACACCGCGGCCTTGCCCAACGACCTCCACAGCGCGTCGGTTCGGCGCAGTCCCGCCCTGGTCGAGGTGAACGCACCGGACACCTCGAAGGCCCAGTCGCCACCCTGGTGGTCGGTGGCCACAAAACTGAGCGTGATACCCAACCCCCGCTGCTTGAGGTCAGGGCGAATGTTGGTGAATCCGCACTCCGCCAGGAGACCTGCCGCCAGGTCCTTCGCCTGTCGGCCGTCCCTGACGGCCTGGGTCAAGAAATCCTCAGCGGCCGGTTCGGGCGCAACGGCCGGGAGCTCTACTCGGAAGGGCATGCTGGTCACTGACGATTGGGCATCGGCCCGACCGACCTCTTCGGCGATCCGCAACTTCGCCGCGGCCACGTAGTCCTTGTCGGTGTCGAATCCGATGAAATGCCTCCGGGTTCGCAGGGCGGCAACGGCGGCACTTCCCGAACCCATGAAGGGGTCCAGGACAAGATCTCCCTCGTAGGTGTAGAGCTCGATGAGCCTGCTCGGCAGCTCCACCGGAAATGGAGCGGGATGTCCGACCTTGGTGGCACTTTCCGGGGCGATCTCCCACAAGTCGGTGGTGGCCTCCATGAATTCGTCCCGTGAAATGGTCGCTGTCGAAGGGAGGTTCCTGTGCTGTCGTTCCCAGGGAGAGAGCGCGCGATCGAAGCGTCCCTTGCTGGCGATCACGATCCGTTCGGTCACGTCGCGAAGGACCGGATTACCGGGGCGTTGGAAGGTGCCCCATGCGCAGGATCCCCCGGCAGCTCGTCCCTTCCACCAGATGATCTCGCCTCTGAGCAGAAGGCCCAGCTCTTGAAGCATCTCGGTCACGTCTCCCGACAGCGACCGGTACGGCCGGCGACCCAAATTGGCCACATTCACCGCAATACGACCGCCTGGCTCGAGTACTCGTTTGCATTCGGCAAAAACGTCGCGCAAGAGATCGAGGTACTCGAGGTAGGTGGCGGGAACACCGTCGACGCCCAAGCTCTCCTCGTACTGCTTACCGGCAAAGTACGGCGGCGAGGTGACCACCAGCCCGACCGAGTTCGACGCGACCTGCTCCATGCGCCGAGAATCTCCCAGGTAGATCACATCGCGATCGGTTGCCGGAACGATGGTTGCGTCGTTGGAGACCTCCGGCAACGCGAAGCGCTCATAGAACGCCGAAGCGTCGTGCGCTTCGCGACGACCCGAGCCGAAATTGGTAGTGGCGGTGGGCCGGCGCCGACCGTTGCCCACCGGCCGTGGCGGCGCGATGCTCACGACGGTGACCCGACCCTCGATGACTCGATTGGCGCCCGCCGAGCTGCTGAGTGCGACGGCCGACTCCGCCGCCGGCAGGCGGTCCAGAAACTCGGTCACCGCCCGGATCACCAGGAGATTGGCCGACACGTCGCGGCTCGAGGCGGCTTGGTGAAGCCGTCGGTGGATCGACTCGGGAAGTCGCACTGCGGTGGCGATCCGCGTCTCTTGGTAGGTCCTCGGTCGGGTCATCCGACCAAGATAACCGGGGGGTACGACAAAATCGCGGATTTCCGCGCGAGAGTGCGCGCATTGGCGGGACCGCCGACAGCGATCGGAATTGGGCGGTGGGGCCGAGGTGTCAAGCATCATCCGAACTTCCACAGACAATGGAGCCTGGGAGGAGAATCGAACTCCTGACCTACGCATTACGAGTGCGTTGCTCTACCGACTGAGCTACCCAGGCGCGGTGAGCCACGCTATCCGAACAGTGCGCGACCCTCGATCCCGAGAGTCGACCCCGCCGGCCGCAGTCGGGCGATCCCGGACGTTTCCCTTCTGGACCTCATTCGTTCATACCGGACAGCTCGACCATCAGGGCGTCCAACAGTAGGGACTCGTTGGCGTTGCGCCCGAGGGCAGCGGCCGCCCGGTCGATGACTTCCACCTGTCGCATGAGACGCTGGATGCCGGTCGCCCGGCCCGCATTGACGACGGACGAGGGAACTGCCTCCCGGACCCGAGTCGGCAGTGGCCGCCAGGCGGTCCCGGTACTCCCCGGCCAGGGCGGCCAGACCGAATCGCAATTCGTCGGTCCGCCATCGCCTCTCCTCACGCCGGTGCCGGTCCTCGACCGACCTTCGTCCGGCGATGCCCTTGGTCCCCAGCGCCTCGGACTGCTCTGCGAGCGCGGCCAGCTCTCGGGCGTGCTGATCGCGTAGAGACCCGAGTCCTTCCTCCGCCGAGGCCAGCAGCCGGTCGGACGCGTCGGCCGCGGCGGCGCCGGTACCGTCGAGACGGGACGGTATCGACCGCCACTCCTCCTGGCGGGCGGCGAAACCGGGGTCACTCACCAGCAACTCGGCGCGATCGAGCCGACCTCCCGATGCTCGTGCCACCGCCTCGGCGTGAGCCGGTTCAACCCCCCGCGAAACCAGCCAGGCGGTGACCGCTCGATCGGGAACCGGATCGAAGGAGATCTGCACGCACCGGCTGGCAATGGTGTCCAGCGCCGGCGGGGTGCTGTCGGCCAGCAGCACGAACACGGTGGCGGGCGGCGGCTCCTCCACCGTCTTGAGAAGTGCGGGCACCGCCCTGCCGTCCAGATGAACGTCGTCGACCACAACGACCTGGCGGGACGCCTCGAGTGGGCGGCGCTGGGCCCGTGCCACGATCGAGCGGGCCTCGTCGACCGCGAGTGACGCGCCGGACCGCTCCACCTCGATCAGATCGGGATGTGTTCCACGGAGGGCCCTCTTGCAGGTGAGGCAGTCGCCGCACCCGCCGTCGGGACAGAGCAGGGCGGCAGCCAGACCGCGGGCCGCGGCCCGTTTGCCCGAGCCCGGCGGCCCGTGCAACAGGTAGGCGTGGACGGACCGGCGCGCCGCCGCGGTGAGCTGGGCCAGCGCTCTCGGTTGGCCCACCACCTGGTCGAAGAGGGCCGGCACCGGCGCCGCCGTCGCTACCGGAATGATCACATCGGTCTGTTCTGCGCGTGGCCGAACCCTGTCAGTCATCGCCGTCACCGGACCGAGGGCGGCCTCACGCCCGACCAGACCGCCTCGGCCACCGAGTCGACGCTGCCGGTCCCGTCTACCACCAGCCACGGGGTGACACCGCCGCGGCCAGGCAACGGTAGCCCTCGGCCACCCGCTGCAGGAAGCGGTCACCCTGGTCCTCGAAGTGGTCGCCGGGGGTGACACCTCGTCGATCGGCCGCCACCTCGACGGGCACATCGACCAGCACGGTGAGATCGGGAGCCAGGCCACCGGTTGCCCAGTCGATCAACCGGTCGAGCTCGCTCCGG
This sequence comes from uncultured Acidimicrobiaceae bacterium, assembly GCA_963734395.1. Taxonomy (GTDB): domain Bacteria; phylum Actinomycetota; class Acidimicrobiia; order Acidimicrobiales; family RAAP-2; genus Bog-756. Next base: position 501,406 of record CAVTGY010000003.1, on the reverse strand, counting down.
TCGAGGCCGCGCCCGAACCCCTGGTAGGCGATGGTGGAGGCGGAGAACCGATCGGTCACCACCCAGGTTCCCGCATCCAGGGCGGGAACCACCATCTCGGCCAGGTGTTGGGCCCGGTCGGCGGCCATCAACAACGCCTCGGCCCGCTCGCTGATCGGTGCCCGATGGCGATCGAGAAGGAGGCGGCCGGAGCGACTCCCCGAGCCGGGTCGCCCCGGGCTCGAAGGTGAGCAGCGCACCCAACCGCTCGGCGAGGAGTTGGGCCTGGGTGGTCTTTCCGCAGCCATCGACTCCTTCCAGCGCGACCAGGCGACCACGCGGACGGTCGGTCACTCGGGGCTGCTGGTCCTGTTCATCGCCGCCGTCACTCGGCGCTCTTCTCCGCGACCCTCTTGGTGGCGGCCCTCTTGGTGGCCGCCTTCTTGGTGGTGGCCGCGGCCTTGGTGGCGGTGCCTTCTTCGTGGCCGTCGTCTTCTTGCGTGCGGTCTTCTTGGCCGCCGCCTTCTTGCGGGTGGGGGGACCGGCCGCCCGACGTTCGGCCAACAATTCCGAAGCCCTTTCCGCGGTCAGCGATTCGACATCGTCGCCCCGGCGCAGCGAGGCGTTGGTGGTTCCGTCGGTCACATAGGGACCGAACCGACCGTCCTTGACCACCATGGTCAAGCCGGTGTCGGCGTCGATCCCCATCTCGCGCAGCGGCCCCTTGGCGTTGCGACCCCCGCGTGCCTTGGGCTGGGCGAACAACGCCAACGCCTCGTCGAGACTCAACCGAGAGGATCTGGTCCTCGGCCAGCAGGCTGCGGGTGTCCGCTGCCCTTCTTGAGGTACGGGCCGAACCGGCCGTTGTGGGCGACGATCTCCTCCCCCGACCCCGGGTCGGTTCCGACCGTCCGCGGGATCCGGAGCAGTTCCATGGCCTGCTCGAAGCTGATGGTGGCCGACGACATCGAGGCGAACAGAGACGAGGTCCGGGGCTTGGCTCCGCTTCTCCACCAGTTCCCCGAGCTGCACGTAGGGACCGAATCGGCCCGCCTTCACCTGCACCGGCAGGCCGGTCTCGGGGTCCTCGCCCAGCACCCGATCAGTCGACGGGGCCTCCAGCAGCGACTCCGCCCGCTCGATGGTCAGCTCGTCCGGTGCCAGATCGTCGGGGATCGAAACCCGGTCTTCTCCCCGCTGCAGGTAGGGACCGTAGCGGCCCACCCGGGCCACGATGTCGGCCCCATCGGTCCCCACCCCGATGGGGATCGAATTGATCTCGCGGGCGTCGATCTCACCGAGGTACGTGCTGACCTCTTGTTTGAGGCCCATTCCTCGCACCTGACCGGCGACCGGAGTGGCCTCTGCCGCGTCGGTGGCCTCGATGGCACCGCCATTGGACCGCGCCCTGACTCGACCCGGTCGGCGTCCCCCTCTCCGGCTCCGAAGTAGAACCGGGTCAGCCAGGGGAGGGACTCCTCGTCCCCGGCGGCGATGGCGTCCAGATCGTCCTCCATCGAAGCGGTGAACCCGTAGTCCACCAGGTCGGCGAAGTACCGCTCGAGGAGCCCCACCACGGCGAAGGCGGTGAACGACGGAACCAGGGCGGTCCCCTTCTTCCACACGTATCCCCGGTCGATGATCGTCGAGATCACGCTGGCGTAGGTGGACGGCCGGCCCACCCCCAGCTCCTCCATGGCCTTCACCAATGACGCCTCGGTGTAGCGGGCAGGCGGCTGGGTGGCGTGCGACCCCGGTTCGAGTCCGTCCACCGACACCGGGTCGCCTTCGGTCATCGGGGGAAGATGCACCTCCCGGTCGGCCAGTTCGGCCTCCGGGTCGTCCTCACCCTCGACGTAGGCCCGGAGGTAACCGGGGAACTGGATGACATTGCCCGAGGCCGAGAACTCAGCCTCTCGTCCGCCGGCCTCACCGCCGTCGGCGACCCGGGTCGTCTCGCCCACCAGGCGTACCTGCGCGCTGGTACCGGTGGCGTCGGCCATCTGCGAGGCCACCGTGCGCTTCCAGATGAGGTCGTAGAGACGGAACTCGTCGCCCGACAGCGATCGGGACGCCTCGTCCGGGGTCCGGAAGCTCTCGCCGGAAGGGCGGATCGCCTCGTGGGCCTCCTGCGCGTTCTTGACCTTGCGCTCGTAACGCCGTGGCTGGGCGGGCACGTACTCCGAACCGTAGAGAGCAGAGGCCTGGGCCCGGGCCGCGTCCAGGGCCTGGCTCGACAGGGTGGTCGAGTCGGTGCGCATGTAGGTGATCCACCCGTCCTCATACAGGCGCTGGGCGACCTGCATGGCCCGCTTGGAGCTGAAGCGCAGCTTGCGACCGGCCTCCTGTTGCAGGGTCGAGGTCATGAACGGGGCCGACGGCGACCGGCGGAACGGCTTGTGGGTCATCGACTTCACCGCGAATGGTGCACCGGCCAGCCCGGCGGCCAGCGATCGGGCCTCCTCCTCGGCCAACACCACCACCGACCCCGGCGCGTGGAGAACCCCGCTGTCGTCGAAGTCACGGCCCGAAGCCAGGGGCACGCCGTCGACTGCCACCAACGAGGCGGTGAACGACCGTGGTGTTCCCTCGGGGGCCGGCGAGTCCCCCGCCGCGGTGAAGGTGGCGTCGATGCCCCACCACCCGGCCGAGCGGAACGCCATCCGGGCCCGTTCGCGCTCGACCACCATTCGTGTGGCCACGCTCTGGACCCGACCGGCGGACAGGCGGGGCATGATCTTCTTCCACAGGACGGGCGACACCTCGTATCCGTAGAGACGGTCGAGGATGCGCCGGGCCTCCTGGGCGTCGACCAGCCGGCGGTCGAGGTCCCGCCACTCGAGAACGGCGCGTTCGATGGCCGGACGGGTGATCTCGTGGAAGACCATCCGCTTGACCGGCACCCGGGGCGCCAACACCTCGAGGAGGTGCCAGGCGATGGACTCGCCCTCCCGGTCCTCGTCCGAGGCCAGATAGACCTCGCTGGCCTGCTTGACCAACTGCTTTAGCTTCGCCACCTGAGACTTCTTCTCGGTGGAGACCACGTACAGCGGCTTGAACCCGTTGTCGACATCGACGCCCAGCCGGGACCACGCCTCACCCTTGTACGCGGCCGGAACCTCGTCGGCCCGGCGGGGCAGGTCGCGGATGTGCCCGATGGAGGACTCGACCACATAGTCCGATCCGAGCAGTCCGGCGATGGTCTTGGCCTTGGCCGGTGACTCGACGATGACCAGGGGCTTGGCCCCGGCCCGGGCCCGCGAGCCGCCCGGAGGCTCCGTTGCCGGGGTCGGTTTCTGCGGGTGTCTGTGTCAGGTCGGTGGGTGCCATGGCTTAGGCCTCAGGGTGAACGGTGGGTCGAGGCGTTGTCAACCCTCAGCGACCACCCCGAGACGCCTGGGCCTCGGTGGGCGGCCGCTTCAGTCGTGTGCAGACTTGACGGCCACCGTAGCGGCCTGGTCGAGGGCGGCGGACTCGGCGGCGGGCAGATCCCCGTCCATGGCCTCGGTCTTGCGCTTGGAGAAGGCGATCGAGGCCAGCAGCACGACCAGGGCCACGCCGGCGATGGCCAGTCGGGCCCCGGTGTGCGGGTGCAGGGTGATCACCGCGGGGAGGATGAGCAAGGAGACCAGGTTCATCACCTTGATCAGCGGGTTGAGCGCCGGTCCGGCGGTGTCCTTGAACGGATCGCCGATGGTGTCGCCGATGACCGCCGCCTTGTGGGCATCGGACCCCTTCCCGCCTTCGTTTCCGTCCTCGATGTACTTCTTGGCGTTGTCCCACGCACCACCCGAGTTGGAGAGGAAGTTGGCCATCAGCTGGCCGGTGAGGATGGCCCCCACCAGGAACGCCCCCAGGGCGAAGTAGTTGATGCCGAAGCCGATGATGACCGGGCTGAGCACGGCCAGCAGGGCCGGGGTGGCCAGCTCCCGCTGGGCGGCGGTGGTGCAGATGGCGATGACCTTCCCGTATTCGGGCTTTTCGGTGTAGTCCATGATGCCGGGGTGCTCGCGGAACTGGCGGCGCACCTCCTGGACCACGGTGCCGGCCGAGCGCCCCACCGCCCGAATGGCCAGCGCCGAGAAGATGAAGGCGATCGAGCCGCCGATGAGGACGCCGATGAACACGGTCGGGTGGGACACGTTGATCGACGTCTGGGGCAGGTCGAACAGCCAGTTGACCGGGGCGCCCAGCGGTGGGTGCAGGTTGAGCTGGCTGCCGATGGTCTCGATGAACGAGGCGAACAGGGCCACCGAGGCGATGACCGCCGATCCGATGGCCACCCCCTTGGTCACCGCCTTGGTGGTGTTGCCCACCGCGTCGAGGCTGACCATGACCCGCTCGGCCTCGCCGGTGAACTCACCGGACATCTCGGCCACGCCGGCGGCGTTGTCGGACACCGGGCCGAAGCTGTCCTCGGAGACGATCATGCCTGCGGTGGACAGGAGGCCGATACCGGTGAGTGCCACCAGGTACAGGGTGAGTTGGATGTTGCCCCCGCCGAGGCCGATGGACACCGAGATGGCCAGCACGATGGCGATGATCGCCCACACCGACGACTCGAGGCCCAGAGCCAAGCCCGAGAGGGTGAGGGTGGCCGGCCCGGTGCGGGCGGTTTCGGCCACTTCCCTGACCGGCCCCCGTTCGGTGGAGGTGAAGTGCTCGGTGATCTGGCTGGCCACCAGCATGAGGATCACCCCGGTGAGCACGGCGTAGAACGCCTTCCAGTAATGGAGGTAGGCCCCGGCCACCACGGCCGAGCCGGCGATGGTGAGGACGGCTGCCGTCCACACCCCCCGGTTGATCGGCGCCATGGCGTTCTTGTCCCGCTGTCCCGCCCGCACCACGAACACCCCGATGATGGTGGCCAGGATGCCGATGGCCGGGATGGCGATGGGGAAGATGACCGTCTTGGCCGCTGCCCCGCCCCGCCCGATCGAATTGAAGGCGGTGACGCCCAGGATGATGGCGGCGATGATGGTGATCACGTACGACTCGAACAGGTCGGCGGCCATGCCGGCGCAGTCGCCCACGTTGTCCCCCACGTTGTCGGCGATGGTGGCCGCATTGCGGGGATCGTCCTCGGGGATGCCCGCCTCGACCTTGCCCACCAGGTCGGCGCCCACGTCGGCCGCCTTGGTGAAGATGCCCCCGCCGACCCGCATGAACAGGGCCAGCAACGAGGCGCCGAACCCGAACCCGATCAGCACCGAGGTGGCGGTGTTCTGAAAGACCAGCACGATGACGGTGGCCCCGAGCAGGCCGAGGCCCACGCACAGGAGGCCGGTGATGGCACCGGTGCGGTAGGCCACCTTGAGCGCCGGGGCCATCTTGCCCTCACGGGCGGCCGCGGCCGTCCGTGAGTTTCCCCGCACGGCCATGCTCATCCCGATGAAGCCGGTGAGGCCCGAGCAGAGGGCGCCGGCCAGGAAGCAGATCACCCGGTAGATGCCGGCCTGGGCGAAGGTGAGGTCGGTGACGGTGTGCGCGCCGTAGACCCGCACGCCGCCGACGGTGGCGTAGTAGTACTCGGTGTGGGTCACCTTGGTGGCGGTGAAGAAGATGAGAACGGCCAGCGGGATGATGATGATCCCGATGGTCTTGAACTGACGGGCCAGAAAGGCCTCGGCGCCCTCCTGGATGGCCTTGCCGATGTCCTTCATCGACGCGGTGCCCTGGTCGGCGGCGAGGACTCCCCGCACCAGCAACAGCGCCGTCACGATGGAGGCGACCGCGCAGACGATCGCGAAGTACAGCCAGGTCTTCTCGGTGTTGTGCAGAGAGAAGACCTGGTAACCCCCTTCAGCCAGGAGGTGGGTCATCGGTGAGGCTCCCTTCGGTGTACTGCGTGGTCAGGACGGCTGATGGTTGGACCTGCACCGTCACGATTGGACAACTGTTGACAACATCGACCGCGACCCATCGCAGTGGTCAGGGACTCCATTCCCCCTGCGAGGCCTCGGCCATGTGGCCTCCGCCGGGGCGCGCCATCACGGCCCGCGTAACCCGGCAACGGGGGCAGAAGATACCGACAATTAGGGGTAAGGGGCAAGAAAGCACCGTCGGGGCCTCCTCGAGCGGCGGGCGGTGACCCGACGACGGACCCGACGACGGACCCGACGACGAGGCCGGTCAGGTCGGTGCCTCCCCCGCCTCCGGGCCGGCGATGAGCTCGTAGTCGGGATTGAGAATGGCCTGCCTACGGGCCCAGTCGCCCACCATGCCCTCGACCACCAGGCGCGCTCCGGGCTGGATGCCCGGGATACGGCGGCGTCCCTGGAACACCAGCAGTATCTTCCCGCTGGCGTCGGCCAGCACGCACTCGAGATTGGAGGTGCCCGCTCGTGGCTGCACCCGCACCGACTTGACCCGGCCGGCCAGCCGGACCCGGTTCCTCCACTGGGCCTCGCCGATGGGGACCGTCCCCCGGCCCCGCTCCCCGAATGCGGCCCGGTCGAAGGCGGCCTTGGCCGCGGCCTCCCGACCGGCGGCCCGGTCTCCGGCTCTCATCGCCTTGGTGGCACGGCCGTCGGCGGTGGGCAGCCACCCGACGGTTGACGGCGCCATTCCCGTCGGCGTGAAAGCCACCCCCCGGTCAGTTGGTAGGGGACCACCGTGGCATTGACGTGGGCCAACTGGCCCACCGCGGCGGCGATCTGGTCGGCCGTGCCGTCATGGAGCAGCCGATGCCACCCGGCAGCGAACCCGCGGCGGGGCAGGAGGATGGTCAACTCGGTCTGCTCGTCGGCCACCGTTTCGGCGGCCAGCTCGAGGGCGGCCCGGGTGAGGCGCCGGTCCTCGCACTCCTCGACGTCGAGTGGGAGCCGGGTCAGCCCGAGCCGACTCCACTCCGCCTCGAGGGTGGCCGACTCCTGGCTGTCCAGGGTGAAGTGGACCGCTCGAAGCTCGTCGGGATGCAGGGTGCGCGCATACTGGAGGGCCCGTGCGGTGGCCATGTCCAGCCGATCGATCAACACCACCACGACGTGGCGGTTGAGCACCGGTGCCTCGGCCGCCTCGGCGGCGCCCTCTTCGAGTTGCTGTTCCTCGTCGACGTACTGATGGTGGAGGCGCAACAGGACGAGCACGCCGACCGGCAGGATGACCAGGATGGCCCAGGCGCCCTCGGTGAATTTGGCCACGGCGATGATCACCAACACGATGGCCGACAGCACCGACGCGGTGCCGTTGATGATCAAGCGGCGGCGCCAGTGGTCCTCTCTGTGGGTGAGGTGGTACTTGGCCATACCCGCCCCGGCCATGGTGAAGCCGGTGAACACGCCGATGGCGTACAGCGGGATGAGCTTGTCCACCTTGGCCCGGGTGATGATGAGCAGCGCCACCGACACCACGGTGAGCACGATGATGCCGGTGGAGAACACCAGCCGGTGGCCTCGCTTGGTCAGCTGGCGGGGCAGATAGGAGTCGTCGGCGGCGAAGCTGGCCAGGAAGGGGAAGCCGGTGAAGCTGGTGTTGGCCGCCAGAATGAGGATCAGGGTGGTCCCGATCTGGAGGAGCGTCGGAGAACAGGTTGCCCAGACGCGGTGCCGCCGTAGACGAACTTGCCGATCTGGTAGATGACCGTCGGGGTGCCGGACACATAGGGCACCGGGTGGGTGACCGAGGCCAGGCGGATACGCCGAGCACCAGCGATCCGAGGATGGTGGCCATCAGGACCATGGTGATCCGGGCGTTGCGCGACTCGGGCCGGCGGAAGATGCTCACCCCGTTGGAGATGGCCTCGGTGCCGGTCAGCGCCGACCCTCCCGAGGCGAAGGCCTTGAGAACGACGAACACCGTGGCCCCGTAGAGGAGCCCGCTCCCCGGCGAACCGATGTGGACCGTCGGGTTGGAACCCGCCATGTGCCCGTAGATGGAATGGGCGTGCAACGACCCGACGATGGCCCTGTAGGCGCCGCACCGCCATCAGGATCACCATGTTGGCGATGAAGAAGTAGGTGGGCACGGCGAAGGTGCGCCCGGCTTCGCGGATACCCCGCAGATTGCCGTAGGCGATGAGCAGCACCAGGCCGACCGCGATCCAGGTGGTCTCGGGGGTCAGCCCGGGGAAGACCGAGGTGATGGCGGCCACGCCGGCGGCCACCGACACCGCCACGGTCAGCGTGTAGTCGATGAGCAGGGACATGGCCGCCACCTGGGCCACGGTGAGACCGAAGTTCTCGCGGGCCACCACGTAGGCGCCGCCCGCCTTGGTGTAGACCTTGACCACCTCGAGGTAGGAGAGGGTGACGAACAACAGCACGAAGATGACCGCGAAGGTCACCGGGATGACCAGCGAGTAGGCGGCCGCCCCGATGGCGATGACCAGCGGAATGAGCATCTGCTCGGTGGCGTAGGCCGACGAGGAGATCACGTCCGAGGACAGCACGGCCAGGGCGGTCGGCTTGCCCAGGCGCTCGGTCGACTGTCGGTCCGAGGCGATCGGGGGCCCGAGCAGACGGTTCTTCAACCGGTAGCGGAAGGTCTCGGGGAGGTCCACCTTGACCAGCGCTGCCGCCGCCGGGGTCATACGACCCGGGCACCGGCTTGTCGGGAGAAACCACCGCTCCGGCCTGGTCTCCCATCGACTCGACCGGGTTCAAGCCTCCCGTCGCCGATGGGTCCACCCCCTCAGTAAATCATGGGCGTGGGCCGGCTCCGGTCCCATCGCCGACCGGCACGGGTCCATCGCCAGGGTCGGGACACCGAGTCGGCCCCGGCACCCATCGGCGGGGGTGAGTTGTCATCACCGGACGATGCGTGTTGCATGGTTCGGGTGCACATCGTCGTCGTGGGATGCGGTCGGGTCGGTTCCGGACTGGGTATCGGGCTGGTCGAAGCCGGGCATACCGTCGCCATCATCGACCGCAACGCCAAGGCGTTCCGGCGGCTGCCCACGGACTGGCCGGGCACCGCCATCGTGGGCTCGGGGTTCGATCGCAGTGACCTCGATCGGGCCCGGGCGGGCGAGGCCATCTCGCTGGCCGCGGTGACCAGCGGCGACAACACCAACATCCTCACCGCCCGCATCGCCCGCGAGACCTACGAGATACCCAACGTCGTGGCCCGCATCTACGACCCCCGGCGGGCACAGATCTATCTCCGCTTGGGCATCCCCACCGTGGCCACCGTGTCGTGGACCATCGACCAGGTGCGCAGACGGCTGCTTCCCGGCGAGGTGGAGTCCGAATGGTCCGACCCGACCGGGACGCTGTCGCTGGTCGAGCGGTCGCTCCCCGAGCGGTGGGCGGGCAAGCGGCTGGCCGACCTGTCCGTCCCCGGAGACGTCACCGTGGTGGCGGTCACCCGGGCCGGCGTCGCCCGCCTCGACTTCGGCGATCTGGTCGGTCAGGAAGGAGACGTGGTGCACCTGATGGTGTCGGACACTGCGCTCGACAGGTTCAACGCACGCCTGGTCGGACGATCGCCGGTGATCGTCGAGGTGAGATCGTTACCGAGGGCGGCCGTTGACCGGTGTGGGCGGTGGGTCGGACGATGCCACCGTGGCGCCCGACGCGACCGGTGGCGATGTGGCCGAGGACCGGGTATGAAGGTCGCCATCGCCGGTGCCGGGAGCGTGGGAACGGCGATCGCCTCGGATCTCCACGCCGGGGGCCATGAGGTGTTGGTCATCGAGCGGGACCCCGACCTGGTGGCCCGCATCCGCGGCGACCTGGACATCACCTGGGTGGTCGCCGACGCCTGCGAGGTGGCCTCCCTCGACGCCGCCGGCCTGTCCACCGTCGACGTGGTGGTGGCGGCCACCGGCGACGACGAGGACAACCTGGTGGTCTCCCTTCTGGCCAAACAGGAGTTCGCCGTCCCCCGGGTGGTGGCCCGGGTCAACCACCCGAAGAACCAGTGGCTGTTCACCGAGAGCTGGGGCGTCGACGTGTCGGTGTCCACCCCCCAGCTGCTCACCGCCCTGGTCGAAGAAGCGGTGTCGGTGGGCAGCCTGGTGCGACTGCTCCGGTTCGAAGGGGGAAATGCCCACCTGGTCGAGGTCACCCTGGCCGAGGACAGCCCTGCTGCCGGCGCCACCCTCGCCGACCTGGGCGTGCCCCGGGACGCTACCGTGGTAGCCGTGGTGCGCGGCGATCACCTGATCGTGCCCCGGGGCGACACCCGGCTGGCCATCGCCGACGAGGTGCTGGTGCTGGTGACCGCCGACGCCGAAGACGCGGTCCAACGGTTGCTGGTGGGTCGCTGACATGATGAGGGCCGCCTTCTTCGATCTGGACAAGACGGTCATCGCCAAGGCCTCGATCGGCGCCTTCGGCCGGCCGCTCTACCACGGTGGCCTGATCAATCAGGCGGCTGGTGGCTCGGGCCATCGTCTCCCAGATCATCTATCTGCATCTGGGTGCCAGCGAACAGAAGCTGGCCCGGGTGCGGGACTCGATGCTCACCCTCACCAAGGGGTGGGACCAGACGCAGATCAGAGAGATCGTGCGTGAGGCACTCGAGGAGACGGTGGAGCCGATCATCTACGCCGAGGCGCTCGATCTGATCGAGGCACACCGGGCCGCCGGCCACAAGGTGTATCTGCTGTCGGCATCTCCCGAGGACATCGTGCTGCCGCTGGCCGAGCACCTGGGTGTGGACGGCGCCATCGCCAGCCGGGCGGTGGTGGACGACGACGGGCGATACGCCGGGGAGATGGAGTTCTACGCCTACGGCCCGTTCAAGGCCGAGGCGATGCGCGAACTGGCCGAGTTCGGAAGGGTTCGACCTCGAGGAGTGCTCGGCGTACTCCGACTCCTACACCGACCTCCCCATGCTCGAAGCAGTGGGTCACCCGGTGGCGGTGAATCCCGATCGGGTGCTGGCCAAGGTGGCCCGCGAGCGCGACTGGGAGGTCATGCAGTTCACCAAGCCGGTCCGGCTGCGCGACCGGGTCAGCATCCCGAGCTGGTCGATGACCGCCGCCGCCGCCGGAGTCACTGCCGCCGCGTCACTGGGCGCTCTGGTCGCCTGGCGGCTGGCACGACGACCACAGGGGCTGATCTGAACCCAAGGCGACGAACGGTGGGACCGGTCGCCGCATTCGCCGCCGGGACCGACGCCGCTGGAGGGCAGGGCCGCTGGAGGGAGGGGCTGCTCAGGTGGGGCGGAGCCGCTTGGCGGCGATGACGCCGAGGGCAACGATGATGGCGAGGATCAAGAGCTTCTTCATGGAAGAGATGGTACCCGGTTCGCCACCAGCCCGCCTCTCTCCGATTTCTGGCCCCGGTGGTGAAGGCGGCTCAGACGGTCAGGAGATCCCGAGCACCGGTGTCCGAGGAGGGGTGGCGAAGCTTGGACATGGCCCTCGCCTCGATCTGGCGGATCCGCTCACGGGTGAGGTTGAAGTGCTCGCCCACCTCTTCGAGTGTGCGCGGCTCGCCACGGTCGAGTCCGAAGCGCAGGCGGAGGATCTCGCGCTCGCGCTCATCGAGCGGCGAGAGCAGTCGGCCGATCTCCTCGGGGAGCAGGGAAACCGCGGCGACCTCGAACGGCGACTCCGCCGATCGGTCCTCGACCACATCGCCGAGCTCGGCGTCTCCGTCCTCCCGCAGGGGTTCTGACAGGGAGAGCGGCTCGGCCCGGAATCGCAGGGCCTCGACCAGCTTGTCCTCGGGCATCTCCACCTCGGCACCCAGCTCGGCCAGCGTCGCCGGGCGGCCGTACTTGAGCTCGAGGCGGGCCTGGGCCTTCTGGACCCTGGCCAACGTGTCGCCGGCGTGGACCGGGAGCCGGATGGTCCTGCCGGTGTTGGCGATTCCCCGGGTGATGGCCTGTCGGATCCACCAGGTGGCATAGGTGGAGAACTTGAAGCCCTTCCGCCAGTCGAACTTCTCCACCGCATGCATCAACCCGAGGTTTCCCTCCTGGATGAGGTCGAGCAAGGGCAGGCCCGATGCCTGATACTTCTTGGCGATGGACACCACCAATCGGAGGTTGGACTGCACGAACGTCTGCTGGGCCCCCTCTCCCTGCAGGGTGGTCCGCCTCAGCTCCCGTTTCTTCGCCGGCGTCAGACCCTTCGGTGCCGATGCCAGGTGGGCGTCGGCTTCCCGACCCGCCTCGATGGCCTGCGCCAGGCGAACCTCGTCGTCCTTGGTCAGCAACGGGTACTGGCCGATGTCGGTCAGATACAGCCGTACGAGGTCTTCGTCGTCTCGCTCGAGGCGCTCCTTTGCCAACTTCACCAGGTCCTTCGTTTTCCCCACCAGTGTGAGGGATGGCCGACCCTCATGCAGCGCCACCGTAGATCCGGTTCTCGCTCATACGGGTCTGGCACTCTCGGGCGCAACGATTGCTGCTAACGAAGTTTACCGGACGCGTCAACCCTTCATGCGAAAACGGCCGCTTCAGACAGGATCGGGCTCAACCCTCGGGCACCGATTCGGGCAGATTGGCCAGGCCCGACCCTGCCCCGGCGCCCACCACCGCCGATTCCAGGCGCTGGAGGAATTCGTGGACGGCCGCGACGTCGTGGGGCCGGGTCACCAGGCGTTGCACCAGGCGCTCACCGGCGTGCCAGTCCTCGATCTCGTCGTTGAGCACCAGTCGCAGGGCCCGGGCGACGGCTCCGTCGATGACCGGGTCGACGGCGCGCAGATGCCGCTCGTAGCTGGTGATCAGCCGGGGAAGCACCACCCGATAGAGGCCGGCCAGGCGGGGAAGCGCGCTCGGACGGCCGGGCGACTCCTGATCGGCCGGCGGCCAGGTGGATCCCGGCCCCTCGTACGACGGGGAGACACCGCTCAGGGCGGCGAAGGCGGCGGCGCTCGGGGCCGACGGCGCCGTCACTCCCGCCGGGTCGGCCCCGGCCAGCACCGGTAGCCGGTCGGCCCACAGATCGGCATGCCACGCGTGGCGGAGACTCTGCCCGTCGAGGTGCACCTGCACCGCGGCCACCGGCATGTCGGTGACCCACTCGCCGAGCATGGCGTAGAGGGCGTTCTCGATCCACCGGTACTCGCCCACCACCGTGGTGGTAGCGGCGAGGTCGAGGGAGGTCGTCGACGGCCACCGACCGACCTGGCTCGCGCTCCGCCTCCCGGTGTCGAGGTGCTCGGGCCACGGGTCGCCGGTCCGGTCGGCGGGTTCGGTTGATTCGAGGAATTCAGACAACCGCCGACGCCTCCCCGCGGGGCTCGCCCGGAGTGGCCGGTCGGATCGGACTCGGGCCCGGTAGTGATTGGTGATCGGCATCCGCCGATCCTTGCCGAAGGCCTTGATCGATATCCGGATCCCCGGCGGCATCTGCCGGCGCTTGTACTCGGCCCGGTCCACCAGTCCGACCACCCGGTCAACGGCCTCGGCGTCGAAGCCGGCGGCGACGATGTCCTCTGCCGAAAGATCGCCCTCGACATAGCCGGCCATCACCGGATCGAGAATCGTCATAGGGAGGCAGCGACTGGTCATCGCGCTGGTCGGGGCGCAACTCGGCGGACGGTGCCTTGGTCAACACCGGCTCGGGGATCAGGTCGAAACCCGCCACCCGGTTGCGGTGCCGGCACATGGCGTAGACCAAGCTCTTGGAGACGTCCTTGATCACCGCGAACCCACCGGCCGAATCGCCGTAGAGGGTCGAGTAGCCGGTGGCCATCTCGCTCTTGTTGCCGGTGGTGAGCACGATCCAGCCCTTTTCGTTGGACAACGCCATGAGGATCACCCCTCGGATGCGCGACTGCAGGTTCTCGTCGGTCAGCCCGGCGGGCTCACCCGAGGTCAGCGGAGCCAGGGTGGAGGCGAGGGCCCGGTGGGCCTGCTCGATTCCCACCGTGGCCAGGTCGATGCCCAGGTTGGCGGCCAGAACGACCGGCATCGGCCACCGAGCCCTCGCTCGAGTAGCGCGAGGGCATGGTCACCCCGTGCACGTGGTCCAGGCCCAGCGCATCGACGGCGATGGCCGCCACCAGCGACGAGTCGATGCCGCCGGACAACCCGATCACCGCGTCGGTGAAACCGTTCTTGGCCACGTAGTCGCGAGTGCCGAGCACCAGGGCCCCGTAGACCTCGGCATCGGGGTCGAGTACGGGCGCGACCGAACCGACCCGGGGGGCGGACGCCGAACGGGAGGCGGTGCTGACCACCACCGGGGCGACCGCGCCTGCTCGGCGCTCGCGCAGTGGTCCGGCCTGTCCACCTCCAGCTCGACCTGCACGTCGACCACCAGGATCTCCTCTTCGAACTGATGTGCCGAGGCCACCAGATCGCCGTTGCGGTCGATCACCACCGATGCCCCGTCGAAGACGAGCTCGTCCTGTCCACCGACCTGGTTCACGTACACGATCGGACACCCGGTCTCCTCGACCCGGGCGGCCAGCACGGCCAACCGCTGCTCGCGACGACCCCGCGAGTAGGGCGAGGCGTTGAGGTTGACCATCAGACGGGCACCGGCCTCGGCCTGATCCACCATCGGTCCCCCGGCAAACCACATGTCCTCGCAGATGGTGACGCCCACCGGCACCCCGGCCACCAGGTACGGTCCGCCCGGCTCGGGTCCCCGGGGTGAACCACCGCTGCTCGTCGAACACGCCGTAGTTGGGGAGCAGGCGCTTGTGGTAACAGCCGAGCGTCCGCCCTTCGGCGCACAGTGCCGCGGCGTTGACCAGACGCCCGGCGGCGTCGGTGCCGACCAATCCGATCACCGCGGCACACGCTCCGGTGGCGGCGGCGATCCGCTCGAACACCGCTTGGTTGTCGGCCACGAACGCCGGTCGGGAGAGCAGATCCTCGGGCGGGTACCCGGTGACGGTCAGCTCGGGGAACACGGCCAGGTCGGCCGTGGGCCGCCTCGGCGTCGGCCAGGGCGGAGAGGATGCGGTCGGCGTTCCCATCGAGGTCGCCGACCACGGTGTTGATCTGGCACGCGGCCACGCGCACTCGAGCCATCGCCTCAGCCTACCGGGGCCGCTGCCTGGCCTTTTTTCCGTTTTTGGGTTCTCAGGCCAAAGGCGGGCGTCGGCTCGACCGCTGTTCATACGCTGTTTACAGTCGGGTAACCAGGGAGAAACGGCCAGCTGCGATAGTTGGAAGTCATTTTCACTCGTAAACTCCCCGCGCTGCGCCCGACCAACCGAGCATCACCCGAACTGAGGAGTCCCTGTGCCTTACCAAGCTGAGTACATCTGGATCGACGGCACCGAGCCGTCGCCGCTCCTGCGGAGCAAGACCAAGGTCATTGCCGACGGCCAGGAGCCGGGCATCTGGGGATTCGACGGTTCGAGCACCAACCAGGCGCTGGGACACGACTCCGACTGCGTGCTGCGACCGGTGTTCATGGTCACCGACCCGCTGCGAGGCCCGGACGACAAACTGGTGATGTGCGAAGTCGAGCTCACCGACTTCACCCCGCATCCCACCAATACCCGCGCCAAGTTGCGCGAGGTCGTCGAGAAGTACGCCGACCAGGAGCCGATGTTCGGCATCGAACAGGAGTACACCTTCTTCAAGAACGGCCGGCCGCTCGGGTGGCCCGAGCTGGGCTTCCCCGCGCCGCAGGGGCCCTACTACTGCGGCGTCGGCGGCGACAAGATGCCCGGGCGCGAGATCGTCGAGCTGCACACCGCCGCCTGCATCGATGCCGGGATCGGCATCGAAGGCACCAATGCCGAGGTGATGATGGGGCAGTGGGAGTTCCAGGTGGGGGTGCTCTCGCCCCTGGACATCTCCGACCACCTGTGGGTCGCCCGTTGGCTCCTGTTCCGCATCGCCGAGGACTTCGGGGTGTTCGCCACCCTCGAGCCCAAGCCCATCCTGGGCGACTGGAACGGTGCCGGCGCCCATACCAACTTCTCCACCAAGGCCATGCGGGAGGAGGGTGGCTGGGACGCCATCATCGCCGGCTGCGAGGCCATCGGGAAGCGGATCGACGAGCACATCGCGGTGTACGGCGTGGGTATCGAGGGTCGACTCACCGGCGCCCACGAGACCGAGCACTTCTCCAAGTTCAGCTACGGCACTTCCGACCGGGGCGCCTCGATCCGGATCCCGTGGGCGGTGGCCAAGGCCAAGAAGGGTTGGCTCGAGGACCGTCGGCCCAACGCCAACATGGATCCCTATCAGGTGACCGCCGTCATGGTTGAAACAGTCTGCGGCGACGCCGCGGCGGGCTGAGGGCACCCGGAGCCGGAGCACGCCGATCCCCCCGGCCGACTCCGCCACCACCCGGTGTCCCTCAGCTGAACCGAACAGAGCCGGGTCCCTCGGGATCCGGCTCTGTTCGCAACTCCGCGCTCCCCGTCGACTGACCCCCTTCCGAGCTGCGACAATGGCAGCATCAATCCAGACGACCCCCACTCGACCACCCCGCCGCCCACGGAGGCCGACTCGATGAGGAGTCAAGAGGAGTACGTCCTCCGGACCGTCGAGGAACGGGGCATCCGATTCGTCCAGCTGTGGTTCACCGACGTGCTGGGGACCCCGAAGACGTTCAGCATCACCCCGGCCGAACTGGAGAACGCGTTGGTCGAGGGGATGACCTTCGACGGGTCGGCCATTGACGGCTTCAGCCGGGTCCAGGAGAGCGACGTGCTGGCTCGCCCCGACCCCAACACCTTCCAGCTGCTCCCCTGGCACGGACACGGACAGGTCCGGCCCAACAATCCCAATGATGAGGCGGCCCAGGCCCAAGTGGCCCGGGTGTTCTGTGACATCGTCGACCTCGACGGCTCACCCTTCCAGGGCTGCCCCCGCCATGTCCTGCGCCGGACGCTCGACCGGGCCCACCAGCGAGGGTTCACCTTCTACGCCGCACCGGAGATCGAGTACTTCTACTTCGCCGATTCCGACCCCGCCCATCCGCCGGCTGCACTCGACAGCGGGTCGTACTTCGAGCTGACCGTGGCCGACCGGGCCAGCGACATTCGTCAACGCACGGTCCTCACCCTCGAAGAGATGGGCATCCCCGTCGAGCACGCCCAGCACGAGGACGCGCCCAGTCAGCACGAGATCGATCTTCGCTACACCGACGCTCTGACCATGGCCGACACGGTGATGACGGTGCGACTGGTGGTAAAGGAGATGGCTCGCCAGCAGGGTGTGTTCGCCAGTTTCATGCCCAAACCGCTGGCCGGGGTGCAGGGGTCGGGCATGCACACCCACATGTCACTGTTCCGGGGCGACACCAACGCCTTCGTCGACACCGAGCGCCCCGGCGGGATGTCCGAGGTCGCCGAAGGGTTCATCGCCGGCCTGTTGCGCCACGCTCCGGAAATCACGGCGGTGACCAACCAGTGGGTCAACTCCTACAAGCGGCTGGTGTCCGGTTACGAGGCGCCCATCCACGTGTCCTGGGCCCGGAACAACCGATCTGCCCTGGTCAGGGTGCCGGTGGTCAAACCGGGCAAGTTCGAGTCGACCCGGATCGAGTACCGGTCCCCCGACAGCGCCTGCAATCCGTACCTGGCCTTCGCGGTGGTGCTGGCCGCCGGGCTCGAGGGCATCGAGAAAGGGTACGGGCTCCCACCCGAGGCCGACGCCAACCTGTTCGCCCTGAGCGCCGAGGAACTGGCCAACAAGGGGATCCTCCACCTGCCGGGCAGCCTGCACGAGGCGCTCGGCCTGATGGAGTCGTCCGAACTGCTGGCCGAGACCCTGGGCGAGCACGTCTTCGAATGGTTCATCCGGAACAAGCGGGCCGAGTGGGCCGAGTACAAGGCCCATGTCACACAGTTCGAGCTCGACCGCTACCTGCCCCTGCTGTAACTGGGAGTCCGCCATCGAACCGTTGTTGTGCTTCCCCGAGTCACCACCACCTGCGGTGATCGCCGTCCTCGATCGCGCCGGCTATCCCTGGCGGGGCATCGACAATCCCGAATCGGTGGAGACCGACGAGCCCGAGGACGGATGGTCCGGCGCGGTGATCTGCAGTGGCGTGGACCCCATCGGCGCCTTCCTGCTGTGCCGGCATCTGCGCAAGCGCGAGGTCCCGCTGGCTCCGGTCATGGTGGTCATCCCCAACGATCAGCTGGGCGAGCTCGAGCTGCGCGAGGACCTGTTCGACGACCTGTGCATCGAACCGATCAACGCCGACGAGCTCAACGCCCGCCTGACCCACCTGTTCTGGCGCACCGGCCGCGGGCTGCGTCCCGAACTACTCGAGCACGGCCCCCTGGTGCTCAATCTCGAGACCTATCAGGCCGCGGTGGCCGGCAAGGTCCTCGACCTCACCTACATGGAGTACGAGCTGCTCCGATTTCTGGCCGCTCGTCCGGGCAAGGTCTTCACCCGGGAGACGCTGCTGAGCAGAGTATGGGGGTACGAGTACTACGGCGGAGCGCGGACCGTCGATGTCCATGTGCGGCGGTTGCGGGCCAAACTGGGTGAGGAACACGCCCACCTGATCCAGACCGTGCGCTCGGTGGGTTACCGATTCGGACAGACCACCTGGACCCCGTGACGGGTCACGCCTCCGACGCTGGGCCGAGCGTAGGCCCACACCTCGACCTCGACGGCGGCTCCCATCGGGAGCCCGGCCACGCCCACCACCGATCGGGCCGGTCGGTGCTCGCCGAAGAACCCGGCATAGGCCTCGTTGACGGCGGCGTAGTCGTCCATGTCGATGACGAACACGGTGGTCTTGACCACGTCGGTGATGGTGGCGCCGTTGTCGGCCAGTAGGCGTGCCGCGTTGGACAGGGCCTGGGCCAGTTGCGCCGGGGCGCCCCCGTCCACCAGTCGGGGAACAGGATCGGGCGAGCGGTCAGGCATGGTCGGCGCGGTGCGGCGTCGGGCCCAACCCGAGCTGGCCCGAACAGATCAGCCACGGTCCGGCTCTCACCACCGGGGAGTAGGGACCGATCGGCGTGCTCATCCCGCGCTCCTCCATGACGTCCCGGGCACTGACCGGGCCATCGTGCACTGAGCAGACGGCCATCGTCAACCGGGTCCACCCCGGGCGATCGGCCAGGTGGGCGGGAGCCCGCCGGCGAGCCAGCGGGCACCGGCCACGGCGGCGAACACCGCGTCGGAGCCGTTGACAACCGGGCCGTCGGCGTCCGCCCGCAGCGACACCGACACCGAGGGGGTGTCCCGGGCCCGGAGGATCCCGAAGGACCGTATGGTCAGATCGTGCACCCGGCCGGTGGCATCCACGGCGATCCCTTCGGAGGTGACCCAGCCCAGCGCCTGGTGTGCGGCCCCGATGCAGTAGGAGCGCAGTACCACCTCGTCGACCACCGGTCCGGCGTCGACCTCCACTTCGACCGAGCCGTCCGGGAGGCAGCGAGCCACCGCCCGCCCGCCTCCCGGGGCGGCGATCTCACAGCGGAGACCGTGCTCCTCGCGCCACTCGGGCGACCTCGACATCGGGGCGCAGGCGGCCACCACCGCGGCCTCGGCCCACACCGCCCCGCGGAGGTCGAAGGAGATTGGGGGGCCGACCAGGGGCACCGATTCCAACACCAGACCGGGGGCCACCCGGGCGACCTCTGCCACCACTGATGCCCACTGGTCGTCGGGGACGCCACCCTGGGAGACTCCCACCCGGAGAACCCCGGTTCCATCGGCGTTGACCCCCGCGGCCACCGGTGGCCGTTTGGGGCCGTCACGCACGACGTCCTCGCGAGACCAGAGAACCCGGACCGGACGACCGTGCCGGTCGGCCAACCGCCTGGCGTCGGCGCCGACCGGTGAGTGACGCTTGCCACCGAAGGCACCGCCGTTGCCCAGGGGAGAGGCCGGCTCTCCCCCCGGTGAGCACCACGATGCGTCCGGCTCGACGTAGCCCGGCTCGACCCAGGTGGTCTGCAGCGTGAGGTCCCATCCGCCCGGAGCCACCGCCACCGGATGGAGCACCGGCAAACCACTGCTCCGTCCCTGCACCCTGCCGGCCTGAACCCGGGCCTGGCGGATCGATTCGGCCACCGCGTAGCCGGCGTCTCCGTCGGGAACGG
Source organism: uncultured Acidimicrobiaceae bacterium (assembly GCA_963734395.1). GTDB lineage: Bacteria > Actinomycetota > Acidimicrobiia > Acidimicrobiales > RAAP-2 > Bog-756. The sequence goes on along the minus strand of CAVTGY010000003.1, from coordinate 481,538 downwards.
CGACCAGTGCCTGGGTCGGAGCGGTGTCGTCGGCGAACCCGGCCCGGCCGAGGACGACGGCAGGGCCGACATCCTGGGTCACCCCTCCCTCGATCGTCGCCCGGACCGAGGCCTTCTCGAGATCGCGGCTCGTTGTTCCCTTCTCCGGTTCCTTCCCCGGTTCCCTCCCCGTTCGACCTCGAAGCTGCGTCGAAGGCGAGGCGGGCGGCTTCGCGGATGGTCTGCCACCCCGTACACCGGCACAAATGGGCCAACAGGGCCTGATCGATCTGTTCCTCGGTCACCGTCTCTGCCGATGGCGGCTGCGATGTGAGGGCGGCCAACCGCATCATGATTCCCGGGGTACAGAAACCACACTGGCTGCCGCCGGTGGCCACCAACGCAGCTGCCCAACGGTCACGGTCCGCCGGCGGGAGCCCGTCGAGGGTGGTCACCTGGCGACCTTGCAGTCGCCGGATCGGGGTGACACACGCCACCCGGGGAGCTCCGTCCACCCACACCGTGCAGCACCCGCACTGGCCCTGGGGGCTGCAGCCGTCCTTGACCGAGCGGATGCCCAGCTGGTCGCGCAGCAGATCGAGCAGGGACGCGCCGTCGTCGGCGGCCTCGACGTCAGCGCCGTCGACGCGCAGCTGGATCAGCGGCTCAGCGGCTCAGCGGCTCAGCTGAAGGAAGAACCGCAGCCGCAGGTACGGGTGGCGTTCGGGTTGGTGACATGGAAGCCGGCCTCCGACAACCCATCGCTGAAGTCGAGGGTCGATCCCCTCAACAGATCGGCACTGGTGGCGTCGACCACCACCTTGACCTTCCCGAACTCGCGCACCACATCGTCCTCGGCCACGTCGGCGTCGAAGAACATCTCGTAGCTGAACCCGGAACAGCCCCCGGGCCGGACTGCCACCCGGAGGGCCAGCCCGTCGATCTCCTCCTGAGCCAGGAGCTCGGCCACCTTGACCGAGGCGGCCTCGGTCAGCGTGACCGGATTGGGCTTCTTCCCGATGCTGACGTTCTGCATGGTGGCACTCACGGGCACTCCTCCTGATCACAAAGGCGAGACCTTCGATGCACGACTACCCTCCGGTCTGGGCATTCGACCTGCGACACCTGCGGGCTCTCAGCCCACAAGCGTACCCGCGCCACGCCGCCAGCGGTACATGGCATCGGGTGGCCGACCGGGGTCGCCCGGTAGAATTGCCCGAGTGACCAGGTTCGACTCCTCTGCCTCCGGCCGCGCCAGCGGCCGAGGACCCCGCGCTGACCGAGGAGCGGATCCTTGCCGCCCTGGCCAATGTCGTCGACCCCGAGCTGGGTGCCGACATCGTCGAGCTGGGCATGGTCACCGCGGTCCGCATCGCCGAGCAGGGGTCGGTCGAGGTGGAAGTCGCCCTCACCGTGGTCGGCTGCCCTCTCCGCACCCAGATCCGCAACGACGTGACGACCCACCTCCAGGCGCTGCCCGGGGTGGAAGAGGTGTCGGTGACCACCGGGGTGATGGACGCCGAGCAGCGCAAGGCGGTGATGTCCCGGGCCCGCCTGCTGGCCAGGGACCCGGCGACCGAAGACCGACATCCCCGACTCGGCCCGGGTGATCGCCGTGGCTTCGGGCAAGGGCGGCGTGGGCAAGAGCTCGATCACCGTCAACCTGGCGGTGGCCCTGGCCCGTCGGGGACTGACCGTGGGAGTCCTCGATGCCGACATCTGGGGGTTCTCCGTCCCCCGACTGCTCGGAATGCAGGGCGACGTGGAGGCCCGGGACAAGAAGATGGTGCCGCTCGAACGGCGGATCGGCGACGGGGTCATCCGGGTGCTCTCGATGGGATTCCTCGCCGAGGAGGACAGCGCCGTCATGTGGCGCGGGCTCATCCTCAATCGAGCCGTGCAGCACTTCCTCGAGGATGTCCACTGGGGTGACCTCGACTACCTGCTCATCGACATGCCTCCGGGCACCGGCGACATCCAGATGGGTCTGGCCCGGATGGTCCCGAGGACCGAGGTCATCGTGGTGACCACGCCCCCGGTGGCTGCCCAGAAGGTGGCGGCGCGGACCGCGGACATGGCTCGCAAGGGATACCTGCGGGTGGCCGGGGTGATCGAGAACATGAGCGACTTCACCTGTGAGCACGGCACCTCCTATGCGCTGTTCGGTACCGGTGGCGGCGCCCGCTTGGCCGACGAGGTGGGCGTTCCGTTGATCGGCCAGATCCCGCTGCACCCGGCGGTGGCCGCCGGTGGCGACGCGGGAACACCGGTGGCGCTCGACCAGGGTCACCCGCTCGCCGAGGTGTTCGACCGCATCGCCGAATCGATGATCACCACCATCGCGCCGGTGGTGGCGATGGAAGGATGCAGCGCGCGACTCCTCGACCGGGTGGAGGAAGCGGTGCAGAGCCGGTACGACCACCGGTCAGTGACCGGACCGGTCGCTCAGGCGGTTCCCGCCCTCGGTCCCCACACCTCCCCGACCTCATCGGCCAGGTCGTCCTCGATCGGCCACATCCCGTCGCCCGTCGGGCCTCCAAGGCCTCTTCGTAGCCCGGGTCACCCGGCCGGAGCACCAGCACCCGGCCGTCCTCGACGAGAACGACGGGCAGCACGGTCGGGCACATCGGTGATCCGACTGGCCCAGGCCATCACCTCGTCGGTCGATCGAAACCCCTGGATGCTGCTCAGATTGGCGATGGTCGGCGGCAGGAGCTCGATCTCGCCACGGGCCTGGCGGGCCAACGCCTCGGCCGGGCGGACCCAGATGGTGGCGATGGTCTCCCCGTCGTCGTGACGGGCGATCTGCCCCGGTGGGGGCGGCGGTGATGAAGAACCGGGTGTCATACCGGCGTGGGGACAGCTCGGGCGTGATCCAATGGCTGACGTAGAAGACGGCGTCGGCTGCCAGGCGCAGTCCTTCTTGGCGACACACCTCGAGCAGGTTGGTCGTTCCCTCATTGAGCGCGTCCCGATGGCGGGCGAAGCGCCGGGCCACCGTCGGTTCGCTGGTGTCGAGCAGAGCGCCGTGACCCGGGCACCCGGACCACCGGCTCGGCCAGCAGCACGCCGGCCTCCTCGAAGCACTCCCGCAGGGCGGCCACCCAGAAGGCCAGGCCTCCCGAACCGATCCCGAGGATGGCGCTGGCCTCGGCATCGGTTCGTCCCCGGCACAGTTCCTCGACCGCCGGTCCCCGATCGTCGGGATCGACCGACCCCCCGGGGAACACGTAGACCCCGGCCACGAATTCGGAGGTCAGGTTGCGGCGGAGCATGCACACCTCGATGGCCGTGCCGTCGTCGTCGCGCACGTCGCGGATCAACATCACCGTGGCGGCGTCGCGGGGGATCACGGGATGAGGCTACCGCCGACCCCCAATGGTCGATCCCCGTCGTCGAGGTGGCGTGAACAACTGGCGGCATTGACGAGCGTGCGGTGAGTGCCCCCGAGTCGACCAGGGCGCTGATCGCCAACTCGCCGAAGCGATCGGGTTCGGCGATCAACCAGGTATGGGAACCTTCGATCACCACCCCGGCGACGCCGGCGGCGTGCCGGAGCTCGTCAAAGGCCGAGCGGGACACCAGCCGATCGCGATCCGACCAGGCCACGGTGACCGGTATCCCTCCTTCGGCGATCGCCTTCACCTCAGGCACCAGGTCGGCCCGGCGGATGAACTCACCGGTCCGGAACATTCCCAGGGGGTTGTCGATGAGGTTGGGGATGAAGTCCTCGAGCAGCGTCGGGAGCACACGGATCAGCTTCGGTGAATGGAGAAGGTCGGTCCCCATGTGACGTCCCCAGTCCCACACCGGTCGTTGCATCGTGGTGCGGACCTCGCCGGGAAAGTGCGCCCAGGTAGGGCTACCGATGGCGTTCACCAACAACAGGGCTGACGCACGTGCGGGCTGATCGTGGACGAAGGCGGTTGCCACTCCCCCGCCGAACGAGTGGCCGGCCACCAGCGCGGCCTCCCGCTCGCCCACCGCGTCGAGGAAGTCACCGACCCACTGGGCATAGCCGGCGAACGTGCGACGATCGGGATCGAGCTCGTGGGTGCGTCCGAACCCGGGGAGGGCGGGCGCATAGACCCGGCACCCGGCGGCGGCCATCGCCTCGATGGGCCGACGGTAGGCATTGGGCCGCAATCCCCAGCCATGAAGGAAGAGGGCGGTGGGACCGGTGCCGACAACCCCGTAGCGGACCTGATGCCCCTCCACGGCCACCGACTCCCACACGACGCCTGCCCGCAGGTCGGCGACGCTGGACAACCCGAGTCCTGGGCCGGCGGAGCGACCGACTCCGTGCGGGTGGGCGCGGTCAGCGTCTGCCTCCGACACGGCATCACCCGACATGGCCGAAAAGTGTACGCACCCAACCGACCCGGCGGTCTGATACCTCACCATCCGGGCAGGTCGGCAAGCGTCACACCTGCCGCCCACGACTGGGCTCGATCGGCTCCTCCCGTGCTCCAGAGATGGCCCGGCAGGCCCGGCGACTCCAACAGCCCAGGCTGACCAGTTACGCTCACTTCGACACGTACACGAATCGGGGACATGCGCAGACCATGGCACGGGAACAGAACACACCCACTACCGGAGGGAACAAGCCCAAACCACCGGGCCCGGCGACCGGCCCATCGGGCCAGAGCGCCAAGGATCGGAGCAAGGCCCAGAGCCGTCCGGTGGCCACCAAGTCGCCAACCGCCAAGAAGACCGCGGGCGGTACCAAGGGCGGCAATACGCCTCGTCCGGGGTCCAAGCCCGCCGCCCAGTCCGCCCCCCGCCGGATATCCGGGACCGTCATCGCCTGGAGCGCGGTCGGCCTGGTCATCGTGGTCATCGCCGTGCTGGTGATCGTCAAGGTCACCGGCGGTGGGAGTTCGAACAACCTCGCGTACACGCCGGTGACACCGGCCCCGGCGAACGTCGTCCACGATGTCACCAACATTCCCGAGTCGGTCTACAACCAGGTCGGCGTGACCTCACCGACCGTGCAGGTATCGCCACCTACCATCCTGCACGGTCAGCCGCCGCTGACCATAGACGGCCAGACACCGGCAATGCTGTATTACGGCGCGGAGTACTGCCCGTACTGCGCGGCGGAGCGGTGGGCGATGACCGCCGCGCTTTCCCGGTTCGGCACCTGGTCCAATCTCAAGATCACCGCCTCCTCCCATACTGACGTCGACGCCGAGACCAACACCTTCAGCTACTACGGCGCCACCTTCTCCAGCCCCTACATCACCTTCAACGGCATCGAAGCGGTCAGCAACGTGCCCAACGCCAGCGGCTACTACAACCCGCTGATGATGCCCACCAAAGCAGGAGTACGCCGACGTCACCAAGTACGAGAGTCCGACCTATCTCCCCGGATCCAACGGGCAGATCGGGTTTCCCTTCGTGAGCATCAACAATCTGGCCATCATCGGGGGGCCGAGCTACGACCCCACCGTTCTGGCCGGCCTGACCTGGTCGGAGATCGCCAGCGGGCTCTCCAATCCCGACAATCCCGCCACCCAGGCCATCGTGACCACCGCCAACTACATCTCCGCGTCCATCTGCGCCAGCAGCAAGGGGGCGCCGGCTTCGGTCTGCGACAGTCCGGGGGTCATGGCCGCGGCCAAGGCCCTCAAGCTGCCCTCGAGCTGAGCCGAGCGCCCGACCCGATCAGAACTCCGAGTCCGATCGTGCCCGCCATCCGATGGCAGCCCATCACCACCCTGCTTCTGAGCATCGCCGGAATGGGGGTGTCCATCTATCTGACCATCACCCACTTCGACAAGGTCGCACTGATCTGTTCAGCCAACGCCACCATCAACTGCGAAAAGGTCACCACCAGCCCCCAGTCCTACGTGTTCGGGATACCGGTCGCCATGCTCGGCCTGGCCTTCTTCATCCCGATGATCGCGCTGTGCCTGCCGGTCGCTTGGCGATCAGCAGACCGACGGATACATCTGGCCAGACTCATCCTGTCGATCACCGGCGTGGGGATGATCATCTACCTGTTGATTGCCGAGCTCTTCATCATCCACGCCATCTGCCTGTGGTGCTCCTCGGTGCACCTGATCACCTTCGTCCTCTTCGTCGTCATCGTGACTGCGTCCCCGATCGTGCTCGGCTCCTGACTACGGCGCGGTCGCCGATGGCGGGCACCAACAGTCCTACGCAGGGGACTAGTCGCATCCGGACCACCCCGTGACCGACCCAGGTTCGGATCGAGCCGACACCACCGACCGCCATGAGCACGCCCGCCAGCCAGGCAGAGTCAGATCAACCAGAGGATTTCCACCCAATCGGACGGCACGCTTCGCCTGGGGTGCCGTTGCGATCATCCTGGTCGGCGTCGTCGCCCTGGTGGTCTACGCACTGACCGGGCCTTCGGATTCGCTCGGCGTGGTGCGCCGGGCCACCACCTCGGGCAGCGTGGTCGCCGAGGTCACCCGAATTCCCGGCTCGGTCTTCGACACCATCGGGGTCGACGCGCCGATGACTCCTCTGGTCGCGCCTACCGTGCTCGAGGGTCAGCCGCCGCTCAACGCGAGGGGAAAACCCGAAGTCCTCTTCATCGGCGCTGAGTTCTGCCCGTTCTGTGGTGCGCAACGATGGCCGCTGATCGTGGCGCTGTCCCGGTTCGGGCACTTCGCCACCCTCACCAACATGCAGTCGGCGCAAACTCTCGGTGTTCCCGAACATCCAGACCTTCAGTTTCGTGGGTACGACCTATACCAGTCGATATGTCAGCTTCACCGGCGTCGAGCTCGTACTCCGACGCCGTCAACGCCCAGGGCGCCTTCTCCCGTATCGCCACACTCACCCCCGGCCAATCGGCGCTCCTGGCCCGCTACGACACCGCTCCTGGAACCGGAAGGGGATCGGGGTCCTACCCCTTTGTGGACATCGACAACACCATGGTCGCCTCCACCTCCGGGTTCAGTCCGGCGGTGATCGTGGGTCAGTCGCAATCGGCCATTGCCGGTGCGCTCGATCAGACCGCCGACCCGTCCACCCAGGCCATCGTGGCCTCGGCCAACTACCTGACGGCCGGAATCTGCAGAGCAACCGATGGGCAGCCGGCGTCGGTGTGCACGAGTAGAGGAGTGCGGTCGGCCGCGCAGGCCCTGGGGATCGGGTGACCTGTACCCGTGTGGGTGTGCGAATCGAGGCCGGTCTAGCTCCGGCTCAGCCGGCTCGGCGATCGGCGATCTGCTTCCGCTCCATCTCGTTCATGCCGCCCCAGATGCCGTGTGGTTCGTGGATGCGAATGGCGTAGTCGAGACACTCCGCCCGCACCGCGCAGGTCCGACAGATCGATTTCGCCCGGTCCTCCCTCTGAATCTTCTCATCCTTGCGTTCGGCGTGGGCGGGCGGGAAGAAGATCTCCGCCTGCGGTCCACGACACGACGCTTTCAGCTGCCACGTGTCAAGCGCTTGCTCCACTGATCCTTACTCCCCCTTCGCGCCCGTTGGCTTCCTCCAGCAAGCGAACGTACTCGTCCCGCTAGCCGGAAACAAGGGGTCTGACCAGGATTTCTCAGGTACTTGTCACCGGATCGGACCGCCTCGGCACTGCCGGTGGCCGCCACACCCGTCCGGGCCGGTCGGCCGGTGCGATGGGCAGCGGCAGGTGAGGCGGACACTACGCTCCTAACCGTCATGGACGTCAGCGCTTTCTGTAGCCAGAGCCGGGTCCTGATCGTGGCCGGCAAGGGCGGCGTCGGCAAGACGACCATGGTGGCAGCCCTTGCCCATCTGGCCGCCCAGGCTGGGCTTTCGGTGCTGGTGATCGAGCTCGAAGGGCGCCCGGGGGTGGCCACCGCGTTCGGCAGCGAGGCTCCCCTCGACTACGCCGGGGCCGTGCTCAAGGCGGCCGGGGCGACCGCCGTCGGCGAGGACGACGAGAACGCCGGCACCGCGGTCCGTGCCGGCACGGTGCGGGCCCGGACCATCACCCCGGATGACGCCCTGCTCGAGTACCTGGCCGACCACGGGATGAGGCGGGTGTCCAAGCGGCTCATGTCCTCGGGAATCATCGACCTGGTGGCAGGGGCCATTCCCGGCATCAGGGACGTCCTGGTCCTGGGGAAGGTCAAGCAGATCGAGCGCAACCACATCGCCGATCTGGTGCTGGTCGACGCACCGGCCACCGGTCACACCATGACCTTCCTCTCATCGGCGGGCGGATTGCTCGATGCGGCCAGGGGAGGTCCCATCCGCACCCAGGCAGCCGACGTCGTGGCGATGCTGTCCGATCCAGTCCCGATGCCAGGTCGCCCTGGTCACCCTGCCCGAGGAGATGCCGGTCAACGAGGTGATCGAGGCGGCGTACCAGCTCGAGGACAAGGTGGGCGTCGTCCTCGGACCGGTGATCGTCAACGGGTGCTACCCGCCTACCGAGGGACTCGCCGTCCCGGCTCGAACGGCAGCCGAGCGGGCCGGGGTATCGCTCGCACCGGACGTCGCGTCCGCCCTCGACCGGGCCCGGCGGTTCCGTCTCACCCGCCAGGAGCTCCAAGAGGACCAGCTGGCCCGACTGGCCCGCGAGCTTCCCCTTCCCCAGCTTCGGGTGCCTTTCGTCTTCGCCGCCGCCATCGGCCCGAACGAGCTCGACTTCCTCAGCGCGGCGCTCGAAGATGGGGGTGGAGTCGCTTCAGGATCCGGCCGGCGTGCCCCGATGACGCTGCCGCCGTCCATCGACGAGGTGGTCCTCGAACGATCGATCATCATCTGTTGCGGTTCCGGAGGGGTGGGGAAGACCACCACCGCTGCCGCCATCGCCCTGCAGGCTGCGCGCCTGGGTCGCTGCGTGTGCGTGGTGACCATCGATCCCGCACGCCGACTGGCCAATGCGCTGGGACTGGATTCGCTGACCAACAAGCCCTCCCGGATCGAAGGCCCCTGGGCCGGCGAGCTCCACGCGCTGATGCTGGATCCGAAGGGGACCTTCGACGACCTGATCCAGCGCTATTCACACAGCGACGAGCAGGTCGAGGACATCAAGGTCAACCGTATCTACGCCAACCTCACCGGAACCCTCTCCGGCACCCAGGAGTACATGGCCATGGAGAAGCTCTACGAACTGGTCGAAGAGGACGGATTCGATCTGGTGGTGGTGGACACCCCCCCGTCCCGTAACGCCCTGGACTTCCTCGACGCGCCCCGCCGACTGACCGGGTTTCTGGAGAACCGCATCTTCCAGGCCCTGATGAAGCCCACCCGGGCCGGGCTCAAGTTCATGGGGGTGGCGGCCCAGGCGCTGCTCCGCACCATCTCACGGGTGGCAGGTGCGGACATCGTCCGCGACGCGGTGTCGTTCTTCCAGGCCTTCGAAGGAATGGAAGAGGGGTTCCGGACCCGGGCGACCAGGGTGAGGGAGCTGCTGGGCCAGCCAGACACGGCCTTCGTCCTGGTGGCTTCCCCACGCCCTGATTCCGTCGACGAGGCCGTCCACTTCGCCGGCAAACTTGCCGAGTCGCACATGTCAGTGACCGCCCTGGTGGTCAATCGGGTACAACCCCGATTCGCCACGGATGCCCAGTTGGAGTCCCTGCCCGCCGGTACCGGTGGTCGAACGGACGTGTTGGAGCAGCTGATCGACAACCTCCGGGGCTATACAGCGGCCTCTGACCGCGAGGAGGAGGCGTATGCCGACCTGGTGTCCCAAGTGGCCCCGGCGCCTGTATACCGAGTTCCCCTGTTGAACACCGATGTCCACGATCTGGACGGCCTCGGGACGATCGCCGATCTCCTCTTTACCGGCACCCCCCGGCCGGAACCAGCATCGCCGGTGGCGGAGAGTGACGCTGCCGCGGAGCGCTAACCTTGGGGCGTGCGCACCATCCTCGTGGCCAGCGACGCCCCGTCGGTGAGGGCCGAGGTTGCCGCCATCGCCCAGAGTCCGGACATCGCCGTCGAGCAGGCCCGGTCGGGTCCGGAGGTGATGGCCGAGGTCACCGAATCACTCCCCGATCTGGTCGTGGTCGACCTGCAGATGGGGAACATGGGCGGCATGGCCGTGTGCCTCGAGCTCCGGCTCGAAGCCTCGTACGGCAAGCTGGAGCACGTACCGGTGCTGATGCTTCTGGATCGGCGCCCCGACGTGTTCCTGGCTCGGAGGTCGGGGGCGGAAGGCTGGCTGATCAAGCCGCTCGATCCCATTCGCCTGCGGCGAGCGCTGACCTCGCTCCTCGAAGGGGGCACCTACTACGACGAGTCCTACCAACCGCTCTCGGTCGTGTCCACACCCGTCCCAGCCGGCGCTTGACGGCTCGATCAGAACAGTTGAGCGCGGAACGATGTCCGTTTTCCGACGCCACGCACAAGAGCAGGCTCCATCGGGCCGGGAGGGCCGGACCGCTCGCCACCCATCGCCGGGTCGTGGTGAAAAAGAAGCCCTAGAGTCGCGGGCCGAAGGCGGCGCCGAGTCGCAGGAGCAGTTCATCATCGACGCCCTGCACGATCTCCACGACACCGTCGTGCGGGAGGTGATGACTCCACGGGTGGACGTGGTGGCACTCTCCATCCCCTTGACGGTCGACGGGGTCACTCGGGCCGTTCGCGAATCGGGTCACAGCTGCTTTCCGGTGTGCGGGGACAACCTCGATGACCTCATCGGGGTGCTGTTCGTCAACGACCTGTTCCGGGCCGGATGGAGGGTGGGGGGCACCGACGACAACGGCGGCGGTACCACGGTGACCGCCCCGGTGCTTCCGACGGCTCCGCCGGAAATGCCCCGATGCTGGTCAAGAGCGCCTCGCAGCCCACACCCGACCCCATCGACATCTCGCGGCGGCTCCGCCAGCCGTTTCTGGTCCCCGAATCCGGTCTGGTGCTCGAGGTGCTGGCCGAGATGCGCCGCCAGCGGCGGGCCTTTGCGGTCGTGGTCGACGAGCACGGTGGCATCGAGGGCGTCCTGACGGTCAAGGACCTGCTGGGGGCCCTGGTCGGCGACCTGCCCGACGAGTTCGACCCCGACGACGAGCCGGAAGTGGTTCGAGTGGACGCCATCCGATGGCTCGTCGATGGTCGGATGAGCGTGGATGACGTGAGGGATCGGCTGGACATCAATCTGCCAGAGGGCGAGTACGTGACCCTCGGAGGGTTCCTCTTCGACGCCTTCGGACACATCCCGGAAGAGGCAGAATCGCTAGACATCGACGGTTGGGAGCTCCGTGTGTCCGAGATGGACAAACGGAGGATTGCCAAAGTCGTGGCCAAACGGCATGAACCACCTCCGGCGGAGCCGTCACCGGTCGGTGAGGCGGGGAACGATCGGACCACCGTCGGGTAGCATCTCGCAGGTCAGGATCGCCTTCATCCTCGATCCTCGACGGGCTGTGGCGCAGCTTGGTTAGCGCGCTGCGTTCGGGACGCAGAGGTCCCCGGTTCAAATCCGGGCAGCCCGACTCGAACCACTACAGGTCAACTCGTGAGCGGGTCGGCCTCAACCAGGCGTGTACGCCTTGATCTGGTCCTTGACCACTGTCACCAGGTCACCGATGGTCAGGTTCGGGTCGCTCAGGTGCAGGCCCCATCGTGGGTCGGGGATCTCCTACACGGTCTTCCTGGACACCGGCCCCTGGTGCACCGAGATATTGAGCCATTGCGCTCCACCGGAGTTCATGCACTGGCCGGAGTACAGGCCAGGGGTCGACACCCATGGTGAGGGCACATGCACTTGTGGCCACCAGTGCAGCGCCTTCTCTGCAGTCGGCCCCGCTGTCGGGAGGTAGCTCTCGAGCGTGCCCTGCCCGAGGAGGGCCGCCGGGTTGACGCAGGCGATCTGTACCGGTGTCCCCGCTGGCGGGAGGGTGGCTATGTGGGCACCAGGACCCTGCTCGGCGCGTCCAAAGCGAGTGTTGCTCGGCGGCTCGCCGTAGAAGGACGAATAAGCGAGAACGCAGCTCGTTTCGGTGGCGCTGTCGCAGGTCGGGATGTTCTGGAAGTAGCCGCCGGTGCGCTGCCCCTGCTTCACCAGCACATCCCCCCCGAGGATCACTGCGGAAACCATGCGCTGGCGGAGTGCCGGGTTGGGATCGATTTCCTTCTGAATCAGGTTGGTGAGTATCTCGGCGCCTTGAGAGTGGCCGTAGAGCACGAAACCCCGGCCGTGGTTCAGGTACGTCATGTAGTAGTTCCACGCCTTGAGCAATCCGTTGTAGGCCGTCTCCTCTGCGGTGTTGGCCGGCGAGTTGCCGATGTCGTTCAGAGTGCCTTGCGGATACATGGGGGCGTACACGTTGCACGTCTGGGAAAAGGGGGAAGCCTGGGCGATGGCCACACCCACCTCTTGGGGCTGAATGTCCAGATTGGCGTTGGTCGTTTTCTCCTTGCTCACCGTCGGGTAGACGTAGAAGCAGTCGACGGGGGCCGAGGCTGCCGGTTGCACGGTGGCCACGGTCGAGTGGCCGTCCCCGTCCACCGAGGTCGAAGTGACTGGCTGAGTACACGGATCAGGGGAAACGCCGGGACGGCAGAGCCAGACCACTCCATCGGTGGTGTCGGCTGTGGTGGATGTGGAGCTCGCGGTCGTGGCTCCAGAGGAACACGCAACGAGGAGGATTGCGCTAGCGCATAGCATGGCGGCCGCGCCCAGGCGAGGGCTCCGCAATTTCGCCTGCTGGACGCGGCTCGCTCCTTGGACGGTTTCCAGCGAGGCTGCATCCAGCGTGTCCCTTCGTGTCACACTTTGTCCGCCGCTTCCGACGGTATCCGAAGCGGACGAAAAGCTACCAGCGTGTGAATTCCATCTGTTGGATAGGGGCTTCCCGACAGCGGGCGCCATCTCTGACGTACACGACTGAATCAGGACCACCTAGAGGAGAGCGAGTCCTTGGCCAACGAAACCCAAATCGACCACTGGAACAGCAGCGAAGCCGACCACTGGAACAGCAGCGAAGCCGACCACTGGGTCACCTACCAGAACCGCTATGACGCCATGCTCGCACCGTTCGCAGATCGGCTTGTGACTGCTACCTCGCTCACCTCGGACAGCCGGGTGCTCGACGTCGGATGCGGTTGCGGCAGCACCACAATTCAGGCAGCCCGACTGGTCCCCGACGGCACTGCAACCGGTGTCGACATATCGGCGCCGATGATCCAGAGGGCCCGGCGACAAGCTGACGAACTCGGCATCGCAAATATCTCGTGGCTGCTCGGAGATGCCCAGGTCCTGCCCATGCCGACCGCCGGCTTCGACGCCGCCATCAGTCGGTTCGGCGTGATGTTCTTCGACGATCCCGTCGCCGCGTTCTCAAACGTTGCCCGAGCGCTGTCCCCGGGCGGCTCCATGACTTTCGTCTGCTGGCAGGACCTGTTCAGCAATGACTGGATCCGGGTACCGGGTCTGGCCCTCGCCGAACATGTTCCACTTCCGGATCTGGGCCCGCCCGGAGGGCCTGGCTTGTTCTCACTGGCCGATCCCGACCGGATCCGATCAGTGCTCGGCAGTGCCGGATTCTCCGACGTGGAGATCGAGCCGCTCCACGAGATGATCCTCCTTGGGGGAGGAGGACCACTTGACGAGACCGTCGAGTTCCTCCGCCATGGCAGCATGGCTCGAGCGGTTCTCCAAGACGCCGATCCCGAGGTCGAGGTCGAGGCGATAGCTGCTGCTACCAAGGCATTGCAACCATTCGTGACGCAGGGCGGAGTGGAGATCGGCACGGCCGCGTGGCTGGTCTCATCCCGTCGCTCCTGACCGCGGCCGGATTTGGTACTGGAAATCAGATCACCCCTCCTGGCCAACGGGCTTGACGCATGTCAACCCGATCACCGCGCATCGGAACGCCGTTCCGCATGGAGTCGCTCACGCTGTTCACGTCCCAACGGGATGGACCCATCGGCGCGCACCACCCGATGCCACGGCACGTCCTCCGATGTCGATGCGAGGACCTTTCCGACCGAACGCGGGTTGTGCGGGTCGATGTCCCCGTAGGTCTGGACAAAGCCTTCGGGAATGCCCCGCACCCGGTTCAGGATGTGACCGGTCTGGTGGGCACCCATCTCTGCCTGCGATCGGTGGTCGGATGCGGACAACGCTCTACCTCCCATTGAAGCGGTGCGATCTCCATCATCCTGACAGGGTCCCCACCACCGGGCCTCGAGGATGGCCGCTGCGACAAACTCCCGCCCTGGCGCGCCCGGATCCGCAGACGGATGGTCATCCGATGGAGGGTTATCCTTCCGTCACCAGCTGATCGGCTGGCGGCCCGCCGAGCGGGGGGGCCGGTCCCATCAGAGCGATTCAGGGAGCAGGAGATGCGGCTGCGGCAGATGGTGCGCCTGGCCAAAAAGGAGTTGCGTGCCTTCGGCGACCTCTCCAAAACGAGTGGCGGACGCAACGCTCTGGTCGCCCGGACCCGGGAGCTACTGGGCCTCGAAGAGCTCGAGCGCCTGTCCGCCTCCACGCGACCAGACGGTGGCGACCAGGAGCGACCTGATCGCCACCCGAGAGCTGATGCAGGTCGGCCTCGACGAGCGTCGGGACGAGACGAAGGCCACCAGGAGCGACCTGAACACCATCCACACGTTGCTGACCACCGACATCGTCGGGCTCGCGGCAGATGCCCGTTTCTCCGGGACGACACCGAGGCGACCAGGAACGCGCTGGTCGGCACCCAGGAGCTGCTGCAGGCCGGCCTCGAGATGGTCGACCGTCGCTACCGGGAGCAGACACTGTGTGCGCTGGTGGAGCCGGTCACCGAATGGGTCCGCAATGAGCACATCGGCGAACCCCTGCTGATGTCGGTGGTGCTGGCCACTCGCAACCGTTCGGTCCTCCTGCGCTCGGGCCATCGAATCCGTTCGGGCCCAGGTGTACCAACATTGGGAGCTGGTCGTCATCGACGACGGGAGCACGGACGGGACGGTCGAGCTCCTCGACCGACCTGGCCGCCGAAGACAGCCGGATTGTCGCGTTGTCCCAAAGTCACCGCGGCGTCGGCGCGGCGCGCAACACGGGATTGTCTGCGGCACGCGGCGAGTACGTCTGCTACCTCGACGACGACAACGTCATGCGGCCGCTCTGGCTCAAGGCGGTGGCATGGGCAGTCAAACGCCAACCGGACATTGAGCTCCTCTACGGCGCCCGGCTGGCCGACGTCGATGCGCCCGGGGAGGACAATCCGACCGGGCTGCCGTTCCTCCATTTCGAGACCTTCGACCGTGCACGGCTCGAAGTGGGCAACTTCATCGACCTCGGCGTGTTCGCGCACCAGCGGAACCTGCCCGAAGCGATCTTCGACGAGAGCCTCGAAGCACTCAGCGACTGGGACCTCCTCCTCCGTATGACCGCCGAGCGCACGCCCCTGCCCCTACCCGTGGTGGCCTCGCTCTACACCACCAATGCGCCGGGTCGGATCAGCCGATCGGGCCACGCGGCAGCGTCCGAGGCGGTGGTGCGGTCCAAGCTGCTCCGGGACCGCCCGCTGCGGGTGCTCGCCTACAACTCCCTGTTCCCCCTGGTGCCGGAGACCTACATCGCCGAGGAGATGAGGGCGCTCACCGACAACGGGGCGGTGCTCGCCTGGTGTACTGACCGGTGGTCACCCTCGCCGGTGCGTGTGGACGAGCCCACCTACACCGATCTCGAAACGGCGGTGGCTGACTTCGAGCCCGACGTGTTGGTTCTCTTCTGGGCCACATTCGCCGACGAACGGTTCGATTCCCTCACACAGGTAGGCAAGCCGTTCGCGGTCCGGGTCCACTCATTCGACTTCGACCCGGCTACCGTCGAACGGGTCCGGGCGCACCCGCTTTGCGTGGGAATCTGGGCATACCCGCATCACGCCCGCCTGATCGAGGGCGCGCACGAATTGGTGCCACTGCTGTCCGAGACGGGACGCTTTTCCCGCTCCGGCCTCGGAGCGGAGCGTCGTTCTGTCCGCGTCGGCCGCGCTCCCCAAGAAGGACTGGCCGACGTTGGTCGGACGCCTTCGCCGAGCTCTCCCGCGCCGGCGTCGACTGTCGCATCGTGGTGGGGACGACCTATGTCCACGAGGACGAGCCGCAGGTCATCCGCCAGCTGATCCTCGACTCGGGCGCGTCGATCATGCTGTCGGTCGACGTGCCCCACGACCAGGTGATCGCCCTGTTGGGTCGCACTGCCGTCGTCGTCTACTCGAAGGTGTCCGGGGGGCCCTTCGGGATGCCCCGATCGATCATCGAGGGGATGTATGCCGGGGCCTCGGTGATCATGCCCGACCGACCCGAGTCACGGCTGACCGGTGGGCCGGACTGCCGGATCTACCGGCGGTCGGAGGACATCGTGCGACACGTCACCGAGGTGCTGGCCGGCGGCCCCGCTGTCGAGGCCGAGCGCCGGGCCAATCGGCAGTTCGTCGATCGCCACTTCGCCGACCCGGCCCTCGGTACCGCCTTCACCGCTGAGCTCACCAAGGCACTCGCCCGCTGGCGGTTGGGCTGAGGTCGGCGCTGTTGGTCGCTGGTGGTCTGCGGGCGTGCCCCGGGGGACATGCGGTCTGTCCTCTCCCAAGTTACTTTTCGAAAATTGGCCAAATTATCGCTTGTACGACGCTAGTTCCGGCCCGCAACCATCGCCTGTAGACGATAAATCGGTCACTTTTCGAAAATTAAAATCCCCAAGGAGAGGTGTCCTGGGGGCTCGGGTGACCGGCCATCAGCCGCCCGAAAGCGGGTCGGTGGGCTACCGGAGCGTGAGCAGGAGGACACGCTCGCGGCCGTGTTGTCCCGGAGGCACCGTGAGGGTCCCGTAATGGAGCAGAGTGGCGATCATGGTGGCGCGCTCGGCGGTGTGCCAGTGGGACATCACCACCCAGACCCGGGCGCCCGGTGCGGTGGATGCCATGGCCACGGCGGTGCGGACGGCGTTGATTTCGGCGGCGGTCGTGATGGTCACTGCCACCACCACCCGGTCCGCGGGGGGTAGGTGATGCGGAAGGTCTCCAGTCGAGCCTGATCGGAGACCAATTGAGGCTGCGCCGGCCAGTAGATGCTCAACCCGAAACCGGCATCGGTATTGGCCACGATCACATCGCCGGGCCGTCGCTCGGCCTCGATCGTCTGGACCTGGCCGTGGACGTCTTCGAGCGGGGTGGTCGTGTCCACTGCCACTCGGGCCGCCTGCAGGTAGGGGCCGGCCAGGCTGGCGACGAGCAGGACCACCGCGAGCATGCCGGCCAGGCCGAGGTAGAACCCCCCGGTACTTCGGCGACGACGAAGGAGGGACCAGGCGGCGCGGGCGGCGCCGGTCACCCCGATAAGTGCCATCACCGTGAGTAGGACCGAAAACCATGTCGAGGTCCGGGGGTCCCAGAGCGGATAGCGATGGGCGCCGGAGGCGAGGAGTTGCTCGACGGTTGTTGCCGGTGCCACCAGCGCGAGCGCCGGGAAACCGGTGCGTACCAGGGTGACCATGCCCGCAACCACCAACGCCACCACCACCAGGGACGGTCCCAGGCCCACGCTCTGGAGCTCGGCGCCGGCACGGAAGTGAATGAAATGGAGGGCGTTGCCAATGCCGTCGGAGGTCGGGATGTAGAAGGCGGTCCAGTACGCCTGCAGGGAAGGGGTGTCGGCTGGTCGATCGACGACGAGGAAGACGACGAGGTCGAACGCCAAGGTGGCGACCCCTACGACCGCCAGCTGACCCAGCCGGCGGGCGTCCCGCCGCACTATGAGCACGAGCGCCAGGCAGACCAGCACGGCCGGCCCGAGGAACATGGCCCCGTTGGAAAGCAGGGTGCTGGCGGCCAGCGTCGCGCCCAACACCACCAGGCGACGGCGCGACCATTCGGCCTCGAGCCGGGCCAGCAACCAGAGCACGATCAGCGCGGCGAACGCTTCGGCGGTGTACTGCTTCAAGTCGTGCCGGACGAGCAGGGCAGGAGCGAATGCGACGCCGGTAGCAAGCACCACCCGGGTCAGCCACCCGTTCCGGTCGATCTCCCGCCCCAGGTACCATGCGGGAACGACCGCGGCCACGGTGAAGGCCAATGGCAGCAGCCTCAGGCTCGACGGCGACCAGTGAGGAGTCACCCTCAGCAATGCGGTGAAAAGGACGGGAGTGGTCGAGGTGAGGCTCAGGATCCGGTCGAAGGGGACCCGCAGGGTCACCGCGACCCAGTCTTCGTCGCGCCAGAGCGGTTGGGTCATCATCCGGTGGAGGTCGTGAGCAAGCAGGCTGCCGAGCATCAGGACCGCCAGTACCGCGACGGTCAGGTGCCGCTCGGTGCGGGCGGACTGGCTCCGTCGCCGTTGGCGACGGATCCCGGCGGTGGGGTGGTCGGACTCGACCGGCAACGGCCCCGGCACTGGCCCCATCGGGTGCGACTCGGTTCTTTCCGCGACAGGCACCACCGGCGACCAGGGTAGTGACCGGATCGGCACCGGCCAAGAACCTCCTGCCCTGCCTCGTAGAATTCGACGATGACACTCGACCTCACCGTCGTCGATGCCTTCACCGACCAGCCGTTCGCTGGCAATCCTGCCGCAGTCGCCGTCGTGGGCGCCTTCCCCGAACTGGCTCGCATGCGCGCAGTGGCGCGGGAGATCAACCAGTCGGCGACCGCGTTCGTCGTCACTCGACCGGATGGAGATCACGATCTGAGGTGGTTCAGTCCTTCGGTCGAACTCGACCTGTGTGGCCACGCCACTCTCGCCAGTGCCCACGTACTCGGCGGTTCGGCTCGATTCCACACCCGGAGTGGGTTGCTCACCTGCTCCCGCAACGGGACAGGGCTGATCCACATGGACTTTCCTGCCGATCCGCCGGTGGCGGGTGCCATCCCACCGGTCCTGTCCATCGGAGGTGTCCGCTGGTTCGGAAGGGGGCGGTTCGACGTGCTGATCGAGGTCGAGGATGCAGAAGCGGTCCGTGGTTACCGTCCCGATTTCACCATGATCGCGGCGCTCGGTTCACGAGCGGTCATCGTGACCGGGGCTGGTGACCAACCGGGGATCGACTGCGTGAGCCGAGTCTTCGGTCCAAACGCCGGCATTCCCGAGGATCCGGTGACCGGGTCGGCCCACTGCACGCTGGCCGCCCACTGGGGCGAATGTCTGGGCAAGGACGATCTCGTCGGCCGACAGGTCTCCCCCCGCGGCGGCACCGTCTTCATGCACCGGGATGGTGACAGGGTCCAGATCGGCGGGAGCTGTGTGACCATGGCCGAAGTCCGGATGGGGGCCTGACTCCGCCGAGCGGACGGGTGGTGTCCGCCGGACCATAGGATCGCCCCGACCGGCAAAGGAGGGATCTACGGTGACCATGGAGTATCGACGGTTGGGCAAGTCGGGTCTCAAGGTAAGCGTGCTGTCGTTCGGTTCGTGGGTGACCTTCGGACCCCAGTTGTCCGGAACTCTGGCCGCGGACTGTCTGGGCGCGGCCTACGACGCGGGGGTCAACTTCTTCGACAACGCCGAGGCATACTCGGCCGGCGAGTCCGAGCGGATCATGGGCGAGGCCATTGCGTCGCTCGGCTGGCCACGACACAGCTACGTGCTGTCGACCAAGCTCTTTTGGGGGACCCACCCGGGCGTCAATATGCGCAATACCCTCAACCGGAAGTATCTCCTTCAGGCCATCGACGGTTCGCTGGAGCGGTTCGGCCTCGACTTCGTCGATCTGCTCTACTGCCATCGGCCCGACCCGGAGACACCTCTCGAGGAGACGGTGTGGGCCCTGTCGGACATCATCGCCAGTGGCAAGGCTCTCTACTGGGGCACGTCGGAGTGGTCAGCGGAAGAACTACGCGAGGCGTGGGACATCGCCGATCGCCACAACCTTCACAAGCCGGTCGTCGAGCAACCTCAGTACAATCTGTTTTGGAGGGAGCGGGTCGAGAAGGAGTACTCCCCGCTCTATGACGGCATCGGCCTGGGCTTGACCACCTGGAGCCCGCTCAGTTCTGGCCTCCTCACCGGCAAGTATCTCGACGGGGTACCTGACGGCTCGCGAGCCACGCTCCCTGGCTACGAATGGCTACGGAACCTCCTCACCGACCCGGGGCGCAACGAAAAGGTGCGATCGCTCCAGTCGATTGCCGAGGAGCTGGATTGCACGCTGGCCCAGTTGGCGATCGCCTGGTGTGCGAAGAACCCCCACGTATCGTCGGTGATCACCGGAGCCAGTCGGGTGGAGCAGGTGCATGAGAATCTGGGCGCCCTCGATGTCCTACCCAAGCTGGATGACGACGTGATGGCCCGCATCGAGGCCGCCACTGCCTGAGCGCCGTCGAATCGGTGCGCCTACTCTGACCGGTCGCCCGACCTGTGGCGGTGGCGCAACCCGGGGCCATTGTAGGACGGCGGCTCGAGATGGGCCAGTTCGAGGACACGCCGGTTGACCTGACGGGCCAGATAGATCGAAAACACCGCGGCCGGTATCTCAACCAGAACGGCGAGCACGAAGGCCTCGAAGAACTGGCGATGACTCCCCGACGTGGTCATGTCGAACCAGGCGTCGACGATGAGCAGGGTGGCGGTGGCGGTGGCTGGGAGTTGCACCCTCGGGTCGATGCGAAACGCCATATAGGCGGTCCGGCTGATGGCGAAAACCAGCAGGAGGTCGAAGCCGACCCAGGCGGCCCGGTAGTGGAGATCGAACTGACGCTTTGGCAGGGTCACCGCCAATAGGCCGATCCACGGCAACAACACGGCCGCTGCCGCCGTATAGATCCAGGCCATGCGGCGCGCCCGCCGCCTGGTTTCGGGGCCCAGCACCAGATCACCGACGTCCCCGGGCGGGTGGGCTAGCCCGTCATCACTCACGTGGACGAGTCTATGTTCACCACCCGTGTCGCCAACCTGCGGGCACCAGGTCGGGTATCCCTGCCGGTCTTCACGCCCGACCCGATCCGGGCACGTCCCGGCACTAGGGAGTGGAGCGGCTCCGTCGGCTGTCATCGAGGAGGGAACTGCGCTCCAGGGCGGCCACCTCGAGTGCTTCCTGAGCGGCAACCCCGAGCACCGAGGGAACCCGATGCCAGCTTCCGTCTGCGTCCAGTGCCCACGATCGCATGTCATCGGCGAGGTTGAGCTCGAGAATCTGCTCGAGTTGCATGACGGCGTCGACGTCGGACACCGGAATCATCGCCTCGACCCGACGGTCGAGATTCCTCCTGCGCAGGTCGGCCGACCCGATGTAGTAGGTGGCCGGCCGGGCGGCCGCCCCACCGAAGCGGAGGATCCGGGAGTGCTCGAGGAAACGCCCGACGATGGACCTGACCCGGATGGTCTCCGATAGGCCGGGAACCCCCGGTCGGAGGCAGCAGATGCCCCGGATGATCAGATCGATGTGGACCCCGGCCTGCGAAGCACGGTAGAGCGCGTCCATGACCGCCACGTCGTCCAGTCCGTTCACCTTGATGGCGATACGTCCGTCCGGTCCTGCCTTGGCCTCCTCGTCGATGCATTCGACGACCCGATCACGGATCCCGCCCGGCGATGTCACCAACTCTTGGTAGCGGGGAGGTTGGCTGAAGCCGGTGATGTAGTTGAAGAAACGGGTGACATCCGCTCCGAGGGCCGGCCTCGAGGACAGCACCCCGAGGTCCTCGTAGATCCGAGCGGTCTTCGGGTTGTAGTTTCCGGTGCCCACATGGCAGTACAGGCGCACCGCATCACCCTCCTGCCGCACCACCAGCGTGGTCTTGGCATGGGTCTTCAGTCCCATGAGCCCATAGATGACATGGGCGCCGGCCTCCTCCAGCGCGCGGGCCCACCCGATGTTCGCCTCCTCGTCGAAGCGGGCAGTGACTTCGACCAATACGGCCACCTGTTTGCCGTGTTCGGCTGCCCGCACCAGCGCGGCCACCACCGGGCTGTCACCCGACGTCCGGTAGAGACATTGCTTGATGGCCAGGACGTGCGGATCGTCGGCTGCCTCGTTGATGAGTTCCTCCACCGAGGCCGAAAATGAGTCATACGGGTGGTGGACGAGCACATCCTGCCGATCGAGCACCGAAAAGATGCTCACACCATCATCCGGTTCCACCGCCGCGAACGCCGGAGGGATCAGTGAGCTCCATGGCTCGATCATGGAGCTCGGGACGATCGAGGGCATGGATGGCCCACAGACACTCGAGTCCGAGCGGACCCGAGAACCGGTACACATCGTCGTAGGCCAGTCCCAGCTCTTCGGTGAGTCGCGCCACCGGACCTTCGGAGGTCCTCGAGTCGATCTCCAGCCGAACCACCGGGAGAAATCGGCGCCGGCGAAGTTCCTCTTGAAGGGCAAGGAGCAGATCATCGGCGGCATCGTCATCGAGTGCCAGGTCGGCGTCACGAGTCACCCGGAAGATGCACGGTGCTCCCACGTCCATACCGGGGAAGAGCTCGTCGATGAAAGCCACCAGGATCTGCTCGAGAGGGATGAATCGCTCCCCTCCGCGCAACGGCAGCAGCCGGGCCACGTTGGGTGGGACCTTGACCCGGGCGAAGCGAGACGTGTTGTCCTTGCGATTGCGAACTTCGACCCCGACATTGAGCGAGAGATTGGAGATGTAGGGGAACGGGTGGCTCGGATCGACGGTCAAGGGAGTGACCACCGGCAGAATCAGGCGATCGAAGACCTCGTGGAGATAGGCGCGGTCGGGGCCGCCCAATGAGTCCCAGTCGCACAGTTCGATTCCCTCGGCGCGGAGGGCAGGCACCAGCTCGTCCAGCAGCAGCGCCTCCTGTCGACGGACCATACGCTCCAATGAGGCCCGCACGTCGCGCAGCAGTTGATCCGGCGTACTGCCGTTGAGTGCGAGATTCTTGATGCCGGCGACCACCTGCCTACTCAGCCCCGCCACCTGAACCTGAAAGAACTCGTCGATCCGCTCGCTGAAAAGGACCAGGAACTTGACCCTTTCCAGCAGCGGGATGTCCCGATCGGCCACCAGATCGAGCAGTCTGTCGTTAAAGTCGAGGTCAGAAAGCTGACGAGCGAAGAACCGGGCGGCTGGATGCCGTAGCCCGGCCTCATCCCTTGGGCCCCGCACGGCTTCGATGCTCATTGATCAAACGATAGCAACCGCGACCGAATCCCCGACCGGGCGGCCCGGTTCTGGTCTCCGGCGGTAGGCACGAACCCCCCGGTGGGCGACAATGGATGTCCACGGTGGCGAAAGGCGTATTACGTGGACACCGAACGCACGATCGAAGTGGTTGTGGAGATCCCCCGGGGCAGCCGCAACAAGTACGAGTACGACCACGACCGCCATCTGATGCGGCTCGACCGGCGGCTCTTCTCGGCCACCTTCTACCCGGCGGACTACGGGTTCGTTCCCGACACGTTGGCCGAGGACGGCGATCCACTCGATGCCCTGGTGCTGCTGGATGAGCCCACCTTCCCCGGCTGCCTGGTAGAGAGCCGGCCGGTAGGGGTGTTCTGGATGACCGATGAGAAAGGCCCCGACGCCAAGATCATCTCGGTGGCCTGCGGTGACCCGATGTGGGAAGCCGTCAGCGACCTCGACGGACTCCCGCCCCATCTGACATTCGAGATCGCCCACTTCTTCGAGGTCTACAAGGATCTCGAGCCGGACAAGCTGACCAAGGTGGGTGGGTTCGAGGGCGTGGATGCCGCGTGGGAGGAGATCGAACGGTCCATGGCCCGCGCCCGATCAGTCGACTCCTGAAGGACGGGGGGTGGCAGACCGGGCTCGGTCGTCCTGACCCTCCGTCCGATCAGCCCAGGATCTTTGCCTTTTCGGCGGCGAACTCCTCGTCGGTGAGTGCGCCGGAGTCGTGCAACGAGGCCAGCTGGGTGAGCTGGGCGATCCTGTCCCCCGCGGCATCGGAAACCGGTGCGGCCGGGGCGGGAGCCGGGGCGGGCTCCGGCTGAGGGGCGGCTCCACCCTGTTGCATGGCCTTGTTGGTCCCCGCCTTGGCACCCATGTAGGCAACCCCGCCGACTGCTGCGGCTCGAAGAAGCGGACGTCTGCGCATGAACGGCATCAGCGACTCCTTACTCTTGCTCGGCTTCGAGGTCGATACCGAGGGCAAAGGCGATCTCGGCCGCTGCCGACACGATCCGTACATTGCCCACGGTGGGATTGAGGGCCACCAGGAGACCGAGGATCTCCTCAGGACTCACACCAGCATCCAGCGCAAAGGCCACCTGAAATACGTACGACGCCGGTGCGGCGTCAGCGGCGATCAGCGCGGCGATGTTGGCCAGCGAGTACGTCTTCGGATCGAGCCCGGAGGCCTCGAGATTGTCGAGGCGGGCCTGGAACAGACCCTCGAGCGCGCTGGCGTCGTGCTGGGCCACGCCCACGATGACATCACTGGTGTTCGATGAAACGGCCATGGTCATTCCTCCACTTTGGGGTCGTGAATGTCGGGCGCAGGGTTTGTGTGGTTCCGACACGAGAACTTACCCGGGTGACCGCGCTCACGCTACAGGATCCGGGTCACTCGTTCACGGGGAACTCCGACGCAAGCGACTTGCCAGCATCGGTCACCCCCTGATCGAGCTCACACTCGGATCAGAGCGCCTACGATCTCCGATTGAGGGATACAAGGGGAGGCGGTCCGGTTTCTTTCCCGCGTTCCCCGTCGCTCGGGGATGTAGCTCAGTTGGCTAGAGCACCTGCTTTGCAAGCAGGGGGTCACCGGTTCGAGTCCCGTCATCTCCACTCGGGTCCTCGACAGGTCCTGTGCCGGTGGGACCTATACCAGCGCCAGCACTAACCTCGGCTGGTGGGCGCCTGTCCCTCGGTCTTGAAGCCTGGAGGAAGAATCTATGACTTTCACCTCGGCAGTGCCTGAGCAACTTGCCGTTGTCGACGCTGACTCCCATCTCACCGACGTCGACGATCTATGGACGAAGAGAGCCCCCGCTGCCTACAAGAATGAGATTCTTCACGTTGAAGAGGTCGAGGGAGAGCGGACGTGGGTTATTGAAGGAACGCCTCTGGGAAAGGCCGGCGGCGGCAGCACCATTGACCGGGAAGGCGTGAAGCATCCATTCCAGGAATCGATGCTCGAGTGGGATTTCGAAAGGGCCCATGTGGCGGCGTGGGACGTCGACGCCCGTCTCGAGGTTCTCGATGACATGGGAATCGAACACCAGGTCACGTACCCCAACGCTCTGGGATTGGGGGGTCATGCACTGGCCGATGTGAAGGACCCCGTGCTGCGCCGCCTGTGCGTAGAGATCTTCAACGACTCCCGGGCCGAGATACAGAACCGCACGAACAACCGGCTCTTGCCCATGCCGATACTTCCCGCCTGGGATATCGAGGGATGCGTGCGCGAAGCGCAGCGGATCGCCGAAATGGGTCTCCGGGGAATCAATATGACCTCAGATCCCCAGGACCTCGGCTCGCCGGACCTGGCCAACGTGGCCTGGGACCCGCTGTGGGAGGTCTGCGCCGACCTCGAGCTCCCGATCCACTTCCACATCGGAGCGAGCCTCACCGCGATGAACTTCTTTGGCCAGTACTTCTGGGAGTCCCAGGACGAGTTCGTCAAGCCCGCCATCGGTGGAGCGATGCTGTTCATCGGCAACGCCCGAGTGGTCATCAACACCATCTTTGCGGGCATCTTCGACCGCTTTCCGAAACTCAAGATGGTCTCCGTGGAGAGCGGGATCGGTTGGGTGCCCTTCATCCTCGAGACGATGGACTGGGAACTCCCCGAGAACGCCCCCGCGCAGGCGGCCGAGCTTGGCAAGGCGCCTTCGGAGTACTTCAAGTCGAACTGGTACGCCACCATGTGGTTCGAGACGGGCCGCGGGCATCTTCAAGAACTGATCGACAAGGTCGGCGATGGAAATGTCATGTTCGAAACCGACTTTCCCCACCCGACCGCTCTCTGGCCCAAGCCACTCGACCTCGTGCACGAGACCATGGCGACGCTTCGGCCCGAGTCGCGTCGCAAGATCCTCTCCGAGACGGGGAAGAAGCTCTACCGCCTGGGCTGAAGAGCTAGCTACGTACTGCTCGCCAACAACGACAGCCCATCGGGATATCGACCTCGCCTTCAGCGGCTACGGACGACGCAGCGGCCTCGATGCGAGCCAGTTCCCTCTCCCTCAGGTCCGATGACATGGTGATCATGGAACTGTAGGTCCCAGCCAGACCAATCAGCTGTTCCCGCGTCATTGGCATAACCCACTTGACTACTTTCCCCTCCATCCCGGCGAACGGTGATTGAGGAGGTAGCTCCAGGCGATGACGGGCTCGCCCGTCCGTGTCTCCGGCAGACCGGTTTCTCTTTCCCAACAACTCGGCCACCCATTCGATCGATCGGTCAGCGCCGTTCCAGATAACTCCGAGCACACCGCCGGGTCGCAGCACTCGACAGATCTCGCCGATGGTCAGTTCGGCGTTCATCCAATGCCAAGCGGACGAAACAGTCACCGCATCCAGGGAACCAGAACGGATAGGCGGCAATTCGGCCCAGCCTTGGACCGCCGAAATTTCCGGCGATCGGCTCTTCAGAATCTCGAGCATCCGGATGTCGGGCTCGACTGCGATGACGTCATGTGCCCGCCGGTTGAGCTGTCGGGTGAGCGCGCCGGTCCCGGCACCGACGTCCACGACAATTCCGCCCGCCGACTGCAGAACCCAATCGACGGCGGTCATCGGTGGTCCGGGCCTGAAGCGGTCGTAATTCTCGGCTACCGACCCGAACGATGAGGCCCGTACGGCGGTTTCCGGTTCTGCCATGGATTCGACGGTACCGGACCACTCCAGTGTTTCGTCATCACCCACCAACACGAGAGCGCACAGAGGGAGGAGCTCTTGGGGCCGCCGCACTCGCCCGGGCCGGTGAGACGCTGGTCAGGACCCGAAGATCTCGAGACCGCTCTGCGCGATGGCCGCGGCCAGCCCGTCGGCGTCAGGGGCCGGGAGGTTGGGCGGTGGCAGGGTAGCGGCCGTCGCCGGCTGGCCACTGGCACGCGTAAAGTCCTCGAACCCGGCTGGGGTGAGTACCAGAAGGAAGCGGGCCTCCTCCGAGTCGACACGGAAGCGGTGGGTGACTCCCCGGGGACCGAAGACGAAGTCGCCGGCCTCGGCGGTGATGGTCTCATCGCCCAGCCAGAAGGTCAGTGCGCCCTCGAGGACGTACCACGCCTCGTCCTCGTCCCAGTGACGGTGGGTTGGCGATCCGGTGTCACGTGGCGCCCGGCATTCGGCCAGGGCCAAGTGCCCGCCGGTCTGCGCACCCGTCGTCTTGTAGGTGAGCAGTCCGCCGGCAAACCACAGCCGCTCGCCCTGGCCGGCCTCGAGCCGATAACCGCCGGGGCCGACATCGAGGGTCACGACGGGCCCCCCGGTGCCTCGGCTGCCTTGCCGGTCGCCTCGGCTGCCTTGCCGGTCGCCTCGGCTGCCTCAGCTGCCGCCTTCAGCTGCTCGAGGGTGTGACGCATGTGGCGGTGCAGTTCACCCTTCCGATTGAGGGGGCCGTCGAGGATCCGGGCCCACGCCGGCAGCCACTGGACGCCGTAGGACTCGGTGACCCGGGTGCCTCCCTCGATCGATTCGAACCGGTAGGTCCACTTGGTCGACTCCCGACCGCCCTCCTCGGTGGCGAATGAGAACTCCTTCCCGGGCTCCGCGGCCACGACTCGGCCGTGACGGGACCACTTGATGCGCTTGCCCGGACCAGTGCGGTTGTGCCCGACAAATCTGGCCCCCGCGACCGGGCTGCTCGGCTCGCCTTCCCACTCGACACGTTCGCACTCCGGGCTCCACTCACCCATGCGGGTTAGGTCGGCCACCAGGTCATACACGGCATCGGGGGTGGTCATGACCACGATGGCCTCGCTGCCTTCCGTCAACCACCACCGGCTTTCCTGCTTCTTGGGCACCACGGGGGCCTCCTTCGATCGTATTATCGACTTAACGAAGCTTAAGCTAATACTAATAGCCAAAGGTGTCAAGCTTACATTATGCTACACTGCTGGTAATGGCGAAGGAGCTGGTCGAGGCCCAGGCGAACGGGGACACCGGGCCGACTGCCCCGCCCAACCGCCGGGCCCGTCGGCGCCAGGAGACCATCGAGGAGATCCTCGACATCGCTCAGCAGGTCATGACGGAGGATGGGGTCAACGGCCTCAGTCTCGCAGAGGTGGCCCGCCGGTTGGGCGTCCAGCCACCATCGATCTACAAGTACTACCCCTCCCTCATGGCCATCTACGACGAGCTCTTCCGACGGGGTCAGGCCGAGAACCTCGAGGTGATGCGTCGGGCCATCGACGCGGCCGAGCCGGGCATGGCGGCGATCACCGCCGGCCTCGAGGCCAGCGGCCGCTGGCTGTTGGCTCACCGGGCCCTCGCCCAGTTGTTGTTCTGGCGTCCGGTCCCCAAGTTCGAACCGTCACCCGAAGCCTTCGCTCCGGCCGTCGAGATGGTGGCCATCCAACGGGCTCAGCTGGCCAACGCGGTCGCCAGGGGCGAGGTGGGCCCCGCAGCCGACAGCGACGAGGCGCCTCTATCTCATCTCGACCCTGATTACCGGAGTCCTGTCCCAGGCGATGGCCAACGAGCCCGACCTGGCGTGGGGCGAGGGCCGGTTCACTCCGCTGTTCCCCAGCCTCATGGCGCTGTTCGCCGCCTCCTATCCCCCGCCTGTCGGCTGAGGGACACCGTCTGCGCCGTCAGGAATCCGGTTCCCGCCGCGAGAGCGGCAAAGGGATCGGCGCTGGAGTAATCATTGGGGACATGACGGTGTCCGAGAGCAGCGCTCGTCGCTCGGACATCTCGACCACCCCAACCAGAGGCCTGGGCCCGTCGAAGTCGGTGGACCCGAGGCTGCTCGCCTACACGACCGGAACCCGTCGGTTCCTGTTTCTGACCGTCCTGACGGGAGCGGCCACGGCATGTCTTGTGCTGGTTCAGGCCTGGCTCATCGCAAACACGATCGCGGATGTTCTCGTCCACCACCGCGGTCTCGGACAAGTCCGTTCCTATGTAGGACTCCTCCTCGTGGTGGTTCTCGCCCGGGCGACGCTGGGCTGGTTACGGGAGCGCGCCGCCGATCGAGCGTCCGCGTCGGCCAAGTCGGAGCTGCGAGATGCCCTCGTGGAGCGGGTCGGACAGCTGGGTCCGACGGGCATCGACCGCGACCAGTCGGGCCGGTTGGTCGTCTTGGCCACCAGTGGCATCGATGCGCTCGACAGCTACTTTGCCCGCTATCTCCCTCAGCGGTTCCTGGCGGTGATCGTCCCTGTCACCATCGTCCTTGTCGTGCTCGGCTCCGATTGGATGTCGGCGGTGATCATCGGGGCAACCGTCCCACTGATCCCGCTGTTCATGTCATTGGTGGGTGCATCGACCAAGGTCCGGATGGAGCGCCAGTCAAAGCTCCTCCACCGGCTGGCCGGCCACTTCCTCGAGGTAGTCGCCGGCCTCCCGACCCTCAAGGTCTTCGGTCGGGCCAAGGCCCAGGTCGCCGCCATCCGCGACGTCACCGACACGTACCGCTCCGCCACCATGGCCACGCTCAAGGTGGCATTCCTGTCGTCACTCATCCTCGAACTGTTGGCTACCTATTCCGTCGCTCTGGTCGCCGTGGCCGTCGGACTCCGGCTGCTCGGTGGTCATCTGAGCCTGGCTACGGCACTCTTCGTACTGATCCTGGCCCCCGAGGCCTACCTACCGCTCCGCCTCCTCGGCACCAACTATCACGCCAGCGCCGAAGGGATGAGGGCGGCCGAGGAGGTCTTCGCGGTGCTGGAGCGCCCGGTGCCACCCCGAGGAACACGCACCGATGTGCCCGATCCTTCCCGGTCGCCACTCCGAATCGAGCATCTGGAGGTCGTCTACCCCGACCGCACCACCCCCGCCCTGTCCGAGGTGAACCTCGAGGTGCTTCCCGGCGAGGTCGTGGCCATCGCCGGCCCGAGTGGAAGTGGGAAGTCGACCCTCCTGAGTGTCCTGGTCGGCCTGGCGCCGGCATGGAGCGGCTCGGTCACCGTGGGGTCGATGAGTCTGGCCGACCTCGACCCCGACATCTGGAGGACCCGGGTGGCATGGGTCCCCCAGCGGCCTCATCTGTTCGCACGGTCAATTGGCGACAATGTCCGTCTGGGCCGTCCCGATGCCACCGATGACGAGGTAGGGGCTGCCGTCGCCGATGCCGGTCTCCAGGCGTTGGTGGCGCGGCTTCCCGAGGGGCTCGATACGTTGCTGGGCCACGACGGGGCCGGGCTCTCGACCGGGGAGAGGCAACGGGTGGCACTGGCTCGGGCATTCGTGCGGGACGCCCCACTTCTCCTCCT
The DNA here is from genome assembly GCA_963734395.1 of uncultured Acidimicrobiaceae bacterium. GTDB lineage: Bacteria > Actinomycetota > Acidimicrobiia > Acidimicrobiales > RAAP-2 > Bog-756. Next base: position 451,360 of record CAVTGY010000003.1, on the reverse strand, counting down.
CGACGAGCCGACCGCCAATCTCGACGGGCAGACCGAGGAGAGTGTTCTGGGTGCTGTTCGACGATTGACGGTCGGACGCACCGTGGTCATCGCCGCTCACCGACCCTCCCTATTGGCGCTGGCGGATCGGGTGATCGATCTGACGTCGGTGGTGACGGCGCCGTGACCCCCACAGGGACGCGCACAAGCACTGCAGCCGAGGCGGCCCCGTTGGGCCGGACGCTCGCGACAGCGGGTCCGGCGGTCTGGCGCCTGCTCCTCGCCACGCTGTTGGGAGCGGGAGCAATCGCCGCCGACATCGGGCTCTTGGGCACTGCGGCGTGGCTGATCTCAAGGGCGTCGCAACACCCCAACGAGTCTCAACTGGCCGTGGCCATCGTCGCCGTCCAGTTCTTCGGTCTCTCCCGGGGGCTCTTGCGTTACGAGGAACGACTCGTCGGCCACGACGCGGCCTTCCGACTGCTCGCCGATCTGAGGGTGAGGGTCTATGAACGGCTGGAGGAGCTGGCGCCCGCCGGCCTGCGGGCATTCCGCCGAGGAGACCTGCTCGCCCGCATCGTGCAGGATGTCGACTCTCTGCAGGACCTGGTCATTCGGGTGATCCCACCTTTCGGCATGGCGGTGTTGGTGGGATCCATGACGGTGGCGCTCCTGTGGTGGATGCTCCCGGCAGCGGGAGTCATTGTGGCCTTGGCTCTGCTGATCGCCGGCACGGTGGTGCCCTGGCTGACCGGATTCCTGGCCCGACGCAGAGAAGCACGATTCGCCGGCGTACGGGGCGATCTTTCGGCATCGGTGCTGGACCTCACCGAGGGCGCCGCCGAACTGATCGCGTTCGGCGGCAGCGACGCGCAGGTCCGTCTGGTGCAGGACCAGGACGCCGTGCTGACGGCCATCGCCTCGGCCTCGGCCGGGACCGAAGGTATCGGGCTGTCGCTGACCACCCTGTTGGCTGGACTGGCCTCGTGGGGCTGCCTTGTCGCGGGTATCCCGGCGGTGACATCTGGCCGGCTCGGCGGGACCGATCTGGCCGTCATCACCCTGATTCCTCTGGCCGCTTTCGAGCTGGTGGTCGGGCTGCCCGTCGCCACCCAAGCCCTCCAGCGGGTGCGCCAGGCTGCGGCCCGGGTCTTCGAGGTCACCGACGCGCCGGTACCGGTTTGCGACCCCGACTCGCCATCGGGACTCCCCGACGGGCCCTACGACCTGCAGGCTCAGTCGGTGTGGGCCGGCTATCCCGGCGCCGCCTCGCCGGCCCTCCGGGGGGTCGATCTCTCGCTGCCCCCGGGTCGTCGGGTAGCCGTGATCGGCCCCAGCGGGGCGGGGAAGTCGACCCTGGCGGCGGTCCTTCTTCGCTTCCTCCCCGTCGAGTCCGGAACGGTCTGTCTCAATGGCCTCTCGCTTGACCGTCTGGCCGGCGACGCCTTGCGCACCGTGGTCGGCATGGTTGGCCAGAACGTCTACTTGTTCGATGACACCATCGCCGCCAACCTTCGCATCGGGCACCGCTCCGCCACCGATGACCAGCTCTACCAGGTACTCGAGCGAGTAGGGCTGGTCGATTGGGTCCACACCCTTCCTCGTGCCCTGGCTACCGACGTGGGCCGCCACGGCGGGCGCCTGTCGGGTGGCCAACGCCAGCGGATCGCACTGGCCCGCGCCCTTCTGGCCGACGTTCCGGTGCTGGTGCTCGACGAGCCGACCGAGCATCTCGAGCCGGCCGCCGCGGATGACCTCACCGCCCAGCTGCTCGATGTCACGGAAAAGCGATCACTGCTGCTCATCACCCATCGAGTGGCGGGTCTCGAGTGCGTCGACGAGATCTTGGTCATGGATGCCGGGCGGGTGGTCGAGCGAGGCTCGCACGACGCCCTGCTCGACCAGGGAGGAACGTATGCCCATTTGTGGTGGGAGGAGATGTTCACCTCGCGCCACGGGGTCGAGGCCGCAAACAGCGCAACACCACGGAACTCACAGCCGACACCAACGGCCGCCGCGCCGAACGGTGGCCGCATCGATAGGAGCGCCAGACGATGACCAACGACCTCGCCCGCTGGCAGTTCGCAACCACAAGCATCTACCACTTCCTGTTCGTGCCGGTGACCATCGGGCTGGCCTTTCTGGTGGCACTGCTCCAGACCAGCTGGTACCGCAACGACAATCCGGCGTTCAAACGGCTGACCAAGTTCTTCGGGACCCTCCTGTTGATCAACGTGGCCGTCGGCGTTGTGACCGGGCTGGTCCAGGAGTTCGAGTTCGGAATGAACTGGGCGAACTACTCCCGCTTCGTCGGCAACATCTTCGGTGGGCCCCTGGCCATGGAGGGTCTCGCCGCCTTCTTCATCGAGTCCACCTTCATCGGACTCTGGATCTTCGGATGGGACCGACTCTCCAAGAAGGTCCACCTCGCCTGCATCTGGCTGGTCGCCGCCTCTTCCATGGTGTCGGCTCTTTTCATCATGGCGGCCAACTCGTGGATGCAGCACCCGGTGGGCTACGTGATGAACTCCCAGCACCAACCCGAGCTCAACGACGTCTGGGCCCTGTTCACCAACCCGGTGTTCCTGTGGGGCTACCCCCACGTGATCCTGGCCTCCCTGGTGACCGGGGCGATCGTCATGCTGGCCGTCTCCGCCTGGCACCTGAAGCGCAAGAGCGCGGTCGAGGCCTTTCGCAGGACCGCCATCATCTCGCTGGCCGTGTTGACCCCGGCGGTCTTCGTCAACATGTTCATCGGCAGCGAGCTCGGTGTGGTCGAAGGCAAGTACCAGCCGATGAAGATCGCCGCCGCCGAGGCCCTGTGGACCACCTGCCCGTCACACTGCGCCTTCTCCCTCTTCCAGATCGGCGGTGGCAACAACGACCAGACCCCCACCCAGATCTGGGAAGTCCCCGGCCTGCTGTCGATCCTGGCCACCAACCACCTGGACGGCGAGGTCCAGGGCCTCAACAACCTCCAGGCCCAGTACGTGAAGGAGTACGGACCGGGCAACTACATCCCCAACGTCTTCATCCAGTACTGGGGAATGCGGGTGATGGCCTACCTGGCCAGCCTCATCGCCCTGTTCGCCCTGTGGGGTCTCTGGCTCATCCGCCGGAAGACCCTGGAGAAGGCCAAGTGGTTCCTCTTCATCGCTCCGTGGTTCGCCATCGCCCCCTTCCTCATGAACACCGCGGGATGGCTGCTCACCGAGAGCGGCCGTCAACCCTGGATCGTCCAGGGCCTGATGAAGACGTCCCAAGCCAACTCCCCGTCGGTGACCGCCACCGACATCTGGATCAGCCTCACCGTCTTCGTGCTGCTCTATGCGGCACTGGGGGTGGTCGACGTGTACCTGATGATCCACTACGGGCGCAAGGAGTTCGAGCCGAGCCAGGACGAGGGGGGCGGCGGTGACCGCGGTGGAGACTCTGATGACGACGAAGGCGCTGTCCTCGGACCAGTCCGAGGACGACCGGGTCCCGGCCCTCATCTACTAGGAGGCGACAATGGTGCATCTCAACAACATCTGGTATGTGATCATCGCCATCTTCTGGGTGGGATTCTTCGTGCTCGAGGGGTTCGACTTCGGGGTCGGGATGCTGCACTCGTTCGTCGGGAAGAACGACGTAGAGCGGCGGATCGCCGTCAACACGATCGGGCCCATCTGGGATGGCAACGAGGTGTGGTTGGTCGTGGCGGGAGCGGCCATCTTCGCCGCCTTCCCCGGGTGGTACGCCACCATGTTCTCCACCTTCTACCTGGCCATGGTCATCATCCTTCTGGCCTTGATCGTGCGCGGGGTCTCCTTCGAGTACCACCGTAAGATCGACAACCCGCGATGGCGGTCGACCTGGCGGTGGTCGCTGACCATCGGCAGCCTGCTCATCCCCTTCCTGCTCGGCACCGCCCTGGGTGATCTCCTCCATGGGCTGCCCATCGACTCGGCCCACAACTACACGGGCAGTTTTTTCGGGCTGCTGGTCCCCTTCGGGCTCTACACCGGCCTCACCCTCACCGTGCTTTCCCTGTTCATCGGGGCCACCTACCTGACCCTCAAGACCGAAGGCGCACTGCATGATCGGGTGGCTCTTCTTTCCGGCCGGTTGGGGTGGGTGGCGGCGATCGTCACCTTCGGCTGGCTGACCTGGAGCCATGTCGGCCTGGGTGCGGGCTTCGTCCCCAGTCCCATCGACGCCCTGGCCCTGGTGGCGGTGGTCGGCGCCGCCCTGCTGGCCGAGTCGGGGGCACAAGGCTGGGCGTTCGCCGCCGCGGCCACGGCCATCGGGAGTGTCATCGGGTCGATCTTCTTCGACCTCTTCCCGCGGTTGATGGTGTCCACCACCAACTCGGCCTACAACCTCACCGTGGCCAACTCGGCCAGTCCTTCGTACACACTCAAGGTGATGACGGTGATTGCGATCATCTTCTTTCCGGCGGTCCTCGTCTACCAGGGGTGGAGCCTCTACGTGTTCCGTAAGCGGATCGTGGGGCCGACGGCAGCTACGACCGAAACCACTCCGCCAGTTGAAAGCTCGGACGGATCGGATGTAGTGACCGCGCAAACTCACCCGACAGAAACCTGAGCAGATCACGGCTCGACCACTCGATGGGGGTGGAAATCCCTGACAACGCGTCGTAGCCTGATGGAACACCGAGGCGAAGGGCGGCATCCATGGCAATCGGACCGGTCGAGTACATCATCGTAGGATTCCCCGGGAACAAGTTCACCGGTGAGATCGCCCCCGAGTTGATTGCACTGGTCGAATCAGGAACCGTGCGTGTCCTCGACCTGATCTTCATCGGCAAAGACACCGACGGTTCCGTCGTGAGCTTCGAGATCGACGAGTTGGACGCGCTGGCGGGATTCGGTGGATTGGACGCTGACGTCGGAGGTCTCATCAGCCCGGAGGACATCGAGTACGTCGCCGAGGCACTCGAACCCAATTCCTCGGCTGCGCTGTTGATCTGGGAGGACGTCTGGGCGACGCCCTTCGCCGAGGCGGTCCGGAGGTCCAACGGGGTTCTACTCGAGGGCGCCCGTATGCCACACGAGCTGATCGCACCCATTCTCGCAGACCTGCCGCCGGCAGTCTGACCCAAACCAAGACAGGAGATTGAACAATGCTGAGAAGGCGACCGGTGGCAAGAATGGCAGTCCGAACGACCGCGGTGGTTGGAACCGCCGCCGTTGTAGGTGGGCACATGGCCAACAAACAGGCGGCCGCCCAACAGTCAGCAGAAGCACCGGCACCGGCTCCGGCTCCGGCTCCACCACCGGCACCGGAACCCGATCCGGTCGCCCAGCTCACCCAGTTGGCCGCACTGAAGGATTCCGGGGCACTGACCGAGGCGGAGTTCGAGGCCCAGAAAGCCAAGATCCTGGGATAGGAGCGTCGGCCGGGACCTGACAAGACCTGATCGCCAGAAGCCGGCGGGAACGCTACCCTCGTCTCGTGGCTGATCGCACAGAGGAAGCGCTGGCAACGTACCGCCAAATGGTGGCCACCCGTGACCGGATCGAGGCGGGCGAGCTTCCGTGGTCGGCGCTGGCCGCCTACTTCACCGAGGACGCCGTCTACATCGATTCGGCCTGGGGTCGATTCGAGGGTCTGCCCGCAATCGAGCAGTTCATGGTGGACAGCATGACCGGGCTGGACGACTGGCGTTTTCCCGAAGAATGGACCATGGGGGACGGGGACCGAGTCGTCAGCATGTGGTGGAACCAACTGCCCGGAAAGCGAACGGATGGTTCGACGTACCGGGTCGCCGGCATCTCCGTCTTGCACTATGCAGGTGACGGCAAGTTCGACTACGAGTACGACGTCTTCAACATGCAACAGGTGCTCGAGGTCATTGCCGAGAGCGGCTGGAGGCCGACCGGGCCGATGAACGCTCCGCCCGATCCTCCCAACCGGGACGCCAGTCCACCCCCGGGGGCGTCTCACCGGTGATCAGATCGCCGGCATCTTCAGCCGACGGTCTCATCCGCGCCACGATCGAGCGCTACCAAGCCACCTTCAATTCCGGCGACCGAGAGGGCTGGCTCGGGCTGTTCACCGATGACGGTGAGCTCGAGGATCCTGTCGGATCAGCACCTCGAACGGGCCGGGATGGGCTTGCCGCCTTTTGGGACGAGATTCATGATGGCAAACGAGAGGACGACCAACGCACGGTCCGCATGGTCCAGGGACCCTTGGTCTGTGGACTCGAGGCCGCGTGGGCTTTCGAGCTCCGCCTACCCCGCGGCGAACAGATGGCCGTGGTCGAGATCATCGATCAGGCGGTCTTCACCAGCGACGGGCTGATCCGCCGATTGCGAGCGTTCTGGAGCGAAGCGACCATCCGGGTCGAAACCCTCACCTGAACACTCAAGGCTTCAGCAACGATGCCGCCGCGCTGAGACGCTCCGGGACCACTCGCCACCACACCCATCGTCCACGTTTCTCACCAACGATCAGACCGGCCTCCGAGAGGATCCGGGTGTGATGGGACACCGTGGGCTGACTCTTGCCGAGCGGTCCTTCCAGATTGCAGCTGCAAACCTCGTCGGTCGACGCCACCAGGGAGAGCAGTCGGAGCCGGACCGGGTCGGCGAGGGCCGCGAAGATCACGGCCATCTCGTGAGCCTCCTCCGTGGAGAGCGGGTCCCGCACGAGCGGGCTGCAGCAATTCACGACATCGTCGTCGATGACGCCCAGCGTTCGTTTCGCCAAGGTGTCCTCCTATTGACAATCGTCAATCTATAGCCCAGACTGCACATTGACAAGCCTCAATCTAAATGGGAGGGCATATGTCACGCATGCAACTCGCGCTCAACGTGAGCGATCTCGACGAGGCCATCGACTTCTACTCCACGCTGTTCAACAGTGCCCCGGCCAAGGTGCGCCCGGGCTATGCCAACTTCTCGATCGAGGAACCTCCGCTCAAGCTGGTGTTGATCGCGGGTGCCGGTGAGCCCGGATCGATCAATCACCTCGGAGTCGAGGTCACCTCCACCGAGGACGTGCGTGCGTCTGCTGCGGCATTGGCCGAAGCAGGCCTGGCCACCGAGATCGAAGAAAAGACCACTTGCTGTTATGCCCTACAGGACAAGATGTGGGTTGACGGCCCTGACGGGTCGAAGTGGGAGATCTACACGGTCCTTGCCGACGCAGATGCTTCGTCCGGAATCGGTGGCAACCAGCAGTGCTGCACATCGGCGACGCACGGACAGCGGGATATGAGCAGACCAGCCACGTCGTCGGCCTGCTGTTAGCTCGCGGTCCCGAGAGAGGCGGAGCGGCGATGGCCATGTCCGGGGAGATCGTGCTGTGGCGCCGGCTCCTGGCAGAGTACCTGGGATGCGGGTTACTCGCCGCCGTCGTGATCGGCTCGGGCATTGCCGCCCAATCACTCTCACCGGGTGAAACCGGTCTCCAGCTGTTGGAGAATGCCGCCGCTACGGCGGCGGGACTGTTTGCCATTATCCTGATGTTCGGGGCAGTCTCCGGGGCGCACCTCAACCCGGTCGTGTCGTTTGTCGATGCCGCACTCGGGGGGATCTCCTGGCGCCACGCTGCCGCCTATCTCCCTGCCCAGGTGGCAGGGTGCATGTCGGGCGCAGTTCTTGCCAACCTCATGTTCGCCCTCAAAGCCGTCTCGCTCTCGACCCATCACCGGGCCACAGGTCCTCATCTGCTGGCAGAGGTGGTCGCTACCGCTGGGCTGGTGCTTGTCATCTTCGCCTTGGCCCGAACCGGACGTGGTGCGACCACACCGGCCGCCGTGGGCGCCTACATCGGTGCCGCCTACTTCTTCACCAGCTCGACAAGCTTTGCAAACCCGGCCATCGCCGTTGGCCGGATGTTGTCCAACACCTTCGCCGGCATCGCTCCCAGCTCAGTCCCGCCTTTCATCGGTGCCGAACTCCTCGGCGCGGTTGTCGGCTGCGCCGTGGTTATGGCCCTCTATCCGGGATCCAAGGCCGAGAAGCCTCACAACGTGGTCGTCCACCACCGGGCCGACCCCTTGCCAACTCGCCCACCCTCTGGCTGACCGAAGGGATCTGCGTGCCCAACTCGAAGCCGACCGCTCTGTTCCTGTGCGTGCACAATGCGGGCCGTTCCCAGATGGCGGCGGGATTCGCCCGCAAGATCGGGGGAGACAACCTGATCGTCCACTCGGCCGGGTCTGCGCCGGGAGAGCACCTCAATCCGGCTGTTGTCGAGGCAATGAGGGAGAAGGGGGTCGACATCTCGAGCGAGGTGCCTCGGAAACTGACCGACGAGATGGGACGGACCGCCGATGTGATCATCACCATGGGCTGCGGCGATGAGTGCCCGGTCTACCCCGGTAAGCGTTACCTCGACTGGGAGCTGGAGGATCCCGCCGGCAAGGACATCGGGGTGGTCCGGCTCATCCGTGACGAGATCGAGATCCGGGTACGCGTGCTTGTCGCCGACTTGATCAACCGCTGACCGCATCGGCATCCATGGGGCTGGTCGTGCTTCGGCCTACCGACGAGCGGGAACCAGCACCAGGTAGAATTGAGTCCGATGGCGGTGCCCCGCTTTTGTCATCACTCTCGGGACAAAGGATAGAGATAACCAGCATGAACGAAGACCGAGTCGCAGAAGACCAAGTCTCCTTCTCAGCTGATCGACGGGAGAATCAAGGAGTTGGGCGACTGGCGGGGCGAGATGCTCAGCCGGCTCCGCGCCTTGATCAAGGAGGCAGATCCCGAAGTCGTCGAGGAGTGGAAGTGGCGAGGGGTTCCGGTGTGGTAAGACGACGGAATGATCTGCACCGGCGAGACCTACAAGAGCATCGTGAAGTTGACCTTCGCCAAAGGGGCGGCTCTCAAGGATCCTTCGGGCCTCTTCAACTCCAGCCTCGAGGGGAACACCAGGCGAGCCATCGATTTCCACGAGGGCGAGAAGATAAACGAGAAGGCGTTCAAGACGCTCGTTCGCGCCGCCGTGACCCTCAACCAGTCCAAGTCCAAGCCCAAAGCCAAGGCCTGATCCCGGCCAACGGGATCAAAGGATCTGAGGTTGTTTTGGTGGTGAACCCGAGTCCGGTCCGTTCAGACCTCTGCGTCCGTCGGCGTGTAGTAGTGGGCAACGACACCCGATCCTGAGACACGCGTCTCTCGAAGTGTCAGGTCGAGCCGGTCGGGCAAGCCGTCGAGGAATCGCCTGCCACGGCCGAGTATCGCCGGGGTTACGAAGAATCGGTATTCGTCAATAAGCCGGTGAGCCGCCAGGCTTGACGCAAGAATTGAGCTCCCGAAGATGGCGAGATCCTTGCCCGGCTTCTGTTTCATTCGGGCTACTGCGGTCGGGACGTCATCGGCGATGATCGTGGTGTTGGACCAGGTTGCATTGCTGAGCGTCGTCGAGGCGACGAACTTGGGGAGACTGTTCATTCTCGCCGCCTCGGCCTGTTTCGACGTCGGCCAGTGGGCAGCAAACCCTTCGTACGTGGTGCGGCCCAAGAGGATCCCGTCGATGGTCCCGAGCATCGCGTCGACGTAGGCGAAGAACTCGTCGTCCACCACGAACCAATCAAGCTCCTGATTGGGCCCGTCGAAGTAGCCGTCCACCGAGATGAGGAGTTGCAGGAAGAGTTTTCTCACCATCCGCCCCCGTTGAGGAGTGCAGCCAACGAATCCAGGAGGGACCGGGTTCCTTCTTCCCTTTGGACCACCGTGTCGTGACCGTCGAGGAACACCCCCTGCTCGGTGAGGATCAATCGCGTCGTCGTCTCTTCGCTGTGGAACTGGACCGTGGCAACCGACACCGAGATCCGGTTCTCGTCGGCGTGCATTTCGTAGGTGTAGATGATTCGCTGCTCGGGAATGATCTCGCGGAACTGCGCCTCGTAGGTAAAGACGGGCCCGCCCGGAGGTCCACCGCTGTTGACCTCACTGCCGCCGACCCGGAAGTCGAGCTCGTAGCCAGCTTCCAATGCATCGGCGGAGCCGGCAAACCAGCGGGCCTTGAGTGCGGGCTCTGCCCATGCCCGGAAGACCTGAGCGACAGGAACGTCGTAGGTCCGCTCAATGACGAACGTGTCATGAGCAACAGTGCGCGAGATCATGGTTCCTCCCCGGTGGCGGCTTCTTGGTTGAGGACGTCACCCAGCCGGTCGAGGCGCACTTCCCAGCCGTGGCGTCGATCGGCGATCCACTGTTCTGCGGCGGTCATCGCTGCGGGTTCGATCCGGCACAAGCGTGTCCTCCCGACCTTCTCGGTCTTTACCACCCCACACGCCTCGAGGACCTGTACGTGCTGGACAACGGCAGCGAGCGACATGGCCAGCGGTTCCGCCAGCTCGCTGACCGAGGCGGGCCCCAAGGTGAGTCGTTCCACCATGGTGCGTCTGCTCTTGTCGGCCAGCGCCTGGAACGTCCGGTCCAGGTCGATTGTTTGGTTAAGCATGTGCTTGAGTATACGGACTCGTGCCTGCATCAGTCAAGTATCTTCTTAACTATTGTCGGTGACCCAATCGCACCTGCAACGGGCGAACACAGTGGGTGGGTTCGGCGCCGGCAGATCAACCAGCGGTACGTCTTCGGCCCCATCGAACAGGACCAACACGCACGTGCCTACGATCCGGAGATGAGCGGGATCCGAACCTACGCTGAGGACGACCACCTACTCCGACTAGCCGACGGCCGCCATGTGAGCTATCTCGACCTCGGTGACCCCGACGGTCTACCCGTCGTGTCGTGTCATGGAGGTCTCAGCTCCCGCCTCGAGGTTCTACCCGCGGCCGATGCGGCGGAGGCACTCGGCGTGCGTCTCATCGCGCCGGACCGTCCCGGTGTTGGCGGCTCTGCCCGCCAACCGGGACGAACCCTCCTCGACTGGCCGGCTGACGTCGTCGAACTCACCGAGGCGCTTGGGATCGAACGATTCGCCGTGATGGGTTGGTCGCTGGGCGGCCCCTACGCCATGGCCTGCGGATGGGTGCAAGCCGATCGGGTGAGTGTGGTCGGGGTTATCGCCGGCACTGTGCCCGGAACGTGGCCGGGCATGATCGACGAAGTGAACCGCCTCGACCGAGTCCTGCTCCGGTTGTCGGACGGCCATCCGCACCTCGAGCGGTCCATCTTCCACGTGATCCACGCGACGGCCGCGCACGCACCTCGAGTGGTGGCGAAGCAATCCGGCCTCACCGGAGCCATCGCCGACGACCTCAGCGCAGCGATCGCAGAAGGACTTGTGGACGCCGACGGCATGGGTGACGAGTACCGGGTCTTCGGTGCCCCCTGGGGATTCGAGCCGGAGGCGATTTCCATGCCCACTCATTTCTGGCAGGGTACGGCGGATGCACTGGTGCCCGAGGCATGGGGACGCCGCCTGGCAGAGGCGGTTCCGGCCTCGACCCTGCACCTCGTCGAGGGTGGTACCCACTTCCTCTGGTACGAACATTGGACCGACATTCTCGGCTGCCTGGCCTCCGTCGGTCGGGGAGGGACCGGGGTCGGCTGACGGCGGGTGGCGTCCCTACTTGAGGAGGCTGAGCCCGTTCGCAGTCGGCAGCACCACCCGAATCCGCCCGAAGTCGACCGAGCCTCCGAGGCGAGGCGTGGCGTAGGCCACCGTGGTGCTCACCAGCTGTAGTTCCAGACCGGTGCCCGGCGTCGCCGTGTACGCCACCGTCTCCAAGGGGATGGTCACGGTGTGGGACCGCCCGTCCAGAGTGACCGGAACCGGGGTGATCTGGTTGCCAACCACGATCCCGGTGACCGGGTCGACCAGTTGGGCGAAGACTCGGGTGGGGCGGACTCCTGGTGCCACGGTGCCCGAGTAGGTCAGGGTCAGCGAGGGGGCGCCCACAATGACGGCGTGGCGGGTGAGGGGCACCTGCACATCGACGGCGTTGGTCGCCGGTGCCGGCGTCACCGCATAGGCCACGGCGTCGACGGCGTTGGCGGCCTGGGCGTTGGGAACGACCGTCGGAGGGCCGGAGCCACCGCCGGCCACCAGCGCGAGCGTCCCCGACCCGGTGGCGCTGAACGGAGTGCCCGACGGTGGGGGGTAGGCCGGGGCGGCGTATCCGGTGCCGTTTTGGTCGACCAGGGCGACGCCGTGCAGGACCGGTACCGAGGTGTCGCCGGCCACCCAGCGCTGCATCCACGCCAGTGACAGCGCAGCAACGTCGACAGCCGTACCCGGGTTGGTCAAGCACACGCCGTGGCCGCCGCAGAACCACGCCATGGCCACCGTGTTGCCCTGGGCCCGTAGGGCCTGGTAGTTGGCGATCCCTTCGTCGAGGGTGAACAGGTCATCGACCGTGCCTTGCAGGATGAGGGTGGGGACCCGGACCTTTGACAGGTACGAGTCGGGGCCTGGTGCGGTGAAGAATGACGACGCTCGCTGGTCGATGACGTCCGTCTGTGTTCATCTCGTGGTCGGCGGTGACGATCTCGGGGTCGAGATGAGCCGACGCCGAGACCCCCACCAGGATGTTGTCCCATCCCGCCTTCGGGGTGGCGCTCTTGTCGAGGCTGGTGATCAGCGAATGCCAGGCGATGGTGGGGGCGATGGCGTCGACCCGGCAGTCTTCCGAGGCGACGGCGAACTGGATGCCGCCGCCATACGAAGCCCCGACCATTCCGATGCGGGGAACGCCGGGGTGGTCGAGCTCCACGCCTGGCTGCTGCGCGACCCAGTCGATGATGGACGAGACGTCGCGGCCCTCGAACGCCGGGTTGTCCACCTCGGCGGCGCCGCCCGACTGCCCGAAGCCGCGAGGGTCCCAGGTGAGCACGTTGAACCCGCCGTGCCACAGCTGTTCGATGGACAGGACGCCCTGAACGGCCGCCTGCGTGGTGTCGGTATCGCCGGCCTGACCCCAGCCGGGACCCATCAATACGGTCGGAAGTCGTTTTCCGTCAGCCGCGGGGTCGGGAAACCAGTGGACGCGGATGCGCGTGCCGTCGAAGGAGGTGAGGTTGAGATCGGTCGAGCTCCCCGGTACCGGGACGGCCCGGGTGGACTGCCAGCCAACCGGCGGCCGGCAACTGGTCGAGGAAGCGTCACCGGTGGCCGCCGAGGCCACCGGTGACGGTGATGAGGAGGCCGACGAACAGGCGGTGAGTACGAGCGAGCTGACCAGGAGTACGCCGACTCCCAGCCGCCTTGGGCCCGACGAAGTCCGTTTGGTCAAAGCACTCACCTCGTTCTCTGCCGGCCGTTTGAATGGAGTGGGGACCGTGGAGTCTGGCCGTCACCAACTCCCTGTCGATCGGGCCGGGGTTCGAACATAGCCGCTCCACCTCCGGTCCCAATGGCGCCCCTACCACGGCATGGATTCGAGCATCGTTTTCCCAAATGGCCGCCTCGCCTCTTTTGACGGCCTCGATATCTTCGGGATCGGGCACGATTTCTCCCGCTGGGTCGAGGATCGGTGCGAGCAGGTGGAGATCAGGGTCGTCGAGGTCGGGACTGTTGGGGTCGTACCCGTGTTCTGCGCAAAACCGCAACAGGCGGCGTTCCTGTGCCAGCCGCCACTCGTGTCCCCCCACCTCAACTGAATCCTCTGTCATCTGACCCTCTCCATCATCCGTGACTGTTGGGGATGCATCCGGATGACGACGCTACGGCGACCCGTCAGTCCGGGGGGTGCTACCAGCGCGTTTGCCCGTGCAACCGCACCGAACCACGCGGCGCTGGGCTTGGGATGGCGGGCAAATGTCTGCTGGTCGACGCTGTGCAGTCCGAACTTGGGTCTGAAACCGAGCGACCACTCGAAGTTGTCGAGCAGGCTCCACACGAAATAACCACGTATGTCCACGCCGTCATCGAGAGCGCGCCGGACTCCGCGCAAGACCTCGGCGAGATAGGTGATGCGCTCGGTATCGTCGTCGGTGGCGATCCCGCTCTCGGTCAGAAGTACCGGCACGCCGGTCATTGCCGCGGCTCGCCGGGCGCAATGCTCGACTCCCTGTGGCCAGTACTCATATCCCATCTGTGTGATGGGCACTCCGGGCTCATTGGGAGCTTGGCCTTCCGGACCGAAGTGAACACGCGAGTAGCACTGAACCCCGATGAAGTCGTCACCATCGGTTGCCCGCATGAACCTGTCCTCGAGGACTTCCTGTGCAGCCTCGAGGATGTCCTCGCCGCCCGGGTCGGCCACCATCTCGTCCATCGACAACGTCAGGCCCACCGGGAAGGTGCCCGGTCCCGACCGCAGGGCGTCGACTGCCAGGCGATGCGCTCGCACCATGGCGTCGTTGACCGCCAGGTGACGGACGAAGTCGTCCTTCACCCCTGGTGGCGAGGAGCCGAGGGCGTAGCCCATGACCCCGATGAGGTTGATCTCGTTGATCGTGCACGCCCACCCGATGAGGTCGCCGAGGTGGGCTGCGACCGGGCGACGAAGCGGGCGAACAGACTCGGCGCATCCAGCAGCCTCCCACCCACCGCGTGCGGTCAGCCATGTCGGCGTCGTGAAGTGATGGAAGGTCACCACGGGGGCAATGCCCCGCTCGCGGCACGCCGCGCAGATCCGACGGTAGTAGTCGAGCGCAGAGATGGAGAACTCACCCTCGGCGGGCTCGATTCGGCTCCACTCGAGCGAGAAACCGATAGGCGCCAAGTCCCATCGATGCGACCAGCTCGACGTCCTCGGGCCACCGAAACAAGCGAATCGCATGCATCTCCGCTCGACTCGACACAGCCGGAGTCGGGGTTGTGCTCCCACGCCCACCAGTCGTTGTTGACGTTTCCGCCCTCGATCTGATGAGCCGCAGTGGCGGTGCCCCACAGGAAACCCTCGGGGAACCTGATCGCTCCGATTGGCTGTTTGCTTGGTCCACGGCCGATGACTGTATCCCTCGGAGCCCGGATCCCTCGGATCCCTCGGATCCCAGCCACAGTTCGACCCCGACCGAGGGGGACAGGGTTTCAGTTCATCCCGCCATGTGCCGATACCGCGCCATGGCTGTCACCTTCATCGGATCCACCGGACTGCTCCTGGTAATCGGCCTGGCGGCAATCGCAGGCCACCGTGACCAGAAGAGGACCGACCACTGAATCAGGCCTGTCGCCTGGTCCGCCTCCGGGCCGGCGAGATCACCGCCCTTCCGCCCCATCCGACCTGCGATTCCCGGACCGATTACGCTTTGCCGGGCGACCCAGCGGACGGCTCAGCTGGAGCCGATCGAAGGCCCGGTGATGAATTCCCACCCACTGCGGTCAGGGATTTGGTCGAACCAGGGAGAGGACGAGCAACCATGGCGGCGTTCCGTATACACAAGGACCAGCGGCTGGCCCTATTGCGAGGGGTCGGCCTGTTTTCAGGTTGTTCGAATACGGAGCTGAATCGCATCGGGTCACTGATGACCATGGTCGAGTTGGTCCGAAGGGAAGCGTTCTGGTCGAACAGGGAACGCCGGGATTGGAGTTCTTTGTCGTAGTTGAGGGTTCGGCAACCGCATCTCGGAACGGACTCCAGCTTGCTGTTCTCGAACCCGGATCCTTCTTCGGGGAGCTTGCCCTGCTCGACGGCGGCGAGAGGACCGCAACGGTGGTGGCCGCCACCGACATGAAGCTCCTGGTGTTGACCAGACATGAGTTCATGAGTCTCCAGTCGTCAGCGCCGTCGGTCGCCTACAAGATGCTGGCCGAGCTCGGCTCCCGCCTTCGTAAAGCCGACGCCATGCTGGATGGCGCTGGCCGCCCCGGCCTCTCCTCTCTCCAATCGCTGTAGGAGCTGCCCCGAACGCTCCGGGCACGCTCCACACCGACGTCGAACAGGCACCGGCAGTTCCATTCGCCGACGTGACCCTGAGCGCAGATCCGTTCTCGCCTAGGCTGGGGCCGCGCCGGCGGAAGGGAGCGCTCGGATGACGACCGAGAACGTCGCGGTGCTGTTCACCGACGTAGTTGGCTCGACGGAGCTCGCCCAACGCCTCTCCCCCGACGCCGCCGATGAAGCACGCCGCCGGCACTTCTCGATCCTTCGGCAGGCCACCGCCGAAGCGGGCGGCGCCGAGGTGAAGAACCTGGGTGACGGGCTGATGGTGGTGTTCTCGTCGGCGTCAGCGGCTCTGTCGTGCAGTGTGGCCATGCAGCAGGGAGTCGAACGGGACAACCGGGACCAGAAGCACTCGATGGGTCTTCGGGTCGGGCTGAGCGGTGGCGAGGTCAGTCGGGAAGACGACGACTTCTTCGGCGACCCGGTGATCGAGGCGGCCAGGCTCTGTGCGACCTGCCAGGGTGGACAAATTCTGGCCGCTGACGTGGTGCGGGCGATGGCCGGTCGACGCAGCCGACACGCAGTGAACAGCGTGGGAGCACTGACCCTCAAGGGGCTAGCCGACCCGCTGGAGACCGTCGAGGTGATCTGGGAGCCCCTGGCAGCAAAGGCCGACGCGCTGACGTTGCCGGCTCGTCTGGCCGGAGCGCCTTCGGTGGGAGTGGTGGGCCGAGAGGCAGAAATCGAGACACTGGCCGCGGCCACCAAGCGGGTCGCCCACACCGAAGGGACCGAGGTCGTTCTGGTTTCGGGCGAGGCCGGAGTGGGCAAGACCACCCTTGTGGCCGAAGCGGCCCGGACCGCATTCGACGATGGCGCCTGCGTGCTCTTCGGCCATTGCGAAGAGGACCTCTCGATCCCGTACCGGCTCCTCGCTGAAGCGCTCGGACAATACGTGACCTATGCCCCCGAAGAGCAGCTCCTCGAGCATGTGGCCGCCTACGGTTCCCAGCTGGCCCGACTGGTCCCGGCACTGGCCAGTCGACTGCCGGACCTCCCCCAGTCCGACGGCTACCGATGCCGACACCGAGCGTTACCTCCTGTTTGCGGCCGTGGTCGGCTTGCTGTCCGCCATCTCGAAACAGCAGCCCGTCGTCCTGGTGCTCGATGACCTGCAGTGGGCAGACAAGGGGAGTCTGCTGCTGATGCGCCATGTGGTTGCGGCGGAGGAGCCCATGCGGGTCCTCGTGTTTGGGACCTATCGGGACAGTGAGCTTTCCTACTCACACGATCTCGTCGAGATCCTGGGAGCCCTTCACCGGAACAGCGGTGTTGCCCACATCGAGCTGGGTGGGCTCGACGACAGCGGCGTGTTGTCGCTGATGGAGGCGGCGGCCGGCCATGCCCTGGACGACACTGGGGTTGACCTCGCCCATGCCGTCTACCGGGAAACCGACGGCAACCCGTTCTTCGTGAGTGAGGTCCTACGCCACCTTTCCGAAACCGGGGCCATCCACCAGGATGCGGGTGGTCGCTGGGTGACGGTTGCCTCCCTCGAAGACACGCCCCTCCCCGACAGCGTCCGGGTGGTGATCGGCGGCAGGGTCGGGCGACTGAGTCAAAGAGCCCAACGGGTGCTGTCGCAAGCGGCAGTCATCGGCCACGAATTCGACGTCGACGTCCTGGCCCGCTGCACCGGCAGCGTCGGAGGACGACGTGCTCGACGTGCTCGACAATGCCACGGCAGTTTCGCTGGTCCGTGAACAGGTGGATTCGCCAGGCGCGCTACCGGTTCGCCCATGCCCTCATCCGCCGCACGCTCTATCAGGATCTGGGCCCGACCCGTCGGGCCCGAGCACACCGGCGGGTCGGCGAGGCACTCGAAGAACTGTGCGGAGATCGCCCCGGAGCACGGATCGGAGAACTCGCCCACCACTGGATCAGTGCCACCCAACCCGTCGACGTGTCCAAGGCGATCGACTACGCCCGCCAAGCGGCAGATGCCTCGCTGGCTGCATTGGCTCCCGACGAAGCGGTCCGCTACTTCTCCCAGGCGCTCCAACTGCTCGGCCAGCACCCGAATCCAACCCGCTGCTCGAGGTCGACCTTCTCATCGGTCTGGGAAGTGCCCAGCGACAGGCCGGTGTGCCCGCATTTCGAGAGACACTCCTGGTCGCCGCCGGGCGGGCCCGGGCGCCTTGGCGCGACCGACCGATTGGTCGAAGCGGCGCTGGCCAACAATCGCGGTCTGTTCAGCTCACTTGGCGTCGTCGACGACGAAAAGGTGACCGTGCTCGAGACCGTTCTCGACACCATGTCGCCCGATGACAGCAACCAGCGGGCACTGCTGCTCGCCACCTTGTGCAACGAGCTCACCCATACCCGGTCGCTCGAGGAACGCCAGGAGCTGGCCGATTCCGCCAAGGACATGGCTCGACGGCTCGCCGATCCGGCCACCATCGTGCAAGTGCTCAATCTGGTGGAGCAACCGCTCGAGGTCCCGCCCACCCTTGACCAACGGGTGGCCGACGCCACCGAGGCCCTGAGCCTGGCCGAAACCCTCGGTGATCCCAATCACCTGTACTGGGCGACCGTCTACCGGCGGATCAGTGCCATGGCCGTTGGCAACCTCGAAATCACGACGCAGTGCCTGGCCCAGGCCCGTTCGCTCAGTGACCGGCTCCGACAGCCGATCTTGATGTGGGTCACCGCCTTCCACGAGGCCGCGCAGGCGCTCCTCGTCGGTGATCCCGATCGAGCCGACACGCTGGCCGGCGAGGCGTTGGAGATCGGCACCGAGTGTGGCCAGCCGGACGCCATCTCCTTCTACGGCTCTCAACTGATCATCGTCCGCCATCAACAGGGAAGGTTGGGGGAGATGGTTCCGATTGTCGAGGCGGTCGCCGCGGAGACCGGCATGCAGGGCTACATAGCCGCCCTGGCCGCGGCGTGCTTGGACTCCGATCAAGCACGGGCTCGTGCGCTGCTCGACGAGGCGGCGGCAACCGGGTTCGACGTGCCGATGCGTATCGGTTGGACGGAAACCATCACGGCATTCGCTCAGGTGGCAATCGAGTTACAGGAATCGAAAGCGGCCGCCCTGCTATTCGACCTGTTTGCTCCCTACCGCAATCAGATGGGTTTCAACGGCCTGATGCCCCTGGAGCCGATGGCCATGTACCTGGGGTCGTTGGCTTCGGTGCTCGGTCGTTACCAAGAAGCCGAGGCCTACTTCATCGAGTCGAGCGAGTTCAGCGACCGGATGGGGGCCAAATTCTCTGCCGCCCGCACCGACCTCTCGTTCGGGAGGATGCTGGTCCAGCGTCAGGGCCCCGGCGACGCGGAACGGGCCCGCCACCTGTTGACCAGGGCGCAGCCGCCGGGCCACCCACGGTTATCCGGGGCGTCGCAAAACTCGCCGAACAGGCGCTCGGGCAGCTGACCTGACCGCCTCCGACGGAGGCCCTGTTGGTTTGCGGCCGGTTTGCCAGGTTTGGCAGGTTCGTCGCGCACTATGTCGATGATGCCACTTTCGATGGTGGAGGTCGGCGTACAGGATGGTGGGGTGACTCGTGCCAACCAACGGGGAGGGATGGCCCGCCGCCAGCGCCGGCAGGCTGGTCAGCCCAGCTCCGGGGAGCCGGAAGGGCCGGTCGGCGGGCCGACGACCCTCCTCTTTGTCGACCCTGATGACGGGCAGCGATTGACATCGCGGTCGGATCGGGGATGGGCGCGGTTCCTGGCCCGTCTGTTGGCATGCTCCCTCGATCGTCGACTGGCCCACGGTGACCCACCGGAGTCGAGCAGGTTGTTGGCCGTCCGAGCCCACCTGCTTGTCTCACCGGCAACCTGCCGAGCACTGATCCAGAACTGGCAGGGCCTCTTGTTGCAGGCCTCCACGCCGACGGTGATGCGCGATCCGCGAATTCCGTTCAACCGCGACCGGGTCATCGCATGCGAACCGGACATCGAAGAAATGCTCGGGGCTCTGTCGGCCCCGCTTCCCATTCCGGCGCGCTGGCGTGGCCATGGCCAGCTGGCTCCTGACCGACGGCACCGGTCCTCTCTACGATCGGCGTCGATCGGATGGGCTTGCCGCCGTGCTGCGAGAAACCATCGCCCAGCTGGATCCCGCTCGCTCGCTGGTGCCCACCGCCTGACCCGGCTCAGTCGCCGATTGCGAAGTGCTCGAGGTAGAACCCGAAGCGGTCGCGCACCGTGGCAGGGTCCAACCCGAACTCATCGAGGGAGAACTCATGAACCCCGTGGGCGTTCGGAGGGTGGTCACGGGCCCACGCCTCCACCTGGCTGCGACCGTCGCCGAGCCCGATCCCCAGCTTCTCATAGGCAGCCGACAGCGCCTCGGTCGGATCGGTCTGCAAGGAGTCGAAGTAGACATCGGCAAACCATTCCTCTCCGATGCGGTGCCGGAACTCCAGGGCCCGGCGGATCGCTTCGGACCACAACGAAAGCTGCTCCTGGCCGAGCTCGTCGGCGTCGTTCCGATCGCTGACCCAGCTGCGGGTGTAAGCAATCAGGCTGCAGACCGAGCCGAGCACCGGGGCCGGATCACGGTGGGTCCACACGAATTTGGCCGCCGGATAGACGGCCCGGAGGTGGTCGAGGGCCAGCATGTGCACCGGGGTCTTCAGATGCCAGAAACGGGGCGGGCAATGCCACTGCAGTAGCTGGAGGACGCGCCGGTGGAACACGTAGGCGCTGGACATGTCGCACTCGGTGACCCAGGCGGCGTAACTCGGGACCCGGGCCATCCCGTCGAAGTGCGCGGTCCGGAACTCCATCCCGAGCAGGTCCTGGCACTCGGTCGGACCTGTCGGCGATTGGAAGTGCAGCGACCGCATCTTGGGGAACGCCTCGTACATCGCCTCGAGCCCCCGACGGGCGGCATCGATGCGTGGATCGGTGTTCTGTTCGGCCGCCTCGGGTGGAGGAACCGGATCGGATGACTCCCACAGTCGGACCGAGCGGATCTGGGGATCGGCAGCAATCAGGTTGCTCAACGCGGTGGTGCCGGTGCGAGGCAGTCCGATGATGAAGAGGGGGCCACCGATCTCCTCGGCATGGATCTCCGGGTGTTCCTCGAAGGTGCGGATCACCCGCAGGCGATTGGACAGCAGCATGCCGATCCTCATCGTCAGGATCGCCTCACCAGACTCGGTGAGGGTCGCCTCGTTGTTGAGGGAGTCGACCAGTCGCTCCAGACCCTCCCTCCAGGTGGTGCCGCCGTAGTCGGCGAGCCCGGTCTCGCCGGAGGCCACCTCGAGCAGGGTGTCGACGGCCAGCATCAGACGAAATCCGAGCCGCCGTCGACATTGACGTCAGCACCGGTGACGTACCCGTTGGTTCGTGAGGCCAGGTAGGCGGTGAGCGATGCGACCTCGTCGGGGAGGCCGGCTCTCCCCAGATCGGCCGGCTGATGGAAGTGCTGATCGATCCACTTCATGACGTCGTAGGGGTCGGTGGCATCCAGCCCCTCCCCCTCGAAGACCTCCTTGAGACCCTCGCTGAAGCTGGCAGTGACGATCGATCCCGGACTCACCGTATTGACCAGAATCCCTTCCGGCGCCAACGACTTGGAGAGGTTCTTGGACACGCTGGTCAGTGCCGCCTTGGCCGCGGTGTAGGCCACGATGAGCGGGCTCTGTCGCTGCGTCGAATGGGCCGACACGTTGACGATTCGTCGCCCACTCCGCTCGGCGCAACAGGGGCAGGCCCGCCCGCACACAGCGGACCGCGGCCATCACCCCGAGATCGAACGAGGCATCCCAGTCGTCATCGCCCAGCTGTTCGAACCGGCCCGCTCCGGGGCCGAGCGTGTTGACCAGCACGTTGAGCGAACCCCACTGTCGCTCCAGTTGAGCGAATGAGGCGTCGACCTGCTGGCGGTCGGTCACATCCACTGCCACGCCCATCGACCCGCTGCTCCCCACTTCGTGGAGCGCGGCCACCGTCTCGTCGAGCGCCTGCCTGCCCCGGGCCATCACGGCCACCTGCGCTCCTTCGGTAGCCAAACGAACGGCGATGGCCCGACCCATTCCCTTCGAACCGCCGGTCACCACCGCGGTCGCTCCGTCCAGACCCAGGTCCATGTTCCCTCCTTGAGACCCGCGTTAGCGCGGGAAACGGCGCCGAACGGCCGCTCGGCGCTCCTCCAGCACTTGCCCGCGTTGCCCGGCGTCCACCCGGGCGGTTTCCGGCGGCAGCGTTACCGCCAGCTCGGACAATGGCACCACCCGGGTGGCAGGCACCGGAGCGCCATCGGCCCGCAACCAACGGAAGATCATCGCCCCGTGATGGTTCGCCCCGGTGTCGAGCCAATTGGCGACACCCGGATCGGCGTGGGCGACCACCGCTCGGAACACCCCGTCGGGGTCGAGCACGGCCTGGTGCCCGTTGAGGCTGGACTGGCGGTTTGCGTAGTCGACGGTCTCCCAC
The DNA here is from genome assembly GCA_963734395.1 of uncultured Acidimicrobiaceae bacterium. Taxonomy (GTDB): domain Bacteria; phylum Actinomycetota; class Acidimicrobiia; order Acidimicrobiales; family RAAP-2; genus Bog-756. The sequence continues at coordinate 429,228 of CAVTGY010000003.1, read as the reverse complement.
CAGTAGTTGCCCAACGACACGCTCCAGTAGAGGGCGTGGGGTGGTGTCACCTCGATGAGCAGGGTCTCGTCTTCCTCGAGGCTCCACGAACCCCATGTGCTCACGTTCTCCGCCGCCGCACCCATGGCGGTGAGGGCCGCCGGCTGGCGGAAGCAGTTGACGCCCTGCGTTCGTCCACCCTCCTCCACGTCCAACCAGAAATCGATGCTGGCCTCCACGAACTCCCCGAGCGCTCGGATCTGACCGGCCATGCCGGCAGCAGAGAGCGGGGCGGGTGGCGCGACCTCGATCCCCCCCAGTGGGTGGCGGGTGCATTCGATGGACAGGTCGGCGGGGGTCTCTCCGGTCCAGTCGTAGAAGAACTGGCGTACCACCAGCGACGAGCTGGTGTCGGTCAGTTGCATCCAATTGCCGGGGTGCTCGGTGGCCGAGAGCACCAGCTCGAAGCGCCCCTCCCGGTCCATCTCCAGGTCATCGGCCACCACGTTTCCGGTGTTCTCCATACCCCCCATGACTTGGAACCCGAGATAGCGCACCGAATTTCGCCGGCCCCGCACCAGGTAGGTGGCATCCCCCCGGATCCCGCATCCGGTATAGGCGGCGTCGGGGCAGTCCATTCCCCATTTGAGGACGTTGTCCATGTTGGCCGGGGCGAAGCGCGGACGATACGGATCCGATTCCCGCAGCGCTTCGTCGATGCCCAGTGCCAACAGCACCAGCAGATGCCGGTAGCCCGCCGCCCGGTCTGTCTCTTCTCCGGGAGCCCGGTCCGAGTGGAGCACCGACCCGGCGCGGGACAGTGAGCCGAGCATGTGCTCCCATGCCTGGCCGGAAACCAGATCCGCGGCATCGACCGACCCGCGTCCGTATGCCGATCGAACCGAGCCCGGTGCCCATTTCGGCGTCTGCGCGCTGTTCACATCCCCCGAACCTGATCGTGGCGACACCAGGGATCGACCATCCCCGGCTCTCCCGGCCAACATACCTCGCGAATCTGATGACGTTATGGTTGGAACCGTGACCGGACGTCCGATCCCACCCGACGAGCCGCCCCCTACTTCCCGGATCTCCCGCCGGGCCCTTCTGGCCGGTACCGCCGCCACCGGGCTCGCCGCCGCGGGAGTCAGCGCCTCGGTGGGAAGCGAAGCCTACGCGGCAACCAACTGGGTCAAGGGGTTGGGACCGGGGGGTGCGCTCCTCCACCCCGGATCACTGCCCCATCCCCATCTTCCGGCTGGAACCGACACCTTGCCCCACATCGAGCACATCGTCGTCCTGATGATGGAGAACCACTCGTTCGACGACCATTTGGGGATGCTCGGCCGAGGGGACGGGCTGACCCGGGGCTCCAACGGCAAGCCGGTCAACTACAACCCCGACCCGGCTGGTGGCTACGTCCGGTCGTTCCACAATCCGAACACCTGCGGTGAGAGCGATTCGGGCATCACCCAGTCATGGGATGCCTCCCACACCTGCTGGGACAACGGCACCAACATGGGCTTCGTCAAGGGGTGCAGCGGAGCGGCAATGGGCTACTGGGAGCGGGACGATCTCCCGTTCTACTACGACATGGCCAGCCGCTTTCCGATCGGCGATCGCTACTTCTGCTCGGTCATGGCCCAGACCTATCCGAATCGCAGGTTCCTGATTGCCGCCACCGCGCTCGGGGACATCACCACCAGTGCCTCGGGCATCTCCTCGAAGGATGCACCCAACGGCACCATCTTCGACCGCCTCAACCACTATGGCATCTCGTGGAAGGACTACTACCCCGACTTTCCCACCGTCGCCCTGTTCGAACCGGTCTTCTCCGGCAATCCGACCAAGGTGGTCCACATCAACCAGTTCTTCACCGATGCGGCATCGGGGAACTTGCCGGCATTCAGCCTGGTGGACCCCTACACCAATTATCCGGAAGAGGACGGGGACATCTCGGTCGGCGAAGCGTACGCCGCGCTGGTCATCAACGCGGTGATGAACGGGCCGGCGTGGAAGAAGACGGTGCTGATCTGGGTCTACGACGAGCACGGTGGCTGGTACGACCACGTTCCGCCGCAGAAGGCGGTGAAGCCGGACAACGTGCCGCCCGATCTCGGCCCGGACAACATTCCCGGCGCCTACAACTACACCGGGTTCCGGGTCCCCTGCTGTGTGGTGTCCGCCTGGTCGAAGAAGGACTACGTGTCGCACCAGACCTTCGACCACACGTCCATCCTGAAACTGGTCGAGACCAAATGGAACCTCCCCGCGCTCACCTACCGCGACGCCAATGCCCACAACATGCTGGACTTCCTCGATCTCAATGCGAAGACGCCCCCGTTTGCCGAACCGCCGCAGCTGAAGGCACCACTGAACCCCTTTTCCAGCCCGGCGGCGCTCCCCACTACCTCGTATAGGCCCCAGGACCTGGCGCAATTCCACCCGATCTGCACCGACCTGCCGTCGGGAACCCTTCCCCCGCAGAGCGCCAAGCTCTCCTCGCTCCCGTCGGGCACCAAGGCCCTCCTCGCCGCCCAGCAACAGCGGACCCAAAAAGCGATACTCGCCCAGACCGGGAGCGGGTCCTAGCCGAGCGACCCTGGCCCACGGCCGGCCGGAGCGGCTACGTCGTCTGGCGTGCGCCGGCCTCCTGGCTGGGCATCTGCTGGACGGCGGGCAACGGATAGACCGGTTGGGTGCCGCTCTCGAGGAGATCGTCCTGGGTGCAACCCTTGGCGGCTGTGTAGGCCGGGTCGTTGGTGGTGGCGGGAAGGGCGGGCACCGTCGTGTCCTTCTTGTCCATCAGCAGGGTGGCCGACAGATCCCCCACCGTGGACCGACGCCACGCGGAGATGTTGGGGGCCTTCACCCCGAACCGCTCCTCGATGAAGCGCAGCTGGGAGGTGTGGTCGAAGGTCTCCGAGCAGACCCGACCTCCGCGACTGAACGGGGAGATGACCAGCAGCGGCACTCGGAAGCCGAGTCCGATCGGTCCGGGTATTCCCTGGGCCGCGGCCGGCAGCGGTTGGACGGAGATGAACTCGCCTGCGGTCCCGGGAGGGGCGACCGGCGGGTCGACGTGATCGAAGAAACCGTCGTTCTCGTCGTACATATGGAAGAGGACGGTCTTCGACCACACGTCGGGGTTGGAGACCAGGGTGCTGAGCACTTGGTCGGTGAACCACTCCCCGAGGAAAGGCGGTGCCGGCGGGTGCTCGTCATAGCCCAACCGGCGTGCAGATCCAGCTCACCTGGGGCAGTGTTCCGGCACGCACGTCGGCGGCAAAATCCCCCGGGAAGGTGGGGAGAAAGGCCTTCTGGTACAGCGTCGAAGACGGATCCGAGTACTGGGAGAAGTAGGGGAGCACGCTGTCGGTGGTGAGTCCGAGCTTCTCCATGGCGGCGATGGTGTAGATCGAGCCCGGCGGGTTGTAGTGCTTCCAACTCACGCCGGCCTCCTCCAGTACCTCGGGCATGGTGTCCCAGTGCACGCTGAACAGTGCCGACGGTGTGCCGTTGGTGTAGAGCACCGGGCCACCCGCGGTGCCGGCCGGATCGAGGGTGCCCGACATCTGCATCAACCGGTTGGGGTGGGTCGGGCCCATCACCGAGCAGTGATAGCCGTCGCCGATGGTAAAAGCGTCGGCCAACGCGTAGTAGTAGGGAAGGTCCGCCCTGGTGTAGTAACCCATGGTGAGGGTCCCCTGGGAAGGTCCTTCGTTCTGGGGTTCGGTGTGGACAGAAACGAAGGAGTCCATCGAACCCCCATTCCGGCACTGGTGCTGTGGTCCCCAGTTGTGGGTGAGGTCGAACGTGCAGTCCGCCAGGTCGGTGCCCACGGTGTCCAGTCGGAAGGGCAGCAGTTTGCCGATCGGCTGCTTCGAGGTGTTCACCGGATAGCTCTGTGAGAATGCTCCCAGATCGTGCATGGGGTGGTCATCGAACCCGCGCACGCCGGGGTAGGTGCCGTAGTAGTGGTCGAACGACCGGTTCTCCATCATCAGGAAGATCACGTGTTCGACTGCGCCCAGGTCCGAACCTGCAGGCGCGACCCCTGCCGCGGTTGTCACCGTCGAGGTCGACGCCGTTCCACTACAACCGGCCAGCGCCCCCATCCCGGTGGCGGCGGCGCCGGCCAGAACCTGACGACGGGTGATTCTCCGTCGCACTCCCCCTTCATCATTCCCCGGTGTCACCGCTCGCTCCCCCTTCGCCGTCAACCGACCAAACGTACACAACAGGGTGGGGACGCGCCGGAGCAGGCCGACGACCTTGGTGCCGGGTCCGTGTCCGGTTATGGCGCTCCACCTGGGCTTTCATCCGCCGCCGAGTCGTCTGGGGCTCGGCACCGGTTTGCCCCCGGCGGGCGCCGACAACTAAGTTTTTCACCCATCGTGATTCGCTCCCGGTTCTCGCCGAAGGCGAAGTCAAACTCACGAGCGCACCGGCTGGCACTGGTTGGCACGCTGGTTGCTTCGGCGCTCGTCACCTCGACCTCTGTGACAGTGGTTTTCGTTCCACGACCCTCAGGTGCCGATCAGGTCTCCGATCTGAAAGCCCAGGCCGCCGCGATCTCCCAGCGAATGGTCCAACAGCAGCTGCAAGTCGGCGCCTACCAACAGCAGTACTCGGTTGCCTCAGCCAAGGTGGCGGCCGATGCGGGTGCGGTCGCACAGATCGATCAACAGATCGCCCAGGATCAACGGCAGATCAATCTGCGTATGGGCGATGTCCGCAAACAAGCGATCCAGTCCTACATGAACTACGGAACTGGTTCGTCCGGTTCGACGGCATCCCTGTTCTCCAGCGACGAGGACAAGGTCCAGGCCACCAGCGAGTACACCGGCATCGCCACCGGGAACATCACCACCGCCGTCGACGAGCTTCGCACGGCACAAGTCGCACTCCGGTCCGATCAATCGGTGCTCCAGGCACAGGAGGCCCAGGACTTGTCCGATCAGAACAGCCAAGCGGCCGATCTCGGTCGGGCCACCGCCACACAACAGCAACTGCAACAGTTGCAGAGTCAGGTGACCGGGCAGCTGGCGACGGCCGTGGCACAACAAGCTGCGGCCCAGGCCGCGGCGGCGGCTGCTGCGGTCAAAGCGGCCCAGGCCCAGGCCGCGTCGGCGGCGGCGTCAGCGGCGGCGTCAGCGGCGGCGGCGTCAGCAAGCGCCCGATCGCAGAGTTCGGCCCCGGCTGGGTCGGTCCCCACCTCAGGCGGTGCGGACCCCGCCCTCAACCCGTTCCTCCAGTGCGTGGTACAGGTCGAATCCGGAGGTAACTACGGGGCGGTCTCACCCAACGGTCTCTACATGGGGGCCTTCCAGTTCAGCCAGGCAACTTGGAACATGGCGGCCCAAGCCGCCGGCCTTCCGAATCTGGTGGGCGTGCCTCCGAACCTGGCCTCCAAAGCCGAACAGGACACGGTGGCCGTCGCGCTCTACGCCCTCGACGGCGAACAGCCGTGGCTGGGCGATCGCTGCGCTTCGTAGTTCATCGAAAGAGACACCGCCCGCTGCCGGTGCACAGCTCACATTCGGGCGCGCCGCCGGTGGCGTGGGCGAGGCAGTTGCCAATGCGGTCCTCGACGATTTCGGTGAGCAGGGGGTGGGGTCCAAGCGGCGCGGTGATCAGGTAGCGAACACCGGGGTGGCGCTTCGACGCCTCGGCCGCGAGCGCCGGGATATCCCGATCCCAATGACTCCCCGGCCATAGGAAGTAGGGAGCAATGACCACCGTGGTGGCACCGGCGGCCACACATGCGGCGAACGCGGTGGCGATGGAAGGCTCGGCCAGCTCCATGTGGGCCGGTTCGATGGCCCGATACCTGCCCTGATCCGGCCAGGCGCGGACGAATCGCTCGTGCTGGCGGTTCGCTTCGCCGCGGCGGGACCCGTGGTCGACCACCACGATCCCGAGCGTGCCGTCGGTCATCGCACGATCGTCGTCGTGTGGACCGGTCACACCTCGACACTAACGGGCGCTACCGCTCCGTCCCTGCGCTTCAGCGTGCGCTGATGTACTCGATCAGTTCGTTGCGGTCCTTCTCCAGCTCACCGATCCGATTCTTGACCACGTCGCCGATGCTGATGATGCCGCAGAGAAAACCGCCCTCGACCACCGGCACGTGACGGATCCGTCGCTCGGTCATCAGGTTCATGATCGACTCCACGTCATCGGTCGGCGTGCAAACCCGGACCGAGGTGGACATGATCGATGACACCGGCTCCTCCAGCAGCCCGATCCGGAATTCGCTGAGATGCTGCACGACATCCCGCTCCGACACGATTCCCTCGATCTGGAGCCCGTCCGGTGAGACGACCAGAGCTCCGATCCGATGGCGGACTAGGTCGGCCACTACCTCGCCCACCGTGGCGTGACCGGTGACCGTGGCCACCGAAAATCCCTTGCCCTCCAGCAGGTCTGCAACAAGCATCGACTTCCCCCTTCCAGAACCCCTTCTGGATGTTTTCCCCGGCCGGCAACAGGCGTCGCCGGTACGCCCATCATCGCGCCGGTGAACTCCAAACGGAACGGCGAGACCCAATTTGCAACGAAGTTGATCGGAAATCGGCAACTGACCAGGTGGGGGGACGTCTCGAGTGTCGCTCGTCGCCCCGGCTTTTGGCCGACGGCATGCCATTTCCCGACCGCCACCGCGGCGATACCGCCGGCGTTGCCGATCAGATCCGCGGTCTGGGTTCCCGGTTTGGTGGAGTGGATCGCAGTCGAGGGGGACGGTGCGAGGTCAGCCCGATGCCCGGGGACTGGGCGGAATGCCGGGTTTGCGCAGCCTCGTCTTCTACGATGTCCGGAATGTCTGACACGCCCGATCCGGCCGGTTTCGAGAGTGTTGCGTCGGAGCGGGTGGCCGGATCCGGCGTGGGCGTTGGGCCTTCCGGAGAGAACCGACCGCTGGTTGCGCCAGGTGCGCCGGCGGCGGCGGGCGAACAGCGACGCGGTTCCTACGGACCGATTTCGCCGCGGCCCGGCGGATCAGGATTACCCCGTCGATGGGTGCAGCGTGCTGAAGGAGACCGCCGGGCCCGGACCCGGCTACAGATCATCGAGGGCGAGGGGGTGGTCGTCCTCAACGATCGGCGGGTTCCCGGATCCGGGTCCAACATAAAATGGATCGCCGTGTCCGCCGCCGGTGTGTTCGTGATCGACGCCAAGAACTACAAGGGTCTGGTCCACATCAAGCGCCACGGACCGATGTCGGACCTCGGACCCTACGAACTGCATGTGGGCCGGAGGAACTGCACCTCGTCGGTGGACAGCGTCAACGAACAGAAGGGCGCGGTGCGCGCCGCGCTGGACACGACGGCCTGGGGGTCCGAGGTGCCGGTATACGGCATGCTCTGCCTGATCCGGGCCGAATGGGGCTTCGCCTCGGCCATCGAGATCGGTGACGTCTGCGTGGGGTGGCCCAAGCTGGTCGCCGGTCGGGTCCAGGCCCCCGGGGTCATGGACTCCCCCGCGGTACAGGAGGTCTCCGAAATGATCGCTGATCACCTGCCGGTGTCCTGACCCGGGCCCGCTCGGGGACCTACCGCTCAGGAGGCGGCGGTGCGATCGTCGACCACCCGCCAGCAGTACCAGGCCACCAGACTCCGGTAGGGCCGGAAGGGCTCTCCCATCACCGCCAGTTCCTTCGGGGTGGGGATGGCCGTCAGCTGCCAGGCGCGGGCGAACCCGGCCCGTACTCCGTAGTCACCGGTCGGCCACACGTCGAGGCGGCCCAGCGTGGCCAACAAGAACATGTCCGCCGTCCACGGACCGATGCCTCTGACCTGGCACAGATGCTCGACGACGTCGTCGTCGGACAATCGGCCGATGCGTTCGAGGGACACCTGACCGGCGATCACCTTCTCCGCCAGATCCCGGATGGACGCCGCTTTGGCTCGGCTCAGTCCGCAGGACGCCAACACCTGGGGATCGGTGGCCAGCACGCCACCGGGAGTCACCTCGCCAAGGGCCGCGACCAACCGACCGTGGATGGTCGCAGCCGCATTTCCGGCCAGCTGCTGATAGACGATCGACTTGACCAGTTCCCCAAAGCGTCTCGATCCTGGCACCGGACGACGGCGTGGTGGCAGGCCGTGTACCTCGATGAGCGATGCCACCACCCGGTCGCGCCGGGCCAGCGATGCGGTTGCCTCCTCCATCGCCGGTCTGGTCACGGACTCGATGATGCCATCACACCCAACGGGGCGTGGAGATCGCCGTCGCCCCGCTCCTGCGCCCTGTGGATCGGACCCGCATAGGATCGATGAGGCCACCGGCTCCGAGGGCGGAGGTCGGTCGGTCCCACAGCTCGACTCCGCCCGACGGGAGCGACATGACGCTGAAAGGAAAGGTGGCCATCGTGACCGGTGGCAACACCGGTATCGGCAAAGCGGTGGTGCTGGCTCTTGCCGAGGCGGGCGCCAACATCGTCATCGACTACATCGCCGACGAGCAGGCCGAGCTGGATCTCGAACAGAAGGTGCGGGCGCTCGGTGACCAGGTCGTCGGGGTCAAGGCCGACGTCTCCAAGGTGGACGATCTCAAGACGCTGATCGCCACGGCCGTCTCCAGCTTCGGCCGGCTGGACGTGATGGTCAACAACGCCGGCATCGAGACCCGGACCTCGGTCCTCGACACCACCGAGGCGCAGTACGCCAAGGTGCTGGACATCAATCTGAAGAGCGCGTTCTTCGGAACCCAGCTGGCCGCCAAGCAGATGATCTCCCAGGGAGGAGGAGGCCGGATCGTCAACATGACCTCGGTCCACGAGGACTGGCCGATGCCCGGCAACACCGCCTACTGCCTGTCCAAGGGGGGCATGCGCATGCTGACCCGAACCGCAGGGGTGGAGCTCGCACCTCATAACATCCTGGTGGTGGGGGTGGGGCCCGGCGCGGTGGACACGCCGATCAACAAGGCGACGGTCGCCGACCCCAAGGCACTGGCCACCCTCGACAACGCCATCCCCCTGGGCCGATTGGCCGAGCCCGAGGAGATCGCCAGCATCGTGGCCTTTCTGGCCGGCGACGGTGCCTCGTATCTGACCGCCACCACCATCTTCGCCGACGGCGGCCTCATGCAGAGCAGTCCCGGGCTCTGAGGTGCCCGCGCGGTCAGAGTCCACCGCAGTGGGGCAGCACCTCCTCGGCGATGAGGGCGAGATGATCGAGGTCGTCGAGATCCAGCATCTGGAGGTAGGCGCGGGCCGTCCCCGCACCGGCATACGTGGCCAGCTTGGACACCACCTGATCGGGGGTGCCACACAATCCGTTCTGGCGCAGCTCGTCGACCTCGCGCCCGATGGTCTCGGCCCTCTGGGCGATTTCGCTGTCGTCCCGCCCGCAGCACACCACCTGGGCCACCGAAAAGACCATTGAGCCCGGATCCCGATCGGCTGCCTCGCAGGCAGCACGCACCCGATCGAACTGCCCACGGGAATCCGTCGACTGACCGGAAGGCGCGATTGAACTCGGACCCGTAGCGGGCGGCCAGTTGCGGCGTGCGGATGGGGCCCGCCGCCGCCGACGATGACCGGTGGCCCGGGCACCTGCACCGGCTTGGGCAGGGCCGGGCTGTCCTCGACCTGGTAGAAGCGGCCGGCGAAGCTGAACTGTTGGCCGATCGGCGTCGCCCACAAGCCGGTGATGATGGCCAGCTGCTCGGTGAGCCGGTCGAACCGCTCGCCCACCGGCGGAAAGGGGATGCCGTACGCGGTGTGCTCGGCTTCGAACCAACCGGCACCGAGACCGAGCTCGACCCGACCGCCGCTCATGGAGTCGACCTCGGCGACCGAGACGGCCAAGGGGCCGGGCAGCCGGAAGGTGGCCGAGGTGACCAGGGTCCCCAGCCGGATCCGGTCGGTCTCCCGGGCGATGCCGGCCAGGGTCACCCAGGCATCGGTCGGACCGGGAAGGCCGTCGCCGCCTCCGATCGCCAGGTAGTGATCACTTCTGAAGAAGCCGTCGAAGCCGAGCCGTTTCCGAGGTCTGGGCGACCGCCAGCAGCTGATCGTAGGAGGCACCCTGTTGGGGCTCGGTGAAGATTCGCAGGAGCATGCCCCGTGTCTAGCCGAGGGTCGGTCGACCGCCAACCCGGTGCCGATGGCGCCGTGGTCGGACTCGACGTCGACCGTCGCCAACCCGACGGCCCGGCCTACCGCGACCACCCCCACCACCCGGGCGCCGGCGATCCGCAGGGCGGCAACCGCGCTCTGCGCCCGGGCCCCGTGGTGATGCGTGTCGTCGAAGACGAGCACCTTCTGTCGCTTGAGCCAAGCCCGATCGACGGGTCCGATCACCGCGAAGCCCTTCCTGGCGGCACGCAGGTGATCGGTGACCTCGGGTCCGCGCTCCAACAGCGTGCGGTGACGCAAGGAGAGCTCGGGCACCAGGCGACCACCGCGTCGACCGGGGCGCCGGTCGGTCGGTGGGTTGACGGTACCGTGACCACCATGTCCCATCCCGATCCGAATCGCCGAAAGAGCCGATCCGTGGTTGGTCGCCAGCCACGGTCCGACCAATCGGGCCAATGCCGTCGAGTACATCTGCCGGGCCTCGGTCACCCGGTGCGTCCTTGTAGCCGCGCAGTCGGCGGTGCATCGGGTCACCGATCCGGTAGTCGGTCACCACGACCACCGGAGCCAGCGGCATCTGCAGCTGCCGGACCAGGGTGTGACAGCAGTAGCAGAAGGCGAAATCGGCGTGGGTCTGCCGATCGCAGACCGCGACAGGAGGGCGGATCGCAGACGGACAGGGCCATGGAGGGCTCACCTTCATCGGATCGGAAGGGCTCGTCTGGGCGGCGGTGCCATCGGATGGCCCGCCGCGAATGGAGCGGATCGGCGACGCTCAGGGTGCCGAGGGTACAGCCGTCGCCGGTCGCGCGGCGGGCCCGTCGCCGTCTCCGGCCCGATGGAGGAGGAACGTCCCCGTCGACCGGCTGATCAATTGATCCTTGTCGTCGACCACCGTGGCTTCGGCGTAGGCCACCTGGCGGGCCATTCTCACCACCTCGCCGCGCAGGCGATAGGTCTCTCCGACCAGGGCCGGGCGCATGGTCTCGACCTTCATCTCGAGTGTGGCGCGGGTCCGATCCCGGCCCGGGAGCGCCGAAATTGATGGAGAAGTTCATGGCGGCGTCGAGCAGCAATCCGTGCACCCCGGCCTGCACCACCCCGTGGGGATTGGCCGCTCGGGGGGCGGGTACGAAGGTCCCGGCCACCCACCCGAGGTCCTCGCCGTCGACGCCGTAGCTGGTCGAAGGAGCCCCCCACCGTGTCGATGAGCTGCATGCCGCCATTGCCCAGCCAGCGTTCCATGTCCTTGATCCGACCGGTCACCTCCCGAACCGTAGTGCCGGGGTGGCTCACCGGCGACGGGCCAGCTCAGAAGCACCGCCTGTCGGGGTGGGTGGGAGTCGCTTGACACCGGGGCCAGTCACGGTACGATCGCGTCCGAAGAAATTATTGACCGGACGGTCAAGTTTTTGATCCGGCCGGGCCGCATCGCCCGCAGTTGTCCCGTTATCCATCACCTACCCATGGCCGGCAGGCACCGTTCCGCCGGACCCCGAAGGAGAGCGATCATGACCGACGCAGTCATCGTCGACGCAGTGCGTACGCCAGGAGGCAAGCGGAACGGAAAGCTTCGCAACTGGCATGCGGCCGACCTGGGCTCTGAGCCCCTCAAGGCCCTGGTGAAGCGCAACGACCTGGACCCGGCGCTGGTCGACGACGTGATCATGGGGTGCGTCATGCAGGTCGGGGAACAGTCCCTCAACGTGGGCCGCAATGCCGTCCTCGCCGCCGGCTTCCCCGAATCGGTGCCGGCCACCACCATCGACCGCCAGTGCGGATCGTCCCAGCAGGCCCTGCACTTCGGCGCCCAGGGTGTCATCGCCGGGGCGTACGACGTGGTCATCGGCGGCGGCGTCGAGGTCATGACCCGCACGCCGATGGGATCGTCGGTCGTGCGCGAGCTGGGGTATCCGTTCGGACCCCGGATGATGAGCCGCTACGCCGAGCGTGGCGGCCTGGTCAGCCAGGGCGAGGGTGCCGAGCTGATCGCCGAACAGTGGGGCATCTCCCGCGAGCAGCTCGACGAGTTCTCCGTGCGCTCGCACCAGCATGCCGCCCGTGCCACCGAGGAAGGTCGTTTCGAACGCGAGATCATCCCGGTGCGTATCAAGGATGACGACCGGGCCGATACCGACGAGTTGATCACCGCCGACGAGGGCATCCGACCGGATTCCTCGGTCGAGACGCTGGCCAACCTCAAGCCCGCGTTCCGGCAGGAGAACGGCCGGGTGACCGCCGGGAACTCATCACAGATCACCGACGGTGCCTCCGGCGTGCTGATCATGAGCGAGGAGAAGGCGACGTCGCTCGGCCTCACCCCCAGGGCCCGCTTCCACAGCTTCGCGGTTGCCGGAAGCGATCCGATCACCATGCTCACCGGACCGATCCCGGCGACCAAGTCGGTACTGGAGCGGGCCAAACTGACGCTGGACGACATGGACGTGATCGAGATCAACGAAGCCTTTGCGTCGGTAGTGCTGGCCTGGCAGAAGGAGTTCGACGCCGACCTGGACAAGGTCAACGTGAACGGCGGGGCGATCGCCCTCGGTCACCCGCTCGGCGCGTCGGGAGCCAAGCTGATGGCCACGCTGGTCAACGAGCTCGAGCGCACCCAGGGCCGGTACGGACTCCTGACCATGTGCGAGGGCGGTGGCATGGCCAACGCCACCATCATCGAACGCCTGGGCTGACCGGCCCGGGTCGGCCCGAAGACCGGATGGGGGCGGCACAGCACCGCCCACCCGGCTGTCCGCTCAGTGGTAGCGGGTGGCCAGGATGAGCCCGGCGAAGATGGCGGCGATCGCCCCCACCAGCCACCAGTTGTTCACGCCGCCGGGGAGCACGCCGGTGTAGTTGAGGATGACCGCGACGACGCCGAGGAGGAAGAGAGCAATGATCAGGACCCCCATCCAGCGGGGACTGGTCTTGGCCTTCTTGGGGATCGGCGGGGTATACCGGCTGCTGCTCGGCACCGACTTCCCCGCTTCGGTGGTACGGCCACCCGACGAGCGACCTTTCTTCTGCGCTTTGCCGGGCCCTGCCTTGGCCTTGGTTGCCATGGCCGAAGAATAGCCAGTTGCCACACGGCTCTGTAGAGGGCGGCCCACGCCGTCCCTGCCGGTACGATCAATGGACCATGGGGATCCGGGTGCTGGTCATCGACAACTACGACTCGTTCGTCTACAACCTCGTCCAAGCGCTCGGAGAACTGGGTGCCGATCCGGTCGTCCACCGCAACGACGCCATCGACATCCAGGGCATCAAATCGGCGTCGCCCGACGCCATCCTCATCTCGCCGGGGCCGGGACGGCCCGAGGATGCCGGCATCAGCGTGCAGGCGGTCGGTGCCCTGGCCGGGGAGGTCCCCATCCTCGGCGTCTGCCTCGGGATGCAGGCCATCGGGCAGGCCTTCGGAGGCGAGGTGGTCGCCGCCCCCACCCTCATGCACGGGAAGACCTCGTCGGTGCACCACGGTGGGGAGGGGGTCTTCGTCGGCCTCCCCGACCCCTTCGTGGCCACCCGGTACCACTCCTTGGTGGTCGAGCCGACATCGCTGCCCGAGGTCCTCGAGATCACCGCCACCACCGCCGAAGGGGTGATCATGGGTCTGCGACACCGCAGCATGGCGGTGGAAGGCGTCCAATTCCACCCGGAGTCATTCCTCACGCCGAGCGGTCCGTCCCTGCTGTCCAATTTCTTGGCCTCAGCCGACGGCCGCTGACCCGGGTTCCGTTCGGGATCGTCCGGTGGCCACCCATCGCTTTGCCGACGGCGATCCACCGCGTCCGCGAACCGGGGGCGCAACGCTGGCGCGTACCAGATGGAGCGGGCCCGGCCGGCCACGCTGGTTGGCCCCCGCGGTGGCGTTGGCCGGATGGTGCGCCTTCACCTGGTACCTGGTGGCCCAGGCCCTGGGGGGACCGGCGATTATCTGGAGCGACTCGACCGCCTACCGCGCGGTGGCGTCCAAACCGTTGCTCAGTGTGGCGTTCTGGGCCGGACCGCGTCCGCCACTCAGCCCACTGCTCATCAAGATCGTCGGCTCCTCCGCCGGCTACCCGGTCGCCCAGGCGGTCATCGGCGCCCTGGCCTGGGGGGCGCTGGCCTGGACGGTCGGTCGGCTGGTGGCGCCGGGTTGGCAACGGGTGGTCGCCGTCTGGGTGATCCTGGCCTTCGCGTCATCCCTGCCCATCACCCTGTGGAACCGCTCGGTCCTCTCCGAATCGCTGGCCATGAGCACGCTGGCGTTGGTCTTTGCCACCGTCATCTGGACGGCCCGGTCGATCACCTGGCCACGGATCGGCGGCAACCACGGTGGCCTGCCTGTGCTTTGCCGCCACCCGCGACGCTCAGGTGTGGACCGTGGCATTCGGCAGCGTGGTAGTCGGGATCTACGCCGTCAGCCGGATCCGTCGATCCCCTGGACTTGCCCGACGAGCCGGCGTCCTGGCCGTCTGCCTCTTCTCGGTGGCCGCGGCTGACCGAGTGGGGAACCTTGTCTTCGCACCGGACCACCTCGGACGTAGAGGACGTGCTGATCGTCCGTATCTTTCCCTTTCCGGACCGGGTGGCCTGGTTCGCCGCGCACGGGATGCCCGAACAGAGCCAGATCGATCAGTTGGCCAGGACGACAACCGCGCAACCTGGTTCGGCCAAGGTGGTCGCCATCCCGGCACAGGATCCGGCGTTCAAGCGGCTGCGGCAGTGGATGGCGGACAAGGGTCCCGACGCCTACCTGCTCTGGCTCCTGACCCATCCCGGGTACGTGATCACCGAGCCCCTGCAACGGCCACAACGCGCCTTCAACTACGCCCACGGCGATCTCACCTTCTATGCGGCGAGCCAGAACCGGATGCCGTCACCGCTGACCATTGTGGTGTGGCCGCCGCTGATCGGGCTGTTGTTCATGGCGGCCCTGGCCGTGTACCTGGGGATCCTGTCCGAGGGGTGGCGAGACCGCCCGTGGCGAGCCGTCCTCATCCTCACCGGGCTCGGCCTGTTGGCCATGCTGGTCGCCTGGCACGGAGACGGCCAGGAGGTGACCCGGCACACCGTCGAGGGTCTCGCCCAGCTGCGACTGGGACTGTGGATCATGATCGTGGTGGGTCTGTTCGGCCTGCACCCCGGCGCACAGACCAGGCGCAAACGAGAGCCCGCCGGCTGATCGACGAAGGGTCCCGCCCCACCCGCAACCTATTGGTTGTTACCACCCCGTTTGTGACCCCCGGGTACGGACGACGTGGTGGAGGAGGAAGTCGGCGTCGTCGTGGAGGTGGTCGTGGTGGTGGTCGAGGTGGTCGGGGTGGTGGTGGTCACCGGCGGAGGCCCGGTCGATACGACGACGCTCACCGAGCTCGACGGGGGTACCGATGCACCGGGCCCGGGACTGGTGGTGATGATCTGGCCCGCCGCGTACTGGGTCGACGTTTCCGTGGTGGTGCCACTTTCGGTCAGACCGTACTGGGCGAGCAGGGTTCTGCCTGCGTCCTGGGTCAGGCCGATGAGCGAGGGAACCAAGACGTTGGCCTGACCGGAGGATACGACCAACTGGACCGAGGTTCCCTGTTTGACCCGGGTACCGGAGGCCGGGGTCGTGCTGATCACGTAACCGTCCTGGACGGTGGCGCTGTTCCGGCCGGTGGTCGTGGACTGCAATCCCTGGGCCGAGAGGAGTGACTCGGCGGTGGCCTGCGAGACACCGGTGAGGCCGGATGGCACGGTCACCGTCACCGGCGGTGCGACCACCGCCACCTTCAGGGTGACGGTGTCGCCTTTCTTGACCAGTGACTTGGCCGGGGGATCAGTCGAGAGCACCGTTCCTGCGGGCTGGGTCGAGACCTGGCTCGACACGGCGACCGACAGTCCGTCGTTCTTGAGGGTGGTGGTGGCCTGGGCGACCGTTTGGCCGGACACGTCCGGGAGATTGAACGACGCGCTTCCCCCCAGATAGCCCAGATTGCGGGCCAGGAAGAACCCTGCCACCAACAGCAGGATCAAAAGGACGGCGAGGATGATGGCGTAGGTGCGGGTCCGGTTGGAGGTGTCCTCCTCTTCCTCCTCGGCGCCGTCGCCGTTGGCGGTGGCGGCGGCGACCGCCTGGGTGATGTCTGACCCATCGACGGCACCGATGGCCTGGGTGGCACCCAGTGCTGCCACCGTGGCGGTGGCGGCGACACTGTCCATGGCCAGCACTGACCGGCCTTCGTTGAACCGGAGGAGGTCCTCTCGCAACTCCTCGGCGGTGGCGTAGCGGTGCGCCGGGTCCTTGGCCATCGATTTGAGGATGATCGCTTCGAATGTGGGCGGGATCGACGGGTTGAGCTCGCGGGGAGCCGGCGGATGGTCGCGGACGTGCTTGGATGCCACCGCCACCGGAGTATCACCGAGGAACGGCGGTCGTCCGGTGACCATCTCGAACAGCACGACCCCAAGCGAGTAGATATCGCTCCTGGCGTCGACCCCGATGCCCTCGGCCTGCTCGGGCGAGAAGTAGGTGGCCGTGCCCATGACCGCGCCGGTCTGGGTCAGGCTCTCCTCGGTATTGATGGCGCGGGCGATGCCGAAGTCGGTGACCTTCACCTGCTGCTCCTCGGTGATCAGCACGTTGCCCGGCTTCACATCCCGGTGGATCACGCCGTGGCGGTGGGCGAACCCGAGAGCCGCAGCCACGTGCGCCCCGACCTCCGCGGTTCGTTCGGCGGACAGCGGACCGGCCGATTTGAGAATCGAGGACAAGGGGCGCCCATCGATGAATTCCATGACGATGAAGTAGGAACCGGTGTCCTCGCCCCAGTCGAACACCGGGACGATGTTGGGATGTGACAGCTTGGCTGCGGCCTGGGCCTCCCGGCGGAATCGTTCGACAAAGGATCGGTCCACCGAGAGCTCGGAGAAGAGGACCTTGAGCGCGACCGGTCGATCGAGCAGGCGATCGCGGGCACGGTAGACCTCGGCCATCCCGCCGCGGGCGATCAGGTGGTTCAACTCGTAGCGTTCCGAGAAGACACGCGGCGTCTGGGTCGGGTCCATGTGGGTCAAAGCCTAGGCCTGTGTTCGCTCGGGTCTGGGGTTCTCATCGTTCCTCGTTCGGTCTCATTTGGTGGCAGTAGGCAGCGGTCGTTCGGTCAATCCCCGGGTACTCACTGGTCGGCCAGCACGTCGCCGAGGATCTGCTTGACCGACGGGTCCGGAATAGGCGGCGCCGGTGGCACTGCCCGGCTGGTTGGGAAGCACCACCGCGATGGCCACCTTGGTGTTGCCGACCGGGGCGAAGGCGATCAGCCAGTCGTCGGTGAAGGCCGGATCGGGCCGAACGAGCCCGCCTGCGCGGTACCGGTTTTGGCGGCGACGTCCCACTGGGCGGAAAGACACCAGGCCGCCGTGCCGGATTTGGCCACGCCCTGCATGAAGGTGGTCAGGGTGGTGGCGGTCTGCGGTCGAGATCGGCACCATCCACGGCTTGGGTTGATAGATCTCGACCCGGTTCCCCTGGGAGTCGTCGATCTAGGCCATCAGATGGGGGGTCATCTCGACACCGCCGTTGGCCACGGTTCCCGGCCACCATGGCCATCTGCAGCGCGGTGGCAGCGACGTTCTCCTGCCCGATGGCCGACTTCATCACGCCGGGTATGTCGGCATCGAATTCAGCCGTCGTCTCGGTCGGCCCGAGCATGGTCGAAGCAGCCACCGTGTCGGCGGGCACGTCCAGCGGGATGCTGCTGGTTGAACCCGTAGGCCTCTGCCTGTTGCAACAGGGTCGGCCCTCCGAGGCGCAAACCCGATGTAGGCGAAGTCGGCGTCGCAGGACTCGATGCACCAACTGCTCGAGGGTTCCGGGGCCATTGGATCCGGACAGGCCTCGGAGTGGTAGTTGGTCAGCACCTGGGGCGGTGTCCCGGTGTCGGGAAGGGGAATGGAGGTCCGACGACGGGTAGGTCATCTTGGCCAAGTCGGGCCGGTGGTCGAGTACCGCGGACGTGGTGACCACCTTGAAGCTCGAGCCGGGGGGATAGGCGCGTCGTAGGTACCCGAAACCAGGGGATTCCCCGCCTGGAGCCAGGTAGGTGTCCCAGGCGAACTGTTCGATGGTCAGGTTCGGAGACACCAACGGGTTGGGATCGAAGGACGGATTGGAGTACATGGCCTCGATGTTGCCGTTGGTGGGGTTCCATGACCACCGCTGCGGCACCGTTGACTCCCTGAGCCCGGCCTTCGGTTGCGTCCACGGTGGCCACCTGCAGCTGCAGGTTCTCATTGACGGTCAGGGACACGTTGTCCACCTGGGTCCGGTTGGTGAGCAGATCCCGCAGGGTCCGGGCCGGCGGGGTGTGGGGGGTCGAGGTAGCTGTCGTACTCCGCTTCGATCCCCCGGAAGTTCCCGTACTTCACCGAGTCGAAGCCGACGATCTGAGCGAAGAGGCTGGACGGTGTTCGGGGGTGTAGACGCGCTCGTACTTGTCGATGCTGCCGGGAGGAGCCAGGACCGACGAAGCCAGAACGGTTCCGTCCACCGAGAGGATGCTGCCCCGGGGTCTGGCTGCGGGCCACCGCTTGCACCCTCGGATTGTTCGGATCGTTGGCCAGCGAATTGGCCTTGAACACCTGGATGTTGTTGAGCTGAACGAACAAGGCGAGGAAGCAGAGCACGATGAAGATGCCAAGACGTCTGATTCGGCGTTCCATCAGAGACCCTTGGTGGTGGGTGGTCACGGCAAGGTGGTCGTCGGGCTGGTAACCGTCGACGGATTCTGCTGGTTCTGCTTGACACTGACCAGATTGCTCACATAGGCACGGGCATTGGCGACCGAGGTCTCCTGCACCCCGGCATCGAGATCCCCCAGGTAGAGGGAAGGAACGTCAGCAGTGGTGACACCGGTGCGTTCGACCGCCACCGGGTGGTACCAGAGGAATCCACCGACCCGCCCCTGGTAGATCACCAGTTCGTTGTTCTCGACGCCGACGAAGTAGGAGTTGATGTCGTACCAGCGGACGGTGGCGAAGGCTCCGACGAGCACCGCCGCCAGCAGAATCACGAAGATCAGGGTCCGGAAGGTGATCAATCGGCGCCCTCGGGCCAGCCGACGCTCGCGACGTCTTGCCCGGCGACGCTCACGGCGACTGGGAGGTGGCTCATCGGCAACCGACGCCGGGTACTCCACATCGGTGGCCTCGGTGAACCCTTGGGCGGGATCGGCGGGTCCGGTGAAGTCCGAGGCCACCGCGGCGACCGTCGGCGTCGACGTGTCGCCGTCCTCACCCACCACCACATCGACGATCACCGCAGTGATGTTGTCGCTGCCGCCGTGGGTCCGGGCTGCCTGCACCAATAATTCGGACGCCTTCTGGGGATCGGCGACCGACGACAGGACCTCGCTGATCTGATCGGCATCCAGCTCGTTGGTCAGACCGTCGCTGCACAGCAGATAGCGGTCGCCTCGCACCGGCTGGATCCGCCACAGGTCGACCACCACATCTTCGGACACGCCGAGGGCCCGGGTCAGGATGTGCCGATGGGGGTGCACGGCGGCTTCCGCCGATGTCAGCTCACCGGACCGGACCATCTCCTCGGCCAGGCTGTGGTCGGCGGTGATCTGGGCGATCTGGGCGTCGTGGAAGCGGTAGGAACGGGAGTCACCCACGTTGACCAGGGCCAATACGTCCTTCCCGTCCTCGTTGACCAGGGCCACCGCGGTGAGCGTCGTCCCCATCCCCCGCAGCTCCGGGTGGTCGAGGCTGTGCTGCCAGACCAGCCGAATTGGCTTCGGTGACCGCCTCGGACAGCCCCGCACCGGTCGGCTGGCGGGCGAATGCGACGGCCAGCGTGTCGACCGCCATACGCGACGCCACCTCACCGCCGGCGTGACCACCCATTCCGTCGGCCACCGCGAACAGGGTGGGCGTTTCGACCGCCAGGTCCTGGTTGACCGAGCGGACCAGACCGGTGTCCGTCGCGGATCCGGATCGGAGAAGGGTCATCTCACTTCCCCACCTCGAACACGGTGCCACCGACCTGCAACAGGTCGCCTTTCTCCAGCCGGGTCCGTTCGCCGATGCGAACGGTGTTGACCCAGGTGCCATTGGTAGAACCGAGATCCTCCGCCCACAGTTCCCCGTCGAGGCGGAACAGACGGGCGTGCAGATTCGAAGAGTAGGCGTCGTAGTCGATGGTGACGCCGCAGCCGGGAGCCCGACCGACCGTTACTTCGTCGCCGATCTCGTAGCTCCGCCCGGCCTGGTCCTCGGGGCGGATCACGTGGAGACGCATCTGTCGCACCTTGCGGCGTTTGCCGTCGACGACCGGATCGGCATCGGCTCCGCGCCGGCGAGGTCGTTTCAAGGGGCGGACCTCGACCCACACCGCTCGCACCACCCACATGAAGAACAGCCAGAGCAGGATGATCACCCCATACTCCAATGCCCGCAGTACGGGGGTGTTGTCTGCAGGTCCGGGAAGCACATCCAGCATCAGGTACATCAGCGTTCAGACGCCGGCCTTCACGAAGTCTCGAACCGAAGGACCGTGGTTCCGATCACGACCTGGTCGCCGTCGTTCAGTTTCCGCTCCTTGACCGGGGCCCCGTTGACCCTGGTGCCGTTGGTGGAGTTGAGGTCCACCACAACGACGTCGTTCCCGACCCTTCGAATCTCCGCGTGGCGGCGGCTGGCGTTGGGATCGTTGACTACAACCGCGCTCTCGGGCAGCCTGCCGATGGTAATGGGTTCGGGACCGAGCACCACTCGCGCGCCGTCGGCCAGCACGATAGAGGCTGCAGGAAGTCCGGAGGGTCCTTCACGGACCTCGGTCACGATGTCGAATCGGCCCCGGCGCAGGCGAGGATCCTCGAGCACGGAGACGGTGACCGGGCCGACGAACACGTAATCCTCGGTCCGGGCGTGCTCCCGGGCTGCCTCCTCCAGTTCCCTTACCAGGGCGTCGAGAAAGTTCTCGAATCGGTCGAAGTCACTGGTGGGAAGGTGCACCACGAAGGCGTTGGGCGCGATCAGCCCATGCACGCCCAGCCGACGCTGGAGGTCCATTTCCCGGGTCAGCCGACGACCGATCTCGACAGGATGGAGTTCTCCTTTAAATGCCTTGGAGAGCGTGCCGTCCACTATTCGCTCGAGGCGTCCTTCGAACCGTTGGAGTCCCATGTTGGGGTCAGCCTATCGGTGTCAACCCCCAGGTTGGGGGTAGGGCCTATCGCCGTCAACCCCCAGGTAGGAGGTAGGGCGGCCGGCGTTAAGAGGCGAGCAGGTGGCCCGTGCAGGCTCATTGTTCGCCTTGTTGCCCGGGCTCCTGGGTGATCAGGTCCTTTGGGCCATCGGGTAGCCTCGTGCGGTCGCTCGGGCGAGTGGCGGAATTGGCAGACGCGCAGGATTCAGGTTCCTGTGTCCGAAAGGACGTGGGGGTTCAAGTCCCCCCTCGCCCACCGACCGAACGGTATTCAAAACCCCCATCGATGTCAGGCAACCTGGGGTGCAACTCGTCGATCAAGGTTCTCATCGTCCGATCATTGGCCGCGGCTCTTATTGTGGCCAGGACTTTCGATGTTTCCTCAGGTGGTAGTGGGTTCAATTTCTTGTCCCTCCAGCACTCCTCCTCACCACTTCAGACCCCTCGCCGATCACCCACCCAGACCACAATCAGCGTTCGGGCACGGCATCAACCTGCTCGTGCACGCACACACGATCGGGCGACTGGGGTCTTCTCCAACTCGGCTTGGGAAGGACTGCTGGCACGCTCGTGGGCCCTCGGACGCCGTAGCACCCATCGACTCTTGTCGACGATTGCCATTCTGCGGGTCGACCAGCTCCAACCGGACGTGGATCTGGTGCAACCCATCCTCGAAGATTGGTTCTCCCATCGCCCCAGCGGATAAAGACCGTCCTCCCGGCTGTGGGACTCCCTCTCGGATGCCGTGACACTGGGATTTATCGGCAAGATCACCGTGGAGGACCGGCAATGGACAAACAGATACTCACTCAAACCGAAACGACCACTGACAGTGAAGTCGTTTGCGCGGACCGGACGTCACAGACAAAATATTGGCGTCGGCGGAGCAGTACCCGGCTCGCCGGGAGAGGATCGATTGTGCCCATTCACAGAGTGGTCTCGTTCATTGCGGCCGTCGCGGCAGCAGCAGTAGCAGCGACTGGAGGTGTGACAGCAGGCGCATCACCACTGCAGTCGGCGGGCGAAACGCCCCATGTCATTTCAAGCCCGGCACAGGTTGCAGGATCCGGCCTGAGCGACGGGATGTCGGTACTCGCCGCCGACGATTCGGGAAATGTCTTCGGAGACGATTCCACGATAGGAAGCGGCAGCATCAGCTGGTTGGGATCCACAGCATCTGGCTACCTTCCCCAGAAGGACGTGTTCCTCTCGAATCCTCCGATGGCAAACGCCACGTACGTCGACGGGCTGACCACTGACGCGAGTGGGAACATCTACGCGACAACAGGCAGTTCAGTAGTGGAACTCGCAAAGGACCCTTCCGGCTACTCCAGTGCAACGACCCTTCCATTCGGGGGAATCACCGACGCGACCGGCATAGCCGTCGACACATCGGGAGACGTCTTTGTCAACAACGATGGCGTGGTCGATGAGCTGACCAAGGCCGTAAACGGATACGGTCCCCAAGTGTCCCTGGGCTTTTCGGGCATCTCGATTGACGCCGGCCCAGCCGTGGACAACGCTGGCAATGTCTACGTGTTCGGGGTTGTCGGTTCGGCGGACACGATCGAAGAGCTTCCAAAGATCCCCGCGGGATTCGGATCCCAAGTCACCATCAACCTTCCGTCTGCATTTTCGTGGGCCCAGTCACTGGCGGTCGACGGCGCGGGCGACGTCTTCGTCAGCGGCATTCGCTTCTCCGATGTGACGTTCAGCTACACCAGCATCCTCGCTGAGCTTCCCGGGGTCGGCGGAGGTCACGGCTCATGGGAGACCACTAACATCGCCGCGGGATCGGACGACTACTCCGTCGCATCGTCGACCTCCGGCCATGTCTACCTGTACGGACCTTTCCTCAACACCTTGGAGATGACGGGTACGTCCCCCAGCTACAGCAGCCCACAGATCCTGCCCTACTACTCATTCGTGCAGACCAACGAGCAATTCGTCATGGATTCATCAAAGGATCTGTACATCCTCTCCAACGTGAGTCTTGGCGACGCGGAGAATCCCGATTACGTGGTCGAGCTGAAGGACGAGGCGGGTACTTACATAGCGGAGGTGCTTCCCCTCACTGGGCTCGGCGATCGAGCTGGCTCCATTGCGGTGGACCCAGTAGGGGATCTCTACGTCGAATCAGAAATATCCGGTTCGGACACGTGGGCGGTCGACGAATTCCCGCTGAGTCTCGGTGCCTTCGGTGGACCGGTGAGCGTTCCGTTCACTGGCGCTAGCAACACCGGGCTCGAAGGTTCCGACCCGATGACCGTGGATGCCAGCGGCGACGTCTTCGTCGTCGACGGCGGAACTGCGGTGCTCGAGATGCCCAAGTCAGGCGCGGTCTTCGGCGCCCAGGAGACTCTGCCGTTCACCGGTGAGAGCACGGATTTCTCCACGATCGGGACTGACGCCGCGGGAGATGTGTTTGCGTCGTACACCGGGTCGGTATTCGAACTGCCCAAGCAGGGGAGCTGGTTCGGGAGCCAGGTGACCGCGACCAACGTCGGTTTCTTCGATCCCGTGGCGTTCGACAGTGCCGGGAATCTCTTCACATCGAGTTACGACGCCGAGACCGACACTGAAGCAATCGTCAAATTCCCCTGGAACGGTGCCGGCTACGGCGCAAGTACAACCATTGCAGGGTGGTCGAACGTTTATGAGTTGGAGTTCTACGCCTTCGCGGTCGATTCATCGGACGACGTCTCCCTGGTGGCGAACGGAGAATTGAACGGTGGAGCCGTGTTCGGTGGCATCTTCGAGCACGCTGCCCCCGGTGTCCCCCTCGCGGTGACTACAAGTTCGTTGCCGCCGGGAACGGTGGGTACCCCCTACTCGGCCGCTCTGGCAGCAACCGGCGGCACTGCTCCCTACACCTGGTCGATCACTTCCGCCTCACCGCCGGCGTGGCTGAGCCTCAACCCCTCGACCGGAGCGCTCTCCGGCACCCCGACCACCTCGGGTTCGCAGAACGTGACCTTCAAGGTCACCGACTCCGACTCGATCAGTTCGTCGGTGACCCTCCCGCTCACCGTCTTCGACGACCCCGGGGTCTACGTCCCGCTGACCCCGACACGGATCTGTGACACCCGGGCCAACAACCCGTCCCATCTGAGTGGGTCTGCCGCCCAGTGCGGCAACGGGACGACAGGGAGAGACCCTGGTCGCCGGGGGAACCCTGACCTTCGACGTGGCCGGTGACTTCTCGGTACCCGCTTCCAACGTGACCGCGGTGGTGCTGTCGGTGGCCACCGCCAACTCGAAGGGCCCCGGGCACTTCACCCTGTTCCCGGCGGGTGCCACCCAGCCGACGGCCGCCAACCTCAACTACGCCACCGGCCAGGTGGTGCCCAACCTGGTCGAGGTGGGAGTCGGTGCCGGAGGGGCGGTCTCTCTGTACTCGTCGGCCGCCTCCGACGCCATCGTCGACCTCGAGGGCTACGTGACCACCACCCCCCAGTCCGGTGCCGGTCTCTACAACGCCCTAACTCCGGCCCGGATCTGTGACACCCGGGGATCCAACCCCTCGGGGCTCACCGGTGGTGCCACCCAGTGCAACACCAATCTGGCCCACGGCAGCCCGGACAACCTGATCGGGCCCAACAACCCGTTGACCATCAATGTGGAGGGCAACGGGGGAGTCCCGGCCTCCGGGGTCTCGGCGGTGGTTCTGAACGTGGCCGTGGCCAAGTCGACCGCTTCGGGGTTTGTGACCGTCTATCCGACCGGGGACACCCGTCCCGGTGCCTCCAACGTCAACTACATCGCCGGTGTCGCGGTGGGCAACCGGGTGATCGTCCCGGTCTCACCGTCGGGCCAGGTGACCCTGTACGCCACTGCGGCCACCGACATCATCGTGGACGTCTCGGGCTGGTTCACCGCGTCTGGGGGGACGACAGGGGCCGAGTTCACCCCCGAGGTGGACCCGGTACGGATCTGTGACACCCGGGGGTCCAATCCCTCGGGTCTGGTTGCCCCCTATACCCAGTGCAACACCAATACCGCCCATCCGAGCCCGGACAACCCCCTGGTGGCCGGGACCTCGGATCTGATCCAGGCCACCGGCCTGGCCAATGTGCCCTCCGGGGCCACCGCCGCCGTCTTGAACCTGGCCGACGTCAACCCCAGTGCGGGGTCCAACCTCACCGTCTATCCCTCCGGTGTCCCACCGACCACCTCGGATGTCAACCCCCCCACCGGCGGGGTGGCCTCCAACCTGGTGGTGGCCACCCTCACCGGATCGGGCTCCTTCGAGGTGGCCAACCGGGGATCTGGCCACACCGACATCGTCATCGACGTGGCCGGTTGGTACACGACGCCGGCATAGAGGTGCACCCGAGGCGATCCGACCAGGCCAAACCAGTTGTGTCGGTCGCACACTCTGACGGCCACCAACCACTACCCACCAACCACTACTCACCAACCACTACTCACCAACCAGACCATGGGCTCTGGCGTATTTCTGACGTCGCGTTCGTCAAAATCCTCGATGGACATCACCTGCAGTCCCTGAATGACCTTTTCGATAGCTACAAGGCATAATTGTTCCTGTGGACAACCCGACCAAACCAGTGGACACGGTCGAACATGGCGATAGCGAGCCAACCCCGGCGGAGCCTCAATCAGTGGGACCGCCGCCGACCGCCGAGGTCCCAACGGTGGCACCGGACATCTCCCCTGGTTATGGTGCCGTACCAGCGCCCGGATTTGTTCCTCCACCGGGACAAGGGCCACCACCCGGGTATGTCTGGGGGGTGTGGCCAGGAGGACCCACTCCTCCAGCGCCCTCCCGCAGCGGTCTTTCCCGTACTCTTCACAACGTCACAGTGGCCTGGATCGTTGCCGGGATACTGGCGCTGACCGTTGCGGGGTTGTCGATTGCCTTGGCATCGTCCAATTCGAACCCAGCTGTGCTCCGTTCACCCTTTGGCCGCTTCGGCCCAATCTCGGGACGGCCGTTCGGGGGCTCGGGTAACTTCGGGGGCAACGGTCGAGGTTCAGGCCTCTTCGGGGGGGGCGGCGGCTTGGGTGTTGTCGGAACAGTTGCCTCCGTGGGTACGAACAAATTCACCGTTACGGCCACAGGTGGTCAAACTGTCACTGTTGACGAGCAGTCGTCGACCGCCTACTACAGCGGGAGTGCGACCGCATCGGCAAGGGCCGTTGTGGCGGGAGCACGAGTTGGAGTGCAGGGATCGCGAAGTGGGAATACCGTCACCGCAACACGGGTAGTCGTGTTGCCTTCGGGGGGATTCGGTTCACGGTCTCAGGCCTAGATGTGAGGCTCATAATTGGTCGCGCCGGCAACAGTGTGGGAGATCGAGGCCAACCTCAGGCTGGCGTGGTGTACCAACCGGCTATGTCGATGACGATGTCGGTGTGCCCGCTGCCTCGATTGGCCACCTCGAAGGAACCAGACCCGGTGAGTGTGGCGACCACCAGGTTGGAGGCCACCCCGCCGGTGGGGGGGTTGACGTCCGAGGTGGTCGGAGGGGTGCCCGATGGATAGACGGTCAGGTTGGACCCCGCGGTCGGGCCGACGTCGGCCAGGTTGATGACGGTGGCGACAGCTCCGGTGGGTACATCCCCGAGCCCGGTGGACTGGATGACATCCGAGGTGCCGGCCACCAGCGGGTTGTCCGGGCTGGGATGGGCGGTATTGGTGTTGCACTGGGTATAGGGGGCAACCAGACCCGAGGGATTGGACCCCCGGGTGTCACAGATCCGTACCGGGTCCACCTCGGGGGTGAACTCGGCTCCGGTGGTTCCGCCGGTGGCGGTGAACCAGCCCGAGACGTCCACGATGATGTCGGTCGCAGCGGTGGCATACAAGGTCACCTGGCCTGAGGCAGAAACAGGAACGATCACCCGGTTACCCACCGCGACACCGGCGACGTAGTTGACGTTGGAGGCGCCGGGACGGGTGTCCTCGGTCGGATAAACGGTCACAAACCCCGAAGCGGTCGACTTGGCCACGGCCACGTTCAGCACCACCGCCGAGACCCCGGAGGCCGGGACTCCCCCGTTGCCCTCCACGTTGATGGTCAACGGGTTGTTGGGCCCGATCAGGTTGTCCGGGCTGCCGTGGGCCAGATTGGTGTTGCACTGGGTGGCACCACCGCTGAGCCCCGAGGGGTTGGATCCCCGGGTGTCACAGATCCGGGCCGGGGTGAAAAGGCGTTGTAGAGACCGGCACCACTCTGGGGGGTGGTGGTCACATAGCCCTTCGAGGTCGACGATGGCGTCAGAGGACGGCCGACGAGTACAGAGACACCGCCCCTCCCGCGCCGGTCCCACCTCGACCAGGTTGGGGACCACCTGGCCGGTGGCGTAGTTGAGGTTGGCGGCCGTCGGCTGGGTGGCACCTGCCGGGAACAGGGTGAAGTGCCCCGGGCCCTTCGAGTTGGCGGTGGCCACCGACAGCACCACCGCGGTCACGTTGGAGGCCGGCACCGAGAAGTCACCGGCTACGTCGAAGGTAAGGGTTCCCCCGGCTACCAGGGTCTCCCCTGTCGTCCCGTTGCCGCACTGGGCGGCTGACCCGCTCAGATGGGACGGGTTGTTGGCCCGGGTGTCACAGATCCGTACCGGGGTGAGGGGGACGTAGACACCGGAGTCGTCGAAGACGGGAATCGACTGTTTGGCCACCGCCGGGGCGTAGTCGGCATTGCCCGCCTGGGTGGCATCGAGGACACAGGTCCCCGCCGCGGTGAAGCTCACCACGCCATTGCTGAGGCTGCAGCCGGTGGAGTCGGCATCGAGGTTGATGGTCACGCCCAGACCCGAGGTTGCACTGGCCGAAGGCGTGTAGGTGGCACCTCCGACCGTGGCACTGGCGTCGGTGGTGGTAAAGGTGACCGATTGGACGAGAGGCACCTCATAGGTCCAGGTATCACTGAGTGTGTCGTCGAAATTGTCGATGCCTCCGAAGAGGAAGAGTCTTCCTGCGCTCGTGTTGTAATCCATCGACGCATCGCTTCGCGCCGTAGGGCTAGCCGTCGGTGTTTGTTGTGTCCACGTCGTCCCGTTGTAGGTCCAGGTGTCCCCGAGGGCGGTCCCGGTACCGTCGAGGCCACCGAACAGGACCATCTGACCCGTGTTCGAGTCATAGTCCATCGCAGACAAGGCCCGGGCTGGCGGACTCGTGGCCGGGGTCTGCTGGGTCCATTTGGGATCGGTGCTGTTGTAGGTCCAGGTGTCGCCCAGCGGGTTGGAGTTGGCGTCGTATCCACCGAAGACGACGACCTTTCCCGTGGCCGGGTCGTAGGCCATTGCTCCGTCGCTCCGGGCCGACGGATGCGCTGTGGGAGTTTGCCGGGTCCAGGTGGTGCCGTTGTAGATCCAGGTATCAAATAGGACGTCGCCATTTTCGTCGATGCCCCCGAAAAGAACGATGTCCCCCGTGGCCGGGTCGTAAGTCATGAGCGCGTCGCTACGGGCTGAAGGGCTTGTGGCCGGCGACTGCTGGGTCCAGGTGGTTCCGTTGTAGACCCAGGTGTCTCCATAAGCGTCGTCGGCCTCGTCGAGTCCGCCGAAGAGGACGACCATGCCTGTTGCCGCGTCGTACGTCATCGACGCGTAAGCCCTGGCGGGAGGGCCCGGCGTCGACGACGGCGACCAGGTGGTGCCGTTGTAATTCCAAGTGTCGCCCAACGTGTCGCCGTTGGCGTCCAACCCGCCGAACAAGACGCTGTTGCCGGTGGACGGATCGTACGTCATCTGTGCGTCGCTGCGTTCGACCGGACTCAGTGGGGACCAGCCTGTGCCGCTGTAGCTCCAGGTGTCACCCAGGGCGGTCGTGAAACCGTCGAGGCCGCCGAACAGGATGACCGTGTCGGTGGTCGGGTCGTAGGCCATAGCCTCGTCGCTGCGGATCGGCGGGCTGGTGGCCGGCGACTGCTCGGTCCAGGTGGTTCCGTTGTACGTCCAGGTGTCGCCCAAGGTGGTGCTCGCAGAATTGAGCCCACCGAACAGCACGATCTGGCTGGTGATCGGATCGTAAGACATGGCTTCGTCGCTACGGGCTGAAGGGCTCGTGGCCGACGACTGCTGGGTCCAGGTGGTTCCGTTGTACGTCCAGGTGTCGTCGAGGGGTGCGCCGGGCGACGCGTCCCCACCGAACAGGACGATCTGAGAGGTCGCCGCGTCGTAGCTCATCGAGGCGAAGTCCCGTGCCGGCGGGCTTGTTGCCACTGACTGCTGAGTCCAGGTGGTGCCGTCGTATGTCCAGGTGTCGCCCAAAATGTTGCCATTGTCGTCGAGCCCGCCGAACAACACCATCTGCCCCGTGGCCGGGTCATAGGCCATGGAGCCGTCGCTACGTGGAGCAGGACTCGTGGCCGGCGACTGCTCGGTCCAGCTGGTTCCGTCGTAGGTCCAGGTATCGCCGAAGGCGTTGCCGTCGTTGTCCTCCCCGCCGAACAACACGATCTTCCCAATGGCCGGGTCATAGGCCATGGAGTCGTCGCTGCGGGCTGGAGGACTCGTGGCCGGCGACTGCTCGGTCCACGTGGTGCCGTTGTTAGTCCAGGTGTCATCCAGAACATTGAAATTCAGGTCCTGACCACCGAAGAGCACCATCTGACTGTCGGACGCGTCGTAGGCCATAGATGAGTACTCACGCGCAGCCACGCTGGTGTTGAACCACGTCGCACCTGGTGTTGCCGCATCTCGTGTAGTTGCAGGTGCGGTTGCCGCAGATGCAGGAACCACATTCAGCATGGTCGCCACCAGGACCAGAGCGGCCGTCGCGTACGCGGCGATGGCTCCTCTCGTTCGGATCATTTCGACACCTGCACCCCACCCATTGCCCGGCCGTTCCGGAGTGGAAGCATGCCACCGGTCGAACCCCTTTGTCATCGTCGATTATGACGACCTGCGATGCGTGGTTGACGTTAGAAGGTGTTCACGAACAACGAACTGCAGTGGTTCACCAGCGATGCCTGTCATGGTCGGCTACCAAATCAGCTGCAACGTCGGCTTGATTCGCCATGCGGGTGAAGTGGCAGTGTCCTGGGTGTGACCACCACTTCCTGGGATCTCGAGCCGATTGCCCACGGGTTTGCCCTGCGCTACCGTCGACATGACTGGCACCTCTGAGCGGGCGACCCTTCCCGGGGAGGACACATGACATCAATCAGCACGCCGCGGGTCTACCTCGATGCCGATAGTCACGTGCTCGAGCCCACCGACTGGCTCACCCCCTACGCCGATCCGGGAATCCGAGAGCGCATGCGTACCTTGCCCCATCCCTTTGCCCCGGACACCGACGCCGCTGCCGAGCGTGTGGCCGCCCGGGCCGAGGATCCACCGGGAGACGCGCTCGACGACGAGAAGCTGTGGGGAAGGGGCTATGACGCCTACGGGGCCTGGGATCCCTCGGAGCGTTCGGCCATCTTGGACAAGTTCAACATCGCCGCCCAGCTGGTATTTTCGACCTTCGCCCCAGGCCAGTTTCTCTCTAGGGACGTCGACACGGAGCTTCTCTACGGGGGCATTCGAGCTCACACGCGGGCACTAGCCGACTTCTGTTCCTCGGATCCGCGGCTGCTGGCCGTTCCACTCATTCCTTTTGCCGACATCGAACGCGGCTGTCGAAGAGCTCGAGTTCGCCCTGGCCCAGAGCCCCGGTGCCATCGTGGTCAACTCCACCTCCCCCTCCAAGACGATGGGACCCGGCCACAGTGCCCTCGATCCAATCTGGGCCCGTCTGCAAGACGCCGACATTCCCTTCGTCACCCATGTCGGCACGGGAGGAAAGCTCGTCCCCACCGGGTACCGCGAGAACGGCCGGCCCCTTCCTACCGACTTTCTCGGCGGGGGCGAGAACATCCGCTCCAAGGACTTCATCAATATCGGCTACTGGCCTGAGAACTTCTTGTCCTGCCTCGCTCTCGATGGTGTATTCGAGCGCTTCCCGCGCCTGCGGGGTGCCTCGATCGAGCAAGGGGCCGAATGGGTCCCGGGCATGCTCAAGAAGCTCGACGGGGCTATGCAGTTCTCACGAACCGAGCCCGATTTGGCCGCACTTCCGCTTACGGCCAGCGACTACATCCGCCGCCAGGTCAAATTCACACCCTTTGCCAAGGATGACGTGGGTTGGGTGCTCGACAATGTGGGTCCAGACCTC
Organism: uncultured Acidimicrobiaceae bacterium; assembly: GCA_963734395.1. Classification (GTDB taxonomy): domain Bacteria; phylum Actinomycetota; class Acidimicrobiia; order Acidimicrobiales; family RAAP-2; genus Bog-756. The sequence goes on along the minus strand of CAVTGY010000003.1, from coordinate 397,863 downwards.
CTGATGTTCTCCACCGACTTTCCTCATCCCGAAGGGACCCGCGATCCAATCGGGCGTTTCGAAGCCCATCTCGAGCGCTTTGATGACGCCGTACGGGAGAGTTTCTACACAGCCAACATGAGCGAGCTGTTGGGTTCCTTTGTTGGGACCAGCTGAACGGCTTCAACAAAGTAGTCGGCCTCTGGTAGTCACGATCCACGCCGGGCCATTTCCGCTGGCATCTGGGTGCTGAAATGTCACCCGCCCCATAAGTCGGACACCTCACAAAAATCGTTGTGCCGACAATCGAGGGCCATGGCGTGGGAAGTGGCGCCGACATGTGCTCCATACGACCAGATCAGCCTGATTATGTCGTTAGCCCACCAACCAACCAAACTCGACTCCTACTGACACACAACTCAATCACCTGGCACAGCCGCTATCTGAAAGTGGCAGTGGCGGCGTTGCTGGTGGCCGAGCCGGCCGAGTTGGTGAACACCGCTCGATACTCCCAGCCGCTGTCTCCTCTGGTGAGCGTCCCACTGGTATAGGTGGTCGATGTGGCCCCCGAGATGTTGGACCACGAACTGCCGCTATTCACCGAAAGCTGCCACTGCACGGTGGGAGTCGGAGTGCCGCTGGCGGCCGCCGTAAAGGTGACCGAGTGACCCGATGTATACGTCTGACTGGTCGGCTGGGTCGTCACTGCCGGGGCGGTGGCCACTGTCATCGTGGCCGCGTTGCTGGTGGCCGAGCCTGCCGAGTTGGTGAACACGGCCCGAAGCTCCCAGTGGTTCTCGAAGTTGGTGAGCGGTCCGACGGTGAGCGTGGTCGATGTGGCCCCCGAGAGGTTCGCCCACGAGCTCCCACCGTTCACCGAGTACTGCCACTGCACGGTGGGAGCCGGAGTGCCGCTGGCTGCTGCGGTGAAGGTGAGCGATTGCCCCGAGTTGTAGTACTGGCTCATCGGCTGGGTCGTCACCGCCGGGGCGGTGGCCACTGTCATCGTGGCCGCGTTGCTGGTGGCCGAGCCTGCCGAGTTGGTGAACACGGCCCGAAGCTCCCAGTGGTTCTCGAAGTTGGTCAGCGGTCCGACGGTGAGCGTGGTCGATGTGGCCCCCGAGAGGTTCGCCCACGAGCTCCCACCATTCACCGAGTACTGCCACTGCACGGTGGGAGCAGGAGTGCCGCTGGCTGCTGCGGTGAAGGTGAGCGATTGCCCCGAGTTGTAGTACTGGCTCATCGGCTGGGTCGTCACCGCCGGGGCGGTGGCCAGTGTCATCGTGGCCGCGTTGCTGGTGGCCGAGCCTACCGAGTTGGTGAACACGGCACGAAGCTCCCAGTGGTTCTCGAAGTTGGTCAGCGGTCCGACGGTGAGCGGGGACGATGTGGCTCCCCGAGAGGTTCGCCCACGAGCTCCCACCATTCACCGAGTACTGCCACTGCAGGGTGGGAGTCGGGTTGCCGGTGGCTGCTGCGGTGAAGGTGAGCGATTGCCCCGAGTTGTAGTACTGGCTCATCGGCTGGGTCGTCACTGCCGGGGCTGTGCCGGTGACCGTGTAGCACTCGTCGCTGCTCTGGTCGGAGCTGCCCGAGTAGCTGGAGTCCCCCGAGTAGACGGCGGCGAAGCACCAGGTGCCGGTGGAGCTCGGGGTGAAGGAAGTCGAGGTCACCGACGACGGGTTGGCCGTCCCGCTCAGGGTCTCCACGTCGAAGGGGGTCCCGCTGGGTGTGCACGGGTTCACGTTCTGCCCCGCACGCGTAGAAGCTCACCGTGCCGGTGGGGTCGACGCCGCCGACGGTGCCGATCACGGTGGCCCCGTCGGTGTTGGAGCCCCCCAACACGATGGTCGAGTTGGTGGGCGTGGTCGAGGTGGACGAAGCGGCCACGGTGACCGTGTAGCACTCGTCGCTGCTCTGGTCGGAGCTGCCCGAGTAGCTGGAGTCGCCCGAGTAGACGGCGGCGAAGCACCAGGTGCCGGTGGAGCTCGGGGTGAAGGAAGTCGAGGTCACCGACGACGGGTTGGCCGTCCCGCTCAGGGTCTCCACGTCGAAGGGGGTCCCGCTGGGTGTGCACGGGTTGACGTTCACCCCGCACGCATAGAAGCTCACCGTGCCGGTGGGGTCGGCGCCGTCACTGCCGGTGACCGTGGCCCCGTCGGTGTTGGAGCCCCCCAACACGATGGTCGAGTTGGTGGGCGTGGTCGAGGTGGACGAACTCGAGGCGCCGACGTCGTAGCACTCGTCGCTGCTCTGGTCGGAGCTGCCCGAGTAGCTGGAGTCTCCCGAGTAGACGGCGGCGAAGCACCAGGTGCCGGTCGAGCTCGGGGTGAAGGAAGTCGAGGTCACCGACGAGCGGGTTGGCCGTCCCGCTCAGGGTCTCCACGTCGAAGGGGGTCCCGCTGGGTGTGCACGGGTTGACGTTCACCCCGCACGCATAGAAGCTCACCGTGCCGGTGGGGTCGACGCCGTCACGTGCCGGTGACCGTGGCCCCGTCGGTGTTGGAGCCCCCCAACACGATGGTCGAGTTGGTGGGCGTGGTCGAGGTGGACGAACCGGCCACGGTGACCGTGTAGCACTCGTCGCTGCTCTGGTCGGAGCTGCCCGAGTAGTTGGAGTCCCCCGAGTAGACGGCGGCGAAGCACCAGGTGCCGGTGGAGCTCGGGGTGAAGGAAGTCGAGGTCACCGACGACGGGTTGGCCGTCCCGCTCAGGGTCTCCACGTCGAAGGGGGTCCCGCTGGGTGTGCACGGGTTCACGTTCTGCCCGCACGCGTAGAAGCTCACCGTGCCGGTGGGGTCGACGCCGCCGACGGTGCCGATCACGGTGGCGCCGTCGGTGTTGGAGCTGCCCACCTCGATGGTCGAGTTGGTGGGCGTGGTCGAGGTGGACGAAGCGGCCACGGTGACCGTGTAGCACTCGTCGCTGCTCTGGTCGGAGCTGCCCGAGTAGTTGGAGTCCCCCGAGTAGACGGCGGCGAAGCACCAGGTGCCGGTGGAGCTCGGGGTGAACGAAGTCGAGGTCACCGACGACGGGGTTGGCCGTCCCGCTCAGGGTCTCCACGTCGAAGGGGGTCCCGCTGGGTGTGCACGGGTTGACGTTCACCCCGCACGCATAGAAGCTGACCGTGCCGGTGGGGTCGGCGCCGTCACTGCCGGTGACCGTGGCCCCGTCGGTGTTGGAGCCCCCCAATACGATGGTCGAGTTGGTGGGCGTGGTCGAGGTGGACGAACCGGCCGCGGTGACCGTCGTAGCACTCGTCGCTGCTCTGGTCGGAGCTGCCCGAGTAGCTGGAGTCTCCCGAGTACACGGCGGCGAAGCACCAGGTGCCGGTCGAGCTCGGGGTGAAGGAAGTCGAGGTCACCGACGACGGGTTGGCCGTCCCGCTCAGGGTCTCCACGTCGAAGGGGGTCCCGCTGGGTGTGCACGGGTTGACGTTCACCCCGCACGCATAGAAGCTCACCGTGCCGGTGGGGTCGGCGCCGTCACTGCCGGTGACCGTGGCCCCGTCGGTGTTGGAGCTCCCCAACACGATGGTCGAGTTGGTGGGCGTGGTCGAGGTGGACGAACCGGCCACGGTGACCGTGTAGCACTCGTCGCTGCTCTGGTCGGAGCTGCCCGAGTAGTTGGAGTCTCCCGAGTAGACGGCGGCGAAGCACCAGGTGCCGGTGGAGCTCGGGGTGAAGGAAGTCGAGGTCACCGACGACGGGTTGGCCGTCCCGCTCAGGGTCTCCACGTCGAAGGGGGTCCCGCTGGGTGTGCACGGGTTCACGTTCTACCCCGCACGCATAGAAGCTCACCGTGCCGGTGGGGTCGACGCCGCCGACGCTGCCGGTCACCGTGGCCCCGTCGGTGGCCGACTGGCCGAGGGCGATGCTGCCCGCCGAAGGTGTCGTCACCGTGGTGGTCGATGCGGTGGCCACGTTAATGGTGCTCGACCCGCAGATCTCGGTTGGCCCGGAGTTCCCGGAGACGTACTGGAGGCTTCCCGCCGGCGCCATGGACTGGACGCCGAACTCCCAGTCGGTGCCGTTGGTGGGTGTGGTGGCCTCGCACACCTCGACCGTCTGAGGTCCGGTAGGTGTGCCGGCGGGAATTGAGAAGCTCGCATTCAGTTGCGGTGGGTTGAGGGTCACCGCCCCGAACGTGAGGGTCTCTGCTGACGGGGTGGCCGAGGCGGCATTCGACAGGGTGAACGAACAGGTATGGGCCGCGCTGTTGACGACGTTGGTCACCTCCGTCCCGGCGGGGATGTCGGTTCCGGTGACAGAGTCACCGAGGAGGTCGCTGTAGGGAGCAGTGGCGGTGCCCGCCGATGTACCCCCACAGCTCACCGTCTTCGAGCCGCTTGCCACGCTCATCAGGGTGATGGTTCCGCCACCGTCGTACGTGGCCGTGTCATTGGGCCCCTCGATGTCGTAGAACGCCCCGCTCACGTCACCGTTCGATGGATTGGTCGGGGTCACGGTGGCCGGGACGCCGCCTACCGTGACGCTGACCGGCGTTGCATCGCCGGCACGTCCGTACCAGCAGTTATAGGTCCCGGTGAGGCTGGTTCCTGCCGCGTTGTAGGTGCCGTTGAAGAAGCCCTGTTGCGTGGTGCCGGTGCCGATCGTGGCCGGGCACGCACCGGTGGCGTCGGTGATACCGACGCTCGAACCGATGGTGCCGGCGCCGGAGCTGAGGGCCACGGTGGGCGCCGTCGTGGTGGGAACGGCTTGCCCGGTGTACTCGATGTCGGGTGTGCCTACGGTCGGCCCGGAGCCGCTGTAATCGAAGCGCTCTTGACAGAACGGGATGCCGGCTTCGATCATGGCCGGTGTCGGTGGGCAGCTGCCCCCCAAGGGGTCGGCGCCGGACTTGTAACTGGACTCCGACGCCACGGTGGTCGTCGAGGTCAGGAAGCCGCTCGGCGGTGGCGAGGCCGCGCTGGACCACGAGAAGGTGATGGTCTCACCGGTACCGGTGACCGTGCCCGTCGGCGGAGTGGTCAGATCCAAGCTCCCCGTCCCCGATCCGGTGGTCACGGTGTCACCTGTCGGGATATCGGTTCCCGAGACGGTGATTCCCGTTGCGCCCACGCTGGCGGGGAAGTTGGCGAGCGACGATCCCACGGTGGTCGCGAGACAGCTGGGAGAACAAGACTGGTTCACGTCGACGTCGGTGACGGTCTCGGTGTTGGCCCCCCACTTCTGGCCGCTCGTACTGGCGGTGCCTTGGTCGACGTCTTGTGAGCCGCTGCTGCCTTGGTTGCCGGTCCAGAAGGAGCCGGGGTTGACTTCGACGACCGCGGCCGTCCCGCCGGCAGTGTCGATCGGGTTGTCGCCGGTGAAGATGGTTCCTCCGGAGGTGCTGACGTTGGTCAGGAGCGAGGTGGAAGCACCCGTGGCGGAGAAGTCGGCGACGGCCGGGTTGCCATAGGTCGTGTCGGCCGCGGCGATCTGGGCTCCGGCGGTACCGGCGGCGCCCGTCCAGGAGTTGGTCCCCGACAGGGCCGCCAGGGGTGTGGGAAGGATGTCAAACGTGACCGTGTCCGTGTAGGTACCGGTGTTGTCTGTCTCTGCGAAGACGACCGTGTGCATCGTTCCGTTGGTCCCGGCCACTCCGCTGTCGTCGCCGTTGGCCGAGCCTGGGCTGACGGTGAGGAGGCACTTGTAGATCGTGTCGGTGGGGGTGTTCTCCGGCCAGGGTGTGGCGTTGGAGTCGCCGACCACCGAGGGCGGGAGGGGACCCGAGGAGCAAGTGAAGCCGGTGGCGGCGCTGTTGGTGACGGATTGGATGACCGGGGCGGTGATACCACCGTTGGAGTCGGTGACGGTGACCACCGAGTAAATGGCCCCGTTGAAGCTGTCGTCATAGAGGTAGTTCACCCCACCGCTGGACTGGGAGCCTCCACCGTCACCCTCGACCGTCCACGTCGGCGTGCCAGCAGCAGCTGCCGGTGTCGCCAATCCCACTACAGCGAGCATGCTTGCGACCAGCGCGGCACCGGCCAGACAGGTGAGCACGCGTGAAACTGACCCCCGACTTGGAGTACTCATGACCCTTCCCCCTACAGCATCGTCATGGGAAGCACTCTCATGCCACCCGCCGTTGTTTCGCCCCACCCCGTCTCTCGTGCCGATCGAGAGGACCAACTGCCATCATTAGTGAAAAAGCTGTTTCGGTCAAGCGTTTGTTTGGCTACCGCCGCGCTCGGTGGGCAAGCGAGCGCGGGGCGCGGTGACGTTCTCTTTCGCCCGACCTGCGGCAGGATGTGCCACGCTCGGCATATAACGCAGCCGGTGCGACGAAGACGTGGCCAAACGGGGGTCATGAGGTCGGCGCCTCATCGCAGGACGAAGAGGGCGAGGGAAGACCTTTGGCCAGTTCAACAGACTTGCAGAGCAGCGTCCTGGGAAGTGTTCATTCAGGTCCCACTGCCGTCGACACAATGGGCGCAGAAACACGGGGTACCGCTGCCCTCCGGCGGTTTCGGGAGCAGCAGCGGCGGCACCTTTTACTATGTTTCGTCGGCCTCAGCACGCTCCCAGTGACAGGCCGAGCCCGCCGGACCGTGCGACCATCGCACCGAGGCGATGACAATCCAAATGTGATGAAGGGCGTGGTGGGTGCCATCCAGCTGAAAACTCACCGGTGATCGCCGAGTTCTTCGGATCTCGACTGGAATTGCCCAGCGAAACGCTGGTACCCATATTGTGGTCGCCGTGGGACAACTGGACGAAAAGGTGGTCCTTCTCAGTGGTGGTGCCTCGGATATAGGTCAGGCAACCGCCGTCCTGCTGTCCCAAGAGGGAGCGTGTGTCGCCATCGGGGATGTTGACTTCGAACGTGCTGAGCGAATCGCACGCCAGGTCACCAAGGGCGGTGGCGAAGCATTGGCGGTGCGTTGCGACTTGCGTAGTGAGGATTCCGTCAGAACTCTTGTCGACGTGGCCTCCAGGGCATTCGGCGGGATCGACTGCCTTGATCACAATGCAGCGTGGTCTCACCCGCGCCTGGATACCGACGCCGTGGACATTGACCTCGGGATCTGGGGCCGTGTTCTCGACACCAACGCACGCGGGGCCCTCCTGCTCGCCCGCCATGCCATCCCAAAAATGATCGAGCGTGGTGGGGGGTCCATCGTCAACATTTCATCCGGAACGAGCACCATCGGCGAATCCACCAGGGTAGCTTACGGGGTCTCGAAGGCGGCGATCAACCAGCTCACTCGCCACCTTGCTACCCGCTACGGTCGGGACGGGATCAGAGCCAATGCCATCGCCCCCGGGTTTATCCTCACCGATACCGCTGCGTCACAAGTGCCCGACGACATCAAGGCTCGTCTCGCCGTGTCAAATCCAACCGGCCGACTGGGTTGCGCCGACGACATCGCCAAGGTGGTCGTCTTTTTGCTCAGCGACGCGGCTGCCTACATCAGTGGGCAACTGCTTCACGTCGACGGCGGCCATCAAATCGCCGGGATGATGTAGATGATCGGGGAGTGCGAGCGATGACCGACGTGGCCGGGCGAAGAGTCGCGTCGGTGACCGGTGCCAGCCGCGGCATCGGCCGGTGCGGGGCACTGGCCCTTGCCCGGAGAGGGTTCGATGTCGCCATCACCGCCCGCACCATCCGTGAAGGCGAGGGTCGTGCCCATCCTTCGACTTCGACCTCCGAGGACCGCTCGGTGCCTATCGCCGGGAGCCTCGAGACAACCGCGGCCGAAATCGAGGCGGTGGGCCGCTCCAGCTTGGTGATTCCCATGGACCTCATGGACCGCGCGTCGATCCACCGGGTGGCCGACGGGGTCCTCGATCGATGGGGGCGAGTCGACGTGCTCTTCAACAACGCCATCTACCAGGGCCCCGGCACCATGGATCGGATCCTCGACCTGCCGATCGAGCTAGCCGAGCGCTGCTTGGTGGGCGACTACCTCCACCCGTTGTTGCTCACTCAGCTTCTCCTCCCGCAAATGCTTGAACGGGGAAAGGGCCGCCTCGTCAACATGCTTTCCGAAACCGCGTTCACCACGCCGCCTGCCCCGGCCGGATCGGGCGGATGGGGTGTTGCCTATGCGGCCGCCAAAGCCGCCTTTCACCGGGTCACCGATATGTGCCACGTCGAGTTCTTTGCCTCGGGCATCTGGTCATTCAGCATCGCTCCCGGCCTGACCGTGACCGAGTCCATGCGCGCATCGGGCATGGATGAGGTCCTCCTCAGGGCCGGGCATGCTCCCGCACCACCGGAAGTGGCAGGTGAGGTGGCCGGGTGGCTTGGATCAACGGACGAGGCCGTACAGTTCGCCGGACAGATGGTCTCGTCACGCCAATTGTGCAAGGAATTGGGCCTTGTACAGGGATGGCCCCGATAGCGGGGTCTTGGGGGGTCGTGACCTCACCAAAACTGGCCGGGCCGCAACCGTCCTACGGGCAGGAGGTATAGAACCGACCGCGTCCTTCAGCTTTGGCTCGATACATGGCTGAGTCGGCTCGTGAGACCACGGATTCGTAGGTGTCGAATTCCTCGGGATACATGGTGACCCCGATGCTTACCCCGATCGACAGGGTGAGGCCGTGGACATCAAAGGGTTCATTCATCATCGAGATGATCCTTTGCGCGACAACTCTCGGCAGCGTCCCGAGTCGAGGCTCGCTGGACGATCAATCCGAATTCGTCTCCGCCGATCCGGGCGACAGTGTCTTCATCCCGTACGGCCAAGAGCAGACGCTGGGCCACCGCCCGCAGAAGTTCATCACCGACTTTATGCCCGTGAGCATCATTGACGATCTTGAACCTGTCGAGATCGACAAAGAACATTGCGAGGGTGTCCCCGCCTCGACGGGTGATGGCCAACGACTGGAGGACTCGATCCTCGAAGAGTCTGGAGTTGGCGAGCTCAGTGACCGGGTCATGCAGTGCCTGGTGACGCACCTCTTCGAGCAATGTGACGCTATCGAGCGCAGTTGCCGCCAGACTGGCCACGCCGCTCAGGCGTTCTCGCAATACGTCCTCGAGCCCAATCCCGTCGTCATCCCAGCCGACGCACAGCACTCCGAACAGCGTGTCGCGCGCGGTGATCGGAACCATGACACCAGAAACCAGACCGGTGAGCGACATTATCGACGACAAGGCAGGGTCTGACGCTCGTCCCGACCGAGGTCGGCGTCGACATATCGAGCAATCGATTCGCCAAACGTTCGCTCCGCAACGCTGTGGCTTCTGGTGTTTCGAGTTCGCGGAAGAGCTTGCGAGGCTCGAGGCAACTCGAGCGAGGTGCGCATCACCCTCATCCCACAACAACACATGCGCCTGGTCACATCCCGCGATCTTTGGAATGGCCTCGGCCAAGCGCTGCGCGACCCCAACCCGTGACGACTCCTCGGCGAGTGCCATGCCAAGGGCAATAAGAGCGCTGAGGGTACTGTTTCGGTCGCGGGATTCGGCGAGGGCAGCAGCCGTCTCGAGGGCTGCCGCGGCGTGGCTGGCATAGGCCATGAGCAGCGATCGCTCCTGGGGCAAGAAGTGGTAGCCGTCAGGGTAGAAGACCGCCAGGCGCCCGAAATGGCGGCGATCCGACTCGATGTCAACCACGATGCGTGATTGGTCATTTGGATCTTCGACTGCGCTGTCGACTGTATTGATGACTTCATTCGCGACCACGTTCGCTTCATCCGCAGTGAAGCCGACACGGTGAATCCGCTGAGCCGAGTCGCCGGGTAGTTGAGCAACGAGCAGGTAGCGGGAGCTCGAACCGCGACACCGGCTTGTCTGGTGATTGTCTCAAGCACTGAATTGACGTCGCGGACCGAGGCCAGTTCCTTGGCCACAGATTCCAAGGACTCGTAGCGTTTGGTGAGCACCAGAAGCTGCTCCGTCAAGATCTCCACCTCGTGTTGGAGATCGGAGTCGCTGGACGATGTCGGATCCCAGTCGACCCGGATCAGGCAACGGGGGTCGCCGCGGGTCTGACATTCAACCTCTTCTACCGCCGCTTGTGCCATTCCGAACAACACCGGAAACTCTGACAGGGCGCCCAGGGTATAGCCGCAAAACAGTCGGATCCCTCTTGATGATTGGGCGTGACCATTGCGATCAGTGCATGAGTTTCGCCAATCTCGACGACCTCCGAGTGGGTGATGGTCGATTGCTTGGCTGAGATTGCCGGATACACCCGAAACATCTCTCCCGGCGATCCAAGGGAGCGAAGGAGGGCCAATACTTCGGTCCCCGCGTACTGGCCAAGTACCTCCATCCCAGCCTTCCGACCGATATCGGGGTCGTCGAGCACTTCGGCCGCTGCCCTGAAAAGGGCGAGGCCCTGCTCATAGGTGCTCCATCCACCGGGACGTTGAAGGTCCGCAGCGGATCGATGCTCTTGGGCTCTCTCCAGGACCTGTGTCACCCCGGCCTCGCCGGCTGCTTGGCGGGTCACGGCGAACAATGCACCAAGCATCGAGTTCGCCAACTGCTGGTAATTCTCGCCATTACCCATTCCCCTAGATCGACAACAAGGCACGGTATCTTGACCGCGAACTGAGGCCCGGTGGGTGCCAGAAAAAAGGTCATCCGATGGTGTTGACCAGGTAGTTCACGCGCTTACTTGCCGGATCAACAGTATGGGGAATCGAGAGCAACAACGTCGAGGACGGCTCCGAACACGGCGCTGTCCGACCAGGTCAACCGGTTATGTCGGTCGCCCACCACAAGTGTTTGGCCGTTCCAGCCGGATGGCTGTCGCCTACGTCCGCAATTCTCACACCCGCTCGGGGTTGCGATGCCCGGTCATCCGTCCATCAGTTTCGGTAACTCCCCTTTCGGAACTCGTCGACCAGCGCCGGACGGGTCGGTCGCCAATCGAGCTCGGATCGAGCCTTGGCCGCGTCAGTACCCTGGTCGCCCAGCAACACCTCGGCGAGGTAGTCGCCCACGCGCGCCCGAGCCTCCTCACCGGAGCCGGGCACCGCACCCGGAGCGCCGACCGCAGCAGCGGCCGCCTCCGTGATCTCGGCAACGGTAGAGCGCTGCCCATTACCGATCACGTAGTAGCCACGAGCCGAATCGCTCTCCAAGGCACGCCGAAAGAAGTCCGCCAGGTCCGCAACGTGCACCGTCGCCCAGTGCTGTTGTCCGTCGCCGAGCATGATCAGGTTGCCAGCGTCGTCTCGAGGTGAACCGAGCAACAAGCCGGGAATGCCGCCCCCGCCGTCGCCGTAAGCGGTGCCGGAAACGGGCACGACGCCGCGGACGCCCCTGGCATCGAGCACCCGCCGTTCGATCGGCTCCTTCCATGCAACCAACGGAGGCGCATTGAACGGAGATTCCTCCGTGATCGACATGTTGTCCCCGAAGACCCACAGACCACTGATCTGGAGGTAGGCCTTGCCGGTTCCCTCAAACGCCTCGATCATCGCCCCGACCATGGCCGAATCGAGGTCCGCACTCGTGGCGTCGCCGGGGCTCGCGGTGTGGATCGCCGCGTCCGAATCGTTCAGCACGCCGGCCACCGCCGGGCGGTCGTAAAGGTCGACTACGGACGCCTTTGCGCGACGGGAAGCCAAGGCACTTGCTTGATCGTTGTCGCGGACCAGGGCAGTCACCTGGTGACCGTGGTCTTGAAGTTCAGTGAGTACATGGGATCCGACGAAACCAGTTGCACCGGTGAGTACGACATTCATATCTCTGTCCTCCTCCGTTTCAGATGTGCTCCGTGTCTTTGCGACCTCCGTAGACCTACGTCCGACGGTGATCTTACGGCGGGATGGTTTCGTATTCAGCTGGCGCCACCGGACGCCGGTGGTCGATGACAGGTCCGACCGGCACCAGTCGGTCAGGCCCCTGCGAGCAGTCGGGTGCTGAGGACAATGTCGACGACATCCGGAACGGGGTAGCCAAACCTCCTGATCGACCACCGGCACCAACTCGAACACGTTCTCGTTGAATTGGCCCCCGGTGTTTGGCCCCGGTCGGCGTGGTGGGGGACGGGCTGGAGCGGTACTGGATTGGTGTCTGAGCGCAGTGGCGGTCGTTTGGGTCACGTCCAGGTAACCGGCAGGTTATCTCTCGGTGTCACCGCCCCGATTGGTTTGACTTGGGTTCGCGGGCATGGGAACACTTGGGGCGGCCGGGCCCGGGTGGTTGTGATCCCCGGCAACTGGCCTCACTCGAACCCGCCTCAACCTGTCCCGCTTCAACCTGCCGCGCTTCAACCTGCCACGCCAAGGAGTCGCCCCATGTTTACCGGACGAGCTGTCAAGGCCCTCGCGGTCGTCGCTGCCGGCCTCACCTGTGTTCTGACCTCTCTCGTCTTTGCGGTGCCGGCCGGAGCCGGGACCGGTGTCGGCGCGTCGGGCAACACCATCACCAACGCCGCCCAGGCCCAGTCCCCGTTCACCGCCGGCACCTTCGACAGCGGCCAGCCCATCGACGTGGTGGTGCCCGCAAACAGCGTCTTCACCCCGGGCGCCAACATCTTCATCCTCGAGTGCGCCGCACCCGGCGGGGTCAACCCGACCACGTCGACCGAATGCGACGGGAATACCGGCTACCAGGGCGGGACCATCTCCGTTCAGAGCGACGGGTCGGTCGACGTGATCAACACCTCGACCTCCTTCGGCACTCCCTACACGATCTACTCACTTCCCGACGCCCCCGTCCTCGGCGAGGGACCCACCAGTACCCCCAAGTGCGGCCTCGGGTCGGTCAACGAGTGCGTGCTCTACATCGGCCAGGGTGGTGGCGGTGACACCGGTTTCGCCCAGCCCCACTTCTTCTCCCAGGCGTTCCAGGTCCACCCCGATCCCACCGACTCGGGCACCTTGAGCCCGGGGGACGGCACCTTCCCCGCTGACTCCGCACCGGCCATCACCTCGGCCAACAACGCCTCCTTCACCGAGGGCACCGCCGGCAGCTTCACCGTGACCGCCACCGGTTGGGCTCCCCCGACCTTCACCGAGACCGGGGCCCTGCCCGCCGGGGTCACCCTCAAGACCACCGATTCCGGCAACACCAGCACCGGCGTCCTCGCCGGCACTCCCACCGCCAGCGGCAGCTTCCCGATCACCATCACCGCTGCCAACGGGGTCACCCCCAACGCCACCCAGAGCTTCACCCTGACCGTCAACGGAGCCGGCACCGCTCCCAAGATCACCTCGGCGGCCACCACCACCTTCACCAAGGGCACCGCCGGCACCTTCACCGTGACCGCCACCGGCTCTCCCGCGCCCACCTTCAGCGAGATCGGCACGCTGCCCACCGGGGCCACCCTGTCGCCAGCAGGCGCGCTCGCCGGTACTCCCACGGTGAGCGGCAGCTTCCCGATCACCATCACCGCCGCCAACGGGGTCATCCCCAACGCCACTCAGAGTTTCACGCTCACCGTCTTCGCCCCCCCCGGGGTCTACGTCCCGTTGACCCCGACACGGATCTGTGACACCCGGGCCAACAACCCGTCCCACCTGTCCGGGTCCGCCGCCCAGTGCTCCAACGGGACGACAGGGAGGACCCTGGCCGCCGGGGGGACCCTGACCTTCGACGTGGCCGGTGACTTCTCGGTACCCGCTTCCAATGTGACCGCGGTGGTGCTGTCGGTGGCCACCGCCAACTCGAAGGGCCCCGGGCACTTCACCCTGTTCCCGGCCGGGGCGACCCAGCCGACCGCGGCCAACCTCAACTACGCCACCGGCCAGGTGGTGCCCAACCTGGTCGAGGTGGGAGTGGGTGCCGGAGGGGCGGTCTCTCTGTACTCGTCGGCCGCCTCGGACGCCATCGTCGACCTCGAGGGCTACGTGACCACCACCCCCCAGTCCGGGGCCGGTCTCTACAACGCCCTAACCCCGGCCCGGATCTGTGACACCCGGGGCTCCAATCCCTCCGGACTCAGTGGTGGTGCCACCCAGTGCAACACCAATACCGCCCACGGCAGCCCGGACAACCTGATCGGGCCCAACAACCCGTTGACCATCAATGTGGAGGGCAACGGGGGAGTCCCGGCATCCGGGGTCTCGGCGGTGGTTCTGAACGTGGCCGTGGCCAAGGCGGGTGCTGCCGGATTTGTGACCGTCTATCCGGCCGGTGACGCCCGACCGGGTGCCTCCAACGTCAACTACACCGCCGGTGTGGCGGTGGGCAACCGGGTGATCGTGCCGGTCTCACCCTCGGGCCAGGTGACCCTGTATGCCACTGCGGCCACCGACATCATCGTCGACGTCTCGGGCTGGTTCACCGCGTCGGGGGGGACGACCGGGGCCGAGTTCACCCCCGAGGTGGACCCGGTACGGATCTGTGACACCCGGGGGTCCAACCCCTCGGGTCTGGTTGCCCCCTATACCCAGTGCAACACCAACACCGCCCATCCGAGCCCGGACAACCCGCTGGTGGCCGGGACCTCGGATCTGATCCAGGCCACCGGCCTGGCCAACGTGCCCACCGGGGCCACCGCCGCCGTCTTGAACCTGGCCGACGTCAACCCCAGTGCGGGGTCCAACCTCACCGTCTATCCCTCCGGTATCCCGCCGACCACCTCGGATGTCAACCCGCCCACCGGCGGGGTGGCCTCCAACCTGGTGGTGGCCACCCTGACCAACTCGGGCTCCTTCGAGGTGGCCAACCGGGGATCTGGCCACACCGACATCGTCATCGACGTGGCCGGTTGGTACACCACGCCGGCATAGAGGTGCACCCGAGACGATCCTGACCAACAAGATCTCGCAACGCGTACACGGATTAGTTTTCAGTACTCCTCCTGACGCTTTCGGAAGGGCTATGAAGAGTCGGTGCGCCACCCCGGGGACATTGACCGTCACATCATGCGGGACATTGGCTTTGGCGTCAGCGGGACCGCCGAGGAGATGCGCGGGTCGGGCCACGTAATCCCCGAGATGTGGGTACCCGGGACTGAGGCCTTGCGGCTGTCGATTCTGGCGGCATGGGCCGACATCGCCTCTGGGTACATCGCCGTCGGGCTATTCAATCCTGGCGTACCCGTGACTCTGGACCTCGACGTTCACCTGCACCGTCCCGTAGTCGGCATCGATGAGGTGAGCATGGTGGCCCGCGTTCAGAAGTCCGGCCGTTCGGTGTCGGTACTCAGCATTGAGATATTCGGCGGCCGAGAGACGATCGGCTTTGCGCACGCGACGTTCATGGCCTCGCCGAACCCGGGGCTGCGGATGCCGACGGTCGTCAGCGACGAGGGCTTGGTTCATTCCCACCCGCCGCGTCTCGAAGTGGCGTTCGCCGAGCGGGCTCGCTGCGAGCGACTGGCGCCGGGACGGGCGTCGATTCCGATGCGCCCGGACGGCCTCAACGCGTCCGGCACGCTCAATGGCGGCCTTCTCGCCCTCGTAGTCGAAGAGGCGGCGCTGTCAGCGGACCCCGGCTGCACGCTGGCATCGCTGTCGATGCGTTATGCGCAGCCGGTCCGCGTGGGCCCTGCTATCGCCCGGGCGGATGTACGCAACGGCCTCGCCAACATCGTCGTCCGTGATGCGGGTCGCGACGACCGCCTGGCGGTGATCGCATCCACTCGCAGTTTCGCCTGAGACTGAGCGCTTGCCAGGACGGGAAACCCGGCAGTGGCCCGGCGGTATCGACCCGGACCCATCCGCCGTTTACCGATTCTCCAGTAATCGAATAGTTTTGAGACGTGCCCGATGACCGACAGCAGCTGACAGAGTGCGACAAAGCGGCGATTCACAGCGTCGAGCAGGTCATCGAGGCGATGGAAGACCTCCAAGTTGTGCTCAGACGGCGCGTAGAGTCGCTTCGACGATCAATCGAGTTCATCGAGCCCGCCGCGGACTACGAGGGAGCCGTCAAGGATTCCCATATGACAGAGGAACGAGAGGATCTTCAAGAGGCACTCTCTGTTCTCGAGCAGCGTCGCCGCGAATCGCGGGTGGCGGCCTTCAGGTCGGCCCTCGACCATGGCGTCTCGATCAGCGAACTGGCTCGTATCTGGGGATTCTCACGCCAGATGGCTTCTCGCTACGCCAAGGAAGCCCGCGGCGAGATCTGAATCCTTGACCGCAACCTGGGTTGCGGTTACATTGCATCCTGAGGTACCAGTCGGCGTGCCCGTTGAGTCGGATCCGCCGCCGAGCTCCGGGCATGTCGACTGGGCCATTTCCGATATTGCAACTACGAGTTGCAATATCGGACCTCGCAGCTACGACCGCACAATGCACGGTCGCGGTCTTGCGTGCCGAACCCTGTGGAGGTGCCGAGAATGGCATCGCCGAATCAGGCGGCAGCGAGGGCCAGCGGCTCGCCCGCCTCTACGGCGACCGCCTCGTCCTCGGTCGGGCGGCCTCTCCGGATCAAGCCGAACGCTGCCGCGGCGGCCACGGCCAGCACGATGGCGCTGAAGGTGAAAGCGGTCGTGTAGCCGTGGATGGCGCCGTCGGTGCGCGCCGCGGCCGAAGTGCCGTGGGTGGCGACATAGGAAACCGTGGCGCTGGTGGCGATGGTGTTGATGAGGGCAGCACCCATGGTGCCTCCGGTCTGCTGGGTGGCGTTGACCAGGGCACTGGCCACGCCGGCGTCTTCCTCATTCACCCCGATCAGGGCCGTGCTGCTCAAGACCACGAACGAAATGCCCATTCCCAGGCTCACGATGATTTCTGCCGGCAGCACGGTGCTCACGTAGGCCGAGTGCACGTCGAGTGTGCTGAAGAGGAAGAGCCCGGCCGTGGCCATGAGGAGCCCACTGGGTAGGAGCGCCCGCGGCCCGAAACGGGGCAGCAGACGGCTGGCGGCGCCGGCGCCGATGATGATGCCCAGGGAGAAGGGCACGAAAGCGAAGCCGGTCTTGAGCGCCGAGTAGTGCAACACGCCTTGGAAGTAGTAGGTCAGCGACAAGAAGGTGCCGAGGATCGCCGTGCCGACCAGGAGCGAGGCCAGGAAGGATCCGCCACGGTTGCGATCGAGCGCGATGCGCAGAGGAAGAAGGGGATGGGCGGCGCGTTGCTCGATGACGACGAAGGCGACGAGCAGTATGGCGGCGGCACCGAACAACGCAAGGGTGACCGACGAGCCCCAACCGTCGGTGCCGGCCTTGGTGAACCCGTACACGAGCGCCAGCAATCCGCCGGTCACCGTGGCCGCGCCGGGAAGGTCGTAGCCGTGGGTGGCCGCGGCCCGACTCTCTGTCACGAATCGCAACGCGGCCGTCGCGGCCAGGATTGCGATCGGCACGTTGATGAGCAGCGTCCAGCGCCACGAGGCGAACTCGGTCAGCACCCCGCCGAGGATGAGCCCGATGGCAGCGCCGGCGCCGGCGATGCCGCCGTAGACGGCAAAGGCCCGGGCCCGCTCCTTGGGCTCGGTGAAGGCCACGGTGAGCAACGACAGCGCCGCGGGCGCCATGACTGCGGCGAAGGCCCCTTGGAGAGCGCGGGCGCTGAAGAGCATGGCTGAGTTCTGGGCCAGCCCGCCGAGAGCAGAGGCGCCGGCAAAGCCGAGGAGGCTGATCACGAACATCCGCTTTCGGCCGAAGTAGTCAGCGATTCGTCCGCCCAGGAGCAGCAGGCCGGCGAACGAGAGGGTGTAGGCGGTGAGCATCCACTGGCGGTTGGCCACCGAGATGTGCAAGGCGCGCTGGGCCGACGGTAGGGCAATGATCACCACCGAGGCGTCGAGCACCACCATGAGCTGGGCCACGGCAATGATGGCCAGGGCACGGAAGCGCTTGGGATCGAGGTCGGGCCCTGTCACCTGGGCCGGGCGGTCGAGAGTCGTGGTCATGGCGTTCCTTCCGGGGGGTTGCAAGCCGGGGAAATCGAGTCCGATCGCCCACCCTCGCCTCCGTCACGACCACCTTGAAAAGGTCTGGTGCCTGGGGCTCGGATGGGGTATTATCGGAGGCAGAGTTCCGGTTCCGATTACACTATACGGAACTAGAGTTCCGTTTGTCAACCAAGGGGAGAAATTCGGTGGGAGCCACGTCCGTTGCCGGAGGAGGGTGCGATGGAGCGGGCGACGGAGCCATGCGTCCACTGCGGGCCGACGCCCTGCGCAACCGGGCCCGCATCCTCGGGGCGGCCGAGGCGGTGTTCGCCGCCGAGGGGATCGAGGCCCAGGTCGACACCATCGCCGAGAAGGCCGGCGTGGGCGTGGGAACGCTCTACCGGCACTTCCCCACCAAGGAGAAGCTCTGCGAGGCCATCTTGCTGGAGCGGCTGTCGCAGCTCACCCTCGACGCGCAGGCGCTGGCCGAGTCCGAGGACCCGGCCTCCGCGTTCTTCGGCTTCCTGGAGCACGTCGTCGAGGAGGGTGCGGCCAAGCGGGACCTCCTGGTCGCGGTGATGGGCGCCGGCGTGGAGTTCGAGCTGGCCGCGACCGATGTGAAGGAGGGGCTGCACGACGCCCTGGGCACCCTGCTGCGCCGGGCCCAGTCGGTCGGTGCGGTGCGCCCCGATGTGACGGCAACCATGGTTATGTCCCTGGTGGGCGCCACCTGCCAGGCGGCCGCGCACGCCGCCGCGGCGCCCGCCTCCGATCTGCTCGCCATCATCTGCGACGGGTTGCGGCCACAGAGCGCCGGCGTCTAGCTCCAAACCAGTAGGGCCAGCAAGGCCGTTGGTGCCAAGGTGTCGGCCGCCATCGCCGACCGGTCGGGTTTGGCATAGCCTTTGGCAATCGGCACCATTGATGAGCCCGACCGGCCCCGAGCGCTCGCCGAGGCGCTGAGCGCGCAGGACTGCGGGCTTTGAACCCTGGAGTGTCCCGATGAAGCCCGATCTCTCCGCTGCCGCTGAGTGGGTGAGGGGCCGGCTGGAAACCGAATTGCCGGCGCATCTCACCTACCACTGCCCGGCGCACACGATTGAGGATGTCGTGCCTGCCGCGGAGCGACTGGCCGATGCCGAAGGGCTGTCGGTTCGGGATCGCACCGTCCTGATTACGGCAGCCTGGTTCCACGATGTGGGCTACATCGTCCAGGTCGAGGGTCACGAGGGCATCGGAATCGCCCTCGCCGAACAGAGACTTCCCGCTCTGGGTTACCGACCCGAGGACATCGATGCCGTGGCCAGCCTGATCCGAGCCACCCGGTTGCCCCAACATCCCGAGAACCATCTTGCCGGCCTGATGGCCGACGCTGATCTTGATGTCCTGGGTCGCGACGACTTCTTTTACTCCAACGATGCTCTCCGCCGCGAGTTGGCCGCCACCAGACGGGACGATGGCGATGCCGCTTGGCTCGATGACCAGATCGTGTTTCTCGCCCAGCACCGCTACCACACCGAGACAGCCCGCGCCCTGCGGGACCGGACCAAGGCGCACAACCTCGCCGAGCTCCGGGAGCGCCGGGCCGCACTGGGCTGACCCCCTCAAAGCGGATCGCAGTTCGAGCGCGGCCCTGAGGGGCTCTCATACGGGACGGCGGTTCGCTACCCCAGACTCGCCAGCGCCGCAGCCTCGTCGTCGAACATGGAGACGAACGACGAGAACCGGACCAGATCGAAGACCTTCTTGTAGTGGGGGCTTGCACCGGCGACGAGTACCGGGACGCCGGTCTTCTTGGCTTCCATCACTACGGCGATGAGCACGGAGATGCCGGAGGTGTTGATGTACGCGGTGTCACTGAGGTCGAAGAGTACGGCGCCGCGGCCCGAAGCCACCGCGGCTGCGTAGGCCTCTTTGACGGGGACCTCTCCATCGGCGGACAGGTCGCCGTGGAGCTCGATGACCGATGCAGCCGGCTCGGCTCGGGTCGCAATCTTGAGACTGGAGCTCATGCCACACCTTCGCTTTGGAGATGGATCACCATACGGAATTGGTTGCCGACGCCCAGATCCGGCTCGACGAATTCGGCTTCGTCGACCAGAGACTTGATCACGAAGAGGCCCATGCCCCCGGGTGGGAGCCGCCCCTCGAATTGGGCTTCGAGGTCGGGTGCCGAGATCTCGCTCTGCGGCGGAG
Organism: uncultured Acidimicrobiaceae bacterium; assembly: GCA_963734395.1. Taxonomy (GTDB): domain Bacteria; phylum Actinomycetota; class Acidimicrobiia; order Acidimicrobiales; family RAAP-2; genus Bog-756. The sequence goes on along the minus strand of CAVTGY010000003.1, from coordinate 377,979 downwards.
GACCAGAATGGCCTTCGTCGATGACATCGATGGCGAGCCGCTCGTCTCCCGCCGTCATGACGACGAACACCTTCATGTCCCCGTCGAGGCCGTTGCCGTGCTCCATGGCGTTGATGCAGGCTTCGGACACCGCGGTGCACACATCCTCGGTTCGCTCGCGGGTAAACCCCATTATTTCGGCGAGTTCGCCGGCAACCTGCATGGCCATCTTCTCGTAGCCTTGCTCACTCGGGATCTTCAGCTCGATCGTCCGTACTTTGACTGTCACCAGCATCCCCCTTGCCACATGGCTGCGACTACGCCGTCGGGACCCATTCCGATCCGGGCCAGGATCGCCACTGCCCGCTCCAAATGGACCATCGCCTCGTCGTTGGCACCGGTACGGGCGTACTGCTGGGCGAGGTTGTCGAGCGCGCACGCGAGCCCGTGTTCGCTTCCAGTCCGTTCGAAATCATCCACCGCCACCTTGAATTCGACCATGGCCTCATCTCTCCGTTCCAGGGAAGCGTAGGCGAGGCCGAGATTGTTGTGAACAGCCGCTCGGGCCCGGCGGTCGTCGATGCGAGGGTAGTGCTCGAGCGCGGCCAGGCCGTGGAGCACCGATTCCTGGTGTTTATTTCGGCACCATTGGATCTGGGCGATCCGTTGGTGGGCGCGGGCCTCGCCCTCATCGTCACCCTGAGCGAGGATCAGGGCCATCTCCGCCAGGTCCAGCGCCTCGTCCAACTCGCCGAGCTGGCCGTGGACCATTGCCAGCCCGGCATAGATGCGGCTGGCACAGAGGACGTCGGGAGCGTCCTGGAGTGTCACCAAGGCAGCCTCGTATTCGACCGCCGACTGACGTGGGCGCCCGAGACGGTGCAGCACCTCACCTTTCAAGATCCGGCTGGTTGCCTCGTCGGCGGCCGCCAGGTGGGCTCCGCCCAACACGCCGTCGAGATGGTCCAGGGCGACAGCGTGGTCGCCAAGCGCGGCCGCCGCAACTGCTGCGCCCTGGTGGAGGCCGGTACGCACGATCGAGCCGCACCCGGCCAACTCCGCTTGTTCCAGCGCGGCCTCGTAGTGACGGACTGCTTCTCGCAGCCTTGATGCCTCAACTGCCTCCTCCGCCGCTCGCCGGAACAGCCCAGCAGCCAGCAAATGGGTGCCGGCCATCCGCAGGTGACGGGCTACCTCCGGCGCCGTCCCCCTTCGGCCCCGGCATCGCACAAGGGCCCGAGCGGCGATTCGATGCTGGGTACGGAGATGGTCGTCAAGTTGCATGCCATAGGCGGCGTCCCGAAGGAGCGCGTGACGGAACCTGTATCGCTGGCCGTCGACCGACGACCACACCCCTTCGGCTCCAGCAGCAACCAGAAGCAACTCGAGTTGATCCGCGGCCACAACCTCCATTGCGCTCAGTACGTCGCGTTCGAACACCTCGCCGAGGACGGACGCGGCCTGGACGATCTGCGAGACCGCGGGGTCGAGGTGGTCGAGACGGGAGAGAAGAGCGGCGTTGAGCGTGACCGGAAGTTCGGTTGCCGCGAAGTCAGCCAGAGTCCAGCGTCCGACCGGATCGCGGACAAGGCAGCCCCGCCGCTCCAGATCGACCACCAGTTGTTCCACGAACAGGGCATTCCCGGCCGTGCGGTGGTGGATGTGCTCGCCCAACTCGGGCGTGGCCGATGTGCCGAGGAGCCCTTCGATCATGGCGTCCACGCCTCGGCGGTCCATCGGCTCGACGGTGATGGTCCGGTCGGGGGTCACCGGCAGAGTCGTCGGGTCGTGGCGTCGATCGAGCACCAGGCACAGCCGGCCGTACTCTCCGGCCGACGCCAGAAGCTCGACCAGTCGCACCGATTCGACGTCGAGTTCGTGTGCGTCGCGGACGTGCACCACCAGGGGTCGGAGGAGGCTCTCGGAATGCAGATAGTTGGCGATCGCCTCGAGGCAACGCTCAAGGCGGGTGCTCGGCTCATGCTCCTCGAAGGCCGAGCCTTCCCAGCGGACACCCACCAAGGCAGCCAGATAGCTCCGTAGGTGGTTGACGCTGGACGCGGTGACCTGTGCGTCCGGACTGTCCACCACTTGAAGTTCCTTCACCCGTTGGTCCACCCCGAGGTCGAACAGGGAGCGCCGGCCGCCGTCGTCACCGGCCAGGTCGAGATAGAAGAGGTCGCGCAGAACCGGAAGGAAAGGCGCCAGCGTGCCGGGCCGCGCTTCGTCGGTTGACACGGCGAGCCAGGTCACGTCGTGGCGTGCGAGCAGCCTGCGACGTGCTTCGTCGACCAGATGACTCTTGCCCACACCCGGTTCGCCTTCGATCAGTACCACGCCACCCGGACCGCTGACCACACCTTCCATGAGGTGGGTGAGGCGGGCGAGCTCGGCGTGTCGACCGACCAGGGAGCCGAATTCGATCATGCCGGTGCCGACTGGGCGGCCCACCAGACCGGAGACGGCCAGCGGCTCGGCGTGCCCCTTCACCACGACGGGCACGAGATCCTCGAATGTCAGACGCCGGCGCGAAGACCGTCGAACCTCGTTGGCGACGAGGATTTGGCCTGGGCCGGCGCTGGTCATCAAGCGCGCGGCCCGATTCACCGCGTCACCGAGCACGCCGTACGTACGTCGGGTACGTCCCCCGTAGGCGCCGACCCGGGCGACACCCTGGTCGATCCCTATCGCCGGCGCAGTTTTCATCCCGGTCGCCGCCGGCGGGACCTCCCGCAGTTCCACGGCGGCGGCAAGTGCTCGATCGGCGATGTCCCCGTGCGAGGTGGGGGCACCAAAGGCTGCGTAGAGGTAGCTGCCCTTGTCTCCTATCGTCACCTGGAGCAGGTGGCCGTCGTGGACCTCGAGGACCTCTTGCACCCACCGGACGTAGCCGTCGAGGCGTTCCCCGGCCTGTGGATCCGTCTCGAGGTCGATGCCGCTGAATTGAACGAACAGAGCGACGGCCGGGCGGAGCTCGGTGGACGTTTCCTCATCACGGTCACGCAGGCGACGGTCGACCCATTCAGTGACGGCCTCGGATGTCGCCGTCTCCGGCCACGGCGTCGGGTCGGCCGGCCGCTCCAGCGAGCCGAGGACCGCCACCGGCCCGGATGGACCGGTGCGCCACGAGGCCACGATGACCTCATCATCGAGCGCGTCCAACGCTGAGGGGTCCACGACGATCTCGCCCACGGTTGCCGCCTGTTCGGCGTGTGCGGTCCGCACTACCGCGGCGCCGCCCAAGACATCGATCCGGCGCACCGAAGGGTCTCCGACCGCGAATCGCCCAACTCGGCCCGCGGCAATCCCAACCTTCAACCCCATCTTCACGGTGGGACCATCCGGGACCACCAGCTCGCGAATACCGCACATCGCTTCCTGAAGGGCGAGGCCGGCGGTGATCGCCCGTCGCGACCCGTTACCCGCAGGTGCGTCGTCGCCAAACCAGCAATTGATCGCGTCGCCGCTGAAGTCGACAACCGAGCCTCCGTACCGATCGATCTCGGTGATCAGCGCGCCGTAGACGACGTTCAGGTGGCGGCTGAGCTCTTCGGCTCCGCGCCGCGGCCCACGTATCCTGGTCAGGGCATTGGTGAGTGGGGTGAACCCGGCGATGTCCGCCAACAGGGTCGCGCCGGTGGCCCAAGTCGGCAGTGGCGTTCCCCGGGCCAGGGAGCGGAGCCGGTCGGCCGCGACCTGGGCGCTCAGCGACCTGAGGTCCACTCCACCTCCCGGGCAACGGTGACGGCACCGTTGTGATGATCGTGCGGGATTTGGAGAGTGACCAGTGTGACGTCATCGTGCAGGGGCTCGCCGTCGGCAAAGCGGCGCATGTCGGCCAAGCTCCGGTCCAGGCGATCCTGCGCACCTGCCAGCTGGCCGGCACCGCTCGCCAGGAAGTCGCGGGCGCCGTCGAACCCGTACATCTGCCCGCTGGTGTTGAGGGCCTCGACCAAGCCGTCGGAGTAGACGACGAGAAAATCCCCCGGATCGAGGACCACGGACCGGTCCTCGTACTCACTGCCTGCCATCAGGCCGAGCGGGAGTCCGTAACTCTCGAGCTCATCGATCCCCTCTCTGGTCACCGATCCACGGAAGGGATGGGGATGCCCGCCGCTGGAGAAGCGAAGCGTGCTGGAGACCGGCTCGAAGATCCCATAGAACAGTGTGACGAACAGACCGGCCGGCACGCTGGCGGCCAGCACGTCGTTGACCTTGGCCAGGACTGCCGCAGGCGAGGGCGTCCGTTCTGCCTCGGCCCGGAGCGCGGCCCGTGCGGCCGACATGATCAGTGCGGAGGCCACCCCCTTGCCGGCGACGTCGCACACTACGATGCCCAGCGCGACACCGTTTCCATGGGCGCTGCCAACGTGAAAGAGGTCGTAGAAATCACCGCTCGCCTCGAATGCCGGCTCTGAGAACGCTGCCACCTCGATCCCGGGGGTCGTCGGGACCTGGTCCGGGAGCATCGCCCGCTGGACCTTGCTGGCCAGCTCGAGCTCGGCGTGGAGACGCTGGGCGTCCCGTAGCTCCAGTTCGCGCAGGCGCCTCACTCCCTCCAGGTCCTGCTCTCGCACGTAGGAGACCAGGACCGTGAGGCTGGTGACCACAATCATAATTGCGATGATGAATGCGAACTGGATGACGGAGGAACCAGCGATGATCAAGAGGACCGTGCCCAGTACGCCGGACATGAAGAAGACAGCGACGGTTCCTCGCGCGTGCAAAAAGAGCGTTGCGCAGAGCACGGGCACCGCGAATCCGATCGCCAATGTCGCCGCAATTCCGTGGAACAGCCATCCGAGGGCGAGGAGGAAGAGGTCGATGGTGACGACCGTCAACCACGCCCCGACGACATAGCGAGGATGCTTCGAGAGCCAGAGCGCCACCCAGAAGATGACCGCCGCGGCTGCTACGACCGAGGTCTTGCCATACCCCAACGAGCTCGACCGATTTGGGTATTTCCAGCTGGTGAACAGGCTGATCGCGGTGGCAACCGTCAGGATCAGGGCCAGGCCGAACGTGACCGTGCACAGCATCCTGGCACGCCGCCGTTCCTCGGGGTCGGTGATCGCAGAAGAGGGTCTGGTGAGGATGACCCAGCGACGCATGAAGCCCGAGTCCGGGTCCGCTCCCGACCGATCTCCGGGCGGCTCTGCTCCGCCGTTCATCCCCATGACGGTGAAGTTTGCCACCGAATCGACCCGCGGCGCTGGCTCGGATCAGCCGGCGAGAGGAGGTGGGCCAGCGATCGGTGCATCTGCGCGGACCGAGTCGGCTCGGCCGATCGGTGGCTCAGGTGCCCACCGGTGACGGACCCTTCGGTTGCCTATACTGCGCGTCGTCCGCAACCGGGCGCGCACAGTGTTGCGAAGTGGAGGCTTGTGATGGATAGTCCCGATCCGAACCGGCTCGCGCAGGTACCTCTGTTCAAGGGCCTGACCGAAGACCAACTCGGCCGGCTGGCAGGCTGGCTCAGGGTGGACCAGTTCGACGTCGGTCGTTCCCCGATACATGCCGACCAGCACGGCTATGCGTTCTTCGTGCTCGACGAAGGCCGGGCCAGGGCGGAACTCGACGGGAAGGTACTCGAAGAGCTCGAGCCAGGAGCTGTGTTCGGAGAGGGTGTTTTCTTCGCCCCCGACAGTCGGCGTGCAGCCGACATCGTGGCCGAGACTCCCATCCGGGTGTTCTCCATGTTCGGCACACACTTTCGGGAGATGCAGACGCAGATGCCAGAGGTGGCTGCTCGTCTGCAACAGCTCTTCGAAGAGCGCTCCGCCAGAAGTGGTGGCACTCAGGAAGGAGCCGGCTGAGCGATTTGAGCTCGGTCTCTCCACCCACTCCTGTTCACCCTGTCGGTACCGAACGTCATCCAGCCCGGGTAACCACTGTGACGGAACTACCAACGTGGCGGGCTCCGGTGGTTTACGCACCCGGCCGGGTCCGCAACCGCACCGGCCTCAGCTTGCGCGAGCGTCCGAAATGGTCTCGCTGCGAGCAACAAGACGGTCGTAACAACCCCTGAGCAGGCGGCAACTGTCGTGCTCCTCGGCGACGTAGCGTCCGAGAAGCTCGCCCGTTCGAATATCGATTGAATGGTCCTTGAAGATGTCGTCGAAATAACAGAGCACTTTTTCAAGCTCGTGTAGACCGAACCTCTCGAACTTCTCGATGTCGGAGATATCAGGAGACAGAGCAAGAGGGACCCGCTCCTCGAGACCTTGATCGTCCTTCTCGCGCACCTCGAAGCCGAGTTCGTTGATACGTTTGGCGAACGTCATCCCGTGTTCCCCTTCACGAGCCGCGACCGTGCGGAGGACTTCTCTTACATCTGGGTCTGGAGTCGTGGCGATCCAGCCCTGAAGGTAGCGGTATGCACGGGTCTCGTTGAGCGCGATGGCGTTCAGGAGCGCCAAATAGGTGGGCTTGTCGGACAACACGACCTCCTGTTACAACCCGAAGGTTCCCACGTTCCAAGTCGTCGGGCAAGCCTGTTGTGCCGAGCATGTCGTCCGGGCAACCCGAGTAGGACATTCGCAGAGCAGACGCAATGGCGAAGACGGGCCAGTCGCCGGTTGTATCTCAACATTGACTCCCCCGGCACGACCCGGTCTAGAGGACGGCGATCGGGTTCACCGGTGAAGCCGTGCCCTGATTCAACACCAGCGGTGCAACCGTAAGAAGAAAGCTCCAGCGCCCAGCGGTGGCGCATGCCACGGACAGCTCGTCGAGATCAAGATTGTCCAGAAGATGGACGCCCATCGCCACGATGGCCACGGTGTGAACCGGCATGAGGACGGTGTCGACGCGCGACGGTAGGACGTCGGAGATCCCGTCACTGCCCAGCAGGGCAACCTCTCGCTCGTGTAGCCAGGTGAGACAGGAAGCGTCGAGGCCGGCCATGCCATCCATGGGAACCCAGGGGCCGTACATCTCTCGCCACCGCCATCGGCCTGTCCGCACGAGCAGCGCATCTCCTGTCTGCAAGGTGACGCCTGTCGCCCTTTCTGCCGACTCCAAGTCCTCGGGGAAGATGGGCTCTCCTGGGCTCAGCGCCTCGACACCCCGGATGGCGGGTACGTCGACCAGGACCCCTCGAGTGACTATTCCGGACCGGAGGTGGTGGATGCCGAGCTTGGTGGCCCCGTGAGCCGTAACCGTGTCGGCCTCGTAGCCGTTGTAGATCTTTCCTTGATGGAAGATGTGACAGAGCGCGTCGATATGGCTCGTCGCGTAGCCATGCGGGGCGAGGGCGAAGTAGTCGGCCCCATAACCCTCCGTTGCCGTCCCGGTCATGTGGTGGACCACAGGCATCGAATTGTCCGGGCCTGGTTGGGTGGGCAGGGGCCGGGCACAGGACACCGTCTGCCCCGACAGCACGGTCGAGACTGCGTTTGCGGTTACTCCCGCCGTGATGAAGTTGAGAGTCCCGAGTTGGTCGTCCGGTCCCCATCGACCCCAGTTGGAAAGTCGCTCGTGGAGTCGGTGGACCTCATTGGGGCTCATCGGCTCTTTGGCCACGGCGGTACAGTAGCCGGGCCGCCTCCGGAGAGCGGCCCGAACCCGGCGGTTGGCGCGAACCGCCGGGTTGTGGTGCGATCCCGTCGGATCGAAGCCTTGGCGGCGCTCTGGCCGAACTAATACCCTGGTCACATACGGTAGGGCCGTGCAAACGGCGGAAGGGCTCCAGTGACCACCGAGAACGTGGCGATCCTGTTTACAGACATCGTGGGTTCGACCCAGCTGTCTCAACACCTACTGCCGGACATTGCCGATGAGGTCCGTCGAACCCACTTCTCGATCCTGCGGCAGGCAATCGCCGAGGCGAACGGGACCGAAGTAAAGACCCTCGGTGACGGGTTAATGGTTGTCTTCGGTTCGGCGTCGGCGGCAATGGTCTGTGCGGTGACCATGCAGCAAGGAGTCGAACGGGACAATCGGGGCCGAGAGCACCCAGTGGGTCTGCGGGTCGCTCTTAGCTGCGGGGAAGTGAGCAGAGAGGAGGACGACTACTTCGGGGATCCTGTGGTCGAGGCGGCCCGACTGTGTGCGACCTGCCAGAGCGGTCAGATACTCGCCGCCGACATCGTGCGATTGATTGCCGGCAGGAACAACCGTCAGCGATGCAATCCAGTCGGAGAACTGGATCTGAAGGGCCTGCCGGACCGTGTCGAGACGGTCGAGGTGCTCTGGGAGCCTCATGAAGAATCAGACGCCGGCATAGTTCCGCTCCCGGGTCGTCTGGTGGGCCGACCACTGGCGGGGATGATCGGACGTGACGTCGAGATGCAGACGATCACGGACTCGATGAAGCGGGTGGCGGCGGGTGAGGGCCGCGAGCTGGTGCTTGTCTCCGGCGAGGCCGGCCTGGGCAAGACCACGCTGGTTGCTGAGGCCGGTCGGGCTGCCTTTGGCGGAGGTGCCCATGTGCTCTTCGGGCACTGTGAAGAGGACCTCGCCACTCCCTATCAGCTCTTCGCCGAGGCACTCGGCCATTTCATCGCACACGCTCCAGAGGACCAACTACTCGCCCACGTGGAGGTCCACGGGTCAGAACTCGTCCGGCTCGTTCCGGCGCTCGCTACTCGAATCGCGGATCTCCCGGCATCGAGGGCCGACGATACCGACTCGGAGCGGTTCCTGCTCTTTGCTGCCGTTGTCGGTTTACTAGCCACCGTCTCGGCCCATCAGCCTGTTGTCATTGTCCTCGATGACCTGCAGTGGGCTGACAAAGCGAGTCTTCTGCTTCTGCGCCATCTCGCCGCCGCCGAGCAAGGTATGCGGGTCCTTATCCTCGGGACCTATCGGGACAGTGAGCTGTTCCACTCGCACCCACTCGTCGAGACCATGGCGGCGCTCCATCGACAGAGCCGCTTCTACCGCATAGAGCTGGCCGGACTGGACGACAACGGCGTGGTGGCGTTGCTCGAGGCAATCGCCGGATACACCCTCGACGACGCGGCGGTGAATATCGCTCACGCCGTATATCGGGAGACCGATGGCAATCCGTTCTTCGTCAATGAGATCCTCCGCCACCTGTCCGAAACCGGGGCCATTTTCCAGGACCGTACCGGTCGATGGGTGGCGAAGGACCTCCCGGAGCGTATGCCGCTGCCCGAGAGTGTTCGCGACGTAATCAGAGCTCGGGTCGGACGGCTCGGGGAATACGCCGAGAAGCTGCTGTCGTTGGCAGCGGTGATCGGCCGGGACTTCGATTTTGAGCTTCTGGCCAGGGCGTCCGCGAGATCGGAGGAGGAGCTGCTGGACATACTGGACGCTTCGGCGGCGGCGGGCCTGGTGCGCGAGACGGCGGAGACCCAGGGCCAATACAGCATCGCGCACGCGCTTATCCAACACACCCTGTACGAGGACCTCGGCCCCACCCGTCGGGCACGAGCGCATCGAGCGGTGGCCCAAGCGCTGGAGGATCTCTGTGGGGATCGACCCGGAGTCCGGGTCGGCGAACTCGCTCGTCACTGGTCCAGTGCCAGCCAGCCCATCGACCTGAACCGGGCGATCGGCTACTCGCGGCAGGCGGCAGACGCTGCCCTCAGTGCGCTGGCTCCCGCTGATGCTTTGCACCATTACGAACGGGCCCTCGGCCTCTACGCCCAGATCGATCAACCCGATCCAATACTGGGAATCGACCTGGAGATCGGACTCGGTACGGCCCAGAGGCAGACGGGTGACCCGGCTTTCGCGAAACGCTGATCGCCGCTGCTCGGCGGGCAGTCGATGTCGGCGATACCGGTCGATTGGTCGCCGCGGCCCTGGCCAACGACCGGGGCTTCTACAGCGCCATCGGCGCAATTGATGCCGAGAAGGTCGAGATCCTGGAGACGGCGGCCGACCTGCTCTCCACGGACAGCTCGGAACGCGCGCTCGTCCTTGCAACTCTGTGTTCGGAGCTTGCCCACGGGTGTCCGCTCGACCGCCGCCAGGCTCTGGCCGACGAAGCCGTCGCCATCGCCGAGTCGTTGGGTGACGATGCCGTGGTCGTGCGCGTACTCAACCATCTTCACGTCGCCCTCCAGGTACCTTCACTACTCGAGCTGTCGCTGAACCGAACCGCTGATGCTTTGATACGAGCCGAGCGGATCGGCGATCCGGTGCAGACGTTCTGGGCCGCGCAGTGGCGCGCCGAAGCCTCGGCCCGCGCCGGGGATGTGGACGAGATGAATCGATGCATAGCCATCAACGGGGCGATAGCCGAGCAGCTCGACCAACCTCTCTTCACCTGGGATCACACGTTCGTGAGCTCCCTGCCGGCTCAGATCGCCGGTGACACCGACCGCGCTGAGCAGTTGGCCACCGCCGCGCTCGAGATCGGAACGGACTGCGGCCAACCTGACGCGGCAGTCATCTATGGTGCGCAGCTCATGATCATCAGCGGTCAACGTGGAACCATGAGTGATCTGGCACAACTCATCGAGGAGATGGCGACCAAGACCCCCGACATCTCTCGATGGTTGTTCGGGTCACTGCTGGCCAAGGCGCATGTGGAGGGCGACCGCGTCGAGGACGCCCGTCAGATCCTTGAGAGCTTCGCCGCCGCAAACTTCGACCTTCCCCTGGACCAGACATGGCTCACCGGAATGGTCGATTTCGCGGATGCCGCAATCGAATGCCGAGACCAAGAGTACGCGGGACCGCTTTTCGAGCGGCTCGCCCCATGGGCTTCCCAGTTGCCTGCCACCGGTGGCTCAGCGCTGGGTCCGGTGAGCCACTATCTCGGCGGCCTTGCCACCGTACTCGGCCGCTACGACGAGGCGGATGCCTATTTTGCCCAGTCCGCGGCGATGTGCGATCGGATGGGGGCGACATTTTTCGCTGCCCGCACTGACCTGCTCTGGGGGCGATTGCTAACCACTCGCAAGGCACCGGGCGATACCGAGCGGGCTCGTCAGTTGTTGATGAAGGCTCACACCGTCGCAAAGGCCAACGGGTACGAAACCGTGGAGAGACGGGCCGCCGCTGCTGTCCAAGGCTTGGACTGAATCTCTCGCTCCTATCGGCCTTGTCGCCGTGGTGTATTTCTCGAGAAGGAGCAACGCAATGACTGAGTCGACAAGCAGGACCGAACGGATACCAAGAGTGGCAGTAATCGGGACAGGCACCATGGGGTCGGCGATGGCCCAACGTCTCGTTGGTGCGGGGCTGGCAGTGGGGGTGTGGTCGCGGCATCTTTCTTCGACGGTGGCCGCCACTGACAAGGGGGCCACTGCCTTCGAGCTGGCCGCTGACGCCGCCAAAGAGGCAGACGTCGTCATCACCATGCTGCCGACTGCGGACACCACAGAGGACGTTATGTTCGGCGGGCAAGGGCTGTCCGCTATGCGACAGGGATCTATCTGGGTGCAGATGGCGACCATCGGCAGCGAGCGGACGGAGAGACTTGCCGAGCGGATCCAGACCAACCGACCGGACGTTGTCTTCGTTGACGCGCCGGTGTCGGGAAGCAGAGCGCCGGCTGAGTCGGGCCAGCTCTTGATCCTGGCGTCGGGCCCGGATACGGCAGCATCATCACTCGAACCCGTCTTCGGCGTGCTGGGAAGGTCCACGCTCTGGCTCGGTCCCGCAGGAACCGGCAGCAGGATGAAGCTGGTCCTCAACACGTGGTTGGCCTTTCAGACCGAAGGCGCTGCCGAGGCGGCCGCCCTGGCCGAACACCTCGGCGTGCCCACCCCGGCGCTGTTCGCCGCTCTGCCGCGACAACCCACTGGCGTCGCCGTACGCACTGAGCAAGTTGACCAAGATGGTCGAGAACGACTTTCACGCCGACTTCGCGCTGGACTTGGCCCTGAAGGATCTCGACCTGGCGGCATCCGATGCCGGTACCGCAGTTGTGCCGATCGCCGCCGCCATTGCCGACCGGTGGCGGGGATTAGTCGAGGACGGGTCGAGTGGCCTCGATGTCAGCGCTGCCCGCCACGGCCTCGGGGAGGATGGCTTCACATGAAGCGTGGCCGTGCCGTGGAGGTTACTGCTCGCTCCAACAGTGACTCTTTGCCTAGGAGGCGCTCTTGGTGACGACCTGGCCGGCCGGGTTCAGCACGTACCAGAGTCCTCCGTTGTTGTTGATTCCCTGGCCCGTGGCCTGCCCCGGCTCGGAGTCGGTCACCCAGAGGTACAAAGGCCAGCCGTTGTAGGTCACCTGGACGGTGCCGTCGGTGCGTTTGGTCGTACCGAGCAGATTCGGGTTCACTCCCTGGCCGTAGACAGGGGCATCAGTGCCGGTCAAAAGTAACGGAGGCCATGCCGTGGCACACGCGTTGTAACACGTGGACACACCGGACTTCTTGTCGGGGACGAACATGTAGAGGGTGAATCCGTTGCCGGCAACCAGAACCGTGCCGAGTCCGGGAACAGTACCGGTCTTCACCTCGTAAATCGGTGGTGTCCCAGACGTCGGAGCCGGGACCGCCTTCGCTCCCGTGGAGGTGGTAGGTGTTACCGCGGTCGTGGTCGTCGATGGAGCCGTCGTAGTGGTCGACGAACTCGACGAGTTGGAGCAGGCGGCCAGGCCAGAGGCGATCCCCACCAACGCGAGCGCCACCACGAGGACTTGACCGCGCCTCCGATCGGAGCGCCGACGGGTGCCACCAGGGCTCCCGGATGCGACCGATTCGATTTCAGCGAGACGGCCGGGGTGCGCTCCGGTTCGGTTGTCGATGATCGAGGGATTCATAGCTTCATTTCATAGGTCCGAATGTGGGTCGTACGCCAGTCACCTGTGGGTGCCAGGAGATCTCCAGTCGGGAGTGGTCCCGATCGGCCTGGGCTTGTCGATCCCGTTCCCGCCCGGTCAATCGGTGGCGCTCGTCAGCCAGAGAGGGGGAATGGTAAAACAGCGACCATGGACAGTCGACGGATCGGATCGCTGGAGGTTTCGGTTGTAGGCCTCGGAACCAACAACTTCGGCATGGGAATGCAGGAGGACGAAGTACCCCCAGTCGTCAACGCTGCCCTCGATGCGGGCATCACCTTCTTCGATACCTCCGATTCATACGGGGACAGCGAGGAGAGGCTGGGCAAGGCGATCGGCCGTCATCGTGACGACGTGGTCATCGCCACCAAGTTCGGTAGTCCCGTAGGCAAGGACGGCACCGGCGGCGCGGCGCCTGCTTACGTGAGAGAGGCCGTGGAACGCAGTCTGCGTCAACTCGGCACAGATCGGATCGATCTCTATCAGCTTCACCGGCCCGATCCGCAGACTCCGCTTGTGGATACGCTCGGTTTGCTCAACGAGCTGGTCGACCAGGGCAAGGTCCGCGAGATCGGTTGCTCGAATTTCTCGGCCGAACTGCTGCGTGAAGCGGATGAGGGCGTACCCGCAGAGAGCGCACACTTCGTCAGCGTCCAGAACCACTACAACCTGCTCAACCGGGGAGACGAGCGCGAGGTTCTCCCCGAATGCCGGCGTCTGGGGCTCGCCTATCTGCCGTACTTTCCCTTGGCCAGCGGCATGCTGACTGGCAAGTACTCCAAAGGTGAGGCGCCCGCCTCGGGAACCCGCATGCACCGGTGGGGCAACAGGGCGAGCGGGGTGCTATCCGATCAAGCCTTCGAGGCCGTTGACGCACTGAGTGGGTGGGCGGCCTCGCATGATCACAGTCTGTTGGACCTGGCCTTCGCCTGGCTTATCGAGAAGCCGGTAATCCCGTCGGTCATCGCAGGTGCTACCAAGGCTGACCAGGTTCGGGCAAACGTAGCGGCCGCCGGCTGGCACTTGTCCGCTGCAGAAGCCGCCGAGGTCGACGCGTTGGTCCCCGTCACATGAGACGGAAGGCCCGGACCCGGTCTCGCTGAGAGGTTAGGGCAGTGACGCCGTATGGCGACGCCAAATATTGAGCCCAAATGGACAGCCACCACACGTGGGTGAAACGAGATAAGGCTGGATTTGGTCAGTCAGTCGATGGGGAAGTAATTGTGCTCCGCCAGGCATCGGTGGCTGCTGAAGTGCTGGCCAACGCGGCATCGTGCACCTGCCTGATCATCGACTTGGCCGACTCGGTTGGCGAATCGTCTTGTTGATTAACCCAGTGACGAAATGCATTGAGAAGGGCATTGGTTCCCATGAGGGCACCGATTCCCAGGAGCAACGCACCAAATAGAGCCACGACACCAGCTGACGTGAGGAGGCGTGTGTCGATTGAGAGCCACTCCTCCGGTTTTTCACTGGGCATCCTTTTCTCCTCTCATTTGGAACCGAGCCCTGCGGCCAGATCCAGTTCCTCCATTCTTACTGCTCCGCATGAATGTTCGCTCCCGCGCATCGACGCCCTCAACCCTCGGGAACGGTCAGCAGTCGGAGCCTCTCCACCCGCTCGTCGTCCTCCCCGAGATAGCGCACCAGCACGCCAAGGGTCTGATCGACGTTGAGCGCCCCGAGGGCGATCATCTCCTCGAGATCAGCCCAGTCCTTGGTCCTGTTGAAGAAGGCTTTGAACACGGCCAGATCGGAACAACCGAGAAATGGAGTCTGCCGGCCGCCAAAATCGTGGAATTGACGACGCTGTGCCGCCTGGAGGTGGAAGTCGGTCGTGTCCAGGAAGAGATCGACGGGCGTCTGTTCCCACCACAACCGGGTCTGGCCGTCCCGCTCGAGGTTCACCAGGTCTTCATCTGCATGGCTCACCGGCGGACACAGTGAAGTCAGCACTCGGCCGGCCTGGTCCTGGGCGACGAAGACGTTGACGTCGATGTCGATGGTGCCCCGGGCGCGCTCGGTACAGAAGGCCAGGGCCAGCGCGCCGCCGAAGGCGTAGGGGAGCCGCTGGCTCTCCAGGGCTGCGCCGATCACCAGGATCTTGTCGACAATCGACGTCATGTCGGTCGGAAGGGCGGGAAATCCAGTTCGGATGCATGGCTGGCGGGGAACTGCTCGGCCAACTCGAGAACGGCGATCAACTCTTCGCCGCGGGACATTCCCTTGATATCGGAGGGAATTCCGAGAAGGGTCGCCTCCAGCGAGTATCCCGTTGCCCCGACGATCCGCGTAAGAACCGTCGTCGTGGGATCCACCCGGCCATTCTCATAGGCCGAGAGCGTTGCATGCGAGGTCCCAGCCCGGGTGGCCAGGGCCCGCAAGCTCAGCTTCGACTGCCTCCTCGCCGTTCGAATAACCAGTCCTGCGTCCATGGTCTTATGGTATCAGAACAGATACCATCTTGGTCACGGGCCGGTCAGGCGGCCAGGGCCGGCGGTGTGAAACCCGGGATCTTCGGTACGACCATGTCGCCGCTAACGTGCCCGGAATGGATTTCGTATCGCTGGGAAAGTCCGGCCTGAGGGTGTCCCGGGCATGTCTGGGCACCATGACCTTCGGCAACACCGTCTGGGGCACGGACGAATCTGAATCACGACGGATTGTCGACGCCTTCATCGATGCCGGGCACAACTTCATCGATACCGCAGACGTGTACAACGCCGGCGTGTCCGAGGAGTTCGTCGGACGAGCCATCGCAACCAAACGTGACGGGGTGGTCCTGGCCACCAAGGGATACAACACCATGGGGGACGGGCCCAATGACCACGGCTCATCCCGTGTCCATCTGACCCGAGCGCTGGAGTCAAGTTTGCGTCGGCTCGGTACGGACTACATCGATCTCTATCAGCTGCACAATTGGGACCACGACACGCCAATCGAGGAGAGCATGGCCACGCTCGATGGCTTCGTCCGATCGGGAAAGGTCCGCTATATCGGGTGCTCGAATTTCTACGGCAGTCAACTGGTCGAAGCACAATGGGCGGCCGATCGCCAGGGAGGGGCTCCTCTGGTAAGTCTGCAACCCCAGTATTCACTGATCTGGCGTGATATCGAGCTCGACATTCTCCCGACTGCCACCCGCAACGGCATGGGCGTCATCGTGTGGAGTCCGCTCGGAGGAGGGATGCTCACCGGTAAGTACACCAAACGAGATGATCTGCCAGCCGACGGTCGACTGAGCAGAGGTTCGGACATGGAAGCGGAAGGGATGAGGATGCTCACCCTCACCGACCGCAACTTCGAGATCGTCGCCGAAGTGGGCAAGATCGCCAACGACCTTGGTACGACGCCGACTGCGGTCAGTCTCGCCTGGCTCCTCAACCGCCCGGGCATCACCTCGATCATCATCGGACCACGAACTGTCGATCAGCTGGAGCAGAATCTGGCCGGGTTCGAGCTGGAGTTGCCGCTGGACCCCGCCAAGGGTCTGAGCAGGATGTCGCGGCCCCCGGTGAGCTATCCCTGGTACATGCAGCTCCGGATGTGAGGTGCACCGACTGAACGGCCAGTTATTGCACCGCGGTGGAGGCGCTCAGGTATCTCCTTGAGCACCGATTGGATCCGGCGGCAGTTCCCGGTACAAGCACTGGCCTCCACCGGAAGCGAGGAGCTTTGCTTCTGTGGACCAGACACGGGCAGTCCAGCCGAAGAGCCCGCGGATAGAGAGTGGAGCCGATCCGTCAATTAGCAACCACTCGTCGCCCAAAGCGGGTTGGTGAAAGGCAACGTTGAGGTCCAGGGTGGGGGCGATGAACGCCGCTTGACGCCAGGCATGGGGTCGGTGCGCTGAAGGCCAGCTCGACAGATCGATCAGGATGAGAAGCCGAGCCGCGTCAACCCATGGATCGGCGAACGTTGCGGTCGGGATGAATCGAAGCCATTCCTGCCACACCGCAGGTCGGGGTCCGGCGGGCGGCCAGACCGGTTCGAAGTGAATGAACCGTGATTCGAGGTTGTCCCAGAATGGGTACGGCCGAACCAAGTCGGAAGGCTGCCCGGGGAGATCCCCCGGCTTCGGAATGTCGGGTGGGACCGTCTCGTCGTGCTCGAGGCCCGGACCTTCGGAGGTACTCCACACCATGGCATCGAGGATCCTCCGCCCCGACTGGGTGACTTCGACTCGCTGGGAAGTTGCGGCCCGCCCTTCTCGTCGAGCCTCGACCTTGATGTCGATCGGTTCGAACCGCGCCACTCCGAGGTAGTGGCACGAGAACGAAGCGGGCTCCGGTTGGCTGCTCGCTTCGCCGGCAGCACGAAGGGCGCAGGCGGCGACGTAGCCACCCATCGGTCCCCAGATCTCCCAGTCTTGGCTCAATGTTGCTCGAAAGCGCCCATCCTCGAGCTTCTCCAGCGCCGTGTCCTTGCCGAGATCTCCCATTCCTTCATGCTGGCCGATGGTCGGTGACCAATGCCATCGCAACACCGAACGCCGCCGCTTCTCGACCGTCCGGGCATCGGTCGATCATCGGTCCCCGAGCTGTCGATGGCGAGCGCACAAAATCTGTCGGGATCGAGTAGGAGTTGTTTCAGTCGCCGTTAACATTCAGAGCCCATGTCGCTTCCGGAGACCACATGACCGACCTGTCGACTCAGGGGACATCGCTCCCCAGCCGACTCGGGGTGGCAGCCCGGTTCGAGGACGGCCACTTGGTCCTCGAACTCAGGCCCCGGAAGGAGGTGCTGCACCACGGCATCGTCCGAGCCAGTGTCCTCGCCTTCGTCATCGACGTTGTGGCGGGGATCCCCCTGGATCAAGACCCCGGCATGTGGACGCTCACCTCGGACATGTCGGTCCGAATGCGTCCACTTCCAGCCCCCGATCGCATTGACGCCACCAACACGATCCTCCGTCAAAGCCGGAGATCGGGGACCTGCCTGGTCGAGCTGCGAACGGGCGAGGGAGCACCGATCGGTACCGGTGCCGTCGGCTTTACGAAAATCCCTCGCAAACCGACCGATCCGCCAAAACCGAATGTGCCGCTCGGGCAAATACCAGTGATCTTCCGAGATCCCACCGTGCTCTCTCGACCGCTGCGCGAAGAGGCCGGCATCGAGGTGATCGATGCGGCAGTGGGCGTTGTGCAGGTCCAGGTCACACCCGATCTCCGCAATCCCGCGGGGACTCTCCAGGGGGCGATGGTCGCGCTCCTGGCCGAAGCCGCTGCCGAAGACCTGATGCAGACCCGCTTCGAATCGTCCTTCGTGGTGACCGACCTCGACCTCCGATATCTCCGGAAGGCGGAGGTGGGCCCGGTGCGGACTCGGAGCAGGCTCCTGGGTACCGGACCCGACGCGCCTGTCCAGATCGAACTCATCGACACATCCACAGGCGAGATCACCACATTGGTCTATGCCGCCGTGGTTGCTGTCTCCTGACCGTGGCTCGCGAGCCGTCGGTGGCACTGAACATGAGGATGTTCGGTCAGCGCCCCTGACGCATTTCGTCCCGACGCTCATGCAAGAGGGGCGAACGGGCCCGATCTCGCTGCTGGACGGGGCCGATCACTCTGACGTCGGATTACCGCCAGAACTCGGAGGGGTGTCCGCCTACCGTGGGTTCGGGGAATAAGGGCGGCTCGATACGCGTTCTCTTCTTTCATTGGATCCGTGGTTTGTGCCCGGATGCTGAGAAGCGGATCCTGACCGAGGCGGAGAAGGAGAGCCAACGTCTATGAGCACCTCAGCTGTCTCGCTTTCGGGCCGGCAATCACGCACTGTCGAAATTTCGCCCGGGCAATCGGTTCCCGAGTGGCTCTTACTGACGCTCGTATGCATAGGCCAGTTCATGGTCGTGCTCGACATCTCGATCGTGAATGTGGCACTCCCGTCGATCCAGCGAGATCTCCGGTTCAGTGCATCAGAACTGCAGTGGGTGGTCAATGCCTACACGCTGACCTTCGCCGGGTTCCTGCTCCTTGGTGGCCGGGCGGCCGACCTCTTCGGTCGGCGCCGGATCTTCCTGATCGGACTGGGCGTCTTCACCGTGGCCAGCCTCTTTGGAGGACTGGCCCAGAACCAGACGTGGCTGATCGCCGCCCGCACCCTGCAGGGCCTGGGTGCCGCGATCCTGGCACCGGCCACCCTCACCATCCTGACCGCCACGTTCGCCGAGGGTCCGGCACGGGCCCGTGCGCTGGGTGTATGGAGTGCCGTGGCGTCGGCGGGCGCATCCGCGGGAGCGCTGCTCGGCGGGATCCTCACCGACGTACTGAGTTGGCGCTGGATCCTGTTCGTGAACGTACCGGTCGGTGTGGTGGCACTGATCGCGGCCCGTCGCTACTTGCCGGAGTCGCGGGCAGACCTGGCCCACAGGCATCTCGATGCGGCCGGCGCGGTGACGGTCACCGGCGGACTGGTCGCACTGGTCTATGCCATCGTGCGCACCGAGCGGTACTCCTGGGGTTCGCCACAGGTGCTCCTTCCTCTCGGGTTGGCGGTTGTGCTGCTCGGGGCCTTCGTCATGATCGAGCAGCGGTTCTCCCGTGCACCGCTCATGCCGTTGCGTATCTTCCGGATCGCGATCGGTGACGGGCGGCAATGCGGTCATGTTCCTCATGTTCTGCGCCATGTTCGGCTCGTGGTATTTCGAGACTCTCTACATGCAGCGGGTGCTCGGCTTCAGCCCGCTTCAGGCGGGACTCGCATTTCTCCCGCAGACAGTGCTGATCGCCGTGGGTGCGCAGGTGACAGCGCGTCTGGTGACGCGACTGGGTCCCCGGCTGCTCATCCTTGTCGGAACCCTGGTCGGGGCGAGCGGGCTGATATGGCTCGCCCAGATCACGCCGACCAGTAGCTTCGCGCCCGATCTTCTCTTCCCGTTCATCTTGATCGGGCTCGGCATGGGTTTGACGGTCACTCCGGTCACGGTGGCCGGAACCGCCGGTGTGCCCCGGGCCGACGCCGGGCTCGCGTCGGGACTCATCAATACGTCTCGCACTGTTGGAGCATCGATTGGGCTCGCCGTACTAGCCACGTTGGCGGCGAGACGGACGGCCGATGTTCTCGGTGGAAACGTACCGACGCCAGCACACACCGCTGCGGCCCTTACCGACGGCTACTCGCTGGCTATCTGGGTGGCGGCGGCGGTTCTGGTGGTGGCGGCGGCGGTTGCCATGGTGAGTCTGCCCTCTCGACGCAGCTTCGCCCAGGGCCCGGAAGAGGTCGCTCCCATGCGAGTGGCTGCTCCTGAGAGTCACGGTCGCCAGCTCGCCTTGGAATAGATCGGGAGTCGGAGGGCCTGCAGCCCCTCGAATCAGCACGCCTTTCCTGGTCGATCCACACTCGAAGCCACACAACTTTTACCAAGAGTTCAGCTGGTGAATGAACCTTCAGGTGGTCCCGGTACTAGACAAGATCGGGTAGGCGATCGCTCACCTCTGATTGACCCGGTCGCAGGGAGGTCGTTGTCCGCGTACTGGTGACGAATGACGACGGAATCGAGAGCCCTGGGCTGCGCGCACTGGCCGAAGTGGTTCGGCTGAACGGCCACGATGTGCTCGTGGCCGCTCCTTCCTGGGATAGCAGTGGTTCCAGCTCATCGGTAACAGGCGTGAGCAGTTTCGGCGAAGTGGTGTGGGAACAGATTGCCTGGGCCGGCTGGTCTGAAGTGGCGGTAATTTCGGTGGATGCTACGCCCGCGCTGATCACACTCGTTGCACTCCACGAGAAGTTTGGCACCAAGCCTGACCTCGTAGTGTCTGGAATCAATAGAGGGGCCAACACCGGCCGGGCAATTCTCCATTCGGGAACCGTTGGTGCCGCCTTCACCGCCTTTCAGTACGGTTGTCCAGCCCTTGCCGTGTCCCTCGACGTGCTCGATGCTCCGCCTGAATCGATGCACTGGGACACGGCCGCCACGGTAGCGAACACGGTCCTGGATTGGATGTGCGAGGACCTCCCGCACACGGTGATCAACTGCAATGTCCCCAACTTGCCTGTCGAGAAGCTGCTGGGGATCCGGCAAGGAAACTTGGATCTTCTGGGTACGTTCCAAACCGCGATGACCGAACGGTCAGGTCGATCGGTACCGACTACATTCACAGATCCGGATGTCGTCCGGAATCACAGCGACAGTGCCCTCGTGGAGGAGGGATTCGCATCCGTTACGGCGCTGGTGCCAGTCGTTGCAGATCCCGAAGTCGACTTCAAGAGGCTCTTGGACTGACAACGTCACACCTCGGGTTCAGGAACCCAGACTCCAACTCAGCTCAAGCAGCTGAGGTCATCACGGATTCCCCCAAAGCGACGTTCACCGATTCCGGGGTGGTGCCCGATCGACCCATTGTCCCTCCAGCCGCTCGTGACCTGGTACTTCCTGATCTTCTTCGGTATAGATTCTCACCGTGAGCACCAAACCGAGGGCGGGAGAACAACTCTTTTCGATGGCGCGTCGGCTGAGCTCACTGGTCCTCAGTGTCACGCTTTTGGCGGGAGGTCTGCTTGCAGCCGGTGGATCCGCTGCAGCTATCACTCCAACGAGAACAAACTCCATCGGCCATGCAAGCGGCTCCTGCTCGGGGAACCTGCCCACTGGGACCGTTGTCGGCTTGGCGGCCACACCAGATGACGGCGGGTACTGGATCGCCAATGCGTCGGGGTTGGTGGTTGCCTGCGGTGATGCCAAGAACTTCGGTTCGTTGTCGTTTTTGCCTACCCACCCGATCGTGGGGATCGTCGCCACGGCCGACGGCGGTGGCTTCTACCTCGTCGCCACCGATGGGGGTGTGTTCTCGTTCGGAGATGCCGTTTTCCAAGGATCGACTGGCGCCATGGTTCTCAACAGGCCAGTTGTCGGCATGGCCATCGACGCAGCAACCGGCGGCTACTGGCTGGTGGCCTCTGATGGCGGAATCTTCTCGTTCAATGCGCCCTTCTGGGGCTCGACCGGCGCCATGACCCTCAACAAACCGGTAGTTGGCATGGCCGCGCCGGCCGCGGGAACCGGGTACTGGTTGGTTGCTTCTGATGGGGGGATCTTTGCCTTCAACACGCCGTTCTACGGCTCCATGGGCGCAGCCCATCTGAACCAACCCGTCGTGGGCATGGGTGCTGACCTAGCCACCAGTGGGTACTGGCTGGTCGCCTCGGACGGCGGAATCTTCTCGTTCAATGCGCCCTTCTGGGGCTCGACCGGCGCCATAACCCTCAACAAACCCATCGTCGGGATGGAGGCCAAGGGAACGGGTTCTGGATATCGATTTGTCGCCACTGACGGAGGGGTGTTCTCGTTTGGGGCCTCGCCCTTCTACGGATCGGCGGTTGCTCCGGCACCGGCGAGCCCAGGAGCGCCGAGTTGCAGCGTCTCCATGTCGGACCCCACTCCCCCTGCTGGCGGAGAAGAGACCGCGAACGTAACTTCGAATGTGCCTAACGCCGCCGTGGTGGTGTCCGTGGCCTACAAGAGCTCAAGGCTGAAGTATGGCGGAATGACCAATGCATCCGGTAAAGCCGCAGTTTCCTTCGTGATTGGACATCCCATGGTCGGTTACACAGTTACCGTTGCAGCGACGGTAGGTGCGGCCGTTTGCTTCACCAGCTTCGTGCCTCATTAAATGGGATTCCTATCGAGACTCTTGGTCCCCAGGGGACCGCGGCGCGCAGTCCATCCGGTCAGAACGGTTCGACGAGCCGTTACCCCAAAGTCAGTTAAGAAGGCTCGGAGAGCTGCGCATCCGATCAGCAACGCCACCTACGGCGTCACTCGATCTCTCAATACAAGGGGACGGGGTTCAAGGGGAAGAGCAGCTGTCTATCACCACGGCACCTGCACGGTGAACCACCGGTCGCCGGAGACTGCAGCCAGATGTCGCCGAACGGGGTGATCGTACCCAGTGTCGCCAACGGCTGAATACTGACCCCTTATCACCGCCCGAAAATTGACCCCCCTTCCCGGTGGTCCACCACTGAGTGTGCTGGATCACGAACCCTGGCTGGATCGCCAGCCGGGGAGGAAGGACATGATCAACGTGGACGACTGGGCCGAGATCCGGCGGCTGTACTTCGCCGAACGGCTGGGCATCAAGACCATCGCCCGACAACTGGGCGTGGCCCGGAACATGGTGCGGACCGCAGTGCGTGGGTCCGCCCCGCCCGACTACAGGCGGGGGTCTCGAGGGTCCCTCGTCGATGCGGTCGAGAACCGGATCTGTGAGTTGCTGAGGGATTGTCCGACCATGCCGGCCACGGTGATCGCTGAGCGCATCGAGTGGTCGCACGGGATCACCATCCTGCGGGACCGGGTGGCCGAACTCCGACCCCTGTTCCGACCGCCCGACCCGTGCCAGCGCACCCACTACGTGCCCGGCGAGCTGGTCCAGTTCGACCTGTGGCAGCCCGACTATGAGATCCCCCTCGGCTTCGGCCAGGCGGACAAGCTCTGGGTAGTCACCGCGGTGTCCGGGTACTCGCGGTTCATGGCCGCCCACATGGTCCCGACCCGAGCCGGGCACGATGTGCTGGCCGGGATGCTGTCGTGTCTCGAGCAGGTGGGAGGCATTCCCCGCACCGCCGTCTGGGACGGCGAGGGCTGCATCGGTCAGTGGCGACGAGGCAAGCAGGTCTACACCGCCGAGTACCAGCGCTTCCGGGGGACCCTCGGCATGGGTGCCCGGTTGTGCAAGCCCAACGACCCCGAGGCCAAGGGCATGAACGAACGGGCCAACGGCTACTACGAGACCTCATTCTTGCCCGGACGGACCTTCTCCGACGTGGAGGACTTCAACACCCAGTTGCATGCCTGGCTGAAGCGGGCCAACCGCCGGGTGCACGCCACCATCCGGATGGTCCCGGCCGAGCTCATCTATGAGGACCGGGGATCGATGAGCCGTTTCCCGCCGGTGCTGCCCGACCCGGCTCTCCACTTCAACACCCGGTTGCCCCGGGACCACTACGTCCGGGTCGACACCAACGACTACTCGGTCAACCCCCGCTTCGTGGGGAGGCGCATCGAGGTCCGGGCCGATCTCACCTCGGTGGTGGTCACCTGCGGAGATGTCGAAGTGGCCCGACACCGCAGGTGTCTGGCCAAGCACCAGAGCATCCTGGATGCCACCCACGCCATGACGTTGCGGATGATGCGGGCCGAAGAGGTGCCGGTCTCACCCTTCGAGACCATGGTCGAAGAGCGAGACCTGGCTGACTACGACAAAGCATTGGGGGTGGCGTGATGGCGACCAAGTCCAAACCGACCAGTGACCTCGCCTATCTGTGCCGAGCGTTGAAGGCTCCGTCACTGGCCCAGGCGTTCGAGCGCCTGGCCGATCGGGCCCGAGCAGAGAGCTGGACCCACGAGGAGTTCCTGGCCGCTTGCCTGGAACGGGAGGTGGCCGCCCGTCAGTCCAACGGCGGGGAGATCCGCATCCGGGCAGCCCGGCTCCCGGCCCGGAAGACCCTGGAGGAGTTCGACTTCGATCACCAGCGGAGTCTGAAGCGGGACGTGATCGCCCACCTCGGAGCCCTCGACTTTGTCGAGGCCAAGGAGAACGTGATTTTCTTGGGTCCACCGGGGACGGGAAAGACCCACCTGGCCATTGGCCTCTCTATCCGGGCCTGTCAGGCCGGACACCGGGTGCTGTTCGCCACCGCTGCCGAGTGGGTGGACCGCCTCGGCCAGGCCCACGACGCCGGCACACTCCACGAGGAACTCACCCGCCTCGGGCGCTACCCGCTCATCGTCATCGACGAGGTCGGCTACATCCCCTTCGACGCCCAGGCGGCCAACCTGTTCTTCCAACTGGTCTCCTCCCGCTACGAGCGGGCCGGCGTCATTGTCACCTCCAACAAGCCCTTCGGGCGGTGGGGCGAGGTGTTCGGAGACGCCGTGGTGGCCGCCGCCATGATCGATCGACTCGTCCACCACGCCGAGGTGGTCTCTATGAAAGGTGACAGCTACCGGCTGAAGGACCGAGACCTCGGGAGGGTGCCTACTGACGACGCTGCGTGACGGTGGCCCCGGGAAGGGGGGTCAATTTTCAACCGGTGGCAGGGGGTCAAATTTCAGGCGGTGTTGACACCCAGGATCACCAGCGGATTCCAGCCGGGGATGATCAGAACGGAAGGTGTCGAAGCTGGCCGTGGGATTTGAAGACCAGCTGGCACGAGCTGACCAAATCTCAGCTCACGCAGCTGAGGACATCGACCTATGAAGCTGAGGACCCAACTACAGAGGCTGTGCCCTTCGCCAAGGCCCGTCCGAAGCAGACGATCTTTGCCAGCCCACTCTCGCCCGCTCTCAGAATCGAATCCTCTGGATTGACAGATTGAGCCGGGGCTACTATCAGGCGCGGTGCGGGCGCTCCGGTTGAAGACCGAGGGAATCGAGGGTGACGGCAAGTTCGAGCTTCGTCTCGTCGACTCAGAGTCCGCAGGCCGTGAGCAACTTGGCTTCAAGGCGGTCCAGCTCGACGGAAACGATCCGCAATGGGAGATTCTTCGCAACCTTCCAGACGTGTGGACCGAGCTTGGGACCCAGGCCGGATGGGTAGAAGCTGAAGCTGAACTGATCGGCGATTTGGGGGCCTGGGTCGCGGAGAACATCCTGGGCGAGATAGCCGAGAGCCTCGTCGAACATGCCCCGGCAATAGTTTGGATCGAACGCAAGCCGGATGTCCCCACTTGGTTGGTAGAAGCCCCGCTTGCCATCGCGACACTGCGGGATCAAACCGGTCGAAAGGTTCCGCTGGCCGATCGACGGGTCGTTTTCTCGGTGGAGTCCAGTTCTCCTCCGGTGGAGCCACCGCCACGACCAGATCAACGGTTGCGTGTACTAGCCGCTTTCTCGTCTCCGACAAACGAGAGTCAGCTGAGTCTGCGGCAAGAGCGTTATCGGTTGGCCGTGTTGGCACGCAAACTTATCGAAAGACATTCGAAAGATCTCGATCTCAATGTCTTGCAGTACGGGGCGACAGCTGGATCGCTCAGGAAGGCTCTCGAGAATGGCGAGGGCTGGGACATCGTCCACCTGTCCGGTCACGGCACTGCCGGTGTATTGATGCTTGAGAACGACGCCGGCGAAGCCGAGCCCGTAGATACTGACCTTCTCCTTGGGTGGCTGGAGAGTGCCAAGCCTCGGCTCAAACTTGTCACGCTGATGGCGTGTTCCTCAGCAGCGACCGTGGTGCGGCCATGGTTCGAAGCCATGGGGGTGGACACGGCATCGGACGAAGAGCACGTCGACGGGAAGGTGGAACAGAGCCTCGCCTCTAGAATTGCTGATCAGGTGGGCTGCACTGTGGTAGCGATGCGATATCCCGTTCGAGACCGTTTCTGCATCGAATTCTCGGAATTGCTCTATGGGAGGATGTGGGAAGGGAATCATTCCGTCGTGAGCGCAGTGGCCATGGCGCTCCGAGATTCCTCGCAACGGCAGCCGACAGATCTGTGTCCCTCAAGATCAACGTATACGCCAGCCGTCTTCGGGAACGTTCCCACCGCCAATGCACCCCTGGCGCCACCTAATCGAATTGGTCCACAGCCGCCCTTGAATCCGAAGATGTCTGAGTTCTTTCTCAATGAACCGCAGGTCTTCGTAGGTCGCGTCGGTGTGCTGGCCGCTGCCAATTCGGCGCTGGCATCCGACAGCGGCAAAAGCGGCGTCATCCTGCACGGGGCACCGGGAATGGGAAAGTCACATTGCGCACTCGAGCTTGCCTACGGACGTCAGGACGATTTCGGCTCCCTTCACCTTTTCGCGTTTTACACGAACGATCGTGACCAGGTGAAACCAGACTTCGACTTTGTCGCTAATCGTTTGGTACGCGCCCTGAATGTGACAACCACCGATCGGACGGACAATTTCGCGCAATGGCTCGATCAGATCACCGAGGCGATAGAAAGGCGGGGGGCGCTGTTGGTGTTCGATCAGGTCGATCTGTTACTCACACCTGCTGGCGCGTGGATCGATCCCATATGGTCACAACTCTTTGGTGCGCTATGCAACCACAGGGGGGAGGGTCGAATCGTGATCACTTCACGGGTGCCGCCCCCTGATCTCAATGGAGCTGAGGCTGTCGAGGTGAAGAACCTCAGTCCGAAGGAGACAGTCCACCTGGTTCAACAGCTTCCTGGTCTGACGAGCCTGTTGGATGGATCGGTGAACGGCAGACCATCATTGCGCGAGATTGTCAGTGTTTCGCGTGGGAATCCCCAACTTTTGGTCAATGCCGAGTCTGTGATCGACAATCCCGACGCCCTCCATGCCATGGTGAGAGAAGCGCGGGAGATCTGGACGGAATCGGATGTCGACCCCGATGGATTCTTGCGGGAGGTCCACTGATGGATGAGATCGAGGGGTTTGATCGAGTGATCGATTCGTGGCAAGGGATAACGGATGAAGCTCGCTCCGCGCCACCGGCTCCAGAAGGTGATGCCGATCCCGAGGCTGCCTTTGTGAACGCCGAGGCGCTTTGGGAGCAGGCGCGCCCCGAAGAGGCCAGAGAGCCATACGAACAGGCGGCCACGGCAGGTCACGTCCAAGCGGCATTCCAGCTGGGATGGTTGGTTCTCAACGAGGACGGGGACCGAGCGGATGCCCAAAAGTGGTGGCGCTACGCCGCCTCGGAGCGACATGTCGAGGCAGCGTACCGGCTCGCCGAACTTCTGTGGGAGGAAGGCAAGACGGACGAGGCAGCAGCTTTCTTCGAACAGGCAGCCAACGAAGGGTATGGACACGCGGCCTATCAGCGCGGCTGGTTGGCGCTCAACGAAAACCACGATGCGTCCGAGGCGGTGCGTTGGTGGCGCAAGGGTGCTTCAGAACAGGATCGGGACGCGGCCTTCCAACTGGCCGAGCACCTTACAGAGGACAAGCCCGACCAAGCGAAGCGGTGGTACAAACAGGCAGCGGAGTCCGGACACGGCTACGCCGCCTATCAGCTCGGTCAGCTGTTGGACCACGAGGGCAACCGTGAGGAAGCAGTAACGTGGATGAACATGGCCCGAGACGGCGGCGAGCAGCAGGCGGCGGCGGAACTGCAGCGTTGGCAAGCCGGGATGTGACATCGAGCTGATGGTCTGAAGGAGACGGCATGGTTGACGTCCCATTGGAACTCACGACGGATCCCGGTGCCTTCATCGGCAAGCTGAAGGCGGGCGATGTGCTTTTGTTCGATAGCCTCCATCCGCTCAGCGGGCTGATACAACTCGCCGAAAACAGGCCGGTCAGCCATGCTGGTCTTTACCTTGGTCAGGGAAAGTTTGCTCAGGTATCGCGCGAGAGCGAGCAGCACCCGGCAGCAGCTCGTATCGAGAGCCTTGACGATCGTCTAAAGCTGCCCCACGACCGCACCGCGACTGCACTCCGGCACATCGACATCATCAACGGAGCTACGGCGGACGGGGTGGTAACGCGGGCTCATGACTATGTCGACACCGGGGACACGGTATACGCGTACCTGAGCCTGATCACTCTGATGGTTCCGGCGCTCTTCCGCACCTACGAACTGTATTTCGACGAGGCCGGTGGTCCGAGCCAACTCATCGGCACGGTGCTGGAGGCACTGTCCCAATCCGTGCTGGCTGTCTTTGAACCCGAGATGGCCTATCAGACTTCCCGAACTTCCAGGAAGTCGTTGACGTGTTCGGAATTCGTCTACCGCTGTTTCTTCGAGGCAGATCCACCCTTGCCCATTGCGCTAACTGATCCTCTCTTCGCCTACAACCCCGTTCCCCCCTCACACAGCACGGCCTTTGACGATCGTGGAGCTGGGGCCGACGTGGCCGGACAAGAGCCCGGCGAGGGTGCGGTGGTTCTGACCATGCACCGAAGCATGGCGAATGCTCTCACCGATGGTGAAGGCGGCCATGACGGTGCCAGTGGAGGCGACGATCCTCCCGCCTCCGGTTTTGCCGAATGGGACCCGGAATTATCTCGCGTTCCTGGCCTCTGACCGAGGCGGAGACCGCGCTACTGGCGACGATCGGAATCGCCTACCTGTGGGTTCAATACTCGTGGAGTCCAGCTCTTCGTCGACTCTCGATGTTTCTGGTTTGGTCGAAATAGACGGCGATCGAGCCCTCGGCGGCGCGGCCACTCGCAAACAGCTGGCGATTGCTGGGATGCGAATAATTCGGAATCTGGTTGCTCACAACGTGGGCATGGCGAAGTATGGAGTCTTCAGGCCGGGGCGCGTGGACGCTGCCGCCGTCTTGCCAGATACCGTCACGCCAAAAGATCTGTGGTCTTCCGATTCCTTGGTCGCGGTGGCCATTCTTCACCGTCCGCCCGAGGAGGATGCCCGCCTCGACGAAGTCCAGCATCATTAATCGGAGTTCCTCGACGGTTCTTCCTGTTGAGGGGTAACTCCGTCGAAAGCGACTGCTCTCTTGCCGTTTCGGTTTCGTCCACTCCGAGTCGGCCTGGTCGTCCAGGTGGTGATGGCAGGATGGCGCGATCCGGTGTGGTCGAGTTGAATTGAACTGACGGTGGACCCCACAACAGGGATCACCTCTCTTTGAACGATGGGTAGCAGAGGGAGGACAGAGCAGCGGACATGGACTTTCGAATGCTGGGGCCCTTCGAGGTTTGGAATAACGGGATGCAGGTGCCTCTGGGTGGTCGCCGTCAGCGCGCCGTTTTGGCACTCTTGGCGATCCATGCCGGTGAGGTCCTGTCCACGGATCGCATCGTCGAGGAGATCTGGGCGGAGGATTCTCCCCCGTCTGCAGTGAGAACCGTGCACGCCTACATTTCTCGGCTGCGATCAAACCTTCGCGGCGGGAACCCTGTCGGAAGTGGGTCGGAGATCCTTGTCAGTCGGGACCCTGGTTACGTACTGGCGATAGATCCGATGCAGGTGGACGCAGCTCGCTTCGAGCAGGCGGTCTCGCAGGCTTCGGCTTGTCTGAAAGCCGGCGACCCTACGAGGGCCAACGGAGAGCTCCGGGATGCCCTGGCGCTCTGGCGAGGCACCGCTCTCGCAGATTTCGTCTTCGAGTCATTCGCGGCGACAGAGTCACAACGTCTTTCAGAACGGCGACTGGAGGCCACCGAGCTTCGGATCGACACAGATCTCGCTTTGGTCCGGCATTCACAACTGGTTGCCGAACTCGAGAGTCTTGTCGCCAGCTACCCGATGAGAGAGCGCTTCTGGGCACAGCTGATGCTCGCGTTGTACCGTAGTGGGCGCCAGTCGGATGCCCTCGCCGTCTACGGACGGGTACGCCGGATGCTCATCGATGAACTCGGCATCGAGCCGGGGCCGGAGCTCAGGCACCTCGAACGCATGGTGCTCGAGCAGTCACCCGAGCTGGCGTGGGAGCCCTCGCGAATCGGCTCCTCGATTTCGGGCGACGGCGCACGAGATTCCTCGGATCGAACCGCTCGCAGTACGACATTCGCAGCCCGGTGGAGGAACCAGAGCACCGATTTTCTTCCGTTCGTCGATCGGGTCGAACACTTTGACATCCTGGATCGACTGTTGCTCGAGGGCGAGGTCGGCGATCAACCCCGTCTCGCTCTCGTCCTCGGGCCACCCGGATGCGGGAAGAGTCGCCTCCTTACCGAATTCGGAAGCAGGGCAGCCAAAAAAGCGGTCCTGGTCGCTTCGGGATCGGCGGAGCGCGAGAGCTCCCTGCCGTATGGACCTTTCGCAGACGCGGTGCGCGATGTCCTCGAAGCGACCGGCCCCGAGTCGTTGGATCGTGTCGGTCACCTCCAAGAGGACCTCGCCTGGCTGCTGCCGGAGCTCGGGCCACCGCCTTCGATCGACGACGAGAATCTTGCTCACGCACGAGGAAGGCTCATCGAGGCAGTGCTCCAGTTGCTGGCGAGAGCAGGGCAGGGCGAACCACTGCTCATCCTGGTCGATGACGCCCACCGTCTCGGCGAGGGAGCCATGGCGCTGATGCGAGCGGTGCTCGATCGGCCGTGGGACCGGCGGGTCACCGTGGTGGTGGCCTGCAGGAGTAGCGCGGGCGACTGGCGATCCGGCGATGACGAGCCGCTCCTCGACCTCCTCAAACGCGAGGGGACGGTCACCATGGAGGTCGATCGGCTGTTGACCGCAGACTTAGTTGATCTGGTGGATCGGCTCGATGTTGCGATCCCCAGTCTGCAGGGCGAAGAGCTCGTCTCTCGCCTGGGCGAGCAGACCGGAGGCATCCCTTTGCTGGTGCGAGAAGTCCTCGCCATCTGGAACAAGAGCTACGACGTTGCGCCCGCGGCGACGGATCCGAAGGGGTCGATCACCCCTTTGATCCAGACGGTGATCGGTCAACGAATGAAGGAGTTGTCGAACCTCGCCCGGCGATTATTGGAGACAGCGGCGATCATCGGCATGCAGTTCGATGTCGAGACTTTGGCGGCTGCGTGCGACCTGACGGTCGCCACCGTCGTGGAGCACCTCGACGAAGCCCTCGGAGCCGGAATCGTCGTAGAGACGGGTCGGTTCGATCAGTTCGCCTTCGATCACGGATTGATCCGTGACGTACTGGCGAGCTCGGTGTCAAAAAGCCGCGAAGTCCGGATCCGGGGCGCCGTAGCCGAGGCGCTGGCGTCCCGCGGTTCACCTATAGACGCCGCTCATCACGGACTGGCCGCGGTCGCCGACCTCGGGATCGATCGAGCGGTGGATCTTGCACTGGCTGGGGCCGATGCGGCTCTAGCGTCACTGCAATTCGAACTGGCCCGATTGATGTGCGAACAGGCTCTCACCTCGCTGGGTGACGCAACAGCACCCGGGCTCCGAGTCGACCTACTGCTTCGAGTCGGCCGAGCCGAAGCCCTCGCAGGGCATGCCGCCGGAGCAGACGAGGCATGGAAGGCCGCCGCTGACATCGCCCGGTCCACCCGGGACTACGAACGTTTCGCATTAGTGGCCTTGGCCACGGACCTTCACAGCCGGCTGGTGAATGCTTCCGATCTGCGATGGTCTCTGTTGTCCGAATCGATGGAGCGCGCTGGCTCGGCGTGGACTCGGCTGAGCCTCTTGGTGGCCAGCGAATGGCTCAACGAAGCAGCTACTCCGACGCGTCATGCAGCGACCTCCGACCTCGTTTCGAACGTCGTCGCGGGGGCGATCGAACTGGGAGATCGATCTGTCTTGGCGGCTGCCTATAGCGCCCGCCACTCGTGGGCCCGATTCGGCCACGATCCCCAACGGCGAGAGTGGTCGAAACAGTTTCTCGAGGTGGCGCGGGACCTCGAGGACGACGATTGGCTGTTCCGTGCGCATCTCGCGTGCCTGATCGACGGCATCGCATTGGGCGATGGAGAAGCCGCCGAGGAGAGCCTTGAGCTCCTGAGGGATGTAGGCGGCCGATTGCGAAACCCGAGGCAGCTCTGGTTTCGCGAGCTCGCAACCGCCACGTGCACTCGCCTTCATGGTGATTTCGAGATTGCCGACGAGCACATCACGGCCCTCTCCAACCTCGGCGAGCAACATGGGATAACCGACACGCCGGCCGTCCTCGGGGCGGCTGCCTTCACCAATGCCTACCACCGGGGTGGGCTCGCCGACCTCCAGCCATCGCTCGATGTCTTCGCCGCCATGTACCCGCACATGCCGACATGGACCCTTGCTTTGGGCGTGGCGGCGGCGTCCGGAGATGACCTTGAGGCTGCCGCCGATGCACTGGGTCGGGGCGTCCCTTTGCTTCCCGACACGGCGGACGACGGATTATGGCTCGCCTCGGTATGCCTGGCGGCAGAGATCGCTGGTCGAATCGAAACCGGTGGTCACACCGTCGACCGGCTCTTTCAACTGCTCGAACCCTATTCGGGTCAGTACGTCGTCGTTGGCACGCTCAGTACGGAGTACGGCCCGGTTGATCGGTGCCTCGCTCTGCTGGCGTTCGCCCGTGGGCGGATCACCGACGCCTCGAACTACTTCGCCTCCGCTGTGGGCACGTGCGAACGCCTGCGAGCCCGTCCCTGGGAACAGCTCACCCGAGAGGACTGGCGCGCCGCCGAACGGGTGGCAGGAGCTCCACCCCGGTCTTGGTGGTCGGATCCGCCGGAAAGTTCGAGGAGCCTTCCTCCACCGGCGCTCCCGCACTAACCCGAAGGCCGTCCTCATCGACTGACTGGTTATCGCCAACAGCGGCAGGCGCGGTCGAGCCATCGAGCCGTCTGTTCAAATAATCCGGCCCTGGGCCGAATTGCTGCACGAAGTCGAATGCGGTGTCCGATCAGTCGCTCGCCTCAACGGCGCTCGGCGGCGGGCTAGCGAGCCAGAAGACGCAGCCCCCTCATCTGCTAGAGAACGAGGATCGGACCGACTTCCTTGCATAGTTCAACTCCTTCCTGGTCTGCAGCCCTCGGGGACACGTCCTCCCGGTAGGCATCGCTGGGATGGCTCCGCTTCTGATCCAGAGGAAGCCGACACCTCCGTTGAGTGGCGAGCGACAGCGGCGGGTCGCGTCGAATGGGGAGCATCCGCTCCCCGCTCGTGCTGGGCGACGATCCAGCGTCCAAGGGCCGACCCGCAGCTGGACGTACACAACCGGCCCACAAGCGGTTCACAACCGGAGGGTGTCATCAATGGTTTTGACCAAAGCGTGACGGTGAGGTGTCCGTCTCGGTGCCGGGACCAGGAGGAACGACCATGAACAGGCTCGAGTTGGGTAACGGTAGCAATCGTCGCGACGCCTCAGTCACCGCGGTCTCAGGCCATGAGTCCGCCAATGAGCGTCCGCCAGTGGCGGAGCGGACACTCGCAGTTGGCGGGAGCGGGCTCGGCCTGATCGGCGCCAATCCGGCCCCAGTGGACGCGGGCAGTCCCCCCAGCCGCGTCCCTGGGCCCGGCGTCGACGCTCTTTTCGACGCCCTGGCCGCGGTCCTCCGAATCGCGCACCTCAGCTACGTACAGGCCGAAGGCCAGCTCCAAGGGGGCCCCGTCCCGGAGAATGTGACACTGCTGTTCTCTGACATCGTCGGCTGGACACGAACGGCCAGTCGCATCGGGCCGGAATCCGCTGACGCCCTCCGCCGCCAGCACTTCTTCACTCTGCATCGAGCCATCGCGAGCACCGGTGGTACGGAGGTGAAGCGTCTCGGGGACGGCACCATGGCCGTATTCCCTACGGCTTCAGCCGCATTGGCATGTGCCGTCGGAATGCAGCAGGGCGTGGACACCGACAACCGCGCTGGCGACCACCCGTTAGGACTGCGCATCGGATTGAGTGGTGGCGAGGTGACCCGGGAGGGAACCGACTACTTCGGAGAACCAGTGATCGAGGCGGCCCGCCTATGCGCTTGCGCCTCCAGCGGAGAGATCCTGACAACCCGGATCGTCAAGGAAGTGGCAGGGCGGCGAGCACAGTACCCCTACCGACCCCTGGGCCGATTCGAATTCAAGGGCCTTCCCGAGCCACGGGAGACCTTTGAAGTCGTCTGGAACCCGACGCGAGATCAAGCGGCATCGTTGACGCAATCCCCACACGATGCAGATCTTTCTTCTCGACGCAATTCATCGATCTGCATCTGCGAGCCCATTGCAACGCGCACTGCTCGTTGCTTAACCTGAGGAGGACGGCCTTGTTCCCACAACGTTTCGTAAACAGCCCACGGGTACGGTCTCTCAAGAATGTGCCTATATTTTCTCGGTGCACTGGACGCGAGTTGCGGCGAATCGCATCGCTGACGACGAACCTTCGCGTCGAGGCTGGGCGCGTCCTCACCATCGCCAGTAAGCCGGGCACCGAGTTCTTCGTGATCATCAAAGGAACGGCCACGGTGTGGCGGGAAGGTATCGAGCTCGATGTCGTTGGTCCCGGATCCTTCTTTGGTGAGGTGGCACTTCTCAACGACGGTGTGCGAACCGCCACCGTGGTCTCTAATACCGACATGGAGCTTCTCGTGGCCTCGTTCAAGGAGTTCCGAAGCTCCCATTTTCTTGTACCTCCCGTGATGGAGCTCATGCTCGCCGTGATGAGCGAACGCCTGCGACGTGCAGACGAAGGCTGGACGGAGAACGCGACCTGCGCAGAGTCGGACGTCCGGCAGATCGCATCACTCGGGAACAGCAGTCAGCCCCACGTGATACAGCGTTCGACGGTGAACCATGACCGGCAGGAAGCAGACACCTGACCTCTCCTTGGCGTCCAAGTGAGCCCCGGCGCCCCAGCCGGCGGCAAAAGATGCGAAGGGATTCTGGAGCCAGCGGCCGAGGACTCGACCTATGAAGCTGGGGGCACGGAACTACGCCTGACGGATGCGGAACCGCTGGCGACGATCAGGTGCCGTCCCTAGACCGTGGCTGAGCGACCAGACGGAAGCGGGAACTGGCGGAACGTCGAAAGGGCATCTCGTGAATCGCCTTGGAGGGTTTCACAGCGGTACCTACGTGCTGCAGGCGTGCATCAGATCCCCTGGACATACGGTGACCCCTGGAACCTACAGCGGACAAGAGTCTGGCGGGTGCAGGTCTATGCAAATCCCACCTGGGGTGCACAATGGCCAGACGTGGCTGTCGGCATCCTCTCTATTGCCATCGCGGCTGCGGGAGCCGCCAGTCTGCCGATGGCCTTTTCCCACAAGACCTAGCCCGTCCTCCTGCACTTCTTGCAGTGAGATCAAGCCCTCGTTTCCGGATCCCCCAATAGCCATTTCTACCCTGGGTTCACTACGCCTGCCAGCGCTCGTCCTCAGCTGCTCAGGCTGATGCCAGAAGGATCCGGTTTCAGCGCCGCGAATGAAACAGTCGAGTGATTCGTTCAGTCTCATCGACTCCACGCGCTGCGGACAAGAGCAGGCCTCCGAGTTCGGTGTCGTCAGTTGGAATGAATCCGAGGCCGTCAATTCCGTTCCGGTCGAGAATCCACCGACCGACGAGAAGCGCTGTCCGCTTGTTTCCCTCCGTAAAGGCCTGTGATCGAGCGATTCGGCTCACAGCATGAGCTGCTGCGGTTACGGGATCCGTTTCGCTTTCAAGTTGCTGAAGCAAAATGTCGACTCGTTCAAGCTCGTCGGGCTCATCAAACCACTCGTCGTCATTCCGGACCGATTGGTTAAATGCCACGACCATGGCCAGCGTGGGAAGCCTCAATTGGTGCGCAGGAAGTCGAGCAGGTCTCTGTACTCGACGAGCCGCTCGGCCAGCCACCGACGATCATCCTCACTGAGGGCGTCGACCGCGTCCTTCCTCTGTGAAGCGATGCGGGGTGCCTGTGCCATCTCTCTATTCTAACGGCATGACTTCACCTCGGCTCCGCATCTATCCGAGTCAGTGCCTTCCGTTGGGCGTCAGCTGCCCCAGAGGACCATGAGGGATTAGGAGCCACCACCGTGGCGACTCAGCGCATGAAGCTGAGGGCATGGCGGTTACGTAACCAAATGGACACTCCACCTACAAGGTGTCGGGCGCAGAATGACCGGCCAAGGTGGCCAAAGCTCGGGCGAGGACCCGATCGCGTTCGTCCGTCGCGTGCTGATATCTAACTGCCGCGGTCTGAGATGCGTGACCGGCTCGACGCATGAGCTCCGCAATGCTTGCACCGGTTGCTGCTGACCAAGTGAGCCCCGAGTGTCGCAGGTCATGGAACCTCAGATCCTCCCGATCCACAGCAGAGCGGGCCCTCGACCACGCGGCGCTCAACGTCCTGTTCTGAGCCGGGACCAGAAGCGCGCCCGGATCCTCTCCGACGTGTGACTCGAGGTGAATCACCAGCTGTCCGAGGATATGAGGTGGAATTGCAACTGTCCGCCGTCCAGCTCGGGTCTTCGGCTCCTTGACGATGGTTCGACCCGACATCGACGTGGTCCTCGTGACGCTCACCGTCAAGGTGCCCTCCTCGGTGTCGACATCACAACGTCGAAGCCCACGAACCTCCCCTCGCCTGAGCTGGCACCAAGCGGCGAGCAGTGCAGCCACCCGCAGGTCCGGCGGCATGGCTTCGGCCAGTGCGTCCACTTCGGCCATACTGGCGATCGGTCGCTCGGGCGCATGCTCCGTTGCGGCGCCACGTACCTGGCAGGGGTTGCGAACGATGAGTTCGTCCGACACCGCGGTTCGCATGATGCAGGACAAAAGGTGGTAAGCCTTAGCCGCGGTTGTCGCATGAATATTGGCAAGACCGGCGTGCCACAGGCGAACGTCGGGAGGCGTGATTGACGCCAACGGTCGGTCGTTGAAGGTCGGACCGACATGCCGCCTGAGGAGCCATTGATAGAGCTCGATGGTGCGCTCAGCCAGACCGTCCGAACCCCGATCCAGTCCTTGGAGTAATCGCCGAACAAGAGGGCACTGCCGCCCGGCGGTGGTGATTTGTGTTTGCCGACATCGTGACTGTGCACAGGAAGCAACGGATCCCTTCGACGCTGTGGCCCGATTCGGGCAGGATCTCGCCCTGCGATTCGACATCGACCGCAAGGTACTTGGCCGTTGTGACGCCCGGACAGGCACGGATGCGGACCTGGGGGTGGCATCCCTCTAGTTGGTATCACTCTGGTACCATAGAAGGATGGCACTCACGCTCAGGACTGACGATCAGCTCGAAGAGGCACTAACGGCGCTGGCTGAACAGGAGGGTGCCTCTCGGCAGGAGATCATCCGTAGGGCGGTCCTCGAACGTTACGAGCGTGCCGGCCATCGTGGTCGCGTCGAGGGGTCGACAGGTCAGATGATCGAGCGTTGGGGTGATGTTCTCAACCGGCTCGGCACTGAATGAAGGAAATCGAGTATCTCGACCTAGACGACATACTCGGCCTTGTCAGGGCACTTGGTGTTGGGCCAGTCCGCGATCTCGGCCTGCTCGACTCGGCGGTTGCGAGATCGCGCTCGAGTGCATTCGGGGAGGACGCCTATCCAACGCTCACGCTGAAGGCGGCCGCTCTCCTCCACTCCCTTGCAAACAACCACGCACTCGTCGATGGGAACAAGAGGCTCGCTTGGCTCGCCACCGTCGTCTTCCTTGATATCAACGGCTCGGCCCCAGATCTCGACGACAACGAGGCCTTCGGCCTGGTGTGGGACATTGCGGGCACGTCCATCGATGTCGAAGGCATTGCCCGGAGGCTCCGAACAACGTCCTGACGAGGGTGCTTTGTCAACGTCGCGTCAGCCTGCTCAGGCTAGGACGCAGTTCACCTGAAACCGATGGTAGTGGTTCAGCGGTGCGCGGTGTATCCGCCGTCGATGGTGAATGTCTGGCCGGTCACGAACGCGGCGTCGTCGGACAGGAGATAGGCGACGGCGGTGGCGATCTCTTCGGGATAGCCGAGCCGACCGACGAGATGACCTTCGGTGATCGAAGCGAGGGTGTCGCCGAGTGGGCCGCCGAGCTTTTCTTGGAGATCGCGGTCGACGACGACGCCGGGGGCGACGGCGTTCACGCGAATGTTGCGGTCGGCGTACGCGGTGGCCACGTAGCGTGTGAGTGCGACGACGCCGGCCTTGCTGGTGCCGTAGGCGGCGAGGGAACGGCTGCCGTAGGTTGCGGCGACTGACGCGGTGTTGACGATCGCGCCGCCGCCGCGTTCCAGCATGGCAGGAATGGCGAAGCGACAGCCGAGCATGACGCCGTCGAGGTTGACGCGCATCGAGGTGTGCCAGGTCTCGAGCTGCATGGTGACGACATCTTGGTCGGTGAGGCTGAGGTTGATCGCGGCAGCGTTGTTGTGAAGGAGATCGAGTCCGCCGTATGCGGCGAGGGTGTCGGCCACCATGCGTTCAACTGCGTCGGGTTCGGCAACGTCGGTGACTTGGGTGCGGGCGGTGCCTCCATTCGGTGCGGATCAACTCAACGGTTGTGTCCGCACCAACTTCGTCGATGTCGGCGATGGTCACTGCGGCACCTTCGGCGGCAAGGCGGCGGGCGGTGGCGCGACCGATTCCCGAGCCTGCACCCGTCACGATCGCGATCTTGTCGTGGAAGCGTTGCATGACTGAAGTGTCGCGTCCTAGCGGCTGTCGATCGCGACCTTGATGGCCCCTGACGTCTCCTGGTCGGCCAGCACGGTGAAAGCGTCGCGCCACTCGCCGAGGCGGAACGATGTGGGTGAGCATCGGTGTCAGGTCGATCCGGCCGGACCCGACCATGTCCAGGAAGTGGGCGATGCCGTGCTGACGGACTCCCTCGACCTCCTCGATCCCGAAAGGCGTTGGAGCCGGTGTAGGTGATCTCCTTGGAGTACACCGGCGTGTCGTCCCACTTGGCGGCGCCGTGCATGCCCAGCTTCACGAGAGTCCCTCGGGCACGGAGCACCCGACAGCCGACCTCCAACGTCTCGGCTGCCCCGATCGTGTCGTAGACCACGTCGATGCCCCCGGGAAAGGCCATGGGTAACCCGTCAGCCGGTTGCAGCACGCCACCCGACCAGTCCGCGACCCGCTCGATTAGCTCGAGTCGTGGCTCAGGGGAAACGGTCGATGCGCCGAAGGCCTCGGCCAGCCGGCGCTGCGCATCGAACCGGGCGACCACCATCACCTCGACCGTGGGGTGCAACTGCCCGCAAGATGGCGACGGCGCACTGGCCGAGCGAGCCGGCGCCGTAAACGAGCACCTTGCTTCCCGGCTCCGGCGGATGGCGGGTGACAGCGTGGAGTGACACCGAGAAAGGGTCGGCGAGGACGACCTGCTCGTCGCTCAGGGTGTCCGGCACCTTGAAGAGCATCGAGTCGTGCGCCGGCATGAGGTCGGCGAACCCCCCGCTGACGTCGGCGCACATGCCGATGTGGATCCCAGGGGCGAATGAGCCCTTGCCGAACGAATGGCACATGCTCAGGTCACCCGCCTCGCACGCCGGGCAGACGGGCGACACCCCTCGGGTCACGCACGTGAGCCACGGGTTGAGGGCGACACGGTCCCCCGGCTCGAGACCCTCCGCCTCGGGGCCGACGGCGACCACCTCGGCGATCACCTCGTGGCCCATGACATGCGGGCATCGACACGAAATTCTTCATCGGATTCTGGCCCGCCGCATTGGCCGGGTCGATCAGGCTGGCGTAGTCGAGGAACACCGCCTTGGACTCTGACCCACAGATCCCCACCAGTCTCGGCCTGGTCACCACCCAATCCGGACGGAGGAACCCGGGCTCGTCGATGTCGATGAGCCGCGTCGGCGTCCGAGCGAGCATCCGCAACAAGCGGTTGTCCGTCTCGCCGATGGGCTGCACTTCCGGCTCCACCCCGTACATGAGCGCTCGCATGGCGTCATCGTACGGCTTTACCGAGTCAGCCGTCCCTACCGGGGCCTCAGCTGGTCAGGCTGAGACAGCGCCAGGGATCGATGGAACTTCACCTCGCTGGCTAAGATCGTCCGAATGGTCCTCAGCCTCTGAAGCTGTGGGGACCCCGTGACGCAGAAGGACCCAGAACCCCACTCCTTGGAGCCAGCGCGGTTCCGGCCCCTGTCGACAGCGGGCAGCTTCGTAGCCCTACTCGTCGGCTTCCGTAATAGAGATGTCCTCTTCGACGGTGTGGAGCTCGCCGTCGTCTCCGACTACGGACAGCTTTTCGTCGATGACGGTGTCACCCTCTGGCGTGATGACAGCGACGGTCTCGTCTGTGGCCACGATCTTTCCATCACTGTCCACTGCGGCAAGCAGGTCATCGACCACGAGATTGCCGGCAGAATCGACGTCTCCGAACTCAAACTCCACTACCCCACGAGAGCCCTCCCCCCCTGACCCGACAGTGCTCATGCTCATGGAGCGCTCCGTGGCAGCCTTCGACCGTCGCGCCAACCCGTACCCCAGCACACCTGCTCCGAGCGCTATCAAGACCAGTCGTTTGCGTTTCATGTTGGACCACCTCCTACCCCATTGTGACTGGCCAAGGCGTTCGCCACCAATGCATATCGCGTCCAGTGGTCTCTGTGAGTTGGTCCCGGTTGGGCCATGGCTCCATCCGACCGCGGCTCAAAGTCCCTCAGCTCCCCAGCCGAGGGGATCTGACGCCCGCCGACAAGCCGGCAAGGGCTGGGCTGTGCCACA
Source organism: uncultured Acidimicrobiaceae bacterium (assembly GCA_963734395.1). GTDB lineage: Bacteria > Actinomycetota > Acidimicrobiia > Acidimicrobiales > RAAP-2 > Bog-756. The sequence continues at coordinate 337,359 of CAVTGY010000003.1, read as the reverse complement.
TGCAAAAGCGTCGTCGCTCTAGAGTCGGGCATGATCATCGTTTCCGGAATCATGACTGTCGGCCCGTCGTCCCACGACCGCATGGTGGAGCTCGCTCGCACCGTGTCGACCGAGTCACTGAAGGAGCCGGGGTGCCGCGCCTACGGTCTCTGGGCAGACCCGGACGTCCAAGGTCGGTTCCGGATCTTCGAGGAGTGGGAGTCGCAGGAGGCGCTCACCGAGCACTTTGGCACCCCACATTTCGCAGCATTTGGCAGCAGTCTCGGCGAGCTCGAACTCACCAGCATGGACATTCACCGTTACATCGATCCCGAGGTGGCGGACCTGTTCTGACGGCGGGTCCCGAAGCTGCCGCCCGATCGGTCGAGCTGACTGGCAAGGGTGCTGGCCTTCCTTGCGTAACTGGGACACTCACCCCAGCTGAAACACCCAGCCATGAGCAGGGCGGCAGCTCGGACTGAGTAACCGCCCAGTACCGGTCTAGTCGTCCGGATATTCCGAATGTCCGTCAGGATGAACGGCGAATCGGCCAGCGTCCGCTGGATGCACGGGATCATCGGTGGCCCAAGGCCATCCGCCGAAGCCGGTCTGCCGATAATCGCTGAACGCCTGCTCGATTCCTGCCTGGTCGTTCATGACGAATGGGCCATACTGGGCCACCGGCTCACCGATCGGCCTTCCCTGGAGGATCAGGATCTCAGCTCCTTCACTCCCGGCGGTGACCTTGAGCGGGGCATCGGAGCGCAGCACGGCCCCCACCGGTGCCGGTAAATCCGTCTTGCCGACGCCGACGGTTCCGGCGAAGACGTACATCGTCCGAACCGTCTCGGTGTGGGCGGTGGCCGGAAGCGTCAACTCGCGCTCTGAATCGAACCGTGCCTGCCAAATGGCGACCTCGGTCTCCGGTTGCGATGCCCAGGAGTCGGGAGGCGGCGGCAAGGGAGATGCATCCCCGAACTGGCCCGCCACCACGGTCATCTCAACTGTTCGACCGGTGTCGTCCTTCACCACCAGCTGGGGGAGTTCCTCGCGCCAGAGCATCGTGAAGTAAGGGTCGACCATCTTGTGGGCCGCCGGCAGGTTCAGCCAGATCTGGAACAACTCCGAAGGGTTCGGACCCGTCCGGTCCAGCAGTGGCATCATCTCGCAGTGGACGATTCCGCGACCGGCCGTCAACCATTGAGCATCGCCCCGTCCGAAACGAGCGGTCGCGCCCAGCGAGTCCGAGTGGTCGATCGTGCCCTGCCTCATGAACGTAACCGTCTCGAATCCTCGGTGAGGATGCTGCGGAAAGCCTGGCACTGTGCTGCCGTGGTACATGCTCCACCCGTCTGCCCCGGAGAAGTCCATGCCGATATCCCGTGCCTCGAGGGAGGCGATCGGGCCCATGTGCTCGTTGGCGGCGGGGTAGTGGTCGACGTGGTGCACGCAGAACAGGAAGGGGTCTTCGGTCACCCACGGAAACCCGAGTGACAGCGTACGAATGACGGGATCGTCCATAGCAGTACCTCCTCGACCTTCGGTCTAGTCGGATCTTCGGGCAGGTGCGGCCGTCCTGGAAATCCTGCACCGCCGCCCTCTAGCCCGACCCGCAGCGAGACCGGGGTGGCCGACGACACCGGCCCATCGCCGTCCTCAGCTGCACCGGCTGAGAACTCCAGTCCCACGGTCTGACTGCACGCAGTGGAGACACATTCGGCCGAGGGGTCCGAGCTAGCCCGTAGCCTGGCTGGTGAGTTGATGGGTTCGAAGGAGAAGAGCGACAGCCATGGAGCAGGACAACAACGCAGAGGGCCCCCCGATCGACCAGCTGCGCGAGCGGTACCGGCTGGAGCAGCAGAAGCGCCTGCGTCCGGAGGGTATGGCCCAGTGGCGTGAGCTGAAGGGCGAGTTCGAGGACCTCGACCGGGACCCGTTCGTCGAGCCCGGCTTCACCCGAGAACCGGTGGTCGAGGAGACGACCGTGGTGATCGTGGGTGGCGGCTTCGCCGGGATGCTCACGGCGATACGACCTCGGCAAGCACGGGATCAACGACTTCCGGATCGTCGAGAAGGCAGGCGACTTCGGTGGCACCTGGTACTGGAATCGGTACCCGGGCTGCATGTGCGATGTGGAGTCGTACACCTACCTTCCGCTCCTCGAGGAGACCGGATTCATGCCGTCCGAGCGCTACGCCAGCGCCACGGAGATCTACGAGTACTCCAAGCTCCTGGCCCGCACGTTTGACCTCTACCCCCATGCCCTCTTCCAGACAGACGTGACCGGTGCCGAGTGGGACGAGGAGGCGCGGCGCTGGCTGGTCACCACCTCCCGTGGCGATCGATTGTCGAGCCGTTTCATGGTGTTGGCCGGGGGAATCCTGCACAAGGCCAAGTTGCCGGGGATCCCCGGGATCGAGGACTTCGAGGGCAAGGCCTTCCACACCAGCCGGTGGGACTACAGCTACACCGGCGGGAGCCCCACCGAGCCGATGGACAGCCTGGCCGACAAGCGGGTCGGCATCATCGGCACCGGCGCCACCGCCGTGCAGGTGGTGCCCCAGATCGCCCGTGTGGCCAAGGAGCTCTACGTCTTCCAGCGGACGCCGGGGGCGGTGGGCGTCCGCGACCAGCGGCCCACCGACGTCGAGTGGTTCCGGAGCCTCGAACCGGGCTGGCAGGAGGAGCGGATCGTCAACTTCACCCAAGCGGTGACCGGCGCCCAACCCGAGGTGGACCTGGTAGATGACGGCTGGACCGAGGTGATGTGGGTCGACACCCGGAGTGCCGCGGAATCGGAGGAGGAAGCCGAGGCGCTCGAGCGGTCCGACTTCGAGACCATGGAAGCGATCCGACACCGCATCGACGAGATCGTCCAGGACCCCGAGACGGCTGAGAATCTCAAGCCGTACTGGGGCAAGCACTGCAAACGGGTCTGCTTCCACGACGACTACCTGCCGGCGTTCAACCTGCCCAACGTGCATCTGGTGGACACCAATGGGCGAGGCGTCGACAAACTCACCGCGCGCGGCCCGGTGGTGAACGGTGTGGAGTACCCGGTGGATCTGCTCATCTATGCCTCCGGCTTCGAGGTCACGACAGATCTGCACCAGCGGCTCGGCTTCGACCCCAAAGGTCGCGACGGAGTCAGGCTCTCGGAGCGGTGGGCCGAGGGCGCCCACACCCTGCACGGGGTGCTGGCCAGTGGATTCCCGAACCTGCTCCTGATCAGCCTCGTCCAAGGTGGTTTCGGCACGAACTTCTCGCACCTGCTCTCGGAATCGGCCAAGCACGTGGCGAACATCGTGGAGGCCTGCGTCGAACAGGGCATCGCCGTCATCGAGCCCGAGGAGGCCGCTGAAGACGAGTGGCTGGCGGTGCTCCAGGGCGTCGGGATCGGCGGCGCCGGCTATTTCCAGAGCTGCACGCCCAGCTTCTACAACAGCGAGCAACAGGCGATAGACGCCCGGGCGGCCCGGAACCTCACCTACTCCGGGAGTCTCCTTGATTACGTCGGGTACCTCGAGCGGTGGCGTCAGCAGCCCCACTTCGCGGGCGTCAAGGTGCTGCGAGCGGAACCTGTGGAGAAACGGTAAGTCCCGTTGATCACTCCCCCGACCACGAGTGTTCCTTAGCGCCGGCCGCCAAAAATGCGTAACAGGGCCAGATAGACCATGGCCGAAGAGAGCAGCAGCGAGAAGGCGGAGTACCACTCGGCGTCGGCGCTGAGTTGGCCCGCCTGGGCGCGGTAGGCGAAGTCGTAGTCGACAAACAGGTTCATCACGGCGATGAACAGGTACAAGATGCCGAAGATGACCACGCCGCCCAGCCCCGACGCTCCCCATCCGGTCAGGATGGACACAACCATCACGGCCAGCAGGCCGACAGATGCAACCATCGTGGTCTGGATGAACCGGTGGCCGACACGGACCAGGCCGGTGCGGTAAAAGAACCAAACGCCGGTGACCACGGCCAGGGTCCCGACCACGGCCAGGGTGACTACGTGCTCGCCCTGGTTTGCGTAGAAACGGGAGAGCAAGCCAAGGACCGCTCCCTCACCTACCGCGAACACGGGCGCAAGCACCTTGGCCCGCTTCGGTCGGAAGGAGGCCCACAGACCCGCACCGAGGGCAACCAGCATCAGCGGCCACACCAGCCCGAGGGGGAGATCGGCGACATAGGCCAAGGCACCAACGACCAGGGCCAAGGCCCCGAGCAGCCCGGCCTTGTTGAAAGCGCCATCGGCGGTGAACGTTCGAGTGGTGACGGGGACGGGTGTGGGGTTGTCCAACACCGCGGTCGATCCCCCCGGGCGGGGCGGTCCGTAGGCTTCCACCATGCGGTGGTAGTTCGACGCTGATCCGAATGATCCCCGGTTGGCTGATGCCATGATGAGTTTCTCCTGTCTTGGGCGCGCCCTCTAGCGCACCGCTTCCCCTATGTCCGCACGTCTGGTGCGACCTGGCCACAGGGTCTTCTTGCGTCCATTCTGCCGTCTTCAACCGGAGACCGTGCCGCGGCCGATCCCAGACGGGTGTGCTCCGCTGATCCACGGACATCAGAGGACTCGGCGAAGACGATACCGGTGAGCCACCACGGCTGAGTTCGGACTGATCAACCTCAGCCCCGCTCAGGCTGAGAACGGGTCAGCACCCGTTCTGCCGCCGGAAAGCCAGCGGTGGTCGGGAGAGAAGATGCCTGCCCGAAGAACTTTGCTCCGATGTCAGGCACAATGGTCTGCATGTCCATGATGTCGCCGGACGGCTCGGCGGGGGCTCGTCTATCCGATGCGGACCGTGACCGGGTGGTTGAGGTGCTCAAGAAGTCGTGTGGCGACGGCCGGCTCACTCTGGACGAGTTCTCCGAACGGGTCGGTATTGCGTATCAAGCAGTCTCGCTCGGTGATATCCCACCGCTTCTTGCCGATATTCCTCATCCCTTCGGTCCCGACTTCGCTGGAGTCCTGGGGGGTGAGATTGACCATTCGCCGCTGCCGATGGCACCGTCCGCCCCTGACGTCGCCATCGAGCACAAGACGACCCGTTGGACCGTCTCGATCATGGGTGGCTCCCAGCGCAGGGGTCGATGGCGCATCCGTGAACGGACCAACGCAATCGCCATCATGGGCGGCTGCCATCTCGACATGCGCAACGCGGAAGTGGAGGGCCCGATTGTCAGCATCAGCGCAATCGCCATCATGGGCGGAATCGACATCATCGTCCCCGAAGGCATCGAGGTGGAGCTTGGCGGCATAGCCGTCATGGGCGGAAAAGATGCCCGGCGGATGAAGGATGCGCCTCGGATCCCGGGGTCCCCGATTGTCCGGGTGAAAGCCTTCGCCTTCTGGGGCAGTGTTTCCGTCCGGAACAAGCCGGCACATGTCCCACGAAGTGAGAACCGCGTCATTGGGTCACCCGATCGGTCTCGCGGCGGCCGGAGGTCGAGCGGTGAGATGCCGCAAGGCCCGGGGCTCGTCGACATTGCCGCAGAAGGACGAATGGACACCGAGGAGGACCTTCGAGCAAGAGGCCTGCCTGAGGGCACCGTCACCATCATGTTCAGCGACATGGAGGGCTTTACCTCCCTCACCGAGCAGTTGGGTGACCGACGAGCGATGGATATTCTGCGAGAGCACAACCACGTAATTCGTCAGCGTGTTGGACGTTGCGGCGGGCATGAGATCAAGGCCCAAGGTGACGGTTTCATGATCGCTTTCAGTGGCGCCAGCCGAGCTCTGGAGTGCGCCGTGGGAATACAGCGTGACTTCGAGGCCCGGAATCTCTCGAAACCTGACGTGCCGATTAAGGTTCGACTCGGACTCCATTCCGGTGAAGCGGTTCGGGACGGCAACGATTTCCTGGGTGGCGCGGTGATCCTGGCGGCCCGGATTGCGCAACAAGCTGCGGGAGGAGAGGTTTTGGTCTCCTCTGTCCTCAAGGACCTTTGCGATCTGAGCGGCGAGTTCCAATTCACCGACGGGCGGGACGTTCACCTCAGAGGACTTTCCGAAACCCGCCGGGTCTACTCGGTTACCGAGACAGCAAGCAGGTCTGGCTGAACCGGCTCCGGAGCTCACCCGCAACTGCGTTTTCAGGATTCGCCCCAGGGGTTCAACGATCACAGGTCGGCTCCACGTGGCGAAAGGTGGCGACTTCATGAACCACCGAATAGCTCGTCGTAATCGCGCAATCTGCTGGCCAGAGCCTTCATGATGCCCAGAGCGAACGTGGGTGATTCGTGGACGAGAAAGAGGAAGTCGCGTCGATTGATCTCGGCCAGCATGGACGCGCTGGTCGCAGTAGCTGTCAGATTTCGGGGAAGATGATCGATCAAGGCACGCTCGCCAAAGACATCGTTGGGTCCCAACGAAGCAACAACGGCAGAGCCTTTTCGAAGGGTCACTGATCCTGAGACAATGCCGAACATTTGGTCACCTTGGTCACCTTCGGCGTAGATGACCTCGCCAGAGGCTACGGAGCGGTGGACGGATGCATTGATGAACAGACTCTCAGTGGCCATTGCATTCACCCAGGTCGTCAGCCGTCAGCCTGGAGATGACCGATCAACTGGAGGCACCAATTCAGAATACTCCTAGAAGTGGCTTGTCCGATTGAGAAGCCCGGCAATCGCAACAGCGGCGATTCACTTCTCCGCGACACACTCTTTCGGATCCCGCCTGCCCGAGAGACCCGGCCGCTTGCCGCTCAGGGTCGGACCGCGTTCCACACGAGCGCGGACACATTGTTGACTGTATCGATGCCGTACTGTTCGGACACGTTTCCATTGGTGAGCACGGCGATCAGGTAGTCGCGGCCGTCACCGCTTACCCAGCCGGTGGTATTGATCTGCCACCCGTTGATGACAGCGAACCCGTTCTTGAGCGCCACGGTGACTCCCGAGGGCACACCACCCGTCGCCCCCCAGTCCTGGGAGGGGGTGATGTGCTCCATGAGGTCGAGGACGTAGGCCCGAGACGCATCGGTGAGCAGCGGGTTGGGCTCCACCAAGGTTCGGATCATCGCCAGCCGGTCAAGCGCCGTGGTGGTCGTGGTTCCCCAGACCCCATCGGTGGCGGGCAGGGTCGAGGTCATACCCGCCTCTCGTTCGAACGCGCCGACGGCACCGGGCCCGAGGAGGGTCCACAGGGTGTCGGCCGCGCTGTCCAGGCTCTCCTCGATCATCGGGACCGCCAGGCTCTGCTCTTCGGGCGTGAGCGTGGCTCCGGCGGCCTGGGCCTGCGCCAGCAGGGTGGCCAGGATGTCAACCTTCACCGTGCTCGCCGTGTTCTCGACCACTCCGGGCTGGAACTGGTAGATCTGACCGTTCGTGAGATCCTCCACGGCCACCGTCACGTTGTCGGCCCGCCCGGCGACATAGGCGGCGATCGCCGGGATCATCTGTGCCGCCGGATCGACGCCGTAGGCGATCCAGTATCCGCCCGACCGACCGGCGATACCGACCGCCTGACCCTGGTTCGGCGTGCCACCGTCGGATCCCTCGAACGGGGCATCGCCGAAGGAAAAGATCCCCCCGTCGGCGGCGGCCAGCCAGTAGCCGCGCCCATCGGGGGGCGCGGCCATGCCGACCACCGGTTCGTTGAGGGGAGTGCCGCCCATTGAACCCTCGAACGGGGCGTCACCGAAGGCGAAGATCCCGCCGTCTGACGCCGCCATCCAATAGCCATGGCCTGTGGGGGTGGCGGCCATCCCGACGATCGGCTGGTTGAGCGGACGTCCTCCCATCGAGCCGGCGAACACCGCGTCTCCGAAGGCGAAGACGCCCCCGTCGGCGGCGACCAGCCAATAACCGCGGCCGGTGGGGGTGGCGGCCATCCCGACGATCGGCTGGTTGAGCGGACGTCCTCCCATCGAGCCGGCGAACACCGCGTCCCCGAAGGCGAAGACGCCCCCGTCGGCGGCGACCAGCCAGTAACCGCGGCCGGTGGGGGTGGCGGCCATCCCGACCACCGGCGCGTTCAGGTCGATCCCGCCCGTGGATCCCTCGAAGGCAGCATTTCCGTAGGTGAAGATGCCGCCGTCCGCGGCCACCACCCAATACCCGAGTCCGTCAGGGGTGGCCGCCACCCCCACGACGGGAGCGGCCAGACCGTGGAGCGTCGTCCCCGACACGGCAGCAGCAGCGCCGAACGCGGTCACGGCATCCGGGCCAGGGGTGCCCGACTCGACTTGCCCGGCCAGCGCATAGGCCGAGGGCGCCAGCACCGCGCTCCCGGTCGCCATAACGCAGCCGACTGCCAGAATGAGCAGGCCGATGGCCGACGCGATCGCCCGACGGCGGCGCGATGGGTGGCGCAAGGTCTTCACGCCCCAAATCTACCGGCAGGGCATCGCCACAACTCGAGGCTGAGTATGTGCCCTTGCCGAACACACAGGCCAGGGCCGGCCACTCAGCCCGCCACCCAGGCCTTGGCATCGTCTCGCTGTGCCAAGGAGAACGTTCTCGTCTCCCCAGGTGTCATCCATCCAAACAGGTCAGTCATGTGTCGCATCCAATCGATGTCGGTCACCAGCGCAATACGCTTCCATGCTCGGAGATGTTCCACGCCGACCTTCAGGTCCTGCCACAGCGCGCCTCCGCTCATACCCTGAAAATCGCGCATCACGATGAGAAATCGCACCTCCCCTGACTCTGCGGCCTCTACCAGCGCCGGCAGGATCACCTTGCGGTAGTCATCGGCCTCCAACTTCCCCCGCGCCTCGAAGCCGATCACGCCCGCCGGCATATCTTCCAATATTTGAATCATCGTCCCTCCCGACGAGTTCGCAGCTCTTTCCTGTTGTTGCGGGGCTCAATCAAGGCTCCCTGGACGGGAAGGCTCCGTTTGCAGGAGTCCCCACCGCTCTCATTGCGCACGACCACCGGGCGACGCACCGATGCATACTGTGCCACGCTACGGGCCTTGCCAAGTTAGGCGTCCTGATCCGGACTTCACGGAGGCACCTGAATGTTGGAGTATCGCCGACCAGCACCGACCAACCCCCACGGTCGATCGCTTGCTACGGCAATCATGTGCGTCTTCGCCGCGATAGGTACGGCGTGCAGTGCGTCGAGCACCTCTCCCACGACAACGCTACCGACCCAGCCAGCTCGGACCGCAGCGGCCAATGGCGCCGCACCATCGAGAACGGACGCTCAGGGTGTCGAGTGGCTGTGCCGACCTGGATTGTCCGACAACCCCTGCACGGCGGATCTGACCAGTACGGTGATTCCACAGTCAGGTCCACCCAGTGTGGAGCATGCATCACCGGCGGCTAATCCCGCTGTCGACTGCTTTTATGTCTACCCAACGGTCAGCGAGCAGTCGGGGGCCGTGGCCAACCTCCATATCGACCCGTCCGAGACGGCGGTGGCGCGGATCCAGGCTTCTCGTTTCTCACAGGTTTGCAAGGTGTACGCGCCTATCTACCCTCAGTTGACCCTGCATGCGCTGGCCGACCCCGGGGCCATTACGGTCTCCGACCTCGCTGCTGCTTATGCGTCGGTACTAACTGCCTGGGAGGACTACCTGGCCCACTACAACCAAGGTCGGGGCTTCATCCTCATCGGCCATTCTCAGGGCGCCTCGATGGTCATCAAGCTGTTGCAGAAGCAGGTTGACGACAACCCTGTCGTGCGCGCGCATCTGGTGTCGGCCATCATCCTGGGAGGGAACGTGACGGTCCCGGTGGGTGGGACGGTCGGGGGTAGCTTCCAGCACATTCCAGCCTGTACGACCAGTACCCAGACGGGCTGTGTAATCGCGTATTCGAGCTTCGACCAGGCGCCCCCGACCAACTCGCTCTTCGGCAGGCCCGGTTCCGGGGTCAGTCACCTGTCCGGCAGTACGTCGACGGTTGGACTGCAGGTCCTGTGCGTCAATCCAGCCAATCCCTCCGGCGGGATCGCCCCCCTGTCGCCCTACTTCCCGACCAGATCGTCAGCCAAAGGCCTCGGTGGACTATCCGGTGTCGTACCGCCCGCACTGCCCACACCGTGGGTAACCGAACCGGATCTCTATTCGGGTCAGTGCCTCTCACAGGGCGGGGCGACGTGGCTGCAGGTGAGCGCCCCTATCCATGAGGGCGATCCACGAACGATCGTGGGGCAGACACTCGGCCCCACGTGGGGCCTTCACCTTGTCGACGTCAACATCGCACTCGGCAACCTGATCAATCTCACCCGCAGCGAGGTCGCCGCCTACCGCGATTGACGACTCGATGCACGCTGGTGATGACGTTGGGGTGTACCTGCAGCACGCGTCCGTTTCGCACAACCGGCGCAGGGAGCGCCGACTGTAACGAAATGGGTCACTCGTCGGTTGTTTAGTCAATCGCCCTTTTTTCATGGTGATTGGTGAGCGACCTTTCCCGATGGGGTCGTGTCACCGACGCCAGGGGCGTGGGGTGCGGAAACCAGAAAGGGAAAGCGAAAGGGGAACTATGTCCCGTTTGGCCAACATTGCCCTGGCGCTATCCGCCGGCAGCGTCGCCATGATCGGATTACAGGCCACTCCGGCCCACGCAGCCTCACCCGCGGCCCGCCATTCCGCCGTAGCCGGCAAGCTGGGCTTCGAGGGTGGGGCCGCCCCCGGTAAGTTCCATCCCACCGCCGGAACAGTCGAAGTGGAGTTCCACTCCATTCCGCTCGTTCTTGAGAAGCACGTAGGTAAATCGGGGCGCTTCCACATCAAGCTCTCACCGGGCAGCTACACAGTCATCGGTTGCGGTCCTGCGGCGTCGAGCACGGCCACCGGCCTATGCAGTCAACCGCAGAACATCAACCTGGTAGCTGGCGAGGTGGACCACATCCGGCTCATCTGGGCGCTCGCCCCCTAGGCGCCCCGGGACGGCATGGGTGAGAGGCGCCGCCCTAGCGGCCGCCCCTCAAGGCTCGTGCCGTCCCGATTGCCGGGTGTGCAGATGGACCCTGGAGACTGCGACCAGGAGCGCTTCCTCAGCTACTCAAGCTGAGGCCTTAGCCATCATCTATCCGGTCGACCGTTCTGCCTCTGCTGACACTGTGGATCCTCGAGACGCGCTGTCGTGTCGATGATCGGTCCCCCCTCCACCGATCCTCCGGTCCCCCAGATGAAGAACGATCTCTGCAGATTCGCTCGGCGTTCTCGGCGCTTCGGACTGATTGCCAACAGGAGCCGGTCGATCGCCAGTACTACCAAGCCGACCACGACGAGAGCAGCAAGAATGCCCAGGATGATCAGGCCAACGGTGGCGGCCACAACTACGATGGCGACAACGGCGATCGCGCCGAGAAGCCCAATGCCGCTTCGCCCTCTTGTCTCCATCGTTCCCCTCACCTGGTCGGACCTCCGACTGTGGGATCTTTGCCAGGACCAGCTTATTGGGACCGATCGGATCGGGAATCAGACGGTCTTCAGACTCCAGATGCTCCAAGTGGCTTATCAATCTCGAGGATCACATCCCCGATCGCCCTCGTGGTCAGGCCTTCGCCCAACGGATGGAGTCGGCAAGGGCCAGCGCCTGTTTAAGCTTGGCCGCCGGCAGCTCGTCCCTATGGTGCGGCTCGATCGATTCTGACTGCACCGGGTCATGTGCTCTATCTGGCTCCGATCGATGGTCGTTGTCGGCAAACAAGGCCGCACCTGGAGAAGGGCAAATGATGCGCCGTGCGCCAGCAGTCGCCTCTAGGAGGTATCCGCACCCGCGGAGAATTCGATTCAAGGCATCAGCCGAAGGCATCTGACGATCGTTCTCGTAGGCAGAGAGATTGGGCTGTTGGATCCCAAAGCTGGGGTGATTCGATCCGTGCCCGCGCGGGACCTCGTTCCTAACGTATTCAGTAATAGCTATAGTATTAGCTATTATATACTGTTACCCCATTTATAGCCCTATTAGTGGCTATTGACAGAGGAGTGAGTGAAAAGCTATATTTGTGACTCTTAGATATCATTCGAAAGATAAGAGTCAATATTATGGCTGTTGAACGGGTCCGGCGAAGCACCGACGAATGGGAAGCTGTGATCGGAGCGGAGGTCCGTGCCGCACGGATCGCAGCGAACCTCGACCAGGGAGAACTGGCGAAGCATGCCGACGTGAGCCTTGGCGCGGTGAAGAACCTCGAAGCCGGGAAGGGATCCACGCTGAAGACCCTGGTCCGTGTCGTCCGGGCACTCGGGCGCACCGAATGGCTGGAGTCGCTCACACCTCGTATCACGGTCAGCCCCGTCGCGATGCTCTCCTCGAAAAACCCGGCGACCCATGCCCGCCAGCGCGTCTCCCGTCGCAGAGCAACCGCCAAAGGTGAGGGCTGATGGCATACCAGCCCGTTGATGTCGTAGAGGTACTCGCATGGGGCGACCGGGTCGGCGCTGTCGCCCTCGACCCGGCCACCGGCTACTACGTCTTTGAGTACGCGCCCACTTGGCAAGCAAGCGGCATCGAGCTTGCGCCGACAACCATGCCGCTCGACCAGAGCCGTTACGTGTTTCCCGCGCTACCCGTTGAGACGTTCCACCGGCTTCCCGCAATGCTTGCCGATTCGCTCCCCGACGCCTTCGGCAATGCGCTTACCACCGCATACCTCGTGGGCGAAGGGGTATCGACAAGTGCAATCACGCCGCTCGACCGCCTTGCCTACCTGGCGTCGCGCGGCCTCGGAGCGCTCGAGTTCCGACCCACTCGAGGGCCGCGAACTCGCAAGGCGACTGCTATCGACCTCTCCGAATTCGTACTCGCCGCCCGCTCTGCTGTCGTTGGGGCGTTCGATTCCGAGGACGGCATTACCGAATCAGTCCGCCACCTGATCGCAGTTGGAACCTCAGCCGGCGGTGCACGCGCCAAGGCCGTGGTGGCCTGGAACCCGACGACTGGAGAGGTGCGCTCCGGTCAGGTCCCCTCGGATCCCGGATTCGAACAATGGCTGTTGAAGTTCGACGGCGTTGGGGTCGATCTGGATCTCGGCGAGTCGGCTGACTACGGACGGATCGAGTACGCCTACTCGTTGATGGCCAAGGCTGCCGGCATCGAAATGACGGCATGCCGCTTGCTTCACGAGGGTGGCCGGGCGCACTTCATGACTCGGCGCTTCGACCGTCCCCAAGATGGCACAAAGGTGCATGTTCAGACCCTGTGCGCGCTCGCTCACATGGACTTCCGGCTGGTCGGAGCCCACGACTATGCCCAGCTCTTCGAGGCTGCAGAGCGCCTCGACCCTGGACCGGTGGCAGCTGCTGAGGTTTTTCGTCGGATGGTCTTCAACGTGGCCGCGGCAAACTGCGACGATCACACCAAGAACTTCTCCTTCTTCCTGCATAAGAACGGCACCTGGCGGCTCGCCCCTGCGTACGACGTTACGCACGCACACAATCCGCAGAGCTACTGGACCGCCCAGCATCTGATGGCCGTGAACGGCCAAACGCAAGAAATCGCTCGGTCTGATCTGGTGATGGTCGGTGATCGTTTCGAGGTGCCGGATGCGAGAGCGATCATTGGCACCGTTCTCGACGCCGTGGACTCCTGGTCAGAGTGTGCGGATCAGGCCGCCATCGGTTCAGACGTAAAGGATGAGGTGGGTGGCGACATCTTGAGCATGCAGGCGCAGCTGCGTTGAACGACCGAGTAGTCGCCATCGCTACCGGGCAGACGGCTGTCGACAGACGGGATATCCGGCATCAGTCCTCAGATTATTAACGCTGAGGGTTCTCGCTACTCGACGGTGGCGGGGTCCACCCCTATGCCCCCGGCCTCGCTGCTCGCGTAAGCGGCGAGGGCGAACCGCAGGACAGCGACGGCTCCCTGTCCGTTCCACAGCAAGGGACCCTCACCGGTATGGAGCCAGCGCAACCAGTGTCGACCGGAATCCCGGAAGCTGCTGGCCCAGTCGTCATCGAGCGCGTGGAACGCCCGCATCTCCCCATCGGCGTACACCTCGAGGCTCGGCTGCTGGACGCCCCGACCCGTGCACCGGTTGACTCGTGCGTATCCCTTTCGGCCGGTTACCTCCCACCGCTCATCATTCGTGTAGTAGTCGGAACGGAGGTACATATCGGGTGCCAGGGTGATGTCCCACACACCTCGCACGCCATTCTCGTGTTCCCACGCCAAGGTGGTCGGGGCGTCGATGTTTACATCGGTGTAGACCTCGGTGGCGCCCACCCAGGCCCGGACCTCCTGGATCGGACCGAACAGCCACAGGGCGGTGGCCAGCTTGTGCCAGCCATCGTCGAACACGAGGATGCCGCGCCCGTTGCGGATCTGCATGAACTGCCATTTGTAGCTGCTGGCCGGCACCTCCCATCCTCCGAGCCCACTTCCCACCATCTTCATGTGATAGCCGCTCACCTCGCCGATGTCGCCGGACTCGACGATCTGCTTGAGCCTCACCAACGGTTCGTAGAAGATGTAGTTCTCCATGACCCGGAGTTGCCGGTCGTTGGATGCGGCTGCCTCGAGCATCCGGGAGGCTCCGGCCAGGTCGTTGCACATCGGTTTCTGCAGGTTGACGTGCCAACCGTGGCCGAGCAGCTCAACAACCCCGTCGACGTGAAGAGGGATAGGGAGGAGAGCCTCGACGGCATCGACCTCGACACCGCTCGACGCCATATCCGCAACCGAGGCGAACGTGCGGGCCTCCGGCCATTCGGCCTGGCGCTGGGCCCGGCGCTTCTCGTCCGGATCGACCAGTGCCACCACCTCGACGTCGGGATTGTCGACATAGGCGCGCACGTTGAGGTCGTATATCCGTCCGAGCCCAACAAAGGCGGCCCGAACAGGGCGGTCGTAGGGAACGAAGCTCATTGTCGACCCTTCCTCTCCGTTCGATCGACGCTCGACGGCATCGAGCGAGCGGGGGCTCCACTCGAGAGCCGGCACGACCGGACATTAGGCGACCAGTCTCATTGATCACAACGGAGCAGGCGGATTGCCGGTCAGCGAGCTTGTCGGCACGCCGCTATCTCTTCAGCGACGGAAGGCGATAACAGAAGCGTCGTCGACTCGGGCGGGACTACGGCTCCTTATGCAGGCCGTCGAGGATCGTGCCCAGCAACCGTTTGCTCTGACCTTCGGACAGGGTGACGTCCGAGCACATCGATCGGAGCAATTGCATGACGTCCGATCCGTCCACATCCGTGCGCATCACCCCGGCCCGCTGTGCTCGCCCGACCACCAGCTCCATGGCTTGGCGAACCCGGTCCAACATGTCCACCTTGAGGTCCGGGTTCTTCTCGAAGGCCTCGTGGAGCTCGTTGAGGAAGGTCCGCTTGCCTTGGGCGTACCGTACGAACGCCTCGAGGAAGGCCACAACCGCCGGCCACGGCTCAAGCTCTGCCGAGACCTGCTCCGCACTGTGGACAAGATTGTCGACGTCGGTACGGTAGACGGCCTCGACCACGTCGATCCGGGTGGGGAAGTGGCGGTAGAGGGTGCCCACGCCGACCCCCGCCCGGCGGGCAATGGCCTCCATCGACGCACCCCCACCCTCTTGGGTGAACACCTCTCGGGCGGCCACAACCAGGCGTTCGTAGTTGCGACGAGCATCGGCCCGCATGGGTCGACCGGACTCCTCCAGCTCCGCCTGCCCAGGTGTATCTGGAGTTTCCACCTCGAGTTGCTGCCTGGACACGTCTCCCACACCTTTCCAAAAGAACGGCTTGCTAAACGGAGGCACCCTCCGTATACTAAGCGGAAGAAGCTTCCGGTTACCAGAATACCATCGGAAAGGTCGTAGTCAATGCCCTCCATCTCCCTTACAGCGTCACAGCCGCAAGCGGTCACTTCCCCCTCCGAGCGCTCCGCCGGGGTCGCTCCGGCGCCACCTCAAGAACCCGTCCCTACTCCTCTTCGTCATCCTCACCGCTCAGCTGATGGTGGTGCTCGACACCACCATCGTCAACGTCGCCCTGCCCCACATCCAGAGGAGTCTCGGATTCTCGGCCAGCGGGCTTTCCTGGGTGCTCAACATCTACATCCTGACCTTCGGCGGCCTGTTGCTCCTGGGTGCGCGGGCCGGTGACCTGCTCGGCCGTCGCCGGGTCTTCCTGACCGGCATCGCCCTGTTCACCGTGAGCTCACTGGTCGGAGGCCTCGCTGCCACCGGATGGATGCTCCTCGGGGCCCGCGCCCTGCAAGGGATCGGCGCCGCCCTTGCTGCACCCTCTGCGTTGTCGCTGCTCACCACCACCTTTGCCGAGGGGCCGGCGCGGGTACGGGCCATCGGGCTCTACACCACGGTGTCGGCAGCCGGCGGGGCGATCGGGCTGGTAGCGGGAGGACTCCTCACCGATCTCGTGTCGTGGCGGTGGGTCATGTTCGTGAACGTCCCCATCGGGCTCGTCGTCTTGATGATCGGACGGCTGGTGATCGCCGAGACCGCGGTCTATAAGGGCCGGTTCGATCTGACCGGGGCCGTGTCGTCGACCCTGGGGATGACAGGAATCGTGTTCGGCCTGGTCGAGGCGGGAACCAACGGCTGGAGCAGTCCCGTCGCCATCGCGTCGCTCGTCGTCGGCTTGGCACTTGCTGGGCTTGTTCGTGCATCACGAGAGCCGGGTGGAAGAGCCGATTCTCCCGTTGCGGCTGCTCACCCATGCCACCCGCTCCTCGGCCAATCTCGCCCGTGGCTTGTTGTACGCCGGGATGTACGGGATGTTCTTCTTCCTCTCCCAGTTCTTCCAGGATGTGCAGCGGTTCTCACCGCTGGTTGCCGGGGTCGCCTTCCTGCCCATGCCCGCCTCGGTCTTCCTGGCGTCCCAGCTGACCGGCCGGGTCCTGGTTCGACGGTTCCCCCAGAAGAACGTGATGATGACCGGCGCCACCATCGTCACCCTGGGCCTCCTGCTCGCGACCCGGATCCAACCGGCGACCTCGTACGCTCAGATCGTGGTGACCATGGTGCTGGTCGGCGTCGGCATGGGAATCTCGTTCGTGAGTCTCACCTCAGCGTCGCTCGCCGAGGTGGCTCCCGAGGATGCTGGAGCGGCATCCGGACTGGTCAATGTGTCCCAACAGCTAGGCGGTGCGCTGGGACTGGCGGTCCTCGTCACCGCCTTCGACGCCGTGACCAGCCACGCCCAGCTCGGCATCCAACACCTCGCCGGTGCAGGACCCATCGCCCATGAGAACATCACCATCGTTCACGGCCTGGACATGGTCTTCGGGCTCGGCGCTCTCTTCAGCTTGGCTGCGTTGGCCATGGTGGCATTCGGGGTTCGTCCGGCCCGCCAACCAGTGGAGGCACTGCCATTGGCGTACGACGAGTCTGACCAGGTCGAATTGGTACTGGAAGAGGTGGGGTAATCAGCCTGTGGAGGTCCGCTCGGGTGACTCCTGGATGGTGATCTCGAAGACCGGGTGATTCGGGGCGATTCGAGCAAGCTCCGCATCCGGCGATTTGGCACTTACCCCATCGAAGAACACTCCCACCTCCATCTTCCAACGCTTCAAGTAGGCCCGGAGGATGTCGACCTTGTCGTCATCTTGGAGTTCGACCGAACCGAAGGGCTGAATCCGTTTACCCACACGGAGCTCACCCGACTCCGCCACGCGGAGGTTTCGAACCCACTGGGTCTGCCCCCGTGCAGCGACGAGGTAGGAGTGCTCACTCACGGTCAGAAGGTTGACTGGGGTCGAGCGCCATTCCCCACTGGCACGACCGCGCACCAACAGGATTCGGGATCCCCAGACACTGACCCCAGACTTGGTCAGACTCGCGATCAGTCGGTTGAAGACATTCTTGGTGAACCATCCGGGTTCGCGATACTCGCTGTTGGAACCACTCATGCGCCGAATGCTAGAGCCCTCAGCGCTGACGGACCCAAGCCCGGGCGACCGTGAGCAGCCGGCGCACGCTTCTCCGCTGCGGAAGCGTCGGCGACTAGGCATACTGTTACCAGCAGGTCATCCCGACCTGGGTGTTGGAGGCGGCAGATGGCAAGGACCGAGCCGGTTAGCGATTGGACGTCGGATTTCGACGTCCTCGACGAGTCCTACGTACGCAACCCCTTCCCTCGCTGGGACGAGCTACGCCAGGTGTGTCCGATCGCGCGTACCGACCGTCGGGGACGTGCCTGGCTTCCGACGACGTATGAAGACGTCACGGCGATGGCCAAGGACATCGAGCATTTCAGCTCCGCCAATACCAGCGTCATCGACGCGTTGGACGAACCGGAGACCCCAATCCTCACCTACGGCCTCCCTCCGATCACCTCCGACCCACCCCTGCACACGTGGACACGCCGGCTCTTGCTTCCCTGGTTCTCTCACGACAGGGTGAAGTCGTACGAGCCAATGACCAGAGATCTATGTGGATCGTTGATCGACGCTCACCTGGCGGCAGGAAAGGCCGACGCCGCCTCGGACTATGCACAGCAGATCCCCGTACGGGTGATCGGCTCGATCCTCGGTATCCCCGAGGAGCTTGCCGACACTTTCACCGGCTGGGTCCGCGATTCCCTGGAGTTCGCAGATGATCCTGAGCGCGTTGAGCGTGGGATGTTCGGCATCGGCTATTACCTCTGGGATCGAATAAATGAGCGGCGGGAGACCGATGGCGACGACCTGCTGACTTACCTGCTGCACGCCAAGGCAGAAGACGGAGGTGCTGTCGACGACATGGTCATTCTGGGTATGGCGATGCTGACGATGATCGCGGGTATCGACACGACCTGGAGTGCGATCGGCTCTTCGCTCTGGCACCTGGCGACGAACGACGAGGATCGTGAGCGACTCGTGGCCAATCCCGCGCTTTTGGACACTGCCGTCGAAGAACTGCTCCGCGCATACTCGCCGGTGACGATGGCTCGCCTGGTAACCGAGGACGTCGAATTCAACGGATGTCCCATGAAGAAGGGCGACAAGCTCCTGATGAACTTCCCGGCCGCGAACCGGGACCCTGCCGCCTTCGAACGAGCAGATGAGGTGCTCCTCGATCGCGAGCAGAACCGGCACGTGGCGTTCGGATCGGGGATCCATCGTTGTGCCGGATCGAACTTGGCCCGGATGGAGCTACGGGTCGCCCTCGAGGAATGGCTGGCCCGGGTGCCGGTCTTCCATCTGGCCGACGGTGCCGAAGTCCTGTGGGCCGGTGGACAGGTCAGGGGGCCGCGCCAGCTGGACGTGGTGTTCGGATAAGGATCCCGGTCGAGACAGGGGCGCTTTCTACTAGGTGACGGCACGGCACTCAGGCGAAGCGCCGGGCCACTGCCTCCGCCTGGGCGCGGTAGCCACCGCCGAACAGCACCGTGTGGACGAGCAACGGGTAGAGCTGGAAGAGCTCGACCCGCTCCTTCCAACCTGGGCTCAACGGATGCACCTCGGCGTAGGCGCGGAGCAGGCGATCCGGCACCGCGCCGAACAGCGCCAGCATGGCGAGGTCCTCCTCTGGGTGCCCGCCGTGGACCGAGGGGTCGATGAGCCAGGTCCGTCCATCAGCACCGAAGAGCACGTTGCCCCACCAGAGGTCGCCATGGAGGAGAGCGGGTCCGCCTGGCGGGAGGAGCTCCCCGAGCCTGGCGACCACCGCATTTACCGATTGCTCGAGTCCGCAACGGGTGGACAGCTCGCAAAGCCGGGCGCTGTAGAAGCCGGCGGCATTTTGGGAGATCGTGGGATCGATGGGGCAGGCTCCGATCCACGAAGAGCCTCCACCCCAGTGCGGATAAGGGGCGCCGTGCAACGCCGCCAGTGCACGGCCGAACGACTCCTCGTGCTTCCCGGTCCGCGAGCCCTGTTCTACCCACGCTGTGACGAGTAGATCCGCCTCGGCGAACACCACCTCGGGCACCGGCGGCGCGCCGGGCACCGCTTTGAGTGTTTCGAGACCCACCGCCTCGTCGAGCGCGTTGGCGCCAAGCTTGGCGACGAGGGTACGACCGCCCGCCGACACCTTCCAGACGTCATTGCCGACCTGTGTCGGTGGCCCCGTCGGACCGACGACACTGGCGAGGCGTGTCAGCCAGACCATCGGCGAAGCCATACACGCCTCCTTCAGTCGCTCGATGTTGAGGCAATTGCGACCGGGCTCCAGGCGAACGGCTGACGTACTGGATGTCCACATGTACCGTTTGGTCCTAGGAGGCACTTCAGTACATTCGCCCCAGCATGTACGGAACGAGTGATCGCACGAACCTGGTGTCCTCAGATTCCGGACAGTCGCCGAATGCTTCCTCGAATGCCTCGCTCGCACCTAGGGCAATACCCTGAGCGAAGTCGTACGCGAACTCAAGACTTCCGTACTTGTCGAGGAGACCTCGAATTTCGGCGATCATGGACGCCGTGCGTTCCGGCCTGTCCACCGACAAATAGTTGTCGAAGGCAATCGCGTCATCCCCGCTGACCTCCGCACCCAGGTGAATCAGAGCCAACGACCGCTTGGCCTCGTAGAGGTCGCCGTTGATCTCCTTACCGTAGAGATCCTCGTCGCCGGTGAGATTCAGCAGGTCGTCTCGAATCTGGAAGGCAGCCCCAAGGTAGAAGCCGAATGGCACCATGGACTGCAGACGCGCCTCTCCTCGTGATCCAAGCAGGACTCCTACTCGAAGAGGGTGGATGGTCGTATACCAGCAAGTTTTGTGAAGGATGAGGTCGAGATAGTCCTCCGGCCTCAGGGTGGTGATGCCGTCCCGGCGCCATCCAAGCTCTGTCGCCTGGCCTTCCAACGTTCGCAACGCCATTGTGTCGAACTCATCGAGAACCCGGTCGGCCAATTCGCCTTCGAGGCGTCGGGCGTGGCGACGCAGAACCTGATTGGCCAAGACAACCAGCGCGTCTCCGGCGTTCAATGCAAGAGCATCGCCATGATCGGCGGACAACGTCGGCCGGCCGCGCCGCCGCTCGCTCCCGTCCGCTATGTCATCGTGCACGAGGAAAGCGTTGTGGAGCATTTCGATCGCCACGGCGATGGGAAAGGCGTCCTCCTCGGAACCACCAAAAGCGCGACAGGTGGCAAGGCAAAGTGCCGGCCGGATGGCTTTACCTGGGCGAGCAGGGTAGGCGCGGACCAGTTCGTACAACCACTTGTAGGGCTCGGAGTCGGGGACGGCATCGAGCATCGCCCGACGAACTCTCCAGCACGACAAGGGACAGCTCCTCCTCCACCATCTCGGTGGTGGAGATGTCGGCCGTTACCACTGCGGATTCATCACGATGATCGATCTGTCACCAGGATCTCCAAGTCCACGCTGACCCGTGGCGCTCCTTCGACCGCGATCACCCCCAGGTAGGTACCCGGCTCGATTCCCTGCTCGCCACAAATCGACAGGGAGACCTCTCGAGCCGAGCGAGGTGGCACGGAGTCCAACTCTCCTGGGTCAAACCGGATGCTGCGGCCCTGGATTCGATCTCCCTGAGAGGACTGCAAACCCTCGCACACCAGACCGAAAGGGCCGACCGGATCCGATGAAGGATTGTGGAACCAGAGCACCAGGTGATCATCGATTTGGCCGTTCGGACCGGCCAGAAGACGCAGCACCGGTCGACCGTGCTCCCCGGTGAGGTCCACCACAACCGGCTGCTCCGGTCGCTGTCGGGTGGCGGAGGCCTCGGGCCCTTCGGGGCGAGGAATCGGGAATTCTCCAAAAACCGCCATTGCCTGGCCGGCGAGCTCCCACCAAGCCTCTACCAGGCTCACCAGGAGGGGGTTCGCCTTGGAGTCCGATGACCTCTCATCGCTCGATGTTGCTTCTGTGGCCGCCTTGCCGAAGTGGTCGATAGACGAGACCACCCGCTCGACCAGTTCCCGCGCCGCCCCAAGGCCGTGACGCTGCACGTCACCGAGGGCTTTCGCATTGGCCGACGGGTCGAGTACAAACGCCCACGGCAGTTCGCTCCCCTTCCCGCTCCGATCGTCGCCCTCAGTCATCGCTCAGCCCTCACCCGGCATCGGGACCTGTGCGCCGCTTGGACGACGGGGAGTGGAAACCCGACCGTCGAGTAGGTTAGGCCACACGACAGAGAGACGCCTCACGAAGCCGTTGGCCAATGGTGACGTTGGATGTGCCAAGGCCGGATCCAACGTCGAGGTGAAACCATTGAGACCCAACGCCCTCTTTCTAGGTGAGTCGAAGACGGGAGAGCGACCACGTGTTCGCGCATCCAGTCCTCGGCCGGTACAGAGTGGATCATCAATCATTGGTTGCCAGCCTTGCCAACATCTCTCGACGATGGCTGGCAAGCCTAACGGCCTTCGATGCCCTTACGGACCGGTGATCAGCGGCTGATGGCTCATCTCGGGCGATGGACGGTGAGTGTCTCTCCCGCCGGTGGGGGCCCCGTCGTCGCGTTCGAAAGTCGGATGCACGTAGAGGGGACGCCTCGAACCGAGGTCGAATCCATACTGGTGCCGGAGAACTGGACCGTCTTCAATCCGCCATGGGGCGCAATGACGCCTCTGGCCTCGCCGGGACCTGCGATCAATCGCTATCTCGAGACCTTCGCTCTGAGTGATGTCACCAGCGACCTCGACACCCCAACAGCATTGAGGACCGTTTTGGACTTCAGGCGAAGCTCACTTCCCTGCGATCGCGGTTCCGTGCTCGAGTACAGGTTGGCCGAGAACCAAAAGGGTCACGGAGGTGACGGCCGAGTGACGGTTGACGAGGGAAGCATCGTCGTGCGCGATCTCGGCAAGAAGGTGGACGTGTTGACGACCAAGCGGGTCCAGTTCCGGGTCTTCTCGAACATGACCCGTGACCAAGCAGCGTCACTGGCAATGCTGGCTTCGAATCTTGGATTCGCCGCCCTTCCCCCTAGTTTCATTGAAAGGATCGCTGGCGTTGATCCAACCATGATCAGCATTGTCGACGCTTCGACTTCTGAGTTTCGCCGTCCCGGAAACTCATCGACAACCGGATCCGCTCAGTCCCGGCCACCGCCACCGATGGAAGGGATCGCCGATCACCCAATCGACGCGATCCAGCAGACACTGACGGAGTACAGGGATCGACTCGGCGTATCCTTCGCACGATTGCTCACCGGTGGCTACGGCCCTAAGGACTATTTTGATGACCTCAGGCTTCCGCTCGAGCTGCGCTGGTGGGACGGCCCGTTGTCCTCAGATCCAGAGCACCGCCGCAATCCCGTCGGGGAGGTTTCGTACCGCTGCTCCGAGATGTTCGACGTTGGCCCCTGTGCCGAACGCCGTGTTCTCGTCTCGACCGCGCTTCGCCCCGGCCTGGCGCGGCATGGACACCACGAGGAAGCCATCCGGGCTGACCTCATCGAGATGCAGCCGGACGTGCTCGAAGTCGGAGAGACATCCTTTCGACTTATGATCGATGCCGGCAAGCTGGAAGGAGCACCTGGTGCAACCTATTGGGGTCATGTGATCGCCCGTATCAATCCCGATCTGCCGAGTCCGGACGACATCACCATCCCGGTCTGGCTGGTAATCCCCTAATCGACCAGCTCCGCACAGAGATACCGACGGCTGATCAAGGAATGCCATTCAGTCAACTTGGATTCGACTCGCGAGCTCGACCTGATCGCGAACTGGAGGGAGGTCCGATTTCCTTGCGCCTGGTCCCGGTTCGTGCATTCGGGATCCATGGGCGCACCGCGTTTGCGATGATCGTGCTTACGCCATGAATGGTCGCCGAGATCGCGTTGCCATCCTCGGTGGAGGGATGGGTGGATTGGCGGCGGCCTGGCGACTGAGCAAGCCAGGTTGGCAAGAGGAATTTGAAAGCATCACCGTGTATCAACGGGGATGGCGGCTCGGCGGAAAGGGTGCAAGCAGTCGGGGGGAGAACGCCAGGATCGAAGAGCACGGCCTCCACATTTGGCTCGGGTGGTACGAGAATGCGTTCCAGATCCTCCAAGAGTGCTACGAGGAGCTGGACCGACCTGCGAATCGCCCGGATGCACCCATACGAACTATGTCGGAGGCCTTGATCCCTTCGAGCAAAATCGGTATGGCCGACAGATCCGACGACGGCTGGCAACCCTGGGTGACGGATATGCCCGACAACTCCCGTGAACCGGGCCGTTCGGCGGCCAGTGGGCGCGATACGACCTTGACGGATCTGCTGGTCCAGGGAGTGCGGCTTCTCGACCGCTACTTCAGTGCCATCTCCAATGATGAGAACTCAGTCCTACCTCTTCAGGTTCGATCGATCGCCGAGGCTGCTCCGATCGTCATGGCCGCTCTCACCACCGAAGCCATCCGCATGACCAAGGGAGGAGCTTCACTTCCCTTCCCTCGGGTGGAGCAGGTCCTTCAGGGCGCGATGAGTAACGATCCCAGGCTGGGGGATCCCACAGCCGGGGGCGACTCTCTACGTCGTACCTGGTCCGGAGTGGCGCTGACTGTGGCCGCTCTCCGGGGGATCGTGGCCGACGGTCTTCTGACTGACCCTCGTGGCCTCGGAGCCATCAACGATGAGGAGTACCTGAGCTGGATACAGCGGCATGGCGGTCCTTCGGATCTCGGGGACTTCTCCGTCGTCCGTTCCCTCTACGACATGGTGTTCGGCTTCGTGGACGGGGACACGACTCGCCCGGCGCTCAGCGCCGGCACCGCCGTCCTCTTCGGCGGCAAAACGTTGTTCGACTACAAGGGATCGGTCTTCTGGAAGATGACGGCCGGCATGGGCGACGTCGTCTTCGCCCCCCTCTATGAAGTCCTGCGGCAACGGGGCGTCGACTTCGAATTCTTTCATCGGGTCGATGGGCTCCATCCTGCCAAGGACAGCAAGCGAATCGAATCGATAACCATCGGCCGGCAAGCGCGGCTATTGAATGGCCGCCACTATGACCCCCTTGTTCTCTATCGGGGACTGCCGTGCTTTCCAAGAGTTCCTCAGATCAATCAACTCGCCGACGCGGAAGGAATCGAGAATCACCCCCTCGAAGCACATTGGTGCCAATGGCCCGACGCAGAGCAGCGGGTCCTGCGGGACGGTGTGGACTTTGATGTCATCGTCTTCGCCATTCCTCCCGCAATGGCATCGTTCACCTGCACTGAGCTGGCTGCAAAGCGGCCTGAGTGGCGCGACATGATCGATCGCCTCGGAACGGTCGCAACCCAATCGTTCCAGATCTGGCTGGGTGCGGCCGAGCAAGATGTCGGGTGGGTGGATGCGGGATCGACCTTGAGTGCCTTCGTCGAGCCGTTCAGCACCTGGGCCTCGATGCCGCAGCTCATTTCAGTCGAAGACTGGCCGGCAGATGCCACCCCCGGTGCGATCGCGTATTTCCGTGGTGCGCTGGAGGCACCGATTCCGACCGGGCCTGGCGATGCAGCCGATCAGGACCGCCGAGTCCGTGAGACCGCTATCAAGTTCCTCGAGCAGAACATCGGCGATCTGCTTCCGGGGGCGACGAGCCAGACTGGCTTCAGGTGGGACCTGCTCTGCGCTGGCGGCGACCGCATCGGCTCGGACAGGTTCGACTCGCAGTATTGGACCGCGAACGTCGATCCTTCCGACCGCTATGTGCAGTCGCTCCCGGGGACCGACCGATACCGCCTTCGATCGGACGAGAGCGGCTACGACAATCTCTTCCTTGCCGGAGACTGGACAGATTCCGGACTCAACGCCGGATGCATCGAGGCGGCGGTTATGTCCGGTCTGCAAGCGGCCAATGCGGTGCGCAGACGACCTCGCAACGACGGGATCGCCGGATACTTCATGCCATAGCACCCGCGTCGATCGTGCCCGGATAACGGGCGGTATATTCTGCATCGCATGGCAGAAGCGGAAGCGAGCGCGATCCTGGGTCGGATCACCGATACCGCGGTCCACATGGTCGACTCAAACATCTCACTGGTCAATCGTCTTGCCAAGCAATCCAGCACAGGTCCGGCACAGGACCGCCGCGGTGCACTCCAGGATGTCTGGATGACACTGGCGGAGGAGGCGGGGGACCTCGTGCAGATCTCCTATCTGTCCGCACAGTTCCTCGACGCGCTGTTCGGGCTCAATCGTCGACCAGGAGATGGGGGCGAGAACACCGGGTGACGTTCGCCGGCGACTCGGAACTGACGCGCCTGGCAAATGATGCCAAAGACGCATTCGTCAAGTTCTGGTCGACCATGCACGGAGCCGCATTCGAGGCCACGGACGGCCGTATCCTCAACAGGGTGTTGGGCATGCCCGTCGTGCGGCTGGTCACCGTAGGCCGGCGAAGTGGTGAGCCCCGCGTCACGATGCTTACGGCTCCCATCGTCGAGCCCGATCGAATTGTCATCGTCGCCTCCAATGGCGGGGATAGCCGAAACCCACAGTGGTTCCATAATCTTGTGGCCAACCCTGAAGTCATGGTCACCGCCGAGGGACAGACGCTGCCGATGCGGGCGCGGGTTGCAGAGTCCCCAGAGCGCGACGAACTGTGGGATGAGGTCCGGGCGGCTGCCTATGGATACGACCTCTATCAGCGAGTCGCTGCTCGTGAGATACCCCTCGTGATCCTGGCTCCGATTTCAGCCGAGGATGGGACCTGAGCGCCCAGGCGACCTTCGTAGTGGACTGCCGCCAGGCCGGTCGGGCTCACCGAGTGCAGTACTCAACGAACGCGCACAATGTCGAGACCAGCCGCATCTCTTCCACATCGTGGGCGCGGCTGTTCAAGAGCTGCTCGGTACAGACCAGATAGGCGAGGCAACGTGCTCGGCTGATGGCCACGTTCAGGCGATTGCGTGAGAAGAGGAACTCCGACCCCCGGGGCACATCCTCGGCACTGGACGCGGTCATGGTGAAGAAGACCACAGGTGCTTCTCGTCCCTGGAACTTGTCGACCGTTCCCACGCTCACACCGTGGGTCCGGCGATCTGCTTCGAGGCGGTCCCGCAGGAGGTGAACCTGATCGTTGTATGGAGCCACCACCATGAAATCCCCGACGCCGAGCGGAGCACGGTGCCCGTGCTGGTCGATCCAGCTGCTTCCGATCAGCCGGCCCATTTCGGCCACGACGAGCTCGGCTTCCTCCTCGGATTCGGTGGAGCGATCGACGTGGTCCGCGGCCAGCCACCGCAGACCGGTGCCGAATTCTGTGTTCTGGGTCGCACAACTCGGATGGCTGACCAGACGCCCCTCGTAGATCTGATCCGAGATGAACCGGCAGACATCCGGGTGCATCCGGCGGGTCTCTCGGAGAAAGACGCCACGGTCCGGAGGCATAGTCCCCTCTCCGCCGATGACGTGTTCGAGAACGCTCAAGCCTCCTCCGCCGGGGTGGGACGCCTGGGTCACCTGTGGAAGCTGCAGCGGATCGCCCAACAGGATGAGGTTGTACGCCGACCGAGAAGCGGCCAGTGCATCGGCGAGTGACAGCTGGCCCGCCTCGTCGATAATCAGTACATCAACCGGTGACTCCTTTATGAACTTGCTGGAAAACAACCACGCGGTGCCTGCCACCAGGTTGTATTCGTCCTTGGCACACCGCTGAATCGAATCCGTGTACTCCACCCCCGGCAGACCACCATCATCAGGTTCATCGTCCTTGCGGATGCAGCGGAGCTGGCCAAGGTCGCCCTGCTCGTCGAAGACCCCGATGATTCCGGCCAGAAGGTTGTCGATGGCGTTGTGGCTCATGGCCATGATGCCCACCCGCCTGCCCCTGTTGATCAACTCATGGACGATGTGGGCACCCCGGAAGGTCTTTCCGGTACCCGGCGGCCCCTGGATGGCCACATAGCTGTGATCGAGGTACGGCGCCCAGTCGAGGATGGATTCGACATCGTCAGCGAAGGTGCCGCCGCCGGGCTCGTGGCCTGATTCGAACCGGGGGAGCTCCCGTTGCAAAAGGGCCAGAGAAGCGCGGTTCGGAGAGTCGGCGTCGGGATCGAGCACCTTGGCCGCCAACTCGTCGAAGGCCTCAGCCTTTGGCCCCGCCCGCACCCAACCGTTGATGACGATCGTCGAGGGGAGGATTCCCAGATCCTGTGACTGTTGGTTCCAGACCAGCACCAGCTCGCGAGATTCAGCGTCGATGTGATCGATGTCGGCATATCCGACGGGGCCCTCCGGCGTGGAGTAGAGCACGCCGGCGGCGCGCCTGGCATCGAAGGCCGAGACATCTTGGTCGACGAACTGGAATCGGACCCCATCCCACTTGAGCGGCTTCCCTTTCTGGCTGATGCGCTTGAACGGACCCACGTACTCGAGTCCGACGATCACCTCCGGATCGTCGAGGAGAACCGGAGTGTCGGCCAGAGTCCTGGCCAGCTGCTGGGCCGTATGGGCGCGAAGTTCCCGCCACCAGTAGCCGAGCAAGTCGCCGAGGAGGTGCTCGGGCGTCTCCGGCCCGAAGGTGTGCAGGGCCTCCACCTGGGCGTTGAGCTCAGGGTTGACCTCCTCAGTCTCCAAACAAGCGGCGCGCCACACGAGACTCTCCGGCCGCTGGCTGACCAGCCAGTCCCGCAGAGCCAACGTCGAGCGCACATCGTCGGCGTTGTAGGCGGCGATGCGATCGAGGTGGGCCTGGTCGTGGTCGGTCATGTACTGCTCGTATTCGACGACCGCCGCCGATCCCTGGTCGATGTCGTGACCCCGGACGTAGCCGGTGACCCTCTCGAGGTCCTTGAGCCCGTAGGACTCGGTGCCGACCTGCATGGAGTTGCGGACCACTGGGAGAAGGTCGACGAAGAATCCGGTCTCGATCAGTGCGGTCAATGCCGCCTCCCCCACTCCGTGTTCTGCGGTGAGCCGCTCGAGGGCAGAGCGTTCTGTGTGGTTGTAGTGGTAGACGTGCATGTCCGGGAAGGTCTGACGACGTTCGCTCAGGATCTCGATCAAATGGCGCGTAGCCTCGGATTCCTCGTCCTCGTCGTGGGCCCAGAACGCCCGGTAGTCCCAGTTGCCCTCATCGGAGCGGACGATCAGACCGAAAAGGAAGAACAGACCGACGTCGGCCCGCCAGAACGGGTCGCCCTCGAAATCCAAGAAGACGTCACCCTCGTCCGGTTTGGGCATGAGTTCGAAGCCCCGCCCCCAGGTGGTGTCTTCGGAACGTTCGATGATCGCTACGGGGGGCGGCACTTGCTCTTCGACCCGAGCCTCAGCTTGCAGGGTTGCCTGTTCAACGAGACGACTGAGCCGTTCAGAGGGGAGGCTGTCGATTGGGCCCGCTTGGACGGCGAGCTGGGCCAACGTATCCACGCCGGCAGCTTCCAGACTGGCTCGCTCGGCACTCCGGATACCCGCCACGTAGATCAGGGAATCGCTGTCCCTCCATTCCTTCGTGCACGTCTCTTGGAATTCGCAGAAGGCACAGTGGGCGCAGGGCTCGGGGGACGTCTCGCGGTCCGCCGAGTCCTCATCCAGCAGGGCGATCAGCTGCGTACGCAGCCGGCGCCAGTAGGGCTGGAACTCTTCGGTGAGCAATGACTCTGTCTTACCCGAGCCGAGCCACAGGTGGATGTGCTTCGGTGGGTGGCCAGTCAGGGCTTCGAGGGCCTCGGCGTAGAAGCAGAGCTGAAGCACATGACCCGGCTTGGCCTCCGAGCGGGCCAGCTTGGCGTCAACCGGCTCCCAGACGCAGTAATCCGGGTCGGGATCGTCGACCCATACGAGGAAGTCGGCGATCCCCCGGATCCCCTCATGGATGAATGGCATCTGATAGAGCGCGTCATGGCCTGAGTCAAGGGGGTTGCCGATCCGGTCCACCCAGTCGGCGAACGGCTCACCGCGGTCCCTGCCGGGAACCTCGAAGACGTCGAGTCCCTCGCTGCGATAGGCGGCCAGGCAGTCTTCCTCGTGTTGATTGCCCTTCTCCACCAGAAGGTGCGCGAGCGAGCCGAATCCCGGCGGATCGATAGTGAGGGTGCCGACGTCGACCTGGTGCCTCAGGTTCAGGAAGTGCGCGCAGTCCAGCCACGCGGTGAGCTTCGAAGGGGTGAGCAGGCGATCTGCCATCGTCTACTTGCCCAATTGTTTGTTGCCTTCGTAGGCGGCGAAATGCTCGAAAGAGATCTCTTCGCCTTCATTCCACCGGTAGGCCGCAAGAGGCCCACCCTTTACGGCACTGAAGTCCACACAAACGGTGTTGCTGGTCCAGTCCTCTCCCTTGGTCGGCTCTCCCTTGCGCCAGTAGTGGCCGTAAAAGACAGGCATCGGGTCGCGGTAGTCGTAGACCGCCTCTTCCGGACAGGGGTCATCGGGGAGCGGTGGGTACTCGCCACCGCGTTCGGTCTTCGCATCCGGTGGGATTTCGGCCAGCTCACGGAGAGTTCTCCCCTCGGCGTGCCACCAGCGGATGCGTGCTTCGTTTCGAACGTGGTCACCTTTGTCCCGGAAGCCCGGCTGCCCGTGCTTGGCGAGACTCAGCTCGGGACCTTTGAGCAGCACCTCGATTGCCCTGTGTTCCGGGCGCCCTTTGCGGTTGGCCCGAACAACGAACTCGCTGCTCATCGGGGTTCCGGGCGGCACCCACTCCTTGACCTTGTCGATCTGGCCTCTGTTCCAGCAGGCGTGGACGACTCGGATCCCGCCGAGATCGAGCCAGAGCGGGAGCGTCGTGAACCACCTGATCCAGTAGGCATACAAGCGGGTATTGACCGGGATCTGCGTGGTGAACTCCTTGTGCTGCATCCGGTTCTTCTTGTTGTGTGGCCGCATGAACTCCCCGGGTTTCTCCGGGTCGGGCGTGGCAAACGAGATGGCGTTGAACTCGTGGTTTCCCATCACCGTCTGGGCACTGCCGGCGTCGACCATGGCGCGCACGATCTCGAGGGTCTTGATCTGCTGGGTACCGCGGTCCACGAGGTCGCCGACGAAGATGACCTGGCGCTCCTCCCCGGATCCCGCATACCGGTAGGCCCTGTCTCGCTCCTCGTAACCGAGCTCCTGAAGGAGACCCTCGAGCTTGTCAGCAAAGCCGTGGACGTCACCGATGACATCGAAACCTCTCACGAAGGTCAGTCTCCCATGGCGATGGTTCATGCCGGCGTTGCAAAAGCGGCCAGATGAATCAGGCGTTCCTCGTAGGTGAGACCTACCCCGGCCACGTCTCCGTGCAGGAAGATCTCCTCTCCGAGGCCCACGCCTCGCCCGCTGTCCCGTCCCGCCGAGTCGATCTGACCGAGGAAGCGTTCGATGACCCGGATCGAATCCGAGTTCCAGTTCGACGACGGCGCGTCGAGGACATGGCCGGCGATGATCCCGCGCAGGTACTTCCCGAGTGTTGTGGGCTTGTCGAAGAGATCCAACCCCGCCACCCGGTCTCCGATCATGCATACGACACCGACCTGATCAGGCAGCGGTTCGATCCGATCGAGCTCGTCGGACAGGCGGGCCTCGACCTCCAGCTGGACGTCCTCCAGGGCTGAAGTTTCCGAGTTGACGCCGTGAGCAATCGATTGGCGGTCGACCTCATCCCACACCCGACCCTGATCGGATCGCCGACTCGAATCGTCACTCGTCCTCGGCTCCAGACTTGCCGTCTTGGCCGCCCGGAGCGATCCGGGTGCGTGCCTCCTCGAGGCGGACACCGCCCGTCTCGCTCCCCACCGACCGGCTTCGACACAGGAGACAGGCACATGCATGAGTGCTCGCGGTGGGCACAGGACCGTCACGTTCATGGTTCGGTTCTGGTCCCCGCCGATGAGCATCTCCCCCTCGACGAGCAGGATCGGCACTTCTGCCAGATTGGTCACCGCTAGGAACGGCACCCGCGGTGGGTCGAGTTCGTTCACCTCGATGAGTCCCTCCGCGCAGGCTTCGGGTCCGGTCAGGTAGGGAGGTCCACCCGGGTTCTGACCGGTCAGCGGGAAGACCCTGAGTCCTCCAACTGCCACTCCATCGCCCACCTTCAAATCCAAATCGAGCACCTTGGTCATCTGATTCCTTCCGATTATTGGTTCGGAATCAGGGTGCAGCCGGGGTGTGACGATTACACGGGTGTGATTACCCATTCACCAACTTCGGGGCCGCTCAGACGTTGGACGGGAAAGCGTGAGCCAGCGCCGTCGACTCGGATTCGCCGGCTGGTGGTGTCATGAAGATCAAACCAAGGCACATCTCATCTGTCGACCCGTCTCCCCAGGTGACGAAGTGAGGGGGCACTTTGCGCAAGATAGGGAGCTCTTCTTGCTCTCTGGGATCGTAGGTACAGGTGATGCCGATGGTGTCGCCCCGACCCACCGGCACCGGCTTGGCCAAGTCGTAGCCCCGCTGGTAATGGAAGTCGTAGTCCGTCACGTCGAGCAACGTCTTCTGAGTCGGCGTGCCCGGATTGAGGACGAACTTCATGCCCACGCCGAGCAGGTGCATGTGCGGAGCCAGCTCCACGATGTTTCCCTGGCCTCGAATGGGCCAGGTGCAGGTCGTGGTGTCCCCGACCGGCGGGTCACTTGGATTGCGTCCACAGATTGCCTCGAGCCCGTCGACCAGTAACTCCTGGTCGGTCCCGAAGCGTTGACCCACGCTCGCCATTTCGGCGGCGCGGCTGCACATCGGTCCGGTGACCCCGGGCGCACAGGGAACATCCGGCGGGGCGGCAGCCAGGTCGAGGCGCAGGGGGCGCAGGGGAGTTGTCGCCGGTACGGTGTTGAGCGTCAGCTTGGAGCGGACCGGCTTGTCCCCCACCAGCAGGTTGTAGTGCTCCTGCACGATGACCAGGCTTCCGGCAGGCATGGGCGCGCCGGTGCCGGCCGGTTCCTTCGAGATGTCGTGGCCGGGACCCCAGGCGGTCAACCACGGGGTTCCACCGTTCAATGAGGTAACCGCACTGGCTCCCGAGAGCCCGGACTCGCCGAAACACGTCCACCCTTTGCCGCCCGCGTTCTGGGCCTCCGCCTCGGACGCCAGATCGGGAGGAACCGCGTAGGTGATCTCGTGGTGGACCTCAGGGCTGTTGGGCTGGAAATTGATCGAGGTGATGAAGGCGTTCTTCTTCAGATGGGGGTTGAGCAGCGTGCAGTGGTAGTCATCGGTGCCTCCGCCCGGCGGCGCCTTCGGCTTGTAGGCCGTGGGCGCCTGCAGGACGATCTGGGTCACTGTCGGCGTGCTGGCCGTCGCGCTGGCACCGGCCACCGCCCTACTGGTCACCAATGCCGCGGCCAGTGCCACCAGTGTCGCGACGACGCGCGCTCTTTTCCCCCGCATGAGCCCATAGTAGTCCCGAGGCGCAAAGGACAGCCGGTCGGGGCATGCCGGACAAGTCGCCACCCTGGTCGGTGCCCGAAATGGGCCCTGTCCGGTTCAGTCGACCATCGGCTGCCGTCCGGGTCGACTTCTGTGGAACTCGCAGGTCAGGCATCATGTTGAAGAGAGCCCGTGTGCCTTGCGAATGCCAGAGACACTGCGGGCTTCAACGACGCCGTCAAAACCCTTGAGGACCAGTTCGCGCAGCTCTTCGACATCGACCAGCTTCTGGACGTCCTCGTAGGTTTGGGGCGAGATCAGGATCTCGCCGCCTCCCGCACGGCCCTCAAGGCGCGCCGCAAGGTTGACCGCACTCCCGATCGCCGTGAACTTCGAGCGCTTCTCCGAGCCGATGTTGCCGACGACGACATCACCAGTGGCGATTCCGATGCCCATCGCCACTTCCGGCATTGCGCGTTGCCGGTTGCGATCATTGAGATCACGGAGCGCGGTTTGCATGGCGACTGCACAGGCGATGCCCCGCTGGGCGTCATCCTCACGTTGTCCAAATGCACCGAACAGAGCAAGGATCCCGTCGCCGATGAACTCGTCGACCGTCCCCTGATGATCATCGATTACTCCCGTCATTGCCCCCAGGTACTCATTCAGGGTCGCGATGATCTGGCGCGGTTGCAGGCGTTCGGTGAGAGAGGTGAATCCGCGTAGGTCGGTCATCAACACGGTTACCCGCCTACGCTCACCCGCGATCTCCAGTCCATCGTCGCGATCGAGAAGGCTGGCGGCGACATCGTCGGAGAGGTACCGGCCGAGCGTTTGGCGCAGGAATGCGTTGCGGATTTCGACTTGGTGCAACAGGGATTCGATCTCACGACCGGCTGTTCGTAGTGCGAGTTGTGTCTGGACGCGGGCAATGACGATGCTGAAGTCGAATGGCTTGCCGACGTAGTCGTTCGCCCCATGATTCAAAGCCCGTACAACATCTTCACGATCGGTACGAGCGGTCGCCATGACCACCGGGAGCTCAGAGATCGAGTACCTCTTGCGGATCGCATCAAGGGTCTCGAGGCCGTCCATTTCCGGCATCATGAAATCGAGTAACAGCACATCAAAGGACTCGTCTTCGATCATCCTGAGCGCACCAGCCCCGCTGCTGGCCTCCGACACCGAATAACCCTGTCCGATGAGCCGTCGGCGCAAAAGAGAACGGTTCGACTCCTCGTCATCGATCACAAGGATGCGGCCGGACCGGTCCCCGTCGGCAGGCCGGACCGCATCCTCCCCTGTGGTTTGCTCAGACTTCAACGGCGCCGGTTCGGCCTCGCCCGCAAAAAGTGGTCCGTCGAAATCGTGGAGCAGCTCGTGCGCCGCGTCAACGATGCGCTTGACGTCAGGCAGGAGATCGATGATCGCGCGATCGCGAAGATCTTCTTCCAGAAGCTCGCCGTACCCGATGATCTGACCGAGTCGGGTCCTCAGCGCATGCTGCAGACTCCGCAGGGCGCTCCGTGTCTCACTCACCGTCACCTGCGGTTCGCCCGCCGTCGGCGGCGCCGTTCATGGCTCCGTATCGTACAATGCGACCAGGAGTACTGGCTGGTGGACATGCTGGAGCTGGAAGGAACGGTGAGGCGATGACATCGACGCCGGCGGACGCCACAGACCAATCCACCGAAGTGAGTGCCGACCGACTTCGTCAACTCATTCGCTTCAATGAGCCGGCGGCACCCCTGACCGTGCTGGTCATCCTCCTTCTCTACTTCCTGCTCTATCGTGCTCCCATTCTGATCGTCTTGGAGGTTGGGCTGCTATTGACGATCGTCGCTCAGCGGTTCGCGAAGCACTACGCGCGTAGCGACCGGATCGCAGTGGCCGTCACCGCCCTGGTGATCGGGGTCTGGTGTCAAACGGTGACAACCGGCATCTTCGCACCCCGGCTCTGGCCCCTCACTGCCGTCTTCTCCATCTTGGCTGTCGTAATTGCCCTCCCATTCGTCACTGGCAAGCACCTCCTTCGCCTCATAATCGGAGCCACCGGAATCCTGACCGTGGGTGCGATATTCGCGTCCCTCAATCCGCTGATGTCGCTAAACCCGTTACCCGACACGTTGCTGCGCGTTCTGGTACCGGTAGGAACGCTCATCGGTGCTGTTCTGTGCATGCTTTCCATCTCGCAATCGGGTGCGCGAATGCAAGACACGATCGATGAGGCCATGGCCGCGAACGAGGCGTTGCGCGAATCCGAGCGGACGCTGGAGCGTAAGGTCGAGTCCCGAACCGCGGAACTGGCGGTTGCTCGTGACGAGGCGCTCCAGGCCAGCCGGGCAAAGAGTGACTTCCTCGCCAACATGAGCCACGAGCTGAGGACGCCTCTCAATGCGATTATCGGTTACAGCGAGTTGATCGAAGAGGAGGCCGGGAGCGCGGCGACAGTTACATGCTGGATATCGGTCGCATTGCCAGTTCCGGACGCTATCTACTGTCCCTCATCAACGGTGTGCTCGACCTCTCCAAGATCGAGGCGGGAAAGATGGACGTCAAGGTCGAGGATTTTGACCTCGATCACCTGTTGCGGGAATTATCCGACACGATCAACCCGCTGGTAGACCAGAACTCCAACCGACTCGACATGATCGCACCCGGTCACCTCGGCTCGATGTGCTCGGACCCGACAAAGGTTCGTCAAGTTCTCCTCAACCTTCTCAGCAACGCATGCAAGTTCACCCAAGGAGGGGTGATCACGCTCAACGCAAGGGTTGACCACAACCAAGGCTCCGAGTTTGTTGAGTTCATTGTCCGGGACACCGGCATCGGGATGTCGACGGCACAGCTTGATCGCGTCTTTGACGCATTCGTTCAAGCAGAGGACTCGACCGCTCGCGATTTCGGGGGAACCGGGCTCGGCTTGTCGATTACCCGGCAGTTCTGCGAGATCCTGGGTGGATCCATCGATGCTCAAAGTGAGGCCCGCGTGGGTTCGACGTTCACCGTCCGGTTACCTCGGAACGCCAGAGGGAGGTCGAACAGCGGAGACCAACTTCCGGCCGTAGCCGCCGGAGCCAGGGCGGACGTGTCCGAATGAGCCGGATCCTCCTTGTCGACGACAATGAGCTCAATCGCGACATGCTCTCCCGGCGTTTGGCGCGCCGCGGCTACCAGGTCACCACCGCGGTCGATGGTGCTGAATGCCTGGCCTCCGCGCGCACGGATCCTCCCGACCTCATCTTGCTCGACATGAGTCTCCCGGTGGTCACCGGATGGCAAGCGGCGGGAGAGCTCAAAGCCGATCCGAGCACCTCCGCTGTTCCCGTGATCGCGTTGACGGCCCATTCGATGGCTGGTGACGAGGAGCGAGCTCTGGCTGCCGGTTGCGACGACTATGACACCAAGCCGATCGAGTTCGTCCGATTGCTTGACAAGATCGAAGCGCTTCTTGTGCAGGCCGCAGACTAGTGACGTTTGCGCCGATCTTTCCGGGACTGGGCGCGCTCGGTCTTCCGTTTCCTCCGTGCCGCGTCGGTGGTGTGATGGACGCCACCACTGTGCGCCGAGCCGGCCGTCGAAGCGGATGGCGATTCCTCGACGGAGTAGCCCAAGCTCGACCTGCGCCGCCGTGACCAGGTTGCGAAGAAGGAAACGACCAGGACCACCGCCAGGAGACCAAAGACCAAAACGTAGAACATGATCCATTAGACCATACGGGACTTGCGACCCGAGCCGAAGAGTCGACGCATCAGATCTGGGGTATCGCCACCCGACGGGCTCCTGAGCGCAGACCGACCGGGCATCCGAAAACCGGAGTCACCCTGGTGCAGTCGCGGGCACCTCGGGGATGCAGCCCCGAAGATCGGATGGATGACGCCAGTCCCTTGCTCAATGGCCGCCGCCGAGTTCCTCCCTTGTCACACCCGCCTCTATCAGCGAGGACGCGGCCGCCTCGGCGAGTTCGTCGCCCCAGGTGAGGAGTCCGGATCGCAGATCATCGATGACGCCGCGTATCCAGGTCAGCTCGGCGGTAGCGACGGCGATCTGATATTCGTCGTCGAGCAAGGTCACCCGGGGCAGGGAGCCGGCGTGGAGCTCCAAGTCTCGATGGTGGGTGGCCACGTCGACTTCGAGCAGGTCGGCTCGCCGTTCGAGCACGGCGACCATCTCGTCAGGGCCGAGAAGCATGGCGAACGAGAGTGCCGCGGGGAAGTCGGGGAACTCGTTGCGAGGAGTCGACAACATCTGGGCAAGCCATACCCGGGCCGTCTGCCGACCCTCCTCGGTCAACTCGTAGACCGTGCGTTCCGGGTACTGCTGGTCGCGCTCGGTTAGGCGAACGGCGATCAGCCCCGCGTCGTGCAGCCTCTTGATCGTCTTGTACAAGTTCGCCCGGTTTCCTACGTTGACGACCTTGTCTTTCCCCCACTGCTTAATGAGGCGCTGAATGCCGTAGGGGTGAAGCGGTCCCACCTCGAGCAGGCTCAACACGGCGAGGGCGAGCGACGAGGCACGGAACTTCGACTCCTCCATTGAATCAGTGTACTAGTTGCTCCCGCGCTAGACGTTTGTGTCATACTAGTTGACTAGTGACTAGTCTATATGAGATGATGACTCCGGATCGCACGACCCAGGAGGAGTGACCGGATGTCATCAATCGAGAGGAACGGGGCTCTGGAATCGCCCCATGGGCCGGCTCCAAAGACCGAACGGATTCGAGGCTCATGAGCAGCACAACCACGGGCGCACCGCTCCTCGAAGCCGACGGTCTCACGGTCAGGTTCGGGAAGGTCACCGCTCTCGACGGCCTCGACCTGGTTGCCCCACCGGGCGAAGTGCTGGCCATCCTCGGACCGAACGGCGCGGGCAAGACCACCTTCGTCCGTACTGTCGCCACCCTCATCGGCCCGACCAGCGGCTCGTTGCGGTTGCGGGGTACCGATGTCGTTCACGACCCGTTGGCCGTCCGACGTGGGATCGGGTTGGCCGGCCAGTACGCCGCGGTCGAGCCGACCATGACCGGTCGAGAGAACTTGGTGATGACGGCCCGGCTCTTCGGGCACCGGAAGAGCGCTGCGAACCGGGCCGCGTCGATGGTGATCGAACAGCTCAGCCTCGAAGACGTGGCCGACCGACGCTGCAGCACCTATTCGGGAGGTCAGCGTCGTCGACTGGACCTCGGAGCCAGCCTGGTCGGTGCACCCCGGCTCCTCCTTCTCGACGAGCCGACCACCGGACTGGATCCCGCCGGTCGCAACGAAGTATGGGGTGCCGTGCGAAACCTGGTCGCGGCGGGGACCGACGTCCTTTTGACCACTCACTACCTCGATGAGGCCAATGAACTGGCCGACCGCGTCGTCGTGATCGACCACGGCAGGACCATCGCGTCGGGCACGCTGGGCGAGCTCAAGGCCCGCATCGGTGAGGAGGTGATCGAGATCGCTCTCGACGAGCCCTCCTGGCTCGAAGACATCGGTCGAATCCTCCTCCAGGTCACGGCCAACCCGCCCAGATTGGACCACTCAGGCAGAAGGGCCATGGTGTCGAGCACCAACGGCACGGATCAGCTGGCCACGGTGATCCAGCGCCTCAACGAAGCGTCCATTCCCGTCGGTGAGATCGGATTGCGCCGACCGACCCTGGACGAAGTCTTCCTGTCGTTGACCGCCAACCGGGTCGACACGCCAACGACGGTCGGTGCCGATCAGAATGGGAGTCGCTGATGGCGCAGATAATTACCGCCCCGATCGCAGTGCCTGGAACGGCCCGGGCAAGCCTCGAGGTCACTCGTCGGGCGCTGCGAAAGTACTTCCGGACCCCCGGTCTCTTCGCCATGGGCATTGTCCAGTCAGTGCTGTTCCTCTTCAGTTTCCGCTTCGTATTCGGAGGTGCCGTCACCACCGGGGCGTCGAGCTACGTCTACTACCTGGTGCCCGGCTACGTCGCCACCATCGTCCTGTTCACCGGGGGTGGGATTGCCGTCGCCGTCGCCGAGGATCGAACCCAGGGTTTCACCGACCGGCTCCTCTCCCTGCCCATACCTCGCCGCGCGCTCGTCGTGGGGCGAACCATCGCCGATTCCAGCACGAACGCCTGGGCCATTTGTGCCACCGCTGCCTTCGGGTTCCTCTTCGGGTTTCGGCTCGAGGGCAGCGTCGCACAAGGATTGGCTGCCCTGGGCTTGTGCCTCGTCTACGGCGTGGTGTTCACCATCGTGTTCATCGTCATGGGCCTGGTGGCGCCCAACAGCCAGGCGGCACAGGGGATGTCGATGGTGGCATTCGTGTTCGCATTCATCTCCAGCACCTACGTCCCGGTGAACACGATGCCCGGCTGGCTCCAGCCCTTTGCCAAATACCAACCGATCACGCCAATGGTCGACGCCGTCCGCTCGCTGCTCATCGGCTCCAGCAGCGACGTCGTGCTCGCTCTTACCTGGTCGCTGGTACTGCTCGCCGTGTTCACGCCCATCGCGGTTCTGCGCTATCGACACGCGTGACCACCAGCCCCACGAACGCCGTGCGCTCGCCCATCGTCTTCACGGTTCCGTCACACATTCCTAATCGGGATGTGGTCTCCTAGTCCTCTATGGAGCGACGACAGCCGAAAACCACGCACCGACGGGCAAGGCGGATACCGCTCATCGCTATCGTGCCAGTCGTCGTATTGGGACTGGCTGCCTGCGGCGGTTCCGCAGCAACGGGCCCCTCCACGACCAGCCCGGCCGTGAGTCAGCCCACCGTCTACACCTTCGGGGTGGCGGGCACCCAGGGGGCCGTGGTCCAGACCGAGCACCACACGCCCAGGCCGATCCCGGGCATCGTGGGAGACGTGATCGAGATCGCTACGTCCAACTCCGATACCTACGCCCTCACCTCCGCCGGGACAGTCTGGGCGTGGGGCGTCGGGAGCAACGATGAGCTGGGTGACGGGTCAACCCCGCTTTATGTGGACAAGGCGGTCGAGGTGGAGTTCCCGACCGGAACCCGGATCACCTCCCTCCCCAATCCCATGCCCTTCGACGGCGGGTTGGCCATCGATTCGACAGGGGATGCGTGGGGGTGGGGCCTCAACGCCAGTCACGATCTCTGCCTGCCCGGAGGCGCCTTCGTTCCTCGGCCGACGAGGGTCCCGCTCACCGACGTGACCGAAGCCACCGGCGCCCGTACCCACTCACTGTTCCTGTCCAACGGTGTGGTCTACGCCTGTGGTGACGGATCCTATGGCGAGCTGGGCAACGGCGGGACGTCGAACAGCTCGACGCCTACCGCAGTCGCCGGACTTCCTCCGACCCCGGTCAAGGCCCTGACATCGTCGTGGGGCGGTTCCGGCGCCCTCCTGGACAATGGTGCGTACTACAACTGGGGTTACAACCAGGCGGGCCAACTGGGCAACGGGACCACTACCGACAGTCCGGTCCCGGTCCGGGTGGTTCTGCCGGCCGCCGTCACCCAGGTCTTCCAAGGCGGAAGTGGCGCGGCCAATGGTCAGACCATCGCCATCCTGGCCGACGACTCCCTGTGGACATGGGGCAACGGCAAGCACGGCCAACTCGGTAACGGGACGAGAAACAACTCGACCGTCCCGATCCACATCACGCTTCCCGAAGGAGCAACCGCGGTGAGTGTCGCCTCGGGTGGTTACGCCTCCTACGCCATCGACCGATCCGGGAAGCTCTGGGCCTGGGGCCGGAACAATCAAGGGCAGCTCGGGACGGGCGGCTCCCCGGGTGATCAGCTCATTCCGGTATCAGTCGGGATCTCGCTCCGACAGGTCTCCTCGACGGCCCAGAACGTCGCCGGACTGTCGCCCTGACCAGAGGGTGAGCCAGTTGGTTCGGATCCCCGAGCGAGCGGCGGCGTCCCTTCTGCTTGGGAACGCCGCCGCTCACTGTGGTCACAACTAGGCGGCGACGATGCCCTCGCCACCCACGGCGCCGTCCATCACCGATCCGATCTCGTTGAGACTTCCGTCGGCGTTGACCGCGAACTCGTCGACGATGCCCTTCCCTCCGGTCTGGACATAGAGGAACCGACCGTCGGGCGTGGCCGATGCGTCAACCGTTCCCGGGTCGGTCATTGTGGCCCCGAACAGGGTCAGCTGACCGCTGGCGTTGGTTTGGTACCCACTGGTCGAGTCGGCACTGGTGTTGCCGGTAAAGAGGAACGACCCGGCGGGAGTGACCCAGCACAAACCGCCGACTCCGTTGGCCAGCGAATCGAGTTGGGTGACCGTACCGTCTCGGTTGAGGGTGAAGGTGGCCAGTGCACTGGTCCCTGCCTCACCGATCACCAGATGACCGGCCTGGTCGAACGTGATGGCGAACGGGACCGTGCCGGGCAGCGTCGTCACCACCGGCCAGCGCGACAGGGACCCGAAGAAGCCCACGTTGAAGACATCAACGGCGTTCGAGCTGGCCTTGGTGGCCACCAGCAGCTTGGAGCCGTCCGGGGAGTAGGCGACCTGTCCGGGCGTGTGCGTGAACTGGGTGGTGTCCGAGGGAATGGTCAGGTTCAGGGCCCGATTCGATCCCGGGACGGGGAACAGGTGCCCGAAGAAGGCGTAGTACTCCTGCACCGACCCACCATTGAGGGCGTTGAGGACCGAGACCAGATTGCCGTGCGCGGCCACACTGACCGGGAACGTCCCACCCGAGCTCACCACCTGGCGAAGCGTGAGGTCGGTGCCCCGCACCGAGAACACGGACACGCTGTTGCTCCCGGCATTTACTGCGTAGAGCGAGCCTTGCGACGGGTCATAGGTGAGTGAGCCCTGAGAACCGAGGTGGTCGACTTGGGAGCCGTTGAGGATCCCGCCCGATCCGCCCGTGTCGTAGGTGTTCTCGAGGGTCAGGGTGCCATCGCCTGCCCGGTCGTAGGCGGCGATTTGGTTGATGGCGGTGTCGGTCTGGACGAAGACGGCATGTTCGCCGCCACCTCCAAACGGTGGTCCCGGTGGGAGCCCGTCGGCGCCGGCTGCGAGAGGCGCAGCCAGGGACGCCAGTCCGAGGGCCACACTGGCCCCCAAAGCCAATCGAGTGAGTCTTCTCATTGCTTCTCCTTTGTTTGACGTTTAGGCCGCCGAAATACAGTCTCCGAATCGGGGCTAAGCGTTACGCGGAGATTTCCGAGCCCACTCGCCGATGGAGTTCCGTGTAACGACTGCGGGACCCCGGGGACTAAGAGAGGATGTCCGTTCGATCCACGATGGCACCACCGATCGCATACAGAGGATCAACCGTGGTGGGCGCGAGCAGTTCGGATCCGATGGGTCATATGCTCCGAGCCGTGGAGATGGACGTCGAGCAACTCAACCGGCTCCGCTCCGGTGACGAGGAGGCCTTCGTGATGCTGGTGGCTCGCTACCAGCAGTCCATGTTGCGCATAGCCCGTTCGATGGTCTCCAGTGAGGCGGTGGCTGAGGAGGTCGTGCAGGACACCTGGCTGGGGGTTGTGCGCGGAATCGACCGGTTCGAAGGACGTTCCTCCTTCAAGACATGGCTCTTTGGCATTCTGGTCAACCGGGCGCGATCAGCTGGCTCCAAGGAGCGACCCAGCACGCCACTCGAGTCCCTTCACGCCGTGGACCCCACTCGCTTCGATGCGCACGGCCAATGGGCTGATCCTCTTGAACGCTGGGCGGAGGACAGCGAGCGCCGTCTCGACGCCGCCACCTTGACGCCGATCCTTATTTCCGGCCTCGATGATCTGCCGCCACGTCAGCGCCAAGTCCTCATCTTGCGCGATGTCGAAGGGCTCACCAACGACGAGGCGTGCTCGGCCCTCGGGATATCCAGCGGCAATCAGCGCATCCTGTTGCATCGGGGACGTTCCCGTTTACGGGAGTTCCTCGAAGCCAAAATGGACAAGGATTAGGCGATGCTGTCACTGCGGCGTAGAGACATCGTGTGCCAACAGGCCGTCGAGCTTGTCACCGACTACCTCGAAGGAGCCCTTTCTCGTCGAGACCGACGCCGATTCGAGTCACACATTCGCGCCTGTCCGAACTGCTCTGCTTACTTGGAGCAGATCAAGATGACCATTGAGCTCACCGGTGCCTTCGAACCCGATGAGCTGACCGACCAAGCCAGACAGGACCTGATCGATCTCTATCGGCGCTGGCGAACCGAGTAACGCCGTGTGGGCGTCGAGAATGTCGTCCGGGTCCGGACGAAACCCGGGCCGTCGTTGGCCGGCCCTGTTGATAGCTGCGAGCGCCTACCTGGCACTCTCGGCCTTCATTTGGTCGAACGTGTGGAGCCATCCGACGTCGGACACCATCTGCGGGTGTGGCGACCCCTCCTTGTTCGACTCGTTCATCGAATGGGCGGCGTATGCCATCGCCCATGGCCTCAACCCCTTCTATACGACAGCCCTGCACTATCCGGGTGGGGTGAACATGCTGGCAAACACCAGTGTGTTGGCAATCGGTGTCGTACTGGCCCCGATCACCTGGCTGTTCGGCCCGATTGCCACCCTCAACGTCGCGTCGACCCTGGCGCCATTTCTTACCGCCCTGTCCATGTTCGTACTTCTACGCCGCTGGGTGTCGTGGACGCCGGCTGCCTTCATCGGTGGTCTGTTCTACGGCTTCTCTCCGTTCATCATGGTTGCCCTCAGCTGGAACCATTTGATGCTGGGGATGGCGGCTGTTCCACCCCTCATCCTGGTCTGCCTGGATGAATTGCTCTTTCGGCAACAGCACCGTCCGCTTGCGATCGGGGTCATCCTCGGTCTCCTGGTGGCAGTTCAGTTCTTCGTAGGGAGCGAGATCCTCCTGTTGTTGGCCATCACGGTCGGCATCGGAATCCTCCTGGTCGTCCTCTGGAGCGGGTGGCGGAGCCCCGATGCGCTTCGAGACCACGCCCGCCATGTCATGGCCGGTCTCTCCGCCGCCGCAGTCACCGCGATCGCACTCCTCGCCTATCCGGTGTGGTTCGCGCTCGCCGGACCGGCCCACTTCTCGGGACCGGTATGGCCGGCCACCGGAGGATCGAATGGCGTGGCGACAAGCGGCACGTCGCTCAAACACTTCGTCCTGTCCGCGCCCAGCGACAGCGTGGCCAGTCACCTCGACCACATCATCGGTGGCTACCAAGGACCCATCCTGTCCGATCAATACTTCGGGATCGGGGTGGTGGTCGTGCTCATCGGCGGATGCATCGTCTGGCGCCGAGATCGGCGGCTCTGGTTGTTCGGCACGATCACGTTGATCTCGGTTGTGCTGTCGCTGGGAGTGGTCAACGGCCTGTGGTTGCCGTGGAGGCTGCTGGCCAACCTGCCGCTAGTCGAAGACATCTACCCGTACCGAATCGTTTTCATTGTCTATCTTGCTGTCGCGGTGATGTTGGCCCTGATCATCGACCATGCCTACCAGGCGGTGAATCGACGGCGACAACGAGCGGCTCCGAATCGAGGGCCCGAGTACGTCGGAGGTCTCCTGACCCATCTGCCACGATGGGGTGGTGCCGCAGTTGGAGTGATCCTGGGGGCGATTGCCGTTGTGCCTCCCGCCATCTACCTGGCTCAGTCGGTTCCCATCACCACCCGGGCCGTCAACCTTCCCGATTGGTTTCGGACCATTGCGCCACACTTGAGCGCCGGACAGGTACTCCTTGTCATTCCGGCGCGATCGGGGACGTCAGGAAGCAACGACACCCCCATGACCTGGCAGGCCGTGGACGGGATGAACTACTCGATCGTCGGAGTCGGGGGTCCGAGCGGTGTTCCCCAGCGAGCTGGAAAGGAGCGGGACGGCGCTGCTGTGATTGCCCGGGTATCTGCGTTCACGCCAACCCCAACCGTCATCGCACCGGGTGACATCGCCGCTGTCCGACAGGCTCTGGCCGGGTGGGGGGTCACCAAGGTGGTCATCCCAGACCAAACCGACCTTCCTACGTACGACCAGGTCACCTCGGTTACGGTCGC
Organism: uncultured Acidimicrobiaceae bacterium; assembly: GCA_963734395.1. GTDB lineage: Bacteria > Actinomycetota > Acidimicrobiia > Acidimicrobiales > RAAP-2 > Bog-756. Next base: position 292,458 of record CAVTGY010000003.1, on the reverse strand, counting down.
AGCCGAATTGATCACCGCCGCGACCGGAGAACGGCCGGATCATCAGGAGAATGCATGGGTATGGGACGTTGCCGGCACCGCCTCCCACCGGGCGATCCCAACCGGCGCCCGCCTGACCGATTGCTCGAACGGTCTGGCCGGCCGCGGCACGGCTGCCGTCGACGAAGTCGTGGATTGCCTATCGGCCGGGTCCGGACAATGACCTGCAGAACTCTCACGATGCCGCGTCGAGCTGCAACGGCGAGCTGAGGGTCACCGGCTGCACCAGTTCCTGACGTGACGATTCCCACCTCAATCCGGTAAGGGCGTCGGCCTCGTTGATGGCTCTCAGCATGCGGAGGCTGCCGTCATGAGCAACAACTACGGCGTCGCCCTCACTCGAACGAGTGCCGAGTTCAATCAGGAACTCGAGGCACCGTAGATACAGGTCGCGCAGACTCTCACCACCAGGTGGACGAGCCGTCTCATCAACGACCCGCCCGTCTGCCACTCCGGTCACCGTCGTCGGGACATCGACCCACGGCACGCCCTCGGCAATGCCGAAGCTTCGTTCCCTCAGTCGAGGATCTATCCGGACCTCGCACTTGAGACGATGAGCAATCATCATTGCCGTTCGACGAGCCCGCAAGAGGTCACTCGAATAGACAGCGGACACCTTCTCGCCGGCCAGACGATTCGAGACGTAACAGATCTCACGCTTCCCCATGCGGGTAAACCTGGCTTGGTCCACGTGACCTTGGACCCAACCCATGGAGTCCCACGTTGTCTGCCCGTGCTCGACCAGCCAAAGGGTCCTTGCCTGCTCCACTTGGTCGTCCATGGTCCGAGTGTGAACGATCAATATGGGACCGGGCTGGGGTGGAGATGCGAAATGGCTGTGAACGCTCCTCCCCATCGGTGAGGACGGGAAATCCCGAATGACCGGAGAGGAAGGCCCTCCTTCGCCGCTGTGGCGTCCGCTCTGCGTCTCGATCACAATGATCGCAGCGGACCCTTACCAGGACAGAGAGGTGGCGTGTGGCTTACTGTCAGAACTGTGGCGCTTCGGTCGATGAGGCGGACGCCTTTTGTGTCTCCTGTGGCAGTGCAATCGAGGCCGTAGGCGAGCCTGAGGCCCAGCAGTCCAATCGCCTCGGACGCTATTCCCTGGTCGGCGAGATCGGACGCGGCGCGACCGGCATTGTCTATCTGGCTGTCGACTCGGAATCGGCACAACAAGTGGCCCTCAAGGTGCTCGACCCGATCCTCTCGGGGATGCCCGGCTACCCCGAACGCCTCCGATCCGAGTCGGTGGTGCTCTCCCACCTCGCCGATCCCCATCTGGTTGCCACCTATGGAATCGACCAGGACCAGGGACACCTCTTCCTGGTCACCGAGTATGTGGAAGGAGCCTCGCTGCGGGCCGTCGAACAAAACGCCGGGCGGCTCACTCCCGAGCAGTCCCTGGGGATCATGGCCGGTGCCCTGGAGGGACTCGGACTCGTCCACGCCCACGGGCTGGTCCACGGGGACCTGAAGCCGGAGAACATCGTGGTCGATCGCACCGGCACCTCCAAGTTGATCGACTTCGGCCAGGTGGTGAGCACCGGGTCGACCACCCTCGGAGGTACCCCGTCCTACATGAGCCCCGAGGCGGCCCGGGGCCAGGCCCTCGATGCCCGCTCGGACCTCTACTCGATGGGCGTCGTCCTCTACGAGGCCCTGGCCGGCAATCGCCCTTTCGTGGCGGCCAACGACCTCGCCATACTCCGCTTGCAGGCCGAAGCCGACCCGTCCCCCATCGAGGGCCTCGGTGTCCATACCTCCGCCCTTCTCACCTGGGCCCTGGCCAAGAACCCCGACGGTCGCCCGCAGAGCGCCGGACGTTTCCTCGCCGAGCTCGAGGCGGCGGCGGCCGACGACTACGGCGCCGATTGGAAGAAGCGGGCTGCGGTGGCCGTCTTGGTTGCCGCGCTCACCACCGGTGCCGGAGAGCTGGTCGGTGCCACCCCGGCGGGAGCGGCCACCGGTGCCGGCTCTCCCGCACCTGCCGGAGCGGCGGCCCCCGGAGTGTCAGCCCCCGCCGCCACCTCTGGGGGCCTCCTCGCCTCCCACCCCATCATCGCGGCCGCGTCCGCCCTCGTGGTGGTGGGCGCACTGGCCGCCGGCGGACTCGCCGTGACCCACCGGGGCGGCGCCACCCCGACCCCGTCGACCACGATCGTCTCCGCTCGACCGGCGAGCTTCGCCACCGTCGAACAGGCGGCATGCGCAGCCATCGGTACACACGACGACCAGGGAGACCGCTGTGCGATGCTCTCCATGCGCGTCTCCACGGTGTCCCCGCAATGGGTGCTGGTGCAGGGACTCGGCTTCTACACGGGCACGGACCAGCCGCCCGGCGAACAGGAAGCCCGCAGTGACCTGGACGACGCGATCCTCAACCTACGTACGCACCAAGTGATAGGGCCCACCAACATTGGCTTCTGCCAGGTCCCCGGGGCCAACGTGTCCGGCCCGGACCTTTCTTCAGTGCCCACCGCGGTGGTCGCCGGCTGGGGACTGCATTGCTCCAGCGGGGCATCCACGACGACCGTGACTGCGGCTGCACCGGCCACGACGGCCGTCCCACCCGCCACGACCGCGGTTACCCCTTCCACTACGTCGACCTCGACGTTCGCCGCCTGGTCCGGAAGCTGGGGCGCACACGAACAGAGCCTGAACATCAGCGCGACGGGAGACGGGCATTTGCTCTATCAGGACCTGACTGCGTGTCCCAGCTGCTCGTTCGCCAGTGCTCCCTCGGCCACCATGGATTTCACGCTCACCTCGGTAAACGGCAACGGGGCCAGCGGGACGGTTACGGCAAGCTCAGATCCACAGAACTACACCGTCGGAGCAACGGTCGCGGTAAGCCTGGCCGCTGGTTCACCCGGTCAGCTCCTCGATGTCTCGGTCGACGGGCAAGGGGCGGGCGTCTACTGCAACAGCACCTCAGCCGGTCAGTGTGGAGCCTGAAGTTCTCTGGACGATCAAGCCTGGTATCTCCCAACGGTGCGGCGGGTCACGTCGTCTTCCCCACGAAACGTCGGCTACCGTGTGGCTGAAGAAATGGACGCATACCTCGAGGTGTGGGGTGACGCGGGTGCCGAGATCATCGGGCTCACCGGCGATCGCATGGTCATCGGCCGCTCAGCGTCCAACGATGTCGTGCTGGTGTCCGATCCAACGGTCTCACGTACGCATGCGGTCGTGGAGCACTATCCCTCCGGCTGGTCGATCAGGGACCTCGGTACCTCCAATGGCACTCGAGTCAATGGTGAGTTGGTCGGCACCGAACAAGCGCTGCAACCCGGAGACGAGATCCGGATCGGAGCGACCCGCGTGGTGTTCCGGGCACATGTCCAGGAGACCTCCGCGGCGACCATGAATGCGACGGACAAGCCCCCGTCTCTGACCAAGCGTGAGCGGGACGTTCTTGTTGCGTTGTGCCGGCCGGTGGTTGGACCGGGCCCTTTTGCGCAGCCCGCAACTGCGGCGGAGATCGCCCAGGAAATGGTGGTGAGCGAGGCGACGGTCAAATTCCATCTTTCCAACCTCTACGACAAATTCGGCATTGACCAGCCGGGTCCCTCACGGCGGGCCCGACTGGCGGAGGCGGCCCTGGTGCGGGGTGCCGTGCAGCGGACAGAGCTTCGCAGGGGCACCGTAGAACAGCCGGACTAGGCCCGCCGCCTCACCATGATCGAGGATGCGGACGGCTCGAGCGGAACGCCCGATCCCAAATCACCTGAATTCGAGATTGTGGGTGTGCTCGGGAGAGGTGCCTCGGGTGTCGTTCTTCTGGTCCGACGACCCGATGGCGGGCTGGCCGCGGTCAAGCGGCTGCATGGGGATTGGGTCGGCGACGAAGCGCAGGCCCGCTTCCGTCGCGAGGCCCTGCTCCTCGGTCGGCTCGACCATCCTCACATTGTTCGTTCCGAGGGACACGGGATCGATGACGGCGCCCCGTGGATCCTCATGGAGTATGTCGACGGGCCCAATCTGGAAGAGGTTCTTCGAGCCTCACCGTTGTCGACGGCGAATGCGCTCTTCATCCTTTCGCGTCTGGCCGGCGCACTCAGTTATGCACACGCCCAAGGTGTTCTGCACCGGGATCTCACGCCCGCCAACGTGGTCTTCATGCAGACCGGATGTCCTATGCTCGCTGATTTCGGGGTGGCAAAGATTCTCGGTCCCGAGCGATTCACGTCGTTGATGACGTTTCGCACCCACACCGGCGCACTCATCGGCACGCCCGGATACATAAGTCCCGAAGCGGCCAGGGGAGTCACCGAGCTCACCAGAGAGTCCGACATCTACAGTTTGGGAATACTGGCCTACCGGCTGCTGGTCGGCCGTCTCCCCTTCCCCTTCGACGGCGACGTCCTGGCAACGCTGGAGGCGCACATCCATCAGCCGGTCCCCCCGCCGGCCGATGTGGGCGTCACCCTCCCACCCGGGCTCGAAGAAGCCGTGCTTCGAGCGCTGGCCAAGAACCCCGCCGATAGACAACCTGACGCCGATGCCTTCTGGGCAGAAGTGGGCAGGGCCGCGGATGCCTGCTGGCCACGCTGGAGAGAGCGCGCCGACCTGGTGACCATCGCTTCTCGCAGTTCCCTTGGTGGTCCGCGTATCTCGGAACAGGGAGAGGCTCAGGATCTTCACACCTTCGAGGATGACGACACCTCCTCGACGATCACCAATTTTCGGGCAAGCGGCAGTTCCTCCATACCGTTGCCAACCAAGCGCATCGAACCGCCGGTCTTTGCGCCGAGGAAGCGACGCCGCTGGCCCGGTGTCGTGGCCTCTGCCGTGGTGGGCGTAGGAATTGCAATCGGCCTTCTGGCGCTGACCCAACTATCGTCACCTTCCCCTCCCCTCGCTGTCGAGTCCGTATCGGTTACGGCAAGACAACTCGGAGTTGGCACCACTTGTCCCACCTCATTCGTACTCAGCGGCCACGTGCACACAAACGGGGGGTCCGGCATGCTGGCCTACCAGTGGTCACTGGCGGGCCGGCAACTGGGCCCGCTTCACCAGACTCCCGTTCGGTCAGGTGAGACCGACATCGATGCGACGACGCAGGTGGTCGCGACCCAGACCGCGGTGACCTCGACCAACGCGGTTCTTCGTGTCCTGCACCCCTCGCAGCCGACCCCCACCTCCGCGTCCGCATCGTTGCACTGCGGACCGTAGATCCCGTGCTTCCCCTACCGGAGCCGGCGGCCGGCGTTACGGGTGACCGACCCCATGGCGATCACCTCTGGCCCAAAACATCGAGAGCGGCGGCGGCTCGCTTGCCCACGTTTCGGTAGCCGAGCCGCTCCGATACCTCGAGCGCCCTGCCCAGCAGAGCGCCGGCCCTCTCCACATCGTCCCCGGTCCCGCGTTCGGCCAGCATCCTGCCCCACATGAGGTCGGTCCGGGCGGCGAAGTATTTGGCGCCCACCCGTTCGCTGGTGGCAGCAGCATGGCCAAAGTGCGCATCGGCCTGGTCGAAGCGGCGGAGGACCGTAGCCAGGCCACCCAGCGATCGACTGATCGGTCCGGATGTCGCCACGTCGGTGTAGAGCCACTGGTCTGAAAATGGAGCCAGCCGGGCCAGCAGCGGTTCGGCGAACTGAGGGTCCCCGCATTCGATGGCCGCGTCCGCATAGGCGATCATCCCGGTGAGCCAGGTCGGATCGAGCGGCAGTTCGAATCCAGCTTGAGCGAAGTCTTCCAACAGCTGACGCGATTCTTCGAAATGGTCCGCCTCTGCATGGGCCAGAGTGAGGGCGGCAACAAACACCGGCAGCCCGGGATTGTCGGCGATCGCCTGCAGGATCAACGGGATGAGATCAGCCACCGTCCCCCGCCAGAGACTGACCATGATGAACTGCGCGCCGAAGATCACCGCGGCATCGGGTTGGCCACCCCCGGCGCCGATGGTCAGGGCTTCGGTGGCCCAGCGCTCCGCTTCCTCGGTGTCACCGGCGATCAACGCCCGCGTGGCCCGCTGCAGCGTGTGCACCCAATGCAGGAAGGGCTGATCCAACCGATCGACCAAAGGACCCTTGATGGCAAAGCAACGGTCCATCTCCTCGATGTCTCCGGCACAGGCGGCGGTGAAGCGACGCCCGCTGGCAGCAGTGCAGAGCAGCAACGGGTCGCCGACTCGTTCGGCGCGGGCAAGAGCGTCAGCGGTCCGGGCCAACGACGCCTCGAGCAGGTGGGGCACCGCCAACGGGAGCGAGATGTGGTTGACAACCCGGACGATGGTTGCATCGTCTCCATAGCGCTCGGCGTGGGCCATCGCCTCCTCGGCCAGGGCTTCCCGACGCTCGAGCGGGCTACCGATGGTGAGCTCCGAACACAGGATGGACAGGAGAAGGGCCCGATCGGGGTGATCGGTCGAGATCCGGGCGAGGGCCAACTCCACCATCTCGATCTTCTCGCTGTCGATGGAATCGACCGTGCTGAACGTTCCGCGGTCGTTGGCCAAGATGGCGGCGACCAGACGACCGGTGTCCCCCAACTCTGCAGCACGTTGGGCTGCGGCCAGGAGCGTGTCGCGGAAGCCGGGGTCCCCCGTCTGTCGTTGAGCGGTCCCCAGTCCGATGCCCAGATCAATGCCCAGTTGTCGGTTTGGATCACCGACTTGTTCATAGACGTCCAGGGCCTGTGTGTAGTAGCGCAAGGCATCGTCAGGAGCAAGATCGGTCAACGCGGCATCCCCGGCCTGGCGGGAATAGTCGACGGCCTTGTTCAGGTCAACCGCTTGGGTGGCGTTGAACCAATGACGGGCCAGCTCACCCACCCGGACGCCGGGGCGATCCCCACAGAGATCCTCCAGGGACTCCGCCACCTCTCGGTGGGCCCGTGCTCGGCGGGTGGGACCCAAATCCTCATACAGCGTGTGCTGGATGAGGGCGTGGTAAAAGCTGTACCAGCCGGGTGCGTCGGTCAGCTCGCGGACCAGAGCGGCCGCCGCCGCCTCATCGAGGATGTCGAGCAGTACCTCCTCGGAGACCTTGGTCACCCGGGTGAGGAGCTCGAGGTCGAAGTCCCGACCGATGACGGCAGCGAGCGAGAGAACCCGCTCTGCCTCCTTGCCCAACCGTACGACGCGGGCACCGATGACCTCGCGGACACTGTCGGGAAGGGACATCTCGTCGATACCGTCCTCCGCTACCCACTGCCCGGTTGGCTCCTGGTGGATCGCACCGGTCTCCGACAGATGCCGCAGTACTTCAGTCACGAAGAACGGGTTGCCGTCGGTCTCCCGATAGAGCAGGTGGGCTAGACCGACGGCGGCGTCGTCGAGGGAATGGCCGGCCGCCGCTTCCATCAGCGACAGTACGCCATCGTCATCGAGCCCGGTCAGATCGATGCGCGACACGGCCCCCTGTCGACGCAACGCTCCAAGGGTGTCCACCAAGGCACCGGAGCGGGCGACCTCGGTGTGTCGATAGGTCCCGACCACGAGCATCTTGGTGGCCAGTTCCGACTCGGCCAGGTGGCGCAGGAGCAGCAAGCTCCCCGTGTCTGCCCATTGAAGGTCGTCGAGTACCAGGATGATCGGTTGTATCGCTGACGCCGTCGACAGCAAGCCGACGACGGCGGCAAAGAGCAAGTACCGCTCGGAGTCGGAGTCGGTGGCCTTCGATGGCGGAAGGTCGGGGATCCTGCGGGAGAGCGCCGGCACCAACCGGCTCAGCTCGGTACCGTGCGAATCCACGTGGGCCAGCAGCAGATCCTCGGTGGCGTGGGTGACGTAGTGGCCGAGGGCCTCGGCAAAGAGCTGATAGGGAGTGGAGAGGTTCTCCTCGCAGTGGCCGAAGAGCACACACGTCCCGTTGTCAAAGGCTGCCCGTGCCGCCTCGGCCACCAGGGTGGTCTTGCCGAGACCGGCCTCGCCCGAGATGAGCACCACCCCCTGACCCTCACCGCCCGCCGTGCGTTTGGCGGCGTCCCTGATCAGTTCCATCTCGGTCTCGCGTCCCAACACCCCCAACGCCGGTCGAACGGCGAGGCGCCAGGGCAGGGGTATGACCGAGTCGGCGGCCGCCCCCACCAGTGGGTCCCAGGTCACCCGGACGGATGGGACAGGATCAGTCAGACCTTTCAGGGTGAGATCCCCCATGGCGAGGCACTGGTGGTGGTTGTGGCGACCGGCCATTCCTCGCACGATGTCGGTGGCCAGAATCTCCCCGCCTTCACAGATGGCGCACAGCCGCGCTGCTTCGATGATCGGGCTTCCGAAGTAGTCATCCTCCTCCCGGGTTACTTCTCCTCCGCTCATCCCGACCCGCAGCCCCATCGGGTGCTCACGATCACGGTTGTCCCGTTCCACACCCTGTTGCATGGCCACTGCGCACGACAGGGCCCGCGACGCGGAGCCGAAGACCACCATCAGCCCATCACCCAGGTTCTTTACCTCGGTGCCACCCGCCTCGGCGATGGCCTGGCGGAGGATCGAGAAGTGCGCTCGCCGGACTTGGTCGGCGACGGTGGGAGACAGCCGCTGGGACAATTTCGGTCGAGCCCACCACGTCGGTGAACAGGATCACCACGGTCTCGGTGGTCGCCGGCGCCTCTTGCTCTGCCCGCACGCCCCTACCGTAGGCCACCAGGGGTTTCGCCTGCCCGGAAACCCTCGGTTTGCGACAACAGGATGGGGGAACCCGCGTCTCATCGTCCTGTTCACCGAAGGCGTCTCCGCCGTGCCCGGGTGAACCCGTTCCCCTACGACGTCATTGGCTACGACGTCATTGGGTTGTGCGCCGCCGGTACAGGAAGGTGGCCAGCGGGGCGAAGACCAAGAGGAGTCCGGCGCACCACAGGAGGGACGCCTCCACCGGGTGCTGCATGGGCCAGACGTGGATGGACCCCGAGGGATTGGGATTGTGCCAGAAGGTACGGGCCGCCGAGGTCACCGCACTGACCGGGTTCCAGTCGGCCACGGCCCGCAGCACGGTGGGCATGCGCTCCGTCGGCACCATGGCGTTGGACACGATGGCCAGCGGGAACAGGATGACCAGACCGATTCCCTGGGCCGACTCCGGGCCCTTGCTGACCATCCCCAGGCAGGCGCAGCCCCAGGAGAGGGCGTAGGCGAACAGCAGGAAGATGGCGAATCCGGCGAGGGTCGAGGGCACCCCTCCGGTCGGCCGCCATCCGATGCAAAGCCCGGTGACCGCCACAATGGCGGCGCACAGGCACGCGGTGAGCAGGTCGGCCATCGAACGACCCACCAGCACGGCCGGTCGCCACATGGGCAGGGTCCGGAAGCGGTCGATCACCCCACTGTTGAGATCGGTGCTGAGCCCCACCGCCGTCCCCATGGCCGAGGTGGTGAGGTTGAGGGCCAGGAGACCGGCGATGGCAAAGTCGACGTAACTGCCTCCTCCGGGGAGCACCACTCCGGCACCGAAGACGTAGACGAACAGGAGGGTGAAGAGCACCGGCTGGACGGTCACGTCGGACAGCTGGAGCGGTTCCCGGGCGATGTGCATGAGGTTGCGCCCGGTCAGGGTGATGACGTCGCAGGCCTGACGGACCACGCCCGGGGCCCGCGGCGGGCGGGAGGTGGCAACCGGAGGGACGAGTGCCGTCACCGTCATGAGTTCACCGCCTCGAGCTCTGCGGAGCCCCGACGGTCGTCGGCCTGGTCATCGTCATCGGGCTCGGTGGGATGACCGGTAAGCGAGAAGAACACGTCGTCGAGCGAGGGCTGGTGCACCTCGACGTCATCGACGCTGATCCCTGCGGTGTCGAGGGCGCGCACCACGGTGGTGGCCAGCCCGGAACCGCTGCGCACCGGTGCCCTCAACCGGCGCCCGTCGTGGCTCACGTGCACCGGGCCGGAGACGAAGGGCTCGAGGGCGGTAGCCGCCTCGGTGTTGGGCGCGCTCAGGGTGACCTCCAGCCGGGCGCCGCCCGTGGCCGTCTTGAGCTCGGCCGCCGTTCCCTCGGCGATCACCTTGCCGTGGTCGATCACCACGATCCGGTCGGCCAGCTCGTCGGCCTCGTCGAGGTACTGGGTGGTGAGCAGCAGCGTCACGCCGTCGGTGACCAGGCCCCGGATGACCTCCCACATGCGGATCCGACTGGTCGGGTCGAGCCCGGTGGTCGGCTCGTCCAGGAACAACACAGGGGGGCGGGTGACCAGCCCGGCGGCCAGGTCGAGGCGGCGGCGCATCCCACCCGAGTAGCCCTTGAGCACCCGGTCTGCCGCGTCGCTCAGGTCGAACTCGGCCAACAGCTCGTCGGCACGGGCCCGGGCCTCGGTGCGGCGCAAACCGCAGAGCCGCCCCACCATGACCAGGTTCTGCCTCCCGGTCAGGAGCTCGTCGACGGTGGCGTCCTGGGCGGTGACCCCGATGCTCCGCTGTACGGCCGGCGCCTCGCGCACCACGTCGTGACCGGCCACCCAGGCCGATCCGGCGTCGGGTATGGAAAGCGTGGTCAGGATGCGCACCGCGGTGGTCTTGCCTGCACCGTTCGGACCGAGCACGCCCAGGATGGAGCCGGTGGGCACGTCGAGGTCCACCCCGGCCAGGGCCACGGTCTCGCCGAACCGCTTCTGCAGGCCTTCGGCCCGGATCATGGAGTCGGTGGGCATGGCGTCCTCAGCAGTCGGTGGCCTCTTACTTGTCGGATGGTAAGGGACTTACTTACCGGTTGTCAAGTAAACTAGCCCCTGTGAGCCTGAGCACAACCAGTGTCGACGCCGGCTCGGGGGACGTGAGCACCAAGGAGCGGATCCTCGACATCGCCCTCGAGCTCTTCACCGACCAGGGCTACGAGCGGACGTCGTTGCGGCAGATCGCCGAACGCCTCGGTTTCTCCAAGGCGGCGATCTACTACCACTTCGCCAGCAAAGAAGACATCCTGATGACGCTGCACCTGCGACTCCACGAGTTCGGGAAATCAGCACTGACCGCCGTCGGCGAGACCGACGTGTCGCCCGAGTCCTGGGCGGCGCTCCTCGACCAGTTCATCGACCAGCTGCTCGAGCATCGGGCCCTGTTCATTCTGCATGAACGCAACCGCGCCGCGCTGGAGGAGCTGCATCGCGAGCGCCACGATGCTGAGCACGAAGACATGGAGGCGAGCTTCCAGAGGGTGCTGGCCAACCCGGCGGTCGCCTTGGGGGACCGGGTCCGGATGGCCTGTGCATTCGGCGCGGTGATGGGCTCCCTGGTCCTCACCGGAAACGTATTCGCCGACGTTCCCTCGACCGAGCTCGGTGGCATGCTCCGCGGCGCGGTTCGAGACCTGCTGGGCACTGATCCGTCGCCCTAGTGCTCTGAATGGTCGGCTTGGTCGGCGCAGTGGCGGACGGGTGTGCAGTCCACGCCCCCGGACGTGAGGACTCGCTACGGTTGCGGCGCGGCGCTTGCGGTGGCGCCCAGACCACGAGAAGGTCGGCACGGTGAACGAATCGGAACCATCGACGATGCTGCTCGGCACACTCACCCTGCTCACGGTGATGAGCGGCATGGTCGACGCCGTGAGCTACCTGGGCCTCGGGCACGTCTTCACCGCCAACATGACCGGCAACGTGGTCCTCCTCGGGTTCGCCACGGCAGGTGCACCGGGGTTCTCGGTGGCGGCCAGTCTTGCGTCGCTCGGTTCATTCCTGGTCGGTGCCGTCGCCGCCGGGAGGGTCACACGGCATGTCACCTCACGTCGCTACTGGCTGCTGATTGCGCTGGTGATCGAAGGCCTCTTTTCCGGTGTCGCCGCCATCGTGTGCGCCATTCATTCGGGCGTGGTCACCTCGGGCTCTGGCCGGTACACGGTCATCTCGGTACTGGCCTTCGCCATGGGCGTCCGGAACTCCACCATCCGGAGACTCGCCGTACCGGACATCACCACCACCGTCCTGACCATGACGCTGACCGGGTTGGCTGCCGACTCCTCCCTGGCCGGTGGCTCCAACCCCAAGGTGGCCCGGAGGACCTCGGCGGTAGCGGCGATGCTGATCGGCGCCGTGGGTGGAGCCGCCCTCTACCTCCATACCGGGGCGACATGGCCGCTGGTGGTGGTGGCGGTGACCGTGTTGGCCACGGCCGTGGTCTTCGCAACAAGCCCCAGCTCACGCCAGCTGGACACAGCCGGCTCCTAGTGCCTCCTCGCCGGATACATGCAACAATCGCTGCAGCGTTCCCGAGCGGCGGGGACCCGCGGTAGAGGAGGAGTCATGGCGAAGTATCTGATGAGCTGGAAGAACCGTGCCCAGGGCACCGCCCAGCAGAACCACGAGGATGGAAGGTCCATTACGGCGACGTTTGCCAGGTGGCAGACGCCGGCAGATCAAAAGTGGGCCGAGTTCCTCCAGCGCATCGACGGTCAAGGCGGATACGCGGTGATCGAGACCGACAATCAGGCGGGTCTCATGGATGAGGTCTCCAAGTTCGTCACCTGGCTGGAGTTCGAAGTGGTTCCGGTGGTCGACATCATGGATGGTGTAGCCGCGCTTTCCGCCGGTGCGGACTTCCGCGATTCGGTCTGACGCCATTCACTCGGTGGCGTACCGGCTGCGGCCTACGCCTCGACTGACTCGATCAGGTCCGCGCTCACCTCCCACAGGCGCCGGGACGAGTCGCCGTCCAAAGCATCAGCTGACGGCGCTTTCTCCCTGCAGTCGGCGAAGTATTTGCCGGTGACACCCTCCACCTCGTCGGAAGCCGCCAACCAGATGGCCGTCGCCGCCCCCTTCTTCGGGGAGCGGGCGAAGGGTCGACCGACCATGATCCCCAACCGGAGCAGATTGGTGTCTCCCGACATGGCAAACCCTGATGCCACGAAACCGGGGTGGACTGCGTTCACCGTCACCTGGGTCCCGGCCAGCCGGCGGGCCAGCTCGAACGTGAAGTAGAGGTTCATCAGCTTGGTGGCGCTGTAGACCATCGAACCCCGGTAGGGGCGGACCACCCACTGGAGATCGTTGAAATCCAGACCACCTCGTGCCTGGGTATGACCCCACGACGACAGCACGATGACCCGGGCCGGGGCGCTCTGCTTCACCCGGTCGACGAGCAGTTGGCTGAGCAGGAAGTGACCGAGGTGGTTGGCCTGGAACTGTGATTCGAACCCGTCCTCGGTCTCCGTCCGACGGGACAGCACACCCCCGGCGTTCAGGTCCAGGACATGGATCTGGTCGAGACGGTCAAGCAGGTCGGCGGCACAGGCCCGCACCGATGCCAGGCTGGCCAGGTCGAGGGGAACCCAGTCGACGGCGTCGTTACCGCTCGTCTGACGAATGTCGCGGACCGCGGCCACACCCCGGTCGGCGTTGCGGGAGGTGATCACCACACGAGCTCCCAGCCCAGCGAGCGCCTGGGCGGTTGCCCGGCCGATTCCGCTGTTGCCGCCGGTGATTACCACCGTGCGCCCGGTCATGTCACGCAGATTCGAGCTGTTGCCGGCCATTGTCGGCAGGCTAATCCGAGGATCTGCGAATTACCGTTTCGCCGGCCCCACGAGTCGACCTTTTCCCACGTCGACCCGCAGGTGGCAGTAGGAATCCGAACCTGAGGCCGGACCCAGCCGTCCTGTAACGCCTGGCCGCCCCGAACGTTTGTTAGAGGGGGAAGGCCTGTTCGGGACGTTCCCGGAACCAAAAGAGAAGGGGAAGCCATTGCGACGAGTTTTGTTGACCGTAGCTGCACTGCTGATTCCAGTTGCCGGGTTCACGCTGGGATTTGCCGGTACCGCAGGAGCCGCCGGTGGGATCACCTGCACCACCATCTCCGGAAACGCTTCGAGTACCGTGACCCTCAGCGGGTGCTCAGGGCCCAACACCGGAGGAGGCTCGAAGCCGGTGAATGCCACGGCCTTGGAAGAGGGTGGAACCTTCACCTGGCTTTCCAATGGGACTACCACGATCGGCGCTCCCGCACTCACAACCGAGTCTCCGAAGCACTGTCCGGGCTACGTCAAGAACGCGAGCAGCGAGCCCTCAGCCCACCTCTTCGTGGCCACCGTCACCGGTGACACCGGGGATGGCATGCTGATCCCGGGTTCGGTGAGCGGCGAAGTCTGTATCTCGACGAGCGGCGTGATCAGTACGTTGAAGGAAGTCAAGTTCAAGTGGTCTACCAGCACGATCTCCTGTAGCACCATCTCCGGAACCGCTTCGGGAACTTCCACAGTCAGCGGGTGCACCGGGGGTGATACCGGGGGAGGATCGCAGCCAGTTAATTCTACGACCTTGGCGACCGGTGGAACCATTGACTGGCTCTCCGGTGGAAGCACCACGATCGGCGCTCCTACGCTGACCAGCGCGCCGGCGACGAAATGCCCGGGCTACGTCAAGAACGCATCGTCCGAACCCACAGCCGATGATTTCACGGCCACGGTGTCCTCTGACACCGGCGACGGCCTCAAGCTCCCGGGCTCGGCAAAGGGTGCCGTGTGCATCAGTACCACTGGTGTGATTTCAGCATTGAAGCCACTCTCAGCGAAATAACTCCACAGCAGTACCTGATCGGCAACGCGCGAGCTGGCCACCCAGCTGGCGCGTTGCCGGTTCCCGAGGACGATTGACGGCGGCTTATCGCCGGCGTGGTCCCAGTTTGGCAGTGACATGAGGTCCAACGCGAGCCCGAACCGGTGCCCGCGTTGGACCTCATTGCTTCATCACTCACTCGTTTCATCAGAACGCTTGATCAGAAGGTGTGATCGACCGCCTTGGTCAGGTACCCGGGCAGGGCGGCCTCGATCTTGTTGGCCTCGGTGGAGGACAGCTTGTGATCGACGACCGCCTGGTTGAGCCGAGCATTGGCCGCGTTGTCCAGAACAGTGACGACGGCCTGGACGTTCACGCCGTGCTCACCGGCAACATCGGCAATGGACTTGCCGGACTTCAGCTCGGTGACCAGGTCTTTTGGCGTCACGCCGATGGTCTTGGCACTGATCGCGATACCGGCCTTGGCGATTGCACGACGATGTGCTTTGACCCAGGCGCGAATGGCGCTCTTGTTGGCCTGGGGGGCGGCGACCGAGGCAGTGGGGGTGCTGGCGTAGGCGGTGGCGGTGGCGGCAATGCCTCCCAACAACATTCCACCGGCCACGATCGGGACGGCGAGCTTCTTCAACACGGCATTTCTCCTTTGGGTTCTGAGGGTGTCAGCAGCCATGTTGCGGCCCCCATGTTGGATTTCAACCTCGGAGTGGTGAGGATTCTGTTAGGGCATACCCACAGGGGTCGAACCCGGCCGCGCCGGTTCCAAAGGGGCAGGAGGAACCAGCGCGATACGTCAAACCCTGGGTGGGATGGCGGTCCCCGAGCAGGTCTGACCATTCTCATTCTGCACCCTTATCCCTAGCGGATAAATAGGTAATCTCCCTCGGTTTGTGTCTCCTTCCAGCGTCGGAAGCGATGAGTCCCCGTACCGGGGTGGGTTGCGTGACACGTATCCGACCCTTCGATGATCGATGGGTTACGCGGCGATGAATCTTGCGCGTCATACGGCACAAGCGTCGGAGAAAGGCGCAGAGTGACCATACGACCACGCAGAAACCGCACTGCAACAGATGGAGGCTGTGTGAAGCCAGCGTCAAGTTCCCATCGTTCCAGGCCGATACAGCGGCAATGACCGATGGCTGCCCACGTTGAACAGCACGGCATACCTTTGATCGCAGGCCGGCAGATTCAGGCCCGACTGGTCGCGCGCCATCGTGGCGCTGGCGGTGGTGCTGGCATCGGTGGGCATCGTGCTGGGCGCAAGCGCCAAGGTCAGCACCGCCTCGGGCAGCACCGCGGCCCCGATCCTCGGCCTACTCGGCGCCACCCCCGGCAACTACGCCTCCGAGGCCGCCGCCGGGGTCGGTGCCGTCACCATCCAGGTGGGCTGGAACGACGCCGAGCTCTCCCAGGGTGTCTTCTCCACCGCCTACCTGAGCCAGGTCCAGTCCGAGATCGCTGCCGCCCAGGCAGCCCACCTTGACGTCGTGCTCGACCCCGGTCTCCAGTACCCACCGGCCTGGGTACTTGCGATGCCCAATTCGCAGTTCGTCGACCAGTACGGCGATGTATTCGACGGGACCGAACCCTCGGGCAACAAGGTGGTGAACGCAGTCACCAACACTGCGGTGCGCGTGGCAGAGGGTGCCTACCTCCAGTGGCTCGGAACCCAGTTCACGGCGGGTCAGCTCATCGCTGTGCGCCAGGGAGGCGGCCCCTTGGGTGAGCTCCGCTACCCGGGTCCCAGCTACAACGGACACGCCAACGCCTTTTGGGCCTACGACGCCAGTTCGCAGGCGGCCCTTCCGGCGTCGGTCCAGGGCTGGACCCCGGGCACCGGCACCACGACGCAGGCCCAAGCGTTCTTGACCGCCTACAACCAGAATCTCGACAACTACGGGATCTGGCTCAATGGCCAATTGCACGAGGACTTCAACACCAGGGAGCTCCTGCTCCTCCCGGGATGGGGGCAGAGGCCCGGTGGTGCAGCTACCGAGGTTGCCGCCCTGTTGGACCCATCCCAGCCCGTAGCCGAGTTCAACGAGGGACTCGACTGGGCCGACCTCCTCGACTCGCTGCCCGACGCCGCCCACAGCGTGGCCTACACCACCTACCTCGACGCCCAGACCGTCCTCCCGACACCGCAACTCGAGGATCCGGCCGACTACCTGGCCTCCTTGGTCGCCGGTGGGCCGATCCTGCTGGGTGGGGAGAACTCGGGAGACGCATCGCTGGCCACCATGACCTTCTGCATGCAGCAGGCGCTCAGGCTCAATTTCTACATCGTCAACTGGATGGGAGAAGCCCAGCTGACGGCTACTGCCGACGGCACCGACCCGAGTGGCCCGACCCTCGATCAACTCGGAGCGGCATTTTCTTCGGTGCCGGCTCCGGTCAGCGCTGCGTCACCCGCATTTCCGCGAACAATCATCGGGCAATCCTCCACGCTGACCGTGACCATCACCGCAACGGCCCCGGTCACCGTCGCCTCACTGGCCGCGTCCGGATCGTTCTCATTGGGAACCCCGAGTGCACCACTCCCGACGTACCTCCCGGTCAACGGCGCCGTCAGCGTGCCGGTGACCTTCGAGCCACTGGCGGTGGGGTCGTCGGCGGGATTGCTCACGGTGACCACATTCGGGGACCGAGTTGACCAGGTCACGCTCACCGGCACCGGCGAGAACAATGGCCCCAGTCTGGCCAGCACGGCCAGCAGCATCACGCTGGCCAGCGGTCCTCCCGGCTCGACATCGAGCGGAACGGTTGGGTTCCTCAATGACGGGTCGGCGCCGGTCACCATTTCCTCGGTGACTCCTCCCGGGACTCCCTTCTCCTCCTCTGGGGCCCCCACCGCCGGCCAAGTCATCCAACCTGGAGCCGCGGTGATGGCGACGGTGACCTTTTCGCCGACGGCAGTCGGCCAGTTCTCCGGTTCCCTGATGGTCGACAGCAACGGTGGAGACATACCGGTGAACCTGCTGGCAACCGGCACCGCACCTTCCGTCCTGGAGATCTCCTCACTGTCTGTGAGCTTCGGGGCCGTCCAGCTCGATCAGAGTGCAACCCAGTCCTTCCAACTCAGCAACGTCGGAGGGAGCACGTTGACCATCACCGAGTCCGAGCCTCCGGCCCCCGGACCCTTCTCCGCCTCGACCTCCCTGCCCGTCGGGACGACCATTCCGGCCGGTGGCTCGCTCACCGAGTCGGTGACGTTCACGCCCACCCAGCTCGGGCCGACGAGTGACCAATGGGCCATCGGCGCCAACGACGGCCAGGGGGTGCAGAGCGTCTCCCTTGCCGGATCGGGGATGGTCGGCGGCCCGAGCGTCGGCGGCTGGCAGCTCAATGGCAACGCTGCCCTGTCCGGAGGGGCCGTCTCGCTGACCTCGGCGGGCACGACCTACCAGTCCGGGTCGATCGTGTCGCCGGTATCGGTTCCGACCAACGGACTGACCGTGTCGTTCGATGCCGTCATCGGTGGGGGAAAGGGGGCGAACGGGATGACCCTCACCTTCGCCAGCCCGACCTCACCCACCTTCCTCGGCCAGGCCGGGGGCTCGCTGGGCTACTCGGGGATCTCCGGGGTCGCGGTGGGATTGGTCAACTTCAAACAGGGAACCGAACCCTCGGCCAACTTCGCCGGCATCGCCGATGGCGGGCCGGTGAATGGCATTCCGAACTGGCTGGCCACCACTACCGCCATACCCACCCTGCAAGGGGCGACCACCCAGGTGACCGTTTCGATCAACGGGACCCAGCTCACCGTATGGCTCAATGGGAACCAGGTGCTCGAGAAGCAGGTGGGAGACCTTCCCCCCCAAGCCGACCTCGTCTTCACCGCGGCAACCGGCGCGGTCACCGATAGCTACGCCGTCGAGAACGTCAGCATCTACCACAGCGAGCTCTCCCCGCTGTCAGGCTGGACCCTGCGTGGTAACGCCGTCTCGTCAGGGGCGGGAGTCGCGCTCACCTCGGCCAGTCCGACATTCCAGTCCGGGTCGGCCTTGGCTCCGATCGCCGTGCCTACCCAGAATCTCAGCATTGCTTTCGATGCCGTCATCGGCGGGGGAACGGGGGCAAACGGGATGACACTCACCTTCGCCAGCCCGACCTCCCCGACCTTCCTCGGCCAGGCCGGGGGCTCGCTGGGCTACTCGGGGATCTCCGGGGTCGCGGTGGGGTTGGTCAACTTCAAACAGGGGACCGAACCCTCGGCCAACTTCGCCGGCATCGCCGATGGCGGACCGGTGAACGGCGTTCCGAACTGGGTGGCCACCACTTCGACCATTCCCACCCTGCAAGGGGCGACCACCCATGTGGTGATCACCACCTCGGGCACTCAAATCACCGTTTCACTCGATGGGACCCAAGTTCTCCAGCAGCAAGTGGCGGACCTGCCACC
The DNA here is from genome assembly GCA_963734395.1 of uncultured Acidimicrobiaceae bacterium. GTDB lineage: Bacteria > Actinomycetota > Acidimicrobiia > Acidimicrobiales > RAAP-2 > Bog-756. The sequence continues at coordinate 273,577 of CAVTGY010000003.1, read as the reverse complement.
GTCCGCCTTCTTGATGTTCACCGCGGCTACCGGCGGCGTTACCGATGCCTTCGGAGTCCAAAACCTGGTGACCTCCTCGTGATCGACCAACCGCCGAGGAAGTTTTCGGATCCTCAGGCATTGGCGAGCTCGACCAGCAGTCCGGCGACCAGTTCGGGCCGACAAAGAAATGGGGAGTGGTCGCTCTCCCATTCGACGACCGAGCCACAACGTCGGGCCATGATCCGCTGGAGATCAGGGTGGACGATCATGTCGTCGCGGCACACGATGTAGGTGGAGGGCCGGCTCCTCCAGGCCACGGCCGCAGGCGCCTGCTGCAGGGTCACCAACGGTTGGGGGCCCAGGCGCTCGAGCGCCCAGGCCACGGTCTGCTCGTCACAGTGGTTGTAAAGACACGTTGCGGCCGCGCTCGGATCGAGGATGACCGACCCATCAGGACTCCCGATCAAGCCGGAACCCAGGTCAGGTCGGCCTTCATACGACAGTTGGCTGGCTGCGGAGTCCGTCGCCGCGCTCATGCAGGACTCGCCGGCGTCCAGAACGAAGGCAGCCACGTAGACCAGCTGGTCGACAGCGGGATGGTCGCCGGCCTCGGTGATAACGGCTCCTCCGTAGGAGTGCCCGACGAGTACCACCTCGCCCCCGAGACGGTCGAGTTCCTGGCGCACACGGGTCGCATCGTCGTGCAGGTCACCGAAGGCGGCGCGGTCATCGCCGTGGCCGGGCAGGTCGACGGCCAAGGCCTCAACGCCGGCCGAATCCAGCCGGCCCACTACCGGCTCCCATGCCCACGCCCCGTGCCAGGCCCCGTGCACGAGCAGTACCGTTCGTCCCATCCGGCCAACGCTACTCATGCACCAAGCGCGCGGCGCCTTGACGATCGATCCCCCTCTACCTACACGGTGACCTCCCTGCACGATGACCGTCCGCACCTGTCACCTTGGCGGTTGGGTGGCGCTACCGACGCCCCGTAGGATGCCGAACGTCGTTGGTGGCATAGTGTTCGACCCGTGGATTTGTCCGGTTACAACTACGTCGAGACCATCAGCATCGATTCGTCACCCGCAGACCTGTATGCGATCGTGAGCGATGTTGGCCGTGTCGGCGATCTCAGCCCGGTGAGTCAGTCCGGGGCCTGGGATGACGACGCCGACGCGGGCAAGGAAGGTGCGTGGTTTACAGGCCACAACGTCATCGGGGATTTCAGTTGGGATACACGTTGCAAGGTCGTTGCCTCCACACCAGGCAGAGAGTTCACGTTCATCAACTTCGGGCCGAACGGCGATGCCGAGCTCGTGCGCTGGAGTTACACCTTCACCGAGGAGTCTGGTGCCACGTTGGTAACCGAGTCGTGGCAGGTTCTACCTGCCTACCCGGCGTTCGTCAGCGCCGGCGACCCTGACCTCGACGTCGAGACCCGGCTCGACGGCATGGCCCAGATGGCCCGGGAGGGCATCGGGACAACGCTTGCCAATCTCAAGCGCATTGCCGAATCCTGAGATCCACGTACCTCCCCGCGAGCCAGCCGAACCCAGAGCCGGCCACTGGCCAGGTCTGGCGGCCGTGAATGGCCATCAGCGGCGCTGGTATACTACTTGTGTGCCGAAAGCAACTATGGGACGGGTTGCTTCGGGTCCGGCACCCGGTCACGTCGACCGCTTCGAAGAAGCGCTGCAGGTCGTGGCCCGATCGATCACCCAGGTCCGCCTGCACGAGCGGCTTCTGCGGTCGGCCGGTGTACGCCTCGACCGGGCCGGGGCCGCTCTGCTCCACAAGCTTTCGGCCGGGGGCGACTCGCTGCGGATCACCGACTTGGCCGACCTGCTCGGGGTGGACACCCCGACGGTGACCCGCAAGGTCCAACAACTCGAACGGGAAAGCATGGTCGTCCGCCAGACCGACCCCGACGATCGTCGAGCCACCAGAATCGGTCTCACACCGGCCGGACGTCGGACTCTCGAGCGGGTGCGGCGGGCCCGGCGGGCCTGGCTCGACCAGCTCGTAGAGGGTTGGGAAGACGACGACCTGTCCACCTTGGCCACCCTTCTGGGCAGGTTCGCCAAGGATCTCGAGCAGGACCTGGAGGATGCCCGTGTCTGATGTGACAACGGCACCGGTCGACCAAGCCGCTGCCCACAGCGAGCACCGCCGGATCCTGGTGATCCTGGCCGCCCTCATGCTGGGGATGGCCCTGGCCGCTCTCGACCAGACCATCGTGGCCACGGCGCTCCCAACCATCGCCGGCGATCTCCACGGACTCGACCACCTCTCGTGGGTGGTCACCGCCTATCTCCTTGCCACCTGCATCTCCACGCCGCTGTGGGGAAAGCTCGGCGACCTCTACGGACGCAAAAGCCTCTTCCAGCTGTCCATCCTGATCTTCCTGGCCGGTTCGATGCTGTCCGGGTTGTCCCAGAGCATGATCGAGCTCATCGCCTTCCGGGCCATCCAAGGTGTCGGGGCGGGAGGACTCATGGTCGGCGCCCAGGCCATCATGGGCGACGTCGTGCCGGCTCGACAGCGGGGGCGGTACATGGGGTACTTCGGCGCGGTCTTCGGCATCACCAACGTGGCCGGTCCCCTGCTCGGTGGATGGTTCACCGAACACCTTTCCTGGCGATGGATCTTCTACATCAACGTGCCCCTCGGTATCGTTGCCCTGTTCGTGGTGGCCACCGTGCTTCACATCCCGGTCAATCGGGTGCCACACAAGATCGACTGGCTCGGGACGGCTTTCCTCTCGGTCGGCGTCACCAGCATCATCTTGCTCACCACCTGGGGCGGTTCTGAGTATGCCTGGGGCTCCGCCCCGATCATCGCCCTCGGGCTGATCTCCCTGGTGACACTGGGCGTCTTCTGCTGGATCGAGACCAGGGCCACCGAGCCGATCATCCCGCTCTGGCTGTTCAAGAACAGGACGTTCACGGCGACCTCGGGAGTCGGGTTCATCATCGGCTTTTCCATGTTCGGCGCCATCATCTACTTGCCCCTGTACCTCCAGATCGTCCACGGCGCCTCGCCCACCCTTTCGGGCCTCGAGCTTCTGCCGATGATCGGCGGGATGCTGCTCACCTTCATCCTGAGCGGCCGGCTGGTCACCAGGACCGGGCGCTACAAGGTATTCCCGATCGTCGGCACCGGGGTACTGGCCGTCGGACTGGCGTTGCTCACCCAACTCGGGCCCCACACGCCCTACGGCGTGGTGGCCATCTACATGTTCATCACCGGCATGGGCATCGGCTTGTGCATGCAGGTCTTGGTGGTCGCCGTGCAAAACGCGGTGCCGCACTCCGCGCTCGGGCGTGGCCACCGCCACCTCGACGTTCTTCCGGACCATCGGGGGAGCCTTCGGGGTCGCCGTCCTCGGAGCCGTGTTCGCCAACCGGCTGCTCTCCCAACTCAAGCTGCACGCCACCGCCGCCGAGCTCAAGTTGGTCAGTGGCTCCAACCTGACGGCCAATCCAGCCCAGATCGAACACCTTCCCCCGTCCCAGCGCACCTTCGTCATCGCTGCTTTCAGCCATTCCGTCGAGACCGCCTTTTTGGTAGCGATTCCCTTCGTCGTTCTGGGATTCATCCTCAGCTGGCTGATCAAGGAGATCCCACTGCGGACGACTGCGTTCGTGGGCACAGAGCGTCCCGACCACGAGCAGTCCGAAGCCAGCGAAGTGGCCGAGGAAACCGACAGTGCATCGCGAGTGCCGGCGTCGGTGCCAGGCTCTGGGTAACGCCGGCCAGGAGCGGGTGGCGACGATGCGTGGCGCCCGGCACCGGGTGGGCTGGCTTCCCTTTCGGTGAGGAGCCGGCTACCGATCGCGTCGCTCCTAATGCCCGGGCAGGGATTCGCCCACACCCGCCCATTGCCGATGATCCGCCGCTCGCTGTCCTTGCCACCGTCGATCTCCCTCAAGTCTCTCACCCGGGCGGTCGATGAATTCTCGAGCGCCCAAGCCATGGAGTGGCAATGACCAGCGATTCTGTCGCGACAAACAACGAGGCCGGACCAGAGGTGGTCGGTCCGCAGGAGCCGGGCGAATCGGTCGGCTCTGGGCACGGTTGGAGCTTGAATCCCACCTATCTGGCCTACCTGATGGGTCCCCTGGCGCTGGTCGTCATCCTGCTGTTGATGCATTTTGGGCTGATTGCCCGCGAATCCGCCTGGTTGTGGTTAGCCGTGTTCGTGGCCATACCGGTCTCCAGCCTCCTCGCCGACCACCTCTACGCCGCGGACCAGTCCCTATTTCGGCTCCATCTCCGGGTAGCGGTGCAAGCTGCCGCCGTAACCACGGTGATCTACCTCACCGGGTGGGGACCCGTGCTGTGGGGTGCCTACGCATTCCTCGCTCTCGAGAATGTCGCACGCGGCGGATCGAGCGTCTGGCGTGTCACCGCCCTGTGGAGTCTCGCCGGCATCGCCGTCGGTCAGATCTGCATCTCGAATCAATGGTTCCCCTCGCTCCTCTCCCCGGCAAAGGCAAACACCCTGGCCGCCATGGGGGCGTTCGTCCTCTTCTTCATCGTCCGCATGGCAGGCGCCACCATGGAGGAGAAGGAGAAGGCCGAGGACCGCTTCCGCTCGCTCATCCAGAATTCATCCGACACCACCATGGTGATCGCCGCCGGTGGCATCTGCTCCTATGTCAGCCCGGCGATCACCGAACTGCTCGGATTCGAGCCGGACGAGGTGGTCGGACGGCCCGCCATCGATCTCGTACATCCCGACGAACGGCAACGATTCCGGGACCGCATGGCGGCTGGATTGCAAGCGGGCTCGGATTCGATGTCCATTCAGTTCCGGATGGAACGAAAGGATGGAGACTGGCGAGACGTCGAGGCAATGGTGGCCAACCAACTAGACCGCACGTCGGTGGCCGGTTATGTCGCCAATATCCGGGACATTACCGAACGCAAGGAATTCGAGGCCGTGCTGGCCCACCGGGCGCTGCACGACCCGCTCACCGGGCTCGCAAATCGGCAGCTCATTCTCGATCGGGCCGAGCAGATGTTGGCCCGCGGCCGTCGATTCCTCGAACCAGTCGCGCTGTACTTCATCGACCTCGATAATTTCAAGGACACCAATGACTCGTTCGGACATGAAGCCGGCGACAAGCTCCTCCAGTCGGTCGCCAACCGACTGGTCGGCATGCTCAGAGCCAGCGACACCGTCGGCCGGCTCGGGGGTGACGAATTCGTGATCTTGGCAGGCGGACTGTCGCTGTCGGCCGGCCCGGAGCTTGTCGCCGAACGGATTCGCGAAGTACTTCGTGAGCCCTTCGTCATCGAGGGTTTCGAGGGACTGCCGGTGAGTGCCACCGCCAGCATTGGGATAGCCGAGGGCCTACGACCCTCTGCTCAGGATCTTCTACGTGACGCTGATATCGCCCTCTATCGTGCCAAGGCCGCAGGAAGGGACCGATACGTCGTCTTCGAACATGCGATGCAATCGGCCGCTATCGATCGTCTCGAACTCAAATCAGATCTTGATTCCGCGCTTTCCGGCGACCAGTTCTTTCTCCTGTATCAGCCGATCTTCGAGCTCGACAACATGCGCATCCGAGGCGTCGAGGCCCTACTCCGGTGGCGTCATCCGACCAAGGGAGTCATCGCCCCGGACAACTTCATCCCCGTGCTCGAGGACAGCGGAATGATCCTCGACGTCGGTCGATGGGTGCTCGATGAAGCTTGCCGCCAGGCGGCCGGCTGGCAGGCCAAGGGCTTTCCCACCACCATGGCGGTCAATGTCTCCATGCGCCAGCTCGAGAGTGACCTCCTGGTCGAACACGTTCGGGGGGCGTTGTCCTCCAGTCGGCTCCCACCCGCTTCGTTGATCATCGAGATCACCGAGTCCAACCTGATGAGGGACGCCAGCGCCACGGTTTCGCGCCTCAACGACCTGAAACAGCTCGGCGTGATGGTGGCAATCGATGATTTCGGCACGGGCTATTCGTCACTGGCCTACCTCCGCCAATTCCCCGTTGATGTCCTGAAGATCGATCGGTCGTTCATCTCGGAGATGGACGGCTCACCAGACGCGGCGGCACTGATCCACACGCTGGTCGAACTGGGACGCACCCTTGGTCTGGTCACGTTGGCCGAAGGGATCGAAGATGCCTACCAGCTCGAAGGACTGCGAAGCGAGCAATGTGACCGTGGGCAAGGCTTTATCTTCTCTCGGCCTATCGAACCCAGTGAGATCGAGGAACTCCTGGCCCGGACTCAGGCGAGCGACGGGCTGGTGCAAGCCAATTCCTCGATATCAGCAAAGTAGTGGCCACTGAGTTTGGCCCTTCCTGAGCACATCCACCGCCGACGCCCGGCGAGGTCAGGGCAGTGACAGCGTCACGATCACCGCTGGACCGTCGCTTCCAGTCGTGCCGACCGCCTCACAGGTGCTTGCCGTAGGGCAGGCAATTCCATAGAGCACCAACGGCGCACCGGGCACGGTTCGGACCTGCCCCGGTACTTCGCCAGCCAGAGACAGGAACACGCCGTGTCCGGTCGCACCGCCTTCGGCATCCAGGGGTCCGTCGGTGCCCACGGCTTCGCAGTTATGGCTAGGGCCACACGCCACCGCCTGGAGGAGCACCGCAGAGGACGCAGGGAGGCTCACCAGCTTCCCGGGCTTTCCGTTGGCCACGGGGAGCACCACGGCTTCGGGGGTGTTCCGCCCGTTCACTGCCTGATAGCCGCGACCCACCGCCGTACAGCTGTTCGAAACAGGGCAGGCGATGCCGGTGAATGTGGAGGTGTCTGGTGGAACTGCCTGAAACGCTCCCGGTATTCCTCCGGTCAGAGGCACCAGAACATCGTTCAGCTTCCCGTTGGAAGTCGAGGCCACTCCCTCACATGTTGTCGAGTCGGGGCAGGCCAGACCGTTGATGGACGTGGTGCCCGCCACCGGGCTCACCGTAGGAGGCCCCGAGGTCACCGCTCCGAGAGCGCCGGCACGCCCACCGGCCTGGCACGCGGATGCGGTGAAACAGGAGATCGCCTGAAACGTACTCATGTCGCCCACCGGTTCGGGGGCACTGGGAATCCCCCCACTGACCGTCAGAACCACGCCGTGGCCTTGGCCGGTGCCAACAGCTTCGCAGGTGGTCGGCGTCGCACAGGAGATCGACCGGACGGCCTTTGTCCCGCTCACCGAGTGGGGAGTACCTGGCGATCCGTTGGTGACGGTCACGACGATCCCTTGACCATCGAGTGCGGTGGCGCCCACTGCCTCGCACGAGGTGGCCGTCGGACAGGAGATCCCGTACAAGTCATCGATGCCGGTGACGGTATGGCTGTGGACAATCGGAGCGGTCGACGTCGACGAAGGCGTTGTTCCCCCACAGGCCGAGAACAACACCCCGAACCCCACTACGAGAGCCGCAAATGATCTGCGCATCGCGCCTCCTCGTTGGCCACCGACTCGAGCTCGCTGGTCACAGTCTCAAGCCGCAGGTGGAATGCGGAATGCAAGTAGATCATTTCGCTCGGCCGGGTAATGCCGCGATAACCCGTTCGGTTGTCAGGTCTTGAGTTTGATGGAGATTCCTGGGCTGTAGGCGGTATTGCCGGCTACGTCAGTGGCCAAGCTCTGCAGCGTGTAGGTGCCCACCGGAATGCCGGTGGAGTTCCACTGGTAGACCCAGCTGCTGCCGCTTAGAGTCGCCGTGCCGATCACCGTCTGGTTGTACGTCCCACCGGTCAGAACGAACTTGACACTGCTGATCCCAACCCCGTAGGCGCCACTGGCTGTCGCCTCCAACGTGGTGCTGGACGACTCGGTCACTTTCGCCCCGTTGGCGGGGACGGTCACGGCCGTCGTCGGCGGGGTGTTGTCCACGGTGACCGAGATCGGTGCGCTGTAGGTGGTGTTCCCGGCTCCGTCGGTGGCCAGGCTCTGCAGGGTGTAGGTGCCCCCGGGAACGGTGGTGGTGTTCCACGCGTCCAGGTATCCATAGTAGGTGAGAGTCCCGCTGCCGATCACCGACTTGTTGTAAGACCCGCCGGTGATCACGAACTGGACGCTGCTGATCCCAACCCCGTAGGAGGCGCCGGCCGAGGCATCCAGAGTGGCGCTGGTCCCGTGCAGGACCGCCCCGGTCGAGGGTACGAGCACCGATGTGGTCGGCGGGGTGTTGTCCACGGTGACCGAGATCGGTGCGCTGTAGGTGGTGTTCCCGGCTCCGTCGGTGGCCAGGCTCTGCAGGGTGTAGGTGCCCCCGGGAACGGTGGTGGTGTTCCACGCGTCCAGGTACCCGTAGGAGGTGAGAGTCCCGCTGCCGATCACCGACTTGTTGTAAGACCCGCCGGTGATCACGAACTGGACGCTGCTGATCCCAACCCCGTAGGAGGCGCCGGCCGAGGCATCCAGAGTGGCGCTGGTCCCGTGCAGGACCGCCCCGGTCGAGGGTACGAGCACCGATGTGGTCGGCGGGGTGTTGTCCACGGTGACCGAGATCGGTGCGCTGTAGGTGGTGTTCCCCGCTCCGTCGGTGGCCAGGCTCTGCAGGGTGTAGGTGCCCCCGGGAACGGTGGTGGTGTTCCAGTACATGTAGTAGCCGTAGGCGCTGTAGGTCCCCGTGCCGATCACCGACTTGTTGTACGACCCACCGGTGATGACGAACTGGACACTGCTAATCCCGACGCCGGCAGAGGCGGTGGCTGACGCATCCAGGATGGACTGGTCCCGTGCACCGCCGCCCCGTTGGCCGGGACCAGCACCGACGTGGTCGGCGGTGTGTTGATCACCTTGAGGGTGAATGCCTGGGTCGAGGTGTTGGCGTTGGCGTCGGTGGCCTTGATGGTGATCGGGTAGCTGCCGACGGTGCCCGAGGCGGGCGTGCCCGACAGGGTGCCGTTGGAGGCCAGGGTGACCCCGGACGGCAGGGTCCCGGTCTCGGTGAAGCTGATCGGGGTGTCCCCGTTGGCAGTCACCGAGAAGGTGCCCGCGCTGAGCGCCGTGAAGGTGGTCGAGGTCCCCGAGGTGAACACCGGCGCCGTGGCGGTCACCGTCAGGGTGAAGGACTGGGTGGTGGTGTTGGCGTTGGCGTCGGTGGCCTTGATGGTGATCGGGTAGCTGCCGGCGGTGCCGAAGGCAGGGGTGCCCGACAGGGTGCCGTTGGAGGCCAGGGTGACCCCCGAGGGCAGGGTTCCGGTCTCGGTGAAGCCGATCGGGGTGTCCCCGTTGGCGGTGACCGAGAAGGTGCCGGCGTTGTTCTCGCTGAAGGTGGTCGAGGTCGCCCGAGGTGAACACCGGTGCCGTGGCGGTCACCGTCAGGGTGAAGGCCTGGGTGGAGGTGTTGGAGTTGGCGTCGGTGGCGGTGATGGTGATCGGGTAGCTGCCGGCGGTGCCGAAGGCCGGGGTGCCCGACAGGGTGCCGTTGGACGCCAGGGTGACCCCAGACGGGCAGGCCGCCGGTCTCGGTGAAGCCGATCGGGGTGTCCCCGGTGGCGGTGACCGAGAAGGTGCCGGCGCTGTTCTCGGCGAACGTGGTCGAGGTCGCCCGAGGTGAACACCGGCACCGAGGCGGCCACCGTCAAGGTGAAGGCCTGGGTGGTGGTGTTGGCGTTGGCGTCGGTGGCGGTGATGGTGATCGGGTAGCTGCCGGAGGTGCCCAAGGCCGGGGTGCCCGACAGGGTGCCGTTGGACGCCAGGGTGACCCCAGACGGGCAGGCCGCCGGTCTCGGTGAAGCCGATCGGGGTGTCCCCGTTGGCGGTGACCGAGAAGGTGCCCGGCGCTGTTCTCGGCGAAGGTGGTCGATGCTGCCGAGGTGAACACCGGCGCCGAGGCGGTCACCGTCAGGGTGAAGGCCTGGGTGGTGGTGTTGGCGTTGGCGTCGGTGGCGGTGATGGTGATCGGGTAGCTGCCGGCGGTGCCGAAGGCGGGCGTGCCCGACAGGGTGCCGTCGGGGCCAAGGCTGACTCCCGAGGGCAGGCGCCCGGTCTCGGTGAAGCCGATCGGGGTGTCACCGGTGGCGGTGACCGAGAAGGTGCCGGCGCTGTTCTCGGCGAACGTGGTCGAGGTGCCCGAGGTGAACACCGGCACCGAGGCGGCCACCGTCAGGGTGAAGGCCTGGGTGGAGGTGTTGGAGTTGGCGTCGGTGGCGGTGATGGTGATCGGGTAGCTGCCGGAGGTGCCCAGGCCGGGGTGCCCGACAGGGTGCCGTTGGACGCCAGGGTGACCCCGGACGGCAGGCCCCCGGTCTCGGTGAAGCCGATCGGGGTGTCCCCGTTGGCGGTGACCGAGAAGGTGCCGGCGGTGTTCTCGGCGAACGAGATCGAGGTCGCCGAGGTGAACACCGGCGCCGTGGCGGTCACCGTGAGGGTGAAGGCCTGGGTGGTGGTGTTGGAGTTGGCGTCGGTGGCGGTGATGGTGATCGGGTAGCTGCCGGCGGTGCCGAAGGCCGGCGTGCCCGACAGGGTGCCGTCGGAGCCAGGGAGACGCCCGAGGGCAGAGCGCCGGTCTCGGTGAAGCCGATCGGGGTGTCGCCGTTGGCGGTGACCGCGAAGGTGCCCGCGTTGTTCTCGCTAAAGCTGGTCGAGGCCGCCGAGGTGAACACCGGCGCCGAGGCGGTCACCGTCAGGGTGAAGGCCTGAGTGGTGGTGGCGGCGTTGGCGTCGGTGGCGGTGACGGTGATCGGGTAGCTGCCGGCGGTGCCGAAGGCCGGCGTGCCCGACAGGGTGCCGTCGGTTGCCAGGGTGACCCCCGAGGGCAGAGCTCCGGTCTCGGTGAAGCCGATCGGGGTGTCCCCGGTGGCGGTGACCGAGAAGGTCCCGGCGTTGTTCTCGCTAAAGCTGGTCGAGGCCGCCGAGGTGAACACCGGCGCCGAGGCGGTCACCGTCAAGGTGAAGGCCTGGGTGGTGGTGTTGGAGTTGGCGTCGGTGGCGGTGATGGTGATCGGGTAGCTGCCGGCGGTGCCGAAGGCCGGCGTGCCCGACAGGGTGCCGTCAGGCCCAAGGGTGACTCCCGAGGGCAGCGTCCCGGTCTCGGTGAAGCCGATCGGGGTGTCCCCGTTGGCGGTGACCGAGAAGGTGCCCGCGCTGTTCTCGGCGAAGGTAGTCGATGCTGCCGAGGTGAACACCGGTGCCGTGGCGGTCACCGTGAGGGTGAAGGCCTGGGTGGTGGTGTTGGAGTTGGCGTCGGTGGCGGTGATGGTGATCGGGTAGCTGCCGGCGGTGCCGAAGGCCGGGGTGCCCGACAGGGTGCCGTCGGTCGCCAGGCTGACTCCCGAGGGAAGCGACCCGGTCTCGGTGAAGCCGATCGGGGTGTCCCCGGTGGCGGTGACCGAGAAGGTGCCGGCGCTGTTCTCGGCGAAGGTGGTCGAGGTGCGCCGAGGTGAACACCGGTGCCGTGGCGGTCACCGTGAGGGTGAAGGCCTGGGTGGTGGTGTTGGCGTTGGCGTCGGTGGCGGTGATGGTGATCGGGTAGCTGCCGGCGGTGCCGAAGGCCGGCGTGCCCGACAGGGTGCCGTTGGTCGCCAGGCTGACGCCCGAGGGCAGCGTCCCGGTCTCGGTGTAACCGATCGGGGTGTCCCCGGTGGCGGTGACCGAGAAGGTGCCCGCGTTGTTCTCGGCGAAGGTGGTCGAAGCCGCCGAGGTGAACACCGGTGCCGTGGCGGTCACCGTCAGGGTGAAGTTCTGGGTGGCAGTGTTGGAGTTGGCGTCGGTGGCGGTGATGATGATCGGGTAACTGCCGGCCGTGCCGAGGGCAGCCGTGCCCGACAGGGTGCCGTTGGTTGCCAGGCTGACCCCCGAGGGCAGAGCTCCGCTCTCGGTGTAACCGATCGGGGTGTCCCCGTTGGCGGTGACCGAGAAGGTGCTCGCGCTGTTCTCGGCGAAGGTGGTCGAGGCCGCCGAGGTGAACACCGGTACCGATGTGGCAACCGTCAGGGTGAAGGCCTGGGTGGTGGTGTTGGAGTTGGCGTCAGTGGCGGTGATGGTGATCGGGTAGCTGCCGGCGGTGCCGAATGCAGGGGTGCCCGACAGGGTGCCGTTGGATGCCAGGGTGACCCCCGACGGCAGGGACCCGGTCTCGGTGTAGCTGATCGGGGTGTCCCCGGTGGCGGTGACCGCGAAGGTCCCCGGACTGTTCTCGTTGAAGGTGGTCGACGTGCCCGAGGTGAACACCGGTGCACCGATCACCAGTTGGGTCACCGACTCAGCGGTGCCCAGATTGGTTCCCCGGGCCGTCTGATAGGAGTCGTTGGGTCCGTTGCCGGGCAAGGGCGTGGTGTTGGACTCGTCGATGTAGACGTTGTAGACACCCGAGGCCAGGCCGGCCGGCACCTGGAAGCTGCCCGAGGGCTGCCCGACGGTCATCGTGCACGGGTTGGGACCGACTCCGGGGTTTGTCGCCGACGTCGGCGTGGCCTCGGCACCGGTGCACGCATACGAGTTGCCGCCGATGGTCACCGTCGAATTGGTCACCGGGACCGCGGTGGCCCGGGAGGTGCCGATGAACACGCCGGGCGCGTTCACCTGGTACATGTTGCCGACCTGATCGTCGCCATAGGGCCCGGTGTTGGGCGCGCCGCCGGAGCTTCCCCACCAATTGGTGCCCCCGGTGACGCTGACGGTTCCCCCGGCTAACGCCCCGCCACTGGACAGGGCCGCCGTCGACTGCTGGGGAACAGGCTGCCCGTTGAAGAAGACGTCCAAGGACGAATTGTTGTACGACCCGCCCGGAGTGGCGTTGTTGCCGGTTGACGCTATGTCGGTGCAATCGACGTAGCCCTCGTTGACGTCGGCCTGGGACGGAGGACACGACGCGTTGGTGGTGTCGGTATTGCCCCCCGCTGAGTTGGACCCCAACGATCCGTATGGGCAGTCCCCGCCGTTGACCCACGGGCTCGGCCAGGTCAGCTTGGCGGTGGTACCGAAGCTGCCGCTCTCCTCGCCCGAGCTGATGTCGATGACCGCGTCGCCGTAACAACCCCCCGATCCGGCGGTACCGTCCCCAAGGTCGAGATTGGACGAAGCTCAGATCACCCTGATTGGCCGACGGGTTACTGTCGGTCGGCGTCGGTAGTGGGTTGGCGCTGTTGGTGGTGAACGCACCGCCAAGCCCGGTTCCGATGAATTGGGCGTCGGTGCAGGTCGGGTAGTTCGTCGTGGTCCCCTTTGTCTCACCGTTGGTGATCGGGGCGCCGAATGCGGACTGTGACCCGTTCTGCTCGAGTGTCCTCGGCACTGCTGAACATGCTCACCGAGCCGGTGCTCGATGTCCAGGTGCACTGGCCGTAGATGAACAGGTCGATGGTGCCGGTGGCACTGCCGCCGGAGTTGGTGAACGTGACGGTGAAGGAATAGGTGGTCGTGTTGGGCGACCCGGTCTCGGTGCCGCACACGTAGGCCGAACCATTGGCCAGGTTCACGTCCTGCAGTCCGAAACCGGTTACCCCGGCAGGGGCGGAACCGACGGTGATGCCGCTCAGAGGCAGTCCCCCGTTGGCCGCGGTGACCGTCTCCGCTACGGCATCGAAGCAGAAAGGTTGGCCCGATTCGGCGTTGAGGTATTGGCCTGCAGCGTAGGTCGGAGCGGTGCCCTTGACGGTCAGCGTCCACGTACCCGAGGTGGCGTTTGGCGCCCCGTTGGCTCCACCGGTGGCCGTGAATGTCGCCGTATAGGTGCCCTCGTCCGCCAGCAGTGGGTGTCTCCTTGACGGGACACACCAGCTCGTACTCCTCGGCCACGCCCGACCCCGACGTCGCCGTGGTGCACGGCGAGGCGCTGGTCAGCGAGGTGGCTTCGGTGGCGTCGGAAGGCAGGGCGCCCGAGGCGAGGGTGATCGACGCCGGGTAGTTACCGGCATTGGCCGTGGAGAATCCCTGGCTGTAGCAGGTCACCGAGTAGCTCGAAGCCGTACCTACCGTAAATGACGTAGCCGTACCGCCGGCCGCCGGGGCCGAACACGTGGTTGTCGGCTGCGACACGTTGACGGTCAGGGTGCCGGACGTCGTCGTGCCCGGGGGCCCCGTAGCCGTGAAGGTGAACGGGTAGCTGCCAACGTCCCCGGTTGTGGGGGTGGCGGTGAGATTGCACTCGAGTATGTATTCCTCGGTGGCACCCGAACTCGATGTTCCCTGGGTACACGCGGGACTGCTCGAGGTGGAGGTGGCGAACGCCTGATTTGCGTCACCGGGCAAGGCGCCTGAGGTGATGGCGATCGAGCTCGGGTACTGGGACTGGCCGGACACGTGGGTCTCGATCTCGCATTCGACGGTGTAGCTGTTGGAGGCCCCCGTGTAGAAGGTGGTGGAGGTGCCACCCGACGCCGGATCGATGCATGTCTGGGTGGTGTTGGCCACCGTGACGGTCAAGGTGCCGGAGGTGCCGGCAGTCCCCCCGTCGGTGCCTGGGTTGGCGGTGAAGGTGACCGGGTAGCTTCCGACCTGACCAGAGGTCGGAGTATCGGTAATCGGACAGGTGAGGATGTAATGCTCAGTTGTCCCGGTCCCCGAGGTGCTGGTGGTACAGGCGGGAGTACTGGAGGTGGAAGTGGCCTCGGTGGAGCCGGGGGGCAACGAGCCGGTATTGACGGTGATCGACGCGGGGTAGGCGGTAGTCCCCGACACCCCGCTCGTGCCATAGCACACGACCGATTCGCTATTGGCCACTCCGGTGTAGAAGGTCACGGCCGTACCACCCGAAGCCGGCGTGGTGCAGGTGTAGGTGCCGGCGGCAAAGGCGGGGGTAGCAGTCGTGATACCCAGGGCCACGGTGCCAGTGAAGGCGCTCAGGACTAGCAGCATGCCGAGTCCGAGCCGCCCGAACACCGTTGGGCGTCGGAGGCGCTCACCGCCGATCACAGCTCCTCGACCTCGCAGCAAACTACGCCCACGCGACTCGTCCTTGGACATTGATTCCCCCGTCCCATTCGTCGATAACCGCCTAAGCGGCCCGCTCGTCGACGACCCCGCCGTATTAATCGGTGACCGTCTCGAACCTGCGTCCAGATGAGAGTAAAGGACGCTAAAGAAAAAACCATCCCCAAAATTGATACAATTCAAACGTTTGTTTGGTGATTCACAAGCTGTTGCCAAAGCCCTCGAAGCGACAGCGAGGTGGATTTCTCGCTGTTGGTGCTGCTCCAGCCGCCGGCGACCGGATGGGATCCAAAACCGATGTTGTGGACGACCTAGTCTCACCGACGGCAGTTACCGCTACGGCGGCTGCAACGCCAACCCCGGAATACCAATGAACCCGATCCACAACACCGCCCTGCTCCGCCGTCGCTCCCGCCTGACCAATCGAGATGGCGGCCCTTCTACCCGAGATGGCGCCCGGACCAGCCGGGACGGGTGGCGCCCGACCCGGCTGGTCGTCGCCGTGATTGTGGCCGCCTGTTCAGTTGGTATCACCGTGCTCGAGGTGGGGATGGCGCCGGCGGCGGCCGCTGCTGTACAGGCCCCTCACTGCCCGCCGGACTGCGGCTCCGTGGCCGCAGGCGATCCCCTGCTGGTGCCCTACGTCACCGTCAATCCCGGTTTGGGGTGGCTAGCTGTTCCTTCGGCCGACGTTCAGCCCTATGCCAACGCCCTGAAGCACAACGTGAGCACCGGCAAGGATTCCGCTACTCCTGTCAACGTCGTCGCCGCTCGATGGGAATGGGTCACCGGCCACTACAACCTGTTGATCGTGCTGGTGTCTTCGCCATCCCTGGGCAAGCTCCACCTGGAGAGTCCTGCGGGGAACGCCAGCGATCTCTGTGGTGCAGCACGAGGCGAGCCGAGAAGCCAGCTCGGGGCGATCGCCGGGATACCCGGATCGGAAGCTGGTCTGTGCGCTCTGCCCTCACCTTCCCTGCCTTCACCGTCCTCGGCTTCACCATCCCCGGCTCAGGTCGCCACCGTTGTTGCCTTCAATCGGTCCAACGTCGCCACACTGATCGAGATCACTTCGAAGTCGATGACTCCGATTGACGGGCGGGAAGCCACCTCCGTTGCCCAGCAGCAGTACCAGGCACTCCCGCCCGGGGGTGTCCTCGTGTCAACCGGACTGGATCTCGATCTAATCGTCTTCTGGCTTTGCATGCTGGGAGCCGTCGTGATCGGCACCGTCGCCTGTGCCCGCAGGAGGCAGAAGTGGCGAGGACCCCTCGATGCGATGGTCGAGGCATTCAGCCGTCGGAGGATCGCCCTGGGAGTCTCGCTCCTCGCCGTCGTCGGTGCCATGGCCTTTTCCATGCTCGACTCCTCGGTCCTGCATGGATCCGGGCAGTGGTATGAGGCGTCCTTCAATGATTTCTGGAGGAATTGGGCAGACGGCGCCTATATGACCTTCGGCGGGGGCTATGGGCATATCTACACGCTCGATCGCACCCTGGAGACGGCACCCGCGCTCCAGGTAGTCATTGCGCCGATCGCTCGGATGGGATTCGGCCTCTCGTTTCCCAATCCGAGTTCGGTCCTGTACCCCCAGGCGTTTTGGGTGGCTGGGCCACTTTTTCTTGGTGCCATGGCTCTTCCCATCTGCGCCGGCGATCGGTGGCTTCAGTACATGTCAGCCTCCGACACTGGCCGGAGACTGACGGTTCTTGCCGTAATGGCCGTCACGTTGCCTCCGATCGCGCTGTACGGCCATCCGGAGGACCTGGTCGCCCTGGGGTGCATGCTCTACGGGCTCATAGCCGCCCTCGAAGGTCGGCACCGCGCCACCGGCTGGTGGCTGGGGGTCGCGCTGGCATTCCAGCTCTTCTCCATTCTGGCCATACCCATCGCCTTTGTGTTCCTGAAGCGACGGCAGTGGGTGCCGGCGATCATCCCGATGATCGCTGTGCCCCTGAGCGTGGTCCTGATACCCCTGATCACTCAGCCCTCAGCCATGGTCCAACAGCTGCTTCACCAGAAGGTGTTCGACGACCTCGGGTACATCAGCCCGACATGGCATCTGGACCCGGGAGTGGGAGCCTTTATCCGCGTCCTCGTCGCCCTCCTGTCGATCCCCGCCGCGCTGGTGTTGGCCAAGATCGTCCCCACCGACCGCAGAGCCGCCGCAAACCTTGTCGTCTGGGTCATCGCCGTTCTCTTCGCCTGCAGGGTCTTCGAACCCGAGCTCGTTCCCTACTTTCTGGCCCCGACACTGGCCCTCCTGCCGATCAGTGCGGTGCGAGCACCCTGGTGGCGGTTCGGGGGTGCCTGCGTACTGGCGGTGTGGTTGAACTGGTGGGTCCACGTCGCCGTACAAGCTCGGTGGTCGCTGTGGCTCATTCTGATCGCGCAGCTGGCCGTGCTGGGATGGCTGTCCTTTCCCCGGCTTGCCGGGGGGTGGGACGACGGCCGCGAGGCTGACACGCACAGGCCCGCTCGGAGTCCGGCGAACGCGCGGGGCCGGCCGAAGTCGGTGGCGCGCGTGGGTTGACGCACGTTGCCTCCAAGACGTGGGCGCGCGACTTCGATCCGGTTGATCTCGGCGTTGAGGACTTCAACTACCCGATGACCAGGAATTATCCGCGATTCTTAGCACCGGCAACCCAGTGGGAACCTGGTCGATCACATGTGATCGGAACCCGACGAGTAGGCCGTTACAGCGCTACCGGTGTCCGATTTCACCCTCTGAGGGCATTGGATATCGTTGGTACAAAGGAGCGTCGCCAATTGATTGAGTTGATCGGGATGGATGGTCGGAACGCTCGAGGGTTGAGGACGCGCCGCGAAATCATCGCCGCACTGCTCGATCTCGTCCAGGAGGGGGACATCAGTCCGACCATGCAGGACATCGCCGACCGGGCCGGGGTGTCCGTGCGGTCGATCTACCAGCACTTCACCGATACCGAAGGGCTCTACAGGGAGGTCGGCGAGGAGCTGATCACCTCGACGAGAGAACGAGCCGTCCAAGTGGACCCTTCGGCTCCGCTCGCCGCTCGGATAGAGGACTTCGCCTCCGGACGTTGCCAGAACCTGGAGTCCCTGACCAACATCTCCCGGGCTGCCGGTCTCATCGAGCACAACTCTCCCGCCTTGCAGAAGATTCGGGCCACCATGAATGGGTTGGCTCGAGATCGGTTGGCTGAGTCGTTCGCTCCTGAGTTGGCCGGATTTACCAAACAGGAAGCCAACGTCGTTCTTGACACCCTCGACGTCTGGTGCAGCGTGGGCGCCTGGGATCATCTTCGGGCCGGTGGCCACAGCGTCGCTTCCGCCCGGAAGGTGATGGTCCGGGGACTGCATCTGCTTCTTGCTGAAAGCCGACTCTGACGTTCTTGTGCCGCAACCACAATGGGTGATGCTGCCGTTACTGACCGGGACCAATGGATCGCCCCGCTATCGGAGCGCCTCCTTGTCTTGGTACCCTTCAGTCAGGCACGCTGGAGACCCGGTCTCTTCGTCGGAGGGGTTCGATGGGGTCAAGATTCTCAATTGTCGCGTTCGTCGAGACGGCGGTGGTTGCCGTACTCCTACTGATCTCAGCGGTGGGCATCGTCGGTGTGATCGACGCACCCTCCGCCGGGGCAGTGTCCATCGGGCAAGCAATCGTCAACGCCGCTGCGTCTCAAGCGGGCGTCCCCTACTGCGAGGGCGGCGGAGGAGATCACGGACCGAGCTCCGGCACCGGGTGTACCCCACCCACGGTGGGTTACGACTGCATGAGCCTGGCCCAGTACGCGGTTTACCAGGTGACCGGTATCACCGTTCCCATTGACGGGGAGATGTTGCCGGGTCCCAACTCGACCGACTGGGACGGACAGGGGACCTATATCGCGGCAAGTGGTGGCGAGGCAGCACTGGAACCGGGAGATGTCGTGTTCTTCGGCGGCTCCGACCTGTGGCATTACGCCCATTCCGGCATCTATAGCGGCGACGGGTCCGGGGACATCTGGGACGCGCTCCAGGCAGGGACACCCGTCGGTGAGCACACGCTGGCCGATCTGACCAGTCTCTACGGGCAGTACGACGGAGCCGTTCGGTACTCGGCAGCGTTGCTGACCCCGACCGTAGCTGCGGGGACACCCTCACCTGCCGAGACCACCTTCGGACAGAGCGTGACCTACTCGGCCACGGTGAGTGGATCCGGCACGACACCCTCGGGGACGGTCGCCTTCACCATCGGGGGACACCGCCCTGTGTAGCGGGCCCCTGTCGGCAGGGTCGGTGTCCTGCATGTCGGCGGCCGCTCCGGTGGGATCGGATCAGACGGTGACCGCCACCTACAGCGGTGATGCCAACTACCTCGGCGGAACCGCGGTGACCTCGATCACGGTGGGCCAGGCGACCCCGACCGTGATTGCAGAGACGCCGTCCCCCGACCCGGCCACCTTCGGACAGAGCGTGACCTATGCGGCCACGGTGAGCGGATCCGGCACGACACCTTCGGGGACGGTCGCCTTCACCATCGGGGGCACCGCCCTGTGTGGGGGCCCTCTTTCGGCAGGGTCGGTTTCCTGCATGTCGACGGCTGCTCCGGTGGGATCGGATCAGACGGTGACCGCCACCTACAGCGGTGATGCCAACTACCTCGGGGCGCGGCGGTGACCTCGGTCACCGTGGGCCAAGCGACCCCGACCGTGATTGCAGAGACACCGTCCCCCGACCCGGCCACCTTCGGACAGAGCGTGACGTATGCGGCCACGGTGAGTGGATCCGGCACGACACCCTCGGGGACGGTCGCCTTCACCATCGGGGGCACCGCCCTGTGTGACGGGCCCCTGTCGGCAGGGTCGGTGTCCTGCATGTCGGCGGCCGCTCCGGTGGGATCGGATCAGACGGTGACCGCCACCTACAGCGGTGATGCCAACTACGTCGGGCGAATCGCGGTGACCTCGGTCACCGTTGACCAGGCGACTCCGACCGTGGCGGCGGAACACCCTCACCCGACCGGCCACCTTCGGACAGAGCGTGACCTATGCGGCCACGGTGAGTGGATCCGGCACGACACCTTCGGGGACGGTCGCCTTCACCATCGGGGGAACCGCCCTGTGTGGCGGGCCCCTGTCGGCAGGGTCGGTGTCCTGCATGTCGGCGGCCGCTCCGGTGGGATCGGATCAGACGGTGACCGCCACCTACAGCGGTGATGCCAACTACGTCGGGGGAGCGGCCGTGAATTCGCTCACCGTGTTCGCCGACCCCGGGGTCTACGTCCCGCTGACCCCGACCCGCATCTGTGACACCCGGGCCAACAACCCGTCCCATCTGTGTGGGTCAGCCGCCCAGTGCGTCCAACGGGACGACGGGCGAGGACCCTGTCGGCCGGGGGGACCCTGACCTTCGACGTGGCCGGTGACTTCTCGGTGCCGGCCAACGATGTGACCGCAGTGGTGCTGTCGGTGGCCACCGCCAACTCGAAGGGACCGGGGCACTTCACCCTGTTCCCGGCGGGGGCGACCCAACCGACCGCCGCCAACCTCAACTACGCCACCGGCCAGGTGGTGCCCAACCTGGTCGAGGTGGGAGTGGGTGCCGGAGGGGCGGTCTCGCTGTACTCGTCTGCCGCCTCGGACGCCATCGTCGACCTCGAGGGCTACGTGACCACCGACCCGCAAGGACGGGGCCGGCCTCTACAACGCCCCTCCACCCCGGCCCGGATCTGTGACACCCGGGGATCCAATCCCTCCGGGCTCACTGGTGGTGCCACCCAGTGCAACACCAATACCGCCCACGGCAGCCCGGACAACCTGATCGGGCCCAACAACCCGTTGACCATCAATGTGGAGGGCAACGGGGGAGTCCCGGCCTCCGGGGTCTCGGCGGTGGTTCTGAACGTGGCCGTGGCCAAGGCGGGTGCTGCGGGATTTGTGACCGTCTATCCGACCGGTGACGCCCGACCGGGTGCCTCCAACGTCAACTACACCGCCGGTGTGGCGGTGGGCAACCGGGTGATCGTGCCGGTCTCACCGTCGGGCCAGGTGACCCTGTACGCCACTGCGGCCACCGACATCATCGTGGACGTCTCGGGCTGGTTCACCGCGTCGGGGGGGACGACAGGGGCCGAGTTCACCCCCGAGGTGGACCCGGTACGGATCTGTGACACCCGGGGGTCCAACCCCTCGGGTCTGGTCGCCCCCTATACCCAGTGCAACACCAACACCGCCCATCCGAGCCCGGACCACCCGCTGGTGGCCGGCACCTCCGATCTGATCCAGGCCACTGGGCTGGCCGACGTGCCCACCGGGGCCACCGCCGCCGTCTTGAACCTGGCCGACGTCAACCCCAGCGCGGGATCCAACCTCACCGTCTATCCCTCCGGCACTCCGCCGACCACCTCGGACGTCAACCCGCCCACCGGCGGGGTGGCCTCCAACCTGGCGGTGGCCACCCTGACCACCTCGGGCTCCTTCGAGGTGGCCAACCGGGGATCTGGCCACACCGACATCGTCATCGACGTGGCCGGTTGGTACACGACGCCGGTGACCAACCCCAGGGATCTCAACACACAAAGCAACCTCAACACGGCGTTGCTCAATGCCAAGGCCGAGTACCAACAGAACCAACAGTCCTACCCGACTACGACCACCATGGTGACCGACTTGAACGCAGCCGAGCCGCGCCTCTCCTTCACGGCCGGACCTTCCACCGATCCGTCCACGATCTCGGTGATGACCTCGACAGACGGGAACGGCATCGTGCTGGCTGCGTACAACGGGATCAATACCTGTTGGTACGTCGTGGACAACCCATCGGCACCCACCCAGACCTCTGACCCACCATGGACTGGGACAGCCACGGCCAACGGAACCATCGGGACGGGCCAGTCACTGGTGGTCCCTTCGACGCCAGGATCGCACTACGCCGAGGTGCAAGGAGACAGCACCACCGCGGACTGCTCGGCCGGGTCCCCGGTCATCGGCCCTGGTGCGACATACGAGGTCTCGACGACGGGATTCCCCGCCTGACCCAACCGGCCGCTCAAAACGTCCGCGACACAGGGCCCGGGAACTGCGACGCCATCCCTACCCGAGCCGGGCAGTTATGTGCTCGCCCACCCGCATCGCATTGGCCATCGCGGTGAGAGCGGGATTCACCGCTCCGATGCTCGGGTAGAAGCTCGTATCGACGACGTAGAGGTTGTCCAGCTGATGAGCCTTGCAGTTGGTATCCAGCACTGATGTAGCCGGATCCTCGCCGAACCGGCAGGTACCGGCCTGGTGGGCGCAGCCGGCCACGGGGACGTTCATGCTCATGTAGAAGTTCTTGCTCAGCACATGGTGGTCGGCCATACCCACGTGATTGAGGATCGTCCGCAGCTCCTTGTAGAGACCCTCGGCCTCCTCATCGTTGGTGGCCTCATAGGCAAGATGGATGTTTCCGTCCTCCCCGACGGTCACCCGATTGTCTGGTCGCGGCAGATCCTCGGTGGTCAACCACCAGTCCACCGCATGCTTGGCGACGTCGTCGAGGGACCAGCGCGGCGCCAACAGGGTGAGTTTCGGCTCTTCTCCCTTCATCGCGCCGGCATTGGACTTCCCGACCATCTGGATATTCCCGAGGGGCCATGGGCGGTCCGGCCCGGCAAAGTAGAAGTCATTGATACCGAGTGTCTTCTGGAAGACAGTGTCATTGGGTTCCTTGCCCAAGGAGACCACCGCCTTGCAGTTGTGGAACATGTAGTTGCGTCCCACCTGATCCGAGCCGTTGGCCAATCCGGTGGGGTGGGCGTCATTGGCCGAGTTCAACAGGAGCTTGGCGCTGTTGGCGGCCCCTGCAGCCACCACAACGATGTCGGCTTGGTACACCTCCTGGCTGCCATCGCGATCGACCACTACTCCGGTGACAGTGCGGCCGGTCGGGTCCGTCTCCAACTTGGTGACGGTGGCGTTGGTATACAGGACCACGTTCGGTGACTCGAGGCTCGGCCGGACCGCCATGATGTCGGCATCGGATTTGGCGTGCACCAGGCAGGGATACCCATCGCACCATGCACACCGGATGCAGCGGCTCTGCGCGCGATTGGACTCATCGAGGAGGATGCCGCACGGTGCCGAGAATGGGTGGTAACCCTTGGCCCGGAGCTCGTCGGAGATCTGCTGGAGGCGAGGCTCATGAGTCACCGGGGGCGCCGGGTATTGCTCGGAGAAGGGGCCTTCGGTGGGGTCTTCGCCGTGCATCCCGTGGACCTGGTAAAGCGCTTCTGCTTTCGTGTACCAAGGCTCGAACTCGTCGTAGCCAACCGGCCATGCCGGAGAGACCCCGTCCACATGCTGGATCTCGCCGAAGTCCTCGGGCCGCAGTCGGTAGAGGGCGGCGCCGTATAATTTAGTGGCACCGCCGACGAAGTAATGGACCTGGGGCTGGAACGGGGTGCCGCTGCCGTCGTACCAGGTGTCCTTCGAGATGTATTTGCCGTCGACGAACACCTCGTCAGGCGACCAGTTGGACATCTCCCTCGGAAGGAAATCGCCCCGCTCCAATAACAGGATCCTCTTACCCGAGGACTTCACCGTGTGGGCCAGGGTCCCACCGCCGGCTCCGGTTCCGATGATGATGATGTCGAAGTCTTCAGGCATGAAACTTCCTCTCGTCGAAAAGTCGATCAGGTTGCATGGACAACGAACGCGGGGCCGTCGCGTTGGACGAGTTGGTGGCGAGCGATGGGGATGGCGAGCACGGCCATGACCGCGGCGAGGACGGCCGCCAACCGGAAGACCGATGCCAATGACACCACGCTCTGGAGCGCACCGCCACCGAATGCCGCCAGCCCATAGCCAACCTGATAGGCGGCGATGAGCCACCCCGCTGCCAGCTCAACGAAGTTGGGGAAGGTCGCCTCGCCGTAGCCCACCGTCATCGGGAAGAAACCTGAACAGGCCAATCCCCCGAAGGCGAAAACCAGGATGCCCACGGTGGCGCTGTGGGCCGTCGGCACCAGCAGGAGTGCGGCCGCCACGGCCCATGGAAGCACCACGTAGACCGCGGAGGAACGGATCCGTTTGGCACTCACGGCGATGAGCAGCCGTCCGACGGTCACCGACGCCCAGAAGGCCGCCAACGCGTTGTTGGCCGAGGTCGCCTTGACCCCTTTGCTCACCAACAGGGTGGTACCCCAGTTTCCGAACATGGTCTCCCCGATCCCGTACAGAACCAGGGCCGCGGCAAACAGCCAGAACAGCGTCGGAACATGGCCCGAGGACCGGGTTGACTTCGTCGCCGGCACTTCCATGGGCTGTACCGCGGCGATGACGGCCAGGGCGACCAGCCCGGACGCAGCGATCAACGGTAGATACCACCACTCTCCGACGTCGAGGAACACCGCGATCAACAACGGGGACAGCGCCGTCCCCAGACCGAGCAGGACGTTCAGCGCGGTAAGGGCGACGTCGCGACGATCGGGCATGAATGCGCCGGCATAGGTGCTGATCGAGCTCAAGGTGAGACCGAAGCCGAGGCCGAGCGAGGCCGTGGCCACCAACAGAATGGGGTAGGCGATCGAATCGGTGCGGACGGAATCACTGGCCACCAACAAACCCATGGCCAGCGTGTCGGCCATGACCCCCACGATCAGAACCTGCTTGAGACGGAACCGGCGGGCCAGCGTCGGCAGCGCCAAAGATCCGGCGATGGCCATGATCACCTGCGGAACGAAGAGGAGACCGTAGCGACTCTTGCTCAAGTCGTAGCCGGTGGGCGAGGTGAGGATGGTGGCAGCGGCCGGGAAGGCCACCAAACTCAGTCCCTGGAACAGGCCGATGGCGTACACGGTGATGACCTCGAACCGGCGCGCCGGGCCGGCCCTGGCAACGACAGTGGAACTGGTGCCTCCAGCGCGCGGGTCGCCGCCTTCTCCCAAGCCCTGGTCGGTCACCGATGCCCTTCCGGCGACGAGGCGGGCTGGTCGCCATCCGACGTTCCGCCGGGCCGGTGCGATCGGCCGGCTGCGTCGCTCTCGGCGACCACCGGAAACAGCCTGGGCTCGACCCTCTTCTTGACTTCATCCGGCAGGCTGAGATCCCCCCCAGTATGGGCAGTGCTGAATTCCCGTTCGGCGCGGCCTCGCCCGATCATCGAACGCAGCCACCTCAACATGGTGCTGACGCGGTTGCCGAAGCCGGTGAGGAATGCCAGGTGGACGAACATCCACACCACCCAACCCGGGAACCCGCTCAGTCGGAGCCGGCCCACGCTCACGATGGCTCGGAACCGTCCGATGGTGGCCACGCTCCCGAGGTCCCGGTAGCGGAAGTCCTTGGTGGCCTCGCCCTTTTGGCGACGCAGGATCGAGTTGGCGGCGTGGAGTCCACCCTGCATGGCCACCTCGGCCACACCGGGCAGGCCGTTGATGCTGGCCATGTCTCCTATAGCGAACACCTCGGGGTGGTCCGGCAGGGTCAGATCGGGCAGCACGGCGATCCGACCTGCCCGGTCAACGGCGGCACCTGAGGCCTTGGCCAGAAGGCCTGCCAACGGCGAGGCCTGAACCCCTGCGGCCCAGATGGTGGTGTACGCGTCGATCCTCGAGGTGTCGTCCGCTCCCTTCACGTCGACGCCGCTGGCATCGACCCCGACCACCTGGGAACCCATCCGTAGCTCGATACCCATTCGTTCGAGCGCTCGTCGCGCCCTGCCCGACAGCTGGTCTCCGAACGTGGCCAGGGGTTCCTTTCCTCCATCGACCAGGATGACCCGGACCGATGAGGCCTCGAACGTACGGAACTCGCCCCGCAGACTGCGGGTGGCCAGTTCTCGGACCTGGCCGGCCAGCTCGACTCCGGTAGGTCCGGCTCCGACCACCACCACGGTCAGCCAGCGTTCCTTCTCAGCCGGTTCGGTGACCAATTCCGCCATCTCGAAGGCTCCAAAGATCCGCCGTCTCAACTCGAGCGCATCGTCGAGGGTCTTCATTCCCGGAGCGAAGAACGCGAACTCCTCGTGTCCGAAGTACGACTGGGTTACGCCGGCGGCCACGATGAGACTGTCATAGGGATATTCGACTTCGAAGCGCCCGGCTACGTTGGCCTGGACGACCTTGCGTTCGAGGTCGAAACCGCTCACCTCGGCCAGCCGCACGCTGACGTTCTTTGCCCTTCGCACGACGTGCCGGAGGGCGGGGGCGATCTGACCCGGAGCCAGCATTCCCGTCGCCGTCTGGTAGAGCAGGGGCTGGAAGAGGTGGTGATTGCGCCGGTCCACCAGGATGACGTCCACCGGCTTCCCACCGAGCAGCCGCGCCGCCGGGAGGCCACCGAATCCGCCGCCGACGATGACGACACGATGGCGCTGAGTCGCGGTCACGTCAGGCTCCTTTGCGCTCTGGGCCAACGGTCGAACTCGACGTCAGTCATCCTAGGCAGACCACGATGATTCCTGTCGGCCCGGCGGGTGCGCGGTCGACCGCCGGCCAACGCCTCCATCCGCCCTGTGCTGGTCGGTGCCAAAACGCTAGCCTCCACTACGGAGAGGGCCGCAGGACAGCGTGCTGAACGGTCCTGATCACGACCCACGAAGGAGCACCTGGACATGAGCGACTTTCCTCCGATCGCCGACTACGCCTTTCTCTCCGACTGCGAGAACAGCTGCCTGATCGCACCCGACGGGTCGGTCGAGTGGCTCTGCCTGCCCCGCCCGGACTCGGCCAGTGTGTTCGGTGCTCTCCTCGATCGCTCGGCCGGGTCATTCCGGTTCGGGCCCTCGAACACCATGGTCCCCCACCAGCGCCGCTACCTGCCCGGCACCATGGTGGTCGAGACAACCTGGCACACCGCGACCGGCTGGCTGGTCGTGCACGACCTTCTGGTGATCCGCAAGTCGGACGGAGGGACTCGGCGCCCCGGCTACCGCCGGGCTCCGACCGACTCGGCCGCCGTCGGCGTCTTGTTGCGGACCGCCAGCTGCATCTCTGGACGGGTGGAGATCGTGGCCAATTGTGTGCCCCTGTTCAACTACGGGTCGACCATGGGCCACTGGGAGTACGACGGGGACGGCTATGGCTCGGCGACTGTCACGGCGCCGGACAGTGAGGTCGCCCTTTCGGTGGTGAGCAGCCTCCGACTCGGCCTGGTCGGGGCCCGCTGCTACGCAAAGACCAGCCTGGCCGAAGGTGAGTCGGCATTCATGGCCCTCTCGTGGGAAGGGTCCTCTCCCACCAGCCAGGACCAGGCCGATGACGACCTCGCCTCCACGGTGACCTACTGGCGTGATTGGCTGGCCACCGGAACGTTCCCTGACCATCCGTGGCGACCGTACATCGAGCGCAGCGCGCTGACCCTGAAGGGCCTGAGCTACGCCCCGACCGGGGCGATCATGGCTGCCTCCACCACCTCTCTGCCCGAGACACCGGGAGGTGCCCGCAACTGGGACTACCGCTTCACCTGGATCAGGGATACCGGGTTCATGCTGCGGTCGCTCTACCGGCTGGGTTTCGACTGGGAGGCCCTCGAGTACTTCGCCTTCGTGCTCGAGTCTGTGGCCCAGGGGAAGCTGGACCAACCGTTCGAGCTTCAGATCATGTACGGCATCGGCGGCGAGCGGGACCTCACCGAGCGGACCCTCGATCATCTGTCGGGCTACGAGGGGGCCAGTCCGGTGCGGGTCGGGAACGGCGCCTGGGACCAGCACCAGAACGACGTGTGGGGCATGCTCCTCGACGCCGTCGAGACCCATCTGACTCGGGGCGCGGCCCAGATCGTCCACGCCGTATGGGACGGTCTGGCCGGGCTGGTGGAGGCGGCACTGGCCCACAGCGGCGATGCCGATCAGGGGATCTGGGAGATTCGCGGCGATCCCCAACATTTCACCGCCTCTGCCGTGCTGTGCTGGGTGGCCGCCGACCGGGGCGCAGAGCTGGCGCTTCGCCGGGGCGCCACCGATAGAGCCACCGAGTGGAGAAAAGGGGCCGATGCCCTCAAAGAGGAGATCCTGGCCAAGGGCGTCGACGAACGCGGTGTCTTCCGCCAGGCGTATGAAAACGACGAGCTCGACGCATCGCTCCTACTCATCCCCATCATGGGCTTCCTGCCCCCCGACGACGATCGGGTCAGAGCGACCGTGTTGGCCATCGCCGACGAGCTCACCGAGGACGGTCTGGTCCTGCGCTACAAGGTCGACAGCACCGATACCGGCTTCGAGGGCAAGGAGGGCACCTTCACCATTTGTTCGTGGTGGTTGGTTTCGGCGTTGGCCATGATCGGCGAGCTCGAGCGAGCCCGGGTGCTGTGCAAGAAACTGCTTTCGTTCGCCGGGCCCTTGCACCTCTACGCCGAGGAGATCGATGCCAGCACGGGAGACCACCTGGGAAACTTTCCTCAAGCATTCACCCACCTGGCATTGATCGACGCCGTTTCCCAGCTGATCGATGCCGAGACGGAGACTGCCTGACGAACCAGTTGCCCAGTCGTGCCCAGCCTCAGCCGTCAGCCTGCGCGCCTGGGTCTTTCATTTCCACGGTAAGGGTACGGAACTCTTGCTCTCCCACGTTCTCGAATGAGTGAGGCGTAAGCGGAGCACCCCACACTGCCGTGCCCACCACCGGTGTCGCATTCGAATCCCTGGTGTCTGCGAGCACGTTGCCTTCAGGATCGCGGCGAACGAAGTCACTCGTCCCGATTATGTAGAGGACACCGCCCCAGCGATGAGTGTGGACGGGCACGACAGCCCCGGGCGGGACTCGTCCCTCGAGAACCCGTACTTCGTCGTTCTCGAAGAGCACCGAGTGGAACCCCGGAGCAGCGATCATCGCATCGAGTTCATCGGGCCATGGCCAAGCCACTGTCGCTCGATCGGCCATCACCGGATGGTGGAGCCCAGCGCAGCAGGGGAGCCCGTGGACTCGAACGGGAGCGGAGGTACGGGGTTCACAGCTGCATCTTTCCGCCTGGTCATTACCAGCGCAAAAGTATGAGCGCTTCGGTTGCACAACTCATAACGCTCTGCCCATCATCTGAATGCACCGGAGAGCCGGCTCCGCGCATTTGGCTGCGGGCTGGTTCGCGTCATCAGTTGGATTTAAGCTTGAACTATGGGTGAAGTCAGAGGGCGCTCGACAATCAAGGTAATAGCGGCGAAGTATGGCCAGTCAGATCACCAATGGGCCGATGTGACCGAAGCGGTGCAGCGGATCCTTGCGGATGATCGGATCGACGTCATGACCGCCACCAACGAGGCCTTCGCAGTGGATCCATGCCCCGACCTGGTCAAGGAACTGAGAATCCGCTATCAGGTCGGAGACGGCGTCATCAAGGAACAGCGATTCGCCGAAGGTGACCGAATTGTGCTCCCGTGACCGCTCCACGAGTTGTGGTGATCCCTCGCTTTATGGATACCTAGGCCATCGTGCCGGCAACGACTCGCCGTTTGTAGCTGATGTTGACCGCCTCATCCATCATCGCCCACTGCGTCAAGATCTCGTCATAGTCGCTGGCGGAACCGTACGCCTGAAACACATAGTCCTGCAGTCCCCGGCGCCAGTCGACAGGATCACCTGCGGCTCGATTGATGGTGACCTGGTCGATGCCGGGAAGATTCCTCAACCTGTCAACGCCAGAAATCGAGTCGACCCGGTCCGCCGAAACCGGCGGAGGTATTGTCCTTTGCCAGCCGATTCTTGAACACTGAAGTGGGAACTCCGTGGCCTCTGGTACTCCCAATGCGAGCTCCATGGCGAATTTCAAAATCGACTTGTGCTCACCTGCCAGTCTCACCAATTGGGGAATCCCACCACCGATCCGTCCATTGACCTCAATGATGCGGGGGCCATCAGGGGTGAATTTCAACTCGGTATGTAAGCAGCCGTGGCCAATGCCGAGAGCGGTGATGGCGGCAGCGGCCGTCTTCTCGGCCTCACTGGCAGCCTCGAGAGACAGATCGCTCGGGAGCACGAGCCCCGTTTCTCTAAACGGTTCGGCAAAGGGGGAACGGCCAGTTACCGAAAAATGACGAATTCGTCCACTGCGGACGAAACTCTCAACCGAGACAATCGGGTCGAATCGCGAAACCGGCTGTTCGGTCCCCGCCAAGTAGCCCTCGAGGAGCATTCCTTCCTGCTCGTGTCGCCAGGGAGCGAGCGCTGTCATCATGCGAGTCAGCTCCACCCGGTTGTTCACCTTGTAGGTGTTCCGACTGCCGGTGCCCATCCGTGGCTTCAGGACCGCCGGGAAGCCGACATCCCGGGTGAATTGGTCGAGGTCGGCACCAGCAGGATCATTGGAGAGTTCGCAGAAATCAGGGGCCGGGATTCCGGCGGCACGCAGCGCTTGCCGTTGGAGGTATTTATCCGAGAGGTTCGCGGCGACCTCCGGCGAGTGGAACTCCAGTCCCAGCGCGGAGGCAATGTGTGCCAACCGGACAGACATTCTGTCGCTGAGATTGAGAATGCCGTTGGGTTCAGCTGCGCCCAAGACGTCGACTACCTGCTGTTCGGAAGATCCCGCGACATCGACGACGGTACCCATCCGAGCCATTAGCCGGGCCATCTGGACCATGTCCGGCACGCTCAGGTCGACGAGCCAGACGATCTCACACAGATCGCTCGCTGCTTCCTTGAGCGCGAACGCGGACTGCGAGCCGTAGTCACAACCGACGATCAACCGATCACGCGACGAGTGCAGATTGCTAATTGGATCAACCCCCTTTGCGCACATCAACCGAATCGACCGTGGACAGACCCTTGCGCCTCATGAATACGGTGTCAACCGCGATTGGCCCGTCCTGGCCGCGAGGCGGCGGCCCCGCCGGCGACCTGGACGTTCGCAAGAGTGATGAGGATCCGCCGTTGGCGGTTCGGTCACAAACCACGGCTCATAGTTGGACGGCTCATCGTTGGATGATTGCCACCAGAATCAAAACGAGCAGTGGTACCTTGACCACTTGACCTGGCGAGAGGGTCGATGTCAAGGGTAGGAGTGCGGATGTCAGGTCGGCGGAGACAGCGAGTGCGCGTTTTGGTTGCGTTCGCCGTCGCTGTTTGCGTTCCGTCGATTGCGTTCGGCTGGGGTCCCCCGGCATCCGCCATACCCGGAGGTCTACCGGTCGACATCACGGTGTCCTCCTCGATGAACCCTTCCTCCTTTTTCCAGGGCGTCACCTACACGGCCACTCTGACGACCTCGGATTTGGGAAACACCGATCCCGGTGACACGGTTGGCTTTCAGGACAACGGCGGCGGCATCGTGGGCTGCAACAACCAACCCCTCTCGGGTACCGCCGGAGTGTTCACCGCGACATGTGGCGAACCCGGCTCCTTCATGTCGGTTGGAGCACACACCATCACGGTTCTCTTCGGCGGAGATTCGACCTACGCACCGGGTTCGGGAACCCTGACTCAGAACGTCAACCACGCGGCAACCACCACGGTGATCACCTCCCCGTCGCCCGGGTCGTCCGTGACCTACGGAAATGAATCGCAGAGCCCGATCGACGTGATGGTCTCCGGACCACCCAAACTCACCCAGTCCCCCTCCGGCAGCGTCAGTTTGTACTCCGGCACACCGGGACCGGGCACCCTCCTGTGTACTGCGTTCCTCGGTGGAGGGGGTGGGGGCCAATCGAGCGGAGATTGTTATCTGGACAGCGCCCAATTGAATGCCGGTCAGTATTCGCTCACCGCCACCTACGGGGGGGACCTCAACTTCATGGGCTCCTCTTCCAAGCCGCAGGCCTTCACCGTCGATCAGGTCCCCACTCAGATGCAGGTCTTTCCTGTTCCGGGCTACGCCTTCTACGGGGCAGAGAACGGCAACTTCTTCATTGTCGGTGGTGGCGGAGGCAACGGTGGCAACCCCACCGGCTTCTTCTCCATCACGGCGGACGGAGTGAGCCTCATTGCTCCTGGCACGTGCTCTGCACAGAACGGAGGGGCGAATCCCTGCTATATCGATTCGCCCACCGCGCTCCCCGCCTCCACGTCGACGTATACCGTCACCGTCAGCTACCCCGGCGACGGCAACTTCCTGCCGGCATCGACGACGGTCCCTCTCACGGTCTTCCCGGCTACCACCTCGACCAGCCTGACGGTGTCCCCATCGACAACGCCATCGGGCGACGAGAGCCCGGTGACCATCTCGGCCACCGTCACGTCGGGGACGAGCGGCGTTCCATCCGGAGCGGTTGCCGTGCAAGACGGGGGAAGCACGGTCTGCACGATCAACCACCTGAGTCGGGTTGGCCCAAATGCCGGCGCCGGTGGTTGCGCACCACTCAGCCCCACCGTGTTGCCCGCGGGCACCTACTCGCTCACCGCCGACTATTCCGGCGACGGCAACTTTCAAAGCTCCATTTCCTCGGCACGGCCGCTGACCATCACCAGCCCGGTCACCCCGGGCTACTGGGAAGTGAGTTCTGACGGCGGACTGTTCTCCCTGGGCACGGCTCAGTTCTTCGGATCGGCCGGCGCGATGCCATTGAACAGCCCGGTCGTCGGCATGGCTTCGACTCCCGGCGGCGGGGGTTACTGGTTGGTCGCCCGGGACGGCGGGGTGTTCGCATTCGGGAATGCCCATTTCTATGGGTCGATGGGTAGCCAGCCCCTCGCTGCACCGATCGTGGGAATGGTCACCACCCCTGACGGGCAGGGCTATTGGGAAGTGGCCGCCGACGGCGGGACCTTCGCCTTCGGAGACGCCCACTTCTACGGGTCGATGGGTGGCCAGCACCTGAACCAGCCGATCGTCGGTATCGCGACGACCAACGACGGTCTCGGCTACTGGGAAGTGGCCGCCGACGGCGGCCTCTTCTCCTTTGGGGACGCGGCGTTCAAGGGCTCGATGGGTGGCCAGCACCTGAACCAGCCGATCGTGGGAATGGCCGGTGACCCGGCCACCGGCGGTTACTGGGAGGTGGCTTCGGACGGGGGCCTCTTCTCCTTCGACGCCACGTTCACCGGCTCCACCGGTAGTTTGACCCTCAACAAACCGGTCGTCGGAATGGCGTCAACACCTGACGGACAGGGCTATTGGGAAGTGGCCTCCGACGGTGGCGTCTTCAACTTTGGAGATGCGACGTTCCATGGATCGGTGGCCGACATCGCACTTGACCCGGTCGTAGGCATCTCCGCCAGCGCGTAGCAGCGGCTACCGGCCCCGGTCTCCGGCGACGCCGTTCTGTTCTTGGTCGAATGGCGGCGACCCTTCTGGCGACGATATTGGGTGTTTCCATTGTTGGATCTACTATGGCCGCGATGTGTAACTCCAGCTGCCTCGAGTTTGTTCAGAACACCCTCACCGCCGACGACATCGCCGGTCGGCGGATACTCGAAGTGGGCTCGTTTGACGTCAACGGTTCACCACGAGAGCTGGTAGAACCACACCAACCGGCTTCCTACCTCGGCATCGATATTTCCGAGGGCCCGGGTGTCGACAAGATCTGTCCGGCAGAGCGAATCGTCGAGGAATTCGGACCCGCCTCCTTCGACGTCATTATCTCGACTGAGATGATCGAACATGTTCGTGATTGGCAGCTCATCCTGAGCAATATGAAGCGGGCGCTGGCTCCAGACGGTCTGTTGATCGTCACCACCCGCTCCTTCGGCTTTCCCTATCACGACTACCCCTCGGACTATTGGCGATACGAGCTGTCCGACATGCGGGTTATCTTCGGTGACTGCGTAATCGAACGGTTGGAACCAGACGGAACAGTCGACCCGGGCGTGTTTGTGACGGCTCGAAAGCCCCAGGGGTTCGACGAGTTCGATCTTGCCGGTTACACCCTCTATTCGATGGTGTCCGGTGACCGCGTACTCAGTGTCCAAGAGGCAGAAGAGCGAGTAGCAGTTCGCCGCCAAGTTGAAGGGCTGCAAAAATTTGTCGATGCCGTGCACGAGTCTCGGACATTTCGATACTCGGCACGCCTTCGGCGCATCTATGACCAGATCCGGTCACCAGCCCTTTCCAAGCACTGATTCACCGAACCTCCTGTGGGGCCCTGCTAACTGGCGTCCCCCGTGCACCGACCGGAAGTGATCGAGACGGTCACCGCGGTCGCATTCGGTTGGTTCCGGATGTCGACGGTGCCGGCCATGGGCTTGGACACAATGGTCCCGCCGATGGCGCGGGCGCAGTAGCCATGTGGATAGTGGGTTGAAATCGGCACAAAGACGACGGTTGGCTGGACGATCCGCGGGTTCGGACGGTACGCCAGAGTGAACGCTCCCGTCACGGCATCGAATGACATCGAAGTCGGCGTACCTGCCACCGCTTTGGCATAGGTGCGGGACAGCACTTGCAGCTGGGCTGCCGTCGCTTTGGTCGGGGGCCAGAGTCCGGACGTGTGAGAACCCGTCGGATCCTGGTAGTTGAGCCATTGCCAGTACATCCACCCGACCAAATTGTTGTCCGCGTCCACCGCGATCCGGTTCAGGTCGGCGGTATCGGTGGTGGCGCCGAATTCACTCAGGAACAGGGCCGGGCCACCGGGCTGCTCCGGTGTCGAATCGTGGCTCAGCTCCGTTTTCCGCTGAGCAAAAACGGCCTTCTCCAGGGGGGCGCAGACCGAGGAGAAATTGGGTGGTTCGGGTCCGTTGGGCACGTGCAGCACGCAGTAGTCGTGGGTGTTCAACACCAGCCGGGGAAAGGGCATCGGCCCTACGTTGTTCGGAAAACTCGAGTCGGTCGTGTAGTTCCCCTCATAGAACACCAGGTGTCCGGGATCGGCGGCCTCGAGTTGGGGAATCAATCCAACCGATGGATCATCGGGCGGGCAGGATACGGTCTGGCCGGACTGATTGACCACCGGTGTCGCCCGACCCACATAGAAGCACTGCAGCTCACCGTCGAACCCGACACCGTTCCCGTTGGGTGGGAGACCCTGCCCATACGGTTCGTTGAAGGGGTCGTAACCCACCACCCAGGGATTACCCCGATAGTGGGCCGCCACTCGACTCCAGACGGCGTCGAATTGGCCCTGCAGATTCCCGACCACATCGTTTCGCCAGAAGTGCTCGTACGCCTCGAGAACACCGGGACCGTTCAGGTTCTCACTCCAGTCGGGCACATTGAAGTGAGGCTGTGGGGTCAGGCCGTCGGTGCACACGGCCCAGTTCGGCGCACCCTCACCGGCGAACGCCTGGTTGTACACGTCTTGGTGCATATCGAGGATCGAATAGATCCCGTACTTCGCCAGCAGGGCGATCGTGGCATCGAGCCGCGCCAGGTATGCGTCGAACACCGAGGGATTGAACTCGGCGAGGTCGGAGGCGGTCGGTCTCCCGTCCTCACAATTCTTGGGATCGTTGATCGCTGGTGTTCCGGGCTCGAGGCCCTTCCAGATGATCCCGAGTCGGACCACGTCGAAACCCAGCGCCGCCATCCGCTGAGCCTCTTGATCGGTGAGTCGGTTCGGTCCTGAACCTTGCACTTCCACCTCGAACGGCGGAACCTTGTAGACCAGGTTGACCCCGTGCAGCAACACGACGCGTCCGTATCGGTCGGTGAGAAACTGCCCCCCGGGGGCCGAGAAGGGTGCCACCGGGCCGGTCGCGGCACTGGCCGAAACCGGTTGCTGGGGCGTCGCTGACGGTTGACTGGTTCCGCCACAGCCCTGGGTCACCCCGATGGCCACCAACGTGGCCGCCAACGCCACCATCCGCGGGCGGCTTCTTCCAATGGTGAATTCCAAGACCGACCGGTTGCTCGCCACTAGTTGTCCCCTCACCGAAGGTCGAATTCGAGCATTGGCACACTACCGCCCCGCCGAGCTCAGGATCCCGACCGCGGCTGCATGGGGCAGCATCAGAAGAAAGGAGGCGCCTTGCGGCCAACACAGACGTTCCACAACATCTCTTGCCACCCACACGGCAGATTGCGCGGTCACGACGGGTAGAATCTGAACGTGGTCGGGTGGCGAGCCCGGCCCAGCGGCGACCAAATCGAAAGCGAATATTCAGATGGCATCCCGTCGTGCAAAGGTGAGCCGTCATGACCTCCGTGACTTGTTCATCGAGGCCGGCCGGACCATCCTGCGCGAAGAGGGACTCGGTGCCGGTGGTGAGGCGCTCACCTTCAAGCGGGTATCCGAGCGGGTTGAGGCCGACACCGGGATAAAGGTCACCAATGCCTCGCTCATCGGGCGGGTGTGGGTGAACCAGTACGAGTACCAGACAGACGTGTTGGCAACCATCGCCGCCGATGACAGCGCCTCCGAGATCGCACAGACCATCGATGGGTTGGACCCGGTCCTCTTGGGTATGGACCCAACGTCCGAGGAGTCCCGGGGATGGACGATGCGCGAGGTCGCCCGGCTCACCGCGGCGGCGAACACCAGCGCCCTCAGCCAGTCAACGGACTGGCTGCTGTGGATCGGGATCTGGGCGGTCACTGCGGTTGGGGCTGCCCCCGAACGCAGGCAACGCGTCGAGTCCGCGCTGGAACAGGCGTACCAAGCGGTCACCGAGCGCATGGAGGAGATCTACCAGGCGGGTCTGGATTTTGTCGGCTACCGCGTCCGTCGCGGTCTCACCGTCCGCCAGTTCACCATTGCGGTTGCGGCCCTGGCCGAGGGCTGCGTGTTGCGAAACAGGGTCGACGCCACCCACATGAACGGCATCATGCGACCGACAGGCCCTCGGGGTGAGGAGCAGGCCTGGACGCTCTTCGGCCTGGCGCTGGACGCGTTGTCCCAACAGTTCTTCGAGCTGGATCCGGACTGGAAACCTCCGCAGGTTGGAATACTGACCGTTCCGGACGTTCTCATCACCTGAGCCGGGCCCTTCGTCTAGTGGCAGAATGAGTACCGTGCGCGACTCATCTGCCACACCATCGCCCCCGGCTGACCGCGTTCGTGTAGGCCGCCGCTCCCCGCCCATCCGTGCAGGACACGATGTCGCCATCGTCGTCTACGACGGATTCACCCCGTTCGAGCTCGGCGTGGCCTGCGAGGTGTTCGGCGACGACCGGTGGGTGGATCCGGGCGACCCGTGGTACCACCTGTTCATCTGCGGAGATCGCTCGACTCCGGTCACCGCCGACACCGGATTCCAGATTCTCGTGCCCCATGGACTGGAGAAACTGGCTGCCGTGGACACCATCATCGTGTCCCCGACCTACCGACCGGACCAGGTCCCGTCAGCGGTGTTCGAAGAGTTGCGGCGTGCGCATGACCGGGGATGCCGAATCCTCTCGCTGTGCGGCGGCGCCTTCGTATTGGCCGAAGCCG
The DNA here is from genome assembly GCA_963734395.1 of uncultured Acidimicrobiaceae bacterium. GTDB lineage: Bacteria > Actinomycetota > Acidimicrobiia > Acidimicrobiales > RAAP-2 > Bog-756. The sequence goes on along the minus strand of CAVTGY010000003.1, from coordinate 236,577 downwards.
GTTTGCTCGATGGACGGCGAGCGACCGCACACTGGACGGAGTGCGATGAGCTCGCCCGTCGCTACCCGCTCTTGTCGGTCGATCCCGAAGTGCTCTACGTGGACGAGGGCGACATCCTCACCGGGGCCGGCAGTGCCGCCAGCATCGACCTCTGCCTCCACGTCGTCCGCCACGACTACGGCAGCGAGGTCGCGACTCGTCTTGCCCGTCAACTGGTGGTTCCCCCTCAGCGTGACGGGGGACAGGCTCAGTACATCGAGCAGCCAATGCCCACACTGGACGACGCCAATACCTTCTCGACAACCCTTGCCTGGCTGGAACTGCACCTCGACCAACCAGTGACGGTCGAGGATCTGGCCATACGCTCTGCGATGAGTCCCCGGACGTTCGCCCGTCGATTTTTGGCCACCACCGGAACCACCCCCTATCAATGGATACTCCGCCAGCGAGTCCAGCTTGCGCAACGGCTTCTCGAAGTCAGTGATCTGTCCATCGAGACGGTGGCCCAGAAGAGCGGCTTCTGCACCGCCGGCAATCTACGCAAGCATTTCTCTCGTGTTGTTCACACCAGTCCTCAGGCCTACCGTCGTACCTTTCAAAGCACCAACGCGCCGTCCAGCAATTGAACCTAGGCGCTTACGCGACTGTCGCAGCTATCATGACGGCGGCTGCGCGGCAATGGCGGCTTTGGTGCGGGGGAAAGGTGGCGAATATGCGATCGGCGCGCATTCTGAAAGTGCTGGCGGTTGCCGTATGCGGTGGAAGCATCCTGGTCGGGTGCTCGTCAGGTTCTTCATCGACGACGACCACGACGCCAACCAACAAGAGTGTTGCGTTGGTTGCCGGTGGTTCACCGGGCAAGACCGGGTACCTGGTCTATTGGGACCAGAACGAAGAGGAGGACTTCCTGCACATGCCCTCCGGAGTCCAGGGTCAGCTCGTTCCGCCCTGGGACCCCAACGGGCAGCTTTGTCTACTTCCCGACGGCCGTTTCGTCGTCGGATACGACCCAACCCTTCCCGCGCAAGACAACCTCGGTAGCGCCAAGCCCTACAAGCAACCCGCCGACGGCGAGGAGCTCGACGAACCCAACGGGTCGTTCAGCGGACAGACCCTTTACGTGCCGGGCCCGTACAAGATGCCGGGCCAGACGATCGGCAGTGACTCGCCGCCCTCCTCCAATGGCGTGTTCAACAACAATCAGACCTACACCGGATGCGTGGTCGACAAGTCGGGCAACGTTCTGGCCAACGACATCGCAACCGCACAGGGCCAGTATCCACCGCCCAGCAGCGGGAGGTTGGTGGAGTGGTTCGCACCTGACTACACGACCTATTGCATCGATTATGGCCCGACCACCGGAGGGGCGGGTCCACATCACACCGACGGTTCCGGCGGTCTCGCCCAGCCCGGGATGATGGCTCTGGCCGACAACGGCGACGTGCTGGTGCCCAACGTCGGCACCTCGAGCGTGCTCCGGTTCGCTGCATCGTCGCTGCCCACCAACGCGTCTGAATGTCCGGGAGGGATCTACCCGCGCAGCAAGATCCAGCGTGTCCAACTTCGTGAGCGGTGTGTCGTTTCCCGCCGGTGTGGCCAAGGACCCGACCTGCAACTGCTTCGCCGTCAGCAGCTACATCGGGAACCCCGGAATCATCTGGGTGACCAGTGACGGCCAGCCCGAGCCGGGTCGTGGTTCGGTGCCGGGGACGACGATCGCCGACCTCGGGAAGGATCCCGGCCAATACAACCCGTTCGGGATGGCCTTTGCTCCGGACGGGACGCTGTACTTCATCGACATCCACGTCGCCTGCAAAGGGGGTCTGAGCGGGGGGTGCGGGCCGGCTGACTACGGAGGTCGGGTGATGAAGGTGACCTTCACCAACGGCCAACCGGCCACACCGGTGGCGATGGCGACCGGGTTCGACTTCCCGACCAGCGTGACCGTGTGCGTACCGGCCCAGAGCGTGTGCCCGTACCCGACCCGGGCGATCGTGGCGCCCCTGTCGGGCCCGTCGGAGAATCCTGCGCCGGACGCCGGACCCACGCTCGAACGCTGCCGGGCAAGGCCGGATTTGGCTGACCGACGCCGAGGGTTGAAGGATTCTGAGACGGCCGTGTACTCGGCCGGCCCGTCGTCGTGTCGCCATACCCTGGCCAGTGGGTTGGTCGTCGCCATCCTGCTGGCGGGATGCGGTGCTTCGACTTCCTCGGACTCCACTGGGACCAGTGCCACCGGGACGGGGTCCAGCGCCACCGGCACGGGAGCATGGGACTGGCCCACCTACGGTCACGATGCCCAGCACACCTTCCACGGCCGCTCGACGCTGACCGAGGCGACGGTGAAGAGCGCTCAAGGTGGCCTGGTTCTTTCCCACCGGCGACGCCGTAACCGCCACCCCGACGGTGGTCAACGGCACCGTCTACGTGGGTTCATGGGATGACTACTTCTATGCGCTCGATCTGGAAACCGGCGCCGTCCGCTGGAAGTACAAGCTGAGCGCCCAGAACGCGATCACTCCTTACCCGGGCCAACAACCCCGTGACGCCACATCCGACGGTGGGCTGGTCACCTCCTCGGCCTGGTACCAGCCCGGCGCCGGCACACGGCCCGATCTGGTGATCTTCGGCGGCGGCTACACGCTGTACGCGCTCAACGCCGACACCGGCTCGTTGTACTGGAGCCACGACTACACCGGGCGGCCCGAACAACCTCCCAATCCCAACCAGGACGGCACCCGTATCTTTTCATCACCGGTGGTGGCCGATGGCAACGTGCTCTTCGGAGTGGACGTCGACGGTCAAAAGAACTCCCGCGGCTACGTCGTGGCGGCCAGCGTCGACACCGGCGACCCGGTATGGGAATTCCAGACCGACGTCGGCCCTACTGGTCAGGTACTCAACGACGGGTGTGGCAGCGTGTGGTCGTCAGGCACCCTGCTGCCCGGGGCCGGGCTCGTCGTGTTCGACACCGCCGACTGCGATTTCTCCAACTCCCAGTCGTTGTCCGAGGCAGTCTTCGCCCTGCACGTCGACAGCGGGAAGCTTGCGTGGGTCGAGTCGCCCGCAACTTCCCGGACTCGACTGCGACTGGGACTTCGGCGCCACCGTCAATGCAGGGATCACGCCGGCTGGGCAAGCCACCTTCCTCGGGGTGGGAGGAAAAGACGGCACCTATTACTCGTTGAACCCGACCACCGGAAAAACCCGGTGGTCGACCAACGTCGTCTTCGGAGGATTCTCGGGCGGGTTCATCGGTACCACTGCATTCGACGGACAACGGGTCTACGGGTCGACTGCCCTCGGGCGATTTTGGCCGTTTCGAAAAGGACAGCCAGGTTTTGTGCGACCCGAGCAACCCTCGAGACACCGCCAAGCAGGAGCCGACGGTTCATGCCTTCGACGCCGCCACCGGCGCGGTCGAATGGCAGGCCAACAACGCTCCCTCGTTCGCTCCCACCACCGTGGCCAACGGCATGACCTTCAACGGGCCAACGCTCGCCGGCAATGTTCTCCAAGTCGCGGGTCGCGGCATCGGGAGCGCTTCTCGACACCGTGACCCTCCAGGGGCCGATTTGGTCCGGCGTGGCCACCGTCGGCGACGCCCTCGTCTCCGGTGTCGGATCCTCCTACGTGGCCCAGCCGGCAGGGATCGTCGCCATCACTCCCGGCGGGACCCCTCCGGTGGTCCCCCACTGACCTCGCTCAAGCGAAGTCACGCCATTGCCGCTGGGGCGTCCACCATTCCCGATCGGATCATTTCCCGGAGTTCGGGCGAGTCGCTGTGGCCGTGCTTGGCGACCGCGTGGGCCACTGCCGTTTCCAGAGTTTCTTCTTCTGTCCCGGCGATGCTGAGCGTGCAGCCGATCTCATTGGGCACGCTTCTGCAATCAATCATCTTGCGGGCCATGGGGCCCCCTTTCTGTTCGACCGGACCAACTTCGGTGAGGGGTGATTTCGATTGGGTCGGCACGTCGTTCCCCTATTCCTATTCCGTAGTAGCCTTACCAACTAGTAGGTAAAAGTCAAGAGGCAATCCCGGCGTGTTGTCATTGCAGGTGAAACGGGGCTGAATGAAGCAAGCAGCGGAACAACTCGGTAACGACACCGCGGTCCAGGTACTCGATGCCGCGGAACGCCTGGTTCAGGTGCGGGGATTCAACGCATTCAGTTACGCCGATGTTGCCGCAGAATTGGGGCTGACCAAGGCTGCCCTCCACTATCACTTCGCCAGCAAGGCAGAACTCGGCGAGGCGCTCATCCGGCGCTACTCCATCCGGTTTCTCGGGGCCCTGACAGAAATCGACAACCGCTTTGCCGATCCCCTTCAAAAGCTCGAGGCCTACTCGCAGCTCTATGCGGATGTGCTGCGCAACCAGAGGATGTGCTTGTGCGGCATGCTGGCAGCTGAGTACATGACCCTGTCTGCCGGGATGCAGGATGCGGTGGCGTGTTTTTTCGAGGAGAACGAGTTGTGGCTCGCCGGACTCCTCCAACAGGGTCGGGACGAAGGGACATTCAGATTCTCAGGTTCGGCACTGGAGGAGGGGAGGTCCATCGTCAGCAGTCTCGAGGGAGCCATGCTGGTTGCCCGGTCGTTTGGTGATTTCAATCGTTTCCAAACCGCGGCGAACCACCTGCTGATGGCTCTCCGTCCCACCCCGCTGGAGAACCCTGATCGCTGATCAGTACACCAACACGCCTCGGATGTTGCGACCCTCGCGCATGTCTTGGAAACCTTCGTTGACCCTCTCCAGCGGATAGGTACGGGTGACCATGCCGTCCAAATCGAGGAGTCCGTCGCGGTAGAGATCGAGGAGTCGCGGAACGTCGACGCCCGGATTGGACGACCCGAAGATCGAGCCGACCAACTCCTTCTCCATGGTGAGCAGGTCGAGCATGCTCATCGTCACCTGGGTCTCCGTCCAAGGATGCACGTTGGTGACAACCACCCGACCCCGCTTTGCGGCCAGGGCCATGATTGAGGCCATCCATTCGCCGTGGCCGACTGACATGGTGCAAATAATGCGGTTGCACATGCGTCCCCAGGTGAGGTCCTGAATCGGCGGGAACGCGTCCTCGATGCTTGCAGCCACGTGAGTAGCGCCAAAAAGCATCGCTTGTTCACGTTTGAACTCGACGGGATCGATGGCGAAGATCCGGCGCGCACCGGCCAATCGCGCCCCCTGTATGGCGGCGCAGCCGACTCCACCGGCACCGATGATCGCCACGTCCTCGCCCGGTTGTACTTGTGCCCTGTGCACGGCCGACCCCCAGCCAGTACTCACCCCGCAAGCGACCAGGCAAGCTTTGTCCAGCGGAAGGTCATCGTCGATCTTGATGAAGGACCGCTCGTGACTAACCGTATGTTCGGCGAAGGTGCCGAGCATGCAGAAGATACGCAGGTCTTGGCCTCGGGCATGGTGGCGGGCTGTCTTGTCGACCACCTGCCACCCGTCGGCGATATGGATGCCCATGTCGCACAGATTCTGATGACCGCCCATGCAGGAAGGGCACCGTCCGCAGGGTGGGAGGAAGCTGGTCACCACGTGATCGCCGGGCGCCAATGAGGTGACCCCGCGTCCGACCGCTTCGATCACCCCCGCCCCTTCATGACCGCCGATCATTGGTCCGAAGAAGGGAATGTCGCCGGTCATGAAGTGCTCGTCGGAGTGGCACAGACCCGACGCGGCCAGCCGCACAAGGACCTCCTCGTCCCCAGGTGGATCGAGATCGACGGCCTCGACCTCCCATTTGGTCCCCGGCTCCCACAGGACTGCTGCTTGTGTCTGCACTCGACCCCCCCTCCGCATTGACCAATACCATCCGCCGACTCGTCGGGCTGATAGCCAGCATGCTCGGGGGTGTACCTGGCCGCAAGGCCGCCGGCGAGCTGAGGCTTATCCTCTCTTGGCGGTCTGGTTGCCTTCCGCCTGATAGGCCCGGCAGGGCTCTCCCCGGAGCGAGCCGCAGGCGGGCAGGGTCTGGGTAGCGTCCACGCCGTTCACCCGGTCCACCACCAGCGCTGACCCGGCCACGCCACCGAGCCCGACCGTGGCGCTCTGGCCGGCGTCGAGTGTGTCGAACGCCCAGATCGGGCGGTCGCCGCCGGGGGCGGAGATCACCACCCGCAACTCGGTCCCCGGCCTGAACGTGTGGACGATCGGGTCAATCGGAATCTTCACCAGAGAGAGTGTGTGAGGCGAGAGCTTCGAACTGTGATTGGCGGTGTAGTTCGGATCGGTGAACAGAGCGGTCGAGTCCGTGAGGTCATCCCGATTCGAACTGCGTAAGAAGCCCGAGGTCACGTACTCCTCCTGATCTGCGGCCGGCCGAACCTCGGTAATGGTGGCCTGGAAGTCGTCGACCGGCGTGGCCGACTTGACCCAGAGGTCGAGCGTGGCCGGACCCACGATGGTGGTCGCTGTGGTGAAAGGAGCGGTCTGGAAGGCAATGCCGTTGGCGGCAGGCACCGGTGTCCAGTCCCATCCGGGGTTGGCCGCCCACGCGTTCCCGCCCGGCGGCAAACTGGTCAAGGGCCGTACTGACGGGTCGAGGATCAGTCGTGCGCTGGCCGGCGCGGCGGCGGGCGTTGCCACCAGCGATCCGTCACGGCCGAAATAGAGCGACTCGACCTTTCCCGCCGGCGGCCAGGTGGAGAAGTCCGCCGAGTAGGTCGACTGGATGGCGCCGGGTCCGGCGGCTCCGGCACCGTTGTCGAAGAGGACCCGCACCAGAGGGGTCTGGGCCGCGAACTCGGCCCGGGCGGCGGCCACGCTGGGAGCCTGCGTGAACCGGATGGCCGGAAGCGGAGCCTGGGCCGAGACACCCGACGCGAAGCCGGTGAAACCGTCCAGGACGAGCGAGGCCAGCGAGCTCGGCTCGGACGGGACCTTACGGGCGACGTAGATGTCAAGGAACTCGAGCCAGCGACTGATCGTCTGGGGATCGGTCGAGTCGATGTGATCTCCGTTGACCATGTTGGCGTACACCGGGGTGGTCTTTGGGATCGCGTCGATCAGCGCCGGCCATTGCGGACCGGTCTGTTCGTCCTGGAGAGCGCCAGAGAGGAAGACCGGCACGCGGATATGCCTGGCCCACACGATCATCGATCGGGGATCGAAGAGTGCGGGTTGTCTGCCCGGCCCGGTGCCCGGTGCGACCAACTGGGGCCCTGCCAGGCTTGCCAGGCTCGCCGCCTCTCCGTGGAGTGCCTGGTTGGCCAGACAGGTCGATTGCGTCCCATCATCGCTTGCCAGCTCGGCGTCGATCTCGTAGTAGGTCCAGGGCTGACCGACGTTGGTCACCGGGGTCGCAGCGAGCGGGACGAGGGTGCCGTGACTATACGAAGCGGCCGCCATGGCGTCGTCGACCCGCTCCCCGAACCAGCTGGCGGCGAAGCCGTCGTTGTAGATGCCTCCCGGGTAGCCGGTCGAGAAGAGATCATCGGTCGGGCTCATCGGGGCGATGGCGGCCAACCCGGGTGGGTCGGTGCCGGCCGAGGGGAACTGCGAAAGTCCCGAGTAGCTGATGCCGACCATCCCGACCTTGTGGTGCGCCACCCATGATTGATGGGCCACGATCTCGACGGCGTCGTAGGCGTCATAGTCGGACGGGTAGCCGAAGAGGTCGAAGGCGCCCCCCGAGCAACCGGTTCCTCGCATCTGCAGGCTGACCGTGGCGAAGCCGGCCATCCGAGCCACAACCGATCCCACCGCGGTGGCGGTGTCCGGGAGCAGGTTGGCGTCGCCACAGTTGGTACACGGCAAGTGAAGCGCCTCGGCTATGAGCGTCGGGATTGGGTCGGTCGGGCCGGCGACGTTGTACCCGGAGTACTCGATGACTGTCGGGCAGGGGCTCGCCTCGCTGCAGGTCCCGCCGTAGGGGTAGCGCACGGTGGCGGCCAGCTGGATGCCGTCGCGCATGGTGATGTAGTTGAGGCCCTGGTGCATTGGCTGATGGGTGTAGAGGGCCGACCCGGAAACCGGGTTCTGCCCCGGGGCGAGGACGGGGAACGACGGAGTCCGACGGCCCGTCATGTTGTCGACCCAGTAGTAGTCGGACCCCGGGTTGAGGTCTCGGATGATCAGCGAACCAAGGGAGTCGGCTTGGCCGGGATTGGCGGCGTTCTGTACCGGGGAGCCCTGGCGCATGAGGGTGAGATGGTCACCGGGATCGGCGCCGGTGACCCACGCCTCCTCGACCGATCCATTTCCCCTCAGTGCGGTCAATGTCGAGGCTGGCGTCGGCTCGGACGTCGATCCGCTGCTCGCCGCGGCCGTTCCGCTCGACATCGAGGTGGCGCAAAGGCCGATGGCGGCCAGAGCCAGGACCGCCCCGGTCCGCCTGGTCCGACCCCTGGTTTGCATGACCATTGCCCCCTAAGGCACCGGTTGGAGTAGGTGGGTTCCCACGGCCCGGCGAATGGCCCATCATTCCACCTGACCTCGTCTCAGGCGTACCTGAGATGGACTCGGACCTGGGAACTAGTTTTCGTCGATTTGGCCAAATTATCGTCTGTAGGCGATGGTCGAGGGGATAAGTTATCGGCTCGAGACGATAACTTGCCCAATTTTTGAAAAGTACTTTGCCAAGGTCGACTCCGACAGGTCCCCCTCGACTCGATCACCGTCCCTCAGACTCGACCGCCGGGACCGGGGCGACCCGGACAGGCCGGCCGGGGCCGGTTCAGTCGGCGAATTTGGGAATGACCTGGGTTCCCATGAGCTCGATGGTCTCCATCACCGTTTCATGGGAGATCTTGTAGGGGTTCACCAGACACAGCAGCAGATCGATGTCGGCTTGTTGGTAGCGGCGGCACATCTCGATGCACTCATCGGGAGTGCCCAGCACGCAGGCGTTGGCGTCGATCAGGTACTCGAGGCTCAGCAGATCGAGGGAACCGTCATCACCGTGCTGCTGCATGTCTGCCGCGTACGAGTAGGACCCCAGGTCCTCGCTCCGCTCGGCCATCCATTCCGACACCGAGGCGATCTGGCGGGCACCCACTTTTGGATACCACTCAAAGGACTCACGGGCCAGGTCGAGGGCGGTTGCCCGATCGCGATTGCACAGAGCCATGGTGAACGTGGCCGTCTCGTTGTGAACATAAGCGCCCAAGGGCCCGGTGCAGCCGGCGACCGCCTCGCGGTAGATGTCGACCTTGCGCTTGACCTCCTCGGGCGAGATCCCGACGGCGAACGAGCACAGTCCCAGGCCCAGCTCGCCGACCTGACGGTGGCCCTCTTCGCTGGTGGTTGCCCCCCAAATCGGCGGATGGGGCTGCTGCAGCGGTTTGGGCTGCACCCTTCGTCTGGGCATCTTCCAAAAGCGGCCTGAGAATTGGTACTCGTCGTTGGTCCAGCAGCCGACCACGTGTTCGATGGCTTCCTGCCACATCTGGCGGGTTTGGCTGGGATCGATACCGAATCCCTCGAGCTCGGCCCGCGTGGCCGAACGCCCGGTGCCGAAGTCAACCCGACCGTTGGAGATCAGGTCGAGAACCGCCACTGATTCCGCCGTCCGCACCGGATGGTTGTAGGGCTGGGGCATCAGGCGCACGCCGTAACCGAGTCGCATGCGCTCGGTGAGAGCGGCAATCGCCCCGTAGAGCACCTCGGGGTTCGAACAGTGCGAGTACTCCTTCAAGAAGTGGTGTTCGACCGTCCAGAATGCGTCCCATCCAAAGCGCTCGCCGGCCACTGCCTGCTCGAGGGTGTTCTGATAGGCGACCAGCTCGCTGTCGGGCTCCCAGGGCTTGGGTACCGGGATCTCGTAGAAGAGCGCGAATTTCACGTGCTCGCTCCTTTCATCGGGTCATCAGGTCGCCGGCCGACGCGAGGCGTCCGCTGTCGAGCCGACCCGTGCAAGGAACGTCGAAAGGGCATCCCACCATGGGTCCGGATTTTCGAAATGCGGGCTGTGCCCGGCGTCGGGGATCACCACCAACGAGGCGTCGGGGATCGCCTTGGCCATCCGCTCCGACGGGCCGATGAACGCCCGGTCCTGATCTCCCACCGTCACCAGGACCGGAAGTGACGGGGGCAAGTTCCTCAGCTGGTCCAGTCGATCTGCCGCGTTGATGAGCGCAGGCGCCATGGCTGCGTACAGCGAGGGTGCTGTTGCTCGGAACTTGCGATCCTCGAACTCGACAAAGCCGGGCCGGGTTTCGAGTAGCTGCTTGTGTGCAGCCGAATCGAGGGGACTGTCCATCTCAGCCATGAGGTCAGCCAGGGCGTCGACGCCTTGGGAGCGAACGATGGCATTGGCCGCCTCGACCAACTCGGGGTCAAAGCCCTCAACCGGACCGTGGCCTGTGTCCATGAGGACCAGGCCGTCCAGTCGCTCAGGAATGTCGAGCGCGACGAATTGAGCGACCATGCCACCCATCGAATGCCCGACCAGGACCAACCGTCGCCATTCGAGGGCGTCGATCAGGCGCTCCGCGTCGTTTGCGAATATCTCGAAGGAGTAGGCGTCCTCAGAGGTGGGTTTGGAGCTTGCACCGTGCCCACGATGATCGGGTGCCACAGCATGCCAACCGGATGCCGCCAACCGATCCAGCCAATCGGTGAAGTCCTCTTTCGCTCCGGTAAACCCGTGAAGCAGCAGAAGGGGCCGCTGCCCGACTCCAGCCTCGGCAATCGAGAGTTCGACGTCACCGAGATCGACGGTTCGTAGGTCCACACCGTTCATGTTGACACACGAGCCCGTCGTCGGACTTCCGGGCGGAGACGACTCCGGGGATGCGACCGCTCCGACCGGAACCTATCCTTTCCACATGCGAAATGACCACCGAGGTTCCCCCACCGGTTACGAGGGCAAGATCGCCGTAGTCACCGGTGCATCCTCGGGTATCGGGCGGCGGTTGGCATTGGACCTCGCCGCCCGCGGTGCCACGGTTACCGGCCTGGCCCGCCGGCAGGGGTTGCTCACCGAAGTCGAAGAGCAGCTCCGAGCCAAATCGCCGGAGAGCTCGACCCGTGTCTGTGACGTGGGGGACGGCGCGTCCTATCAGAGAATTCTCCAAGAGGTCGAGGAGCGGTTTGGGCGCATCGACACCCTCATCAACAATGCAGCGATCGAGAGCATTACGCCTGCGACGGACGGCCTGACCCCTGCATTCCGCGAAATGATCGAGGTGGATTTCTTCGGCGTCGTCGCAGGGACCCTCGCCGTATTGCCGGGAATGGTCGAGCGGCGATCCGGAATCGTGGTCAACGTCTCCTCGGATTCGGCACGGGCTCCCGAGCCGGGGCACGGGGCGTACGCAGCGTCCAAGGCCGCCGTCGCCGCCTTCACCGAGGCGGTGGCCCACGAGGTCGCCGACCGGGGCGTCCACCTCCATGTTCTCTACCCCGCCTGGGTCCCGACGGCGATGGGCATGTCCGGGGTCGAGGACGGGGGGTCACTTCCCCCCAAGTTGGTCCGGCGAAGTGAGGCTCAGGTTTCGAACTTGGTGCTGAACCGAATGGGTGGACCACGCATGGAGATCAATGCCGCCGTGTTGCCGATGTTGGCCCCCATCGGACGCAGCATCGCCCCGATCTCCTATCAAAAGGCGATGCGGCACTATTCCCGCTGAATCTGCTCCGGCTGGTCCCGCTCCCGCCGACGGCTGGTCCCGCTCCCGCCGACGCACGCGTCATCCCTGGTCGGAGGAGGAAGGCGAAGCCACTTGACACAGTTGACTGTCGCGGTGGTGGGTGTTAGGAGAGACAGGTAAACGCATCCAGGCTTTTTCGGATCGCAAGGGGGTCGGCAAGTGAGAACACGGTCTGCAAACCGTACGGTGACAACCATTGCGGCCATGGTGCTGGTCTCTGGCCTGTTGGCCGCGGTCACCGCACTCCCCTCGGTGAGCGCGAGCGCAGCGACATCACCGTCTCAGTCCGCAACTGAGGCCCACGCCAGCACGCCGAGCGGCTACTGGATGGCGGCATCCGACGGCGGCGTCTTCGCCGAGGGAGCAGCTCCGTTCGAGGGCTCGATGGGTTCCACCCACTTGAACAAGCCGGTGGTCGGCATGGCGGCCACCCCGTCCAGTACCGGCTACTGGATGGCCGCCTCGGATGGAGGGGTTTTCAGCCTGGGTGACGCCACGTTCTTCGGGTCAATGGGCGGCACGCCGCTGGCTGCCCCCGTCGTCGGCATGGCCGCCACCCCTGACGGGCAGGGCTACTGGTTGGTGGCCTCGGACGGGGGGGTCTTCTCCTTCGGCGATGCAAGCTTCCGGGGTTCGATGGGTGGTAAGACCCTCGCCGCCCCCGTGGTCGGTATGGCCGCAACGCCGACCGGCAACGGCTATTGGCTGGTGGGTTCCGACGGGAGCGTTTATGCCTTCGGCGATGCCACGCTCCATGGCTCGATGGCCGGCACGACGCTCAACAAGCCGGTGGTGGGAATCGCCGACACATCGACCGGCGACGGCTACTGGCTGGTGGCCTCGGACGGGGGGATCTTCGCCTTCGGAAATGCGGCCTTCTATGGATCGATGGGAGGGGTGACCCTCAACAAACCGGTGGTGGGTATCGCCGCCACGCCGACCGGCAACGGCTATTGGCTGGTGGCGTCCGACGGTGGGATCTTCAGCTTCGGCGCCGCCCCGTTCAGCGGCTCGATCGCCGGCAGCCCACTCAACGGGCCGGTGGTGGGCATGGCCACCGTGGGGGCAGCGATCGGCGGACGGGCACTACTGGTGGGGACATTCAATGGGATCCCCGGTCAATACAGCACCATTCAAGCAGCGGCGAACGCCGCCCAGCCAGGGGACTGGATCCTCATCGCACCGGGTGACTACCACGAGCAGGACGATATCGAGAACCCGCCGTCTGCGACTGACATCTCCCTCGGCTGGTACGGAGGCGTCACCGTCCACACCAATGACGTCCACCTGCGAGGGATGGATCGAAACTCGGTGATCGTGGACGGAACGCTCCCCGGCTCACCACCGTGCAGCAACAACCCTGCCCAACAGAACCTGGGTGTTGTCGGTCCCAACGGACCCATCGGCCGCAACGGCATTGATATCTGGGCCAACGGCGTGACCGTCGACAACCTCACCGTGTGCAACTTCCCGACCGTCGAGAACAGCAGCAACAACACCCCCGGCGACGGCGGGAACGATCTCTGGTGGGACGGCGGGGACAACTCCGGGAAGATCGGCCTGGTCGGGTACCAGGGCAGCTATGTCACCGCCACCCAGACCTTCAACGGCAAGGTGGGCGCCGACACCGCGACCGGCAACTACGGGATCTTCTCGTCCGGGGCGCAGGGTCCGGGAGTGTGGAACCAGATCTACGCCAACAACTTCTCCGATTCCGGAATGTACATCGGCGCCTGCCAACAGGTGTGCGACGGCTGGGTGCACAACGCGTGGATGGAGAACAATGCCCTGGGCTACTCGGGGACCAACTCGGGAGGCACCCTGGTCGTCAGCAATTCTCAGTTCGACAACAACACCGACGGATTCGACACCAACACCCAGAGCGGCGGCGATCCGCCCCCGCCCCAGAACGGATCGTGCCCGTTTGGAGGGATCAGTGCCATCACCCAGACCCACTCTTGCTGGGTGTTCATGGACAACAATGTCCATGACAACAACAATCCGAAGGCGCCGGGAGCCGGGCTGTCCGGCGAGCCGGTCGGCACCGGAATGACCGTGTCGGGTGCTCACAACGACACCGTCATGAACAACAGCTTCACCAACCAGGACGGTTGGGGCACGCTGTTCGTTCCCTTCCCCGACAACGACATGGGTCCACCCGGGGTGTGCGCGGGTTCGGGAGGGAAGACCTCCTCACTCCTGCCCGGCTACTGCGTCTACGACCCGGAGGGGGACGCGTTGCTCAACAACACCTATTCCAACAACGGAGGCTATGGCAATCCGACCAACGGGGACTTCGGACAGATCACCCTGTTTTCCGGTGAATCTCAGAACTGTTTCGGCGGGAATACCGCACCCAACGGGTTCACCCCGACAAACCTCGAACAGGCCCAGCCCCCCTCCTCCTGTGGTGTGACCACCACTGCGGCCAACGCCGGGGGTGACTTGCTCACCCAAGTGCTCTGTGACACCGGGTTCGCGTCGGTTATCGGGATATCGTGCAGCGGAGCCAACTACCCGGTCCCGTCGACACCTCCGACCATGACGACGGTGCCCAACGATCTCCCGTCGATGCCCAACCCGTGCCAGGGAGTGCCGGACAATTCGTGGTGCGAGGGGGGCAGACCGGTCTGACCTGGCCACAGAACGCCCGACTTTACGAGATTCATATGTTGCTTTGATCGAGACCTTAGGTGGCAGGGGTCAAATAGAGAGTGAGGTTTCTCTTCGAGGGGCGACTCTGCTCCTCGCACACCACCGAGCCGGAAGCGGATAGACATGAGCGATAACTGGCACACGAATAGCCCAGAGGATCCAGCGGTAGAGGGATCTGCGACCAACGACGGCGGTGAAGGGCCCCCCGCAACACCGCTTCCTCCGGCAGGCTCGAATCTGGGCGCGCACTATCCGGAGCCCAACCCACAGGGCGGACTGGCTCCCACCGGCCCCCAGCCCATGGTGGGCGGCCTGCCCACGCCACCGGCCGGTGTCCCGGTGCCGGCATCCCCGGCGGCAGGCTGGACTCCCCCGACACAGCCCCACGACCCATTCGCCGGCGGGTGGAGCGGATCAGGTGCGGGAACGCCGCCGCCGTACGCCGGCTGGCCGTATCCCGACTTCGCCCCTGTCGGGCCGCAGCCCGCCCCGCCGAACAAGCGGTCAGGCCTGGTGGCGACCCTGGCCACCTTGGTGGTGGTGATGGCGGTGCTGATCGGGGTCGGTCTTGGCCGGGTCGTGTGGCCGTCGGCGAACACGCTGTCCAGTGCATCCGGCTCGACAGGCGCCGTCCCCGGAGGGTCGGGGTCATCGGGTGGCGAGACCTCGCCGTTCGGTGGTGGGACATCGGGTGGCGAGACCTCGCCGTTCGGTGGTGGGACATCGGGTGGAAGCGGAAACTCATCGACCGGTGCCGGTGCCCCCTCCGACATCGCCACCATCGCCGCCAAGGTGGACCCCGGCCTGGTGGACATCAACACCAACCTGAGCTACCAGAACGAGCAGGCGGCCGGCACCGGCATGGTGCTCACCTCGAATGGTGAGATCCTCACCAACAATCACGTGATCGACGGAGCCACCAGCATCAGCGTGACCGACGTCGGCAACGGCAAGACGTACTCAGCCAAGGTGGTCGGCTACGACCGCACTGGCGACGTGGCTGTCATCAAGGCGTCCGACGCCAGCGGGCTCCAGACCGTCTCGTTCGCCTTGGGCAACGCTGCTGTGGGGCAGGCCGTGGTGGGAGTCGGAAACGCAGGCGGCTCTGGGGGAACGCCCAGCGCTGCCGGCGGCTCGGTCACCGCTACCGACCAGTCGATCACCGCCAGCGATGACAATGGCGGCAACGCAGAGAATCTCTCCGGTCTGATCGAGATCAATGCCGGGATTGAGCCCGGAGACTCCGGTGGGTCACTGGTCAATACCTCCGGCCAGGTACTGGGAATGGACACGGCGGCGTCCGACTCCGGTTACCAGACCAGTGGGTCCCAGGCCTATGCCATCCCCATCGGAACCGCACTCTCCATTGTCAAGAAGATCGAAGCCGGCCAGCAGTCCTCCGCTGTCCACATCGGCCAAACCGGATTCCTCGGGGTCAGTGTGCAAGCCAACAGCGCCGGGAGCGGCGGAGGATCGGGTGACGGCGGATTCGGCGGCGGCGGTTTCGGTGACGGCAGCAGCGGCGGCAGCGGGTCCTCGACTTCCGGTGCCCTCGTGGCCGGGACCGTTTCCGGTTCTCCGGCCGCGCAGGCTGGGCTGGTGCAGGGAGACGTGATCACCGCTCTCAACGGACAGACCATCAACTCGCCGGACGACCTGACCAATGGGCTGGAGCCGGACCACCCCGGCGACTCGGTGCAGCTCCAGTGGACCGACCGGTCCGGCCAGACCCATACCGCCAGTGTCCAACTGGAGAACGGACCGCCGGCCTGACCGCTGGGAGCAGCGCAGCCTGGACCAGCCACAGAAGGGTCCGGCTCGGTTCCGTTAGTGTCGGATCGTGACCGAACCTGACCGGATCAACTTGGACGTCCCGCTCTCGCAGCTGCCGTCGAGGGAGAAAGAACGACGCTCGGGAAGCTTCGGCGGGGTTGCCAATCTGTACGAGCGGTACCGGCCGGGTCCGCCCGCTGCGGCCGTGGACTGGCTGCTGCCCACCCCGGTGGGCACGGTGGTCGACCTCGGAGCCGGTACCGGGGCGTTGACCCGTCTGCTCATCGACCGGGCTGACCAGGTCATCGCCGTCGAGCCGGACGACCGCATGCGTTCGGTCCTGACCGAAGAGATCCCCGACGCGCGGGCCGTGACCGGGAAGGGCGAGTCGATGCCCATACCCGACAGCTGTGCCGACGCGGTAGTGGCATCAACCTCGTGGCACTGGATGGATCCCATCCCCACCCTCGCCGAGGTACATCGCGTCCTGGTGCCCAACGGGGTCCTCGGCGTGCTCTGGTCGGGCCCCGATCCGGAGGGCCCGTTTCTCACCCAGGCTCAGGCGCTTCTCACCCAACGATCCGCCGACGGCACGGGCGGTGAGGCGGACGCCAGCCTGATCATGGGCGACGCCCGGCGCCCGGCCTCGAGCCTCGAGATTCCGCCCACGGCTCCTTTCGAGCAGCCGGAGCACCAGGTGTTCCGATGGGATGTCGCTCTCGACGCCGACGAATTGATCGGCCTGCTCGGCACCTTCAGCTGGATCATCACCATGCCCGCCGAGACCCGTGACCGGGTGGTCGCCGAAGCCCGTCGGCTTCTGGGCGAGCTGATGGGCATCGAGGGCGCGGTGACCGTGGATGTGACCTTCCGTTCGGACGCCTGGCGTTCCCAGACCTACGGCTGACAACGGCGGCCCAACCCGTCTGGCGACGACCTCAGTCGGTACCGGGGAAGAATCTCGGGAGGAACCGTCGGTTGGCGGCCAGTCAGCACGTCGGCCAACTGCTCGGCCAGCGGATACTGCCCGACCAGCGGATTGGCGACCAGGGCCCGGATCATGGTCGCCCTGCTCCCCGACAGTGCTGCGTCGACCGCCAGCCGCTCGTAGGCCTTGCAGTGGGCGACCAGGCCGGACATGTCCGGGGGGAGGGCCCGCTGGGGAAGTGGGTGCGCGCCCTGCCGATCGACCGTGCAGGGAACCTCGACCACGGCGTCGTCCGGCACACCGGGTAGAGCACCGTTGTTGCACACGTCGACGACCTGGGTGTCGCCGGTTCCCGCATGGAGCGAGGCGATCAGCCGCACGGCCGCTTCCGAGTAGAAGGCGCCACCCCGCCAGGAGAGCTTGTCGGGCTTGGTCACCAGGGCCGGGTCCTGGTACTCGAGGAGCAGTTCGGCTTCGATCTCGGCCACCACCTCGGCCCGCGAACGCCAGCCTGGTGCAGCCTGTTCGGCCAGGTTCGCACCGAGCCCGTAGTAATAGTGAAGGTAGTAGGAGGGCAGGGCACCAAGCAGGTAGAGCAGTCCGGCCGGAACGCCGCTCTCCAGTTCGAGCTCGGGACCGAAACGCTCGAGCAGCTCGGGCATCCGGTCGACTCCGTCGACGGTGGCCGAACGGGCCCAGGTCAGATGGTTGAGTCCCACGTGTTCGAGCTCGACGGTGTCGGGATCGACGCCCAGATAATGGCCGATTCGCTTCTGCACATGGATGGCCACGTTGCACAGGCCAACCGCCCGGTGTCCCTCATCCACCAGTGCCTGGGTCACGATGCCGACGGGGTTGGTGAAGTCGACCACCCAGGCGCCGGGTGCCGCTCGGGCCGCGGTCTGCTCGGCGATCTCGAGCACCAGCGGGACGGTGCGCAGGGCCTTGGCCAGCCCACCCGGCCCGGTTGTCTCCTGACCGAGGCATCCGTACCCGATGGGCAGGGTTTCGTCAGTATGGCGGGCCGCCTGGCCGCCCACCCGCAGCTGGATCACCACGAAGTCAGCTCCGTCGATGGCACGGTCTCGGTCGTCGGTGGTGACCAGGTCGCCCCCCCAGCCGTGTTGCCGCAGGATGCGGCCGGCCAGCCCGCCGACCGCCGCCAGACGGCCGGCATCGGGATCCAGCAGGACCAGTTCATCGACCACCAGCCGGTCTTCGTGTGCACAGAGGCTGTCGACCAGCTCGGGCGTATAGGTGCTCCCGCCTCCCACCACGGCCACTTTGGTCCCCACGCATCGAACGTAACATCAGCGGGTGACCTTCAGACGAGTGACCGGATGAACGCGGCACCCGACGTATCGCCGTTCCTTGCCGTCGACGGGGGAGCCTCGAAGACCGACGTGTGGATCGTGGGAAACGACGGCTCCGTTCTGGGGCGGGCACAGGGTAGCGGTTCGAACCATCAGTTCTTCGGGCTGGAGGCGGCCATGGACACCCTCGGTTCGACCGTCGAAGCCGCGCTGGTGTCGGCGGGATTGGACGCTGGTGCCCGCCCGGCGGTGACCACCGGCGTGTACTGCCTGGCCGGCGTCGATCTGCCGGTGGACGAGGAGCGCCTGACCGACGCTATCGGAGCTCGGGGCTGGAGCGCAGTCGATCTGGTTCGCAACGACACCGTGGCCGTGCTCCGGGCCGGGGCACGGTCCGGATGGGGGGTCGGAGTGGTCTGTGGTTCGGGGCTCAACTGTGTCGGCCTCGGCCCGGACGGGTCGATCGAGCGGTTCCCGTCCCTGGCCGAGCTGTCCGGTGACTTCACCCCGGGGGGATCGTGGCTCGGGGTCCGGGCCCTCGGTCTGGCCTTGCGGTCCCGCGACGGCCGGGGTGGACCCACCGATCTGACCGAACTGGTCCCTGCCTACTTCGGCCTTCCCGACCCCGAAGCTGTGCTCTCCGCCGTCTACACCGGCGCCCTCGAGTACGGCCGACTGTTCGAGTTGTCCCGGGTCTGCCTCGATGCCGCCGCCGACGGGGACCCGCTGGCCGCCGAGGCCGCCGGTCTCCTGGCCGACGAGGTGGTGGCCATGGCCAACGCCATCATCAACCGGCTGGGGGTGGCGGCGCGTGAGGTGGAGGTCGTCCTCGGGGGCGGGGTGTTCGACAGTTCCTACGCCGGCTTCACCCAACGGATCGAGGCCGGCGTCTTGGAGGTGGCACCGGATGCCCGGTTCCGGCAGCTCCAGAACGCGCCGGTGCTGGGTGCCGCCCTGCTCGGCCTCGACGCCATCGGCGCCCCGAGCGGGTCCGAAGCCCGCCTCCGATCGGACGGGTCACTCCCTGCCCGATCACCACCGGCGGATCCACAACCGGGTTGACCCCGGTCCTCTCTGTACTCTGTCGCCATGAACTCCCGTTCCTCCGAACCGTGGTGGCGGTCGGGCGTGCTCTACGAGATCTACCCCCGATCGTTCGCCGACTCCAACGATGACGGCATCGGCGACCTGGGCGGCATCATCGAGCACCTCGATCATCTCGAGTGGCTGGGTGTCGACGGGCTCTGGTTGTCGCCGGTTTCACCCTCCCCCAACGCGGACTGGGGATACGACGTGGCCGACTATTGCGCAGTCGATCCCGCCTACGGCACCCTCGAGACCCTCGACACCCTGGTGGCCGAGACCGCCCGGCGGGGCATCCGCATTCTCCTCGACCTGGTACCCAATCACACCAGCGAGACGCATCCCTGGTTCGTCGAGGCGCGTTCGTCACGGGCCTCCGCGCACCGCGACTGGTACGTCTGGGCCGATCCAGGCCCCGACGGATCGAGGCCCGACAATTGGACCGCTCAGTTCGGTGGCCCGGCGTGGTCCCTCGACGAAGGGACCGGCCAGTACTACCTTCACAACTTCACCCGCGAACAGCCCGACCTGAACTGGTGGAATCCCGCAGTCCACCAGGCGTTCGAAGAGATCATCAGGTTCTGGTGGGACCGAGGAGTCGCCGGCTTCCGCATCGATGTGTGCAACATGATGGTGAAGGACGCAGAGCTCCGGGACAATCCTCCGGCCACCGAGGACGACTCGGTCATCGAGCAGATCTGGGGTCATCGTTTCGTCTACAACGCCAACCGGCCCGAGGTGCACGAAATCCTGAGGGGATGGCGGGCGTTGGCCGACACCTACGACCCACCCCGTGTGCTCCTCGGGGAGACCGACGTCCACGAGCTTTCGATGCTCCCGCCCTTCTACGGGAACGGTGACGACGAACTGCACTTGGCATTCAACCTGCCGTGGCTCCACGCCGAGTTCAACGCCGAGACCTTGCGCTCCGTGGTCGAGGAGACCGAGCGGATACTGCCGGCCGGAGCATGGCCGATATGGACCGGCTCCAACCTGGATACCTCGCGACTGAGCACTCGATGGGCGGGCGGCCATCCGGGGACCATCCGGTGCATCCTCCTCACCCTTCTCACGCTTCGCGGCACACCGGTCATCTATCAGGGCGACGAGATCGGCCTCCCCGACGGTGTCCTCACCCAAGAGGCTCTTCGCGATCCGATCGGCCGGCGCTACTGGCCCCATGCCACCGGGCGCGACCCTGAGCGCTCTCCCCTGCCCTGGGACGACGGACCGGGCCGCGGCTTCACCGGCCAGGGCGTCGACACCTGGCTGCCCATGGGCACCCCGCCGGAGTGCAACGTGGCCGCCCAGCGCGACGACCCCGGATCGATCCTCACCTTCACCCGCGATCTCATCGCCCTCCGCCGGTCCAGTCCCGAGCTGCAATCCGGTACCTACCGGAGCATGCCCTCGCCGCCGGGGACCTGGTTGTGGCAGCGCGGGAGCAGGTTGGTCACCGCCCTCAACCTCGGCGAGGACACGGCCTCCTTCATCGGACTGGACGGAACCATCACCCTGGCCACCGACCGGGGCCGCGACGGCGAGAGCGTGCACGGAGCGCTGGTGCTCCCGCCCGGAGATGGAGCACTGCTCACCATCGTGTGATCCTTCCTGCGAGAATCATCACAGCGACTGATTGCTTTTGTCCCGATCAGCCGGCCCTCAACCCCAGGCCCAAACCTCCCAGGAACAACCGGTGAACCCACAATCGACCGCACTCGAGCAGGTCCTGACCTGGGCCCGCATCGACTTCGCACCACGGCACCGGCAGCCTTCGGCCGTCATGGTGGTGGTGGCAACGCTGGCATCGTTGGTCGGATCGTTGGCCGTCGATGCAGCGCTGGTGGCAATCGGTACCACTCTCTTCCCGTCGACAAAGGGGTTCGTGCACTTCCGGTTTTCGGATTACGCACGACTGACCATCATCGGCGTGGTGCTCGCCTGTATCGGTTGGCCAATCGTGACCCGGTTCAGCTGGTCACCGCGCTGGGTCTACCTCCGACTGGCCGTCGCCGTCACCATCGTCTTGTGGATACCGGACCTGTGGATCCTGCTCCACGGTGAGCCGGCCAAGGCGGTCGGAGTGCTGGCGACCATGCACCTGGCCATCGCCGTGGTCACCTACAACTGCATGGTCCGCATCGCCCCGGTGAGGGACGTGCGAACCATGCACCCGCGAGCGTCTGCTGAGCCCGATCCTCCTACACCTTGACCGAGATCGGGGTCAGCGGTCCGGCCGGATAGTACGGGGCCATGCCGGTGGGAGGCTCGTTCGGCGCCGGGTTGGGCTGCTCGGTACTAAAGCTGCATTCACCGAAGGCAAAGCCACCAACCTGGTTCGGAGTCGACGGGGACTCCAAGCTCGAATCCCCGAACTGAACCGCCGGGCTGTTTCCGAAGCAGACCATGTTCTGGTGAATGGTATTCGAGATCACCTCGTTGGCATCCGGGTCGGCGAAGGTGTTCCTGATGTCGAGGACGCTCCCCTTCACATCGTTGCGCAGTGCGCCCAGCCAGCACGTCTGCAGGCCGCCGATGGCCAGGCTGCCCCCGATGGTGTTGTCCTCGTAGTCGGAGAACACCGGGGATTCGAGCAGCGAGAAGACGCCGGTTGTGGGGACGTTGCAGCTGACCCCGCCGCCACCACCGAGTTCAACGACGTTTCCGCCGATGGTGCTGGCGTGCACGATAACCCCGAGCGGGCTGAACTCGTAGATGCTTCCCGCCACGGTGTTACTTCCGCTCAACGTTCCCCCGGTGCCGGCATTGGGGTCGTCGGTGCAAGGCGAGTGAAGGGGTTCACAGCCCATGCCCAGCACAGCGCCGCTCTGCACGAGGATGTTCCCGTGGACGGTCAGGCTGGTGGTCCCTGTGCCCGCCACATCATTGAGCGCGAAGGTGGCATTGAGCCCCGAGCCGGGTGCGAGGGTGAGATTGCCCCAGATGGTGGTCGGGCCTCCGTCGACCACGCACAGGCCGGATACGACCACGTTCGAGGCGTAGGTGCCCGACAGCAGGCCCGGTTCGGAGAGCGTTCCCGAACAGGTTGCAGGAGGTCGAGGCGGATGGAACGGGAAGTGCGGTGAGCCGTGACCGGGCCACGATCCTCCAGAATTCGGTCCGCCGAACGAGGCGGCTCCCGCCGGCGCAGCCATAGCCACGCCGATGATGCTCAGAAGACCGGCGACGCACAACGAGCGAATGGATCGGGACAGGTTCATCGTTCATGCTCCTCTATCGACGGACACGACGGGTGCTGCAAACAACCACTACCCAAACATCGTCACCGGAAACCTACGGAGACTCGTTTGGGATGTCAATGCCGTTTTCGGGGTCGAGCACGGTCCACGCGCTCGCGGTGACCACTACGTCACATCGAGTATCAGGATTTCACAGGGTCAGCCGGGCCCGTCCAACTCGGCCAGCCTGGGAACGATCCGTTCGCCGAGCTGGCTGACCCAACCGGCCGGGTCCGGCCCGGGGGGCATCAACTCGACCAACCCGATCCCCAGGGCGGCGTACTCGGCCATCGACGACACGAACCCGTCGACGTCGTCGAGTGGATTGGCAAAGCCCAATATCGTTTTGTCGATACTGTCCGGGTCGCGCCCTTCCGCATCGCAGTGACGGTCGAGTACCTCGAGTTTGTGCGCCACCACTGCTCGATCGGGGGCGAACAGGTTGCAGGCATCGGCATACCGCGCCACCAGCCGGAGGGTCTTTCTCTCCCCGCTGCCACCCACCAGGATCCACGGTCGCGGCTGTCGGATCGGTCGGGGTGAGCAAATGGTTTCCGCCAGCTGGAAGTGCTTGCCGTCATAGGGCCCGTCGTCGTCGCTCCACATCTGCTGACAGATCTGCAGTGTCTCCTCCAACATCTCGAAACGCTCGCCGACCGGCGGGAAGTCCACCCCGAGTCCCTTGTGCTCGCGCTCGTACCAGGCCGCACCGACGCCCAGTTGGGCCCGGCCTCCCGACAGGACGTCCAGGGTGGTGACGATCTTGGCCAGCAACCCGGGTCGGCGATAGGTGACCCCGGTCACCAGTAGCCCGAGGGTCACACGCTCGGTCAGACCGGCCAGGTAGCCCAGGGACGTGTACCCCTCCAACATCGGATCCTGAGCGGTGGCGAACTGCTCCATCTGGAACCAGTGGTCCATCATGGTGAAGGTCGAACAACCGACCTCGTCGGCGGCGCGGGCGGTAGCGGCCAGGGTGGGGGCCAGGGTGTCGGGAACGCCCGGCAGGGAGAAGTTGACGAAGTGGATACCGAGTCTCATGGGGCTCCTTATCAAACAGGCGGTAGAATCCCGAGGGTAGATCGAGACGCGAGCCGCTGCTCCGAGCGATGCCAAACCCACTCGGGCTCCCACGTCCGACCTGGCATACTCGCGGTGTGGGGAGCACGGAATGAACATCGCCACCCGGTCCGACACCTTGTTGCCCGATCCAAGTCCCCGGCCGGTGCGTTTCACCGTCATTTCGGTAGACGACCACCTGGTCGAACCGCCGGACATGTTCGAGGGACGGCTTCCCCGCCGATTCGCCGACCAGGCGCCAAAGGTCATCGAGAACTCCCGCGGCCACCAGCTCTGGGACTTCGACGGGACCCGGTACTCGCAGGTCGGGATGAACGCGGTAGCAGGACGGCGGCCCGAGTGTGTCACCTTGGAACCCACCCGCTTCGAGGACATGCGCCGCGGCTGTTGGGACATCGATGCCCGAATCGCCGACATGGACATCAACGGAGTGTGGGCATCGCTCAACTTCCCATCCATGATCACCGGGTTCTCCGGAAGGGTGTTTTCGGGAGCAAGTGATCCCGAGCTCGGACTGGCAGTGACCCGGGCGTGGAACGACTGGCTGTACGAGGCATGGTGGCAGCCCTATCCCGATCGGATCATCCCCTGTGGGATCACCTTCCTCAGCGATCCCGAGCGTGGCGCTGAGGAGATCAGGCGCAACGCCGACCGGGGGTTCCGGTCGGTCAGCCTCCCGGAACGACCACACCGGATCGGCCTGCCCAGCCTGTTCTCGGGCTATTGGGAGCCGATGATCGCCGCGTGCGAGGAGACCGGCACGGTCATCTCGCTGCATGTCGGCTCATCGGGTATGCCCGACATGCCCGCCGACAGCCCGATGATCCCCCTCGGCGCCACCCTGTTCGGTCAGATGTCTCTCTCCGCCTGCGCCGAGTGGTTGTGGTCGGGCCTGCCGGCCCGGTATCCGGGGATCAGGATTGCCATGAGTGAGGGGGGAATCGGTTGGGTGGCCATGCTCCTCGACCGGCTCGACAACATGGTGGAGCGCTCCGGATACGGTCGTGACTACGACGCTTCGGGATTGCTCCCATCGGAGGCGCTGCAGCGGAACTTCTGGTTCTGCACCATCGACGACCCTTCCACCATCGACACCCGCCACAGGATCGGCATCGATCACGTCATGGTCGAAGTCGACTATCCCCACGGCGACTCGACATGGCCGGACACCCAGGCGGTCATCGAACGATGTTGGGGCCATCTTCCCGTGGAAGAGCTCCGGAAACTGACCCACGAGAACGCCGCCGAACTCTACCGTTGGCCCCTGCCCGCCAATCGGGTGCCGTGACGCCCTCATGCTTTCGTCCCACCGCGGACGTACTGCTTCCCCCACTGACCCCACGCCAGGAGCTGGTCCTTCTGGCCCGCACGCTGTGGCGCGAGGGGTACGACGATCACCTGGCCGGACACATCACCTACCGACAGCCCGACGGGACGCTGTTGTGCAACCCGTGGTATCTGCTGTGGGAGGAGCTCCGGCCCGAGGACGTGCTGGTCATCGACCTCGACGGCAACGTAGTGGCCGGTGACTGGCCGGTACCGCTGGGGATCCCCCTTCACCTCGAGCTCCACCGGTATCGCCATGACGTAACCGTCGCCGTACACAGTCATCCCCGATTCGCCACCGTGTGGGCCGACCTGGCACGTATTCCAGGGTGCTACGACCAGAGCTCGGCTTTGGGGGGCGGCAGCCTGGTCATCGTGGACGAGTACGACGGACCGGTCAACGACGCCCGCAGCGCGGCTCGCGCGGTGGCGTCGATGGGATCGGCCGACATGGCCCTTCTGGTCAACCACGGGGTGCTGGTCACCGCCGGGAGCATTCGAGCCGCCCACCAGCGCGCCGTCGCCCTCGAGTACCGCAGCCGGCGGGCCTGGCAGGTTGAAGCGGTGGGAGCGGGGCGAGAGCTCCCCGACCCCGCCCGATCGTTCTTTGCCGCTTCCGATGGCGAAGGGTTCATCGGTTTCTTCGAGGCCATGGCCCGCCAAGTTCTTCGGGATGATCCGACGCTGCTCGATTCGAGGGTTTGATCTCCCCACCATCCGATGAGACGACGGTCGGGAGTCGGACCCGATGATTGTCCCTCTGGTGACGCCGGCTACCCGACGGTCACCGGTACGTGCGAATACCCGGCGACGTTGGACATGTTCACCCTCTCCAGCCCCTCATGGTGAACCGAAAGACGGGGCCAACGTGAGCGGATGCCTTCGAATGCCAGGCGACTTTCGAGCCGGGCGAGCCATGCACCGAGGCATCCGTGGACGCCGTATCCGAACGCCAACGTGGTCCGACCTCCCCGGGTGATGTCGAACTTGTCAGGGTGGTCGTACTCCCTCGGATCGCGGGTGGCCGCTCCGGTGAGCAGGAGCACCGGCGATTGCGCGGGGATCGTGCCACCGTCCATGGTCACCGCTTCGATCGCATAGCGGCCCTGATACTGCGACGGCGGATACATCCGGAGCACCTCTTCGACGGCAGGGGGAATGGCCGCAGTGTCCGCCCTGACCAGTTCCCATTGATCGGGGTGCTGGTCGAAGAGCACCACCCCACTCCCGATCAACTTGGTCACCGTCTCACTTCCTGCGCTCACGATGAGAGCGGCGAACGAGGCGACGTCCTCATCACTCAGATGGTGGCCCGTTCCGTCGGCGTCCTCGAGCACCACATCGATCAGCTTGGTCATAAGAAGGCCATCGGGCTCGGCCCTTTTGAAGCGGGTCAGATCGAGGAAGTAGCCGGCCAGTCGTAGGGCGGCGTCCATGCCCTCCTGTGTGGTGTTCGGGTTCCCCTCCTCGCGGTGGAGCATGGTGTCCACCCAGACACGAATCTTTTGACGCTCGCCTTCGGGGACCCCCAGCATCGAGGAGATCACCTCCACCGGAAACAGCGCCGCGAACTCGGACACGACGTCGAACTCGGCACGTCCGGACAGCCCGTCGAGAAGGTCCGAGATCACCGTGGCCACCAGCGGTTCGAGACTGCCGATGGCACGCCTGCTGAATGCCTGACTTACCAGCCTGCGCTGGCGGGTGTGTTCGGGAGGATCCATCACGATCATCATGTTGGTTCCCATCGGCCGCCTGTGACGGAGCATCTCGAGGGTCACACCGTATGAGCTCACGAATCGTACGGGGTCTGCATGAACGGCCACCACGTCCGAATAGCGCGAGACCGCGTAGAAGCCGTAGGTCTCGTTGAAATAGACCGGAGCCTCGTCGCGCAGGCGCGCGTAGGTCGAGTACGGATCGTCGAAGAAGGTGTCGGAGAAGGGGTCGAACTCGAACAGGCGGTCGGACATCGTTCGCTCCTCGTCTTCGAGCCGATCACCACGATGCTGCCAGAAAACAGCAGTCCGTGGGCGCGGCGACCGGCGACCAAGGCGGCCCACGACGGTCGCTCGGCGGGCAACGGCGGCGCCGACTGGGCGATGACCCTAGTGTCCGGGGATGACCATCCGCCGGCACACCGACTTGGTCGGACCCCGAATGGATCCTGCACAGGAGGACCGCTCGTGTTCACCATGAGATTCGGGATGCGGTCGCGGCCCGACCGAGCGCCGGAGCGGGCGGACCTCTATAGCGCGGCCATCGACATGTGCGAGTGGGCGGAGAAACGGAGTTGCCTGGCCGCCGTGGTCAGCCAGCACCACGGGGCCGAGGACGGCTACCTGCCGTCACCGATCCCGATGGCTGCGGCCATCGCCGCCCGGACCAGTTCGCTGGCGATCATGGTCGCCGCCCTGCTGGTCGCGTTCTACGAGCCGGTCAAGCTGGCCGAGGACATGGCCGTGGTCGATCTGATCAGCCGGGGCCGGGTGTCCTACGTGATCGGGATCGGCTATCGCGACGAGGAGTTCGCCGCCTTCGGTGTCGACCGCCGGCACCGGGCCCGGTTGGTCGAAGAGCGCATCGGGGTCCTGCGTCGCTTGTGGGACGGCCAGTCGGTGGAAGTAGACGGGCGGTCGGTGCGGGTGACGCCGCCGCCCTTCACCCCGGGCGGGCCTCCCCTGGCCTACGGGGGAGGTACCGAGGCCGCGGCCCGGCGCGCCGCACGTCTCGGGCTGGCATTCCTGGCCGAGAGGGGTGATCCGGACCTCGAGGTCGCCTACCGTGCGGAGTCCGATGAAGCGGGGATCCCTCCGGTCGGTTGCATCCTGCCCCCGCCTGATGTCCCACTCACCGTGTTCGTCGCAGACGATCCCGAGCGGGCGTGGGCGGAGATCGGCGACTATCTGTTCGCCGACGCCCACGGCTACGCAGGATGGAACGTCGACCGTTCGGGTATCGCGTCGATCTCGCGGGCCGATTCGGTAAAGGCACTCGAAGCGGAGCACGGCGCCTATCGGATCATCACCCCCGACCAGGCCAGGGCCGGTGTCGGTCGGGGCATCCCCCTCGCACTGCAACCACTGGTCGGCGGGCTGCCACCCGATATGGCCTGGCCGTATCTCGAAGCAGCCGCTGACGCCGCCGCCCCACCCGAGCCGCGGCCGGGGTGACCCGCCTTTTTCGGCTATGCCCGATCCATCGGGTGGCGGTCATCGTCGAGATGATCGATCAGACCCCAGCCCAACGCGGTCTCGGCCCCCAGGGGAGCGCCCGAAAGAGCCATCCACGCCGTGCGCGGGAAACCGATGCGACGGGGCAGGCTGACCGTGCCGCCGGCCCCGGGGATCAGCCCCATGGCGAGCTCCGGGAGCTGGAAGACGGTATCCGGCGTGGCCACCACCCGGCCGGCAAAGGCGGACAATTCCGCGCCCGCCCCTATGCACGACCCGTGCACTTCCGCGGTACAGCGCGCCGCGCAGGCATGGATCCACCATCCGGCGTTCCGGGTGGACCGGACCACATGGGCGGTCGAGGGATCGTCGGCCTGGCCGAACTCGGCGAGGTCGCCTCCGCTGCAAAAATCAGGGCCCGCACCGGAGAGGATCACCTCGGAGATGGTGGGATCGGCCACCGCCATCTGGAGCAGCTCGACCAACTCGTCGCGCATGGCAGCGCTGTAGGCGTTGCGAACCTGTGGCCGATTGAGTGTCAGCCGGATCGTCCCGTCCTGTCGGCTGACCACCACCGGTTCCGGTTCGACCGGATGCGGAGGCCGAGGGGTGCGACCAGCCAGCCACCGCCGGTGGTCCGTACCCGCCTGCAATGTCGCGTAGGCCAGCGACTCGGCCACCAGGCCACCGGTGACGTCCACTGTCGAGCCCAGCCGGAGCAGCTGCACCAGCACCAGCGCGGCGGCGGGGTGGGAGCACGCTGTCTCCCCCAACCGGGCCAGCATCTCCGCGGTGCCGGCCGGGCACGGCACCCACGGCGGCGCCGCGCCCTGGTCCCCGCACAGGTAGATGTCGAAGCCCACCGGATCGGCGAATCCTCGCTCGGCGACACCCACCGTCACGCAGGGCAGCTCGGCCACCAACGGGAGCAGCCGCCGGGTTTGACCGGCGTCTGCGATTGTCACCGGCAACAGTGGTCGGTCCCACGCCGGCCCGAACACATCCGACGCCGCCCCGCTGCCGGTCAGCGAGACCAGCTCCGACTCGTCCATTGCCGAGATGCGCAGACCCACCACCTCCATGCTTGCACGCAACCGCAATGAGCGGGCCGGGAGGTTGACCCCAACCGACCCGGGCGACCGGACCGACCCGCGGTGCCGCCGGGTGCGGACCCAGTGGGCCCGGTCGGGGATGCTCTGGTTGACCGGTCATCCCGGTAGCCCTCCGCTGTGGCCGGTGGCCGACCTGATCGACGGACTGGAGGACACCAGCCGTCGCATTGCCGACGCGTCGGCCATCGTGGGCCGGCGGATCCAGCCCGAACCCGACAGGCTGCTGACCGGACGGGCTGCGCTGTTGGGCCTCTCCCGCCGTGGCGCGCTCTCTCCCGGTGGCGCCAGCCGGCTGTTGCCCACCGCCGACGGTTGGGTGGCGGTGACCCTTTCCCGGCCCGACGACCTCGACCTGGTGCCGGCCATCGTCGGGACCGCCACCAGTGGTGATCCCTGGACAGCGCTCACCCGCCGGGCGAGATCGCTCGGGTCCCGCCTCCTGGTGGACCGGGCCCAGTTGGTGGGTGTTCCCGCCGCCGCCATCGGCCCCCCGAGCGGGCTGGCGGCGTCGGGGGATCCCGAGACCATCGAGCGCCCACGAGGGGCCGTCCCCGGCCGACCGGTGCACCGGACACTGGTGGTCGACCTCTCCTCGCTGTGGGCGGGGCCACTGTGCGCCAAGCTGCTCGGAGACGCCGGGTGCCGGGTGGTCAAAGTGGAGTCCACCAACCGCCCTGATGGGGCCCGCGCCGGCAACCCCGATTTCTTCGACTGGCTTCACTCCGGTCACGAGAGCGTCGTCCTCGACTTCGACAACCGCCAGGGAGTTGAGGCACTGCACGCCCTCGTCGCCCGGGCCGATGTGGTGATCGAGGCCTCGCGCCCCGCGCCCTGGCCGCGTTGGGCATCGAGGCGGAACAGGTCGTCGGAAGCGCCGCCGGCAAGATCTGGCTCAGCATCACCGGCTACGGCCGGAGGGGAGCGGCCGCTGATCGAGTGGCGTTCGGTGACGACGCCGGTGTCGCCGCCGGCCTGGTTGCCTGGGATCCGAGCGGGCACCCGGTGTTCTGCGGTGACGCGGTGGCCGACCCGGTGGTCGGGATGGAAGCGGCCCGCGCCGTGCTCGAGAGCCGCGCCCGTGGGGGAGGAGAGCTGATCGGCCTGTCGATGGTCGACGCACTGCGGTCGGTGGCCCGACCGCTCCCGCCCGCTCAACAGCCGGTGCCCGCCGACGGCTGCGACACTGACGACTGGACGGTGGACGTCGGCGGGGCGACGGTAGCGGTCGGACGCCCGGTGCCACCGACGCCCGACGGTCGGGCGTCGCCGATCGGCGCCCACACCCGTTCGGCGCTCGCGGAGTTGGTGACCCGCACGCCGTGAGGACGGCCGGTCAACGGGCTGGGTGATTCAGGAGGTCATCCCACCCAGGCCTACCAGGCCCCGGGCCAGTTCGATCTCTCCCATATGACGCAGTCCGTGCTGGTAGATCCAGCACTCGGCGGCGTCGAGGAGGGTGATCCCGGGCGGGCCGGCCACCCGCGCGCTGTAGGTGCTTGCCACCTGCGGCGGGAACGGTCGGCCGATCACGATGCGATCGAGCTGGTCCGGATCGACAGTCTCCAACCATTCCTCGGTCCGATTGAACACGGCGGCCATGTACTTCTGGAAAGCGGCGTAGTCACCGATTCGCTGGTGGACCATCTCCTCCACCGTCCGGTGCTTTCCGTGATCGGCGATGGCCGGTCGGATCCGAGCCTCCCATGTGTCGTCCCAGATCGGCGGCGTGCCCGTCATCAGCAGGAACGATGCATCGATCATGTTGACGATGTGGAACAGGCTGAAGGCGATGGGGAGCACCCCCTCGCGTTCGAAGTGGTTGACCTGGTCGACATCCATGGTGGCCACCGCGTCGTAATACAGCGAGTGCATGGCGCGCATCCGCCGCTGCAGGGAGTCGAGGGTCGATTTGTCAGCCATGGTCCTCCTCGCCAATCCTGACTCCGGCCGTGCACGCGGGAACTGTCTGCGACCGGTGTTGCGACGGCAGGCTTCTGCAGGCTAAACACCTGGCAGTCCTACTGTCAATGTCTCGCCGTAGGATGGCGGTCGGGCCTCTCCTCGCTGTCGGGAGCACGATGCTGGCTTTGGAAGTCGATCGCAACGACTTGCACCGAATGAGGGCCGTCGAGGCACCGGCGCATCCCCTCCAGTCGGGCGAGGCGCGTCTGCGGATCGACCGCTTCGGGCTCACCGCCAACAACATCACCTATGCCGTGTTCGGTGACACCATGGGCTACTGGCAGTTCTTCCCGAGCCCGACCGAGTCGGGTGACTCCTGGGGACGGGTTCCGGTCTGGGGGTTCGCCGACGTGACCGACTCCGAGGTGGCGGGCCTCCACCCCGGCACACGGGTCTACGGCTACTTTCCGATGTCCACCGAGTTGGTGGTACAACCGGGCCGGATCGACGACCGCGGCTTCTCAGACCTGGCTCCTCATCGTCAACCACTGCCGAGCGTGTACAACCGTTACTCGTTTGCGCGTTCGGAGCGCATCTACTCCCCCGATCGCGAGCCACAGCAGATGGTGTTGTGGCCGCTGTTCGTCACCTCATTCGTGGTCGACGACTTCCTCGGTGACCACCAACTGTTCGGCGCCTCCCAAGTGGTGATCTCCAGTGCCTCGGCCAAGACTTCCATCGCCGCCGCCTTCCTGCTGGCCGGCCGTCCACACCTCGAGGTGGTGGGTGTGACCTCGCCGGCCAATCTCGACTTCGTGCGGAGCCTCGACTGCTACCACCGAGTGGTCGCCTATGGGGAGGTGGCCTCGCTGACGCAGGTCGATGCCTGTTATGTCGATGTCGCCGGACGTGCCGACATCACCCACGCGGTACACACCCACTTCGGTGCCCACCTGCGCTACAGCATGGTGGTCGGCGACACCCACTGGGATCACCGATCCGGGAGCACCGGGCGACCGCCGGGACCGACCCCCACGTTCTTGTTCGCCCCTGACCAGATCGCCAAACGGCGGCGGGAGTGGGGTCGTGACGGTTTCGAACAGACGGTGGCCGAACGCTGGCACCGATTCGATCCGTGGACCGATTCATGGTTGACGGTGCGCGATGCCACCGGAGCCGCCCGGGTGGAGTCGGCGTACCACGATCTCCTCGACGGGCGGGTCGATCCCCGTGTCGCCGACGTGTGCACGCTCTCCGGCAACGCCGACTGACCGAACGGCCCCTCCCCTGTGGAGAAGCCGATCTTGCGGTGTACGGGTAGCCTTGGGCCATCATGACTCCCCCGACCGGCATCCGCCCTCCTTTGACCGACGGCCCGGTACGACCATCGGGCGGCCCGGCACCGAGCCTGGCGGCCGAATCCGTCGCAGCCACCGACGGTCGACAGCTGCGGCGCATGCGCAACCGGGACGCAGTGGTCGAGGCGTTGCTCGATCTCTACCGCGAAGGGAACCTCAGCCCGAACGCCGAGCAGATCGCGGCCCGATCGGGTCTCTCCCCCCGCTCGCTCTTTCGGTACTTCGAGGATGTCGACGATCTCATACGGGCTGCCATCCATCGCCAACAGACGCGGGCGGTGCCGCTGGTCTTGATCGAGGCAACGCCGGATTTACCGTTCCAGGCCCGGGTCACCGCCCTGGTGGACCAGAGGTTCCGGCTCTACGACGCGGTGGGCAACTCCGCCACCGTGGCCCGGCTGCGGGCACCATTCGCGCCGCTGGTGGACGACATGTTGCGTCGCAATCGGGAGTTCCTTCGGTCGCAGATGGCCAACCTGTTCGCGCCGGAACTTGCGGGGATGGAAGGGTCCGCCGCCGCGCTGGCCGCAGCGGACGTGGTGACCTCGTTCGAATCGCGCCGCCTCCTCCTCGACGACCAGGGGCTCACCCCGAGCCAGGCCAAAGTCGTGATGGCCGGCGCCCTCTCCGCCCTCTTTGCGCAGAACCGCTGAGCACGCTGCGCCCGCTGCGGGCCGGCCGCCACTGGTGACCGGATGACCTACTGGGCGGGTCGGTGGTCCTGCGAAGACGGCGGCCCGGAACGTCTCCAGGTGCCCATGGACACCGATGGCCTCGGGCTCGGCGCCGGTGACCAACTGGAAGTGGTCTCCCGGTCGGCCCCCCTGGCCACCATGGTCGTCACCCGCGATCCGGGGGAGCTCTACCTCCTGCGACACACCGCCGGCGACGAGGCTGTCTCCTTCGTCGAGCGGGTCGATCCCCGGACCCTCGACGTGGTCCACCGTTCGCCGGACCTGGCCGGCGGCCCGACCTGGCCGGGAAGCATCGCCGCGCACGCCAACGGTTCTCTCTACGTGGTGTTCGGGAACCATGCCCATCGGCTCGATCCCGATCTGTCGGTGCGGGCCAGTGCCACCCTGGCCCGAGTTCGCCCCTACAACGGATTGGTGATCCTCCCCGATGGCCATCTGGTCACCAAGGACTTCGCCGGGGCTCGGCCGGACACGCCGGTTCCGGCCGGGAATCGGCAGGCCTGTGAGTTGGTGGTACTCGAACCGGAAGCGCTACAGATCGTCGACCGGTGCACGCTGGCCGAACCATCGATCGCCCGGCTGTCGGCGCACGGAGACCAGATCTACGTGGTCGGAGACACCAGCCTGCTCCGGGTGCGCTGGGACGGGCAGCTCCGACCGGACGACGACTTCCGCATTGGCTACCGCACCCTGCCCGGCCAGGGCTACGGCTGGGACTGCGTGATCGCCCTGGGTGCCGCCTGGTTCCTCGACAACGGAGAGGGAAGCGAGCGCTACTCCGGATCGCTGCACGGCCACGGCGTCGCCACTGCGCCCCTCCACCTGATCCGGGTCGACCTCGAAACCGGAGCGATGACCATGACCGAGGTGTCCTCCGAATCGGGCGGGCTCATCGCCAACCCGCCCCTGATCGACGCACGGCGTTCGATCGCCGTCGGCTACGACAGCGGAAACGGCGTCATCTGCGGCTTCCGCATCGAGGACGACGGTGCCCTCTCGTCGCTCTGGCGGCGCCGCCAGGAGCATGGCGGCCACCTCCTCTTGTGCCCGGAGAGCGGGCAACTGGTCACCGGTGACTACGACCACCGGCGAGGATGCGAGCAGGTGGTCGTCCTCGACATCGAGGACGGCAGCGAGCGCGCCCGGGCCGACACCGGAAGCCCGGTCCAGTCCGTGCTGTTTCCGGCTCCCGGCTTCGACCACGACTTCTACCTGTGTTCGTTCACCACCATCAGCCGGTTCCGGGTACGCCCTTCACCGTGACCGTGCCGCCACCCCGGCGGTGATGCCGGCTGTGCGTCGGTGCCGACCTCCACTCACACGGCGACCGGCTTGGCGTCGGCCATCAGTTTGTCGTCGTCGGCCAGCAACGCCTTGGCCAGGTGCCGGATCATCTCCGCCACCTCCGGATGGTCGTCGGGGTCCCACCCCTCGAGCAACTCGCTCATCGATTGTTGACGGGCGGCAGCAAGAGCTTCGATCGCCTCATGCCCGGCCTCGACGAGGACCAGTCGGTTCCGCTCCCCCGGCTCGGCCTGCTCGACCATTCCCGCCGCCACCAGTGCGTCCACCGCCGGTTG
The DNA here is from genome assembly GCA_963734395.1 of uncultured Acidimicrobiaceae bacterium. Lineage (GTDB taxonomy): Bacteria > Actinomycetota > Acidimicrobiia > Acidimicrobiales > RAAP-2 > Bog-756. Next base: position 201,755 of record CAVTGY010000003.1, on the reverse strand, counting down.
GAGACGACTCGGATCGACCTTCAGCCGGGCGCCTACCTCCTCGAGGGTGGACCCGGGGTGGTCCGCCAGCCGGTAGAGCAGCCAGCAGGCTCTTGGTTCGAGATCCAGTCCCGCCCGAGCGGCCAACGTGTCGTACAGCTCCTGGCGGTTCTCCCGACTCGACGCCCGATCGAGGATTCGCTGCAACTCACCCAGTGAGGTCCGGGGCTCGGGGAGGCCCAGGTGCTCGGCCGGTTCGGAAGTGCGGATCGACTTTCGCAGCTCGATCTCCGGCAGGGTCCAGCTGAGTAGGAACGCCAAGAGGGCGATGGGCACCGCGACCAGAAAGACCGTCTGGATGGTGTGGGCGATGCCGCTGATCACCCCGGCCTGCACCGCGGCGGGGAGATGGTGGATGACCGACGGATTCTCGGAGTTGATGACCAGACCGGGAGGCGCCGCCTTCAGGTGCAGGGCCGAGAGGACATTGGTGACCAACAGGTTGGAGAAGATGGCGCCGAACACCGCTGTGCCGAAGCATCCGCCGATCATCCGGAAGAAGGTCACTCCCGAGGTGGCGGTGCCCAGCTCCTCGTAGGGAACTGCGTTCTGAACGGCCACCGTCAACACCTGGAGGATGAGTCCGAGGCCCAGTCCGAACACGGTCAGGTAGGCGGCGATCGTCCATGCTCCGGTGGTGGTGCCGATCCGCGACATGAGGAACAGCCCGATGGTCATCGCCGCCGTGCCGACCACCGGGAAGACCTTGTAGCGGCCCCACCGGCTGACCAGCTGACCCGAACCGATCGAGCCCACCAGCAGCCCGATCATCATCGGGAACAACCGCAACCCCGACTCGATCGGGCTCACCCCTTTCACCTCCTGGAAGAACAGGGGCAGAAAGGTCAGGGAGCCGAACATGGCCAGTCCGACCACGAAGCCGATGGCACTGGCCGCGCTGAACACCCGGTTGACGAACAGCGGGAGCGGGATGATCGGTTCTGTGGCTCGGGATTCCGCCCACACGAACAGCACCGCGAAGACCACGCCGGCCACGGCCAGGCCGATCATGAACGGCGATGTCCACGAGAACGACGTCCCCCCCAGGCTGGTGAACAGCACCAACGATGTGGCCGACGCCGCGATCAACCCCGCGCCCAGGTAGTCGATGACCCGGCGGACGCGGCTGAGCGCCCCGGGGAGGGTGATCGTGGTCACCACCAGGGCGACGGCACCGATGGGGACGTTGATGTAGAAGATCCACCGCCAGCTGAGGTAGTCGACGAAAAAGCCCCCGATCAGTGGACCGAGCAACGAGGTCACCCCGAACATGGCCATGAAGAGGCCCATGTAGCGACTTCGCTCCCTCGGAGACACCACATCGCCGAGAATGGTCATCGACCCGACCATCAGGCCGCCGCCCCCCAGCCCCTGCAGGGCACGGAAAGCGATCAACTGGAACATGGAATGGCTGAGGCCGGTGAGTGCCGAGCCGACCAGGAAGAGGATGATGGCGCTCTGAAAGAAGACCTTCCGCCCGTAGAGGTCGCCGAGCTTTCCCCACAGAGGAGTCGAAACCGTCGATGCCAACAGGTAGGCGGTGACCACCCAGGTGAGGTGGGAGGCACCATGCAGGTCGCCCACGATGGTGGGCAGCGCGGTGGCCACCACGTTCTGGTCGAGGGCGGCCAGGAACATGCCCAGCAGCAGCGCACTGATGATCACCAGCACCCTGCGATGGGAGAGCGCGCTGGGCGTTTCGGGTGGTACCGATATTGCGGTCTCGCTCATCGAACTTGTCTCTTGGTTCTCGTTGACGCCCCGCGACGAGGCCTCATCCTACGGGGGACGGGCCGGTACCTGACCAGGGCTCGGCCCGGATCATGCGGACCAATTCCTCGAGATCCGATCCATCGATGCGGGCTGCCGCCCGGGGCGAGGCCCGCCCGAGCGTCGACCCGAAGGGAAGAGCATCGACCAGTCCCCGTCCCACCCAACTCCTAACCAGGCGCAGCTCGGTCGAGCGGCCCAGCGCCCGATGATCGACGACCTTGCCACGCGACATGAGGGCGGCATTGGTGAGCCGCCGGACTTCGGCCCGATCGACGGCGATACCCGCCTCGTTGAGCCGGCGCACCAGAAAGGAACCGGTGTTGTACCAGTCGCAGAACCCATGGACCACCGATGCCATCTGGCCGACCGCCCCGTCGATGGCCAGGGCCAGCACCGGGCCTCCCTCGAGCGTGGACGCCGCTGCCGCCGCTACCAGCGCCAGCTGGAGGGTCCCCATGGCCGCGGCGATCGACCGGGCTTGCCGGGAGGCGAGGAGCTCCACGCCTTCGATGTCGTAGAGGACGGCCGGATGTTCGAGTACCCGGCCCGACATCCAGTCGAGCAGCCGGGGTGGGGCGGCTCGAATCTGCTCCCGGGCCCGACGCAGCCTGCCGGGCCCGCCGGAGAAGGCCTCGCGGCCCAACCTCCCGAACACGGCCTCGAGTTGCGCGGCGGCCTCGGAGGGCAGGCCTTCGGGGCGCAACAGGCTCTTGAACGCCTGGGTGAACCCGGCCCGGGCCCGGGCCAGCTTGGAAGTCGGCCGATCTCCCGGTTTGCGCTGCGGCCCCTCGGACTCCCAAACCGGTCCCCCGCTGTTCACCCTCGAAGTCTGCTGACTACGACCAGGCCCTGCAACAACGACCCCTCCGGTTCGGCATCGACGGCGTCCCTACGCGTACTCGTCGGGAACCGTGCCCAGTCGTCCGGCCTGGTAATCCTCGAACGCCTGCATCACCTCGTCTTTGGTGTTCATCACGAATGGTCCATAGGCGTACACCGGCTCGCGGATGGGCCGGCCACCGATGATCAGCACGTCGAGATTCGGTATCTGCGATTCCTGTCTGGCCTGGGCACCGATGGTCAGGAATCCGCCCTCCCCGAACACGGCCAGCTGGCCGGTGTGGATCGGACGACTATCTGCTCCCACGGTGCCGTTGCCCCCCAGCACGTAGACCAAGGCGTTGAATTGCGGATTCCACGGGATGTCGGCCCGGGCTCCCGGCGCCAGCGTGGCGTGGATCATGGCCATCGGCGAATGGGTCGAACCGGGACCCACATGGCCGGCGAGGTCGCCGGCGATCACCCGGAACAGGGTCCCACCATCCGGCGACGACAGCAGCACCACCTGCGACGACCTGATGTCCTGATACCGCGGCGCGATCATCTTGTCGACCTTGGGCAGATTGACCCACAACTGGATGCCGTGGAACAGGCCGCCGGACGCCACCAGTTCCTCTGGCGGTGCCTCGATGTGAAGAATGCCCCCTCCGGCGGTCATCCACTGGGTGTCGCCATTGGTGATGAGGCCGCCACCACCGATCGAATCCCGATGCTGGAAGATGCCGTCGATGATGTAGGTCACCGTTTCGAACCCCCGATGCGGGTGCCACGGCGTCCCCTTGGGCTCGCCCGGCGCATACTCCACCTCACCCATCTGGTCCATGTGGACGAAGGGGTCGAGATGGTGCTGCGCCACCCCGGCAAAGGCGCGCCGTACCGGGAAGCCTTCCCCCTCCAAGCCCGACGGGGCGTCGGTCACCGACAGCACCGGCCTGGCGGTGGTGGCCGCCCGATCCACCGGCTCCACTCGGGCAAGAGCCCCTACGTCCTCCACGGTGACTGCCGGCATGACCTACCTCCCGTTTGTTTCGTAGGTCGACTGGTGCTGCCGACCTCTACCACTACGCCCCACGCCGCACAACGCTACTTGCGACCGCAACATTCCACGGTTTGCCAGTAGGGTCGCCTCGGGCGGCGGCGGTAGCCGACCGGTTGGGCAACCCGAGGTTCAGCTTGCCACCGGTTGTGCCGAAAAACGTCAGTGAACAGGTACGCTTGGGTAACTGGAAAGTCAGGAGACAGCAGGTGATCCGGCCACGCAGCGGAACGACCCGCCGGCGCGACGACGAAAACCAACTGACCAACTCCTCCGCGGAGGAGATCGGAAGGCTGCTCAGGGATGCTCGGGAGGAGCGTGGCCTGGAACTTTTGGCCGTGCATGACCGGCTGAGCCGACCGATCACCCTGCTCGAAGCCCTGGAAACCGGCAATCTGAGCGCCCTCCCCGATCAAGCCCAGGCTCTGGTCACCCTGAGGCGCTACGCCGCCTTCCTCGGGCTGGACGGAGACGCCCTGGCGTTGCGGATGATCGATGCCTGGTCAGCGTTGCCCTCGGGGAATGGTGCCGCACCCAACCCTGCCGGCGCGGTAACCAACGTGGTCACCGCGGTGACCACCGGGCCTGACCATCTGCGGGCATTCACCCAGACCGGGGAGGTCCCCAAAGTAGGTGCCGGATCCTCGGCGGGAGCCGGGGGTTCTGGAGCCTACGGCTACGGCGTGCCGTCGGGACCGCCGACCGGAACCTTCCCCGTGGTCCCCCGTCACGACATCCGGGAGAGCAAGCGGGCGGTGGCCAAGGCCCGGCGCCGGCTCCGCGCTGCGCCCTCGCTCAAGGTGGTCACCTGGTCGGCCGGCATTCTGGTCGTCGCCGTGCTCGTCGGCTTCGGCATCCAGCGCTGGCAGCCCCAGTGGCTGGTCCGGTCGCACATCCTCCGGGTCTCCGAGCCCGGCTCCACCACGGCATCCGGCGGGAACCCCTCCGGCCCAGGATCCGCCCACCTGTCGTCTGCCGTCGTGGCCACCGCGACCAGCATCCAGGGTTCGTCCTACACAGTCGGCTCACCGCATTTCGCCATCAACATCGCAACGTCGGGCAAGTGTTGGGTGCAGGTGACCAGCTCGGGTTCTCCCACCCCTCTTGTGGTGGGAGTGCAGCCTCCCGGAAAACTGTTGAGTTTCCCGTCCGACGGCACGATGACGGTAGAGGTGGGTGCGTCAGCGGTCATCGTCGGGGTGTCCGTCCAGGGGAAGCCGGTCTTCTTCAACTCGCCCCATGCCACGCCCTACACCTATACGTTTGTGGCGGCGTCCGGCTCGTAGCCGTCGGGCCGCCGGCCGGTCAGCGCGGTTCGTTGAACGGGAACGTGGTGGCCCCGCTGGCGGCCAGCTCCGCATCCAGCTGGGCGTCGAGACGGGCGGTCTTGCGCTCCTCGAATCGCAGCCACTGCAAGAAGACCGGGATAAGAGCGATGAAGGTGAGCAGCTCCGCACCGACCCACAGGATCGCCGCTCCCGAGTGGGTGCTGTTCAGCGTGTACATCGACGCCGCGGGGCGCGAGTTGTTGAGGAGGGCCAGGGCGAGGAACGATTCGATCGGCACCCCGATCAACAGGTTGGCCATCCGCACGCCATGGCTCATCTGCCAATGAGGAATCGGATCGAGGCCGACGATCGGCCACCAGAACAGGGTGGCACCGAATAGGAACGCCAGATTGATCAGATCCATGACCCACATGTGGTTCATGGCGAAACCGAGAGCGAAGGTCAAGAAGAAGGCGAACATGGAGAAGTAGTAGAGGATCCACACCGGAAGCGGGTGGGTCAGAACCCTGAACGGACCCGAATTGAGAAAGGCGAGAAGGCGGATCTTTCCGGGTCGACTCGATGTCTGCAGGGCCAGTGTCATCGGCGCACCCATGGCCAGCAGTGGAGGAGCGATGAGCATCAACAGCAGATGCTGGATGACGTGCGCCTGGAAGTACTCCATGGTGAAGGTGGCCACCGGCGACTCGAGGGCAATGACGATGGCCGCCAACCCGGTCAGGAAGGCGAAGGTCCGCTTTCCGCTCCACTGTCGGCCCCGGGCGGAGAGTGCCCACTGGGCGCGCACGTACCAGAGCCCGGCGACGACGGCGAGGGTGACGATCAGGATCGGGAAGGGGCTGAACTCCCACCGGGTGGTCACGGTGTGGAGGTTGAGGGCTATCCGGCCCATTCCGTTCATCTCCGGCACTGCCACAGACTACCGATCAGGAGCGCGCCCACCCACTCGGGTAGGACACGACCGGTTCGCCGTACCACTCACAACATCAGGACCAGCATGTAGCTCATGGTGATGCACATGGCGATGTGACTGGCTGCTTCGAGGCGCGGCGCCAGCCACCGATCGTTCTCCTCGGTGCCGTCGAGAGGCCGTTGTCCACCACCCCCCGGGGTGACCCCGACAGCCGGTGCGAAGCGGCCGATCCCGTCGAGCTCCCAGATGGCCGAAGAGAGGAGCACCCCCACGAACACCAGCGGTAACAGTACGAAGTCCGCGGTGGTACCCCGGGCGGCTCCCATCGCCATCCCACTCCCCGACCTGGACGCCGTGGGGAAGGCGGCCAGGTACATGTAGAGCATGGCCGCCGCCATGACCAGGTGGGTGACGTAGTGCGAGAGGTGGTGGACGTGATCGCTGTCCCGCCCTTCGACACCACGTTCGCTTGCGAACCGGGCGCATCGCCAGACGAACCACGCGGTCAGGAGGGTGAAGACCACCTCCCACAGTCCGATGGGAAGGGTAGTGAGGCCCGACTCCAGCATGCCGGCCATCGCCGACCCCATCAGGACGTGGGCCACGTCCACGTCCCGGTGCGTGGGACGGCCCCAGGTGCGGGCGGCCACCAGCCGGCCGGCGGCATAGATGGCCACCGCCACCATCAGGGCTGCAAAGAGCCCGTCGACCCAGTCGGCGCCGGTCATCGCCGTGGCCTGCTCCGGGTTGTGGCCACACCCGGGCCGGGCGCAGAGCCAGGGTCGGGAGAACGGCTCCAGTAGGCGAGGGCGAGGAGCGCCAGAAGCGGGCCGGAGTTCACATCGGTGGCCCCGTTGGTGAACAGCGCCCCGAGGTTCTCACCGACCACCCAGAGCCCGACGCTGATCGCCATCGCCAACACCAAGCGACGCGTTGGCCACCCTCGGCGGCAGGGTGATGCCGACGGCCACCATCGCCAACACGGCGGCGAGCACCACGGTGGCGGCCAGCCCCCGGTGGTCGACGCCACCTGCCGCGTGCCGATCGATCCACGCCACCCACCCCGGCTCGCCGGCCGCCTCGCCGGCGATCAGGTCGTGCAGTCCCTGCGGCGAACGGTTGGTGCCGACGACGGCAAAGTAGGTGAGTGAACCCCATAGCACCGTCCACAACCCCTTGGCGACGGGCGTGCCCACCGCCCGAGCGGCGATGAAGGGAGCGTCACCGTTCCTTCGATCGCTGGGCCAGAGCAGCACGGCGAGCAAGGCGTAGATCATCACCGCGCCAGGTGCGCCGTTCACCGGGTTTGCCGTTCCGTTGAGGATCCCGCCGAGGCCCTCGCCGATCCACCAGACCCCCGACGGACCAGGCAATCGACCCGGCCAGTCCCACTTTGACCGTTGGCCGCCAGGCGATGGCCAGGGCGATCCCGATCTGGACCAGTGCGAACCCGGTGTCCGCGGCCACTTCGTAATGGCCGATGGTCGAACCCGACCAGACGATGGCACGCCCGATGAGCGGAGGATTGCCCTCCGACATGCCCGAGATCATCTGCAACCCGAAATCCTTGGTGAAGAAGTAGGACTGCAGCTGGAGGATCCCGTCGAGCAGCCAGATGGCGGCGAGCACCAGTTGGAGCGTCCTCCGGCCGTCCCGGCGAGCCCAGACCAGGCCGACGCCGTCGGCGGTACCGGTCGTGCCGCTCAAGCCGGTCGTGCCGCTCAAGCCGGTCGAGCCGGAGGTGAGCACCCCTTCCGCTTCATTCATCGCCGAAACCGCTGGTCATCGGATATCTACTACGCAATGTAGTAGATGGAGCTGCGCCGGCGTCGACCGGCTGCCCAGTGGCGACGGTCCCCGGCCTCTAGGCGGCGATCACCCGGATGATCTCGCCGGTCTCGACCCGGTACCGCCAGCCCTCCACGGTGACGCCGGGTGACAGCAGCGAACAGTTGCGCACCGTCTCGACGTCATCGCTCAGCGCCGCGTCCGGATCCGGCATGGCCCGAAACTCCCACTCCTCGACACGGGTGTCCTCGGGGAGGCCGGGGGCGAGGTCCCGTCGGATCTGGTCGTCGCTGCGGCCGGCCAGCGCGCAGTCGGTGTGCTGCATGACTGCGATCCTTCGCACTCCGAGAAATCGGGTGGCCAGGATCAGTGATCGGAGGACGTCGGAGCCCACTCGTCCCCCGGCGTTGCGGAGGATCTTGGCGTCACCTGGCTGCAGACCCAGCATTGCCAACGGTTCGATGCGGCTGTCCATACAAGTGACCAGCGCGAACTCCTTGGCCGCCCGGGCGGGGACGCCGGCCAGACCGAAGTGGGCGGCGTACCGCTGGTTCTCACGAAGCAGGTCGTCGAACATCGTGGAGAGCATTGCAGACCCGTGCCACCCGGTTGCAACCAGGTCCGGATGGATCCGGCCCACCTAGACTCGGCAGCCGTTGGGGGCGATCCCGCCCGAAGGAGTGACCGTGACCTCTGAGGGCGACAGGGCATACGCACCAGCACCCGGTGATGGCAGCCTGACCTCGCTGTCCGTGGGAATCACCACGCCGGTGCTCAGCATGCTCCCCGGTGCACACGCATCATGGGAGCCTGACGGCACCATCGACGATGTCGCGGCCATCGCCCGGAGCGCCGACCGCCTCGGCTACCACCACCTCACCTGCAGCGAGCATGTGATCGTACCCACCGACGTGGCCGAGGTGCGGGGAAGCCGTTACTGGGACCCGCTCGCCACCTTCGGTTACCTCGCCGCGCTCGACCACTCGGATTCGCTTCGCCACCAACGTGCTGGTCCTCGGCTATCACCACCCGCTCGAGATCGCCAAGCGCTACGGAACGCTCGACCGGTTGTCGGGGGGCCGACTGATCCTCGGCCTCGGGGTCGGTTCCCTGCGTGAGGAATTCGAGCTTCTGGGCGTCCCCTTCGCTGACCGGGGGCCGCGCGCCGATGACGCCCTGTCCGCCCTCCGGTCGTCGCTGTCGGTTTCCGTGCCCGAATACGACGGCCCCTATTACCGTTATTCGGGCATGGTGCTCGACCCGTGCGCCCTCCAACCCCGGATCCCCCTGTGGATCGGTGGGAGGACCGCCCGTTCGCTCCGGCGCGCCGTCGAGCTCGGCGACGGCTGGGTTCCCTTCGCGATCCGAGCATCGGCGGTGAGCTCCATGCTCACTGCGGCTCGGGGCACGCCGGCGTGGGAAGCCCGATCCGGACCACTGGCGGTGGTGCTGCGGAACGGACGGCCCGCCGATCCGGTGGCCGATCCCGAAGGCACCCGGACGATGGTCGAGAAACTGGTCCTCGCCGGTGCGACCGGGATGCAGCTCACCTTCGTCCATCGCTCCCTCTCCCACTACCTCGAGCAGATGGAGGCGATGGCAGACCTCCTGGAGGACCGATGAACCGGGTCAAGGTCGGCTTCTTCTCCCTCTCGCACCGATCCGAGACGGGCGACGATCGCCCGTACCTCCGCTGGCACCAGTTGGACCACATGCCCGAGCAGTACCAACTGCCCGGCATGATCCTCGGTCAGCGGTGGGCTTCGACCCCCGCCTGCCGGGCAGCACGAGCAGTCGAAGCCGGCCCGTGGTCGCAGGTCGAACACGTCGTCTGCTACCTGATGGGGAACCCGGTGGACGAGACCATTGACGAGTTCCTCACCCTGGGCCGTCACTTGGCGGAGCTTGGTCGGTTTTCGGCTGCACTCCCCTCCCAGTTCCGCGGCGGGCTACGGCTGCTCGAGTGCCAAGCCGCGCCCCGCGTGCTCATCTCGTCTTCGGTCGTGCCCTTCCGGCCGCATCGGGGCGTCTACTTGATCGTCGAGGCGATCAGCGACCGCGCCGATCGCGCCGGGCAGGATGCCTTCCTCCGGCGCATGCACGTCGACGCCCTCGCCGAGCTGGTCGGGGTGCCCGGCGTCGCCGGCGCATGGAGCTATGCGACCACGCCCGCCATACGCAGGCCCATGTTCACCGAGGGTGACTACCGAATGACCGTCTGCTATCTCGACGACCACCCGGCGACCGTGGGTGAGAATCTCGCTCCGGTGGTCGAACGGATCTGGGAAACGGCCCCGGAACCGCCCGTGCTCGCCGCTCCATTCGAGTCGTTGCTGTCCTGGGATTGGGACCGGTTCCGCCCTGACAGCTGAGTGCTGGCGCTCGGCGGGTCGAAGCGACCGGCTGTAGTGTGCCCTCAGCGATGGGGTCGGAGCACCCCGGTGCCGGGAGGCGAGTCGATTGACAGCTGCGGAACAGGATCGACTCCGCACGGGGAAGCCTTATGTGGTGGTGTCGGCCGACGCCCACGCGGCCCCTACCGACCTCGACGAATTCCTCACCTACGTCGATCCGGCACACCGAGAGGCGGTGGCTGCGTTCGGCGATCTCTCCTCGGTGGCCATCCCCGCGTTCGGCGGCGTCGACCCCGGAGAAATCGACGAATCCGACGCGGTCCGGGCGGTGGCCACCCGCCGACTGGCCGGCATGGGGGTCGACACTGCGGCGGCCGGTGACTGGCTGGCCAACTACAGCGCTGACTGGGTGTTCTCCTCTGACGCCGGGGGCCGGCGACTGGCCGTGCTCGAGGAGCAGGGCATCCACGCCGAGGTGGTGTTCCCCGGCCCGATCCTCGCCGGCGGACTGTCCCCGGCCATGTATCTCGGTGGGCATTCGAACAAGGGTCTCGAGGTGGTGTGGCCCGCCCTCCACGCCTACGACCGCTGGCTGGCCGAGTTCTGCGCCGCCGCCCCCGGCCGTCGGACCGGGTGCATCCCGATCGATCTCCACGACATGGACCGGGCCGTCGAGGAGATCGGGTGGGCCCGTTCCCAGGGGCTGTCCGGCGGGGTGATGCTTCCGGCCATGTCGCTCAGAACGGGTCTCCCAGGCTACGCCGACGAATACTACGAGCCGTTGTGGAGCGCGTGCGAAGACAACGGGTTGGTGGTCAATCTGCACACCGGTGCCTCCGGGACCGCCACCGACGCCAAACAGCTCTACGACGACAAGCACGGTGGTTTCCTCGGGCTTTACGAAGTCTTCGTGTTCACCCGGCGTCCCCTGTGGTTCTTGATCTTCGGCGGAGTGTTCGATCGCCATCCGAACCTCAAGGTGGTGGTCACCGAAAACGGGGTCCAGTGGCTGCCTTCCCTGATACGGGACATGGAGTCGTTCTTCGACACCCACGGTGGAGCACCGGTCCGCTCCTACCTCAAACTGCGCCCGGCAGAGTACTTCGAGCGCCACGTCTTTTTGGGCGGGTCGCTGATGAAGCGCAAAGAGGCGGAGATGCGTGAGGAGATCGGGGTCGATCGTCTGATGTGGGGTTCCGACTACCCCCATCTGGAGGGAGCGGCACCGGTCCACCGCCAGGTCCTGCGCCACGTGTTCGGCGGGATGCCCGAAGAGGATGTCCGGCGAATCCTCGGCCTCAATGCAGCCCGGATCTTTGGCTTCGACATCGGCCTGTTGGCCAAGGTGGCCGATCGGGTCGGGCCGACCGTGGCGGACCTGTCAACCACCCTCTCGCTGGACGAGATCCCCAATACGTTCAGCTGGAGCCTGGCCCGACCGGTGCCTCTGGCGTCCACCTCCGCCGGGTCGAGCTCCGGAGCGACGGCCACCGGCGCCATGGCCTGAGCGGCGGGTGACCGTCGACCTCAGCTGGCATCCCGGTTCCGTTGGCGGCGTTTACTGAGCGCCCTGACCACCATGGACTCGATCAGCGTGTCGTTCCCCTTGGAGATGAAGTCGTGCACCCTCTTTTCCAGGAGGGCGCGCATGACCGGGTTGAACACCTCGTAGGTCTCCCGAAAATGGACTTTGGTCCTGCCGTCGCCGAGGTCCTCGAGGCGGGTCCATCCCGATGCACGTGACCACAGGGGCTTGCCGATGGCGTCGTACCTCCAGGTCACCGGGCGCTCGGCCTCGGTGATCCACTCCCACGACTGGGCCTTGCCCTTGGACAACAGGTATTTCGGTACCTGAAAGTCGCAGTGCCGTACCAGGCCGTTTCCCTGTTCGTCACCCGGATGGTAGATCTCGATCTTTACCGTTTCCGTTTCCACGCCCGAACGCATCCGGCCCCAGAACACGTCCCAGACCTCGTCGGGTGTGCCATCGACGGTGAAATCGAATCGGTGATCCTGCACGGGTCTCTCCTCAGTTCTTTGGTTGGTGATCGATCATGCCCCTTTACCGCGGGGGTGTCGACTGCTCGCTGGCCTGGGTGGGCAGCTGGGCCTTCACCACTTTCCCACCCGAATTTCTCGGCAGCTCGGTAACGAAGACGATGCGGCGAGGCACCTTGTAGTCGGCCAGCCGTTCGGCAGCGAACTGCGTCAGCTGGTCACGGGTCGCCATCTCACCCGGGCGAACGACGACGAAGGCTTGGATGTCTTCTCCCAGTACGTCGTGGGGAATACCGATAACCGCGGCTTCGACCACTGCCGGGTGCGATTGCAGTACCGCCTCGACGTCATCGGTGTAGATGTTCATTCCTCCCCTGATGATCATCTCCTTCTTCCGACCCACGATGTACAGGTAGCCATCGTCGTCGAGGTAGCCGAGGTCCCCGGTGTGCAGCCACCCGCCCGCCCACATCTGGGCGGTCGCCTCGGGATCCTTGTAGTACTCCCGGTGTCCATTTGGATTGCGGGTGATCACCTCTCCGACCACTCCAGGCGGACACGATTGACCTTGGTCATCGACGATCCGGACCTCGGCGGGAGGCCGCGGCCGCCCCACCGCACCCGGACGGGACCGCGATCCTTTTGGATCCATGGCAAACGTGGCGTGGCCGCCTTCGGTCATCCCGTAGCTGTTCAACACCGCGGCGGACGGCATCTTCGCCTGCAGACGCAGCAGGGTGTCCGGTGGCAGTGGCGCGCTGCCCAAGAAGACCCCGGCCAGACTGGAGAGGTCGGCCGAATCGAACCGTGGATGATGGATGAGGAGCCGGGCCATCGCCGGGACCACGAACGCCATCACCGGTCGTTCGCGCTCGACGATCTCCAGCCATCGTCCGGCGTCGAACTTGGGCAGGTATAGCACCGTCATGCCCGCTTTCATCGGGTTGTAGATGAACCCGAGCCCGGCAAAGGTGAAAACCGGCGACGCGGTGAGCCAGCCGGTGCCCTGCCAGGCCGGGAGCACGTTGGGCGCCATGGCGATATTGCCGTGCCGCACCGCGACACCTTTGGGCCGTCCGGTGGTCCCCGATGTGTACATCACATCGGCGAGATCGTCACCGTCCAGCGGCACTCGGAATTCGCCGCCGTCCGGATGCTTTATCTCCTCGATGTCCACCCAATGCTGAGGGCTCAGTGGCCCTACGCTGACCACAACCTCCAGCGAGCCGAGGGAATCGAGAAGCGGGCTGACCGTATCGTCGAAGGTCGAACTGGCCACGACGGCGGTGACTTCGGCGTGTTCGAAAATGCCACGCACCTCACCTGCCGACAGCCTGTAGTTCATCGGAACGGCGACGGCACCCAGCTTGTGGACTGCGCTGTAGGCGACGATCCAGTCGAGTATCTGCTCGGGGACGAGATAGATGGCGACCAGGTCGCCCTTGTCCACCCCGCGGGCCTGAAGGCCACGGGCCAGGCGGTTCGATTCCCGTTCCCAGTGGGCAAAGGTGACGGCGCTGTCATCGCCGAGGTTCCGGTAGGCCACCTGGTCCGGGTAGGCCGCGGCCATCAGCCGCAGCTGATCCGGCAGGAGGTCAACCACCGGAGGTTTGGTCGAAGAGACGTTCGGCTGCCCCACCGAGGAACGCACCCATGGCCTCCTCGCCCAGCGGCAGGGCACGGGCGGCGGCGAGCGCCCGGTCCATGGGGAGAAACGGGTGGTCGGAGGCAAACAGGACCCGGCCTGACCCTCGACTGGATCCCATGAAGGCCACCAGAGCCGGGTGCATGTATTTCGCCGAATAGGCCGAGTTCGACAGGTAGAGGTTCGGCCACTTGAGCATGTACTGGATGAGCAGTTCCTCGTAGGGATGGCCCATGTGTGCCCCGATGACCACCAGGTCGGGGAAGTCGATCAAGACGTCCTCGAGCAGCACCGGATCCTGGCAGCGGGAGCGGACCCTGGGTCCGGGGATCCCGATGTTGATGGAGACCGGAATTCCGAGCTCTTCGCACGTGGCGTACACCGGGTAGTAGCGCGCATCGTTGAGTGGGAGCTGCTGGACCAGCGGGGTGACCCGCACCATGTCGATGGTGCCGTCTGAGGCCCGGGACCTGATCGAGGTGCTCTGTCGTCGAGGCTGTTCGGGGTGATCGACGGTCGCCGCCAATAACAGTCGGTCGCGGTGGTCGGCCACCAGCGCCAGCGTCTCCTCTTCCACCGTGGACAGCGTGCTGGTGAGGACCGCCCGGTCGACGCCGAGCCGGTCCATCGCCTCCAACAGGTCTGACCGGGTCGTACCACCGCGTACCGTGCTCCCGAAAAAGCCTTCGATCTCTCCATATCCTGTCTGGCCCAGAAATTTCTCCGCCGCCCTGCCGGAGATGGCGTTCACCCACAGATCGATGACCATATGAAATGCTCCCGGATTCGATGGCTCCCGACCTCGACCCCGACTGCCGGTGACGTGACGCCGGCGCCCCACAAGGACGGGCGGCTGATCGGTCGTGGGGCGACTCTAGTGATCCACAGGACGGCTCGCTTCGGGGGTCCGGGGTGCCTTCGTCGGGCCGCTCATCGGGCGTTTCCCATGGGCACCGTGTCGGGAGCGATGTCGGGCACGATGTCGGGCACCGGGCTAACTTCGGGCTGGCGCCGCATCCGGTGGGGCCGTTCGGAGCGGTTGATGACCGAGCGTCGGTTAGGTGGTTGACGAGGAGGGAACGGCTCCATCGGAGCCGTTCTTCGACGTCGTGTTCAGACGAGCGCGCTTGCCGGCAATTCACCGATCAACCGGTCAGCGACCAGCTCGTCGAACTCTGCCTTCGCGCCGCCACCCACGCACCGAGTGCCGAGAACCTCCAACCGTGGGTGTTCGTCGTCGTCCGGGATGCCGAGGTTCGGGACAGCATCAGCGGGCTGATCCGCCATGCCTGGCGAGAAGGTGCCCGCCAGTATTCAACGGGTCGTCTATCCGACTCCCTCCTGCGTGACGTCGATCGGGGAGCCGAAGGGGGGATCGGTTCGGCGCCGGTCATGGTGGTGGTCTGTGGCGATACCAGGATCGGAGTCGAGTCGACCCTGCCCTCGTCGGTTTATCCGGCGACGCAGAATCTGTTGTTGGCGGCCACCGCTCTCGGCCTCGGGTCGGCGATGACTACCCTGGCGACCCTGTTCGCCGATGACTTGCGGGCGATTCTCGGTCTCCCGTTGTCGGTCCGGCCGATGGCGGTGGTCCCCATCGGTTGGCCCTCCCGTCCCCTGGGATCGCCCCGGCGGCTTCCACCCAGGGAGCGCACCTATCGAGACCGGTACGGGGACCCCTGGTGAACGAACCGTTGGCCGGATAAGCGACGATGAGATCAGGTCGGTGAGGCTCTGAGGTTATTGATACACGTGCCGCCGGATATCTAGGCTGCCGGCCAGATGGTGGTTGGTGATCTCCCGCACGGCGACGTGCCACCCAAGCGAATGCTTGTCTGGGCAGTTGGCACGCCGGGGCCGATCGATAGTGGCCCTCTGGTGCGGGTCGATCGCGAGATACCGGTGCCGGGGCCCATGCAGATCCGAGTGCATGTTCGGGTATGCGGAGTGTGCCGCACCGATCTGCACCTGGCCGAAGGCGACCTGAATCCGAAACGCCCTTTGGTGGTTCCCGGCCACGAGGTGGTTGGAATGGTCGACGCTCTCGGCCCTGGGTGTACCAGGTTCGGTCTGGGAGATCGGGTCGGCGTTCCCTGGCTGGGCCACGCCTGTGGAGCGTGTCGCTTCTGTCTCGACGGAAGGGAGAACCTGTGCGTCGCACCCCTCTTCACCGGCTGGGACATCGACGGCGGCTACGCGGAGTATGTGGTCGTCGAGGAAGGGTACGCCTATTCGATCCCACAAACCTTCACTGACGAAGAAGCGGCACCGCTTCTCTGTGCGGGGATCATCGGCTACCGCGCCTTGAGGAGGTCGCAACTGCCCCCGGGTGGTCGGCTGGGCATTTACGGATTCGGAGGATCAGCTCATCTCGCAGCTCAGATCGCCGTCGCCGAGGGCGCTCGAGTGCACGTCATGACCCGATCGCCGGAGGCGCGGTCATTGGCCCTCGAACTCGGGGCGGTCAGCGCGGGTGGTGCGGCGGATCCTCCGCCCGAGCCGCTCGATTCAGCCATCCTCTTTGCGCCGGTAGGAGAGCTGGTGCTCCCCGCCCTGGAAGCCCTCGACCGCGGGGGGACTCTGGCTGTTGCAGGCATCTACCTCACCGACATTCCGGCCCTCAACTACCAACGCCACCTCTTCTCGGAGCGATCGTTGGTCAGTGTGACCGCCAACACCCGGCTCGACGGCACCGCGTTCTTGGAGGCGGCGGCCCGAATTCCCGTTCGGGTCTCTGCGGTTGCGTACCGCCTGGACCAGGCGGACCGGGCCTTGGCCGACTTGGCCCACGACCGGGTCAATGGCGCCGCGGTTCTGGTGAACGACCGTGGATGGTGATGCCGCCGTTGGGATGGAGGTCCAGCAGGGACGGACGGCGTCACCTCCGTCGGGCTTTTGGTTTCGCAAAATTGGCCAAATTATCGCCCCTAGACGATGGCCGGGGTGATCAGTTATCGGCTAAAGACGGGTAATTTGGCCGATTTTCTAAAACTAAGTGGCCAACGGACAGACGTCTGAACCTTGAGAAGGACACGACAGGGTCCGCCCGCGGCGTTCCCGGTCCACACGACACACTTCGGGAAAGGCAATCTCGTTCAGCGAAGACCTGTCACTCTTCGACCATCCGCAAGCCACTCATCATGGGAGACCGGTACAGAGAGTGGTGGGGCTAGCTGGAATCGAACCAGCGACCTCAGCATTATCAGTGCTGCGCTCTAACCGACTGAGCTATAGCCCCGCAAACCGCCGCACGACGCTACACCAACGTCGGACTCAGCCGTCCTCCACGCCTTCGCCCGCCACGGCCGCCACCGCGGCCACTGCGTCCCCGCCATCGAGGTTCATCACCCGTACCCCGGTGGCGTCCCTGCCCTGCGAGGCGATCTCGCGAACCGAGGTGCGGATGACCACTCCGGACGTCGAGATCAACAGGATCTCGTCCTCCAAGCCGGCCATGAAGGCGGCGACCACACGCCCGCGCTTGGCGGTCAATCGAATCCCCCTCACCCCCTGACCGCCCCGGGCCTGCCGGTTGAAGCGGTCGAGCTTGGTCCGCTTGCCGTATCCGGCGTCGGTGACCAGCAGGATGTCGGCTTCGTCGCGGGCGACGTCACACGACACCACTCGGTCATCGGCCTTGAGACGCACGCCGCGGACCCCGGCTGCGTCGCGACCCATGGCCCTCACGTCGTGCTCGGAGAAGCGGATGGTCATTCCCGATTGGGTGACCAAGAACACGTCGTCGTCGCCGTGGGTCTCGACCACCCGAACCAACTCGTCTCCGTCGCGCAGGTTGATGGCAATGAAGCCCTCCCGCCGGGACTTGTCGTACTCGCTGAACGACGTCTTCTTGATCTGACCCAGTTTGGTACTGAAGACCAGGAAGTTGTCGGCCGAGAAGTCGCGGGTACCGACGATCGCCTGGATGACCTCGTTGGGAGCCAGGGGCAGCAGGTTGACGATTGCGGTCCCCCGCGCCGTGCGCTCCTTCATCGGAATCTCGAGGGCCCGAAGTCGAAAGACCCGGCCGCGATTGGAGAAGAGCAGAAGATGCGCGTGCGCGGAGGTGTGGACCACACCGTCGATCAGATCCTCCTCCTTCAGCTTGGCCCCCTGAACGCCCCGACCTCCTCTTCCCTGAGTTCGGAACGCGTCGGCTGAGACCGCTTTGATGTAGCCGGCCCTGCTCATGGTGACGACCAGCTCCTCGTCGTCCACCAAATCCTCCACGTTCATGTCCCCGGGGTCATGGGTGATCCGGGTCCGGCGATCGTTGGCGAACTTGTCCCGGATCTCCCCCAACTCGGAGGCGATCACCCCCCTCAACTTGGCCGGGTCGCGCAGGATCGACTGCAGCTCGGCGATCTCCTCCAACAGCTTGGCCAGCTCCTCTTCGAGGTTGGTGCGACCCAACCGGGTGAGTCGGGCCAGGGTCATGTCCAGAATGTGGTTGGCCTGCTCCTCCGAAAACTCGAAAGGGGCGGCCTGCAGGGCCTGGAGCGCAGCGGGCCTGTCGTCCGAACCGCGGATGGTGGCGATCACCTGGTCGAGCATGTCGATGGCCTTGAGCAGGCCTTCGACCACGTGGGCCCGGGCTTCCGCCTTGTCCAGGAGGAACTGGGACCGGCGGGTCACCACCTCGATCTGGTGGTCCACATAGTGGGTGAGCATCTGGGCCAGGTTCAGCGTGCGGGGCACCCCGTCGACCAGGGCCACCGCGTTCACGCTGAACGAGGTCTGCATCGGCGTCTGCTTGAACAGGTTGTTCAGGACCACGTTGGCGTTGGCGTCTCGCTTGAGACGGATCACCAGACGGGTCTTTCCTCCCGAGGAGTCGTCCTGGGCCTCGGCGATGCCGTCGAGATCCCCCGAGCGGACCAGGTCCTCGATCTTCTTGGATACCGATGCGATCGAGGTCTGGTAGGGCATTTCGGTGACCACGATGCGGGTCTCACCGACCCGACCTTCCTCGACCTCGGCTACGGCCCGCATCTTGATCGATCCCCTACCGGTTCGGAGTGCATCCAGAATTCCCTGTCGACCGAGGATCACCGCGCCAGTGGGGAAGTCGGGTCCCTTGACGAACTGCATGAGATCGTCCGGTGTCGATTCGGGGTGCTCGAGCAAGTGGGTGGTGGCGTCGATGACCTCGCCCAGGTTGTGCGGGGCGATATTGGTGGCCATGCCCACGGCGATGCCCTGGGAGCCATTGACCAGCAGATTGGGGAACCGCGCCGGCAGGACCGACGGCTCTTCGGAAGTGGCGTCGTAGTTGGGCACGAAATCGACCGTCTCCTGGTCGATCCCGCTCATCAGTTCGAGTGCCAGTGTGCCCAGCCGACACTCGGTGTACCTCATGGCCGCCGGTCCTTCGTCGGGCCCGGTACCCCCGAAGTTGCCGTGTCCGTCGATCAGGGGATGGCGCATGGAGAACTCTTGAACCATGCGGGCCAGGGCCTCGTAGATGGCCGAGTCGCCGTGCGGATGGTACGACCCCATCACGTCCCCGACCACCTTGGCGCACTTGTTGCGGGGGCGGTCGGGTAACAGCCGCTGGTCGTACATCGAATAGAGGATCCGGCGGTGGACGGGCTTCAGACCGTCCCGCACATCGGGCAGCGCCCGCGACACGATGACCGACATCGAGTACTCGAGGAAGGAACGTTCCATCTCCTCTTGAATCTCGATCGGCTCGATGAAGCCGGACACCTCATCGGTATCCGAGCCGCCGGTACCGTGGTCGTCCCGTCGTGGCATTCCCTGTCCTTGTCTCCGTCACTGGTTCGATGTCGGTCGCCCCGGGGCGACCGCGATTGGTTGGCTGACCGGCCGGATGGACCGGCCGAGGTCAGATGTCGAGGAAGCGGACATCCTTGGCGTTGGTCTGGATGAATGTCCGCCGGAGGTCGACGTCCTCACCCATCAGCACCGAGCAGACTTCGTCGGCGATCGCCGCCTGCTCCACCGCTATCTGGAGGAGTGAGCGCTTGCCCGGGTCCATGGTGGTTTCCCGAAGTTCGGCGTAGTCCATCTCGCCCAGCCCCTTCAGGCGTTGGAACTCCTTGGTGTGGTTGGGGTTCTCTTCGAGGAAGGCGGCCCGGGCCGCGTCGTCCTTGAGGTAGGTCTTCTCCTTGCCCACTTCGGTCGAGTACAGCGGGGGCTGGGCCACGTACACGAATCCCCCTTCGACCAACGGTTTCATCTGACGGAAGAAGAAGGTCAGGAGAAGGGTCCGGATGTGTGAGCCGTCGACGTCGGCGTCGGCCAGGATGATGATCTTGTGATAGCGGATCTTGGTGACGTCGAAGTCCTCGGCCAACCCGGCGCCGATGGCCGAGATCAGCGCCTGGATCTCGGTGTTCTTGAGCATCTTGTCGATACGGGCTCGTTCGACGTTGAGGATCTTGCCGCGGATGGGCAGGATGGCCTGGGTCTGCGGACTGCGCGCGCGTCCTTGGCGGAGCCGCCGGCCGAATTTCCCTCGACGATGAACAATTCGCTCTCGCGGGGATCCCGCGACGAACAGTCCACCAACTTGCCCGGCAGTCCGGCGCCGTCCAGCGCTGACTTGCGCCGAGTGAGGTCCCGGGCCGAGCGTGCCGCCAGCCGGGCACGGGCGGCCAACAATCCCTTCTGGATGATCTGGCCGGCTTCGCGTGGGTTCTCCTCGAACCAGTCGGTCAGTTTCTCGTTGGTGGCCCGCTCCACCAGCGAACGCACCGGGACGTTGCCCAGCTTGGCCTTGGTCTGGCCCTCGAACTGGGGGTCCTGAAGACGCACCGAGATGATGGCGGTGAGTCCCTCGCGGATGTCCTCCCCGAGGAGGTTGTCGTCCTTCTCCTTCAAGGTTCCCTTCGCCCGCGCGTACTTGTTGGCCACGTTGGTCAGCGACTTCTTGAAACCCTCCTCGTGCATCCCGCCGTCGATGGTGGATATCCCGTTGGCGAACGAGTGGATGCTCTCGTAGAACCCGGTGTTCCACTGAAGAGCGATCTCCACCTCCATGGCGTCTTCCTTCTGCTCGAACGAGCAGACCTTGCGAAAGAGCGCCTCTTTCGAGGCATTGAGATGGCGGACGTAGTCGACGATCCCGTCCTTGTACTTGAACGTCTGGGCCGGCTTGGCCTCCGGCCGTTCGTCGACGAAGCGGATCTCCAGGCCTTTGTTGAGGAAAGCCATCACCTGCAGGCGTTCGACCACCGTCTGGGCCCGGAACTCGATCTCTTCGAAGATGGTCGGATCCGGCCAGAAGCTCACCGTCGTTCCGGTGCGGCCGCGGCGCGAGGGCCCGGTCACTTCGAGTTTGCCCAACGGCCTGCCTCCGTTGGCAAACTGCATCTCGTGGTGCTGTCCGGCGTAGTCGATTTCGAGCAACAGTCGGGCGGAGAGGGCGTTGACCACCGAAACCCCGACCCCGTGGAGCCCGCCGGAGACCTTGTACCCGCCACCCTCACCGAACTTGGCGCCGGCGTGAAGGACGGTGAGCACCACTTCGGCCGCGGAGCGGCCCTTGTACTTCTTGACCGGTTCCATCGGCTCGGTCGGGATCCCCCGGCCGTTGTCGGCCACACGAACGCCCCCATCGGCCAGCAGGGTCACGTCGATTTGCGTGCAGTAGCCGGCCATCGCCTCGTCGACGGCATTGTCCACCACCTCCCACACCAGGTGATGAAGTCCGGTCGGACCGGTCGATCCGATGTACATCCCAGGGCGCTTGCGCACCGGGTCGAGTCCTTCGAGAACGGTGATGTTCTCTGCGCTGTACGTGGTCGGCGCCACGTTGCGCTCACTGTCTGTTTTCAGCGCCACAGGCGCGCCCTTTCCAACATCGATTGACTGAACGGGAACCGGCGCATTCGGGTTGTCTGTGGTGTTTTGGAGCTATTCCACATTCGTCGGCGATTCCCCGATTCCAATACCCCAGTGTAGCCCCCGGGTGTGCCTTCCCTGACCGATGGTCGGCACCCCGCAGGGTGGTCACCGACGTACCCTGACCTCCAGTCGGCCGGGCCGCTCGACGCCTGTTTCGTTAACCACACAGTCCAACAATTCGTCCCCCATACGTCTCACTTGGGTGGCCCACGCCGGGTGATCCACGCTCACCACAAGGGCCTCGGCGTCGACCCGGATCGGCTGCACGTGGTCTGCCATCGCCGGGCCCACGATCGTCGACCACTCGGCGAACAGGCGCCCGAGGGCGCGTGGATCGTGCATGCCCAAGCCTCGTGTCACCGCGTCGAGCGAGGTCTCCAGCGAACGCGGGCCCCCGTCCCGTTCGTAGGGACCCCGTCCCCTCACGATAGGTCCCTTCGGGCAACAGCGCTGGTGTGGCCGTCCACCTCCAACGTGTAGACCCTGGCCGCATCCACCCCCGGTGGAGCCGCCTGTGCGGTGGTCAACAGAGCCTGTCCGGGGGGAAGCCCGGCCAGCAGCGAGCTCGACCGAAACGGGTCGAGCTCGGAGAACACATCGTCGAGGAGCAGCACCGGGGCGGAGCCGAGGCGCTCGGTGGCCAGCTGGTGAGCGGCGAGGCGCAGGGCCAGAGCCAGCGAACGCTGCTCCCCTTGTGAGACATGGGTGCGGCTGGGGAGCCCTCCGACCGACAGCGCCAGATCGTCGCGGTGGGGTCCGGTGACGGACATGCCCCGGTCGAGATCACGGGACCGGGACTCGACCAGCGCGTCGAGGAGCCGCCCGCTCCACGATCGGCAGTAGTCGAGCCGGATCTCGGTCGTCTCGCCGGCCAGGCGCGAGTAGTGGGCTCCGGTGAGGGGCGCCAGTTGGGTGACCAGCGCCTCCCGCGCCTCGACCAGGGCGGTTCCCGCCACATCCAGCCGGGCGTCCCACACGTCGAGCGTGGTGGCGGTCTCCCGGTCGATCCTCCTTCCCGCGGCCCGGAGTAGCGCTGTTCGTTGCCGGAGGATCTTGTCAACCTCCTCGGCGTCACGGGAGGCCCGGGCGTCGACAACCGCCAGGGTCTCATCGAGGAACCGGCGTCGCTCGCCGGGTCCCTGGCGGACCACACCGATGTCATCAGGAGAGAACACGGTGGTCCGCAACGCCTGATGGAGGTCGTGGCGGCGGCGCACGCTTTGCCGGTTGACCATTGTGCGCGAGCGACCGGAGGCGGCCAGCTCAGCCTCGATGGACATCGCCCGGCCTTCCACCATGGTCTCGGCTCTGAGGATGGCCCGCTCGGAGCCCACCCGTATCATCGATTCCTTGGATGTGCTCCGGAATGACTGGAGGGTCGCCAGGTAGGCGATGGCCTCGAGCACGCTGGTCTTGCCCGACCCGTTTCGCCCGGTGATCACCGTGGTGCCCAGTGGATCGGGTTCAATGGTGATCTCCACGATGTTGCGGAAGTCGGAGACGGTCAGTGAGGCGAGGTGCACGTGGGGGCGACGGCAAGCAGCTCGTCGGCTACGACACCCTCACGGGCATCAACAGGTAGTGGAAGTTGTCCTCTTCGGCCGCCCGTACCGTGGCCGGTTTGGTCGCATCCACCGTCTCCAGCACCACTTCGTCCCCGGAAACCGCCTCCACTCCGTCGATCAGGTAGGTGGGGTTGAAGGCGATGGTCAGGTCCGACCCCTCAAAATCCGCGTCCACGGTCTCGCTGGCGTCCCCTACCTCTTGGGAGACCACGGTCAGGTCCACACCGCCCTCCCGCATGGCCAGCCGCACCGGGGTCGTGTTGTCCCGAACCAGGAGCCGCACCCTGCGCAGCGCATCCAGCAGCGAGTCCTTGCCCACATGGAGGCGGTTGGGGTATTCGGCGGGAATCAGCTGGCGGTAGTCCGGGTAGCTCCCGTCGAGCAGCCGGGTGCTCACCTTGACATCTCCCGCGGTGAACGTCACGTCGTGGTCTCCGATGGAAAGACCGATGGAAGCCGCAGCGGCGTTCTCACCGCCGGCGGTGGCGGCCGATCCGTCATCCTTGAGGCTCATGCCGAGTGCCGACAGCTTCTGCAGCTCGGCCAGCGCCCGGGCCGGCACCAGGATTTGGGTTGCGTCGGCCAACGCGTCGCTACCGTCGATGTCCCGCATGGCCAGTCGGTAGGAATCGGTGGCCACCAGGCGGATCCCATTTCCTTCCGCGGCGATGAGCACCCCGGTGAGTAGCGGGCGAGCATCGTCATTGGACGCCGCTCGAACCACCTGTCGGAGGGCACTGGCCAGACTGGATGCCGGGAGGAAGGTAGCCGCCTCGGGAGGTTCAGGCAGCGAGGGGAAGTCGTCCACTGGGAAGGTGCGCAGGCTGAATCGAGACCGGGCCGCCCCGATCTCGACCTTGTCGCCCTCGGATTCGATGGTCACCGCCCCCGGCTCGAGTGACCGGGTGATGTCAGCCAGGAGCTTGGCTGGGGCTACACACACTCCGTCGGTGATTCCGATGGCTTCGGTCGATGCGTGGACGGTCAGGTCGAGATCGGTTCCGACTACGCCCAGATGGTTCCCCACCGACTCGATACGGACGCCACCGAGCGCCATGGACGTCGATGATCGTGAGCTCACTGCACGGCCGGTAGTGGTCAGCACCTCGACCAAGGAGTCACGCTCACATCGAAACTTCACCGGGGAGTTCCTTCCTGTCTTTAGTAGTTGATATGTAATTCGGTAGTGATGGTAGTAAGCCCTGTGGATTGTGGATGAACGCTGATCGGTACAGCCCACGACGGGTTTCGCAATCCCCCGTTCGTCCACTGAGTCGCGGTTGGGACCGTCGCCAGGTGTTCATCGGGTGTCCGGTTATGGACAAGTTCACCTGAGTTCACAGAATTACCCCAGGTTGGGCCAGAGATATCCACAGATAGTGCACAACCTCCGGATAGAAGCCGAGGTGACAGCGCTGTGCCGACCCCGCTTGACACCGCTGAACCGGGCCGCTTTGGCTCATGAACCGCTCTTGATGCGGACGATGAGATCGGTGACCTGGTTGTAGATCTGGTGTCGTTCCTTCATCAGTTTGGCGATCTTCTCGACGGCATGCATGACGGTGGAGTGGTCCCGCCCGCCGAATTCACGCCCGATGGCCGGATAGCTGAAGTCGGTGAGCTCACGGAAGACGTACATGCTGACCTGACGGGCAGTGACCAGTGGACGACGACGGTTCGGACCACAGAGCTCGTCGACCGAGAATCCAAAGGTGTCCGATGTGGCTTCGAGAATGACCTGGGGGGTGATCCGCCTGGGTTGATCGGCAGAGACGATGTCGGACAGGACCACTTCGGCCAGCTCCCTGCTCATCGGCTGACGGTTGAGGCTGGCGAAGGCGGTGACCCGGATGAGGGCGCCCTCGAGCTCGCGGATGTTGTCCTTCACGTGGGTGGCGATGAACTCGAGGACCTCATCGGGGACATCGACCTCCTCGAGCTCGGCCTTGGTCTGAAGGATGGCCAATCTGGTCTCGAGCTCAGGGGGCTGTACCTCGGTGATCAGACCGGAAAGGAAGCGGCTGCGCAGCCGGTCCTCGAGCGTGGCGATCGACTTGGGTGGTCTGTCGGAGGTCAGGACGATCTGCTTGGACGCCCCATAGAGCGAGTTGAACGTGTGGAAGAACTCCTCTTGGAGGGACTCCTTGCGTTCCATGAACTGGACGTCGTCGATGAGAAGGACGTCGCACTCCCGATAGCGGCGCTTGAAGGCGGTGGTCGTATTGGTGCGGATGGCCTCCACGAATTCGTTCATGTAGGTCTCGGTGGTCACGTAGCGAACATGCCGGCCACCGAAGTTCTCGAGGACGTAATTCCCGATGGCGTGGAGAAGATGGGTCTTGCCCAGACCTGCGTCCCCGTAGATGAACAAGGGGTTGTAGGAGCGGGCCGGTGATTCAGCCACCGACTGAGCGGCCGCGTGGGCGAACCGGTTGGAGGAGGCGATGACGAAGGTGTCGAAGGTGTAGCGCGGATCGAGCACCGGGGAGTCGACACGGGCGTCCACGGAACCGGCAGCCGGCCTGGTCGGTGAGTCCCGCCATGAAAGCGGCCCGACCGACGCATTGGCCGAGGACCTCGAACCCGCCTCGGGGTGGTCGATGTCGACGTGGGGCAGGCTGTCTTCGCCAGGCTCATAGACCGGGGCCACCACTTCCAGATGGACGACCAGATCGCGTCCCACCGTGCCGGTCACCGTGTCCTGGATGAGACCGAGGAACCGCGACTCGACCCGGTCCCTGATCAACGTGTTGGGGACGCCCAACACTATTTCAGTGTCTTTGATCGACAATGGTGTAATTCCGGACAGGTAGGCCTGCCAGATGGCGTCCGATACCTGCTCACGCAGTGCTTGCGAGCACGATTTCCACAGCCCTTCGGTGTCGTTCACGTGGGCCTCCGCCCTTGCACAACTGGTTTGGTCCACATGGCTATCCACACCTGTGGACGAGCACCGATCGGTGGGCGCCCAACACCGGTTGGGCCGGAGTCGGGCGTTGCTGCGATTGGTTACCCTGCGTGATTTGTCAGGACAAGCGGCGGGTCGGGCCCGACGTTCCGTACCCACCGATCCATGTGTTGTTTGGTTGCTGTGCTCGGAACGGTACACCGTGCCCAGGCAGCGCGCCTCTTGGTGTCGACTAGAGCAGGGGCCGGTTTGCGCCTAGCATGTAGGGGGAACATCTTGATCTCTCGTAACCGGCTCCCCTGTCCGTTGAAACGCCAGAATTCGCGGTTCCGGGCGAGGAAGAAAGTGGATTGATGAAACGCACCTACCAACCCAACGTCCGCAAACGGGCCAAAACCCACGGATTCCGCAAGCGGATGTCGACCAAGGCCGGACGAGCGGTGATCCGGTCGCGTCGGGCGAAAGGGCGCCATAGGCTGTCGGTGTGACCGCCGGACGCCCGCCGGCTCACCGAGGCAGTGCCCGTGTCGGAGCCATCCGGTCGCGCCGGTCCTTCGATGCGGTGCGCAACGGAGCTTCCCGTGGTAGAGCCGGTCCCCTCACCGTGAGTTTTTTGGAGCAAAATACCTGGTCAAGACCACAGGTAGCCTATGCGATCAGCCGTCAGGTGGGAAGCGCGGTGGTGAGGAACCGGCTCAGGCGAAGGCTGAGGGCGATCGTGTCCGACCAGGCGGCATCCCTTCCGGTCGGTGCCTACGTAGTACGTGCAGGTCCGGGAGGGGCCGTGCTGGGATTCGACGAACTGAAGGTGACCATGAGACAGGCATTGGAGAAGGCCGTCGACGGCCGACCCGCCCTGCTGTCGACCGTGGGCCGTCACGGGCAGGGAGTGTCCCGATGACGGCCCTGGCGCCGGAGACCGTCTCTCGGTCACGGCCGAACGATCAGGACGATCAGGAAGTCGCTGGTGGCCGCCCGACCGGCGCCGCTGGACCGCGCCGGTCGCTGGTGACCCGGGGGCTGCTCGCCGCCGTACGGACGTACCAGACGGCCCGATGGGGGCGACCGACCGGGTGCCGGTTCCTCCCGAGCTGCTCGGAGTATGCGGTGGGTGCCATCGAGCGGCACGGCCCGGTGAGCGGAAGCTGGCTGGCGGTCAAGCGGATCGCCCGCTGCCACCCCTGGGGCGGACACGGCGCCGACCCGGTCCCTGATCGGAGGGCCCCATGCTGGCATCGCTGACCACACCGATCGGCAAGATCTTCCAGCCGCTGCTCGATTTCTTCGGCTCGGTACTGGCCTTCTTCTACTCGATCATCCCCAACTACCCGCTCGACGTCGCCCTGCTCACCATCGTGATCATGGCCGCGCTGACCCCGCTCACCGTCAAGAGCACCAAGAACATGGCGGCCATGCAGGCCCTCGGGCCCGAGATGAAGAAGGTGCAGCAGAAGTACAAGGGCGCCGAAAACCGCGCCCAAATGAACGAAGAAGTAATGAAGCTCTACAAAGAGCACAATGTAAACCCGGCGTCGGGGTGCCTTCCGATGTTATTGCAGATGCCGTTTTTCATTGTTCTCTACAGTGTAATTCGGGGAATTACCAACACGGTGACTACGCCGGCGCACACCACAACCGTCAACGGAGTCAAGGTGCTCCATCCCGCGGTCGTGGTCGCCGTGCCTCGCTACATACCCATCGGTAGCAAGATGTATCACAACATCAAGGCTGCTCACGGCCAATTGATCTCGTTCGGAATGGACTTTTCCCAGAAGCTGCTCTCTCATCACAGCAGTCTGTTCGTCGCCATCCCCTACCTCTTGTTGGTGGCCGCCGCCGTCGGCCTCCAGTACCTGCAGATGTCCCGGCTCAATGCCCGAAATCCGCAAGCGGCACAGGCCAATCCTCAGGCGGCCATGCTTCAGAAATACATGCCGCTAATCTTTGGATTCATTTACCTAAATGTGGCCGCTATTCTGAACGTTTACTTCATCGTATCGAGCGCCATCCGCATCCTGACCCAGGAGATCCTCTTCCGGAAGGGTCTGGTAGCCGGACCCGGACCCGCCCCGGCTGCAGGGTCCGGGGCCAAGAAGGGACCGGCCGCCGACCGCAGCGAGAGGGCGTTGCCCAAGCCCAAACCGGCCGGGGGCACCGGGACCGGAACCCGCAAGGCCACCACCAACGGAACCGCGGGTGGCAAGGCGGGTGGGGGGACAGGGGCCAAGAGCCCGGCCAAGGCGACCACCCCACGCAAGCCGGCCGGGTCGTCTGGAGCGTCTGCCAACGGGTCGAACGGAAACAAGAAGCCGGAGTCGAGCAACGGCAATGGCTCGACCGGACGAGCAAGGCCGAGCAACGGCACCGGGTCCGGCAAGGGAAGATCCGGTGCCAATGGATCCAACGGGACCGGATCGGACGCGGACGCCGACGATGCCCCCCTGCCAAAGGCGCACCCTCGGTCCAAGGCCAAGCGCGAACGAAAGGCCCGGTAGGAAGTGGAGTGGGTGGAAGCCAGCGGGAAATCGCTCGTCGAGGCCAAGGAGGTCGTACTCGATCTGCTGGGTGTGGCCGAGGACGACGCTGAGTTCGTCGTCCTGAGCGAGCCCAAGGCAGGGCTGTTCGGCCGCCTTCGCGGCGAGGCCCGGGTGCAGGCCCGGGTGAGACCGATCGCTCCCCCGCCAAAACGAGGACGTCGGCAGAAGTCGGACAAGCGACGGGACGGAGAGCGTTCTCGTAACGGGGGAGCACCGGCCAGGGGCGACAGGACGGACGCTGCCGGTGGAGGACGCTCCAACGGTGCTCAGCGCGTTGCCAAGGAGGACGGCAATGGGAATGGCGTCGCTCCTTCCCGGAACGGCACGGGTTCAGGCACGGGTTCGTCGAGCCGTTCCAGTCGCCGACGTCGATCGCGGGGAACCGGCAGCTCGAACGGCGGGCAGCCCAGCGTGCAGGGGAAGCGAGATTCCGGGCAGAAGCCAGGAGATAGCGAGGTCAGCATGGAAGAGTCACTCACACTCGAGCAGCAGGGAGAGGCGGCACAGGAATTCGTACAAGGCCTGCTGCAGGAGTTCGGGTTGAACGCCGAGGTTGCCTTCACCGAGATCGATGAGGACACCGTCCAGGTCGCCGCCACCGGCGACGACCTGGGACTGCTGGTCGGGCCGCGAGGAGCCACGTTGGCGGCCGTTCAGGATCTCACCCGGACCTTCGTTCAGCGGCAGTCGGAGAATCGTACCGATCGGATTCTGGTGGATGTGGCCGGCTATCGAGAGAAGCGGATCGCCGCCCTCCGTCGTTTCACCGAGGGACTGGTCGAGGAAGTCAAGACCACCGGTAGCGAGCGCGCGCTCGAGCCCATGTCCGCTGCCGACCGAAAGGTCGTCCACGACACCGTCAACGAGATCGACGGAGTCGAGACCCGCTCCGATGGCGCCGAACCCACCCGGTACGTGGTGATCCAGCCGGCGGGCTGAAACCATTGCGAGTCCGGCTCCTGCACCGGTGACCCGCCCGTTGCACCGACCGCAGTGAGGCACCCCGGGAGCACCGTCTCTTGATGGCCGAGATGAGGGAACGGGTCTCATCGTCGGTCACCGCCATCCTCGAGCGATCGGCGGAACTCGGGTTCTTGGGCACCATGCCGGTCTCCGAACAGATCGACCACTCTCTGGGATTCGTCTTCGCCGCCGAGTCCGCCCTCGATACGGCACCTCGCCGTGTCCTCGATCTGGGAACCGGAGGAGGGATCCCGGGGCTGATCCTGCTCTCCTGCTGGCCCGAAAGCCAGGTGGTCCTGTTGGACGCCAACCAGCGCCGAACCGACTTTCTGTCGGCAGAGACAGCCGGCTGGGCTGGTTCCGGAGGGGTTGAGGTGGTTCGAGGGCGCGCCGAGGAAATCGCTCGATCCACCCGCTATCGCGGAAAACTCGACCTGGTCACGGCGCGGTCTTTCGGGAGCCCCGCGGTGGCCACAGAA
The DNA here is from genome assembly GCA_963734395.1 of uncultured Acidimicrobiaceae bacterium. Lineage (GTDB taxonomy): Bacteria > Actinomycetota > Acidimicrobiia > Acidimicrobiales > RAAP-2 > Bog-756. The sequence goes on along the minus strand of CAVTGY010000003.1, from coordinate 171,756 downwards.
TGCGGAGCGCCATTTCTGGCCATTGGTGGGGTGATGGTGATCTCCGAGCCACCGGAGGTTCTGGGCGACACTCGGTGGCCGGTCGAGGGTTTGGCCGAGGTCGGCCTTACCAGCGCTTCCCCCGTGCGCTTCGACGACCGCTTCGGCTTTCGGGTCCTCCGCAAGCCCCACCAGACCCCTGACCGGTACCCCCGCCGGGTGGGCGTCCCGGCAAAACGGCCCCTGTTCTAGGGACGCGCTGCCCAGCGCTGCCCAGCGCCGACCCGGTCGAGGCAAGGGCGGGGATGTTTCACGTGGAACGTCGTTTTTGGCGAGGAGGCTGGCGGTCGGCCGCTCACCCACCCATTTTGTCGAGCGTGAGCGACCGTTTCACGTGAAACATTTCCGACGAAAAGCTTGACCTGGTTGTCGGCGCAGGGGAGGATGAAGGCCTTGAGCCCAACTCGCTTGCAGAGACGATAGTGCGCGGTCGGCGTCGTCGGAACCGCTCATCGCCCCAGGACGACCAGGGGTCGGGCCCGGACTCAGATGCCGCCACGCTTGGTGGCGGGGCGGTGAAACTGGTCGAAAGTCCCCTCCCGAACGGGAGCTCGGATGCAGATGCGCTGGTTGAGCCCGATTCGGCGCCCGATGAGGTCAAGGGATCTCCACCAGCGGGGAACGACCGGTCTGGGGAGAACGGAACGGGAGCCGAAACACCGATTGTCGAAGCGGCCGGAACACCACCGCCGGCCGGGTCGCTTGAATCAACTCCGCCCGAGCCGCCGCAGCCACCAGAACCACCCGAGCCGACCAAGCCGGCGCCCGGCCATTCGGAAGTGGAGTCGAGGGTCGTGGAAGCTGACCCCGAGACTCCGAGTCCTCCCGAATCAGCGGCGGACGGTGCCGGATCCACCGACCACCAGGTGGACCCGACCGTCGCCGCCGACGAGGCAACCGGATCGGCGGAGGAACCTCAGGCGGCGTCCGGAAATCCCCTACCCCGGGTGATGGCGGTGGCCAATCAGAAGGGGGGGGTGGGGAAGACCACTACCTCGGTCAACCTGGGTGCGGCTCTGGCCGAGCTCGGGTTCAGGGTCCTGGTGATCGACCTCGACCCTCAGGGCAACGCCACCACCGGCCTGGGCATCGATGCCCGAAACTTCGAGCTTTCGATGTACGACGTGATGATGCGTGACGCTTCTCTCGAAGACTGCGTCGAACCCACCAGCATGAAGAATCTGTTCGTGGCTCCGGCCACCATCGCTCTGGCCGGAGCCGAGATCGAGCTGGTGCCCGCCTTCAGCCGAGAGCTCAAGCTCAAGCGTTCGATCGAGTCGGTCATCGATGACTTCGACTACGTGCTCATCGACTGCCCGCCCTCGCTGGGCCTGATCACTGTCAACGCCCTGGCGGCGGCCGACGAGGTTCTCGTGCCCATCCAGTGCGAGTACTACGCACTGGAGGGACTCAGCCAGCTCATGCGCAATATCCATCTGGTGGCCTCCAACCTCAACCCCAACCTGGATATCTCCACCATCGTTCTCACCATGTACGACGCCCGGACCAAGCTGGCCGACCAGGTGGCCAACGAAGTCCGCCAGCACTTCGGCTCGAAGGTCTGCCGCAACGTGATCCCCCGAACGGTGAGACTTTCCGAGGCACCCTCCTTCGGTCAGCCGATCACCACTTTCGATCCCACCTCGCGTGGGGCCATCGCCTATCGTGAACTAGCCAAGGAGGTAAGCGGTGGCACGTCGTAGCGGACTCGGCAAGGGGCTCAGTGCCCTCATCCCCACCGAGGTTTCCGGTGATCGATCCTCGGTTCTGCGTGACGTACCCATCGGGAGCATCAAGCCCAACCCCCGGCAACCCAGGGTCGCCTTCGACGACGAGACCATGGCCTCGTTGGCGGCATCGATAAAGGAGCTGGGCATCCTCCAGCCCGTGCTGGTGAGGCAGATCGGCGGCGACGCCGCCGATGAGTTCGAGTTGATCGCCGGCGAGAGACGGTGGCGGGCCGCCCGACGGGCCGGTCTCCACACGATCCCGGTCCTGGTACAGACTTCCGACGAGTCGCGAAGTCTCGAGCAGGCGCTGGTGGAGAATCTCCATCGCCAGGATCTCAATGTTCTCGAAGAGGCCGCCGCTTACCAACAGCTCATCGAGGAGTTCGGGTACACCCACGATCAGGTGGCCACCCGGGTCGGGAAGAGCCGTACCTCGGTGACCAATATCCTGCGGTTGCTTCAGCTTCCGTCCGGCGTCCAACGCTTGCTGGCCGACGGCCAGGTCACCCCCGGCCACGCCCGCGCCCTGCTGGGCACCCCCGATCGCGGCTATCAGGAGATGCTGGCCAAGTCGATCGTGGCCGACGGCCTCACCGTTCGCGCCGTCGAGGAGAAGGTCCGCCAACATACCGAGGGGGGAGCGGTCGATCCCGCCACTGGGCAATCGCCGGAACACCCGGCAGCCGAAGGAGTGCGGCAGGCGGGCCCATCGACGTCGAACCGGCTACCGCCGCCCGGCATTCTCGAGCTTGAAGAGCTGCTCTCCGGTCACCTCAACACCCGGGTGAAGGTCGACCTTACGTCGAAGCGAGGAAAGGTGGTGGTGGAGTTCGCCACCCTCGAGGACCTTGAGCGAATCTACAAGCTGATGGTCGGCGGAGCTCAACCGGCCAATGTCTGAATAGGCGGCATCGATACCACTGAGAGTGGTTATTGACCGACACAATGTCAATAACAGCTCAATTTGAGCCACTCATAGTGACATACAGCCCTTAACCAGTGGTAGAGCGTTATCCACAACCTGTGCATGAGACTGTGGATTACGGCCCCGATCGGTGCCTGAGGTGGAGGTCGATGACGGACCCCGGAGGTCAGTCCCAGGCGCTGTCGACCCACTCGGCCAATGCCTCCACGATGGCCCGGGCGACGGTCGAGGCCTGCTCGACCACCACCACGGCGGGAGTGATCTCGACGATCACCGCGGGCATCCTCGTCTCCCGGAGCAGCGGCAGCGACATTCCGTGACATCCCCCGTCGGGCACCTCGAGCGAGGAGGACAGCCGCTGGCCCAGGAGCTCGGCCAGGAGCCGACCCCCGGGCGAGGAGTAGCGATAGCCGGAGTAGTAGGCGGTCGTGCACCGATGGTCTCCTTGATCGACACGGAGTCCGATGTAGACCTCCGCGTCGCCGGCGTTGGCCTCTGCCGCCTGGATCGACCCGTCGGGATGATGGTGAGTGGTCACTAACGCTCCGTCGTTGACCAGCAGTCGGCGCAGCGCGGCAACGGTGGAACCCAGGCCACCCTCTTCCCCAACTGCCACCCGGCGGTTGGCCAGGGTTCGCGGCGCGGCCCGGAGCCGCTCGCGATCCCGCACCGAGGCAACCAGTTCGGTGTCGTGGTGGCGAGTGCCGAACCTCAGCAGCAAGGAGACCGTCGCCGCCCCGGCGATGCCGTCGACGGGCAATCCCGCGTTGCGCTGGAACTCGCCCAGCGCAGCGGAGGTCAAGTCGCCGAAGATGCCGTCGACCCGTCCGGTGTCGAATCCCAGGGCGCTGAGGCGTTGTTGGAGCTCGGCCACATCGTCACCCCGTAGCATCGGCCTGCGGCGGTAGAGGAAGCGGTCTCCCAGCTGGAGACCGGCTTCGACCAGCGCCGACCAGGTCTGCGGCCCGCACACGCCATCGACCCGGAGCCCCCGGCGATGTTGGAATGCTTCGAGGGCGGCCCTGGTCCCGTGTTGATAGCTCCCCTTCGGATCCACACCGGTGGACAGGTCCAGGCGTTCGAGCCGTCGTTGCACGTCCGCCACCGCGGGACCGCTGTCGCCCACTGCCAGGCGGATCTCGTGGGGCGGGCTCAACCCTCTCCTCGGGCGCCGCCGACCACCAGGTCCTGTTGCGCAGACCAGCGGCCGATCGGGGCCTCGCCGACCGCGCTCGATCTCAGAGGTGGCCCGAGAGCTCCTGCAGGAGCTGACCCTTGCCCTTGGCTCCCACGATGCGCACCGCCGGCTCCCCGTTCTTGAACAGGATGAGGGTGGGCACGCTCATCACGTCGAACCTGCGGGTCACGTCCAGGTTGTCGTCGATGTTGAGTTTGGCTACGTCCAGCTTCCCCGCCTGCTCCGATGCGATCTCCTCCAATACCGGAGCGATCATCTTGCACGGGCCGCACCACTCCGCCCAGAAGTCGACCAACACGGGAACGTCCGACGACTTGACATGCTCGTCAAAGCTAGCGTCGCTCAACGTTGCGATCTTCTCACTCATGATGCTCGATCCTCCTGCCCGACTTCCCGGGTCCTGCCTGGTGTCGATCACCGGCGCAGGGTGGTCAACCACCATAGGGGTCCCGGCATTCCCACACCGGGATCGGGGTAGATCAGACGGCGGTGCGGGCCGAAGGGGACGATTCAGGAGGGACCGGCGTGCTGATCCTCGAGCCAGCGCTCGACGTCGATCGCGGCCATGCATCCCGAGCCGGCGGCGGTGACCGCCTGGCGGTAGCGGTGATCCTGCACGTCGCCACAGGCGAACACCCCGTCCACGTTGGTCCGGGTCCCGTCGAAAGTGCGGATGTACCCGTTCTCCTCGAGCTCGAGCTGGCCCTTGAACAGAGAGGTGTTGGGTTCGTGCCCGATGGCCACGAACAGACCCGAGAGGGCGATCTCCGACTCCTCCTCGCTCAGGTTGTCGCGCACCCGCACCCCGGCCACCGTGGTGTCCCCGAGGACGTCGACGACCGAGCTGTTCCAGAGGAAGGCGATCTTCAGGTTGGCGAACGCCCGTTGCTGCATGACCTTGGACGCCCGCAGCTCGCCCCGACGGTGGATGATGGTCACCTTGTCGGCGAACCGGGTGAGAAACAGAGCCTCCTCCATGGCGGAATCGCCACCGCCCACCACCGCGATCTCCTTTTGGCGGAAGAAGAAGCCGTCGCAGGTGGCGCAGGTGGAGACTCCGTAGCCGAGGAGTCGCTCCTCGTTTTCGAGGTTGAGCATCAGGGACTGGGCCCCGGTGGCGACGATCAGTGCCTCGGCGGCGTAGGTCGGCTCCCCGACGTCGGGATCGCCGGTCCACAATCCGAACGGCCTGGCCGACAGGTCGACACGGGACACCTTGGCCGTCACGTACTGGGCTCCGAAGCGGGCGGCCTGCTCGCGGAAGGCCTGCATGAGCTCGGGGCCCATGATGCCCTCGATGAAACCGGGGTAGTTCTCGACGTCGGTGGTGAGCATCAGCTGCCCGCCCGGCTGGTCACTGGTCGACGACGGCTCGCCTTCGATGACCAGCGGGTCCAGCTGCGCCCTCGACGCGTAGATGGCTGCGGTCAGCCCTGCGGGCCCCGAGCCCACGATCACCACCTGACGGGACTGGGTCACCGGGCACCTTCGGATCCGGCGCTCGGATCGGTCCGCCGGCTCCAGGCCACCACCCCGACCACCACGAACAGGGCCCCGACCACCAGGTCCGAAAGCCAGACCCGGCCGTCGAACACATACACCGTGAGCAGGCGGATCAGGGTGATCGAAAGGAGGGTGATGGTCACCACGCCGGCGGCGAAGACGATGATGCCGAACACGACGGCCCGGGTCATCAGGGTGAGCGGCCGGACCGTCTTGTCCCTGAGCAGCTCGACCAGATTGTCGACCAGGTCGGCCCCTCGGGTGGGTAGATCGCTGATCATGCCGGAGCCGGGCAGTCGAGGTGTCGATGGTTCGGGCTTCGGATCCATGGTGCGAGGATAGTCCGACTGCCTCCGTGGCCTGCCGGAACGCGGTACGGGGCGAGCTCAGTCGGCGGTCACCAGGCAGGTCCCGAGGGTGCCCGGGCCGGTGTGGGTGCCGACCACCGGCCCGAGGTCGACCACCACCATCGGGTGCTCGGTCTTGACCCCGTCGAGCATGGCGAGGAACTCGTCGATCTCGGTGGCGGCGCCGTTGCACACCGCCAGGCGGCTGATCGGGGGGGAGTTGCGTGCCTTGTCGGCCAGGTAGCGCAGCGATCGGCCGCGGGTGCGCTGCTTGGACTCCTCCTCGACCCGGCCGTCGACCAGGGTCACCACCGGCTTGATCGACAACAGCGAGCCCAACAGCGCCCGGGCGCCGCCGATCCGACCGCCCTTCTCCAGGTGCTCGAGGGTGTCGATCGCACCGAACACCTTGGTGCGCGGGATGAGGTGCTCGGCCCGGTCGGCAAGCTCGTCGAGGGTGGCGCCGGTGCGGGCCCGGTCGGCCACGTCGAGGACCATCAGGCCCTGGCCCATGGTCAGCGACCGCGAGTCGACGGCGCGCACCGGGATCCGGTCGCCCAGTGCCTTGGCCGCGGCCACCGCGGCCTGGTGGGTGGCAGAAACCTCGGCCGACAGGTTGATGCAGATGACCCCGTCGTACCCACCGTCGGCCGCCTGTTCGAAGGCCTGCTGGAAGGCCCCGACCGAAGGCGCCGATGTCTCGGGGAGCACCGGGCTGGCCGAGCATCGAGCCCAGAACTGGTCGGTGGAGAGTGTCGACTGGTCAACGAACTCCTCGGCGCCGAATCGGATGGAGAGGGGAACGACGGTCACATCCCACTCGGCGGCCAGATCGGCCGGCAGATCGCAGGCGCTATCGGTCACCACTCGGATGCGGGCCATCGAATTCCTCCTCCTCGTCCCCCGGGTCCTCGCTCACCGGTCGCAGAATACGAACCGGCGCATCGGCGGGGCGGTCATCGAGTCTTTCACGGAACGGTCGCACCGAGGCCGGGCCGGTGTCGGGGAGGTCGACCATCGGGTCGGGCCGGGTTCGGCCGCGGGCCGCCGCCCGCTCCTCCCGCTCGCGGAGGGTTCGCCGGGCATGGCGGGCCCCGAGCACCGTGGCGGCGGCCACATAGGAGACCAATCCCACCACCACCGCCAGCACCACCCGAGCCAGCAGCGCCACTCCGGAGGTCGCCCCCGACACGCTGAGGGCCAGCACGGTGGCCACCGCCATCACGCCCGAGGCCGCGACCACCCGTTTGACCGGCGTGGTGAGATCGCTTCCTCCGAGCCCACCCACTCGCCGCCCGATCACCGAAAGGGCCACCACTGCGCCAAGCGTGTAGGCGATCGACAGCGAAAGCGCCAGGCCGCGTACCCCGAGGGGACGGACGAGGGCCAATCCGAGGACGATGTTGGTCACGTTCTCGAGCAGGTAGAGACGGAATGCGGTACGGGTGTCCTGCATCGACTGGAGGACTCGCACCATGAACAAGAAGATGCAGAACCCGGGGAGCCCCAACGAGAACATGGCCAGTGTGGCTGCGGTGGCCTCTGCTTCGGCGGTGGTCTCTGCCCCGTGGGCCAGCACCAGGTCGATGAGCGGATGGGCCAGAATGAGCATGCCCACCGCCGAGGGGATGATGATGGCCAGCATGCCTCGGAGGCCGTAGACCATGCGGTGGCGGAAGCCGTCGATGTCCCCCTGGGCCCACCGAGCCGACAGAGAAGGCGTCACCGCGGTCATCACCGACACGGCGACCACTCCGTAGGGCAGTTGGAAGAAGATGTAGGCGTAGGTCCATGCCGACACGCCTCCGGGCACGGTGGTCCCGTCGGCCAGCGCCAACATGACGACCAGCGCCACCTGGTTGGCCACCACCCAGCCGAGCGTCCAACCGGCCAGACGGGTGATGGTGCGCATGGCCTGGTGGGCCGGGTTCCAAAGAAATCGGATGTGCAGATCGGCCCGCAGGAGCGACGGGATCAGCAGGACGGCCTGGACGACCACGCCGAGGGTGGTACCCACCCCCAACAGCACCAGCCCGGTGTGGTGGGTGTCGACCGAGGACAGGCTGGGGTGGGGGACCAGCGCGTGGAACCACAGCAGGATCCCGATCACCACCAAGTTGTTGGCGATGGGGACGAACATGGGGGCGGCGAACTTGCCGCGGGCGTTCAACAGGGCGCTGAACAGGGCGATGAGTCCGTAACAGGTCAACTGGGGGACGAACCAGCGGAGCAGGAAGATGGCCTCTTGCTGTTGCTGGTGCACGTCGGCGCTGTGATTGGTGACCGTGTAGAGACGGATGATCTCCGGGGTGAGAACGAAGAAGGCCACCGTGGCTCCGATGAGCACGGTGATGGTCACCGTGACCACCGCCGAGATCGCCTCCCAGGCCTCCTTGCCCCGCCGGGTGGAGAGGTGGTCGACGAACACCGGGACGAAGGTGGCCGACAGCACCCCTCCGATCACGATGTCGGTGACGATGTTGGGCGTGGTGTTGGCCAGGTTGTAGCCGTCGGCGAACCCGGCGCCGCCCAGGGCGGTGGTCTGGGCAATGAGGCGAACCACCCCGGTCAGCCTGGACAGGGTGGTGCCTATGGCCATGCCCAGGGTGGCCCCGGCCAGCCGGCGGCGACCCCCGCCGGCCGCCGGTGGGAGCCCGTCGATTTCGGTGTCGGTCACCCGAGCTCCCGGTTGTGCGCCCGTCTCCAGTTCGTCAGCCCGACGAGCCGCCCTGCGCTTCCGTGAGGTCCTGATCCACCAGAACGCCAGCACGCACAGCGCGCCGACCGACAGGATGATGCCCACCACCGAGGTGGTGGTCGACCGCACGTCGACCTCGCCGCTGGAGAGCTCGAGGCCGTAGGCAGGGGAGTGGAGCACGACGCCGACCTTGAACACCCCCGAGGCGCGGGCGCGAACCCGTACGTCGACGACGGTGTTGGGCAGCTGGAGGCTGACCGGCTGGCTCCACTGGGTGGTGCCGTTGGGAAAGAGCAGCTTGTCGCTGGTCAGGGTCAGTGTGGCGGAGACCGGGTAGGAGGTGTTGGACACGATGGTCACCGGCAGGTTGCCCTGTTGGGAGGTGAGCGTGATGGTGCGGTCACCGGCCACTTGGAGCTGACCCAGTTGCGCATCCACGGCGGCCCCGGTGTTGGTGAGCACGCCGGACTGCTGGGACGGGCGGAGGACCTCGGACTCGCCGGCCAGCACCAGGTCGCTGAGTTGGGTGGTGATGGAGCGCGCGGCAAGCCCGTTGGTGGCCGACGACAGGCCGTCGACTCGCTGACGCTGGGTGTGGATGGCTGAGACCGGAAGACCGGCGTCGTCGTTGACCGGGAGCAGTCGGCAGCCCCGGCAGCCCGCTGCGTTGCCGAACGTCCCGAACAGCTGGGAGGTGGTCACCGGTTCGAGGATCGGGTTGCCGTCGAGCGCCGCGGTGAGTGCTTGGACGAACAACGCACTGGTGGGCCAGTCGGTGGGGGCCACCGCCACCACGGCGCGGGGGGTGGTGTCGTTCGGCTTCTCGAAGTAGATCTGCGCCATTTCGGAGACCAACTGGTGGGCGGCGAGCACCGGATTCTCGGGGGAACCGGTGAAGCGGGCCGACAGATCGGCGTTGGCCACCACTGCGGTCATCGGTCCACGGGTGGTGGTGAGCTGGAAGGGTTCGGCGGTCGATCCATCGACCGGTGAGGAGGAGACGCTGTCGCCGGGAAGGACCAGTTGGGTGTAGCCGTCCGCTTCCAGCTGGGTGGCGGTGGCCGTGTCGAGCGGATCGTTGGCGATCCACGCCCCGAGGCCGGCTGCTCCCGCGGCCGGCGGTGGGTGGGAGACGGTGGCGGACAGCGATTGGGTCCCTCGGGAGACCTGCAGGGCCAACTCGGTGCCCAGGCCGGCGTCGACCAGGCTCGAGGCATTGACCGGTGCGAACGGGGTGGCGACCAACTGCACCGCGGGATCGGCGGCCACCGCGGTCAATCCGGTGGCGATGGACGGGTGGCCCGGTTTGGTGAGGGCGTCCAGCGTGGCCACGCTCAGCGGGCTGACCTCGAGGGTGATCGGAACCGTGGTGTCGGTGCTCAGCGTTGCGACCACCCCGTTGAGCGCGGCGGCAGCGGAGGGAGTCGGCGGATCCAGCGCCGCCGCGGGGCGGGCCAGCAGCTGTGCGGGGGTGACCGAGCGGGAGGGCGGCAATGCTGTCTGGAGGGGCAGCACCACCGCAACCCGCAACCGCTGGGTGCCGCCGTCGGCGTCGGTGTAGACCAGGTGGGTGGTCACACCGGCGACCGCCTGCTTGGTGTTCAGATCGGTCAACTGCACCCGGATCGGGTAGACCCCGGAAGGATAGGCACCGCACTGGTCGCCTGCTGTCAGGTCGATGGTGTAGGGCGCAGCGGTCGGACTGGTCTCGGTGCCCACCACCACCGGCATCGACAGGTCGACGACGCCGGCCACCGCCGGAAGCCCGCTGACCGGAAGAGGCGACGGGGTGGAGGAGATGGGTGTTTCCGACGGGACCGACGAACTCGACACCGACTGATCGAATGCGGACACGCTGGACAGGCAGGGGTAGACCGCGACCGACACCCCGAGTTGAGCAGCGGGAACAGTATCGGTACCGACCCGGAACTTGAGGTCGAAGGGCTGGCCCGGCGCCACCCAGGGTGTCTGGGCGACGACGGTCAAGGGTGCCGTCGCCGACTCCGCTGAGCCGGACACCACGGCCCGGGCATCGGGGTGGCCCGTGGTGTGGGCGAACGCGGTTTGGGTGGTCGCCAATATCCCGATGACCAGCGCCGCACCCACCATGACCAGCGCTGGTCGTCGCACACGACCAAAACCGGCCCGACCACGACCGGATGGAAGAGAGGAGCGGGGAGGAGCGACCGGGGCGGTCATCGCCGGCCGGGCACCGAAGGGCCCACCCCGACGATCGGGGCGGGCCCGTCCCCGGTTGGCACTTCGGCCCGGGGATGGCTGGCGCTGGGGCACAGGCGGCCTGGTTCCCGATCCACTCGGGACGGCAGCCTACGCCAGTCGCACTACCCTCGGCGGCGTGCTCCCCGAGCGTCTTCAACCTCTGGTGCAGGCCACCACTGATCTCTCCGATCGTTTTCGGTCGGCGGGTTACACCCTCTATTTGGTCGGCGGGTCGGTTCGCGACGCCGTTTTCGCCGATTCCGAACCCGCAACGTCGCAGGCCGAACGCGATCTCGATTTCACCACCAACGCACGGCCGGAGGACATCGAACGTCTGGTGACCGGCTGGGCCGACTCGGTGTGGACGCAGGGCAAGCGTTTCGGCACCATCGGCTTTCTCCGCGGCGGCCAGAAGTACGAGGTCACCACCCATCGGGCCGAGGCCTACCGGCCGGACTCACGCAAGCCCGATGTGGAGTTCGGGGACACCGTGGAGGAGGACCTGGCCCGCCGGGACTTCACCATCAACGCCATGGCCCTGCGGCTTCCCGAATTGGAGATGGTCGATCCGTTCGGAGGTCTCGCCGATCTCTCCGTGCACCGGCTGTCCACGCCGCTGGATCCCGAGGTGTCCTTTGCCGACGATCCCCTGCGGATGCTCAGAGCGGCCAGGTTCATCGCCAAGCTCAACCTCGAACCCACGCCGGAGCTGGTCGAGGCGGTGCGGTCCGGGCATCAACGCCTGGCCATCGTGTCGGCGGAACGGATCCGCGACGAGCTGGACAACATCGTCATGGTGCCGGTGCCCTCGGTGGCGCTGTGGTTCGTGGTCCGCACCGGCCTGGCCGAGGAGTTCCTTCCCGAGCTTCCCGGGCTGGCCCTCGAGCAAGACCCGATCCACCGGCACAAGGACGTCCTCGCCCACACGCTGGCGGTGGTGGACAAGACCAGCCCCGACCGGCTGCTGCGCCTGGCCGCTCTCTTCCACGACGTGGGTAAGCCCAGGACCCGGGCGTTCGCCGCCGGGGGGGTGACCTTTCACCACCACGAGGTGGTCGGGGCGCGGATGACCCGAGCTCGAATGCAGGCCCTGCGCTACCCGGGCGCCGACGTGGAGGTGGTGACCGAACTGGTCAACCTTCATCTGCGTTTCCACACCTACCGGTTGGGATGGACCGACCGGGCCGTGCGCCGCTACGTACGCGACGCCGGTCCGTTGCTCGATCGCCTCAACGAGCTGACCCGGTGCGACTGCACCACCCGCAACGCCAACAAGGCCCGGGCCCTCGGACGGAGCATGGACGAGCTCGAGGCCCGGATCGACGAGCTCCGTCAGCGGGAGGAGCTCGATGCCATTCGGCCCGACCTGGACGGGACCCAGGTCATGGAGGAACTGGGCCTCACCCCGGGGCGCGACGTGGGCCGGGCGCTGGCCTTTCTGCTCGAGCTACGGCTCGAGGAAGGACCGCTTCCCGAAGAAGAGGCCCGCAAGCGGCTGGTCGAATGGTGGGCGCAACAGGCCTGATCGGCGGCCGCCTTCTCAGTCCTGGGGCCAGACCGGGCCGCGCTCGCCCTCGGCGAAGGACTCGACCATGTCATGGGCCACGTCGTCGTGGAATTGCACCGGTGGCGACTTCATGAAGTAGGCGGAAGGCCCGAGCAGCGGCCCGCCGATCCCCCGATCGAGGGCGAGCTTGGCGCACCGGACGGCGTCGATGATCACCCCGGCGGAGTTGGGCGAGTCCCACACCTCGAGCTTGAGCTCGAGGTTGAGAGGTACGTCGCCGAAGTTGCGGCCCTCCATCCGGATGTAGGCCCACTTGCGGTCGTGCAGCCATGGCACGTGGTCGGACGGCCCGATGTGGACGTCGTCGGCCGGCAGCGAGCCGTGCTCGATCTGGCTGGTCACCGCCTGGGTCTTCGACACCTTCTTCGACTCGAGGCGGTCCCGCTCGAGCATGTTCTTGAAGTCCATGTTGCCGCCCACGTTGAGCTGGTAGGTGTGATCGAGGGCCAGGCCCCTGTCCTCGAACAGCCGGGTGAGGATCCGATGGACGATGGTGGATCCGACCTGGCTCTTGATGTCGTCCCCGACGATGGGAAGGCCGGCGGCGTGGAACCGGCGGGCCCAGTCGGGGTCGGAGGCGATGAACACCGGGATGGCGTTGACGAAGGCCACCCCCGCCTCGAGGCACGCCTCGGCGTAGAAGCGCTGGGCCTGCTCGGACCCAACCGGGAGATAGCTGACCAGAACGTCGGCCCGCGAGTCCTTCAGTGCCGCCACCACGTCGATCGGTTCGGCGGGCGATTCCTCGACGGTCTCGCGGTAGTACTTGCCGAACCCGTCCAGGGTCGGACCGCGCTGCACGGTGATCCCCAATTCACCGACGCTGGCGAACAGGATGGTGTTGTTCTGGCCGGCGAAGATGGCCTTGCCCAGGTCGGTCCCCACCTTGGCCGCATCGGCGTCGAATGCAGCCACGAATTCGAGATCCCCGACGTGATAGCCACCGAGCACCACATGCATGAGCCCGGGCACCGTCTCGGTCGGATCGGCCCCCCGGTAGTACTCGACTCCCTGGATGAGGGAGCTGGCGCAGTTGCCCACGCCGGCGATGGCTACTCGGACCTTGTTCATCAAGTGGTTCCCTTCGTTACGGTTACGGCGTCCCCTCCGCGGGGCTCGCCTGTTTTCGGTCGGGTTGCTGACTGCTTGTTTCTTTCGAGCTCGATGAGGCGATCGAGCCAGGCGATGTCGTGCTCGGTGGCCTCGGTGCTGTGTTCCACCAGGGAACGGGTGTAGACGTCAAGGCGGTCCCCCGAAGCGCGCACCCGGTCGGTGGCCAGCCGACGGGTCAACTGGGCCCGCCTCCGTTCGAGTAGGGCCAACCGGGCCTGGGGAGCAAGATGGCGGGCGAAGGCCAGGCGGAGGCCGAAACTCCGGGCGTCGTCGGCCCCGGCGGGCTCGTCGGCGTCGAGGAGCTTCTCGAAGAGCTGGCGTCCAACCTCGGTGATCCGGTACACCTTGCGCGACCGCTTGGTCACCCGTGTCCCCCCGCTCCGGCGTGCCCGGAGACCGGCGCGTTCGCCGCTCAAGGACCCGGTCGACGGGATGGGCAGGCCGGCGCCGGACGATTCGGTGACGGTCACTGCGCCGGCCGTCTCCAGACGGGACAGGGCCGGGTAGAGCGATCCGAAGGAGATGTTGGCGAACAGGCCGAGCTCGTCGCGGAGCCGACGGCGGATCTCGTAGCCGTGGAGCTCCTGTTCGTGGAGGAGACCGAGGATGGCCAGATCGAGCATCACCGGTCACCGTGGCCGCATCGAGGGCAGCCACCCCCACCGACGGGGCGCCCGAGAGGGGCACGATGGCGTACGGCCGACCACTGCATGTCCAGACGATATATCAGATCGATATATCAATGCAATACATAGCGGGGTTCCGCCGGATGTTCTCGACCACCCGGTGGTTTCGATCGGGTATCGCCACAAGGGTGTCCAACCGGTCCGGACGGGATTACCCTGGCGGGTGTGAGCTTCCGACCAGGACCGCTCGAGGGCGTGAAGACATCCCCGACCGGGGGCCGTGTCGAGTACTTGCTGGCCCGCAATGCGGTGGTCCGCGAATACCAGAAGGGCCGTCTCTCGAGGGCTGATGTCTGTGACGCCCACCCGGAGCTGCTCCGAGTGGCCTGCAACCTCGGCCGGCACGCGGGCCAGGAGTGCCCGATCTGCGAGGTCGCCGACTTGGTCGAGGTCACCTTCGTCTTCGGCTCCCGACTGCCCCCGGGTGGCCGGTGCGTGGCATCCCAGACCGAGCTCAGCCGCTACTGGCGTCGCAAGGAGCCGGTGGTCTGCTACGTGATCGAGGTGTGCACGGACTGCTCGTGGAACCACCTGACCCGTATGTACCCGGCTGGTGCCGGGGTCGAGGCAACGACTCGCAAGCCCCTGACCGGTCGGGCAAGTCTGTAGCAGCCGGCAACAGGGGACCGACCGCGGCGGCCGGATGCGGCGGCCGAGAGGCACGCCCTCACTGGATGGTCTAGAAGTGGGGGATGATCCTCGAGGGCAAGTCCGTACTGGTGACCGGCGTGGGGAACGGACTCGGCCGCGAGTGTGCCGTCAGCGCACTGCGCGACGGGGCCAACGTGGTGCTGGCAGCCCGTACCCAAGAGACACTCACCGCCATCGCCGGCGAACTGGATCCGACCGGGCGACGTGTGGCCACCCAGGTGACCGACATCACCGATCCGGATTCGTGCGCCGCCCTGGTCGAGTCGGCCCAGGGCCGCTTCGGTTCGGTGGACGCCCTCATCCAGGTGGCGGCTTATGAGAACGTGTGGGGAGGCCTCTACGATCTCCGGTTCGACGCATGGCGCAAGGCGTTCGAGACCAACGTGATCGGCGCCCTCACCGTCATCCGTCCGGTGGCCGCGGCGATGAAGGCCGGCGGGGGTGGTTCGGTGGTGCTCATCGGCTCCCAGTCGATGTTCCAGCCCGCCCTACCCCAGAGTGGCTACGCGGCATCCAAGGCCGCGCTGCTGTCAGCGATGTACTACCTGGTCGAGGAGCTCGGGCCGGACAACATCCGCTGCAACATGGTCGTCCCGTCGTGGATGTGGGGCCCCAACGTCGAGATGTACGTGACCGGCACCGCCAACAGCCAGGGACGCACCAAAGAAGAGGTCCTCGAGGAGATGGTGGGTGAATTCCCGCTCCGCCGGATGACCGAGGACGGCGAGGTGGCCGACGTGGCCGCCTTCTTCGCCTCGGATCACGCCAAGGCGGTCACCGGCCAGTACCTCCTGGTCAACTCGGGGGAGATGTCGCGATGACCGGCTCCGGCGGCAAGAAGCGGGTGGTGGTGTGGGGCACGGGCTTCGTGGGGAGGATGGTGATCCCCGAGATCCTCCGGCATCCCGCATTCGAGCTGGTCGGCGTCGGTGTGCAGAATCCCGCCAAGGTCGGCCGCGACGTCGGCGAGATCTGCGGGATCGACCCGGTGGGTTTGGTCGCCACCGATGATGTCGGGGCACTCACCGCACTGGTGCCCGACGCCCTGGTGCACTATGGACCGACGGCCGCCCACGCCGACGACAACATCCGGGACATCGGAGCATTTCTCCGGGCCGGCATCGACGTGTGCTCGACGGCGATGACGCCGTGGGTGTTCCCGGCCATGACCCTCAACCCGCCGGCATGGATCGAGCCGGTCGCCGAGGCCTGCCGGGCCGGTGGCGCCTCCTGTTTCACCACCGGCATCGACCCCGGATTCGCCAACGATCTCTTCCCGATGACCTTGATGGGACTGTGCTCCGAGGTGCGCCAGGTTCGGGCCCTGGAGATACTCGATTACATCAACTACGAAGGCGACTACGAGGACGAAATGGGGATCGGGCGGCCGGCCGAATTCGTCCCGCTCCTCGAGCACACCGACATCCTGGTCATGTCGTGGGGCGCCACCGTGCCGATGATGGCCCATGCCGTCGGCGTCGAGCTCGACGCCATCACCACCACCTGGGAGAAATGGGTGACCGACCAACCGGTGACCACAGCCAAGGGCGTGATCAACCCGGGCGAGGTCGCGGCCATCCGATTCACCATCAACGGCATCCATCGGGGCGAGCCCCGTATCTGTCTCGAGCACGTCAACCGGGTCGGTGCCGCCGCCGCCCCGGAGTGGCCACGGGGCAACCAGGATGACGTGTACCGGGTGGAGATCGATGGGTCACCCTCCATCACCCAGGAGACCGCCTTCCGCTTCACCGACGGGAGCGGCCGGGACGCGGCCGCCGCGGGCTGCCTGGCCACCGGGCTCCGGGCCCTCAACGCGGTCCCCGCGGTGAACGGTCTGGCTCCCGGATGGGTGACCGCTCTCGATCTGCCGCTCATCCCCGGGGTGGGTACGATCCGATGATCCACCGCTCGGCCTCCGGCGGAACCGGGTCGATGCCACCGTCGGTCGGATGCCACCCGTGAAAGGGAGATGATGAAACCGGACGACCTGGTCGAGATCGAGCTGATCAAAAGGTTGAAGTACCGCTACCTCCGGTGCCTCGACCAGAAGCTGTGGGACGAGATCGAATCCTGTTTCACCCCCGAGGCCACCGCCCGGTACGGCGGCGGGCTTTACGAGTTCAGCGGGCGAGACGCCATCATGGAGTTCCTCCGCGACTCGATGGGCGCCACCACCATGCTGAGCAGCCACCGCTGCCACCATCCCGAGATCGACTTGATCAGCCCGACCGCGGCCACCGGCGTCTGGGCCCTCGAGGACGTGGTGATCCTCACCGATCTGGGGATCAATGTGCAGGGGGCGGCGTTCTACGAGGACCGCTACGTCAAGATCGACGGCTCGTGGCTCATTGCCCACACCGGGTACCGGCGCACCTATGAGGAACTGATGCCCCGTTCCTCCATCGCCGGTCTCAAGCTGACCGCCGACTGGTGGGCCACCAACGGGCGGTCGAAGTTGGGCTGAGCCGCCGGCAAGGCCGGCGGCCGGCGGGCGCCCGGCTCAGGCCCGGGTGCCGCCGTCGATGAGGATGTCGGCCCCGTTCATGTGGGAGGCCTCGTCGGATGCCACGTAGGCGATGGCTGCCGCGATCCCCTCGGGCGTGCCGAAGCCTCCGATCGGGGTCACCCGGTCGAGGAGCTTGATGTCGGCCCCCTCGGGCAGGTGAAAGGCCTGGGTGATGGGCGTGTCGATGGCGCCGGGACTGATGGTGTTGGCCCGGACACCGGTGGCGGCGTACTCGACGGCCAGGGCGCGGGTGAAGGCGAGCACGCCCCCCTTGGACGCGGCATAGGCCGCGGCCCACGGTTGTCCGGCGTGGGCGGCCGTCGAGGCCAGGTTGACGATCGTTCCGCGGCTGGACACCAGGTGGGGCAGGGCCCGGCGGCAGACCAGGAACGTGCCGGTGAGGTTGATGGTGATCAACCGGCTCCATTCCTCCAGGGTCTCCTCGTGGGTGTGTGAGAACGAGAGCACGCCGGCCACGTTGACCACCACGTCGAGGGTGCCCAGCCGATCCAACGCTTCGGCGACCAGGATGTCGACCCCCGCCTCCGATCCCACGTCGGCCTCCAGCGTGGACAACGAGTGACCCGTCGCCTCCGCCTCCGCCGACAGCGTGGCCAACAGGTTGGGATTGACATCGACGGCTACCACGGTGGCGCCTTCGGCGCTCAGCCGGAGTGCGGTGGCCCGCCCGATGCCCGACGCCGCGCCGGTGACCAGCGCGCCGCGCCCCTCGAAACGTTGCAGTGGCATCGCCAGACTGTAGGGCGTGTCGCCGATGTCCGGGGCCGGTGACACCTCTCGGGCCGGGCGGCGCCGGCCACCCCGCAGGTGTCGTCCGGCCGCTACGATGGAGGGGCAGTCACGCAGCACACCGTGGTGGACAGGTGCCGCTGTCCATGCCGCCGGCAGCCTTCGGGCGCTGGACGGTCGATAGGAGGATCTCATGCCCGACCCCCGGCCGGTGCCGTTCACTGTCCCAGCGGTTCGCGCCGCCAAACGGCGGGACGGTCACCCACCCCTGGTGATGGTCACCGCCTACGACGCCCCGGGGGCCCGGATCGCCGACGCCGCCGGGGTGGACCTCATTTTGGTCGGCGACTCGCTCGCCAACAACGTGCTCGGCTATCGGGACACCCTCCAGGTGACCATGGACGACATGGCCCGCCATACCGCGGCGGTGGCCCGGGCCGAACCCAAGCCTCTGATCGTGGCCGACCTGCCGTGGATGAGTTACCACCTCGATCCGGTGGACACCGTTCGCAACGGGGCGATGCTGATCCGGGCCGGTGGACAGGCGGTCAAGCTGGAGGGGGGAGCCAACCGGGCCCCGATGATCGAGGCGCTGGTGGCCGCCGAAATCCCGGTGATGGGGCATATCGGGCTCACCCCGCAGTCGGTCAACGCCATGGGCGGCTACCGGGTCCAGGGGCGCAACGAGGCCGCCGCCGAAACCCTGGTGCGAGAGGCCGAGGCCATCGCCGCCGCCGGCTGCTTCGCCGTGGTCGTCGAAGGCGTCCCCGAAAAGGTGGGGGCGGCGGTCACCGAAGCCCTGGAGGTGCCCACCATCGGGATCGGGGCCGGCCCGGCCTGTGACGGACAGGTCCTGGTCTTCCACGATGTGGTCGGGCTCAATCCGAAGGTGCCCAAATTCGTGCGCCGCTACGCCGATCTCGGAGCCGAGGCGACGAGGGCGGTGGCGGCCTACGCTGCCGACGTGCGCTCGGGAGCCTTCCCCGCCGACGCCGAGGTCTACCACTGAGCCGCCGGTGCGGCCGGTCCTGGACCCGGCCGGTTTGCCGGTAAGCTGCCCCGGTTGTCCAGGTCGCCCGGTGGTGACCTTCCAGTTCCGACCTGCCCCCAACGTGGGGCTCGGGCGCTGCGTGCCCCGATCCAGAGGGAGGTGAGCCGCTCATGCGGCCATACGAAGCAATGGTCATCTTCGACACCGGTGCCGATGAGGCCGCGGTGAACGGAGTCCTCGACCGGGCGCTCGACGCCCTGAAGGCCAAGGGCGGAAACCCCGGCCGGGTCGAACGCTGGGGCCGGCGGACGTTCGCCTACGAGGTCCAGCACAAGCGCGAGGGCTACTACGTGATCATCGAACTCACCTCCGAGCCGGCCGCTGTGGCCGACATGGAGCGGGTGTTGGTGCTGGCCGACGAGGTGCTCCGTCACAAGGTGATGAGGCTCCCGGACAAGGTGGCAGGACGGCGGGCTGCGGCTGCCGCCTCGAGTAGCAGGGAGGACTGAATCATGGCCAATGGCAACAACGTGACGCTGGTGGGCAACATCACCCGCGACCCCGAGCTCCGGTTCACCAACACCGGCCAGGCCACCTCGAGTTTCGGGCTGGCGGTCAATCGACGGTGGCAGAATCGCCAGACCCAGGACTGGGAGGAGGTCACCTCGTTCTTCGACGTGGTGTGCTGGCGGGAGATGGCCGAGAATGCGGCCGAGAGCCTCAGCCGTGGCGCCCGGGTGATCGTCACCGGTCGGCTGGAGCAGCGCAGCTGGGAAACCCCCGACGGTGACAAGAGGTCCAAGGTCGAGGTGGTGGCCGACGAGATCGGCCCCAGTATCCGGTGGGCCACCGCCCAGGTGACCAAGAACGAGCGACGCGGCCCGAGCGACGGCGGGCAGGGCCCCGCCGGCCCCGCGCCGTCCGGTGGCGGATCATCGAGTGGGGGCGGCGGTGGGTCCGGTGACGCCCCGGGATACGGATACAGCGAGGAGCCCTTCTAGCCATGGCACGCAACAACGATCGTGGAGGCACAACCCGGCGTTCGCCCAAGGACACTGGGCGGCGGATCAAGAAGAAGCCGTGCGCGCTGTGCAAGGACCGGGTGGAGTGGGTCGATTACAAGGATGTGGCCCTGCTCCGCAAGTACATGAGTGATCGCGGCAAGATCCGTGCACGCCGGGTATCGGGAAACTGCACCCAGCACCAACGCGACGTGGCCATCGCGATCAAGACGGCGCGCGAGTTGGTGCTCCTTCCCTATACCCAGCGCACCACGACCGAACGACCGGGGGGCCGCGGCGGCCGGGGCCGTGACGGCTATTCCGGACAGGGCGGTTCTGGCGGCCGTCGGCCCCGTGAAGGGGAGCGGTCACTGTCGGCCGATGCGACCTCGTCAGCGGTGGTGGAGGAGGCAGTGATCGAGCCGCCGGCTGACGAGCTGGCCGTCGAGACCATGGAGGTGGACGACGCGGGAGCGGCCGTCGAGCCCGAGGTCTCGGTCGATTCCGAAGGCTCAGCCGAGCCCGAAGGTGCCGTCGAGCCCGCCGACGCATCCACCGGCGAGGAATGAGATGAAGGTCCTACTGCGTAGTGACATCGACGGTGTGGGCAAGCGCGGCGACATCATCGATGTCGCCGGTGGATTCGCCCGCAACCACCTGTTGCCGGCGGGGAAGGCCATCGTCGCCTCACCCGGACTGGAGAGCCAGGCCGCGGCGATGCGGCGGTCGCGGGACCTCCGCGACGCCCGTGACCGTGAGTCATCCGAGACCATTGCCCGCGCCCTGGTCGGCAGTGCCATCACCCTGACGGCCCGGGCAACTGGCGATCGCCTGTTCGGATCGGTGTCCTCGGCGGACATCGTGCGCCGGGTCGAAGAGCAGACCGGCGCGGTGATCGAACGCAAGGACGTCATGCTCGACGAGCCGATCAAGACGATCGGCCAGCACAGTGTGCGGGTCGAGCTGGTGGGCGACGTGGTGTTCGAGTTGACCGTGGACGTCCTGCCCGAAGGGTGAGCGTCCTGGGAGTCGGCTGACGCAACCAGCGGACTCGAGTCAGCCAGCGGGCACAGCCGGCGGACATAACCAGCTGACCTGGCGCAGCGCCGCCGGAATGACCGGTCCGGCCATCCACCGCTCCGTCACAACCCCCGGGAATGATGGCGACATGCCACGCGGTGTCCGCAGTCACCCTCGTGTTATCCACCCGTCGTCCACATCCGGGCAAGGCTATTTCCTCAGGAAGAGGCTCTTCCGTTCCACAGGCCTTCTCGGCGAGGGTTGAGGAACGATGGTTCAGGCACTGGAAGACAAGCAACCCCGACGGCTCATGGCGCCGGTGGGAAGCCAAGTGGGCCGGGTCCCCCCGCACAATCTCGAGGCCGAGGAGTCGGTCCTCGGGGCCATGCTGCTGTCCCGCGACGCCATCGCTTCGGCCATGGAGATCTGCAAGCCGGAAGACTTCTACAAGTCTTCCCACGGCCACATCTTTTCGGCGGTCACCTCCCTGTTCAGCCAAGGGGAGCCGGCCGACTGGGTGACCGTGACCGAAGAGCTCCGTCGTCGGGGACTGCTGGAGACCATCGGCGATCCCTCGGTGTTCGTCTCCCTCCAGGCCAACACACCTTCGATCGGCAACGCCGAGTACTACGCCAGGATCGTCGAGGAGCTTGCCCTGCTGCGGAGGTTGGTTTCGGTGGCGGCGGAGATCACCGAGCTCGGGTACAGCCTTCCCGAGGACGTCTCCGAGGTGCTCGACCGGGCCGAGAGTCTGGTGTTCGAAGTCTCCCAGCGCCGGGTGGTCGACTCGATGACCCCGTTGCGGGAACTCCTCGGCGACAGCCTCGACCACCTCGAGCAGCTGTTCACCAGGGGTGAGTCGATCACCGGCCTGGCCACCGGCTACACCGACCTGGACGAGCAGCTCGCCGGGCTGCAGCCGTCGAATCTCATAGTGGTCGGGGCCCGGCCGGCCATGGGGAAGACCAGTTTTGCCCTGGGGATGGTCGCCCACGCCGGCATCAAGCTCAACCAGCCGGTGCTGCTGTTCTCGCTGGAGATGAGCCATCTCGAGCTCACCCAGCGGCTCCTGTGCTCCGAGGCGCGGGTCGACGCCAACCGGATGCGCACCGGCCGCCTCCTCGAGGCCGACTGGACGAAGATCGGCAACGCCATCAGCCGGATGAGCGAAGCCCCCATCTTCATCGACGACAATCCGAACCTCACGGTCATGGACATCCGGGCTCGGGCCCGTCGGCTCAAGAGCCGCGAGGGCCTGGGTCTGGTCGTGGTCGACTACCTCCAACTGATGACCGGGCGACACGGCGCAGAGAATCGACAGGTCGAAGTGTCCGAGATAAGCCGGGGACTCAAGATCCTGGCCCGCGAGCTCGAAGTCCCGGTGGTGGCTCTCTCCCAGCTGTCCCGCGGCCTCGAGATGCGCCAGGACAAGCGGCCCATGCTCGCCGACTTGCGGGAGTCCGGCTCCATCGAACAGGACTCCGATGTGGTGCTGTTCATCTACCGGGACGAGCTCTACAATCCCGACTCGAGCGAGAGCCAGGGCACCGCGGAGATCATCGTGGCCAAGCACCGCAACGGCCCCACAGGTCACACCCGGCTGGCCTTCATCGGCCACCATGCCCGCTTCGACAACATGGCCCGGGTGTAGGAACCAACCGGCCGCCCACCGGATCCGGCGGCGGAGGCCTCAGCCGGCCGGCGGGGGAGTGCCGGCGGGGTTGGGACCGCCCACGGTGGCAAGGATGCTCTCGATGGCCGCGTCCTGGGCCTCGAGGTGCTTCTCGATCTGCAGCGACTCGTGCAGCACCGCAGCCGCGTCGTTGTAGGTGGCCTCGGAGCGCTTATCGGCCGCCGCCGCCTGGATGTTCTGGCCCACGATGATGATGGGCAGGAGCACCAACTGGAGGAAGTTGCTCGACACCCAAGCCACGATGATGGTGAGGTTGTGCGACTTGATGGCCGACGGGAGGCTGATCAAGGCGATGGCCGCGAAGATGTAGCCGCAGAGCATGGTGCCTACTAGAAGGGTGATGGTCAGCCCGACCTTGGCGTTGACCCGGTGCCAGGCGGTATCGGTTCGTCGCTGATCGCGTACCTTGACCGGGCCCGCGATCTTCCGCTCTGCGATGTAGGGATGCGGCTGGTGGGTGAAGAGGTTGGACATGAATCGATAGTGACACCGCCGACCGGCGAATTCGGTGATGATGGACCGGTGTCCGACTCGGTCCTGCCCCGTATTCCCGCCTCGGCCGGAGCGCTCATCGGTGACGGAGGCGGCCGCATCCTGATCCTCAAACCGACCTACAAATCGGGATGGACCATTCCGGGGGGCAGATCGAGGCGGACGGGGAATCCCCCTGGGAAGGCTGTCGTCGCGAAGTCAAAGAGGAAACCGGGCTGGTGGTGAACTCGGGTCGGTTGGTCTGTGTGGACTTCCTCCGCCCGAAGCCGGAGCGGCCCGGGGGGCTGCGGTTCGTCTTCGACTGTGGCTCGATCGGACCGACCGAACGCCAGGGGATCGTGGTGGATGGCGTGGAGATCAGCGAGCACCGCTTCGTCGAACCTGACGAAGCGACGCGGTTGTTGAGCGGGCCGGTCGGTCGCCGGGTGGCCCGGGCGCTGGCCGCCGACGGGTTGGTCTACCTCGAAGGCGGCCGTCCGGTCCCCGCGGTCGGGTAACCCGCTGTTTGCAACGGCCGGGGCCACCCCGCATGCTGGGCGGATGACCGACGTGCCCTACACCCACGGACACCACGACAGCGTGCTGCGATCGCATCGATGGCGTACCGCGGAGAACTCCGCGGCCTACCTCCTCCCCCACCTCCGGGCGGGAATCGGATTGCTCGACGTGGGCTGCGGACCCGGGACCATCACCCTCGACCTGGCCGGCCGGGTGGCGCCCGGCCGGGTGGTCGGTATCGATGCCTCCGCCGCGGTCATCGAGAAGGCCCGGGCGCTGGTGACCGACGGGGACCTCCCGTCGGTCACCTTCGAGGTGGGTGACCTCTTCGACCTCCCCTTCGACGACGACAGCTTCGACGTGGTCCACGCCCACCAGGTGCTTCAGCACGTGGGTGATCCGTTGGCCGCGCTGGCCGAGATGCGCCGGGTCTGCCGTCCGGGCGGCGTCGTCGCCGTCCGGGACAGTGACTATCCGGGCATGCGGTACTTTCCCGACGATTCGGAGTTGGAGCGGGCCCTTCTTGCCTATGGCGCGGTGACACGAGTCAACGGAGCCAGTTGGGACGCCGGTCGGCGGCTGCTGTCGTGGGCCAATCGTTCGGAGTTCACCGAGGTGCTCCCCTCGGCATCCACCTGGTGCTATGCCACCCCCGAGCACCGGGAGTGGTGGGGGGACCTGTGGGCCGACCGGTTCACCGAGTCCGCTCTTGCCGACCAGTTGGTGACCTACGGGATCGCCTCCGCGGAGGACCTGGTGTCCTTCAGCGCCGCCTGGCGGCGGTGGGCATCGTCGCCGGACGGATGGTTCGCCGTGCTTCACGGGGAGGTGATCTGCACGGTTTGAAGGTCAGCCGGCGGCCTCGGCCAGTGCGGCGAGGAAGCGGTCGGGGGCTTCGGTCATCGGGTAGTGCCCCACCCCGTCGAGGAGGTAAGGACCGCCGGTGCCCCGGATGTGGCACAGGCGTTCGGCCATGGCCGGCACCGCGATCGGGTCGTCGGTCCCCCACACCACGACCAGGGGGGAGGGGTGGCGCTCGATCGCCTCGGTGAAGCGCGCCTCGCTCCGCCTCCGCTCCTCGACGTATCGGATGTGGCGGGGGAGCAACAGGTGTCCGTCGAGGTGGGCGATCATCTCCCGCTGGGCGTCGATCTCCTCGTCGTCGACGACGGAGCCCGAGCCGAAGGTGGCGGTAACCCCGGCCATCACCTTGCCCGGGTCGAGGGAGGTGTCGTCGGGCAACCGCCGGTCGGGGAGTGCGAGGAGGAAACGCTGCCCGTCGCTCAGCTGGGTCAGTGCCATGTAGATGCTTCCATTGGTCAGTGTCCGATCGGTGATCTCCACGTCCCAGCCGCCCTCGAGGTGGCGGGCCAGCAACTCACCGCCGACGGTGTCTCCCACGTCGTGGGTCAGCATTCCCAGGCGGTCCACACCCAGTGCACCGACCACGGCCATGGCGATGTCGGCGTGCAGAGCGAAGTTGTAGGCGATGTCCGGCTTCTCCGACAGGCCGAAGCCGAGCATGTCGAACAGCAGCACCCGCCGGTTGGCGGCCAATTGGTCGACCACGGCGTGGAAGTCGAAGGACGAGGTGGGGAAGCCGTGGAGGACCAGCAGGGGGGACGCCCGCTCGGGCCCGGCGGAGGGGACGTCAACGGTGAAGATCTGGTGGCCGCACAGGGTGAGGGTGCGTCCGCGCCCCTTCCACCCTGCGATCAGGCGGTTCACCCGGCGAGGCGGTCCTTGAAGAACCCGAGCACCTGGTCGAGGGCGTCGCGGGTCGGTGTGCCGGGACGGTCGTCGAGATCCTCGGTGAGCACCGAGTGCGCCATCTTCCTGTGGCCGTGCGGGTTGCCCTTGGACGAGTCGAGCTCGATTGCCACGAACGCATCGCCGAGCAGCTCGCGGAGGTGCTCGAACCGCTCGGGGGGGCTGGTCTTGTCACCGGTGAAGCGCAGACCGAGCACGCAGGCACCGCCCGCCGCCCGCTCCTGGACCCGGGCCAGGTCAGCCGGGGAGAGGGCCACGTCGCGTCGGCGGGCCTTGCCTACCGGGAACGGGAGTGACGGTTGGCTGAGCACCGGTGCCACCACCACGTCGTCGACCATCATGGCCAGGGCGAACCCCCCGGTGAAGCACATCCCCACCGCGCCCACCCCGGGACCACCGCAGCGGGCGTGCTCGTCGCGGGCCAGGGCGCGTAACCAGCTGATGATCGGGCTGGTCCTGCCGCAGGCCATCACGGTGAACTCCCGGGCGACGCACACCCGGGCGAGCGAGGAAACCGTGTAGCCGAACGAAGGGGCGCGGCCGTCACTCCCGAACAGATGGGGGATCACCGCGGTGAACCCGGCGTCGGCCACCGTCCGCCCGAACCCGGCGACCTTGGGGGTGATGCCGGGCAGCTCGCTGATCACGATGACTGCGGCGCCCGATCCGGTCCTGTAGACCGTCTCGGTCCTGCCCTCTGCGCTGAAGGAGCTCCGTTCGAATCCTGCCAGCGGGTCGGCCACGGCACCCGACGCTAGCCGGGCACCAGCCAGCCTTCCCGGGCTCAGGCCAACGCCAGGGTCACCACCACCGGTAGGTGATCGGACCCGGCAAAGGCGCCGACCCGGGCGTCGACCACCCGCACCGGCGCAGTGGCCAGCACGTGGTCGAGCTGGCTGTGCGGGCGTTGCGCGGGCCAGGTCCTGGCCCGGAGGGCGCGACGCCATCCCCGAAAGTACGAGCTGACCGGTGGACCCCACATGTTCATGTCGCCGGCCAGCACTGCGGCGGTCGTCGGCGGCGGCAGCTGTCGGCTCAGCAACCGGTACTGGGCATGGGACCCGTGGGTGATGTGGGACATGTGGGTGCCGTGGACCGAGAGCCGACCGCCGTCCAGGTCGATCTCGCAGCTGATCACCGCCCGATGCGCCGGATCGCGCCGCAGTTTCCCCAGCGGGACGACCGAACAGTTGTGCGCCGGCAACCTGGCCAGGAGAGCGACCCCCCACTGTCCGGTGACGAACCCGCGATCGTCGGGTCCCGCATTGATCGCCCAGCGCTCGTCCTCGAGGCGGAACGACTTGCGCACCAGGCCCGGAAACGGCGCCCAGCGGGTGGTGGTGCTGGGGAGCGGGTTGAACAGGCGGCCCCGGGCCAATCCGACTTCGGCCACCAGTTGGTAGCCCAGTCCTCCGGCCACCGCGGCGGCGGTGCTGACCTGGTCGCCGTCCGGACACCACGACTCCTGCAGCACCAGCACGTCGGCGTCGAGGGCAGCGCATTGCTCGACCAGGTCGAAGGGACGGCCCCAACCGTCGACTCCCATGTGGATGTTGAAGCTGGCCAGCGTCATCGACGCCGGCATGGTGTGGCCGGTCATCCGGGTCAATGCCGCCCGAGGGTATCCGCCACCTGTCGCAGTTGGTCACGGAAGTCGGGATGGGCGATCTCGGCCAGCGCGGACGCCCGTTCGCGCACGGTGAGTCCGGTCAGGTCGGCCGCGCCGTACTCGGTCACGATCACGCCGGTGTGGTGGCGTGGGGTGGAGACCACCGATCCCTCCGGGAGCAATGGCACGATGCGCGAGCGGGTGACCCCGTCGGTCACCGCCGTGGAGCGAAGGCAGATCAACGAGTGATCATCGAGTCGGAGTTCTGCGCCGGCCACAAAATCCTCGTGCCCGCCCACGCCGGAGATCTGCTTGCCGTCGATGGAGTCGGCCACCACCTGACCATACAGGTCGACACTCAGCGCACCGTTGACCGAGACGAAGGCGTGGTTCTGGGCGATGACGGTCGGATCATTGACCACGTCCACCGGCACGAAGGCCACCTGTTCGTTCTCGTCCAACCATGCGTACAACGCCGATGAACCCAGCGCGAAGGTGGCCACCGACACCCCGTTGAACAGGCCCTTGGAGGTGTTGGTCACCTTGCCCGCCAGGTGGAGCTCCATCAACCCGTCGGTGAACATCTCGCCGTGGATCCCATACGTTCCACCCGGCCCGGAGGCCAGCTCGGACGCCACCATGTTGGGCACCGCCCCGATGCCCACCTGGAGGGTGGCCCCGTCGGCGATGAAGGTGCGAGCCCGGGTGGCAATGGCTGCATCGATGTCGTCCGGTTCCACCTGGCCCAGCGCGTAGGGCGCGCCGTCCGCCTCCACCACCACATCGACGATGTCCAGCGGAATGGTGTTGGAGAACCGGGGGGGAAGCGAGCGGGTGCGGGGCAGATTGGGGTTGATCTCGACCACCAGCAACCGGTCGGGATCCCGCCCGGCCATCACCAGCTCGTCGTAGGTCGCCCCCAGGTGGAGCGAGAGGTTGATCATCCCGGCCCCGCCGGGTGGCGCGGCCTGCACCGTCATCACCCGCGGGTTGTAGCGACGGAGGATGGGGGCGAATTGCCGGAAGGCACCCGGGACCAGCTCGACGTTGGCCCCCTGGGCCAGGAGGATCCGTTCTGCGGGACCGAAGAACCCCGACCGGTAGGAGACCTTGGGGTGGGCCAGCACCGTGTAGTAGCCGAGGAGCAGCGCTCCACCGAAGGTCAGGTCCTCCCAGTCATCCCGGGTTCCGAGTGCAGTGAAGAAGGCATCCGGATTGGCCGGGCCCAGGCCGAACCCGATCGAATCCCGGGGCCGGATCAGGGCCGCGGCCTCCTCCGGCGTGCAGTAGGTGGGCGGCACCTCCCCAGTGTGCCACCCACGTCACTCCGGTCCCGGGCTCAATAAGCTCTGCGCATGAGCCGGTCGACGGAGGATTCCTACGACGAGTTCTCCCTGTTCGAGGAGAACGCCAACGAGGCCGGCCTCACCTGGAACGGCCCGCCCACGGTACGGCGTGAGTGGGTGGAGGTGACCCCCGGGCGCCGGGTGAGCGCGCTGTCGTGGGGATCCGACACCCCGCACATGGTGTTCCTCCACGGCGGGGGCCAGAACGCCCACACCTGGGACACGGTGGCACTGGCCCTGGACCGACCGCTGGTCGCCATCGACCTGCCCGGACACGGGCATTCGGACTGGCCCGGGGACAGCCGGGCCCTCGACCCGGCGTCGATGGCCGAGGACGTGGCGGCGGCCATCGACGCACTGGCTCCGGCGGCGCGCCAGGTGGTGGGCATGTCGCTCGGCGGGATGACCGCCATCGCCTTGGCCGCCCACCACCCTGAGCTGGTGGCCCGGCTGGCTCTGGTGGACATCACCCCCGGGGTCGATCACCAGAAGAGCTCGGACATCGCCGCCTTCCTGGCCGGTCCGGAGAGTTTTGCGTCCTTCGACGAGATCCTTGAGCGGACCATCCAGTTCAACCCCACCCGGTCGGAGTCCTCGCTGCGCCGAGGGGTGCTCCACAACGCGGTGCAGCGTGAGGACGGGACCTGGACGTGGCGCCATCAGCTGGGCCGGCCGTCGAGTGCCACCGGGCTTCACGTGGACTCGATCGACTTCGGCGGGCTGTGGGACGACCTCGAGCACATCGCCGCGCCGGTGTTGTTGGTCCGGGGCAAGCTGTCACCGGTGGTCGACGACGCCGATGAGACCGAATTCCGGCGCCGCCGACCCACCGACCGGGTGGTGGCCGTCGAGGACGCCGGGCACAGCATCCAGGGGGATCAGCCGGTGGAGCTGGCTCGGATCCTCGCCGGCTTCTTCGACGGACCCTGACCCGCCTCAGGCGGCGGCCGGCCGGCTGAGGTCGGCATCCTGGCGTCGATCGCCTGCGGTCCCGGTCGCCTCGGCCTCGGCCCCGTCCGCCAGGGCCGCTTCCAACACCTCGGCGATGTCGGACGCCAGATGGAAGGTCATCTGGTCGCGCACCGCCTCGGGGACGTCCTCGAGATCGGGACCGTTCCGTACCGGCAGCACCACCGTGGTCAACCCGGCCCGGTGGGCGGCCAGCACCTTCTGGCGGACGCCACCGATGGGCAGCACCCGGCCCTGCAGGGTGACCTCCCCGGTCATGCCGACCACCGCCCGCACCGGGGTATTCCGGAGCAGGCTGACCAACGCGGTGGTCATGGTGACCCCGGCCGACGGCCCGTCCTTGGGAATGGCCCCGGCCGGAACGTGGACGTGGAACCGCTTGCCGACGAAGGCCGCCGGGTCGATGCCCAGGGCGTCGGCGTGCGAGCGCACATAGGACAGCGCGATCTCCGCCGACTCCTTCATGACGTCGCCCAGCTGGCCGGTCAGGGTGAGCCCTTCGGGCCCGTCCATCACCGACGCCTCCACATAGAGGACGTCGCCGCCGGCCCCGGTGACCGCCAGTCCGGTGGCCACCCCGGGCACCGCCGTGCGATCGGCCGCCTCGAAGAAGAAGTGCGGCCGTCCCAGCCAACCTCGGACGTCGTCCTTGTCCACCACCAGGGGAGTCTGCACGTCGTGCGACGCGATGCGGGCTGCCACTTTGCGCAGCAGCCGGCCGAGCTCGCGCTCGAGCGACCGCACTCCCGCTTCACGGGTGTAGTCACCCACGACGACCGACAGGGCGTCGTCGGTGATGGTCACCTCGTCCACGCCCAATGCGGCGCGATCCAGTTGGCGACCGATCAGGTGGTGGCGGGCGATGGCCACCTTCTCGTCCTCGGTGTACCCGTCGAGACGGATGACCTCCATCCGGTCGAGCAGCGCCCCGGGGATGGTGTCCACCATGTTGGCGGTGGCGATGAACAGCACCTTGGACAGGTCGAGCTCCACCTCGAGGTAGTGGTCGCGGAACGTGTGGTTCTGGGCCGGGTCGAGCACCTCGAGCAGCGCCGAGGACGGGTCTCCCCGGTAGTCAGCACCCAGCTTGTCGACCTCGTCGAGAACGATCACCGGGTTCATGGTGCCGGCCTCGCGCGAGGGCGCGCACCAGCCGGCCGGGTTGGGCGCCGACATAGGTACGGCGGTGCCCTCGTATCTCGGCCTCGTCACGGACGCCGCCCAGGGCCACCCGCACGAACGACCTTCCCAGCGCCCGGGCCACCGATTCGCCCAGGGAGGTCTTGCCGACGCCCGGCGGACCCACCAGTGCCAGGATGGCACCCGAGCCTCGGCCCCCGACCGGTGCCAGGCCGCGCTCGGCCTGGAGCACCCGGACGGCCAGGTGCTCGAGAATCCGGTCCTTCACATCGCGCAGTCCGTCGTGGTCCTGATCGAGAATGCGTGACGCCTCGGCCACATCGAGCCGGTCCTCGGACAGTTCGCCCCACGGCAGTTCGAGCACGGTGTCCAACCAGGTTCGGATCCACCCGTGCTCGGGGTTCTGCTCGCTCATCCGCTCGAGCTTGTCGATCTCGCGGTCGACCGCTTTGCGCACCGCCTCGGGCAGATCTCTCCCCTCAGCCTGGCTGCGGTAGTCGTCCGGCGCGTCCTCGTCGCCGGATCCGAGCTGGCCCAGCTCCTTGCGGATGGATTCGAGCTGACGGCGCAACAGGAACTCGCGTTGCGTCTTCTCCATGCCCTCCTCGACGTCGGTCTTGATCCGTTCGCGGAAGGTGAGGTCGGCCAGGACCTCACGGGCCCAGGCGATGACCAGTCTCAGACGGTCGGCGACGTCGATGGTTTCCAACACCTCAACCTTCTGGGCCAGGGACAGGTCGGGCGAATACCCCGACAGGTCCGCCACCCGACCCGGCTCGGTCACCTCGGCCAGTTGCTCGGCCAAACGGCCGGCGCCCCTACCCAACAGGATGTTCTCCACCACCGCGCGGTACTCGCGAGCCAGCTCGGTGGTCAGGTCGGTCGCCGGCTCCTCGGTGATCCGCTCGACCTCGACCCACAGCGCCTGACCGGTGCCCGGCACCGCCGTCCCCAACCGCGCCCGCTCCACGCCGCGCACCGCCACCGCCGGCATCCCACCGGGCAGTTCACCCCGCTCCACGACCTCGGCCACCACGCCCACCGGCGAGTACCGTCCTTCGATGAACGGGACGATCACGAACTGACCGCCGACCGCATCGGCGGCGTCGGCGGCCGCCCTGGCCTCGTCCGACTCGAGGGCCATGGTGAAGACCATCCCCGGGAGCACCACTCCCGAGGTCAGCGGCAATAGGGGCAGGTTTTGGTTGTTCTCGTCCATCGGTCCTCCGGTTTTCTTCAGCGCTGCCTTCAACGGCGCGCTGTTCAGGAGTTCAACAGAAAAGGCGAACACCTATTCCCCTGGGTGCCCGACCCGGCCTCCCGGGTGGGGGCGAAGCGGGCATCGCTCCAGCGTGTAGCCGTCTTTCCGCCAATCTCCCGCCGGCTCTGGCCGCCGCCCTCCAGTTCATCGCAAGGGCACCAGATGTTCGTATTGCGTTCATGGCAGGTTCGCCGGAAGTTCACCTCCGATGGCTACCGTTCCTGTGGGGCGCGCCTTGCGATTTCCGGTGACCGCCCTGGTGGGCGGCCCAGACGACGACCGAGACGGCAACGACCGACTACGGATGACACGGAGGCCACGAGACCAGTGAGACCCGAAATGATCCCCATGACCGCTGCGACATCAGTGCGGCCCCGGCGCAGGTACGCCCAGCTGGCGGCCCTGAGCATCGTGGCCGCCGCCCTGCTCGCCGCGTGCAGCTCTTCTTCGACCTCGTCCACCACCACGACCGCCGCACCCGGCGGCACGCTGAGCTCGACCAACGCCGCCTATATCGCCGCCGACCTCAAGGCGCCGGCCGGCTCTCTCACCGCGGCAGGCTCGACATTCGTCCAGCCCTTCTTCACCAAGGCCTTCTACACCTACACCTCGCTCAACTCGGGCCTGCAGGTCAACTATTCAGCGGTGGGCAGCGGGACCGGAATCAGCGACTTCCAGTCCGGGTCGGTCGACTTCGCCGCCTCCGACGTGCCCATGTCCTCATCCGACCTGGCCAAGGTGCCGGCCTCGTCCGGCCCGGTCATCCAGATCCCCGACATCCTGGGCGGGGTGACGCTGTCCTACAACCTCCCCGGGGTGAGTTCGCGGCTGAAGCTGGACGCGGCCACGATCGCCGGCATCTTCGACGGCTCGATCAAGACCTGGAACGCCTCCCAGATCACCGCCCTCAATCCGGGCGTGCACCTGCCGACCAACGCCATCGTGCCCGAGGTGCGAGCCGACAGTTCGGGCACCACCTACATCTTCAGTGACTACCTGAGCACGGCGGCGCCGTCGGTGTGGACCCTCGGCAAGAACAAGACCATCACCTGGCCCTCGGTCGCGGTGGCCACGCCGAAGAACTCGGGTGTGGCCGCCAGCATCAAGTCGACCCCGTACTCGATCGGCTATGTGGAGCTGGCCTACGCCCTCCAGAACAACTTCACCTTCGCCGCCGTCAAGAACGCAGACGGTATGTACGTGGTGCCCTCCCAGGCCACGGTGGCCGCCGATGCCGATCAGAGGATCAACATCACGCCGACCGACTTCTCGATCGTCAACGAGCCCGGCGCCGCCAGCTATCCCATCTCGGGCTACAGCTGGGCCATCCTGCTGCAGAAGCAGACCAGCGCCACCACCGGGGCCCAGGTGGTCAAGGTGCTCGACTGGACCACCCACACCGGTGGTGGGCAGGATCAGGCCGCCGGCCTCGGCTATGTGGCGCTCCCACCGGCACTCCAGAACTCCAACCGGACCACCTTGTTGACGGTGACCGGTCCGAGCGGACAGGTGCTGCTGACCAAGTAGCCCCTACGGCGTCCACACCGACGCCGTAGAGAGAACGACTTCGAGGGGTTGATCGAGCGCCGTGACCACCACCGAGACCGCGCCGTCGGAAGGTGTCAGCAGAGGCCGCCGCCACGGATTACCCGACGGGGTCTACCGGGGACTGCTGGTGGCGGTGACCATCGTCTTCGTCGGCCTGGTCGCCTGGTTTGTGGCCTCGATCATCAACCAGTCGAGGCCGGCCTTCTCCAGCCTGGGCGTCTCGTGGATCTTCGAGAAGGTGTGGGATCCGACCCATAACAAGTACGGACTGCTGCCCTTCATTCTCGGGACCATCGAGACCACGGCCATCGCCCTGGTGCTGGCCGTGCCGATCGGGCTGGGGACGGCCATCGCCCTCGCCCATCTGGTCCCCGACCGCCTGCGGGCCCCGCTGTCCACCGCGGTGGAGCTGCTCGCCGCGGTGCCCAGCGTGGTCTACGGGCTCTGGGGTCTGATCGTGCTCGCCCCGGTGTTTCGGAGCACGGTGGAACCGTTCCTCTCCTCGGTGTTCGGATGGACCGGGTTGTTCAACGGCCCTGACGACGGGGTCGGGCTGCTGCTGGCCGGGGTCATCCTGTTCGTCATGGTGCTGCCCACCATGGTGGCGATCTCCCGTGACGTCCTGATCGCGGTGCCCCACGACCACGTCGAAGGAGCACTGGCCCTCGGCGCCACCCGCTGGCAGGTACTGCGAAAGGTGGTGGTGCCGGGCGCCCGCACCGGCCTGCTCGGTGGGTTCACCCTGGCCATGGGCCGTGCGCTCGGCGAAACCGTGGCGGTGGCCCTGGTCATCGGCAACTCGCCGTTCATCGCCCACTCGGTCGACTCGCCGGCCGCCACCCTGGCCTCGTTGATCGTCAACAACTTCGGTGAGGCGACGGGCACCGAGCGGGCCACCCTGTTCGGCGCGGCACTGGTGCTGCTGGTCATCGGCATCGCGGTCAACGGGCTGGCCCGGGTGTTGGTGCGATCGACCGCCCGCGGTGGCGCCGCGTCGGTAGCGGTGGCCTGATGGCAGGGACCCTCACCCTGGACCCGTCCTCCGATCCGATCCTCCAGCGTCGCCGCCAGGTCCAGGAGGTGGCCGCTCGGTCGCTGCGCCGGCGCAAGGCCTACTCGAAGATCTGGGTGGGCCTGTGCTGGGTCTTCTTGGGCATTGCCATCGTTCCCCTGGTGGGGGTGGTGGTGTACGTGGTGATCAAAGGCCTCCCGGCTTGGAGCGCCGACTTCTTCACCCACGTGACCACGCCGGAGGGGATCCCCGGCGGTGGCGTGTCCAATGCCATTGTCGGAACCGTCGAAATCGGCCTCATCGCCACCGCGGTGACCGTGCCGATCGGGTTGAGCTGTGGCCTGTTGCTGGCCCAGTCGGCGGGAAGGATGAGCGGCGCCGTCCGCTTTGCCGCCGATGTGATGACCGGCGTGCCGTCGATCACCGTCGGCATCTTCGGCTACATCGCCATCGTCACCCATTTCGGGTACAGCGGGCTGGCCGGCGCCTTTGCCATCGGGATCATCATGCTGCCGGTGATCATCCGGGCCGGTGAGACCGCATTCCGGGGGGTACCCGGAAGTCTCAGCGAGGCGGCGCTCGCCCTCGGCGCCCGCAAGTCCACCATTGCCCGCCGGGTGGTGATACCCGCCGCGCTCCCCGGGGTGATCACCGGGGTGCTGTTGGCGGTGGCTCGCGGGTTGGGTGAGACCGCGCCGCTGTTGCTGACCATATTCGGAAATCAGTACATGCAGTGGAATCCGACCAAGCCGATGGAGTCCCTCTCCATCCTGATCTACAACAACAGCAGCCAGCCCTATGCCGACCAAGTTCAAATCGCGTGGGGCGCCGCCCTATTGTTGATGGTGGTGGTCCTGGCCCTGAGCATCGGCAGCCGGGTAGCGGCCGCATTCCTCGGTAGGGAGAAACGATGACCGACCCGACCCCGACCTCGCCGGAAGTCAAGGAGAGTATCGAGTTCACCACGTCCGAAGTCCTG
Source organism: uncultured Acidimicrobiaceae bacterium (assembly GCA_963734395.1). Taxonomy (GTDB): domain Bacteria; phylum Actinomycetota; class Acidimicrobiia; order Acidimicrobiales; family RAAP-2; genus Bog-756. The sequence goes on along the minus strand of CAVTGY010000003.1, from coordinate 136,491 downwards.
GTGGACCGACCGGTGGAGGACCCGGTCATGCGGCTGCGCGAGGTGGCCGTTTCCTTTTCGGGCCGCACCACGGTGCGCGACATTTCCTTCGACGTACACCCGGGTGAGATCACCGCGCTCATCGGCCCGTCCGGTTCCGGCAAGACCACCCTCCTGCGGGCGCTCAATCGGATGCACGATTCGGTCCGGACCGCGTCGGTGACCGGCAGCATCATGCTCAACGACCTGAATGTCAACGCTTCCTCTACCGACGCCACCCTGCTCCGATCGCGGGTGGGGATGGTGTTCCAACGGCCCAACCCCTTCCCCACCATGAGCATCTACGAGAACGCGGTGGCCGGGCTGCGGTTCAACGGGGTCCGCAAGAAGGCGCTCCTCGACGAGGCCGCCGAGTCCGCCCTGGTGGCGGCCGCGCTGTGGGACAGTGTGCGCGACCGGTTGAAGACCCACGCCAGCACCCTGTCCGGGGGTGAGCAGCAGCGGCTGTGCATCGCCCGGGCCCTGGCCGTCGAGCCCGAGGTTCTGTTGATGGACGAGCCCACCTCTGCCCTCGATCCGATTGCCACCGCCCGGATCGAGGAGCTGATCGGAGAGCTCAAGCACCGGGTGACCATCATCATCGTCACCCACAACATGCAACAGGCCCTGCGGGTCTCTGACCGTTGCGCCTTCCTGCTCATGGGAGAGGACAAGGCCGGCGAGCTCATCGAGTTCGGCCCGACTGCCAAGCTGTTCAGCGAGCCATCCGATCCCCGCACCCTCGACTATGTAACCGGTCTGTTCGGCTGACCCGTCGCCTTACGGTCGGCGCCGCCGGATCGGATGGGTGGGGCGACCCGGTGCTCCGTGGTCACATCTGTTCGACGCGGCGCACGTCCAGGTTGCGGAAGGTGGCTGGTCCGTCGCACAGCTTGGCCACCTGCTCGGCGAAGGCGGCCGTTTCGGGCATCTCCGAGTTGGCCATCGCCTCCTCGTACGAGGGGAATTCCACGATCTAGACGTAGGTGTTGGGCCGGTCCCGGTCCTGGGTGAAGGTGCCCTTGCGGGCGGTCCGACGGCTGGCCGTCTTCTCGCGCCATTCGTCGACCAGTGCTTCGATTTCGTCAGGACGTTGGGTGGTGAATTCGATGATTTGGATGAATGCCATGGTCACCTCGCTGGTCGATGCCCCACCCGCACCGTAACGCCGGGTTGGTTCCCGTTCAATGGGCCCGGGTCAGGCCGAAAGCGGCTGCGGCGAACACAAACCCGACGGCGTCGCCACCAGCTCGTCCTCATCGGGGTCCAAAGGCGACAGTGACGGGTGAAGGACATCGTCGGGTTCGAGACGGAACCCGACGCCCCTGACCGTCACGATGAACCGGGGCTCCGCCGGATCAGGCTCGAGCTTGGCCCGGAGCCGGTGGATGTGGGTGTCCAGGGTGCGGCTGTCCGACAGGGCGCTGTCCGGCCACAGGAGGTCGATCAGCTCGTCGCGGGTGCGAACCCGGCGGGCGGGGGAGAGCAGCAGCGCCAGAAGATCGAACTCCCGCCGCGACAGGTGGGTCTGTGTACCACTGACCGACACCTCGCGTCGTATGAAGTCGACCCGCACCTCGCCGAAGGAGGCAGTGGACGGCAGCTCGTGGTCCGAGACATCCGGCACGGAATCCCGAATGTGATGTGGAGTCTGGTGCACGAAGGGAAGCGTGGGCGGTGACACCCGGCGCAGGATGGCCTGCATGCGGGCAACCAGCTCGCGAAGGCGGAATGGCTTGGTGACGTAGTCGGCCGCCCCGAGCTCGAGGCCGAGAACCACGTCGAGCTCGGTGTCGACCGCACTGACCATGACGATCGGCACCTGCGAAATGGTGCGCATCCGCCGACAGACCTCCATACCGTGCATGCCGGGGAGCAGCATGTCCAGCAGCACGATGTCCGGCGGTTGGTCGGCGAATCGGCGCAAGCCCTCAATGCCGTCGGGCGCCACCTCCACCTCGTACCCTTCGCGCCGGAGTCCCGAGGAGATGGCCTGACGATACGACTCCTCGTCCTCGACCACCAGGACTCTGACGGTTTCACCAACGGCAACCATGGGCAGGGCAACCTCCAGCCGCGACCCTAGAAAAAGGAGGTGAACGGCAAACGGCCCGTTGGCGACACGGCGGTGATCGTACGGTGAACATTGTGGGGCATCAGCCGGGGCCGCCGCCTCCCCACCAGCGGCAGTCCTCGGTTCAGGCCAGTGATCCGAGCGCCAGGCCCAGAGCGGCGGCGCCCAGGCCGCCACCGAGGCTCAACAGGACGTTTAGTGCCGATGCGCCCCACTCCCCGTTCTCGGCCAGGCTGACCACGTCGAAGGTGAATGTGGAGAACGTGGTGTACGCCCCCACCAACCCGGTGCCGGCGACGGTGAGCCAGAAGGGCGACACCCCGTGGTGGGTGGCCGAACCCACCAGTACTCCCAGGACCAGTGAACCGCTGAGGTTGACCACCAGAATGCCGAGAGGGAAGTCCGACCCCATCCGACGCTGTACCACCCGGTCCACCCCATAGCGGAGCGTGGCGCCCAGGGCGCCCGCGATCAGCAATCCCCCGATGATCACGGCCCGGCCCGCTTGGCACCCGGCCGATCGGCGGCGGCCTGATCGCTGCGGGACGGGTGAGGTTCCACCGCGGGGTCCCCGGCAAGCGAGCCGAAGTCGTCGGGGTCGGGGATCAATCGCTTCTCGCCTCGGGGGAGGAGGCGTCCCCGTGCCGCACCGATACCCGCCGTCGCGGCCAGCAGACCGGCGATCAGCGACACCGCCAGATAGCCACCGGCCAGACCTACCCGACCGTGCTGCCCTCGTTGCGCGGCTTCGACCACCATGGTCGAGAAGGTGGTGAATCCACCGCAGAAGCCGACCGCGGCGAACGCTCGCAGGAAACGGGTGGGCGGCCACCGTTCGACCAGCACCGTGATCAGCAGGCCCAACACGAACGACCCGACCACGTTGACGGCAAACGTCGGCCACGGGAACCCCAGACCGTCGACGGCCAGCGCCCGACTCACCGCATAGCGGGCCAGGGTGCCGAGCGCCCCGCCAACGGCGACGGCACCCAGGCGCAACGCCCGCTCGGAGCGCCGAGGGTCAACCGCGGTCCTCCCTTTGGGCACCCGACTCTCCTTCCGGTGCTGGGGCGCCTGCTCACTCGGCAAGAGCCGTCAGTCTGAGCCGGATGGTAGCGGTCACCAGGCACCGAGCCGCCGATGGGTCACCCACACCCGTGCCTCAAACCGTAGGGGTCTACCCGCACACCCGACCACCACCGATGGGGGGAGGACAAAGGAGGGGAGGCGTCGGGCAGACCCCTACGGCTTGAAGCGGTACCCGATCCCCCGCACCGTCAACAGGTGATGGGGATCGGCCGGGTCGAGTTCGATCTTCTTGCGCAGGCGTTTGACATGGGTGTCGAGGGTGCGGCTGTCGCCCATCTTGCGATCGCGCCAGATCCGCTCCATGCACTGTTTGCGGGTGACCACATGGCCCGACTCGGAGATGAGCAGGGCCAGCAGCTCGAACTCCTTGCGGGAGAGGTCGACGGCGCGACCACGGACCACCGTCTCGCGCAACGAGGTGTCGATACACACCGGGCCCATGGTGTACATCCCGGTCGGATGCTGTGGCACCTGTGGGATGGGCTGGCGACCGACCCGCCGGAGGACGGCGCGGATACGGGCGGTCAGCTCGCGCGACCGCAGCGGCTTGGTCACGTGGTCGGCGGCGCCGGCCTCGAGGGCGAGGACGGCATCGAGCTCGTCGTCTCTCGCCGCCACCATGATGACCGGCACCGTGGAAATCGAGGCGATCCGCCGGAACACGGACAGATCCTGGCTGTCGGCCAGTTGCATGTCGAGGAGAACCAGCGCCGGCGACGCGCTGGTCACCATGGCGATGCCCTGGTCCCCGTCGGGTGCGGTCACCACGTCGAAACCCTCCACCGACAGGGTGGCGGCCAGCGAGTCGCGGGAGGGGGCATCGTCGTCGATGATCAGGATGGTCGGATGCCCCAACGGGGGGAGCACCCTGTCGTCGACTTCGCGGAAAGCCACCGTCATGGGTGGCTGGTGGCTTTCCGGAACCGTTTACATGCCGTGAGAGGCAAGGGAGGCCGGGCCTCCGGACCGAGTGACCTCGACAGCGGTGGCTCCTGCGCTCCTGAGGACCACCGAGGAGGCCAGCTCCGGGTGTCGTGGATCTCTGTCATCTGTGTCCACCCTAAGAAGGCCAGATGAACGTGAGGCGATCGTCATGTCACTGAAAGATGAATGGTGGGTAATCTTCTCCCGCGAGATGAGCGAAGGCGATATGAGCGAGGTGGAATGAGCGAGCCGGACGACACGGTGCAACCGGACGACACGGTGCACCGGACGACACGGTGCAATTGGTCACCTCGGCAGAGTGGCTGCGTCTGGTCGAGCTCCACCAGGAGATCGGCGGGCGCCACCTCCGCCAGCTGTTTGCCGACGATCCCGATCGGGGCAGTCGCATGACGGTGACCGCCGGTGACCTCTATCTCGACTTCTCCAAACACCGGGTGACCGACGAGGCCCTCGGAGCACTGATGACCGTCGCTCGCCGGGCGGGCGTCGAGAAGCGTCGCGACGCCATGTTCGCCGGTCGCCACATCAACACCACCGAGAACCGGTCAGTCCTCCACGTGGCGCTGCGCATGCCCGGGGACGAGCACCTCGAGGTCGACGGGCAGGACGTGGTGGTCGACGTGCACCGGGTGCTCGACCGGATGGGCGAGGTGGCCTCGGCCATCCGTTCCGGCCAGTGGCGTGGGGCCACCGGGAAACGGATCACCACCGTGGTCAACATCGGGATCGGGGGCTCCGATCTGGGCCCGGCCATGTCCTATGCGGCGTTGCGCGACTACGGCTCACCCGATGTCGAATGTCGGTTCGTGTCCAACATCGACCCGGTCGATCTGCACGCCGAGATCGGGGATCTCGACCCGGCCGAGACCCTCTTCGTGGTCAGCTCCAAGACGTTCACCACCCTGGAGACCCTGACCAACGCCCGAGCGGCGCGACAGTGGCTGCTCGACGGGATAGGGACCGGCGAGAGCGCAGTCGCCCACCACTTCGTGGCGGTGTCCACCAACGAGGCCGCGGTCAGGGAGTTCGGCATCGACCCGGCCAACATGTTCGTCTTCTGGGACTGGGTCGGTGGGCGCTACTCCTACGATTCCGCCATCGGGTTCTCCCTGATGGTGGCCATCGGACCCGAAGCGTTCGCAGACATGCTGGCCGGTTTCCACGCCATCGACCAACACTTCGCCACCGCTCCCCTCGAGGCAAACATGCCGGTCATCCAGGGGATGCTCAACGTCTGGTACAACAATCTCTTCGGGGCTCAGACCCACGCCGTGCTCCCCTACAGCCAACGACTGGCCCGCTTCCCCGCCTATCTCCAGCAGCTGACCATGGAGTCCAACGGAAAGTCGGTGGCCCGCGACGGATCACCGGCGTGGGGGCAGACGGGCGAGATCTTCTGGGGGGAGGCGGGGACCAATGGCCAGCACGCCTTCTATCAACTCATCCATCAGGGCACCAAGCTCATCCCCGCCGATTTCATCGGATTCGGACAATCCAACCACGAGGCCGGAGACCAACAGGACCTGCTGATGTCCAACTGCTTCGCCCAGGCCCAGGTGTTGGCCTTCGGGCGTACCGCCGAGGAGGTCGCCGCCGAGGGGACTCCGCCCGATCTGGTGGCCCACAAGGTGATGCCGGGGAACCACCCCAGCTCGACCATCGTGGCACCCAAGCTGACACCCTCGGTGCTCGGCCAGTTGGTGGCGCTCTACGAGCACACGGTGTTCGTAGAGGGAGCGATCTGGGGCATCGACTCGTTCGATCAGTGGGGTGTGGAGCTGGGCAAGGTGATGGCCGCGCAGTTGGCCCCGGTGCTGACCAACCCGGAGGTTCCCGACCTGGCAGGCCAGGACAGCTCGACGGCGGCGCTCATCCGGCACTATCGGCTACTACGAAACCGCCCCACCTGAGCGTCCCGTTCCCACCTCCGGTCCCACCCGGCCTCACCCCGAGGACAGGGCCCTCCACAGCGATCGGTAGTTGGGATAGGTGATCCCCTCGGTTATATAGCCGCACCGTTCGAGCTCGGCGTGGAACGCAGGGAGGTTGCGGAAGGGAATCCCCATGTCCACATGGTGGGCCAGGTGCCATCCCGTGTTGTAGGGCACGAACCAGAACCGGGCCAACCACGACTGCCGGACATTGTGGGTGGTGACCCTCCGGTCGGAACTTGCCTCCAGCCCGCCGTGCTCGGCGATGGCACGCAGTCGGTTGAGCACCCGCCATTGGGTCATCCACGGCAGCCACCACAGCAGCGGATAGATCCACCACCTGTCGGTGGCCGCCCACATGATCGCCCACAGCACCACCTGCACGCCGAGAATGGATGCTGCCACCGAACGGGTGGCCTTGTTCCGCAGTGCCTTGAACAGGGGGGTGAAGTTCTTCCAGCCGGAGATGCCGATGGCGTCGCGGAGGAGGCGACGGCGGAGCGCTCGCCGGTCGCAGCGGTACCCGCCGTAGAAGGCGACGTCGGGTTCGCGGGGTCCGAATTCCTCCTTGTGATGGGCGAAATGACCCCGCCGGTAGATGGAGATGGGCGTCCATGTCGGATAGGCGATCAACCACGTACCGATCCAGTCGTTGGCTGATTTGTTGGTGAAAAGGAGCTTGTGGGCGGATTCGTGCATGAGGATGGCGAAGCGCGCGTACATGGGGCCCATCAGGAGGAAGGCGGCCAGATAGGCGAAGGGACTTCCGATCCACACCGCTCCACCGATGATCACCGCGGTCCACATCCACACCGCCCCGACGGTGAACGCGTTGCGGACGTTGTTGATCCGGCGCAGCTGGTGGCGCAGCTCGGGACGGGCCATTCCGTTGTCCAGCAGGCGATCGGTGGGGAACACCTCAGGGCGCGCGCCCTGGTCCGCGACCATGGTGGATGCCATGCTCCTCATGTTACAATTATCAGCCAAATGATGCAAGACAGTAAGGTGGCCTCACTGACCGCCCGGTCGGTACTGGCCAGCGCTCTACTCGGCGAGGACCCCCCCGAGCTGCCCGTGGCCCACCTGGTCCATCTGGCCGGCCTGTTCGGGATCAGTGACAACCGGGCACGGGTGGCGCTGAGCCGGATGGTGAGTGCCGGGGAGGCGGTCACCGATGGTTCGGGGCGCTACCGTCTGGCCGGTCACCTTCTCGACCGCCAGGGTCGGCAGATCGACAGCCGGCGGGGGGAGACCCGGCCATGGGCGGGAGGATGGCGGCTGGTGGTGGTGACCACCTCGGGTCGGGCGGCCGAGGACCGGCTGGCTCTCCGGAGAGGCCTGGCCCTGGCCCGCCTGGCCGAGCAGCGCGAGGGAGTGTGGCTACGCCCCGACAACATCGACCTGGTCCCCGATCCGGCCGACGACCCCCATGTCTCCACGTTCACCGCCGTCCCGGACCGGGACCCGGCCGCACTGGCGGCCGATCTCTGGGAGCTCGGGGATTGGGCCCGCCGCGCCCGGGAGCTGTGCGATCGGTTGCAGCGGCTACCCACCACCGGCACGGCCGACCTGGCTCCCGGGTTCGAGCTGTCCGCCGCGGTCCTCCGCCACTTGCAGGCCGATCCGCTACTGCCCCTCGAGCTGCTCCCTGCCGACTGGCCCGGAGCGACACTGCGACACTCCTACGAGCGGTGGGATCGGCAGTACAGAATGGTGCTGACCGACTGGGGCCGTTCTCGTTGACCACTTCCCCACACTGATGGAGGCCCGATGTCCCGATCGTCGATGTCCGGACCCGAGGGGGAGCTGCCGTTTGCCGGCCGGGTGGCGCTGATCACCGGGGCAGCCCGCGGGCAGGGGCGCAGTCACGCCGTGGAGCTGGCCCGTCAGGGAGCGGACGTCGCCGTCTGCGACCTGGGTCACGACCTGGACACCGTGGGCTACCCCCTCGGTACCGCCGAGGATCTGTCCGAAACGGTGGGGCTGGTCGAGGCCGAGGGCCGCACCTGCCTGTCGGCGATCGTCGACGTTCGGGACCTGGAAGCCCTCATCGACTTCACCGACGAGACGGCACGCACCCTGGGATCGGTCGACATCCTGGTGGCCAATGCCGGTGTTTCCACCATGGGTTCGATCTGCACCATGGATGCGCCCCAGTGGAGCGAGACCATCGACACCAATCTCACCGGGGTGTTCAACGCCATGCGAGCGGCCTCCCCCCACATGCGCCGGCGACGGTGGGGCCGGATCATCGGGATCTCCTCGATGATGGGCCGCACGTCCAACCCGGGTATCGCCGCGTACGTGGCCTCCAAGTGGGGGGTCATCGGCCTGTGCAAGTCAGTGGCGTTCGAACTGGCCGCCTTCGGGATAACCGTCAACGCCGTTGCGCCGGGAAACGTCTCTACGCCGATGATCCACAACGACGTCCTCTATGGCCTCATGCGACCGGATCTGGAGCACCCAACCGCAGAAGACGTGGCACCGGGAATGGCCGCCCTCCATGTCCAGCCGGTTCCGTGGCTGGAGCCCGAGGAGATCACTGCCGCAGTGCTGTTCCTGGCATCGGAGGCGGCGAGCCACATCACCGGCACGGTCATCGATGTGGACGCGGGCGCCTCGGCCCGCTTCACCGGGTGAGGATCACTGGCGGGTCATGGCCGCTCGCTCCGCGGTTTCCGCTTCGGCTTCGGAGCTTGGTTCCGTCGAGGATCGATGGAGCACGGTCACGTCAAGCTGCTTGAGGTTTCCTTCGAAAGGGAAATGACCGGAGTAGCGCTCGCTGACCGGCGACCCGTGGTCGTAGCCGATGCTGGGTCCGACACTGGAGATCATGGTCATGGCAAACGGGATGTCCATGGTGCCGCTGTCCCGACCGTCGACCACCAGCGTGGCCTCCGCGCTCTTCCCCGAACGGCGGAATCGGGCACCCACCACCGCGGCGCCAACCGGGACGGTGGCGTCGGACACCATCACGTGGTGGTCCCCGAAGCAGTTGTAGTCGAGGACCAGGTGGTCGTCCTGTATGAACAGGCTGATCCCCGAATTCTCCGTTCCTGAGGCGTAGAGCACACCGCCGGTGCCTTCCGGCCGTTCGATGGTGGCGGCCATGTCCCATCCCCGGCCCCCCAGTGCCGGTGCAACCTGTCCGGGCAACGGTGCGATCGGGGGGAAATAGGTGTACCGCCGATTCGACGGATGGGGGGATCCGTCGCGGTAACGGGTGAAGAACAGTTCGATGGTCCGGTCGTCAAGAGGCAGGACGCCGTACTCCTCGGCTTCCCGCCACCACAGCTCGATCATCCCGGTCAGCCTGTCCGGCATCGCCGCAGCCAGGTTCTCGCATTCGGAGCGGTCGTCGGCCAGGTGGTAGAGCTCCCAGTCGTCCTCCTCGAATGGCGTACCGGCTTGATGCCGGGTCACCGCCTTCCAGCCGTCGCTGTAGATGGCCCGGTGGCCCATCATCTCGTAGTACTGCACCGTCTTGGGGCTGGGTGCTTCGGGTGTGTCGAAGCTGTAGCCCATGGACACCCCGGAGATCGGGATCTGCTCGAGTCCCCGGTAGACGGCGGGCGCTTCCACCCCGAGCGTCTCGTAGATGGTCGGGACGACGTCGTCGACGTGGTGGAACTGGTCACGCACCGCGCCGCGGTCCTTGATCCGGTCCGGCCAGCGGATGATCAGCGGGACGTGCACCCCGCCTTCATGGGTGTTCTGCTTGTACCACCTGAACGGGGTGTTTCCGGCCTGGGCCCAGCCCCACGGATAGTTCGAGTGGCTGTGCGGGCCGCCGATGTCGTCGATTCGTTCCACCGCTTCGTCAGGCGTCTCGACCAAGAAGTTGAAGTACTTCATCTCATGCATCACGCCGAAGGGCCCACCTTCCTGGCTGGCCCCGTTGTCCGAGAGGAGGATGAACATGGTGTTGTCGAGCCGATCGAGGTTCTCCAACGCGGCGACCAGCCGCCCGATCTGCGCATCGGTGTGCTCGAGGAAGGCGGCGAATGCCTCCTGGAGGCGTGCCGCCAACCGCCGTTGGTTCTCCGGCAAGGTGTCCCATGCCTCGACCCCTGGATTGCGGGGTGCAAGCTGTGTGGCCGCGGGGAGCAGGCCCATCTCCATCTGCCGGGCGAACCACTTGGCGCGGGCCGTGTCCCAGCCGTCGTCGAATCGGCCACGATACCGCTCGAGATAGGCGGCCGGGGCTTGATGCGGAGCGTGCATCGCTCCGAATGCCAGGTAGGTGAAGAAGGGCCGATCGGGGCGGATGGAGACGGTGTCGTGGATGAAGCCGATGGCGTGGTCGACCAGGTCTTCGCTCAAGTGGTAGCCCTGGTCGGGAGTGGCAGGGGGCGCGACCATGTGATTGTCGTAGACCAGCTCGGGGTAGAACTGGTCGGTCTCGCCTTCGAGGAACCCGTAGTAGCGATCGAAGCCTCGCTGGCACGGCCACTGGTCGTAGGGGCCGGCGGCCGACGCATTCTCCATGCTGCACAAGTGCCATTTGCCGAGAGCGAAGGTGGTGTAGCCCTGGTCGCGGAGAACCTCGGCCACGGTGGCCGCGTGGTTGGTGATGTGGCCACGCATATGGGGGTAGCCACTGTCGAAATTGGAGATGGACCGCATACCCACGGTGTGGTGATTGCGGCCGGTGAGCAACGCGGCGCGGGTGGGCGAGCACAGCGGTGTCACATGGAAGTTGGTGTAGCGAAGCCCCTCCGATGCCAGCCGGTCGATCGTGGGTGTGACCAAGTCCGAGCCATAACAACCGAAGTGGGAGAACCCGGTGTCATCGAGAAGGATGAGCACGACGTTGGGCGCCCCGGGGTAGGGGTGGGCGGGAGTCGGCCACCACGGGGTCGACTCGGCCTGGGTACGGCCGATCACGCCGTGAAACGGGTCGTAGCTGTTCATGGTGGTCCTTGTGGTGGTCCCGACAATGGGCCGCCTGGTCGGCGTGGGGCTCGAGGGCCGTCCGTACGACGAAGAGGCGTCCCGGCCGCCGGCCTTATGGCACGAGGGGTGACGGTACTGGTTCTGGCAGCGTATCCGTCAATGGGGGGAGGCGTGGCCTGCGCCTGGAGGCCCGGGCCATTCCCAGGCGCCGCCCGATCCTCCACTGGATCGCCTGGGAATGTCCGGAATCCGCCGCCCGTTACGGGACAGTATGAGGAAACCCGCCACCGATTGCAACTACGGGTTGCAATCTATCGGTGGGCGCCGGTCTCCCTCGGTGCACTCGAATTCAAAATTCGACGTATTTATGGCATATAGCCGATGGTTACGCGTGGAGTTATCGTGCCTAAACGATAATTCGGCCAATTTCCGCGAAATTAAAACCAGAGGAGAGAGAGCCCCAAAAGCACGGTCAGCCCCAGTCCTCCACCAGCTCGTCACCGGTGGGGTGCGCTCGGAACACCGGCATCGCGCCGAGGGCACGGACCTTGTCGGCGTCGGGGCCCAAGGTGGTGCGCCAGCCCGAACCCTCGGTCATCAGCGCACCGATCACGACGGGCTCGGCCTCGACCCGTCGGAGGAGGTTCAATGCGGCCAGGGTCGAGGCGCCGGTGGAGATGATGTCGTCGACCACGGCCACCCGCTTGCCCCGCACCGCAGGGATGCGGGCGGGGTCGATGCGGAGTTTCTGCGGGCTCTCGGTGGTGATCGAGCGGACGGGTTCGGTGAAGGACTCGCCAAGGTGGATCTTCGGTGTCTTGTGCAGGATCACGTAGTCGTCCAGACCTAATGACCGGGTGACCTCGATGGCCAGTGGGATACCCATGGTGGCCACCGACACCACGGTGTCGGGTTCGAACTCGCCCAACTGAGCCGCCAATTCGCGACCGGCGGTGGTTGCGAACGCCACGCCCAGGTCTACGCAGATGAGAAGGGCGATGGTCAGGTCATCTGACAGAGGTACCAGGGGGAGATCGAGTGTTTGAGAACCGACCGTCGCCCGGTAGCTGCCTCCGGTTCTCATGATCATGACTTTCGCCGAGTTGACCGCCGAAGGCAAACGGATGGTGGTACAACCACGCAGGTGAACTGCGTACAGATCCAATTCGCCATTGACGACATGGCTCGAGCGGACATGATCGTCGAGTCGCTCCTCACCCGGCGGTTGGTGGCTTGCGGCCAGCGCACCGGGCCGATGATCAGCCGCTATCGATGGAAGGGCTCACTCGAGCAATCCGAGGAATGGCTGGTGTTGCTCAAGACTCGCGCCGATCTCGCCGAGCGGGTGGTTGATGAGATCGTCAAGGACCATCCCTACGAGACACCTGAGGTGATAGCGGTTCCCATCACCGACGGCTCCGCCAGTTACCTCGAGTGGATCGCCGACTCCACCGGGTGAAGAGGAGCGACCGGCTCTCACCACTCAGGCAAACCAGGACCGGCCAGACAACGAACACCGAACCGCACCTGAGCGATGCTCGGGGTGCGACCGACTGCAACCCCTCCGCCCGCGGTCGTACACTGCCCACATGTACTACGGCCACGCTTCGTGGGTCGCCCTGGTGATCTTTGGCGGCATGATGGTCATGCGCATGTTCGCCTCACAGCGTCGCCGGGGAAATCGGCCACGCGGACCGGTCTCACCGAGGTCGCTGGTCACCGACGATCGGCAGAATGTGGCCGGCACCGAGGTCCCGCCGAGCTGGGAAACCGGTGCAACGTCGAACGGCACCCCGGCGGCCTGGTTCGCGGATCCCTTCTTCCGACATGACCAGCGGTTCTGGTCGGGGAGCGAATGGACCGAGCACGTAACCGACGACGGCGTCCCCGGCATCGACCCACCGCCGGCGACTGGATCGCCCGGAACCGGCTGAGTCGGCCAGGGTCGATCGTGCCTCCGAGAGGATCGGTTGTTACTTTCCCGACGAGTCAGTAGATTCCTCCCCGGTCAGCGCCGACATCGAGCTCGGCACCAAGGAGCGACGGCGATGAGTTCACGGATCCGGTTGGAACCCGTAGCACTACCGGCTCGAAGGAGGCCCCGCGTGGCGTGTCACCAAACCCCGGCGAAGGCAGGCACGTTCCTGGCCATCGCCGTTGTGCTCGTGGTCACCGCCGCGTGCGGTTCCTCCACGCCATCGTCATCTCCGTCGACCACCGCGTCCGGTGGGGGTCAGTCGGGATCGGGGTCTGCGGTGCCGGTGAGCCAGGCCAGCACTTCGTCGAGAGGGGTGTCAGCAAAGAGCATCAACGTGGTGTTCCCGGTGGTGTCCCTCAATTCGCTGGCCGGCAAAGAGGGATTCGCCTCGGACGCCGAATTCGGGGAACAGACCAAGGCAATTAATTTCTATGTCAATCAGGTCAATGCTCAAGGAGGGATCAACGGGCGGACCATCAATCCGATCATCACCAACTTCGACCCGACCAACGAGGCGGACATGCGGGCCCTGTGCAAGGACTGGACCGAGGGTTCACCCGCCGCCTTTGCGGTGTTGGACGGCGTCGGTGACTGGACCGGGGACAATCAGCTGTGCATCACCCAGGAGGGCCACACCCCGTTCATCGGCCAGTGGACCACGGTGACCAATTGGACCAACGAGGGCTCGCCCTACCTGTGGTGGACCGGTCCCGACGACGCGGTCATCCTCCAGGCAGTGGTCAACTGGGGCCTCAGTTCCGGCCTCATCGGCGGCACCAAGAAAGTCGGCGTCATCGCCGGTGACCGGGCATCCGACCAGCTGGCTCTCAACGACTATCTCCTGCCCGACCTGCGGACGGCGGGAGTCACCCCGGTGGTCGAGACCATCGCCTCGGACCCCTCCGACACCGCCACCACCGACACCCAGGCCCCCCTGGTCGTCCAACAGCTGCGCAGCGACGGGGTCACCTCGGTCATCCCCCTGATCCCCTTCAACGTCTTCTATCCGGTGCTCCAGGCCCAGACCGCCCAGCAGTACTACCCGAAGCTCCTCCTCAGTGACTACGAGGAATCCATCGAGTCGGCGCTCGGCCTCATCCCGGTGCCCTATGAGAATGCGCTCAACGGCCAGGAGGGCCTGACCACCGAGACGCTGGGCGGTGGTCTCAATCCCTCCAACTACACCGGCCCACTCGGGTACGACCCCGGAGTGAACGCCTGTTGGACGCCGTGGCACAAGGCCTATCCCCAGATACCGGCGGGTGACACGACGGACTACCTCGAGCAGCAAGGGCCAGTCGTAGGCTGGTGCCAGGAGATCACTCTCTTCGCCCAGGCCGCGCGGGCGGCCGGTCCCGATCTCAACCGGCGCACCTTCGTCACCGCCTTGTCCAAGGTCACCAACTTCCCGGGGACGTCCACACCGATCCTGAGCTTCGGGCCCAACAAGCACTACGGCCCGACCCTCTACAAGATCGTGAAGCTCCACAACAACGTCCCGCCGTCCAGTCAGTGCCAGTTGACCTCACAAAGCCTCGCGCAGGGAACCTGCTGGACCACGGTCGCGCCCTTCACGCCTCTGCCCACCGGGTAGGCGCCCTGCCGCAGCCAGGCGAGGAGCTCGATCAGTAACCTCCGGTGCATCCGTTCTGGTCGGGGGCGGCGTTCGGATTGCCCCAATAGGCGGTGGCAAAAGCCACTGCGACACGAATCTGTTGTTCGGGGGTGGCAAAGGCTGCGTCCGATGGGTAGCCGAACGTATTGAACTCGTTCCAGTTGCTATGGCTGAATCCGAGCCCTCCGCTGAATTCGGATCCCTCGACGTTCCACGCCCCGCCTTCTTCGCACATGTTCACCCTGTCCCAGGCCGCTCGCTGAAAGTCGGTTACACCGTCGCCGGAGGAAACCTGTACGGGAGCGGGCGGGCTTGCCACCGTGCTGCCGCCGAGCGAGCCGTAGAAGCCGACACCGCCAAAGGTGAATATGCCACCGTCGGACGCGACCGTCAGATAGCCGCGGTTGGTCGAGGACATTCCGATGACCGGCTTGTTCAGATGCTGGCCCCCGGTCGATCCGTAGAACGCTGCCCCTCCAAAGGCGTAGACGGAACCGTCGTCAGCCACCAGCCGGTAGCCGGTCCCGACGGAACTGATTCCGACCACCGGTTGCGTGAACGCCGCTACCCCGTCGAACTGGGCATCGCCGAAGGCGAACACGGCGCCATTGGCGGCGGCCTCCCAGTACCCGCGGCCGTCGGGTGTCGAGGCGATGCCCACAATCGGGCTGTTGGCCGACAGGCCACGGGCTGATCCGTAGAACCCGGCGTCGCCGAACGCGAAGACCCCTCCATCCGAGGCCACGATCCAGTAGCCGCCGCCGTCAGGGGTGGGCTGGATACCGACGATGGGCGCGTCGAGGTCGAGGGCGCCGGTCGAACCGTAGAACCGGGCGTTGCCGAAAGCGAAGACGCCACCGTCACTGGCCACCTGCCAGTAGCCGCGCCCATCGGGGGTTGGGGCCATGGCCACCACTGACCGGTTGAGATGGATGTCGCCGGTCGAACCGAAAAACCGGGCATTGCCGAAAGCGAAGACGCCACCATCACTGGCGACCTCCCAATATCCATGGCCGTTACCGGCGGATACAGCGTCCACGATCGGTGCATTGAGGACCATCCCCGCCCCGGTTGGGAGCGCAGCTGAGGCACTGGCCGAATGCCCACTGCTACAAGCCAGAGCGGCGATCGTGGCGGCTGCGGTTGCAACGACCGCAGTTCGACGCAGTTGTCGTGAGGGAGAACCGGTTGGGACTGGGGATGCTGAGACAGGACGTTTAAGAGTACGAAAAAATGAAGTAGTCGAAGACACTGTGGGTGACCTTTCCTCGGTCGGTCAGTTCGCCGGTAGATGACGACGCCCTGACTCTCTTTTGGTTGGGTGGACCCCACATCTGTGCATTCAACGCCCCAGCCGAGCACCGGGAAGGGTGGTACGGCCTGGCTACTAGAGCCGGGTGTGCTAGCGGGTGTTTACGTCCGGTGATGGGTGATGATTACGTAGTGATCTCCTGCTCGATTGGCCCGCTCCAATTCGGATGCCGCGCGACGTGCGCGGGGCATCATGACGGATTGGTAAGGCGGACCAACGGGTACCCCTGCTTTCAGATCCGGGAACGTTAGCGGGTTGCGATCCACATCGGTACTCGGGAAGAGCGACTGAGCAACGTTCGCGCATGAAGAAAACGGCCACAACCAGGGACGGCGCCAAAATTTGATGATTTTCAAATACCGGGCCGTATTGGTTCAGTTGCGAGGGTGGTCCAATGCTTCCGGGTCCGGCTCGAAGAATTGATGCACCAGCGCTTCCAGCCCGATTGCGAAGAGCGTCCAGTCCTGATCCTCGCCGTCGGGTCCGGTCGGCCGAACGACGATCTCAATACTCCCGTCGATGCGGGCTCGCAAGGAGCACCCCTGGCTGTATGCGGTGACTGCGATGGTGAACTGCCGCATGCTCCCGGGTTGGCGGAGCCGAACGCCGAACAGGTCCATGAGTGGCGCGTAGGTCTCGTCCCAGAACTTGGTGACGGCCTCGTAGCCTTCGATGAGCGCGGCTTGGATTCGGCGCTTTTGATCCGGAGAATTGGTCGCCGTGGCCATGGCCACCACGCTGATCCACAGTTGCCAATTCGACGAGCCGGCGATGGCGTCGGTACTTGCCGCCCCGGCAACCCGGCACATCTCGCGAAGGGAACGGGCCCGCGATTCAACCGTGGACAAGTCGAGATCGTTGAGAAGCACAGCGACCGCGCCAATGGTCCGCTCGGTTTCGGGGCGGTTCTCGTCCTGGGCGATGGAGACCAGCACATCCGCCTGGAACTCTGCTTGGTTCTGCCATACCCGCCGAATGACCGAGGCGTTGGTCAGTCGCCTCCCCGATTGCTGCTCCACCCGCTCGAAGACTCGCTTGAAGGTGAGATTGTTGGAGCCGGTTTCGAGTCCTTCCTGGTGAAGGATCTCCCTCCCGGTCTCCAACAGGGTGGCCCGCAATTCATCTCGGCTCAGCTGGGACCTGGTCTTCGGGTTGGTGGTCATGATTTTCTCGGGTTCGGAAGCGCTGGTCGGGGCGCCGCCGCGGTCGGCCTCCACCCCCATCATGTGCTCATTGTTCGCGGGAGTCGAATTTCCCAGGCGTCCGAGCCTCGGTAGTCGGGGAAAGAGTCCCTGGTGGAGGCCGGTGCAATGTCCCACACGTCCAGCTGACCGGCGATCCGGGACGATGTGCAACTTCGAGTTGCAAATCGGCATGATCAACGACCATGATGGGGGATCTAAGGGCGGCGGATCCCGAGCGTGCTCCGGCGGCGGAATGAGAGGGCCGGGCACGCGGGAACCAAGAAAACGGGTCTGGATCACCGGCCCGATTGTCGGAGGGCTCGGGCCAACTCACCCCAAGGACCGATCGACGCCGGATCCCGGGCCCATCCGGTGCCGGCGAAATAGAGGACCAGACGGGTGGCGATCCCCTGGTAGCGATCGGCCAGCTGATCGGCCACGCTGTCCCAGTGTCCGCTCACGCAGAAATGCTCGAGTAGCTCGTCGTCGATCTGGGCCGCCATGCCGTCGAGGTCTCCGGCCTTTTGGCACTCGCGGATTCGGGCCGTGGTGCCCTCACGGCCGAGCTGGTCGAAGATGAAGGCGTAGTTGGGCGTGGACCCGTAGAAGGCGACCTGTATGCGAGCCGCCTCGCGCCAACCGCTGACCTCATCGGGCGTCGACCCCGGGGCGACCAGCGTGGGGACGATCACCTCGAGGTCGGCCAGTGACCGCCCGGCCCGGGACGAGCCCTGTTCCAGGTTGGGAAGAACGGTCCGGTTCAGGTAGGTGGGGGTGTTCAACGGGTGGACGTGTACGCCGTCCGCGACAGCACCGGCCATTCGCAACATCCATGGATTCACGGCCGCGACGTCGACGGGCGGGTCGGGAACGTCGATGGGGCCGGGCGACCACATCGGCGGGAGCAGCGACAATTTCCAGAACTTGCCGTCGTAGTGGAGGTCGCTGCCGGTGCGGAAGGCGGCGAATATGGCGCGGAGTGCGCCGATGTAGTCCCGCATGCGGGTCCCGGGATGGTCGAACCCGGCGCCGTAGCGTCGCTCGATGTGCGCGCGCACCTGGGTGCCGATTCCGAGACGAAATCGTCCACCGGTCACCTCGGCGAGCTCCCATGCCGCTGATGCGGTGACCATCGGGCTCCGGGGAAACGCCACTGCGATTCCGGTGAGTACGTCGATGTCGGCGGCCAGGGCGGCGGCCGCGCAGCTGAGATAGGCGGTCCTCCCTGCCTCAGTGATCACCAGACCGGAGAATCCCGCTCCACGGGCGTCGCGGGCGAGCTCCTGGACCCTTCGCAGCGACAGCCCGCCGGTCATCAGATCGACTTTCACGGTCAGCCGGGCCGTGACTCGCTGATGGTTACGGTGCCCCGATCGGCACCGACCGCACGGTCATGCTTGGTGAGATCGTTTTCGTTGCTCATACACCGAGTCTCATGCTCCATCGCCGGATTCCCACCTCTGTAGGCTTTCCCGAGGACACTATCCATGAACGAAGATGAACAAGAAGAAGAGCATGAACCGGATGTCAGGTTCACCTATGCGAACGAACGGACCTTCCTGGCGTGGAATAGGACGGCGCTGGCTCTCATCGCGACTGGAGTCGCCGCCACCCAGCTCTTGCCGGAATTTCACGTAAACGGTGGTCGCCGGATCCTCGGCCTCCCACTGATCGCCCTCGGTGCCCTGGTGGCCCTGACCAGCTTTCTCCATTGGCAGGCCAATCAGCGCGCCATGCGCCGTGACCAACCCTTGCCGCGATCGCCTATGCCACTGGTCCTGTCGATCGGGATCGGGATTGTCGCGATTATCGCGGTGGTCCTTGCCGCCACCGGACCAAAGTGATGCGCCTTCATGGATGACCCAAACGGGCAGGAAGAGCGAGAAGTGCGCGATCCGGGCCTGGCTCGGGAACGCACCGCGCTCGGCCTGGAATCGTTCGGGGCTGGCCCTGCTGGTCGCGGTGGCCATCATGCTTCGCAGACTCTGGCCCTTGGAGGGAACCACGACGGTGGTGATCATCATCATCCTGAGCGCCGGCGCCATCCTGTGGGCCGTCGGCATGCTCCTCTCCCGGCGACCGAGACTGGATATGAGCACGAACGGGGTGGCCACCAGATCCCACTTCCGGATCCTGACGCTCGGGACCCTGGTCCTTGCCCTCGCCGGATTCCTGCTGGGGCTGCTGTCCCTCCCCTGACAGGCAGCGGAACGAAACTCGATCGTCTATCGGCCGAGTAGTTCGACGACGTTGTCGTGAAATAGGCGGGGCGCGTTCCCCGGTGAGGTTTCGCTTCGGGCGTAGTCCTCGATCGGCGTGGCGGTTCCCTCCGAATGGGGGTAGTCGCTGCAGCACATGAACAGGTCGGCCGACTTGACCGTAAGCCGGGCCGGCTGTTCGTAGGAGAACGACGAAACGCGCACCCGCTGCTTGAAGTAGTCGCTCGGGCGAAGCTTCAATTCCGTTGGTGGGCCGCCGTTGAGAACCGAGGTGAAGTCCCAGCCTCCGTCGAGCATCATCAGATACTGCGGGACCCACACCGACGAGAGCTCGACGATTCCGATATTGAGCCCGGGATGGCGATCGAGCACCCCGTTCAGAATCATGTCGGTCACCGCGATCGCCGGTGGCACCCAGAGGAATATCGATTCGAGCGCAGGAACGAAGGAATCGTCGGAGTCGGCGTAGAAGGCGTCGTCGAGGACCCGAGGCTGATCGGCCACGTGGAACACCGGTGTGACACCGCAGTCTACGAATGCAGCCCACAAGCGATCGTGATCAGGATGCGACAAAGGACGTCCGTCGACCGCGGCAGGAGCGATCATGCCGAGGCGCACCCCGGCGGCCGACAGAGAGGTCAGCTGAGCCTCGAGCCACTCGGGATCGCGGAGGGTCAGGTGCGCAACCGGATGGAGGCGGCCCGAGCCATCGACGACCACTGTCGCACACCAGCGGTTCCAGGCTGCCATGTTGGCGGTGAGGGCGGTCAAGGAGGTGGAGAGGCGCCGCTCCCACAGGAGCCCGAAATTAGGGAAGAGCACGGCTTGATCGAGTCCCATGGCACCCAGTCGTTCCGCCCTGGCAGCAGGGTCCCAGTAGTCGGGCGGGAGGACCTCGTCGTAGGTGTACTCGGGAGGCAGGTGCTGGAGGCACCGTTGGCGATTCCGGCCGATGGCGACGGTGTCCCCGGGCAGCTGGACGTCGGCGGGGTCCAGCCGACGCTCTCGCCAGGTCAGCCAGGGGTATCCGTACTCGTCGTCAACGATGGACAGCGCCTCGTCACGCAGCGCCGGATCGATGTGGTCGCTCCAGAGCGTCCGGGCCTCGTAGAGGTGCTGATCCGAATCGATGACGGCTGTCACCTGGCCCAATGTACTGGACCGGCCGACGTGGCGTCCGAAGGTTCCCCGTCCTGGTGGAAAGGGGCCAAAGCATCCACCGCCACCGGTTCGGGCACGATGATGATTGTCGAAACTCACCAAATGGAGGGGCGTGGAATTTAGGAGGTTCAGTGTTTGATTCCCGCAAGTTGATCGCCGAGTTCATCGGTACCGCGGTCCTGGTCTTCGTGGCCGTGGGAACGGCAACGCTCTCGTTTGGGTTCAAGCTGTTCGGGGCCAGTTACTCGGCCGGCGTCGTGACCACGGCCCTGGCGTTCGGCCTGGTGCTCATGGCCCTGGTCTACGCCATCGGACCGATCTCCGGCTGCCACGTGAACCCCGCCGTCTCACTCGGGTTCGTGGTCGCCGGGAGGATGAAGGTGACCGAAGCGCTCGGCTATTGGATTGCCCAGGTTGCCGGAGGCATTGCCGGCGCCTACGGCCTGTACGCGGTGTTCAAGGGGTCGCCGATCTATTCCAAACAGGTACAGGGTCTTGGAGCCGACGGGTACGGCAGCTTGTCGAGGATCCGCCTCGATGCCGGGGGCGCCTTCGCCGTCGAGGCCATTCTGACGTTCATCTTCGTCATGGTGATCCTGTTCGCCACGTCCAAAGTGGCCAGTGATGCGATGGCCGGCCTGGCCATCGGGGTGAGCCTGGTGTTCTGCCACCTGGTGGGGATCGCGATGACCGGAACATCGGTCAATCCCGCCCGCAGCATCGGCCCTGCGCTGGTCGTCGGCGGTACGGCGCTGAGCCAGCTGTGGCTGTTCATCGTGGCCCCGTTGGCGGGCGGATTCATCGCCGCCATGGTCTACGGGTTGATGACCCGGATGGCCACCATGGATGTTCCGGCCGACGCGGTGCCACCAGAAAGTTGAGCCGGTAGATGGACGAGCGGTACGGCGATGTCACGGTGACCATTGACGAGCACCGAATCGCCACGGTCGAAATCCATCGACCACCGGACAACTTCTTCGACATCGCCTTGATCCAGTCGTTGGCCGATGTCTATGAGGCGCTCGACGACCAGGACGACTGTCGGGCCGTCGTTCTGTGTTCGGAGGGCAAGCACTTCTGTGCCGGAGCGGACTTCACCGGGCGCTCCAGCGCCATCGCGGTGCCGACCGGGCGGGAAGGTGCGGGACGGCTCTACCAGGAGGCAGGCCGGCTCTTCGAGGCCAAGACGCCGGTGGTGGCTGCGGTGCAAGGTGCGGCCGTGGGCGGGGGACTGGGGTTGGCCTGCTCGGCCGATTTCAGGGTCACCTGCCCCACGGCACGCTTCTCGGCCAATTTCGCCCGACTCGGTTTCCACCACGGATTCGGGCTGACGGTCACCCTCCCGGCCATCGTGGGTGGCCAACACGCCCTCGAGCTGCTCCTCACCGGTAGGCGGATCTCCGGCGAGGACGCCCAGCTGATCGGACTGTGTGACCGGATGGTCGACGCGGCCGGGCTGCGAGCCGCCGCGCACGACCTGGCGGCCGAAATCGCCCAGTCGGCGCCCCTGGCCGTACGTTCAATCCGAGAGACCATGCGCGCCGGTCTCGCCGACGATG
Source organism: uncultured Acidimicrobiaceae bacterium (assembly GCA_963734395.1). Lineage (GTDB taxonomy): Bacteria > Actinomycetota > Acidimicrobiia > Acidimicrobiales > RAAP-2 > Bog-756. Next base: position 114,510 of record CAVTGY010000003.1, on the reverse strand, counting down.
TTCGGGCCGCTACCGACCGCGAGTTGGAGGAGCAGGATCGCCTTCGCACCACGTCGGACTGGTCGGAGGGTGTGCAGGCCGCGGCCGAACGCCGCCCACCACGGTTCGAGGGGAGATGACCGGCAAGTGCGGGCAGGCTCCTTGCCGAGCTCTCATTTCACGTTGTGATGATTTGCGCCGACCAGTGTGACCGCTATCACCGCCGGCACGTCGCCCGAGTTCGACCAGCGATGGCGGGTGCCGTTCTGAATGTAGCTGTCACCGGGATTGAGTGTGACCGTGACTCCGTCGTCGAGCTCGAGGATGGCCTGACCCGAAATCACCACTCCGTAGTCCACCGTGGCGGTGGTGTGCATCCCCGGATTGTCCGCTTCGGTGTACTCGGCCAGTCCCGGGAGTTTCGTCTCGAGCTCGGTAAGTGCCGCCGTGATGTCCAGGTCTGCGGGAAGCTCTGGTCTGTCGTCAGGTGGGACGTTGAAGAATCCGAAACGGAAGCCACCCACGGGCGGAAAGTACCTGGCTGCAGCCGGATTCGACCCGTCATCGGGAAACGTGCACGGCTCGTCGGCGGCCCACAGCCGGTGGAACTCCATGCCGGGTACAAGGGAGATGGTCACCGGTTCCACCAGCTCGTCGTCCACGAAGACCGCCTTACCCGCAGCATCGTGGCCTGTCACAACTCGTCGCACATCCATGTTTGCTCCTTGGGTCGGTTCCATCCGGATGATCCGCCAGGTTCCACCGGGTTCCACGGCCCGCGGCGAGTATCGAAGATGGTGGCACCGAACGCTATACCGACACCTGGGGGCGGCGCCTGAACCAGAGTGGTGTCCGTTTGCCGGGATCAAAAGTCCGAGCCGATTCGGTTATCTTGTGCCCAATGGCAGTGGAAGTGGTGGACGCCGACGGTCATGTCATCGAGCCCCTTTCGGCGTGGGATTCCCTGCCCGAGCGTTTTCGTCCAGTGATCGAACGTGACCGCCACGGCTACGAGCACGTGTCGGTGGGAGGCAAGGAGATCCTGGTGGTCTCCCTCGGCCTGCTGGGGACCCCCGGTTCGGTCATGAGTGACCCGTCCATCTTCAAGCCTCTGGCCGAGGCCCAGGCCGGCGGTTCCGACCCGGCGGCGCGGCTCACCGACATGGACGCCGAGGGAATCGACATCGCCGTGCTCTACCCCTCGATCGGCCTCTACTTCTGGGCTCTCGAGGATGCGGTGGCGGCCGCCGCCATCGCCACCGCCTACAACGACTGGTTGTCCGGGTACTGCGCAGAATCGCCCGGTCGGTTGTACGGGGCGGCGATGCTACCCATGCAAGATCCCGGGGCGGCCGTCGACGAACTGCGGCGGATCGACGGCGCCGGCACCTTCCGGGCGGCGTTCGTGCGGCCGAATCCATGCAACGGCCGAGTCCTCTCCGACCCGGCCTACGAGCCGGTGTGGGACGAAGCGGAAGCGCTGGGTCTGGCGGTTGCCATCCACGAGGGAAGTTCGGTCACCATACCGACCCTGGGCGCCGATCGACCGTTCAACCCTCTCGTCCTTCACACGTCGTCCCATCCGTTCGAGCAGATGATGGCGTGCGCGCAGCTGATCGCAAACGGTGTGTTGGAGCGCCATCCAAGTTTGCGGGTCGTCTTTTTGGAGGCCGGCGCCACCTGGGCGGCATTTTGGCCCCAGCGGATGGATGAGCAGGTCCACGGATTCGGCGGGTTCTGTCCCGACATGCGGCTCACACCCTCCGAATACTTCGCCCGGCAGTGTTGGATCAGTGCCGATGTGGACGAGTCGGCGCTGGCTGCCGTCGCCCCGGTGATCGGCGAGGAGCGGATCGTGTGGGGGTCCGACTACCCCCACCACGACGCGACGTTTCCCGGTGCGGTCACCGAGTTGCGGCACTCCCTCGACCCCCTCCCGACCCCCGCCCAGGAGCGAATAATCGGCGCCAACGCAAGGGACCTCTACCAACTCCCGTAGCGCGCGGTCGCCCGTCGACGAAGCCGCACTGCTGGGAAACGTTCGGGAGGGTGTGGTCGCGCACCACCGTATTCCTGGTCTTGTGCCAGGCTATGTGTATGGGGGGACGGTTATGTATGAGTCGGCGGGGAATGCGTCGCTCGTCGAGCCGCCCTTGTCTGGGATTCGAGTGTCCGTCGACCGTCGACGCCCTCCCCTTGCGTGCATCGCGGTCCAGTCAATGCTCACCCCGCGTTATTTCTAGCGGTTGAGCCGCTCACCGGTCGACCAGCGTGCGAGAGACTTCGAGATCAATGAGCGACACGCCTGAATCCATCGTGGCACCACCAGCGCCGACGGCAGAGCCGGCCACAGATGCCCGAGGTGAAGCCACAGATGCCGGGGGGAAAGAGGTCGCCCCGGCCGAAGCCCCGACGCCCAAACCGTTCTCCATGGGCAACCGCCCCGCGCTCACCGGCATTCGCGCCGTCTTGTGTTCGCTGATTGTGCTCTACCACTTCAACTTTCAGACCCTTCGGGGGGCGTGGGTCACCCTCGGAGGATTCTTCATGCTGAGCGGCTTTCTCATCACCTCCATGCTTGGCACCGAGCACCAACGGACTGGCCGCATCAGCCTGAGCAAGTTCTACTCCCGTCGCGCCGTCCGTCTCTTGCCGCCGCTCCTACTGACGATCGCCATCATCGTCATCTACGCGTCAATCGTCCATGTCACGGACGCCGCCCAGCGAATCTGGGGTGACAGCTCCGCCGCGCTCTTCTACTACGCCGACTATCGGCAGGCCCTCGAGCACAACCCTCTGTACTCCGGGTATCTGACGCAGTGCTGGTCCTTGGCGGTGGAGGAGCAGTTCTATCTCGTCTGGGCTGCGCTTTTGTTGGTTGCCCTCAAATTCGGCCGCCGCCGGCTTGCCTATGCCTTGGCTTGTACGGGCATCATCGCATGCACGGCCAACCGCTTTCACATCGTCCTTGACGCCCATCCGTGGACGATCTTCACCGCTGACCGCACGTACTACGCCTTCGACACACGGGCTGACGCCTTGTTCGTAGGCTGTCTGTTGGGCCTCATTGCCACCGGGGGCCACCTCGACGGGTGGAAGCCGATGACCAGGCGGGTGCTTGCGGCCTCGGCCTTGGTATCGACATGCGTCATGGCCTGGATCATCGTGAGCGTCACCATCGGATCACGATCCGTGCCGTTGATATGGATTCCTGTCAGCGAGATTGCGTGCGCCGTAATCCTCACCTATCTATTCGTGCAGACCAAGGGAGTGGGATCGCGGATCTTGGGCCTGTCTTTGTTGGTGCTGATCGGCGACATGTCCTACACCATTTACCTCATCCATTGGCCGGTCTCTGTTGCCATGAACCCGACGACCGTTGACTGGCCCCTCTGGCAGTTGAACGTGGTCCGGATCGCAATCGTCCTCCTTGTCGCCGGAGCGAGTTGGTTCCTCATGGAACGACCGTTGATGCGGTGGCGGCACAGGGCCCTGGACCCGACGCGGGCTGCTGCTGACTCTGAGAGCCCGGTCGCCTAGCAAGATGCCGTGACTGTGGTCAGGCAGGTTGACAGCGGCCGAAATGGGGCCAACGAAGTGCGCTTTCGCGCCCTTCACCATGTTGTCGGGGTGACCTGGGTCATCGGCGCGGCGATGGCCACGCTGCTCCCCGCCCTTCATCACGGAGTGGCCCTCGGGCCCTATGACATCCTCACCCAATCGGGCTTGACCCGGTCTGCAGGTGTAGCGATTCGAAACTCGTCGACGGGGGATCAAGTCGCCGAGATGATCCCTTGGTCGACACTGGCGTGGATGCAGGTCCATGCAGGCCACCTTCCGCTGTGGGACCCCTTCAGCGGCCTCGGACTGCCCTTGGCCTTCAACTGGCAGTCGGGGGCATTCAGCTTGCCCACCGTCATCGGCTATCTCTTTCCGCTCCACATCGCCTACACGGTTCAGATCGTGGTGACCGTAGTCGTAGCCGGGACGGGAGCGTACGTCTTCGCTCGGGTCCTGCACATCGGCGTCATCGGCTGCGCAGCCGCCGGGACGATCTATGAGCTCAGTGGCTCGTTCATGGGGTGGTTGGGTTGGCCGCACGCAGCCGTCATGTCCTGGGCCGGGTGGATCCTGGCGATGACGGTCCTCATCGTTCGTGGACGCCGGCGCGTCCTCCACGTAGTCGCCTTGGCGGTGTTTCTGGCCTTGGCGGTGTACGCCGGACAGCCCGAGATACTCACCATGCTCCTCCTGTCCGTTGCCGTGTTCTTCGTCGCCCTGGTGACCGTGACCATGATGACGGAGCACGACCGCCATCTCTGGTGGCGGCCTCTTGTCGACCTCATCCTCGCGGTCGTGGCGGGGATCGCTCTCGCTGCCCCCCTCCTGCTCCCGGGGATGCAGGTCCTGTCCAGATCGACACGAAACAGCGGGACGCTTTTGGCCCGGACCGAGGTGGGGAAATCGCTTCCCCCCCACGACCTGATCCACCTCTTCGTGCAGGGCTACAACGGCCTCCCCATCGCCGGAAATCAAGTGTTCGGCGACGCTGTCTACTTCGACACCGCTGCCTATTTGGGAATCATCGCCATCGGTCTGGCTGTGCTCGGAGTGGTACGAGGATGGCGTCGGGCTGAGGTTGTCTCGTTACTGGCCGTGACGATCGTGAGCCTGGTGATCGTGTTCGCTCCTCCCTTCGAGGCGTTGGTCCTTCATCTCCCGCTCGTTCAGACCGTCGATTGGCACCGCGACCTCATGGTGCTGTCACTGTGCACCGCGGTCCTGGCCGGGCTCGGTATTGATGCCGTCGTCAGCGCCGGCACCCAGAGGTCGGTCCAGATACTCCTCGGGTCCATCTTCGCTCTGGGCGCGGGGTTCCTTGGCCTGCTGTGGCTGGTGGGGGCGCCGGGATTCTCCGCCCTCGATGCGGCTCACCGCCGGGACAGTCTCAAGGTGCCCCTGGCGACAACGGCAGCGGCTCTTCTCGTCGTGCTTGTTTGGGCCGCATGGACATCGAAGAAAGGGGGCCGGTCACCGACGTCCGCCGACGAGGACGGGACCGTACCCCAGGGGCCGCGATCGCACCGCTCCGGCCACACCGCCGAAAGGAAGCGTTTCGTTCTGACCATCGGTCAGATGGCTGCCGGGCTGCTCTTGTTGCTCGAGACGGTGTTTCTCGTCGTGTCGGGCGCGCAGTTGTGGTCGTCGTCCAGCTCGGGAGTCACCACCACCCCGGCAGTGGCCTCTCTGGTGCGGACGATCGGTGGCTCGACCGTCGGGTTCGGGGCATTCACCTGCGGCGACGGCCCTGCCGGCACCCCGTTGGGAATTCTGCCCGAGGCGAACAGCCTGTACGGCGTCCACGAATTCGACTTCTACGACCCCACGCTGCCGCAGGCATACCTGCAATCGTGGGCCGAGGTCAGTCCGGAGCCGGCCGGAGTGCCGATCTACAATTCCTTCTGTCCCGTGCTGTCTTCCGCGCAACAGGCGCGTCGATACGGGGTGGGCTACGTCCTCGAGCTTCCGGGAAAGCCCGGTCCGACGGGTGCGGTCCGGGTCGGGACCGTCGGGGACGAGAACCTCTACCGAATACCGGGTGCCTCTTCCGCCACCCTGACGCCGATCGCCGCCAAGGGTCAACTTCCAGCCGACGACGCCCCCGGTAGGCCGGTCGCCGTCAGTCACCAGTCGCCCTCGTCATGGCAGATGACCACCGCAGGTGATCAGGAGCAGGTCCTCAGATTGAGGCTGACCGATGAGCCCGGGTGGCGGGCCACCATCGACGGGAAGCCCCTCAAGCTCGTCCCCTATGCCGACGTCATGTTGCAGGCCGTGATTCCACCCGGAGACCACTCGATCGAACTGCACTACTGGCCGCCACTCTTCACCCTCGGTCTGATCCTGGCCGCCTGCGCGGCAGCGGTTCTCCTGACCGCGTCGATCATGGCGATGGTCAAGGCCCGCAAATCGTCCCGTCGGACCGTGTAACCGACAGAAGCCCCCGGTGCACGGCGCCAACGCAGCCGCCAGGCCGGTGATCGGGGTGAGTGCGGTCCCCTCACCAGGCCAAACGGTGCGTCCGACCAGGGGGATCGTCATCGTGGAGGATCCCTGGTCGGTGGTTGCCACCCCGCTGGCTCTGGCGCCGGGAGGGGTGAGGGGATCTGATGGGAACGGACCGACAGCGCCGGGAAGGCATCGGCGTCCGCTCCCCCGATCGGCCTTTGTACGCTGGTGCCGAAGGTATGCCAGCATCGTGGGTACAGCGACGAACGATGAACACTCGCTGCCACACGGCTGGCACCGTCCGGGCTCCGACGACCGGGCGGGGGCAACAGCCGTGGTGAGGCTCGAACCGGAGGGATGAACATGGAGACAGAAGCAGCGATTCTTTGGGGAATCGGTGAGGACTGGAAAGTGGAGACGATTCAGCTTGATCCGCCGAAGGCGGACGAAGTCCTGGTCAGAATCGCCGCCTCGGGCATGTGCCACAGCGACGAGCACCTCCGGTCCGGGGACCTGGCCGGCATGTACCCGATCATCGGCGGCCATGAGGGTGCGGGCGTGGTCGAAGAAGTTGGTCCCGGCGTCGAGGACCTCAAACCGGGTGACCACGTTGTGTTCGGGTTCGTTCCCGCTTGCGGCAAGTGCCCATCGTGCGCCCGGGGCCGTTCGAGCCTCTGTGATGTCGGTGCGCAACTCATGCTCGGCGCCCAGATCGACGGCACCTACCGCCATCATGCGTCGGATGGCACCGACCTGGGCACCATGGTCTGCTTGGGCACGTTCGCAAAGCACACGGTGGTCAACAAGGCCTCCTGCGTCAAGATCCTCGACCACTATCCGATGGACAAGGCGTGCCTGGTCGGCTGTGGTGTCACCACCGGGTGGGGCTCGGCGGTCTATGCCGCCGAGGTGAGACCCGGGGATGACGTGGTTGTCATCGGCATCGGCGGGATCGGAGCCTCGGCCATTCAGGGAGCACGGTTGGCCGGGGCCGAGCGGATCTTCGCCATCGACCCCGTCCCGTTCAAGCGGGAGATGGCCACCAAGTTCGGTGCCACCCACACCGCCGCCAGTATCGATGAGGCGCTGCCGCTGGTCAACGAGGAAACCTGGGGAACCAACGCGGACAAAGTGATCTGCACCATGGGCGTGGGTGACGGCAGGTTGATGGAGACGATCATGCAGTTGGTGGCCAAGCACGGTCGGGTGGTGGTCACCAACATTCACCCGATGGCCGAAACGGAGATCACCCTCTCGCTGACCTGGCTGACCCTGTTGGAGAAGCAGATAGTCGGAACCATCTTCGGATCGGCGAACATCCGTTACGACATCCCCCATCTGTTGAGGCTCTATGACCAGGGACAGCTGGACCTGGACAACATGGTCACCCAGAACTACAAGCTGGAGGACATCAATCAGGGCTACGCCGACATGCTCAACGGAAAGAACATCCGCGGCGTCCTCCTCTACGAGTAGTGGGCGACGAGCTCGACATGCGCGCTGCCGAACTTTGGATCGAGTCCTACCAGGGCGAGGTGCTCGGTGAGGCCCTGTTCTCATCGATGGCGGACCACGAGGAGGACCCGGAGCGCCGCAATCAGCTCGAGGTGCTGACGCTCCTGGAACGGTCGACCAAGCAACTGGCTGAACCGGTGTTCGAGCGGAAGGCCCTCGATCGTGGGGACACTGCAGCCACGTTGAGCGCGGCAAAGGAGCTAGCTGACGTCGTGGCGGAGATTTCGTGGGAGGAATTCCTCGCCTCGATCGAACCGGTGACCGAGCAGTTCCTCCTCAAATACCGAGAGCTGGTCGAGCTCGCCACCGAGGATTTCGAACGTGAGATCGCCGAGCAGTACGTCGCACATGAACTTGCCCTTGCCGCCTTTACCCGCCGTGCGTTGGGAAAGGAATCCGGCGAGCCACTGGAGCTGATACTCGGCCTTCCGCATGTCAGCGCCGCCCTGCCCGGCTAGCAGGGGTCTTCGTCGGTCAACTGACGCGACTGGGGCCCGAGACCAGATCGACCAGGTAATCGGGCTGCTGGGCGACCTCGATGTGCCGGGTGCGCTCAACATCTACCGCGAAGACCAGTCCATCGCCTGGGATGAGGAGCCCGGCGCGGCAACCCAGCGCACCCTCGCACTCTCCCACTACCTGGCAGCCCACTGGACTGCTCCGACCATCATGGTGGGAGAAGCCCCGGGCAAGGATGGCGCCCGGTGGACCGGAGTACCGTTCACCTCCTGTCGACTGCTGACCGGATCGGGCCGGACCGAGCGCACCGCCAGCGCGGTGCACCGGGTGCTCGCCGATCTCGGCTGTGACGACGAGGTCCTACTCTGGAATGTCTCCGCGCTCTTCCCTCCGGACAACCGGACTCCGCGGAAGGCGGAGATCGACGCCTGTTCTGAGATCCTCGATCTGGTGTGCCGGGGGAGAACGGTCTTCGCCATCGGCCGCTGTGCCCAGCGCGCCACAAGAGCGCCCTACATCCGACACCCCTCCCATGGGGGAGCGGCTCTGTTTGCGGCAGGGATGCGCATAGCCCTTCGGTCCCCGCCGGGCATTGATGTGGGCGACGCGCTCAGCCGGCTGACCCTTGCCGGCTGAACGTACGACCGATCACCCCGTGGGTTGGGTGGCCAGGGCGCTGGTGGCCGCTTGGAGAAACCACTCGCTCACCACCATGGCCGGGGAGCGTCCGATCACCAGTCGATAGCGCCGGCACAGCGCCGAGGTTCGCAGCAGAGCGACGATGTCGCCGCCGATCTCCCCGGGGGACACCGGATCGGCGAGGACTTCTCGCCGGATTTGGAGACGGTGGTCGCGCAGAACCCGCCCGATCGGATCGTTGCTGATCTCCAGCCGGTTCCGCACCATGGTTGGGAGCCGGTCGGCAGCGATGGCCGATTCCGCATAGACGAATCTGCGCCGGGTGACCCGTCCGGTGAGCAACACGGCCCGGCGGATCAACTCTTGGTGCGGTGGGAGCCCGAGGGAGTTGTCGTGGTCGGCCGGTCCAGTGTGCTGGGAAAGGATCTCCGCATCGATGGTCTCCCCGGCCAGATGTTCCAACAATTCGGTGACCGGGCCCCGGTCGCGTCGGAGGGTGGCGGCCAAGTCGACCGCATCGAGTTGCGGCTCACCGGTCATGAATGGCGGCCCGCCTCTGCCGGCGCGCAGATGAACACAGGACGACCGTACTCTGTCTCCATTCCCGGTTCGGTCGGCCACCCCCGGGCGACGGCCCCGGCCCTACCCTGGGGGTGGTGCCCGCTTGCGTGCTGGTCTATCGAAATGAGTTCCTCTTCGATACGGCGCCCGAGAAATTGTGGGACCTGATCGGGCAGTTCGATCAATTCGAGCACTGGTGGCCGTGGTTGACCGACTTTCGGGTCGAAGGAGACGGACTGGGGGTGGGGTCGGTGCTCCTCGGCACGGTGGCACCTCCGCTCCCCTATCGCATGCGACTGCGCGTCCAGCTGCTCGGGTGCCGGCGTCCGCATTCGATCGATGCCGTGGTGGGTGGGGATCTGGTGGGAGATGCCAGGCTCCGCCTGGACCCAGCGGACGGCGGGACCCGGGCTCAGGTGGCGTGGACGGTCGAAATGCGTCAGCCGGCCATGCGCCTCGCCAGTCGGGTCGGCCGCCCGCTCCTGCAATGGGGTCACGATCGGGTCGTCGAGACGACCGTGGCAGGAGTCCGCCGCCGGATCGGTGACGGCTAGCCGGCGCGGGCAACCGCGACGGCGGTGGCGAGCAATACGATGGCCCACGACATGGCCCGCAGGGCGTGCTCGAGCGGGCCGAGCAGTGTGGCGCGGTCGATCGGCGATGTGTCGCCGTCGGCCAGCGTGATCGAGCCGGACACCTCGGTGACCTGCCGCCGGACCATCCGTGCCGGGGTGCTGAGTGCCCGCTGGGCCAGGGACAGTGCGAAAGCGCCCGCGGACGCCACAAGCGGGGCCAGGGTCACCCGTCCGGTTTGGGCCACATAGGCCACCACCACCGGGAACGCTCCCCAACTGGCTGCGAATCCCGCATCGTTGTGGATGACCCCACCGAAGAGCTCGAAGTTGTAACCCACCACCAAGAGGGGTCCGAGGACCAGGAAGGGCACCAGGGCCGGTCCGACCTGGAGGACACCGACGACGCCGAGCGCCACGGCGCCGGCCAGGCCGGCCACCGCCACTGCGACAAGGGCGCCGGAGGGGATCCGGGTGCGAAGGGGTCGCCCGTGCAGCTCATCGAGCGTGTGGGCGGCCAGCCCGACCGCGCCGAAGAAAGCCAGCAGGGTGGCGATCAAGCGGGTCACATTGATCACCGGTGCCAGGCACGCCCCGATGACCACATAGGAGAGGTGCCACGCGGTGTAGGGCGGGTGGAGCAGCGTCCACCAGTCGTGCCAGCCGCCGGGGCGGGCCGCGTAGTACGAGGGTCGCTGCTCGGCCGGCCGGTGCCCCGGTACGGGCTCGTCAGCCACCGCCGCGCCTCCCCCACATGACCAGGCCGCCACCCAAGCTCATCTCGGCGTACGCCGACATCGACGAACCCGGCTCGTTTCCACGCCTCGACCGTCCACGAAACCGGATACCGACGGTAGTGGGCCGAGATGTTGGGGCCGAGGAACCGGCCGACCTCGAACCACGCTCTCCCTCCGGTCACCCACCCACCGAGGGGAAGCACAAGCCGGGTGTACAGCCACCACCAGAATCGCCAGAACCGGCTCTTCGGGACCAGGAACTCGAGACTGGCAACCGCCCCGTCGGGCTTGACCACCCGGGCGAGCTCACAGAGCGTCGCTTGGGGGTCGTCGACGTAGCGCAAGAGATAGGTGAAGGTGAGGGCATCGAAGGTGCCGTCGGCAAACGGCATCCGCTCGGCCCGGCCCGCCACCAACTGGACCCGGTCGGCCATCGCCCGCTCGGCTACGTTGCGCTGGCCCTGGCGGAGCATGGCCAAGGTGACGTCGACGCCGACCACCCGGGCTCCACTGCGATCGGCCAGTTGGAGCGCCACGCCGGCCGGCCCGGACGCCACATCGAGGATGAGACCGGGGCGGTCGGACACGATGTGGTCGACCGCCTCCCTCCGCCATCGCCCGTTCTGCCCCATCGAGAGCAGCTCGGCCAGGCGGTCGTAGCGTTGGGGCAACGGCGTGAAGAGCGTCTGGGCAAACCGGTTCTGGTTGTCCGGGTCCGGGTTCTCCACGTCGCCTCCTCCGGTGCGAAGATCTCACCGTAGGCGGTCTTTGCCCGAGAGGAGAGCGGTGAGCTCGAGCCGTTTCGACGTGTTGGTGGTCGGATCCGGCCCGGCGGGAAGTGTTGCCGCTCTGGTGTTGGCCCGGGCCGGAGCCCGGGTGGCGCTGGTGGACAAGGCGTCCTTCCCGCGGGACAAGGCCTGTGGGGACCTCATCGGTCCGAGGGGCCTCCAGGTCCTCGCCGACCTGGGGATTCGCGAGCCGGACGGGCTCGACGTCGGCGGCTTGATGGTGGTGGGACCGACCGGGCGTCGGGTCGTCCTTTCCTGCACTCCCGGCCTGTCCTACCCGGGCCGGGCCCGAGCGGTCACTCGGTTGGCGTTCGACGAAGCCCTCCGGAAAGCGGCCGTGGATGCGGGCGCCATACTCGTCGACGGCCGGGCCGACCGTCCCTTGTGGTCGTCCTCCCAACTCGACGGGTTCGTGGTCGACCGACACGAGTTGCGTGCCGACTTCGTCATCGGCGCCGACGGTGCCACCAGTCACGTGGCTGCGAGCGCGGGGATGGTCGAGGAATCGCGGGTCCTGTGGGGCTTCGCGGTGCGTTGCTATCTGGAGCAACAGGTCGATCTTCCGGCCATCACCGTGTGGGAACCGACCCGATGGAGGGCCTTCCCCGGGTATGGCTGGATCTTTCCCGGACCCGGCGGTACCGCCAATGTCGGGCTCGGCGTGGGGACCTCGGCCGACCGACGGTCCGGTTCGGGTGCGGTGCGGCTCCTGCCCGGCTACCTCGACCACCTGGTTGGGCTCGGACTCCTATCCGGGGCGCCGGCCGGGTCCTTACCGGCGCGACTCGGAGGATGGATCAAGATGGGCATGGTCGGGACCACGGCGGCGGCGGGACGCGTGTTACTGGTGGGTGACGCCGCCGGGCTGGTCAACCCGCTGCAGGGAGAAGGCATCGCCCAGGCCATGACCAGCGGGCGGGCCGCAGCCGAGGCCGTGCTCGGCGCGGGGAGTGCCGCCGACCACTACCTCGCTCATCTCGCCCGATCCCACCTCCCTTACCACCGGGTCGCCGCCGCCGGCCATGCCGCCCTGGTCACCCGCCCCCGTGCCATCGCCGCGGTGGGCCGGGTCCTCACCGCTCCATTTCTGGGCCCGGCCATGGCCGACGGTTGGGGCATCTTTTGGAACGAGTTGCTCGACGGCGCCGCCCCCGGAGGCGCACGACGATTGGCGTGGGCTACAACTGCGCTCGGGCGGGGGATCACCGCCGGCACCGACGTATCCCGCTGGTTCGCGGCCACCTTCGACGGTCGGGGAGCGGGCGGACGTGCCGTCGAGAAGACCGGATCGGCGTCCCGATCCGGTCCTTACCGCACGGTGGCCGACCGACCCTGATCCCGCAGGGCGCCCGGCAAGGAGTCGGTGCCCTTTGGGCCCCAACCGATAACCCGTTCGTTGACCAGCGCAACCCCCAGGGCGGTGACGGCGAACAGCAGGTCGGAGGCACCCATCAGGTGGGTGACGGGAGGCTGGTCCACCAGCAGTGCCAGCACGGTCGAGGTCAGCATGATCAACGAGGCCACGACCACCGCTCTCACCGCCACCACCCGCCGTCCATCGAGCCTGGGCCGGGCCAGCACAAGCGCCAGCGGGACGGCGAAGGAGACGAAGACCGCGGCAGAGGGCTGCCATCCACCGGTCGATACCACGTTCAACCACTTGTACCCCTCGAGAATGGACACCGCGGCGACCACTACCAAAATGGGGGAGACGAACCGGGGGACGCCGGGTGGGGTCCATTCCGGCAACGCATCGGCGGGATCCAGGTCGACGGTGGGAGTCGTCGGGTGGTCCGATCCGAGTCCGACCGGGTCCCAAACGGGTCCGAGATGCCGAGCATCGAAGGTGGGGAAGGTCCGCTCGTCATCGGCGAACCCCGACCGTCTCTCGAACTGCTTCAAACCTGCCGCCGGCCGCCTGGATCGAGACAATCCGTTCTCCCCGTCCCCCGGGCCCCCGAATCGCCGGTGCCAGGTCACCGGTGCCCACCCCCGAGCATGTTCGAGATCCGCCACCCGTTTGTCAGTCATCCTGGGCGATTGGGCGACCGATCGCACCTTCTGGTGCAGATCATCCCATCCGGCCTGTGGAGACTGGGGGATGGTCACCAAGCCGTCACAGGCCTGGGCATGGAGGATTCCGGTGCCCCGGTCTGTCGGGGGAACTTCGGAGGACCCTCCCTGGTGGTGGCGGCAAATGATGAATGAAAAATCATGAAACAACATGATAGTACATCGACTTAAAGCTCTGTCAACGGCAACCCACCCTGGTACGGCCATCCCTCTTGCCACCGGGTCGATCTGGACAGAAGGGATCGTTCTTCCGACCTCCACCAACGGAGTCCGGCGTGGCCCCGGATTGAGCCGGCCACTCCGGATCGGACAGAGCGGATCCATCCAGCTACTCCCGTCCATGTGCGCCCCACTATCGTCTGTCCGACATGGTTCTCTCCGACCGCTCCATACGTGAGGCGCTTGCCGCCGGGACTATCGTGATCGACCCCTTCGACGAGGGTTGTATCCAACCCTCGTCGGTTGACCTCCACGTCGACCAGTACTTCCGCCTGTTCCGCAACCACACCAGCCGGGTCATCGATGTCCGCGAGGACCAAGAGGACCTGACCGAACTGGTGGACATCGGGGAGGATCCGCTCATCCTCCACCCCGGCGAGTTCGTGCTCGGATCCACCATGGAGAGAGTGACCCTCCCCGGTGATCTGGTGGCTCGCCTCGAGGGCAAGTCCTCACTCGGCCGTCTCGGCCTTCTGATCCACTCGACGGCCGGATTCGTCGATGCCGGCTGGGACGGCCACCTCACCCTGGAGCTGTCCAATGTGGCCAATCTCCCCATCACCGTCTACCCGGGCATGAAGATCGGCCAGATCAGCTTCCTCCAGATGACCACCGCCGCCGACCATCCCTACGGCTCCGACGGTCTGCAGTCCAAGTATCAGGGACAGTGGGGGCCGACCCCGAGCAGGTACGCCGACAACTTCCGCACATGAACGAAGCCCAGGTCGGTGACGCCGACCGGCTTTGTTACTCTGTAGTAACCCCCGAGGAGGAAAAACAGCAGTGCCCCTCAGACTTGCCGTAGGACTGGGCATCACCGCGGTGATGTTCGCCATCGCCGGCCGCCGGTTTCTCTGGATCTTCCGCCTGGTCACCGCCGGCCAGACCGCGGTGCCCCCCCGGTTCAAGGACGTTCCCAAGCGGATCAAGGCCGAGCTGGTCGAGGTGGGTGGTCAGAAGAAACTGCTGCAGTGGACGGTGCCGGGTATGGCCCACGCCTTCACCTTCTGGGGTTTCACCATCCTCTCGTTGACCATCCTCGAGGCGTACGGGGCTCTCTTCCAACGCAACTTCCACATCCCACTCATCGGTCACACCGCGGTCATCGGGTTCCTCGAGGATTTCTTCGCCGTGGCCGTCATCGTCTCGCTGTGCGTGTTCGTGGGTATCCGGGTCAAGCACTCGCCGGCCCGCGAGAACCGCCGGTCGCGCTTCTTCGGATCACACACCGGTGCGGCCTGGTTGGTGCTCCTGATGATCTTCGGGGTGATGGCCACCCTGCTCCTCTACCGGGCCGCTCAGATCAACACGGGCAACTTCCCCTATGGCTGGTGGGCCTTCGCCTCCCACGGCCTGGCCAATCTGCTCAAGCCCCTCGGCACCGGGGTCAACAGCGTCATCGAAACGGTGGCCCTGCTGGCCAACATCGCCATCATCACCGGCTTTCTTGTCTTCATCTCCTACTCGAAGCATCTGCACATCTTCCTGGCCCCCATCAACGTGGCCACCTCCCGACGCCCCCGGGCCCTCGGCGCCCTCGCCTCCACTCCGGACATGTCCATGGAGGGTGTCGGCGACGACGATGAGGTGGTGTTCGGCGCGGGACGGATCGAGGACTTCTCCTGGAAACAGCTTCTGGACATGGCTACCTGCACCGAGTGCGGCCGCTGCCAGTCCCAGTGTCCGGCCTGGAACACCGGCAAGCCGCTTTCGCCCAAGCTGTTGATCATGGACCTACGCGACAACCTGTTCGCCTCGGCTGACCGGGTGATGAGCAAGAATCGGGCTGCCGGGGTGGACGTGGAGACGCTGGTCCCCTCGGTCATCGATCCCGACGTCCTGTGGGCCTGCACCACGTGCGGAGCGTGTGTGGAGCAGTGCCCGGTCGACATCGAGCACATCGACACCATCATCGACATGCGCCGTTACGAGGTGTTGATGGAGTCAAAGTTCCCCACCGAAGCCGGCCTGATGCTTCGCAACATCGAGAACCAGGGAGATCCCTGGGGTCTGGGCTCTGCCAAGCGCACCGACTGGACCGACGCACTCGACTTCGAGGTCCCGGTCATCACCGGGACCATTCCCGAGGACATCGAGTACCTCTACTGGGTCGGTTGCGCGGGCGCACTCGACGAGCGGGCCCGCAAGGGGGCTCAGGCCACCGCCAGAATGCTCAAGCGGGCCGGGGTCAGCTTCGGCATCCTCGGGCCCAAGGAGAGTTGCACGGGTGATCCGGCGCGGCGCCTGGGCAACGAGTACCTCTACCAGGAGCAGGCGGCAAAGAACATCGAGACCCTGTCCGGTGCCGGGGTCAAGAAGGTCATCGCCACCTGCCCCCACTGCTTCAACTCCTTGTCCAACGAGTACCCGTCTCTCGGGGGTGACTTCGAGGTCATCCACCACAGCCAGCTGCTCGACCACCTGGTCACCACCGGCAAGCTGACCCCGGGCGGTGGGTATCAGGGCACGGTCACCTACCACGACCCCTGCTACCTGGGGCGCCACAACCGGGTCTTCGACGAGCCCCGATCGGTCATCGACGCCATTCCCGGCGCCACCCAGGTGGAGATGAGGCGCTGCCGGGAGAAGGGGTTCTGCTGCGGGGCCGGGGGTGCCCGCATGTGGCTCGAGGAGAACATCGGCAAGCGGGTCAACATGGAGCGCACCGAGGAGGCGATCGGGACCGGTGCCGACGTGGTGTCGACGGCCTGCCCCTACTGCATGATCATGCTCGACGACGCGGTGCGGGCCAACGCCAAAGAGGACGACGTCCGAGTGCTCGATCTCTCCCAGCTGCTCGAGGAATCGATGGAGGAACCGATCGCTCAGTCGTAGGCGAGGGCGTCGGCCTCCCGCAGTCGCTCGGCCATCGCCACCAACATCTTGCGGGAGATCGAGGGTACCGACTCGAGCAGTCCGTTGAACTGGCGCTGCGAGAGGACCAGAAGATCCATGGCGGTCTCGGACACCACCGTCGCCGACCGAGGCCTTCGATCGATCAGCGCCAGCTCGCCGAAATATCTGCCGGGGCCGAGGGTGGCGACCTTGTTCCCCTCCCGGGTGACCAGGGCGGTGCCCTTCACGATGATGAAGCACTCCATCCCGACCCGACCCTCTTCGACCAGGACTTTTCCCGCGGGGACCTCGACCTGATCGAGGGAGCTCCTGATCTTGCGAAGCTCGGAGTTCGAACAGCTCGAGAACAGCCAGATCGTCTTGAGGTCCATCGGCGCTGAGCGTGCGGACATGGCGGCGAGGTTACCCCAGGGTTGGTCTTCCCGGGGGGGAAATCGCGGTCATCCGATGCGATGCCGATCGCTGGTGGGGTGCTCATTCGGTGGACCTCCCGGCATCCGAAATCGCCGATCGTCACTGTTACCATCTCGGGATCGCCGAGGACGGGCAGGATTGTGGCAGACGGGTCGACAGCCGACGGAGGAGAACCACTCGACGCTCCCGTCTCAACGCTCCGTGGCTCCGGTGTGGATGTGGACTCCCGACGCGTCGTCCACGTCGTCGTCGGTCTGTGCCTGGTGGCCCTGGCCACGGTGGTGATCATTCTCTCGGTGGCCGGGGCGCACAAGAACGGCCAGATCAACCGGTTGCGCCAGCACGGGGTCAACGTCGAGGTCACCGTGACCTCCTGCCTCGGACAACTCGGCGGCAGTGGCACCAATGCCGCCGGGTACCAGTGTCGGGGCAGCTTCGCCATCAACGGGCGCCACTACAACGAGATCGTTCCGGGGAATACCCTTCTCCCGCCCGGCACCGCGGTCCGCGGGGTCATCGACCCCGGCGACCCGGCACTGATCTCCACCGTGGGCGCGGTGGCCAGCGAGCGCGCGTCGTGGCGGGTGTACCTGCTTCCGATCATTCTGGCTGTCGCCCTCGCGCTGTTGGTGGCGGCGGTGGTGATCAGGATGGGCCGTAATCGCCGGACCCAGTGACCCGCTGACCGCTGACCCGCCCAGCGTTCGGCTTCGCCAGTGGCGGAGACGCGAGCTACCCTGAACCATGGCCGGAAGCGATCCCGACGCCGCCGACGGCAACGTCCCTCCCCAGGCCGGCGCCTGGCGACGCCTGCTCAACACCTTCGTCAAGCCGGCCGACCCCGACGGGAACAGCCACGGCACCGCAATCCAGACCGGCGCCGACAGCCCGACCACGGTCGCCGAGTTGGAAGAGGCGGTCCGGCGGGCCGACGACAAGGAACGCCTGATCGGACTGCTGGCCGCACCGATCGCCGCCGTGATCGGGTTGCTGGTGACCGGGAACCGCTTGGCCGACGACCCCACGGCCACATTGGCCAACGGCCAACTCAACCCGCTGCACGTCAACTCGTCCACCTTGGTCGAGTTCGGTGCCATCGCGATCGTCCTGGGCGTGGTCATGCTGGCCATGGCCTGGTTCCGAAAGCGGCTCTACCTGGGCATGACCATGGCCCTTTACGGTCTCTCGCTGTTCAATCTCCACTACTGGGGATTCGGGGTGCCCTACATCCTGTTCGGTTCCTGGTACCTCGTCCGTGCCTACCGCCTCCAAACGAAACTGAAGGAGGCCAAAGCGGCAGAGGGAGGCGGCCGGGCCGCCGGCGGTCCGGGCATCCGACCCGCGCAGAGCAAGCGGTACACCCCGCCGACGGCGCCGCCGGGGAAATCGCCCAAACCCAAGCCCGGGAACCAGCGCAAGGCCGGCTGACGCCGGCGGCACCTGAGGTAACGGGCAAAAACCGCAAAACTGACTGAGCGCCGGCTGCGGATCTAGCCGGCATACAGGGCTGTGGCGACCAGGGGTATCTGAACTCGAATCGCCGCGCCGGACCACGGGTCTGCAGCCCTCCCGAGCGCACCCGACCAAGGGCGTCCCCAACACAGCCGTTCGGCCCCTGACCTGCGGAGATGCGTCAGTTCACGCGTTGGTAACACAGTCGTGACCGAGCCGAAACTCCCACCCTGCATTGTTTGCGGCGGCAGATCCAAATTGCCTGTGTAGGCCCTGGCGTACCCGTTGTTCTTTGCAAAGGCAAGGGGACGCCAGGAGACGCAGTCATCTCGAGTTATCTCACGAGAGGAGCACTCAAACCGTGCTAGCCGCAGCAGTGACAGCAGTCCCATATCCCAGTTGGCTGAACACCGGGGACAACACCTGGCAGATAACGGCGGCAACGTTCGTCGGCCTGATGAGCCTCCCCGCCCTGGCCGTTCTCTACGCCTCGATCGTGCAGAAGAAGTGGTCGGTCAACGTGTTGGCCATGATGTTCGCCGGCTTCTCTCTGGTCATGCTCTCGTGGTTCCTGTGGACCTACAAGATGGGATTCGGTGCCAACTCCTTCGGGGGTGGGGTCAAAGACGGCGTGCAGACCCAACTGACCGGGGTGGGGGGATGGACCCACTTCATCGACAACTTCCTGGGTAAACCCGGTCCTATCACCAGTCCGCTAGGTGAACAGGGTCAGGCGATCTCGGCGGCCAACACTGCGATCCCCTTCCACTTCCCGACCGCGTCGCTGGCCTACTTCCAGTTCGTCTTCGCGGCGATCACCCCGTTGCTGTTCCTCGGGAGCGTGCTCGGCCGGATCAAGTTCCTCGCCTGGTGCCTGTTGGTCCCGCTGTGGTCGACCTTCGTCTACGGCGTCGATGCCTTCCTTCTGTGGGGTGGCGGTTACTTCGCCCAGGAGGGCGCGCTCGACTTCTCCGGTGGCTATGTCATTCACATGTCGGCCGGTGTGTCGGGCTTCGTGGCGGCCTGGGTCCTCGGGCCGCGGCTCCTACGAGACCGACAACACGCCATACCCAACAACCTGGTGATGGCGGCGGTCGGGGCAGGAATTCTCTGGCTCGGGTGGAACGGCTTCAACGGAGGTGACCCCTACTACGCAGGGGCAGATGCTGCCGCCGCCGTGGTCAACACCAACCTGGCCACCGCGGCCGGCGTGCTCACCTGGATCGCCATGGACGCGTGGCTCTCCAAGGAGAAGAAGCCCACCTTCCTGGGCGGGGTCAACGGCATGATCTGCGGCCTGGTCGGGATCACACCGTGTGCCGGGTGGGTCAATGGCTATGGTGCCATCCTGGTCGGGGCCATCGACTGCGCCATCGTGTGGGTGGCCTGGAACTTCCTGTCCAAGGTGCGGCCGTTCTCCAAGGTCGACGATGCGCTCGGGGTCATCTACACCCACGGGATCGCCGGTCTATTCGGAGGCTTGATGCTGGGACTATTCGGCGACCCGGGCATGCTTGAAGAGGGTTGCGGCCACCTCGACGCCAGCGGGCAGGTGATCGCCACCTCCCAGACGCTCTACCAGAGCCTCTGCCGGCAAGTGCGTGCCCTTCTCGGTGAACGGACTGTTCTACACCGGCTCGGCCCACCAGCTATGGGAACAGACCCGAGCGGCGGTGTTCGTCATCTTCTGGTCGGCGTTGATCACCTTCATCCTGATGAAGCTGATCGGGCTGGTCCTCGGAGGCGCTCGCTACAAGGACGAGATCCTCGAAGTCGGCGACCTGGCCATCCATGGCGAAGAGGCCTTCCCCGAGGAGACGTTCGCCGAGCGGGTCGGGGCCATGTCCATGGCCGGTGACGCACCGGGAGGCGGATCCGGCGGAGGCGGGGAGCTCACTGTTTCCGGCAGAGTGGATGACGGTGCATCGGGGAGACAACCCGCAGATCTGCCACCGCCCGGCATTCTTGGCCGATAACTCAACCACTACGAACTAAGGAGAAAGCGCAAATGAAGCTCGTCGTAGCGGTTTTGAAGCCGTTCAAACTTGACGACGTGAAAGAGGCGTTGAAGAGCCTCGGAGTCCACGGAATGACCCTCACCGAATCCCAGGGTTTCGGACGCCAGCGAGGTCATACCGAGGTCTACCGGGGTGCCGAGTATGAGGTCGAGTTCGTGCCGAAGATACGACTCGAGATCCTGGTGGACGACTCCCAGGTCGAGGAGGTCACTTCGACCATCATCGACACTGCCGGAACCGGAAAGATCGGTGACGGCAAGGTCTGGGTCCTCCCCGTCGAAGAGGTGATCAGAGTCCGTACCGGAGAACGCGGCTCGGACGCCCTCTGAGGCGTAACCACGGCCGTCGACCGCTTTGGGGACGGCCGCACGGCATTGACCCAGGTGGCGTTTGTGGGGACAGGGCCACCTGAATAGACGAAGGGCCGGCCTGAGAGGAGCCGGTCCTTCGTCGCGTTCAGCCCGCCTGCCGGCGTACCGCCTCGGCCGCGGACCGGGCCGCTTCGGGGTCGCCCAGATAGCCCTTGGACAGCACGCGCAGGTCGTCGGCCAGTCGGTAGCGGAAGGGGATGCCGGTGGGGATCTCGAGATCGACGATCTGGTCGTCGTCGATTGCGTCGATGTGCTTGCGGAGGGCCCGAAGGCTGTTGCCATGGGCCACCACCAGCACCGCCCCGCCCCTCGGCCCCTCGGCCAACAGGTCGGGCACGATGGCGTCCTCCCAGTAGGGAAGGACCCGGGCCACCACGTCGGCCAGGCATTCGGTGGCCGGAAGGGCGTAGGCGGGCACATCGCGGTAGCGGGCGTCGCCGGCCGGGTCGTGCACGGTGCCCCGCTCCACCGGCGGCGGCGGTGTGGCGTAGCTCCGGCGCCACTCCTTGACCTGGGCCTCCCCGTGCCGGGCGGTGGTCTGCTTCTTGTCGAGTCCCTGAAGGGCGCCGTAGTGGCGCTCGTTGAGCCGCCAGTGGCGGCGGACCGGCAACCAGGTCCTCCCGGCGGCGGCCAGGCTGATGTCAGCGGTCCGGATGGCTCGGGTGAGCAGGGAGGTGTGGAGAATTCGCAGGTCGAGGCCGGTGTCCGCCTCTGCGGCCAATAGCCGGCCCGCGTCGGCGGCCTCCGATTCGCCCAGATCGGTGAGGTCGACGTCGTGCCACCCGGTGAAGAGATTGTCGGCGTTCCACTGGGACTGGCCGTGGCGGAGAAGGACCAGTTCGGGCATGGTTCAAGGCTATCCCGGCAGTATCGACGGTAAACTCATCCAAAAACTATACAAAAGCTATACACATAGCACTCAAGTTTGGTATAGTTTGAGCAGTGAGAAAAAGACGCAGCATGATCGTGGTCGCTGAGTCCGATCGATCAGGGCGCCCGAACAGGGTATTTGGAAGAACAAACAGCGAGGGCCCGGAGAGGGCAGTACCTAGGAGGCAGCAATGGCCAAGGCCGTAGGAATCGATCTCGGGACCACCAACTCGGTGGTCTCCGTACTGGAGGCCGGTGAGCCGGTCGTCATCCCCAATGCCGAAGGTGGCCGCACCACCCCCTCGGTGGTCGGATTCGCCAAGTCCGGCGAGGTGCTGGTCGGCGAGGTGGCCAAGCGCCAGGCCATCACCAACCCCGACCGCACCATCCGCTCGGTCAAGCGGCAGATGGGGACATCGTGGAAGATCGACATCGACGGCAAGGACTACACCGCCCAGGAGATCTCGGCTCGCATCCTCGGCAAGCTCAAGAGGGACGCCGAAGCGTTCCTCGGTGACACGGTGACCCAGGCGGTCATCACCGTCCCCGCCTACTTCGACGACGCGCAGCGCACCGCAACCAACGAGGCGGGCGCCATCGCCGGCCTCGAAGTGCTCCGGATCATCAACGAGCCGACCGCGGCCGCCCTGGCCTACGGGCTGGACAAGGAAGGCGCCGACCAGACCGTGCTGGTATTCGACCTCGGAGGCGGCACCTTCGACGTGTCCCTGCTGGATATCGGCGACGGGGTCTTCGAGGTCAAGTCCACTGCCGGCAACTCCAAGTTGGGTGGCGACGACTGGGACCAGCGGATCATCGATTGGTTGGTCAAGACGTTCAAGGACACCGAGGGCGTGGACCTGTCCACCGACAAGATGGCCACCCAGCGTCTGCAGGAGGCGGCCGAAAAGGCAAAGATCGAGCTGTCCTCGTTGCAGGAGACCCAGATCAACCTGCCCTTCATCACCGCCACTTCCGACGGTCCCAAGCACCTCGACGTGAAGCTCACCCGGGCCACGTTCAATGAGTTGACCGCCGATCTGGTCGAGGCGTGCAAGGGCCCCTTCGACCAGGCGATCGCCGACTCGGGACTGTCCAAGTCGGACATCGACCACGTGATCCTGGTGGGTGGATCCACCCGGATCCCCGCGGTGCAGGAACTGGTCCAGCAGATGACCGGAAAAGAGGCCCATAAAGGGGTCAATCCCGACGAGGTGGTGGCCATCGGTGCGGCGGTCCAGGCCGGCGTACTCAAGGGCGAGGTCAAAGACGTCCTGCTCCTCGACGTGACTCCGTTGTCACTCGGTATCGAGACCAAGGGAAGCGTGATGCACCGGCTCATCGAGCGGAACACCACCATCCCCACCAAGCGCAGTGAGGTGTTCACCACCGCTGACGACAATCAGCCGTCGGTCGAGGTCCACGTGCTCCAAGGTGAGCGCGAGATGGCCATGTATAACAAGACGCTGGGGAAGTTCCAGCTGGTGGACCTGCCTCCCGCGCCCCGTGGTGTGCCGCAGATCGAGGTCACCTTCGACATCGACGCCAACGGCATCGTTCATGTGTCGGCCAAGGACCGGGCTACCGGTAAGGAGCAATCGATGACCATCACCGGCCAGTCGTCACTGGCCAAGGACGACATCGAGCGAATGGTCAAGGACGCCGAGGCGCATGCCGAGGACGACCGCCGCCGCAAGGAGGAGGCCGAAATCCGCAACAACGCCGACACCCTGGTGTACCAGACCGAAAAGCTCCTCAAGGACCAGGGCGAGAAGTTCCAGGGCGATGAGAAGGAGAAAGTGGAGAGCGCCTTGGGGTCGCTGAAGGAGGCGTTGTCCGGGTCGGACGTCGAGGCCATCAAGACCTCGACCGAGACACTGCTCACCGCCAGCCAGTCGTTCAGCCAGCGTCTCTACGAGGAAGCCTCCAAGGCCGATGCCGGCCCCACCGGCGACAGTGGGCCGGCCGACGAGCAGTCCGATGACGAGGTTGTGGACGCCGAGATCGTCGACGACAAGGGCTGATCGTCGATGACCGGCGACCATGAGTCAGTTCACGACGCGCTGGACTCGATATTCGCTGCCAGTGCCGCGGGAGCGGACGAAGACGGCGGGGACGATGAGACGATCGTCGATGCTGACGAGGACTGGGTCGACCAGGAAGGCAGCATCGAGGGCATCGAGACAGGCGCGCCCGGTCTCGATGCCGCCATTGCCCAGCGCGACGAGTACCTCGACTCGCTTCGTCGTCTGCAGGCCGAGTTCGAGAACTACAAGAAGCGGGTGGACAAGCAGCAGACCGACCAACGAGCGCGGGCCGCGTTGATGTTGGTGGAGAAGCTGCTCCCGGTGCTCGACACGCTGGATCTGGCCACGGCACACATCGGTGACTCGCAATCGGATGACGGGCGCGCTCTTCTGGCCGCTTCCAGCCAGCTTCGCGACGTACTGGCAAAAGAGGGCCTCGAGCGCATCGACCCGGTGGGTGAGGAGTTCGATCCCAACGCCCACGAAGCAGTGGGCCACATGCCTGATGAGCCCGACGGACCGGGTGCCGATTCCACCAACGGGGCCGATGGACGGGGGGAGGATCACCTCGACACTCCGGCTGCCGGGTCGGGCGAGCCGGTAGTGGCGATGGTGATGCGGCCCGGCTACCGCTGGCGCGGCGCGGTGGTGCGTCCGGCGATGGTGATGGTGCGCGGCTAGAAGCGGCAAGGAAAACCAGGAACAGGACCCGGAAAGAAGACCGGAAAGGTAGTACGTGGCGCCCCAACGCGAATGGTTCGAGAAGGACTACTACAAGACGCTGGGCATCTCCTCGACTGCCAACGCCAAGGAGATCACCAGCGCCTATCGAAAGCTGGCCAAAAAGCACCACCCGGACACCAATCCCGGCCACGAAGAGACCTTCAAGGAGATCTCGGCGGCCTATGACGTCCTGGGCGACGCCGACCGCCGCAAGGAGTACGACGAGGTACGGGCGATGGGTCCGGCGGCCGCGGGCTTCGGTGGCGGGTTCCCCGGAGGTTTCGGCGGCGGCGGAGGCACCACCTTCCGGGTCGAGGACATGGGCGATATCTTCGGCGGCCTGTTCGGCCGCGGTCGCCGGGGTGGCACCGCCACCGGAAGCCAACGCGGCGCCGACGTCGAGACCGAACTGCACCTCTCGTTCGAAGACGCGGTGCAAGGGGCGACCACCTCGGTCAACCTGACCACCGACGTCCGCTGCCATACCTGTTCGGGTACCGGCGCGGCACCGGGCACCCAGCCGGTGACATGCCCACGGTGCGGTGGGTCCGGCACGCTCCAGGACAACCAGGGTCTGTTCTCCCTGAGCCAGATCTGTCCGCAGTGCGGCGGCCGGGGAACCGTGGTGACCACGCCGTGCCCCACCTGTTCGGGTACCGGCGTGGAGCACCGCAACCGCACGGTCAGGGTGCGCATCCCCCCCGGGGTCGAGGACGGCCAGCGAATCCGGGTGAAGGGAAAGGGCGGGGCCGGCCGGGGCAACGCGCCCAGTGGCGATCTGTTCGTGGTGGTCCGGGTGGACCGGCACGGTGTGTTCGGCCGCCGGGGTCGCAACCTGACCCTCACCGTTCCCATCTCCTACCCCGAGGCGACGCTGGGCACCACCATCACCGTCCCCACCCTCACCGAACCGGTCAGCCTCCGGGTTCCGGCTGGCACCCCAACGGGTCGGACCTTCCGGGTCAAAGGCCGCGGCGTGCCCGCCGGAAGAAGAGCGCCACCGGCGACCTTCTGATCACCGTGGAGGTGGCAGTACCCGACAAACTGAACGATGAGCAGCGGGCGGCGGTCGAGGCCCTTGCCGAGGTGGTCGACCCGCCGACCCGCGACGTGTTGGGAGTGTGACATGAGCGACGATCCCCGATCGCGAGCCGTCTACGTCATCTCGGTGGCGGCCGAGCTGGCCGGCGTGCATCCGCAGACCCTGCGCGTCTACGAACGCAAGGGTCTGCTCGACCCGAGCCGCACCGAAGGTGGTAGCCGGCGCTTCTCCGAAGACGACCTCGAACGGCTCCGCCAGATCCAGGGCTTGACCCAGGCCGGCGTCAACCTCGAGGGGGTCCGTCGGGTCATGGAGCTCGAGGCCGATGTGGCCCGCCTCCGAAAAGAACTGGCGGCCGCCCGGGCCGACGCCCGTGAGGCGGTGGCCGTCACCCACCGTCACTACCGCCGGGAGCTGGTGCCCCTTTCTCAGTCGCCGGTGCCGACACGCCCACCCCGGCATACCGATGCGCGGGACGGGAGGTACGCGATGACCATCAACCCCGACCGCTGGACGCTCAAGACCCAAGAGGCGTTCTCCTCTGCCGTCGAGCGGGCCCGAGCCGCCCACAACGCCGAGGTCACCCCCGATCACGTCCTCGCCGCCGTGCTCGACCAACCCGACGGCATCGCCGGACCCCTGCTGACCCGGGTCGGCGTCGAGCCGACGGTGGTTGCCCAACGGATCGAGACCGACCTGGCCCGATTGCCCCAGGCCTTCGGCGGGGAGGAACCGGGAATCGGCCGTGGCCTGCGCGACGTCATGGTTGCTGCCGACTCGCTCCGCACCGAGATGGGCGACCAGTACCTGTCGGTCGAGCACCTGGTGCTGGCCATGGCCGACCGCATCGGCGTGGACCGCGACCAACTGCTGGGGGCGCTGCGCGACGTGCGGGGAAGCCACCAGGTCACCTCCCAGAATCCCGAGGAGACCTTCCAGGCACTGGAACGGTACGGCCGCGATCTCACCGACGCAGCCCGCCAGGGAAAGATCGACCCGGTCATCGGGCGCGACGAGGAGATCCGCCGGGTGATCCAGGTGCTGTCTCGGCGCACCAAGAACAACCCGGTCCTCATCGGCGAGCCGGGGGTGGGCAAGACGGCCATCGTCGAAGGGCTGGCCACTCGCATCGTCGAGGGCGACGTGCCCGAGGGGCTGAAGGGGAAGCGGGTCATCGGCCTGGACATGGGCTCGATGGTGGCCGGGGCCAAGTACCGCGGTGAGTTCGAGGAGCGGCTGAAGGCTGTGCTGAAGGAGATCGCCGACGCCGGCGGCCAGGTGGTCACCTTCATCGACGAGCTGCACACCATCGTCGGGGCCGGAGGCGGTGCTGAAGGAGCGATGGACGCCGGCAACATGATCAAGCCGATGCTGGCCCGCGGCGAGCTGCGGATGATCGGTGCCACCACCCTCGACGAGTACCGCAAGTACATCGAGAAGGACGCCGCACTCGAGCGACGGTTCCAACAGGTCTTCGTGCCACCGCCCTCAGTGGAGGACACCATCGCCATCCTCCGAGGGCTGAAGGAACGGTACGAGGTCCACCACGGGGTCCGCATCCAGGACGCCGCCCTGGTCGCCGCGGCGGTCCTCTCCGACCGCTACGTCACCGGGCGGTTCCTGCCGGACAAGGCGATCGACCTGATGGACGAGGCGGCCAGCCGGCTTCGCATCGAGA
Source organism: uncultured Acidimicrobiaceae bacterium (assembly GCA_963734395.1). GTDB lineage: Bacteria > Actinomycetota > Acidimicrobiia > Acidimicrobiales > RAAP-2 > Bog-756. The sequence goes on along the minus strand of CAVTGY010000003.1, from coordinate 87,508 downwards.
TTGACTCGATGCCCACCGAGCTCGACGTGGTCACCCGCCGCCTGCGCCAGCTTGAGATCGAACGGATGGCGCTGGCCAAGGAGACCGACAGCGCTTCGGCAGAACGCCTGACCCGGTTGGACGAGGAGATGGCCAACCTGCAAGAGCAGTCGGTGGCCATGACCGCCCACTGGCAGTCGGAGAAGGAGGCGATCAACACCATCCAATCGCTCAAGGGCGAGCTCGAACGTCAGCGGGGGGAGGCCGAGCGCCTGGCCCGCGACGGCAATCTGGCCGAAGCGTCGGAGATCTCCTATGGACAGATCCCCGGGCTCGAACGGCAGATAGAAGAGGCCACCGTCGCACTCGACGAGCTGCAAAAGGCCCAACGCTTCTTGAAGGAGGAGGTGGATGCCGAGGACGTGGCCGAGGTGGTGAGCCGGGCCACCGGCGTCCCGGTCAGCCGTCTCCTCGAGGGAGAGGTGGAGAAGCTCATCCGGATGGAGGACGCACTCCATGCCCGGGTGGTCGGACAGGACGAGGCGGTCTCCGCGGTGGCCAACGCCATCCGGCGCAGCCGGGCTGGACTCTCGGACCCCAACCGACCCATCGGCTCGTTCCTCTTTCTGGGGCCGACAGGGGTCGGCAAGACCGAGCTGGCCCGGGCTCTGGCCGAGTTCCTGTTCGACGACGCCCGGGCCATGGTCCGCATCGACATGAGCGAGTACATGGAGCGTCATTCGGTGGCCCGGCTGGTCGGTGCTCCTCCCGGCTACGTCGGCTACGAAGAGGGCGGGCAGCTGACCGAGGCGATCCGGCGCCGGCCCTACGCGGTGGTGTTGCTCGACGAGTTGGAGAAGGCCCATCCCGATGTGTTCAACACCCTGCTGCAGTTGCTCGAAGACGGACGTCTCACCGACGGTCAGGGACGTACCGTCGACTTCACCAACACGGTGCTGATCATGACTTCCAACCTGCCGGGCGAACCCATCGATTTCTTCAAGCCCGAGTTCGTCAACCGTATCGACGAGATCGTCCGTTTCCATGCCCTCAGTCAGGCAGACCTGGCCCGCATCGTCTCCATCCAACTGGATCACTTGCGCGGCCGGCTGTCCGAGCGGCGGCTGTCCCTGTCGGTGACACCGGCGGCCGAGGCCTGGTTGGCCAACGCCGGGTTCGACCCTGACTTCGGCGCCCGCCCCTTGCGCCGGGTCATCCAGAGGGAGGTCGAAGATCCGCTGGCGCTGGCGCTGCTCGAGGGCCGCTTCCCCGATGGGTCGACGGTCACCCTGGACGAGAGGGAGGGCGCCGTCGTCCTGCTCTGAGGGACGCCGTCCTCGCCCCATCCACACCGCTGATCTGGGCAGCCGCCCCGACCTGGCGGCGGCGAACGCCGGCCCGGGGGATACACTGGTGCGTAATCCGCTTTCCGCAACGGAGGAGTGACGCGTGCCGGCAACCGTGGTGGTCGGGACCCAGTGGGGTGATGAGGGCAAGGGCAAGCTCACCGACCTCCTGGCCAAGGAGATGGAGCTGGTCGTCCGCTACCAAGGTGGGCACAACGCCGGCCACACCATCGTGGTGGACGGCGAGACGTTCGCACTGCAGCTGGTGCCGAGCGGCATCCTCTACGACCACATCACGCCGATCATCGGCAACGGCGTGGTGGTCGACCCCACCGTTCTGCTCGAGGAAGTGGACACCCTCGCGGCCAAGGGGATCGACACCTCCCGGCTGCTGGTCAGTGGCAACGCGCATCTGATCATGCCGTACCACCACGAGTTGGACCGGCTCACCGAGCGGTACCTGGGGAAGAACAAACTGGGCACCACCAAGCGGGGGATCGGTCCCGCCTACGCCGACAAGTCGTCACGGGTGGGACTGCGGGTCCAGGACCTGTCGGACCCCAAGATCTTCCGGGAGAAGCTCGACGTGGCCCTCAAGGAGAAGAATGCAGTACTGGCAAAGGTGTACAACCGGCTCCCGCTGTCGGCTGACGACATCTGTGCCCATTACCTCGACGAGCTGGCCCCGCGGGTGATCCCCATGGTGGCCGATACCGTCGGCCTGTTGCACGATGCCCTCGAGGGTGGTGCCCATGTGTTGTTGGAGGGCGCGCAGGCCACCTTCCTCGACCTGGACCACGGGACCTATCCGTTTGTGACCTCGTCCAATCCGGTGGCCGGTGGGGCGTGCACCGGAGCGGGGATCGGCCCTCGGTACATCAACGAGGTCATCGGCATCGCCAAGGCCTATGTGACCCGGGTCGGCAGCGGCCCATTCCCCACCGAGCTGGTGGACGAGACCGGTGACGCGTTGGTCGAACGGGGCCACGAGTACGGGGTGAACACCGGTCGCCGCCGCCGACCGGGATGGTTCGATGCCGTGATGATGCGCCAGGCGGTGCGTCTCAACTCGCTGTCCGAGGTGGCACTGACCAAACTGGACGTGCTCGACGAGTTCGACACGGTCAAGGTGTGTGTGGCCTACGAGGCGGACGGACAGCGCTTCACCCACCCGCCGTACCATCAGTCGATCTTCCACCAGGTCACCCCGGTGTACGAGGAGCTTCCCGGCTGGGGGACGGACATCTCTGCGGCCACCGAGCTCGGCGACCTGCCCCAGGCGGCGCGCGACTATGTCAATTTTTTGGCCGAGCAGATCGGCACGCCGGTCCGGCTGGTCGGTGTGGGTCCCGGCCGCGAACAGTTCGTCCGCTTCGCCGCATGACCGCAGCCTCCGCGCCAGCCACGAAACAACCACCAGGCGACATCCGTCTCGTATGCGTGGTCGGGTCGGGGGGTCGTGAGCACGCTTTGGCGCTGGTCCTCGGACGAACCGCCGAGGTGGTGGTGACACCGGGCAACCCGGGAATTGCCGGCCGGACCGCGGAAGGCCACACCATCACCTCTACCCAGACGCCTCCCGAGGAGATCGAGGCGGACCTGTACGTGATCGGACCCGAGACCCCGCTGGTCGACGGACTGGCCGATCGGTTGCGGGCCGGCGGACGGCTGGTGTTCGGGCCCGGAGCCGACGGCGCTCGGCTCGAAGGGTCGAAAGCGTTCATGAAGGAGCTACTGGCCGAGGCGGGCGTGCCCACCGCCCGCTTCGGGGTGTTCGGCGATGCCCAACAGGCCAAGGCCTTTGCTCACACCCTGCCCGGACCGTGGGTGGTCAAGACGGACGGTCTGGCGGCCGGGAAGGGCGTGCTGGTCACCGACTCACTGGCCGACGCCGAGGCGGACATCGATGCCAAGCTCTCCGGCCACGCCTTCGGCGAGGCCGGCCGTCGGGTGGTGGTCGAGGAGGGGTTGTACGGGCCCGAGTGTTCGCTGCTGGTGCTGTGCGACGGCCGGCGGTTGGTACCGCTGGCCCCGGCCCAGGACTTCAAGCGGCTCGGTACCAACGACCGGGGTCCGAACACCGGGGGAATGGGGGCCTACTCGCCGGTGCCGTCGGTGGACGCATCCATGGTCGAGTGGCTGGTCGACCACTCGGTGGCACCGTTGGTGGCAGCACTGTCCGCCCGGGGCATCGACTACCGGGGTGTGCTCTACGCCGGATTGATGCTCACCGCCGACGGGCCCAGAGTGCTCGAGTTCAATGTGCGCTTCGGTGACCCCGAGGCCCAGGTGGTGCTGCCCCGTCTGCAGGGCGATCTCACCGCGCTGCTGGCCGAGGCCGCTGCCGGCGCACTCACCACCGTCCCCCGTTTCCTCCCCGACGCGGCGGTCTGTGTGGTGTGTGCCTCGGCGGGGTACCCCGAGGCCCCGCGCACCGGCGACGTCATCGTGGCCTGTCCGAAGCCGCCTCGGTGGACGGGGTCACCGTGTTCCACGCCGGCACCACCGCCGGCCCGGTCGACCAACTGGTGACTGCAGGCGGCAGGGTCCTCGGTGTCACCGCGCTGGGTGACACCCTCGAGGCTGCCCGCGCCCGCGCCTATACCGGCGTCTCTCACCTCTCGTGGCCAGGGATGCAGGCACGGACCGACATCGCCCAGATCGCCGCCGGTGGGCCTGAACCAGCATCCCAGCGTCGATCCGAGCGGCGCGAGGTGGTGCGATGATTCCCCGCTACGCACCCAAGGAGATGGCCGAGCTCTTCTCCGATGAGGCCCGCTTCGCCATGTGGTTGAAGGTCGAGTTGCTGGCCACCGACGGATGGGCCGAGGTGGGGGAGGTGCCCGAGGACGCCGCCGCCATCTGCCGGGCCAAGGCGCCGACGGTCGACTCGGCCTTCGTCGAGGCGGTGGCCGACCGGGAACGCACCACCGATCACGACGTGGCCGCATTCGTCGACGTGGTGCAGCAGGCCATCGGCGAGCCGGCGGGATCGTGGATCCACTTCGGCCTCACCTCGTCGGATGTGGTGGACACCGCCCTGTGTGCCACGCTCACCGGCGCAGCCGACCTGCTCATCGCGGCGAGCGAGGCGTTGGTGAGGGCGCTCCGGGCTCGCGCCGTCGAGTGCATCGACGTGCCGGTGACCGGTCGGACCCACGGGATGCACGCCGAGCCGACCACATTCGGGGCCAAGTTCTCACTGTGGGCGCTGCAGGCTGACCGCGACCTCCAACGGCTCCGGGCGGCCCGGGAACGGGTGGCGGTGGGAAAGCTTTCCGGCGCGGTCGGTACGTATTCGAACATCGATCCGAGAGTGGAGGCGTACGTGTGTGCGGCCCTGGGTCTCACGCCCACCCCGTCCACCCAGGTGATCGCCCGCGACCGGCATGCCGAGTATCTGTGGGCGTGCGCGTCGGTGGGTGCCACCATCGAGTTGATCGCCACCGAGGTCCGGCACCTGGCCCGCAGTGAGGTCGGCGAAGCCGAGGAGCCGTTCGCACCGGGCCAGAAAGGTTCGTCGGCCATGCCCCACAAACGGAACCCGATTCTGTCCGAGCGGTTGTGCGGTCTGGCCCGGTTGCTCCGGGGCTATCTCGGCGCCGGCCTCGAGGACGTCGCCCTGTGGCACGAGCGGGACATCTCCCACAGCTCGGTCGAGCGGGTGGTGCTCCCCGACGCCAGCATGCTCACCCTGTACATGTTGAACAAGGCCAAGAGGCTGGTCGAAGGGTTGGTGATCCACCCGGAGCGGGCGCTGGCCACGCTGACCGAAGGGAGCCACGGCCTGGTCTTCTCCCAAGCCGTCCTGCTGGCGTTGGTCAGTGGCGGCATCGGCCGCGACGCGGCCTACCGCATCGTCCAGCGCGACGCCCGGGCAGCGTGGGACCAGGGCCGACCGTTCCGCCAGGTGCTCGACGAGGATCCCGAGGTCACCCTGCCCCCGGAGGTACTCGACCGCGCCTTCGATCTCTCCCGCGCCTTGCGCCACGTCCACCGGTTCACCGATGCCCTGGAGGAACAACGACCATGACTCTTTCGTCGACCGCCGAACCACTCGCACTCATCCAGACCGGCAAAGTACGAGAGCTCTACGACGCCGGAACGGGCCGATTGCTGATGGTTGCCTCCGATCGGATATCCGCCTTTGACGTGATCATGGCCGAGCCCATCCCCGACAAGGGCCGGGTGCTCACCGCGATGACCGCCTACTGGCTGGAGGAGCTCGCCGACCTGGCCCCCAACCATCTGATCAACGCCGACGTCGAGGCGTTTCCTCCCGGGGCGGCCGCCCTCCCCGGAGGTCTCGACGGGCTGGCCGGACGCTCCATGCTGGTCCAACGAGCCGACATGTTGGACATCGAGTGCATCGTGCGCGGCTACCTGTCCGGCTCGGCCTACAAGGAGTACGAGCGGACCGGCACCGTCCACGGCATGGCCATGCCCGCCGGCCTCCGCCACGCCGAGCGGTTGCCCGAACCGCTCTTCACCCCCTCGACCAAGGCCACCGAAGGCCACGATCTCAACATCGGCATGGCCGAGGCCATCGATCTGGTGGGCAGGGAGGCGGCCGAGGCGGCAGCCGAGCTCTGCCTGGCCGCCTATGGGCGGGCCGCCGTGCGGGCCGAGGACCAAGGCATCGTGATCTGCGACACCAAATTCGAGCTGGGCTTCATCGACGGCCAACTCTCGCTTTGCGACGAGGTACTCACCCCGGACTCCAGCCGGTTCTGGTCCGCCGACGACTGTGCGCCGGGAACCGTCCCGCCCTCGTTCGACAAGCAGCCGCTGCGGGATTGGCTCGAGACACAACCGTGGGGCAAGCAACCACCCCCTCCCGCGCTCCCCGACGAGATCGTGGCCGCCACCTCGGCGCGGTACGTCGACGCCTACGAACGGGTCTGCGGCCGTCGGTTGTCCGACTGGTACGGTGCCTGACAGTGGCCGGCTCGGTTCGATTCTCGATACTGGTCGAGGTGCAGCTGCGGGAGGGGATCGCCGATCCGCAGGGCGCCACCATCGAGCGGGCCCTGCCCGCATTGGGAGTCGGTGGGGTGAGTGGGGTCCGGGCCGGTAAGGCCTTCCGGTTCGAGGTGATGGCCGACGACGAGAGCGACGCGCTGGCCCAGGCCACGGTGGTGGCCGAGCGCTTGTTGGCCAATCCGGTCATCGAACAGTCGCAGGTGACGGTAGTTCCGGCGGTGATGGCCACGCCGGTCGGGTCGGGGACCTGATGCCCACACGGGTGGGCGTGGTGATGTTTCCCGGCACCAACTGCGAGCACGACGCCGTGGCTGCGTGCGCCCGGCTCGGGGCATCGGCCGACCTGGTGTGGCACGGGGCGAAGGCGGTGGACGGGTACGACGCCGTCGTTCTGCCCGGTGGGTTCGCCCATGGCGACTACTTGCGTCCGGGGGCGATCGCTCGGTTCTCCCCGGTGATGGAGGCGGTGGGGGAATTCGCGGCTGCCGGCGGTCCGGTGGTGGGGATCTGCAACGGCTTCCAGGTGCTGACCGAAGCCGGCCTGCTCCCCGGAGCCCTCCAGAAGAACCGGGGTCTGCGCTTTCTCTGCACCACGGTGGAGCTGCGGGTGGAGTCGGATGACTCGGTGCTCACCGCCGGGGTGGCGGTCGGTACCGTGCTGTCGATCCCGATCAACCACTTCGAGGGCAACTACACCTGCGACACCGAGACGTTGGCCATGCTGAGGGCCGAGGATCGGGTGGTGCTCCGCTATCTGGACAATCCCAACGGCTCGATCGACGACATCGCCGGGGTGTGCAACGGCGGTCGAAACGTGGTCGGGCTGATGCCCCATCCCGAACGGGCCTCCGACAGCCTCCTGGGTTCAGTGGACGGAGAGAAGCTGCTCAGAGCGTTGCTGGCCTCGGCGGGTACGCCCCCGGCCGATCGGGCGGCGACCGCCGTGGGCGCCGCCCCTTGAAGCCCCCAATCAGGATCGCTACCGCAGAGGTGCGACGGTTCAGCCGCGGGTGCGGGGGATTTTGGCCTGATGGAGTACCGGGGCGCTGACCCCCACCGTCCGCCAGGCGGAGTATGAGATGCCTTTGCGGTCCCCGTAGATCCGGGCCACCTTGATGAATGCCTTTTCCAGTGCGGCAATGTCAACCGTGTCACCGCTATGGGCGAGTTCCGCCTCAAGCCGGTGCTTCTCTTCGACCAAATGAAGCCGGGCCAATGGGTCGGATCCGGGAAGAGCGGCGTCGATGGTTCCCAGGCGCCGGCGGATCGAATCGGGGGTCCGTTTGCGCCCCCGTCGCGGCTTGGTCGACTCGAGGGCTTCGAGGTATTGACGCACGATGCGACCTTCCTCGCGTCCTTTGGCCAGTGCCGCCTTGTGGGCATCGGACATCGGGGTCTTCTTGCGGGATTTGGTCGAATTGCCGGGTGCCATGTCGACAGCATTCCAGAACCCACCATTTCGGGCAAACGTGATCGAAACCGACAGACCAATTGACGCATTGCTGGCGGTGATTTTGAAGCCCAGCCGCTGGTTTCTCCGGACTGTGTCAGCGGAACAAACTGCGCCTTCTGTCGTGGTTACAGCCGACCGGGTGGGTCGCTCAATAGACGACAGCCTGAGGGTGATCATGGTCAGCCAATCGCTGTCTCCGCCTGCCGGTCGCCCTGATCCCACCCCCGAATGTCTCCAAAGTGCCGGGCGCGTCACGTCCAGGTAACCCGCAAGTTATCTCTGTGTGTCAGCGACCATTTTCGATTGACTTGGCTTTGGGGCCATGAAAGAACACTACTGACAGCCCCGATACGGCAGTCCGTCGCGGAGGGGTAGCCGCCCCGAATCGGCCAATCACTCGCCAGAACGCCATCTCTAAGGAGTTGCCCAATGTTCGCAGGACGTGCCGTCAGGGCTGTCGCTGTTACAACTGTCGCCCTCTTCTGCGTCGCCGGTTCCCTGGCCATAACCGCCGGAACCGCCTATGCCGGCGGCACTGGCCCCGGAGCATCGGGTAACACCATCACCAACGCCGCCCAGGCTCAGTCTCCCTTCTCTGCCGGTACCTTCGACAGCGGCCAGCCCATCGACGTGGTCATCCCGGCCAACAGCGTCTTCGCCCCCGGTGCGAACATCTACATCCTCGAGTGTGCCGCCCCCAACGGAGTCGACCCCGCCGGCTCGGCGTCCTGTGACGGGAATACCGGCTACCAGGGCGGGACCATCACCGTCAACGGGGACGGCTCGGTCGACGTGATCAACTCCTCGACCGCCTTCGGCGATCCGTACAACCTCTATGCACTCCCCGACGGCCCGACCCTCGGCGAGGGCCCCACCAGCACCCCCAAGTGCGGTCTCGGGTCGGCCAACGAGTGCGTGCTCTACATCGGAGAGGGCGGTGGCGGTGACACCGGCTTCTCCCTACCCCATTTCTTCTCACAGGCCTTCCAGGTCCACCCTGACCCGACCGACTCGGGCACCCTCAACCCCGGGGACGGCACCTTCCCGGCCGATTCGGCTCCCGCCTTCACCTCGACCAACAACGCCAGCTTCGTGCAGGGCTCGTCCAGCACCTTTTCGGTAGCTGCCAGCGGTTGGCCCCCGCCCACCTTCTCCAGCGGCACCCTGCCCAGCGGGGTGACCATCAATTCCACCACCGGGTGTGCTTTCGGGAACCCCGTCCGGGTTCGGCGCCTTCCCGGTCACCCTCACCGCCAGTAACGGGATCACCCCCAACGCCACCCAGTCCTTCACCCTGAACGTCGAGCCGAGCGTGTCCGGTGAGAACCTCCCGGGTAGCGCCGCGGCCCAGTCTCCGTTCACCGCCGGCACCTTCGACAGCGGCCAGCCCATCGACGTGGTGGTCCCGCCCAACCCGGTATTCGCGCCGGGACACAACATCTACGTGTTGGAGTGCGCCGCCCCCAAAGGGGTCGATCCCACCAGCACCTCCGTCTGTGACGGGAACACCGGCTACCAGGGTGGGACGATCACCGTCCAGAGCGATGGCTCGGTCGACGTGATCAACACCTCGACCGCCTTCGGCGACCCCTACAACGTCTATGCGCTCCCCGACGGCCCGACCCTCGGCGAGAGCCCGGCCGCCACTCCCAAGTGCGGCCTCGGGTCGGCCAACGAGTGCGTGCTCTACATCGGAGAGGGCGGCGGCGGTGACACCGGTCTCACCCTGCCCCACTTCTTCTCACAGCCCTTCCAGGTCCATCCCGATGCGACCGACTCGGGCACCCTCAACCCGGGCGACGGCACCTACCCGGCCGACTCGGCCCCTGGCGCCATCTCGACCGCCAACAACGCCTCCTTCGACCAGGGCACACCCAGCAGCTTCTCGATCAGCGCCACCGGGTACGGTCCCCCGGCGTACACCGAGACCGGGGCCCTGCCCACCGGGGTCACCCTCAAGACCACCTACTCCGGGCTAACCAGCACCGGCGTGTTGTCGGGAACGCCGACACAAACCGGCACCTTCCCGATCACCATCACCGCCAATAACGGGGTGGGCACGCCGACCACCCAGTCCTTCACCCTGACCGTGGAGCCGGGCGCCTCCGGTGACACCATCTCCAATGCTGCCCAGGCCCAGTCTCCCTACAGCCCCGGCACTTTCGACAGCGGCCAGCCCATCGACGTGGTGGTGCCGGCCAACCCGGTGTTCGCGCCGGGTCGGAACATCTACGTGCTGGAGTGCGCCGCCCCCAAGGGAGTCGACCCGACCAGCACCGCTGCTTGTGACGGGAACACCGGGTATCAGGGCGGCACCATCACCGTCCAGAGCGACGGCTCGGTCGACGTGATCAACACCTCGACCGCCTTCGGCGATCCCTACACCGTTTATGCACTCCCCGACTCCCTCCTCAACGAGAGCCCGTCGGGCACCCCCAAGTGCGGCCTCGGGTCGGCCAACGAGTGCGTGCTCTATATCGGCGAGGGCGGTGGCGGTGACACCGGCTTCTCCCAGCCCCACTTCTTCTCACAGGCCTTCCAGATCCATCCTGACCCGACCGACTCGGGCACCCTCAACCCGGGAGACGGCACCTTCCCCGCCGATTCGGCCCCCGGCGCCATCTCCACTGCAAACCACGTCACCTTCACCAAGGGCACCGCCGGCAGCTTCTCGATCAGCGCCACCGGATACGGTCCCCCGGCCTACACCGAGACCGGGGCCCTGCCCACCGGTGTCACCCTCAAGACCACCTACTCGGGCCTCACCAGCACCGGTGTGCTGGCGGGAACGCCGAACCAGAGCGGCACCTTCCCGATCACCATCACCGCCAACAACGGCGTGGGCACGGCGACCACCCAGGCCTTCACTCTCACCGTTGATGCAGCGCCGGCCATCACCTCGGCCAACAACTACACCATGGTGTTGGGCAACTCGCCGAGCTTCACCGCCACCGCCACCGGCACTCCGGCTCCCACTTTCAGTGACCCGGGTCCGCTGGACGGCCTGAGCATGGGCACAAATGGTGCGCTCACCGGGACCGCCACGGCGACCGGCAGCTTCTCCAGCACCATCACCGCCTCCAATGGTGTGGGAACGGCTGCCACCCAGACCTTCACACTCAATGTGGACGCGGCGCCACAGATCACGTCGAACCCCAGCTACACCCTGGTGTTGGGCAACTCGCCGAACTTCACGGCAACCGCCTCCGGATTCCCGGCCCCCACCTTTAGTGACCCGGGTCCGCTGGACGGCCTGAGCATGGGTACAAATGGCGCGCTCACCGGCACCGCCACGGCAACCGGCAGCTTCTCCAGCACCATCACCGCCTCCAACGGGGTGGGTTCGCCGGCCACCCAGCCCTTCACCCTCAACGTCACTGCTACCCCAGTAGCGCCACATATCACTTCGGCCGACGCCACCTCGTTCACCGCAGGCGTGGACGGGAGCTTCAACGTGACGGCGACGGGGAACCCGGCGCCGACCTTCACCGAGACCGGGGCGCCCAGCGGGGTGACCCTGACCACGGGCGGGTTGCTCTCCGGCACACCCACCGCGACCGGAACCTTCACCATCATGATCACCGCCGCCAACGGGGTGACCCCCGACGACACCCAGACCTTCACCCTGACCGTGCTCGGGTTCCACATCACGACCACGTCGCTCCCCGACGGAGTGGTCGGGCAGGCCTACAGCCAGCAGCTGTCCACCCTCCCCGCCGGTACGGTCGCGACCCCGGTGACTTGGAAGAAGGTGTCGCTGCCCAAGGGTCTCTCGCTCAGTTCAACCGGCGTGCTTTCGGGCACCCCGAGTTCCAAGGCGATCGGGCCCACCGAGGTCGAGGTCAACGCCACCCTGGGTAGACACGGCCAGGTTGCGTCGGCCACCATCCCCTTCACCGTGAACGCGGCCCCGACCTTCGGCAAGAAGCCGGTCGTCGCCGCCGCCTTCACCGAAGGCACCCCGGGAAGCGCCACGGTGACGGCAACCGGCTCCCCGACCCCGACCATCACCGAAGTGGGGAACTTGCCCAACGGGGTCAGCTTCGTCAACGGCGTGCTCTCGGGCACAGCGGCGGTGACCGTCAACTCGGCGGTCTACAGCCTGACCATCACCGCCAGCAACGGCATCGCACCGGCGGCGTCGGAGACGTTCACCCTGACCGTCTACGCCCCGCTGGCCGTGACCTCCCCGACCAGCCTCACTCCGGCGACCGCCGGTGTCGCTTATACCCCGGTGACCTTCACCGCCACCGGGGCAGACGACATCTACACATGGAAGAAGGTCTCACTGCCCAGGGGAATGGTCATCAACGGCTATAGCGGTCAGCTCTCGGGAACTCCCAAGGATGCCGGCAGCTACACGGTGACGGTTGAAGTCGAGTCCAAGGACGGGAAAGTCAAGGTATCGAAGGACTACTCATTGCACCTCACGGTCAACTGACAAGCCTTATGGATCCGGGGCAGGAGCGCAGAGGGTTCGGGACGGAGTCGGCAGCGTCCCGAACCTCAAGCGCGCTGTTGCACTGGTCGTCCCGCGCGGTTCCGGATTCACGTCTGCGCAGGTGTAGCCGTCACTATTTGCGTAACGCACAACTGATCCGCACGCTATCTCTCGGTGCAACCAACCCGTTTCGTCTGACTTGGGGTTCGGGGCATGGGAACACTGAGGACCGCTGGACGCGGGTGGTTGTGATCCCCGGCGACTGCCTCACTCGATCCCGCTTCAACCTGTCCCGCCTCAACCTGTCCCGCTTCAACCCGCCACACCAAGGAGTCGCCCCATGTTTACCGGACGAGCTGTCAAGGCCTTCGCGGTCGTCGCTGCCGGCCTGACCTGTGTACTGACCTCTCTCGTCTTTGCGGTGCCGGCCGGAGCCGGGACCGGTGTCGGCGCGTCGGGCAACACCATCACCAACGCCGCCCAGGCCCAGTCCCCGTTCACCGCCGGCACCTTCGACAGCGGCCAGCCCATCGACGTGGTGGTGCCCGCAAACAGCGTCTTCACCCCGGGCGCCAACATCTTCATCCTCGAGTGCGCCGCACCCGGCGGCGTCAACCCGACCACGTCAACCGAATGCGACGGGAATACCGGCTACCAGGGGGGGACCGTCTCCGTTCAGAGCGACGGGTCGGTCGACGTGATCAACACCTCGACCTCCTTCGGCACCCCCTACACGATCTACTCGCTCCCCGACGCCCCCGTCCTCGGCGAGGGACCCACCTCCACCCCCAAGTGCGGCCTCGGGTCGGCCAACGAGTGCGTGCTCTACATCGGCCAGGGTGGTGGCGGTGACACCGGTTTCGCCCAGCCCCACTTCTTCTCCCAGGCGTTCCAGGTCCACCCCGATCCCACCGACTCAGGCGCCCTGAGCCCGGGGGACGGCACCTTCCCCGCTGACTCCGCACCGGCCATCACCTCGGCCAACAACGCCTCCTTCACCGAGGGCACCGCCGGCAGCTTCACCGTGACCGCCACCGGTTGGGCTCCCCCGACCTTCACCGAGACCGGGGCCCTGCCCGCCGGGGTCACCCTCAAGACCGCCTACGCCGGCAACACCAGCACCGGCGTCCTCGCCGGCACTCCCACCGTGAGCGGCAGCTTCCCGATCACCATCACCGCTGCCAACGGGGTCACCCCCAACGCCACCCAGAGCTTCACCCTGACCGTCAACGGAACCGGCACCGCTCCCACCATCACCTCGGCCGACCACCGCCACCTTCACCAAGGGCACCGCCGGCACCTTCACGGTGACCGCCACCGGCTCTCCCGCGCCCACCTTCACCGAGATCGGCACCCTGCCCACCGGGGTCACCCTGTCCACCGGAGGCGTCCTCTCGGGTACTCCCACCGCCAGCGGCGCCTTCCCGATCACCATCACCGCCGCCAACGGGGTCACCCCCAACGCCACCCAGAGCTTCACCCTCGACGTCGACGCACCGCCGGCCATCACCTCGGCGGCCGCCACCATCGTTCACCAAGGGCAGCGCCGGTACCTTCACCGTGACCGCCACCGGTTTCCCCGCACCCACCTTCACCGAGATCGGTTCCCTGCCCGCCGGGGTCACGCTGTCCACCGGGGGCGTCCTCTCGGGTACTCCCACCGCCAGCGGCAGCTTCCCGATCACCATCACCGCCGCCAACGGGGTCACCCCCAACGCCACTCAGAGCTTCACCCTGACCGTCGACCGCGGCCCCGGCCATCACCTCGGCAGCCCTCACCACCTTCACCAAGGGCACGCGCCGGTAGCTTCACCGTGACCGCCACCGGCTTCCCCGCGCCCACCTTCACCGAGACCGGCACGCTGCCCACCGGCGTCACTCTTCTCGACCGGCGCGGCGTCCTGTCCGGCACTCCCACCGCCAGCGGCAGCTTCCCGATCACCATCACCGCCGCCAACGGGGTCACCCCCAACGCCACCCAGAGCTTCACCCTGACCGTGTCCACCACCGACGTGGCGCCGACCATCACCTCGGTCAATCACGCCACCTTCACCGAGGGCACGCGCCGGCACCTTCACCGTGACCGCCACCGGATCGCCCGCACCCACCTTCACCGAGGTCGGCACGCTGCCGACCGGCGTCCTCTTCTCGTCCGCCGGCCTCCTGTCCGGCACTCCCACCGCCAGCGGCACCTTCCCGATCACCATCACCGCTGCCAACGGGGTCACCCCCAACGCCACCCAGAGCTTCACCCTCACCGTCGACGCGGCACCGACCATCACCTCGGCCGACCACGCCACCTTCACCAAGGGCAGCGCCGGTACGCTTCACGGTGACCGCCACCGGCCTCCCCGCGCCCACCTTCACGGAGATCGGTTCCCTGCCCACCGGGGTCACCCTGTCCACCGGAGGCGTCCTCTCGGGTACTCCCACCGCCAGCGGCACCTTCCCGATCACCATCACCGCCGCCAACGGGGTCACCCCCAACGCCACCCAGAGCTTCACCCTCGATGTCGATGCACCGCCGGCCATCACCTCGGCGGCCGCCACCTCGTTCACCAAGGGCAGCGCCGGTAGCTTCACCGTGACCGCCACCGGTTTCCCCGCACCCACCTTCACCGAGACCGGTTCCCTGCCCACCGGGGTCACCCTGTCCACCGGGGGCGTCCTCTCGGGTACTCCCACCGCCAGCGGCAGCTTCCCGATCACCATCACCGCCGCCAACGGGGTCACCCCCAACGCCACCCAGAGCTTCACCCTGACCGTGTCCACCAGCGGGGTGGCCCCGACCATCACCTCGGCCAACCACGCCACCTTCACCGAGGGAACGGCCGGCACCTTCACCGTGACCGCCACCGGATCGCCCGCCCCCACCTTCACCGAGAACGGTGCGTTGCCCAGCGGGGTCACCCTGTCCAGCGGGGGCGTCCTGTCGGGTACTCCCACGGCCAGCGGCACCTTCCCGATCACCATCACCGCCGCCAACGGGATCACCCCCAACGCCACCCAGAGCTTCATCCTGACGGTGTCCACCACCGGGGTTGCGCCGCTGATCACCTCGGCGAACGCCACCACCTTCGTCAAGGGCACCGCCGGTGCCTTCACCGTGACCGCCACCGGATCGCCCGCCCCCACCTTCACCGAGAACGGTGCGTTGCCCGGCGGGGTCACCCTGTCGTCCAGTGGCCTGTTGTCGGGGACGGCGACCGCCAGTGGCACCTTCCCGGTCGTCATCACCGCCGCCAACGGGGTCATCCCCAACGCCACCCAGAGCTTCACCCTCACCATCGACGCCGCAGCGGCCATCACCTCGGCCAACCACGCCACCTTCACGGAGGGAACGGCCGGCACCTTCACGGTCACCGCCACCGGCTTCCCCGCACCCACCTTCACCGAGTCCGGCGCGCTGCCCGGTGGAGTCACCCTGTCGTCCGCTGGCCTGCTTTCGGGAACCGCGACGTCGAGCGGCACGTTTCACATCACCCTTGATGCGACCAACTTCGTTGGGCCGATGGCCACCCAGGCCTTCACCCTGACCGTCCAGCCCCCGGCGGTCGGCCCGACGATCCAGCTCCGCAGATCGACCCTTCTGGTCGGCAACTACAACGAAAAGGTGTCGGGCAACGGTTGGGACAAAGACTCGACCGCGACCATCTTCGAGTGTGCCTCCGCCTCGTACGCGACTTCGTCCTGTGACCATGCCAACGCCGTTCAAGTGGCGCTCAACGCCGGCCAGTTCAGCAATGCCGGCATCCGACTGGCGGTCGGGGTCATCGGCGCACACAAGACCACCTGCGGCCTGCTGGGTTCGCCGTCCTGTTTCGTCATCGTCGTCGGCAACTCGGGCGACCGGGTCACCAGCCAGGCCCTCGGGTTCAAGGTGCCGACGTTCACCGTCAAGAAGACGATGAACCTACCGTCGGGCTACATCGATCCCATTCATGCATCTGGGTTACCGATCGGCGACAACGTCGTGGTCCGCCAGTGCCATGCCGGCACACGCGGCAACAATCCCGGCGCTTGCGCCACCAGCAATGAGGTCATAGGAACGGCCGACAGCCACGGCAAGGTGCAATTCAACGCCGCCGGAATCGAGATCCTGATCGGAACCGCCTATCCCCGTGGAAGCTCCCACAAGTGCGAGTACGGGGGCAACTGCATCGATCCAGCTCTCCGACCTGGACAACCCGTCCATCGTTCTCAGCGTGTCGCTGACGCTGGCCCCCAAGCCGTTTGCCACCCGGGGGTTCGACGCCCGGTCGACGGAACCACCTACAACGAAGCCGGATGCCCCTTGAGCGGCCGCCGACACCACCGTCGAACGACGCTTCCCGCAGCATTGGGTGTCGATTTCAGTCACCCTTTGTCACGCTCAGGTAACCCGCAAGTTATCTCTCTGTGTCAGTCACACAATTCCATTGACTTGGCTCCGTGGCCGTGAAACAACACTACTGATCGCTTGAATCTAGCGGTCCTTTTTTTCGCCGATCCGTCTCGACTCACCTATGCCCGAGGAGTTGCCCATGTTCGCAGGACGTCCCGTAAAGGCCGCCGCCGTCGCTATCGTCGCCCTTTTCTGCGTCGGCGGTTCGCTGGCCATGGCCGGAACCGCCTCTGCCACCAACGGTGTCGGAGCATCGGGCGACACTGTCACCAACGCGGCCCAGGCCTCGAATTCTGAACTGGGCTCTGTCCCCGCCGGCACCTTCGACAGCGGCCAGCCCATCGACGTGGTCATCCCCGCCAATAGCGTCTTCACCCCCAATGACAACATCTTCATCCTCGAGTGTTCCGCCCCCGGCGGGGTCGACCCCTCCGGCTCGGCTTCCTGTGACGGGAACACCGGCTACCAGGGCGGGACCATCAGTGTCAACGGGGACGGCTCGGTCGACGTGATGGACCTCAACCCCAGCTACCCAGACGAAACCAACGGCGCCCCGTACACCGTCTACGCGCTCCCCGACGACCCGTCCCTCGGCGAGACCTCTTCCAATACCGGCCAAGTGCGGCCTCGGGTCGGCCAACGAGTGCGTCCTCTACATCGGAGAGGGCGGTGGCGGTGACACCGGCTTCTCCCAGCCCCACTTCTTCTCCCAGGCCTTCCAGATCCATCCCGACCCGACCGACTCGGGGACCCTCAACCCGGGAGACGGCACCTTCCCCGCCGATTCGGCCCCCGGCGCCATCTCCACTGCAAACCACGTCACCTTCACCAAGGGCACCGCCGGCAGCTTCTCGATCAGTGCCACCGGATACGGTCCCCCGGCGTACACAGAGACCGGGGCCCTGCCCGCCGGCGTCACCCTCAAGACCACCTACTCGGGCGTCACCAGCACCGGCGTGCTGGCGGGAACGCCGAGCCAAAGCGGCACCTTCCCGATCACCATCACCGCCAACAACGGAGTGGGCACACCGACCACCCAGGCCTTCACCCTGACCGTGGATGCGGCGCCGGCCATTACCTCGGCCAACAACTACAGCCTGGTGTTGGGCAGCTCGCCGAGCTTCACGGCGACCGCCACCGGATTCCCCGCGCCGACCTTCTCCGACCCGGGTCCGTTGGACGGCCTGACCATGGGCACCAATGGTGCACTCACCGGCACGGCCACGACGACCGGCACCTTCACCAGCACCATCACCGCCAGCAACGGGGTGGGTACGAACGCCACCCAGAGCTTCACCCTCACCGTCTCCTCGACCGGGGTGGCGCCACACATCACCTCGGCCAACAACTACACCCTGGTGTTGGGCAATTCGCCTAGCTTCTCGGCGACCGCCACCGGCACTCCGGCCCCGACCTTCAGTGACCCGGGCCCGTTGGATGGCCTGAGCATGGGCACCAATGGTGCACTTACCGGCACGGCCACCGCATCCGGCACCTTCGCCAGCACCATCACCGCCGCCAACGGCGTGGGTACGAACGCCACCCAGAGCTTCACCCTCACCGTGGACGCGGCGCCACACATCACCTCGGCCAACAACTACACCCTGGTGTTGGGCAACTCGCCGAGCTTCTCGGCGACCGCCACCGGATTCCCAGCACCCACCTTCTCCGACCCGGGTCCGTTGGATGGCCTGACCATGGGCACCAATGGTGCACTCTCCGGTACGGCCACCGCATCCGGCGCCTTCACCAGCACCGTCACCGCCACTAACGGCGTGGGTTCGCCGGCCACCCAGAGCTTCACCCTCAACGTGGACGTGCCGCCAAGCATCACCTCGGCCGACGCCACCTCGTTCAGCCAGGGCGCGGCCGGGAGCTTCACGGTGACGGCAACCGGGAACCCGGCGCCGACCTTCACCGAGACCGGGCCCCTGCCGAGCGGGGTGAGCCTGAGCACCGCCGGGTTGCTCTCCGGCACGCCGGCCTACGGCACCGCCGGCAGTTACCCGATCACCATCACCGCCGCCAACGGAGTGGGTTCGCCGGGCACCCAGAGCTTCACCCTGACCGTGCTCGGGTTCCACATCTCGACCACGACGCTGCCCGACGGAGTCGCCGGGCAGGCCTACAGCCAGCAGCTGTCGACCCAGGGTGGAAACCCGGCGCTCGGAACGGTGACCTGGAAGAAGGTCTCCCTACCCAAGGGCCTCGCCCTCAGCTCCACCGGCCTGCTCTCGGGCGTCCCGAGCATCAAGGCGGTCGGGCCCACCGCCGGCGTCGACGTCTCGGCCACCCTCGGACACAAGGGCCAGGTGGTGACGGCCACCATCCCCTTCACCATCAACGTGGCCCCGACCTTCGGCAAGAAGCCGGTAGTCGCCGCCGCCTTCACCGAGGGGACCCCGGGCTCGGCCACCATTGTGACCACCGGCTCGCCGACCCCGACCATCGCCGAGTCCGGGCCTCTGCCCAGTGGGGTCACCTTCAACAACGGCGTGATCTCGGGCACCCCGGCGGTGACCGTCAACTCGGCGGTCTACAGCCTGACCATCACCGCCAGTAACGGCATCGCACCGGCGGCGACCGAGACGTTCACCCTGACCGTCTACGCCCCGCTGGCCGTGACCTCCCCGGTCCCCCTTCCCCCGGCAATGGCCGGTGTCGCCTACGGCGGGGCCAGCTTCAGCGCCACCGGGGCCAACGGCATCTACGCCTGGAAGAAGGTCTCCCTCCCCAAGGGCATGGCCCTCAGCGCCACCGGTGCACTCTCGGGAACCCCCAAGACTGCCGGCCCCTACACGGTGGTTGTCGAAGTCGAGTCCAAGGACGGGAAACTCAAGGTGTCCAAGGACTACTCGGTGGGACTCACGGTCAGCTGATCTGGCCGGTGTCGATCCACGTGGGCAGGAACACACCATGCAGCAGAGCGGTCTCGCTCTGCTGCATGGGCGCTCCTCGCTCTGTCCCGAGCCCGGCTTTTACGGGGACCCATGGTCCAGATAGAAGGGCGGAAACCCAGCGATGCGACCTGGTCGGAGGGACCCGGCGAACACCCTCAATTCGTGTACGAATGGCGTCAACGTGCCGGGCGCGTCACGTCCAGGTAACCCGCAAGTTATCTCTCTGTGTCAGAGCCCGATTTCGATTGACTTGGCTTCCGCACCATGAAAGAACACTACTGACGGCTGGATTTCGGTTGTCATTTGGCACGCATCGAACACCACGACCCTCCCTACACAGGTGCCCACGCCGGGCGCGAATCCAACAAGGAGCAACCTGACATATGAATCCTCTGAATGCTGGAAAGAGGCGAAAGTTGCGGGGCCGCATGGCTGCCGTGGCGATCGCCGGCGCCGCGGCGATGGTCGTGGCGAGCACTCTGGGCGGAGGCGTCGCCAGCGCTCTCACTGAGCCCGCGGTGGGTCCGCCGAGCTTCAACCAGACCCAGGCGTCCGAACTCATCCGCGGCTCGGGTTCGGACACCACCGTGTTCATGATGCAGAAAATCGGCGACCTGTACACGACCGCCGGACTCTACGGTTGCAACCTTGGCCTCACCAACGGCAACGCGCTGTTCAACACGTCCGCGTTGGTGACCACCTCAACCCAGGCGCAGGACTGCGAGCCGCCGGCCGATGACTCGACCACGACCGACGACACCGACAACTGGAACCGGGTCGAAGTCGTCCAGGGCATCAACGACGTGGGATCTGGCGCAGGCCAGAACCAGTTGTGCAACAACGGCGTGCCCACTCCGGTCGGGTTGAACGTGGACTTCGCCCGCTCGTCAAAGCCGAGTGCCAACATCACCGGCTGTAACGAGCAGGAGCTCGGCTATGCCAAGGACGGCGTGCCGGTTGTCACCTTCCCGACGATCAATCCATCGACCTTCGGCACCTCCACCTTCGGCGCCACGGCCGGGGACATTGCCTCCAGCGCGTACCCGAACGGCGGCTACAACACCATCAACGGTGGCGTGGTCGGTCCGGTCGCCGCGGGCTGGCTCCCGGGGGACAACCCGGCGGGCACGGCCAACCACGGAACCAAGCTGGTCAACATCTCCAACGTGTCGATCGGTGGGGTCGCAGACACCAGTCCGGCCTCGCGGCTGTGGTGTGACAACCACCTGACCAACACCAGTGGGTCCACGGCCACCATCACCGACTGGGGACAATTGACCAACCTCGGCCCGAACATCGAGTTGAACGTGAGCACCACGTCCGGCCAGCCGGGGGTAACCGTCGCCGCCAGCAGTGGTTCAGCCGTTCCCAACACCATCGCCTCAGGCCAGACCGTCACTGACCCGTTTGCCACGGTCGGCGTCACGCCGTTCGCTGCCACGACGGTGCTGTCGACCGGTCCGGGCAATCTGATCACCATGAACAGCAACGCCACCGCGACCGGCACCTACACGCTGACCTTCGCCACCGGCGTGGCCAACACCACGTTCTCCGGCACGACCGGCACCCTGTCGTCGCTCGGTGGATCATTGGCCGTGGGCAGTGCGACCGGCTTCCCCACGACGGTTGGAACCGGAACCCTGGTGGTCTCCGGGGTATCTCCCACCACCCAGCCGTTCCAGTACACGGGCGTGTCCGGATCGACGCTGACCGGGGTGACCTTCCCCAACCTCACCAGCGCTCAACTGAGCACGGCCACCGTTACCAACGGTGCAACCGTGTCCAAGGCCCAGTTCGCCGAGGGCTACGGTGCTCCGGTAGGCATTCCGGTTCGCATCATGGGCGTCAACCTGGCGTCGGGGACGGTGTTCACCTTCGGGTCCTACGCCGACGGAACGTCTCCCAACGACCCGGGTGGACTCTGCGACAACAAGAATGACCTGACCAACATCAATGCGGCGAACGACCCGAAGGCGTCGACCATTCCGGCCACCGGTCCGTATTCGACCAACCCCTCGGGCATTACCGGACGGTTTGCACTGGAGAACAACGCCCATCAGTTGGAGCTGTTCTCAACGGCTGACTTCCCTGGTGACTTCGCCAGTCAGGCCATCGAAGAGGCCACGACGCTGTATTACATGTCGAACGGTGTGTACAACACCAACTCGTACGTGGGACAGACGACGATCAACGGTACGTCGTTCTCCGCATTCCAGGTCGCCGAAAACGGTGTTTCCACCGGCGCTCCGGTCGAGGAGAACAACACCTACCCGACTGCTCGGACGCTGGCCAACATCATCAACTCGACAACCGTGCGGCAGTCGACGGCCGGTTTCATGAACTGGATCTGTGACGCAAACTCGGATATCACCAAGGGTACGGACCTCAATACCGGTCAGCCCTACGACTCCGAGTTGGGCAACATCATCAGCACCCAGTTCGGGTTCCCAAGGCTCGACGACCTGAGTACGCAGGCTGCGCCAACACCTGCGGACAACACCATCGCTCCCAACAGCGATTGTGTCGCTCAGATTCCGGTGACCATCTCCGGCGGTGTCATCACCCAAACCGCTGGTGGTAACTTCCCGGTCGACCTGATCAATGGTGGATCGGTAGCCGTCAACGGTGTGTTCCCGACCACCACCACGCTGACGTCGGCAGGTGGTGGGGCCAACATCACCCTCAGCACCACGCCAGCTGACGGTAGCTACACCCTGTGGTTCGTCGGAGTTCCAGCAGTGGTAACTGCGTCAAGCACTCCGTAAGTAGCTGTACATAACGGCGTGTGATCGGAGATCACCCGCCTAAGCAGGACCCGCGACCCGGGGTCTGGCGAGCAATCGCCGGGCTCCGGGTCATGGGGTGTCAAAGGGACATTCAGTCAGCGAGGCGGGGATCGCCTCGATCAAGGCACCACGGCAAGGAGAAGCCGATCACGGTCGACAGCCAGGACAGTGGAGTCGACAGTCAGGACAGAGGAGGGGGAGCGGCAAGTACGAATGGGCAAGAACGACGATGAGGCCTCGACATGGACACCGGACAGGACGACGGAGAGAACCAGTGAGTAGTCCCAGGTTCGCAACCAGGCCCCGGCCGGCCGGTGGCAACAGAGCAGCGCTCCGACTTTTCCAGGGGCTGGCCGCCGTTCTCCTTCTAACTGCCACCCTGGCCGCGTTCTCATCGGCGGGGAGCGCAGGTGCCACCGGGACCGGTGTCGGGAGTTCGGGGGACATCGTCCCGGGTGCTGCGGCGGCCCAACAGCCGTTCACCCCCAATTCACCGTTCGACAGCGGCCAACCCATCGACGTGGTCATCCCGGCCAACAGCGTCCTCACCCCCGGTGCCAACATCTTCATTCTGGAGTGCGCCGCTCCCAACGGGGTTCCACCGAGCACCTCGGCGAGCTGTGACGGGGAGACCGGCTATCAGGGCGGAACGGTCACCGTCCAGCCGGACGGCTCGGTAGACGTGATCAATACGTCGACCGCCTTCGGGACCCCCTACACGGTGTACACGCTTCCCGACGTCCCCACCCTTCACGAGAGCCCTAACAGCACTCCGGTGTGCGGCCTCGGCGTGGCCGACGAGTGCATGCTCTATATCGGGCAGGGCGGAGGCGGAGACACCGGCTTCGCCCAGCCCCACTTCTTCTCCCAGGCGTTCCAGATCCACCCGGATCCCACCGATTCGGGCACCCTCAACCCCGGTGACGGCTCGCCCGAGCCGACCACCATGGTCTCATCGACACTGTCGACGGTGACCCCCACGACCCAGACGGTCACCGCAGACGGGGTCGACCACGCCAACGTGACGGTGACACTCAACGACCAGAACTCGATCGGCGTTCCTGACAAGACGGTCGACCTGGCGGCCAGCGGTGCCGCCACCGTCGTGCCGGCATCGAGCGGATCGGACGTGACCGATGCCAGCGGGCAGGCGACCTTCTACGTCAAGGACGCCACGGCACAGACGGTCACCCTGACCGCCACCGACACCACGGACACCATCGGTGTGACCCAGACGGCACAAGCCACCTTCTCCACCCCGACGCTCAATACGACGGCGTCCAAGGTGTCGGCGAACCCGACCAACGTCCCCGCGGACGGGACGACGGCATCGACCGTCACCGTCGCCTTGGTGGACAACTCGGTGAACAGTTCGCCGGCACCTCTGGCTGGAGTGACCGTGCAACTGGGCGCAGAAAGCGGTAGCTCGGTCATCGTCCCCGCCTCGGCGGGGTCGAATGTGACCGACGCCAGTGGTCAGGCGACCTTCTCGGTGACCGACGCGGTCAACCAGTCGGTCACCTACCAGGCCACCATAGGGACAACCGCCCTCGCCTCGACCGCCACCGTGGTCTTCGGCACCGGGCCGGCGGTCTCGGCGACGGCCTCGACGGTGGTTGCCGACCCGTCACCTGCGTTCACCGGCAATTCGGGCACGGGGGTGACCGTCACCCTCCTGGCCGCCGACGGTAAGACGCCAGTTGCCGGAAAGTCGGTCACCCTGTCGGTCAAGTCGGCTTCCGGGGGTGCAACCATCAACGGCGCCAACCCGCAGACAACCGACGCCAACGGTGAGGCGGACTTCCAGGTCATCGACCAACATGTCGAGTCGGTCACCATCACCGCCACCGACACCACCGACAACGACCTGGTGCTCGCCTCGCAACCGGTGGTGGCGTTCGAGACCCCGCCGCCTCCCACCATTTCCCCAACCCTGTCGACAGTTGTGGTCTCCGGCTCGCCGGCCCCCGCCGACGGCTTCACCAATGCCGTCGTCAACGTCACGGTCATCAACACTGCGGGCGCCACCGTGTCCGGAGTGCCCATCAACGTCACCGGCAACCCGAAGGACGGTATCAATGTTGAGGCTGTCGGTGGGATCAACACCTCCAACTCGAATGGTGTCGTCCAATTCGCCGCCAGGGACACCACCGCGGAGACCGTGACCTTCACTGCAAACGTCGTCGGCGGGGTGACCTTCACTGCGCAGCCGACGGCCACCTTCCTCGCCGGCAGCCCCGACGCCAACAAGTCGACGGTTTCCGCCAGCCCTGAGCAGGTGCCCGCCAACGGGACGACGGCGTCGACGGTCACCGTCACCGTCACCGACTATTTCGGCAATCCGGTTGCCGACGTCCCGATCGCGCTGAAGGCGGCCAAGGGGAGCTCGGTGATCACCCCGCTGCAGGTGGTCAACGGCGTCCTGCCCGGCGAGACGGATGCCAAGGGGGTGGCCCAGTTTTCGGTGACCGATGCGACCACCGAAGTGGTGACCTACTCGGCCACCGATACGGCCAACTCCCTCGTGCTCTCCCAATTGGTGGTGGTGACCTTCGGAACACCACCTCCCGTACTGCCGACCAAGGCCGATTGTGACGCGGTGGTCAACGATTCGAAGATTCCCGCCGACGGAAAGACCGACGCAACCATCACCGTGGAGCTGCGGGATGCAAACGGAGACCCGGTTTCCGGAAAGACGGTGTCACTCACCCCTTCGGGGGGAAGCTCGGTGATCACCGTGGGGAGTACGGCCGCCCATGCCATTGAGGCAAACGAGACCTCTGCGCCCAGCCATCCTCTGGCGGCCGCGGCACCGGTCACGGTGGTGTCCAACAGTAACGGAAACGCGCTCTTCGAGGTCACCGACACCGCGGTCGAGACGGTGACCTACACGGCTGCCGACGTGACTGACTCCATGTCCGGTTGGACGGTTGCCGTGGCCTTCACCGCCGCCGCGCCGACCACGACCACCACCACGACCACTACCACCACAACGGTGCCGGCATCGGCGGTCACCACCACCACCAGTGGATCGCCCGACACCGGAGCGAGCTCGGCTTCGGGGTCGGGGTCATCGGACACCGGATCGGGTGGGACGGGAACCGTGGCCGGCTCCGATCTGGCCTTCACCGGTGCGCCGGCGGCGCTGCCCTGGATTTTCGGTCTGGGAGCACTGTTGCTCTTGTTCGGCGCACTCGGTCGGGGAATACTTGCCGCTCGGAAGCGTGACCAGTGACTGCCACCATGACCTCTCCGGTACCGCCGCCCCCCGACACTGGCCGCTCCCGCCGTCTCTGGTGGATCGCACTGATTGTCGGGTTGGTGGTGATCGTCGTCGTGGTGCTGGTGATCACCCTGGGTGGTGGAGGCTCGTCCACCGGGGGATCATCCAACGGGAAGCCGGTAGTGGTGATGACCCCCCCGCCGGGCTCGTATCACAACGGACAGACGATCTCCTTGTCGGTAGGTCCGAACAAGTACTTCACCAAGTACCTCAGGGTGGTCATCATCGAATGCGCGGATCCCGGTGGACAGACCGGCTCCCTTCCGACCAGCAACGCCACCTGCGACGGCAACACCGTGCAGTCGGGCTCGGTCTTGGTCAATCAGGACGGTAGCTTCTCCGAACCCGCCTATACGTTGTATTCGGTCCCCAACACCGTGCTCGGCGAGCCGTACGACAGCACCCCCGTGTGCAACCAGACCCATACGTGCGTGCTCTACGTGGGATTGGAAGACACCAATTTCTCCCAGCCCAAGATTTTCTCAGCCCCGTTCACCATCGTCGCCGGGAATACGCCGAAGAAAGAAACTCAATGACCGACGACTCACTCGCGGTCCGATGGGTCCGTGGGGTGGCCACCGTTGTGGGTTTGGTATCGGCCGTCGCCCTCCTTGGGATCGCGGCCCCTCGGGCCGGTGCTGCGTCTCCGACGCTGACCATCACCCCGTCGTCCGGGGGCAGTCCCTACCAGAACGGCGTGTCCCTTGACATCAGCGTCGGCCCCAACTCGACGTTCGCGCCCTATTCGCGCATAATCGTCATCGAGTGCGCCGCCCCCAAAGGCGTCATGCCGGTCGACGACACCACCTGTGACGGGAACACGGTGCAGTCGGGCTCGGTGCTGGTCAACGCCGACGGCAGTTTCGAAGTCCCGAGCTATAGGTTGTATTCGCTCCCCAACACCGCGCTCGGTGAGGCTCCGGATTCCGAACCGGTGTGCAACTCGTCCGTAGAGTGCGTCCTCTACATCGGACAGGACCAGAACGACTTCTCGCAGCCGAAGATCTTCTCCGCCCCGTTCACGGTTGACCCTGCGGCCACGTCGACACCGACGACCGCGGCCCCAACCTCCCCCGGGCAAACGGGATCCGTCGCATCCAACACAACCGGATCATCCGGGCGAACCGGGGGAACCGGGGGATCATCAGGGTCGTCCGGGTCGGCCACCCCGGGTTCGAGCGGCGCACCTGGCGCCGCGTCAGGGGGCTCCGACCCGGGTAGCGCGCAGGGTGGCTCGTCGGCCCACTCCGGTGGCGTGCTGGCCTTCACCGGGAACGACGATCTCCCGTGGCTCCTGGGTATCGGCACCCTGCTGGTGCTGCTGGCCGTGGCCGGACGTTGGTACCGGAAGAGGACGCTCCTGTGAGCACGATGACCGAGCTCCGCCCGACACCGGCGACCGGTGTCGACCCTGACGTACCCATCGAACTCCACAAGTCCGACACCGGCGCCGACCGCGCCTTTCGGATGGTCCTGGTGACGGCCAGTTTCATCGTGCTGGCCATCCTGGTCGCCGTCGTGGTGTTTCTGGCCGTCGACGGGTGGAGGGCGCTGCACATTGCGGGAACCAGGCTGGTCACCGGCTCGACCTGGGCGCCCGATCTCGGCCGGTTCGACATGCTGCCCCTCCTGGTCGGCTCCATCGCCATCGCGGTGGTGGCCCTGATCATCGCCCTCCCGGTGTCGTTGGCCACTGCGCTGATGATCAACGAGTACCTCCCGCCCCGGTTCCGCGGCTTTCTCACCGGGGTGGTTGACCTGTTGGCCACCGTGCCGAGCATCGTCTACGGATTCTGGGGTCTCGAGTTGGTCTCCGGTCTGCAGGCACCGACTGCCAGGTGGCTGGTCGATCACGTCAGCTTCGTGCCCTTCTTCCGGACCGAAACACCGGGCAGCTACGTGAACTCGGTGTTCGCCTGCGGTCTGGTCTGTGCGGTCACCCTCATACCCATCATCACCTCGGTCAGTCGCGAGGTGATGTCCCAGGCTCCGCGTGACGTCTGCGAGGCGGCGATGGGCCTCGGTGGCACCCGCTGGGGAATGGTTACCGACGTGATCTTCCCCTTCTCCCGCAGCGGCATCGTGAGTGCCGCGCTGCTGGGTCTGGGCAGAGGGCTTGGTGAGACCATGATCGTCGTATTGATCCTGTCCCAGGCCAACAAGCTCACCCCGGCCATCCTCGGGCCGCAGGGCCTCGGCTCGATCGCCAAACAGATCACCCAGGACTTCGAAACGGCCTCCAAGCTGACCCAGAGCGGCCTTGTCCTGCTCGGTCTGGTCCTCTTCCTCAGCACGTTGGTGGTCAACGCCGTCTCGCGGGCGATCGTGAACCGGACCAGGGTGGCCTGATCATGGACCAACCCACCCTGGTGGTCGAGAATCCGACCGGCGAAGGCACGCCCCGGTTGCCGGGTGGACCACCGCTCGCCAACGGGGATGCCCCCGCCGACCGGCCGGTGCGACCGAAGAAGGTCACGCTCGAGCACCTGGTCGAGTTGATCGGCTCGGCGTTGTCGGCGTGGGCGATCGTGTGGATCGGCTTCTCCATCGCCGGCGTCTCCGGGCCGTTCGGGATGGCAGTTCTGTGGTGCGGGCTGTTCTTTGCCATCTACGCGGTGGTGTGCTGGAGGGCGCACGGCTTGCTGTTGATGAAGGACCGACTGGCCACCGTGGCGGTCTGGATGGGTGGGATCATCGCCATGATCCCATTGGTGGCGGTCATCGGCTACGTGGCCGTCAAGGGGCTGGCCGTCGCCTTCGGAGACTTCCCCCACTTCTTCACCTCGGATATGACCGGCCTGACCGCAACGGCGCCGACCAGCGCGGTAGGTGCCGGGGCGGCCATCGTGGGCACGGTGGAACAGGTGGGGATCGCCGCCATCATCACCATACCCCTGGGTATCCTGACCGCCACCTACCTGGCCGATTCGAGGTCGTTGTTCTCGCGGATCGTGAGCTACGTGGTCGACGCCATGACCGGCTCCCCGGCCATCATCGCCGGTCTGTTCGTCTATCTGTTCTGGGTGCAGCCGCGAGGCCACAGCGGAAAGACCGGATTCGCCGCCGGCATGGCCCTGGCGGTGATGATGCTGCCGGTGGTGACCCGGGCTGCGCAAGAGGTGGTGGCCATCGTTCCCGGTTCGCTGCGCG
Organism: uncultured Acidimicrobiaceae bacterium; assembly: GCA_963734395.1. Classification (GTDB taxonomy): domain Bacteria; phylum Actinomycetota; class Acidimicrobiia; order Acidimicrobiales; family RAAP-2; genus Bog-756. The sequence goes on along the minus strand of CAVTGY010000003.1, from coordinate 58,803 downwards.
AAGCCGCTCTTGCTCTCGGCGCCCCCCAATGGCGGGTCCTGCTGCGAATCGTCCTGCCCACGGCGCGGGTGGGTCTGATCACCGCGATGATCCTCGGTGTCGCCCGGATCGCCGGCGAAACCGCGCCGGTGCTCTTCAATGCCGGCGGTAACGCCCGGTACAACTGGAACCCGTTCAGCGGTCAACAGGACAATCTCCCCCTACGGATCTATGAGCTGATCTTTCAACCGGGCATCAACGTGGTCAAGGACGCGTGGGGGGTCTCGGTCGTGCTCGTCCTCCTGATCCTGATCCTGTTCGCCCTCGCCCGGTTGATCGGATCGTCCAAGCCCGGTCAACACCGACTCCGTTTCCACAGGAGGCCTGCAACCAGATGATTCGCACCCGATTCACCCAGCCGCTGATCGAGACATCTCAGAGCCCAGAAAGGGTAAGAATGCACAACTCCCAACGCCCAACGATGAGGTCGGATCGCTCCGGCGGAGGCAAGGGGGTGGCCCTGCGCGCGGTGGCGGCCATGACCGTCTTGGCGGCCGCAATCGTCAGCCTGTCGTTGCCGGCCGCAGCCGATGCCGCCGCCCCGACGGCGAATGCGGTCGCAGCTCACCCCCGGGTCCCCCGGACCCCCCGGATCGTCCCTGACCACCACCACGACCACCCAACCAACCACCGGGAAGCACACCACCGTCTCCCATTCAGGAACGGCCCTCAACGGTGCCGGCTCGTCGTTCGCGGCACCGGCGATCGAGACGTTCACCTCGGTCGTGCAATCGGCTCCCTACAATTTGACCGTCAACTACTCGAGCACCTCGTCAGGTGACGGGCGGTACGAGTTCACCAACGGAACCACCGACTTCGCGGTCAGTGACATCGCCTACGGGCTCGGAAACGCGGACACCACGCCGCCCACCTTCGACTACATCTACGTCCCGATCACCGCCGGCGGCATCGCCTTCATGTACAACATTCCCGGTCTGACCAAAACGCTCCAACTCAACAGCTACACCACCTGCGCCATCCTCACCGGGGGCATCACCAACTGGGACAACAGCCAAATCGCCGCGGCCAACCCGGGAGTGAACCTGCCCAATCTGGCCATCCGACCGGTGACCGAGAGCGATCCCGCCGGTACCAATTACGTGCTCGAAGAGTGGTGCATCGACGAACAGCACGCGCTGTGGGCGGCCTTTGCCAACTACGAGAACAGCAACCCGGGCAACCAGGTGTCGATCAGCCCCAACAGCCCGAATTCCCAGTGGCCGGCGCTCTCCAACGGCCTCGATGCCGATTCGACTGCGGCGGTAGCCGGCGATGTGTCGACCAACCCCGGGGGCATCGGCCCAGTACAGCTCCAGTACGCGGTCGACGCCGGATTCGACAAGGGAAATCCGGCCCAGGCGGTCGCCTCGGAATACAACGCCAGCGGCGACTATACCCAACCCACCTCGGTGGACACCGCGTCGGCGCTGGCCTACGCGACCCAGTTGCCCAATGGAACCCATCAGCTCAACTTCAACGGAGTGGGCCCCCACGTGTACAACCCGTCCACCTACAGTTATCTCCTTACCCCGACGGAGGGCTGGCAAGCCTCAAAGGGGGCGGTGCTGAGCGCATTCGTGAACTACGCGCTCACTCTGGGGCAGGAGAAGTCGCCCAGCTTCGGCTACGCCAGCCTCGGTCTGTCGCTCGAACGGTACGGTGTCGATGCGGTGACCCAAGACGTCCCGGGGGCGGTGGCGGTGACCAGCGCCGAGGCGGCGGCCTACGCATGCGGAGATCTCACCCCGAGTGAAGTGGCGGCGGGTCAGACCACCCCGACCTGCGGGGTGACCAATCCGGGCGGAACTCCCCCGATTCCTCCGAAGTCCGGGGTCGGGGGCCTCACCGGGAGCACCACTACCACGGGTGCCGGTGGTGCGGACGGCGGCGCAGGCGGCGCCGGCGGTGGTGCGGACGGCGGCGCAGGCGGCGCAGGCGGTGGGGGAGTCGACCCTGCGGTCTCGCTCACCGGTTCGGGGCCGCTGGCCTTCACCGGTTTCGATCCCCGTCCGTTCGTGCTGACCGGCGCGTTGCTGCTCCTGGCCGGATGGACTGCCCGCCGTCGACTGCTCAAGAGTCGTCGAGTGGGGAGGGAACAGTGAGAACTCGTACCCGTGGCTCCCGCTGGCGGTGGATCGCCGTCCTTTTGGTGGCCACCGCAGCCGGCGCTCTTCCGCTCGGATCCGCAACGGCCGGAGCGACCACGGACAAGTCCACGCTGTCGGGCGAGGGGGGCACCTTTCTGGCGCCGGTGGTCACCAAGCTTGTCGACGACAGCGCCTCCAACCAGGATGGGTTGTTCGGCTCGTACGTACCGACCGGCCTCGAGCCGGGCATCGCCGACTTCATCGGATCGGGCCCCAACAATTTCGGTGCCGACTACGCGGTTTCCGAGCGACCGCTGACCTCCGCCGAGGTGGCCTCGGCCAAGGCGAACGGCCGATCGATCGCCTACGTGCCCTTTGCCGCAACACCGGTGGCCATCGGAACGCTGGTGACCGACACCGATTATCAGGGTCAAGACCCGATCGATCCCGCTGACTTCTGCCCGCATATCAACCTCACGGTGCCCGATCTTGGCGCGGTATTCGGTATCGACACGGCACAGCCGGTGGCTTCCTGGGCCGATCCGAGGTTCTCCTGTTCGAACGGCATCCCGCTGGATTCCGACCCTGTGCAGCTGGCCTCCAACGATGATCCGACCATGGCAAACTTCGCCCTCATGGCCCTGCTGAACAGCGATCCCACCGCCAAGAGCTACTTCGCCGCCGGGGTGCTGTCCGCCTTCAATCACCAAACGGCCACAACGTCGAGCATCACGCCGGCCGAACGGCTCCCCTATGAGGGACCCTATGTGATCAGTGGCGGCGACGACCCCTTCCTGGGCAAGCTGCTCAGTGTCAACACCACCACCAATGTCCCGGCGTGGCATGTGGGGACTCCGCCGATAACGGGCATAACCTTCCCGGTCTCCTCGGTGTGGACCGGGGCTCCCTTGGGGGCAGCATGGGATATTCCCACCGCGGCGATTCAGAATGCGCAGGGTGCGTTCGTGGCTCCATCGACGACCAGTGCCGCGGCGGCCGAGGCGGACGCCACCCTGGCCACCACCACCGACCCCACGACCAACAATCTGGTTACCTTCAATCCCAGCACCAGTGATGCCGCCGCCTACAACAGCTATCTCATGGAGGAGAGCTACCTGGTAGTTCCCACCAACGGACTTCCGTCCACCAAGGATTATGCGCTGGCCGACCTGATCCGATTCGTACTGGGCCCCAAGGGGCAACAGGACATCACCAGCTTCGGTGCAGCACCGGCGACCACCGCCATGGTGACGGCCGGGCTGAAGGTGGCCGTCGAGCTCGATGCCGAAGGCGCAGCATCGGCCGCAGGCACCACCGGTTCGACTACTACCACCACCAGCGCCAACTCCTCCACTACCTCCACCACCGTCGGTGCAGCGGGTGCTGCTGACGCCTCGGCCTCGGATTCGGGGTCGTCGGACAGCGGGTCGGGTGGGACGGGGGCAGCTACCGGTTCCGACCTGGCGTTCACCGGCGCTCCTGACCTGGTTCCCATGATCGGGATCGGCGCGCTGCTCCTGGTGGCCGGAGCGGTGATCCGTCGCCGGCTCCGACGGCGATCGGTACAACTGTGAGGGCGCTGACCGATCTCCATCGATCAGGTGGAAGGCGATTTCCCCGATGACCGCCGTCGAAGAGTCGCACGGTGATCCGTCGCTCGGTGTCGAGCCGGACCCGCCTGCCACCCAGGCAGCTCCGCAGGCACGGTCTGGTCTCCGGACCACCGACGTCAGCGCCTGGTTCGGCTCGAACAAGGTACTCGAGCGGGTCAGCCTGTTCATGGAGCCGAGCAAGGTCACCGCGCTGATCGGTCCGTCAGGATGTGGCAAGTCGACCTTCCTCCGGATTCTCAATCGGATGCACGAGCTGATCCCCACCGCCGCGTTGTCAGGTTCGGTGGAGCTCGATGGAGTCAACATCTACGGTCCGTCGGTGCGGGTGACCCAAACCCGCCTCAACATCGGCATGGTGTTCCAGCGGCCCAATCCATTCCCGACCATGACCATCGCCCAAAATGTGCTCTCCGGCCTCCGATTGTCGGGGAACAAGGTGCGCAACGCCGACGCCCTGGTCAAGGAGAGCCTCGAACGTGCGGGTCTCTGGCGCGAGGCTCGCAATCGCCTCAACGAGGCGGGCGGCGCGCTTTCCGGAGGTCAGCAGCAGCGTCTGTGCATCGCCAGGGCGCTGGCCGTACGACCCAAGGTGCTGTTGATGGACGAGCCGTGCTCGTCGCTCGATCCCATCTCGACCGGCGTGATCGAAGAGACCATCAATGAGTTGCGAGACGAAGTGACCATCGTCATCGTCACCCACAACATGCAACAGGCCCAGCGGGTATCCGACAACTGCGCGCTGTTCCTATTGGACGGTGAAGGTGAACCCGGCCACATCGTCGAAGCGGGACCGACCAAGCAGATCTTCACCAATCCGGTCGACCCGCGGACCTCCGACTACGTGCAGGGCAAGTTCGGCTGATGGCGGACGAGACACCGTGGGTGCAGCCGCCCCCGCCGGGCCAACCGCCGACACCCACGGCGCCGGACATGTCGCCACCACCGCCACCAGCGCCACCGGGTCCGTCGTCGGCGTCCGCCCCCGGCTCGACCGAAGCCCAGTCGGCTGGCGATCCGTTCGACGACACCCGGCCGGAGCCCGGCTCACTCCATCTCAGGGGGGGCCGATCCTGGAAGACCTGGCAGCTGGTGGTGGCGGTGATCGTGGCCGCAGTGGTAGGGATGTGGTTCAACGGGACCACTGGGTCGGCCACCTCGGCGAGTTCTGGCACGGGTGGCGGCAGTACGTACAAGCTTCCTGCACCGAGCGGAAGCAGCTCGACCTCGACCACCACCGCCGCAGGTTCGGGCAGCTCGACCTCCACCACCACCGCCGGGGGTGCGGGCAGCTCGACCTCGACCACCACCGCCGGGGGTGCGGGCAGCTCGACCTCGACCACCACCGCCGGGGGTTCGGGCAGCTCGACCTCGACCACCACCGCCGGCGGTGCGGGTGGCTCGTCTACCACCACCCCGGTGGCGCTGGCGCCTGCCAGCATCTTGGTTCCTGCTACCCAACTCACCGGAGACTGGACCAGTCCCGTATTCAACATTGCCGGCGGCACCTGGAACATCGGGTGGGCCTTCGACTGTTCGCCGGTGCCCGCAGCCACCCCGACGTTCGAGGTGTTCGTGGTCAACACCGGGGCCAGTCCCGGGCCCAGCCCGGCGGTGACCAGCACGGCTCCTTCGGGCCAGTCGGTGACCCCCCAGACCACCGTCGGAAGTCAGCAGATCGACGTGCGCGCACCCGCCGGCTGCCGGTGGGCGGTCAAAGTGACCGGATCCAGCAGCTGAGCCGGTCCGTCGATGGCTCGATCGTCAGATTTTGGGAAGGATCTGATTGGTGAGGACCACGACCTGATCGAGCGGAGCCACTGCAGTCACCGACACTTGCGTCGACCCCTTGAGCACGACGACCGAGGCGACTTTTCCGCGGCTGGAGTTGGCCGTGGCGGCAAAAGCCTGGCTTCCCAAGCCGGGGGCTGTCGACAGCGTCTCGCCATCGGTGACGAAGAGCGCCTTTTCGCTGGCGAATGCGGAGGGGCTGGAAGCGGTGTCGTAGCGGATGGAGACCGACGAGATGTGGGTGGGCGACAGGTAGGTGCAGGTGGTGACCGACCCGTGCACGGTCGGATAGGGCGTGCGCACGGTCGTGTTCAGCGTCGCTTGTACGTCACCGGCGCTCACCAGGCTGCACCAGTGTCCCGTCGCCGCCGTCTTTGCTCCGGCCCTTCCTGTTGGCCCGGTGGAACCTGTCGAGTCGGTGGCCGCCGTCGAGGCAGCGGAGGTGGTGGTGGGAGGGGAGGCGGTCGAGCTCGACGAGCAGGCAGCCAGGCACACGGTCGATGTCACAAGGCCGATCATCACCCAGACACCTCGCAACGGGGTTGTCCTCGACATGATTTGTCAGTGTCTAGCACTGCCATTTCACGAAATGGTCAAAACAGGTTTAAGAGTCGGTGAACGTTGCGTCACGACCAACGGTTCGGGCCCGGGGAGTCTGCCAGGTGAACGGCCGGTGAACCTATGGTGAACGGACCGGCCGGGACGCTGGGCGACGCGAAGGACCGACAAAGCGGTTGGCAACTCGGTGGGTACACTCGGCCCGTGCAAGGCGCCGGTAGGGACGACGACCGGGTGCCGCTCCGCACCTACCGGGCCACCGCTACGATCAACGCTTCGATCAAGCGGTCTCCGGTCATGCCGGCCGGACGGGTTTGGTAGGACGCCGATGGCTACGGTGATCCCCGAAACAGACGCTCCGCAACCGGGAGGGTTGTCCTCGGATGGGCCCGAACCGGGCGAGACCGACGCCGACCGGATCGTCGCCGACGGCGATGGCGACCCGACCCGCGACGACCCGACCCGGCGCCGACCGGCGACGGTGAGGGCCAACAGGCGCCGGCAACGGGCCATCTCGTTCTGGACCTGGGTGATGAGTATCGGGGCGCTGCTCATCGGGTTCGCCCTGTGGCAGCTGTACGGCACCGCCATCGCCCAGGCCCACAGTCAGGCCGACCTGGCCCAGCAGTTCAAGGCGGAGGTGCACGCACATCGCGGGGGCGGCAAGGGTCTCATCCTTCTCCCCGCCACCGCCCAGCTGCCCGCACCACGCGAGGGGACGGTGATGGCGCTCATCCAGATTCCCAAGATCGGGGTCAACCAGTACGTCGTCTCCGGAACCAACACCGACGATCTGGCCAAGGGCCCCGGCCACTACACCGGCACCGCCCTTCCCGGGCAGTACGGCAATGTGGCCATCGCCGGCCACCGGACCACGCACGGCGCTCCCTTCAATCGCCTCGCCGAGTTGGCTCGGGGCGATCACATCTATCTCACCGACCTGGCCGGGCAGAAGCTCGACTATGTGGTGGTGACCACCCCGTTCCCGGTGTCACCGTCCAACACGTCGGTGCTCAACTATTTCGGCGACAACCGGCTGACCCTGACCACCTGCAACCCGGAGTTCTCGGCTGCCCAACGTCTCATCGTGGTGGCCGGCTATGTGGGACCGGGGTCGACCGGTCCGATCCACCCGTTGGCCACCGCTGGATCAGGAAGGCCCTACAACGTGGCCGCGGGCGGCGAGGCCGGGTGGAACACGAAGACGTTGCCTCTGGTGTTCCTCCTCACTGCGCTTCTGGTGGTGCTGGGTCTCACCAACCGGCGGTGGTCGAGGATCCTCGGGCGCGAGTCGCGGTGGCTGGTGCTGGTCCCGATCTGGGCGGCGTTGATCTACGCCCTGTTCGGGGCCATGTCCAACTTCCTGCCCGCCGCGGCGTGAGGTTGCCGGAAGGTCGACGAATCTGACCGACGGTGCCGGTGGAGCCGGCCGGTACCATCGGGGGCATGCACGCCGATGGTCACCAGGAGGGGCAGCCGTCCGACCGGGATGACCGGGTGCTCCACCGGACGCTGGGGCTCACCGATGGGGAGCGGGACGAGGTGGAGGCCATCCTCGGTCGCGCCCCCAACCATCTCGAGCTGGCTCTGTTCGCGGTCATGTGGAGTGAGCACTGCTCGTACAAATCATCGCGGATCCACCTGCGGCGCCTACCCACCGAGGCTCCCCACGTGCTGGTCGGGCCGGGAGAGAACGCCGGGGTCATCGACGCCGGTGACGGGATCGCGGTGGCCATCCGCATCGAGAGCCACAACCACCCGTCGGCCATCGAGCCCTACCAGGGAGCGGCCACCGGCGTGGGGGGGATCCTCCGGGACATCTTCACCATGGGTGCCCGGCCCATCGCGGTGATGGACCCGCTGTTCTTCGGCGATCCCCGCCAGGCCCGCCAGAAGTGGCTGATCGAGGGGGTGGTGGCCGGCATCTCGGGCTATGGGAACTCGGTCGGGGTGCCCACCGTGGGCGGCGAGCTCTCCTTCGACCAGTGCTATGCACAGAATCCCCTGGTCAATGTGTTGTGCATGGGGGTGCTGCCCATCGACCGGCTGGTGCTCGGCCAGGCCTCCGGACCCGGCAACCTGGCCGTGCTGCTGGGCTCGTCGACCGGCCGCGACGGGATCGGCGGGGTCAGCGTGCTCGCCTCTGCCGGCTTTGGCGGGAACGACGAGGGAGACGCCGCCGCCAAGCGTCCCAATGTGCAGGTGGGTGATCCCTACGAGGAGAAGCGCCTCATCGAGGCCTGTCTCGAACTGCTCGATGCCAAGTTGGTGGTCGGCATCCAGGACCTGGGCGGGGCCGGCCTGGTCTGTGCCACCAGCGAGACCGCGGCCCGCGGCGGGGTGGGGATGGACGTCGACGTGTCCGCGGTGCACCGGCGCGAACCGGGGATGGCCGCCTTCGAGGTGATGACCTCCGAGAGCCAGGAGCGGATGCTGGCCATCGTCACCCCTGCCGACCTCCCGAGGGTGGAGGAGGTGTGCCGTCGGTGGGAGGTGCGCACGGCGGTGGTCGGGCGGGTCACCGAACCACCGGCCGGTGAGCCCGGCCGGCTCCGGATCCTCGACGGCTTCGACGGCACTGTGCTCGGGGACGTACCGGCCGTGGCACTCAGCGACGACGCCCCCCTCTACCACCGGCCGATGGAACGTCCGGGCGACCACGAGGCCCTCGCCGCCGACGACCCCGGAGCACTGCCTGCGCCCACCGATTGCGGCCGAGACGTCTGCGCCCTGCTGTCGGATCCGTCCTGGGTCTTCCGCCAGTACGACCACCAGCTCTTTCTCAACACGGTGGACGGCCCGGGCGGCGATGCGGCCGTTCTCCGCCTGGCCGCCCCCGGCCTGCCCCGATCGGAGCGGGGCCTCGCCCTGACCACCGACTCCAACCCGACCTGGTGCGCCATCGATCCCCGGGCCGGTACCGCGGCCACTGTGGCCGAGGGCGCGCTCAACGTGGCCTGTGCCGGGGCCCGACCCGTGGCGGTGGTCAACTGCCTCAACTTCGGCAATCCCGAACACCCCGAAGTCATGTGGCAGCTGTCCGAGTCGGTCGACGGGATGAGCGAAGCGTGTGTGGCCCTCGGCGTTCCGGTCATCGGGGGCAACGTGAGCCTCTACAACGAGAGCGACGGCACGGACATCGATCCGACCCCGGTCATCGGGACGCTCGGACTGATCGACCGGTTGGCCGCACCTCCTCCGGGTGTCACCCTGATCGAGGATGCCTCGCTGGTCCTGCTCGATGCCAGTGTGGGAGCCTCCACCGGATGGCGGAGCCCTCCTTCGCTGGCCGGATCGAGGTGGGCGGTCGAGTGCCGGGGCCATCGCCGAGGCACCCTGCCGGTCCTCGACCTCCGGGGTCACCGTGGGCTGGTCGAGTTGGTCACCGAGCTGGTGGGCGAGGACATGGCCAGTTCGGGGGTGGAGCCATCCGATCGGATGGTGGCCGGCATCCACGACGTATCGGCCGGTGGACTGGGCGTGGCCCTGTGCGAGCTCGCGGTGCGTTCGGGCCTCGGGCTGCGGGTGGCCGGCATCGCCGACCACCATGAGCTGTTCACCGAAGCCCCGTCGCGGGTGGTGGTCTGCACCACCCGCCACACCGAGCTGATCGCCCGGGCGGCCGGGGCCGGGGTGGGATTTCGGGTGTTGGGCTCGACCGGCGGCGACCGGGTGGTGGTCGACGGCCTGTTCGATCTCGGGGTGGCCGAGGCCACCGCCGCGTGGCGCGACCGACTCCCTTCCCTGTTGGATGGGATGGTGCCGGTTACCTCGGCCTGAGCCGGTCGTTACCCGCCCTGCCCTTGCCGGTGGTCGCCGACCGCATTGCGGGCCATTGGCGCCTCGATCCGGCCGGGCTCCGCCGGATAGTATTCGGCCGGTGGGCACTGAGGTGTGGCGGCTCCATCAGGTCCTTGGCTTTGTGCCCGCTCGATCATTTCCTTCGTCGGCCTGATGGCGACCAAGGCGAAGAAGAAACGTTCGGGCCCAACCAAAAAGGGCATGTCGCAAGGACGGTCGGTTCCGAGGGAACGGCCCGCACCGCCACCGCCACCGACAACACCGCGGCGCGAGCCGATGTTGCCGTCATGGCTCACCCCGGTGGTCATCGTGGCCACCACCGCCTTCGTCATCTGGCAACTGAAGCCCGGCCTGTTGTTTGCCAACACGACGCCGACCGGAGGCGACCTCGGCGGTCAGGTCTTCGGCCCCGCCGAATTGCGGGACCACATCCTGCCCAGCCTCACCGGGTGGTCGCCCGCCTGGTTCGGCGGCTTTCCGGCCTATCTGTTCTATATGCCGTTGCCGGCACTGGTGGTGCTCTTCTTCAATATCGCCCTGCCCTACGGCGTCGCGCTCAAGCTCACCGTGGCCGCAAGCGCCATTCTTCTGCCCGTGGCGGCCTGGGCGGTCGGGCGCCTCAGCCGGATGCCGGCTCCGATTCCCGTATGTCTGGCCGTCAGTGTGTTGCCGTTTCTCTTCGACGACTCCTACTTCAAATATGGAGGGAACATCGTCTCGGCGGTGATCGGGGAGTACGCCTACAGCCTCGGAGTGCCCGTCGCTCTGGTCGCCCTCGGGTTACTCGACGTGGCGCTCAGGACGGGCCGGTGGCGGGCACTGGCCGCGGTTCTCGCCGCGCTGGCCAGTCTCTGCCATCCGGTCATCGCGTTGATGATGGTGATCGCTGGCGGCTTCCTGGTCGGCGGCCATGCCCTGCAGACCGGCATGATCGCCGTCCGCCGGGCGGTGCCGATCGTGGTGCTCGCCGTCCTCTTGGCGACGTTCTGGTTCCTCCCGTTCGGGTGGTACCGGTCGGAGCTGGATCCACAGAACTACCCGCTGGTCGGCGGTTGGTTCTCGCTGATGTTCTCACTGCCTGCGTGGGCGGAGGTCATCCTGGTCGGCTTGGCCGTCGTGGGGGGAGTTCGAGCTGTTCGCCTCCGCCATCCGATGTCGATGATGCTGGTAGCCACTGCACTGACCAGCGCGCTGGCGGTTCTCGTTCTGCCGAGAGGGTTCATCGGAGGGTGGGAGACACAGCAGACGCTGTCCTGGCTGGCCGGCCGGTTTCTCCCCTTCTGGCATCTGACAACGGTTCTTCTCGCCGGTATCGGAGGAGGGGACCTCGCCTTACGCGCTTCGGCCCGCTGGGCTCCCGCCACCGTCGTCGCACCTCTCGCCGCGCTGCTTCTCGCGGTCATGGCCATCGGAATCGTCACCGGGACCCTCCCCCTCAGCAACGTCGGCTACGTGGCCACGCCGGAGGGACTGGTCTCCCATTCGAAGTGGCTGTTCTTCCCGCAAGTGGAGACGAGCCTGGTTCCGATCTGGGTGAGTGAGGGGTTCGGCGGCTACCAGGACGAACCCAACTGGCCGGAGTACCACGGCCTGATGACGACCATGGCCGACGTGGGTGCAAAGCACGGGTGCGGTCGGGCGATGCCCGAAGGCGATCCGAGTGGGATGTACGGCTCCTTCTACCAGTTCACCCTGCTCCCCTATTGGACCAACGGGTGCATCCAATCGACGACCGGGATACCCCAGGACTTGTCGATCAACGAAACATTTGCCGAGTTGGCCGTGGCGTCGGTGTCCTACAGCAATTCGCACACCGTCCAACCGGGAGTGCAGTACCCGCGGTTCGATCTCGGTCAGGGCGTCTCCCTCATGCGTGAGCTCGGGATCCGGTACTACATGGCCTTCACCACGACGTCCAAGGCGGCAGCCGACGGAGACCCGGACTTGACCCGTGTGGCATCGTCGGGCCCCTGGGAGATCTACCAAATCAATCAGGTGAGCATGGTCGAAGGCCTCGCCCGGCAGCCGGTGGTCGTCCCGTCGGCGTCCGGAGACGCACTGGCGTGGCTGGACACCGCTTCCCAATGGTTCCTCGGGAGCGCGGAGGCGCGTCCGGCCGACGGCGGACCCCCCAACTGGTCACGGGTCTCCGACATTTCGACCGCCCCGCCCGGGCCGTCGCTACCGCCTGTCTCGGTCAGTCACGTCTCGATCGATCCGTCCCGCATTTCGTTCCAGGTCGATCGGATCGGGGTCCCGGTGGAGGTTCGTGCCTCCTACTTTCCGTGGTGGCAGGCGAGCGGAGCCGATGGTCCGTGGCGGTTGGCGCCGGACGATCTGGTGGTGGTCCCCACCAGCCACACGGTGGTGCTGACTGCGCAGCCCGGTGTGATCGACCATTTCTCGGTCGCCGTCTCCATCGCCGCCGTCTTCGCCACCGCGGGCCTGGCCGTCTGGGATCGACGTCGCCGGCGAAGTCGAGCGGTCGCAGCTCCCGGCGCGGCGGGGCTCAGGCCACCGGTCGTCGAGCCTCGAGATGACGCAGCACCCGGTCGGGCACCTTGAGATCGCCACGCCCGGTGCCGACCCGGAGGTCCGGCTTGAGCGTGCCGTGATGGTCCGAGCCGCCGGTGGCCACCAGGTCGAACCGGCGGGCCAGGTTGCCGAGCTGCTGGCGTTGCCAAGGGGAGTAACGACCGTAGAGGGTCTCGATGCCCCCGAACCCGGCCGTCGCCAGCTCTCCCACCACCCGGGCCAGATCCGGTCCGTCCAGGCCCATGCTGTAGGGATGGGCGAGGACGGCCACGCCGCCGGAGGCCAGGGACAGGCGGGCCACGTCGGTGGCAGAGAGCCGCGCCTTGCCGACGAATCCGGGCCGGTGGTTGGCCAGGGTGTGCTCGAAGGCGTCATCGACCGACGCGGCCGCCCCCACCGCCACCATCGCTGCCGCGAAATGAGGCCGGCCCACACCCTCCTCGCTCCCGGCCTGGGCCACCACCATCGCATAGGTGATCGGAATGCCCAGCGAGATGAGCCGGTCGGCCAGGGCGATGTTGCGTCGCCGGCGGTCGGCCCGGAGCCGGACCAACTCCATCCCGAGCGGGCTCTCCTCGTCCTCGACGAAGTACACCAGCACGTGCATCCCCCCCGAGCCGGCCGGTCGGCAGGAGACCTCGCACCCGGGCACCAGGGTGACGCCGATCTCCTCGGCCCGTCGGCGGGCGGGGCCCACCCCGGCCAGCGAATCGTGGTCGGTCAGGGCCACCGCACTGCAGCCGGCCTCGGCGGCCAGCTCGGGGATCCGGGTGGGTGGATCGCTGCCATCGGAGACGTCGGAGTGGGTATGGAGATCGATCATGCCTGGCCAAGGTACCCGGGCGGGGGTCGGGGCAAACCATGGCCCGGCCACCGATGGCCGGCTCCACGAGGAGCCTGGTCCAGGGTCCAACTAGGATGGAGTGGCACGAGGAGGCGGTTGTGTGGCTAAATCGTGGCGAAGGACGAGTCCGACGACCCCGGTGTGTGCGGTGACCGACCGATGATGGAGGCCAAGGAAGCGTGCGGAGTCTTCGGGGTCTACGCCCCGGGGCGATCCGTCGCACACCTGGCCTTCGACGGGCTGTTCGCCCTCCAGCACCGCGGCCAGGAGTCGGCCGGCATGGCGGTCAGCGATGGCGACGCCATCACCGTGATGAAGGATATGGGTCTGGTCACCACCGTGTTCGACGAACGCAAGCTCTCCGGGCTCCGTGGACACCTGGCCATCGGTCACACCCGGTATTCGACCGCTGGGTCCAGCGACTGGACCAACGCCCAGCCGGCGTTCCGGGGGGTGGGCCGGGCCGGTTTCGGGCTGGCCCACAACGGGAACCTCACCAACACCACGTCGTTGGCCGAACAGGCCGGGATGCTGCCCGGCATGGTCTCCTCGGACAGTGACCTGGTCGCCGAGCTCCTCGCCCGGCAGTACCCTCCCCAGCTCGACCAGCTCCCGCCGTCGGGCGGCGGTGATGATCTGGAGGACGCGTTGGTTGCGGTGCTTCCGTCGGTGGAAGGGGCATTTTCCTTCGTGCTCCTCGACGCCGACCGGTTGATAGGGGTCCGCGATCCGAACGGCTTCCGTCCCTTGTGCCTCGGGCGACTCGAAGCCACCGGCGAGTTCGAGATGGGTTGGGTACTCGCGTCCGAGTCGCCCGCTCTCGACGTCATCGGCGCCACCTTCATCCGCGAGCTCGAGCCCGGCGAGATGGTGGTCATCGACGGCAAGGAGGTGCGCTCGGAGCGGCCGTTTCCCGCAGAGCGGCTCGACCCCCGGCTCTGCATCTTCGAGTTCGTCTACTTCGCCCGGCCGGATACGACGCTCTACGGGAACGAGGTGCACGGTGCCCGCCGGCGCATGGGCCAGCTACTCGCCACCCAAGCCCCGGTGGCCGCCGACCTGGTCATGGGAGTTCCCGATTCGGGAGTTCCCGCCGCCGAGGGTTACGCGGTGTCCTCGGGCATCCCCTACGGACAGGGACTGGTCAAGAACCGCTACATCGGGCGGACCTTCATCGCCCCCACCCAGGCGGAGCGGGCCAGCGGGGTGCGGCGCAAGCTCAATCCCCTGCGGGAGAACATCGCCGGCAAGCGGGTGATCGTGGTGGACGACTCGATCGTGCGGGGCACCACCACCCGGGCCATGGTCACCATGCTCCGGGAGGCCGGAGCCACCGAGGTCCACCTGCGCATCTCCTCACCGCCGTTCAAGTGGCCGTGCTTCTACGGGATCGACACACCCGACCGGTCCGAATTGTTGGCCGCCACCCGATCGACCGAGGAAATCGCCGAGTTCCTCGACGTGGACTCGCTCGAGTACCTGACCCTCGACCACCTGGTGGCCGCGGTCGATGCCCCGGGGGCGGGGTTCTGCGACGCCTGCTTGACCGGGAATTATCCGGTGAAGGTCCCTGTCGCCTTCTCCGTGCCGACCGCGCTGAGCGGGGTGGCCAGCGGGACCCAGGCGTGACCGGAGACCGTCCGGTACCCAACTCCATTCCCTCCGACTCCAGCCATTCTCCCGGCGGCGTCTCGGCCACCTACGCGGCGGCCGGGGTGGATATCACCGCCGGGGACCGGGCGGTCGAACTGATCAAACCGCTGGTGGCCTCCACCCACCGGCCCGAAGTGCTCGGCGGCCTCGGCGGTTTCGGTGGACTGTTCGCGCTGAACGCCGCCGGGTACCGGCAGCCGGTGCTGGTGGCCGGTACCGACGGGGTGGGCACCAAGGCGTTGGTGGCCCAGGCGGTGGGCCGGGTCGAAAGCCTGGGCATCGACCTGGTGGCCATGTGCGTGGACGACCTGGTGTGCCACGGTGCGGAACCGCTGTTCCTGCTCGACTACATCTCGACCGGAGCGGTTGACCCGGGCCAGATGGCCCAACTGGTGGCCGGGGTGGCCGACGGGTGCCGGCAGGTGGGTGCCACGCTCCTCGGGGGCGAGATGGCCGAGCACCCCGGCGTGATGAAGCCCGGGGAGTTCGACCTGGTCGGGTTCGCGGTCGGGGTGGTCGAACGGGAGCAGGTGCTGGGCCCGGCCCGGGTTGCCGCGGGGACGTGCTGGTCGGTCTTCCCTCGGGCGGTCTGCGCTGCAACGGGTACTCGCTGGCCCGTCACGTACTGCTGGAGCGGTCCGGTCTGGCCCTGGACGGCCTGGCGTGGCCGGGCGCTCCGCTTTCGTCCACACTGGCCGACGAGCTGCTGGCGCCGTCGGTCATCTACACCCCGGCGGTGCGCGCCGCCATCGCAGCCGCGCAACGGAACGGAGTCGGTGGGGTGCACGCGGTCGCCCACATCACCGGCGGTGGCATCGTCGGCAACGTGCCCCGGATGCTGCCCACCGGTCTGACCGCGGTGATCGACCGGGGGACGTGGGAGATCCCGCCCATCTTCGGAGAGATCCGGCGTCTCGGCAACGTGTCCGATCAGGAGATGGCCCGGGTGTTCAACCTCGGGCTGGGCATGGTCATGAGTGTCGCCGAGGACTGCGTCGACCAGGTGGTCGGGGCGTTACGCGGTGCCGGGGTGGACCCGGTGGTGGTGGGTCGGGTCGAATCCGGTGATCACCGCCTCGAGTTCGCCGGTCCCGCGTGGTGGCCCGACTCGGAGCGGAACGGGGCGCACACCGGATGAGCGGCGCGCTCCCGGCCACCGAGTTCGAAGCCCTGCGAGATCACCTGCTGGAGTATTCGGTCAAGCGAGGTGACTTCGTTCTCAAGTCCGGTAAGAAGAGCACCTGGTTCATCGATTCGAAGCAGACGGTGTGTCGTCCCGAGTCGATGCTGCTGGTCGCCGAAGGCGTACTGTCGGTGATCCCTCCCGAAGTCAACGCCATCGGCGGGCTGACCATGGGAGCCGATCCGGTGGCCTTCATCACCGCCGGGGTGGCGGCCACCCGGGGCCGCATGCTCAAGGCGTTCAGCGTGCGCAAGGTGGCCAAGGACCACGGAGGTGGTGGCCGGGTCGCCGGCGCCCTCGACCCCGGCGACCGTGTCGTGGTGACCGAGGACACGGTCAGCCGGGGAACGTCATTGCTGGAGGGCGCACACGCGGTGATCGAGGCCGGAGCCGTACCCGTGCTGCTGGTGGCCATCGTGGACCGAGGGGGGACGGTGGAGGCGATGGCCGCCGCCGAAGGCCTTTTCTTTCGAGCCCTGGTCACCGCCCCCGACCTCGGGTTCGAGTACGAGGGCGGAGCGTAGACGGTCAGCCTGGGGTGGTCACCCCTCGGCGCCTGCCGGCGGTCCGTCCTCGGCCGGGTCGGAATCAGAGGCCGAGGTGGTGCTGCTTCCCTCGGCCAGGACCAGATAGATGCGGCGACGGGTATCGGTGAGTATGTCGGCCACCGCCTTGATCTGGCTGTCCGAGCCCGCCCGCCCCACTTGCATGATGGCCGCCCCGACCTCGGACATGAGTCCCCGGAGGTCGACCAGCGAGCGATTGGCGCCGCGGGCGACGTCCTCCCAAGGTGCGGGTCCGTCGCCGGCCGCCTCGGCTGCGGCCCGACCCTCGTCGGTGAGGCTGAACACCCGGCGTCCCCCGGAAGTGTCGACGGTGACCAGTCCCTGGTCCTCCATGGCCTGGAGTGTGGGATAGACCGAGCCGGGGCTGGGCTGCCAGACGCCCCCGCTGCGCTCGGTCAGCTCGGTGATGATCTGGTAGCCGTGCATCGGCTCTTCGGCGAGGAGGGTGATGATCGCCGCCCGCACGTCACCCCGGCCGGCTCTGGGTCCCCGACCGAACATCGGGCCACCGAATCCGGGGCCGAACCCGTGGCGACCGAATCCGGGCCCAAATCCGGCCCGTCCCCTTCCCCGACCCCCGCCGCGTCCACGGAAGGCGCCGCCGAACGGGTCGTCGTAGACGCCGTCGTCGGGATGTCCGGGTCCGAACCGGGTGTCGGGATTGTCTGTCTGCGCAAAGCGCTTGTGTCCATGCATAGTTTCGTGCTCCTTAATTGCGGTTCATTTAACGGCGGTTGACCAGGGCCTGGCAGGCTGCTCGGCCTGCTCGCCGGCGCTGGAGGTCTCTTATGCAAGATACCGATATGGTAACGATATATCGCAATATAGCCGCCGTCAAGGTCTTGTCGAGCGGACGGGTCTCCAGCGACCCGGTGGTCGGGGCTCCTGTAATTTCAAAAACGTCCGAATTGTCGGCTGTAGCCGATGGCAAGGAGACCAAGGGATGGCCTACAGGCGATAATTTGACCAATTTCGCAAAACCAATTGGCCAAGGGAGAGGTCGGGAGCCGGCCCCCGGGAAGTTTGCCGGCGCTGGACGCAGCGCCTCGTTCTCCGACGGTGGTCGGGACCGGCGTCGATCCGGTGACCTCACGCTTTTCAGGCGCGCGCTCTACCAACTGAGCTACCCGACCTCGCCTCGGCGAACCGAGGTGGCGGACCTGACGGGATTTGAACCCGCGACCTCCGGCTTGACAGGCCGGCGTGCACTCCAAACTGCACCACAGGTCCCCAACCAGCACAGGCGCTGGGGCGTACCGCACCCCCAACGGGATTCGAACCCGTGTTACCGCCTTGAAAGGGCGGCGTCCTAGGCCGCTAGACGATGGGGGCTCAAACCCGATCAGGGCTTTGCGAGACTACCAGAGTGATCACAGCGCACCCTCCGGCTGACCCTCCTCGGGGAGCTCCTCGACCAGGACTTCGACGATGAGGTATTGCAGCTGACCGAGCAGCTCGTAGAGGGCGTATTCGGGGGCGGCCGGGTCGTCGGGCTCCGGTGGGACCATGTCCTCGCTCACGTCGAGCCGAGTGCCCAACACCAGCCGCATCGATCCGATCGCGGACAGCCATGCGTTGAGCTCCGATTCGTCCAGGAGTTCGGCGTTGGCCGTCTTGGCCACCATCGCCAGGGATTCTTGGTGATGGTTGAGCAGCGCACTGTCGACCAGGGACCGGTAGTCCCGCTCGGCGCCCTGGTCGTCGTCAGCGGTGTAGGCCGGCGGGAAGAGGCGACGGGTCATCGGTTCGTGGGGGCTGAGTACCGGCGACAGCTGTTCGGCCATGCTCACCAGCACCGCCCGCACACCGGGATCGAGCTTGACCGCATAGCGCCCGTCCCGGCGTCGCCGGATGGGTGCGCTCATGTCGACTGCTCCATGGTGGCCCACAACCCGTGCTCGTGCAGCCGGTACACGTCGAGCTCGGCGCGTTCACGAGTTCCCGAGGAGACCACCGCGCGTCCCTTGTGGTGAACATCGAGCATCAACTTGGTGGCCTTCTCCTTCGAGTAGCCGAACAGCTTCTGGAACACGAAGGTCACGAACGACATCAGGTTGATGGGATCGTTCCAGACGATCACCAGCCACGGACGGTCGGTGCTCTTGGATTCCTCGAAGTCGGGGAGGTCGGCTTCCACCGGCAGCGCTTCGGTCTGCCGGTTGCGGACAGCAGCGGGGTCCGCAACCGGCGGTTCCCCGATCACACCGGCTCCGGCACAGAATCGGTGTTGACCGGAGCACGCATCGCCGGCGTGGGCGGGTTCGGGCCCGTCGGGTCCTCCGCTTCGGGCAGGTGGTCGGACAGACCGTGGTGGAACCAGAGGACGGTGGCCCACACCGTCGACGCTCCCAGGACGTGGATGCCGACCAGTACCGCCGGCAACCGGGTGAAGTACTGGGTGTACCCGATGATCCCCTGGGCGATCATGACCACCAGCAGCACCCGACCGGCATCCTGTACCCGGCTCGGAGCGTCGGTCCGCCACAGCACCCACAACAGGACCAGCAGCACCACCACCGCGGCGATGACCAACTCGGCGTGGATCCGGGTCATGTCCTCGAGCCCGATGGGAATCCGCTTGGCGCCTTTGCCCCCGGCGTGGGGGCCGGTCCCGGTGGTCGCCGCCCCGGCGGCCAGCACCACCACGATGAGCGCGACCAGGCACCTGGTGAGCGCCCGGGTTCCTCGGGAGACCACCAGGGTGCCCCGGCCCGGTCGGTGCCCGGCCACCAGCGCCAGCTCCACGGCGCCGGCGAGCAGGGCCATCCCCACCATGAAGTGGGTCATGACCACGTAGGGATTGAGCTTGGTGTACACCACGAACGCGCCGATCACCGCCTCACCGAGGACGCCGACGATCAGGACGGAGGACAGCCACCGCAGGTCGTTTCGGGCCGGCCTGCGGAGGAAGGAGGCCACCACGGTCACCAGACAGGCGACGACCAGCACGAACACCACCAGCCGGTTGCCGAATTCGATCACCGGGTGCAACCGCAGCGGGGGCGTCAGGTGGTGCTGGGCGCAGGTCGGCCAGTCGGGGCACCCCAGACCGGAGTCGGACAGCCGGACCGCAGCCCCGGTGACCACATTGAGCACCACCATGGCCAGGGTGAACCGACAGAGGATGAGGAACGGGCGAGGGCCGATACGCAGGGAAGACACCGTCTCTGTATGGTATCGGCCGGACCGGACCCGCCGCCGAAGGACACCGGCCCCGCCTTGGGTCCCCGAAGGCCGCAGCACTAGTGTTTCGGCCATGGTGCTCTCCGCGGTGGACCCCGTCCGCCACTTGTCCCTCCGGTCCAAGGTGGGTGCCTACGTGGCGTTGACCAAGCCGCGGATCATCGAGTTGTTACTGGTCACCACCCTGCCCACCATGATCGTGGCGCAGCGGGGTCTTCCCCCGATCTGGCTGATCCTGGCCACCCTGCTAGGAGGCACGCTGGCCGCCGGGGGGGCCAACGCCATCAACATGGTGGTCGACCGGGACATCGACAAGGTCATGCACCGGACCCGCAACCGCCCGTTGGTCACCGGAGCCCTCGCCCCCCGCAACGCCCTCGTCTTCGCCATCACCCTCGAAGTGGTGGCCTTCGTCGAGCTGTGGGCGTGGGTGAACCTGCTGTCGGCGGCGCTGGCCGTTTCGGCCACTCTCTTCTACGTCTTCGTCTACACGTTGTGGCTCAAGCGGACCAGCAGCCAGAACATCGTCATCGGCGGTGCCGCCGGCGCGGTCCCCGTGCTGGTGGGATGGGCGGCGGTGACTGACAGTCTGTCGTGGACGCCGGTGGTGCTCTTCGCCATCATCTTCGTGTGGACGCCGCCCCACTTTTGGGCGTTGGCGGTCAAGTACAAGGACGACTACCAGGCGGCCCACGTACCCATGCTGCCGGCGGTTGCCACCTTCAAGAGGACCGCCCGTGAGATCCTCGTCTACAGCGTGATCCTGGTGGCGGTGTCGCTGCTACTGGCGGCGGTGGCGCACCTCGGTGCGGTCTACATCGTGTCGGCTGTCGTTCTCGGAGCGGTGTTCGTCGGCCTTGCACTGCGACTGTGGAGGCGGGCCACCCCCAAGGCGGCGATGAGGCTCTTCAGCTATTCGATCACCTATCTGACGCTGCTCTTCGTGCTGATGGCGGTCGACGTCTTCACCAAGCATTGAGCGAAACGCACGGTCCGCGACGGCTGCGTGCGTTCCTGATCGGAACGGTTATCGCCGCAGCGCTCGCCCTCTTTCTGTTCTATGGCCTGCGCACCAATTCGGGCTCGACGTCAGGATCGGGTGCGGTGGTACCGATCGGGAGTACGGCTCCGGGCTTCACCCTGCCGTCGTTGACCGGTGGTGCTCCGGTCAGTCTCGACGCGCTGGGACGCGACGCGCATCGGCCGGTGGTGCTCAACTTCTTCGCCTCGTGGTGCGGCCCGTGCCAGAAGGAGACGCCGCTGCTCGCCCGGACCGCCGAGGCCGAGCGGGCGAAGGGGTCGGCGGTCCGCTTCGTCGGCGTGGACGTCGCCGATCAGCGGGCCAACGCCATCGCCTTCGTCCACAGCTCGGGTATCACCTATCCGGTGGGGACCGACAGCGACCTGACCGTCACCAGCGGGCTCTACGGGTTGAACGGTGAACCCAACACCTTCTTCATCGACGGCTCCGGCGAGGTCATCGGACACGTCATCGGCGCGGTGAACCCGACACAGCTGCAGGGTTGGCTGCACCGGCTGAACGGCACGGCAGGCTGACCGCACCGGCGAACCCCACCTCTGGCCGCCAGCGGTCGGCGGCTCATTCCCAGGCGAAGGTGGCCGCGGCGATCAGCGGAGCGGCCGCCGCCCAGGCCAAAAGCACGATCCAGTCGCGCAGCGAGACCGCCGTGCCCGACCCGAGGCTGCCGTGCAGGGCGTCGGCCAGCGCCGAGGCCGGCAACACCTCGGAGACGCCGGCCAACCATCCGGGCAGCTTCCCGAGAGGGATCAGCATCCCGCCCAACAACAGCAGTACCACGAAGAGGCCGTTGACCACGGCCAGGTTGACCAGCGGCTTGAGCGTTCCGGCCAGCAGCAACCCGATTCCGCCGAAAGCGATGGTTCCGAGCACCATCGCCCCGATGGCCGCGCCGACCAGGGCGCCGCTGCCGGCCGTCCCACCGGGGTTCCAGCCGAGGGCGAAGCCGACCGCCACCAGCACCGCGGCCTGTAGCAACTCGACCCCGATGATGGCCATGATCTTGGCGGCCAGCAGGCGCGGGCGACCGAGCGGCGTGGCGCCCAGACGCTTGAGCACCCCGTACCCGCGCTCGAACCCGGTACCGATACCCAGAGCGGTCATCGAGGTCGACATGACCGCCAGCGCCAAGATTCCCGGCACCAAGAAGTCGACCGGGTGGTCGGTCCCGGTGGGCAGCACATGGACGCCCGAGAAGAACAGCAGGAACACCACCGGGATCCCCAGCGTCAAGAAGACCGTCTCGCCGTTGGTGGCCAGCATGGTCACCTCGGCCCGGAACTGGGCGGTGAGCGGTCTCACCGGCCTGACTGCCCGGCCCGATCGGCCCGACCACGCCGGCGTCGCCGACCTCGCCGACCCGGACCGGGCTCCTCGGGTGATCCGGTCCCCGCGAGGGGCGGGAGCGGCGTCCCACCCGGAGCCGGTGATGGCCAGATAGGCCTCCTCCAGGGACCGGCCGGTGCGCAGATCACCGAGGGCCAGGCTGCGATCGGCCAGCCAACCGGCCAGGGTGGCGATGGTGGCCGGGGTGGAGGCTCCGGGTGCGGGCCCGAGCCGGTAGGCGCCCGGCCGTTCCTCGTCGACGGTGCTCCCGGCTCCGACCGCCAGGACCAGCGAGGCGGTATCGATCCCCGCTTCGGTGGTGAAGCGGATGGCCCCGTCGGCGGCCGAGGAGGCCAGATCGGCCGGCGTGCCCTCGGCCAGCATCCGGCCGTGGTCGATGATCACCACCCGGTCGGCCAGCCGTTCGGCCTCATCGAGTTCGTGGGTGGTGAGGATCACGCACCGGCCCCGGTCGCGCTGGTCGGCGATGATGTCCCGCACTCCGATCCGGCCTTCGGGATCGACCCCGGCGGTGGGCTCGTCGAGGAAGAGGACGTCGGGCTTTCCCACCAGCGCCAGGGCCAGCGAGAGGCGCTGCTGCTCACCACCGGACAACCGCCGCCACGGGGTGCGGGTGACCGAGGCCAGCCCCACCCGCTCGATGAGCCGGTCGGGATCCTCGGGATCGTCGTAGTACCGGGAGAAGAGACGGAGGATCTGGGTCGGGCCCAGCATCGGGTAGACGCCGCCGCGCTGGAGCATGACCCCGATCCGGGGCACCAGCGCGGCGTGATCCCGGATCGGGTCGAGACCGAGGACCCGTACCGACCCGCCCGCCGGCCTGCGGTATCCCTCCAGGGCCTCGACGGTGCTGGTCTTGCCGGCGCCGTTGGGTCCGAGCAGCGCCACCACCTGGCCCGGCTCACCGACCAACGACAACCGGTCGACGGCCACGGTGTCGCCGTAGCGGATGACCACCTGGTCACAGAGGACCGCCGGGGGCGAGGACCGCGGGGAGCGCGGTGGCGTGGTCACGTCGTCCACGGGGGGTCACGCTACCGTTGTCCCCGTCATGATCGATATCCGGATGGTGAGGCAGGACAGCGGGTCGGTCAAGTCCGCGCTGGGTCGGCGGGGCGTGGATCCCGGCGAGGTCGATCGCCTGGTCGAGCTGGACGAGGCCAGCCGTGCCGCGGTCGGTCGTCGGGACGATCTCCGGGCCCAGGTCAAGTCCCTCTCCAAACAGGTCGGTGAGGCCCGACGAGCGGGCGGTGGCAAGGCCGCCGACGCCGACGAGCTGGCGGCGCGCAGCCGGAAGGTGGGCGAGGAGGAGCGCCAGGTCGGTGCGGTGGCCGAGGCCGCCCAGGAAGCGGTGCGCCGGGCCCTGCTCTACCTGCCCAACCTGCCCTCGGCGGAGACTCCTGACGGCGCCGGTCCCGAGGACAACGTGGTCGCCCGGTCGTGGCCCGAGCCGGCACCCTCCTACTCCGACGCCCAGCGGGTACCGCACTGGACCGTCGGCGAGGAGCTGGGGCTGTTGGACATGGAGCGGGGGGCCAAGTTGTCGGGATCGATGTTTCCCCTCTATCGGGGGATGGGCGCCCGGTTGCTACGGGCGCTGACCTCGTTCGCGCTCGACTGCCACGCCGACATGTTCGAGGAGATCCGGCCGCCGACCATGGTGCTCACCGAGACGATGGAGTCGACCGGCCACCTCCCCAAGTTCGAGGAGGACGCCTATCACATCGAACGCGACGACCTGTGGGCCATCCCCACCGCCGAGGTGCCGCTCACCTCGATGTGGCGCGGGGACATCCTCGAAGAGGCCGACCTTCCCCTGCGGTTGACCGCGGCGACCGCCTGCTTCCGGCGTGAGGCCGGTTCGGCGGGCCGCGACACCCGCGGGCTGTTGCGGGTGCACGAGTTCGACAAGGTCGAGCTCTTCGCCTACGCCACGCCCGAACAGGGGCCGTCACTGCTGGAGTCGATGGTGGCCCGGGCCGAGCAGGTGCTGATCGACCTCGGGCTCCAGTACCGGGTCCTCGAGCTCTGCACGGCCGATCTGGGCATCTCGGCAGCCCGCACCTTCGACCTCGAGGTCTACTCCCCGGGAGTCGACCAGTGGCTGGAGGTGTCCTCGGTCAGCTGGTGCACCGACTATCAGGCCCGACGGGCCAACATCCGGTACCGGCCGAGCGGGGGTGGAGGCCCGACCCTGGTCCACACCCTCAACGGTTCGGCGCTGGCCTGGGCCCGGATCTGGGCCGCGCTGATCGAGACCGGCCGGCAGGCCGACGGGAGCGTGGTCCTCCCCGAGGTGCTGTCCCCCTACCTACGCGGCCAGGTGGTGATCCCCGCCCCCTGATCGCCCAGCGCCGATCAGGGCTGGCGGATGAGGCCAGTCAGTCGCGGGGAGGGTCGAACCGGTAGCCGACCCCCCGGATGGTGGTGATCAGCTTCGGCGACGACGGGTTCTCCTCCACGTGACTTCTCAGCCGTTTGATGTGGACGTCGAGGGTCTTGGTGTCGCCGAAGTAGTCCGAGCCCCAGATGCGGTCGATGAGGACGTCGCGGGTGAGCAGGCGGCCTGCGTTCTCCATCAACAGCGAGAGCAGTTCGAACTCCTTGCGTCGCAGATGGACGTCCTCTCCCCGGACGAAGACCAGATGACGGTCGGAGTCGATGCTGATCCCCCCGGCCTCGAGCACCGAGGTGGTGGAGGCCGGGGCGGCGCCGTCCTCCTGAGGGGACCGGAGTCCCGCACCCGAGCCGCCGGACCGGACCCCGTCCAAGGCCAGATCGTTCCCGTCGGTGGACGGCGTCCGACGCAGGACGGCGCGCATCCGGGCCACCAACTCGCGTAGGCGGTAGGGCTTGGAGACGTAGTCGTCGGCTCCGACCTCGAGGCCGACCACGGTGTCGATCTCGGTGCCTTTGGCGGTGACCATGATGATCGGTACCGACGAGCGCGCCCGGATCGACCGGCAGACGTCGATACCCGACAGCCGGGGCAGCATCAGGTCGAGCAGCACCAGGTCCGGCTCGACGGCGGCGAACAGTCGTAGCGCCTCGTTCCCGTCCCGGGCCACCGACACGTCGAAGCCCTCGCGGGCCAACCCGATGACCAGCGCATCGATGAACGACTCGTCGTCCTCGGCCAGCAGGACCCTGGTCTGCAGTACTTCGGGGGCGGCGGATTTCTTGCTCATGGGGAGCACTCTCTCATGCCGAGTACTCCGGAGGACCGGGAAGGACCAGGGTGAAGGTGGATCCTTCGCCCTCCCTCGAGTCGACTTCCACGTGCCCCTGGTGGTTGCTGGCCACGTGGCGGACGATGGACAGCCCGAGCCCGGTGCCACCCGAGTCGCGGCTGCGCCCGTGGTCGACCCGGTAGAAGCGCTCGAAGATCCGCTCGAGATCGCGGGCGGGGATCCCGACGCCGGAGTCGGCCACCACCAGTTCGATCTTGCCGTTGGTCTGTTTGCCGGCCACGAACACGACCCCGTCCTCGTAGGAGAAGGTCACGGCGTTCTCGAGCAGGCTGTGCATGGCCGATACCAGCTGGCGACGGTCACCCAGCACGTAGACCGGCGGGTCGGGCTCATCGAGCTCGATGGTAATCCGTCGCTGTTCGGCCGCGGACCGGACTCGTTCCACCGCTTCGGCCATGACCAGGTTGATGTAGATCGGCTCCCGTGGCGGTGACTCCTCCGACTCGATGCGGCTGAGGTCGAGCAGGTCGTCGATGATCCGGCTGACCCGGAAGGCTTCGGCGTTGATCCGGGAGGCCAGCCGCTGCGCCACGGTCGGGTCGCGCTCCACGGTCAGCGTCTCGGCCAGCAGCCCGAGGGCACCGATCGGGGTCTTGAGCTCGTGGCTCACGTTGGCCACGAAGTCACGGCGGATCTCCTCGAGGCGCCGCCGTTCGGACACGTCCTCGATGATGGCGATCACCCCCAGGGGGCGGCGCCCGTCGTCGACCAACCTGGTCCGCACGGTCAGGGTCTGCCGGGGCGGCCCGTAGAGATCGAGGGTCCGCTCCGCCGAGCCGTCCTGCCACGCGTTCTCCAGCAGCTCGGTCACCGCCTGGGTGGCCAGGGCGTCGCCGTGGCGATTGTTCATCAGGGCCAGGGCCCGGGTGTTGCGGAAGGCGACGTCACCGTTCTCGTCGCAGACGATGACCCCCTGGGGGAGGGTGTCCAGCGCACGGCGCAGCCGGATGGCGTCCGAGCTGGCCTCGGTGACCGCCTCGGCCGCCTCACCGGTCACCCGTTCGAGGTGGCTGAGCACCGGTTCGACGCCACCGTCATCAGGGGGTTCGACCCCCAGCCGGTTGGACAGGGCGGTGAGTCGCTGCTGCAGGCTGCGGCGGCCGGCCCGCCGACCCATCCAGGCGGCGATGAACACGGCCAAGGCGGCAAGCAGGGCCAAGACGATGTAACCGATCACATACGTCTTCACCGCCTAAGCATGACAGGCCCGGCGCCCGCCCGTGGGTTCCCATGGTGCCGGCGTCCGTGTTCGGGATTTTGAGTGAAATATCATGAAAAGTATTGAAATGCTGTTTGGCGGGTCCGTATGTTGGTCTGCATGACACCCGAAATCGCCGCCGCTGTTGTTCCGACCGTTGCTTCCCTCGCTCCCGTGGCTCCTGGGCCCATGGCTCCCATGCCGGTAGGACCCGGGGCCCACGCGCTGCTGGCGGGCTCGGCCAACCTGCAGCTGAGCCCGGACACCGGCGCACTGCCGGGAGGGAACGTGCTTCAGCACCTGATGAACGGGCTCGACGGCTGGGCCCTGGCCTTCTCGTTGGTCGGACTGGTGGTCGGCGCCGCCGCGTGGGCGCTCGGTTCGCACGGACAGAACTACCAGCAGAGCTTCGTCGGGCGACGTGCGGTTCTCATCTCAGGGCTCGCCGCCCTCCTGATCGGGGCCGGTCCGGGCATCGTCAATTTCTTCTTCAACACCGGCCAGGGCGTGCACTGAGGTGACGGTCGCCGCCCTGCCGGTGATCCCGGGCGCCTCCTGCCCGGCGGCGGCTGCCGCCCTGGCGGCCGCGGGACTCGGCCCGGCCTGCCAGGTCGTGTCGGGAGTTGCCCATGCGGCGAGCTCGGCCACCTCCGATCTGGCCGGATTCGGGGCCGACTCGCGTGCTCAACGCATTGGGCAGTTGGGTCACCGATGGAGCCACCTGGCTGCTGGGCCAGATCGGCGCGGTGATCGCCAGCACCACCACCGTCGATCTCGGAGCCGGGTGGTTCACCGCTCACTACCAGACGATGGTGGCACTGGCCGGGGTGGTCATCGTGCCCATCCTGCTGCTCGGGATCATCCAGTCCGTCTACCGCCAGAACGGATCCATGCTGGTCCGCTCGGTGGTGGTCAACGTCCCCCTGGCCATCCTGTTGACGGCGGTGGCCGTCCAACTGGTGCAACTGGGGCTGGCGGTCACCGATGCCATGAGCGCGGACGTCTCCGGCGGCGCCGGTATCGACACCGGCCACTTTCTGTCCTCGGTCACCCTCGGGCTGACCGCCACCTCGGCAGCGGGCCAGCCCTCCACGCCCGGCTTCGTCTTGTTCGTGGGCGGTCTGGCCGTGGTGTTCGGCGCGGTGATGGTGTGGATCGAACTTCTGATCCGGGGCGCCGCGGTCTACGTCACCGTGCTGTTCCTGCCGCTGGCTCTGGCCAGCCTGGCCTGGCCGGCCATCGCCCACTGGTGCCGGCGACTGGTCGACACCCTGGCCGCGCTCATCTTGGGGAAGTTCGTCATCGTTGCCGTGCTCAGCCTGGCGGCCGGTGCGCTGGCCGGCGGTGTGGGTGCCGGCGGTACGGGCGGTGGTGCGGACGGCGGCGGGTTTGCCGCCGTGTTGGGCGGAGCCTCGTTGCTCCTGTTGGCGGCGTTCTCCCCCTGGGCACTCTTTCGCCTGTTGCCGCTTCTCGAGGCGGGAGCCGTCGGCCATCTCGAGGGACTCAGCCACCGTGCCCGACAGCACGCCGCCGCGCCGGTCAAAGGGCTGGCCCTGGTGGCCATGCGGGCCTCGGTCGCCGGTTCTGCAATCGGTGCCGCCGGGAGCGTGGCGGGCAGCCCGATCGGATCTGCGGTCAACTCGATCGGTTCGGCCGGCGTCGGCGGCGCCACCGGCCCGAGCCCATCCGGAACGTCCGGGGGCGGCCCCGGAGGAGACGGGCCCCCGGGAACCCGGCCCGATCCGGAACCGTCGTCGGCCCAGACCACCGGGGTGGGGACGATGGACCCCCCGGGGCACGGCATCCCCGGGTGGGCCATCCATCCCGAGGCCACCGCCGCGGCACGCCGGTTCATGGAGGCTGATGGCGATTCCCCGACCGCTTCGACCACGTCGGTGGACCGGGGTTCCCCGGCCCTGGTGTCGCTGCCGAGGGCGACCGGAACACGGCAGCCCCATCTCCTGGGTCGGGACGAGCTCGGGGTGCGCCTGATCGGACCCCCGGCGCCCGAAGCTCCACCGCCGAGCGATGCACCCGACCGACCGAGGTGACCACGGTGGACGCCAATCGGCGAACCTCTGATCGGGTGCGCTACCGGTTCTCCCCGCTCGAGCGTCGGGGGGTGATCGCCGGCTGGCGGGGTGGGCAGATCGCCTCGGTGGCAGGCGGGTTGGTCATCGGGGTCCTCGCCGTCCGGTCCCAACCCTCGGTGGTCGGGGTCCTCCTCGCCCTTTGCGGGGTGGCCGCAGGCGTTGCCTTGGCCTTCTGGCCGGTCCAGGGGCGCACCGGAGAACAGTGGTTGCCACTGGTGGTCCGATGGTTGTGGTCGGCAGGCACCGGCAGCCGCCGGCAGTTGGCCGCCGGTCCTCAGCGGGGTCACCTGACCACGATCACCCCGGCCCGGTCGGACGCCCGGACCGATGGCCGGTCCGCTCCCCGGGTCGTTGACTGCCGACCGGTCCCCGACCCGTGTTCGGGCCATCGGTCGGCGGACGGTCTTCGAGGGTCTCGAGGTGGTCGGCGCGCCGTTGTCGGATGAGCGCTCGGCACCCGAGATGGGCATGGTGGTCGACGGCCCGGGCCGCACCGCCACCGGGGTGCTGGTGGTGCGGGGGCACAGTTTCGCCCTCCTCGGCCCCGACGACCAGGACGCGCGGATCGCGGCATGGGCCCGAATGCTTTCCTCGCTGGCCCGAGAAGGGTCCGACGTCCATCGTGTCCAATGGATCGAGTCCTGCCTTCCCGACGACGGGACCGCCGTGCGACGCCATTGGGCCGACCACGCCGTCCTCGGGATCGAGACGCCGGCCGGGCGTTCCTACCGGGCCTTGGTGGACGAGGCCTCCCCGGTGACCCGGCGCCATCAGGTGCTGGTCAGCCTCTCCATCCACACTTCCCACTCGTCCCGGTCGGTGCGGGCGTCGGGGGGAGGCAACGCCGGGATCGCCCGAGTCCTGAATCGCGAGGTCAGCTCCCTGCAAGGCGCGCTCGAGGGCGCCGACATCACGGTGGAGGGCGTGTTGGGACCCGGGGTCCTGACCCGGTTGATCAGGGAGACGACCGCTCCCATGGATCAAAGCTCCAACGGGACGATCACCGTCCCGGGCGCGGGCGACCCCACCGTGGGCGACCCCACCCCTGGCGAGGAGGCTCCGGCCCGCCCCGGGCGCTGGCCGTGGCCGATGACCGTCGAGCCATCGTGGGACGCCGTGCACACCGATGCCACCTGGCACGCCACCTACTGGATCGCCGAGTGGCCCCGGGTCGACGTCACCCCCGACTTTCTCGGACCGCTTCTGTTCTCCCCCCTCCGCCGAACGATCAGCCTGGTCATGGAACCGGTGAGCCCCAGCCGTGCCGCCCGCCAGGTGGCCCAGGCCCGCACCGCCGACCTTGCCGACGGCGAGTTGCGTAGACGGGGCGGTTTTCTGGTCACCGCCCGCCACCTGCGGGAGAAGGCGAGCGTCGAGGAGCGCGACGTGGAACTGGCCGACGGGCACGCGCAATACCGATTTTCAGGGTACGTGACGGTGACCACCGACACCCGTCCGGAGTTGACCGGCGCGTGCGCGTCGGTGGAACAGGCGGCCGGTCAGGCCGGGCTCGAGCTCCGACTCCTGTACGGCGCCCAGGACACCGCGTTTGCCTGCTCGCTGCCCCTCGGTCGCGGACTCTCGTGACCGCCCCCCGGTTTCGGGTGCCGGCCCACGTGGCCACTACTCGGCACCTCGGCGCGGCCTATCCGTTGGTGACCGAGGCCGGACTCGGGCACCAGGGTGTCCTCATCGGCCGGGACGTCCTCGGGGGTTCCTTCGTCTACGACCCGTTCGTCCTCTACCGGACCGGCGTGGTCACCAATCCCAACATGGTGGTGTTTGGCCAGATCGGGCGCGGCAAGAGCTCCTTCGTCAAGTCCTACCTCTGGCGCCAGGCCGTCTTCGGGCGCCACGCGTGGGTGGTGGATCCGAAGGGGGAGTACGGCCCTCTGGCCCAAGCGTGGGGGGTGTCCCCGGTCGCGCTCCGGCCCGGAGGATCGGTTCGTCTCAACCCGCTGGATACCGAAGAAGAGGGTGGCGATGCGGTGATGAGGCGCCGGGTGGTGCTGACCGCCTCTCTCGCCGTCGCCTGCCTGGGTCGTGAGCTCCTGCCGCGCGAACGAGCGGCGATCGACGCTGCGCTCGACGAGGCCACCGACAGAGCCGGCTGCGCCCGGATGCCGGCGCCCACCCTGCCCCAGGTGGTGGATGCCCTCCTCGATCCCGGTGCCGAAGCGGTTCGAGCACTGCGCACCGACCGGGCGACACTTGCCGAGGACGGTCGCGACGTCGCCCTCGAACTCCGTCGCCTGGTTCACGGTGATCTGTGCGGCATGTTCGACGGGCCCACTACCCCCGGGCTCCGTCTCGACGTTCCCCTGGTGGTCCTCGACCTGGCCGCGGTCTATCACTCCCCGGCCCTCGGAGTTCTCATGGCGTGTGCGGCCGCATGGTTGCAGACCGCGATTCGCGCCCGACACCGGAACCGGATCATCGTGGTGGTGGACGAAGCCTGGGCCATCCTCTCCAATGGGGGTGTCGCCCGGCACGAACGGATGCGTTGACCTGCGGATTCGTGGTACACGTCGCTCGGAGGGAGATATGGTTTTACTGAATCCCCAGCAACCCCTGAGCCCACCGCTCGAGCCAACTATTTCGGCACTGAAAGCGTCTCTTCGAGCAGGTTGAAATCGGGCCGTGAATTGTCTCGTAGCTACAACCAGACGGTGAGCTGCGGCGACGTGACCGCTGGCGTCCATTGGACGCGTCTCACGCTGGGGTGCTTGCAATTTGTTCGGAGTTCACTGCGTCTACGACGGGCTCGTGCCGGCATCAGGCGGCGTGCCGGTCGCTCGCGGGAAGGTGATTTCGATCGAGAGCCCTCCTTGGGGTCTGCTGCGGGCGATGATGACGGCGCCGTGGGCGGTGGCTACGGCCTCGACGATGGAGAGGCCGAGGCCGTGGCCGGTCCGGTGGTGTCGCCGTCCTGGTTCGAGGCGCTCGAACGGGCGGAAGAGTCGTTCCAGCTCTGTTGTCGGAATGCTCGGGCCATCGTTGGACACGGCCAGCATCGCTTCACCTTCGTCGGATGTGGTCGCGACATGGACTTCTCCGCCGACGATGTTGTGAAGGATTGCGTTGTCGATGAGGTTCTGGATCAGCTGTTCGATCAGTCGGGGGTCCCCGCTCAACTGCTGCTGGCTGAATGTCCGTATCGATGTGAACTTGGCGGTGCTCGGCTTGTTGGCGTTGGGAGTGAAGGACGTCGCGGGTGATTGCAGCGAGGTTGACGGTCTCGTTGTGATCGGGCCCGCGCTGACCCTTCGCTAAGGAGAGCAGTGCGGCGATGATGCTCCTCTTGTTGTTGCGTGGCGGCGATGACCTCTTGGTAGCCGGATTGGAGTGACTCGACCGTGGCTTCGGGGTCGGTGGCTGCTATGTCCGCCTGGAGGCGGAGTCGGGTCAGGGGGGATCGCAGTTCGTGGGAGACGTTGGCGACGAATTGCCGTTGTGAGTCCCAGGAGCGTTCGAGACGGCCGAGGAGTTCGTCGAAGGTGTCTCCGAGTTCCTTGAGCTCGTCATCAGGGCCGCGCAGGTCGAGCCGCTCGTGGAGGTTGCTGGCTGAGATTCGTCGGGCGGTGGCGGTGATGGTCCGGACTGGGCGCAGCATCCGGCCGGCGAAGAACCATCCGAGCAGGAGCGCGATGACGGTGATGATGGCGAGGGCGATCGCGGAGTTGATGAGAAGCTGGTGGAGGTCCGACGATCGCTTGAGTTCCTCCCCGAGAGCTTTGGGTCCTATCGACACGACCTTTGGTGCTCGCGTTGTTGGCGGGAGGCGTGGGCAGTGCGTGCCCGACGGGTTTCCCGTCGACCCTTACCGAAGCGCTCCCATTGCTCACCCTTGTCGCCCGCTCGAAGAGCACGTAAGTGACGACGAGGAGCGCTGCCCCGGAGAACGAAAAAGAGCCCTCCGTAGACCAAGGTGAGCCGCTGGCGGACGGTTCTGGCCGGTAGATGGATTCGCGCTCTGACCTGCTGCCAGCTCCGAGTCTGCTGATCATTGGAGGATCCGATAGCCGAGCGAGCCGACGGTCTCGACGACGAGCGGGTCACCGAGTTTCTGTCGGAGTCTGCTGATGGTGACCTTGACCGTGGTGGTGGCCGGGTCGGAGGTGTCGTCCCATACCCGGTCGAGCAGTTCGTCTGCCGAAACGACCCTCCCTTGGGCCGAGAGCAGCGCTTCGAGGACCCCGAACTCCTTGGGGCCCAACTCGACGGGCTGTCCGTTGCGACGCAGTTGGTGGCGAGCGGTGTCGAGCTCCAGGCCGGCGTGGGCCAGGACCGGAGGGAAGGCGGGCTGGGTGCGCCGTGCCAGAGCTCTGATACGGGCGACCAGTTCGGCCAGGGCGAAAGGCTTGGACAGGTAGTCGTCGGCGCCAAGAGCGAGTCCTTCGACGCGGTCGTCGAGGTCGGCGGCGGCGGTGAGCATGAGAATCCGGGGCGGATTCCCGCCTTGGACCAGCGCCTCGCACACCTGGTCGCCGTGAACGCCGGGGAGGTCCCGGTCGAGGACCACGACGTCGTGCACCCCGGGCAGCGCGAACTCGAGCCCGGCCGTTCCGTCGAAGGCGACATCGACGGCCATGCCGGCACGTCGCAGGCCCACCGCGATCCCTTCCGCGACCCGCTCGTCGTCTTCGATCACGAGCACTCTCATGCCCTTTCCTTCCCTACTGCCCGGCCTCCGGGCGGGCGATGTCGGTATCCCTGAAGGATGGCTCGTCTGCGGGTTGCAGCGCGGTTACACCCCGGATGCTCGTCGTCACCGGGGCTTCGGAGGAATGACCGGCAGGTGTCCGCAGAGTTCTTGGCAGCGGCGCCGGAGTAACCGCGGTGTAACCGCGAAGCCGCATAGCAAAGGGGAACACCACACGGCCCGAGCCGAAAGGAGCTTCACCCATGACCCATTCACCAGGTAAGCCCGAGCCCGCCCGACCGCGACGGTCGTTGATGCCTAGGAGCGCTCTGATGGGTGCTCTCTTGGTCAGCTTGGCGATCACGCTCGCGGCGTGCAGCGGAGGATCGCCCAGCTCGGACCCGACCACGACCACCACGGCGTCGTCTGGGGGGTCGGGCGCGTCGGGCGCGTCGAACAGCGCGACCCAGCAAGCTCTGAAGTACTCCCAATGCATGCGTTCCCACGGGGTGACCAACTACGCCGACCCCGTCCCCGGCAAGGCGCAATCCATCGGCGGAAGCGGTCTCGACACGAACTCGCCCACCTACCAGTCCGCGGCCAGCGCGTGTCAGAAGTATCAGCCGACGACCGGCAACAGCACCCAGGGGGGGCCGACGCCCGCCGCCCAGACAGCGCAACTCAAGTTCGCAGAGTGCATGCGTTCGCACGGCGTGACCAACTTCCCCGAAGGCAATAGCGGCGGTGGGCAGCAATCGCTGAGCCAGTACGGCATCGACACGAACTCGCCGACCTTCCAGAGGGCCAATCAGGCCTGTTCCAGTCTGCTCGGGCCTTGACCCACCGGCAGACAGCAGTGGCGGCCGGCTCCGTCGTGCATCGGTCGCCACCGAGACAGCCACAGTTGCCGCCCCCTCAGGACCACCTCGGGCCCTCCGTGTTGCCAAACCCTCTCACAACCAAGGAGTTCCATCCATGAAGTCTCGCCTAGCGGGCTCGGTCATCGGGCCGCTGAGCAGCCCATGACGACCTCGACGCCGGTCACGGCCGAGTACCAGATCGACGGGCAGACGGAGACCTCTGGGCGGCGAGGTTCTCATCGTCGTCGGTGGCTCCTGCTCGCCGTGGTGATCGTGGCGGCGATCGTCGCCGTGGGGGTGATCGACCCCTTCTCGGCGACGCACCCGACTTCTTCGGGGGTCACGAACAACGCAGATCCGACATCGCTGGCGACGGTGCTGCGCCAGGATCTGTCCAATCAGACCGAGGTATCGGCGACGTTGGGTTACGCCGGTAGTTACATGGTCGTCGGCGGATCGTCAGGCACGTTCACCGAGCTGCCGTCGGTGGGCGAAGTGGTCTCCCAAGGGCAGGTGCTCTATCGGGTGGACAACAGCCCGGTCGTCCTGCTCTACGGTGCGACGCCGGCCTATCGCAGCCTGTCGGAGGGCGCCTCGGCGTCGGATGTGACCGGCCCAGACGTCGAGCGAGCTCAACGCCGACCTGGTGGCCCTGGGGTATGTGTCCAGCAGCGATCTGAGCCCGACATCGGACGAGTTCGGCTATTGGACAAAGGTCGGAGTCGAGAAACTTCAGGCCGCCCTCGGGGTGACACAGACCGGCACCCTGGCGCTCGGTCAGGTGGTCTTTTTGCCGAACGCGACCCGGGTGACCTCCCTGACGGGCACCCTCGGCGGCCCGGGCCCAGCCGGGCGGCACTGTCTTGGCCGCCACCTCAACCACCCGTCAGGTGAGCATCGCCTTGGACGCGTCACAGCAGTCCGAAGTGGCTGTCGGCGACAAGGTGACCATCACCCTGCCCAACAACCAGACCACCCCTGGGGTCATCTCATCGGTGGGCACCGTCGCCAGCACCGGATCCAGCGGATCTAGCGGGAGCAGCGGGTCTAGCGGTAGCAGCGGATCGGGCTCGTCGAATCCGACGATCACTGTGCTGGTGAACCCGACCGACCCAGCCGCGACAGGAACGTGGGATCAGGCGTCGGTGAACGTGACCATCACGACCGCCACCGCCACCAACGTGCTGGTGGTGCCGATCGACGCCCTGCTGGCCCAGCCCGGCGGCAGCTACGCGGTCGAGGCCGTCGACTCATCGGGCGTCGCACCATCTCGTTGACGTGACGTTGGGGATATTCGATGACGCCAACGGGCTGGTCCAGGTGAGTAGTTCGGGGCTGGCGGCTGGCCAGCGAGTGGTGGTCCCGAACACATGACCACCACCAGCAGTACCCAGACTGCAGTTGGGGGCGTTGGGCAGTACGCCGCGGCCGGCGCGCGACCCGTGCTCGAAGCCGAGACGGTGACCAAGGTCTACCCGAGCGAACCGCCGGTGACCGCCCTGCGAGGCGTCAGCTTCTGCGTGACCCAAGGGGAGCTTGTCGGCATCGTCGGCCCGTCGGGGTCGGGCAAGACCACCCTCCTGCACCTGATGGGCACCTTGGACCGGCCTTCCTCGGGAACGGTGCGGATTGCCGGTCTGGACGTGTCCAAGCTGGGCGACCGAGAGCTCGCCGCGCTGCGGGCCACCCAGATCGGCTTCGTGTTTCAACAGTTCTTCCTCTCCGAGCACCAAAGCCTGCTCGACAACGTGGCCGACGGGCTCCTCTACGCAGGGGTCGGCATTGTCGAGCGGCGCCAACAAGCATTCGACGCGTTGACCCTGGTCGGCCTAGAGCAGCGCGCCAAGGCGCTCGCCACGCAACTATCGGGCGGGCAACGCCAACGTGTCGCCATCGCCAGGGCTCTAGTGGGCGGGCCGGCCATCGTCCTAGCCGACGAGCCAACCGGCAACTTGGACCAGGCCACAGGCGCCTCCATCCTGGCCCTCATCGACGACCTCAATCAGGCCGGCTCGACCATCATCATCATCTCCCACGACCGCGACATCGCCGAGCGGATGCCCCGGCGGATCGAGATGCTCGACGGTCACATCGTCGCCGACATCTCTCAACGGCCGTCGTCCGCCGAGGAGACCGTCCTCCAACCATCCACCCACGGCGAGGTGGCGCCGCACAGCACGGACCATCAGCCGGGAGAAGAAAGGCCGCTGCCATGACGACCGCCGTCGTGACTCCCAAGGCGCTGCGCCCTTCTGACCTGGGACGCCTCTCGGTCGTTGGGCTCCGCACCCGTAAGCTGCGCGCCGGGCTCTCCGCCCTGGGCATCGCAATCGGCGTGGCCGCCATCGTCGCCGTCCTCGGGCTCTCGTCCTCCTCCAAGGCGGGGTTGCTCGATGAGATCAGCAAGCTCGGAACCAACCTCCTGACCGTCCAAAACGGCCAAACCGTCACTGGCGGAACGGCCGAGCTACCAAAG
The DNA here is from genome assembly GCA_963734395.1 of uncultured Acidimicrobiaceae bacterium. Lineage (GTDB taxonomy): Bacteria > Actinomycetota > Acidimicrobiia > Acidimicrobiales > RAAP-2 > Bog-756. The sequence continues at coordinate 22,047 of CAVTGY010000003.1, read as the reverse complement.
GAAGCGCCGGCCATGATCGCCCGGATCGGGCCGGTTACCAACGTCCAAGACACCGGCACCGTCAGCGGCGTCAATGCCTTTCGCAGCCCGCTCATCCCCTCGATCGACACCAACGCCCTGACCGTCGATGCCGCCAGCCTCGGCCTCCCCCAAGCCGTCGGCACGACCGTCGCCCTAGGCACCTACCTCAACGCCGCCACCTCCAACGAACCTGTCGCCGTGCTCGGCGCGGCGGCTGCCCAGCGGTTGGGGATCGACCGCCTATTCCCCGGGGAGCGGATCTGGGTCCACAACCAGTGGTTCTACATCGCCGGCATCTTGAACCCCGCCGTCCTCGCGCCGAGCATCGACAGCTCGGTGCTCGTCGGCTACGGCGCAGCAGAGCATCATCTCGGCTTCGACGGGCACCCCTCCACCATCTACGTCCGCGCCCAGGAAGGCCACGTCAACGAGGTCCAGAGCCTCCTGGCCGCGACGGCCAACCCGCAGAACCCCAGCGAAGTCAACGTGTCCCAGCCGTCCTCCGCGTTGGTGGCCCAGGCCGACGCCCAAGGCGCCTTCGACGACCTCTTCCTCGGCCTCGGCGCGGTCGCGTTGTTGGTCGGCGCCGTAGGGGTGGCCAACATCATGGTCATCTCCGTCCTCGAACGACGATCCGAAATCGGGCTACGCCGCGCCCTGGGCGCTACCAAAGGTCACATCCGAATCCAGTTCCTCTCCGAAGCCGTTCTCCTCGCTCTCATCGGCGGCGCCGTTGGCGTCAGCTTGGGGGCTCTCTCCACCGCTGTGTACGCGCACGTCAAGGGGTGGGAGACCGTCGTGCCCACCGAAGCGTGGGCCGGCGGCATCGTCGCCGCCGTCCTCATCGGAGCGGTCGCCGGCCTCCTCCCCGCTCTGCGAGCGGCGCGCATGTCACCCACCGAAGCCCTTTGGGCCATGTAGCCAGGACCCGACGCCATGCGAACGCGACGAGGCCATATCTCCAACCCGTAACGAACCTTCAAGAAAGGAGTGTCAGACATGTACAACGAGGATGACGAACAGGCACACAAGCGACCTGCCAGGACCGACCCGACCAGTGCTGGATCCGATCCGACAGCGCCGACGCCGCCGGTGCCGCCCCGGCCTACCGGCCGAGACGATTGGCCCCCAGAACCATCACTTGGGCGACCCGCGGGCGGCGGACTACCGCCCGGCGCTGTTTGGCCACCCGGACCCAACGCGCCGGCCCCGCCGGCAGCTCGGCGGCGCCGGTGGCGGCGGATCGGACTGATGGCAGTCGCCGCCACCACTGTGGTTCTCGCCGCCGGGGGGATTGTTGGCCATGTCCTCTGGCCCGCCTCCGCGCCGACCATCTCACCTGCCGGCAGTTCCAGCCCCATCGGCGCCGGCTCAAGCGGCGGCGCGAAGGGCCAGTCGCCCAGCGGGTCGGGCAGCTCGCCCATTCCCACCAAGCAATACCCGGGGGCTGCCGGCGGCTCAAACGGTGGGAGCAGTCAGTCTCCCAATGGGTCGGGCGGCTCGATGAACCCCAGCGGCCAATACCCGAGCGGGTCTGGCGGTTCAAACGGCCCGAGCAGTCAGTCGCCCAGCGGGTCGGGCGGTTCGCCCATCCCCACCAAGCAATACCCGGGGGCTTCCGGCGGCTCAAACGCCGGGAGCAGCCAGTCTCCCAGCGGGTCGGGCGGCTCGATGAACCCCAACAACCAGTACCCCGTTGGAACCGGCGGCTGATTCCTCGAGTTCCGCAGGGGGCGCGGTATCACCGTCTCGGGCGCAGCCCCATCGCGCAGCGTGTGATCGTGGGGGCGAAGGACCAGCTGCGACTGGCTCGACTTCAGGGGCTGCGACGCGAGGAGCTGGTAGCCATCATCGAGGATTTGCCATAGCGCCCGAAGCACATTGCCCCCGAACAATGCCGCCGGTTTCGCATCGCAATATCATCGGTCACAGCTGACAATCTTGCCATCTTGACCCCCTTCTGCCTCGCCACACTGGCGTTGACTGAACTAGTGAGCCGAAACAGATCTGGCCTTTCGGCTCTATCGGCTGCGGGTTCACGGCCCGAAACAACGGTTCGATTGCCGCCACGAGACATGGGTTTACTGAATGCTTTCCAATCTGGGTGTGGCCCGATGGCTTCAGACGTCGTGGAAGATGTCGCGGGCGTTGGGCGTGGCCAACATGGCGGTGCTGCACCGCTTCTCCGATCTCCGCTCGGTGGGCATCGAGGGCTCGGTGCAGGTGAACCTGGCCGAGGGCCTGCTGGCCGACTCCGAAACCCGGGTGGTCTACGCCCAGTCGCCGGGCGAGGTCGTCCGCGCCGGAGAACTCCTCGGATTGACCGACACCGAAGCGGAGCTGGTCACCCAGTTGCGCCGCGGGATGGCCCTGTGGAAAGTGGGTCGACGTTCGTTCCTGGTCGAGCACCGTCTGGCCTCCAGCGAACGGTGGCTCACCGATACCGATCAAGCCATGGCCGACGGCGCTCGCCGTCGATCCTGCCGTTGCCGTCGATCCTGCCGATCTCGATGCGGTGGGCCCGAACCCCGTGCCGAATCCGATCGCCAGGGTCAGGTGAGTCTCGCCACGGTGGCCACCACCGGCTTGGGCCTCTCGGCTCTGGTCGGTGCGGCTCTCCTCGGTCCCGACCGCCCGTGGCCGGGGCGAACGGTCCGGCTCCGGGCCTCAGTTCGGTGCCCGGCGCCCGAAGCTGCCCCCTCCCGGGCGCCGGGCGCCACCCCCGGGGGCAACATCCAACGGGGCGTTGGTCTGGCAACCCGTTTCGGTGCACGAAACCAGGGCCGCCATCGAGGAACGGCGCAATGGGCCCGGGCCGGTGACCTCCGTGGAGCTGGTCGTGGGTTCGGCGCGCCGTGCAGGTCCGCCACCGCCGGGTCGACTGGTCCTCGGACGCATGGGAAGGCGGATGATCGCCGCCGAACCGGCCCAGTCGGTGATCGTCATCGGGCCGACCCAGTCGTACAAGACCTCGGCCTTCGCCGTCCCGGCCATTCTCGGCTGGCAGGGACCGGTGGTGGCGGCAAGTGTCAAGACCGACCTCATCGATCACACCATCGACCACCGACGGGCGGCCGGCGCCGTGCAGTGCTTCGACCCCTCGGCCTCGACCGGCCTGGTCTCTTCTCCATGGTCCCCGTTGCCCGCCGCCCGCACCTGGCCGGGAGCCCGCCGTGCCGCCGCCGGCTTGACCGAGGTGGCCCAGACGTCGCCGGCCACCATGAGCGATGCCGACTTCTGGTACGCCGCCGCCACCAAGATGCTGGCGCCCCTGCTCTTCGCCGCCGCTTTCGGTGGCGGCGACCATGGAAGACGTCGTCCGCTGGGTGGACACCCAGGAGGAAACCGAGGTGCTCGACCTGTTGGGCGCAGCCGGGGTGGCCGAAGCACTCCACGCCGCGCGCTCCACGTTCGGAAAGGAGGCGCGACAGCGGAGCTCGATCTACACCACGGTCGAGACCGTTCTCGAACCCTTCGCCGGTGGCCGGCCGGGACCGTCGGTCTCCGATGAGCCCGTGGACCCGGTGGACCGGTCGCTGATCCACGGATCCAACACCCTCTACCTGTGTGCTCCGGCCCACGATCAGCGGCGACTGAGACCCTTGTTCGTATCGGTGATCCGCCAGATCGTCGAATGCGTCTACGACCGGGTGGCCGCGCACCCGGCGTCCGCTCGATCCACCGCTGCTGATCGTCCTCGATGAGGCGGCCAACATCGCTCCCCTCAACGACCTGGACGGTCTGGCGGCCACCGCCGCCGGGCACGGCGTGCAGCTGGTCACCATCTGGCACGACCTGGCCCAGATCACGGCCCGGTACGGGCATCGGGCCACCACGGTGGTGAACAACCACCGGGCCAAGCTCTTCCTGTCCGGCATCTCCGACCCATCCACCCTGGACTACGCCAGTCACCTCATCGGCGAGGAAGAGGTCCACCTGCCTGCGGTGACCCACGGGGGGCGGAATGCTCCGAGCACCACCTACTCACCCTCTGCCCGCAGACTGGCGCCACCCGACGGACTGCGGCGGATCGCTCCCGGCGAAGGGATCCTCGTCTACGGCGCCCTCCCGCCGGCCCGGCTGCACCTCCGCAGCTGGTTCCCCGAGGAGCCGTCCACGGGCGGCCCGATGGCCGGTCCCACGCCGGTCCGGGGAGCGACCCGGAGGAAGACCCGGGGAAGTTAGGTTTCGCGAAATTGGCCGAATTATCGCCGACAGCCGATAATCACGACGGTCGGTATCGCATGTGAACGATGATTTGGCCAATTTGAAAAACTGATCACGACGCCGGGTGCTCACCCGCCGACCGAAAGCCGGCGGCGCCCGGCAGGCCTGGTCGCTAGCATCGAGCATGGTGACCGAATCGACCACCGACCCGGCGGCCGAACCGGTGTTCGATCCGTTCGATCCGCTGTGGGCCAGCGACCCCTTCCCCCTGTACGCCGAGCTGCGCGAACGAGCGCCCATCCACCGCAACGACCTGGGATTCTGGGTGCTCGCCCGCCACGCCGACTGCCTGGCCGTCCTGCGTGACCGGAGGGCCAGCTCGGACAGCCTCAACGTGAGCGGAAGGCGGATGCCCCCGACCCTTCGCACGCCGATCGCCGAAGGCGACCCGGTGGCGGCGGCCATGCTCGAGATGCGCCCGTTCCTGTTTCGCGACCCCCCGGACCACACCCGCCTGAGGGGCCTGGTCTCCAAGGCGTTCACCCCCAAGGTGGTCGAGTCCCTGCGGGAGCGGACCCAACAGGTGGTCGATGAGCTGCTCGACGCGGCCATGGCCGTCGAACGGATCGACCTGGTCGAGGAGTTCGCCCATCCCCTGCCGGTGCGGATCATCTGCGACCTGCTGGGAGTTCCGGTGGAGGACCAGGAGCGCTTCAGGGTCTGGTCGGGCGCTCTGGCCCGGGGTCTCGACCCAGATTTCCTCCTCACCCCCGAGGTCGATCGATGCGCGGAACGACGGGGTGCTGCAGTTCTCGCAGTACTTCTTCGAGTTACTGGCGGAGCGCCGGAAGAACCCCGGTGACGACCTGCTCAGCGGGTTGGTGCAGGCGGAGGAGGACGGCCACGTGCTGAGCGAGGGGGAGTTGCTCTCGACGTGCATCCTGCTGCTGGTGGCCGGTCATGAGACCACGGTCAATCTGATCGCCGGGGGAGCACTCGCGCTCATGCAGAACCCGGACCAGTTCGAGCGGTTCCGCAACGATCCGGAGGTCGCCCGCAGCGGGATCGAGGAGATGCTGCGGTTCGTCTCGCCGGTACAGCTCACCGGACGGGCGCTCATCGAGGACTGTCGAGTTCGGAGGGGTCGAGTTCGAAGCCGGCGACTTCGCCATGCTGTTGATCGCCTCGGCCAATCACGACCCGGCCCAATTCGAGGATCCCGAACGGTTCGACGTCACCCGGACCCCGAACAACCACCTCGGATTCGGCTTCGGGATCCATCATTGCCTGGGAGCGCCGCTGGCCCGGATGGAAGGCCAGGTGGCCCTCACCTCGCTGGCCCGGCGTGCGCCGAATCTGGCGATGACCGTCGACGACGTGACCTACAAGACCAATGTTGTGTTGCGGGGAATGCAGTCATTGCCGGTCGCCATGCTGGGCTGAGCGGCATAGAGGCGCCCCCTCTTTCAGCTGGACGCGGCCAGGTCGAACGTCGGCTGGAGGCGGTCGAGCGCGGAGACGACATCGTCGGGCCCGAACGCGAAGAGCAGGACCGCCACTGCGTCCACCCCGGCCTCTGCATACCGCGCAGCGATGTCGACGTCGAAGGGTTGGAAGTACGGGCACACGGTGATGGTCAGGTCGTCGCGTACCCGACCCTGATCGGCGAGCAATCGATCCAGTTTCCCGAGCGGCTCGGTGAGCTGATCGGGCGTCCGGTTGAAGGTGTGCCACCCCTGGGCGACCCGTGCCGCCCGGGCCAGGGCGGCATCGCTCTCCCCTCCGATGTGGATCGGTGGATGTGGCTCCTGCACCGGCTTGGGGAACATGGCGCAGGGATCGAGCGAGTAGAACTCCCCTTCGTAGGCGGAGGTCTCGTCGCACCAGAGCGTCCTCAGAACCTCGAGGTACTCGTCGGTCCGTCTGCCCCGTTGGGGCCAGGACACGTTGACCGCATTGAATTCCTCCTCGAGCCACCCGACACCGACACCGAGGTCGACCCGACCATTGGACAGCCAGTCGAGGGTGGACACCTCTTTGGCCGTGTACACCGGGTTGCGTTGGGGCAACAGCAACATGGCCGTTCCCAGGCGCACCGTCGTGGTGTGGGCGGCCAGGAAGGAGAGACTGACCAGGGGCTCCAACAGGCCGGTTCCGGGAGGTGCAGGGATACGGCCGTCCTCGGAATAGGGGTAGGACGAGGCGTACTCGTCGAACAGCACCACGTGTTCGCCGACCCAGATGGTGCCCACCCCGCGTTGCTCGGCCTCGGCGCCGATGAGGGCCAGCAGTTCCGGCGTGGTCATCGGGTTGGCCGTGGGTATCCAAAGATCGATGCGCATGGTTGCTCCTTGTGGTCGGCTCGGGGCGGGTCGGCTCAGGCGGGCGCGGCGGGAGCCACCAACGGCCACGGGCGCTCACGTTCGGCGATGCGGGCCAGGTCGAGGAGCAGTTGGTCCTGGTGGTGCCGGCCGATGACCTGCAGGCCGACCGGCATGCCGCCGACCAGCCCTGCCGGAATGCTGACCGCGGGGTTGCCGGTGAGATTGGCGGGGATGGTCAGCGACCCGTTGTTGCCGATCGCCTTGTTGAGGCCGTACTCCGCCATCAGGTCGACGTCACCGACGGTGGTGGGCATCGGCCCGGCGGCGGCGAAGGCCGTGTCCGGGTTGGTGGCGGTCATGATGAAGTCGGCGTGCTCGAAGATGTCGGCCATCTTCTCGTTGACGTCGATGCGGAACATCTCGGTCGCTCCAGCGGTCTGCAGGTTGAGGTGGTGGGTGGCCACGTTCATGCCCAGCTGGATCTCGGGGGTGAGGTCGTCGTTGCAGGCTCGGGATAGCGATCGCCAAGGGTCCCGGCCAGGCCGACCAGATTGGACATGGCCCACTCGAGCCCGCCTTCGGGAAGGTCGACGACGACGTCGACCCGGCTGAGTCCGGCGGCGGCGATGAGCGCCTCGGCCGCCTCCATCACCAGGGCCGCCGCCCGTGGCTCGACGATCGCCGAACCCAGATCGATGGAGATCACCGCCCGCTTTCCCGCCAGGTCGAAGGAGTCGAGGCCGGCTTCCCACCCGTCCACCCGGGGCAGGCTGAGGGTGTCCCGAGCGTCGAAGCCGTTGCACACGTCGAACCACCGGGCCGTGTCCCGCACCGAACGCGAGACACATCCGACCACGACGGTCAGGGGGGGTTGGAGGGTGTGGGGACCCCTCGGAATCCGGCCGAAGGTCGACTTGAGTCCGAACAGGCCGGTGAATCCGGCCGGAATGCGGATGGAGCCGCCACCGTCACTGCCGCTGGCGATCGGGATCAGGCCTCCTGCCACCGCAGCCGCCGATCCACCCGAGGACCCGCCCGGGGTGCGTTCGGGATCCCATGGATTGCGGGTGGTCCCGTGGAGCTTGGTCGAGGTGTAGTTGATCCCCGCCGAACTCGGACGCCGTGGTCTGGCCGGCCAGGACGGCGCCGGCGGCCCGCAGCCGGGCGACCTGGGTCGAGTCGTGTTGGGCGGTCCGATCCTTGAAGACCAACGAGGCCTCGGTGAAGGGCCAGCCGCCGACCGTCTCCAGCTCTTTGACCCCCATCGGCACCCCGCCGAAGGGCAGCGAGACGTCGGCGGCCGCGGCCGCGGCCCGAGCGGCGTCGACGTCGAGGTGGCTGAATGCGTTGAGCCCCGAGGCCTCGATGGCCGCCAGCGACGCGTCGAGGGCCTCTCCGGGGCTGATCGAGCCGGCTCGGAATGCCTCGACCAGCGAGCACGCATCCTGGAGCCAGGGTTGATCGGCCACGCGTCATCGACGCTAATGGCAATCGATCGGCGGTGTGACGGTCGCCGAGAGGCATAGCGTGTGGAGATGAGCGACGATCCACGACCGCACGCGATGGGACCGAGGGCGAGCCGCGCCATCCCTTCACCCTGGCCATCGACATCGGAGGGACCGGTCTGAAGGCCTCGGTTCTCGATGCGGACGGCATGATGGTGGCGGACCGGGTACGAGTGGCGACCTCGTACCCGCTTCCACCGGACAAGCTGGTCTCCGAATTGTCGCGGCTGGTGGCGCCGCTGCCGGCGGCCGAACGTGCCTCGGTGGGCTTTCCGGGCATGGTCCGCGACGGGCGGGTGCTGTCGGCTCCGCACTTCTCGACCAAGCACGGACCGGGAAGTGCGGTCGACCCCGGCCTCTTGGCGCTTGTGGACCAAGTTCGATCTGGCCTCGGCGCTCAACACGTCACTCGGCCTCCCCATCAAGGTGGCCAACGACGCCGACATCCAGGGCGCCGCGGTGGTCAGTGGTCACGGGCTGGAGCTGACCATCACCCTCGGGACCGGTTTCGGGACCGGCGTCTTCTACGAGGGCCAGCTCATGCCCCACCTCGAGATCGCCCACCAGCCCTTTCGCAAGGGCGAGACCTACAACGACCAGCTGGGCGAGGCAACCCGCAAGGAGATCGGTGAGGAGCGTTGGAACAAGCGGGTGCACAAGGCCATCGTCAATCTGCGGGCCCTGATGTTCTTCGACCACCTCTACATCGGAGGCGGAAACTCACGACGGGTGAGTCGTCACAACCTCGACGATGACGTGACCATCGTCGACAACAACGCCGGCATCCTCGGTGGTATCAAGCTGTGGGACTCGGAGTCGGACCACATCGGGGTGAACGAATGAACCGGGTCACCCCTGCCAGCTCCTCCACTGACGTTCGACCTGCTTTGAGCTCGCGCTTCCACCCCTTGCGGGCCGCGGCGGCCGCGTCCGTTCAGGACTAGACCAGATCGGCGATGGGCCGGGCCAGATCGGGGCGCTCTGCGGCCAGGAGGCCTGGAGCCAGTCGATCGAATAGCGGGCGTCGTGGAGATCCCCGAGCTTGACCTGCAGCCGCTCGGCGGCCTTGGCCGTCTTCCGGGCCGGGCCGCCCTCGACCAGCGCCACCGTGTTGCAGCCGTAACGCAGGTCCTTCATCCTGATCCGCACCTTGTGCAGGTTCTCGTCGGTCGGGTCCTTGCGAGCCATCCGGCTGGCGCCTCTCAGATCGTGCCAGGCCCGGTGCAGCATGCGAGGAAGGACCTCCCGGGCGTGCCGCGACGCCTTGTGCTTGAATGCCGGACCGTCCCACAGCACCATCATCTGTTCGGTCAGTTTGAAGCGACGGGCACCGCCGCGCTCGGCGCTGATGTCGGCCAGGGCCGCGGTCATCCGCTCGTTGACCACCGAATCGAGTCGGACCACGTCTTCGGGTTCGAGGACGCTGAGGCCGGTGATGGTCGACCACGTCCCCGATGATGTGGAGGTCGCGTACCTCGCCCAGTCGGCCCCCGTACCAGGCCAGCTCGGCCCGCAAGGTGGTGCCCCACGCCGGATCGAGCAGGAGCCGGAAGGTCCGCAGGTTGGAGCGGATGCGGCGCATGGCCACCCGGCTCTGATGGATCCGCTCGGTCTGGGTCTCCGCCCGCTGGAGGCCGTCCAGTTCGCTGGCGACCGCCTGCGCCCACAGCGGCCCCGGGCTGCATGAGGACGTTGAGGGCGTCCACGGTCTCGGCATCGCTTGGCGTCGTCGACCAGCTCGTCGCCCATGTCGTTGAGGAGGAAGGTGCGGGCCGAGCCGGCCAGGACCCGGTGGAGGACCATGCCGGCGGTGGGAGCGGGAAACTCCTCTTCGGCCCGGTCCTCCCGATCGGCGTGGACGGCGCTGGGTGCTGTGGACAGGCGCCCGGTCGTGGACGGGGTCGCTGGTGTGGTCGACGGCGCGGACGCGACCGATGACCGCCTGCAGCTCGACCGCCGATAGGCCGTCGTCACCCGTGATTTCGGTGGTCATGCCCGATGCCTCCTGCCCACAGCCTACGAGCGCTGGAACACTCCATGTGGCCGGTCGGGACGATGGGGGATCGGCGACATGTGCCGTCTACCCTGGGGCGATGTACGCGGTGACCATCGTCGAGGGCGCTCTCGAGTGGATCGAGCACCCCGATCCGCGACCCGGACGCGGTGAGGTGCTGGTGTCGGTGGCCGGCCGCCGGCATCAACGCCGCCGACCTCCTCCAGCGGAAGGGCCTCTATCCGGCGCCCGCCGGTTCCCCTGCGGACATCCCGGGAATGGAGTTCGCCGGTGAGGTGGTGGGTCTCGGTGAAGGTGCGACCCGCTTCGCCCTCGGCGATCGGGTGATGTCCATCACCGGCGGCGGAGCGCAGGCCGAGTTGGCCGTGGTGCACGAGGACATCGCCCTGCCCGTCCCCGACGGCGTGCCCTGGGATCAGGCCGGCGGCTTTCCCGAGGCGTTCTGCACCGCCAATGACGCCCTGTTCACCCAGGCCCACCTGGCTGCAGGGGAGCGGGTCCTCATCTCGGGCGCCGCCGGGGGAGTGGGCACCGCCGCCGTCCAGCTGGCCCACGCCGCCGGCGCCCAGGTGGTGGCGTCGGTGCGGAGCTCGGAGAATCATCCGAAGGTCCTCTCCCTCGGTGCCGACCAGGTGGTCGAGCCCGACCGGGCTCCCGACCACGGACCCTACGACGTGTCACTCGAACTGGTGGGTGCACCGGGAGTGACCGCCGTGCTGCCGGCCCTGGCCGTCGGCGGGCGGGTGGTGGTGATCGGGGTCGGGGCCGGGTCCCGGGTCGAGCTCGACCTGTTGGCCATGATGGGACGCCGGGCGACCATCAGTGCTTCGACCCTACGGGTCCGGAGCACAGAAGAGAAAGCGGCGGTGGCCGCGGCGGTCGGGGAGCGAGCGCTGTCCGCTGCTCGAGCAGCGGCTCGATCGGGGTGCCGGTGGCCGCACAGATCCCGATGACCCGGGCGTCGGAGGCCTACGAGCGGTTTGCAGCCGGAGGGAAGTTCGGAAAGATCGTCCTGGTCAACTGACCTATCGGGAGACGATGACCGAGGACCCGTGTCCGAACAGGCCCTGGTTGGCGGTGATCCCGACCGTCGCCCCCTCCACCTGACGCCCACCGGCCTGCCCGCGCAGCTGCCACACCAGCTCGCACACCTGGGCGATGGCCTGGGCCGGGATCGCCTCCCCGAAGCAGGACAGCCCGCCGCTCGGGTTGACCGGGACCCTGCCCCCGATGGTGGTGTCACCGTCGCGGAGCAGACGTTCGGCCTCCCCCTCCTTGCACAGGCCGATGTCCTCGTACCAGTCGAGCTCGAGGGCCGAGGAGAGGTCGTAGACCTCGGCCAGGTCGACGTCGTCGGGGCCGATGCCCGCCTCTTCGTAGGCGGCTGTGGCCACCGACTGCTTGAACGTCGGGCCGGTCGAGGCGGCGGTCGCTGCCGAGTCGGTGGAGAAGTTGGGCATCTCGATGACGGTCTGGGGGAACCGGGGGGTGACCGTGGACACCGCGTCGATGGTGACCAGGTGGTCGGCACCGGCATGGCGGCGAGCGAACTCCATGCTGGTGAGCACCAGGGCCGCCCCGCCGTCGGAGGTGGCGCAGATCTCGAGCAGCCGCAGCGGGTCGGCCACCATCGGCGACTCGAGCACCTCGGCCGCGGTGACCTCCTTGCGGTAGCGGGCGTTGACGTTCTCCAGCCCGTGACGGGCGTTCTTGACCTTGACCGCGGCGAAGTCGGCCTCGGTGGCGCCGAACAGCTCCATCCGCCGGCGGGCGTAGAGCGCGAAGTAGGTGGGGTTGGTGGCGCCGAGCAGATGGAACCGGAGCCAGTCCGGATCATCCTTGCGGTCGCCGCCGACCGGGGCGAAGAAGCCCTTGGGCGTGGTGTCGGCCCCGACACCAGAGCCACGTCGCACAGCCCGGCCAGGATCTGGGCCCTGGCGTTGTTGATGGCCTGGGCCCCCGAGGCGCAGGCGGCGTAGGCCGAGGAGACCCGGGCCCCGGTCCACCCCAGGGCCTGGGCGAAGGTGGCGCCGGCGATGAATCCGGGGTAGCCGTTGCGGATGGTGTCGGCGCCCGCCACGTACTGCACATCGGTCCAGGGCAGGTCGGCCTCGGACAGGGCGGCGCCGGCGGCGGCCAGTCCGTACTCGACGAAGTTACGGCCCCACTTGCCCCACGGATGCATCCCGGCGCCCAGCACGGCGACCCGACGGTCGTCAGGCACGGGCCCGCTCCGTCGCCCGTGGACGCCACTTCCAGACCAGGTACTGGTGGTCGTCGTCCTCGTAGAGGGTGTCGAGCACCAGTTCGACCTCGGTGCCCACCGACAGCTCGTCGACGCCCACGCCGGCGACCACCTGGCCCATCACCACCATCTTCTCGGCGGCCAGCTCGACGGCCGCGATGGCGAAGGGGACGTAGGGATCGGCCGCCTCATAGGGCTTCGGCGGTTGGTAGCCGGGCGTCGGTGTACGACCAGATCCTGCCGGTGCGGCTCAGCTCGGTGGCGGTGAACTCGGTGCCCTGGCACTCGGGATTCCGGCAGAAGTAGGTCTCCCTGGGGAAGGCGAAGTTGCCACAGGTGGTGCATTTGGATCCGAGCAGTGCCGGTGCTTCCTCGTCGAGGGTGAACCAACCCTCGATGGCGGGCACGCGGGTCTTGACCGGGGGCATCGCCGGATTCTAACGCCAGGTCAGATGAGGAATCGTGGCCGTGGTCACGAGGCGGTCGCCTTTGGCCCCACCCAGGCCGCCCCGTGCCCGTGACTCGGCGATGCGAGCGTCGTCCCAGCCGAGCAGATCGTGGAGCACCTGGTCGGTGTGCTCGCCGACGGTCGGGGCATGGGCCGGGGTGGGCAGGTCCTCACCGACGAACTTGAGCGGCGTGGGGAGCTGGTCGGCGCCCAGGCGTTCCGTGTCGATCCAGTGGAACCGGTCTTGGAACTGGGGGTCATCGGCGATGGTCCTGGGTGAGTTGACCGGGCCGAGCGGGACGTCGGCGGTCACCCCGAACTCGATCCACTCCTCGGCGGTCCGGGTGCGGAAGATGTCGCGGAGCTCGGCCCGCATCTCGAGGTTGTTGCGGGCGTGGTCGGCGAACCTCGACCCCGGCCACCGCTCGAACATGTCCATGCGGTCGACCGCCTGGCAGAAGTTCTTCCAGAAGGCCTGCTCGGAGGCCATGAACAGGACGTAGCGTCCGTCCTTGGCCTCGTAGACCTGGTAGCGCACGCCTTCGACCATGCCGGCGGTGCCCGGCTCGCGGCGCTCGTAGTCGTCGGCCTTGTTGCCGGTGACCTCGGATTCCGGTCGTTCGTAGGCCTTCCAGGTCTCGCTCCGGTACCAGTCCATGGCGGCGGCGGCGTCGGACTGGGCCACCTCGAGGAAGGAGCCTTCGCCGGTCGACCGGGCCCGGAGGACTGCGGCCAGAATGCCCAGAGCGCCGAACAGCGGACCGGCATGGATCCCCATGGAGGCGTGCTCGGGGAGGTAGGCGAAGCCGTCCTCGTTGACCTGGGGGGAGACGATTCCCGCCCAGGTGTCGAAGGCGATGCCGTGTGCGGGCAGGTCTCGGTAGGGGCCGGTCATCCCGTACCCGGAGATGGTGCAGAAGACGAGTTTGGGGTTGACCTGGCGAAGTTGCTCGTAGCCGACCCCACGCCGGGCCAGGCCACCGGGCCGCATCGCCTCGACGACGACGTCGGCGGTGGCGGCCAGCTCCCTGAAGATGGCCACGTCCTCGTCGTTGCGGAGGTCCAACACGATGCTGCGCTTCCCCCGGTTGATGTGGAGGTGCATGAGGGAGACGCCCTCCACGATGGGCCAGGTCATCTCGCGGATGTAGTCGCCGCGTGGGGGGCTCGACCTTGATGACCTCGGCCCCGAGGTCGACCAGGGGCATGGTGATGGCCGCCGGTCCGAGCGCCGAGCATTCGATGATGCGGACGCCTTGGAGAGGGGCTTGCTGGGCCATGATCGGAGTGTAACTGACGACCCGTCAGAAGCATCGGGCCGACCCGGTCCGCCCGGAGTGCCGGTGGTGACGGTCGGTTAGAGTGGGCAACTGCTTCGGCGCCGGTTGACCCCGCACATCACGACCCCCGGTCGAGGTGTCGGGCGCAAGGCACCGGGGCGGCAACCGGCGCTCGTAGCTCAACGGACTAGAGCATCTGACTACGGATCAGAAGGTTGGGGGTTCGAATCCCTCCGAGCGCGCAAGAAAGACCAGGTCAGGCCGGCTAAAGGCCCTGAGGCTCTTGATCTCGCCTTCGGCCCCGTGAGAACATTTGAGAACATTCTCCTCGGGAGGTGGTTCTCACGCCGAAGAAAGCGCCGGGCGTCTACCAAGACAAGCGGGGTCGTTGGTACATCAAGTACGACATCGGGGTCGACCCGGCGACCGGTCGTCGCGAACAGGTCACCAAGCGCGGCTTCCACTCCGCCGGTGAAGCCGCCGAAGCCCGCCGGGAGCTGATGGGCAAGGTGGACCGTGGCGCCCTGCGCCCCGGCCGTAGTGGCATGACGGTCGACCAGCTGCTCGACCTCTTTCTGGACGGGATCGACGCCGACCAGCGCCTCGGGGCCAAGACCCGGTTCGACTACCGGCACTACGCCGGCGACTACGTGCGGCCGCACCTCGGTGCGGTCCGCGTTCGTGACCTCAGCCCAGAGTTGCTTCTCGCCTGGCAACGCAAGCTGACCAAGGAGGGCGCGACCAAGCGGTTCAAGGACGAGGACGGCACGCTCCTGCCGCCGCGGGGGCTTTCACCCAACACCATCCGACTGGCCCGGTCCCCGCTCTCGGGGGCGATCAAGCTGGCCATCAGCCTCGGCATGATCAGCACCAACCCACTGGCCCAGGTGCCGCAGCCCCGACCGAGGCGCTCGATCCCCAAGCACTGGTCGCCCGACGAGGCTCGCCGCTTCCTGGGCCTGATGGAGGGTGACCGCACGTGGCCGATCTGGGCCTTCCTGCTCGGCTCGGGCCTGCGGATCGGTGAGCTTGTGTGGCTGCGTTGGCCCAACGTCGACCTGGACCGACGCGTCGTGCGTGTCCTCGAGTTCGCCTCGACGCTCGGCCACGACGTCGTCGCGTCGACCGGAAAGAGCCGCGACGCGGTCCGAACCATCGAACTCGACTCGGGCCTGGTCGGCGTCCTGCGGCGACAGCGCGAGCTGCAGGCCGAAGAGGCCCGGGCTGCCTCCACGTACGAGGCGACCGACTACGTCTTCACCAAGGAGAACGGCGGTGCGTATCACCCCCAACGACTCTCCAAAGATGCTCGGCGACTACACCGAGGAGCTCGACGTACCCCGCTTGACCGCCCATGGGCTCCGGCACACCAGCGCCACGCTCATGTTGGCCAGCGGGGTGCCACCGAAGGTGGCTGCGGAGCGGCTGGGCCACGCCGATGCGACCCTGTTCACCAACCTGTACAGCCACGTGACGCCGACCATGCAGAGGGAAGCGGCCGACAAGATCGGCGAGGCTCTCTTCGGAACCGCTCCGTAGTCGTTCCTTGTTTGTCGGCATAAGGGACGTGGTCTGATGCCGTGCAGATCCCCAGAGGTCAACGTGGGCGAGGAGTGGGCCTACCGCGAGGGGGCCAACGCGAACCCCACGCCCGTTCGAGTGACCAAGGTCGGTACGGCACGCCCGCCCCGGGTCAAGATCCGCTTTCTCGATGACACCTTCGAAGGCCGAGAAGAGTGGGTGCCGCCAAGTCGGCTGAAAGTGCTGTGGGCTGACCTCGATGCTTGGCGGGCGAGGAAGGACCGTTGGGACGCGGTAGCGGTACCGTCGGTCGGTGTCGACGGGACGCCGGAGTTGTGGGCTGCAGAGACGGTGTTCGAGGTTGTGGCCGGGGAGGACGTCCTCAGCATGGGGTACCGCGAACACGCAGGAGTCCTTTGCATCTCCGACGCGTCCAAGGCAGCGGACCTCCTGGGCACCGATCCTTCGATCTTCCTCGCGGACGAGCTCGCCTTCGTCGATGAGGATGGGACCATCGTCGTGCCGTGGAACATCACGGTGGTGCTGGCAAGAGACGCAGCACCGAAGCACGCCGACGCCGTCCTCCGAGAGATCGCAAAGAGGGAACGAAAGGCGGCACACGATGCCATCTACGGCGATCTCATTGGAACGCGCCGTGCGAAACCCTGGTACGTGTCACCCAAGGTCTGTGCCGAAGTTGACGCCCGCCAAGTTCCAACCTACGCGCTGTTACGTCAATGGTGCGGCGGCGACGATGCAGTTGATCGCTTTGACGAACTAGCAGCGCTGCGCACGGAGCTGCTGAGGTTCGGCCAGCTCGTCGAACGAGCGATCAGCGCGCTCGAGGAGGCCGGCTTATCGAAGATCGCTGCGTCCCTGAAGCGAGAGCTCGGGGTGCCGATCGGGACCCTCAGGGCCAGTCAGAAGACGGGCGGGTGATCGTCGCCAGCTGTACCGTCTCTCCGATGGAGAGCAGGTTGCCTGGCGGGGCTTATGACGAACTGATCACAGTTGGCTTGGAGGCCCTCATACGGCAGTCCGGCATCGAGGTCCAGACGGCATCCGTAGACCGCGCCGAAGCAACAGAGATATTGGCGGCCCACCTTGAGGATGTCGCCACTCGGGTGCTCGATTCATTGCCGTTCGAGCGCCGCGTTGCTGTGGCAAACGGGATCCTCAAGCGACTGGCAGACGAGACCTCTGTCTCTGACGATCAGGAGTCGGTCCCGACGGACCTGCGCATGCTCTGGGGGGTGGGACCGCTCACGGCTCGCCCTCAGAATCCACTACGCAGGGCAGACCTTCTGATTAACTCTCGCGGCGAGCCAGCCTTGCACGAGGAACTCGCCGCGGAGTTTGCGTCGGCCGACCAGGTTGATTTGCTTTGCGCGTTCATTAAGTGGCAAGGCTTGCGTCTGCTCATCGATGCGGTCGAGAAGCACTGCAGTTCCGGACGTCCCTTCCGGGTCATCACCACAACCTACGTAGGTGCTACCGAACGACGGGCAGTTGACGAGCTCGTACGTCGTGGGGCAGAGGTAAAGGTCAGCTACGAAACCCGCACCACCCGCCTCCACGCCAAAGCCTGGCTCTTTCGCAGGAACTCCGGATGGGACACCGGCTACGTCGGCTCGTCCAATTTGTCCCGCTCCGCGTTGGTTGATGGTTTGGAATGGAACGTCCGCCTCTCCAACGGTGACACGCCACTTCTCCTGCACAAGTTCGCGGCCACGTTCGACTCCTACTGGGCCGACCCGCGGTTCGAGTCGTACGATCCTGGCCGCGACGGCTCTCGCTTGGAGCAGGCGCTGCGGACCGCCCAGAGCCCGACGCCAATCTCCATTGCTGGCCTCGAGGTACGCCCATACCCCTATCAGCAGGCCATGCTGGACCAGCTCGACGTCGAACGGAAGGTTCACGACCGTTGGCGCAACTTGGTGGTCGCCGCTACTGGAACCGGCAAGACGGTCGTGGCAGCGCTGGACTACCGCCGACTAGTAGAGGAGAAGGGCGACCTCTCCCTGCTCTTTGTGGCACACCGACGCGAAATCCTGCATCAGAGCCGTTCCACGTTCGCGGCCGTGATGGCCGACGGGACCTTCGGCGAGACCTGGGTAGGCGGTAAGCGCCCCACCGAGTGGCGACACGTGTTCGCCTCGATTCAGAGCCTGCACGCCGATGGTCTGGAATCCGTCGGGTCGGACCAGTTCGACGTCGTAATCGTCGACGAGTTTCACCATGCGGAGGCTGCGACTTATCGGCGCCTCCTCGAACACATACAACCTCAGGTGCTGATCGGACTCACGGCTACACCGGAGCGGGCCGACGGGGGCGACGTAACCGAGTGGTTCGACGGGCACATTGCTACTGAGCTTCGGCTGTGGCACGCCCTTGAGCAGGACCTACTGTGTCCATTCAACTATTTCGGAATCGCCGACAACACAGACCTTCGCGGCATTGAGTGGCGAGCCGGCGCGTACGACGTCGCCGGTCTGTCGAAGCTCTACACCGGAAATGACGCGCGGGCGGCGATTGTCATCCGCAGCCTGCAACAGATCGTTACTGATGTCGGCGCGATGCGAGCTCTGGGCTTCTGCGCGTCGATTGATCATGCGCACTACATGGCCAGAGTCTTCAACGAAGCGGGCATCCCCGCCGTAGCTGTCGATGCCAGCACCGACGCCGAGACTAGAGCTTCTGCCCTCCGGGATCTCCGGGATCGCAGAGTCAATGCCGTCTTCGCTGTTGATCTCTTCAACGAGGGCTTGGACGTCCCTCAAGTCGATACCGTGCTCTTTCTGCGGCCCACAGAGAGTGCCACAGTGTTCCTGCAACAACTCGGTCGTGGACTGCGCCGGACTGCCGGAAAGGCCTGTCTCACTGCCTTGGACTTTGTCGGGCATCACAAGCAACAGTTCCATTGGGACGCTCGGTATCGAGCCCTGACCGGAGCGTCCCGAGGGGACCTGGTTCGACAGATCGAGCGTGGCTTTCCGTTCCTACCAGCGGGAAGCTCGATCCGTCTGGACCGGGTCGCCAAAGAGCTCGTGCTCGCGAACGTCAAGTCACAAGTGACGTTGCGCCGGCCGCAGCTGGTGCAGGACATTCGCAGCTACGGGGAGGTCTCACTCGGGGACTATCTCCTGGCCTCGGGACGGGAGCCCGCTGCGATCTATCCCGCGCCATTCATGGACTGCTCTGCGCCGGGCCGCCGGCTTGCTCCGCTCCACGCCGGGCCCAGGTGAAGAACGGCTGCTCAGGCGCGCTTGCCGTTTTCTGCACGTGGATGATCAAGAAAGGTTGAAGATCTGGAAGGAAGTGCTCACAGCTCAAGATCCTCCAGAAATGAGTCCTCTCGGACAGCGAGAGGAGCGCCTCTTGCTGATGCTCTTCTTCACCCTTTGGCCCGAAGCAGGTGGTTTCAGCGACTATGCGAACGGCTGGCGTCAGCTTTGGGATAACCCCGCCGTCCGTCAGGAGATCGTCGAGGTATTGGAGGTTGCAGCAGACCGAATTGCTCACGTGCCGATAAGGCTCAGAGGGATGGACTCCGTACCACTTTGGGTGCACTGTCGCTACACCAGGGAGGAGCTGTTGGCAGCCGTCGGAAGGGGGACCCTCGATCGTCCGCCGGTGAACGATCGAGAAGGCGTGCGCTTCGCGGAGGAGGAAGGAGCCGACGTCTTTACGTTCACGCTGACGAAGAGCGAGCGGGACTACTCACCGACAACCATGTACCGCGATTACGCCATTAGTTCAGATTTGATCCACTGGGAATCGCAGAGCACAACCAGTCCAGAGTCGAAGACCGGCCAGCGCTACATCGATCACGAATCCCGGGGCAGCCAGCGTGCTGCTCTTCTGCCGCGAGAAGAACGACGGTGAGTTCGGAGCGCAGCCCTACCTGTTCCTCGGTGAGGCCACAATACGTATCCCACACTGGCAGCCGTCCGATGGCAATCACCTGGAAGCTGGATCAGCGGATGCCGGCGGAGTTCTTCGAGTCGGCGTCCATGCTCGCCGGCTGATGTCCAGTGACGAAGCTGCTCCGAAATTCGGTGAGCTTCGTTCGTTGCTGGGTCGGCATCGGTGACGGTGTGACTTGCCATGTGTGACCCTCTGACAAACTAGATCGACGTGGGCCGGGTTAGAGATGCACTCGACGACCTTGCCGTTGACTCCTCATTCGTTGAAGATCGAGCGGGCAGGTACGCACGATCTCTCGTTCGAGAGCGTCACCGTCGGTTTCTGCGCGAGTACTGGCTCCGCCTATCGGTCGTGGCGCTGCTTGGGTTCGCTCTCGGTGGGTTGGTGTTTTTCCTTCCTGCCTGGATGAGGGGGTTCATAGGGGGCATTTGGATCGCCTCCGTGCTGTGGTTCCTAGTCTTAGTGGTCATTCAGGGCTCGGGGACAGCAGCGATCGCGATGGGCGGCACAGCCGAGCAATGGACTGCTCAAGAATTGCGCAGGCTTCGTCGTGGTGGTTGGAATGTGACATCGCATGTGAGACCGTGGGCGTGGGGTGGCGACGTTGACCATTTGGCTGTGGGTCCCGGTGGAGCGATTGTGATCGAATGCAAATGGGTCTCCGATGAGCACGCGCTTGATCATGACGACCGTGTCCAGCATGATCGGGAGCAGGCGTCTCGCGGAGCGGGTCAAATACGAAATGCGCTCCGCAACCGGCTGCACGGTGCGCCCGTTCGCTCGGCGGTTGTCTATTGGGGTGCAGTTAGGAAGGCCGATGGATTTAGACCCGGCTCAACTGAAGATCCCTCGATCCTCATCGGCGCTGAGCTGCGTGCTTGGCTCAACGAGGCCCTTCAGGCTCCGCCGCTCCTGAGCTCTGACGACGTGACGTCGGCGTGGGGAACGATTGCCCATTTCCTTGAACAAACCGATCAGCAAGAGTCGGAACGGGATAAAGGGGCCAATCAGACCTTGACGCGACGGGTGTTCGACCTCCTGGTCTGCCCGCTCGCCATCCTTGTCACGTTTTGGGTTGCTGCCCTGTGCATCGGCATGCTCGGCGCAATCGGCTTGATGCCGATAGTCGGGTTATTCGGAGCTGGAACTTTCCTCTATTTGAAGAGCCCCACCTCGTCGAGGGCCCGCCGCCGGATCGGGGTTGGCGTTATCGCATCATCCGCCTTCATAGTCGTCGTGCTGGGAGCACTGTATTTGGGGTCAGGTCTGTTTCATTTTTGATGTCCGCTGCCTTGGCGGCAGCGTCGTCTGGGGCATTCTCGGCCGTGGTGGCGAACTCGTCGGCCCGCAGGGATCTACGTGTTGAGCTTCGCCAGGAGCAGCGGGTAGTCGACGGAACGCGGTGGTCAGCTGAGGGGCGACCGACCTTCAACTCTCCGGTCCTTGGATGGCGTCGGCGTGGCACTCCTGTTCGACGCTGACCACCGAGCGTGTGGCTCGTCACGGCTGGCCCGCAACCGCCAATCCTTGGGTCCGCCTGACCCGGCGCTCCACCTCCTTCAGCGGGTCCAGGGGCCGTCACCGGGGAGTAGGCACCACCAGGGGCTACTGGGCCGAGGCACTGCCGGAGCCTCGGTGAACTGCGCCGTTGGCGCAAACTGCGACCCAGAAGGGACCTCCTGGGTTGAGGGTTCGGCTAGGTTCGGGAAGGTTTTTGGTGTGCTATTGGCAAGGGATTGAACTGTGATATAGTAGGTGACATGACGACGACCCGCCTCCCGCCCGCAGAAGGCCCGGCTCCCGCCCACGTCGCCCTGATCGGTTACGAGAAGTCCGTCCAACCTCTCGAAGTGGTCGTCAAAGAGTTGCGGGAGGAGCTTGGGGCACCCTTGGTGGCTTACCTCGCGGGAGTGAAGGAAACGCGAGCGGTCCACGAGTGGGCCGACGGCACCCGCGAGGTTCGGGGTCAGGATCGTCAGCAGAGGCTCCGTATCGCGCTGAGGGTGGCCCTCGTGCTGCGGGCCAAGGATTCTCCCGCCGTCGTGCAGGCCTGGTTCCAAGGGTTGAATCCCAAGCTGGCCGATCACTCACCGGCGCGCTTGCTGCGTGAAGCCGACGACGTCGAAGAGGTCGGACGCCAGGTGCTCGCCGCCGCGCAGGCCTTCAGCGCCGTGGGCTGAGGTGCCATCGAAACGTCCAGCGCTCAAGGCGCGCCGGCGGCACGGCACCATCTATCGCGTCGGGTACGCGCCGCATCCGTGGGCTTGGGTTCCGTGGCAGTACGGGCCATTCACCGGCCGTTGGGATGACCCTTACCCCAACGGCTATCGGGTCATCTACGCAGGCACGACGCCGTTCGCGTGTTACGTCGAAGTTCTGGCGAACTTTCGCTCGGACCCAGATGTGGCCAACGAGATGGCTCGACTCACGTCCGATCCACGCGACGAGCTCTTCGACACGGCACCGGGTGGCACCGTGCCGCGGTCGTGGTTCGGACCTCGACGCCTGGCCCAAGCCGCACTGGAGGGCACCTACGTCGACGTCCAACATGCGGACTCGATCGCGGCGCTTCGACCGATGTTCATCACAGTCGCG
>CAVTGY010000002.1:0-1139160 GCA_963734395.1 uncultured Acidimicrobiaceae bacterium | reverse complement strand
GATGTGGGGCAGTCAGAGGCCGCCCCTACAAGATGTAGGCCGTCACATCCAGGAACACCTGACACTCAGGAGGGGAGCCGCCTCCCTGCCAGGAGAACGACAGTTTTCCGGCATCGGGGCCGGTCCCGAAGGCCACAGTCACCCCGTTGGAGGTGGCAAAGGCATCCCCACCGGAGTTGAGGCTCGAGGTGCCAGGGTTGGGTGCTCCGCCCGGCCACAGGGTCAAGAACCCATCACCGTTGAGCGTGGCCCCGTTTCCCGAGATGGTGAGGTTCCCGACCACACCGACGGCGATGTCCGGGATACCAGTTGTCCCTCCGGTGAGAACGGTGGTCGTGTGGGTGGCGCCGTTGGGAGAAAACGGGCCGGTGAGGCCGCCGGTGTTGCTCCCACCGGACGGAGTGGAGACGACTCGCACCGGGGTGAGCAGTGGGACGACCGAGTACATCGGGACCCAGGTGCCGGGTGTGCCACCAATGACGCACTTGTAGAACACTCCGTTTAAGTCCACATACATCTCGCCGGTGAGGTGAGCACCCGTGGTCGGGGCACCGGCCGATCCGGATGGCGCAGAAGGAGAGGGGCCAAGCCACCAATGGCTATGACACCGTAGGCGTGTGTGGAGTCCCCAACTACGCCAGCCGACGAAAAGCCAGGCTCATCATTCGGACTCTGATCGAACCCGCCAACGCCACCCCCTCCATTCGCATTGCAAATACCAATGACGC
Organism: uncultured Acidimicrobiaceae bacterium; assembly: GCA_963734395.1. Taxonomy (GTDB): domain Bacteria; phylum Actinomycetota; class Acidimicrobiia; order Acidimicrobiales; family RAAP-2; genus Bog-756. Next base: position 1,138,432 of record CAVTGY010000002.1, on the reverse strand, counting down.
CACCCGCCATGGCACTCGACACTCCAAGGACGCCACTGTTGGTGGTGCTATCTCCGATGACCCCTGCGTTCAGTGATCCGATGAGCCCGCTGGCGCCCGCACTCCGGCCCGTGACGCCGCTGAAACCACTGGAAGTCCCTATGACGCCGTTGTCAGTATTGCTATCGCCTACCACCACTGCGGTTCCAGCTAGCCCGCTCGCGGCACCTTTGATTATTGAAGTGCCGTCGGGAGCCGTATTTGCCTGACCGAGTTGGACATCGGCCCCATCCCCGGTGCCAGCCCCTGCGGGGCCCGCCTCCAGCAGACTCGCACCCACTGCCCCGACGGTGGCCGCTCCCAGCACCTTCAGCAAGTGACGCCTGTCACCGGGTTCGTCCGCTGCGTTGACTTCCTTGTTATCGCTGTCTGGTGCAGATTCAGGGTGCGCGGGATGAAACAATGATCGAATGCTCATGATTACCGCCTCCATGCCCACTCTTTTCGCGGGCCTAGTCGAAGCTCCTCAACGAGGAAGCTACCGAGTTACCGATTAGGGGGTCAATCGTCTTGGGACGTCGGCGGGACGATGTGACCGGACGAAAGGTCATCGGATCAAATCAGTGCTTCTGAAACGTACTCCCAGTGCCGGAGTGTGACACCCTCTCGGCGGTAGGGGATGGCCGTGCAGCGTCGGATACTCCGCCCGTCCTAGCCCCGAGGTGCGAAGAACTCGAGTGCGATGTTGTCGGGGTCTCGAAATGACAATGCCGAGTAGGAAGGTGCGTCCACGATGCCACCGTTGGGGATGCCGAGCTCGTTCAGGCGGATTTCCCACGCTTTTAACTCATCGCGGTTGGCACAGCCGAAAGCCAGATGATCGAGACCCGGCCGGCGCTCGTTGAACGGCTGAGTGCTGTTCAAATCAGGGAACTGAGTTAGACCGACGATTGTGTCGCTCGTAAGCCAAGCGACACGCTTGAAAGGGCCTGTGTCCTCGTCAAGGATCGGGTCCGAGCCGAACAGAGCCTTGTACCAAGGCACGCTCCGTTCGAGGCTCGTAACCGTTAGCGCCACGTGAGTAATCGCAGGGAACTCTGGCATGTCTTTTCGGCACCTCGTGAAGGCAGCGAATGCCGCGTCTTTTGGCTGGCAACTCTCTGGGAGTAGAGGCTATCTGGCAGCACAAGTCCCCGCTAATTGAGGCCCCAGTTCCGGTGTTCGGGGGCAGCCCCCGAGACCCGTTCTGATCACCGGTCTAGGGCTTGTCGATGGCAGACAGTGCCGTGGGAGCAGCCGATGGAGCAGGCAATGATGCAGTTGGAACCGTGTATCCAAATACATTTGCTGTGGCCGAGACCGTCCCGCCCGTCCCGTAGCGCTTCAGCTGGAATCGCCAATCCCGGCGTGAATGAACACCCATTTCGCCTATCCCGGCTGGATATGTTGCCATACCTGCACCAGTGACCGAGGCGGTCCACCCAAAGCTGGCTTTTCCCGGGCCGTGTCGGACGAGATTTGGTATGTTGGCCACCCGGTAATCTGTCGAAACACGAAGACGGGAGGCGGGCGGTGTGGCCGAAGCGGAGTCGGTACTCCAAGGCGCGGCAGTGGAATCCGGTGGTACCGGAGGTTCGCGTTGACGTGGCTTCACTAGCAATCTTCCGCGCCGAGTTGTTTCCTCGTGTGGGCCCGACGCCCTGGCTTGATCGATCCGATGCCCTCGACCAGGTCGGGCATTTGGAATCAGAAAGATCAATCACACGCTACGAGGCCGACCAGCTCAGAAAATGGGTCCGTGACGGCTACGTCATCGAGGAAGCGCTGTTGGACGCCCACACCTTGGACGGTGTCTGGTCGGAGTACCAATCCACCCTCGAATCAGGCGCTCTGCAGCCGCCAGCCGAGCCTCATTTTGCCGGGGACGAGGTTCCGGGTCGGGTACTCAATCCACACGAAAAGGTCCCCGCTATCGATCGGCTGATGCGCGATCCACGGCTTCGCCACGTTACCGAACTTCTACTTGGCGCCCAATCGATTCCTTTTCAGTCGATATCGGGACACAAAGCCAGCCAACAGCCAACCCACTCCGACTCGATCCACATGACCACATACCCCGAGGGCTATCTGGTCGCCATGTGGATCGCCTTCGAGGACATCCATCCCGGCTCGGGTCCCCTTGTTTACTACCCCGGTAGCCACCGACTACCAGTCCTGCACGCGACGGAAGTGGGGATCTCTCCTATAGATTTCAACAAATGGGGATACCGGGAGTTTGAGGTAAAGTACACCCCCGCTATCGGTCGCCTGATCGAATCCGAGCATTTGGAGCCGAGCCACTTCCACGCCAAGCGTGGTGACGTGCTCTTCTGGCACGCCAACCTGCTCCATGGCGGATCGGCACGCACGGACTTTACCAAGACCCGCAGGGCGCTGGTGTTCCACTTCTTCGCTGAAGGCTGCGTCTGCTATCACGACCTGAGCGGTGAAGTGGCCTCGGCAAATGGACAGCAGCTGACAGGCATCGGGTAGGACAAGAACGGTCCCGGGACCGCACGACCATAGTGAACATAGGGGTTTGTGTGATTGCCCCACTCGTGCCCGTTCATGGGCAGTTCGCGGACCGCGAGCACCGGTCGCTTCTGAACGAAAATATGCGACCCTCAGCCGGTGAAGTGGGGCACCCTGGGCGTCCCGCCCGGTCTCGGCACCTATCGGACACCCGCCCACATGGATGCACCACCCCGCGCATTTCCTGCGCCCCCAGTGGCAAGTGGGCGCTTGGTATCTCTGTCTGGTCAGGTGCGTCGTGCCGCCGCTGCCCAGCCGTATTCGCTTAGCCGCACCCCGACATCGGTGAAGCCAGCATCCCTGAGTCTCGCCGACAGTGTCGCAGGGTCGATCGGCTGGTAGGTGTCGCCTTCGTGGAAGGCGCGTACGCCGTCGGACTCGACTCCGTCGACGGCGATGATCGGCGAGTCCGGGCGTAGAACCCTCGCGGCTTCAGCGAAGAGGCGGTCCTGAAGCATGGGAGATGGAATGTGATGAAGCATCGAGAAGCAGACCGCCCCGCTGAACCGTCCATCGGGAAATGTCAGCTGCGTGGCATCCCCAAGTACGACTTCGACGTGAGTGTCGGCGTAACGGGTCTGCAGCCGTGCGGCGAGATCGGGATCGATTTCGACGCTTGTCAACTGGGGGAGCAATTCGGCAAATACATCGGTGGTGGCTCCATAGCCGGGACCAATCTCAAGCACGTCGTCGCCTAGGTCCACCTCGCCTACCGCCCAAGGGATGATCTCGTCCCGGACCGCGGCCCGCCACTCTGGGCTATCGCAGACCAGGTGTCCCTCGTTCACGCTGATCGCATGGCACGCACGCCAACACCCATGGCACTATCTTGCCTCCCCGGCTCAAGGGCCTGCACGCCCCGGTTCGGCAGGGATCGGGGCCGGAGGGCATAACCGCCGCCGAGCCGGTGTTTGGGGACGCGGTGGCTAGCCGACGAGCCGCCGCCCGCCGCCTCGTCCGGGTATTCTCGTAGTGGCCGCTGGCCGCCGAATGGCCACAGGGTCTCTACAGGCCGCAGGGTCTCTACCGGAGGTATCGACGATGACGCTGACCAACAAGGCCGTGGTACCGCTCGGAAACGCGGACCGATTCTTCATCGGGGGCGAGTGGGTCAAGCCGTCGTCCGAGGCCACGATCGATGTCATCGACTCGGGGACCGAGGAGATTTTCTTCCGTGTGCCGGAGGCGAAGGATGGCGACATGTCGCGGGCCGTGGCCGCCGCCCGCGAGGCCTTCGACAGGGGTCCGTGGCCCCGCATGAGCCACGTCGAGCGGGCCGGGTACCTGCGAGCGCTGGGGGCCGGTCTGCAGGAACGGGTGGGGGATGTCGGGCAGATATGGCCCCGGGAGTCCGGTGTCGTGCACGCCTTCGCCGAAGTGCTCGCGGCCGCCTGGGCGAGCGCATTCGACTACTACGCCGGGCTGGCCGACACCTTCCCGTTCGAGGAGCAGGTGACCCCGTGGATGGGCGAGTTTGGATTGATCGTGCGGGAACCCGTCGGCGTGGTGGGGGCAATCATCCCCTGGAACGGTCCGCTGGTGATGATCACCTACAAGGTCGCCCCCGCCCTGCTCGCCGGGTGCACGGTCGTGCTCAAATGCTCCCCCGAGGCGCCCGGTGAGGCCTACGTACTGGCGGAGATCGCCCAGGCGATCGGACTGCCGGCCGGGGTGTTGAACGTGGTCACCGCCGATCGTGAGGTGTCGGAGCTGCTGGTCAGGGATCCCCGGGTCGACAAGATCACGTTCACGGGGTCGACGGCGGCAGGACGGCGGATCGCGTCGATCTGTGGTGACCGCATCGCCCGCTGCACCCTGGAGTTGGGGGGAAAGTCGGCGGCCGTGATCCTCGACGACATCGATATCGCCACCGCGGCCGGTACCCTCGCCGCCAACGAGTGCGTCGTGTCGGGGCAGGTCTGCTCTTCCCTCACCCGGATCGTCGTCACCCGGAACCGGCACGACGAGTTCGTCGACGCCCTAACCGAGTCCTTCGCCCAGGTCCAGGTGGGCGACCCGTTCGATCCCCAGACTCAGATGGGCCCGCTGGCGACTCGGCGCCAGCGGGACCGGGTCGAGGGCTACATCGCCAAGGGCCTCGCCGAGGGGGCGACCCTCGCGGCCGGCGGCAGTCGCCCGAAGCATCTGGACCGTGGCTGGTACATCGAGCCGACGGTGTTCGGGAACGTCGACAACTCCTCCACCATCGCTCAGGAGGAGATATTCGGCCCGGTCCTCAGCGTCATCCCCGCCGACGACGAGCAGGACGCCATCGCCATCGCCAACGACACGATCTACGGATTGAACGCCTCGGTGTTCACCAACGATGTGGACCGGGCCCGCGACGTAGCCCGGCAACTGCGCTCGGGCACGGTCGGCCACAATGCATTCCGTACTGATTTCACTATGGCGTTCGGTGGCTTCAAGCAGTCGGGGATAGGACGCGAGGGGGGAACCGAAGGGCTGCTTCCGTTCCTTGAGACCAAGTCGGTGATCCTCGAGGGCCGTCCGGCAGGCTACAAAACCGAAAGCTAGAGTCGCCGCCCCCCTTGCGCATTTTCCAAGCAACGACGAGGCACCAGGCACCCGGATCGGGTCTCGAAGAGGTGGTGTGGGGGGTGACGGTGGTGAGCTGATATCGGCGACCCGTGCGTATGGGTGCCCCAATGTGTTGTTACACGGGTGATCCGCTAAGCCCGGACTGAGGACAGTCGTTGACGGAAGTCCGGCATTGAGCCGATCGACTGCCCGCCCGAACGTCACCCTCGCACGTCACCCTCCCTGGTCAGGCGGCCAATTGTCATTCCAACGGCGGAAGACAGGGCGACGATCACAAGAGGGCCCACACCAGACGGCGTGTTATGTCGACGGTCGCTCAGGCCCCGAGTCCCTGCAAGTTTGGACCTGCTTGCCGAAGGACCGAGCCGTCCTTGGTGATCACCTGGATGCGCTTCCTTGAAGGCTGACCACCCCGGCCCTGCTCACTCTTCGCCTTTGAGCTCGCCGGCCATCGCTAGCACTATCCGAGTGCGTTCCGTAGCCCGCCAACGATCTCGCGTCACATCCCTGAACATCTTAAACAAGATGCCATCAAGGTGTATCCCTTGCGGCTGACGGCTCCTCCGACCGTCTCGGGGAACGGATGTCCGCCGACGCGCCGCTCTTGCCGCAGCGGTCGCTCTGGCGCCCTCTGGCGGGACGCTGGCCCCGTCGCCGCTCCCGCCCCGACTCCACCGCGATCCGGAGCGCATCCGATCACTCTCGATGGTCCTTTCGATACGAGCGGCGTCCAGGCGGGCATCGAGCCCGCCATAGCCGCCGATCTAGCGCCACCCGAATCGGGTCCGCCAGACCGGTACAAATAGCGCACACACATGCATCATCGGATGCGCCGCCCTACGGGCGGCACCGAGCCACCCTCGCTGATCGGATTTTGGCGCCCGAGCACCGTTCCCAACACAAGGCGTAGGGTGACGTTCACATTCTCGAATGCAACTGTGTGCGCTAGTTGTACCGTTCCGTCAAAGCCGATCTGAGTTGCCACTTCCGGCGGCCATCGCGGGCTCGATGCCCGCCTGGGCGCCGCTTCGATCTGACCGACCAACGGGACCTGTCCCACCGATATTGCTCATCGGGACAGAGAACGTAACCGCCACCCCACTGCCTTCGAACAACACCCACGCGATGCCAGCAACTCGCCAAAACCGGCCAGAATGGTCGGAGCGGCGAGAGCGGAACTTCGCCGGAGGTCGCGTCCCGGACCGCACGGGGGACCCTTGCAATCGTGTTCCTCTGAACCCTCACCGGATGTCGGGCCCACCATCCCCATGAGGGCCTCAGTCAGACACACAGTCCCGCCTCGGGGGCCATCAAGGTCCCCGCTACGGCAGGTCCGCTCGTTGAAGCCATCAACGTCTCTTGAGGCCGCGCCGGGGCCGGGGCAGACGTCGCCCCACTCGGCATCACAGAATCACCATGGACGGAATTGAGCCGCCACGCACAAAGGTGACGTTGCCTCGTCGGAGATCAGCGTCAAGGGTGACGTTCGAGTTCCTCCGCCGGAGTACCAGGGTGACGTTGCGGGTGACGCTGATTCGGACAATTGGCGTGTCGGAGACATCGCCATCGCTGCGATGTCCACAATACGAATCGAGGGGTCCCCATGTTGATCGAGTTCCCGAGCGCGAAGTCCCCGTCGAATGAGAGCGGCGGCAGGCCTCTGGCCGACCTAATCTCCGTCCCCGAGGCCGCACGCCGAATCGGCCTTCACGCTGACACCCTCTATCGGCTGTGCAGAACCGGTCAGTTCAGCCCTGCGATCCAGATCGGTTCACGATGGCGGGTGTCCGTACCGAAGCTCGAGCGGTACCTCCACGGCGAGGACCTCTCCGTCTAATCTACAAAGGACAGTACCCGCTCCCCAGCGAGTCCGGTCCGCCAGATCACCCGCACACCCCAGAACGACTCAGCGGCGTTGGGTTTTGGCCCGTTCCAGCGCCCGCCCCAATACGCCGGCTGCCTCCCGATCACGTTCCGGCAGTGCGTGGGCGTACAGATCGAGCGTCATCGTGGCCCGACGGTGGCCGTGACGATCGGCCACCGTCTTGATGTCCATCCCGGCGGCGATCAGGGTCGTGACCGAGAAGTGCCGCAGCCCGTGGAAGGTGAAAGGCCACCGGTCGGCCGGGGCCAGATCCCGGCTCGTGGCCTTCGGTTTCGTCTGCCGGAGCTCTTCGAGGGCCGGACGTTCCATCTTGCGGCACAGTCGCTCGAAGCGGTGGGTGAGCGTGTCGGGGTTGACCGGCAACTCCCCGTTCAGATTGAAGCTGAGGACGTAGGGGTCGGCGACCAGTGGGCTCTCCCCCTCAGCGCTCTTGGCGGCCACGAACTCCCATCTGCGGCGGAGCACCTCGACGGCGATCGGGTCGAGCGCCAGCTCCCGGGCGGCGTGGGTCTTGGTGTCCCCGATGTACTGCCGGCCGTCAGCCACGGTCAGACCCTTCCAGATCCTGACCCGGCCCGTAGCCAGGTCCACGTCGGACCACTGGAGTGCCACCAGCTCGCTCCACCGGGTACCGGTCAGGGCGGCCAGCGCGATCGCTGTCGCCATCAGCGGATCGTCGACCTCGGCGACGCTGATCAGATCGGCCAACTTCTCGGGGGTCGGGGTCTTCGGCTCCCGGTGGACGATTCTCGGGGGCGACGCCTTGTCGGTCGGGGCCCGGTCGAGGTAATCCCACTTCACTGCTTGGCGGCATGCGGCCGAGAGGATGCAGTGGTATTTGTGGACCGTCGCCTCGGAGAGCCCCTCGTCGAGCCAGTGCCGGTAGGTCTTGTCGAGCCTGGACGCATCCAGCTTCTCGAGCTTGAGGTCGCCGAGGAGCGGTCGGATCCGGTGATCGATCTTGCGCCGGTTCTCCTGGAGTGTCCGAGGTGTCTGGTTGGACCTGCCCTGCTCGAGCCACTCGTCGAGGAGCTCCCCGACGGTGACGCCCCGCCGGGTCACGTCGCTTGATTGGACCTCTTGGACGAAGGCCCCGAGCGCTTTGGCTGCAGCCCGTCCGGAACCGACGAAGGTCTTCGTCCTCCGGATCTGCTTACCGGTGACCGGATCGTTGCCGCCGAACACCCGCAACTCCCAGTGACCGGGAGTCCGCTCCCGCATGGTTCCCGGTCGACTTCCGCTCGCCTGCGTCGCCATGCTCCTCACGTTACGCTCTGTGGAGCATTTGTGGAGCACACTTCAGAATCAGACCCACTCGATGTCCAAATATAGCATCTCACCTGGGACTTTGGGGTGGGCGCTAGAGGACTCGAACCTCCGACCTCAGCCGTGTGAAGGCTGCGCTCTAACCAACTGAGCTAAACGCCCCGAACCAGGGGTCACGTCACCGATGGCGATGACCGAGCAGATGGACATGGTAGCCGCCACACCAATCTCCGCAAGTCTCGCGTACCCGGTTCAGCCCACAGGGTTTACGGCAAACGGCGCGACGGAATCGAACTCGATGGCTGCTTCGAGTGCAGCGGCAGACCTGAACACGACCAGGTCTGCGTGTTGTGGTCCGATCAGCTGGAGCCCGACTGGTAGTCCATCGGTGGTCAGACCGACACAGATCGAAGCGGCTGGGGACCGGGTCAGGTTGAACGGATAGGTGAACTTGACCCAGTTGAGATCCGGAATCCCGTTGATCATGGCCGATCCTCCCAGCGAGCGGGGAGGTGCCGCCGCCGCCGTGGTCGGCGTCATCAGGAGACGAACGTCATGGAACAGGTCGACCAGCCGGAGATTGAGATCGTGGCAGGCGTCCTCGGCGCGCACCAGGTCCAGTGCGCTGGTGTCGGTGGCGCCGTCGATCACCATGGCCAGCACCGGATCGACCTGCTCCCATGCCGGGGTTCCTCGGATGGCGTCGTAGCTTCGGAGATTGTAGACGCCGGTCAGCGTGAGCCACTGATCGACCGGGTCGGTGTCGAACAGCGTGTCGATCTCCACGATCTCCGTGCCGAGCGACGCCATCACCTCGACGGCCCGTTCACAGATGGCCAACACCTCGGCATCGACGTCGGCGTATCCGAGGGTCGGCGACCACGCCACCTTGCGAGGAGGCATCGGCTTGGTCGAGCGTTGCCGTCCAGGACGCCTCCGGACGAGGGCAGGGATCGAAGATCACTCGGGATCCGGCCCGACCACGACGTCGAGCGCGGCGACCACGTCGGCGATACGTCGAGCCATCGGTGCTCTCGTCGAAAGATGTTGCCAATCAGGTGCCGTGGCATCTCCGCTCGGCACCCGTCCGTGTGACGGCTTCATCCCCGAAAGGCCACAACACGACGAAGGGATCCGGATCGATCCACCCCCGTCGGACCCGGTGGCCAAAGGCACCATGCCCGACGCGATCGCTACCGCACTCCCGCCCGACGAGCCGCCCGGTGAATGATCGAGATTCCATGGATTGAGGGTGGGCCCGAACATCTGATTGTCCGTGTCCGCCTTCCACCCGAGCTCTGGCGTGTTGGTCTTGCCCACCACCACGCATCCGGCAGCCACCAACCGGGCCACCAACGCCGAATCGGAGCTCGCCGGCGCATCGCCGGCGAAGACCGGTGAACCATGGGTGGTCACATAGCCGGCTCGCGTCCTCGAGATCCTTGACCGCCAAGGGGATGCCGGCCAGAGGGCCCAGGGTCGATGCCGGCAGCCACCTTTCTGTCGATGGCGTCCGCCGCTGCACGTGCCCTTTCCTCGTCGACCGCGACGAAGGCATTGAGCACCGGGTTGCACGCCGCGATCTGGCGCAGCGCATGGTCGATCAATCTCGCCCGCCGACACCCGCCCTTCGCGCACCATCCGGGCCAACCCTGCGACCGACTCCTCCCGAAAGTCCATGACGTCGACCGTACTGGCCGTCGGACGCGCCACAACCGCTGCCGAACCGCCGCTCACGCAGGGTTCGGTTTCGACCAGCTGCGGCGACCGGGAGGCGGTCTTGGTGCCGGTAGCCTGTCGGCAATGGCCTCCTCCTCCGACGACGACCAGGACCCGGACATCGAGGATTCCCTGGACGACGATGGCGAGGAGGAAGATGGCGAGATCACCCGTCCGATGGCGCCATCGGGCTGGAAGGAAAAGCTCATCGGGCCCGGCGGACGGTCGGCCGGACCCGGGTCTGGGCAGAGCCGGGGTCTCCACCAAGAGGGCGATCGATACGGCTCGACCAGCGAGAGCGACGGCTCTCCTTCGCCGCCGGCGGAGCGGCACTACTGTTCGGCATCCTCATCTATGTGGTGGAGACCCACGACAAGACCCATCTGAACAAGAGTCCCGACGCACCGGCAACCACGCTGGTCCTCGGCCTCGCCTGCGGCGGGTTGCTCCTCGGGGCGACATTCCTCGGGCGCCGGGCGCCGGTCGGTTTTGTGGCCCTGTTCGCCTTCTTGATCTTCGGAACCTCTTCCATTCTCCTCGGGGCACCATTCCTCGCTTTGGCCGTCTGGCTGCTGTACAAGTCGTACCGGATACAGCGGGAGGCATCGGCCAAGTTGCGAGCGGCGCGCGCTGAATCCGCTCCACGGTCCGCATCCACCCGGACAGCGGGCGGCTCGACCGCGTCCGCGGCACGGACCTCGAGGCCCGCAGCCAAAGGGCGCGGCAAGAAAGGCCCCGCCACACCAGAGGCCAACAAGCGTTACACCCCCAAACGTCCCCCTCCAACGGCTCCCAAACCCTCCCGCCGGGAGCGAAAAGCGTCCCGGGCCTCCGACTGAACGAGGTTCACCCCGACTCGGTGAGCAGAGCCGAGCGCATCAGATCGAGGATCTCGTTCCGCCGGCGAACCAGCGAACGGGCGGTCGGCTCCTCCCCGAAGGCCCGCAGTACCTCGACCTCGGTGACCATCCCGATCACTGTCGAGTAGATAGCCAACAGCAGTAGCCGAGGCTCGTGGCGTCGCATGTGCCCTGCATCCATCTCCGCCTCGAGAAACTCACACGCCCGGTGGACCAGCGGATCGAGTGCGGTGACCAGACGGGTGGCAGCCGGGGTGCCAGTCCGTCCCATCTCCCGCACCAACCCCAACAGCTCGGGCCGGCGGGCCGCCAGCCGGAACACCGAGCGAACGACCGCCTCGATCCTCGACCAGCCCGAGCCGGCGGTGGCCAACGACTCCTCCAACGCCGCCGCCAAGTCGATGGCGCTGCGATCGATCACCGCCTCGAGGAGGACCTCCTTGGACGGAAACCAATAGAGGATGGTCTGCTTTCGGATCTCGAGCCCGCCGGCCAGGGTGTCCAGTGAGGATGCCTCGTAGCCTCGAGTGGCGAAGGAGGTCAGGGCCGCGTCGAGGATCCGATCCGACGTGGCAGTCGAATTGGCACCCGAGACCCGACTGGTGGCCGCAACCCGGGGCCTGCTCCGATCCCGCGGCGACCGCTGCTGGTCTCCCTTGCTCGACTCGCTCACTTACCATATGGTAGACAGAAGTGGTGACTGGTGTCCGCGACGCACTCAGCGGCAGGCAGATCTTCATTACCGGAGCCACCGGATTTCTGGGAACGGCCCTGGTGGAGCGCCTTCTGCGGACCGTTCCCGACAGCCGGGTGGTCTTGCTGATCCGCCCGGGCCGTCGGTCGACACCGACACAGCGGGCGGCCAAGGAGATCCTGAGGAACGACTGCTTCGACCGCCTGCGCGAGCAGCACGGCGATCGGTTCGAGGCGGAGGTTGCCACCCGGGTATCGGCGGTGGGCGGCGACGTGGCCACCGACGGCCTGGGTCTCGACGAAGAGAGCATGCAGGCGCTGTCCGAGTGCGACGTCGTGATCCACTCGGCGGCCGCTGTCAGCTTCGACTCGCCCCTCGACACCGCGGTCGAGGTCAACCTGCTCGGGCCATCCCGGGTGGCGGCCGCAATGGTGGAGGCGCGCCAACTCGCCGCCGACCAGGGACGCACGGGGCCTACCCACCTCATCCCGGTCTCCACGGCCTACGTGGCCGGCACCCACCAGGGCGAGGCCAAAGAGGAGCTCCTCGAAGCCAACCGCTTCACCATGGACGTGGACTGGCGCACTGAAGTCGATGCCGCCAGGCGTCAACGGGGTGATTTCGATGCAGAATCGCGTCGGCCCGACCGCTTGGCCGGATTCACCAAACAGGCCCGGGGGGAGCTGGGTGGTGCCGGCATGCACCTGTTGGCCGAAAGGGCAGAACGGCTTCGCGACGACTGGGTCAAGAAGCAGATGGTGACCATGGGCCAGGCCCGGGCCCAGTCACTCGGATGGCCTGACGCCTATCCCTACACCAAGGCCATCGGGGAACGGGCCTTGGTCTCCGAGTACGGCCGACTGGTGCCCATGACCATCATCCGACCCTCGATCATCGAGTCGGCGCTGGCCGAACCCCGTCCCGGGTGGATCCGCGGTTTTCGCATGGCCGAGCCGATCATCGTCTCCTACGCCCGGGGCCTTTTGCGAGAGTTCCCCGGAGTTCCCGAAGGGGTGACCGACGTGATCCCGGTCGACCTGGTGGTTGCCGCCATCCTGGCCGTGGCCGGCGAGACACTGGTCGCTCCGGCCGACGAGTACCAGGGTCCGACCGTCTACCACGTCGCCTCCGGAGTCCGGAACCCGTTCCGCTACGGACGCCTGGTCGAGTTGGTGCAGGGGTGGTTCATCGAGAACCCCCTCTACGACTCCGACGGACAGCCGATCGTGGTGCCGGCGTGGTCGTTCCCCGGACGCGGACGGGTGCAGCGCCAACTGTCTCGGGCCAGCAAGGCGATGGAGTTGGCCGAAAAGGTGGTGGGCTCCCTCCCCATTCGCGGACGCCAAGCCGCGTGGATGGCCGCTCTCGAGGAACAGCACCTGCTGGCCGACCGTGCGCTCGGCTACGTCGAGCTCTACGGGGCGTACACCGAGACCGAGGCCCGGTATCGCGTCGACCGGCTCATGGAGCTGTGGGATCGGATGGACCCCGACGACCGCCAGATGTTCTGTCTCGACCCCGCCGCGGTGGACTGGGCCACCTACGTCCGCGACATCCACCTGCCGTCGATCATCGAGCATGCCAGGGTTCGCACTACACCGGGAAAGTCCACCCAGCCCGGCCGGACCGAGCGCGCCCGCAAGGCGATCCTCTCCCCCGACCGCCACCTGGCTGCGTTCGATCTCGAGAACACCCTCATCGCCTCCAACGTGGTCGACTCCTATGCCTGGCTGGCCTCTCGGCACCTGCCCGCCGGCGAACGGGTCGGCTTCGTGGCCGACCTGGTGCGAGAGGCCCCCGGACTGCTCGTGCTCGACCGACGGGACCGCGGGGACTTCCTCCGCTCGTTCTATCGCCGCTACGAGGGCGCCCCGGTGGATCGCCTTCGCCACGACGGGTGGGAGCTCTTCCATCAACTGCTACTGGCCAAGTCCTTTCCCGCCGGCTTCGCCCGGGTCCGCCGACACCGGGCCCTCGGCCATCGCACCGTCCTGATCACCGGTGCACTCGACTTCGTGGTGGAGCCGCTACGTCCGCTGTTCGACCACATCGTCTGCGCTCGCCTCGGAGAGGCCGACGGCGCGTTCACCGGACGGCTCGAAGAACTGCCTCCCATCGGGGAGGCCCGCGCCCTGGTGCTGGCCGACTACGCGGCGGCCGAAGGGCTCCGGCTCGAGGAGTCGATGGCCTATGCAGACTCAGCCAGCGACCTGCCCATGCTCGAGGCAGTCGGATTTCCGGTGGCGGTCAACCCCGAGGCCAAACTGGCCGCCATCGCCCGACGACGGGGATGGCACGTCGAGCACTGGCGCAAGGCCGACGGTGGGTCCGGGCCCATCCTGCCTCTCGGTCCCACCGACCGACGGGCTCACGCCACCGAGGACGAACCAGCCAGGCGGCATTGTCGGGCGCACTCCGTTGGGCGGGCGAAGCCCGATGAAGGCACTGGTCGTGGAGCGGAACCTGCCTCGCTTCGCTGCGTCACGGGTCGCTTCGGTCTTCGGTGCCGGCCGTGGCGCCGGCACCGGTCCGATGCGTCTCCTCGACACCGAGCCGCCTGAGCTTCCCGGAGACGACTGGTTCCATCTGCGCCCACTGTTGTCCGGGATCTGCGGGAGTGATCTGGCGACCCTTGACGGTCGTAGCTCGCGCTACTTCGAGCACATGGTCAGCTTTCCCTTCGTTCCCGGTCATGAAGTAGTGGGCGTACTCGACGACGGTGGTGTCGACCACGCCGGCAATCCGCTGGCGCCGGGAACCCGGGCGATCGTCGAGCCGGTACTGGGTTGCGCGCCCCGTCACATCCATCCGATGTGCCACCGCTGTGCCGCGGGAGACACCGGACTGTGCGGCCATGTGGCGTTCGGCGACATCGAACCAGGTCTCCAGACCGGCTTCTGCGCCACCACCGGTGGTGGCTGGTCCACGGCGGGCCTGGCCGCCCATGTCTCCCAGCTCCACGCGATTCCCGAGTCATTTTCGGATGCCGACGGCGTGATCGTGGAGCCCACCGCCTGCGCAGTGCACGCAGCACATGTCGGCGGCGGTCACGTCGGGCGACATCGTGGCGGTCATCGGCGCGGGCACCCTGGGCCTGACCGTGGTGGCCGCCCTCCACCACCTGGTCCGCCCGACGGCCGACTGTCACCGTGATGGTCGGGGCCAAACATCCGTTCCAACGCAGTGTGGCCGAGTCACTCGGTGCCGACTCGGTGGTTCCTCCCGACCAGTTGGCCCGCGCCGTGCGACGCCAGGCCGGTTCGCTGGTCCTGGCCGGCCGTCTCACCGAGGGAGCCGACGTGGTCTTCGACTGCGTCGGGCAGCTCGGAGTCGGTGACCCACGCGCTGGCCATGGTCCGACCCCGCGGTCGGGTGGTGCTGGTGGGCATGCCCGGCAGGATCTCGATCGACCTGGCTCCCCTGTGGCACCGGGAGCTCGCCCTGGTCGGTGCCTACGCCTACGGCGCCGAGTCGCCGGTCGACGGCGCCGCACCGAGACGCAGCTTCGAGCTTGCCATCGAGCTGGTCGCCGGCGCCGGGCTCGGCTCGCTGGTCTCGGCCGCCTACCCGATCGAACGGTACGAGGAGGCCATTGCGCACGCCGGCGCCGCCGGCCGACGAGGTGCGGTAAAGGTGGTATTCGACCTGCGCGGCCGGAAGCGCGATCCGAAAGGAGCACCTCGATGAGCCCCAGGCCCGGTTTCGTGCTCGACGTCGATCGTTCGACGCCGCCGACTCTGTTCTGGCGCGGCGAGCGATTCAGCCTGGAACGACTGCCCGAGGGCAGTCGGGTCATCTATGCGCCGGAACCGCTCGATCCGCTGAAGGATCCCGCGGCCGCGATCCGCTCGGCGCTCAACAACCCGGTCGGTGACCGCGATCCGCTGCCGGCTCTGCTGCGGCCGGGGATGAGACTCACCATCGCGTTCGACGACATCTCGTTACCCCTTCCCCCGATGGAACGGCCGGACATCCGACAGATGGTGATCGAGCAGGTACTCGACATGGCTGCCGATGCCGGCGTGGACGACGTCGCTCTCATCGTGGCCCTTGCCCTCCACCGTCGAATGACCGAGTCGGAGCTCCGTCACGCAGTCGGTGACCGGATCTACGACGCCTTTGCCCCCAACGGACTGCTGACCCAGCACGATGCCGAAGACCCCGACGCCTTGGTTCACCTGGGCCTCACCGACCAGGGGGAGGACGTCGAGATCAACAAGCGTGCCGCCGAAAGCGACCTGCTGGTCTACGTCAACATCAACCTGGTGGCCATGGACGGCGGACACAAGAGCGTGGCCACCGGCCTGGCCAGCTATCGAAGCCTTCGACACCATCACAATCCGGTCGACCATGCAGAAGAGCCGGTCGTTCATGGACCAACACCGCTCCGAGCTGCACTCATCCAACTGGCGCATGGGACAGCTGATCGCGGCCAGTGGGGTCACGGTCTTCCAGATCGAGACCACCCTCAACAACGACACCTTCCCTCCGGCGTTCCACTTCCTGCAGAAGCGGGAATGGGAATGGGGGATCAAGGACCGGCTCGGGTATCTCACCACCTCCAAGGCGCTGGACCGCACCCCGGCACGCATCGCCCGTCAGATCTTCCACTCGGTGAAGTCCCCCCACCGGATGACATCGGTCCAGGCCGGCGAAGTCGAGGCGGTCCACCGCCTGACGACCGACCGGGTGTGGGCCCAGCAAGGCGTGGCGGTCGATGGACAGACCGACATCGTCACCATGGGACTGCCCTACATCAGCCCCTACAACGTCAACTCCATCCTCAACCCGATCCTGGTGGCGTGCCTGGGCCTCGGCTACTTCTTCAACCTGTACCGGGGGAAACCAGTCGTCCGCGAGGGCGGGGTGCTGATCATGGCCCACCCGACCCCGTGGGAATTCAACCCGGTCCATCATCCGAGCTACATCGACTTCTTCGAACAGGTGCTCAGCGAGACCACCGACCCGATCGAGGTCGAACGTCGCTTCGAGAAGTCGTACGCCACCGACCCCTGGTACATCCATCTCTACCGCACCGGCCACGCCTACCACGGCGTGCATCCCTTCTACATGTGGTACTGGTGTGCACACGCCCTGCAGCATCTCGGCGCGGTGATCGTGGTGGGCGGGGAATCGGCGGCCGTCCATCGCCTCGGCTTCCGGGTCGCCTCCACCTTGCCCGACGCCCTCGAGATGGCCCAGGACGTGGTGGGGCCGTCACCGTCGCTGACCCATCTGCACACTCCCCCGATCCTCATGGCTGACGTGCAGTGACCACTCGGCAAGGACACCTCCTCGTCCCTCCGACCGACCCGAGCCGTCGCCACCGACTCTGCCCTCGGGACCACACCCACCGGATTCCTCCGCCGGCTGTCACCCTCGGCCCTGGCGTCCACGGGCAGGCCGGATCCGGTTCCCCCTGACCGCACCCAGCTGGCCCGAGTCGGTGCCCCGATCGGCTCCGGTGGACGAGCTGGGAGCGGACTACGACACTGCCTGGTCGCGCAGGTACCCGGTGCGTCTGGCCCGAGCGATGGTTCTCGACAACCTGACCCGCCCACTGGCGTGGGCGATCGCGTCACCGGTCATCCGCGGCGACGAGCTGCTCGGCGACCTGGAGGGACCGGTGATATTCGCCGCCAACCACGCCAGCCATGCCGACACTCCCCTGTTGCTGAGCTCGCTCCCCCTGCGCTTCCGCCATCGCACCGTGGTGGCCGCGGCCGCCGACTACTTCTTCGACCGCAGGTGGAAGGCCGACACCTTCTCGCTGCTCCTCGCCGCCATCCCCATCGAACGAACCAAGGTAAACCGACGGTCCGCCGACCTGGCCGCCGAGCTGCTGGCCGACGATTGGAACCTGGTGATCTTCCCGGAGGGAGGCCGCTCCCCCGACGGGTGGGCCCAGACCTTCACCGGGGGCGCGGCCTACCTGGCCGTCCGCACCGGCTGTCCGGTGGTCCCGGTGCACCTCGAGGGGACCCGCCATCTCCTGCCCAAGGGCGGCAAAGGGTCTGCGCAGGACCCCCATCACCGTCACCTTCGGCGCACCTCTTCGGTGCGACGACGGCGAAAACGCGCGCCGGTTCGGACTGCGCATCGAATCCGCGGTGGCCACCATGGCCAACGAGGTCCGCTCTGACTGGTGGACCGCCCGGAAGCAGGCGGCCGCGGGCGCCACGCCCCCGCTCCAGGGCCCGGAGGCGGCACCGTGGCGGCGTTCATGGTTGCTCTCGGTGGCTCCCTCCCCGACGGGAGACCGACGACGCAGTGAGCTGGCCGAACCGCAGAGGCTGACCGACCCTGACCGCCTGACCGTCGGGGCTGGCGCCGGTCAGGACCGGTGACCGGTCACCCGTTGGATCAATCGGGCCCGTGCCGATCCCCCGACCGCGGTCGATGCGATCGTCACGGAGCGCCGTCTGCTCCGCGTCGTCGAGCGGATCCAACGGCGTAGTCTCGCTCCCCGAGTCGACATGGCCCATCCGAGCAGCAAGTCGGCCAGCGCCGGATTGCGAGCCAGCACCGGTCCGTGCAGATAGGTACCCAGGACTCGTCCGGACCACGCGCCCTCGGTACCACCAGGGTCACCATTGCCGATGCCACGGACCACCCGGGCCAAGGTTCGCGCTCCCGGCCCCACGACGGTCACTGCGCTGTGATTCTCGAAGCCGGTCAGATCGGGCAATGGCCGGTCAGCATCCAGCCGTGGGGCATCGGGCGCCGGCCGGGCCATCACTTCGCCGACCGCCCGGGCACCGGTGCCCTTGCTGGTGGTGACATCGAGCAACCCGAGGCCATCGTGGGGACGACCAGTGCTGTCGGGGAAGGAGTTGCCGAGCAACTGGTACCCGGCACACACCCCAAGTACCACCGCGCCGTGATCGACTGCCCGACCGAGTGTGCCCTCCTTCCTCAGGGCCTCGGCCGCCCGCACCTCAGGCCCGTCCTCACCACCGCCGATGCAGTAGAGGTCGGCGGCAGGCAGTGGCCCTCCCGAATGGGCCTGGAGGAGCTCGGCGTCGATGCCCCTCCAGATGGCCCGGCGGGCCAACACCAAGCCGTTGCCGCCGTCTCCGTAGGTGCCCAGCAGGTCGGGGTAGACGACGGCGATGGACAGTGGCGGCGCCGAACCGGGGGTCACAACCGATTCCGCAAGTCGGCGAAGGCGGTGTAGTTGGCGATCACATCGATGGCCTCTCCGGGCCCAGGGTCACCGGTCACCGGCGAGGGCAGGATGGCAATGGCCCGGTCCACGGCGGTGAGCGGATCCGGCACCACCTGGTGATCCACCTCGGCGTAGTGGAGGCGCACGGCCAGGTCGAGCCGACGATCGCCGGTGGCCATGACCGGGCGTCCGGCCAGACGCTCGAAGGGAACGTCCCAGAGCCAGCTGGTGTCCAGCCCGTCAGCCGTACGGGCGTTGACCGAGAGCACAACGGGGCCGTCTCCCCCACCGGTCTCGTCCAACAGATCGAACACAGCCGTCCATCCGGCCGGGTTCTTGGCCAACAGGAGCCGCAGGGACCGGCCCCGACGCTCGATCGAAGCGAATCGTCCCGCCACCTCGACGACGGTGGCCATCCGAGCCAAGGCAAGGGACGGCGTGGTGGTCGAACCGGGCGACTGTGGTCGACCTTCCGGACTCGTCCATCAACGGAGCGGCGACGGCCACCATCGCCGCGTTGGCCCGATTGAACTGACCGGGCAGACGGATGTCCAGCCGGTGACGGGATCCGTCGTCGGTCACCAGATCTGTTCCCTCCAGCCACGCGTGGCGACGCGGCCGACTGAAGTCGCAACGGTCACACGCCCACGACCCATCGGCCATGGAACGCAATACCACCACCGCACGCCGGGCAGCCCACCGCGTCGTTGTGCCATACCTGGCCGGCTCCGACCCACCGAACGTCGGGCGCGGTAGCAGCCGCCCACACCACCATCGGATCGTCGGCATTGGCGACCACCACGGTGCCGTGTTCGTTCTCCCCCGTGGCGGCAAGTCCTTCCATCGCCCGACGCCACCTGTCGACCAACATCCGAACTTCGGAGATCCGGTCCAACTGATCCCGCGACAGGTTGAGGAGGATCACCACCCGGGGACGGGTCTCGTCGATCAGCCTGCCCAGGTAGCCCTCGTCGACCTCGAGCACGACGTCGGACCCCGGAAGCGTTCCGGCCATCGCCGAGGCGTGACCGGCCGGCATGTTGGCCCCAGTGTCGTTGGTGGCGATAGATCCGTCTCCGTCGGTGGCGAGGGCCTCGACCATCAACCGCGTCGTCGTCGTCTTGCCGTTGGTTCCGCTGACCAGCGCCACCCGTCGCCCGTGAGCCAGGACGGCCAACAGCGAGGGGTCGAGGGCCAGGCCGACACGGCCTCCCGCCACTGTCCCGCTTCCGCGACCGAGGGATCTGGACAGCCAGTTGACCACCTTCAGCGCTTCCACCGCGCCTGCAGCGCGGCCCGACCGCGTACCGGGGGACGGGCCGGCGGAGACGGTCACGCCGGGGGTCGCGTGCGGGCCACGTCCTCGGGCGTGGGGATCCGCGCGATCCGGGCCTCGTCCGGCAACAGGTCGGCGATCGCCTCCATCAGCGTGGCGGTGTCGCTCACCGCGTCGTTGAGACCGAGGGTCACCGCCGGACCCACACGGATGCTGATACGGGGCGGATGGTGCAGCGCGGTCATGATGGGCAGCTTCGATGACCGAGGCCACACCTGCTCGGTCCCCCACAGCCCGATGGGGATGACCGGTGCGCCGGTCTCTGCCGCCAGTCGGGCCGTGCCGGTGCGGCCGTGCAACACGGGATCGAAGAACTCCTCACCGCGAGGGATGGTCCCCTGGGGAAGCACGATGAGCACTTCACCGGCGGACAACGCCGCAGCCGACCGGCGCATCGGATCGGACGAACCGCTGCCACGCTCGACAGGGATGCCGCCGAGCGCCGAGGCCAACCGGCCCACCACCGGGGCATCGAATAGCTCCTGTTTGGCCATGAACCGCACCGGACGGCGCAACCGAGCCGCCACCAACCCCAGGGCGGCCACGTCGAAGTAGCTCCGGTGGTTGGAAGCCAGGATGACCGGGCCGGAGTCAGGGATTTCCTCCATGCCGCGGAGATCGAATCGAGCATAAGGGAAGGCTTCTGGTCGGAAGAGCAGCCGTGCCAGGTGGTAGGGCTCGAACCCGACCAGCGACGGAACCCCGGGGGGCCGGTCCCAGTGCTCGAGGGGCCATCGCCTGAGCATGGCCACCGCGACCAGACGGGGGTCGGCATTGACAGGATGGGGGTGACCCACGGCATGAAACAACGGCAGGTCGAACACGCTGTCCGAGTAGGCGTGGCTGGCCCTGAGATCGACGTTGTGGTCGGCTGCCCACCGATCGACCGCCATCTTCTTGCCCAGGCCCCATACGAATGCTCCGTCCAATCTGCCGGTGTAGCGGCCGTCCCGCTGTGCGTACCGAGTTGCGATCACCGCATCGAATCCGAGCGCTTCGGCCAGCGGAGACACCAGATCGAGTGGGGAGGTGGTGGCCAGCACCAGCGGTCGGCCGTCGGCCTTGTGGGCGGCGAGCACCTCGAGAGCCCACGGCTGTACCAGGTCCACCAAAGGCTCGACCGCCCGTTTTCCGGCCCGACGGGTGGCGTCGGCCGGCCGATTGCGCATGACGGTGGCGGCAGCCCGGGCCAGCCCGATGAACGGCACCGACTCACCGAATCGGTCGTAGAACCCGTACATGAGGCGATCCCCGGGCAGATGGTGCCCGGGAGAGACCACCCCCTCCGCCTCCATCGCGGCATGGAACACCGGCCCACTGGCCGATCGGATCAGCGTCCGGTCCAGGTCGACGAAGACGGCGCCGGTGGATGCGGACATGACGTCACGCTACCGCCGACCACCGACCACGGACAGGTGGCAGACCAGATGATCGGCACCGCATCCGTTCGATGGCAACGGCTGGCCGGTCACCAGTCCCATCGGTCGGCTACGGCCCGAGAACATGGCAAAGGGACCGCCGGGGGGGAAGGCGGTCCCTTTGCACTGACACAACAAGGATTAGGAGGGGGATTCCTTACATCCTGTGGTCTCTATCGATCGTATAACAACCGCGAGCAATCAGTCAAGCAGCTAATATTGATAGCTGCTATCGTTGATAGAGATGGAGCTCAGGCATCTGCAGGCGTTGACCGCCATCAGCGATCACGGCACCTTCTCCGCTGCGGCCGAGCACCTCAACACCGTGCAATCCAACATCTCCGCCCACGTTGCCCGGCTCGAACGCGAGTTGGGCGCACCACTCATCGACCGGTCCGACGGCCGGCTGACCGAGGAAGGCATGGCGGTGGTGGCCAGGGCCCGGCGGATCCTCTCCGAACTCGACGCCCTGATCTCCGACGTGGCCGCGTGTAAGGACGAGGTGACCGGCACGGTGCGGGTGGGGATGATCGGAACGACGGCACGCTGGCTGGTCCCCCGGTTGATGCAGATGGCCCGCCAGCGCCACCCCAAGCTCCGCCTGGTCGTCGTCGAAGGAAACACCACCGGCCTCGAGCCACAGTTGGCCAGCGGTCAGCTCGACCTGGCCGTCCTCCACATGCCGGTGTCCGGCCGTGATCTGGTGACCCGGCTGCTCTTCGAGGAAGACCTGATGCTGGTGCTTGCCCCAGGGACATCCGATGGCCGACCAGGTCCGTCCGTTGGCCCTCGATGACCTCGCCGATCTCGAGCTGCTTCTTCCCTTGCAGGGCACCGCCTATCGTGACGAACTCGACGCCGCCACTCGGCCCCTCGGCATCACCCTGCTCCCGGCGGCGGAGATCGACGGGCTGCGCCTCATCGCCTCGCTCACCTTCGAGGGCTTCGGCCCCGCCATCCTGCCGGCCACCGCCATTCCGGGCATCCTCCGCCACACAGTTCCGTCCGGTCCCCATCAAGGGCCTCCCCCGACGTCGGGTCGGCGTCGCCCAGCGCAGTCGGGGGCTGCCCTCCGCACCGACCCGTGCCCTCAACGAACTGCTCGACGCGGTGGTGGCCGTCGACGCCGAGCGACCCGACGGTGTCCACGTGAGCACCTGACGACCTACCATTCGCACCCACGCCGCCGCTCGGTCCGGCTCGGTGCCCCTCGGTCCCATTCCTCGTGGCCCGACTATGCGTCAGGCACACCCGGTTCACGCCACATGCGCCAGATCGGCGGAGCGCCCACCTTGCTTCGGAACTCGTCGATCACCTCGAAACCGAAGCGAGCGTAGAAGGGGACGTTGCGTTCCTTGGAAGACTCCAGGTAGGCCGGAAATCCGGACTCGTCGATCCGGCCGATCATCGAGTCCAGCAACGCCGAACCCCGACCTTTCCCCTGCTGTGCGGGCTCGGTCCCCAGCGTGGCCAGGTACCAGTGAGGCTCCTTTGGATGCAGGCCGTCCACTTCGAACAGCAGTTGCAGGGCACGGTGCGCCCGGGTGCTCACCAAAAAGGGCGCTGTGGGTAGGAGTTGGATCAACTCCCTGACTCCGTTCCTGTGCGCGTCCGGAGGTCCCCACAACGCGGCCCCGTCCTTTTCGGCGGTGGTGTAGACGTGGCCGTAGTGCATGTACTGGCGCCGGAGCTGGGAGAGAAGAAGGCGTGGAGCCCGCGGCGACGTCGACCGTCACCGGCAAACATGAAATTGGCTATGGGGTCGTCAACGAATGCACGGACCAGCATGTCCGCCAGCTCGGGTACGTCGTCGGACGACGCCTGCCGTACTTTCCGGACCAACGGATCCGTGTGTCCCCGTCCCGTTGCATTTCGACGATGGTAACCCGACCGTCTCAGTTGTACGCCGGGTCCTCGGGGAATCCCGATACCACCGCCAGGGCGCCGCCCTGGCGTCTGAGAACTCGTCGCCACAGGCCTTCCGGGTCGGCGGAGATGGGATCGGGTGCCTCGGCCGGGACCACGTACCACGATCCTTCCTCAATCTCCGATTCGAGCTGGGTCGAATCCCAACCGGCGTAGCCGGAGAACAGCCGCACGCCGACGATCGCGTCCGCCAGACCGGTGGGGTCCGATGTCAGGTCCACCGTTCCCACCGGCCGATCACCGTCGACCAGCAATCTCCAGCCGGTCGGGGCGCTGTGGCGACCCCTCGTCGGATGCCGGGCGGGACATCAGTCGAATCAGTCCGATCAAGGCGTTGCGGGCAACCGGACCACCCCTGAACAGCTCGGCCGGCGCGGTAGCCCAGGCCGACCATTGGGGCAACAGCTCACCGACCGGCACTCCGCCGGGCCGATCGAGGACCACCCCGAGGGCGCCGTGGTCACCATGGTCGAGGACCAGCACCACCCGACGGAAGAAATTGGGATCCGAGAGTCGGGGAACGGCAATCAGCAGATGGCCGGCCAAATGCTCGGGAGGAGCGGCACCGCCGTAGGGCTCGAATGCGCTGAACGGTTCGATCGGCACGTCGCGATGATGGCTCATTCGGGCCTTCGAGTGGCGCCAGCCGTTCCCGTCGGTGAGGCTTCCTCCATGGCACTCGTCTCCACCGAAACAATACGTCCCCATGTTCGATTGGTGGTTCTGGACAATCCGGCCCGCCTCAACTCGATGTCCTTCGCCCTGGTCGCCGACCTCTATGCCGCTCTCGAGGAGGTGGCCACCGACAACAGCTGCCGGGTGGTCGTCCTGACCGGCGCCGGTCGCGCCTTCTGCTCCGGACTCGAACTCGAGCACGCCGGCCTTCCTCCCGGCACCGATGACCTCGGTCGCCACCGGTTGGGGATGCGGGCAATGGAGTACATGGGGGGCTTGGTACCCGCCATGCGCTCGCTTCCTCAGCCGATCGTGGCGGCGGTGAGGGGACCTGCATACGGGGGCGGAATGTGTCTTTCGCTGGGTGCCGACATCCGACTGGCCGGGCGTTCTGCTGTGTTCTGCGGCGCCGGTATCAGTAACGGGCTGAGTGGGACCGAGCTGGGGGTGAGCTGGCTTCTCCCCCGCGCCGTAGGCACATCCAATTCCGCGGCCATCCTGTTGACCGGTAGGAAGGTCGATGCCGAGGAAGCGCTGCGCATAGGGCTGGTATCCGAGGTGGTCGACGATGACGACCTGATCGAGCACGCGGTCACCATGGCCGAGGAGATGTGTGCGTTCAGTCCTTTCGGACTGGCTCTGACCAAGGACACCATCTGGAGCTCGTTGGAGGTGGGCAGTCTCCGTTCTGCTGTCGACCTCGAGAATCGAACGCAGCTGCTCGCCGGCCACACCGGAAACCTCACCGAAGCGTCGGCCGCCTTCCGGGAGAAGCGGCCGCCCGTCTACAACGAGTAGGCCGGACATGGCCAAGGCCCGACGAGGGCGAAAACGGTCCCGGTCGGCACCGGACCATGGGACAGTCCGACCGACCGGCCCGGGGGGCGGGGCGATCCTGCGAGACCATTGGCGGGCCGATGGCAGGCCCAAGACTCGCTTTCCCACCCAGGACGCGGCCAACCGCTCGGCGTTGCGCCTACGTCTCGAGGAGGGCGCCGACCTCGACCCCTATCTGTGCCAGTTCTGCGGTGGATGGCACCTCGGAGGGCGCCAGGTCTGAATGGCATCACCCCGCATGGCGACCGGGGCACGGCAGCTGCGGGGCAGCGTCCTCCGCTATCGATAATTGAAAAATGGCCGATTTATCGTGCATAGACGATATCGGATGCGCCGACTCATCGTGCGAAGACGATAAAAACGTCAATTTCCAAAAAATAAAACAACAGAGACCCGACGATTCACAGCAAGGTCGACGGCGTCTCAGCACTGACCGGGCCCACCTGCCGGTTCCCGTCCAGACGGTACAGTTCGAGACATGGACCCGGCTGGCGGGGACCTCCCGATGACCACGACCGCCGCCAGCACCGAGGACTCGGATCGGTCGCTGCGGCTTGTCCGCACCCTGACCCTGACCGTCTTCCTGCAGTGGATGGGTGCGACCGCCATCGTTCCCATGCTGCCGGTGTACATCCGACATCTGGGTGGCTCCATCGCCCTCGCCGGACTGGTGATGGCCTCTTTTTTCGCTGCTGGCGTGCTTTCCCAGTACCCGGTCGGACGGGTCGCCGACCGGGTAGGTCGACGACCGGTACTGGTGGGGGGCCTGGTGGTCTACGGCGTGGCCAGCCTTTCGTTCCTGCTTCCCATCAGCGCGCACGCTGCGATCGCCCTGCGCTCACTCCAGGGCGTCGGTGCGGGGGCGGCAACCGTGGCCGCGCTGGCCATGGTCTCTGGCTCGGTGTCCCCGTCACGCCGGGGACGAGCGTTCGCTGCCCTGTACGCCGGCGAACTGGCGGGCATGGCCGTCGGCCCGCTGGTGGGCAGCATCGTCGGGATCCGTTTCATGTGGGCGCTGTTCCTCGCCTCGGGACTCCTGTCGTTCGCGGCGTGCATCCCCGCACTTCGCGCCTACGAACCGGGCCTTGCCGGTACAAGCCGGGGGGCAATGAACAGGTCGGAGGGCACGATGGCGCCTCTCTCCCGGGTTCGGATCGGTCGCCCGATGCTAGGTGCTCTCATCTGTGGGGCCGCGTTGGGGCTGACAAGTGGCGTCTACGACATCTGCTGGACGCTGCTCCTCTTGGCCCGGGGTGCGTCGGGCATCGAGATCGGAATCTCGTGGACGCTGTTCGCAGTCCCGTTCGTGGTGGCCACCCGACCGAGTGGATGGCTGGCGGACCACATGGATCGGCGCGCCTTGGTACTGCTGGCATCGGCGCATCAACCGTCCTGTGCGCGTCGTATCCCTTCATTCACAATGTTCCCGCACTGGTCCTACTGGGCGCGTCGGAAGCGATGGGATTCGCCGCCGCCTGCCGGCTGTCCAGTCCTTGCTCACCCAGGGATCCGCGCCGTCTGAGGTCGGGAGGATCCAAGGGCTCTTCGCCACCAGCCAGACCGCGCTCACCGCGGTAGCCGCTGCCGCGGCCGGCGCGGCGTTCGCGGTGGCCTCGTGGCTGCCGTTCGTCGCAGTGGCGGCGTTGGTCATGGTCGGTCTTGTCGTCGTCGCCTTATCTGGAGGCCTGTTCCCGGGCGGGTGGACCGATCCGCAGAGTCCGACGGGTCGAGGAGACCGACGGGTTCAGATCCCGACCCGGCCGCCGCCGCCTGACCGCGGCGGCCGGTCCGACGGGAGGCGGTCGCGGTGATCAGCGAACAATGAGGCCAACGAGACGGTGAGCAGTGAGGCCGGCCGAGGTACGAGTTTGGGTCGGAGAGGCTGGGTCAGTTGAGGCCGGCGTGGACCGAGGCGATCCACCGACCGGTGGAAGGGACCGTGCACGCCAGGGTCGCCGCCCGAAGGAGCCAGTCGATGACCTGACCGTTGGTCGGTGTCGGCAGGCACCAATGCGACCAGACCCCGGCGCGGATGGTCCTGGGTAATCCGCCATCCGTCGGGCAGCGGGCAGCCGAGATCAGCGAGGCGCCGGGCCACCCTCGGGCCGGACGCATGTTGCAGTCCGATGGTGGTGGGCTTCATGGTGCCGTTGGGGTTGTGCTTCCCGGGCAACCAGGTGGCGGTGGGAACCTTGTGGGTCGACCCGCCCAAGAAGGCGAACGGCCCCGGTTGCGGTGGCTCGTGCTCCTCGTCGATGACCGGCTCCAGGTTGATCCAACCCGTTCCGGAACTCGAGGCCTCGGCCATGTGGGCCAGGAGCTCAGGGATCGTCGGGCGCGGTGAATTCGCAACTCCAGGGGTCGACTGCGGGTCATGTCTGGAGATCGAGGACGCCGTCGGCCAACGCCTCCAGTTCATCCCTCCAGCGTGTCCGGGTACTCCAACGGTCGTACCACGAACTTGGAGAACCCCACCGCGCAAAAGCGCTCGAGCATGGCCCGCAGACCGTCGATGCCCACCGGTACGACCTGCTCGGGGTCGACGCCACGACGGGTGGTGGCGACCGCCCTGATCATCCGCGGTGACAGCGGACCCTTGGCATACGCGAGGGACACGCCGAAGTGCTCGGCGCTGATCGCCCGGTCGGCCTCTTCGCGCCGCTTCATCGATGACCACCCGGGCCGCGGCCGCCTCTTCCGGTGTGCACGCCGAGGGGAGCCACCCGTCGGCGTAACGACCGCACCGGCGAAGGGCCGCCGGTACCATCCCACCCGTCCAGAACTCGAGCGGCTGCTGGACCGGGAAGGGGAGCCACCGTCACTCCTTCGAAATCGGCGGTTTCACCGTGGTGGGAGACGGTCTCCCCTGCCCACAGCCTCCGTACCAGAGGGAGCATCTCGTCCATCATGCGGCCCCTGTCACGGCCGGTAAGACCGGCCGCTCCCGTCTCGGGCTGGCGGGCCAGGCCGGGCACGAAGGTGACCAACAGCCGACCACCCGACAGCCGATCGAGAGCGGCCAGTTGTTTGGTCAGGCGGACCAGGTTGTGACCGGGCAGGAGGACGGTGGTGCCCAACTTGACCCGGTCGTTGTGGGCGGCGGCAAATGCCAGACCGGTGAGTGGGTCGAGGGTGGGCGCCGTCAGTAGTTCCGGCAGCCAGATCGAGTCGAAGCCGAGGTCGCAGACGTCGTCGACCAGGCGGGCAAACCCGGGCCGTCCCCGCATGGGAGCCATCCATCCCCACGCCGATCCGGATCTTCACCGGGGACCCGATCGGTGGGCGATGCGGCGCGCCGGGGAGCTCATGTCGGACCGAGAGGCATTCCGTCGAACCGGTCGACCGTGGCGAAGGACTCGACCGGGTCCCTCCGCAACCTGGTTGGCTGGTGCACCGGACGACCCAGGGCCAACACGCCCGCCACCGAGGTCGTTCGGGCACGCCGAGCAGCTCCTTTACCGTCGGCTCCTCCCTGACCACCATCGTGGTCATCACCCCGGCCAGTCCCTCCTGGCGAGCCGCCAGCAGGATGCTCCAGGCAAACGGATAGATCGAGGCCCCACCCACCAGCGTGTAGTGATCCGCGTCACGGTCGACGGTGGCCAGTCTGGTCAGGTCGGCCAGCAGCACCATCATCACCGGTACCTCGTCGAAGTGCTCGGCGAATCCGCCCGGTCCCGCGGCCGCCGAGGCGGCGATGGCGGCGGCCCCTGCCAGCGACTGCTGCTCCAGCTCGCGGTCGGTGACCGCCGCCCACGGGGTCAGCCCTGCCGATACCTGGGCCAGATACTGATACCACCCGGGTAGATAGACGTCCCGCAGTGCTCGGCGGAGTCCGGTGTCCTTGACCACGATCACCCTCCATGCCTGGCGGTTCCCACCATTCGGCGCGAAGCGGGCGGTGTCCAGCAACCGGTAGACGGTGCCGTCAGGGACCTGAGCGCTCTGGAATTCGCGCACAGCACCGGTGGTCCGCAGGGCGTCGATCAGTTCCACGCCCCCGACGGTAGCGGCGAAGAGGACCGACTGTGCCGCCGACAATCCGAGCGGGCTGCATCGAGGTCGACCGGTGGGGCCCGACCTGGTTTACTGGGACCACCACCTCGGCGGAGCTCGCCCTCATCGGGCCCCTGGACTCTCATCGAATGTCCGCACCGAGGTGAATGCGAGTGGACCGTCTTCCCATCCCGTCAACATCGGCTCCGTCGTCTGCGGCAGGCGGCCTCGTCATCCGGCCATTGGTGGCGATGATCGCGTCGGTCATATTCCTGGATGGCTGTACGGCGCGGCGCCCATGGCGCCGCCCGACCGGCGGGCCACCCGCAGTGACGACCGGAGCCCTGCGGGTGATCATCGAACCCGGAGACGGCTATGGCCCTGTCGACGGATTGATCGCCGGAGCACGGCACACCATCGACCTCAGTATGTACGAGTTGGCGGACGACCGGGTCGAGGGGTTGCTCATCGGCGCCGCCGAGCGCGGGGTACGGGTCCGGGTCCTCCTCGACCGGGCGTTCGGCGGGGCATCGGTCAACCAGCGTGCGTACTCACAACTCGCCTCGGCCGGGGTTCCGGTTCGATGGGCACTCCCAGAGGTCGTCCTCCATCAGAAGACCATGACCGTCGATGGCGCCGTATCCATGGTGATGACCGGAAACCTCACCTCGCGGTACTACCCAGCCGACCG
The DNA here is from genome assembly GCA_963734395.1 of uncultured Acidimicrobiaceae bacterium. Lineage (GTDB taxonomy): Bacteria > Actinomycetota > Acidimicrobiia > Acidimicrobiales > RAAP-2 > Bog-756. Next base: position 1,108,852 of record CAVTGY010000002.1, on the reverse strand, counting down.
GGACTTCGTGGTCATCGACAGGGCACCGCCGGCGGTCGGCGCCATCGAATCGGTCTTTGCCGATGATTGGAGGGGCTGGCCCGAAGTCGGTGGTTCCGACGGTCGCAGGCCTGGTGTGGAGCCCGGGAGCCCAAACGGCACTGGTCGACCTGATCGATTCGGCTCGGCGTTCACTGATGGTGGAGAGCGAGGAGATGGACTCCGCCGGCGCTCGAATCGGCTCTGGAAGCCGCAGGTCGGCGCGGTGTGGACGTCGAGGTCACCATGACCGCCGACCCGGACCTGGACCGCCGCATTCACCGCGCTCACCCGAGCCGGCGTTCATGTGGCCACCTACCCAAACCGACCGGGCTATCTCTTCATCCACGCCAAAGCCATGGTGTCCGATGGCAAGACAGCTTTCATCGGATCCCAGAACCTCTCGACCTCGAGCCTGCGGGCCAACCGCGAACTGGGTGTCATCACCTGTGACCCGGCGGTGGTCGATCCTGTCGACCGAGTCATGGCTTCTGACTTTGCCGGAGCGACTGCCTTCGGGTCGAAGGCGCCCGCCTGACTCAGAGCTGCTTCGAGAATGGCGTCGGCCGCGCTCACGCTCAGGCCCGGTCCCGGTTCGACGTTGAGGGTGGTCACCACGCCGTCGTCGATGATCATTGCGTACCGCTGCGACCGGGTCCCCAGACCGAAGCCACTCCCGTCCATCTCCAGCCCGACGGCCTTGGTGAACTCACCGTTCCCGTCGGCCAGGAGCATCACCAGATCCCCGACCTTCTGGTCCTTCCCCCAGGCATCCATCACGAAGGGATCGTTGACCGAGATGCACGCCACCGTGTCGACACCCTTGGACATCAATTCATCGTGACGGAGGACATAGCTCGGCAGGTGGTAGTCCGAACAGGTGGGCGTGAATGCGCCCGGCACGGCGAACAGGACCACCTTTCCCGTCCCGAGGACGTCACCGGTCTGCACGTGGGTAGGTCCATCGGGACCGTACGTCATCACCCGGATATCGGGAATCTTGTCGCCGACGGCAATGGCCATGTTCTCTCTCCTCGTGGGTTGGCGAAGGACACCGAACGGACTGTCCGGCCCGGACGGACTGAGGTTGCCGCGTCCGTTCCGCAGCATACGGTCCGCCGGCAGCGACGGCACCGGTCAGGCGTCGGTCTTGGCGCGACACCGGAGGATTCTCGTCGAGCCCGGTGCAGACCCGGACGAACCGATCGAAGCGGACGCGGATGTCAGCCAGATCATTCTCCTCGGGAACCTCCTGTTCGGCACCCCGCATGATCATCTCGGCCTGGCGCCGCAGAACCGCCCGCTGTCTCTGACCGGTGGTGTTCTCGGCGATGTGGGCCAGGGCGTCGATCATCCGGATGATCACGGCCGGCATCGCCCTACGCCGCCTGGCGGACCTTGTCGAAGGCCCTGTTCACCATTCGGTCGTAGCTCGGGTCGAATTCGATCAACCGAACCTTTCCGCTCCGGCCCCGGTAGACACCCTTCTTCCAGCACTCGGGACGAGATCTCCGACAACCCGGCCGACAACCAGTCGATGCAGGTGAGCGCGGTGAAGGTGTCGTTGACCGCAGCCGACAGCGCCCGGATGGCGATCTCTACCAGCTGATCGATGGCGAACACCGGGTCCTGGGTGAGGGTCCGATGGGGACCGGTCACGTGAGCCTTGTCCAGCGCAGAGGCGACCTGACCGGCGGCGCCGGCCGGCCAGACCGTGGCCAGCGTGCGACGGGCGACCACGAAGTGACCCGGGCCGGTGGGCCAAACGGATCACCGCGTCCAACGATTCGGCGATCTCGATCAGCTGGCCGTAACCGACGAACTGCAGATAGCCACTCTGCCTGGCGGTGACCACGGCGCCCCGTGTGCGCAGTTTCTCGGTCAGGTCGACGGCGATCTCCGACGACCGGCCCTTCTCGGCGTCGTCGGCCTGGTAGTGCTCGGGGAATTCGGCATCGATGGCCCGGTCGAGATCACGTGCGATTCCGGCGATGACCTCGGGAAGCTGGATGGACTTGGCGATGTGGTGGATGAAGTAGACGAGCACGGCCACGTCGACCAACAGGAGGCCCTCGGCCACGGTGATCGACAGATGGGGCACGAAGTCGCCCCCTGGAAGGCTGGTGATCGAACCCAGGGCCAGCACCGAGTAGACGAACGTGCCCACGAAGACCCCGAGGGTCATCTGATTGCCGATGTCTCGGACGAAGTTCCGCATCATCCTCGGACCAAACTGCTGGGAGGCCAAGGTCAGTGCCAGAATGGTGATGGAGAACACCACCCCCACGGTGGTGATCACGGCGGCGGCAATGGCGATGAGAACCTGACGCCCGGCGTCGGCACTTCCCGTCCTCACCCACCAGGGCAAGCTCAGGTGGTGGTGGTACGCGGCCAAGTCGACCTCGAAGGTGACGGCGAAGAGAACCGCGGCGACCACGATGAACAGTGTCGGAACCACCCAGAAGGTGGTGCGGAGGGCCTCCACCCGCCAGTTGGGGGTACGCGGCTGACCAGCTCGGGTATCCGCTCGGATCGATTGCGACCCGCTCGCATTCTCTGGTTCGGTCACCGCGCTCCTTCGCAAGGGCGGCCACTCAGGTCCGTCCCGTGCCGACCAGACTTCCCGGCGCTCCTCTTCAAGGCTACCCCCTGGCTCACCGATCGCTCGGGGGCTGGAAACTGTTCCCCTCGGCCACTGGGCCCGGCTCGAGTGCCCCGGCAAGCCACGAGGGCATCCGCACCGCCCTTCCCCTCGAGTCGATGGCCCCATGGACGGTCACCGCGGTGGCGCGAGCCTCACCTTCGACGGTCAGCAGATACGCCACCTGAAACGTCGCCCGGGTGAAATGGCCCGTCCCAACGTGGACGGTCACCTGCTCCTCGAAACGCAGCGGCCGGCGGTACTGCACGAAAAGCTCGAGCACCGGGAAATCGAAGCCTTCAAGACGGACCGACTCGTAAGGATGACCGGTGTGCCGCAGCAGGGAGGTGCGCGCCTCTTCGAGATACGGGGCATACGCGCCGTGGTGGATTATCCCCATGGCGTCGGTTTCTGAGAATCGGGTTCGGATCCGATGCGTGAACGGGTAGTCGGCGGGATCAGTAGACGGGGTGAGGGCGACGCGCACTGCCGAACGCTACCGTTCGGTCGGTGGTGGATCGGGCTGATTCCACTCGATCCACCCGGTGCCCACCCGGCCATCTGCGGTGTCAAAGCGGGACACCGCCCGCGAAAACCTGCTCCTTCGACCGTCAGGAGCAATCAACAGCAACGGGCCGAAGGCGATCGGACGGATGTCCAGCTCGATCCCGGACGGTTCCAGGTGAGCGAATCCCCGGGTTGGAAGTCCCGAGTCCGACGGTTCTTCTGTCATCTGCAACGCCTCGACCGGATGCACCTGGCCGTCCGGCGGTTGGACGTATCCGAACGCCAGCGGATGATCGGGCATCCGGATGTCGGCGAAGTGGACCCTGGTGCCGTCATCCAGACGGGCGGCCGCCCAACACCAGCCAAAGGCCCACCAGTCCCGCACCCCCCACGAATGGTCCCGCTGGCCGTGACCATCGACGGCTACCCGTTCGCCCCCCACCGTGATCTCTCCGGTGACCCGGCACGGCACCTCGTAACGGGTGGTCAGTCCGTAGTGGTACGGCTGACCATCGGTAGCCCAGGCAAGATCGATCCCGAGCGCCGATGGTTGGCCCGGCTCCATGCGGTAGACGGCAGCCGGATCGGCGTGCACTGCGGCCGGGGCAGTGCAGTGCAAGGTCATCACCGACAGCGGCTCATCGACGGTCAGGTCGATCTGGTAACCGCGGGACCGATCCCCAACCCCGCTGCCGCCGGCGGCGGCAGATCGTAAGCCACCGAGGCAGTGAGCGGTCGTCCTGCTCCGACGATCATGGTCGTCCACCAGGTAACTCCCAGGTTGGGGTACAGGCCGATCCGGGCGTACCCGGCCACCGCTCCCTGCTCGGCCACGAAGTCGAGGTAGTACGACTCGTTCCACAGTGGATCGGCCTCCGGCCGATGCCGCTGTTCGTCGTCGGGATCGACCCCGTGGGCGACGGATCAGACATCGGCCCGACCCAGAAGTCGATTCCCCCTCCGAGGTCATCGTGGTCAACTCCCATCGCCGGCGATCTCACTAGGCGGCAGGCTATCCGTCTCGCACCGTGACAGTCGACTCATCCTGTCCCGCGAATCCGATGAACTCACATTCGTCATCGGCGGGACTATCGTCTGCCACCAAAGGAGTCCGTGCCGGACGTCTGATGCCTCAGTACCTCGTGCTCGGACGCGACCGGCTGCTTGCCGAGGCGGCCACCGCTGGCCCGGGAAGCACCCGACCGACAGGCAGAGTGCATGAGGCGTTTGACGACTGGGCTTGGCGGTACTGGTGATCCTGGCCGCCGGCTTGGCCATCGTCGCGGCCACCGGGAACCGGGAAGGCGGGGGCTCAGTCCTCGGGCGGGATCACCGTCGAACAGACTGCCAACCCCGCCTTCAACGGCGATGCCCCCGACCCCGACGTGGTGCGGATCGGGTCCGATTACTACGCCTTCACCACCGGCACCGTGCTCGGCAACCACCTGCAGGCGCTGGTCGACACCTCCGGATCACCAGAGTCGGGATGGCGTTCCTACACCGGGACCTCCTACGGCTCTTCGGCCCTGCCCAACTTCCCGTCGTGGGAGCAGGTCAACACGCAGACCTCACCGGGCGTCTTCAACTGGCACGGGACCTGGCTCATGTACTACGACGCCGCCCAGTACGGGCATGCCGGCGACACCGGGTACAACTGCCTGGCGGTGGCCACCGCTGCTGCGCTTACTCCCACTCGACCCGGTGTTCACCGACCACTCCCCGATCCCCCTGCTGTGCCAACCCTCCTTGGGCGGGGCGATCGACCCGAGCCCGTTCGTCGATCCAGTGACCGGCAACGCCTACCTGGTCTGGAAGTCCAACGACGGAGGATCGGGCCAACCTGCCCATCTGTGGTCCCAGCAGCTGAGCGCCAACGGCCTGTCGCTGGTGGGGTCTCCCCAGATCCTGCTGACCCAGGACACGAATCGACTATCCGTGGGAGACCACCGATCGAGAATCCGGACATGGTCGACGTGGGCGGCACCTACATCCTCCTGTTCTCGACCGGCCAGTACAACTCCTCGACCTACTCGGAGAACTTCGCCACCTGCGCCGGTCCGGCAGGCCCCTGCACACAGGGTCAGTCCTCGCCGCTGCTGTCCTCCTACGGTTCGGCGGCCGGACCGGGCGGTGGTTCGTTGTTTCAGGACGCGTCGGGTAACTGGTACCTCGGGTACGCCGCCTGGCGAGCCTGGCTGTACCGACTACTCCTGTGGGGGCGCTCGCCGTTTGTTCGTCTCACCGACTGTCATCACGCCGGCTTCGCTGACTACGCCGGTGACCGGCATGGCATCGACCCCGACCGGTGGCGGGTACTGGTTGGTCAATTCTCAAGGCGGGGTCACCGGGCACGGTGATGCCCAGGGGTACGGGTCGATGGCCGGGCACCAGCTCAATGCCCCCATCCAGCACATCGTGGCCACGCCGGACGGCAAGGGGTACTGGTTGGTAGCCGCCGACGGCGGGACCTTCGCCTTCGGCGACGCCGGCTTCTATGGATCGATGGGCGGCCAACACCTCAACGCCCCGGTCGTGGACATCGCCCCGACCAAGGACGGGAGGGGGTACTGGCTGGTGGCCACCGACGGAGGTGTCTTCGCATTCGGCGACGCCGCCTTCCATGGATCGATGGGCGGCCAGCACCTCAATCAGCCGGTGGTCGGCATCAGCGCCGACTTTGCCGACGGCGGATACTGGGAAGTGGCCAGCGACGGGGGCATCTTCTCCTTTGGAGCGCCCTTCTTCGGATCGACCGGAAACATCACCCTCAACCGACCGGTCAACGGCATGGCGGTCACCGCCGATGGTGGCGGCTATTGGTTCGTGGCCTCCGACGGGGGGATCTTCGCCTTCGGCGATGCCGCCTTCCGGGGGTCGATGGGAGGTTCGCTGCTCAACGCGCCGGTGGTGGGGATGGCTGCTGACTGGGCATCGGGCGGCTACTGGCTGGTGGCCTCGGACGGCGGGATCTTCTCCTTCGGTGCTCCCTTCGAGGGGGCAGATTGATACAGTGACCACCTGCGCGCTCTGAGTGGTCGTGAGAACGTTATTGACAAAATCTCGCTCAGCCAACAAACTCACGTCCCAGAAAGCCCGCGGAAGCGGTGCGAGGGGCCGGCGCAAGCTCGTTCTCTGGCGCGCCGCTGCCCGGTGCGGGCCCACGACAGGGGGGACCCGGGATGCACAGAGCAGGGACAGTTCGCACGATCGTCATCGCCGCTGCACTGTTGGGAGTGGGGGCCCTGGTGGTCCAGTACGCACCGGCTGCCTCTGCCAGCAAGGGGCTTTCGGCACCGGTCTTCACCAGCAAGGCCGTCAAGATCATCAAGCAGGGAAAGCCCCTCAACTTCATTGTGAAGGTCAAGTCCAACCCGGTGTCCACAATCTCCGAGACCGGGACGCTCCCGCCCGGGGCGACCTTCACCGACAACGGCAACAACACCGCCACCCTCTCCGACCCGACACCGTTGGCCAGCGCCACCCCCTACGTCATCAACCTCCAGGCCGCCAACACCACCACCCAGCCCAACACAACCGACCAGACGCTGACGCTGACCATCAACTCCAAGCTCCCCCTGGTCCGCCACGTGTTCGTGATCATGCTGGAGAACAACGAGCTACTCGGCCACCTTCGGCAACCCGTCGGCTGATCCCTATCTGGCCACGACGCTGCCCGCCCAGGGAGCGTTCCTGGAGAACTACTACGGCGTCGGACACTTCTCCAATGACAACTACATCGGGTTCATCTCCGGCCAACCACCCAACACCGACAACCAGGTCGACTGCGTCGGCGGTCTGGTCACCTTCCCGCCGGGAGACGGCGAGATCAACGGCATTCAGCAGGGATTGGGATGCGTCTACCCCTCCACAGTCACCACGCTGGCCGACCAGTTGAGCAGCGAGGGGCTCACCTGGAAGGGCTACATGGAGGACATGGGCAACGACCCGACCAGGGAGGCGGCCAACTGCGGCGCACCGCCGGTGGGTTCCACCGATCCCTCCTTCAGTGCCGAGGCGTCCGATGGCTATGCCACCCGCCACGATCCCTTCGTCTACTTCCTCTCGATCCGCAACAACACCGCCGAGTGTGACCAGAATGTGGTGCCCCTGGGTGACACCAGTGGCAACCTGCCTGCGGGCGCCCTAGCCGGCACCACCGGGCTGGTCACCGACCTCCAGAGTGTCTCCACCACCCCGAATCTCAGCTTCATCACTCCCAACCTGTGCGATGACGGCCATGACTACCCCTGCGTCAACACCACCGGCGCCGGCGTCGGTGGAGGTTCCTCGGTAGGAGACATCAACCAGTGGCTCGAGACCTGGGTGCCGATCATCACCAGCTCGCCGGCATTCCAGCAGGACGGTCTGCTCGAGATCACCTTCGACGAGGGCGAACAACCCTCTCCGTTGGACTCAACCTCGTGCTGTGGTGAAACACCCGGGCCGGCAGCCGACGGCGGGAACAACGGAATCACCGGGCCCGGAGGCGGCAAGGTCGGGGCCGTCCTCATCTCGCCGTTCATCAAGGCGGGCACCGTGGTGACCAAGACGTCCTACAACCACTATTCCTCGCTGGCCTCCATCGAGGACCTGTTCGGGCTCCCCCGGCTGGGCGAGGCCCAGACGGTGACCACCACCTTCGACAAGAAGATCTACACGCCGTAGGCAACAGCCCAGATCACCGAACTCGCGTGGCCGGCGCTGGTGGTCTCACGCCACCAGCTGGGTGGCACGTGCGACCGGCGCGGCCAGATCGAGCATGCTCTGTGCCAGGGTCTCGCGCTGAGAGGTTCCGACCGCGGTATAGGACTCGTATCCGCTGTCGGCACTCCCCGGGCTCTGGGCGCACTGCGACAGCGCGGTCGACGCCGATGCCATGGCCGAATCGAGCTGGTCGACCACAGCAGGAGAGACGGCGGATAGTGCCGGCTCCAACACTGTGATGGCCTCCTCGGTGCTGCCAAGAGTTCCCTTGAGGTCGGCTAGCTCCAGATTGGAGTAACGCTCTTCGGACCCGGTCACCAAATAGTTGCTCGCTTCGGTCAGCTGCGCCGACGCAAAGTCGCCGATCTGAGCCGGCTGGTACGTCGCCTTGGACGCGAGTGTCTGCAGTTGTTCGACGTCGTCGACCAGCTGCACGGCGTATTTGGACTGGCCTGAGAGGGAGTCTCCTACCCACATGGCTTCTTCGAGTTCGTGGAATCCCTCGAACTCCGACAGGTTGCCGAAATTCTCGATCTGGCCGTCGATGTCAGGGTAGAGCGTGCCGTAAGTCTCCGTTGCCGCCTCGACGCTTTCGAAGTCCTCACGGGCCGGAACGTAGCAGTGCCTCGGCCTGTAACAGGTTCCCCGCTTCGACCGCCGAGGCAAAGGATCGGCGTATCACTCACCAGCAATCCCATCTGGGTCGACATCCACTGGCTGAAGTTGTGCACCGCCGGTCACCAGCCGCGGGATTCTTCTTCCAACGTGGGGCCGGTCGAGGCGCCGGTCACCATGAAGCTCGACGTTGTCTGGTCGGCTCCAGGACAGTAGATCTGGTACGTGCCGTCGCCAGACTGGCCGAAATCCCGCCCAGGGCCCCGGGAGCGAGGTTCGGTTGCTCGGCGAGCAAATAGCCGTCCGCCTGGCGCAGCTCGACCTCGGTGACCGATGGATGCGTTCTTGTCGGTCACGGTGAAATTCACCACCCCGGGTGGCGCCTCGACGGTTCGGACGTGCACCTTGGCCGGGGTGACAACGATGTCCACGGACGGCGGACCTCGCCGTGTTGCGTACGCCGACACTGCCTGATCCGCGGCGCGGTCCGCACAAGATGCCAGTCCGGCGCACAGCACCAGGAAGAGGGCCACGCCGCGATGGCGCCCACGGCGCGGAGCACGCTGCCCGACGCGGTCGGGCGGTCGCTCGTTGACCTCGAACTGCGCTCACTGCGTCCCCTCCGATTCGACCCGGGTGACCGTGGCCGCTCGTCGCCGTCACCGCGCTGGTGGTCACTCCGTCCCTGGGCGGTTCGTCCGCCGCGCGCCGTTCGCCTGACCTTTAGTTAGGTTACCCTAACCTACCTTCAGCGTCGCAGATCGGCGGTCGCGCCCCTGACATCGGCGCCGCGCGAAGAGGGGTGGGAATGGGCCGGTCGGTCGACAACCGCAGCCTTCGGCCACGTACGAGGTGGCGCCGCGCGTCTCACTCGCCCATGGTCGGAGTACTGTGCAGCCCTCCTGGCCACCATCCTGACCTCTTGTGGTTCGGCGGCATCCTCGTCCACCCCGACCATCACGCTCTACAACGGGCAACACCTCCAGACGACCAATGCCCTGGTCAGCTGCCTTCGAGAAGCAGACCGGCATCCAGGTCGCCGTTCACAGCGACGACGAAGACGTGCTGGCCAACCAACTCATCCAAGAAGGCTCCCGTTCGCCGGCCGACGTATTCTTCACCGAGAACTCGCCGGCACTGATGACGCTGGAAGAACGGGGGATGTTGGCAAGGGTCGCTCCATCCACGCTCGCCCACGTACCGTCGAAGTACGACTCGCCCGGTGGTCAGTGGGTAGGGGTAACCGCCCGGGTGAATGTCCTCGTCTATAACACCAACCTGCTCCAAACCCGATCAAGTGCCCACGTCGATCCTCGACCTCGGTCAGCCCCGAGTGGAAGGGCAAGATCGCCATCGCCCCTTCGGAGACCGACTTCCAACCCATCGTTACCTCCGTTCGTCCGGACATACGGTCAGGCGACCACCCTCAAGTGGCTCGAAGGGTTGAGGCAGAATGCCGGTGCGTTGCAGTTCCCCGACAACGAGACCCTGGTCGACATGGTCTCACGACGGAGCAACTCGATCGACCTCTGTTCGCTGAACCAGTACTACTGGTACCGCGAACGTGACATGGTCGGTGCTGACAATATGCACTCGGCCATCGCCTTCCTCGCTCCCAGGACCCCGGCTACGTTGTCAACGTGTCCGGTGCGGGGATCCTGGCATCGAGCAAGCACAAAGCGGCGGCCCAGGCATTCCTTTCCTTCATCGTTAGCCGACAGGGCCAGGAGATCATCGCCCACTCCGACAGCTACGAGTACCCGATCGGTTCCGGCGTCACCACCGCTCAGCCGTTGATGCCGTGGGATCAGCTCCAACCGGCGCCCTTGACCATCTCCGAATTGGGTGACGGTAGCCAGGCCATCGCGCTCGAACAACAGGCGCGGACTGATCTGACCGCCTTGGCCAATCCACGAAGACATTCCGGCCGACTTCTCATCGTGATCAGCATGATGGTGGCCGGTTTCCTGCTCCTCCCCCTGGGCTATCTCGTCGTCCAGGCTTCCCAGGACGGGTGGTCGCAATTGCACCCCGTCCTCTTCCGGCACCTCACCCAGGTGTTGCTCTGGAACACCTTGCGCTTGACGGTCATCGTCACCATCGCCTGCGGGGTCATCGGTACTGCGGTGGCCTGGCTCATCGAGAGGACCGACTTACCCGGAAGACGAATCTTTGCTGTGCTCGCCGTCCTGCCGATAGCCGTTCCCCGCTTCGTGCTCGGCTCGGAGTGGGCATCGGTGTTTCCTCAATTGCACGGCCTCTGGGGGGCGACCCTGGTCATGTCCCTCGCCCTGTACCCGCTGGTGTACCTTCCGGTTGCGGCCGGGCTGAGAAGCGTGGACCCCGGGATGGAGGAGATGGGACTGAGCTTGGGATTGACCCGAATCGGGGTGTTCCTGCGGGTGACCCTGCGGCAGGTCCGTCCGGCATTGGCGGGTGGCAGCCTGCTTGTGGCACTGGCCATTCTGGCCGAATACGGAGCCTTCGAGGCCCTGCGATTTCAGACCTTCACCACCGAGATTTTCTCCCAGTTCACCGATGAATTCGACACCTCCTGCAGCATGCGCGCTGTCGTTGGTCCTCGTGCGCGATCGGACTGATCCTCATCTGCGCAGAGACCATCGTCATCGGCCCGAGCCGCCTGTCCGGTCGTGGGCGCACACCCCCCCGAGCCGCGCCGCGTCACCACCTCGGTCTCTGGCCGCTACTCCCTGCCGGTTGCCGCGCTCATCGCCCTGGTGATACCGGCCCTCGGCGTACCGGCCGGCACCATCGTCTACTGGATCACGGTCAACCAGACCTCGACGCTGCCGGCGGCTTCGTCACTGGGGTCGGCAGCCATCCATTCCGTGGCCTACAGCGCTGCCGCCGCAGTTCTGGCGACGCTGCTCGCCCTGCCCGTTGCCTGGTCTGCCTCCGGAACCGCTCCCGCGTCACGGTTCTCATCGAGCGAGGCACGTTCTTCGTCCAGGGCCTGCCCGGGCCTGGTGATCGGGCTCGGGCCTGGTCTTCATGGCCGTCCGGTATGTGTTCGCCATCTACCAGCAGTGGGAACTTCTGGTGATCGCCTACGCGATCATCTTCTTCCCGCTCAGCCTGGTGGCAGTGCGGGCATCGATGTCATCGGCACCGGTCGGACTCGAGGAGGTCGGCACCTCCCTCGGCAGGAGCCGACTGACGGTGATGGCCCGGGTCACGGTGCCCCTTCTGGCCCCGGGCCTCGCCGCCGCATTCTGCCTCGTGTTCCTCTCGGCGATCACCGAGCTGACCGCCACGCTCCTCCTCATCCCCACCGGCGCCCATACCTTGGCCACCCAGTTCTGGTCGTTCCAGAACGACGCATCCGACAGCGCCGCGGCCCCCTACGCAGCGGTCGATGATGGCCATCGCCCTGGTGCCCGGCGTGGTCATCGCCCGCTGGTTCAATCGGCTCCCGTCCCGAGCCGCGGTGTCGACATGAGCGGCGTAAACGTCTCCGGTCTGGCCAAGGCCTTCGGCGGCCACACCGTCCTCGATCGACTGGACCTGACCGTGCCCACGGGATCGTTGACTGCAGTGTTAGGCCCGTCCGGTAGTGGAAAGACCACGCTCCTACGGATTCTGGCCGGTTTCGAACCGGCGGACGCAGGTTCGATCACCATCGGCGCCGACTTGGTCGACGGCGGTGACGGGCGACGATTCGTGCCGCCCAAACGGCGCCGGATCGGATACGTCCCCCAGGAGGGTGCGCTCTTCCCCCATCTGACCGTGGCCAAGAACATCGGGTTCGGCATCCGGCGCGGGCCCGGTCGGGCACGGCGTGTGACCGAGCTGATCGACCTGGTCGGGCTGACCGGTCTGGACAACCGGCTCCCCCACCAGCTCTCGGGGGACAGCAACAACGGGTCGCGCTGGCCAGGGCGCTCGCCGTCGGGCCGTCCTTGGTGCTGTTGGACGAGCCATTCACGTCGCTCGACGCAGGCTTGCGATCCAGCGTCCGTGGCGACGTCAGGCGGATTCTCAAGGAGACCGGTACCACTGCTCTGCTGGTGACCCACGATCAGGACGAGGCCTTGTCCTGCGCCGACATGGTGGCGGTCATACGGGACGGAAGGATCGCCCAGCTGTCGACGCCGAAGAACATCTACGCCCGGCCGAACGACGCCGCAACGGCCCTGTTCGTCGGCGTGGCCAACCTGATCGACGGAGTGTGCCAAGGATCGACGGTGACCACGGCACTGGGGGTGATCTCCCTGCTCGAAGGAAGTCCGCCGTTCGCGGCCCCCACCCCGGCCGTCGTCTTGGTGAGGCCCGAACAACTGCGGATCACCGTCAGCGACGCTGACAACGTATCTGCGGGCAAGGGCGGACTCTCCGGACAGATCGTCGACACCCAGTTCTACGGCCACGGCGTGGTGATGATGGTGACACTCGATGAACCACACGGGGTGGATCCGGTCATGGTCAGGAACGCCGACGACCTCGCCGCCCCAGTCGGGACGCGGGTGAGCCTTTCGGTGATCGGACCGGTGCACGCCTGGGCCAAGTAGGCGCCGACCGGAGTTGTAAGACCCGAAGGGCAGTTCCGTCGCCGACACGCTGTCGATCGGCGTGGAGACCGCCGACGCTCACCCTGCGATGTCTATCCTTTGTCCGAGAACCCAGCCGATGGCGTTCAACGCGGTCGCTTACGGTCCATGTCCCACCACCCGGGTTCCGTAGATCGGCTCTGCCCTGACTGTCGAGCAGCCGCTGAAGATTCGCCGGGATCTGTCCGATGCTGGTCATGCCGCCTGCGACAAAGCGTTCACGGAGATGCGTGTCGAGGAGGACGAAGCCGTCGGAGTGGTCCACGTCGTATGTGTAGGGACGATTGGTCTCCCAGTCGATCCCCGGCGGAGAACCCTCTGGCACCTCTTGGTAGTAGACGCCGAAGTGATGCCATAGGGAAGCAAGGGTGGCACTTGAGCCGGTCAGCAGGGGCCAGGTCGATCCGGTCAGCCGAGCGAATGCCGCCATACGAGCGGGGGTGTCCCTTCCCGGGTCAACGGTGACTTCGACGACGGCCACCTTCTTGGACAGGTCGTCGGCAGCGACGGAGCGTTGGGCGACCAGGAGCGCTCCGGTGGTGATCGGGCACTCTTCCTGGCAGGAGGTGAGGAATGGGACCAGGAGCACCGCCCGGCCCCTGAACTGGTCGAGCGTGACCCGCTCGGCCATCCTGGTTCTCGAGGGGAAGCCGTGCGATCGCCTGAGGCACAGGCTGGTTCAAGGCGTCACCGATGGACGGCGACGGCGGGGTGGGGCTGGCGCTGACCGGCTCACCGACCACCAACCAGGTCGCCAGGCTGATGACGAGAACGGCTCCGATGAGGATCGTGAGCGGAGCGAGCGGTCTTTTGGGCCAATGAATCCCCAGACCATAGGCAGAAGGTCGCACAGGACGAAAACCGTCAGTGATCGATCAGACCCCCGCTAGACGGTGAACAGTTGCTCGCCGATCCAATGTCCCGGGCTCGGTGCCGCGGGGGGAATGGCAACGATGATGCTCGCCGTATGGGTCGTAAACCGCTGGAGGGCATCGCTCCTGGCAAGCTCGCCGTAGACGGGGATGAAGGAAAGGCGCGGATTGCTCTGGTAGGCCATGAACAAGAGGCCGGCGTCGATCGGAGCAGATATCGGCCCCGACGGTCTGGCGGATGCGACAAGACCGTCGTTGTACGCGTAGCTCCTCCGTAGCATGGCGTTGTTCCAATTCTCTTGAGGTGAGGCAATCCGCACATGAGCGTCGAGAGGCACGACAGGATTCACCCGAGGAGTCTTTAGCGGCAAGATCGAGGGTGTCGAACTCAGCCGAGCGACCGAGCGGAGCACCCGACAGCTTGTGGCGCCCGATGATCCTCTCCTGTACGCCCACTGGCGTGTCATCCCATGCGTCGAAATCGATCCGGATGCGCCGAGCCACCAGATAGGTACCACCGACCATCCAATCGGGCCCGGCACCGCTCACCCACACCAACTCATCCAGAGCCAACTCGGTGGATGGATTGGTGGTGCCGTCCTTGAACCCCATGAGATTTCTGGGCGTGCCGGCGGCTGCTCCTGCCTCATTGAAACCAACCTGGGACCATCGGGCAACGGCAACCCCATGGGCGGCACGGACAAGTTGCTGCGCCGCATGAAAGACCACCTGAGGATCGTCGGCACACGCGTGGAGGCTCAAATCTCCGCCCGTGGTCACTTCCGTGAGCTGATCGCCCGGGAACTCCGGCAGGTCGATGAGGGCCACCGGCCGATCTGCACTGAGCCCGAACCGATCCGAGTCGCCCAATCCGAAGAGGCCCGGGCCGAATCCGACGTTGACCGTCAGCCGCGCCGGGCCCAGTCCGACCGTCGAACCACTGTCCTGGCTGGCACCACCGGCAACGTCGCTGAAGGACGGCCCCGAGCGCCCCAAGGACAGCTCGGCAGCCAGATTGGTCCACATCCGCAGTAACTCGGTCAGATCCTCCCGATGATCGGTGGTCACATCGAAGGCGACGAACATGCTGTGGCTCTGCGGTTCCGTGGCGATGCCGCCCTGATGGACGCCGTAGAAGGGTTCGATGTCATTGCCGGGCGGCTGACCAGCGTACGCGGGTCCGCCGGAGACGGATCGGCTCGCCGTGACCCCGACCACGGCTCCCGCGGCCGCGCTACTCATCGAGCCGAGGAAGGTGCGGCGGTTGACCCGGTGGGGCCGCGAATTGTCCACGTCCATTTCACCCCTCTCCGCTAGGGAGATCCTGGCGTCTGCCACCCGACCCGCCGGCGAAGACATCCTCCCCCAACGTCATCGAGATGGTAGCGCCGGCGGCCGCTACCGCGGCATCGCTTGAAGATGCGCGGTCGCGGAGGGGTGCGCAGTAGCCTCGAATGATGGCTCGACCGTCTCCCGGTGCCGACGGACCCATCGACGTCGACGGTTCCGAGGTGATCGGTCTTGGCATCTCCGACCTCTACAAGTCCTTCGGGACACAGGCGGTGTTGACCGGCATCGATCTGGAGGTGCCCGTCGGCTCGATCACCGCGGTTCTGGGCCCATCGGGGAGCGGTAAGACCACCCTCCTGCGGGTAGTGGCCGGATTCGAGCGGGCCGACAGAGGCACCGTGACTCTCGGACGTCGTATCGTCGAGGACGCCCACCGCGCGCTTTCCGCCCGAACAACGGGGAATCGGCTATGTCCCACAGGAGGGATCGCTCTTTCCCCACCTCACCGTGGCTGCCAATGTTGCCTTCGGTACACGTCGGGCAAACCGGCGGAAGTCGACGGAACACACCGAGTCGATGCTCGAGCTGGTGGGCCTGGCCGGACAGGGTAAGCGCTATCCGCACCGGCTTTCCGGAGGTGAACAGCAACGGGTGGCCCTGGCCCGCGCCCTTGCCATCAGTCCTGCCCTGGTCCTTTTGGACGAACCATTCTCGTCACTCGACGCCGGTCTGCGTACCAGTGTCCGGTCTGACGTTCAAGAGGTGTTGCAGAAAGGCAACGTCACCGCCGTGTTGGTCACCCACGACCAGGACGAAGCACTGTCGGTGGCTGATCAGGTGGCGGTGATCCGAAATGGGACGATCGCGCAGTGCGGAAGTCCCCAGGAGCTCTACGACCATCCTGTTGACCCGGCCCATGGCCCGGTTTCTCGGCGACGCCAATCTGGTGCCGGCCACACTGGAAGGCGAAACGGTGACAACCCCGTTCGGGCCCCTCGACGTACGGCCTGATCCATCGGCGACCATGCGCACCGGCACAGGGGTGGCCCTGATCCGACCCGAACAGTTGACCATCTCACCGGTGCTGACCGGCAGTGGACTCAGAGCAACGATTGCTCGGACCGAATTTCACGGGCATGACGCGGTGATCACCCTCGATCCACGCTCCCCCGGCCTCTCGGATCCGATCACCGTTCGGGCCGATGGCGATCTGGTGCTGACAAACGGCACCGAGGTAGAGATCAGCGCCGCCGGTTCCGCCCTGGTGTGGCCAACGCCGCTCCCCGATTGACCGCCACTCGACCCCCGGCGATCGTGCTGGACAGGTCACCAGGGCATCGAGCAACCCTCACGGGTTATAAGGGTGACTTGACGCAACTAGTTAGGGATACCTAAATTCCAGGGATGGAAGGAGACAGGGCCACCTCATCAGGGGAGGCAGCAGGGGTTTCGGGACCCACCACCGGATCTCCCTCGGGGACGTTCCCGGTATCGTCGACCACGCGTCGAGGGGCAAGGGCCTCCTCCCGCCGACGCCTGGTGGGGCTGGGCGTCGTGGCCCTTTCCTGTGCGCCACTGGTGGCCTGTGGATCCGCTGGCAGTTCTGCGCCGCCATCGAGTTCGGCAGCGGCGGTGACCTGCCAGAGAGTCAGCGCCATTCTCAGCGATGGACCCGACCCGGACGCCGACCCGGTTGGATATGCCTTCGCTCAGGTTCATCCGCTGGAACAGATCAAGAGCACGTCGAATGCGGCGCTCCAACGGGCCATCGACGACCTGGCATCGGCTTATCAGGACTTCTATCAGAGCAACGGTTCCAGTGCTTCCGCCAAACAGGCGGTGAGCCAGGCAAGTGAGAAGCTCGACACGCAGTGTCCCGGTGCGGGTGCGGGATCGTGACCGGAGTCCGACCGGTCCGCTCGAGGGCCCGAAACAGGGCCCGCACGACGACGAGACGGCGGTGGCGAGGACAGGTCCTTGCGTCGCTTGCACTGGTTGGCGGCCTGCTGGCAGCCTGCGGCGGCTCGTCTTCAGGGTCGGGACAGACGATCACCCTGTACAACGGACAGCACGTACAGACCACCGATTCGCTGGTGGCCGGCTTCGAGAAGGCCACCGGCATCAACGTCAATGTCCGCAGCGATGACGAGGACACCTTGGCCGACGAGATCGTCACTGAAGGGGCCCGATCCCCGGCCGATGTCATCTACACCGAGAACACCCCGGCGATTCAATACCTGGCCGACAAGAACCTGCTGGCCACGGTGGACGCTTCGACGCTCGCTCACACGCCCAGTCAGTACAACTCCACCGACGGGTCCTGGGTGGGAGTGTCAGCCCGGGTGAGCGTGCTCATCTACAACCCGAGCCTCATAACAAAGGCTCAACTCCCCACCTCGGTCGTCCAGCTTGCAGATCCGCGTTACCAAGGGCAACTGGCGTTCGCGGCGGGAGAAACCGATTTCCAACCCATCGTTACCTCAATGGACCGCAAGTACGAAGCGCGGCGACGCTCAAGTGGCTCGACGGGATCAAGGCCAATGCCGGCAGTCACGTCTACCCCGACAATGAGACCATCGCCGATGAAGTCAACCGGGGCGCCGTCGCCTTCGGCGTGGTCAACCAGTACTACTGGTATCGCATGCAAGCCGAGATCGGTGCGGCAAACATCCACTCGGACATTGCCTACTTCGCTCCTCACGATGTCGGTTACGTGATCGACATATCTCCGGCGGCGGTTCTCAAGTCGAGCAAGAATCAGGCTGCCGCACAGAAGTTTCTGGCCTACATCACTTCTGTGCAGGGTCAGCAGATCATCGCGCACTCGATCAGCTTTGAGTATCCAATTGCCTCGGGTGTCACCACCTCTCAACCGGAGACGCCTTTCGACCAACTGGAACCGAATGCCATCACCCCCGCCCAGCTCGGAGATGGTTCGACGGCCATCGGGCTGCTGAAGCAGGCCGGGCTGCTTTGACCGGTCGGATGACGGTGGGCACGTCGCGGAGCGGACACCTCACACCGTGACCCGGACAGACACGGTGTTCACCGATCCGGTTCTGGACCGCCCACCGCCCGGATCGGTTCCGGAGCGTCGAACCCGACAGCGAAAGGTCCTGTTGGCCATCAGTACCGGCGTCGCCATGGTCCTGCTGGCGCCCCTTGTCTTCCTATTGATCGAAGCCGGCAGTGCCGGTGCATCGACAATCCTCCATCTCATCTTTCGCCCGCTCACCGGCACTCTCCTGTGGAACACGATCCGACTCACTGTGGTCGTCACCGCCCTGTGCGCCATCATCGGTACCTTGACCGCGTGGTGCGTCGAGCGGACCGACCTGCCCGGCCGGCGGATATCAATCCCATCGTCTCGGCAGGGCCACGGTTCCCGTACTCCTCGGTTTTTTCCTCCTGGTCGGGCTGGCACTCGGCGTCCCGGTCGGAGCCTGCGTCTACTGGACGTTCGAGGGTGGAGCACACGCTCTCACCGGGGTGAGCATCGCCAGTGCGACGTGGCACACCGCTCTCTACAGTGGCACGGCAGCAGCGCTTGCCACGCTGATGGCACTACCGGTTGCCCTCCTGGCCGTTCGCAACTCGGACGCAATCGCTCGCAACCTCGAACGCAGCACCTATCTGGTCCTGGCGATGCCGGGCATCGTTATCGCCTTTGCCCTCAGCTACTTCACGGAGCGTTACGCCGACGGATTCTTCTACCAGAGCGCTCCACTGCTGATTCTGGCTTACGCCATCCTGTTCTTTCCCTTGGCCCTGGTCGGGGTAAGGCTTCGGTTGCACATGCACCGGTCAGCCTGGAGGAGGTGGCCCGCTCTCTCGGGTTGGGACGTCTCGCTGTGTTACAACCGGGCATCCTCCGAGGAGGACCAGACGAGTCGGAGGTACGGCCTGCCGGCCGAGTTTCGCCGATCAGGCGCCGGCGGGGATGGTCTGCACGGTCGCCCCTGCCGGAGGCGAGAACGTCGACGCCGGCGGGTTGGTGGAGAAGGCGGTCAGGGTGACGGTGCTGCCACCGGCGTTGGCATAGGTGAGGATCCCGCTCGAATCCGCTGCGCAGTAGGTGACCGCAGAGGGTTGGGCCGAACCCTTGACGGTGACACAGGTGGAGGACAATCCGCCGTACGTCGCCGACGATTTGTTCACAATCACGCCGACGTGTGCCGCTTCCTCCGATTGGATCCCCTTGAGGGTATTGGTCAGGATCGCCGGCGAGAAGAGGTCAGTGAGACCGGTCAGGCTGCTGGTCAGGTTGGCGAGGGAGGGAGGTACAGGTCGCACTGCTGCCTGACCCTTGGCACTCGGTCACCGACGTGCCGTCGAGGTAGAAGCTCCCACTGGTGGTGATCACCGCCGATTTCGGTGGGGATTGGGCAAAGGTGACCGACTGGTTCTGGTTCTGGTTCTGGCCCTGGTTCTGGTTCTTTTGGCCAGTCGAACTGTGAGTGGTGAGATAGGTCGCGCTGAAGGTAGCGCCGGCGCTTTTGGTGATCCCGTCCTCTACCGATTTGAGCGCCGATGCGGATCCTCCTGACCCGGACGGGGTAGACGACCCGGTCGCCGTCTGACTCGTCGTGGTCGTCGGGCTGGTCGAGCTGGAACTGCATGCGGCAAGGAGCCAGGCCCCCGATCAGGGCGATCAGAACGGTCAGCGTGGGTGCTCGCCGTACTACGCCGCAGTCGCCATTCATCGCATGCATACCATCACTCCTCCGCCTCGGCCCGGCACGGGACCGGGTACCTCTTCAGGTTACCGACGACGGCTTGTCACCAGGTGGATCTCCATTCCGCTGAGAGCCGCAACCGGTCAGGCTGCCGTCATTCGCACTCTGCGCAATGTCCGACGACGTCGAGGGAGTGCGATGTGGGACGGAAGCCCAGACGACGGGACAAGTCTTCGACCACTTTGCCCACCATCAGCTCGAATGACTCGGAGGGGGTGACATCGAACACTCGTCCACAGATCGTGCACAGGAGATGGTGATGATGTTCGGTGAATTCCTCCGCCAGCTCGAACCGGGCGAACTCGTCACGGGCCGCGATCCGACGAACGATTCCCGCGTTTTGGAGGTCGACAAGGTGTCGATAGGCAGAGCTCCGAGGCACATCCGGGAGCTGTTCGGCGATGTCGGAGATGTTCACTGGGTGTCCGGAGCTGGCCAGCGCCTCGACAATGGATCGCCGTCCGCCGGTGTAGCGAAGATCCGCACGCTTGAGCTGGATCTCGACGAGCTCGTGCAAGGAGCCGTCGGTCTCATGGGTTTTCAACTGAACCCCTCCCCTCGCCGGCATGGACACCCGTCGACACCGGCGCTTCTTCCGTCCTGTACAGTCTCACTTGTAATGAGACTAGTTCCCATCCTATCTTCACCGCATGACACCTCACGCGCCACGAATCGGCCCGACCAGCCCCATCAGGACTCCTCGGCGGCGCACCCGGATGGTCGCCGCCGTCGCGGTGATCGCTACGGGTTTCGGTCTTGCCGCCTGCTCGTCGAATGGGGCACCGGTCTCCTCGACCTCCGGCGTGATCAGCGCCGTCGGAGCCGAGAACGAGTACGCGAATGTCCTCGAACAGATCGGTGGCAAGTACGTCACCGTGTCCTCCATCCTCGACAACCCGAACACCGATCCGCACACATTCGAAGCGAGCACCAGCGTGGCCCACGAGGTCAGCCAGGCGGAGCTGGTGGTCCAGAACGGCGTTGGCTACGACACCTTCATGAACCAGATCGAGGCCGCCTCGCCAAACCCCTCGAGGAGAGTCATCGTGGCCCAGCACGTCCTGGACCTTCCCGATGACACCCCCAATCCACACCTGTGGTACGACCCGAAGACGATGCCGGCGGTGGCCCAGGCGATGACCAACGACCTGAGCACGCTCGATCCGAGCCACAAGTCGTACTTCCAGGCACGGCTGTCCACGTTCGATGCGTCACTGCAGCCCTGGATGGCGGCCATCGCCAGCTTCAAGGCGAAGTACTCGGGCACGCCGGTGGCGGTCACCGAGCCGGTCGCGGACTACCTGCTCCAGGCGATGGGAGCCAATATCGTGACCCCATTCGTCTTTCAGGCCGACATCATGAACGGCGTCGATCCCTCTCCGGAGGGCATCACCCAAGAGGAGGGTTTCTTCACCAACCATCAGGTCAAGGTCTTCTGCTACAACCAGCAGGTCGTTGACTCGCTCACGACCACCATCCGACACACCGCCCAGTCATCCGGCGTTCCCGTGGTCGGCGTGTACGAGACGATGCCCACGCCCGGGTACGACTATCAGTCCTGGATGATGGCCGAAGTCGCTGCCATCCAAGCGGCGGTGGAGCACGGCAGGTCGACGGAACACCTGTGAACGTGGCGCCGGTACTCGAGGTCGACCGGGTCGGAGTCTCTTTTTCCGGCCGAAAGATCCTCGATGACGTCTCGTTCGAGGTCCGTGAAGGGGAGTTCACCGGCCTGATCGGGTCCAACGGCGTCGGCAAGACGACACTGCTCCGGGTCATCCTCGGATCCCAGCGGACCGAAACCGGAACCGTCCGGCTCGGTGGGTCGGCGCACGGCCAGACGTGGCCGATCCCTCGGGTACGTCCCCCAAAAGGTCTTGCTCGACCCCGACGTGCCCATGCGAGCACGTGACCTCGTCGCCCTCGGACTCGACGCGCAGAAGTTCGGCATCGCGCGCCGGACCAAGGAACAGCGCCGGGCCGTCGAACAGGTACTTCACGATGTCGATGCCGACGATTTCGCCGACCGCCGGGTCGGCAGGCTCTCCGGCGGCGAGCAGCAGCGGGTCCTCATCGCACATGCGCTGATCAGCCGTCCGAAACTCCTGTTGTTGGACGAACCGCTCGCCAACCTCGATCCGAAGAGCGCCCAGGAGATCGTCGGGCTCCTCCACCGCGTGTCGGCAGAGCACAAAGTCGCCATTTTGTTGTCCGCCCACGAGATGAATGCACTGCTGCCGGTGATGGACAGGATCGTCTACCTGACCGATGGACGAGCAGCCAGCGGGACCACAGAAGAGGTCGTGCGCTCCGACGTTCTGAGCAGGCTCTACGGGCACCACGTGGATGTCCTCCGACTCCATGGTCGGGTGCTGGTCGTCGCCGAGCCAGGACCGGACGATAGCGACATCCCCGACCATCCGACGTTGACCGTTTTCTGACCGGATGCACTTCCTCTTCGAGCCAGGATTCGTCGCCAGCGGTCCGGTGCACACGGCCGTCGCCATCGGAACGGTCACGGCAGTGGT
The DNA here is from genome assembly GCA_963734395.1 of uncultured Acidimicrobiaceae bacterium. Lineage (GTDB taxonomy): Bacteria > Actinomycetota > Acidimicrobiia > Acidimicrobiales > RAAP-2 > Bog-756. Next base: position 1,086,373 of record CAVTGY010000002.1, on the reverse strand, counting down.
CTCTGCGATCGTCGGCGTCTTCACCGTCGTTCGCAGCCAGTCGTTCGCCGGTCATGCGTTGACCGATGTCGCCACCACCGGCGGGTCAGGTGCGTTCTACTTCGGGATCAGCCCACTCCTGGGCTTCATCGGGGGTGGCGTGATCGGAGCCGGGGCAATGGATCTCGTCGGGGTCCAACGGGTCCGAAGCCGCGATCTGGCCACGGGAATCGTGCTCGGAGCTGCAACCGGCCTCGCTGCCCTGTTCCTCTACCTGGACACGACGACCAGCGCCACGACCGGTGCTACCCAGCAGATCCTCTTCGGGTCGATCTTCACGGTGGCGCCGTCGACCGTCCCCGTGGTCACTGCACTGAGCGTCCTGACCCTGCTGGCCATCGCGGTGATCCACAAACCGCTCCTGCTGAGTTCGCTCTCCGAAGAGCTCGCATCGGCCCGCGGGGTCAGGACGCGTTTGGTGGGTCTGGAATTCATGATGGCCATGGCCATAGCCGTCGGGCTGTCGTCGATCGCCATCGGGGCGATCCTGTCGACGGCGCTCCTCATTGGTCCGGCGGCCACGTCGCTCCGCATCACCCGCTCGCTCCGCAGCTCGATGGTGGTCGCCTCTTTCCTGGGTGTGGGGACCACGCTGGTTGGGATCCTCCTCGCCTACGACAGCAACTACTGGGATACGGGGAGCCAGGGACTACCCGTCAGCTTCTTCATCGTTTCAATCACGTTCGTCGGCTATCTCGTCTCCGGACTGCCTGTGGTTTCTCGGCTCACCGGCCGACGCGAGCGACGACGTGCTCTCTCGATTCACGACGGTGGGTCCCGGGCAACCGACGGGGCAACGGTCTGATGTTTTCGGGCTTCATGGTCAATGCCTGGGAAATCGCCACCATTGTGGCAATCGTGGCCGGGGTGGTCGGTTTCTTCGTCGTGCTCCGTGGAGCGGCCTTTCCAGCCCATGCCATTCCCAACGGTGCCTTCGCCGGTGCCGCCGGGGCAAACCTCATCGGGATCAATCCGCTAGTCGGCTTGGGCGTGTTCTCGATAGGCGCGGCTCTCGGCATCGGGAAGCTGGGCCGGCGCGGCAGGGCGGATGCGGTGACCGCCCTGACATTGGTGATGATGCTCGCCCTCGGCGCCGCCTTCCTGAGCCAAAGCACCGAGTACGAGCCCCAGATCTTCTCGCTGCTCTTCGGCGAGATCCTCGGGGTGAGCTCGAGCGAGATCCTGCCGGTGGCGATCCTCGGCCTGGTGTGTATAGCGGCGGTGGGTATCCTCTATCGACGACTGATGCTCACCTCGATTGTTCCCGAGATCGCCGAGGCCAAAGGGTTCAGGCCCCATCGAGTGGAGATCATCTTCCTTCTCATCGTGGCATGCGCCACCACCATGACCGTTCCCGTCGTCGGAGCTCTTCTCATCTTCACGCTGATGATCGGACCCCCCGCCGCTGCTCGCTGCTTCACTGACAGGCCTGGCCTGGCGATGCTTGGCTCGGTGTTGATCGCACTGGTCACGATCTGGATGGCGATTGCCTCCGCCTACGAGACGAACTGGCCGGTGGGCTTCTTCGTCGGGGCGTTCAGTGCCACGTGGTACGGGATGGGCCGCGTGTACGCGGGCTGGAACCGTCGGGCCAGGACTCCCGTCATCCAGGTCGACCTGGCCGATCACCGATGACCTGTCAGCGGAGCGGAACTACAGCAGTTCGAGGAGTCGCTCCGGTGGTCTTGCAATGACGGCTCGTTCGCCGAGCACGAAGATCGGGCGCTCCAGCATAATGGGATGCTGGGTGATCGCTTCCAAGAGATGAGCGTTCGATGCGCCGCTCAGTTCAAGTTCACCGTAGATCGATTCGCCGGTGCGCATCATTGCAAGTGGGTCGTCGATTCCAAGCAGTTTCATGATTCGGAGCAACTCGTCGACGGTGGGTGGGCTCTGGAGATAGCACACCAATTCGGCATTGATTCCATGGTCCTTGAGCAGTGCGTCGGTCGTCCGGCATTTTGAACACGATGGATTGAAGTACAAAGCGGGCTCCGTCTCCACTCGCGCATCCTACGATCGCACGCCGATCGACCACATCTCCTGGCTTCTCCAGGTGAGGGATCACACCGGCGGGGTTCGGCGGAGCCGTCGTCGTCAGGTCATCACGGCCCTTACCCGGGGTCGAATCGAAACCAAATACACAACGGAAAGCACCACCCCGATGATTCCGGTCAGGAGCCAACCCAGCCCGATCAGTGCGATCCACATTCCCTTTGACGATCCAGCCGCTGTGAAAGCGCCAGTAGGCCGTGAAATCGAGTCGATGAGCGCCCAAATCGGGATGGCGAGAGATACGAGTCCAATAAGAAGAACGATCACTCCGTCCAAACCAAAGAATACTCCGGTCACGTCTGCACCTCCCGTTCGGATGCGCCGAACCTATACCAAGCCTGCCAACCAATCTCCGATCAATGATCGACGGCGCTCATCGAGCAAAGCGACTCAGTTCGAGGGAGGACGGCAGCACGCTCGCGTAATTAACACTTCATCATTCTCCGGGCGGTATTCGGGATCCGGATACCAATACCGGTAGCTAGTGGATCCTCGCGATAATAACAGTGATGTGATTTCATGGGGGGATGCGACTTCCTCCCCTCAAACTGCGTCGAGGTGACCGTGCTGAACTCGAAGCGCGCGTGCGGTCCAACACCATTGAGGCTCGGGCGTCCAAGCGGGCACGAATGATCCTGCTTATGGCCGACGGTGAGTCCAACCGAAGCATTGGTGCCACCGTCGATCTGCACTACAACCAGGTTGGGATCTGGCGGACCCGCTATGAGGAGTTCGGCCTGGCTGGTCTCGAAGATGAAGATCGCCCGGGGCGTCCTGCCGTCTATGACCACGACGACGTGCTCTTGTTGGTCAAGCTGGTCACCGAGGATCCACCCGCCGGCGCGGCGCGCTGGACCATGGAGGCGCTGGCCGAGGCCATGGCCGAACACGGTGTGCCGATCTCAGCGTCGCAGGCCTGGCGGATCTGCAAGGCGCTCGACCTCAAGCCCTGGCAGGTCGAGTCGTGGATGACCAGCCATGATCCGGACTTTTGGGCCAAGGCGTCCGACGTGTGCGGGCTCTACTTGCACCCACCCCAAAACGCCGTGGTGTGGTCGGTCGATGAGAAGTCGGGCATGCAGGCCAAGTCACGTCGCAATCCGACGAAGCCAGCGATCCCCGGGACGCGCACCAGGCGCGAGTTCGAGTACAAGCGCCACGGCACCGCCGTCCTCTTCGCCGCCCTCAGCGTCCACGAGGGCACACTGGCGGGATGGGTGACGGACTCGTCGAGGAGCGACAACTTTGTGAGCTTCTTGGGCGACCTGGTGGCCCAGACGCCAGCGCACCTCGACCTGCACTGCATCGCCGACAACTTCGCGGCCCACAAGACGACCAAGGTCACCGAGTTCTTAGAAGCCAACCCTCGAGTGCACATCCATCACACACCCACCCATGCCAGCTGGCTCAACCAAGTCGAGCTGTTCTTCTCTATCCTCGAACGGAGGCTGCTGCGCCGTGGTGAGTTCGACTCCGTCGATGACCTGGCCCGCAAGGTCATTGCCTTCATCAACGACTACAACCGCCGAGCCGCCCCGTTCCGCTGGACCTACGACGGCAAGCCCCTACGAGTCGCGTAAGTCACAATGATTTACCGCCGCGAGACCACTAGTTGGCCGAGCGGAGTCCCGGATCAGTGTTCCTCCTGGCCGTGGAAAGCCCGAGGGCCTCGCTCCAGGCCGCCGCCGTGTTGGCAGTACGGGCCTTGGTGACGATCTCCTTCAAACCTTGGGCCCGGTGCTCCGCATCAGCCTCCGCCTGCGCCGCGGCCTTGGCCGCCTCGGCGAGCCGGGGGGCGACCTCGGACGCCTGCTCAGCTGTCTGCTTCGCCTCGGCTGCCGCCCGTTTCGCGACGTCGGCCGCTTCGGCCGCTTCCCGGGCCGCCTTGGTGGTCTCCTGGACCGCCTGGTTCGCGTCCGCTGCCTTCTGTTCCGCGACCCTGGATGCGTCGGTCGCTTCCTGGGCGGCCTTGGCGGTCTGCGCCGCCACCCGCGCCGTGTCGGCTGCTGCCTGCATGGTCTGAGCCATCTGCGAGACGACGGCGGCGACTTCGGCCGCTTCCTGCCAGGCCTCCGGCGTATCAGTCTCCTGGGCCCTGACGACAGCCCGTTCGGTCTCCTCGGCCCAATTTCCGATTTCGTCCACCCCCTCCTGGCCCCGGGGTTCCTCCGGTGAGACCAGCTCGGGACCGGGAGCCTGGTCGACCTGATCCGGGTCGCCGGCGCTGGAGTCGACCGGTTCGGCGCCGCTCTCCTCGGCATCGGCCTCGGATTTTCCCTCGTCCATATCCCGCATGGCGGTCCAGGTCACTCCCGTGGCAGCAGGTTGCCCCGGCCGAGGGTCCTCGAGATCGAGGGATGTGGCGGTCGGGATGCCGGGTGTCGGACCGGCTTGCACTGAGGATGGGAGGATCGGCGCGCCATCCTGGTCGTTGCCGGAGGCTGCGACGATCGAAGTTCGGTCTGCCTCCGATCCGGTCGGGGGTACCGTCGGATTCGCGTGCATGGCCTGGCCGGTCATGTGGAAGCCGTCCCAGTACAGCATCATCCCCGGCTCGGTCGGGTCCGGGTACCACCCGGCCTCGGCCTGCTCCGGCAGAGGGGCCGCTGGGATCTGTCGCACGATCATCCGCTCCGGTCGGACGGCATCGTCCGGTTCGATCGCATCATCGGGTTGGTCGGCATCATCCGATAGCGCCACCCGGCGGAGGTCGTTCGAGAAGAACTGCGGGGGCTCTTCAGTCCCCTCCGGGTCGAGCTCTTCCTCGCCGTTCTTCTTCGCTTGACGTGCAAAGGGTCGAGACACCACGAATCCTCCATCGACCCCTGCAGCCGTTTCCTTGAGAAAATCGCGGAGGAGGATCCGAGTTCGGATCACTCCGTCGACGCCCCAACATCCGGCTCAAGACATCTGGTCTTTCTGCCGATGTCACACCTGTGACCGAACCGACGAGAGCCCCTCCTCGGGCGGCCTCGCCCGCTCCAATTCCGCGCCTCGGTCTGGGCGGAACCGGGGCCCTGGTGTTCCAGCCCGCGGTCGACCTCACCAATGGGCGATTGCTCGGCTTCGAGGCCTTGCTGCGGTGGCATGACGCCTCCGGGGACGACGTTCCGCCCGGCATCCTGATCCCGTGGGCCGAGACCCATGGCCAGATGAACGAGCTGAATGCGTGGGTGCTGTCAGAGGCTTGTGCTCAGGCTGCCCGGTGGTCATCGGACCTCCAACTCGCGGTGAACTGCTCGATCTTCCAGCTCCACCGGGGCAATGCTGCGGTAGCGGCAGCCTCGGCCCTCGAGCAGTCCGGCCTCAGGCCCGATCGACTGAGCATCGAGGTCACCGAGACATGCGTGGAGGACGACAAGGCGGCGGCGGACCTGAGCGTCATGACCCGGCTTGGCATCCAGCTGACGGTCGATGACGTCGGGGAGGATTGGTCAGTGCTCGAGAAGCTGCGGAACTGCGTCGTCAACACGGTGAAGATCGACGGGTCGCTGACCGCAGGCCTCGCGATCCTCGGCGGCGAAGCTCGGGCCGTCGCCGAGAGAATCGTGCAGCAGAGCCGCTCCCTTGGCATCTGCACGGTGGCCGAAGCTGTCGAGACCGCCGAGCAGGTGGCCGTGCTTCGCGAGATCGGAGTGGAGACCGCCCAGGGCTACTTCTTCTCCCCGCCTCTCTCTGCCACGGATGCCGCGGAGTTGGCAGCCATGAGTCCTCCGCCGCGCTACGCCCTGTCCGCCCCCTCAGCCCTATGACCCCCGCTGGGACTTCGATCTGACACCCACGTCGTCTGCCGCAGACGGGAAGGACCATGTCTCGGCCGACGAAGCAAATCCGGGATGCCTGTTGTTGGATACGAACGATGACTGCCCTTACGATTGGGTGATGCCGTCCCTCTACGAATTTGCAGGTGGCGAAGAGGTGCTGCATCGCCTTGAGGAAACGTTCTACGGCACGGTGCTCGAGGACCCTCTGCTCCAGCCACTCTTCGGATCTGGTAAGCCCGACCATGTCGATCACCTGACTGCATTCACTGCTGAATCTTTCGGAGGTCCCGACCGATTCACTCGGGAGCTCGGATTCGCCCATCTGATCGATGTTCACCGACACCTTCGGATCACCGAAGACCAACGCCAGAGGTTCGTCGAGCTCTATGTGGCGGCGATGGACGCCGCGGACCTTCCCAAGGATGTGGAATTTCGTGAAGCGGTCCGATCACACGTTGATTTCGGCTCGAAAGTGGCCATGCAGAACTCGCATGCGGAGACGGATGAAGAGCTTCATCCACTGCGGGAGGTACCTCGGTGGACTTGGCCGGGCGACGATTAAGGACCAACGTAGTCCCCCCAAGTTCACCGGGTCGGTGCAATAGCTTTGTGTAGGGTCTGTCGGATCGAGCATGGCGTGGGTCTCGTAGGTGACCTCCTGGAAGCTCCATGGAGGGGAATCGGAGTCGGGCGGGGGTAGTCACAGTGCAATCGACCAGGCGGGACCGAGAAGATTTGCGCAGCACGCTCATCGAAGAAGGACGCGAGATCCTGTTCACGGAAGGACTCAAGGCTGGTTCGAGCAGCCTCACCTTCAAGAGGGTGTTTGACCGGGTGGAAGCCAAGACGGGTCTGCGCATCACCAACGCATCGGTGATCAAGCGAATCTGGGAGAACCAGGCGGACTTCCAGGCCGATGTATTCGTCACCATTGCCCGGGACGAGGAACGGCGGGCCGAGGGGAGTGGCCAGCGGGTCGTAGCCATGTTGAAAGATTTCGAAATGACGAATCCTGAGTCCCGCAGACGGGCGCTGCGCGAGGTCTGTCGTGTGGAAGGGAACGCAAGCAGCGAAGCAATCAATGAATCCGCCAGCTGGCAATTGTGGATCGGTGTGATCGCTATGGCAACGTCCACGGCGGCGCCCGAATTGCAGACTCGGGTCAAGGCAGCCGTTGAAGACGGGTACCTGTCGGTCACGAGGTTCTGGAGCAAGAACTTCTTAGCCCTCGTCAAGCTGCTCGGATTTCGGATTCGTCACCCCTGGTCGATGGACCATTTCAGCACGGCGGCCATTGCCTACGCCGAGGGGTGCGCACTCCGTCAACTCGCCAGTGGTGAAACTGAGATGGTGGTCCGCAAGACAGGTCCGAATGGAGAAGGCCAGAAGTGGTCTCCATACGCCACGGGAATGGAAGCGCTGGTTGACCAGTTCCTAGAACCCGACCCGGGGTTCACGCCTTCGTCAGGCGGCGCGGAGCCCCCGAGAGAATGAATCCGGGCGGTGTCCCCTACTACCAATGACCTCGTTGCATAACTCACACGGCTAGGGGATGAGCACGGTGCGGCGGCCGGGAACGTCTGGGGACAGACGCGAAGCCTCGGTCTTAGCCGTCGAGTCGCATCCTGGCCTCAGTCCCCATGCGGATTGATCGGCACCGCTCCGGGGACGGGTAACACCCAATGGTGCCGCATTTCCACGTGGCCCTCCATAACGGGCGCTGGGAATCCGGGGTCTACAAAATTCCCGACCGCAATTGCGAGGATCGGGTTCTCGCCTTCCTTGTGCCAATACAAGGTCGAACCGCAGGTCGGGCAGAAGTAATAGGTGACCGAGTCCCCTGCCGCATTGCCAACGCCATCGATCTCAAGACCGTTGTAGAGCTTCGTTTCCCCCGACACGTCGATTTCCTCGTCCCGGGCGTAGTAAGCCCCGATCTGGAACACACTGCCCGTCCGCTTTTGACAGAAGTCGCAGTGACAGGCGACCACCGCCAAAGGCTCGTTCTGGACGGTTACCTGAACTCGTCCACAGGCGCACTCAGCCGTTCGCGTCATATCACTCATCGTCGCACAATCCGGCTCCGACCTCCCGACCAGCCTCAGAGCCGACTCATCATGGCCCCGACAACGATGGTGATGTCATCCTCTAAACGGACCGGGAGGCCAAGAGCTCCGGCGTAAACGCCTTCGTCTCGCTGAGGTCTCCGGCCCCAAACACCGGGAGCGGGGCGTTAAGGACCGTGGCTGAGCGGCACTGGATGAAAGGCGCGAAGCCCCCGATCCACTCGCCAGGTCATTGACCCGCTGGTCGGTATATCGCTAGCTTCAGATCTGAGGGGCTTGACGAGGCTCGTCAACGGCGAGCATGGAGGCGATCCAAATGAGGCTTCGTTCACGCTTGCACTCGCGAGATGAATTCGTAATTCGTGATGATGATCCGGATGCAAGCGCACCGGCTTCGCCCGGCGACAGACGCCGCCTACTGAAGATGCTGGGGGCAACCGCCGTCGGGGCAGTGGGGGCCAGTCTGGTGGAGGCCAGCCCCGCTGGAGCCGCCGACGGCGATCCTGTGATCATGGGCGTCACCAATACCTGCACGAGCACGACGTTTGTCGAGCCCACAGAGGGCACCGCCATCCAAGGGACAACTGCCTCGAACGGCGTCACCGCTCTTCTGGGTTTCGACTCCAGCCCTACAGGCGGGATCGGCACCGGGGGACAATCGGACAACGGAACGGGCATTTACGGTATAGCGAATAATTTCAGCGGGCTCCTCACCACCGGCGAGGTTGCTGGAGTGATCGGGGACTCGGACACAGTGCAAGGCGTCGTTGGGCTGTCGAGCCTCAGTAATGGGGTCTCGGGTGTTACTAGCGGGAGTAATCAGGCCGGCGTATTCGGCTTTGATAGCAGCGTAGGTGATACGTCGTTTGGCGTCGCCGGAGTCTCCGACACCGGCTGCGGAGTGTTCGCACGGGGTGTCCTCGCTCCTCTCTATCTTTCCCCGTCGGGATTCGCGGGTGCCCCGACGACGGGTGCTCACTCACCTGGTCAGATGTACGTGGACCAAAACGGCGTGTTCTACAAGTGCGTGGTGGCGGGTACACCGGGCACTTGGGTCCCGATGTACTCGGTGGTCCCTCTGCTCACACCGGTACGGGTGATCTCTACGCCATCGGGAGCGACCAACACTGGGGGTCTTGTCGGGCCGTTTTCTCCGAACGGCGCGACCCACGTGACCTCTGTGCTCACCGGAGGAGCGACCGGTATCCCTGACATCGCCGTGGGCGTGGTCGCGAACCTCACCATCTCGGCCAACGGCGGGACGCTCAACGGTGACGGCTATCTAACGCTCTTCCCCGGAGGAACGAGTAACCCCGGCACCTCCAGCCTCAACTCCGGAGGGGACGCATTCGCCACCTCGAACGGGGTGACTGTGTCATTCGGGACTGGCCCGAATGCCGGGACGCTGTCCTTTTCCTGGCAGGGAGGCGGCTCCCCCCCGGCGTGCCAGGTGTTCTTGGATGTGACGGCGTACATCTTGTAGGAGGGTGACCTCTGACGGCCCCTAATTCATCAGCGGGACCTTCGTGGTTATCGACTGTGGCTGATCGCTTGGTCTTCGCCAACTGAGCGGGCAGTATGTAGTCGATGACGGGCAAGGCAATCCAAGACGAAATGGTAGGCAACTACTGCTGGGGCTGCGGAGCGGATAACCCAGTCGGATTGCACCTCAAGAGTTTTTGGGATGGCGAGGTTGCCGTCGCCCAGTGGTCTCCTGGTCACGAATATGCCGCTGGGCCCCGGCATTTCCTCAACGGAGGAATCATCGCGACGCTCCTCGATTGTCACGGCATCTGTACCGCAGCCGCCAGCGCATATCAGCGTGAGCATCGAAGCATTGGGACTGAGCCGGAGATCTGGTTCGCCACGGCTTCAATGATCGTCGACTATCTCCGGCCATCACCAATCGACGGCCTCGTGCAAATCAGTGCCCAGGTCGTTTCGCACGACGACCGCACGGTCACGGTCGATTGCGTTCTTCACGCCGCCGAGAAGGAGCGGGCACGAGCGTCCGTTCGGGCGATCCGTGTTCCGGACGAGTGGCGCCACGGGTCCAACGTCTGACCCGAACGAAAAGCGCTGATGCCAGGCGGTGTCAGGGTGGTACACAGCACCGGCCGGAACCGTCGATGAACTTATGAGGTCCGCAGCATCGAGTCAGTCTCAAGGAGAGTCTTGAGACTGGACAGAACGGCCGGCCAGCCTTCAGAGATGCCTTGGAGTATGGCGCTACCGGGCTCGAACCCGTCGTGGACGACCGTGAGCTTGACGACCCCGTGTCCTACGTCCTCAATATCGAAGGCCACCTTGGAGCGGGCTTCAGCGCGCCAGGTATCAGCGGTGGCTTCATCCATTCCGACCTCGGCGGCCCACTCGGGTGTGATGGTGTGCCAGGTGTAAGCCAGCCTGCGGTAGGGATCAGATTCGAGGATCACCTGTTCGGAGTCGCTCACAACAAGCCCGACTGCCTCGTGCGCCATGTCGTAGGTGGAACCCCTTCTCCAGTCCGAATGAAAGGTCTTCTCGCCGGCCCTTTGGTGCCGCCAATAGCGTTTCATGAGGGCAGGGTCGGTGAGTCCCTGCCAGACCCGCTCGGGCGTGGCCTGAATGTAGATCGGGTAAACGAATCCCGTCATTTGGTTGCCTCCAATCGTCGAGGTCTCGAAGCGGGTCGAAACTCAGGCTACGGCCAATGCCGAGAGACCGGTCATTCGTTGGAGCGATACAACCGGGCGATCATCTGACGCGATACGCCCAGACGACTGCCGACCTCGGTGAATCTCAACTTTTCGTCGTCGACCATGGCGCGGATCAGGCCGACTCGATACACCATGACAGCGTGTTCGAATGCGTCGATGGCTGCCGAGGATCTCAGACGGGCATCCCGACCGCCGCGGGCGATGAGGTCGTCCACGATCTCCGAAACGGGTACGCCGGCCACCAATTGTTCCCGGGCACAATCGATCGATGCAACCCCTTCTCGAATCGCATTCTGCGCCTCTTCGCCAGTCTGCTCGACCCGCTTGATCGCTTCCAACAGCCGGTTGGTCCTCGCCACGGGGCTCCTCGCAAAATCCGCCTGTGTCGTATTGTCATCGCCGGTGGACGGAGAATCAAGCAAACCGACGTAGGGGGCGAGGGCGATCGTAGCTGGTCAAGGGTCCGAATGAGCCGACGAGTTTGCCGCAACCCCCCGTTGCGCCGTTAGCTTGCCCGGCCACCGGGCCCGTCGAGCTGGGTTCCGCCACCCTGCTCCGGGCCCGGCCCTTCGGCCGTCGAGCGGATTCCGCCCCCACCTGGGAGTATGACACCTTGGGCGGCAGGAAAAAGGGCGCAAAAGCCTCTTGTCAGGTCTGGCCGCGATCGCAAATGCCTTGCGTGCCCGGCAGAGCCGCATCACCCTGAGCAATCAGCCCTACGAAAGCACTTCAAGTGCTTCTTGGTCGAGCACCAAGTCTTCGGCGGCAAGATTCTCCTCCAAGTGCGAGAGTGACGAAGTTCCCGGGATGAGCAATACGGTTGGGGCTCGTTGGAGCAACCAGGCGAGAGCGACTTGAGCCGGTGTTGCGCCGAGCCGCTGAGCCGTAACCTCGACGGATGTTGCACGGAGCACTGGGTTCTCGGGATTGAAAGCAGAGCCCAACGGAAAAAACGGGACAAAGGGAACTCCATCTGACCGGCAAGCGTCGAAGACATCCTCGCCCGGAGGTGTCAGCCAAGTTGTAGGGATTCTGCACGCACGCGACGTCGATCAGAGACTGGGCGGTCCGATACTGGTCCAACTCGACGTTGCTCAATCCAATGTGTCCGATCAGGCCCTCCTGTCGCAGTGCTTCCATCGCGTCCAGCTGCTCGATGAGCAACACGTCGGATTCTGGATGTCGACGCAGATTGACGACGGGGATTTGATCCAAGCCCAGGGATGCGAGATTTGCTTCGACTCCGGCTCGGAGTTGTTCGGGCCGTTGCGCCGAAAGCCACTGACCTCGATCGTCTCGTTGAGCACCGACCTTCGACACAATCACCAACTCGTCTGGATAGGGATAGAGCGCCTCCCGCAGTAGCTCATTGGCCACATCAGGTCCGTAGAACTGGGCGGTATCGATGTGGTTCACCCCGGCGTCTATCGCACGGCGGAGCACTGCCAACGCAATATCCCGGTCCTTTGGCGGACCGAACACACCCGGACCCGGAAGCTGCATCGCACCAAAACCCGTGCGGCGGACAGGTCGGCCACCCAGTAGGACAGACTGTTTAGGCATGCACTTCGGTATACCCGGAACGGCGACGCAGCAAGATCGGGCGTTGGAACGACTGGATCCAGGTACTTATCAGCTATCTACTTGGGTGTCTCGGGCCAGTTGGTGGGCGTCTCATGGCGGCACTCCAACATCTAGCTCCTTGGCCGATGCGATCGAGAGATGTGGGGGCAAATGTACGCAATCGTGACGAACGTCCGTGTCGAGAATCCTGACGAAGCTCGGCACCTCCTACCGGAGGCCAGAGTGGCACTGGTTTCCCGCGCACCGGGCATCCTGAGCGGCTACTGGCTGGAACTGATCAATGGAATCGGGACGTCGGTCTTGGTCTTCGATACAAGGGAACATGCAGAAGAAGCTTCAAGGTATCCGGTACCTCCGATGCCAGGCGTCACACTGATCGATCTTACGATCCGCGAGATATTTGCCCACGTATGATTCGTGCGCGTGTGCGCCCACTGACGCCGGCTCGAGGGGCGGCCGAGACCACCGCCACGATCGCCAGCACTACGCTCCCTTTCATGGACTTCCAAGTCGGAATGGCACACAACGGCGAGGTCCAGATCTACTTCGAATCAATTGGCGATCCCGATCGGCCGACCCTGCTGCTGGTGAACGGGCTGGGATCACAGTGCGTCAACTATTCCACGGACTGGTGTCGGCAATTCAGCGACGAGGGCTTCCGGGTGATCCGATTCGACAATCGCGACGTCGGGTTGTCTTCGAAGATGGATGACGGTAACTACTCGTTGTCAGACATGGCCGATGACGCTGTCGCCGTGTTGGACGAGGTGAATGTCTCCCTGGCGCATGTGATGGGTTGTTCGCTGGGGGGAATGATCGTGCAACGCCTGGCGATCGATCATCCGGATCGACTGCTTTCTGTCACGTCAGTGATGTCGCGCACGGGAGAACCGGGCTATGGCGACAGCTCGGAAGCCGCGTTGGAGCTCTTGCTCACGCCACCTCCCGCTTCTTCGTGCGGACAACATCGAGCGTCACGTCGCTGCACAACACGTCTATGGATCGAAGCCGGAATGGCTCGACGACGACGCCAGCCGAGTCCGAGCGGGCATCGCCTTCGACCGGTGCTTCTGTCCATCCGGGGTCGGTAGGCAGATGAAAGCTGCGCTGGCCGACGGGTCACGTGACGAGCAGTTGAGGAAGGTGAGCCTGCCCGTGCTCGTGATTCACGGAAGCCGGGACACGCTGATCGATCCGAGCGGCGGACGACATACGGCTGACGTGATCCCAGGGGCACGCTACGTGGAGATCGAGGGAATGGGTCACGACTATCCCCCGGCGGTTTGGGATCAATGGGTAGGCGTGTGGTCCGACTTCGTGAGGGATGTCATTCCGGCGTAGACGACTGACGGCTGGGGGGAGGGATTCCAGCGGACTCTGTCTTCCGGAAGCCGGAGGCACCCCAGAAGTCAACGTCGTTTCTGAATGGCTCCCAGCTTGGCTTCCCACGGTCCATCGCTTCGGCGCCATATGGCGATAAGCGACAAGGAATACCCTGGTAACCGCCGTGGGCCGTGCGGGACTTGAACCCACGACCCCTTGCGTGTCATGCAAGTGCGCTACCAACTGCGCCAACGGCCCGTGCCGGACGACGTTACCACTCGGCTAATTGCCGGTGGAATCGACAGGCGAGCGTCGCTGAACCAAGGAGCAAAAGCAGCTGCGATCGGACCGACCTCTAGGGCGACGCGATCGGTACCGGAGGAGTCGCCCGTTCGACGGCGCGCCCATCCTCCAAGCTCTCGGCGTTGGATCATGTCGGCCCGGTGTCCTCCCCGCAGCCCGAAGAGGCGTTTGGCCAACAACAGGTAGACGACGATCGCCACATTGATCACCAAGGTGATCGTCTTGAGCACACTCACTCCGTGGATGAGCTCGTAGATCTCCAGCGGCACGAGAAGGGTGGTGGCCACCAGGGTCAGATACTCGGCCCAGCGCTTGTTGAACCACAGCCCCACCATCTCCGTGGCCTCCAGCGCGGCATAGGCGGTGACGACCAATCCCAGCTGGATGAGGTGCCGAGGGGAGTACTGGAACGCCTTGCGGAGATAGCCGAGCACGCCACGCAGCTGAGCCTCACCCGAGTTGCTCCCGTCGAGATCGTTCATGATGTCGACGTAGTCCTTATGAAGTGCGGCATCGTGTCGGGCGAACAGGAACAGCACCACCGCCAAGGTACTGAGCACGACGACGTGGATGAACCGATCAAAGGCGATGAGTCGCAGGATGTACCGATCACGTAGGACCGGCCCACGCGCGGGGAGGTCGATCTCGTCACGGGAAGGCACCCGGGGGCGAGCCGGCTGGGTGGGAATCTTGCCGGTCACCCATGCGTCACACCGAAGGCATCGATACCACCGATAACCGCCTTCCTCCCGGACCACAAGGGAGTCATCCCCGGTGATCTCGGCAGCGTCGGTACCCACAAGGGCATGGCCCTTCCACCCGCAGGTGAGCAGTTCGTACATGTTGTCAGGTCGTCGCCGCTTGCGAGGCATCTTCGCAGAATAGGCTCTGTCCGACAGACCGAGGAGAATGCAATGCGCACCCCTGTCGATACCCATGTGGCTCAGATCGAAGAGGTCGGCTACACCATCGTCGAAAATGCCATTGACCTCGATCTGGTCGACGCACTTCATGACGAGCTACTCCGCCTCGAACAGGAGCTCGGCGTCGTGCCGGCGGGCAATACCTTTGAAGGGCTCCACACCACTCGCATCTACAACCTGCTCGCCCACGGCCCCGTCTTCGAGCAGGTTCCCGTGCACCCGGCCATCCTGCCGATATGTGAACGGGTACTCGATCCCGGCCTACTTGTCTCCTCACTCTCGTCCATCGCCATCGGACCAGACGAGTCGCCACAGCCAATTCACGCCGACGATCAGATCATTCCAATCCCCAAACCGCACCCGCCGACGGTGTGCAACACCATGTGGGCTCTGACCGATTTCACCGAATCAAACGGAGCGACACGGATCATCCCCGGGACCCACCTGGCATCCGAGTCGCCTGATCTCTTTCAGCACTATGACTCCATTCCCGCCGAGATGCCCAAGGGCAGTGTGCTGGTCTGGCACGGAAGTCTGTGGCACGGCGGTGGTGCCAACCACACCGACTCCCGGCGAGTGGGAATCGCCATGAATTACTGCGCCGGGTACATCCGTCAACAGGAGAATCAACAGTTGGGCCTGCCCGTCGAAACGGTCCGGCGGTTCTCTCCACGGTTGCAAGAACTGGTCGGCTACGGGATCTACGGCGGTCTGATCGGTCACATCGACAAGAACGTCCCGGCCAACCTGCTCCTCGACGCCGACGACGATTCCCACCTCCTGTGGGACTACGCCGAGCCTCCGACCTGACATTGGCCACGGGAAAGCCTCCGGGGGCCGGACCCTCTGTTCACGGGGAAGCGGCCGCCAATCTCGGCGCGACTGTCTTCGCTGGCTCGTCGCGTCCCAACTGCTGGAGGGCCGGACGGACGCGATCCACCTCGAGTGACAGTTCCCTCATCCAGGCATCCAATTCGAGCAGCGTCATCACCGACCGCGGTGCCGACCGGTCGATGGGCCCGCTTATCAGCGGGAGATGATCCACCTTCAAGACGCCTTCGCCGAGCAGCGTTGCCGCCAGACTGCGATGGGTCTGGTTCAACCGGGCCGCGGATGCCACCAGGCCCCGACACAATTCCGGCATTCCGGCCGCTGACCCGGCGACCACCGGGAAGAGGCCGACCAAAGTCGTTCCGAACCAGAGTTGATGGGCCGACGCCATCAACTCCGACCAGGCCAGCACCGGCGCATCGGACTGATGGGGCTCGGACAGGAACTGGGAGAAGACATCCTCGGCGTCGACTGCGTCGGCCTCTGCCCGGCAACGGAACGCTTCCACGTCGATCTGCGACGGTCCCATCGTGCTGGACACGGTGGCCACCATGGTCTCGACTGTGGCCTTGGCGTAGTCACTACCGCTGACATACAGCCGGGCCAGGATCCGGAACAACTCCGATGCCGCTCCCCTGGGCCAGATGGCCATGCCGATGGTCAGGCCGATCGCAGATCCTATGAGCACGTCCTCCAGCCGAATCAATCCCACCGTCCATCCAGAAGGCTTCAACAGGTTGAAGAGCACCACGATGACGATGGTGAAGCAGGCTTGGCCGGCGACGAAGCTCACGGCTCCGGGTAGATAGAACGCCGCGAAGATCACTACTGGCAGCAGGATCGAGTAGACCGGTGCGTCGACACCGAACGTTGTGACGAGAGCCGCGGATATCCCGAAACCGATGGTCGTTCCCACCGCCGCCTGCAACGCTGTCGAGCGTGTCCCGGCCGAACTCGTCTTGAGCACGACCAGAGTGGCGAACCCAACCCAGAATCCGTGTTGCAGTCCCAACGCTCCTACCAACATTCGAGCCAGACCCAGTCCGGTGGCCAGTCGGAGGCTGTTCTGGAGGTGTACCGATCTGGGGTTCAGATTCCGGCGTGCCCTGCGCATCCATTTCCTCACCGATGGCCCGTCGGTCATGGTGTTCACCAGCGGACACTGGGCAATGAGTGGAGGCGCCTCCAATGGGGCTCCCTGGACGGCCCGGCAGCACACCGAGGCCAGCATGACACTCCAGCTCATCTGATGGAGCACGAACACCCTCTCGGCGTATTGGCCGGGTCCGGCCGACTCGCCACCCGGTCCGGTATGCCGGGCGAAGTGATGACGAGCGGCTTCGACGAAACGGTCGTTTTCGGTCTCGATCGACCCCGGGTCGGGTAGTTCAGAACCGTTTGTTGCCAGAGCCGCCGCGCACTTGTGGAGCTCAGTGGCCATCCCCCGGATCAGGTGCGCGGTGGTGCCGTCCGGGTCGGCGATCGATTGGCGTGGCAGGTCATCGAAGAAACCGATGAGTTCTGAGAGCCGACGGGCCCCCTGCAGCAAGTACATGCGGGCCTTGTGGGGACTGGCCAGACCGTCTGGCCGCCACGCCGAGGTGGCAATAGTCCGCTCGGCGTCGAAGATCGCCTTGGCCAGCCGATCATCGGTTTGGACTCCCGACCATTGATCTCCCGAGCCGAGGCGGTCGCCGAGGCCGCTGACGACCTCTGCCAGCACTTCGTACACCGCGCCAAGGGACTGTCTGCACACACCCTCCGAACGGGACGGCCACAGCCACCCGATGGCCAGCAACGACATTGCCGTTGCAACCGCCAAGCCGGCCTCGCGGGCCGGGATCACCGAAACCGGGCCCTCGACTCCGGTACCGACGACATAGAACACGATCACCGCACTGGAGGCGGCCGTAAAGTAGCCGCTGAAGACCGCCGTGTAGCCGACCACCAGTGTGACCGCGAACATGGTGATCGCGGCAGCAACCGTGTCGCTGGAGACGGCGGTTCCCAGCGCCAACAACGCTGCTCCAGCCGCCGACGTGGCCGCGGTCGCTCGCAACCTCTGGGTCCGAGTTCCCGAAAAGTCGGCGATCCCCAGCAATGCGGCCGCAGTAAAGGCGGCGATCACCGCGAATTCCGAAATTGTCCACCACGTGTACTCCGACGAGGAATGCCGTCGACATCACCAGTGCCGTCCGTCCGGCCTTCCGAAGCGATCGGTGATCGGGATCGTGCACTGGGAAGGCGATCTGCATGGGACATCGATTCTCAGCAATGGGACCAGTGGAGCAGGCGAGCGCCGGCCTTGGCGCCCGGCCCGAGCCGAAACCTGCCGGACAGCAGGATTCGGCGAACTGTGGTTAGAACTTTGGTTGGAGGCGGCGGTCGGAATCGAACCGACGTACGGGGCTTTGCAGGCCCCTGCCTAAGCCACTCGGCCACGCCGCCCAAGCGCCTGGCGATCCTACCCTTCGCGTGGGGATGATTGAATCTTCCCCATGCGCATTGGAATGATCGCCCCTCCGTGGACTCCCATCCCTCCTTTGCTGTACGGCGGGATCGAGCTGGTCGTCGACCAGCTGGCCCGAGGGCTCCAGGACGCAGGGCACGAGGTACTCCTGTTCGCCACCGGCGATTCGACCTGCCCGGTTCCTCTGGAGTGGGTCCTTCCGGCCGCCGAAGGCACCCGGATAGGCATGGCCGTCCCCGAGATACGCCATGTCATTCACGCCTACGAAGCAGTGCGTGACTGCGACGTGGTCCACGACCACACGCTGATGGGGCCGTTTCACGCCGTGCGGTATCCCGGCCTGCCGGTTGCCACCACCATCCATGGCCCGTTCAACGAGGAGCTCACCGATATCTACCGGGTCAACGCCGACCGGGTTCCCATCGTGGCCATCTCCCATGCTCAGCACCGAGCCGCGCCGGAGATCCCCGTCGCCCGGGTCATTCACCACGGCGTGGACGCGTCGCTCTTTCCTATGGGCGAAGGCGCCGGGGACAACGACGGACCCTACGTCCTTTTCCTCGGCCGGATGGCCGCGGAAAAGGGGGCGCACCGGGCCATCGAAGTGGCACGAAAGGCGGGCATCCGCATACTCCTGGCCGCCAAGATGCGGGAGTCGTGGGAGATGCACTACTTCTCGGAGCAGGTGGAACCCCAGCTCGGAGCCGATGCCCGGTATTTGGGCGAGGTGTCCCACGAACGCAAACTCGAACTGCTGGCAGGAGCGTCAGCGCTTCTGTTCCCGATCCGTTGGAACGAACCGTTCGGCATGGTGATGATCGAAGCCATGGCCTGCGGCACACCGGTGCTCGCGTTTCGAGAAGGGGCAGCCCCCGAGGTCGTCGATGACGGTCGAACCGGTTTCCTGTGCGACGACGAGGCCTCGATGGTCGGGGCCATCGGTCGGCTGGGTGAACTCAAGCGGAGCGACTGTCGGCTGGCGGTCGAGGGGTACTTCTCGACTGACCGGATGGTTGCCGAGCACATCGAGCTGTTCAAGGCCATGCTGGGCTGAGACCGGCAGGCGCCATCCTGCCGACCGGGTCACGAGCGCCTGTGGAACACCAGCCTTACCACCAGGCCGATCAGGGCGACGACCACGACCAGCTTGACCAAGAACCACAGCACACCAGCGATGAATCCGAGCACCTCGAAGGCTACGAACAGCGCGATGAGCCCTCCGCCGACGATCAAGACCCCGTCGAACATGCTCAACCCGCTGCGCCCTTCAGGGCGAGGTTCCAGTTGTTGATCTCTGGCCACGAACCAAGCGTAATCGACGCGCCGTCGAAACGTGTCGTCACCCATCGCCGGCCGGTGGGTGCGGTCCGACGGTTGCCCGGTGGTACGGTCCGCCCGTGTCCCTGCGTGCCTTGCGCCAGACGCTCATCGAGCGCCGCGACCTGCGAGGCGACGCGTTCTGCCACGCCTACGCCGAAGCGGCCGACCAGTGGCTTACCGGCTTGTTCGAGCGTGCCACCGAGGGGGACAGCAGGGGAATGGCGTTGACCGCGGTGGGTGGCTACGGCCGGGGAGAGCTCTGCCCGTTCAGCGACCTCGACGTCGTGCTCCTGCACCGGGGCCGGCGGGACATCTCGGCCACCGCCGACCGGATCTGGTACCCGGTATGGGACGAGGGAATCTCGCTCGATCACAGCGTCAGACGCCCGAGTGATGTGCTCGACATGGCCTCGAGCGACCTTCGGGTCGCGCTCGGCCTCCTCGACGGCCGGGTCGTCTGCGGCGATCCCAAGGTGGCCGAGTCGGTGCTCGAAGCGCGCCCGCGAGCGATGGGCGAAACAGAGGCCGCCGTGGCTCGGGGTTCTGGCCGACCAGGTTGTCGAGCGACACCGCACCTTCGGCGATGTCGGGTTCCTGCTCGAGCCCGACCTGAAGGAGGCCCATGGTGGCCTGCGCGACGTCGCCGCGCTCACCGCCGTCATGAGGGCGGTACCGATCCTGGCCGACTACGTCGACACCGTGGCCATCGACGACGCCCGGCGGGTACTCACCGTATCCGGGTCGAGCTCCATCGCCGCGCCGGCCGCGAACAAAACAAGCTGCTCCTCCAGGAACAGGACCAGGTGGCCCTGGCGCTCGACGAGCCCGACTCCGACGCGCTCATGCGCGCGGTGGCCACCGCCGGACGAACGGTGGCATGGGAAGGGCGACGATGCCTGGCGCCGCCGCGGTGCGTGGTCCCGTGTGGACGGCGCGGTCCGACGGTCGTCGGGGCACATCGGCTCGTCAGACGCTCCAGCCGACGCGCCGATGAGGCCGTTGCGCCCGCGTCGGAGATTCGGTGACATCGCGGTGACCGAGGACGAAGTTGTGCTGACCGACGGCGCTGACGTCAGCGGCGACCCGTCCCTCTCGCTGCGCCTGGCGGTGGTGGCCGCCGAGCGGAACGTTCCCATCGACCGCGATGCCCTCAATCTGCTCGGCAGGAAGGCGCCGTCGCCGCCTGTGCCATGGCCGGACGACCTTCGGTCGACCCTGGTACGGCTACTGGCCACCGGCCCCCCGGCCATCACTGCCCTGGAGGCGCTCGACCAGCGTAGATTGCTCGAGCGCTATCTCCCGGAGTGGGCGGCCGTGCGCAACAAGCCCCAGCGAAATCCGTATCACCGCTTCACGGTCGACCGGCATCTCCTGGAGGCGACCGCCAATGCCGCCACCTTGTCCCACCGGGTCGGTCGGCACCGACCTCCTGCTGATCGGAACGCTGCTCCACGACATCGGGAAAGGCTTTGACGGGGACCACACCGTGGTGGGCATGATCGTGGCGGCCGACATCGCCGCCCGCATGGGGTTCTCACCCGAGGACGTCGACACCCTGGTCACCATGGTCCGTCTGCACCTTCTGTTGCCCGACAGCGCTACCCGCCGAGATCTCGACGACCCGGGCACCGCCCAACAGGTGGCCAACGAGGTCGGGAGCCGGTCCATGCTCGATCTGTTGGCCGCCTTGGTCGAAGCCGACGGCCTGGCCACCGGGCCGTCGGCGTGGGGGTCGTGGAAGGCCGGATTGGTGGCGGACCTGGTCGAGCGGACCGGTCGGCTGCTGGCCGGCGAACCGCTCGCCCCTCCCGCCCCGTGGATCACCGATGAGCTGCGGGCGATCATGGACACCGTTCGTTCGCACCGGGTGCCGGCCGTCTCCGTCGACGACCCGATCGTCACCGTCGTGGCCTCCGATCGATCGGGATTGCTGGCCGAAGTCACCGGGGTGTTGGCACTGCACGGGCTCAACGTCCGCTCGGCGGTGGTGGCGGGCGAGGACGGTGTGGCCGTGGAGGTCTTCACCGTCGAGCCCTCGAGGGGACGATGGCCTCCTGTCGCCCGTCTGGCCGACGACCTGGCGGCGGTCATGGCCGGCACGCTGTCCATCGAGGCCCAGCTGGCCGAACGGGCCCGCACCTACCGCAATGAACGCCGGGCGACCACCCCGCAACTGGTATCGACCCAGGTCACGGTGGACAACAACGCGTCCGCCTCGGCCAGCGTGGTCGAGGTCCGGGCCGAGGACGTGGTCGGACAGCTCCACCGGATCACCCAGGCCATCGTCGACTGCCGCCTCGACGTGACCTGGGCCAAGGTGTCCACCTTCGGGTCGGCGGTGGTGGACGCCTTCTACCTGCGCGGACCGGACGGTGCCAAGCTCACCGACACCCACCAGATCGCCGCTCTCGAAGCGTCGATCAAAGAGCGGGTGGCCGAGCACGCACCGAGCCAACACGACTGACCCGGTGTCCGCCGGCCTGGCATGCTCCGGTGGTGCCGGAACAGGGGCCCCGGCTGGTAGATTCGCGTCAGGAGGAGAGGTATGTCATACGCACACTCGACAGCGTCGCGCGCCGAAACGCAGCCCTCCGGACGCCGGGGATGGTTGCTTGCCATCACCTGGTGACCGTGGCGGTGGTTGGATTGGGTATCGGAGCCATAGCGGCGCGGGGCACCACCAACGGGGCCGCGGCATCGCCGACCGCACCGGCCACTCCCGCGTCAACGCCTCCAGCCATTCGGGCCGGTTGCCGTGAGCTCGGTGACCCCTGCTGACGGCACCACCCAGGTACCGAGCGACGCCACCGTCTCCGTGCAGTTTTCGGTGCCCCTGAGCAGCCAATCCCCCACCCCCTCGCTGAGCTCCCGCCGTCGCCGGGGTCTGGCAGGAGGTGACCCCGGAGACCTTCGCCTTCGTGCCGGCAGCGCCGCTGGTTCCCTCGACCACCGAGACGGTGACAGTTCCCGCCGGAGACGCCGGGGTGACCAGCGCCACCGGTAAGAAACTGGCCCAACCGGCCGTCGCCCGGTTCACGGTGGCGCCGGGGAGCACGCTCCGCCTCCAGCAGCTTCTGGCCCAGCTCGGCTATCTGCCGCTCGCATTTCACCCAGGCCGGACCGCTCGCCGCTCCCCAGGAGGCGGCCGAGGCCCAAGAGGGCACGTTCACCTGGCGCTGGAACGAACCGGCCTCACTCACCGGTCTGTGGACGGTGGGAACCTCGAACCGGATCACGCAGGGTGCCGTGATGACCTTCGAGTCCCAGCACGACATCAAAACCGACGGGGTGGCCGGACCTGCGGTCTGGCAACAGCTGCTTGCTGCCGCCTCGGCGGGCACGACGAACCAGGCCTCGTACAACTACGTGTACGTCTCCAAGGTCCTCCCGGAGACGGCCACGGTCTACAGCGATGGCGCCGCGGTCTACTCGACCCGGGTCAATACCGGGGTGGCCGCTGCACCCACTGCATCGGGAACCTTCCCGGTGTACGAACGCTACCGGGTTACCACCATGACCGGCACCAACCCCGACGGATCGAAGTACTCGGATCCCGGCATTCCCTGGGTGAGCTACTTCAACGGCGGGGACGCCCTGCACGGATTCATTCGCGGGGGCTACGGATACCCACAAAGTGATGGCTGCGTGGAGATGCCACCGGCCAACGCCGCGGTGGTCTACCCGCTCACCCCGATCGGCACCCTGGTCACCGTCTCCTGACCGGTCACCGACCCTCGACCAGGATCGAGGAGGGGCGGGGAGTGGATCACCGGTCGACCAACGGGTGTTCGAGCCCGAGTTGGGCGAGGGTGCGATCAGGACACCTCGGTTCGGTCACCGAATCGGAGCGCACCAGCCACTTTGAGGACGTAGATGTTCCAGTACGGGGTCAGGCCGGCCGGCCGGATGTCGTCGTACAACCGGCGCTCCACCTCGACGCAGCGGGTGAACCCGGCCCGATCGAACTGCTGGGTCCACCACTCGAACGAGGCGATGGTCAAGTGGCCCTCGACCAGATTGCCCTCGGCATCCACTGCCAGGTCCGCCTCGGGCACCGGCCCGTTGTACTCCGGTCCGAGATGGCGGTAGTAGTCCAGCCGCTCGGGGCGTACTTTGCCCTCGAAATGTCCGTCGGTCCCCGATCGGTTCCTCCCGAACGAGGGGATCGTGGCGTAGAGATACCCGCCGCAGACGCGGTGGAGCTCGGCGAGGGCGATGTGCACCTGGTCCGGTGGGAGGTGCTCGAGGATCTCGAGCGCGGTGATCAGCTCGAAGGCCTGATCCGGCCACGGGAGACCGTCGAACAGGTTGGCCATCCGGATGTGGCCGACAGCACCAGGGGAAGCATGATCGATGGCGAACCGGCTCACATCGCAACCCTCGGCTTCGACACCCCGCTCCCGGAGGACATCGACCAGAAAGCCGGTGGCACAGCCGACGTCGAGCGAAGTGGCCACTCGAAAGTTCCTCCACAGCAGCCAGCCCGCGATGTCGGCGTTGGAGGCGACCGATCGTAACGGGCGTATCCCGAGCGTCCGGCACGATCGCCCGAGGCGTTGCGGCCCTCCCCGAAGTAACTGCCCCCGTAGGTGTCGGCGAGGCCCGTCTCCCGAGCCCGGGCGACGGCCCGGCCGCGTTCGGCGGCCTGGGTCAATTCCCGGCCGGACACCGCCATCAGCCGCCGGACGGCCGAGTGGTTGGTGGCCAGGCGGTCCAGGGCCCGTCGGATGCCGTCCACGGCCGGTTTCCAACGGGCTGGTATCGGCATGGCTGCGAGATTAGCCGTGGTCGTTCTGACCCCATCGACCCGACCGGGGCCGCCGGTTTGGGGCGACCGGTCACCGAGGCCGCCCGGCAATAGCCAGAAATACCACTTTCAGTGTGGAGATATTCACTAAACGCGGTTATTGTAGGCGAAGGGAGTCTCGATCGAAGGACATGGGCGATTGGCCAGGAGACGTGGGTCCTCGGGAGGATCAGCGATGGACAACCAGAACGGGACAGTCGACCGGATGGTGGAGCAACTGTCAGAGAATGGCAGGCCGGCGGTGACCGAGATCGAGCCGCTCCGGCGCGCTCGCCGTATCGCCAGCTGTTCGAACCGCCCGCCGACGGAGGCGAGTCCGCCATCGGCCAGACCGGACACCTCCGAAGAGACGCTGGCGGCATCGCTGGTCGGATCCCTGTCGGTGTTCAGCCTCTCGGACGTTCTTTCGATGCTTGCTTCAACCGCTCAGTCCGGTGAACTGCAGGTGGTGAGCGAGACGGTCGATGGCCGGGTGTGGCTCGACCGCGGCGAGCTGACCAACGCCCAGGTCGCCACCGCGACCACCGTTGGCAGGCGGTGTTCGAGCTGGCCTGCGTCACCGACGGCTGGTTCTACTTCACCACCGGCCTCCTGTCCTCGAACGGGCAACCGTCCGGTGCCGGTGATGTCGGTCCTCACCGAGCTCGGCCCTCAGGTCGACGAGTGGAGGCAGCTCAGCGAGGTGGTTCCACTCGAGGCCCTGGTAACACTGTCTCCCGAGCCGCCGGGGCAGGACATCCAGATTCGCAACGACCAGTGGCGGGTTCTCACCACGGTCGGGACCAGTGGACACTCGGTGAAGTCGGTTCTCGAGATGATCGGCGACGAACAGATCGTCGGCCTCCGGACCCTCCGCGACCTCCATGCGGCCGGACTGATCGAGCTGGCTCCGGCCTCGGTCGACCCGATCGGGGTCGAAGAAGCCGCCACGTTCGCGGTTCCTGCCGCCACGAGCCGTCGGCCAGCCCGCTCCCCATCTCGCCGTCGATGATCGAGTCCGACGAATCGGTCTCCGATGACCTTGCCGCCAGTCCCGCCCCCGAGCGAGTGGGACTCGACAGTCAATATCGGTAGTGATCGACTCGAAAACCTGGCCGATGTGGCGATGATGCCGCCGCCCATCGCCGGGGATCCCTGGGCACCCATCTCCGAGTCCGACGGAACGGACGACGACGGGGTGGCCTGAGACGAGGCAGGAGTTGAGGTGACGGCGCCGAGTCCCCCCGAAGCGCCGGAAGCCGGCTCCTAGCCTCCCAACAGAGGGGTATCACACCGGTCCGCAAGGACCGGTCTGATGCCCCCTCTTCTTCGACTGGGCTTCCCCCGGTAGGCGCCATCAGTCACCGGTGTTACCTGGTGTTGAACGTGCAGTTACCGGTGTCGTGGCAGTGCCTGTGGACTGCCACGACGACGATGGTGATGACCACCGCGGTGATCACCAGGCCGGCAAAGCCGATGATGATGCCGGCCAGCGCCATCCCCCTGCCTCGCTGCATTCCGCCGGAGTGCTTGATCTGGGATCGGGCGATGAATCCGAACACGATGGCCAGCAGCGCGCCGATCCCATAGATCCAGAAGAAGAACGAACAGACCAGTGACGCCACGGCAAGACCGTTGGTCTTCGGGATCTCGGCGTAGGAATAGGAATAGGGCGGGTACCCCGACGGGTACCCGTACCCGTAGCCGAACCCAGGAGAAGCAGGTGGCGGGCCATACCCGGGAGGAGCAGGCGGAGGCCCGTACCCGGGGACAGCAGGTGGCGGGCCGTAGCCGGGAGCACCGTTCGGGGGTCCATAGCCGGGCATGGTCGGTGGCAGGCCCTGGCCCGGAGCTGCAGGGGGTTCACTCGGGTCGATCGACGGTATGGCCGTTGGCCCGGTGGTGCCGGAGACCGGTGAGGATTGCGGAGCCGGGTTCTGGGGTGCGGGACCCGCTGACTGCTCCGGTGGGTACCACTTGCCGTCCGAGGCCAGCCACCAGCCGGGTCCCTGCGAAACGTCGCTCACCCGAATCGCTCCGTCGTGCGCAAGACCTCGACGCTAGTCGGTGGTATCGGGGCTCACGGGGATCGGAGTGGCGAACCAAGCAGATCGGCGAGCGCACGGAAGGCACGGCCGCGATGGGAGATGCTGTGCTTCTCCTCGGCGCCGACCTGGGCAAAGGTACGCCCCTCAAATCCCTCGGGTGCGAAGACAGGGTCGTAGCCGAATCCCGAATGGCCGATCGCCTCCGGGGTGATCACCCCGGTGACCTCGCCGGCGGCCCACACATCGGTGCCGTCGGGATAGGCCACCATGGCCACGGATCGGAACCTGGCGATCCTCTCTTCTGGAGCATTGGCGCCCACCCGGGCCAGCTCGGCGAGCAGTTTGGCCACGTTCTCCGCATAGGTCGCGTGATCGCCGGCGAACCGCGATGAATAGACGCCGGGGGCGCCCCCGAGGGCCTCGACCTCGAGTCCGGTGTCGTCCGCCACTGCCGGCACCCCGGTGGCCTTCACCAGTGCCCGTGCCTTCAGACGCGCGTTGTCCTCCAACGTGTCACCGGTCTCGTCGACTTCGGGCACCCATGCCGGTCGCGGCACAACCTCCAAGCCGGGTACGGTCCCAAGTATCGCGGTGATCTCGGCCGCCTTGTCCGGATTGGCGGTGGCCAGAATCAAACGGAGGTCGCTCATCGCCGCCCGGTCACCGGGGAGTCGGTGGTTCGGCCAGTGTCTCGGTCTGCGCTTCGAGGAGCTGGGCGATGCCGTGCTCAGCCAGGCTGAGCATCTCGTCGAGCTCCCCCTTGGTGAAAGGCATGCCCTCGGCAGTGCCCTGCACCTCGATGAAGCGCCCGGACGAGGTCATCACCACGTTCATGTCCACCTCGGCCCGACTGTCCTCTTCGTAGGGCAGATCGAGCACGCACACCCCGTCGACCACGCCGACCGACACCGCGGCGACCGCCTCTGTCAGAGGGTTGGTTCGCAGCGTTCCCTTCTGGACGAGCCGGGAGAATGCGTCGTGGAGGGCGACATACGCCCCACAGATCGAAGCGGTCCTGGTCCCCCCGTCGGCCTGCAGGACGTCGCAGTCCACGGTCACCTGCAGTTCGCCCAGCGCCACCATGTCGCAGACCGAGCGCAGCGATCGGCCGATCAGCCGCTGGATCTCCTGGGTCCGTCCGGACTGCTTGCCCTTGGCCGCCTCACGAGAGACCCGTTCGCCGGTCGAGCCGGGAAGCAGGGAGTACTCGGCGGTGACCCACCCCTTGCCGCTCCCCCGCATCCACGGCGGGACCCGATCCTCCACCGAGGCCGTGCACAGAACCCGGGTCCGTCCCATCGACACCAACACCGAGCCCGGGGCGAAAACCGTGAAATCCCGTTCGAACGTGGCGGGGCGCAGTTGATCGATGTCCCGGCCGTCCGATCGTCCCGTCGGGACGCCTACCGTCGTACCTTGGTTCACAGTGAGAATTCCTTTCCAATGGCTGCTTGCTCCACCTGTTTCCCAAAGGTGGTCTCCGCTTCGGCAAGGAGCGTCGCCGAGTCGATCATCGGCCACCGGTGGGTGATGACCAGACGCTGCGCGCCAGCCCTCCTGGCCTGCTCGCCCGCCTGTCGTCCGCTCATGTGTCCGGCGGTCCCTTCGAGGTCGACTGTATAGGTGGCCTCGGCCAACACCAAGTCGAGACCGATCCCAAGCTCGGACAGGGGCCATCCGGGACCTGTGTCGGCAGAGTATCCGAAGGAACGATCCCCACCGTCGATGCGTACGGCCAATGTCTCGAAACTGTGATCGGTGCGACGAAATGAGCAATCCAGCTCCCCGATCCGCACGCGGTCACCTCCGGTCACCACACGCCAGTCGAACGCCGGTGAGTCGGCCAGGTGCGCACGTTGGGCCACCTTGGCCGGCGCGTAGACCGGTGTCCCCCGGCGGTCCAGGACAAATCGTGCATGGGTGGCCAGTGCGTACAGGTCGGTCCAATGATCAGGATGGTGGTGAGAGATGACCACCGCGTCGATGGTCTGCCGGATCGACCCAGCGCTGCAGGTTGGCAAACGTGCCCGGGCCCGCATCCAACAGCAGGCGGGTCCCCCCCGATGCCACCACGTACCCGCTCCCCGCACCTCCCGGGCCGGTCCAACTGCCGTCGCAACCGGCCACTCTGATCGACAGGTGGGATCCGGTATCGTCCCGCCCTGGCTGCTGGTGGGGGTGAACCGTCGGGCTCACCGGTGCCGGGACACCCACAGCGTCGCTCAGAAGTAGGTGATCGACTTGGCCCGCTCCTCGACCAGGTCGAGATCGTCGGTCCACGCCCCGGTGGAGAGATACTTCCACCCCCCGTCGGCCGCGACCACCACGATGGTCCCCGATTCGACGGTCGTGGCCAGTTTTGCCGCGCCGGCCAACGCCGCTCCCGACGAGAGACCGGCAAAGATCCCCACGTCGCTCAGGCGACGCGTCCACTCGATCGACTCGCGCGGCCGTACGATCCGCTTTCCGTCGAGAAGTTCCCTTCCCCGTCCGTCGATGAATATGGGAGGGATGTAGCCGTCATCGAGGTTGCGCAGACCATCGACGGTCTCTCCGGCGGGCGGCTCGACCGCCATGACATGGATGGCAGGGTTCTGGTCCTTCAGATAGCGACCAACTCCGAGCAGGGTCCCCGATGTACCCAGCCCGGCCACGAAGTGGGTGACTCTCGGGGCAGTCCCGCCAGATCTCAGGGCCGGTTCCCTCGTAGTGGGCCTTGGGGTTTGCCGGATTGCCGTACTGGTACAGGAACGCCCATTCGGGGTGCTCCTCGGCCAGTGCCTGAGCCCGTCGTACCGCGCCGTTGGAGCCCTCGGATCCCGGCGACTCGATGATTTCTGCGCCCCACACCTCGAGGAGCTGACGACGCTCGACCGACACATTGGTGGCCAGTACCACCTTGAGGTGGTATCCCTTGAGCTTGCAGACCATGGCCATGCCGATGCCGGTATTGCCCGACGAGGGCTCGATGAGGGTCTGCCCCGGCTTCAGCGTGCCGTCCTTCTCCGCCTCTTCGATCATCGAGAGCGCGATCCGATCCTTCACCGAACCGCCAGGGTTCTGCCCTTCGAGTTTTATCAGCATCCGCACCCCTGGATTGGGGCTCAACCCGGTGATGTCCACCATCGGCGTGTTGCCGATCAGCTCCAGAACGGAGCCGAAGAGAGTCATCGAGAACGGGACGTCCGCAACGAGACCGCTCCACCGGCCACCGCGGGGAGAATCGAGATCTCATCGGAGTCCCCGACCGGGGTCTCGAGGGCCGAAAGGTATCGGACATCGTCGTCGTTGAGGTACACGTTCACGAATTTGTGCAGTGCACCGTCATCGTCGATGACCTGTCCCGACAACCCGGGATACTCGCCCGACCAGGGACTCGAGAACCTGACCTACGGTCGACCCGTTGGCCGATACCGATTTGGGCTCCTCCGGCATGTGACCGCAGCACGGTCGGCAGATTGACTTGGACGGGCACAGGTTCTCCTCGGACTCCGGGTGGGCACGGAACCGGCAAATGTTGACTTCTGCGGTTGGGATTCTATCCGGGCCACAGCCTGACTGGTTCCTCGGTGATCACCGCATCGACGATGCGATAGCTCCGAACCACCGGTTGGATGTCCCGTCAGGGAAACCAGCACATAGTGCCAGTCCGGGATCAGGGGCCTGCGCCACATCGGTAGGCGAGGGATAGGCCTCGGTGTGGGTGTGGGAGTGGAAAACCCCGATGATCGAATTGCCGGCGGCCTCCGCGTCGCGATCTGCCCGGAGATGGTCCTTCGGGTCGACCGTGTACAACTTTGCCGACGCCGCCAGGTTGCGGGTCGGATAGCAGGTGACCGCCTCTCCGGTTTCGAGATCGCCACCCAACAGTCCACAGGCTTCTTCGGGCAATCCGGTCAGGCAATGGGCCACCATCTGATCGTGCACCAACTTGGGAAGGATCAGCATGGTGGTTGACGCTAGATGAACCTGAGCCCGCGTCGGGCGACTACCGTCCGATAGGCATGACCGCAGCACGGAAGAAGACCGGTGCCAGTGGAGGTCATCCCAAGTCGGCCAAGCGCCCAGGCGCCCAAGCGCCGAGGGACGCCAACCGGGTGGTCGCCTCGAACCGTCGCGCCCGTCACGACTACGAGGTCATCGAAACCACCGAGTGCGGCATCGTCCTGCAGGGTTCCGAGGTGAAGTCGCTGCGAGCCGGTCGAATCGCCCTTCAGGATGCCTACGCCCGGATCATCGACGGTGAGATGTGGCTGTTCGGCGTCCATGTGCCCCCCTACGCCCAGGCCAACGGATTCGGTGCTCACGATCCAGATCGGCGCCGGAAGCTGCTCATGCATCGGCGCCAGATCGACGAGTGGATGGGCCGGTCACAACAGCAGTCTCTGACCATGGTGCCGTTGTCGATCTACTTCAAGGATGGACGGGCGAAGGTCGACCTGGCCCTGGCCCGCGGTCGTCGGCAGTACGACAAGCGCCAGGCCATTGCCACCAGGGACGCCAGCAGGGAGGCGGCCCGGGAGGCCCGCGCCGCCTCGAAGGGCGGATCGAGCCGGTAACCGGGATCTCCCCGATTGGCAGGCGGTACAATGGCCATGCGGCGTTGAACAGAGCGTTCGGCCGTTGGAGATACCCCAGGGGGTGACAGGCTTCGACTCTGGTCGTCGATATAGGAGAAGCGAGCCGTGGTCTCCGGAGCCACGTTAAAGAGCCGGAACAAAAAATAAACGCCGAGCCTCAGCTCGCGCTCGCAGCCTAGAAACTGCGACGTCCGACCGGTCTCAGTCTCACGGGCCGGAACCGGGCGCCATCAAGTGGGACTTACCCTGCTGGCAACGCCGACGAGCCGCTAGGGACACTTCAGTCGGATACGGAACAATGCAGCCGCCGGTAGCGGCATCGGTCCCGACAACCCAACACCGGCTGCGCTCGGAGAAGGCCTATTGAGAAGCCGGAGGACGCGGGTTCGATTCCCGCCACCTCCAAGGATGCTCAGGGGAGACCGTGAGCATCGTTGGAGGTGTGCTAGGCCCCCACATAGAGGTCATAGATGGCGCGGGCCCACTCGATGGCCATCGCTCACTCGGATGCCGGCGGGCGGTGGCCTGCTCCACCTAGCGTCCTGCCTGTACCCTGACAGCGGTTGGCTGCAACGGCATCCGCGGTCAATGCGTTGTTCATCAGTAGAAGTCGGGCCCGTCGAGTCTTCCGCCAAAGAGCTCCGGGCCCGGCTTTTCTTTGGGCCCAGGAGACCGCATCGTGCCCCGACCCCATCCGGCTAGTCAGGGCGTCTTGTTCTCGAGACGTCCCCTAGCGCCCCGGCGTGCGCTCCTGCCCGGTGCCACCGGCGGTCAGGTCTTTGGCGTGCCCGGTGCAGGCATCCACCTGCCACTGCTTGCCCGTACCGTCGACGAACTGTCCGTGGAGGACGACCGGCTCCGGGCAGTGCTGGGCGTGGCCCGTGCCGGCATGCACGAACCTGAAGCACCGGCCGGGCTGCACCGAAAACGCCTCCGCATAGTGGGCCACGGGATCACGGTACGGCAGCGAGTCCTACAAGCCGAATTCCCGCAGCAGCTTCTGAGTCAGCCCATTGGTCGTCCGGTAGACCTTGCGTCGAGCAACACGCTTGGCATACGAACTTGGGCCTTTGGCTGCGGCCTGGACGTTGCCCATATCCCTGGCGGCTCGATAGAGCTGGCTGCGGAGCGAGCTTCTTCGTGCCATGGGGTCTCAGACTAGTGGACCGGGCTCCAGATCGTCCTACACCGCACTGGACCGCACCGCACCGGGCGGGTGCCCTGCGGCCGGTCAAAGCCCCGGAGGATGCACATTTCGCTCCGGCCTCACCACCACGAACGGATCGACCGACGTCGTCGTAAAAGGGACGCCCTCGTGCGTGGAGCCATGCCTCGAATGACTGTTGCGTCCACATTCCCGGATTCATATCGGTCGCGATGCCCAATTGGTCTGCGGCCAGCCCCTCTTGCGAAGACGGCACGAATACCCATGCGGCACGGCGATTCACTCTCGACGTTCCTCGCATTGGCCGGAATCCGGACGTTGTCCAATGCGAATCCGGTCACCTGGTCACCCGATAGGTACTGCAGGTCATAGGCCACCCAGTACGACCCATAGACGGAGTGAACGTCGTCGTGCACGAGGGTCGCAGCCAGAGCGGTAACCGACGGGTTCGGATTCGAATGCCACCCCGTGAGTAGTTTCTGCGACGACAACGCGCCGAACCCATCGTTGAACGAAACGACCGTACTCACCACGGTCAAGGCCAGAATTCCGACGACGATCACTCTGGCCGTCCTCGCCGAGGTCAAGTCCCAAATTGCGCCCACAACGGCCAGCGCAAGGATCGGCGGTAGATAGATCGCATAACGCCCGTCATTCCAGAACCACGCCGAAGGAAACACCGCGTAGAGAAACGGAAACGTCGCGCAAAACACGACCACGAACCGAGCTCTGCCTGCGATTCACCGCCAGGACGGCGAGTGCAAACACAATCCCGACGAGTGCAGCGGCGTAGAGCGTCTTTCCCAATAGCGGCGATCCAAGCCACGCGCCATTCCCCTCGACCCTCAATCCCAGGATCATCGGAAGGACGTGGCTGAAGAAGACACCCAGCCGGTATCCATAGGTGTTGCCGGGGATCGAGGACCCGATGGGTCGTTGAAGGGTGCCCCAATGGTCATCGAGACTTGCCACAAACCACGGAATGGCTCCGATGGCCGCGCCACATGCGGCCGCTGCCAGCTTTTTGGCCAGGCCGGGCCACTCGCTCGGTTCCCCTCCCGACCGAAGATGACGACGGCACCTGGCAGCAAGAAGTACACGATTTCGGGCGACGACCACCATCCGACGCCGACGGCAAGTCCGAGAAGGACCCAATCGCCGATATCGATTGTCCATCTCGTGCCGCGGGCGCTGTGCTATTCGAAGGCATTGGAGCAGGACGCACAGCCCCAGAACCAACGTGGCCTGCCTGAACCCGAACTCCCGGGTCGAATTCCACACGGTGCATTCGGGCCAGATCCACGAGAGCACGGCAGCACGGACGGCAGCGCTCGGCGGGACGATCCGAATTCCGATCCGCCACACCAGAATGGCTGCCACTCCTGACAGGAGGCCGGCCGACAGGGTCAGTGCGAACGCCGATTGTCCGAAGATCGCGAAGAGCGCCGCGACAAAGTACGGTTCGACCCCCCCGTAGTCCTGTCCCCAATAGAACGCCGAGAAATGGCCGTGAAGGATCTGCTGAGCCATCAAACCGACGATTGCCTCGTCGGCATTGACCGGCGTATGACCCAGTATCCACAGTCGGATCAGTGCTGCGATCAGCGAAACGCATAAGCAGCGCCACACCGAAGAGCACGCCTTGGCGCCGCCGAGTTGCGGTCGGTCGAACCGAGACCCCATGGGACGAGACGGAGCCATTCGATGCAGTGCCTTGGTCCCCGTCGGGCTCACAGGACCTCACAGGGTCCGAGGATCGTCTGCATGAACCGGCAGCAGTGCATGCAACCTCGAACGGTGCACGAAGACCCTGGCCAGGAGCAGGATGCGGTGGAGGGACCGAATCCTTTCGACACTAGTCCGACGGGTGCCTGGGGAGGCCGCCGGTTCGCCGTCCGATTCCGATCTGAGGATTCCACCGAAGTCCCCCAACTCCCAAATGTAGGCTGGGACCCGACCGCAATCCCGTCGCTGTGGCATCGGTCCGACGTGGAGAGTCGATCGATGGCTGGCGGGCTCGTAGGAGAGTTCCTTCATGGCCAAAGCAACCAACGCCGCCGATGAAGGCGGAATCATCACCAAGTCCGGATCGGGAAGTGTCGACGCAGCTGGTCGCCAGACTCACCGACATGATCCGGAATCGGGACCTGATGTTGTTTGCAGTCGTCGATCACAGCGGTGAAGCAAAGCGTTGCGGACTCGAACTACGCGATACCAAGGTGGTCATCTTCGGCAGCCCACGGGCCGGAACTCCGGTCATGCAAGCATCGCCCCTCAGCGCACTCGATCTGCCTCTCAAGGTGCTCATATGGGACGACGGGGGTCAGACCAAGATCAGCTACACCGACCCCGACGACACTGGCGACCCGCCATCACCTCACCGACGAATTGGCAGCCGGTCTCGAGGGGATAGGCCCGCTCACCGATGCCCTTGTCGACTGAGCACCCTCGGCACACCTTCTGTCATCGGTTGCCCACCCTTCGTCGATCACCATGCTGCCGGTACCAGGAGGAATGATGCCCACTATCGAGGAACTGACAGCCGAGGTCGCCGCCCTGCGACGACGTGTCGACGCCAGCGAGGACATCCTTCAGCTACAGGCGCTCAAGGCCCGTTACGGCGAGTTGCTGGACGGGAGGTACTCGGGCGGCAGCCTCGTCGACCAAGCCACATTGGCAGATATCGCCGATCAGGTCGCCGCACCTGTTCACCGTCGACGCGATCTGGGACGGAGGTCCTCAGCTCGGAGTGGCGACCGGCCGCCAGCCATCGCTTCTCGGCTCCGCACCCCCACGCTCACCTTTGCGCGCCACCTGTTCGTCAAACCACAGATACAGGTCAACGGGGACCGGGCCACGGCGCGATGGGATCTGCTTTGTCCATGCCGCCTTGCTGACGGTTCGTCCTACTGGATGTGCGGATACGAGGACGACACCTATATCCGGACCGACGACGCCTGGCTCCAGCAGTCGATGAAGCTCACCACCCTGTTCATGTCGTCCGTCGCCAAAGGCTGGACGAGAATTCTGGCCTAGGGTCCCTGCGGGTTCGCACCTCCGGGCGTGCCGACCAGTGCTCGTTATACTCAGTCGGCGTGCGCCCGGAGGACTCGATCCGCGTCGGCCGGATAGTGCGGGTGCTCAACGAATTACGTGCGCCCCGGCCGTCGCGGGCCGACGTTTCCGGTAGACGTCTCGGCCTTCCACGTCCACGGCGAACCGATCCACGCCGAAGAGGCACTTCAAGGCCGAATACCAGCCGTTCCCCATCGGCAGCTCGTGGGGGCCTGCCTGGGACACCACCTGGTTCCATATCCTCGGCACCGTCCCGACCGATTGGACGGGGCTTCAGGTGGCATTGGGATTCAGCATCGGAAATGCCGGTTCCACCGGATTCGGCGCCGAGTCCCTGGTGTGGCGGGATGGCCGGCCGGTGCAAGGACTCTCGCCCAATCACCGTGAGTACCTGATCACCCCCGACGCCATCGGCGGCGAAGACGGTCGACCTCTACGTCGAGGCGGCAGCCAATCCTCCCTCCCCGTTCGGCGCCAATCCATGGCCGATGCTGGCTCCCGAACCTCACGGCAGTCCCCTGTTCACCCTTCGACAAGCTGACCTCCACGTCCGAGATCCGGCGTTCGAAGCCTTCTGGCACAACTTTCGGGTGCTCGTCGAGCATGCTCTCGGAGCTTCCCGACGACGAGCCCCATTTCGCCCGCCTCTGTGCCGGGCTCGAGCGAGCCTGCAACAGCCTCCAACTGCCGGACATCTCCAACAGTTGGCAGTTGGCTCAGCCGATCCTCGAGGAACTGCTGTCGGAGCGACCGGCTCCGAATGCTCATTCGGTCAGCATCATCGGTCACGCACATCTGGACACCGCGTGGCTCTGGCCTCTGCGCGAGACAGTTCGCAAGTGTGCTCGCACATTCAGCACGGTGCTCGAGCTCATGGATCGGTATCCCGAGTATCGGTTCGCGGTATCCCAGGCCCAACACCTCGCTTGGATGCGCGACCACTATCCCGATCTTTGGGAAAGGATGAAAACCCGGATCGCCGAAGGGCGGACTCGAGCCGACCGGAAGCATGTGGGTCGAGGCCGACTGCAACATTCCGTCAGGCGAATCGCTGGTCCGTCAGATCGTCTACGGAAAGCAGTTCTACCTCAGTGAGCTGGGAATCGAGACCAACGACGTGTGGCTGCCCGACGTGTTCGGCTACTCGGCTGCGCTACCCCAGATCATGCGCCGAAGCGGTATCCGGTGGTTCCTCACCCAGAAGCTCTCGTGGAACCAGTACAACGTCCTTCCCCACCACAGTTTCCTCTGGGAGGGTATCGACGGCTCCCGAGTCTTCACCCACTTCCCACCTGCTGACACCTACAACGGCAACGTCAGCGTCCGCGAGCTCCGGTTCGCAGTCGACAACTTCAAGGACCACGAACGTGCCACTCGCTCGCTCTACCTGTTCGGTTGGGGCGACGGCGGAGGTGGACCGACCAGTGAGATGCTCGAATCGGCTCGGCGACTTGCCGACATCGATGGACTCCCGCGCCTGACCATGGAGGGGCCACGTGCGTTCTTCACCGACGCGGAGACGGAGATCCGCGACCCGGCCGTCTGGGCGGGCGAGCTCTATCTGGAGCTGCACCGGGGCACCTACACCACCCAGGCCCGTACCAAGCTCGCAAACCGTCGGGCCGAATTCGCCCTGCGGGAAGCAGAGCTCTGGTCCTCGTTGGTACCCGATTCCCCCTATCCGGGCGACCAGCTCGAAGGGCTCTGGAAGTTGCTGCTGCTCCACCAGTTCCACGACATCATCCCAGGATCGGGGATCCACTGGGTCTACGACGATGCAAGCCGTGATCACGCCCACATTCTGGATGAGGCGGGCGAACTGGCCGACGATGCGCTCGCCCGCCTCACCGATGACCATCGACACCACGGGCACCGAGCACCCGGTAGTGGTCTTCAATTCACTCTCTCACGCCCGCACCGAGTTGATCACCATCGAAGCGTCGGAGGACCTCACCGTCGGCCGTCGGCGATTCCGGAACGTCCGGTCCCATACAACGTGACGCGGAGGGCCGAGCCGTGTTCGAGGTCTCCGTTCCCGCCTGCGGATACCGGGTGTACGACCTGATCTCCGGGAATTCCCCGCCACCGGCGGCGTCACCGCCGGTCCGCGACACCTGGAGAACGACTACCTGCGGGTCGAGCTCGACGATCAGGGCCTTCTCTCCTCGATCGTCGACAAGTCCGAGGGCCGACAGGTCCTCGCCCCGGAGCCCGGGGCAACCGCTTCCAGCTCCACCCCGACTATCCCAATTTCTACGACGCCTGGGACATCGACCGGTTCGCTTTCGACCAGGTTGTCGACCTCGACCAGGTCGAGTCGATCGACCTCGATGGAGCAGGGCCCGTTGCGGGCCGGTATCCGGGTGAATCGCCGATTCGGTGACTCGTTCCTGACCCAGGTCATCCGCCTCGACTCGGGATCACGTTGGATCCAATTCGACACCGAAGTCGAATGGCACGAGACCAATCGGCTGCTCAAGGTGGCCTTTCCCGTCGCCGTGCGAAGTCTCCGCGCCACCTACGAGATCCAATTCGGCCACGTGGAACGACCCACCCACGCCAACACCAGCTGGGACGTCGCCCGTTTCGAGGTCTGCGCACACCGGTGGGCGGACCTGTCCGAGCCGGGATACGGCGTTGCCCTGCTCAACGACTCCAAGTACGGGTACGACATTTCGGGCAACGTGATCCGTCTGTCGCTCCTCAGAGCAACCACCTGGCCCGACCCGGTGGCCGATCGCGGGCACCACCGCTTCACCTACCGGCTGCTCCCCCACCGCGGCGATCTGCGGGATGCCGGCGTGGTGGACGCAGGGTACGACCTCAACGTACCGATCAGGGCAGTGCCCACCCTCCCCCATCCGGGTTCCGCGCAGCGCCAACGGCCTCACTGATCTCGGTCGATGCCCCACATGTGGTGGTAGAGACAGTCAAGAGGTCCGACGACGGCTCCGGCGCGTTGGTGGTCCGGATGTACGAAGCCTGGGGGAGGCGCGGCCCGGTCACCCTGCAGATCCCTTGGGACATCCACCGCGCCGTCGTCTGCGACCTGCTCGAACGTGAGACGGCGGAAGCTGCGACTGACGGCTCCTCGGTCACCCTGGAGATCTCGCCCTTCGAGATCACCACGCTCAAGATCGAACCTGTCCCATCGGGGCGAGCCGTAGACATCAGAGAGGGAATCACCGCTCCTCCCCGGGAGGCCGACTCCAGTGACGGTACAGGACGACGAGCAGCTCACGTCGCTCGACATTGCCCGCAAGGCCTTCCTGAAGCCGGTGACCGCGATTGCCGAGGACATCGGCCTCTCCGCCGATCTGCTCGAGACCTACGGCGAGTACGTGGCCAAGATCAAACTGGACGCCATCGGTGCCATCGCCCACCGTCCGAGGGCCCGCTACGTGGTGGTGACCGCGGTGACCCCCACACCGCTCGGAGAAGGAAAGACCACGACCGCCATCGGTCTCTCCCAAGGGATGCGACACATCGGCAAACGTGCCACCGCTGCCATCCGCCAGGCCTCGATGGGTCCCACGTTCGGTATCAAGGGTGGCGCCGCCGGTGGAGGGTACAGCCAGGCTGCGCCCTTCGAGGCCCTCAACCTGCACCTCACCGGTGACATGCATGCAGTCACCGCCGCCCACAACACGCTCGCCGCCATGATCGACAATCACATCTACCAGGGCAATGCCCTGGGCATCGACCCACACCACGTCACCTGGCGTCGGGCCCTCGACGTCAACGACAGGGCATTGCGGAACATCGTCGCCGGCCTCGGCTCGAAGGACGACGGCATGCCTCGGCAGACGGGATTCGATATCACTGCCGCCTCGGAGGTGATGGCGGTCCTCGCCCTGTCCACCTCACTCCACGACATGCGCCAACGGCTCGGTCGGATCCTGGTCGGCTTCACCCCCGGCAAGGAAGCAGTGACCGCCGAGCAACTGCGAGCGGCCGGGGCGATGACCGTCATCATGCGCGACGCGATCAAGCCCAATCTCCTCCAGACGATCGAGAACACGCCCGTGCTCGTCCACGCCGGACCCTTCGGGAACATCGCTCACGGCAACTCATCGATTGTCGCCGACCACATCGGGATCCGTTCCGGTGACTACCTGATCACCGAGGCGGGCTTCGGTGCCGACATGGGTGCTGAGCGGTTCTTCAACATCAAGTGCCGGGTGTCGGGCCTGGTACCCGACGCTGCCGTGATCGTCACCACCGTCCGCGCCCTGAAAGCGCACTCGGGAATCCACCGGATCGTCGCCGGCAGGCCATTGCCGCCGGCACTTCTGCAAGAAAATCCCGACCAGGTGATCGCCGGCGGATCCAACCTGCGTAAGCAGATCGAGAACGTGCTCGTCCACGGCGTGACACCAGTGGTGGCCATCAATGCCTTCCCCGGTGACTTCGACTCCGAGTATGCAGCCGTAGGTGCCATTGCCGACTCCATGGGCGTCCGCTCGGCGATCAGCACCCATTTCCGCGACGGCGGGATCGGAGCTGCCGAACTGGCCGAGGCGGTGGTGGCCGCAGCCGAGGAACCGAGCGACTTCCACTTCCTGTATCCGACCGACGCACCCCTCCTCCAAAAGATCGAGACCATCGCCGGCACCATCTATGGAGCTGCCGGGGTCGACCTCCTGCCCGCAGCGTCGGCCGGTCTGGATCTGCTGGAGTCGAATGGGTTCGGGGACTCTGCCCGTCTGCATCGCAAAGACTCACCTGTCGATCTCCTCGGACCCGAGCCTCAAAGGGGCACCGACCGGGTGGCGCCTTCCGGTCCGGGAGGTTCGGGTGTCGGCAGGGGCTGGTTTCGTCTACGCCCTTTGCGGCGACATGCGTACGATGCCCGGATTGAGCTCGCACCCGGCGGCCGAACGCATCGACATCGACGAGAACGGGGAGGTGGTCGGGCTGTCATGACGTGCCGGTCATCGACTCGGTCGGTACCTGCCATCGCCTGAGCCGTTGAGCCGCAGCTCAGAGGTCGGTGCCTGCCCAGCCGGCATCGCTGTCACCGACGGAACCGACTACGTTGAAAGCGTGGACGGCGATCCTTTCAGCCCGGTCGACTTCGATCGATTTCATCGTCACCAACTAC
The DNA here is from genome assembly GCA_963734395.1 of uncultured Acidimicrobiaceae bacterium. Classification (GTDB taxonomy): domain Bacteria; phylum Actinomycetota; class Acidimicrobiia; order Acidimicrobiales; family RAAP-2; genus Bog-756. The sequence continues at coordinate 1,046,238 of CAVTGY010000002.1, read as the reverse complement.
CGGCGCTCCTCGACGCTCGGGGTCCGGTCTTCTCCAGCGCCGACGCAGGCGCGGTCAAACCGATCGCCTTCGAGCTCCATGACGGCAGGTCCTACACCTATGTACCGACGGACACGCTCGTTCTCCATCGAGGAGGGAAGCGATCGGCCGCCACGGTGGTGGTGCTCTCCTACGAGGCCTGGTGCGCGTTCGTGTGGGAGCTGCGGACGTCCTTCTCCCTGCTCTATGCCCAGGACATTGCCATCGCTCGGGGCAGCTTCGGGCAACTTGTGCGGTGGGAGCCGCCGCTCCGGGTCGCAATCGACGGTCAGGTGCTGTACGACATCGACGATCCTCCTCCGGTGGAGGACCGTCGCGGACGAGCGCTCGATCTGGATCGGGCGTTCACCTTGGACGATCCGGAGGAGGAGATCGCTGAATTCCTCCACAGCGCCGGATACGTCCACCTCCGAGGAGTCATCGGCGCCGAGGAGCTCGAGTCGCTACGAGCCGACGTCGCCGCTGCGGTGGCCACCGCCAGACCTGACGATCGGCGGTCGTGGTGGACCACCGTCGGCGACCGAGAGGTGTGCAACCGGGTCAACTACCTCAACGATCAGTCGGAGCGAATCGCCGGGCTCGGCTCCGACCAGCGATTCTCGAGGATCGCCGCGCTCGGTGGCCCCGAGCTGCGTGATGCCCGTGACCGCTTGGACGGAAACAGCGTGGTCATCAAGGTCCCCGGCGCCGGCGAAGGTCTGGCCGACCTCCCCTGGCACCGCGACTGCGGCATGGGTGGACATCCGGTCAAGTGTCCCCTGCTCAATGTGGGCATCCAGCTCGATCCCGCCTCGGCTGAATCCGGCCAGCTGCTGATGATCCCCGGCTCCCATCGAGGAACCTCACGGCTACCCCATCCGAAGGAGGCCGAGCGGTTGCCGGTCACCGCGCTGTCGACTGAGCCCGGCGACGTGACGGTCCATTTCGGGCACACGCTTCACGCCGCACCCCCGCCCACCAAGTCCAGTGGCGCGGGACGGAGGGCGCTCTACCTGACATTCGTCCCTCCACTGACCTTCGAGATGGTCGGTCCCGGCCAGGGCTACAACGATGTGCTCTTCTCCAGAGACGAAGGCCGGATCCCGCACGTCGAACAACTCAGGTGATCGGGTAGGGATCGCGTTCATCCTCTGCTGACCATCCTGGTCTCGGATGCACCTGCGTGCTTGGACGGCATTCGGATACCATGGCAGCCCACGCGGGCGTAGTTCAGAGGCAGAACACGAGCTTCCCAAGCTCGGAACGCGGGTTCGATTCCCGTCGCCCGCTCCAACCGCGCTCCGGCGGGTTGCCCTACTGGCGATATCCCTCGACCGTGCCCTCCGGGCGAATGGCCGCGTCGTCGGGGCTGCGACCCGCGGCCCGCAGCGCACGCCGCTGGCGGAGCAGATCCCACATCTGATCGAGGGTCACCTCGAGTGAACGCAACCGCTCTTCTTCGCCCGGGGAGAGGCCCGTACCGACGTGGGTTTCCTCGAGACGCTTCTCTTCGTCGGCCAGACGGCCGATCTGGGTGATCAGCTCGGCATCATCCACGGTACCGCTCCTCTTCGCTGTGGTCGTCGCTGTGCGATCAGGCCTTGGGCACAATGGTAATGGCAATGCCTCTCCACGCAACGTTGCGATCTCCACCCAACATGGCGATCGGTTCGCTGTGGGTAGCCATTCGGCCAAGCCAGGGGCCGGTCCGGCCGAGCCCGATGGGTGTGGACGCCCCGTGGAACGGCCCGGAGACTGCCCCTCAACGCGGTGCCCGGGGCAGGCCCAGGCCGATCATGGCGATGATGTCGCGCTGAATCTCGTTGGTCCCGCCACCGAAGGTGAAGATGGTCTGGCTTCGAGAATTGTGCTCGAGCCGGCCCCGGAGGACCGCTCCGGGCGAGTCCTCGGCGAGGTACCCGGCCTGGCCGACGATCTCGAGGAGCAGTCGATAGGCCTCGAGGGCGAACTCGGTGCCGAACACCTTGGTGGCCGACGCGTCCGCCGGGTTCAATCCCTTGTCCGAGGCCCACGCCACCTTCCAGTTGAGCAGCTTGAGGAATTCGGCTTTGGCCTGCACCCGGGCCAGCTGGATCTGCACCCACTGTTGATCGATGACCCGACGCCCGTCAGCCCTCACCGTCACCTGGGCCCACCGCTGGACGTCACTGATGCTGCGGAGGATCCCCGACACCGGGCAGATGGCCACCCGCTCGTGGTTGAGCTGATTGGTGATCAGCTTCCACCCCTGGTTCTCGTCGCCCACCAGGTTGGCCGCCGGCACCCGAACCTCGTCGTAGAAGGTGGCACTGGTGAACTCACCGGCCATCGTCGACAACGGCGTCCAGTGAAACCCGGGCGCGTCGGTGGGGACGATGAACACGGAAAGACCTTTGTGCTTGGGTACGTCCGGATCCGTCCTCGCCGCCAACCACACGAAGTCGGCGTACTGGATGGCACTGGTGTAGAGCTTCTCGCCTGTGATCACATACTCGTCGCCGTCGCGCACCGCCCGGGTCTGGAGCGACGCCAGGTCGGTGCCGGCGCTGGGCTCGGTATAGCCGATGGAGAAGTGAACTTCACCCCGAAGGATGCCGGGGAGTAGTCGCCGCTTCTGCTCCTCGGTACCCAGCGTCATCAACGTCGGACCCACGCTGTTGAGCGTGAGCAGCGGGAGCGGTACGCCGGCCCAGTGCGACTCCTCCACGAAGATCATCTGGTCGATCGGGCCGCGGGCCTGCCCACCGTATTCGATGGGCCAACCGAGCCCAAGCCATCCATCCTGGCCCATGCGACGGATGTAACGGGTGTAGCTGGGCTCGGCTGAATCCGATCCGAGCACCTCGGCGACCAGCCCCACCAAGTAGGACCGCAGCTCGACTTTGAGCGCCTCTTGTTCTGGTGTCAGCGCGAGATGCATCGCACCCTCCTCGAACGAGCACGATAACAACCGTTCGGAGGGAACGACCGGTCGGAGGGCGTTCGCCCCGACCGGAGTTGCACTACCGTCACAGCCATGGGCGACACCGTGAAGATGGAACCATGAGCCAGACGTCGGCGCCTGCTCCTGCTCCTGCACCTGCACCTGCGGACACGCTGTTCTCGGTATCCGGAAAGACGGTGGTGGTGACCGGTGGCACCCGCGGCATCGGCGCCATGATTGCGAGGGGCTTCGTGGCCGCCGGAGCCGACGTCATCGTGGCTTCTCGCAAGGCGGACGCCGTCGAGGCGACGGTGGCCGAGCTGTCCCGCGTTGGGGCCTGCATCGGGTTTGCCGCCGATCTCTCCACCGAAGACGGAGCGCGGCAGGTTGGCAGAAGAGGTTGCCGAGGCCCGTCCCTCGATCGACGTGCTGGTCAACAACGCCGGTGCTACCTGGGGTGCGCCATTGGACGAGCACGACACGACCTCGTGGGACCGGGTCCTCAACCTCAATGTTCAGGGTGTCTTCCACACCACCAAGTTCCTACTCCCCCAGTTGTCGGCCCACGCAACCAACGATCAACCCTCGCGGGTGATCAACATCGGTTCGATCGACGGAATCCACGTGCCGGTGCTCGAGTCCTACTCGTACTCAGCCTCGAAAGCGGCGGTGCACCAGCTCACCCGTCATCTGGCCAAGCGTCTGGCCCCGATCATCACCGTCAATGCCATTGCGCCGGGCCCGTTCGAATCGAAAATGATGGCGGCCACCCTCGAAGCCTTCGGCGAGCAAATCGCCAGCGGCGCGCCCCTCAAACGCATCGGCCGGCCCGATGACATGGCCGGTGTGGCCATCTTCCTCGCCTCGCGGGCCGCCGCCTACATAACCGGTGCCATCATCCCGGTCGACGGAGGCATCGCCACCACGGCGTGACCGGAACACAGCCGGTACGAGTGGTCGATCAGGTCGACTGGGCGGTCACCAGCGCATCCAGCCTGCCCAGGGTGCGCTCCATGTCCCGTCGGGTCTTGTTCCAGTAGATGTTCCCGAGCTTGAGGAGGAATCGCTGGTGGTCGGTGGTGATGTCCCAGCTCTCGCGGACCCGCGTCCCGTCGGCGACGGGTTCGAGCTCGTAGCGCCAGATCCGTCCCGCCAGTACCCGGCCCCAACCCCCGTCGGGGCCGGTCTGCCAGGCGATACTCCGATTGTCGACGAACTCGACCACCCGGTTGAACGTCGAGTACGACATCACCATCTTCATTCCCATCCCGAAGGTCGACCCCAGCATGAGCCGCTCCGGGGTCTGCTCCACCGAGCCCTGGAGCATGCCCGATCCGTCGATGAGCGAGTGCTTGGAGGCGTCGGACAGGATGTCGAAGATCGCCTCGGGCGTGGCTCGGATCACCCGCTCCACCGTCAGTACATAACCCTTCATCGGCTCTCCCCTCTCATGCGAACTCGGGTACGTCGGGGAGGCGCCGGGCAACCAGTGCTTCCATCCGTGCGGTCAACGCCGGAGGATACACATCGTGGGTCAGTACCAGAAACTCCTGGTTGCGGATGGCCGCAATCACCATCTGGGCCACCTCGGCCGGATCCATCCCGCCGGCGACGGCCTGACCCAGATAGTCGGTCACGAACTTCTGGTCCTCGGTCATGTCGGTGACAAGTCGGTCGGGCCGGTGACGGTCTGAGTCGACGATGTTGGTGTCGATCATTCCCGGGCAGAGCACCGAAGCACTGATGAGGGAACCGACTGCCCGGAGGTCATTGGCCAGCGACTCGGTGGCGGCAAAGGCGGCGAACTTGGACACCGCATACGGCGCTTCGAACGGCGCTCCGAAGAGACCGGCCACCGATGAGGTGTTGACCACATGGCCCTCGGTACCCTGCGCGATCATTCGGGGTACGAAGGCGCGGATCCCATTGAGGATCCCCCAAAGGTTGGCGCCGAACACGAACTCGAAGTCCTCGGCGGGCCGGTCCCAGATGAGGCCACCGACGAATACCCCGGCGTTGTTGCACAACACATCAACCCGGCCGAACCGGTCGAACACCGCATCGGCCCACGAATCGACCGCTGGCCCATCGCCCACGTCGCAGGTCTGGCTCATCACATCGTTCGCGGGGACCACCCCTCCGACCAGGGCGGCAGATTCGGCAAGTGCCTCACCGTCGATGTCGGCCATGGCCACCCGCATCCCTTCGGCAGCGAATCCCAGGCTGAGCGCCCGGCCGATCCCGCTGCCGGCACCGGTGACCACCGCTGTCTTTTCCCGAAACTCCTGCATGGGATGTTCCTCTCCTCGGAGCCCGTTGGGTCTTCAGCTCGGGTGGTTGCCGATCGACCGTAGTTCGGGCCAGATCCAGGTGTTCGGCGAGGAATGACCCGATCCCGGAGACGCTCTGGTCGGACTCGGGAATGACCGAACCGGGAAAGGCCTGGAATACGTGGAGCAGCTGTGGCCACACGACGAGAGAAACGCTTGCTCCGGCTTCTTCCAATCGCTCGGCCAATCGGGTTGCGTCGTCGATGAGCACCTCGCATTCTCCTACCTCGATGCGCAGCGGGGGCAGGCCGCCGAGATCGGAGGCGTACAGCGGGGATGCCAGCTCCATACGGGCATCGGCGCCGCCCAGGTAGGACTGGGCCATCAGATCCAGCCCCGACTTGGAGACCATCGGGTCCCGATCACCGAGACGGGCGTATGCCGCCGAGGACTGGGTCAGATCGGTCCAGGGCGAGAGGCACGCCGCAGCCGCGGGGAGTGGGACGCCGGCGGCGCGCAGGGCGAGGAGCACGGACACGGTCAGTCCTCCGCCGGCCGAGTCCCCGGCAATGGCGATGCGCTCGGGGAGCATGCCCAGGAGAGAAGGTCGCGGTAAGCGGCAGTGGCATCATCGACGGCGGCCGGAAATGGGTGTTCGGGAGCCAGTCGGTAGTCGAGGGTAACCACCCGGCACCCGGTTGCCACCGCAATCCTGCCTGCCAGTTGGCGGTGGGTGTCCAACGAGCCGATGCAGTAGCCACCGCCGTGGAGGTAGAGGACCGCCGCATCGGAGGCTCCCGTGGTGGGGATGAGCCATTCGCCTCTGCGTCCACCCAGCGAGACCGGCTCGACCGTGATTCCTTCGGGAGGACCGGATCCGGTCGACATCTGTTCGAGGGCGGCCCGCTGTTCGAGAATGGTCCCGCCGAACAGGGAGAACTCGGCAAGGTAGGAGGAGATCGCCTCAACACCCGGATGGCTCATCGTCGCACCGTACCCCCGCTCGATACCCTCCGCCTGCCGCTCTGCCACCCTCGATTCGGTCGGGCCTCCTGCTCGGGCTCAACCTTGGTGGCCTTCGCGCCGATATTCCCCCCAACGGGTGAATCTTGCTCGATGTGTGACGGTCACATGGCAGAGGGGCGCGAGGATGGCAATCGGTTGGCGACACGGGCGGAAACTCGGTGCGGCCATTTTTGCCGCCGTCATCATGATCGGGCTGGCGGTCGCCCCCTCACCGGCAGGCGGTGACACCGCTCGGGTCACCAACTCCCTGACCCCGGGGAACTTCTGGTTGGCCACCGCGTCCGGTGACCTCTACGGATTCGGCGTACCCACCTACGGCTCCCCCGGTGGCGCGCCGCTCAACCGGCCCATCGTCGGCATGGTTCCCACCGCCGGACAGCGGGGCTACTGGATGGTCGCCTCCGACGGAGGCATCTTCTCCTACGGGAATGCGCAGTTCTTCGGTTCGGCCGGCAACATCCGGCTCAACAAGCCGATCGTAGGGATGGCGGCGACACCCGACGGGAAGGGCTATTGGATGGTCGCATCCGATGGAGGGGTCTTCTCCTATGGAGATGCCCGGTTCTTCGGTTCGACCGGGAACATCACGCTGAACAAGCCAATTGTGGGCATGACGGCAACCCGGGACGGTGGCGGCTACTGGTTGGTTGCCTCAGACGGCGGCGTCTTCTCCTTCGGGGACGCCGTCTTCCATGGTTCCACCGGCAACCTCTCGTTGGTCAAGCCGATCATCTCCATGGATGCGGCGCCGGACGGAAACGGCTATTGGTTGGTCGCGTCGGACGGCGGGGTGTTCGCCTTCGGTGGCGCCGTGTTCCACGGATCCACCGCCGACAGCCCCGAGGACCCGGTCCAGCGGCTGGTGACCACGCCCTCGGGGCAGGGCTACTGGGTCATCCAACAGAACGGCACCGCCACACCGTTCGGGGACGCCGGGTCGATGCAGGCACCGCCGACCGCACTGTTGTTCTCACCCGCGACCCCTGGTGATGCCGCCGTACTGTTCGCCTTCCAGCAGCTCGGCAAGCCCTACATCTACGGAGGCAACGGGCCCCAGGGCTACGACTGTTCCGGGCTGGCTCTGGCTTCGTGGAGCCAAGGTGCCGGCGTCCAGTTCGCCCGGGTCGCCGACGATCAGTACCACACCGCCGGCGTCCCGGTGGCCATGAACACGCTGCAAGCAGGTGATCTGGTCTTTTGGGGCACCAACCTCGGCGACTGGACCACCGTGTACCACACAGCCATCTATGTGGGCGGCAATCGGATCGTCGAGGCCACCGGGAATCAGGTGCAGTTGAACGACCTCAACCAGTGGGGCACCGACAACCTCATGCCCAACGGCCGACGCCCGTAGCATCACCGGCGGATCGGGGCGTTCGGACCCGATCAGGACATCGAAGCACACCCGCTCGGCGCCCACCGGCCGCCGCCGATGGTATCGGTGCCGGTGCGCACGCCGGAGATGTGGAACTGTTTCGGCGTGACCCCGTCGCCGGAACAGCCCCCTGGCACGGCCAAGGCCGGTTCCCTCCTCTATCGCTCGAATTCTGGACGGTGGGTCATTGCCGCCACGGTGCTCGGATCGGGCATGGCGGCCATCGATGCCACGGTCATCGGCATCGCCCTCCCGACCATCGGGCGTGACTTCCACGCCTCGCTCGGCACCTTGCAGTGGGTGGTGACCGGTTACACCCTCACCCTGGCGTCGTTGCTGCTCCTCGGTGGCTCGCTCGGCGATCACTTCGGCAGGAAACGGGTGTTCATGATCGGGGTCGGGTGGTTCGCGGTTTCGTCCGCCGCCTGCGCGGTCTCCGCCGGGTCGAGTCAGCTGATCGTGACCCGAATCCTCCAAGGCGTCGGGGGGGCCTTGCTCACGCCGGGAAGCCTGGCCATTCTGGAAGCGTCGTTCGTTTCGGACGACCGGAGCGAGGCGATCGGTGCATGGTCGGGTCTGGGCGGGGTGGCAACTGCTGCGGGTCCTCTGCTCGGGGGCTACCTGATTGCGGCCGCGTCGTGGCGGTGGATCTTCTTGATCAACGTTCCCATCGGTGCGGTCGTCCTGATGATGTCCGCCCGGCACCTTCCCGAGTCCCACGACCCATCGGCCACCGGTCGTATCGACGTGCTGGGCGCCGCTCTGGCCACCGCCTCCCTGGGCACCATCACCTTCGCCCTGATCGAGGGGCCATCCCGTGGGTGGTCGTCCACCGCGGTGGTCGGAGCCCTGGTGGCCGGGGTGTTCGGCGCCATCGCCCTGGTGGTGGTCGAACACCGCGCGTCGAACCCGATGCTGGCGCTCGGGCTGTTCGCCAACCGCCAGTTCGCGGTCACCAACGCGGTGACCTTCGTCGTCTACGCCGGTCTCGGCGGCGTGCTCTTCCTCCTCCCTGTCGTCCTGCAGGTGGTCGACCACTACTCACCGCTCGAGTCCGGGTGTGGCACTCCTGCCGCTGACCCTGGTCATGCTGGTCGTTCTCGGCCAGATCCGGGCGGATCGCCGCCTCGATCGGGCCGAGGCTGCAGATGGGAGCCGGCCCGGTGGTGGTCGGTGCCGGCCTGGCGCTTCTTGCACGCGCCCCGGGGGCGTCGTCCTACCTGACCGGGGTGCTCCCGGCGGTACTGGTCATCGCCGTTGGTCTGGCCACCACCGTGGCGCCGCTCACCGCCACCGCGCTCAACTCGGTGCCCGAGACCCACGCCGGGATGGCCTCCGCCATCAACAACGACGTCGCCCGGATCGGCACCCTCATCGCGGTGGCTGTCCTGCCGGCCCTGGGTGGGATCACCGGTTTGAGCTACCTCCATCCCCAGGCCCTGGCCCACGGCTTCGAGAAGGCGGTGCTCATCGCCGGCTCGTGGTGCGTGGTGGGTGGGTTGGCCGCTGCCATCGGCATCAGGAACCCGACTCGCCCCGCGGCCGTGAAGGGGTCCGACGGGGCATCCACCCGCACCTACTGCGCCCTGGAGGCCACGCCGCTGGGGCGGGGCAGTCAGACCGCGGCGCCGAATGCGTCGTAGGCCCTCCGAGTCGTATTGTCACCGTCTCGCCACTGCCATTTGACAACTCGGTGGTCGACAACGGTCAGACTCGCGCCTGGGGAATGGCGCACCGGGCGCGAACCCAAGGAGTCGTCGCCATGACCGGCGTCAACGTGAGATTCGGGGTGTTGGGGGCGGCACGCATCGCCCCGGCCGCGCTCATCCGACCGGCGGCGGGCCAACCCCGAGGCAACCGTCGAGGTGGTGGGGGCGCGTGATCCCGAGTCGAGCGGACGCCTACGCCCGGCGGCACCGGATTCCGCGAGTGGCCGACAGCTATGAGGCGGTGGTCGAGGACCCGGACATCGACGCTGTCTACATTCCCCTCCCCAACAGCCTCCATGCGCGTTGGGTGATGGCCGCCCTCGGCGGCTGGGAAGCACGTGCTGTGCGAGAAGCCCTTCACCTCCAACGCCGAAGAGGCGGTGGCGGTGGCTGCCTCGGCGGCCATCGGCGGCCGCCGACGGCCTGGTGGTGCTCGAAGCCTTCCACTATCGCTACCATCCTCTTGCCCGTCGCATGCACGAGATCGTCGACAGCGGCGAGCTCGGTCGGCTGCGCCACATCGAGACATGGCTGTGTGCTCCGATCGTCAACAAGTCGGACATCAGGTACCAGTTCGATCTGGCCGGCGGAGCCATGATGGACATGGGCTGCTATGTGGTCAACATGGCCCGAATGCTCGGCGGCGAAGAGCCCTCGGTGATCTCGGCCACGGCCAAGTTGCTCAACCCGGACATCGACCGGGCCATGTCTGCCGAACTCCGCTTCCCGAGCGGCCACACCGCCTCGGTGCACTGCTCGATGTGGTCCTCATCGCTGCTCCACCTGGCCGCCCGGGTGACCGGCGACGACGGTGAGCTACGAGTGTTCAATCCGATCGGGCCCCAGTATCCTCAGTTGGCTCACCGTGCGATCCGGCGGTTCCCGACGCACGGAGATCCCCTCCCGTCGGCCCACCTATGCCTACCAGTTGGACGCGTTCTGCAACGCCGTCCTCCGAGGCCAGACCGCCGCCACCACGCCCGAGGACGCGGTGGCAAACATGACGGTCATCGATGCCGTGTACCGTGCAGCCAACATGCGCCCGAGAGGATCCTGACTCGGACCAGCCAAGGAGACAGCACCATGAGCAGCTTCCCGTACGAGGGCCGCTTCGCCGTGCACCGCACCCTCCCAGAACGGGGCACCTCCCGCGCCGAGGTTCTCGACATCGCTCCGTGAGATGGCCGTAGCAGAGGATGCCGCCTGGGAGTCGGGCAAGTGCTCGGGCACCATGTACTGCGGCGACCACGACCACTACGGCTTCATGAACGAGGCTTTCGGGCTGTTCGCCCATGTCAACGTGCTCCAGCGGGACATCTGTCCCAGCGCCACAAAGTTCGAGGCGGAAATCATCGCCATGACCCTCGACCTCCTCCACGCCGAAGCGGTCACCGACGGTGAGCCCGTCGGGCTGGTGGCCACCGGGGGTACCGGGAGCATCTGCCATGCCATGCTGGCCTACCGGGAGCACGCCGCCCGCCGCGGCATCGACCGGCCCAATGTGATCAAGCCGGAGACCGCCCATCCGGCGTTCGACAAGGCCTGCCACCTCTTCGGCATCGAACTGAAGGTGGCACCGGTGGATCCAGTCAGCACCCAGGTCGACACCCAATGGGTTGCCGCCAACATCGACCCCGAGACGGTGGCGCATCATCGGATCGGCCTGCAACTACGGGTACGGGACCATCGACCCGATCGGGTACCCTGTCCGACATCGCCCTGAACCGCGGAATCGGTCTCCACGTGGACAGCTGCCTGGGGGGATTCATTCTCCCCTTCGGGCAGGAGACTGGGTTACGACATTCCCGTCTTCGACTACCGCCACCCCGGAGTGACCTCGATGTCGGCAGACACCCACAAGTACGGATACGCATTCAAGGGCACCTCGGTGCTCACCTTCCGGGACAAGGCGCTCCGCAACGCCCAGTACTTCTTCCTCACCGACTGGAGCGGCGGCAAGTACTGCTCACCGGGCATGGAGGGGTCGCGTTCGGGTGGGCTGATCGCCGCCACCTGGGCGGCCATGATCCAACTGGGCCGCGAGGGGTACCGCAGGCTACGCCAAGGACATCTTCGAGACCGCAGCGGCCATGCAGAGTTCGGTCCGATCGCACCCCGAACTGCGAATCCTGGGTGATCCGACGTTCCTGTTCAGCTTCACCTCCGACCAGTTCGACATCTACCACGTGAACGATTTCATGCGTCAGCGCAACTGGCGATTCAACGGCCAGCAGTACCCCAACGCTCTGCACATGGCGGTCACCCGACCCCAGACCCAGCCCGGACTGGTCGAGACCTTCGCCGCCGACCTGGCCGAGGGCGTGGACGTACGCCCGGGCCCATGCGGGGACACACCGAAATCAGGGGCCGTCTACGGGGGCGTGGCCGGAGGGATGACCGCCGAAGCCGACGACTTCATCAGGATGGTGATGGCCGAGATGATGGACACCCAGCAAGCCATACCGGCAGACGCCTGACCGGCCGGGTCGACGTGCTGCGGCTCCACCGGGCGTCATCCCCGACGGGCCGACGTCAGTCCGGTCCGATGCCTGGCGTCAGTTGCCGCGAATTCGCGGGCGTCGGGGAGTTCGACGATTCCCCGGTGGTCCTTCAGCCAACCCCAGAACAGCTCGGCGGTCATCGGTCGGGCCACGTAGTACCCCTGCGCGCTGTCACATCCCAGCTCGGTCAGCCGCGCCCAGGTGGTGACGTCCTCGACGCCCTCGGCAACCGTCTGGAGTCCCAGGTTGCGGGCCAGGTCGACCACCGCACGCACGATCACCGCGTCTTCGGAGTCGTTCTCCATGTACTCGATGAACGTTCTGTCGATCTTCAGCTGGTGCACCGGGAGATCCCGCAGGTAGGCCAGCGACGAGTAGCCGGTCCCGAAGTCGTCGATGGACAGGGTGACCCCCATGGCGGCAAGTTCGGTCAGCACCCGGCGGGCCCGCTTGGGGTCGGTCATGATGATCGTCTCGGTGATCTCCAGGTCGAGCGAACCGGGTGGAACGTCCCATCGGGAGAGGGCCTCCCCCACCGTGTCGACCAGCGAGGCGTCCAGAAGGCTGTGCGTGGACAGGTTGACCGCGATCGACAGCCCGGTCGGGTCGTCCGGGCCGGCCGCATCCATCCACCGGCGGCACTGATGGAGCGCTTCATCGAGGACCCAGACGGTCATCGGTTCGATCAAGCCGGTCCGTTCCGCCTCCGGAATGAACCGGTCCGGGTAGAGGAGACCGTGCGATGGGTGCTGCCAGCGGATCAGTGCCTCTGCGCCCAGCACTCGCCTCGACTTCATCGACACCTTCGGCTGATAGTGGAGGACGAACTGGTTCAAGGTCACCGCGTTGCGCAGGTCGCCGAGCATTGCCATGCGAGCCGGCGTGTTGACGTCGAGCGCCTCGGTGTAGACGACGACCGATGCGGGCGAGTCCTTGGCCACGTACATAGCGACGTCGGCCCGCTGGAGCAGGAGGTCGGCGGTCGGTCCCGTCGCGAGGGGCCAGGGCGATGCCACAGCTGGCCTCGATGCCCAGCGCGGTCCCACCAACCTCGAAGGGCATCTCGAGCGCGCCGATGATCCGCTCGGCCACCCTGACGGCTTCGGTCTCACCGGCAATGTGGGGTAACAGCACGCAGAACTCGTCTCCCCCCAGGCGAGCGATCGTGTCCCCGGCCCGGAGTACCGCCCTTCACCCTGGGACCAACCTCGATGAGCACTTGATCCCCGTACTTGTGTCCCATGGTGTCATTGATCTCTTTGAACCGGTCGAGATCGAACAACATCACCGCCGATGAGGCGTTGGTCGTCGGTCACCCCTGCCAGCGTGTCTTCGGTCCTGCTCGTAGAAGTAGGCGCGGTTGGGCAGGCCGGTGAGCATGTCGTAGAGCGCCTGATGGGCGAGGAGCGCTTCTGCCTTCTCCTTCTTCTCGCCGGTGGCCCCGGCCATCCGGACGACGACGACCAGAACGCAGGCGCCGAGAGCACCAATGGCCTCAGCCTGACCGCGACCGAGGAACGAGGGCACCAGGCCGACTGCGGTGAGGTACTGGCCGACGATGATGTTGACCAGGGTCCAGCACAAGACCGGGCGCCACAGGCGGGATCCCCACAGCTCGATCTCCTCCAGGGCGACGAACGCGTAGGCCATGCCCAGCGCCGGGCCCCATCCGGTCATGTAGATGACCACACTGACCGCCAGAACCCGGACGGCAAGCCGCGCGTGCCGTTTGATCGACCCGGCGGCAGCGAGTGCCAAGGCTCGACGATCACCCACGACGCGACGGCGCCGGCAATGGCGGTCAGATAGGCCCAGATCGGCAGCGCGGCCACCAGACCGTACGAACGGAACAGGATGAGCACACCCAGTGAGAGCGGGCCGACCACGTAGCCCAACGTCACCGGGGACAGGCTCTTCGACCCCGACGGCGCCCGCTCCTCGGGGAACGATGCCGTCCTCTGGCGCGGTGATCCCGGAAGGAAAGGAGCCTCCCGATCCGATCCGCGCCTCAGATCGAGTACTCTCCCACGTGTGGGTATCGGCAACGTTGCGGGCGTACTTGAGGGATAGACAGCCGTCCAACCCCAGCAGAAACTCCCTGGTGAACGCCTAACTTCCGGTGTGCGCCTGCCGAAGTTGCGTCGGTGATCCTCGCTCGACGGTGACCACCTCGGCACACGGCCGGCTCTCCCGGCGGTCGGTATGGTGTGGACGAGTCGAGGAGATCGGGGGAGCCGGTGAAGGCAGCGGTGTACTACCAGACCGGTGGACCCGAGGTGTTCCGGTATGAGGAGATCCCCGATCCGGTCGTCGGTCCGTCCGACGTACTGGTGCGGGTCGAGGCGGTGAGCATCGAAGGGGGCGACACCCTCAACCGGATGGGCGGGGACATCGCCACGGGCTCCCCACGTCGTCGGCTACCAATGCGCGGGCACCGTGGTGGAGGTGGGCCCGGCGGTCGGAGGATTCGCCGAGGGTGACCGGGTGGTCACCGTGGGCCTCGACGGATCCCACGCCGAGCTCCGAGCGGCGGGCGAGTCGTTCTGTTGGGCGGTTCCCGAGGGCCTGACCATCGAGGAGGCGGCGTGCGTGCCGGTCCCCTTCGGTACCGCCGACGACTGTCTGTTCGAGTTCGGACGCCTCCAGCCCGGCGAGACCGCACTCATCCATGCCGGGGCGAGCGGGGTGGGCATCGCTGCCATTCAGCTGGCCAAGAGAGCCGGTGCCCAGGTGCTGGCCACCGCCTCGAGCGACAGCCGTCTCGAACGCCTCGTCGACCTCGGGCTCGACCATGGCATCAACTACTCGTCGGTCGACTTCGTCAGCGAGGTCCGTCGGCTCACCGACGGACGAGGCGCCGATGTCATCGTGGACTCGGTGGGCGGATCCACGCTGCAGAAGAGCCTGCACAGCCTGGCGTACCGGGGTCGATGCATCACCTTCGGCGATGCCGGTCGCGAGCCCGGTGCCGACCTGGACATCTCCACCATGCGTGCCAACAATCAGACCCTGGTCGGGTACTTCCTCGGCGCCGAGCTCTTCTTGAACCCTCGCGCCCATGCCATGATCGCCGCCCTTCTCGCCGACATCGCGTCGGGCGAGCTGCGGGTGGTCATCGATCGGCACTTCAGCCCTGGAGCAGGCCGGCGAGGCCCACGCGTACATCGAGAGCAGGCAGGCGTTCGGCCGGGTGCTGCTGATCCCCTGAACGCGGTGCTCGATAGCCTGAGGCGATGATCCGGGCCGCCGTTGAGGACGACGTCGACGCCTGGTCCAGCTCATCCACGACCTGGCCGAGTACGAGCGATCGCCCGACTCGGCGAAGATCGACAGCGGATCAGCTGCGCACCGCCCTGTTCTGCCAGTCACCCACCGTCTTCGCCCATGTGGCCGAGGAGGACGGCGCCATCATCGGCATGGCCATCTGGTTCCTCAACTTCTCTACCTGGACAGGACGCACCGGCATCGCGCTCGAGGATCTCTACGTGCGGCCCGGCGATCGGGCCCGTGGGATCGGTCGGGCCCTGGTCAGCCGGCTCGCCGCCATCGCCCACCAGTCCGGCTACGGGCGCATCGACTGGTCGGTGCTCAGATGGAACGAGCCCGCCCTGCGTTTCTATCGGTCGCTGGGCGCGGAACCCATGGACGAGTGGATCGGCTACCGGCTGTCCGGCGATCGGCTGGAAGTGCTGGCCGCCGATGTCCCCACCGAAGGTGGGACATAGGGGCCACAGGGGCATTATGACACCCACCGGGCACCCTGACAATGGTGGCTCCACCCGGGCCTGTGGCAGCCCAGCCTTGGCACTTTCAATTGAGCCTTAGCGGATAGGGGCCGGAATCGGGGCCCAGCGGTTGCGCCAGTCAATGAGCTTGGCCGTGATGAGCAGGGCAATGGCCAACGCGAGCTGGGCCAGACGATGGTGAGGTTTCCGATCGGTGTTGCGACGTAGCTGTCCGTAGTTCGACAGCCACGAGTTGGTGCGCTCGACTGCCCAGCGATGTCCGCCCCTCGGCGCCGGTGCGCGTTTCTTTCGGTGCTTGACGTACTTTCTGGCCCGTGGGGCGATCATCAGGTCGTCCATGCCCCGGCCCTCCAGATGGGTCCGGACCGAGTCAAAGCCATAGCCTCGGTCAAGCCACATGGTCTCGATGTCCCCCAGCAGTCCCCGCCCTTCGACCTCGTCGAGGGTGGCCTCAAGCAAGAGGTAGTCATGCCGGTTTGCGCCGGCGATGGTCCATCCGAGCGGGATTCCCTGGGTGTCAGTGGCGATCGACCACTTCCAACCGAGCTTGCCCCGATCGAAATAGGACTTCCCGGTTCCCTGCCCACCAGCTGGGGCTCTTGTGGATGGAGCCGTCGACGGCGACCTCGGCAAGATCGAGCCCGATGATCTTGTCGTAGCCCGAGACGGCTTCTTCGGCAATGGCGTCAAAGACCCCCGCGGCAATCCATTCGTCCCGCCGTTGACGGCCGTGGTATCGGACACGACTCCTTTGGTCAAGCGTTCGGCGTCCACCCAGGAACAGCCGGTGACCAGGCGAACCAGCATCACCTCGAAACAATCTCGGTCTGACTTTCTCGGACGGTGACAGCCGAGCGGGTGATGATCCGATCGGACCGGGATCAGGGGCTCTATGGCACTCCACAGGGCATTCACCACCTCGGGATCGAATGCGCGCATAAATTCTGGAACCTCCACTTGGTCGTTGGTGCGTTGGGCGAGAACCCCAGTCTCTTGGGGCCACCACCACGACCGGTGGATGTTTCTTTTGATGCCCAGAAGATCTCTCCCCCTGGTGGCGGGGGCCGCCTGACCTGCGCCTATTCGCGCGCCCTCATTTCGAAAAAATGACCAATTTATCGCCTACAAACGATACCGTCGGATCAGATTATCGGCTACAGATGATAATTACCCCGATCTCCGCGAAAACGAATTCACCGGGAAAGACAGCCTCGTGCCCTCGTGCCCTCGTGCCCTCGTGCCGGACGCGAGGACTACACAACCTAGGGCACCGCGGGCCACAGGCACCGGGCGCCACGCATCGGGCGTCAGTGCAACTACGGCGTCAGTGCAACTAGATGGTGAAGGCCAGGTTGGCGAGCAGCTGTTCGCCCAACTGCCGGTCGCCGGAGATCACGACGTCCCCTGGACGGCCCGGAGCTCTGTCATGGCGACCTCCGGTCAGCCGGAGGAACAGCATGAGCGGTAGCTCGAGAACGACGGTCGGATCGCCGTCGAACGACTCGACCAGCGCGATGCCCGGCCCTCGACACTGACCAGATAGGTGCGGTTCACCGGGCCGGTCAGATCGAATCGCACCCGTGAGCCGTCGGGCATGCCGGCCCGACGCCCGACGATATAGCCGAGCCCGGTGGCCACCTCGTCCGTGGCGGAACGCAGATCAGCCGGATCGACCCTCGGAGGCGCCCCGACTGCGTCGCGTATGTCGTGCTCGTGCATGAAGCAGTCGTAGTGCCGGATCCTCATGAACCGGCCATAGGTCTCATCCCGGCCCGCCGGCGTCCACGAGGGCGCATCGAAGTCGGCCTGGGTCATCAGATCGAGGGCTGCGAGCCGTCGGGCGGTCACCTCGGCGAAGCGAGCTCGCATCTGATCCCCAGACTGGTCCCGCATCGATTGGACCCAATGCTCATTGGCTTCGGCAATGGGATTCTTCATGTGCTGGAGACCGGAGATGTCGGCGACCGGAGCCGGCTCACCCAGCAACATCGCCTCCGCACCAATGATGTGACTGAGCACATCTCGAACCGTCCACCCAGGTAGGCAGGTGGGTTGATCCCATTGGTCCTCGGTCAGATCCGAGCACAGGGCGGCGATGGCCCGAAACTGGCTGCGGAGGAGGTCAACGGTCTCAGGCTTGTCAACGAGCGTCGGCACCGAGTGCCTACCGTAGCGGGCCGGTCGGGATCCTCCACCGGAGGCTCCTCCGGGCACCGTCCCCAGTGCCAAACCCACTGATCCAACTGGTCTTTTGTCACGTGGGACTCAATGAAGCAGACCTCTGCGCCGATAGAAGAGGGACTACCGCCCGCCGAGAGGAATCCCGGAGTGAGAGACCATCTGTGGAAGTACATCCTGATCGGCGGCATTTGCATGGTCGCCGGGTACTTCGCGCTTCCCGGTCCGACCAGTCAGAACGCCATGTACCAGTTCGTCGGCGTAGCCTCGGTGGTCTGCATCCTGGTCGGCATTCGCCTGCACCATCCCCACGATCGGCTGAGCTGGTTCCTCATTGCCCTTGGAGGAACCTGCTTCACCCTCGGCGATGCCACCGAGACCATCTACCACCAGATCCTCCATCTGGCGGTGCCGGTCCCGTCGGTCGCCGACGCCTTCTACCTGGCCGGGTACCCGTTCATCTTCGCCGGTGTCCTCAGGCTCACTCGAAACCCGAACCACGCCGCTCGGCGCGAGGACTACACGGATGCCGCCATCGTCGCCCTCGGCGCACTGGCCATCTCGTGGGAGTTCTTGATGAATTCCTACGTCCACGACCCGTCCCTGACCGTCTTCGGGAAGCTGGTGGTCCTCGCCTATCCGATCATCGACATTGCCCTTGTCTTCGTCGTCTTCCGCTCGTTCCTGTTCGGTTCCACCAATCAGACATTCCGCAAGTTGCTGGCGGCCTCACTGATCTGCCTGTTCCTGGCCGATTTCGTCTACGACCTGCTGGTGCTGCACCACCAGTACCACACCGGCAATCTCGTCGATGGCCTCTTCCTCACCACCTATGTCCTGATCGGAGTGGCTGCACTGCACCCATCGATCGGCCAAACACCCCCCGCGCCGGAGAAGCTGGTACCCAGCGTCTATCGCGCGGAAACAAATGGCACCCGTCGCATCCCGATCGTGGCATTCGCCGGGTTCATCCCCCCGACCATCCTGCTGGTGGCCAGCGAGTACAAGCTGGATCTCAATGTTCCGGTGATGGCGGGGTTGTGCGTGGCGGTCTATGCGCTGATCTTTCTGCGAATGATGTGGCTCATCGAACAGATCACCGGGCAGACCCGCGAGATCGCCGAACACGCACGTGCACTGGAGGCATCCCACCGGAAACGTGATGCCCTCGAGGGCGATCTGCGGCATCTGGCCTTCCACGACGAGCTCACCGGGCTGGCCAACCGGGCTCTCCTGCACGACCGGGTGGAGCATGCGCTGACTTCCGCGCCCCGCACAGGCAGGACGGTGGCATTGTGCTTCGGCGACCTCGACGGGTTCAAGACGGTCAACGACACTCTCGGTCACCATGTCGGTGACTCCGTCCTGATCAGAGCCAGCCGGCTCCTCTCGTCGATCGTACGTCCCAACGACACCGTCGCGCGCCTGGGCGGCGATGAATTCGCGGTGTTGATGGTCGACGTGGAGCGGCCGGAGACTGTCGTCGATTTTGCCCACCGCATCGTCAACGTTCTTCGAAATGCGCCCGACTTCGAAGGCAACCAGGTGGGGTTGTCCATCAGTGTCGGCGTGGCGTTTGCCGAACCGGGCAAGACGACAGAGCAGCTGCTCAGCGAGGCGGACTCGGCCATGTACGAGGCCAAGGAACAAGGGCAAGAACCGGGTCGAGGTCTTCCAATCGTCCATGCGTTCTCGAATGCTCGAGCGGCTCGATCTGACCAACGGTTTCCGCTGGGCGCTCGGCCGCTCCGAATTCTTCCTGCAGTATCAGCCGATCGTCTCACTCTCCGACAATCGACTCACCGGATTCGAAGCACTGGTCCGATGGAGTCATCCCAGCCTCGGAGTGGTCGCGCCCCTCCGATTCATCCCCATCGCCGAGGAGACCGGATTCATCGTTCCGCTCGGACGGTGGGTGCTGGTCGAGGCGTGCGAACAGCTGGCGGCATGGAGCCGGGAGACCAACCAGGAACTCGACCTGTCGGTAAATCTCTCGCGACGCCAGCTGATCTCCCCTCACTTGGCCGACGAGGTCGAAACTGCGCTGTCGCTGAGTGGGATCGATCCCCGTCGGCTGATCCTCGAGATCACCGAGAGTGTCCTCATGGAGGACCCCGAGCAGGCGGCCGAAGCCCTCGCCCAACTCAGAGAGACCGGCATCCGGATCGCGGTCGACGACTTCGGGACCGGATACTCCTCCCTCAGCCATCTGCAACGATTCCCGGTCGACGTCCTGAAGATCGACAAGTCGTTCATCGACCCTCTGGTGAACACCGATCCGGCCAGCTCGGCGCTGGTGACCGCCATCATCGGATTGGCACAAAGCCTCGGACTGGACGTCATCGCCGAGGGTATCGAGCACCAGAGCCAGCTCCACCGGTTGGTCGACCTCGGCTGTGACCAGGGCCAGGGGTTCCTGATGGCCAGGCCGCTCGATCGCGAGGCCGCCGAGTCGGTCATTGCCGAATAACGAATTGACCGCGGCGATGACCTGATCCGACGAAAAATCGGGGCGAGGACAACTCCCCCTACACTCGTGGTCACCGTTGCGCGCACCGGTTCGACCGGGGGAACCGTCTATGGGCACGATGCAAACCGAGTTCACGGCGTCGGAATTGCTGGCCGATCACGACATCGCCGAGCCTCTGATCGCCGATGGAGTGCGATGCCACGGTGGTTTCGACCAACAGGGCCACTATGTCTCTCCGCGGACCAAGTACCGGTGGCCCGCCATCAACGCCTGGGAGGAGCAGAGGCAGGCCCAGTTCTCCACTCCCATCCTCGACGTACCCCTCGACACCTGGCCCAAGAACTTCCCCAACGTCGAGCAGTCGAAGTTCCTCCTCCGCCACGGCGTCCCCGGACCGACCATTGCCGCCCTCACCCGGATCGGCGTCGTCGAGGGATTCGGTGGCATGTTGCGGTCGCTGCCCATCCCCGAGTTCTCCCGGTGCTTCGACGAGGAGATCGCCGGAACGGCCATTGCCCACATCGGTGGCGGGCTCTTCGAGGCCCACGCCCGCGATGAGGCCGGGTTCGGGGACCTCGCCGGCCACGACCAAATGTGGTTCGTGGCCCGGGACATCGCCTTCGAACATCCGACGACCGAAGACATGCAGGACGCGGATGATGCAGCGGATGGGCATCGATCCGAAGCCCAAATCGTCGGCCCAGCTCGATCAGATGCGGCGAACAGCAATCTCCGAACGAGCCCTGCCCGATGACATCGACTTCGCCCTGGAGGCGGTGGTCAGCAGGATGATCGGCCTCCTCCTGATCGAAATCTCCGCCTTCCACGGCTTTGCCTGGGCCGAGGCGGTGTTGGGAGATGGCTCGTTGGTGGCCGGCGAGGGAGCCGCCGCCGCCATCGTCTCCTACATCCGCTCAGACGAGACACCGCACGTCGCCTGGCTCCGGACTGCGCTGTCGGAGATGCGCGATCGGACCTGGGTCGGGTCGAGCGGCCGACGTCACCCGGGCAAGGAGATGATCGGCCTGTTGTGGAACCGCGCCCTTCAGTGACTCGGTCATGCTCCGGCGGCAGGAGAACCTCAACTTCACCATCGGGGAGATCGACCACGCCCTAGCCGGTCGACCGGACGGCGACGACCTCATGGACGAGATGCTGGCGTTGGGATCGGTGGTGCGTAACGAAGACGGCACAGTAGTGGACCGGGACGCCGTCTCCCTGCTTGGCTGAGTACCTCGCTCGGTTCGGCCCACAGCCGGACCGACCCCATCCCGACGCATAAGGAGCCGACGGTGAAGTTCGGTATCTTCTACGAGCACCAACTTCCAAGGCCGTGGAGCGACACTAGCGAGCAACAGCTGATCGCCGATGCCCTTGACCAGATCGAACTGGCCGACCGTCTCGGGATCCAGTACCTCTGGGAGGTGGAGCACCACTTTCTGGAGGAGTACTCGCACTCCAGCGCACCGGAGGTCTTTCTGGCCGCGGCCAGTCAGCGCACGAAGCGCATGCGCATCGGTCACGGCGTCGTCCAGACCGCCCCGGGTTACAACCACCCCGCTCGTGTCGCGGAGCGGATCGCCATGCTCGACCTGGTCTCCAACGGGCGGGTCGAGTTCGGAACCGGCGAATCGGCCTCCGACGCCGAGCTGGCCGGATTCGGCGTCGACCGCGAGACCAAGCGAGAAGCGTGGCTGGAAGGACTCGAAGTTGCCATCCGGTGCATGACCGAGGTTCCCTTCGGCGGCGTCGAGGGCAGGTTCGTCAGCATGCCACCCCGCAACGTGGTGCCCAAGCCGGTACAGAAGCCGCATCCCCCTCTGTGGGTGGCGTGCAGCCGAAGGGACACGATCCTGCTCGCGGCAGAGAAAGGAATCGGCGCCCTCAGTTTCGCCTTCGTCGAGCCCGAGGATGCCAAGCAATGGGTTGACGACTACGAGATAACGCTCCGCGACCGGTGCGTCCCCGTGGGCCTGTCGGTCAATCCCCAGGTGGCCTGTGTCACCTCCATGATGTGCGCCCCCAGCGAAGAGGACGCCTTGGCCCGAGGGCTCGAGGGGGCCAACTTCTTCGGGTATTCGCTCGCCCACTACTACGTGTTCGGAGAACATGTGCCGGCCACAACCAATGTCTGGGACGAGTTCCTCCAGCGTCGTGGCAAGACCGGTTACTCCCCCGAGGCCGCCCTGGCCGCGCAAAGGGAGACCCTGGGAGCGAAGGCAGCGGCCGGCGACCACACCGGTCTGCGCGGGGCGGTCGGCACACCGGCACAGCTCCGCGAGTTCCTGAGGCGCTACGAAGAGGCGGGCGTCGACCAGCTCATCTTCGTCATGCAGTCCGGGCATAATCGGCATGAGCACATCATGGAGTCGATCGAGCTGTTTGGAGCCCAGGTGCTCCCCGAATTCATCGAGCGCGACGAGGCGGGTGGCAAAGCCAGGGCGGCCAAGTGGGAACCGGTGGTGGAACAGGCCCTCGCCCGGCGACAGCGCCACGACCCGGTGATGCCGCCCGAATACGTGATCCGGGCCATTCCCAAGCAGATGATCGACGCGGCGGCCGGCGAACCGGGCAAACAGTGGCTCGAGACGCTGGCCGACAAACGGGCCACCGGGGTGAACGACGAAGAGTTCCAACGCCTGGTGGACGGATGAGCGTGGCCCGCTGAAGGGTATGCCTGTGGTGATACCCGAGACCGCCCCCCAAGCAATTACGCTGGTTGCGATGGACTCCACCTCCCCACAGCGGTCGCGGGGAGCACTGACCGGCCACGGGGCGGCCGATCACCCGGCCACCGTCGAGTTGGCGGTTGCGGGGATGCATTGTGGTGCCTGTGTCGCCCTCATCGAGGAGTGCCTCGCCGATCAGGCCGGGGTCCTCGGTGCATCGGTCGATCTCGAGTCGGCGCGTGCAATCGTCGACTACGACCCGTCGCTGGTCGACCTGGACGCGCTGGTGGCGGCCGTCGCCGAAGCCGGGTACTCGGCGACGCCGGTCGTGTAGGACCCCGCCGATGCTCACGGCCCATGCGGAGTCGCCCGACCTCTCCGAACAGGACGAACCGACCGTCACCACCACCGAACTGGTGTTGGGAGGCATGCACTGCAGCGCATGCGCCACCCGAATCCAGCGGTCGTTGGATCCGGCTGCCGGCCGTGGCCAGCGCTTCGGTCAATCTGGCCACCACTCGTGCCTTCGTCTCCTACGACCCCGGAAGCGCTGACCACCGAGGAGTTGTGCGGCGCGGTGGCCGACATCGGCTATAGCGCCTCCCCCGCCGACGCACCGGCAGAACGACAGGAAGAGGACAGCGACCACTGGGGAACCCGGGCGATGATCTCGTGGCCGCTGGCCATTGCCGCACTGGTGGTGGCGTTGGCGGCGCCGGAAACGGCGGCCACCGGATGGACGGTGTTGCTGCTCGCCGTTCTGGTCGAGATCGCCGGTGGTTGGCCGTTCCTGCGCAACAGCGTCCGGCTGCTCCGACACGGCGCCACCAGCATGGACACCCTGATCGCGTTGGGAACCATGGCCGCGCTGGCGGTCAGTGCCGTCGAGGCCATCGCCCTTGGCGGGCGCCATCTGCATCTGGGAGGCAGCGGCGCGTTCGCCGCCCGCCTCCACGGGGTGATGGCCCCGCTCATCGTGGCCATCCTGGTGACCGGACGGGCCGTCGAGGCCAGGGCGCGGGCCCGGGCCTCCCAGGCCATGCACTCGCTCCTGTCCCTGCGACCGCCGACGGCACGGGTGATCGCCGACCTCGACGACGAGGGGGTGCTGGTCTCTCCCGAGAGTGTCCCGGTGGGTGCCCTGGTCCGGGTGCGCCGCCGGTGAGGCACTGCCCCTCGACGGGTCGGTGGTTGCGGGATGGTCGTCGGTGGACGAGTCGATGCTCACCGGCGAGCCGCTTCCGGTGGACCGCGGGCCCGGCAGCCCGGGTAACCGGGGGCACCCGAAACGGCGAATGGCGTGTTGGTGGTCCGGGTCGAGGCGGTGGCGGCCGAATCGGTCCTGGCCCGCCTGCAGCGCCTGGTGGAGGATGCCCAGCGGGACAAGGCCCCCTTGCAGCGCATCGCCGATCGGATCAGCAGCATCTTCGTTCCCGCGGTCCTGATCGGGGCTGGGGTGACCTTTGTTGCCTGGTGGCTCGTCGCCGACAACCTGGGCAAGGCGGTCCTCAGCGGCCTGGCCGTCCTGTTGGTTGCCTGTCCGTGCGCCATGGGTCTGGCCGCGCCGGTGGCGATGATGGTGGGATGCGGCCGGGCCGCGGCAGTGGGCATCTTCATCCGCAGCGGCGACGTGCTCGAGCGGCTGGCAAAGGTCGAAGGGGTGGTCTTCGACAAGACCGGCACGCTGACCGAACGGCATGCCGAGGTCTCCTCGGTGATCGCAGGTCCAGTCCTTTCCGAAGAAGAGGTACTGGCGTTGGCTGCTGCGGTCGAGGCCGAGAGCGACCACCCCATCGCCACCGCGATCACCGGCGCGACCCGATCGGAGCTCCGGGCAACCGGTGTCCGTTCCCTTCCCGGCGTGGGGGTGCTGGGGACGCTCGACGGCCGGCGAATACAGGTCAGTCACCTGGTCCCCAGCCGTCTTCCGCCGTCGATGGAGGACGCGGTGTCCGAGCGGTACCGACGCGGCGAGACGGTGGTGGTGGTCGAACGTGACAGCCAGATCGTCGGGGCCATCGCGGTGACCACGCCGCTGCGCCCCGAAGCAAAGTCGGCGATCGAACACCTCGATTCGATGGGCCTTCCGTCATCCATCCTCAGCGGTGACAGTGCTCCGGCCGTGCAAACCGTGGCGGCAGCGCTGGGCATTTCCGACGCCCGAAGCGGGCTGGACCCTGCGGGCAAGGTGGCGGCCTTGACGGCCATGGGCCAGGACGCCCGACCGGTGGTGATGGTCGGAGACGGGGTGAACGACGCCCCGGCATTGGCCGCCGCTCCTGTCGGATGCGCCATCGGGAGCGGCTCGGAGGCAGCGCTGTCCAACAGTGGTGTCGCCCTGCTCGGTAGTGATCTCCAAGGCGTACCGGCCGCCATCGGCGTCGCCCAGGCCACCTATGCGGTCATCGTGCAGAACTTCGGATGGGCCATGGGTTACAACCTCGCCGCCCTGCCGTTGGCGGCATTCGGCCTCCTGGACCCACTGGTGGCGGCGGTGGCCATGGGATTGTCCAGCGTGATCGTGGTGCTCAACAGCCTCCGACTGAGGAAGCTCGGCCGCAACGGCCTGTCTGCCGTGGGCTCCTCCCGGTCCAGCCACCGCAAGCGAGGGGTGGCCCTGTCGGTTGCGATCCCGATCGTCCTGTTCGCCGGCCTGGTCGTGGTCAGCCAGATCGTGTCACCGGCCCGCGGACAGTCACTACTGCCCACCATCCCATCGGTGACGACGGTGGGACTGCCGCACGGTGGTTCGGTGGAGTCATATCTCGAGCCAGGTGGAGTCGGGGTGAATCGGTTCCACCTGATCTTCGACGGCACCCGATCCCAGCTGGCTACCGTTCACCCACTTGTCACCGCGGCCGTCGACGGTGGCCCCGCCCTGGTCCTGCGCCAGCTCGAGGTCAGCTCCGGCCACTTCACCGAATTCGTGGTTCTATCGCCTGGACAGTGGCTGTTCCGGGTGACGACCCGATTCGGCCGCGCCCCGGTCACATTTGCCGTCGCTCGCACGATTCCCTGAAGCCCACACGTGCAACTGCTGCGGCGGCGATTGCTGCGCCGGTCCGCCTCACTACGTAACCTGGGGAGACGGTCAGTCGCCGTCCCAACATCCGAGGATGACGTCGGCCACGGTGACCGCCACGTCCGCTGAACTCGTCGGCGGTACGCCGAACTGTGCGGGTAATCCGACGATGTTCACCAGCAACACCTTCCAGTCCTTGCGCACGACCACCGACCCGTTGGTGGTCTGGAACGCCCCCTGTCCGAGATTCTCGAGATCTCTCGACTTGCCCAGCTGATCGACGAGCAGCTGGTAGTAGGCGGTTGTCTCGGCCCAGCTGGAGAGCTCCTTCACCGACAGCTCCATCGATCCGGTCGGATAGCCGTACTGGCAGGAATAGAGGTGATCGATCCAGGTGGGATCGGAGACCGAGGCCGTCTCCCCCAACGCCGATGCGATGTCCTCCTGCGCTTCATGTGCACATACCATCTTCGAGATCTTCGACGGATACTTGCCGGCGGGAAGGGGCGCGACGGTCGTCGGCAGTGCTCACCCCGTTGCCGGTTGCGTTTGGGGCCGGTGCGCTCGAGCCACCGGCGCACCCGGCGCTCGCCATGACGGCGACGGCAACCACTCCAACTACCGGACCACGCACCCGGCGAGAGTACCAGTCCCGCCGACAACTTCCTGGTCAGCGGGACCGCCGTGGTCAGTCGCCGGGCGGGACGAGGATCCCCACCAATTCCACGTGCTCTGTCATGGGAAAGAGATCGAATGCTCGAAGCGAGCGGATCGTCCACCGTGCGTCGAGCAGGACTCGCAGATCCCGGGCGAACGATGCCGGATCACACGAGACGTAGGCCATCGTGCGAGGCATCGGATCGATCGACGCCAGTGCTCGCATCACCGACACGCCGGCGCCCTGACGAGCGGGGTCGAGCACCACCACGTCCGCGCCCTCGACGAGTCGCTTCACCGAGGCGGCGTCGACTGCCGATCGTACGATCTCCACTTGGCTCAGTCCGGCGGCATTACGTGCCGCATCCGCGCAGGCTCGACTGCTTCGCTCCACCGCCACCACCCTTCCCCCGGGGCCGACGGCATCGGCCAGGGCCACGGTGAACAGACCGGCTCCGGCATACAGATCGGCCACCGTCTCACCCGTTTGCGGAGCGAGGCCTTCGATGACCACCTCGGTGAGCAGGGTGGCGGCCGACGGGTGGACCTGCCAGAAGACACCGGCAGAGACCTCGAAACTCCGGCCCAGCACGTTGAAACGGGAACGATCGGGGCGACGCACCGTGTGCCCATCGACTACCAGGCCGGCGTCGACCGGTGGCCGGCCGGCGAGTCGATCACGCCCGGTCTCCACTGCGACCACCGGTTTGCCACCGTGAGCCGATGCCGTGACCTCGACATGGTGGGCGCCCTTCCACAACAACCCTCCCACCCCGACCCGATCCACCTCGGCGCGTGACGATCGGGCACTGATCGACCGGCTCGATGTCATGGGACCGGTGCCGGTACAACCCGATTCTCCCCGAACGATCGACGGCGAATTTCACCCGGGTCCTCCAACCCAGTCCATCGGCGGCGCCAGCCGGCGCTTCGACCTCCACCCGACGCTGGATGCCGGCCACCCTGCGGAGCTGCTCGGCAACCAGGTCGGCCTTCAATCGTCGCTGGGCGGGGATCGAGATGTGCTGCCAATCGCAGCCGCCGCACCGACCGGGACCGGCGTGGGGACAGGGAGGCACCGTCCGGTCGGCCGACACCGTCGATCACCTCCACTGCATCGGCCCGGAGGAAGGAGGTGGTCACCGCGGTCACCTCGGCCACCACCCGTTCGCCCGGCAGCGCATGTCGGACGAACACCACACGACCGTCGGCGGCCCGGGCGACGCACCCACCACCGGCGGCCACAGTTCCGGCGACCACCTCGATGCGTAGCCCCGACCGCAAGGGCCGGGCCGGATCGTGATGCGCGATCGGCCCCGTCGATGGTCGACGCCTCCCGCGGTGCGGGATGGGCCCGGGGTTCATGGTTGTGGTCTTAGCACTCCTGGCTGATGACTCTGCCTGTCCACCGGTCACCGGCGCATCCTCTTGGTCGCCTCGACGTGACAATCGAGGATACGGTGACGGTGCCAGAGCAGCCGCAGGACGGGACGGGACCACACAGGGGAGGCTATCCGTGGACATCAGCGAGGCGCTCTACACCACCCGGGCCATGCGCAGAGTCCGGTCCGATCCCGTTCCGCTCGACGTGCAGGCGAAGATCCTCGACGCGGCGATCAGGGCGCCCACCGGCGGCAACGCCCAGAACTGGCGATTCCTGCTCGTCGATGATCCCGACACCATCTCCAGGATCGGACCCCTCTACCGTCACTCGATCGAACAGCTGTGGGCGACCATCTACGCCGACCGATTGGCAGCAGCAGCGGCAGATCCCGGTACTGCCGAAAGCATCGAGATGCTCAAGGTGCAGCGTTCGGCGCAATGGCTGGCCGATCACTTCGAACAGGTGCCGCTGTTTCTATTCGCCTTCGTCCAGGCCGATCCGACCGGTGGCTCGATCTTCCCCGCCGTCTGGAGCGCTCAGCTGGCGGCGAGGGCCGAAGGGGTGGGGAGCTCACTGACCGTTGTGCTCGGTGTCTTCCACCCCGAAGAGAGTCTTCGACATTCTCGGCGTCCCCGGCGACCAGCACTGGGTGATGGCCTGTTGTGTGAGCTTCGGCTACCCGACGGGGAAGTGGGGAGTCGCGCCCCGTCGCCCGGTCCACGAGGTCTCCTACCGAAATCGGTGGGGCTCGCCGGTGGGCTTTGCCGTGGACCAGCCCCTCTGGCCACCGGGATAGCCTGTAGCTTCTGCCCGGTGGGCTCCCTTGGAGGTCCCACCGCCCGCGGCTGTAGCTCAATGGTAGAGCCTCTGCCTTCCAAGCAGATGACGAGGGTTCGATCCCCTTCAGCCGCTCACTTTGCGGTAGGCCCCATTCAGTGGACCACGCTCACTCATCGAGCTCCCCGTCGCGTAGCGGTCGACGGAGGGGCCGGTCCAACGGGCCACCTGGGTGCGGGTGGCCGACGCCAGCGGCTCCATGCGCATGACATAGCGGGTCCAGGCGATTCCGAGCAATTGTGCCGACACCAGCGACCGCCGGCGCAGGAGCGTCTCTTCACTGTCGCCGGGCGCACCCTGCAACGTGATCCGCTCGGCGATGAACTGGCGCACGTTTTCGGCGACCTCGGGAGATGCGACCATGGCCTGCACCAGATTGACGAAGGCCGATCCGGGCTGCGCCTCCTGTTCCCACTGGGCAAGGAATCGATCGACCAATCGCTCACCGCTGAATCCTGCCGCGTCGACTTCGTCCTTGATCGTCTTCGGATCGATCGGGAGGTCCATGGTCTCGACGAACAGCGCCGCCTTGTCGGCGAAGTAATGGTGGACGAGCGCAGGGTCCACCCCGGCCCGACGGGCCACCGCCCGCATGCTCACCCCGCCGTAACCGTCCTCGGCGAACACCGCGGCGGCGGCCCGAACGATCTGGGCCCGAGTATCGACATTGCCGGGCCTGCGACCACGACCCACGCTCATCGGAGGCGTCGGACGAGAAGTCGGCCAGAAAGGGAATTCCATCCCGGTGGGCAGGTGTGATAGAACTCATCAGTGATGAATTATACGAGGACCGGTTCGGTCGCTGATCGGGCGCCCGGACCCACCGCCGAGCACACCGCCCTGGGACGGCTCGCCGGTTGGTGCTACGACCATCGCCGACGGGTCCTGCTCCTCTGGATTGCCGCCATCATCGTGATCACCGTAGTTGGCCAATCCATGGGCAGTCGGTTCCAGGAATCGTTCGATTCCGGCAATTCGGCGTCCCAGCAAGTGCAGAACCTCCTCGCCGCCCGCTTCCCGCAGACCGCCGGCACCAACGCCGATGTGGTGATCGCCACCACCGAACCCATCCAGACGCCGGCCAATCGGGCGACCACCGCGCGCTGGTTGCCCGGCTTTCGTCCCTCCCGCACGTCACCGGCGTGCGCAGCCCATTCGATCCCACCGTCCATCAGATCGCCGGCAGCCAACGGATCGCCTTCGCCGTGGTTCAGTTCGATGAGAGCGCGGTCCACGATTCCCAATGCGGCGGTCTCCAAGGTCATCGACGTAGCCGAGTCGTTCGATCGACCGGCTACCGGGTCGCGCTCGGAGGCGGTCCCATCGGAAAGGTCATCACCGCCGCTCCGGGCCCGAGCGAGGGCGCCGGCATTCTGGCGGCCATGGTGATCATGCTGATCGCCTTCGGCTCGGTGGTGGCCATGGGACTTCCGATCATGACCGCGCTGTTCGGAATCGCCATCGGATTCGCCCTCGAGGATCTCCTCAGCCATCTGCTCAACATCCCGATCTTCGCGCCCGAGATGTTGGCCATGATCGGGCTGGGGGTGGGCATCGACTACGCGCTGTTCATCGTCACCCGCTACCGCCAGGGTCTGTTCGAGGGTCGCCATCCCCGGGAGGCGGTGATCACGTCGCTTGCCACCTCGGGTCGAGTCGGTGCTCTTCGCCGGCACCATCGTGGTCATCTCGCTGGTCGGTCTCTTCGTCCTTCAGCTCCCGTTCCTCCAGGGGCTGGCCGTCGGGACGATCGCCGCCGTCCTGTTGGTGATGGCCGCGGCGCTCACCCTCCTTCCGGCCATGCTCGGCTACGCCGGGCGGGCCATCGACCGCATGCACGTGCCGAGGCTTCTCCAGACCGGGAGCCAGCTCCGAGCCCGGACAGCTTCTGGTTTCGCTGGAGCCGGATGATCCAGCGGCGGGCGTGGGTGTCGGGGGCCTCGCCCTGTTGATCCTGATGACCCTGGCCATCCCGCTGTTCTCCATGCGACTGGCCTTCACCGACGCCGGAAACGACCCGACCTCACTGACCACCCGCCAGGCCTACGATCTGCTGGCCACCGGATTCGGCCCCGGATTCAACGGCCCGCTGGTGGTGGCCAGTCCCCTGTCGTCGACCGGGCGACATCGCCACCATCAACAGGGTGGATGCCGCATTGCGATCGACTCCCGGCATCGCCTTCGCCGCACCGGTCGAGGTCAATGCCGACCACAGCGCCGCAGTGATCATCGCCTATCCGACCTCGTCTCCACAGGCCGCCCAGACCGCCCAACTGGTCACCAGTTGCGGACGACCGTCATCCCCGCGGTCACCGCAGGCACCGGGCTACGGGTGCTGGTCGGAGGAGAAACGGCCGGGAGCGTCGACGCCTCGACCTACCTGGCACACCGTCTGTATTGGGTCATCGGGGCGGTGGTCGTGCTCGCCTTCTTGCTGTTGATGGCGGTGTTCCGTTCGGTGGTCATCCCGGTAAAGGCGGCCGTGATGAACCTCCTCTCGGTTGGGGCCGCATACGGGGTGATCGTCGCCGTCTTCCAGTGGGGCTGGGGAGGTTCGATCATCGGCATCGGCCAGACCGGCCCGATCGATCCGTGGATACCACTGATGATGTTCACCATTCTCTTCGGGCTCTCGATGGACTACGAGGTCTTCCTCCTGAGCCGCATACGAGAGGAGTGGCGAAAGCACCGGGGACAACTCACGTCGCGGTGGCCGACGGCCTGGCCAAGACCGGCCAGGGTCATCACGGCTGCGGCGGCGATCATGATCTGCGTCTTCGGTTCGTTCGTGATCGGTGACCCGCTCCGTGTGCTCAAGGTCTTCGGACTCGGGCTGGCGGTGTCCATTTTCATCGACGCCAGCCTGGTGCGGCTGGTACTTGTCCCATCGGTGATGGAGTTGCTCGGACGGGCCAACTGGTACATACCAGGTTGGCTCGACAGGATCGTGCCGACCCTGGGAGTCGAAGTCGACGTCGATCTCCCCGAGCACCCGGTGGACGAAGAGGACGACGCCGGAACCGACCAGAAGCCGTTTGCCTCGGTGGCTGCCCAGATGCCGGACTGACCGGAGCGCAGCGTGGGTGGCCGGGGGCATTCCCGACCGCGGCATGACCCCTGCTGAACATCACTAGCCGGCTGCGGGCACGCTGAGGGATTCCGCCCGGACCGGAAAGGTCGATCGCATCAGCGTCCGGAACTCTCCCAGCGGCACCGCCGGTGACCACAGGAAACCCTGGGCACGGTCACATCGGAGGTCGGCGAGCCGGGCGGCCTGAGCCAGTGTCTCGACGCCCTCGGCCACCACCAACAGGCCGAGGTCCCTGCCCAGGGAGGTCATGGCACGGACAATTGCCATGTCGCGGTTGTCGTGGACGACATCGGAAACGAAGCTCCTGTCCACCTTGAGCTCGTCCACGATCATCGAGCGGAGGAGCGTCAGTGACGAGTGCCCGGTCCCGAAGTCGTCGAGCGCCACCCGGACGGCAAGCTCGCGGGCCGCGCTGATGTGGCGCGCCGCGTCCTCGAGATGGGCCATGACCGCGGTTTCGGTGAGCTCGATCCCGATGCCCCCCGGCTCGCAACCCGCCTGTTCGAGTTCATCCACAAAGCCGGCCAGCGGATCCACCGCCGTGAGCTGATGGGCCGAGACGTTGCACCAGATGCGAAAGTGGCGATCACACCCGGCTCGTGCGAGAGCCATACGGGCCTCGATGGCAGAGCGTCGCACCGCGGCATCCAACTCGAGGATCAGATCGGACTCCTCTGCCAGAGGAACGAACTCGGCGGCGGCGAGCACGCCGCGGCGGGGATGATTCCAACGGGCCAGCGCCTCCGCTCCCACAATTCGACCGTTGCTCAGGTCAACCTGCGGCTGGAAATGGGCGACGATCTGGCCCACGGCAAGAGCGTGCCTGAGTTCCTCTTCGTGGTC
Organism: uncultured Acidimicrobiaceae bacterium; assembly: GCA_963734395.1. Taxonomy (GTDB): domain Bacteria; phylum Actinomycetota; class Acidimicrobiia; order Acidimicrobiales; family RAAP-2; genus Bog-756. Next base: position 1,013,519 of record CAVTGY010000002.1, on the reverse strand, counting down.
GAGGCGTCGACGGGAGATCGGATGGAGGGCGGGGACGAACAGCTCGACTCGGTTCCTCCCGTTCTCCTTGGCGTGGTACTGCGCCATATCCGCCTGGCGAAGCAGGTCCTGTGGACCGACGTCCGCGGCGTCGGTCACGGTCACACCCACGCTGGCGCTGACCAGGATCTTCCGATCGGACAAGGTGAACGGCATCTCGAAGGTCTTGTGGATGCGATGGGCCGCGTCGAGGGCCTCCGCCCTGCCGGTGATCCCCCGCAGGAGCACGGTGAATTCGTCGCCGCCCAGTCTCGACAAGAGGTCACCATCCCGTAGGACGTCGCGGATCCGGTCGGCGACCTGTGCCAGCAGTTCGTCGCCGGCAAGGTGACCGAGTGAATCGTTGACCACCTTGAACCTGTCGAGGTCGAGAAACACCACTCCTATCGTGGTGCCGCCGCGGCGCACCTCGGCGGAGGCCTGGCCCAACGCATCCACGAACGCGACCCGGTTCGCCGCGCCGGTGAGATCGTCTCGGAGCGCGATCTCACCGAGCTGTGTGTTGAGTGTCCGCAGCTGCAGATTGGCTTCCGCATTGCTCTCCCTCAACCGGAGCTCGCTCATGACCAGCGCGTGCACCTCGTTGTGGACCACGATCATCACCACCAGGTACACCGGCATTACCAGGCCCATCAATTGGGTGGGACGGTCGGCGGCCAGAAGGCAGACTGCGTCGATGGGCACAAGAACGGCTAGTTGGAATGAGAGAAAGTAGGACCGGCAGGCCGCCGCGCCCACCGCGTTGGCCGCCGAAATGGCGCACAAGAAGATGATGTAGATCGCCCGAAGTTCGAAGTGGTTGGTGGAGGGGAAGGTGAACAAGGGGCAGGGACGCCCAGGCAAGACCTCCCAGCGCCGCCATGATCGGACCGATCCTCCACCGGCCGACCGGATCACCGCGACGCCTACGTCTCAGATAGACCGCGGCGCATCAACCCGGCGCTCCCGTTTACCACGGTGGCGGTCGCCGCCCACGCGATCATCATCGAGACCGGTACGGCGCTGCCGAAGATGACCACCAGCATTCCGGCGGCCACCGGGGTGAAGACCACTCCGCGGCGCGTCGATCGGTTGACCTGATCGAGACACGCCAAGCGGACGTCGTCGCTGACCTCGCCCTTTCCGCCGTTCACTACGAGGTCATCGACCAATTCGGGCCGAGACTTGATGTCGGGTGCCGGCAGAGCCGGCCCGTTGTCACCTGGTGATGACGGTCCCCACCAGGGCGGCCAGGGTGTAGCGGAACAGCTCTTCCTCGTCGATGGGCTCCGGGGGATGACCGGGCAGTTCCGACTGGTCTTCCCCGGTCGACAGGCGCTCTTCGGGATCGGGGCGCTGCGCCGGCTGTCGTTCGATCTGACGATCCAGGAGCACCGAGCCGATGACCAGGTTGAGAACGGCTTGGACGGCCAACGGCGCTGCCGGACCGTCGACACCGGCGGCCGCCAGCTCCTTGACCAGCAAACGGCGAGCCGGAAGGAACAGTGCTGCGGTGCGACCCTGGCGATGGACCAAGGCCACCAGCTCGGCGCGTTCGAGGAGCGTCTTCCGAAGCGAGCTGGCGATCGAGATGATCCTGGCTTGGCCGTCCCGACCGCGCACCGACACCTCGGCCAGCTCGGCGATGACCCGTTCGGCAAGCGCGTCGAGCAGCGCCTGCTTGTCGCCGACGTGCCAGTAGATGGAGGTGGCGGCCACTCCCAACTTGGCGGCCAGCCCCCGGATGGTGAGCCGTTCGAACCCTTCGCTCTCCAGCATCAGGATGCCGGCGTCGATCACCTGGTCGCGTGAGAGCGTGGCGCCGGGAGGCGTCGACTCTGCTTGACCTCGCCGTACCGTCATGTAACGATGTTACAGACATCAGGTCCCGCAGGGTGCGGATCGGTGCACAGAGCCCCGGGGGAGGCGAGCGGATGACCAGCGACCGGCGCTACACCATCATTTCTGCCGACTGCCACGGTGGCGCCGACCTCCTCGACTACCGCGGCTATCTCCCCCGCCGGCTCCATCCTCAGTTCGACGAATGGGCCAGGTTGTACCGGGTGCCCTACGACGACCTGATGGGTGAGGACGCCAACCGTAACTGGGACCACAACCGGCGACTGTCGGAATTGGAAGCAGACGGGATCGTCGCCGAGGTGATCTTCCCCAACACCATTCCCCCTTTCTACCCCGAGCCGTCGCTCAAGGCCCAGATTCCCGGGGCCAGCGAGGGGGACCTCGAGCTCCGTTGGATCGGACTGCGGGCCCACAACCGTTGGCTCGCCGATTTCTGCGCCGCCGCCCCCGGGCGGCGCCTGGGCATCGTCCAGATCATGCTGCACGACATCCCTGCGGCGGTGGCCGAAGTCGAGTGGGCGGCCGAGGCGGGCATGACCGCCGGCATCCTGCTCCCCGGCGCGCCTCCCGGGTCGGGGCTCGAACCGCTGTATTCGAGGGTCTATGACCCGCTCTGGCGGGCGTGCGAGGTGGCCGGCCTTCCGGTCAACCACCACAGCGGCAGCGCGGTGCCGGCCTTGGGGGACGCCGATATCGACAAGGTGATGTTTATGCTCGAGGTCACCTGGTGGGCCCACCGATCCCTCTGGCACCTCCTCTTCGCCGGAGTCCTCGAGCGCCATCCCAACCTCCAGTTCGTGTTCACCGAGCAGGGCACCGCATGGATCCCCGAAACGCTCGGTACCCTCGACTTCTTCTTCGACCGGATGCACACCGCCACCGGGTCCCAGGAGCTCGAGTGGGGACTGTCGGTCGTCTCCCAGCTGTCGCTGCGGCCGAGCGAGTACTGGGCCCGGCAGTGCCACGTCGGATCCAGCTTCATGCGCCCGGCGGAGGCGGCCATGCGCCATGCCGTCGGTGTGGACAAGATCATGTGGGGAAGCGACTACCCCCACAAGGAGTCGAGCTATCCGTTCAGCACCGAGGCCCTCCGACTCTCCTTCGCCGGAATCGATCCGGTCGAGGTCCAGGAAATGCTGGGCGGGAATGCGGCCCGTCTCTTCGGTTTCGATCTGGACGGTCTCGGCGAGGTGGCCGCCCGGGTCGGCCCTACGCACGACCAAATCGGCGTGCCACTGGGGGCCGACGAGATTCCCCCTGACGCCGGGCGTTGCCCGGCATTCGCCGGGGTCAGTTCCTAGCCATCCGTCACCGTCCGCAACCATCGACCACGAGGAGTCCCCATGGGTACCGTCCGATACGGAGCACGATCCGAGCAGCAGTTGCGCAACCGCGAAGTAGAGGCGACTTCGGTCGACGTGTGGGCAACCACCCTGGTCGCCATCTATCGCACCGACCCCGAGGTGATCGCCGCCGTACTGCCACCTCCGATCGAACCCCCGGCCGATCCGTTGGTCAAGGTCACCGTGGCCACCGTTGACATCACCGGCTATCCCACATTCGGCGCCGGAAGCTTTTCGGTGCGGGCCCGCCACGAGGGCACCGACGGGTACTACGCCCTGCTCATGCCGATGACCACCGAGCAGTCGGTGACCGGAGGGCGTGAGACCTTTGGTGAGCCGAAGAAGCTGGGCGCGGTCGATCTGGTCCGCCAGGGCGACCGGGTCACCGGCACATTTGCCCGCATGGGAACCGAGATCGTCCGGGTCGAGGGTCGGATCGGCCGCCAACTGGAGCTTCCCGACACCGAGACCCGAACCGACTTCTACTTCAAGTTTCTCCCGTCGCCCGATGGCAAGGGCTTCGACAGTGATCCCGCCCTGGTCTACTGCCACCGCACCGAGCAGACCCGGAAGATCGAAGAGGTCACCGGGGATATCACCTTGACTGAGTCCAGGTTCGACCCGGTGGTCGACCTCCCGGTGCGCGAGGTGCTGAGCATCACCCTGGCCGATCGCAGCAGCATCCAGAGGGGCGAGATCCACGGAACCGTGCCCGGCGAATGGATCCGCCCGTACGTCCACCAGCGCTATGACGATTTGTCGCCGGTGGGCGGCGATTGATGGAGCAGCTTGCAGGCCGGGTGGCGGTGGTCACCGGTGGAGCCGGCGGGATCGGCCAGGCCATGGGGCGCGGTTCGCCCGCGAAGGCATGAAGGTCGTTCTCGCCGACGTCGAGCCCGGCGCGCTCGCCGACTCCGTCGGCAAACTCCAGGCGGAAGGGCTCGAGGTATCCGGAGCGCAATGCGACGTGGCTGACTTCGACTCTGTTCTGGCGCTCCGTGACACCACGATCGAGCGGCACGGTGCGGTCCATCTCCTGTGCAACAACGCAGGCATCGGAGCCGGGGCCGAAGGAGCGCAGTGGGAACACGAGCTCAATGACTGGCGGTGGGCCATCAACGTCAACGTCTACGGCGTGATCCATGGCATCAACGCCTTCGTGCCGACCATGGTCGCAGCGAGGAGACGAGGGACACGTCGTCAACACCTCCTCGGGCAACGGCGGGGTGTCGCCACTCCGCAGGACCCCCCAGTACGCAGTGACCAAAGCAGCGGTGGTGACCCTGACCGAGTGCCTGTACGCCCAGCTCCAGGACGCCGGTTCGAGGATCGGGGCATCGGTCCTCTTTCCCGGTCCCCACATGCTGCGGACCGGGCATCTTCAGCTCGTGGCGAGTGCGACCACAGGAGCTGGCCAAGGAACGACCGAGACAAACCCCCTATCCGACGATCGAGGACATCGAGGAGCAGATGTCGGCGGCAGGAGTCGAGATCCACTACACCGAGCCTGCAGAAGTCGCCGATCAGGTGGTGGAGGGGGTCCGAGACGGTGCCTTCTGGATCATGGCACCGAGCAGCGTCCACCGACGCACAGATCCAGGCCCGAGCAGCCTCAATGCTCAACCGAACCAATCCCACCTACCTGCGCGAGGTACCCGGGTGACCCGGTCCATCGAGAGAGGACAGCACGCCGATGGACCACTATCTGGTGATCTCCGCCGATTGTCATGCCGGCCTGCCCAACGACCGGTACCGTTCGTGGCTGGATCCTGCGCACCGCGACGCCTTCGACCAGCACATGGCGGCTCGGGCGGCAATGGAATCCGAACTGGCGGAACGGGGGCTGCGCAACACCGAGTTTGCGGAGCAGTGGGAACAGGAGAACGCCGAGGGACTCCAAGGCGGATGGGACGCTCACCATCGCGATCAGGAGCTCGACGCCGATGGGGTGGTCGGCGAGGTCATCTTCCCCGATGCAGACGCGGTGAGTGGTGGGGCGTCGGCGCCGTTCGGCGCCGGTCTGGCCGCCACCGCAGAAGTACCCATCGACCTGTTGATGGCCGGCGCCAAAGCACACAATCGGTGGCTGGCGGAACTGTGCAGCGACAGCCCCCACCGGCGCGCCGGGGTGGCCATCGTGCCCATCTTCGACGTCGAGGCCGCGGTGGAAGAGATCACCCGGGCCCGTGAGTCGGGACTCCGCGGTGGGATCCTGATTCCTTCGATGTGGCAGCCATACGAGCCCTATCACGACCGCCGGTACGATCCGGTGTGGGCGGCGTGCTCGGAACTTGACATGCCGGTGCATGTGCACTCCGGCGCCGCCGATCGCGGGTCCTACGGCGAGAACGTGGGCATCTACGTCGCCGAGGTCCGCTGGTGGTCGACCCGCCCCCTGTGGTTCCTCCTCTGGTCGGGTACCTTCGAACGGTTCCCCGATCTGAAGTTCGTCACCACCGAGTGCGGCGCATTCTGGGCACCTGATCTCCTATGGACCTCGGATCTCGTCTACGACCGGGAGCACGCAGCCAAAAAGCTCGGTAAACAACTCACCGACCACCTTTCGATGCGCCCGAGCGAATATTTCGACCGGAACTGCTTCATCGGTGCATCGAACACCAGGCGCCGCGAGTTGGCTCGTCGCTACGAGATCGGCGTGGCCAACATCATGTGGGGAAACGACTTTCCCCACCCGGAAGGCACCTGGCCGCATACCAGGGAGTGGCTCCGGAATGCCTTCTCCGACATTCCGGTCGACGAGACCGCACAGATACTCGGATCGAACGCGGCCTCCTGCTACGGGTTCGACACCGAGGCGCTGCAACCGCTCGCCGAACAGTTCGGTCCGACGCCCGAGGAGCTCGGCCAATCCGGCGACGATCTGGGCAAGTGGGCCGATCTTGCCGCCGCCGGTCGACCCTGGCTGTCCGGCAAGGAGGCGCTCGAGGTACCGGTCGGCGACTGATTCCACCACTACCCCTGTTCCCTCTGATTCGCAGTTCACCGTCCTGTCGCATTTCCGCTAGATCCGGACGGTCATCTGGGCCAGGCTGTGGGTGTGGTCGAGAACTTCGAACAGTGCTATCGAGCGGTCGAGTCCCGCGACCCCCGGTTCGACGGTTGGTTCTTCACCGCGGTGACCTCCACCCGGATCTACTGCCGACCCAGCTGCCCGGCCAGGACGCCGATGCGATCCCACGTCCGGTTCTACTCCTCGGCCGCCGCCGCGCAGCTGGCTGGATTCCGGGCCTGCAAGCGCTGTCGTCCCAACGCGACGCCCGGCTCGCCGGCCTGGAACACAAGAGCCGACGTGGCCGGCCGGGCCATGCGATTGATCGCCGACGGGTTGGTCGATCGCGAAGGAGTGCCGGGTCTGGCAGCACAGTTGGGTTACAGCGTCCGTCAACTGGAGCGGACCCTGTTGGCCGAGGTCGGCGCCGGACCGATCGCCATTGCCCGCGCACAACGAGCCCAGACCGCCCGGGTGCTCATCGAGACGACCGCGTTGCCCATGACCGATGTTGCCTTCGCGGCCGGATTCGCCAGCATCAGACAGTTCAACGACACCGTCCAGGCCGTGTTCGCCAGTGCGCCGAGCCAGCTCCGCTCCCGGGTGGCGGGATCCTCGCGGAGAATGACCCGGGCTGCCACCGATCTGGTTCTGCGGCTGCCGTTCCGCCAGCCCATGTGTCCGGACAACCTGTTCGGACACCTGGCAGCCACGGCCGTACCGGGTGTGGAGGAGGTCTGCGGTTCGACCTACCGTCGCACCCTCGACCTGGCCCATGGCCCGGGGATCGTCGAGCTCACTCCGACACCCGAGCACATCGTCTGTCGGGCCATCCTCGCCGACCTACGCGATCTGACCGCTGCCATTGCCCGATGCCGATGGCTCCTCGATCTCGACGCGGACCCGATTGCCATCGATAGGCAACTGGGGTCAGACCGTTCGCTTCGCCCGATCATCAAGAAGTCGCCGGGCCGGCGGGTACCCCGCTGCGTCGACGGCGGCGAGATGGCGGTGCGCGCCGTGCTCGGCCAACAGGTGTCAACGGCCGCGGCCCGGACTCACGCATCCCGGTTGGTCCTCGATTACGGCGAAGCCCTGCCGACCTGCCACGGCGGCCTCACCCATCTGTTCCCGTCGATGGAGTCGCTGGTTGGGGCCGATGTCGGACTGCCCCGCAACCGCCGCTGCGCACTGGCTGCGCTTGTCACCGCCCTTACCGAACGACGACTGGCCCTCGGGCCGGGGTGCGACCGAGCGGAGGCGGCGGCGGTGCTCGGCAACCTGCCGGGGATCGGGCCCTGGACCACGCAGATGATCGCCATGCGAGCCCTGGGCGACCCGGATGCCTTTCCGGCATCCGATCTTGGCGTACTCCGGGGGGCAGAAGCCGTCGGGATACCGGCAACGCCTGCTGCGCTGCTCCGGCATTCGACAGCCTGGCAACCATGGCGGGCCTACGCCGTGCAGTACCTATGGTCCACCACCGATCACCCCATCAATCGATGGCCACCCGTCCGGTGACCCGACCGACACCACCCAACCATCCGGACCCCAACCAATCAGGAGAGGTATGACGACACCCATCACCACCACCGTCGACAGCCCGCTGGGAACGCTGACCCTCACCGCGGCCGACGGCTTTCTCACCGGCATGGCCATGGACGGCCAGAAGCATCCGCCTCGGCCCCAGCCGGGGGCCACGCACGACAACCGGTGGTTCACGGAAGTGACCGGCCAGTTGGACGCCTACTTTGCCGGCACACTCACTCAATTCGAGGTTCCGATCAGACTTGACGGCACTGATTTCCAGCGCCGGGTCTGGGCCAAGCTGCAGGAGATTCCCTACGGTGAGACCATCAGCTACGGCGAGCTCGCCCGTAGGCTGGGCAACCCGGGTGCATCCCGGGCGGTCGGACTGGCCAACGGACGAAATCCCATTGCGGTGATCGTCCCCTGCCATCGGGTCATCGGAGCCAATGGCACGCTGACCGGATACGGAGGAGGACTCGACCGAAAGGAATGGCTCCTCGCCCATGAGGCGGTTGTTCGGTCGAATTCGAAACCATCGCTGATCGGGTGAATTCTCCTTCTGAGCCCGCCACCGGGTCGTCGGTGCTGCTCATCCTGAGTCTGTTCTTTACGGGCATGATTCCCGATCGGGCGCTCATCGAAGTGCCGGATCGTCCCCAGACCGTCTGATCCGTTCACCGGCTCCAAGGCCGGGAACGACCCCTGACGTGCCCTTTTCTCGTGGCATCGGGCCAAGTTTGGGGGCCATCAGGTAAAGAACGGCGCGACCAGGGCCGATAACCAGTCCGTGAGGTTCGACGTCGCCCATCCCAGTCCGCGTCAGGTCCGCGACGGTTTGATCTCCGGCATCATCGCCGAGTCCGTCGCTATCCCGATCCTTTTGACCATGGTGTTCACCGACCACGGCGCGATCCGCTGGGGGTACATCGCCGGAGCCGTCGCGTGCCTAGTCGTCTCGCTCGTCTACCTCGCCCTGTTCGTGGTCCTCACCAACGGCAAGGCCGGCATCGAAGCCAAGGCCAACGTCGGCTTCGTCATGGTCTGTCTCGCCATCTCCGCCCTCGGATTCATCGAGTTGGGCTCGTCCAGCAAATCCGGGACGTACATGCCCGCCATGTTGGTAGGGGTGACCCTGGTGAGCATCATCGGGGACCGGCGGATGCGGGTGAGTATGGGTATCTACGCCATGGCGCTGGTGACCATCATCAGCTGGGCCGAGGGCCTCCGAGGATCAGCGTTCGCGGCCATGGTGCTGGTGTACGCGTCGACCATCACGATCATCGTCTGGATCATCTCCCGAGCGGTCGGCTCGCTGACCGGTCACCTCAATGTTCACCAGTCGATCGACGCCTTGAACGAGATCGTCGAAGACGTGGGACCGGCCAACGCCGCCACCAGCAGCGATGTCATCCGCGACGTCTTCCGCCGCGGAATGCCGGTGGTCGCCGATATGTTGCCCGCCGATCGGGTGGTGGTCGTTGTCCGAAGTGGAAAGCTCGGTCGATTCGTTCCCCTGGTCACCTGGCCCGACGACCAGGAAGATGTCTCCGATCTGGCCGAACTTCCCGAGGTGACAAAGGCACTCCGAACCGACTCGGTGGTGCTCAATGAATCCCACTGTGCCATCCCGGTCGGCTACTGCGTCGACGGTGAGCTGGTGATGATCATCAGGCGGATCGAGTTCGAGCATGGGGTCGATGGTCAGGCCGAGGAGGCCGCCGACCTCCTGGCGTCGACCTTCCTGAGGGTGACCAGCAGGGCCAACTTCGTGAGCGGTCTGCAGACAGAGAGCCGAACCGATCCGCTCACCGGGTTGGCCAACCGAAGGAACCTGTTCGAACGGATCGAGATCGAGATGGCCCATGCGCTGCGGGCCGAGACCCCCCTGAGCATCGCCATGATCGACCTCGACCATTTCAAGCAGTACAACGACCAGTACGGCCACGTGGCCGGGGACACGCTGTTGCGTTCGATCGCTGCGGTGATGGTGTCGAACATCCGGGGCCAGGATCTGGTGGCCCGTTTCGGGGGCGAGGAGTTCTGCCTGGTGATGCCCGACACCGACCTGGTGGGTGGTCATCACCTGTTGGACAAGCTCCGTTCCGGGGGCCGGGATGCGACCTCCGACTTCGGTGTGACGCTCTCCGCCGGCTTGACCAGTTGGGACGGCATCGAGGACACCACCTCCTTCATCGAACGCGCCGACCAGGCCCTCTACCGGGCCAAAGAAACGGGTCGCAATCGGGTGGTGTCCATACAGGCGTTCACCGAGTCCTGACCTCCTGGCCTCGGCCTCGCAGCAGCAGTGCGGTCTCGCGTGGACTGCCGGCGGGCAACGTCCAGGCGGGATGGACCCGGATGTACCACTCGCGGCCCCACACCTTGGCGAACATGTCGTCGGGCATGGAGAGGAAGAAGCTGGTCTCGGCGATCTGACTGGCGTGGGCCCGCATCGCCTGGCGCTTCTCGTTCGAGCCACCGGCCCACGTCGACTTCGGTGGTGAGGCGACCCTCCGGCTCCCCCATGGTGTCGGCCCCCTCCACCGCCGGCTCGGGGATCTCCACGTCCGACGCCGCCGCCTGCGCAATCACCTCCCGAACGAAGTCGCGGTTCATGGTGGCCATGTACACCACGGGGGTGGCGGCCAGTTCCGCGGCACGGATCCCCACCCGGTGAACCTGGACATGATCGGGGTGACCGTATCCACCGTGTTCGTCATAGGTCACCAGTACGTCGGCAGCCTCTTCGACCAACACGTCGGCCAGAGCGCGTGCCGCCTCTTCGACGTCGGCGGCGGCAAACGAGCCAGGTCGTTCATTGCTGGCCTCGCCGGCCATGCCAGAGTCGAGATAGTCGAGGTAGACCTGGCGTCCGACTCCGAGAATCCGACACGCCTCGGTCAGCTCGGCCTTCCGGCGGTCGGCCAGCGACTCGCCTTTGTCCACCAGGTCGTCGGGAATCTCACCCAGCTCACCCCGGGTGGCGGTGACCAGCACCACCCGGTGCCCGGCCCTCGACAGGCCGACCATGGTGCCGCCGGTGGCGATGGCCTCGTCGTCCGGATGGGCATGGAAGAACACAACAGTGGTCATTGCGCGGAGGCTAGCGGCGTCGACCACCTCGACCGGCATCGCCGCGAGCCAGGCGAGGGCTCCGGCTGATACAGGGGGAGCTGAGGCGCATCGGCCAGGGAGAGCTGGCCGGAGAGCGACCCGTCGGAGTCCCTCCTTCGACCCTTGGGCCCGCTGGCGGCGAAGATCCGCTCGGGCCCGAAGGACCGGACGGTCCGCTCGCCGGTGCGCCCACCGATCACCTCGATGGATTCGGTCCCGTTGTTCCGGTTGAGCACTCGGGCCCGGAACTCCCAGTTGGCGCCCCGCATCCGGAGTCCCGACACGATGACCCGATCGCCGCAGGAAAGTCCGTTCCATGTCTCAGAGCGCTCCAGGTGTTCGGACGCCTCCGCTGCCGCCCGGGCAGCTCGAGCACGCCGCGGACCGGTCACCCCGGGCATCGCACCGGAACCCGGCCATGACTCAGCGACGCTCCTGGCGCACGACCCGCAGCCGGTGCCAGAGGATCACAGCCACCGCGATGACCGCCACCACGGCCGCCAGGTAGCCGGCATAGCTGAACGCTTTGAGCACCCGGTTGTAGCTGCTCCCCAACGCGTATCCGAAGCTGGTCAGGGCGGTGCACCATATCGCGCAGCCGATGGCGGTGAACACCAGAAACTTGGCGATGGCCATCTCCCCCAGTCCGGCGGCGAAGGAGACGAAGGATCGCAGCAGGGGGATGAACCTCCCGAAGAGGACGAACGGCTCACCGCGGCGGTCGAACCAGGCCTCGGCCCGATCCAGATCCTTGTGGGTGAGCAGGACGTACTTTCCGACCCGGTCGACCAGGGGGCGACCCCCGAAATAGCCGATCAGGTACCCGGCCAGTGAGCCCAACACCTCGGCGAGCGTGGCCACCACGATGACCACCACCAGGTTGAGGTGGTGTGGCTCGTTCGGGATCTGTCCGCTGGCCAGTACCCCGCCGTAGATGATGGCCACCTCGGCGCCGACCGGAAGGCCCATGGCCGAGATGAAGCTCAGAACGAAGACGGCCAGGTATCCCCACGTTTCCAGAAAATGCTCCATAGGCCACCAATGTCTACACGGTCGAGAGGGCGCCAGTACCTGCATCGATGAGGGGCACCGGCTTCATCCGGTGGACTACCGTCGCCGGGTGACCTCGGGAGCCAACGACGGCCTTCCACGCCGAGATCGGTGCACGACTCCGGACGGTCTCGGTCTCGCCGTTTATGACTTCGGAGGCCGGGGACCAGACCTGTTGCTGGTCCATGCCACCGGCTTCTGTGCCGAGGTGTTCGTCCCGCTGGCCCGCATACCTGGGTCAGCGATTCCATTGTTGGGGACTGGACCTCAGGGCGCACGGTCGCTCGGACAGACCCACCGACGGAGATTTCGCCTGGGCCGGATTTTGCGCCGACGTCCTCGCCGCCGTCGACTATCTGGGTCTGTCCGATCCCGTTGGCTTCGGTCACTCCTGTGGAGGCGCCGCCATCCTCCTGGCCGAGGAGGCCCGACCCGGCACCTTTGCCTCGTTGTACTGCTTCGAACCGGTTGTATTCGACGTGGCAGACCCAGGGCCGGCGTTGGACAATCCGATGTCCGAAGCAGCCCGGCGGCGGCGAGAGACGTTCCCTTCTGCGACCGACGCCTTCGTCAATTTCTCCTCCAAGCCCCCGTTCGCGGATCTGGATCCCGAAGTCCTCCAGTGCTATGTCGAATCCGGATTCGAGGTCATCCCACCCGCCGAAGGAGGGGATGGCCAGTCCATCCGGCTGCGATGCCGACGGGACGATGAGGCGGCAATCTACGCACGTGGGCCTGACCACGGTGCGTTCGGTCATCTCTCCGAGGTCACCTGCCATGTGACCCTCAGCTGTGGTGAACAGCACCGATGCATTCGGCCTTTCGTACCTCCGGGCGGATGCACAACAGCTGCCATCGTCAACCATCGAGGTGGTGCCGGGTGTCGGACACTTCGGGCCCATGCAGCGACCCGGCGTCCTCGCCGCCTCCGTCGAACGCGCCTGCGTCGCCGATGACGGCACACCTGGGTCGTAATCTGTTCTGATGCCCTTCGATCCCCCGCGCTCCCTCTCCCCGTCGAAGGTCACCTCCTTTCGTGACTGCGCCCTTGCGTTCCGGTTCAGCGCCATCGAACACCTGCCCGAGGAGCCCACCATCTGGATGGTCAAGGGCACCCTGGTCCATCGGGCGCTGGAGCGGCTCTTCTGGTTCCATGACCGGGGGCGACGCACTCCGACCGCGGCTGCTATCGAGTTGGGCCATGCCTGGGACGAACTGCTGGTCGACCCGGAGTACCTCTCGCTCGACCTCTCCGCCGCGGCCGCCGAGGAACTTCGGTCCGACGCTGACGCGCTGCTCCGCAACTATTTCGACCTCGAGGACCCCAACGAGGTCAATCCGGTGGGCATCGAGCTGACCCTCGAGGCCCGAGTCGGTGCCATGCGCCTGCGCGGGATCATCGACCGGCTGGATCTGACCCCGGACGGCGAGTTGGTGGTCATCGACTACAAGACCGGTCGGGCTCCGTCTGCGGGATTCGAACACTCGAAGCTGATCGGCGTGCACATCTACGCACTCCTGTGTGAGGAGGTCATCGGCCGGCGCCCGGTAGAGGTCAGGTTGCTCCACCTCAAAGAGCCCACCGCCATCATCACCGAGCCCTCCGAGCAGTCGCTCCGCGGACAACGGCAAAAAGCGATAGCCGTCTGGTCGGCAATCGAGCGAGCCTGCGAGAACGAGGACTTCCGGCCCCGACCGTCACCGCTTTGCAACTACTGCCGGTTCCAGAAGTTCTGCCCTGCCTTTGGGGGCAATCCTGCCGACGCCGCCGTGGCGCTCGGAGGCGCGGTCGGAGGCTCTGTCGGAGGCGCTGCGTGACCAACCTGAGCGTGGTGCAGATGATGGACCAACGGGTCGACGCCTGGTTCGAACCGTTGCGAGGAGACCCCAACTTCGACGGGCCCGCCAAGGTGATCACCGGATTGGGCGACCGTGGACTCATGTGGGCGGCCACGGCGGCATGGCGGGCCCGCCACACCGGACCGGAACGGGCCCGCGCCGTACGGGAACTGGCCGTGGCCGGCGTCGCCTCCAGCCTGGTCAACGTGGCCATCAAGTCGGCTGTGGGACGGTCACGCCCCGACCGCACATCGGTGGGCGTTACCGAAGGTGGCGTGCCGGTACGCGAGCCGAGGACCAGCAGCTTCCCCAGTGGTCACACACTGGCGGCCTTCTGCGCGGCCACGGTGATGAGCCAGCGTGGTGATCGTGCCGGCAACGCCCTCCTGTTCACCAGCGCCGCCCTGGTGGGCCTCAGCAGGCTCCACCTTCGCGCCCACCACGCATCTGATGTCCTCGGCGGTGCGGCCGTCGGCACCGTCCTCGGGCTCGCCGCCCGGCGGCTCCTCTGAGCCGTGGCGGTGGAGCCGTAGCGATGGATCCTGCGTGGTGGAGCCCTGCCAGGAGGAATGGATCCACATGGCTCGGGGTTGACCAGCCATGAGTTCTGATCAGCCCGTCGCCGTGACGTGGGACTATCGGTGCCCGTTCGCACGCAACGGCCACGAACACCTGCTCGACGGGTTGGAGGCCGGGGCACACTGGGACGTCACCTTCGTTCCGTTCTTCCTCAACCAGGTCCACGTCCCAGAGGGGGGCACCCCGGCGTGGGACGATCCGGACCAGCAGGCGGACCTCTTGTCGCTTGCTGCCGGAGTGGTGGTGAGGGACCGGTTTCCCGAACGGTTCAGCTCGGTCCACCGCGCGCTGTTCGCGGCACGTCACGACCAGCGCGGTGATCTGCGGGACAGGTCGGTGATCCGGAAGGCGCTGGAGAGCGCCGGCGCCGATGCAGACGCGGTGCTGGCCGAAGTGGACGCCGGATGGCCGGCCAAGGTGGTGCGCGACGAACACGAACGAATGGTGTCGGAGTTCGACGTGTTCGGGGTACCCACCTTCATCATCGGGGAGAGTGCGGTGTTCGCTCGATTGATGACCCGGCCCGGGGGCGATGGCAACCTGGCCCGGGAGACCATCGATCGAGTGCTGGACCTGATCCGCGACCACTCCGATCTCAACGAGTTCAAACACACCCGAATCGCGCGCTGAGGGAGGACCTCCCGGCTGGTGTGAGCGTAGTGGCTCGACCCACGGGTTCAGTGCCGGGATTCAGCGCCGGACCGACTCGGCCAGGACCCCGATCGTCGCTTTGACCTCGTCCACCGACCCGAAGGGCGCTCCACAGAAATCGGTGACGCCGATGGTGGCCAGGCGGCGAACCTGGGCCTTCACCTCTGACTCGGTGCCGATGATGGCCACGTCGGCAGGGCCGGGCGCCCCTTCACGATCGAGCATCGCCCGGTAGGACGGCAGATGGCCGTAGACCGCGAACGTCTCTGCGGCCTTGTCCCGGGCCGTGTCGGTGTCGCCGGTCACACAGACCGGAAGCCCCACACCCACCCGGGGGACCGGGCGGCCGGCGGCAGCTGCAGCCTCCCGGATGGTCGGGATGACATGGGCCTCGACGGTGGCGGGCCCGGTCATCCAGGTGACCGTCCCCGATGCCATGGCGCCGGCGATCCGAAGCATGGTCGGGCCCAGTGCGGCGACCAGCACCGGCGGCGCCGGCGCGTCGATCTGCAACGGGCCAAAGGTTGAGGCACGAAGAGTCTCACCGGCGAACGACACCTGCTCTCCCTCGAGCAGGGGGACCAGGATCGACAGGTACTCCTTCATGTGCCGCGCCGGCTTTTCGAACGACTGACCGAACACGTTCTCGATTACCACCTGATGGGACAGACCTATTCCCAGCGTCAGCCGCCCTCCAGTCGCGGCTTGGACCGTCAGGGCCTGGGCGGCCAGCATCACCGGGTGTCGTGGATAGGTGGGAACCACGGCGGTACCCAGATCGATGCCGGACACCTCGCGCCCGACGGCGGCCAGAACGGTCAGTGCGTCGTAGCCGAATATCTGTGAGGACCAGGCAGCCTGGATACCGGCATCGCGAAGTGATGTGACCTGGCCGACGACCTTGTCGAAGGGTATCTCGGTGTCGAACAGCACCCCGATGCGCACATTGCCTCCCTGGCTGAACCAGCTGATTCGGTGCCCGCGATGACCACCGCGAATGGCCGGCGGATCACAACCGGCGAAACAGGTCCACCGTAGCGTCGGGTCCGGTGCCGTGCCCTGGGCCGACCTCCTGGCCGACCTCCTGGCCGACCTCCTGGCCGACCTCCTGGGCCCGACCTCGGTCATGGATGTGACCACGGCCGCGTCGGTCGGGCAGAATGCGGAGATGTCCGTTGCCATCGTCATGGGAAGCTCCTCCGATTCTTCGATCATGGACGACGCTGTCCAGACGCTCCGATCATTCGGGATCCACGCCGAGGTGCGAGTGCTCTCCGCCCATCGAACCCCGGACGACACCGTTGCCTTCGCCCGGGGGGCGTCGGACGCCGGTATCAGGGTGATCATCGCTGCCGCCGGGGGGGCGGCCCACCTGGCAGGCGTGATCGCCGCCGCCACTCCCCTGCCGGTGATCGGCGTGCCGGTAGCCCTGGCCAATCTGGGTGGACTCGACTCCCTTCTGGCCATGGTCCAGATGCCCAAGGGAATTCCTGTGGCCACGGTGGCGGTCAACGGGGCGCGCAACGCCGCCCTCTTGGCAGTGCGAATCCTGGCCCTCTCCGATCCGCGGGTGGCAGCCGAGCTGGACAAGTTCGGCCAAGACCTAGCCGAACAGGTCCGCGATCAAGACGTGGAGATCGTGGCCCGCTACAGCCAGGGTTGAGCCTGGTCGGGGCGGGAGCCGCCGCCTCCGTGGCACTCCGTTCACCCAGCGTTCCACGGCGGTGCCAGACCGTCGACTGCGGCCTCGAGGGTCATGCCCAACGGAATCACCGCCATCACCGGGATGTCGACCCCATTGGCCACATAACGGCCGACATGGGAGCGACACTCGTCGAAGGACCCATGGACGACCAGCGAGTCGACCACCTCGTCGGGAATGGTCGCCAACGCCCCCTTCCGGTCTCCCTTCTGCCAGGCGGCCCACATCGGCTCGAGTACGGGACCCCGTCCGAGCCACCGATGGAACTCCGCGTACACGCCGACGTTGAGGTAGGCGGCGATCATTCGCCGGCCGACCGCCCGCACGGCGTCGGTGTCCTCGGAGGGGCACACGAAGATACGAGCCGCCACCGGGATCTGCGTTCCCAGTTCGGGGACCACGGTGACCACGTCCTCAGCCGAGAGCCAATTGATGATCACCCCATCAGCCTCACGGCCGGCCAGGCCCAACATGCCGGGCCGGAGCGCGGCCAAGAAGATCGGCGGGGGGTGGTCCACCGGCCGGGCGAGCCGGAATCCCCGCACGGTGAACGTTTCGTACTCGTTGTCCACTTTTTCGCCTGCCAGTGCCGATCGGAGGAAGCGGATGGTGTCGCGGACCCGTTTGTACGGCTCGGCGAACTCGATGCCGTTCCAACGGTTCACGATGACGTCGGACGACGTCCCCAGCCCGAGGGTGAAGCGGTCGGGAGCTGCTTCGGCCATGGCCGCCACGCTCTGGGCAAGCAGCGCCGGCCCCCGGGTGTAGGCGGGGATGATGGCCACCCCCAGGTTGAGCGACGGCGCCCACGCCGATGCCAGCGCCAGCGGGGTGAATCCGTCCGAACCGTCGGTTTCCGCCGACCACACGTCGGTATAGCCGAGCTTGACCAATCGGGCATACCACTTGCGATGATCTTCGAGGGTGACCCCATCGAAGGGAACGGTTATCCCAAATCGGGGCGCCATTGTGCCTCTTCGGTCGTGGTCATCTTTGTCGGCCATGGTCCCCGTAATACACCCTCCGGGCATGCTGTACCCATGACCAGCGACCGCAGCCTCCGACCGACATCGATGCAGCTCGAATTGCCCCTGCGGTCAACCCCCAGCCGAAAGACCGGACGCCCCGGCTCCGAATGGCGGCTCGATGAACGGACACGTCAGGTTGGCCGACAGGGGGTGGCGGCCGCACGAGCCCTACTCGGTCCGGTCGACAACCGGGACCGATCTGACGACCGACGCCGACCGGCTGGTCGCGCCGCCTGATTGCCGACCGAACTACGGTCGGGAGGGTGCCGACCGTTTCTGAGCGTCTCGACTACCCACCCCAGGCCAAACTGCTCATCCTCAACTGCGCCGACCTGGGTCTCTGTCACGCAGCGACCGTCGGTGTCTACGACGCCCTGCCGCGAAGGGATCGGCACCAGCGCCTCGCTCATCGTCCCCGCCCCGTGGGCGCGGGAATCGGCATCGCGGTTCAGGGGGGATGACGTCGGGGTGCAACTGACACTGAATGCCGAGCACGACCTCTACCGGTGGGGCCCGATCACCCAGGCCCCGTCGCTCCTCGACGGAGACGGCGGGTTTCCCCGGACCGTGGCCGACCTTTGGGATCACGCGGACATCGACGAAGTGCGGCGGGAGTGCCGCGCCCAGCTGGAGAGGGCGGTCCTGTGGGGATTCGACATCAGCCACCTCGACGCTCATCTCGACGCCATGGTGCTGCGCCCGGAATTCTTCGATGTCTACCTCGAACTGGCCGTCGATTTCGGCCTGCCCCTTCGCCTGCTCAGCGCCGAAGCCGAGCCCAATGTCGGATTTCCGGTACGGCGGCTGGCCGCTGACGAGGGGGTGCTCTACGCCGACCGCTTCGCCACGTTGCCGGCGGTGGGTTCCCGCCAGGCCCTGGTGGACCTGGTCGCCGGGCTCGAGCCGGGGGTCACCGAGGTGACCTTGCACCCGGCCGTCGACACCCCGGAGTTGCGGGCCATCACCACCGACTGGAGGCAACGGGTGTCCGACCACGTCCTGTTGGTCGCCGATCGCGGATTCGATCAGCTCATCGCCGACGCCGACGTCACCCTGGTGGGTTACCGATGGCTCCGCGACGCCATGCGACGGCGTTGAACGGCGGCATCCGAGGGACACAGGTCACCTATCTCTTCGAGTGGCGCCGATATCCTGAGGAGCCACCGATGGGAGTTGACGTGGCCGAGCCAGACCAGGAGCATCAGGAGCGGGTCCCCGTGCCGGACCTGGCTGCTCAGCCGACCTCGACCGCGGTACGACCGGTCGGTGCCGAGCCCCAGCCCTTCAGTCTGGAAGGCCTCCTCCTGCTCGATTCCAACGCAAGCGATCCCGTCGACATCGACACCCTTACCTTCGCCGAGGACGGAATCGGGGTGGTCAGATCCAGGGGCGAACAGGCTCGGGTGCTGCCCTGGTCGTCGGTGGTGACCCACGTGGTCGAAGCCTGGAGCGGAGGCGTGGTACCCGAATGGTGGGTCGATCCGGAATTGGACCGAAATGGGTCGGCCCGAAGCTTCTATGTGTCGGTCACCGATCCCGACGCCACCAGTCGGCCCATTCCCCATATCGAGGAAGGCGCACTGATCGGGATCAAGACTCCCTCCGGAACCTATCGGTTCCTTCTGCCCGGAGGAGACGCCCGACCGCTGTCACGCAAGGTCACCGAATTCACCGTCAAACATCAAGGACCGACCGGCGCTTCCTCGGTCACCAGGGTTGTCGCCTGGGGTCAGGACATCGAACGACGGCGGGTCAAGCGGAAGCCGCCGAGAGAGATCACCTGGCTCGAGCGTTCGACCGGTCCTGGTGGTGGTTCTCGTCCTGTTCCTCGGTGCCGCGGCAGCACTGATCCTGCTGCAGAGTGCCGGCACCATCCACCTCCCCTACCTGGGCGGTGCCGGTTCAGGGACGATCGGATGGTTCAGAACTCGGTGATCTCGGCGATCCGTCTGCGCAATTCCCGATACTCAGCCGTGGTGGTCACCGGCAAGCAACGTCAGCATCACACCCATCGATCCGGCGACCTTCATCCTGCCCTGCATGAAGGCCACGTTGGGATCGAGTTCTCCCCGGCACATCGACACGGCGTCGGCCCACACCGTTGTGACCGTGACGTCGGGCATCGTCGACGGCGCCGCCGGCCCTCGACACAAGACGACCGTCCTCGAGAACCTCGTAGTAGGAGACGTCGCCCTCCGGACCGCCGGTGATCTCGTATTGGATCCGGGCGGAAAGACCCGGCGGCCATGGTTGATCGGCGGACATGGCGGTGGTCTGGTCGAACCACTCCGCGGTCAGCCATTTGGTCACGGCTCACTCCGACCGATGGTCTCCACCGTTTGGCTCATCGGGATCGCGCAATCCTGCGAACAGATCGGTTTCGACAACCCCATCCGGATCGGGAGAGTACTCGATCAGGATGGGCTCCCCGTTCACAACCCTCGCCGTCTGGGCCAGCCGGTAGTCGTCGAAGGGATGGATCGAGCGCATCACCTCGGGCGGCAGCCCGAACCAGAACGGAGACTTGGGATCGACCTGGGTGGCGTGGGCCAAGAGAGCGTCACGTCGAACGTCGGCGAAGTCCGAGACGTCGATGGAGGTGGTGATCGGATCCACCGGCGCATCCTTCCACCGCTTGCGCCACTGGGCGTCGAACGGCGACTCGAGTCCCAGCTCCTCGAACTTCTCGTGGATCTCCCGGAATCGGGCCACCGAGAACACCGTGTAGTAGAGCTTGTCGGGCTGCCAGGCCGGACCGGCGGCGGGATACCGAGCCGGGTCGCCTGTGGCGGCGAAGGCGGCCACACCGATCTCGTGGACACGGAGATGGTCGGGGTGGGGGTATCCCGATTGCTCATCGCCGTAGACCACCATGACCTGGGGCCGGGTACGACGGATCACGGCCACCAGACGCTCGACGGCCTCGTCGAGCGGTGCCTGGGCAAAGCTCAGCGGATTGGCGTTGGCCTCCGACCCGGGCATCCCCGAGTCGCGGTAGCCCAACATCACCACCTCGTCATAGCCAATGATCTGGGCGGCCCTGGTCAACTCCTCCAAGCGCAAGTCCGCCATCCGGGCATGCACCTCGGGGGTGTCCAGCGCGGGGTTGAGGACCTCTCCCTCTTCTCCGCCGGTACAGCAGACCAGCACGGTGTGCACGCCCTCGGCACGGTACTGGGCGACGGTTCCCGCCCCCTTTGACGACTCATCGTCGGGGTGGGCATGAACGGTCAGGAGGCAGAGCTGATCAGGCACGGCGATCACGCTACCGGGCACCGAGGCCCTAAGCTTCAATTGCCACCTGCGAGGAAGGACCCATCAGCATGAGCGTGATGAAGCGCCTGTCGGGAATAGTCCAGGCCAAGACCAACAAATTGCTGGACAAAGCCGAGGATCCGAGGGAGTCCCTCGATCTCTCGTACCAAAAGCAGCTCGAGAGCCTCCAAAAGGTCCGTCGAAGTGTGGCCGACGTGACCACCGCCAAGAAGAGGATCGAGCTGCAGGCGACCCAGCTGCAGCAGCAGGCGGACAAGCTCCAGCAGCAGGCCAAGGCCGCTCTGACCCAGGGCAACGAGGACCTGGCCCGGGAGGCCCTCGCCCGGCGCACCGCACTCGCCGCACAGCTCACCGATCTCCAGTCCCAGCACGAGCAGGTCGCCGCGCAGGAACAGCGGCTGATCGACACGGCTCAGAAGCTCCAGACCCAGGTGGACGCCTTCCGCACCAAGAAGGAGACCATGAAGGCGACCTACACCGCCGCCGAAGCCCAGACCAAGATCGGCGAGGCCGTTTCGGGAATCTCCGAGTCGATGAGCGATGCCGGCATGTCCATGCAACGGGCCCAGGACAAGATCGACGGGATGCAGGCCCGGGCGGGGGCCATGGACGAGCTCCTCGCCTCGGGTGCACTGACCGACCTGTCCAATCCGGTGGATGACATTCAGGCCCAACTGGACAAGGCGTCGACCACTTCGACCGTCGATGCCGAGCTGGCCGCGCTGAAGGCCGAGGTGGGCACCGGAGCAGCGCCCCCGGCAGAGCTCGGATCAGCAGGGCAGCGAGGACTCGCCGTCGTGATCGTGCGCATATTGGGCGAGGGGCAGTACTCGGTGCCCGACGGGGAGCGGAACGCGCTCGAGGTGCTGGATGCCACGGTGGCCGAAGCCGTCGAAAGCGGGAACGCCGACGCCTTCGCGCCGGCACTGGCCGCGCTGACCGCCGCGGTGCGCCGGCTGGGAACTCCACTGGCCGATGACGACTTCGCCCCTTCCGATCTGGTGATTCCCTTTCCGGACGCCACCCTCGAAGAAACCAGGGGGTTGCTTGCCGATTCGGCGGACAGTCCGGGAACCGACGAGCGTTGAGCGATTGATCCCATGAGCACCGCCCGCAACATTCCCTCAGACCGTGGACTGACGCTCCGGATGTTCACCACCGGTCTGATGCTGGTCATCCTGTACGGCGCGGTCATCGGCCTGCTGATCGCCTTCGGCATCTCCTACTCGGTGGTCCTGGTGCTGGCGGCGGCCTTTCTCTTCGTCCAGTACTGGTTCTCCGACAAGATCGCCCTGTTCGGCATGGGTGGGCGGGTAGTCACGCCCGAACAGGCCCCGCAGCTGCACGGCGTCATCGACCGGCTCTGTGCCCTGGCCGACATGAAGAAGCCCCGGGTCGCCATCGCCGACACCGACGTTCCCAATGCGTTTGCCACCGGCAGAAGTCCTAACAGCGCCGTGATCTGTGCCACCACCGGACTGATGCGGCGGCTGGACGAATCCGAGCTCGAGGCCGTGCTCTCCCACGAGCTCTCTCACGTGGCCCACCGGGACGTGGCGGTGATGACCATCGCCAGCTTTCTGGGGATGGCCGCGGGCATGATCACCCGGATCATGCTCTGGACCGGATTGATGGGGGGCTTCGGAGGCGGGAACCGGGGCAACAACCAGGGTGGTAACGACAATGCGGCGCTCATCGAGCTGGGCGTGCTGGTGGTGTCGGTGGTGGTCTACGCCATCAGCTTCCTGCTGACCATGGCGCTGTCCCGCTACCGCGAACTGGCTGCCGACCGTTCCGGGGCGCTGCTCACCGGGCGGCCGTCCGCACTGGCGTCAGCGCTGGTCAAGGTGACCGGGGAGATGTCACGGATCCCCACCCGTGATCTTCGGGCCTCGGAGAGCTTCAACGCCTTCTACTTCACGCCGGCCATCGCCAAGAGCGGGGTCAGCCTCTCCACCATATTCTCGACCCATCCCTCACTCGAGAAGCGGCTGGCCCAGCTGTCCAACATCGAGGCCGAGTTGGGCCGTCCTTCGTGAACGGCTCGGTGGTGACGGCGCTGCCCACACGATGAACTGGTCTCGCTGATGGGACTCCTGAATACCCTGCTCGGCCGGACCAAGCCTGTCCAGTCGGATCTGGACGCCCTCTTCGCTCTTCCGTCTGCCTCGATCACCCTCCAAAGCGCTGCCGGCATGTCTTGTTCAGGACATGCCGGCGTCTGCTTCAAACCACCCACGGGTCAGGGCTTCGAGGACATGCAGACCGAAGTGGTCAAGCTCCTGGCCATGGACGGCGGCGGCGGCTTTCGAAAGGCGGAGGACACCTACGGGTATCACTGGCTGGTCATCGAGGACCCCGATATCGAGGAGTTGGTGACCCGGATCCACATGGTCAACTCCTCGCTGGCCGATTCCGGGTGGGGCCCCCAGTTGCTCTGCTCGGTGTTCGGCATCGCCGAGCTACCAGCCGAAGCCGCCGAGCCGGCGACGCCGGCAGGGGAAGCGCCAGACTCGATGCCCGAGCGGACAGCCGGTCCGGGCCAGCTGATCAGCTCGACCGCATTTCTGGTCTACCTGTTCAAACGGGGAACGTTCTATCCCTTCGTTCCCGAGGGCCACGAGCAGCGCAACACGGAACGGGAGCTCCAGCTCAAGAGCCTGGTCGCCGACGACCTGGTGGTGGAACCGGAACTCGACCGGTGGTTCCCGTTGTGGGACCTGCCGGTTGGCTGATCACCGATCACCGAGGTCCGGCGTTCGGTTCAGGACTTGCTTCGAACGCCTGAACTGACGCCGTCTATGACGCGGGCCATGTCCAGGTCGAGTTGGGTGATACCGCCAGAATCGTGGGTGACGAGTGCCATCGTCACCCGGTTGTAGCGGATGTCGATGTCGGGATGGTGATTGGCCTTCTCTGCCAACCGTCCGACCTCGTTCACGAACGTCAAGGCCCCCACGAACCCGTCACAGGTCACCAACTTGACCAGCCTTCCCCCGACCAGCTCCCATCCGAGGCCGTCCGGAGCCGCCAGCGCTTCCTGCACGTCGGCATCGCTCAGCACCGGCTGTTTCACTCGACTGCCTCGCCGGCTTACGCCGAAGCTCCGACCGGCTCGGTCGGCGTGAATACCACCGGCATCGTCTCGTAACCGGACACGAAGTTCGCAGCCCGCTTGGGCGGTTCCTGGTCGTCGGCCAGGGCAAGGTCCGGGAGCCGGTCGAGAAGCCGGTCGAACATGACGGTCAGTTCCATTCTCGCCAGCCGGTTGCCCAGGCAGAAATGGGACCCGAAGCCGAACGCCATGTGCTCATTGGGACTCCGGGTGATGTCGAAGGTCTTCCGGACGGTCGAACACCCGCTCGTCGCGATTGGCCGACGGGTAGAGCAACAGGAGTTTTTCGCCCTTATGGAGTGTCTCTCCGCCGAACTCGACGTCCCTGGTCATCTGTCGGGCCATGTTCTTGATCGGTGAGACCCAGCGAAGCATCTCCTCCATCGCGTTCGGCATCAGGCTTCGGTCCGACGCAAGCATGGCTAACTGGTCGGGATGACGGAGGAGTTCGTACATGCCACCACTGATCACGTGACGAGTGGTCTCGTCGCCGCCGATGAGTATCAGCAACGATTCGTAGATGATCGACTGCTCATCCAGCCGATCGCCCTCGATTTCGGCATGGACAAGGGTACCGATCAGGTCGCCGGACTGACTGTCCCTGCGCCGTTGTTCGGCGACGGCGAGGATGTACTCGGCATACTCACCTGCGGCCAGGGTGGCCCGGTCCATGGCGCCGGGATCGGGGGAGCCCAGGCCCTTGAGCATGTCGTCGGACCACCGCAGCAGTTCGTCGCGATCCTCGGGAGCCACGCCGAGCATGTTGCCGATCACGATCATCGGAAGCGGGGCGGCGATCTCGCGGACGAAGTCGGCCGATCCCACCTGACAGACTCGGTCGATGATGGCGTCACAGATGGTTCGGATACCCTCCTCGCTCTCGCGAATGCGTCGTGGGGTGAACCCTTCGCTGACCAGGCGACGCCGACGCACGTGCTCCGGTGCATCGAAGTCGATCATCATGGGTAATGCGTCAGCGTCCGGGCGGATGCCACCGGCACTGGAGAAGGTCTCGGGATCCTTGGAGATCTCCTTGATATCGGCATAACGGGAGATGCCCCACACCGCCCCGGACTCGTCGAAATACGCCGGCGCATGCTCCCGCATCCACGTGAAGGCCGGAAAGGGATCGCCACCGTAGAACGAGCCGTCGGTCAGACCAATGGTCAGTTGGTCGGGTGCGCTGGTCATGGTGCTCCCTCATGGTCGCGATTCTGGAGGGAGTATATGACGCTTCCCTTTGGTCGGTCAGATGATCGAGGTCGGTTCATACGTCCGGTGTGCTGCGAACACCGGTTCGGTGGTCTGACCGGGACGTGAATGCCAACGGGACACGACATACGCCGGCGTGCTTGTTGGTGCGCACCCGTTCGACTGGTCCTGTCAGCTCGAAATTCTCCAGGCGGTCGAGAACCTCGTCGAGGACCACCCGGATCTCCATTCGGGCCAGATTGGCTCCCAGACAGAAGTGCGCCTTGTGCCCGAACGTCAGGTGCGGATTCGGCTCTCGACGGACGTCGAACCGAAACGGATCATCGAACACCGCTTCGTCCCTGTTGGCCGACGCCCACCACAGCGTCACCTTGTCGCCCTCGTCGATGCGGTGCCCGTGCAGCTCGGTGGCCCGAGTGGCAGTGCGCCGGTTGTAGAGCGTGGCACTGGTCCACCTGAGGATCTCCTCCACCGCCGTCGGCATCAGAGAGCGGTCGCCTCGAAGGGACTCGAGTTGTTCGGGGTGTTCGATCAAGGCCACCATGCCGAGAGCGATCGAGTTCCGGGTGGTCTCGCTGCCGGCCACCACCAAGAGGTTGAAGAACATCAGGAGCTCGAGATCGCTCAGGGCCCGTGGCTCTCCCGATTCATCCTCGACCTGGGCATGAACGATCACCGAGATCAGGTCGTCACCGGGCGCCCGCTTTCGCTCGTCGATGAGCTCGGTGCCATACGCCGCCATCGACGCCGCCGCCTCCGCCACTCGCTCACTGGTCTCGCCCAGTTCCCTGCCCTCGAAGTCGAGCGTGGTATTGGACCAGGTCATCAGGTCGTGACGATCGGCGTCGGGCACACCCATCAGTGCTGCCACCGCCTGAAGCGGCAATTCGACTGCCACCTCGCTCAGGAAATCGCAGGCCCCCCGGTCGGCAACCGCATCGACGATCCGACGAGTACGTCCCTTCAGCTCTTCCTCCATTCGGGCCAAAGCCCTCGGTGCTACCGACGGGGTGACCAGGCGACGGATTCGATGATGGCGCGGATCATCCATCATGTTGAGGAGTACGCCCGGAGCGAATCCGTAGGGAAGATCCTGGATGATGGTTCCACCGCCCTCGGCTCTCGAGGAGCCTTCCGACGAGAACAGGGTGGCGTCGGACGCCGCCGCCATGATGTCGGCGTGGGCGCTGAGCACCCAGAATCCAACCCCGTCGGGAGTGTGTTCAGTGGGAGGATGCCACCAGACCGGAGCCTGGTGCCGAAGGGCGGTGAAGATCTCGTCGGGGAATCCTTCGACGAAGAGGTCGAGATCGGTCAGATCGATTTCCTCGAGTTTCACGGGCGGTTGTTCGCCTCGCAGGTGGGCTCTGACCGCACAAGACTGACCGTTCAGGGGTGGGTCATCGACTCGGGACGCACGGAATCGTCGAATTGCTGCTCGCTCAGATAGCCGAGCGAGACGGCCGCCTCCCGAAGGGTGCTTCCCTCTTTGTGAGCCTTTTTGGCCACCTCAGCTGCCTTGTCATAGCCGATCATCGGAGTGAGCGCGGTTACCAACATGAGTGAGTTGTCGAGATGCTCTCGGATTCGGGCCCGATTGGGCTCGATGCCCTCGACACAGAAGCGGGTGAACGACGCCGACGCCTCGGTGAGCAGTTGAACCGAATGGAGAAGGTTGTGGATGATCACCGGCTTGCACACGTTGAGCTCCAGATTCCCTCGAGCACCGGCCATGGCCACGGCGGTGTCGTTTCCGTACACCTGGATGCAGACCATGATCATGGCCTCGCACTGGGTCGGGTTGACCTTCCCCGGCATGATCGAGGAGCCGGGTTCGTTCTCGGGGAGGGTGAGCTCCCCAGCCCGGTCCGCGGGCCCGAGCCCAACCATCGGATGTCGTCGGCGATCTTGATAAGCGAAGCCGGCCAGCGTTCGAAGGGATGCGCTGGTCATCACCAACGCATCGTGGGCGGCGAGGGCGGCGAACTTGTTCGGCGCGGTGACGAACGGCAATCCGGTGAGCTCGGCGATGGCCGAAGCCACCCGAGTCCCGAACTCGGGATGCGTGTTGAGCCCGGTGCCCACTGCGCTACCGCCCGCGGCCAGTTCGTAGAGATCGTCAAGCGTGAACTCGATGCGGCGGAGATCGGCTTCCAGTTGGGCCACGTACCCGGAGAACTCCTGTCCGAGGGTCAGGGGAACCGCGTCCATCAAGTGGGTGCGCCCGATCTTGGTGATGCCGGCGAACGCCTCCGCCTTGTCGTCAAGGGCGTCCCTGAGGCGCCGGATCGCCGGAAGCAGCCGGTGGGTGATCTCCTCCACGGCGGCGATGTGCATGGCGGTTGGAAAGATGTCGTTCGACGACTGAGACATGTTGACGTCGTCGTTGGGGTGGACCGGATCCTTGGATCCCATGACGCCGCCGGCCATCTCGATGGCCCGATTGGCTATCACTTCGTTGGCGTTCATGTTGCTCTGGGTCCCGCTCCCGGTCTGCCAGACGCTCAAGGGGAAGTGATCGTCGAGCATGCCCTCGGACACCTCGCGGGCGGCGGCGATGATCAGCGCCGATTTCTCCGGTGACAACTTGCCCAGATCCGCATTGACCTGGGCGGATGCTTCCTTGAGCTACCCCCAGGGCACGAATGACCGGTTTGGGCACCCGGTCGTCACCGATCGGAAAGTGGTGCAGCGAGCGGGCCGTCTGAGCACCCCAGTACCGGTCAGCAGGCACCTCGATCCCTCCCATGGTGTCGGTCTCCATGCGGGTTTCGCTGGTCATGATCGGTTCCTTTCGGTATGGATCGGTGCTCGGAATCCCCTTCGGCGCGCGGCGACCCTAGCGTGAACGTGCGTCTTTGAGGCCTGCCTTTCGGCGTCTGGGGACTCTCCCTTGGCCGATATGAATTCGAAATTCGGCCGATTTATTCGTTATAGGCGATATTTAGGGCCAATTTCGAAGGTCCTCGATCGGGTCGGATTGCTCGGCGGGAGCCTGGGCCGTGCCTGGCCGGCACACCGGGTGGTCACCGACCTGTGGGGTACGGATTCTGCGGCGAGCGTCAGCGCTCTGTGCGCAGAGCAACTCCTCGCCCGTGAACCTCCCGGGCCATGGTCACATCCTCTGCCCGGGGGCCATCACCATCACCGGGGACTTCAAGAATGGCCGGCAGCCCCTGAAGGTCGGGGTGACCGAGGAGAGCAACAAACCCGGACGTACCGATCGTGCCTTCCCCGATGTTCTCGTGGCGATCCCTGTTGGCACCGAAGGGCACCTTCGAGTCATTCAGGTGCAGGCAGCGTAGACGCTCGAGCCCAACGGTCCGATCGACCATCTCGATCATGGCATCCGACTCGTCAATGCTGGCAAACGGAATCCCGGATGCCCAGAGGTGCTGGGTGTCGAGGCAGACGCCGAGTCGCTCATCTCCGCCGGTCGCATCGATCACCTCTTCCAACTCCTCGAAGGATCGGCCTACGGTGTCGCCCGCTCCAGCAGCATTCTCCAACAGGATGGGACAGGATCCACGGTCAAGGTCCGCCGAGTCGAGGGTCTCGGTCAACGCACTCACAATTCCTGGAAGGGCCGTCTCGAACCCACGCCCCCGATGGCTGCCGATGTGCAGCACGAGCCCATCAGCACCCATGCCGTCGGCCGTTGCCAGATTGGCTCGCAGACAAGCCCTCGACTTGGCAGCCAACTCCGGGTCCGGCGATGCCAGATTGATGAGGTAGGTGGCGTGGCAGAACGTCGAGCTCACCGTCGGGTGTTCCGTCTGGGCTTCCCGATAGGCGGCGAGAACCTCTGGTCCGTATTGGGCGGGCTTCCACACCCGTGGGCTCTGAGTATGGACCTGGATGACCTCCGCGCCAACATCGGATCCGTGTTTTAAGGCGGGGACCAGGCCCTTGCCGGCTCGGACATGGGCACCGATACGCATCCGGGCACCGTAGCAGTCACGGATCGCGCCGCGGCCTCGATCCCTTGCTACAACCCGCCGGGTTCGCCGGTGACCGTGACGACCGATCTGACCGCATCCTGAAGCGCGGGTCCATAGTCGGCAATGGCCCCCAGTTGGTCGCTTCCCTCCAGCGAGACGATGCATCCGTTCGCGCCGGCCACAAGACGGTCTCTGAGTTGATCGGCCACCTGAGCTGGCGTTCCAGACAGCGCGTCGACGTTGGCAACTCGGTGGTCATCCCCGACGAGCACGCTCCCCATCCAGATGACCTCGATCGAGCCGGCTCGGACGACATCCGCCGCGGCTCCCACTTGATCCGGACTGCCAGTCACCACGGCTGCGTCGGCATGTTCGGCAGCGATCCGTAGTCCCTCCGTACGCAATCGGGTCGAGATTGGATTCCCCATTTCGATGAGGACCACCAGAGGGATTCCCCCGGCCTGCACCGCCTGAGGTCGATTGACCGCTCCGTCGATCCGGTAGAAGCGCCCCGAAAACTCCGGGCGCTCATCTTCCAGCATCGCTCGAGAGACCTGGAGCCGTTCTGCCAGTTGGTCCGCAGCGTCGTCCCCTTCTCCGGCATCGAGGGTAACCGCCAGGGTCCCGCGGCCGTGGGAGATGACATCGATTCCCGTGACATTCTTCGCCACGATCGATGGTTCACGGATGTCCCATGGCATCGGAAACGCACCGAGCCGGATGGAACGGGTTCGGACAGCCAGTGCCCCCAGGAGTGAAAAAGCCTCGTAGGGACTCGACTCTCTGCCCCGATCCCTCAACCACAGTGAATCGAACCCCACCTCCTCGGCCGAGCGGGCAAGCGCCGAACCACTGTCGAGCAGCCCCCCGCCGTCGGGAGTGCGAATCGGATCGGACAACAGGATGCCGAGTCGAGTGACCGATCGGGGAGGGCTGGTGACACCCATGGTCGGCAAGGGTACCGGTTCGCCGACCAGGGAGCTCAAGTTGTAGACGGGGAACCGCCGATGAAAGAGCGGGGAGGACCTAGGACCTTGTCAACCAAATCCGGGAAGGTAAGAAAGGCTACGGATCGGCCGCAGGCCGTCGCGACCGCTCGCCGACTCGGGGGGACACCTTCGCCCCTCCACCGGCGCGATGTTTCCTGGAGGACTCCCGGCGACGAGGGCGGTCTCTCCATGGTCGTCATCGTCATCAGTTTGGGAATCACCGCAGTCCTGACCGCCCTGCTCGTCGGTAGCACGTTCAAGTCGGGCTCCAATTCGAGTACCAACGTGTCCAACGCGCCAGGAGTCGAGGAAGCCACGGCGCTCCAGGCTCAACAGACGCTGTCCACCGCATTGACCGCGGTCGACACCGCGGCCAGCTCGGATGGCTACGGGTCCTTGACCGCTTCTGAGCTGTCGGCTGCCAATCCGGGCATTTCGTTCGTCACCGGCCCTTCCTCCGACCCGACAACGGTGAGCGTGGCAGTGACTGGTGCTGACAGCGGGGTGGGCGGGGCCGGTGGGGGCGGCAGCGTGAGCGCTGACGGTGTTTTGGGTGGCGGTGGCGGTGGCGTGGGCGGTGGCGTGGGCGGTGGCGGTCGGGCGGTGGCGGTGGGAGCGTCACCTTGGCCGATCGGTCAACCAGTGGCACGTGTTGGTTGGTGTGGAAATCGGCCGGGTCTGCCTGGTACGGAGCACAGACCAATCTCTCGAGCTGCATGGCGCCGACCCTCGAATCCACCCCCTCCCCAGGGCCTGTGTCGTCGGCGTCTATCGGATGGCAGCAGGGAAGCTTTCCTGCCGCCTGACCACAATTAGCCCCGCCGCGCCCACCACCCGCAACCAGCCAGAAGTGCTCCGCGCTCGACCAACGAGTCACAGGTAACTACCGCCTCGGCAATGGAAAGGTCGGTGCGGATCAGGATCGTCTCGAACGCGGTCGGGATGTCATCAGTTGCTTCCCAGACGGCGAGCTCCTGTGCGCTCATCGCAGGAGCTCGAACGAGCGCGGCCCGTTGGTCCTCCCGATTTGTTCGGTCCGCCCGATCCGCCCGGTCCCTCGGGGTTTTCCGGTCACCCGGAGCCGGGTGCCTCCCGGAACCCGCCAGCGACAGCGCCACCAGGACATCGGTTGCATCCCGCACCGGGACGCAACCATCGACGAGAAGGGCGTTGGTTCCCTCCGACGCCGGGCTTCTCACCGAACCGGGAACGGCACAGACCGGGATCGAACGGCGGGCCGCCGCATCCGCCGTGTACAGCGACCCCCCACCGCGATGGCTCTCGACGACCACGACCACGTCGGATAGAGCGGCGATGATCCGATTGCGGGCCGGGAACACGCCCGGGTGCGGTTTGGTTCCCAGGGCCGACTCGGAAAACACGGCACCCCTGGTGGCAACCTGGTCCCAGAGCTCACGGTTCGACGGCGGATACACGATGTCCAGACCTGTCCCGACCACCGCGACCGGCGGAGCGGCATCGCCGTCCGCGGCTCGCACGACGCCTGCATGAGCCGCCGCATCGATGCCCAGCGCCAGTCCGGACACTACGACGACACCTTCAGCGGCCAATTCGCCGGCCAGATCGGAGGCCACTTGGCGCCCGTAGTGGGTGGCCGAGCGGGTACCGACGATGGCCACGCGGGGGCGGCCGTCAACAACTGCGGGATCTCCCCGCGCGAACAGCACGGCGGGTGCCCCGGGGTCGCCAACCAGCATGGAGGGGTAGCCAGGTGTAGCGGGCAGTAGGACTCGCACCCCCTCCCGTGCGTAGCGTGCCCCCACCTCGAAGACATCGGTAATCCTGGCCGGCGATGCGAATTTTCGCTGCGGATCGGCCGGATGGGATCCCGCCCGTACCGCCTTCCACGCCGACGCCGGCTCGAATCCGTCCAACAGCTTGGCCAACCGTACGGGTGTCATCCCCGGCAGACCGGCGAGAGCAGCAGCGTGTGCCGAGGTATCGCAGGGACGATTCATCGGCGCTGGCCACCGAGCAACAAGTCACGTCGGCACCGCAGCAACAGAGCCTCGCGGACGTGCGCCTCGCCCACCTCTTGCCCGACGTCGTCGAGATCGGCAAGCGTCCTAGCCAGTCGGCGAACCCTGTGCAGCCCTCGAGCACTGAGCGATCCCGCCCGGACCTGCTTCTCGATGATCGAGGCAGCATCCGAGGTCAGCGGGACGGCCACATCGAGCATCGATCCGGCCAGCTGTGCGTTGACCGACACGCCGCGCTCGAGGGCTCGGCACCGAGCGCCGGAGACCCTGGCCGCCACCGTGGCGCTGTTCTCAACCGGGTCACGGCCCAGCAGGTCGTCGACGGGCGGTCGGTCCACCCGGATGGCGATGTCGAAGCGATCCAGCAGCGGCGCCGACAACCGCCGCGCATAGCGCTCGCGGGCCGAGACACTGCATCGACATGCTCCTGGTGACCCACCCTCGCCGCACGGACACGGGTTCATCGCCGCCACCAGAATGAACCGAGCCGGGAAGATTCCGTGCACCCTCGGGCGCGACTGACCCTCACCTGGCCGTCTTCGAGCGGTTGGCGCATGGCGTCGAGCACGGCAGTGGGGAATTCGCCCAACTCGTCGAGAAAGAGGACTCCTCCGTGGGACAGGCTGATCTCGCCAGGTCTCATCCAGGACGAGCCGCCGCCGATCATCGCCACCGGTGGTGTCCCGTGATGGGGGGCGCGGAATGGCGGATGCTCGATCAGTCCTGCACTCGGCAGCGGCAGGCCGGCCGCCGAGTGGACCCGGGTGATCGCCAATGCAGTGGATCGATCGAGACAGGGAAGGATGCCGGGCAGTCGATTGGCCAACATGGACTTCCCCGAACCGGGAGGTCCGACCATGAGCAGGTGGTGGCCCCCGGCCGCGGCCACCTCCAAGGCCCGGCGAGCCAGCCGGTGGCCCCGAACATCGGAGAGGTCGGCTTCCGGGCCGCCGGCGACGCATTCGAACACTGACCAGGCCGAGACGGCGGCTGATCTCCCGCCTGGCGCGGTGCCGACCGCGTTGGCGGTCGACGGTCCGAGTTCGACCTCGCCCCACGGCCGCCGACCCGAGAGCCGGTCGACCAACACGCCCAGTGCGGGTGCGGCGCGCACCACGCTGTGGCCGGCCAAGCCGGCCTCACCAGCACTCTCGGTGGCCACCACCATCTGGTGGTCATGCAGTGCCTCAGCCAGCACCACGGTGCCGGGCACACCCCGCAGGGAGCCGTCGAGGCCGAGCTCGCCGACAAACGCCATTCCGCTCACCGTCCCGGGATCGAGAACGCCCGAGGCCACCAGGACACCGATGGCGATGGGGAGATCCAGACCTGCCCCGCCTTTCCTGACCCCCGATGGAGCCAGATTTACGGTGACCCGGCGCAACGGCCACGAGAGCCCGCTGGAAAGCAGTGCGGCGCGGACACGGTCACGGGACTCCCGAACCGCGGCATCCGGGAGGCCGACCACGGTGAATCCGGGTAGGCCGTTGGACACGTGGACCTCGACGGACACCTGATGTCCGTCGACCCCGATGAGGACGGCAGAGGGAATGGCGGCGATCATGATTCCTCCGATCGGCGCAGTTCGGTCCGGCGGACCCGCAGGGGTTCACCTGAGCACCGAATTCTCGCTGATGGAGGGCCCTTCGTATCTGGTGGCTACGGCCTCTCGAAGCACCGTCGGCACTCTACGACCCGGGTGTCACGCTCTCGACCTGTCAGGCATCGGTGGAACTCACGCCAACTTCGGGAATGAGATGTGCCAACCAAAACTAGTCGGGTGCGGCAGGTTGGCTCCCCAGCAAATCCGTGGCCTCTGTTGGCGATCTTTGTCGATGACCTAGCGGAGGCCAGGGGACCTTCTTGAGGCGCAGTGACCGCTTCTCGATGAGCCACCAGCTTGCTACAGCAAAAGGAACAGTACCTACGAAGGCCAAGACGATAAAAGGCACGTATCCGAGTCGCTCTGCGTTGAAGATCACCAGAAGCACAGTGATCGGATACGCATAGATGTACATGCCATAGCTGTAGTCATTGCGCGCCCCGATTCGATCGAAGGGAAGATGCGCTCCGAGCCAGAGCATCGGATACGCAATGAGAAACGCTCCGAGGGTTGACGCTGTGAACTGGATGGCCACCTCACGACCATCGGTCGGGAGGTACAGCGATGCCAGGAACGCTCCTGCACAGAAAGCGGCGACAAGGCCAGAATCTGGAATCAGATCGCGGTAGAGGTAGATGAGGCTCCCGACCATGAAGATTACCGACAGGATGAGGAACTCCATCGGCACACCGTTGTGTCCGATACTGAACAGCCGACTGAACCTGGGAATCAGGGTCAACACGGACAACACGCCGAATAGGCCGAGGCTGATCACTGCTATCCAACCCCGGCGTTTGAGCAAACCAGCCAGAGCGAGCCCTGCCAGAAATAGGTAGCACAGGAACTCGTAGAACAGGGTCCAGAGGGAACCGTTGCTCAAGGGAACTCCAGATGCTTGGCGAGACACATCTGCCTGATTGATCTTCAACAGAAAGTTCGAGTACACGTAGGACACAGGGCCGGAATGAAGTCCGAGATAGCACTCCACGCTGCAGTGCGGCGCAGGTTGTTGGACCCAGGCGATAACGCCGAACACGAACGCCATGAGCAGCAAGCACACCCAGAATCCCGGGAATATCCGGAGAAAACGCTGCCACAGATAGCGACCAAACCCATTCCTTGTCGCACTACCGGCGATAAGGTAACCACTGATGCCGAAGAATCCGTAGACACAAATGGTTCCAAGGCTGGTCCCGTTGATGACCACATTCCGCCAACCGAGCCACCCGACTTCACTTGCGTGGGAATAGACGACGCCACCGGCTAGAACCAGCCGGATGAAGTTCAGACTGTTGTGCTTTGGATCAAGCGCAAGTCCAAGCGAGTTCCCACCCATGTCGAAAGGCTAGTTCGGACAGTTGGGGTTGGTTCTTGGAAGTATCCTGAGTCCCTACCAGGAACATTTATCTTTCCTCGCATGGGACAGGGTCTGTCGTGCGCTGGGTGTTCATCGCCCCGTGAACCGAGGCTCGCGCTTCTCCTTGAATGCGACGATCGCCTCCATGGTGTCGGCGGTGCCGAAATTGACCGCCTGCGACCGTGCTTCTTCCTCGAGAGCCTGCTCCATCGAGATGTTGAACGAGTTGTTCAGCATGGTCTTGGTCATCGACAGGGCCAACGGGGGTCCCGCGGCCAGTCGCTCCGCCCACTCCCCCACCAATCCATCCAGCTGGTCGGCCGGTACCACCCGGTTGACCAACCCGATCTCGTTCCGCCTGTTCGGGCGTCGATGATGTCGGCGAAGAAGGCGAGCTCTTTGGCCCGATGGAGCCCGATCAATCGAGGGAGCAGCCACGAGGCGCCGAAATCGATGGACAGTCCCCGCTTGGAGAAGATCTGCGAGAACCGAGCCGTTTCGGACGCAATCACCAGATCGCAGCCCAGTGCCATGCTCATTCCGGCACCGGCGGCGATTCCACCCACCTTGGCGATGGTCGGCTTTGGGAATCGGTGGAGGCGGAGGGCAACATCCCCGAGAGCACGCATCTGGAGCAGGTACGGATCCCCCGGCCGGCCGGCGACGTTGGCGGCATCGCCCAGATCCGCACCTGAGCAGAAGGCGTCACCTGCGCCGGTGAGGATCATCACACGATCGTTGCGATCGGTGGCGACGTCGTCGAAGGTGGCCAGCAGTTCGTTCCACATGGTGCCGTTGGCGGCGTTCTTCCGGGCTGGGCGGTTCATGGTGACGGTGACCACACCGTCGCACGCGCTCCACGATCAAGGTCTCGAGTGAACTGGGCATCTGCTGCAGCCTACGAGCTCACCGCCCGAATGGCGGTTGTGTCGCACGGTCCAGTCCGAGGCTGCGGGAGTGAGGACTTGGCAGTCAGAAGGCGTCTTGGATGACCTCGACCTGGCCTCGCGGTGATGGCCACAACGTCGAATCGGACATCGACCCGGGCTCTTCCCGACGCCGGGGTCAGTTCGGACAGCCACCGTGCGGCCAGCCGTCTGATCCGGCGCTGCTTGGCTTCGAGGACCGATTCGACACCCGATCCGAATCGGTCCGCTCGATCTGGTCTTGACCTCGCAAAAGACGACGGTCTTGCCATGACGCACGATGAGATCCAGTTCACCCTCTCGGCGCCGCCAATTGCGATCGAGGATCTCGTATCCGTTGTCCAGGTACCACTGGGCGGCCAACGCCTCGCCCTCGGCGCCCAGTGCCCGACGATTGTCCCGACCAGCGCGGACGCGGATTGCCTCCGCTCACAGATCCTTCTCGGGGAGCCGTTCGATGTTCACGTCACGGAAGGTGAGGATGCGCACCGAGGGCACGAAGCGGGCGGGCCGGTACATGTCCCACACCCACGCGTCGTTGAGTCTGACCTCGACGCACGCCGGCGAGGTGTCGGATCGCACGGTCAGATCGACGCTGTTGGCCAGATAGAACCGTCGTTCGGTCTCCACCACGTAGGCGAACAGGGGAAGAACCGCCCGATACTCCTGGACCAGAGCCAGCTCGATCTCCGACTCGTATCGCTCGAGATCCTCTTCACTCATGGTGGAGAGCGCCGCCCGGCCACGACCGCAGCCGGCAGCGGACCGACCGGGTCAGGGGCGGGCAGACCGCCGCTCCTTGATCTTGGCCGCCTTTCCGTGGCGGTCGCGCAAGTAGTAGAGCTTGGCTCGCCGTACATCCCCCAACGAGACCACCTCGGTCATGGCGATGACCGGCGAGTGAACCGGAAACGTACGTTCCACCCCCACTCCGAAGCTCACCTTGCGGACGGTGAACGTCTCGCGGACCCCGGTGCCCTGGCGTCTGACCACCGCGCCCTGGAAGACCTGCACCCGCTCGCGGGTACCCTCCACCACTCGTACGTGGACCTTGACCGTATCCCCGGGCCGGAACTCGGGAATGTCCTGCTCGCAAGCTGTCCTGGTCGATGATGTCGGTGGGGTTCATGGGGCGCGTCTTTCCACAGTTGGTTCGAACACTCCTCGTCGGATTCCGTCGACCCGGTCGGGGTGACGGTGGGAACACCGGGCCGGCCGGCGCCTTCGAGGCTCACCGATTGTAGCCGTGTTCACGCAACAGGTGCACCTCGCCGTGCTCCTCTACCAGTCGGACCTCCTCGGGGGTCAGGCCGCCCCGGTCGGCAATCAGGTCAGGACGGCGCCGCATGGTGCGAACGATGGCCTCCGCACGCCGCCACCGATCCACCCGGGCATGGTCTCCCGAGACCAGGGTGTCGGGGACGCTCCAGCCCCGGAACTCGGCCGGTCGGGTGTAGTGGGGATACTCGAGCAGGCCGGTCGAAAAGCTCTCGTCCTGGGCGGACTGGTCGTTCCCGAGTACCCCGGGAAGCAGGCGCACCACCGTCTCGACCACCACCAGCGCAGCCAGTTCGCCGCCGGCCAGTACGAAATCCCCGACTGACAGCTCCTCGTCGACCAGATGATCGGACACCCGTTGATCCACACCCTCGTATCGTCCACAGAGCAGGGAGAAGCCGGACCTCCATCGCCGCGTACTCCTTGGCCACCTGCTGGTCGAACCGACGGCCCGAGGGCGACATCAGCACCAGCGGCCGCGGCAGGCCGTCGGGGGACCCGGCCACCGCTTCCACCGCGCCGAACACCGGCTCGGGTCCCAACACCATTCCCGCTCCACCCCCGAACGGTGCATCGTCCACCGTCCGGTGCGGATCCCGGGCGGCGGCCCGGACGTCGTGTGACCGAAGGTCGAGGTGACCCCTTATCCGTGCCCGACCGAGGATCGAGGCGTCGGCGTAGTTCTCGATCACCTCGGGGAAGAGCGTGAAGACGTCGATCCGCAGCGAATGCACCAGCGGTGGCACGGGAGACGGCACGCGGGAAGGCAGCCGAGCGCTACGAGGTCAGGTCGAGCAGGCCGTCGGGGACCTCCACGGTGACACTCTCACCGGGTCGACTTGCGACGACGAAGCGAAGTGGGATCAGCGCACCCCCGTCGAGAACCAGAAGATCGCTGGCCGGGTTTGCTTCGACACCCACCACCGTTCCGAGCACCCGCCCTCGGCTGTCCTCGACCCGGGATCCGATGAGATCGTGTATCCACAGCGCGTCGGGATCGACCAGTGGCGCAGCGAGCAACCGGACACCTCGAAATCTCTCGGCATCGTCGATTCCCGACAGCTCAGCGAAGGTGACGATGAACCGACCCTGGTGAGGCGAGGACCGAAGCACCGTGAGGTCCTGACCTGCATCGGTGTTGAGGACCGAACCGGGGGCCAACCGCTCGTCCCGATTGGTGACAAGCGAGACGATCATGTCGCCACGGAGACCGTGGGGCTTGACCAGACGACCGATCTCCAGCATCGGCCCAACCGGTTTGCAGACATCCCCGCCTTCACCCGGCCCGCCGGTTCCGCCGTCGTCGGGGGCGAGACCGTGCACCACACGCCGAATTCAGTCGTCGACGATGTCGACGCTGGTCTGGACCCCATCGCGAGCCCCGGCGGCGGCGACCACGGTGCGAATGGCCTGTGCCACTCTTCCGCGACGGCCGATGACCCGGCCCATGTCATCGGGAGCCACGTGAATTCGAAAACGCACCGAATCGCCTCGATCCTCGGTATTGATGACGACCGCGCCCGGATCGGAGGTGATCGAGTTGACCAGATAGGTCACCACCGCCAGAGGAGTCCCACCCGACACCCGGTTGCCCGCATCGTCGTCCTCGCGGCTGTCGACGTCGTCGAGGGTGTTGACGTCGTCGGGTGAGTCGAGTGCGAGGTCGTCGGTCACTTGGCCGCCTTGGCCGTCGCAAACTCGTCAAGGGCGCCGGACTGCTTCAACAGCTTCTCGACCCGCTCGGTCGGCGTTGCTCCCTGAGCCAGCCACTTGACCGCCTTGGCGTTGTCGATCTCCACCACGGCGTCGGGTTCTGCCAATGACTTGCCCCGGGGGGCGTAGGTGCCCACGATCTCGATGAACCGCCCATTGCGCGGCGAGCGGCTGTCCGCTGCCACCAGCCGGTAGGTCGGCTGCTTCTTCTTTCCGATCCGCACCAGGCGGAGCTTTACGGCCACGTCGTACTCCTCTGCATTTGTCGATAGCGCCTACCAGTCTCGCACCAAAGCCGGGGCGGACGTGCAATCGGGCCGGCCGGTGGACACGGATCCGACGTGTGGCGCCCAATTCGGCGCCGATCTGGGCCGTCGGCCCCGCTCATCGGGCCTTCGGGGTCACCCTGCCGCCGCCCTTTCCCCTTCTTCTTGCCCCTGCCCTTCGACTTCGACGAACCTCGGGAACCGGCACCCACTGCCCGGTCCGGACCAGGGTCGGGCCCCCATCGAGGGGCCCGGCGTCCCCGCTCATCCCGGCCAGCGCCGGTCGCGTCCCCGCCGGGGGCGCCCACCTCGCTCATCTCCGCCATCTCTGCCATCGCCTTGGAGGGTCAGCTTCGATCCACGCCCGAACATGCCACCGAGACCGCCCACGGCTCCGGACATGCCGTCCTTGCCCAATCCCTTCATCATCTTCTGCATCTCCCTGAACTGCTTGAGCAGGGCGTTGACATCGGAGGTGGCGGTACCGCTGCCTCTGGCGATCCGAACCCGCCGGGCGCCGTCGATGATGGCCGGCTGGGACCGCTCCGACGGCGTCATCGAGCGGATGATCGCCTCGATCTGGCCGATCTGGCGGTCGTCAATGGACGACGAAGCCTGCTTCAGGTCCTTGGGCACACCGGGAAGCAGGGACAGCATCCCCGACACCGATCCCATCTTCTTCACCTGCTGGAGCTGCTCGAGAAAGTCCTCGAGCGTGAACCGCCCTTCGATGATGGCGGCCGCGCCCTTGGTGGTGACCTCCTTGTCCAGGGTTCGATCGGCCTGTTCGATGAGGCTGAGCACGTCGCCCATCCCCAGGATGCGGTCGGCCATCCGGTCCGGGTGGAACAGATCGAAGTCATCGAGCTTCTCACCGGTGGAGGCGAACGCGATGGGCCTGCCCACCACCTGCTTGACCGACAGGGCCGCCCCTCCACGGGCGTCACCGTCCAGTTTGGTCAGGACGACGCCGTCGAGTGAAAGTGTCTGATGGAAGGCGGCCGCCGTCGACACCGCGTCCTGCCCGGTCATGGCGTCGATGACCAGAAATGTGTAGTGCGGGTCCACGGTCTCGGCGATGTGCCGGATCTCATCCATCAACTCCTGTCAATGGACAGTCGACCCGCGGTATCCACGATGACCACGTCTCTGCCCAGGCGCCTCGCCTCGTCCAGGCCCGCCCTGGCCACCGCCACCGGATCACTCGGTTCGCTGAACACGGTGATCCCCGCCTGTTCGCCGAGCACCCGGAGCTGCTCGACGGCGGCCGGCCGCTGCAGGTCGGCACCCACCAGCAGTGGATTGCGTCCCTGCTGCTTGAACCAGCGGGCCAACTTGGCCGACGTCGTCGTCTTCCCCGAACCTTGCAACCCGGCCAGCAGGACGACGGTCGGCGGCCGGCCGGCATAGGTGATCTTGAGCGTCTCGCCTCCGAGGATCCCGACCAGCTCCTCGTTGACGATCTTGATCACCTGCTGGCCCGGGCTCAGGTTCTGGACCAGCTCCAGGCCGACACAGCGGGTGCGAACCGCATCGGTGAAACCGCGCACCACACCGATCTCCACGTCGGCGTCGAGGAGCACGGCTGCGGATCTCGCCGAGGACCTCCTCGATGTCGGCATCGGTCAGGCGACCTCGACCGCGCAGCCTGGTGACGATTCCCTCGAATCTGTCGGTCAGGCTCTCGAACATGGGTTCCTCAGGCTAGTGGAAGGCGATCCGCCAACGTCCGCGACAACCCAGGTCGGCCACCGCCTCCGGGCACCCTACTTTGCGATCGATGGCCACCCTCGGCGACCCAGGGAGACGACGCTTCGACCTGCCGAACCGACCTGGGCTCAGAACAGCGCCTCGACGAATGCCTCGGCGTCGAAGTCGATCAGGTCGTCGACGCCCTCTCCCAGCCCGACCAGCTTGACCGGGAGGCCGAACTCACGCTGGATGGCCACCACGATTCCCCCCTTGGCCGTGCCGTCCAGCTTGGTCAACACCACCCCCGAGACGTCCACTGCCTCGAGGAACACCTTGGCCTGGATGAGACCGTTCTGACCGGTCGTGGCGTCCAGAACCAGCAAGACCTCCACCACCCGTCCCGGCGGACGATCGGCGACCCGCCTCATCTTCTTCAATTCCTCGATCAGATTGACCTTGTTGTGCAGACGCCCGGCCGTGTCGGCGAGCACCACCGCATGTCCGCGGGACGCGGCGCGCTGCACGGCGTCGAAGACCACTGAGCTCGGATCGCCGCCCTTCGGATCCGCGCACCATGTCGGCGCCGGCTCGGGTGGCCCACATCGACAGCTGCTCGCCGGCGGCGGCCC
Organism: uncultured Acidimicrobiaceae bacterium; assembly: GCA_963734395.1. Classification (GTDB taxonomy): domain Bacteria; phylum Actinomycetota; class Acidimicrobiia; order Acidimicrobiales; family RAAP-2; genus Bog-756. Next base: position 971,798 of record CAVTGY010000002.1, on the reverse strand, counting down.
GAAAGGTGTCGCCTGCGGCCAGGAGCACCTTGGTGCCGGAAGCCGACATCCTGGCTGGCCACCTTGCCCACCGTGGTGGTCTTGCCCACGCCGTTGACGCCCACGAAGAGCCAGACATCCACCTGTTCGTCGCCTTCTGGTCGCCTCGGGTCGTCGCCGCGGGTGCGCCTCTCGGAGCCGGGCAGGGCAAGCGTCGGCGTCTGCGGTCGACAGCATCGACACCAGATCGAGCTTGAGGGCATCCACCAGCGCGTCGGGACCGGTCGATCTCGCCCGCTTTGACCCTGGTCCTCAGATCATCGAGAAGGGCATCGGTGGCTCCGACGCCGACATCGGCTCGGATCAGCGCCTCTTCGAGTTCGCTCCAGGTGGTGGCGTCGACCTTGGACCGGGAGCGGATGGCGGTCACATAGCCCGACAACAGGCCCCGGGCCTTGCCCAGACGGCCGCGATAGGAAGCGGGCTCGGCCGGTGGCTCGGGCTCGGCCGCTTCCGCCAACGTCAGCTCCGATCCGGCGGTTGCCGGGCTGGGGGTGAGGACGGCAGGCGAGGCCGGCTCACGCTCGGCCGCCTCGGGGGTCCGGTAGCGGTGGCGGCCCGGGCCGGCTGGGTGGGCGACGGCAGGGCGGGGCCGTCCGCCTCCGGCCCCTTCGGTTACGAAGGCGCATCCCCACCGCCACCCCGCCGGCCACCACCACGACCGGGTATGGCAATGGCCAGCCCGATCACCGCGTCAGAGGAGGCGAAGGCCAACCCGTCGATCACTGGTCGGCCCCACCGACAGGTTCGGCTCCGGGGTCGATCGGGACGATCCGCCCGGCACCGGGCGACCCGCCGGATCCGGTCGATCCGCCTCCGCGCCGGCCATCGGTGCGTGTCATCCGACCCGTTGGCCTCCGACCGGGCGATTGGAGGGCTCGGACGGGGACGAGACGGCCACCGACGAGGCCGGTGGCGCGAAGAGCACCGTGTTGGGCGAGGAAGTTGGTGAGTCGGCCACCGGGTTGGGTCCGACATCGGCTCACCGTTCTCACGGTGACGGGGGACCTTCTGGCTGATCACCTTGGAGGATCCCCCCGGCGCCATGGTCACGCCGTACAGGGCATCAGCGGCCTCCATGGTGCGCTTCTGATGGCTGACGATGATCAGCTGGGCCCCGTCGCGGAACTCGTGGACAAGGCCGAGGAACCGTTGGAGGTTGACGTCGTCGAGGGCGGCCTCCACCTCGTCCATCAGATAGAAGGGCGAAGGCCGACTACGGAACACGGCGAAGAGGTAGGCCAGTGCCACCAGTGAGCGCTCACCACCCGACAGCAGGGACAGGCGCCGCACGTTGCGGCCGGCCGGGCGGACCTCGACCTCGACCCCGGTATCCAGCAGGTTCTCGGGATCGGTCAGGAAGAGCCGCCCCGTCCCTCCCGGGAAGAGCGAGGTAACAAGCGTGGAGAAGTGCTCGTTGACGTCGGCGAACGCCCCATCGAAGACGTGCATGATCTCTCCGTCGAGGGTCCGGATGACGTGGTGGAGCTCTCGACGTGCGGCACGCACGTCCTCGACCTGGGTCTCGAGGAACCGGTGCCGCTCGCTGAGCTCGGCGAGCTCCTCGAGGGCGAGGGGATTGACCGGACCCAGTGCCGCCAGCTCGCCCTCGAGCTTGACCGATGCGGGTCATCGGGTCCGAATCCTCCGGAAGCTCAGGTGCCGCGGCCGACATGGCCTCGTTCGGCCCCGGCGCCCATTTCCCGGCGCAGGGACTCGATCACCGACTCACGCCGGACGGTGGCCTCGACCAGGTCGAGCTCGATCTTCTGGAGCCGGCCGCGGACGGCGGCCAGCTCGTGCTCGTACGCAGAGCGTTGTCGCGCAGCTCTTCCAACCGGGCCCCACCGGCGCGGACGGACTCGAGCTGGCGCCGGTGGCGCTCCCGCAGTTCGGCCAGGGCTGCGTCCAGCCGTTCCTGGGCCGAGCCCACCGCGGTGGTCAACCGCAGCACGGCGGTGGCGGCCGCCTCCAGTCGCTTCCTGCGTTCGGCCGCCTGGCGGCGCTCATCTGCATGCCCGGTCAACCGGCGATCGACCTCCAGGAGTCGCTCGCTCAGGACCCGCCGGCGTTCGATGAGGGAGGCCGAGCGGATCTCCCACTCGCTGCGGACTGACCGCGGCCTCGGTGATCCGCTCGTCGAGCCGCGTGCGCTCCTCCCGAGCCGCTGCTGCCTGGTCGGCCGCCTGGGCGCGGGCCTCCTCCAGATCGGGCAACCCCTCACCCAGCTCGGCCGCCAGCGCACCGTCCCTGGCGATCCGTTCGTCGAGCTCGGCGCGGGTCCTGTGCGCTTCGTCGAGCTCGGCGGCCAGTGCCACCCGGTCGTCGGCCACTCGTTGGCGGGCCACTCGAGCCGTTTGATGGGCGATCTCGTTCCGGTCGTCGGCTCGGACGGCCTCGAGCACGCCGACCCTGGTGGTCTCGAGCGCCGAACGGGCGGCAGCGCGCTCCTCGGCGGCATGGGAGGTGGCCAGCGCGGCCATCTCGACGCGAGATCGGGCTTCGTCCACCACCGCGGCGGTGACCACGCCACCGGTGGCTCGCACCCTCCAACCCGAGGACGAAAACCGGTCGCCGTCCCGGGTGACCACCACCAGGTCCGGTCGGGCCAGGGCCAGATCGATGGCCTCGGACCATCCGCGCCGGACGCAGCACGACTGCGAGAGAAGGGTGTCGAGGACCAACCGGAGACTGTCGTGGGTCACCGCTGCCTGAACGTGGCCGCACATGATGACGGATCCACTCGCTTCCGGCGGGCGCCGGGAGGTCCCCCTCGGCACCGCCCGTGCCGGAACCGTCGGTGAGAGCGAGGATCGCCCCGTTGCGCCACCCTGGCGCAGCCGGGACAGCGCCGCCCTTGCCGGTTCGTTTCCCGAGACCACCACCGCGGCCACCGAAGCCCCGGCGGCCGCCTCGAACGCATCCTCCCAGCCCTCGTCGACCTTCACCAGGTCGAGAAGCGTCCCGACCACCCCGTCCACGCCGGCCAGCAGTTCGGCACCGGCTGCCCCTCGTGCTTCGTCGAACGCCTTCTCCAAGGCGTCGGCACGGGCCACGGCCCGGTGGAACTCCTGTTCCGCCTGACGGAGCACCTCTTCGGCCGCCTCCAACCGGCCGATGGCCAGCGTGTGGGCGGCCTCGGTGCCGGCGACCCCCGCCTGCAGGCCATGGCGGGCCTGCTCGGTATGGGCCAGGCGCTCGCCCAGCTCGTGGTCCTCATGCTCGAAGACCGCAACCCGGCGCTCGGCGATGACCAGGCGCTCGCTGAGCTGGCCCAGTGCCTGCCGATCTCGCTCGAGGGCGCGCTCGAGCGAATCGAGCTGGCCACGAGCCACGGTCGCCGCCTCCTCGGCCTGGCGCAGCCGGCCGCCGTCCCCCCATGCATCGAGGTGCGCCTGCAGCTCGGCGGCGATCTCACGTTCGGCCCGGGTCAGTGCGTCCTGCTCCGGTGTCAGATCGGCGGCCGCCGCCTCGGTCGCCTCCAACTCCCCGGTCAGCCGGGCACCTTCCGCCTCCAGGGTGGACACCACGTCGGCATCGGCGGCGGCATCGAGGGCCTGGGTGAGGGAGCGCTGTCGTTCCCGCAGCACGCCGCTGAGCCCCCGAGCCCGTTCGACCATGCCTTCGGCACGGGCCAGTCCCGACGCCAGGTCGGCTTCGCGCTGGGCGGACAGTCTCGTCGGCGGTTCGCTCGGTGTCCGCGTCGAGTTGGTTGAGCGACGTCCGCAACCCCGACTCGACCGAGCGTTGCTCGGTCTGCGACCTGGCGCCCTCGGCGTGGCGGAAGTCGAGCGCCCGCAGTTCGGTTCCGGCCACGTACAGACGGATCGCACCCAGCTCCTCGGCCAGGCCCGCATGGGAGCGGGCTGCCGCTGCCTGGCGCTCCAGCGGCCGGATCTGGCGTTTTACCTCCCGGACCAGATCGAAGAGCCGCTCGAGGTTCTCCTCGGTCGACGCCAGCCGACGTTCGGAACGCTCGCGGCGTCGGCGGTACTTGAGGACACCGGCCGCTTCCTCGATGACCGCGCGCCGGTCCTCGGGACGGGCCTCCAGGATGGCGTCGAGGTGGCCCTGGCTGATGATCACATGCTGTTGGCGACCGACCCCGGTGTCCGACAACAAGTTCCTGGATATCAAGGAGCCGGCACGGCGCGCCGTTCATCGAGTACTCGCTGTCGCCCGAACGGAACAGGGTCCTGGTGATGGTGATCTCGGCCAGGTCGGTGGCCAACTGGCCGGCGCTGTTGTCGATGGTGAGCGTCACCTCGGCCCTTCCCAGGGCCGGACGGCTCGCCGTTCCCATGAAGATGACGTCTTCCATCTTCGCCGAGCGGACCGTGCGAGGTCCTTGGGCTCCGAGCACCCAGGCCACCGCGTCCACGATGTTGGACTTCCCGCTGCCGTTGGGACCGACCACCACCGTGATCCCGGGCTCGAATTCGAGCACTGCCGGATCGGCGAACGACTTGAAACCCTTGAGCGAAAGTGACTTCAGGAACACCGCGCGCTCACCCTATCGGTCGGGCGTCGGCCGGCGTGGAGATTGCCCCTGTGCTGGTCGATCCGGGTCACACCTGGCAGTGATCGCAGAAAAACGTGGACCGACCACCCGACTTGACCCGGATGATGGTGGCCCGGCATCGGCGGCATGCCTGACCCTCGCGGTCGTAGGCCTGGTGCTGGTCCTGATAGTCGCCGACCTCGCCGAACAAGTCGCGGTACTGCTCGTCGGCCAGGGAGGAGCCGCGGCGCTTGACCGCCTCGGCCAGCGTCTCGACCATGGCCCGGTACAGGCGTCGGACCTCCTGGGACGAGAGCGAATTGGAGAGGCGGTCGTAGCGGAGGCCGGCGGCAAAAAGGATCTCGTCGGCGTACATGTTGCCGATGCCGGCCACGAACTCCTGATCCATGAGCAGCGACTTGAGGCCGGCCTTCCGTGCCGACAGCAACACCCAGAACTTCTCCCAGCTCATGACGTTCTCGAGGGGATCGAAGCCGAGATGGGCGAGCTCGGGGAGGGCGGGCTCGCCCTCGGCCGGCGGCGCTGACACGAACAGTTCACCGAAGGTACGCGGGTCGACGAACCGGAGCTGACCTCCCTGGGTGAAGGTGATCACCACGTGGGTGTGGGGAGCCTTGGGCTCCTTGATGCTCTTGGCCCGTTGCAGCTGGCCACTCATCCCCAGGTGGACGACCAGGGTCTGCCCGTCTTCCAGGCCGAGGAGAAGGTACTTCCCCGCTCGATCGATCGATTTGACGGTGTGGCCCTCGAGACGGGCGCGGAAATGCTTGGCGCTGGGGTGACGCCGGACCGTGCGACCATTACGCACCTCGACCGACTTGATCTTCCGACCCACGACCTCACCCTGGAGGTCGCGGCGGATGGTCTCGACTTCGGGAAGCTCAGGCATTCCCCCCGCCTCTCTCGACGTCCAACGATCCGCAGGCAACCTGGGCCGCAACCTGCTCGGCGTCCTTTTTGGAACGCCCCTCCCCCGTGCCGAGGCGCTGGCCAGCAACGTACACCGTGGCCAGGTACCTTCGGGCGTGATCGGGGCCGAAACTCTCCAGTTCGTACTGGGGAACGCCCCTGTCCCAGCCGCACCGACTCCTCTTGCAACCGGCTCTTGTGATCGGACTCGCGGGGTTCGCCCACCGCCATGGAGATTCGTTCCCTGAGCAGGGAGAGAATCACCCTTCGGGCCTCGAGAGGCCGCCGTCCAAATAGATGGCGCCGATCACCGCCTCGGTGGCATCGGCCAGGATCGACTCCTTGGTCCGGCCGCCCGAGAGATCCTCGCCCCGACCCAGTCGCAGGTGCTCGGCAGCCCCGAGGTCCAAGCCGACCTCAGCCAGGACCCTGGTGTTCACCACTGACGCCCGGACCTGGGACATCTGACCGTCGGACAGTTCGGGATGGGCCCCGTAGGTGAATTCGGCCACCACCAGACCCAGAACGGCGTCACCCAGGAATTCCAGGCGCTCGTTGGACGTCGCGACCCGGCTGTTCGGCGCACCATGACCGATGGGCCATCGCCTGGTCCAGCAGGTCCGGTCGCACGAACCGGTACCCGACCCGATCGACCAACCACTGCTCGCACCCGGGTGGACCCGAGTCGCCGACGGGCGCCATCGGGCGCCTCAGGCCCCTCCGAGTTTGGTGTACACGTAGTCGACGGCGTCCCGCACCGTGCGGAGCTCCTCGAGATCCTCATCGTCGATGCGGAACCCCACCGAGCGCTCACCAAGCTCCTCTTCGAGTCCCTCCACCAGCTCGATCAGGGCCAGCGAGTCGGCATCGAGATCCTCGGCGAACGACGATGCCTCACTGATGGCCGACGGCTCGATCTCCAAGATGTCGGCGAGCAGGTCGCGAATGAGCTCGAGGACCTGGTCTCGCTCCAGCGGACCTTTCTCCATGTGGGTCTCAGCGGGCACGGCGTCTCCTGTGGGTTTCCGTTGGCGATCGAGTCCCTGGGTCCCCGGCGTGCGACCCGACCAATCCGCCGATCGGATGCTTCCCTCGCTTGACCTGGACTGCTCACCCCAGATGTTACCGGAACGCGACATTCGCCGACGCAGACACCAGACAGCGCCGGTTGACACGGGATGACATGGACCGTCATGACCGTGGGCTGGCCCCGGTCCTTACCACCGAGGAGCCGGCGCTCAGATGGGGGCGTTGATCAGGCTCCGGCCGCCATCACCAGGTAGTCGACCAACTCGGTCTGGTCTGCCTCGTGCCAACCCGGCGCTCTGCACCGAGTCGATCATGTGGCGCAGCCAGGCATCCGCCTGCGCCGTTCCGATGGCAAAGCGGGAATGACGCATCCGCAGGCGAGGATGCCCACGTTGTTCGCTGTAGCGACGGGGACCTCCCCAGTACTGGATGAGGAAGAGGGCCAAGTGGGCCTTGGGTTCGGTCAGGTCGTCGGGATACAACGGTCTGAGCAGTGGATCGGTGGCCACCCCGGCGTAAAAGCGCTCGACCAGGTCGGTGAAGAACTGCTCCCCGCCCCACCGCTCGAAGGCGGTGTCGGTAGGCTCTGGCCCGGGTTCCACGGTCCGACCCTACGCCGACCTCCAGTATCGTCGGACCAACCAGTTGACCGGAAGCTGTCCGTCCTAGGTCGACCGGCATGTCGCCCAGGTCACCAGGTCAAGGAGGTCCGCCGTGTTCGAATGGTCCGAGGAGCAGCTGATGATCCGGGACGCCGTTCGCCGGTTCATCGAGGCAGAAGTGGTGCCCAACATCGAGGCGCTCGAACACGGCGACATGCCCCCCTACCCGATCATCCGCAAGCTGTACGCGACCTTCGGCATGGACCAGGTGGCACGCGACCGGTTCAAGGCCCAGCTCGAGCGCAAGGCAGCGGGCGGCGCCGCCGGCGGAACCGAAAAGGACAAGGCCGGGAGCCGGGGCGACGGCGGTGCTGCAGCCATGGCCCTCATCCCGATCATCGAGATGTGCCACTACTGCCCGGGCATCGTGACCGCCATGGGCGTCAGCGTCGGCCTGGCCGGCGGCACCGTCATGAAACTGGGCACGCCGGCCCAGATGGAGCGGTGGGGCCTCGATCTCATGACCGGCGACAAAGTCGGAGCCTGGGCCATCACCGAGCCTGATTCGGGATCGGACGCCCTCGGGGGGATGAAGTCGACCGCCCGGAGGGACGGTGACGAGTACGTCCTCAACGGCAACAAGACGTTCATCACCAACGGCCCCTACGCCGACACCATCGTCTTCTACGCCAAGCTCGACGACGGATCCGACACGCCGATCCACGATCGTCAGGTGCTCACGTTCGTGCTGGACAGGGGAACTCCCGGTCTCGATCAGTCCAAGCCGTTCCGGAAGATGGGGTTGCACTCCTCGCCCACCGGCGAGCTGTTCCTCACCGACGTGCGGGTGGGCAAGGCAGAATCTCCTGGGCGAGACCGAGGAAGAGCGGGCCGGGTCCGGCCGCGATTCGGCCAAGGGCAACTTCGTCACCGAGCGAGCCGGGCTGGCCGCCATGTCGTTGGGGGTGATCGAGGAGTGCCTGGCCCTCTCCGTCGACTACGCCAAGAACCGCATGCTCTGGGGGCAGCCGATCGGAGACCGGCAGCTCATCCAGCTCAAGCTGGCCAACATGGAAGTGGCCCGGCTCAACGTGCAGAACCTGGTCTTCCGGCACATCGAGCTCTCCGCGGCGGGAAAGAGCCTCTCGCTGGCCGAGGCGTCAGCCATGAAGCTGTACTCGGCCCAGGCCGCCACCGAGGTGGCCATGGAGGCTGTCCAGCTCTTCGGCGGAAACGGGTACATGGCCGAGTTCCGGGTCGAACAGCTGGCCCGGGACGCCAAGGTGTTCCAGATCTATGCCGGTACCGACGAGATCCAGGTCACCCACATCGCCAAGGATCTGCTCAACCGCTGAGCCGAGCGTCCGGAGTGCGTCCGGGGTGGTCCGGGTCAGGTCGCGGTAGGCCCGGTCACCGACTCGGCCACCGCGTCGACCAACCCGCCCACGGCCAGGTCGTGGGCCACGGTGATGGCGTTGACCACGGCCACCGATGATGACGATCCGTGGCTGATCACGCACACGCCGTCGACACCGAGCAACATGGCCCCCCCGGTGTTCTCGGGGTCGAGGGCAAAGGCCAACGGGAGGAGATGCGAGTACACCGAGTCCGCGGTCTCCCGGACATCGGGACGGCCCAGGATCTCAGCGAGGGATCGAATGAGGAACCTCATCGATCCCTCCAACGTCTTGAGGGCGACATTGCCGGTGAACCCATCGGTCACGATGACGTCGGTCTTCCCCTCGAAGAAGTCCCGTCCCTCGACGTTGCCGACGAAGTCGAAGCGCCTTGCCCCCTACCCCGTCGCTCAACAGGGCGTGGGTTTCCTTCTCCAGCGATGTTCCCTTTGACTTCTCCTCACCGATGGAGAGAAGGGCGACCCGGGGCCGCTCGGGTCCATAGCGCTTTCGGGCGAAGGCCGCACCCATCTGGGCGAACTGCACCAACATCTGCGGAGTGCACTCCGCGTTGGCTCCGGAGTCGAGGAGAACGGTCGGCCACGGACCTCCGGGGAAGGGAATCGGGCGTGGCGATCGCCGGCCGGATCACCTTGGGCAGCCGTCCCATCCGCAGCAGGGCCGACGCCATGGCGGCTCCGGTGTTTCCCGCCGACACCATCGCCATGGCCTTGCCGTCCCGCACCGCCTCGGCCGCACGGACCAGCGACGAGTCCTTCTTCCGCCGGACGCTCTGTCCCGGGTCGTCGTCCATCCCGATGACCTCACCGGCCGGGAGGCAGGGCAGGCTCCCGATGTCACCCATCTCTCCGGGCCGGCCCACCAGGACCACCTCGATGCCGGCCTGCTCTACAACCTGCCGGGCCCCGGCGACGATCTCCCCCGGAGCCCGGTCGCCTCCCATGGCGTCGACCGCCACCGGGAGTGCAGCGAACTCATCAGCCGTCAGCCGCGGACCGCCTCGGCGCCACTCTACTCGACTTCGAGGGCCTGTCGGCCTTTGTACCAACCGCAGTTCGGGCACACCACGTGGGGGGTCTTGGCGGTGCTGCACTGCGGGCACACCGAGCGTGCCGGCGCCTTCAGCACCCAGTTGGATGCCCGGCGACTGCGGCTCTTGGACTTGGAGGTCTTCTTCTTGGGGACGGCCATAGGACAGGCATCCTAGGCCAATCCGCTGCCCTCCGGACCAGACAGGGCATCGAGCGCCGACCACCTCGGATCGCGCTCGGGCACGCAGGCACAGGGTGAGACGTTCCAGTTCTGCCCGCACCGGGGGCAGAGCCCGAGGCACCCATCCGAGCACAGCGGGGCCAGGGGAAGGTCCAGCAACACCGCGTCGCGGGCCAACGGCTCGAGATCCAACTGGTCGCCGGTCAGGGGATAGGCGTCGTCGTCCGGCTCGATTGCTCCGGGAGGAGCAAACCGCTCGCGCACGGTGGCCACCACGGTGCCGGAAACCGGCCCGCCGCACCGCCGGCACTCACCCTGCCATGGCGCGGTCACCGTGCCGGCGGCCATGATCCCTCCCGGATACGACGAGAGGGTCAGGTCTGCATCGACGCTGGTCCCGTCCGGTACCTGTACGCCCACCGCGCCCAGCCCGGCGATGGCGCCCCGCCGCTGCTCGTGGCGGGACGTTCCCAGCTGTTTGCGGAGTGCCGCCACCTCGAACCACGAAGGGCCGGTCGGCGGCCTCGGTCGTGCTCGGGTGGTGGTCACCGGACGTGTCCTCGCCGGTACGCTCGGCTCAGTCGAGGTCCTGGTCGAAGAAGCCTTCGGGGTCATCGACACCCTGGCCTCCCCCGTCGGGTGCCTCGATGGCGAGCGTGGTGTCGCCTCCCTCGCCGATTTCCACCTTGGGCAGCGGGGTCACCTGCAGCTTCTCCCTGCCTGCCTGCACGGTCTTCATCGTCCGATCGAGAACGATCTCGAAGCTGGCCAGCTTCTGATCGGCGTAGTCCTCGGCCTCGTGGCGCAGTCGACGGGCCTCCTCATTGGCGTCGTCGAGGATCCGCTGGGCGACGTGGTTGGCCTGCCGGACGATCTCTGTGCGCTGGACCATTCGTTCGGCCTGCACCCTCACGTCCTCCAACAGGCCTCTGCTTCCCTTCCTTTTTCAGCCAGGAACTCGTCACGCTCCTTGAGCAGCCAACGCGCCTGACGCAGCTCGTCCGGCATTCGATCGAGCGCCTCCTGCAGGAGTTCGGCCAGCTCCTCGCGGGACACCAGCACCGAAGCCGACAACGGCATGGCCTTGGCCGTCTGCACGAGATCGAGGGCGCTCCGGATCAATGCCTCGGCGTCGTGCTTCTCGCCGGCCTCCCGTTGCTGCTCGAGGTCCTCGAAGAGATCACTCATCGGCGAATTTCTCCTTGAGCCGGATGGCCACCACCTCGGGCACGAACGACGTCACGTCGCCACCGAAGCGGGCCACCTCCCGCAGCAGCCTCGAGGCGATGAAGGAGTGCGCCGAACTGGTGGGGATGAACAGCGTCTCCACTCCGGAGAGCTGTTTGTTCATCTGTGCCATCTGCAGCTCGTTCTCGAAGTCGGACACGGCCCTCAGACCCTTGACGATCGCGCTGGCTCCGACGTCGTGGGCCACGTTGACCACCAGGGTGGACACGGACACGATGCGCACGTTGACCAGATGGGTCAACGACTCCTCGAGCATCTCCTGTCGTTCCTCCAGGTCGAACAACGCCTCGGTCTTCTGCGGGTTGCGCAGGGTGGCCACCACCACTTCGTCGAACAGCCTCGAGGCACGCTCGATGACCTCGAGGTGTCCGTTGTGGACCGGATCGAACGATCCGGGAATGAGCGCAATCCTCACGACACGCCTTTCCTGGCGCCAGCTCGGGACGGGCCACCGTCACGATGGTACCCCCATACCGCTTGGACTTGATGACTCCCCACCCGCGTGCAGCAGGTATCTCCGCGTTCGGATTCGAGGATGGCAAGATCGCCGGGCAGCCGGGCGACCAGAGCCTCCCACTGGTCGAAGCCGTAGGGAGGGTCGCAGAGCACGAGGTCGTAGCGCGAGGCGGTGGTCGCCACCCAGGACGTCACGTCGGCACCGATGACGGTGGCATCGCCATCCGGCCTCGGCCTCAGCGAGCCCCACCGATCGCAAATTTCCCCGCAGCGCGGTGAGCGGCGACCGGACTGGCGTCCACGAAGGTGACCGACGCCGCGCCCCGGGACAGGGCTTCGATACCCATTGCCCCGGTTCCGGCGAACAGGTCAGCCACCTGAAGACCTTCGACTCCTCCCAGGCTGAACAGGATGTCGAACACCGCCTCGCGTACCCGGTCCGACGTCGGTCGCACCGCGTTGCCTGCCGGTGCGGACAGACGCCGGCCCCGCAACTCACCACCGATCACGCGCACCGGTCCAGACTACCGGGGGCCTCGGATGTCCCCTGGTTGGAAGCCGCCCCGGGCAGACCGGCTCGGCCGGCCGTTCAGCTCTTGAACAGGAACTCGGCTTCGTCCTCGTCGATGAACAGTCGCAGCTCATCGACCAACAATCCGTGTTCCGTCCAGGTCGGGATCTTCGGTCACCAGCTCTTCGGCCAGGATCCGCGCGTCGACGACCAGGGGTTGGTCCGAAATGAGTCTGGCCAATTTGAGATCGCTGCGCCCCTTCTGGCGGGCTCCGAGAATGGTTCCCTCGCCGCGTAGTTCGAGATCGACCTCGGCCAGCTCGAAACCGTCCGTGGTCCGTTCCATCGCAGACAGTCGGGTTTCGGCTTCGGGAGCCTCGTTGTCCGACAACAGGTAGCACCAGGATGGCTCTCCTGCCCTGCCCGACCCTGCCCCGCAACTGGTGGAGCTGGGCGATGCCGAATCGGTCAGCGTCTTCGATGACCATCACCGAAGCCTCGGGGACGTCCACACCCACCTCGATCACCGTCGTCGCCACCAGCACATCGATCAGCCCCGACCGGAACTCGGCCATGACTCGCTCCTTCTCCGCTGACGGCAGTTGGCCGTGCAGAAGCCCGAGGCGCACGCCGGAGAGCTCGTTGCCGGCCAACCGCTCGGCCTCGGCCATCACCGAAGTCGCCGGAATCCGGTCCGACCCTTCGACCAGCGGGCATACGACGAACGCCCGGTGCCCGGTGGCGACCTCGTCGCGGACCCGAGTCCACGCCTCCTCCGCCTGTTTCGGGCTGCGAAGCCAGGTTGTGGTCACCGGCTGCCGGCCCGGCGGCAGCTCGTCGATGATCGTCATGTCGAGATCGCCGAAGACCACCATCGCCGCAGTACGCGGAATGGGCGTCGCCGTCATGACCAGCAGGTCGGGGTCGCGACCGCTGCCGTCGGGACCCCGCCCCTTGTCCCGCAGGGCCGCCCGCTGCTCCACACCGAAGCGGTGCTGCTCGTCGATGACCACGACACCGAGGGAGTGGAATCCGACCTGATCGGTGAGGAGGGCGTGGGTACCGATCAACAGGTCGACGGTCCCGTCTGCCAGTCCGTCATGGAGTCTCGTCCGCTCGCCGGCGGGGGTCCGGTTGGTCAGCAGGGCCGTCCGAAGGGGACGTTGTCCCTCGAGGGTGGAGTCGTCCGGCACCACCAGCCCTTCCAGGAGGGAGCGGACCTCGGTGGCGTGTTGTTCGGCCAAGACCTCGGTGGGTGCCATCAGAGCGCCCTGGTGTCCGCCTTCGACCGCGACCAGCATGGCCGCCACCGCCACCACCGTCTTTCCCGAGCCCACGTCGCCCTGAAGGAGGCGGTGCATGGGTAGCGACCCGGCCAGGTCGCTGCGGATGGCGGCGATGGCCCGCCTCTGGGCCCCGGTGACCGCAAAGGGAAGGTCCTCGACGAAACGGTCGATCAGCGTCGGAGCGCCGTCCTCGCGGACGACCCGGTGAGGGATGCCCCGGGCGTCCCGACCCAGGCGCTCCTGGCGCAACACCAGGGCGAGCTGCAGCCGGAACAGTTCGTCGAAGGCCAGACGCCGGCGAGCCGGCTCGCAGTCGGCCAGGCGGGCCGGGCGGTGGATGTGGTCGAAGGCCGTGGTCCTGTCGACCAGGTCGAAGCGACGGCGCCACGAATCGAGTACGGGGTCGGCCAACCGACCGGCGCGGTCGAGCGCCTCTCCCACCAGCCGGCTGATCCGGGCCGAGTTGAGATTGGCCTTGTCGGTGAGCGGGTACACCGGGAAGATCCGCCCCGAGCGCTCGCCATTCTCCGGTTCGGAGGCGTCCCCCGCGGACCGGAGGACCTCGGCGGTGGGGCTGTTGAGCTGGAGGGCACCCGGTAGGAGCCGACCGTCCCGTAGAACAAGGCCTCGGTTCCCGCCGGCAGCTGCTTGGCCCGCCAGACCTGGTTGAAGAAGACGACGTCGAGGCGGCCGCTGGCGTCAGCGATCTGCACGACCACCCTGGAGGGTGACCGCCGACGCCCCCGGCCGTAGCCCGACGACGGGCGGCTGACCCGGATCACCTCGCCCAGGACCGACGCCTTGTCTCCCACCTCGAGATCGGCGATGGGCACCAGCTTGGTACCGTCGATGTAGCGGCGGGGGTAGTGGGTGACCAGATCGAGCACGGTCTCGATGTCGAGCAGCGCCAAGTCACGCGCCACGGACGACCCCACGCCCTTCAGCACCGACACGGGCAGCTCCGCCAGCTGGGCCAGCTTGCGTCCGGATCCCCCGGTTGGCTGTCGCGGCTCGGGTGCCAGTTCGGTCACTCGATGGAGAACAGATACGGGTACAGGGGTTGACCACCGTGATGCACCTCTGTCTCCACGCCCGGCCTCTGATCGTGGATCCACTCGGTGATTCGCCGGGTGTCCGCCGGCCTGGAGTCCTCACCCTCGATGATGGTGACCAGGTCGTGCTCGTCGGTGAGGATCACCTCCAACAGGGCGCACGCCGCCCCGGCCAGCGAGTCGTCCACCACCTCGATCCCCCGTCGGGACAGCCCGAGCCAGTCGCCGGCCGTGATCGGCCCGACCCGGCTGTCCGAATCCCGCACAGCACGGGTGACCTCGCCGGGCACTACCTTGACTGCGGATTCCTCCATGGTCCGGGCATTTACCTCCCCGTCGGACTTCGGGGTCGTAGGCCAGAAGAGCGGCGAACCCCTCGGTGACGGTTTCGGTGGGAACCACCCACACCCGCTTGGTGGTCAGATCGTTGATCCGCTCGGCCACCGCACGGATGTTGCCGTTGTTGGGGAGGATGATCACCTGATCGGACCGGAGGGCGTCGACCGCTTCCACCAGTTCGGCGATCGACGGGTTCATCGACTGCCCGCCGGCGATGAGGCCCTGTACCCCGAGGGATCGGAAGATCCTTCCCACCCCGTCGCCGGAGGCCACAGCCACAACCCCGGTGGTCGGTGGCCGGCCGGGGGGCGTCACCGACGGACCACTGCCTTCGGTGCTGGCCCCCTCGCGCACCCACCGCTCCTCTTCGACCAGGTCGAGCAAGTCGGTCACCCGGATGGTCCGGGGCCTCCCGGCGTCGAGCGACGCCTCGATGGCCGCGCCGATGTCATCGGTGTGGATGTGACAGTTCCACAGGCCGTCGCCGCCGACCACCACGATCGAGTCTCCCAGTCCCGCCCACACCTCCTTGAACGAGGGGATGGTGGTATCCGGCGCCTCGAGCAGGTACATCACCTCGTAGCGGAGACCGGCGAGCTTGGAATCGGCACTGTCGACACCGGCGATGACCGGCGCCGTCCCCGGGGACTCGGGATTGACCGGAATGGTCACCGGCTGCCAGTCGGGAGGCGCGGGCATCGATCGCCCGTCGAGCACGCTGAGGAGGGCGTCGAACAGGAGCAAGAAGCCGGCCCCGCCGGCGTCGACCACCCCGGCCTTCTCCAGCACGGGCAGCAGTGACGGCGTCCGGGCCAGCGCTTCAGCCGCCCCTTCCCGCGACGCCTCGGCCACTGATACCAGCGATTTCCCGGCTTCCGCTGCGGCACGGGCTGCCTCGGCGGCACCCCGGGCCACGGTCAGGATGGTACCTTCGACCGGGCGCATCACCGCCTCCCGGGCCAGACGGTCGGCGATGGTCAACGCCTCGGACAACGCCGCCGGCCCGGGCGGGTCGGTCGAGTCGGCAAGACCCTCGGCGATCCCGCGGAGGAGCTGGGACAGGATCACTCCGGAGTTGCCGCGTGCCCCCATCAGCGAGCCGTGGGCGATGGCCTTGCAGGTGGATTCGAAATCCGGGGAATCGAGACCGGCCAGCTCCTCGATCACCGACTCCACGGTCAGGGCCATGTTGGTCCCGGTGTCACCGTCGGGCACCGGGTAGACGTTGAGGCGGTTGATGATCTCCTGATGCGAGCGGAGCCCGTCCCGGAAATTGACGATGACCTGGCGGAGCTCCGAGGCACCGAACGCGTCGAGGACCACCATGGCCAGGATGCTAACCTTTGCGACTTACCCTGAGGATATCTAGAGGAAGTCAGAACGTCATGGCAGCGGTGTGTGAGGTCTGTGGGAAGAAGCCTTCGTTCGGCATGAACATCAGCCACTCCCACCGGAGGACCAAGCGGCGATGGGATCCCAACATCCAACGGGTGCGGGCCCTGGTGGACGGGTCGCCCAAGCGCCTCAACGCCTGCACGTCCTGCATCCGATCGGGCAAGGTCGTCAAACGTCCGATTCGGGACATCCCCGCCTGAGCAGCCTTTTGTTCGGGCAGTCCAGGCCGGGCATTGTTCTCAGAAGGTGTGCCGCCAGCCGCCTCGGGGCAACGGGAGTCCGCCACGGGTGTACCGGCCCGGATGGCCGGTACACGAACCGATGACCACCGGCGAGGCCAGGCCCGCCGAGCGAAACGCCTCGACCAGTCGATCGGGATCAGGGGTGGCCACCAACAACTCGTACTCCTCACCCCCACCCAGTGCCTCGGTGTCGGAGGCCCCGTCGGCCACCGGCAGGCTGTCGAGGGCTCGACGCCCACGTCTGACGATCGCCCAAGGTGCCGCAGGTCGGCGATCAGACCGTCCGAGATATCGATGGCGGCGGTCGCTCCGGCCAGCCGGGCGGTCTCACCCTCACGGAGACGGGCCATCGGACGGCGGTAGGCACGGACCAGCCCGTCGACCCACGGACCGGCCTGCTCCTGACCGCCGCCGACTCCCCCGCCACGGAGCAGGCGCAGGCCTGCCGCTGACCGTCCCAGCGGTCCGGTGACCAACAGGTGATCACCCGGCCTGGCTCCCGACCGGAGCAACGGGCCGCCGTCGGTCTCGCCGCGCAGGGTGCCGAGGGCCGACACCGAAACCACCAGGGTCGGTGCCTGGGAGAGGTCCCCGCCCACCACCACGCACTCGGCCAATTCGGCGGCCGTGGCCAACCCTTCGCCCAGCAGGTCGAGGTCGGTGCCCGAGGGCGCGGCGATGGAGACCAGGGCGTAGCGAGGCCAGGCTCCCATGGCGGCCAGATCGGACACGGCGACCATGAGGGCTTTGAACCCGACGTCCTCGAGGCTGCAGATGTCGAGATCGAAGTGGATCCCCTCGACCACCAGGTCGGTGGTCCACACGCCCCGCACATCAGTGCCGGCGCCGTTGCCAGGGCCGATGGAGACCACGGCAGCGTCATCCCCGATCCAGGTGTCGCCCGCCGGCGGAAGCGCCTGGTCGGGGTGGATGGCCCGTGCCCCGGCCTCGAATCGCACCCGGAGCCGATCGATGACCTCGAACTCGTCGGTGGGGCCGGGTCCGTCGTCCAGGTGATCGCCGGAATTGGGACTGTCCACCTCCCTTGCCTACCATTGTGGTGCATGGCCCCCCACTACAATCAGTGGACAACCCGTGGACGGCCCGCAGAGACGCAGGGCCGGGCGGTCGGATCCGACCGGAACCCTGAGGAGGAGTAGCCCGCGCATGCCCCCCACCGAGAACAAGAAGCTGATTGCATGGGTTGACGAGATCGCCGCACTGACCGAGCCCGAGGCCGTCGAATGGTGCGACGGATCGGCCGACGAGTACGACCGCCTGTGCCAGCTCCTGGTGAGCAAGGGAACCTTCACCCAGTTGTCCGACGCCAAGCGCCCCAACAGCTACTGGGCGCACTCCGACCCGGGCGACGTGGCCAGAGTGGAGGATCGCACCTTCATCTGTTCGGCCCTCGAGTCGGACGCCGGACCGACCAACAACTGGAAGGACCCGGCCGAAATGCGGACCCTGCTGACCGGGCTGTTCAAGGGGTCGATGCGCGGGCGCACCATGTACGTCGTGCCGTTCTCCATGGGTCCGCTCGGCTCCTCCATCGCCCACATCGGCGTGGAGATCACCGACTCGGCCTACGTGGCCGTCTCCATGCGGATCATGACCCGCATGGGGCGTGGGGCCCTCGAGGTGCTCGGGGCGGACGGGGACTTCGTGCCCTGCCTCCACTCGGTCGGCGCCCCTCTGGCCGAGGGCGAGGCCGATTCCCCTTGGCCCTGTGACGCCGAGAACAAGTACATCGTGCACTTCCCCGAGACGCGTGAGATCTGGTCCTATGGCTCGGGCTACGGCGGCAACGCCCTGTTGGGCAAGAAATGCTTCGCCCTGCGAATCGCCTCGGTCATGGCCCGCGACGACAACTGGTTGGCCGAGCACATGCTCATCCTGAAGCTCACCTCCCCGGCCGGCGAGACCCGGTACGTCACCGGTGCGTTCCCCTCGGCCTGCGGCAAGACCAACCTCGCCATGCTCATCCCCACCCTTCCCGAATGGAAGGTGGAGACGGTCGGTGACGACATCTGTTGGATGAAATTCGGACCCGACGGTCGCCTCTACGCCATCAACCCGGAAGCCGGGTTCTTCGGCGTGGCTCCAGGCACCAACCGGCACACCAACCCCAATGCCATGCTCACCCTCGACGGCAATGCCATCTTCACCAATACCGCCCTCACCGACGACGGTGACGTGTGGTGGGAGGGGATGACCGAGTCACCTCCGGCCCACCTCACCTCGTGGAAAGGCGAGTCGTGGACGCCCGAGTCGGGGACGACGGCTGCGCACCCCAACGCCCGGTTCACCGTCCCGGCCTCCCAGGATCCGGCCATTGCCTCGGAATGGGAAGATCCGGGCGGGGTGCCCATCGACGCCATCCTCTTCGGCGGACGACGGGCGTCGGTGGTCCCCTTGGTGTTCCAGTCGCGGGACTGGGAGCACGGGGTGTTCCTCGGCTCGATCATGGCGTCGGAGACGACCGCCGCAGCCGCCGGCCAAGTGGGCAATCTCCGCCGTGACCCCTTTGCCATGCTCCCCTTCTGCGGCTACAACATGGCCGACTACTTTGCCCACTGGCTCCGGATCGGCGCCTCTGCCGACCAGGAGAAACTGCCCAAGATCTTCTATGTCAATTGGTTCCGCAAGGACGAGACCGGACGGTGGCTGTGGCCGGGCTACGGGGAGAACTCTCGGGTACTCGAATGGGTCTTCGAACGAGTCAACGGAACCGGTGGAGCGACCGACACCCCGATCGGACTGGTCCCGGCCCCCGGTGCGATCGATACCGATGGCCTCGACGTCTCGGCGTCGGACATGGAGCAGCTACTGGCGGTCAACGCAGACGAATGGCGTGCCGAGGTGCCCCGCATCCGCGAACACTTCGCCATCTTCGGCGACCAACTGCCGGCGCAGCTGCACGCCGCGGTGGACGAGCTCGGAGAAGAGGCTCGGCTGATCCGGCCGCTGGCGCCGCTCTACCGGCGGCTGTTCCCCGGTGCGCGGGTGACGGTTCTCCAGTTCCCCGTTAGGCCGGACTCGTCGCGGCCCTCCCCGATCGCCCGGCGTGAGCTCAGGTACGAGACTGCTCCCATGACGGCCCATGATGGCGATGACCAGACAACCCGCGGTCACCGACAGCGAGAGCACCACGGGGACCAGCGAGCCCACCACCCACATGAGCTGGAAACGGGTCTCGAACCGCGCAAAGGCCCTCCCCTGGTTCGATTCGCGCACGTAGCGCTGGACCAGCGCATCGAACGAGGGTTTGGCCAACGCGCTCGCTGCCCCGACCGCCATTGCCACCACCGTCAGGAACCATCGCTGCGAGATGAGCGCGCCCACGCCGGTGAATGCAGCCACCAGCCACAGTGCACCGGACAACATCTGCTGCTCGGTGACCACACGTCGCAGCCTCCGGACCGAAAGCACGCCGACGACCGTGCCGGCGGTCAGTGCTCCGAGGACGAGGCCGAACCACCAGGTGGCGGCGTCTTCTCTCCGGAGACCAAAGGCGAACAGAAAGGTCAGGAACCCCACCGATGCCTTGAGCACCGACATCGGCATCAGGGCCAGGAGCACCTCGGTGTCAGCCATCGGCAAGAACGCGGCCAGGTCTTCTTCGTCACCGACCCACTTCTGTTCGACGTCCGGTGCCCACACCACCGCGCTCGCCGACTGCCTCTCCTCCTTCCCCTGCGCCTTTCCTGGGCTGCCGACCGCCCTCGACCTCTCCGCCGGGCCACCGGCAGCCGGGCTCCGGCAGCGGCGGCCGCCGCGAATACCACCAGGGTCGACCACAGCAAACTGGGAGCGCCCCCCAGTTTGAGAATGACCACCGCTGGTAGGGCGAACACGAAACCGGACAGGGCCGCAAGCAGTCCGAGACGGGCGTTGAGGGTGGCCAGATCCGCCTCGACCGTGTCGTACCCGGTGACCGGGTCGTCGACACGGACGACCGGAATGCCATACGGGGGCGTGGGATCCGGGGCGGGCCTGGACGAGGACGCGCCGGCTTCTCCTCCGCCACCTTCCCCAGGTTGCGCCAGATTGCCAGGTTGCCAGGTGTCCGAGGTGTCCCGGGATCGGCGATCGGTTCGATCGCCACTCCCCCCCCACTCCGCGCCGTCGAGCATGCCCAGGGCCGCCATCTCGGGTACCAACGCGCCCTTGGTCACCAGATAGACCTTGGACAGAACCAGCATGGCGAACGCCTCGGGAAACAACAGCAGCGTGTGGATGTCCCGGGCCAAGAACGGGCACAGAACCGCCCTCCCCACCGCCGACGCCATGACCATGGCCCGTCGGGCGCCACGGCTCCGGTCGATCAGGGGCCCCAGAGCCGGTGCCACCACGGCGAACGGCGCCATGGTCAACAGGAGGTAGAGCAGTACCTTGCTCTTGGCGGCCGTCGGGGAGATCGAGAAGAACAGCGAGCCGGCCAGGGAGACCGCGAACATGGTGTCTCCCGCGGTCATCAGGACGTGGGTAAGGGCCAGTCGACCGAACGGAGAGCGCTGGTCGAACAGGTCGGTGATCGCCGACCGGGCCAAGCGTCGGAACTGGTCACCGCGCAACCGAACTCCCACGAGGGCATGGTAGGCGTCGGCCGAGCCGGCGATAACATGCTCACCGCTCAGCCGCTGTTCCGCCGCCGTCCACCGAGGTCCAGCCGTCCAGCCGTCCACCCTTCCAAGGAGGAGCGATGCCGGTCAACGCGTATGTCCTGATCCAAACCGATGTCGGTAAGGCGGCTACGGTCACCCGAACGGTGGCAGTCGCTGGATGGCATCGTGGCTGCCGAAGGCGTTACCGGACCGTACGACGTGATCGTTCGCGCCGAAGCGGGAACCGTCGACGAACTGGGCCGGATGGTGGTCGGCCGGATTCAGCTGATCGAAGGGATCACCCGGACCGTGACCTGCCCGGTGGTCAACCTGTGAGCCTCCGACTCGGAGGAACCCTCGTGGGTCGGACTAGCGAATGGCGTCGGACTGGCGCAGCTCGGCGATCTCCGCCTGGGTCAAGACCCCAGTCGACAAGGACCTCGTCGCCGTGTTGTCCCGGATTGGGTGGAGGCCTCCGGATAGAACCGGGAGTGACCGAGAACCGAGGCGATGGCGAGGGCTGCACGACCCCTGCCACCTCGGTGAACGTCTCCCGGAACTGGTTGTGCGGGTGGTCGGGCGCCTCGGCCGGTGAGAGCACCGGGGCCGCGCAGGCGTCGGTGCCCTCGAAAATCTTCTCCCACTCGCTCCTGGTCTTACCGGCGAAGATTTCGGTCGAACCGCTCCTTCATCTGTGGCCAGGAGTCACGGTCCATCTGGGCAGGGAGCTCCTCGTCCTCCAGTCCGATCAAGGAGATCAACTCGGCATAGAACTGCGGCTCGATGGCGCCGACGCCGATGAAACCGCCGTCCGACGTCTCGTAGACCTCGTAGAAATGGGCGCCGGTGTCCAACAGGTTGGTGCCCCGTGGGCCACTCCACATGCCGGCGGCGCGGAGGGTGTAGGTCATGGTCAACAGCGATGCGGCACCGTCGACCATGGCCGCGTCGACGACCTGCCCCACGCCGGTTCGTTGGGCGTTGATGATGGCGGCCAGCATGCCGAACGCCAGCAGCATGCCACCGCCACCGAAATCCCCCACCAGGTTGAGCGGGGGCACAGGGCGATCGCCGGCCCGCCCCAACGGTTCGAGGGCACCGGCCAGGGCGATGTAGTCGATGTCATGACCGGCAGTCTGCGACATGGGACCTTGTCTGACCCCAGCCGGTCATCCGTCCGAAGACCAGTCTTGGATTACGTCCCAGGCAGACGTCCGGACCCAAGCCGAGCCGCTCGACGACGCCGGGTCTGAACCCCTCCATCAACCCGTCCGCCTGCTCCACCAGGCGAAGCACCAGCGAAATTCCCTCAGGCGACTTGAGATCCACGGCCACCGACCGACGTCCGCGGTTCATGAGGTCCACATGGGGTTCCTGGTTGGGCGGATAGGTGGCCCGTTCAAACCGGTCGATGCGTACGATGTCGGCGCCGGCATCGGCCAGCATCATGCCGGCGAACGGCGCCGGACCAAGACCGGCCAGCTCGACGATCCGGATGCCCTCGAGCGGGCCGCTCATCGGGCACCACCCACGGCCGGCAAGGCGTGATCCTGATTCGACAGAGAGGTCGTTACGAGCTCCATTGTTCATGGCCGGATGGTGGCCTCTCTATGGGCCCGAGGGTCAAATGCACCCCGGGTCGGCGGTCGCCGATCGCATTTGACCGGGCGCTAGTCTGCGAATCGGTCCCGAGAGATCGATCCCGACGAGGAGCCCCTGGTGCCACTGGTCCGTCGTGCCGTAGGACCCGGTCGGGTGAACCTGATCGGCGACCACACCGATTACAACCAGGGCCTGGCGCTCCCCATGGCCATCGGGCTCGGCGTCACCGCCACGTTCACGCCATCCGACCGCCGAACTGTCCTGGTCACGTCCGAGGCATTCGCAGGCAACGTCGAGCTCCCGTTGGACATCTCGCCGGACGCCGGGTCGATCGCCGCCGTCACGCCCGCCCTGGGCCCGACTCATCGGGGCGATGGTGGCCCTGGCTCGAGCCCGACTCGGGCGGCGTCCTCACCATCGAATCCAACCTTCCTGTCGGCTCGGGACTCTCGTCGAGCGCGGCGCTGTGCACGGCCCTGGCCGAAGTGTTCGGCGTGACCGGATCGCCGCCGGTCATCGCGCGCCTGTGCCAGCAAGCGGAGCACCTGACCGGCGTCCCGGTCGGGGTCGATGGACCCCCTGGTCTGCGCCGGGGGAGTGCGAGGCCACGCCTTGCTCATCGAGTGCTCGACCCTGTCCACCCGCCAGGTCAGGATGCCCGAGGACGTCGAGGTAGTGGTCGTCGATTCCGGCCAACGCCGGACGTTGCGCACGTCCCACTACGCAGCCAGAGTCGCCGAGTGCGAGGCAGCAGCTGCCATCATCGGGTCGCTCGGATCGGCCGACGACTCCGAGCTGATCGGTTTGCGACGACCCGCTCCTGCGCAGGCGGGCGCGTCACGTTGTCACCGAGTGCCGACGGGTGGGCCAGTGTGCAGACGCGTTCCTGTCCGACGACCTGGTCGGCGCCGGGTCGCTTATGACCGAAAGCCATCGGAGCCTGGCCGAGGACTTCGAGGTCTCCACGCCGGCGCTCGATGAACTGGTGGCCTGGTTGGTCGCCCGCCCCGGAGTCTTCGGGGCTCGCATGACCGGTGCCGGATTCGGGGGATGCGTGGTCGCGCGTGAGCCGGCCGGGAGCCATCGAGCTCGAGTCCCTGTCGACCCCGGCGTGGAGGGTGGAGGCCAGCGACGGCACCGTGGCCTCGCGCCGGATCCCGCGATAGTGGTGCACAGAACAGTTCGAGGTGATCGACCGGCGTCAGCCTCCGGGTGGATGGGGAAGGAGCCGACGGTTGATCACACGTTGGAGGATGACCGGCTTGCGTACGTCCTCGATCCAGCGGATCTCGGCGCCTTCCCATGTCTCCACCTCCAACCGACCGGTGCCGACGATCCGGCGCAAGGGCGATTGGAAGACGGTCACCGCGGCGATGGCCGACAGGGCCGATCTCCGACTGGCGCCGCGAAACCACACCCCACTGCTCGATGATCCGCTCGGAGGTCAGAGCCAGGCCGGTCATCCGCCAGCGCACCACCCGGATGGCCAGCCAGACGCAGGGAACCGCCACCACCAGCCCCTCGACCCAGTGGAGCGGCACCGACGTGTGGGGAATGGCCACATCCAACGCCACTCCGGTGGCGATGGCCAGCAACGCAGACGATGCACGGGCCGGAGAGGAACGACCAGTGGGGCCTGATGTCGACCAGGACCTTTTCCCCCGGAAGGAGATGGATCCCGCGGACTGCCAAATGCGTCAGCCCAATTTGCCGGCGATCGATCCGGCCGATCGGAGGACCGAGCCGTCGGCCCCGGCAGCCGAGTAGCCGTGTGTCGGGCGCCGGCGGGCCTCGGCGAGGAGGTCGCCGAGCAAGGTGGCAAAAGGAATCGGCGGTGCCACCCACAGATGGCGGGCCAACGATCCGGGCACCGTGTTGATCTCGTTGACCACGAACTGGCTGCCATCTGAGAGGTAGTCGATGCGGGCCACGCCGCGGACCTCGGCCAGCGCGGCGATCCTCTCGGCCGCCTGACGGAGGCCCTTCTCCAGTTCCGAGGGAATTCGAGCAGGAAGCTCACGGTCGGCCCCGGCCATACCCTCGCCGGCGACGTACTTGTCGCGGTAGCCGAGGATGTCGACGGACTCCGATACGCGGAGGGGGCGTTCTACGGCCGAGAGCTCCAGAGCCGGCCATGTGCGCACGGCTACCTGCAGGTCCGTCATGTCGGGACGGTAGGGCTCGACGACGGCACCGAAGCGAAGATGGGAATTGGCCTCCAGGCGGGCCACGGCGGTGCCGAAGTCCTCCACCACGTCGATCCCGATGGAGGAGCCACCGAAGCGCGGCTTGACGATGAATGGTCCGTCGAAGGGCGGCGGATCGCCGTCAGCGGTGAGCAATACCCGTGGCAGCGTCGGTAGGCCGGCGGCGGCAACCAGCGCTCCGAAAGCCAGCTTGTCCATGCCGAGGGCAGCGCCGGCCACCGTCGGTCCGGAATAGGAGATGCCGGCCAGGTCCAGCGCCGCCTGCAGGGTTCCGTCCTCGCCGGGTCCTCCGTGGCAGCACACCAGAGCCGCCTCGAGTTCGAGTTGGCGGGCCCGCCCGAGGCGGCCGGCGGCCTCAGAGAACCCCCCGCCGGGACCGACGACGAAATGCAACTTCCTCGCCCCACGGGGTACGCCCTCGAGAAACGACTCGGCCTCGAGACCGGAATCGACCTCGTACCAGTCGCCGGTCTTGGTCCAGAACAGGGCTCGCACGTTGGCCCCTGCTGCCCCGGAGTCGTCCGCCAGGCCGCGGGCCGCCTGCAATCCGGTCAGCACACTCACGTCGTGTTCGGGCGACGGACCTCCGAAGATGACGGCGACATCGGTCACGCTGAGTTGACACCTCCTGTGGGCGGCTGTGGATATCGGTGGTTGTCGGTTGACGGCTACCGGCGGACGGGCGGGCCATGGCGTGGTGTTTCCAGGGTCTTTTTCAAGGGTAGTGGTCCGGTAGATCGTTCTCGTACAGCACCACGTCACCCGAGGACGAGGTGCTGGCGAACCCACTCAACGGCCTGGTCGCGATGCCGGGCCCGTATGACACGGGTTGCCGAGGCGGCGTCGAGTCGGGAGCCGGCCTCGAGCGCTCGCCGATTCGTACGCCCCACGATGACCAGATCGGTGGCCACCGCCGCCGCTGCCGCGCCGAGGTCGCGGTTGTCGGTGAACTGGTCCCGGGCCGAGCTCGACCATCCCGGGCGTGACCACTGCCAATCGATGCCCGGCGGACGGGTCGGCCGCGGACGCGTTGCCCGGCGGTCACCAGCGCCCGGAGTGCCGAGCGCGCGCCGGACGGGTTGGAGTTGTAGGTGTCATCCAGGATGATCACACCGGTGGAGGACGGGACCGCGGACAGCCGGTGCTCGACCGGCGGAAGGTCATGCAAACGTGCGGCAACGGTCGCAGGATCCACCCCGAGCAGTAGAGCGACGGCCACCGCACAGGCCAGGTTGGTCGGGTGGACGCCAGTGGGAATTTCCACGGCCTCGACCAGTGTCGATCCGTCAGTGGCGACGGAAACACGGTTTCCGTCGGCGCTCGGGCCCTCGGTGATCCGGCCGACGAACACGCCGGCCGAGCGATCAACGGTCGAACACCGCAGAACCCGCTTTCCGTCTTTGAGCGCGCCATCGGCCACTGCGCTCAGCCGGGGGTCATCCGACGGCAACACCACGTCGTCGGCCCGCTCGATGATCTCGGCTTTGGACTCGACGATCCGGTCCTCAGACCCGAAGCGCTCGAGGTGGACCGGTCCGATGGCGGTGATCACCGAGATGTGAGGCTGGCACCAACGGCACAGCTCGGCGATCTCGCCCGGACCGTAAGTGCCCATTTCGGCGACGAAGACCTCGGTACCATCGGCCAGCTGTTCATTGATGGCCCGGGCCAAACCCGCCCTGTTGTTGAAGCTGGCCGGGGTGACCACGACATTCCGGGTGCCGGCAACCAAGTGAGCGATGTGGTACTTCGTCGATGTCTTCCCGAACGAGCCGGTGACCGCAACCACGATCGGGGCGACCCGCTTCAACCTGGCGGTGGCTTCGTCCACGAAGTGAGCGGACATTCGACGCTCCAAGGGGGCGGTGATCCAACAGGCCAGGTCGACTGCGAGCGGAACAGCCACGACCGCTACCACCGACAGCGGCGCCGCCAGCCCGGTCACCACGCCCAGTACCACCACAACCAGCTCGATCAGCGCCGCCACCACCGCCAGCCTCCGTAAGCGCCCCGTCCAGGCGAGGGGCGAAGTGCGTCCGCGAAGAGGTAGACCGAACGGTCCTGCGGCAGCCACGCAGGCCGTGACGATCCCGGCGATCGGCCACCGGAGTGAAACCCCTGCCGCGGCCACGGCGATCACTGCGGAAACCGCGTTGACCGGCGTCGCCCGCCACCACCGAACCGCGAAACGACCGGCCGATCCGGCCAGATAGTGCTCTCGCTGTGCCACTCGGAGCCATCGCAGTCCGGCCGGGATACAGGCAATCACGCAAACGGCCGTGGTGATCCAGGCCACGCCACTATGGAAACGCGAGGTGTCGAGGCCATCGATGGGGAACCACCACTGGGCTTGGCTCATCGAGCTCATGGTGGACTGGGCCTGCTGAGCACGGCATCCAGAACGTCTTGGGGTGCTTCGGTCGGGACCAGATGGCCGACACCGGGCAAGACGGTCAACCGGGCTTCCGGAAACATCCCCTGGGCTCGCCTGGCCACCTCGACCGGCACTTCGGAGTCGTTCTCACCCCACAGCAGATCCACCGGACAGGCGATGGACCCAAGCTCGTCGGCGTACTGCTCGGCCAGGATCTTCACGAAGACGTCGCGCATGACCCCCTGGGCCGCCCGGTAGTCCGGAGATCCATACTTGTTCTTGGCGGCGTCCATTCGGTCATCGCTGAGCAGGCCCACTCGGTGGAGCTGGCGGACCAGCCGGTAGGCCGGCGCTGGACGGACCCGCCGGCCTTGGCGATCGAGGAGGGGGACACCGCACAGCACCATCCGCTCGATCCGGCCGGGCACCAGGGCGTGCAGGCGGACAGCCACCCGGCCGCCGAACGAGTGCCCGACCACCACGACCCGGTCGGCCAGAACCCCCGGTGCGTCGAACAGCGGAAGCAGTTGCCGGGCGTACTCGTCTGTCCCCCAGGGTTCCGGTGGTGGCGGAGTGGCCCCGAATCCGAACAGATCAGGACCGAGGACACTCACCCCTGACCCGGCCCTCCCATCGCCGAAGACAGCCGAGAAGTCGAGGTGGGTGCGTCTCCAGCCGTGAAGTGCGAGAACCGCCGGTTCTCCCGAACCCCATGATCCGCCGAACAGGCGACCGCCGGCGAACGACTTCAGCACCGGTACACCCTACCGATAGCCTCCACTCCCGTGGAACCACGGGAGTCTGCGGCGGTCGAATCAGCTTCGCCCGGCGCAGCCCCCGACGACGCCTTCGAACGGGCCGTGGCGTCGCTGACCCAGGTCCAGCGCCGATGCGTCGACTCAACCAATTCGGCGCTGTGCATCGTCGCCGGCGCCGGCTCGGGTAAGACCCGAGTGCTCACGCTCCGGGCCGCTCGGCGTATCCGGGACGATACCGCCGACGCCGATCACACCGCCATCTGCACGTTCACTCGCAAAGCGGCCGACGAGCTCCGAGTGCGACTCCGCGACTACGGCGTCGCCGTCTCCGGTCCGTCAGGGCCCGGGGGTACTCCGGGCCCGGGTGTCCGCGCCGGAACCCTCCACCAGATGGCGCTCGCGCTCCTGCGTCGCCACGCCCTCGATCACGGACGTCCGCCCCCTGTGGTAGTCGAACAGAGATACCGGACGGTCACCGCCATCGTCGGGGACCCGGTACTGGCCTCGACCATCGACACCGAGATCGGCTGGGCCAAGGCCAACGGTCTGGCGCCGGGGTCGTACGCCGAGGCCGCGCAATCCTCGGACCGTTCGGTCAGCGTCGCCATGGACCAGGTGGTCGCAGGCGTTCGAGGCCTACCAACTCTCCTTGATCCGCAGGCGGGCGCTCGACCTCGACGATGTCTTGATCAGCGCCGGCGACCTGTTCGAGCGCGACATCAGCTTCGCCGAACGGGTGCGGTGGCGGTACCAGCACCTTTCCGTGGACGAGTTCCAAGACGTGAATCCGACCCAATTCCGCTTGATCCAAGCACTGCGGGGTGACCGAAACGACATCTGTGTGGTCGGCGATCCGAACCAGGCCATCTACGGATGGAACGGAGCCGATCCGAGCCTTATCTACCGACTGCCCGAGCTAGTGCCGGGAATGGAGGTCGCCCGGCTCGGCGAGAACCACCGGTCGACTCCGCAGGTGGTTGCGGCCGCGTCCGCTGCCTTGGGGGCGACCAGCGCACACGCTGTTCGGTCGATGTCCAGTGACGGTCCTCTTCCGGAAGTGGCCACCTACGAGGACGAGATCGCCGAAGCCAAAGGCGTGATGGCCGTCCTGTTGGCCCGGTCGGCGGATGGGCTGCCTTGGTCCGAACAAGCCGTTTTGGCCCGGACCAACGACCAACTGGCCGTGGTCCGTCAGGGTCTGGCCGACGCCGGCATACCCCACCGGCTGGCCCCCGAACCCGATGCGCCGATCGACAGCCGACGCTCCGCCGCTGATCGAACGGCCGAGGACGGCGTGGAGCTGGCGACCTTCCACCGGGCCAAGGGGCTCGAGTGGACCGCCGTCAACGTGATCGGGCTCGAGGACGGCTTCGTCCCCATCGTCTACGCCCAATCGGACCAGGCGCGGGCCGAGGAACGACGCCTGCTCTATGTGGCGGTCACCAGGGCCTCTAGACATCTGCACTGCTCATGGGCTCGAAACCGGACGCTGGCGACAGGACGGCGGGTCGAGCGTCAGCCGTCTCCGTGGTTGGCAGCCTTGGCCGGGGTGGCGCGCACGGGCACGGACAGGTAAGGCACCTCGAGACACCGGCCAGTGGATCACCGAGATCCGGTCTGCGCTGAACACCTGAACCCCCCGACACTTCAACCTGCCGACACCTGAACCCGGCCCCGGGTCGCTCCATCATGAGCGTTCATAATCTGGACACGCTCTTCCCTGGTGGTCCCCGGCTGGCGGCCCAACTTCTCCCCCGCCACGGGCTCGAACCTTGCTGTAAATCGTCGATATCCGATCGCAGCGTGCAGGTAGATCACTTTTTGAAAATCGGTCAAATTATCACTTATAGACGATACGTGATGTCCGCTTTCATCGTCTGCGAACGATAATTACGGCAATTCTGGAAATTGACAATCGGCACGGACTCCCGGTTGCGAGGCTGGGTCCGGTCCGCCTTTTTCAGTCGTCCGTGTCTATGAAGACTGGGGCGTGATCGGAGGGTTTGTTTCCTTTTCGCGCATTCCGGTCGATGAGTCCGATAGCGGGTGCGTTCGGCCAGCACCGCGGTGACCAGGATGAGGTCGATGCGCATCCCCCGGTGCTTGTGGAACATGCCGGCCCGATAGTCCCACCAGCTGAACAGTTGGTCATCAGCATAAAGTCGGCGGAAGACGTCGACGAGCCCCCAGGACTCTATGTGGGAAAGCGCGTCGCGTTCGGATCGGCTCACATGGGTTGCGCCCTCGAACTGGGTCGGATCCCACACATCTCGGTCTTCGGGCGCCACGTTGAAGTCGCCGCACACCGCCACCGGACGATCCGGTGCGCTTGTCTCCTCGAGGAAGAGACCGCAGCCGCGCCAGCCATGCCAACTTGGCCGGATACTGATCGCTGTCGAGGCTCCGCCCATTGGGAACGTATGCGGAAAACACCCGCACTCCACCGCAATCGGCGCCGATCAGGCGGGTTCCCTGGGCATCGTCATCCGATCGCATTCCTACCGAGACCCCGGACAGGTCCGACCCGGCTGAGGATGGCCACCCCATTCCATCGCCCGTCACCGTGATGGGCGGTCTCGTAGCCGAGTGAGGCGAAAACATCGCCAGGGAAGGCGGAATCGGATTGCTTGGTCTCCTGGAGGCAAAGCACATCCGGATTGGCGTAGCCGATCCACTCCTCAACTCGCGGAAGCCGAGCGCCTAGTGAGTTGACGTTCCAGGTGGCGATGCGCACGGACAGAACGCTCGTCAGCTCGGAGCCGGCGGTGTCGAGTCCACCAGTACGAACAGGAGCTCCGCCTGGCAAGCCAGCGTGCCGCCAACCGACGCTCGCCCGGTTCCCCTGCCGGCTCGAGCCGACATGTGACCCAGGGTGACTTCGAGGTCGAGCTGGTCACCGGGGACCACCTGGCGACGGAACCGAGCCTTCTCGATCCCGCCGAAAAGCGGGAGCTTGCCCGCGAAGTGGGGATCGGCGAGAACGGCGACTCCCCCCAGCTGAGCCAGCGCTTCGACCATCAGAACCCCTGGCAAGGTCGGCCTCCCGGGGAAGTGTCCAGCAAAGAAGTCCTCGTCGCCTGTCAACTGCCAGCGGCCGATGGCTGACTGACCGGGTTCGATGGACACCACCTCGGTCACGAACAAGAACGGGTGGCGATGGGGAAGGTAGTCCTCGGGTCGCACGCCAGACGAGGATATCGGGCCGACCGGCGGAGATTCCCGGATGTGCGACGAATTCTCGGACGATGGGTGGAGCGATTGATCGACTACGGTGTGGATGCCGGTAAGCGCGACCTCAGCTCTCCGGTGTGCCGCGTCCAGCGATACCAACACGAACGGGCGCGTCTCACCCTTGGACAGCACCTGCCGGGCTTTGTTGGGAGGCGGATCGCCCAGGCCACGAAGAGGCACGTGGCAGAGCATTCCGTCGACCGCGACGTGCGCGCCGTGGGAGGTGAACGAGGTGACCGTGCCCTCGCACGGTGCTGCCCACCGGATGGTCCGCAACGAAGGTGAGGAATGTCATGGCGTCGTTGAGCGCCTCATGAGCGCCTTGCGCTGACCCGCCGACGCCTTTCTCGATTGGGTTGCGGAGGAGGTGGTCACCTTCTGCGCTTTGGCCGCCCTGGTAGTGGTCTTGGCGACCTTGTCGGAGTTCTTGGTCGCTTTCGTAACCTTCTTGGTGACGGTCTTGGTCGCCTTGGTGGCCTTGCGTCGTCTTGGCGGCCTTCGAAGTCGTCTTTGGCCGCCTTGGTGGCGGTCTTGGTGGTCTTTGCGTGGCCTTGGTGGCCGCCTTGGATGCGGCCTTCACCGCGTTGGTCGCCTTGGTCGCTTGTCGCGGCTTGGTCGTCTTGGCGGCCTTCGAAGTCGCCTTGGCGGTCTTGGTCGGCCTTGGTCGGCGTTCTTGGACCGGCCTTGGAGACTCCGACCGGAGAGGCCGTCGGCATCCTCGCCGAAGCGATTCGAGATCCTCCACGTTCGTCTCGGCGACGCGCTTCGACTTGGTGGTCGCTGACCGGCTCTTTGCCCCGCGTACCGGCGTCCGAGGGGTGAAGATCCAGCCCGACACCAGGCACCGGTTTGCCGCCGATCAAACGACCCGGTTCAAAGAGCCACGGTCGTTCGGCATGGAACTCCTGAAACGAGTCGTTGGACAGCACGAGCGCATTTGACTTCTCGGCGATGCGCAGGATGAATCCGTCTCCCCTACCGACCGCGCCCGGCGGGAGGCGTGACCATCTCCCCGTGCTCCACGGCTTGCTCGAATGCGCCCACCTCAGAGGGATCGATTCGGTGACCGAAGGAAGCGTCGACGACCACGGTCACGTCGGAAGCGGAGAAGCCCGGGTACTCCTCGAGAAACGTCCGGATGGCCTCGTCGAGCTGGGACAGACTGGGAAGACTCCGGCCCTCGGTAGCGATGTTGGAGCCGTCGACGACGATGCGTCGGCGATCAAGAGAGTGCTGTTCCATACAGAACCACAGTCAACCATCTGACCAGGTGCTCTTCGACCATGCCCCGGTCACGCTACCGAACTGTCGCCGCACGGCGTGGCGGGTCCTTGAGCCTAGGATGGCAACGTGGCCTCCGAGAGCAGCCGCACCGAAGAGGCCACCGATCTCCTCCAGCACATGATCAGGAATCGGTGCGTCAACGACGGATCCGCCGCTTCGGGCCAGGAACGACGGAATGCAGAGCTCACTCAGGGGCTATCTCGAAGGTTCCAGCGCGGACATGGAGACGTTCGAGCCCCACCCAGGCCGCACCTCGCTGGTGGCGAAGATCCAAGGTTCGGATCCAACAGCTCCGTCACTGACACTGCTCGGGCACACCGACGTGGTGCCGGCCAACACCGGCGATTGGCGCCATGACCCGTTTGGTGGCGAGCTGATCGACGGCGTCGTCTGGGGCCGTGGCGCAATCGACATGCTCAACCTCACCGCCACCATGGCCACCGCCTTCCGCCATCTGGCTGCGAGCGGTTTCCGGCCGGCCGGGAGCCTCAACTACATCGCCGTCGCCGACGAGGAGGCACTGGGTACGCACGGCGCAAAATGGTTGTGCCAACACGCCACCGACGAGGTCAACTCCGACTACGTGATCACCGAGTCAGGCGGCTTTCCGATGGATGGAGCGGACGGCGCACCACGGCTGCCGGTGATCGTCGGTGAGAAGGGGGTCTATTGGTGCGTCCTCACCGTCAGGGGTACGCCTGGGCACGGGAGCCAACCCCTGCGCACCGACAACGCCCTGGTCAAGGCGGCTGAAGTGGTCCGTCGCATCAACGAGTACCGGCCACAGGCACAGATGCACGAGGCATGGAGGCGATTCGTCGAGGGGATCGGTTTCCCTCCGGAACTGGCCGAGCCCCTGCTCGACCCCGACCGGATCGACGCGTTCTGCGACGAGTTCCCCCTGGTCGGCCTGGCCCGGCAGGCCCACGCATGCACCCACACCACCCTGGCCCCCACCGTCATGCGGGCCGGCAGCAAGATCAACGTGATCCCCGACCGAGTCGAGCTGGAGGTCGACATCCGGTCGCTTCCGGAGTGGGACACAGCCGATGTGCGGGCCATGCTGGTGGAAGTCATCGGCGATCTGGCCGACGACGTGAGCATCGCCTTCACCTCGGAGGAACCGTCGACGACCTCGCCGATCGACACACCGCTGTGGGATGCGCTGCAGCGGGTCAGTCGTCTGTTCTATCCGGGAGCGCGCACGGTTCCCTTCTTGACCGTAGGGGCGACCGACGCCCGGTACCACCGGGCGTTGGGCAGTGTGGCCTATGGGTTCGGGCTGCACAGCAGGGCCATCGGGTTCGAGGACTACGGATCCATGTTCCACGGCATCGACGAGCGGGTCGACCTCGAGTCCCTTCACCTGTCCACCGAGATGTGGATCGCCCTGGCTCACGACTTCCTGGTCTGAGGTCTGAGTGCCGCGTCCGTTGTATCCCTCGACCAGCGGTCAGCCGATCGATCTGGTCAACAGGTCGTCCTGCTCCAGCCGGTGCAAGGCGGCGCTACCGGTGGCCGGACTGGCCGATTCGGCCCTGCTGACGTGGCGCAGCGTGTGGGTGTCCCGCAGGAGCCGGTGCAGCCGGCTGTGCACGAAACTCCAGGCCCCCATGTTCTCGGGCTCCTCCTGGAGCCACACCACCTCTCGCGCGTTGCGGATACCGGTCGAGCACCGTCTCGACGGTCGTCTCCGGCCAGGGGTAGAGCTGCTCGACCCGTACCACCACCACACCTCTGCCAGCCTCGCCCAGCGTGTCCCGGTGGCCCAGCGCGTCGTAGGCCACCTTGCCCGTACACAACACCACCCGGGTCACCGCATTCGGGTCGAAGTCGTCGTCGGCTGCCGCAGGATCGTCGAGCACTTCGGCGAACGAGCCCGAGGTGAACGCGGCGATAGGTGATCGGGCCTGGCGAGAGCGCAGGAGCGACTTGGGGGTGAACACCACCAATGGTCTACGTTCCGATCCCATGACCTGGGCACGGAGCAGATGAAAGTACTGCGCCGACGTGGTCGGGTCGGTCACCCTCAGGTTGCCTCGGGCGCTCAGGGTCAAGAACCGCTCGATCCGGGCTGAGGAATGCTCAGGCCCCTGACCCTCGTATCCATGGGGCAGAAGGAGCACCAAGGCCGGACTTCTGACCCCACTTGTCATCGGCCGCCACCAAGAAGTTGTCGACGATGATCTCCGCGCCATTCCAGAAATCTCCGAACTGGGCCTCCCAGGCGACCAGGTCGTCGATTGCCTCCACCGAGTAGCCGTATTCGAACCCCACACAGGCGTACTCGGACAGAAGCGAATCGCAGATGGTGAATCGACCACCCTCCAGTCCCGCCAAGGGCACGTACTCCCTTCCGGTGGTGTGGTCCACCAGCACGGCGTGGCGCTGGGAGAAGGTGCCCCTCCGGGTGTCCTGGCCGGTGAGCCGGACGTTGGTACCCTCCAGCAGGAGCGATCCGATCGCCAGTGCCTCGCCGAGTGCCCAATCGATCTCACCGTCTGCGAACATCTTGTCCCGCTGCTCGAACTGGCGAGCCAGCTTGGGGTGGATGACGAAGCCCTCCGGTACCGACTTGACCACCTCGGCCAATCGAGCCAGCACCGACGACTGAACGCCGGTTTCCACCGACGGGATCCTCAGATCGGGGACCACGTACTCGGGCAGAACCGCGGTGTCCTCCGCGACCGACTCGGCTTCGGCTCTTGTCTCGTCGAGGGCGGCCTGGAGCCGGGCGGAGAAATCGTCGAGGGCCTGCTCGGCCTCATCCAACGAGATGTCTCCTCGGCGCACCAGCGATTCGGTGTAGAGCTTGCGCACCGACCTCTTGGCGTCGATGAGGGCGTACATCAACGGTTGGGTGTAGCTGGGGTCGTCACCCTCGTTGTGACCGTGACGGCGATAACACACCATGTCGATCACCACGTCCTTGTGAAAGGCCTGGCGAAAGCCGAACGCCAACCGGGCGGCCCGCACACACGCCTCGGGGTCATCTCCGTTCACGTGGAAGATCGGGGCCTGCACCATCTTCGCCACGTCCGTGGGGTACACCGAGGAACGGGCGGCTTCCGGGAGCAGTGGTGAACCCCAGTTGGTTGTTGATGACGATGTGGACCGTGCCGCCGGTCCTGTAGCCGGCAAGACCGGACAGATTGAGGGTCTCGGCCACCACCCCCTGGCCGGCAAAGGCGGCGTCGCCGTGGAGCAATATCGGCAGCACCGGAAACGGATCCCCGACGCCGTCCTCCAGTTCCGGCCCGGTCCCCTGCTCGCCTCCCAGCCGATCCTGCTTGGCACGGGCCATGCCCACCACCACCGGGTCCACCGCCTCCAGGTGGGACGGGTTGGAGGCCATGGTGATGGGGATGGAGGCGCCGTTGCGGGCGACGAAGGTCCCGACCGCGCCCTTGTGGTATTTCACGTCACCGGAGCCCTGCACCGAGTCGGGGTCGAGGTTGCCTTCGAATTCTTCGAAAATCTCCCCGTAGGACTTGCCCACGATGTTGGCCAGCACGTTGAGGCGACCACGGTGGGCCATGCCCATCACCGCCTCGTGCAGACCATCGTGGACTGCTTCGTCCAGAATGGCGTCGAGCAGGACGATGGCCGACTCGGCTCCTTCCAGTCCGAACCGCTTCTGCCCGACGTAACGGGAATGAAGGAACCGCTCGAAGACCTCCGCAGCATTCAGCCGACCGAGTATGTGGCGCTGTTCGTCGGGCGGTAGGGCCGAGGACACACCCTCGACGTGCTGTTGGATCCAGCGCTTCTGCTCGGGATCCTGAATGTGCATGTACTCGATCCCCAGCGTCCGGCAGTAGGCATCGCGGAGCGTGTGCAGGATCTCGTCCAGCGTGGCCATGTCCTTGCCGGCCAGCCCGTCGGCCACAAAGAGGCGGGGCAGGTCCCAGATGGTCAAGCCGTAGTGGAGCGGGTCGAGTTCGGGGTGGAGATCGGGCGGTTCGGCGTCCAGCGGATCGAGGTGGGCGATGAGATGGCCGCGCACCCGGTACATGTTGATGAGCGTCTGCACATGCACCTGCTTGACCAGACGGAGATGACCGCCATCGTCGTGGTCGTTGGACGCATTGACGTCTCGCTCCCATCGCACCGGCTCGTAGGGGATATCGAGGGATTCGAACACCTCGCGGTAGAAGCCGTGTTCGCCCATCAGGCACTCGGACACATAGGCCAGGAAGAGCCCGGATTCCGCGCCCTGGATGATCCGGTGGTCGTAGGTGGAGGTGATGGTCACCGTCTTGCCGATTCCCAAGTCGGCCATGGTCCGGGGATCGGCCGCCTCGAAGCCAGACGGGACTCCCAAGGACCCGACACCGACGATGAGACCCTGTCCCGCCAGGAGTCGGGGCACCGACTGTACGGTTCCCAACGTTCCCGGATTGGTCAGGGTCACCGTGGTGCCCGGAGAAGTCCGCTGCGCCGATCTTGTTGGTGCGAACCTTGCGCACCAGCTCCTCGTAGGCGCCGACGAACCTGCGGAAGTCCAGGTCATCGGCATCGGTGATGCAGGGGACCAGGAGCGTACGGCTGCCGTCGCCCTTTTCGACGTCCACCGCCAGCCCAAGTCCCACGTGGCGGTGTCGGATCACTCCCGGGGTCGACTTTCCATCGGCGTCGGCGACGAACGAGGCGTTCATGGCCGGGAGGGCGATGAGCCCCTTGACCACCGCGTAGCCGATCAGATGGGTGAAACTGACCTTTCCGCCCGTCGTCCGGAAGAGTTGATTGTTGATGACGGTCCGATTGACCTCGAGCAACTTGGCGGGAACCACCCGGACGCTGGTGGCGGTGGGTACGCCCAGCGAGGCCTCCATGTTGGCCACGATGCGGCTCGCCGCCCCTCGTAGCGGAATTGCCGGCTCGGGAGTCTCCGACGGCACCGGGAGCAGAGGGCGAAGGTGCCGCGGCCGGCACCGAGGATCCGTTCGGCGTCGCGGGTAGCGGCGTTTGCCGGCGCGACAGGCACCGCTGACGGTCCAGTTCGAGGGGGCCCAGCGAGCGATGCGGAACCGAGCGGGCGGCCGCACCATCCGGGCCGGTAGTCGGCGAAGAACTCCCGCCACGACTCGGACACCGAGGTCGGATCGGTCAGGTACCGCTCGTACATGTCCTCGACGAGCCATGCATTCGGACCGAACGCTCCGGCGCCGACCGATCCCCCGCCTCCCTGGTCTGCCCGGTCTCTCCGGTCGGCCTGGTCTAGCGGCGTCTGCGGCGTCTGTGGCGTCCATCACCGGTTGAGCCTACCGGGCTGCCTCGTGGGCCACGTTGACGACTGGCGGATCGCACCGTTGGGTTAGCGTCCTCGGCATGGCCCGACTGCATGCCGGCGTGACGTCCACCATCACCCTCGGGTCGGCATGGATACCGCTCGCCGATAGCTCCGGTGGGGACAC
This sequence comes from uncultured Acidimicrobiaceae bacterium, assembly GCA_963734395.1. Taxonomy (GTDB): domain Bacteria; phylum Actinomycetota; class Acidimicrobiia; order Acidimicrobiales; family RAAP-2; genus Bog-756. Next base: position 934,058 of record CAVTGY010000002.1, on the reverse strand, counting down.
CCGAGCAGGGAGCCGCTGAAAATGGACGGGCATCTGGTCGTCCTGTCCGGCGGTCTTGATTCCACGGTATGCATGGCCATGGCCAACCGGGAGTCGGCCACGCCGCCGCTGGCACTCACCTTCGACTACGGGCAGAGGCATCGCACCGAGTTGGACCGTGCGGCCGGCGTGGCCGGTCACTATCGCTCGGATCATCTGGTGGTCCAGATCGACACCGCCGCGTGGGGTGGTTCGGCACTGACCGATCCGTCGATCGAGGTGCCCAAAGGTGGCAGCGGCGATGGGATCCCGACGACCTACGTCCCTGCTCGCAACAGCATCTTTCTGGCCGTGGCGCTCGGTGTTGCAGAAGCGCGAGCGCTGGACGCGGTGTGGATCGGGGTGAACGCCATCGACTACTCCGGCTACCCGGACTGTCGCCCGGAGTTCATCGAGGCCTTCCGCCAGGGTGGCGGAAACCGGACAGAAGCGGGGCGTGGACGGCGACCCGATCACCATCCGGACCCCGCTGATCCACGCCTCCAAGTCCGAGATCGTGGTCATGGGTCATGAGTTGGACGCACCCCTGCACCTCACGTGGTCCTGCTACCAGGGTGGAGACACTCCGTGTCGGGTCTGCGACGCCTGTCTCATCCGGGCCCAGGGCTTTGCCCAGGCGGGCCTCGATCGACCCCGCACTCTCAGGTGACACCTCCTCGGGAACAGATCCTGGCCACCGAGGTGTTCTCGGCCATTCAGGGTGAGGCGGCGCTGGTCGGCGAGCGTCAGGTCTTCGTCCGTCTCACCGGTTGCAACATCCGCTGCGCCTACTGCGATCAACCCGAAGCGCTCTCCAAACGTCCAGGCCCGTGCCGGATCGAGCAGACTCCCGGCCGGCGGGATTGGCAGGTGATTCGCCAGTCCCATGCCGGTGGGGACGCTGGCGGATGCGGTCGAGGACCTCTGCCGGGCTCCTCCCTCACCACTCGGTCAGCATCACCGGGGGCGAACCGTTGATGCAGGGCAACGCCGTGGTCGAACTGGCCAAGCAGCTGGCCGGGTTCGGTCGGCCGGTGATGCTCGAGACCAACGGCACCCTGGTGGCGGCGCTCCGACGGGTCCTGCCGTGGATCGCCTGCGTGAGCATGGACGTGAAGCTCTCGAGCGTCGACGGCGAGCACGTCGCAGCCGACACCCAGCGGCAATTTCTCGGACGCCGCCGTCGGAGCGGGTGTCGCCACCTGGGTCAAGATCGTCATCGGGGCGACCACCGATCTGGACCAGTTCGACCGGGCCGTGGGCATGGTGGCCGAGACGGCACGGCAAAACCGTGGACCCGACTTGTCCGGCGACGCTGGCCGAGCCGATGGCGATCACCGGGTCGAGGTCTTCCTCCAGCCGGTAACCCCGTTCGGGAACGTCACCGCCGGTCCCTCCCCGGACCAGGTACTCCGACTCCAAGAGCGGGCCCTGCGCACCTACCCGAGCATCCGGGTGGTGCCTCAGACCCACAAGGCGATCGGTCAGCTGTGAACGGGGGCTCGCCGGTGTGGTCGGCCGCGGTCCAAGCCTCGCTGGACCACGACCGACCCTCCAACTAGCGACTATTTGGCCACGGCCACCTTCGGGGCTGGGGCCTGACCATTGACGACCTTCTTGAAGGAAGCCCCGACAGAAACCTTCGGGCTGGTCGACGCCTTGATGGCGATGGTCTCGCCGGTCTGCGGATTCCGGCCGGTGCGTGCGGCACGCTTCACCCGATCAAAGGTCAGAAAGCCGGTAATCACCACCTTCTCGCCTTTGGCCACATTGGCCACCACCACGTCCTCGAGGCCGGCCAGCACGGACGAGACGTCCTTGGCAGTCGAGCCGGTGTGGGCGGCCACGGCCGCTATGAGATCGGATTTGGTAAGGGGCACAGTCTCTCCTTCGTCTTTTGGAACCCATAACAATGCACGATCTGGAGGGCGCATGTGTGCATTTGTCGTGCGCCGTCGGCCCTCAAATCCCACGTCAGAGCCCCACTTTGGCGAAGGCAGGGAGCCACCTGACAGGCTGGCCGGCGATGTCCTCGCCGACCCGACTGTCCATCACCGAGCACGTCCCGGAAGGTAGTTCTCGCCATCGCCTTTCTCCGATCGTGGTGCTGGTCCACGGGTCGCTCGACCGTTCCACCAGCTTTGTCCGGGTGGTTCGACGGCTCAGCGACCTCCACACCGTCGTGTACGACCGAAGGGGCTATCACCGTTCGCGGCGGGTGCTGCCCCTCAACACCACCCTTGACGGGCACGTCGATGACCTCCTCGAAGTGATCGGTGGACGGGCAGCCGTGGTCATCGGACACAGCTATGGGGGCGACGTGGCGCTGGGTGCCGCGCTGCGCCACCAGGGCAGCAGCCTCGATTGTCGGCGTCGCCGCCTACGAACCCCCGATGCCCTGGTTGAGCCAGAGCCCGTCAGGGCCTGACCGGTCGACACACGGCCACAATCCCAGCTCGTCGCCGGACAACGGCGACAGCAACGACCACGGCACGGCGGAGCGCTTCTTCCGGCGGATGGTCGGGGATGCCGCATGGGATCGACTGCCCGAGGAGACCAGAGCGGCGCGGCGGGCAGAAGGCCCGGCACTGGCGGCCGAGTTGGGAGACATTCGTGCCACCCGGGCACCGTTCGATGTCAGCGGGCTCAGGATCCCGGCCGTCTTCGGTCGGGGTGAGAATTCGACCCCGCGCCATCGCGAGTCGGTTGCCTGGCTGGTGGAACACACGCCGGATGCCGAGTTGACCGAGATCGCCGGGGCAGGCCACGGAGCCCACCTGACCCATCCCGATGCGTTTGCCGCCATGGTCCGTCATGCCCGGGAACGGGCAGTCCGAACCACAGCCACCGGCGGTTGAAGACCGCCGGTCTCGGGCCCACGGTTACGCTGTCAACGGCCCGGATCGGGCGGCAGGAACGACGGAGGGGATCTCGACGATGGCCAGCGCCCTAACCAGCCAGAACGAGTCGGTGACCGACGATTCCGAATCGACGGTGAGCCCCGAGCAATTCGAACACGAAGCCCGCCAGTTCCTCGACGGTCACGCCGCCAAGCGCCCACCGGAGACCTTCGTCTGGGGAGAGGGCTCTGACCGGGTCGGCCTCTTCCCCGAGCGGACCCCCGATCAGGAGCTCGCCGACGTGGCCGCGGCCCGCTCCTGGGCCCAGACGGTGTTCGACGCCGGCTTCGGATGGATCACCGGGCCGCCGACCTACGGCGGGCCGAGGGCTGCCGCGTGAGTACGAGAGGATCTACAGCCGCCTGTCGGCCGAGTACAGGACGCCGTCCATGGCGATCTATGGGATCGGCCTGGGCATGGTCGCTCCCACCATCCTCGCTCACGCCACCGCGGAGGTGAAGGAGGCCACCCTGCGCCCGATGTACCGCGGGGACATCATCGGTTGCCAGCTGTTCAGCGAGCCTTCATCGGGCTCCGACCTGGCCTCACTCCAGACCAGGGCCGAGCGCGACGGTGACCAGTGGATCGTCAACGGCCAGAAGGTGTGGACCTCAGGGGCCCACCTTTCGGACATCGGCGAGATCATCTGCCGCAGCGATCCCGATCTCCCCAAGCACCGCGGGCTGACCGGATTCATCGTCGACATGCACGCGCCCGGGGTGGAGGTGCGACCCTTGCGCCAGATCACCGGGGGCGCCACCTTCAACGAGGTGTTCTTCACCGATGTCCGGATTCCCGACTCCCACCGCCTGGGTGACGTGAACGGCGGGTGGAGTGTTGCGCTGACCACCCTGATGAACGAACGGGCAGCCATTGGTGGCGGAGGGGGCGGCATCGGGCTGCCCACCACCATCCGTCTGTTCGAGCTGGCCCGGGTGACCGGCCGGTCCGACCGATCCGCTCGTCCGCCAACAGCTGGCCACGGTGTTCATCAACGAACGAGTGGCCCGCTACACCAACCTGCGGGCGTCCGCCAAGCTGGCCGTCGGTCAGCTGCCCGGGCCGGAGATGTCGCTGGCCAAGCTCTCGCTGACCGCCAACATGGTGCGCACCTGCGAGCTGGTCTCGTCGATCCTCGGCCCCGCCCTGGTGGCCGACACCGGCGTGTGGGGCACCTACGCGTGGTCCGACTACCTCCTCGGGGTACCGGGAATGCGGATAGCCGGAGGCACCGACGAGATCCTGCGCAACATCATCGGCGAACGGGTGCTCGGCCTGCCCAAGGAGCCGGCGCCCACCTGAGCTCTCCCGGCTCACAGACGCTCTCAGAGGAAGGCCAGATCGTCCACGTACGACCACGATCGGCGATGCATCGAAGTGAGGCCGAACCCGGCAAGGGCGGTGCGGTGCACCGGCGAGGGGTAGCCCTTGTTGCGATCGAAGTCGAAGCCGGGGAAGCTCCCCGACAGCGACCGCATCAACCGGTCACGGGTGACCTTGGCCACGATCGAGGCGGCGGCGATGGACACGCAGGTGGCGTCGCCCTTCACCACGGTCCGAATCTGCGGTGCGCCGACCGCTGTCGACCGAGCGTGGTCGACGGCATGCGGCTCGCTCACGTAGTCGAAGCCGCCGTCCATCACCACCACCTGAGGGGGCCAGGCCAGGCCGAAGAGGGCGCGTCGGGCAGCCAACCGCAGTGCGGCGGTCATCCCCAGTCGGTCGCACTCGGCGGCTCCGGCGTGCCCGACCGCCCAGCCGGCACACCATCGGGTGATCATGGGAAACAGCGCCTCACGGCGCTCCTCGGTGAGCATCTTCGAGTCGCGTAGCCCTGCGAGGCGCCTTCAGACCCTCGGGGAACACCACCACCCCTACCGACACCGGTCCCGCCCAGGCTCCCCTTCCCACCTCGTCGAGCCCGGCCACCAGGCCGAACCCCTGGTCGGTCAGGGATCGCTCCAGTTTGTCGTCCGGGCACCGGCTCTCTCGAGCGGGCGCGCCTGCCCGGCTGGGCGGCCCGGGCGCGCCTGGTCCCCGTCGGCTTGCCGCTGGCGGGTTCCCGTCCCATGGATGTGAACCTACCGCCCCTTCACCGTCCGAGCTGGCTTCTGATCACCTTGCCCAGGGCGTTGCGGGGTAGCTCGTCCACCACGTGGACCAGCCGAGGCCGCTTGTAGGGGGCCAGGGTCGTCGCACAGAACTCGGCCAGCTCATCCCGAGTGGGTGGTCGGCCGGCGGCCACGATCCAGGCGGTGACCACCTCTCCCCATTCTGCCGACGGGGTTCCGGTCACCGCCACCTCGGCCACACCGGGGTGAGCGGCGAGCACGTCTTCGATCTCGGCCGGGTACACGTTGAAGCCGCCGGTGATGATCAGCTCCTTCGATCGTCCCCGAATCACCAGGTAGCCATCGTCGTCGACGCCGACGTCGCCGGTCCGAAACCACCGGGATCCGCCGTCGGTGGCGGAGACGAAGGCGTCGCCGTCAGCCGACGGTCGCTCCCAGTAGCCGTCGAAGACATTGGGTCCCCGGACCAGAATCTCGTCGTCGGCGCCGAGCAGGATCTCCACACCGGGCAGCGGGAACCCCACGGTTCCCGGCCGGCGATGGCCGGCCAACGGGTTCGATGTGTTCATCATCGTTTCGGTCATGCCGTAGCGCTCCAGCACGGCTGAGCCGACGGCGGCACTGACCTCGGCGTGAAGATCGGCAGGGAGCGGCGCTGACCCGGACACCACCAGGCGCAGGCGACGGAGGTCAGACGCCCTCCCGGACCGGATCAGCCGGTGGTACATGGTGGGGACGCCGAAGAACAACGATGCTCGCTCGGTTCGCACCGCATCGGCGACCGCCGCCGGGTCGAAACCGGGAAGCAGCACCGCGGACGCCTCCGGCCGACAGGGTGCCGTAGACGCCGACACAGAGGCCGTGGGCGTGGAAGATCGGAAGGCAGTGGACGAGCCGGTCGTCGGTCCCCCACCCCCAGGCGATCCGCACCGCCTCGGTGGCGGCCAGCAGGTTGCCATGGCGGAGCACGGCGCCCTTGGGGTCACCGGTGGTCCCCGAGGTGTAGCAGATGAGGGCGGGGTCATCGGGTCCGACGGCGTCCAGAGCGACGGGCTGGCGGTCGGGCAGACCCACATCCGGGCCGACCACCAGGATCGACCCGCCCGAAGCCTGCCGGACCCACTCCGCCTGGTCGGCGCGTTCGACGACGGCGGCAGCCGGGCGAACGTCGGTCACGATATGGACCAACTCGCGTTGGGTATAGGCGGTGTTGGCAGGGACCACCACCAACCCGGCCCGGAGCGCACCCACGTGGGCGACCAGGGCGGCGATCGATGACGACGTGGCCCACAGCAGGCGATCCCCCGCCTCGAGACCCGCACCCTGCAGTCGGCCCGCCACCCGTCGGGTGGCCAGTGTCGAACTCCTCCGCCGTCCACCATCGGCCGCCGGGCGATCGACCGGCGCCGGCGCCGCTTCCGGACCCTGGATGAGGTGCCTTCCACAGAGGTGCACTCGGTGCGGCACGCCACCGGTCCGACCATGACCGCAACAGGGTTCCCGCCGACGTCAGGTCGTCGGCGGCCAGGTCGGAGCCCGGCGGTAGGTGGTCACGCCAGTGCCGCAGCATTTCCTCCCCGGTCCGGCTCCACGATGACCCGAGTCTGGTCGCTGTATCCGGCCGTCGCACGCATCCCGATCGACGTGGAACGCATCGACTCCAGCGAGTCGGCTCGACACGGTGCCCGGGCTCGGAGTCGGCACCTATGCTTCGCTGCCATGACCAGGCCCCGGCACATCGCCGTCGTCCCCCACACCCACTGGGACCGTGAGTGGTATGACCCGTTCCAGGTCTTCCGTCTCAAGCTGGTCGCCACCATCGACGGCCTGCTGGACCAGATGGAAGCAGCGACCGCTCCTACACCCACTTCCTGCTCGACGGGCAATTGGCGGTCATCGACGACTACCTCGAGATCCGGCCGGAGAACGAGGAACGGCTGCGGGCCCTGACCTCGGCAGGACGCATCACCGTCGGTCCCTGGTACATCCTGATGGACGAGTTCTTGGTGTCCGGCGAGACCATCATCCGGAATCTCCAGGCCGGCATCGGACGCGGTGGGGATTTCGGCGGGGTGATGGAAGTCGGCTACCTGCCCGACATGTTCGGCCACGTGGCCCAGATGCCTCAGATCCTCATCGCTGGCCGGATTCGAACACGCCGTGGTCTGGCGGGGAGTGCCCTCGGCCATCGACAAGGTCGGCCTTCCACTGGTACGCCCCCGATGGATCGAGCGTGCGGGCCGAGTACCTGGTGGCCGGCTACGGCAACGGCGCCGCCCTCCCCGACGATGCCAAGGCGCTGGTGCGCCGTCTCCGCTCCCTCGACGAGGAGTTCGAACCCTTCCTCGGCGCAGACGACCCCCTGCTGTTGATGAACGGCACCGATCACCAGCGGCCGCAGCCCTGGCTGGGGAGGGTGATCGGCGAGGCCAACCAGATGCAGAACGACTTCGAGTTGGCCGTCTCGTCTCTGCCCGCCTATCTGGAGCACGCGCCTGACCTCGACCTACCGTCATGGCACGGTGAACTCCGTTCGGGGGCCCGTGCCAACCTCCTGATGGGCGTGGCATCCAACCGGATCGACGTCAAACAGGCGGCGGCCCGGGCGGAGCGATCGCTCGAGCGGCTGGCCGAGCCCCTTTCCGCCCTGTTCGTTCCCGCTCGACGCCTGGCCGGCCCCTTTTCTGGAAATGGCCTGGTTGTTCATGATCCGGAACTCCGCTCACGATTCGATCTGCGCCTGTTCGGTCGACGAGGTGGTCGACGCGGTGCTCCACCGCTATGCGGAGGCCCGCCAGATCGGAGAGGCCCTCACCGATCGAGCGCTGGCCGCGTTGGCCGCGTCCATGGCCGCTTCCGGACCGGTGGTGGTCAATCCGTCCTCCCGGCCACGGAGTGGAATCGTCGAAGTGGTGGTCACCGCGGCCGGCGAGCCGGGACCCGACATCCAGGTGTTGTCGGAACGGTTCGGACTACCCGGATCGATCACCCTCGAAGGTGAGACGGTTCGCAACATGCTCGGTCTGATCCAGGGCACCCGCATCGAAAACGACGCCTACATCACCGACGTCTCCCTGGCCGAGGACGAAACGGGTCTCGACATCACCATCGTCATCGGCACCGAACCACGGGAAGGCGTACCGGTCGAGGAGATCAAACGGGAGCTCTACACCCGGCTCAGCGCTCGACCGGACACCCAGGTCCGGCTCAGTCTCGACCAGCCGCCGGTCCGTCGGATCCTCGCCCGTCAGGAACAGGTGCCCGGGTTCGGATGGGCTCGCTTCTCGCCGGCACCGCTCCTGCATCCGGCGACGCGTCGATGGTGGCACCGACCGGGCGCTGACCCTGAGCAACGGCTTGATCACCGTCACCATCGATCCCGGTGACGGCACGTTCTCCCTCAACGGCAAGATCGGGGTACGGACGATTGGTCGACGACGGTGACCACGGAGACACGTACAACTACTCCCCGCCGGCGGTGGACACGATCGTCGACGTGCCGGAGTCGGTATCGATCACCGCCGGCGATCGTGGCCCGGTCCGGGCGACCGCCACCATCACCTCCACCTTCAGCTGGCCGGACCACGTGGACGAGAGCACCAAGTCGAGGGTGGGAAGCCATCCGGTGGTGGTCGAGACCACCCTCGAGATCAGGGCGGACGAGTCGGTGCTCAGGGTGCGCACCCGTTTCGACAACCCGTCGACGGGATCATCGCCTCCGGGTCCACCTTCCCCTCCCCGAGCCGGCCTCGACCTCTGACGGCCGAATGCGCCTTCACCATCGTCCAACGTGGCCTCGAGGCCGAGGGCGGACCCGAGGAGCTCGGCACGCCCACCTTCCCCTCCCGCCGGTTCGTGTCCAGCGGGGGGCTGTCGGTGGTCCACGAAGGCCTGCTCGAATACGAACTGGTGGATGTGGTCCGCGACGGCGACGGCGAGGCCGAGGCCGGCTCCAAGGCCACCGCGTTGGCCCTCACCCTGTTGCGTGCGACCGGCATGCTGTCGCGGCTCGGTATGTCCACCCGTCCGATGACCGCGGGCCCGATGAAGGCCCTGGAAGGTCCCCAGTTGATCGGACCGGTCGAGGTCAGCTACGCCCTGGCCGTGGGACCCATCGATCCCTACCAAATGGCCGACGACATCCTGGTCCCCTTGGCCGCCACCGCGTCCTTCGGCGGGGGGACCCGGCCTGACCGGGGCTCGCAACTCACGGTGATCGGCGCCGAGGTGTCCTCGGTCCGCCGACAGGCCGGTGACATCGAGGTCCGGGTGTTCAACCCGCGATCGTCCCCTACCTCGGTGGAGATGCCCGGTCGATCCGGTTGGCTGATCGACCTACGGGGCGAGCCGATCGCTGCCTTCGACGGGCAGTTCGATCTGCACGCCCACGGGATCGCCACCGCCCGACTCGCCAGTTCCTGATCCATCGCAGCGTTGTCGGCCACCGGGTTCACTTCCGACGCCGGCAAACGACCACGGACCACTCTCTCGCCCCGCTCGCGCAACTCGTCGAGTTCGGCCACCACCTGACCCAGACGCTCCCATCGCACGTTCCTGCGGCGCTCGGCGCTCGGGTCGGCTCCGGCACGGGACACCTTCCACACCTGCACACGGCCGATGTCCCGCAGCGTGCGCACCCGTAGGGGGCGGGTGGTGAAGCCCTTGGCGCCCTCAGCCTCGAGGGTGGCGCGCAGCTCGTCGGAGATGAGCACCGTGCCGGGATTGGCCACTCCGGCCAACCGGCTGGCCAGATTGACCACCGGGCCGTAGAAGTCCCCGTCCTGCACCAACACCGGCCCGATGGCCAGGCCCACCCGGACGTCGGAAAGCAATTCGTCTCCCGCATAGGCCTCGGCCAGGCTCAGTCCTATTTCGGCGGCGTTGCTCGCCGTGTGCACGACGAACATCGCTTCGTCGCCGATCATCTTGACCACCCGACCGCCGAGGACCACCACCGTGTCGTGAGCGAGCTCCTCGAATCGGGACACCACCTGGGCCAGTTCATGGTCGCTCAGATGCTGGCTGAGCATGGTGAACCCGACCATGTCGGCGAACCCCACCGCCATGATCGGGCTGGTGCCCTCCTCGAATCCACGGGCACGAACCAGCATGGCCCGCCGGGTGGCAGCCTGGAGATGGCGGCGCCAGACATACTCGAGCAAGCGGCCCATGGCCGGAATCGACGCATCCGCCTGACGGGCGAAGTGGTCGGCGTCGATGACGCTGTCACCCGTGGGCATCAGGATCGGGGTGGCGCCCGGCGCGGTCTGCGCCTCGGCGATCCGGGCCATCGACGACCCGACAACCCGGGCCATCTGGACGGCGGTCTCCACATCGACCAGTTCCAGACCCACCATGGCCTGGAACAGGCGGATCGCCTCGATGTCCATTTCGGTGAACACGGCATCGTCGTCTCCGACGTCGGGGAATCCGAGCGCCCTCCAGAACCGATGGGCAAGATCGATGGGAATGTCGGTCGTCTCCGCCACCTCGCCCTGGGTGAGCCGGCGCTGGGTCGGAACCAGCATCCGATCCACGACCAAGAGGTCGACGACGTCATCGGACACCGCCTGGTCGATCTCCGCCTCCGAACATCCGAGATCGAGGAGGAGCGAACGCACACGGGCGGCTGCCTCCGCATGTTCTTGGACGTTGGCGGCGTCACCGTCCGGCACCGCCTCACACTAACGGGAGACCCGGACCGTACACTGGCCCGGTGACAGGCGTCGCCGGCAGGTCCCCTCTCCCGGACCACAGCCTGCCTTTCGGACCACGGGTCGTGCTCATTCCGGTCAAGGCCTTCGATCAGGCCAAACGGCGGCTCCATATGGCCATGAGCAATCCGGAGCGCGCCGACCTGGCCCGGGACATGGCCGAACGGGTGATCGGCGCTGCTCATCCCTTGCCGGTGGCGGTGGTGTGCGACGACAGAGATGTGGCCCAGTGGGCCCGGATCCGAGGGGCCCTGGTGGTGTGGGAACCGGGACGAGGGCTCAACGGAGCAGTCGAGGCCGGCGTCGAACATCTGCTGGCCAACGGCGTGACCCAGGTGACCGTGGCTCACGCCGACCTTCCCCGGGCGGCCGATCTCGCCGTGGTCGGCGAGGCGCCGGGGATCACCTTGGTCCCCGACCGCTACGGAAACGGGACCAATGTCATCGCGCTCCCCGCGGACGCGGGATTCCGCTTCTCCTACGGTCCCGGTTCCTTCGCCCGCCATCGAGCCGAAGCCGAACGGGTGGGACTGCCCTACAGGATCCTCGACCGGCCTGACCTGGCCCATGACATCGACGAGCCCGCCGACGTGGTTCCGGTTGCCTCCTCGGGCATCGTTCGCCGGTGACTGCAGACCCTGGTCATCCCCATGATCGACCGGGGCCCAGCGGGCTTCCGGTGGGCGACCTGGCGGCCATCGGGCCGATCACCGTCGATCGTGCGGTCCCGGATCGCGCGTTGGCTGTCGGCGCCCACCCCGACGACATCGAGTTCGGGTGTGGTGCGACCCTGGCCAAATGGGCGGCGGCCGGCTGCCGCGTTCACCACCTGATTCTCACCGACGGATCCAAGGGCAGCTGGGACTCCGATGCCGACCTCGACGAAGCTGGTTTCGGATCGCATGGATGAGAGCCGGGCCGCGGCCGAGGTCATCGACGGCACCCCCGCCGGCGGACGACGCCTGGACGACCGGGTCCTGTTCCTCGGCAGCGTGGACGGTGAGCTGGTCAACGGGCGCGAGCGAGCGCCGTGAAGTCACCCGGATCATTCGCACGTTGCGCCCGAGCGTGGTGCTCGGCCACGACCCCTGGCGCCGCTACCGGCTCCACCCTGACCACCGCCCCGCCGGTTTTCTGCTGCTCGATGCCCTGGTAGCGGCCCGTGATCCACACTTCTTCGCCGAACTCGGCCTCGCCCCGCACCGACCAGAGGCGGTGCTGCTGTTCGAGCCGGACTTGCCCAACCACGTCGAGGACGCCACGCGGGGTTCGACGGCACCAAAGTCGACGCCCTGCTCTGCCACCGGAGCCAGTGGCGTTCCACCATGGGAATCGACTCGAGTCCGATCCCAACCCATCGTCGGATGGAGGACGCGAGCGCTTTGCCGCCAAGGTGCGCCGACAGTTGGGCGACCACGGTTCCCTGGCCGGCCTCCATTCGGCCGAGGCGTTCCATCTGATCACCGACGTGTGAGCTGATCAGCCGGGAGCGAGAGCCGGAATGCCCCGAACGACGTCAGCAGGGGCCCGAAGGCCCCTGCTGACCACCCGGTGACGGCGCCGATGACGCCGCGCCAGGGTTACCTTCTTCTGCCGCGTACCGACCGCTTGGCCACCTTGCGGGCTGCCGTCTTGCGGGCCGGAGCCTTCTTGGTGGTCCGCTTCCGGGCTGCCGTCTTGCGGGCCGGAGCCTTCTTGGTGGTCCGCTTGGCCGTGCGCTTCCGGGCTGCCGTCTTGCGGGCCGGAGCCTTCTTGGTCGTCCGCTTCCGCGCTGCCGACTTGCGGGCCGGAGCCTTCTTGGTGGTCCGCTTCCGCGCTGCGGTCTTGCGGGCCGGAGCCTTCTTGGTGGTCCGCTTCGCCGTCCGCTTGGCCGTGGACTTCCGGGCTGCCGTCTTGCGGGCCGGAGCCTTCTTGGCGGTGCGCTTCCGCCCTGCGGTCTTGCGGCCGGAGCCTTCTTCACCGCCTTTTTGGCGGTCGCCTTGCGGGCTGATGTCTTTTTGGCCGGAGCCTTACGGACCGCTCTCTTGGCGGCTGCCTTCTTTACTGCCATTGATACTCCCTCCTTAGGGTTCAACGCCGATTTGAACGTCGAACCGGTGGCGAACCGGACACCTTTCGACGCCGGGATCGGTACCACTGCACCAGTCCGCGGATTTCGACCCACACGAGGACCACGAGCGGTCGGATTGAATGCCCCGAATCCGATCACTGTGACCTTCCGTCCGGATCGAACCTCGGTAACGATCGTGTCGAACAGAGAATCAACAACATCTTCAACAGTCCGGCGAGACGAAGACGTCGACTCACTGACTGCTTTCACGAGTTGAGACCTGTTCACGATCACCTCCTCAGCGATACGCAACCAGTACCAGCAAAATGGCTTTTTACGCCCAGGTCAAGCATTCTCGAGGCGCGACCTACCGCGACAACACCCGCTGGGGTGCCGCTCATCCGAAGCATGGATTGGCCATTACGTTGCACGATCGGGCTCGACCTTGACGATGCCATGGACAAAAAACCGTTTGTTTGCAAGGATTAATTGCCACAGTGACCCAGTCGCTCGTCTTGCGGAAGCACTGCTCCGCCATCGCCGGCTGCAGCGAATCGACTCGATGGCGAGATGCTTTCCCTATGACAGATTTTTTTGCGTCAACCCCCTTTCGCGCCCTTCTTCGCACGTTCGCGGCGTATCGACGCATCCGCTCGCGCCGGGCACGGCGCCTATCTCGGTCACGACGAGCGGGGTTGGTGCTTCGTTCGACCCGAGCAATCGGTGATGATCCTCGGTCCCGCCGCGATCGGGAAAGACGTCCTCGTTGATCATTCCCAACGTGATGGTGAGCAACGGTCCGGTCGTGTCCACATCCACCAAACCGGACGTGCTGGACGCCACCATCGCCGTCCGCTCCACAGCTCGGGCGGTGTTTCCTGTTCGATCCCACCGGATCCGTCCGCCGAGCGGCGCTCTACTCCCGTTGCGATGGTCGCCGCTCCAGTCGTGCACCGCATGGATGTCGTCGCTCTCCATGGCCCGGTCGCTGGTCGAGGTGGGATCGGCGTCCATCGCCGGCGGTGCCCCACGAGGCGAGGGCTCCCACTGGACGGAACGGGCCCAGGCGCTGATGGCGCCCTTGCTGCACGCCGCAGCGCTGGACGGAGCCGACATGCGCACCCTCCTGACCTGGGTGGATCGTCGGCAGGCCCTGCCCGCGCAGCAGATCCTGGCCGGCGAGCCCGGTCGCAGCACCGAGCTGGCCCGCAACCTCCTCGACGGCATCGTCGCCACCGACGAGCGGGAACTGAGCGGCATCTGGTCCACCGCCTCGGGTTCGCTGACCGGATTCCGCTCCGACCAGGCGTTGGACGCCACCTCCCACCCCGATTTCGACGCCGACCGGTTCGTGACCTCGTCGGACACCATCTACATTGCCGCGCCGGCTCACCGCCAGGCCTGGTCGCCCCCATGGTGGTCGGGCTGATCGACGACATCAGGCACGCCACCTACGCACGAAGCGCTGCACCCGGACACGGCGTGCCCGCGCATGCTCCGGTGGTCCTGGCCCTCGACGAGGTGGCCAACATCGCCCCCGTTCCCGACCTTCCGTCGATGATCAGCGAGGGAGGCGGCCAGGGTCTGGTCACCCTGGCGTGCCTGCAGGACCTCTCGCAGGCTCGGAGCCGGTGGCCGGATCACGCCGACGGATTCCCCTCGCTGTTCGGCACCACGGTGGTCCTCCCCGGCATCGGAGACGTCCGGACCCTCGAGGCGCTGTCCACGCTGGCCGGTGACGAGGAGATCGCCACCCGAACGGTCTCGTCCGGGTCAGTCGCTGACCGACCGCCCGCTCGCCGACCTGTTGTCGGGCGGCCGTCCCCAACGGGGCGAGAGCGTGTCGACCCAGTGGCGGCGGCGACTCCCCGTCGACGTCATCACCCGGGGGTCCCCCGGTTACGCCTTGGCCTTCGATGAGCGCAACCGGCCGGCATGGATCCCGCTGGCCCCGGCGCACGCATCCGAGCCGTGGCGGACCTTGCGCGACCTCGACCGCAGGCTCAACCACCGGGTCGGCATCGAACCGGCGGGCCCGGCGCCCGAGCACCGGCGAGCCGGTGAGCGAACCCGAACTGGAGCGCTGATCGGGCCGTCCGGGTCACCGTTCCAACTCCAGATGATCGTGCGGCGCCACCGTCGACCGCTCCAGCGCCAGGGGTCGGTCACGGTCCCACCCCTGGATCGGGCGCCTTGGCTCCACTTCGGATCCGCCGACAGCGGAATGCCCGCTCCGCCAGTCCGGTCGGTGACGGCAGAAGCCTCGGTCCCCGGGTCGACGGCCCGGGCCACGTCGGCGGCCGTCCATCGGGGCTCGAGAACCGGTCGGCCCGCAGCCCGGTCCGATTCGGTGACCCGGCTCGGGTACCGTGTCGCCGGACAGCGGTGGACCGGCGGCATCGACCAGACGGGCGGCGACCGATTCGACCACCTCGGCGCTCGCTCCGGCGGTGGACGCCCGGGCGATGACCGCGACCAGATCCCGACGGGCGAGCGTGCGATTGCGCGTGGCCAACTGTCCGAGTCTGGTCGCGGACACGACCGCTGTCGACCTCGGGAGCAACGGGGAGCTCACGCCTCCGTCCGATGACCCGGGTCAGGTCACCGAGGTCGAACCCGTAGTCGGTCGGCCCGCTGTTTCCACCCCTCCATCAGGGACTCGACGGTGCGGACCGGGTCCTTTTCCGGGCGGGTGGCGTGGAATGCCCCACGGGTCCGGCGCGGTGAACCGCGGCCCCGCCCGGCAGGCCACGTACTCGTCGATGGCCGCCGAGCGCTGCGAGAAGAGCCGGCGCATCGAGGCGTCGACGCCGATCACGTCGCCCAGGCCCGACGGGAGCCACGTCCCAGGCCGCCCCGATCCGATCGCTCAGCTCCATGCGCAGCCGGGCGTGGTAGATGGCTCCGGCCGCTCGGGCATGGGCGAAGAGCCTCCTGCCCGTCCAGCGACGACCACCCGCCGTCCAGGCCCGCGGTCACGTTGGCCACCACCAGGTGGGTATGGAGGTGGGGATCGAGCGCCCGACTGGTCCGGTGCGGAAATCGACCGGCCACCACCCCGACCGAGTGGCAGGTACGAGGTGACGCCGGCCCGGGTGCGACGGACTCCGACGGCCACCCGCTGGAGGTAGTCGGTGGCCTCGGTCCACCGCTGCGTGGTGACCGGCCCCGACCTCACCGGCCATCTCCCGCGGGGCGAGGAGGTGGAGCAGACTCACCGACTTGGGTGCGCAGAAGGTGAGGTCGAAGCCGGCCACGCTCCGTTCACCGACCGGTTTGCGCAGCGCTGCCCCCGACCAGGGGTCTCGACCGTCGAGCACCTCACCGAAGCACCGCGCTTCCACCGTCGCCGGTCATGCCGAGCAACGAGGCCCCGGCGCCGGTCCAGGTACCCGGGGCTTCGCCGGCCACCAGTGTCCCCTCCGCCCGGCCGGGGACGAGGTCATCGACGTAGTAGCGGTGGCCGCCGTGGCGGACCACATGGATCTTGAGCACGACCCGGGACCTCCCGTCCCGAGCCTACGTCGTCAAGTCATTTCAATCAATTTCAGATCGTTTCATTATATTTCAGTGTCATAACGCTGAAGGATCCTGGCTGCGGCCTCGGACGCCACTGCCCGGTACTCGGGGGGGTCGATAACCCGGGCGCTGGGGCCCAGCCGGAGGAGAAGGCGTTCGAGCCAGGCATCGCCGGCGACGAAGATCTCGAGCTCGACCCGGCCGTCGAACGACTCGGGCGGGCCCGCCGAGGGAATGGACTCGAACAGCCAGGTGGTCGACGGTTCGACGGACAGTCGGACCCGGCGACTGTCGGGGCCGGGGACGAACGGGTGGAAATCCGTTGGCGTGGCCACCGGTGCCGCAACCGAGGCCGTCGGTCGGATGATCGTCTTCGACCATCTCGGCCGCACCGATCCGGTCGACCCGGAACCGCCGCTCGTCGCGGGCGGTGCCGCAGTAGGCGTCGACGTACCAGTGGCCGTCCGACGCGAACACCCGCCGGGGGCTGATCTCGCGATCGGTGACCCGGTCGGTCGATGCCGAGTAGTAGGAGATGGCCAGGCGCCTACCCTCGGCCAACGCGGTGCGCACCATCGGTAGCAGGGCAGGCGCTCCTAGCTCCACGGCGATCTCTTCGCCGCCCAGGGCGCGGTCGAGCTTGGCCAGCGCCCGGGAGAGCGCACCACTCTCGTCGCTCCCCGGAACCGCCAGCAGTGCCCGCGCCGAAGCGGCCAACGCGAACCCCTCGGGCGGACTGAGTCGCCGGGGCCGGGCCAACGCGGTGCCGGCCCAGGTGGACACGGTGGACTCGGTGACCACGATCTCCATCAGCTGATCGGGCGTGTAGGGCGGGACCCCGCAACAAGCGGCCATCTCCAGCTCGGTCACCAGAGCCTGCGGCGAGAGGTCGAACCGCGCCGCCACCTCGTCGATCGGCGCTTCGCCAACCTGGGCCAGCCAGGCCAGAATGGCCAGCAGGCGACGGAGCCGCCCGGCGGTATCCAAGGGCGCCATCACCCGGAGTCGTCCTCCGAGTTCAGGTCTGCCGCCACCGCGACCAGGCGTTCGACCACCGCAGAGCGCATGGCGTCGGGCTCGAGCACCTCGGCGTGGTCGAGCAGATCGAGGACCCAGAGCAGGAACGCCTCCTGGTCGGTCACCGCCAACCGCACCACCACACCGCCGTCATCACGCTGCTCGACGACCGCCTCTGGGCCGAGCTCGGCCACCACCCGGCGTCCTTCTACCCGATCGATCAGCACGTCCACCTCGACCTCGTCGCCGTGACCGAACTGCCACGGCTCGCGGGCGAACGCCGAATTCACGTCGAAACCGTCGGGCGGGTGAGCCGAGGCGGGATCGCCGACCTCGGGCGTCCCCACGATCCGATCCACCCGGAAGGTCCTGGCGTCGCCACGCTGACGGTCGAAGCCGATCAGATACCAGTGGCCGTCCCGGAATCGGAGACCGGCCACGTCCACCTGGCGCTGCTCACCCCGGTAGTCGAAGGCCAGCAGCGCCTTGGACCGGATGGCCTCGAACACCAGGGGGAGTGCGGGAAGTCCGTCGATCGACCTCAGGTCCACCAGCGGTGCCGCATCGGGTCGGAGCGGCGAATCGCCGCCCGCGCCCAGCTTCAACAGGGCATGTTGACCGATAGGCTCACCCAGGTGGACTCCGGCCACAGCCAAGTTGAGGGCGGCCTGCTCCTCTGGCTCCAACCCGAGGTCGGGGAGGTAGTACGAGTCGGGATCGACCCGGTACCCGAGCTGGTCCTCACCGCCGATGGGGACCACCAGCACGGGTACCCCTTCGTCGCGGAGCAGCCGCTTGTCCCGCTCGAAGGCCTGCCGACGAGCCCCGTGGCTGTCGGGATAGCCGGGGACCCGGTCGGCGATCTCCCTCAGGCTCAGCGGGGTTCGGCGCGTCCAGCAGCACCAGCAGGAGGTCGGTGACCCGTTCGAGCCGATCGAGGCGTGCCATCGAGGTCAATCTAGAGCGCAGCGGGCACGGTGCTGATCGTGGGAACCAACGCCGGCCCCTACGCATTCGATCCCCATCTGATCGCCTGGGGAATGATCACCGCCTGTGTGGCTGCGGTCATCGTCGGCCATCGACGCCTGCAGCACGACAGCGCTCGGCCCATTCCGTGGACCGGACGGCAGAAGCGGTACTTCGCCGTTGCGATGGCTGCCTCGGTGGTGGCATTCACCTGGCCGACGGCCGATCTGGCCGCCCACTGGTCCCTGACCGTGTTGGTCACCCAGCGAGTGATCCTCCTGTTGGTGGTGGCGCCGATGCTCCTCCTGGGACTCCCCTACGACGTGATCCAGTGGCTGACCCGCCCCCCGGCGGTGGATTCGGTGCTGGTCCGCCTCCATCGGCCGCCGGTGGCCATCGTCACCGTCACCGCCATCGTCATCGGTTCGATGACCCCGGCGATGGTCCGGGCCCAGTCGTCGTCACCGCTGGCCCGCGGCCTGCTGGCGGTGGTGGTCCTGGTCGCCGGTCTCATCTTGTGGATACCGGTGCTCGGGCGGATTCCGGGCATACTGCGGCTGAAGCCGGTGGTGCGTTTCGGCTATCTGGTGTTCCAGGCGGTGGTCCCGGCGTTCCTCTCCTTCATCTTCATCTTCTCGAGGCGGCCGCTCTACGGGGAGTTCTCCCGGTCGCACGCCGCCATCGGGTTGGGACCCCTCAACGATCAGCAGATCGCCGGCTTCGTCTCCAAGCTGAGCATGCTCTTCGTCCTGCTGACCGTCGGCGCAGTGGTACTGGCCCGAGCCCCGGTATCCGAGGAGGAGTTCGGCCCGGACGACCCGTTGGTGTGGGCCGACGTCGAGAGGGAGTTCGAGCGGGCCGATCGGCAGGGGGACGCGGGGTGAGGCAAACCCGGAGGCGGCCGAGGGACCCTCCACCGGACAGGATCTCTCCGGACACGGCCAGGGAGTCACCGAATCGCCCGATGGGGATAGACCCGACCCCTGACCGTTCCTTCACGGGACCTCCGAACCGGCGAAGCAATGGTCGCTGCAACCGGTGACCGGGATCCGTAGCATGTGCCGGTGACCCTCGAGGCCCCCGCCGCGCCGATCTTCCGTAGACGGGTCACCGGAACGGTGCGTGCCGGAATCGAAGAGCTCGGCGGGCGGCCGGCCATGGTGGTGCGGACGGTGTCCGCCATTCACCGGGGGGCGCTGTCCATCGACGACGGGGAAACCATGCGGGTGGCCGCCTCGACCGCCCTCAACCTGCGTATCCCGGTGGTGATGGTGCTGGCGTCGAGCGGAGCCGACGTCTCCGACGGTGTGGCATCGCTGCACGGATGGGGTCGAGCGGCGAAGGCGCTGGCCGGCTGCTCGGGCATGGTGCCGGTCATCGTGGTGGTGACCGGGCCGGCCCTCTCGGGACCGGCCCTGCTCCTCGGCCTCGCCGACCTGGTCATCATGACCACCGACGCATTCGCCTTCGTGTCCGGGCCGGCCATGGTCGAAGACTTCACCGGCATTCGCATCGGGATCCACCAACTGGGTGGCACCGCCGTGCACGCCCGGTCGAGCGGACTGTGCGCCATCGAGGTCGCCACCGAGGAGGACGCACTGGACCATGTGGATCACCTGTTGGGCCTGCTCCCGGGCAGCGCCGATGAGCTGGCCCCGCTCGGACCGGCCAGCCCTCGCGGCGAGGTGGGCGGCGACGGACTGGGCGAGATCATTCCGGCCCGGGCCACCAGTTCCTACGACGTGCGACGGGTGGCGGCCGCCCTGGCCGACGACCAGGAAGTGACCGAGCTGTGGACCAGATGGTCGCCCCAACTGGTCACCGCCCTGGGACGAGTGGGTGGTCGCACCGTCGGATTCGTGGCCAACCAGCCCCAGGCGTTGGCCGGCACGCTGGACATCGCCGCTTCGCAGAAGGGAGCCCGGTTCGTCCGTTTCTGCGACGCGTTCAATCTGCCCTTGGTCACCCTGGTGGACACGCCGGGCTTTCTGCCGGGCAAGGACCTCGAATGGCGGGGGATGATCCGCCACGGCGCCGAGTTGGCCTTCGCCTACGCCGAGGCCACCGTGCCCCGGGTGTGCGTGATCCTGCGCAAGGCGTTCGGCGGGGCCTACATCGTGATGGACTCCAAGGGCCTCGGAAATGACCTCTGCTTCGCCTGGCCCGGGGCGGAGATCGCGGTGATGGGGGCCGAAGGCGCGGTGCAGATCCTCAACCGAACGGCGGGTCCCGAGGAACAAGAGGCCCTTCGCGACGAGTACGCCGAGCGGTTCCTCACCCCCTGGCAGGCGGCCGAGCGGGGGTTCGTCGATGCGGTGATCGACCCCGAGGACACCCGAGCGGTGGTGGCCGAGGCGCTCACCACCCTGGAGACGGCACGGGAGCTGCTTCCCGGGCGCAAGCACACGGTGGGGCCGCTGTAGGGCGTGCGAACCCAGGACTTCCGGTCAATGCGTAGCTGCCTTCGGGGACACCAAACTGGTCACGTTCCCCGGGATCGCGGTCCTCGTGGCCCCTGTGGCCATCGTGAGGGCTTCGTCTTGAGCACCGAACCTCGACTGTGGACGCTCGACCTGGGCTGGGCATGCAGAGTGCCCCCTCCCGGAGGAGGGGGCACTCTCATCAGTTGGCTTCGGAAGCAGGACTGGCCAGCTATCCGAACGTCAGGTTCCCGCTTAGAGAGCCGGGAACTGCGTGCTGGAGTACTCGTAGTTCGTGCCGGCTGTGGCAGAGGGCTGGCTCGAGAGACAAGCTGCCTGCAACGTAGCCGGAGCGACAGCGTTTCCCTTGATCTCAGCGTAGGTCGGACCGACCGTACTGTCCAGGAACGCAACGGGGGTAGTGGCAGCAACAGCCAGGTTCGTATTGACCGCCACGGCCGGAGCCTGCGTACCGGCGAACGGGGCGACCGCAGCAGTCACCGCTGGGGTGTCCACGACCATCCAGCAGTTGTGAGTCTGCGCCGAATAAGCAGTCAAAACCAACGCATTGCCGTCCGCTGACGAAAACACCGAGATGTGGTTCTGATCTGCAGACGCAATCTGCACGAACTGGAGGGATGGCTCAGCCGACGTCAGCTGAGTGACCAGGGTGCCCACTGCCGGATACGCCTGGCTGTTCTGCTGATACTGGGCCTTGGCATTCAACAGGGCCGTGTTCAGGTTGGACTGCGCAGCCCGGTCGTTTGCCGACTTCGTCACACCCAGGAACGTGGGGATGGCGATGGCGAGCAGAATGGCCAGGATCAACAGGACCACCATGAGCTCGATAAGGGTGAAACCAGCATCTGCGCTGGCGTCTCCCGAAGCGTCGCGCCTGTCATTAAGGCGCTGGATTGCGGATGAAAACATTTGTTGCCTCCTCGTTGTGATTGATGCATCAATAGGCGGACGCCAAAATCTGGAGTCCGTTGTTGCTATCGTCCCAATGGCTCGGTGACTTTAGGAAACCTTTATAGGAATCCTTCTCACACCATGAGCCCTTGGAACGAACCTTGGAGCCACGCGGGTCACCGCATGGGAACTGGGCGCGAACGGGTGACGTTCATCAACGAACACCAGTGCGCGGGTGATCCGCCTACCCTGCGAGATATGCACGAGCCCCTCGTCATCTCACGCCATTGACTAAGAGCAATGGCTCCTCAACTCCTTGCCAGATTACCCCGCACTCCGCGCACTCCGCAATGGTCAAAAGCGCCGCCGCGATTACATGTGCCTGCGCCGAACGAGCGATCGTTACTGTACCTTTTTCAACCCTCAGACCATTCCGTCCACTGACCATTGACCGTCAGTGCATAACAGCGCAACTCACGCCTTCTCCATGCATCCCAGATCGTGCCGGCCATAGGCGTTCGCTTCACACCGCGGCTTGCTGACCACGTTCACGACGGATCCCGTTCGAATCTATGTGTTCGGATTCCGATCACTGGCTATTCGGAACAAGCTTGATGTAATCGAACATCGGGAGGTAGAGGCAGATCACCATTGCGCCGACCATGACGCCCATGACCACCGTCAAGATGGGCTCGAGCAGCGCGGTCAAGTTGTTCACGGTTACCTCGACCTCTTGATCGTAGAACTCACCGACCTTGTTGAGCATCGCGTCAAGAGAACCGGTCTGCTCGCCCACCTCGATCATCTGCACCACGAGCATGGGAATGACATCCTCATGTTCACGCAGTGGATCGGCAAACGGTCGACCTTCGCGGACGCCGTTCTTCGCTTCGATGAGTACGTCGCCGACGGTACGGTTTCCCGAGGTGTCCGCGGCGAGGTCCAACGCCTCGAGAATCGGAACTCCTGATCCGATCAATGACGCCAACGTATGGGTCATGCGGGCCAGGGCCACCTTGTGGAAAAGAGAACCGAATACCGGTGGCTTGAGGATCAGCCGATCCCATTTGCGACGACCTTCATCGGTCGAAATCCACTTCCGCACTCCGATGATCGCTGCGACAATGACGGCAATGATGAGCAGGACCCACGCGCTGGTGAGTGTCTGGGAGATCTTGATGAGGACAAGAGTGGGAAATGGCAGCTTCCCGCCCAATGACGAGAACAGATTTTTGAACACGGGAACGATGAAGACGAGCATCGCCGTGAAGATGACCAACATCACGCTCAACACGACCGCGGGGTAGGTCATGGCCGATCGAATCGTGCGATTCAGCTGGGCCTGCTTCTCGATCGTCTCGGCCAGGCTTCCGAGTACCTCATCGAGATTTCCGCCTGCCTCTCCCGCCTGGACCAGGGTACAGAAAAGATTGGAGAAGACCTTCGGGTGTTTGGCGCACGCGGCCGACAGTGACGAGCCGTGCTCGAGGTCGAGACGCACCTCACCCAGGACTCGAGCCAACGTGGGATTCTCCACCTGGGCGGCCAAGATGCCGAGCGACCGCACGACCGAAAGGCCCGAATCAACCATGGTGGAGAGTTGCCGGGTAATGACGGCCACCTCTTGCAGCTTGACCCGATCGGACAATCCGGGGATCTTGATCTCCGCATTGAGCTTCACCGCCGACTTCGGCGTCACCGAGATCGGCATGTAGCCCATCTCTCGAAGTCGACGAACGACCAGCGCCATGCTGTCGCCATCGAGCTGCCCCTCGACCAGGCCTCCCGACCGATCCCGGACCTTGTAGTCAAATGTCAGTGCCACGATGCCCCGTTTCGTAGTTCAGGAGAATGGGTGTTCTCCATCAGGTATTGAGATGATTCCGAAGATCCTCTTCATTGGACGACCGGTCATAGGCGATGCTCTCCGAAATCGCGCCCGACTTGACCAACTGGGCGAGCCCCTGGTCCATCGTCTGCATCCCGAATGAGCCACCCACCTGCATCAGTGAGTAGATCTGATGAGTCTTCGATTGGCGGATCAGGTTCCGAATGGCCGACGTACACATCAGTACCTCCGCACACGGAACCCGTCCGGTGCCATCGGCGTTGACGATCAGCTGCTGGGTCACGACGCCTTCGAGTGTGGCCGCCAGCATGACCCGGATCTGTTCCTGTTGGCTGGTAGGGAACACGTCGATCACCCGGTCGATCGTCTGGGGCGCGTCCTGAGTGTGGAGGGTGGCGAACACCAGGTGACCGGTCTCCGCTGCGGTCAGCGCCGTCGATATGGTCTCGAGGTCTCGAAGCTCACCGACGAGAATGACGTCCGGATCTTGTCGGAGAACCCGCCTCAACGCTTCGGCGAACGAGTTGGTGTCCTCGCCGATCTCTCGCTGGGTGACGATCGAGCGCTTGTGATCGTGGAGGAACTCGATCGGATCCTCGACGGTCACGATGTGCAGCGGCTTGGTCCGATTGATGATGTCCACAAGGGAAGCAAGCGAGGTGGACTTACCCGAACCGGTCGGACCGGTCACCAGCACCAATCCACGGCGAAGATCGGTGAACGACTTGATCGCCTCGGGCAGACCCAGCGTGTCGAACTCCGGCATTTCGTGAGGGATCGGCCGAAGCGCAGCCGCGATGGTCCCCCGTTGGAGTGAAACGTTCACCCGGAAGCGTCCTACTCCGGCGATCGAGTGAGACGTGTCCAGCTCGTGTTCCTCCTCGAAGCGTTCCCGTTGTGTCGCGGGAAGGATGCCGAACACCATGTCCCGAATGGTCTCGTGATCGAGCACCGGACAGCCTTCGATCGGTCGAATTGCCCCGTGCAGTCGGATGGATCCAGGCATCTGAGCAGTGAGATGGAGGTCCGACGCACCGACTGATACCGCGTAGCGCAGTAGGTCGTCGACGTGGAGTGGCATGGTGCCGTTGGTGGCAGAGGCTGGCATCCCTTGTTCGAGCAACCTGGCCACACTCGGCGCCACCGCAATCTCCTCCCCTCCTTCGGTTCTTTCGGTGTTGTCCACCAACGGCGAGCTCGGTGCCGGACCAGGAGCCGGCCCAGAAGCCGCCGAAGGCACGGACTCCGATCTGCAGCATCTGGGCGATCAGCAGGGGATCTGCCAACACCGGATTGATCCGATGGCCCGCCTCGCGAAGCCAGAGCATCGACGTCGGCACTTGTGGGGGGCTCGGCGAACGCCACGGCCAGAACGTTGCCGTCGAACTGCAGGGCAACCGCTCGGAACTCCCGTGCTGCGTCCTCGGGCAGGGCGGCAACGGCGTCGGGGCTCGGGCGTCATTGCCGTCAAGTCGATGGCCGGCATCTGTGCCAGGTGCGCCAGTGCCCCGACCACCACCCCCGGAAGGGCCAAGTTCCTGCTGATCAACAGCTCAGCGAGGGTCTGGCCGGTGGCGCGGGCCTCCGCCAGCAGGGGGTCCAGATTTGCCTCGGTGTCGTAGCCACCCTGCACCAGGGCTTGGGCGAGACGGGTTGACCACTCGACGCGGGTCTCCGCGTTCACCGGGCTCATGCGACCACCCGGAGGACTTCCTCGAGGGTGGTCTCACCCTCGATGGCCTTTCGCAGTCCGCTCTGGCGCAGTGTGACCATCCCTTGAGCGACTGCGATTCTGTGGATCTCTTCCACCGATCCTCCTTCGATAATCGTCCGTTCGATCTCTTCTGTCATGGGGAGCAGTTCGGCCAGAGCCTTTCGTCCTCGATAGCCGGTATTGGCACACGCCGAGCACCCCACCGCCCTGTAGACCTTGGGCATGCCCACCGGCAGCCGCGACTTCCTCGAGCGTCCATCCGGCGGCAGCGATGTCGGCCTCGGTTGGTTCGTAGGCCTCCTTGCAGTGCATGCACAGGCGTCGGGCCAACCGTTGGGCCAGTGCGCCCGACAACGACGAAGTGACCAGAAATGGCTCGATACCCATCTCGATCAGTCGCATCGGAGTGGCGGCCGCGCTGTTGGTGTGAAGTGTCGCCAGCACCATGTGGCCGGTCAACGCCGCCTCGATGGCGATCACTGCAGTCTCCTTGTCCCGAATCTCGCCGACGAGAACGATGTCGGGATCCGACCGCAGCATGGACTTGAGCGCCGATGCGAACGTCAGTCCGGCCTTGACGTTGAGCTGGACCTGGTTGACACCCTTCAGCTGCAGTTCGACCGGATCCTCGACCGTGATGATGTTCTTTTCCGGAGAGTTGAGGGCGGTCAACGTGGTGTACAGCGTCGTCGACTTCCCCGAACCGGTGGGTCCGGTGACCAGAATGGTGCCGTAGGGCTTTGTGTAGATTCCCTCATAACGTTCTGAGCAGATCCTCGTCGAAACCGAGGTCGGGAAATCCCAGCACCACGCTCGACTTGTCGAGCACCCGCATGACCACTTTCTCGCCGTGGATGGTCGGAAGCGTGGCCATCCGGAGGTCGATGCCTTTGCTCCCCACGTTGAGGGAGATACGACCGTCCTGCGGAATCCGGTGCTCGGCCACATTCATGTCGGCCATCACCTTCAAGCGGGTGGTGACTGCCGCGGAGATCGTACGCGGCGCGGTCGACACGTCGTGGAGAACGCCGTCGATCCGGTACCGGATTCGCAGGTCGGACCCAGTGGGCTCTACATGGATGTCAGAGGCTCGCTCGTTCAGTGCCTGAAGAATGAGCAGATTGACGTAGCGGACGATCGGGGCTTCCTCGGTGACCGCCTGGATGTCGTCAACGCTCTCGTCAGTCTGTGCCGTCAAAGTCCCTGCGATGCCTCCATCGCCATGTCGGCCGCATCCCCACCGCTATTGAACGCTCGTCCGATATAGGAGCTGATCTGGCTGCGGGTGGCCACGACCACGATGAAGCTTCGTCCCATGATGGTTCTGCAGGTCATCCATGGCAAAGACGTCGGTGGGATTTGAGGCAGCCACCACCGGTGTGCCGTCGTCGTTGGCGATGACAATCACATTGTGATGGCGGGCGGTTGCCTCGGGAATGGTTCCTGCTTCGGCGAAGTCGACCCCGACGGTGTCGAGATCGACGAATTCCAGCCCCATCTCCTCGGCCATTCCCCACATCAGGTCGGCCTCGCTGACCAGCGTTTCGAGCGGTCAGGATGCGGGCGACGCTGTGGCCGGTTCGGTAGTGCTCCTCGAGAACGGCCTCCATGTCCTCGAGTGACACCCTGTCCCCTTCGACCAGGACCTTGGCCAAAGGAGGAAACATTGCCGTGCCTGCAGAAGCGTCGAAGACCGCTGCCTCGTAACGTTGCTCCTCGCCGTGCTTCTCCTGATAGGTGGCAACGGCTTCGGCGACCAGGTCGGCGGCGAGAGTGGTCGAGTCGGAGTCCGGCAAGCGCTCCTCGTCTTGAACCGAACGCGCCAACTCGGCGAGTGGGTCTGATACCAGTCGCCGATCCGCTGTCCGAATCGACCAGTCCGAGACTGGTCCTGCTTGGCACCGAACTCCGGAAGAAGACTGGTTGCCGGCTCGAGATCCTCACTCACCGGCGGCACCGCGGGTTCGCCAATGGCTCGTCGGCGCCGATCTCCATCGTCGACCCCGAACTCACGGCGAGACGTTGCAGCGGCTCGAGATCCGTATCGGGTGTCATCGTCACTCTCGGGCGATTCCTCACCAAAGACCGATGATTCACGGGCCGAGCGCCTCGACCGCCTCCGCGAACTCAGGTTCCGCCGACAGATCCTGCCAACTCGGTTCCTCGATGACCTCAGGCTCTGTCTTCGCGCTTGACTTCTCATTTTTCTGTTTGGCTTCGTCCCGCCGACGGCGACGCTTCCCATTGGCCTGGACCACAGGCTCTTCATCGACGGACTCATCGGCTGTGGCAGTGTCAAGAGATCTCGCTTCGTCTGTGGGACCGATGTCTGACGCGGGTGTCGACGGGTGTCGTCGGACCGGGTGTCGTCGGACCGGGTGTCGTCGGACAGGGTGTCGACGACGAATGTCGTGCGAGGTCCGCCAGTTCACTGGTCGCCGCCATCGTCCTGGAGCTCTGCAATCGGTGGTGACGCTTCGTTCTGATCTCCCCAAACTCACACTGCCGAGGGCAACTCCTAGTCGCCCTCCGGGCCGAACAGTCGATCAAGGTAGTCACCGATCTGATCCCGTGACGCCACAACCGATATGAAGTCTCTCCCGATCGAGGACCGGACCATGTCCTGGGCGGAGAGGTCGTCGGGATCTGCGGTTGCGATCACCGGCGTCCCGAACTTTCGCTTGATGGCCACGACGTGATGGAGGCGTGACAGCGAGGCGGGGAGAATCTCCCCGCGGCCGGATCGACCCCGTATGTATCGAGGTCGACGAATTCGAGATCGTGATCGCTCGCCATCCCACGGATGGCATCGACGTCGCTCATACCACCACCATCGGCAGACTGGTGGCGGAGATTGACCCCGAATCCCGTTGATTGGCCCACGATCTGCAGGCCTGCCCCTCAAACGTCCGCACCAGCCGTCCCTCCGCTTGGCCCATGGGCAATGTCCGGATTGCCGCCCTTCAGCCAGCACCCATTGCGTGGAAAATTGCCCCTATTGATGTTGCCCCTATTGAAAATTGCCCCTATTGAACTGTGCGCCCTTCAACCACGCTGCTCAAGGCCAATTGCGCGACAATCCGCCCTGAGCCCCAGGTGAGCGGCCGCTGACGGCCCGTCCCCTAGGCTCTGCCCCTTTCAGTAATCGCCATCCCATCGGCACCAACCAGGCATTCCGATGCACTTGAATACATGATATGAGTTCTGACGACTTTCCGCTACTGGCTCTGGCAATTCCGGTTGCCGGCGTCGTCGGGATATTCGTCGGGTCGTTCCTCAATGTCGTGATCTACCGAACGCCCCTTGGACTTTCTGTGTCCACTCCGAGATCCTTCTGCCCCCGGTGCCTGCGGCAGTTACGGTGGTGGGAGAACATTCCGGTTGGGTCGTGGCTTGCCCTCAAAGGTCGGTGCCGAACCTGTGGCCAACCGATCTCCATTCGGTACCCGGTCGTCGAACTCACCACCGGGGCCATCTTCGCCTTGATCACCTGGAGTTGGGGGGGCACGGCGCTCTCGGTCGCCTACTGCTGTCTGGCAGCTTCCATGGTCGCGGTGGGCCTGATCGAATACAGCGGAAAGCGGTCTCCCCTGTCGGTGGCGGCCATCGGAACCACCGTTGGCTTGCTGATCATGGTGATCGGAGCCAGTTGGAAGCACCTCTGGGCGATCGTCGGCGGTTCGCTGAGCGGAACCGTCATCGCCTCCGTCATTCTCTTGATCTTGCGTTCGACTGATCCAGAATGCACCGATCCTCGACAGTATGGCCGAACCGCACTGCTAATCGCCGGCTGTTGGGAGGGCGGATTGGGCCTTCGACCGGCTGGAATCGGCGTGGCAGTTTGGATCGTCACCTACTTCCTGTGCATGGTCACCCATTGGTCGATGACCCGGAAGTTGCTCCGCGCCGGTGCGACCCCGCCCTCGGCGCCACGGGTCTTCCCCGCGTTGGAAGCTCCGCTGGTTACCTCCCTGGCCATCGCCATGGCTGCGTCCCTCGTTGCCAGGGGGTGACCAACCTACGATTGGGTTATGAGTGTTGTCGAGCCTCCAGAGCCAGACCTCTCGTCCGGCCAGTCCGAAGCACGCGATTCTGGTTCCCTCGGTCAACCTCGGCGTGTCGTCGTGGTGGACGACCATGAGCTGCTCCGTGCGGGAACCCGTCGCATCCTCGACGACGCCACCGGGTTCTCCGTTGTAGGCGAAGCGGGAGATGGAGATCAAGCACTCCAGCTGATTGCCGACGTGAATCCGGACGTGGTGCTGGTCGACATCAGACTTCCGACCACCAACGGCATCGATCTGGCCCGTCAAATCGTGGTGGACTTCCCTGGCACGACCGTGTTGATCCTGAGTGCCTATGACGACGAGAACTACGTGAGGGCAGCGATGGCCGCCGGTGTGTCGGGGTACCTGCTCAAGACCATGCCCAGCGACGAGCTGATCCGCTCGATCGGTCGCGGCCTGCGACGGTTTCTCCCTCCTCGACGGTGGAGTCACCGGGCCGTGGGGAAAAGGCCGGCAAACCCACTCCCGATGAATTCGCTCCCCGGTTGACGACGCGAGAGCAGGAGGTGGTCCGCCTGGTTGCCCGAGGTATGTCCAACAAGGCGATCGCCCATCAGCTCGGGATAAGCCCGCGCACCGTCGAAGGTCACCTCAATCACGTCTTCGAAAAGCTCGACACCTCGTCGCGGACAGAACTCGTCCACTTCGCCCTGGCCAACAGCCTGTTCGCGAGAGGGCAGGGACAAGGCTGGAACCGACACCATGAGTGAAGGCGCCGCTGTTGGACAGCCGTAGAGGCAGCGAGATCCGAGAAGCCGCCCGGGTCTGAGGATCATTCAGAGCTAACCGCCGCCAGTGATGACCCATCGGGTTACGGACGAAAGATCCCGGTGGCTCCATCCGACCGGCCGTGGACGAACTCACGCTTCTGGGTGCTTCAACTGGTCATTCTGGCATTGTCTCTGATCCGGCTGGCCGCCACAGTCGCCTTTCACCTCGATACCACCTCGCTGGTCGTCGAATTCTCGACCCTGGCACTGTTTCTGGTGCCCGTGATGTATGCCTCACTGAACTACGGATTTGCTGGGGCGATATTCACCGCCGGATGGGTAACCCTCCTGTCGATTCCCCGGTTCGTTGCCGCAGTTGACGATCGCAATCATGTGGCCGCGTGGGCCGAAGTGGCTCCAAGTGATCCTCCTGGACGCCCTCGCCTGCCTGGTAGGCCAAAGAGTCACTGCCGAGCGGGACGCCCGCCGGCTTGCCGAGTCTGCGGAGAAGGCCCACCTGAGTGCTGAAGCCCTCTATCGAGACCTCTTCGATTCGAACCAGGCTCCCATTCTGATCGTCGATGGCAGCGGCAGAGTCGTCGAGGCGAATGCGTCAGCCCAACGGGTGTTCGACACGACAACACCGCGGGTGCAGGAAGGGTCCAGATCGGTGAGTCCGGAAGTGCGGATCCGTTCGACTGGTCGACATGATCGGCGCTGATGCCGCAGGTCAGGTCTTGTCCCGGCTGATCACCGAACAGCTTCCTCCGCCTCGGTCGAAGGGACGACGAGATGATCTCCGAATTCGAGCGAGTTGAGCCTGTCGCATTTGAGATCGGTGGGCAACCCATCCTGTTCCGACCGACAGCGACGATGCTCGCTCGGTCAGAGACCGGAGCGCGGATGCAGGTCGTCTTCGAGGACGTCACCGCAGAGACTCGTCGCCATGACCTGATGGAGGCCTATGCCGCCCGGGTCGTACTCGGCCAGGAGGAGGAGCGGCGTCACATCGCACAGGAACTCCACGATGGACCCGTGCAAGCACTCATCCATCTGTGTCGCCAGATCGACGAGGTGGAGTCACGAGGGGATTCGGGTCACGCCGGCGTACTGAAGCTCTCCGACCTTCGGGTCATCGTCGAGGACACCGTCGCAGAGCTGCGATCCATTGCCAGCGGGCTGAGGCCATCGGTGCTCGACGACTTGGGGTTGGTCGCATCGATCAACCAGATCCTCTCCGAGGCCGGCGGGCGCCAAAACTTCGAGACATCGTTCGGCGTCACCGGACCGGAGAGACGCCTGGCGCCCGCTATCGAACTGGCGCTCTTTCGGATCGCCCAGGAAGCACTCTCCAACGTCGAGCGACACGCCGCGGCCCGTCGGGTGGCCGTCGGGCTCAATTTCGAAGACTGCGGGCTGCGACTGCTGGTCACCGACGATGGCATCGGCTTCGACGTCCAGCACGACCTCGACGCCCAGAAGCGCCAACTCCCAGGGGCTCCCCGGCATGACCGAGCGTGCTCACCTGATCGGTTCACAGCTCACCATTCACTCACTCCCGGGAACGGGAACGGGAACCACGGTGGAAGTATGGGTGCCGGCAACGATTCTCGATCAAAATTGAGCCTTCACCTGTGAATCGGTCATCCCTTACCAGACTAGGCAACGAATACCATGCTGAACAGGTCCTTCCGGTGTACCGTCTGGAAGGCGCAACTGTCACTCAACCGAAATGAAATTGGGGTTTGAATCTCATCAATTCATGGGATACTAATCCCGTGGATCAGATCGTCATCGAGTCGTGCCACAGCACGTGGATCATCGACATGGAGAATTCGCGGTTTCGGCGGTTGGTCAAGGACTCCGACCACCGGGCCAGTCCTGCCTCCACCGAGTGGCAGGCCTGCTACGGCGTCGAGATCGATCCTCTGTCCGAATCGTTCGTCGTACTCCTCAATCCCGAGGGTACCCGACTGCTTGCGGAGCTGGCGCCACGTCGACCACTGCTCCCAGTGCGGAGGAGAGGCGACCTCGGAGCTCTCGTTGAGAGATCTTCGCTCCGCCGTTCGCGGCTGACACTTTTGCCTGGCCACATTCGCTACGCTTGAGCCGGCAAGGTGCTGAACTGCAGAAGGCGTGACCTACGTTGAGACTCACCACACCGCTTTATCGGGATGGCGCCTCCATCGCTTGCCCGGTCTCCCCGATCTCCGCTGCGGTGACCGCGCCTCGACGGACCCAGGCCCGGGTCATCCGGTGAGCGACGACCTCGTGCCTCGAGCCGACGGGATCGGCGATGACGTCGATCCTCACCCGGAGAGAGACGGGCCGGAGGGGATCTGCAGCGCTCCACCGCCGCCGCCTGTTGCTCCACCGCCGCCGCCCTCCGGCCCTCCCCCTACCGGCTTGAGCTCCACTACCGACTTTGCGGCGGCGGCGGCGATGGCCAAGGACATTCTCTCCGTCGGCCCGATTCCCGCCTCCGAATCAACGGGTCCGGAGGTGGAAACGGAGTTCGAATTCGACCATCAACAGTTGGCAGTCACCTCACCACCCGAAGCCCCGTTGGCGTCCGATTTCTTCACCCCGGCTCGTCCGAAGAAACGCTTCTGGCGCTCCAGGTAGCACCAACCCCGCAACCCCGGGCCCGACACAGATCAGAGCAGTGGGTCCCGCTTCCAGACTCCAGAGGTCCCGCCGGTCTTCTCCCACAACATCAGCTGGCCGATGCTCATCGTGCGATCCGTCGTCTTGCACATGTCGTAGACGGTCAGGGCGGCGATGGCACAGGCGGTCATCGCCTCCATCTCCACCCCGGTTCGATCCACCGCCTCGACCTTGGCCTCCACCTCGACGAAGTCGTCTCCGATGGTGAAATCGACGTGCACCGCGCCCACCAGCAGCGGATGGCACATGGGGACCAGCTCGGCGGTCCGCTTGGCGGCCTGAATACCGGCCACTCGGGCCGCCGCCAGGACGTCTCCCTTGGTGATGGCGTTGTTGGCCACCTTGGCCGTCGTCTCCGGCTTCATGGCCACCTCGCAGCGAGCCAGCGCTCGGCGGTGGGTCGCCTCTTTGGGCGAAACGTCGACCATTCGGGTACCGCTGAAAGGGTCCAGGTGGCTGAGGCTTCGGTCTGTCATGGGGTAGTCCCGTACATCACGGACCACAGTGTACGGGACGCCGGCGCCCTGGGACTGCATTGGCACTCTCTCAAGTAGACTGCTAATCGGATCAGAGTATGGACCGAGAGGAACAGCCCGCTTGCCGACCTACGAATACCAATGCAAGAGCTGCAATGAGAACTTCGACGTCGTTCAGTCCTTCCACGATGACCCGCTGGAGGCGTGTCCCAACTGTGGTGCGCCGGTGCGAAAGGTCTTCGGCAACGTAGGGATCGTCTTCAAGGGAAGCGGTTTCTACAAGAACGACAGCCGGAAAGCCAGCTCGGCCAAGTCCTCCGAAGGCGGTGCATCTGCGCCGGCGTCCGATTCCGGCTCGAAGGGCTCGGAATCAGGCCCTGAGGTCAAGACGGAGCCCACGTCGAACGGAGCGTCATCCACGCCGGCGGCCTCGCCAGCCGGTGCTGACGCGCCGTCCAAATCGGGTGGAGAGAAACGCTCGAACGCCGGCGTGGCGCCGGCGACCTAGTCAGCGACTATCTGGGTCGCTGCATTCAACGGCGTTGCCGGTGAATGCACGAAGGCCGTGTCGAGCGAGCGAGAGACTGAGGTAAATCCTCGCCAAAGGTCGAGTGTGCCCGTACAATGGTGGACGTGGACCGCGGAGATCTTGATCGAATCCTGGTGATGCTGGCCGACCTCGACGGTTCGGACCTCCACATAAAGGCCGGGGCGCCGCCACGAATTCGGGTCGCCGGGGCCTTGCTCACATTGGACGACGAGCCATCCTTCACCGCCGAGGAGACACTCGAACTCGCCGAATCGATCATGACACCGGCCATCCTCGAGGTGTTCAGGGAACACCACGAAGCAGACTTCGCATACAGCCTCACCGGGACCGGTCGTTTTCGTGTCAACGCCTTCTACCAACGGTCATCGGTCGCCTTGGCCATGCGCCGAGTGCGTTCCTCTCTGGGCACGGCGAGCGACCTCGGACTTCCCGATGTGGTCAACAAACTGGCCGAGGAGATGCGGGGCATGGTCCTGGTCACCGGCCCTACGGGTTCCGGTAAGACCACCACCTTGGCGACAATGGTCAGCCATATCAATCACACCCGGTCTTGTCATGTTGTCACGATCGAGGACCCGGTTGAATACCTGCATACTGACGATTTGGCTGCGATCGATCAACGTGAGGTCGGATTCGACACGGACTCGTTCTCCTCGGCAATGCGAGTCGTCCTCAGGCAGGATCCTGACGTAATCCTGGTTGGCGAGATGCGTGACACCGAGACCGTCTCTGCGGCGCTCACCGCGGCAGAAACCGGGCACCTGGTGTTCTCCACCCTGCACACCATCAACGCGACCGAGACGATCAACCGCATCGTGGACTTCTTCCCGCCGCATCAGCAGACTCAGGTGCGCCTGAGTCTGGCCGGGTCGCTCAAGGGCATCGTATGCCAGCGCCTGATACCCACCGCGGACGGAAAGAGACGGGTGCCGGTTCTCGAACTGCTGGTGGTCAACGGGCGTATCCAGCAAGCGATCATCGATCCGATGCTCACCGGCGACATCGAGGGCATCGTCGCGGACGGCGAGTACTACGGC
Organism: uncultured Acidimicrobiaceae bacterium; assembly: GCA_963734395.1. Lineage (GTDB taxonomy): Bacteria > Actinomycetota > Acidimicrobiia > Acidimicrobiales > RAAP-2 > Bog-756. The sequence goes on along the minus strand of CAVTGY010000002.1, from coordinate 899,400 downwards.
ATGAGAACCTTCGACCAGTCGTTGGTCACCCTCATCAGCAACGAAACGATCAGCCTCGCCGAGGCGATGAACACGGCAACCAATCCCCACGACCTGAAGGTCATGCTCGAGCGACAGGGCATCATGGGGACCGGACAGATGGCCGGGGCCAACCTCAGCTGATCTGCACCGTCGGGGAGAGGGCACTCCGTCTCGAGCCAGGGCTGATCGAGTAGCGATGAGACCTTGCCTGGGCACGGTAAATGCCCTGCCCACCCTGACAGTGCTTGCCCTCGTTGCAGAGCGAGATAAAGGCGACACAGAACCTCAAGGTGGTACCGGTACCGTCCGATAGACCTTCGTAGCGTCTGGTGCACCGTGCAATGAGCGGTCGTCATTTCATGACACGAAGCAGATCACACGGACCGGAGACAAGCGTGAGCCTCGACACCAAGGTTTGGCCCAAGCCAGCTGCGCCAAGTGACGAATCCAACGCGGTCATCTTCGGTGATTCGGGTCGATCGGCAGTCAGCTTCCAGTACATCGGAGGAGTCGTCCCATGGCACAGCTGACGGTTGGCCTCGACATCGGTACCAGTGCGGTTCGTGCCGCCGAACTCGACGTAGGACACGGCCGTCCGGTCCTGCAAACCTACGGCCAGGTCGGCCTGCCTCCCGGTTCGCTGGTCGACGGCGAGATCCGCGACGCATCAGCGGTGACCGAGGCCATCACCAAACTGTGGAAGAACGGACAGTTCTCCAGTACCTCTGTCATCGTGGGCATCGCCGGACTGAGGGCGATCACCCGCGAGCTCGATCTCCCCTTCGTTCCTGACGACGAAGTCGACAGTGCGGTTCGCTTCCAGTCCGAGGAGGTGATCCCTTTCCCTCCTGATCAGACCATTCTCTCCTCGCAGGTCCTGGCCGACTACACCTCGCCGGACGGCGACAAGATGCGACGGGTTCTCGTTGCTGCAGCGCATGTCGATCTTGTGAATGGCGTGGTCGAAGCGGTGGAGAAGGCCGGTCTGACCGTCGACGGAGTCGACTTGATCTCGTCAGCGCTGGTGCGAGCCATCGGCGGACAGGATGCCTCGGAACAACCAGAGGCCATCGTTTCCGTCGGCGCCGGCCTGACGGTCGTGGTCGTTCACCAACAGGGACGTCCACAGTTCGTTCGGACGATAGGATCGGGTGGCAACGCCACCACCGCGGCGGTATCAGCCGCTCTCGATGTGCCGATCTACCGACGCTGAAGGGAGTCAAGCAACGGATCGGCGAGGGCGGCGCCCAGTATCAGGCAGCTGATCGTGCTGCCCAAACCAGCATGAGCGAACTGGTCGGTGAGATCAGGAACTCGATCCAGTACTTCGCATCACTGCCCGGTCGGTTGCCGGTGTCGCGTGTGTTGGTCATCGGTGGTGGCTCCGAGCTCTACGGACTCGTTCCCATGCTCGAAGACCAGGTGCGCCTACCGGTTCTGACCGTTTCTCCCCTGTCCCGGCTCGATACTTCCAAGTTGGACCTCAACGAAGAGCAGGCGGCAACGGTCGGGCCCGTTCTGGCCACGCCGATCGGCCTGGCCATGCCGGAACCCGACAAGGCGGTGAAGAAGTTCAATCTCATCCCGCCGGAGGTTGCGCGTCGGGCAAGGATGAAGAAGATCCAGGAGAAGACGCTGCTGGCTGCCGTCGGCGTACTCATCGCTCCTGGCGCTGTTCGGAGGTTGGAAGCTCTACCAGGTTCACAACGAACAGAACAACGTCGACGCCCTCCAGTCGAACATCGCCGTGCTGAATCAGCAGATACCCAAGTATGACCTTGTGGTAGCAGCCAATACCGCCTATCAGGCAGGCGTGGCGCGACGAGCGTCGGTGCTCAACTCTGCCGTCGACTGGCCGCTGGTGCTCAGCAACCTGTTCTTGATCACGCCGGCCGGTGCCGAGGTCCAAGATCTCAGTGGTACCTCCGTCGCTCCGGCCGGTACAGCCGGTGCAGCCGGTGCAGCCACGACAGCGGGCTCGGCGACCACCGCGGCCACGACGACACCGAGCACATCGACCTCGGCGGCCATCGGAACCATCCAATTCGGGGTCACCGGTCCCGGACCGAGCCTCTCCATCTCCGAATCGTGGATCAACGCCGTAGCCGGATCGAAGTACTTCGCCAACCCAATCCAGGGCAGCACGGTAGCGAGCGGACAACAACATCTCATTTCCGTTCTCGATCTCGGTGACTCCCGAAGCCAGCCTTTCCAAGAATGCGAGCCTGCGATGAACACCGTCCGCGAATACCGCATGCCTCTGATGATCGGAGCGGGGGCGCTCATCGTTGCACTGCTCCTGTGGGCAGTCTTCGTCTCGCCCGAAAGTTCGAAACTGTCGAGCCTGAAAAGCCAGGATTCTTCGCTCCAGCAACAGGAGACCGCCCTGGACGTCAAGCTGGCCGCTCTGAAGTCGGAGAAGCAGAGCCTCACCAAGAGCTGTGCCGACCTGGAGAAGATTGCCACCCAGATACCCAGCGTGGAGACGCCCACCGACGTCGACGCCGAGGAGTCGTCATTTGAGAACCAGTTCAATGCGTTGGCCGCGGTTACCGGTGTCACCCTGACTCAGTTCAACGGCTTCGTGCCCGCGACGGCCACCGCGGCGTACACCTGGCGCTTCAGGAACCGGAACGCCGGCGGGCGTCGTGGCGGTGCCAACCAAACTGTCAGTCACCGGCAACTACAACCAGATGGACGCCTTCATCGTCGGACTGGACAGCTTCCCCCGCCTCTTCATCATCCAGACCATCAACTTCGCTTAGGGACATCCGCTTCGAGCGCTAGCTCGACATCGAGCTCTAGCTCGACCGGGCGCGGGCACGGCGACGGCGGCACCAACAGGGGCGCCTTTGTGGACCGGTGGCCAGCCGGTGGCACCGACCGCGGGACCCTACAGCCTGTCGGTGGTGGGTTCGATCTACTACACCACCTCACCCAATGCCCTTGCTGCCTGCACCAAAGCCACAGCCAACCTCCACTAGTACGCGGATCTCGCCGATGAGCCAACTGTCGTGGGGGCACGTGGTGGATTGCGCCGTCACACTCCGCTGATCTGCATGTCACCGATAGCCAGAGTCTGGCCGGCGGCGATGCCCGGCAGCCACTCGACATCGGCGCCCACTGCCTCCAGCGACCGCAGCATCCTCTGCAAGGTGGAGGCCACGGTGATCTCGCGAACTGGCTCGGCAAGCTTCCCGTTGCGGATCATCAGGCCCTCGGCTCCCACCGAGAAGTCGCCACTGATCGGGTTGACCCCCGAATGGACACCGGTCATCGATTGCACGAACAGGCCGTCGCCGACGGCAGCCAGCACGCCATCCTGGTCATAGCCTTCGCCGCCCGGGGCCAAAACCAGGGCACGGCAACCGGGCGTCGGCGTTCCCGAGAAGCCCCCCCGCACCGCAGAGCCGGTAGAGGCAACACCGGACCTCGAGGCCGACACGGTGTCGTACAGGAATCCGGACAGGACCCCGGCATCGATGAGAACGTTGCGCCGGCAGGCCAGACCCTCGGCATCGTGGGCGGCAGCCCCGTAGGCACGCGGATCGGTAGGGTCATCGACCAGGGTAAGCACCGGATCCCCAACCAGCTCGCCCATCCTCCCGGCAAAGAAGGATCGGCCCTTGGCCACGGCGTCCCCCGACAGTGCGGCGGAGACCACCGAAAGAACCGTCGACGCCGCCCGACGATCGAACACCACCGTCTGCCGCCCCGACCGTCCCTTGGTGGCTCCCAACATCCGCACCGCTCGCTTGACCGCATCTCCGACCGCCTCGTCGGGGTCGAGGGTATCGAAGCCTCGGCCGACGCTGAATCCACTACCGGTCTGGCTGCCGTCTCCCTCGCCGGCGATCACCCCCACCGACACATAGCCGGATGTCTTCCTGCTCGACGCGCGGATCGCCGGTGGTCGATACCAGGGCCACCTCCAACGAGACATCGCCGTAGTCGGCGTGGTCCACCTGGCGGATGTGTGGATCGGCGGTTCGGGCCTGGGCCTCGAGGGCCAGGGCCAGTTCCACCTTCTCGGTGGTCGGCACCGAGGGCAGCCGGTCATCCCACAGATCCACGGGCACCGCAGCCACTCCGTCCGGTACCGCCAACGCCACATGCTCGTCGGGAGTTGCAAACGAGGCGTTGTCACGTGCTTCTGCCAGCGTCTCCTCGAGCACCGACCGGTCGAGCGAACCGGCCCAGGCGAATCCGAGCCGGTGCTCCACCACCACCCGAATGCCGATGCCGGCCGAGGTCGCCGAGGTCAGCGACTCCACTTCCCCGTCGTAGGCGCGATGTCGGTCTCGTCGCCCCGGGCCACGTAGACCTCGATGTCCTCGCCGGTCCTCGCCCATCCGGCCACCCGGGCGGCCAGATCCACCAGTTCGTCCGATCCGCCGTCGGTCGGGGGCGGTGCCGGATCGGTGACGGTGCTCACTCGGCCGTACCCCCGATGGTCACCCCGGTCAGGCGCATGGTGGCCTGCCCGCATCCCACCGGGACGCTCTGGCCGTCCTTCCCACAGGTACCCGGCGTCATGCCGAAATCGGTGGCCACCGCGTCGATCCGCTTGAGGATCTCGGGGCCGTTGCCGATCAGGTTGGCGTCTCGCAGCGGTTCGGTGATCCGGCCCCCCTCGATCAGATACGCCTCGGTGGTCCCGAACACGAAGTCACCGGTCGTGGTGTTGACCTGGCCGCCACCCAGCTTGGCCACGTAGACCCCCCGGGGCGTCTGGGCCACGATCTCGTCGGCGTCTTCCTCACCAGCCAGCAGGAAGGTATTGGTCATCCTCACCATGGGCAGGTGTTGGTAGGTCTGGCGACGGCCATTGCCCGAGGAGACCCTCCCCTCCTTCCGGGCCCGGAGGTAGTCCCACAGATAGTCGGTGAGCACGCCGTTGTCGATGAGCACGTTGCGTTGCGCGGGTCGACCCTCGTCGTCGACGCCGAATGTCCCCCACTCGGTGCTGACCGTGCCATCGTCCACCAGGGTGACCAACGGGCTGGCCACCTGTTGGCCGACCATGCCGGTGTACACCGATGCATCCTTCACGATGTGGTCGGCCTCGAGCCCGTGGCCGCACGCCTCGTGGAAGAGAATGCCTCCGCTCCCGCCGGCCAGCACCACCGGTAGCTCACCGGAGGGTGCCGGTCGGGCAGAAAGCTTGGACAGCGCCCTTTTCGCCGCCACCTGGGCCAGCTCCTCCACCGACACTTCATCGAACAGCTCGAACCCGACGGTGCGGGCGGCCGATTCGAACCCTGTCTGCAGGCCGGTGTCCCCCACCGCCACACAGGAGATTGAAAACCGGGTGCGGGCCTGGTGGTCCTCGGCCAACAGGCCGTCCGAATTGGCGATCAGGACCTGCCGCCGCGAGCTCCCGCATGCGGCCTGCACCTGCGATATGGCGTCGCCCGAGGCACGGGACGCCTCATCGGCTCGCCTCAAGAGCTCGAGGGTGTCCCCCTTCGAGCCAGACCGCCCCGACGAGGGACCGTCCCCGACCGGTGCCGGCGGCGCACCCAGTGTCCCAACGGCGACCGAGCTGGTCCCGGTGCTGTGGCTCGCGGGCGACCGCGGAGGCCGCCTCAGCCGCCCGCAGGAGACCGTCCTCGGTGAGGTCGGCGGTGTGGGCGAAGCCGGTGGTCTCCCCGGACACCACCCGGATCCCCGCTCCCCGCTCCCGGCCGGACGAGAGCTCCTCGACCCGACCGTCATCGAGCATGGGCCGACGACGTCGAGCGGTCCTCGGCGAACACCTCGGCGAAGTCGCCGCCGTGCCTGAGTGCCCGGGACAACACCCGCTCGAGAACTGGAGATTCGATCACTGCGGCCTCCTCGCGTCAGCGCCCGTCGAGGTGGCCGACGTCTGCTGTGTCACGTATCGTACCGGCGTGGCGCCACACACCGGTCTCTCTGCTCGAATCGAATTGCTGGTGACCGAGGCCGACACCGCCGAGGCGTTCCGCTCCGGGACGGTGCCGGTGCTGGCCACTCCCCGCCTGGTGGCACTGTGCGAGGAGGCGAGCTGTGCGGCCATCGAGGGTCAGTTGCCCCCCAACTGCACCTCGGTGGCCAAACGGGTCCAGTTCGACCATCTGGTTCCGGTGGGCGTGGGTGGCACGGTATGGGCCGAGGCCACCCTCGATCGTATCGAGGGGAGGCGGCTGGTCTTCACCCTCTCGGTGTCGGAGAGCGCAGGTCTGGTGGCGGCGGGGAAGCTGATCCGGGTGATCGTGGACCGGGCGACCTTCCTGTCCAACGTGCGCTGAGTGAATCGAGACCGGGCGTCACTGACGCCCGGCGCTCAGAGGTTCTTGCCGATCATTCCCCCGAGTACTCCGCCGATGCCGGCATCGGCCGCTGGGTGGTCGTCCCGTCCCAGGTAGGGAGTGAGCGCCTGGGCGAGCACTGGGACCGGCATGCTCTGCAACCAGATATTGCCGGGACCGGTGAGCGACACCAGATGGAAGCCGTCGTCGCCGAAGAACATGTTCTTGATGCCCTGGACCCGGGTGATGGTGAAGCTGACCCGGTCCTCGAACAGCCCGACGTGGCCGGGGTGGGCCAGCATGGTCTGCCCGGCGGCCAACTCATAGGAGACGATCTCCCCGGAGAGCTCGATCCAGGCCTGGCCCTCGCCCTCCAGGCGCTGGAGGACGAATCCGTCGCCGCCGTAGATGCCGCCGCGAAACGTCTGCTGCATCCCGACGGTGGGAACGATCCCGTCGGTGCCGCACACCCACCCGTGCCGATGGACCAGGTAGCCCTGCCCGGCGGTGATGGTCACCGGGAAGATCCGACCCGGGCAGCTTGGCACCGAACGCCACCATTCCCTGGCCGCCCTGTGCCTCGTACTTGGTGAGGAAGATGCCTCCACCGCCCACCGCCCTCTTCAACCCGCTCATCAGACCCTTCTGGCCCCCGGTCGACGTGGACTGGGACATCTGGACGTTGGCCGACATCCACGAGAGCTCGCCGTGGGTGGACACGATCGATTCCCCTGACTCGAGGACCATCTCCAACAGCGGCATGGTGGTGCCTTTGACTTCAGCTTGCATGTTGGTCTCCTTAGGGCCTGGAGCCTTGACACGATGCTCCCTCCGGCTGCCCATCTTGCCCGCAACCGCCGGCCGGGATCGGGATACCTTCGCCGGGCCGGGGCGCCGGTCGCTGGTAGCCTGAGCCGAAAGGCAACCCCTGGCACCCATGATCCTCGAACACATCGACAGCCCCGCCGACCTCCGGTCCCTGACCCCCGAGGAGCTGACCACCCTGTCGGCGGAAATTCGTGGATTCATCGTGGACGCGGTGACCGCCACCGGCGGCCACCTGGGCTCCAACCTGGGAGTGGTCGAGCTGACCCTGGCCCTCCACCGGACCTTCGACTCTCCGAGGGACGTGCTCCTGTGGGACACCGGGCACCAGGCCTACGTGCACAAGCTGGTCACCGGTCGGCGGGCGGCCTTCACCCAGCTGCGCCAGAGCCGACGGGCTCTCCGGCTATCCGAACCGCACCGAGTCCGAACACGACTGGGTCGAGAACAGCCACGCCTCGACCATCCTGAGCTACGCGCACGGTCTGGCCAGCGCCTTCGAGCTCCAGGGCAGCGACCGGCGGGTGGTGGCCGTGGTGGGCGACGGCGCCCTCACCGGGGGCATGGCCTACGAGGCCCTCAACAACCTCGGACACTCGGGCACGCCCGGTGCTCATCGTCCTCAACGACAACGGCCGCTCCTACGCGCCCACCGTGTCGCGCCTGTCGCTCAGCCTGACCCATCTCCGGCTCAATCCGGCGTACGTGCACGCACGCCAGCGCATTCGTCATCTCATCCGCGAGCTCCCCGGCGTGGGCGACCTGGCCTATTCGGGTGTCCACGGCCTGACCAGCGCCCTGCGCGAGGTGGTCACTCCCCATACCTTCTTCGAGGCCCTGGGCATCCGCTACGCCGGTCCCATCGACGGTCACGACATCGCCGGTGTCGAGCTGGCGCTGGGCAACGCCACCGAGTGGCCCGGCCCCATCGTGGTCCACGTGCTGACCCAGAAGGGGCGCGGCTATGCTCCGGCCGAAGAGGACGAGATCCAGCGGCTCCACGACTTCAAGGTCAAGCCGGCGACGGTGACCGGGTCGACGCTGATGGAATCGTCCGGGTCAGTGCAGCGGCGGGACGGTTGACCCGTCGGATACGGGGAGGCGCCGCGAGCCGCCGGCGAGGCGACAGTGCTGCCGGTGACCACCTTCACCGACGCCTTCACCCGGTCGCTGCTACGCCAGGCCGAGGAGGACTCCCGGATCGTGGCCATCACCGCGGCCATGCCCGGTCCTACCGGTCTGCTGCCCTTCCAGGCCCGGTTCCCCGAGCGATTCGTCGACGTGGGCATCGCCGAGCAGCACGCGGTCACCGCCGCGGCCGGGATGGCCATGGCCGGCATGCGGCCGGTGGTGGCGGTCTATTCGACCTTCTTCTGCCGCGCCTTCGACCAGGCCAACCTCGACGTCGGACTTCACGGCCTGCCGGTGGTGATCGTCCTCGACCGCGCCGGCATCACCGGCGACGACGGCCCCAGTCATCACGGCCTGTTGGACATGGTGCTCGCCCTGTCCATACCGGGCATGACGCGTCTTCGCCCCTTCGTCGGCGCCCGAGGTCGAGGTCATGCTGGCCCAGGCCCTCACCCTCGACGGCCCCTCGATCATCCGCTTCCCCAAGACCCCGGCGCCGTGGGTGCCGACCGGATGCGGTCGGGCTCGGGCATGGACGCTCGTCGCACCCGGTCCGGTGACGGTTCGGTCTGCATACTGGCGGTGGGGAAGATGCTCGACGGCGGCGGAGTCGGCGGCCCGGGAGCTCGAGACCGAGGGGATCGACGCCACCGTGTGGGACGTCCGGGTGGTCTCCGATCCCGATCCGGCCATGCTGGCCGACGCCGCCGATCACCGCCTGGTGGTCACCGCCGAGGACGGCGTCCGGCACGGCGGGGCGGGAATGTTCATCGCCGACGCCCTGCGCAAGGCGGCGTCGGGTGGAGCTGGCGCCACCGGTCATCTCGGTCGGGGCGCCCCGCGCCTACGTCGCCCAGGGCAAGCCCGATCGCATCCTCGCCCAACTCGGGCTCGACGGGGCCGGCCTGGCCCGCACGGTGCGGGCGGCACAAAGAGCGTCGTCCGAGAAACTCGACGGCCGGCCGCCGAAAGCACCGGCGACGTCGCTCCCGGCCACGCTGACCGCCCGCGACATGGTCGACTGAGGTTCGTCGGCAAGCGGACCGACACCGACGGATCCCTCTACAAGGAGCTGTTGACGGCGCGTGCCAGCGCCTCGAGCGTCGCGGCCGAGGCAGGCGTCGTTACTCCTGCAGCGTTGGTGAGTCGTACTTTGAGATTGACCAAGTCTGAGCCGTGTAGGAGTTCGACGTACCCGGTGCCAGTGCCGTCCACGTGGTAGGCAGCAGCATCGCCGATACCCGGAATAGGCGTGAATCCTTGGGTCTGTGCTGCATAGTATCTTTCGTCGAGCCCCGGAAACAGCTCGACGGTCAGGATGCTCTGGCCGCTCCGGTACGCACACAGTTTGGCGCTCGCTCCCTCCTGTTCAGTTGCGGTCCCGATCGCCATCTGGACGTCGGCGAGTGGCAGGAGCTGGCAAGGGTTCACAATGATGGCAGCAGATGCGGACGGGGTGGACGTGGTGGACGCTGCCGATGCTTCCGGTGCGTGTGAACTGCGGGCCGTGACAGCCACAACCACCACGGCAGCCAGCACAAGGGCAATGAGAGGTACGACCACCACGGGGCGACTCCATCGCCTGGTCGCGGCTGTCCCGGCGTTCAATGCTCCGGAGGTGGACGCTGTCGCTCTCGCGGTCTGGCCGCGCTCCTGCGGCGCAGGGTCAAAGCCGGTCAGCGTCGGCAACCCAGGTTCGTCCGATTGGGCATAACGAGAAGGATGAAACTCCGGGGCATACCATTTGCCGTCACTCGCCAACCACCATCCTGGGCCGGGCGATGGCTCACTCACATTTGTCCTTCCTATTGGTTGCGAACGTCGGCGTTTCCGGTTCCGCCTCGGGACGACCGGCGAAACACCTCGACTACATCGGCGAGTTCGGACCGGAACGTGAGCCCAATCCTTTGGCCAGGAGCGACCGGCCCGCGGGGGTTCCGGCGCGTTGTCCATGGAGTTTGCCGCGCGAATCGAAACGTGTTCTACTGGCTCCCCGATGACGTTCAACCTCGCTGATCTGTTCGAGGCGGCCGTTGACGCCTTCGGCGACCGGGAGTACCTGGTGGTCGGGGGCGACCGCCGCAGCTATGCCCAGATGGAGGAGCGGGCCAACCGGCTGGCCCACTTCCTGGCCGACCAAGGGGTCGGCCCGGGCGACCACGTGGGCATCTACTCCCTCAACAGCGTCGAGTGGGTCGAGACCGCCTGGGCCGTCTTCAAGTTGCGGGCGGTGTGGATCAACATCAACTACCGCTACGTCAAAGACGAGCTCCGATACCTGTTCACCAATGCCGACCTGGTCGCGCTGGTGCACCAGGCCGAGTTCGGGCCCCGGGTCACCGAGCTGCTCCCCGAGCTGCCCGATCTGCGCCTGGTGATCGGAATCGAGGACGGCTCCGGCCAACCCCTTTCCGAAGGCACCGTTCCCTTCGAGGAGGCAGTGCGCTCAGGCAGTCCCGAGCGCGATTTCGCAGCGCGCTCCAACGACGACCACTACGTCCTCTACACCGGCGGGACCACCGGCATGCCCAAAGGGGTGGTGTGGCGACACGAGGACGTCTTCTACGCCTTGGGCGGTGGTGTCGACCCCCACACCAACACCCGGATCCTACGCCCCGAGGAGATGGTGGAAAAGGGCATGGCAGGGCAGGTAACCCTCCTGCCCATCGCTCCCCTGATGCACGGGGCCACCCAGTGGTCGGTGATGGGGCAGAGCTTCGTGGGCAACAAGACCATCCTGGTACCCAAGTTCGATCCTCACACCGTGTGGCGCCTGGTCGAGAGCGAGAAGGCCAACTCGGTGATGATCACCGGCGACGCCATGGGCAAGCCGCTGATCGAGGCGCTCGACGACCCCGGTGTCTCCTACGATCTCTCCTCGCTGATGGCGGTCACCTCCTCGGCGGCGCTGTTCTCGGCGCCGGTCAAGGACGAGTTCTTCCGGCACCTTCCCGACCTGGTGATCGTCGACGCGGTCGGGTCCTCCGAGTCCGGCAACAACGGCATGGTCACCATGGGCAAAGGTGGCACTGCCATGAAGAGCGGGCCGACGGTTTCCGTGCTGGGGAACACCGTGGTCTTCGACGAGGATTTGAAGCCGGTCGTGCCCGGCTCAGGGGTGATCGGCAAGATCGCCCGCTTCGGTGACATCCCCCTCGGCTACTACAACGATCCCGTCAAGACCGCCGAGGTGTTCATCACCATCGACGGAACCAGGTACGTGATGCCCGGTGATTTCGCCACGGTGGAGGAGGACGGCTCGATCACCCTGTTGGGTCGCGGATCGGTGTCGATCAACTCCGGCGGCGAGAAGATCTTCCCCGAAGAGGTCGAATCGGCGGTGCGGTCCCATCCCGACGTGTTCGACGCCATCGTGGTCGGCGCCCCCGATGAACGATGGGGACAGCGGGTGGCAGCGATCATCCAGCCCCGGTTGGACAAACACCCGACGCTCGAGGACATCCAGGCTCACTGCCGCGACGCCATCGCCGGCTACAAGGTGCCACGCCAGCTACACGTGGTGGAGAACCATCGTGCGCTCACCCAGCGGCAAGCCCGACTACCGCTGGGCCGCGGAGATCGTGGCCGAGGTGCCCGCCGAGACCGACAGCGGTGGCCTGCGGACCTCAGCAGGGCACCGAGCCTGCGCTGAACGGCACCGAGCAGCACTGAACGGCACCGAGTCAGAGTCATGCCCGTTGAGCTGAGCGACCTGGCTGCACCGGAGGACTGCGCGGTCCTGACCATGGAGATCCAACGCGGCGTGATCGGCGACCTCAGCTCGTTTCCACAGCTTGCCGAGGCAGCCGCCCGGGCCGGCGTGGTGCCCAACACCGCTCGACTGTTGACTGCCGCTCGCTTGCTCGGAGTGCCGGTTGTCCACTGCACCGCCGAATTCCGGGCCGACCGGGCCGGCTCGACCGTGAACTGCCAATTGGTCGCCGCCGCGCTCCGCAATCCCGATCATCTCCTGGCGGGTACCCCGGCCACCGAATTGGTCGAAGGGTTGGGTCCCGAGCCCGGGGACATGGTCTCCTCCCGGCTCCACGGCGTCTCGCCCTTCACCGGCACGTCGCTGGACACCTGGCTCCGCAGTCTCGGGGTTCGAACCGTGGTGGCCACCGGGGTGTCGGTCAATCTGGGCCTGCTCGGACTGGCCATCGAGGCGGTCAACCTCGGCTACCGAGTGGTGGTACCCCGTGACGCGGTGGCCGGGGTCCCCGAGGGGTATGCCGATGCGGTACTGACCAACACGTTCCCGCTCATCGCCACCGTCACCACGGTCGAAGCGCTACTCGACTGCTGGCCCACATTGCGACCGGGGTAGGCCGTGGTGGCCTTCCCCTCGGCTACATCACCCGGGTGCCATCCAGCTGGATCATGGCGTTGGTGGGCAGCTCCTCGACAGTGATGTCGGGAACCGGGAAGTTGAAGTCCGCGTACTTCCGCTTGGCAGTCTGACGGTAGCGGGTCGTGGAGTGGATCGGATCGGGATCGAACTGGGGAATGACCTTCGACCCGAACACCTCGAGCATCTCGTGGACCTCGTCCTCCATGAAGGAGTCGGAAGGGAGTCCAAAGACCAGCTGGTCACAACCGACCGTTTGGTACTTGGTCACCTGCTCGGCCACCTCATCCGGCTCACCACACAGCAACCACCCTCCTTCGATGAGGTAGTCGAGCATGCTCTCGTCGGTGATGGTGTGGGGCCTCTCGGGCCAGACCGGCACACCGTCTTGATGAGGGATGGTGTCGTGGTAGTTGCACACCAGCGAATAGAGGTAACCCCGACCCCGTCGCAGCGCGACCTGACGGGCCTTCTTGCGATCGCTGAGACAGATGACCGCGTTGGTCATCATCACGTTGTCATTCATGAACTGACCGAGCGGCTCCGTGCAGTTGGCGATGCCTTCCTTGTACGCGTCGATTCGACCCTTGAGGTTGTAGATGGGCTCGAAGTTGAAAGCGATGGCCCCGATCCCCAGCTCACCCGCCTGGGTGAACGTGCCCGGATTTCCGCACCCCACCCAGATGGGGGGATGGCCCTTGCCCTGGAATGGCTTCGGCAGAATATTGTGCGGATACGGCACGGTGAAGCTCTCGCCCTCGTAGATGTAATCCGTCTCTTCCCACATGCGGGGAATCTGGCGGATGACCTCGTTCCACTCGGCCTTGGTCGAGTTCTTGTCGAGGATGTTGAAGGCAGCGATCTCATGGCTGCCGGCGCCACGCCCGGTCCCCCACTCGAAGCGACCCTCGAACACGTGGTCGAGCATGGTCACCCGCTCTGCGCAGCGGACCGGGTGGTTCACCCGCGGCGAGATGTTCATGATGCCGGTTCCGACGTGGATCCGATCGGTGGCGTGGGCCAGGTACCCCATGACCACTTCGGGGGCCGACATGTGGCTGTACTCGGTCAGCGAGTGATGTTCACCCAGCCAGGCATACTTCCAGTTGTACTTGTCCGCTTCGATGACGTAGCCGATTTCCCGCATGAGCATCTCGTGCTCGCACGCCGGGTCGCGAGCGGCCTGGCCGGGAAGGTAGCCGTTGAGAAAGACTCCGAACTCCATCGGCGATGGTGCTCCTCTCGCCCCCATGTCGCGCGGCCTCACGGTAACACGGCGATTTGATAAATTGCAACGTGTTCCAGATTTGTGCCTGAACCGTCGCCGAACGCACCCACCGCCGGCCTCCGCCGGCCGCAGGACCAGGGGGAACCAGACCGAACCGATGCCGACCATCGACGAGCTGATCCGGCGACGGGCCGACGACGGACGGGTCGGGATGGCCTTTGCCGCCCGTACCTGGACCCACCGCCAGGTGACCGCGGCCCAGGCGCAGACGGGCCGCCGCCATGGCCTCGCTGCGCCGTCCGGGTCCCTTCCACGTCGCCCTCCTGCTCGACAACGTGCCCGAGTTCGTCTTCTGGATGGGGGGAGCGGCGCTGGCCGGGGCGGTCCTGGTCGGTGGGAATCCCACCCACCGGGGGGACGAGCTGGCCCGCGACCTCTCCCACACCCAGTGCCAGTTGCTGGTAACCAATTCCGACTACCGCGGCCTGCTCGAGGGACACGACCTCGGTCCGGCGCTGCCCGAAGACCGCATCCTGGTGGTCGACGATCCCTCCGGCGACCTTCGCCCGGGGTCCACCCACCGCCTATGGAGCGCTGCTCGGCGGCGATGTCCGGGGCACCGCTTCCCGACCCGAACGAGACCGGGATCACCGAGGAGACCCTCGGGTACCTGTTGTTCACCTCGGGCACCTCGGGGGCCCCCAAGGCGTGCCTGTGCTCGCAGGGACGCATGGCCCGCATCGGGTCGGCCGTGGCACAAATGTTCGAGCTGACCCCAGAAGACGTCTGCTACGTGTCCATGCCGCTCTTCCACTCCAACGCGTTGATGGCCGGCTGGGCACCGGCCCTGTCCGCCGGCGCCACGGTGGCCCTGCGCGAACGGTTCAGCGCCTCCCGGTTCCTGACCGACGTCCGTCGCTACGGCGCCACCTACTTCAACTACGTGGGCAAGCCGCTCTCCTACATTCTGGACACACCGGAACTCCCCGACGACGCCGACAACCCACTGCGCCGGGTATTCGGCAACGAGGCCGCTCCAGCCGATGTGCAGCGGTTCGCCACACGGTTCGGATGCACCGTACAAGACGCCTACGGCTCCACCGAGGGGGGTGCGACGGTTCAGCGAACACCGGACACCCCCCGGGGGGCGTTGGGTCGGGCGCTGCCCGGAACCCTGATCATCGATCCCGAAACCGGCGAGGAATGCCCGCGGGCCGTCTTCAGCGACGAGGGCCGCCTGCTCAATGCCGAGTCAGGCCATCGGCGAGATGGTCAGCCAGACCGGTGGCGCCGGGTTCGAGGGCTACTGGCAGAACGCCGAGGCAGAGGCGTCCAGGGTGCGCAACGGCTGGTACTGGACCGGCGACCTGGCCTACCGCGACGAGAACGACTTCTTCTACTTCGCGGGCCGCGACTACGACTGGCTGCGGGTGGACGGGGAGAACTTCGCCGCCGCCCCGGTCGAAGAGCTGCTCCAGCGCCACCCCGACGTGGTACTGGCATCGGTCTATGCGGTGCCCGACGTGGCGGTCGGTGACCAGGTGATGGCCACCCTGCTGCTCCACGATGGACCGGATCGTTCGACCCCGGGCAATTCGCCGAGTTCCTGGCCGGCGATCCGGACATGGGAACCAAGTGGGCACCGAAGTACGTCCGGATCAACGACCAGCTGCCGGTCACCGCCACCACCAAGGTGCTCAAGCGGGTCCTCCGGGCCGAGGGGTGGCGCTGCTCGGAACCGGTGTGGTGGCGACCCGAGCGGGATGCCCCGTACCGACTGTTGCGTCCGCGACGACGCCGAGGCGCTCGATCGGTTGGTCGCCGAGCGCTGAATCGGCGGCCGACTCAGCCGTCGACGCCCAGGATCAGCCCACTGGTCGGCACACCGGTGCCCGCGGTGACCAGCACGTGGCTGACCTCGGGCACCTGGTTGACCGAGTTGCCCCGGACCTGGCGCACGCCTTCGGCGATGCCGTTCATCCCGTGCAGGTAGGCCTCGCCCAGCTGTCCGCCGTGGGTGTTGACCGGAAGTCCCCCACCGAGCTCGATATTTCCGTCAGCGACGAAGTCCTTGGCTTCACCTTTTCCACAGAACCCGAGCTCCTCGAGCTGGTAGAGGACGTAGGGGGTGAAGTGGTCGTAGAGCACTGCGGTCTGGATGTCAGCCGGCGACAGACCCGAGGTCTGCCACAGCTGCCGAGCCACCACCGCCATCTCACCCAGTCCACAGAGGTCGTCGTAGTAGTACGAGGTCATCATCTCCTGTCCCGGTCCCGCCCCCTGCGCTGCCGCCTCGACGACCACCGGGGTACCGGGGAGGTCTCGCGCCCTTTCCAGTGAGGTGACCACCAATGCCTGGCCCCCGTCGGTCTCCTGGCAACAGTCGAGGAGATGGAGCGGCTCGACGATCCATCGCGAGGCCTGGTGCTCCTCGAGGGTGATCGGCTTCTGATAGAACCACGCCTTCGGATTGGTCGCCGCGTGCCTTCGATCAGCCACTGCCACCCGACCCAGATCCTCGGAAGTGGCACCGGTGACATGCAGGTAGCGCTGAGCTGCCATCGCCACCCACTGCGCCGGTGTGAGCAGCCCGACCGGCGCGTACCAGGCGAAGCTGGCCGTCTCGGCATTCGGAATCGGCGCACGGTCCTGCACGCCGGCTCCGAATCGACGGCCCGATCGCTCGTTGAACGCCCGGTAGCAGACCACGACGTCCGCCACTCCCGAATGGACCGCCATCGCTGCCTGCTGGATGGTGGCGCAACCGGCGCCTCCGCCGTAGTGAATCCGGCTGAAGAATGACAGCTCTCCCATCCCCAGGCTGCGGGCGATCTCGATCTCCGGATTGTTGTCCGAGCTGAAGGTGACCAGACCATCCACCTCGGATGGCTCGATTCCCGCGTCACGCAGCGCCAGATCCACCGACTCGACAGCCAGGCGCAACTCGCTGCGACCGGACTCCTTGGAGAATTCGGTAGCCCCGATGCCCACGATGGCGGTATTGCCGGCAAAGGAATGGGCGGTTCCGCTCATCGGGCCGAACCGTTGGTCTGCGAATCCGACGTCGGTCCCTCGGTGAGGGAAGCAGAAGACGCACGGTGCCGGTCACATGGTCACCCAGACCATTGGCTCCGCGTCAGGGTCACCTCGACGGCACCCCTGCCGTCGCTGCCTACCGTCTCGTCCTTGGCGGTCACCGATCCGGAGAGGGTCATGGTGTCATCCGGGGTAGTTGGGGGCGCCCAGTCGGATGTTGACATCGGTGAGCACGGCACCGGGTCCCGACCAATCGGTCACATACCGCCCGACGATGCCGTTGGTCGACAGGATGTTCATGAATATGTCCTTGGAGCCGCGGGCCTCGGCCAGCTCGGTGGTCGTGGTGGACATCCTGGTAATCGCGTGAGGCGATGGCGGTGGACACGATCAGGGTACGGGTCAGGGGAATCACCAGCTGGGGCAGAGCGTCGCCTACGGACACCTCGTCGAAGAGCAGGGTTGACCCGGTCCCGGCATGGCAGGGACTTGGAGTTCGGGCTCATGCGAGCACCTCCCGGCCGGCCAGCAGGTCGTCGACCAGCTGCTCACCCAATCGGGCCAGCTGGCTGCTCGGGGGTCCGAGCAGCAACTCGATCTGCTTCCCCCACAGGAAGTAGCGGTGGATCGGATAGGAGATGTCGGCACCCATTCCGCCGTGCAGATGCTGGGTGGCGAACACGGCGCGCTGACCGGCTTCGGCGGCGAACCACGAGGCGACGCTCACCTGCCAGTTCAGCATCCAGCTTGTGGTCGAGTCGCCACGCAGCCTGCCACATGGTGACTCGGATCGACTCGGTGTCGATGGCCGCGTCGGCGGCCCGGAGCATGGTCCCCTGAAATGTGGAGAGCGGCCGACCGAACTGTTCCCGGGTGTTGAGGTAGGCGGCGGTCTGGGAGACGGCGGCCTCGGTCACCCCTACCTGGAGCGCACACAGCCCGGTCCACGCCCTGTTGAGCATCGCCGTCACCACTTCTGCGTCCCCGCGTCGGATCACCGTCCGCCAGTAGATCGTCAAACGACACCTTCACCCCGTCGAGGTGGAGGTGCGGGTGGATCTCACGGTTGGTGGTGAAAGCCCGCTCGATCTCGACGCCCTTGGCACTTCGGATCCACCGAGGCAACCACGACCCCACCGTCGAGGGACACCGGGACCAGGACCCGATCAGCCACCTGGGCGTAGGGCACGGCAAAAGCAGCTGCCGGAGAGCGAGGCGCCTCCGTCAACGGATGTCGCCTCTATCGACGGTCGACCACCTCCTCCTGTTGCGATGTCCCCGGCCACGTCGGTCAGGGCGGCCGTGAGCACGGTGTCGCCCGACGCCACCCCGGGGAGAATCCGCTCTCTGCAGCGGGTTCGATCCGAACTCGGCGATGGGCATGGCTCCCAGCACCTCGGTGGCCCACAACGGCACCGGGGCGACCGACTTTCCCTGCGCCTCGAGCACCAGGGCGACCTCGACCATGCCGTAACCACCGCCCCCGTGCGCCTCGGGAACCGAGAGACCGAGCAGGTCGGCCCGGGCCATCTCCGCCCACAGCTCGCGGTCGATACGGTCCTCGCTGGCTTCGACGTCTCTCCACCCGTTCGGGCGTCACCAGGCCCCGAATATCCCCTTGGGCGGTTTCGATGATCGCCTGTTGCTCCTCGTCGAACGTGAAGTCCATCAGGTCTCCCCCGCTCTGCTCGGTCGAGTCCCGGCCGCCGGCGCCGGACGCGAAGACCGGCAACGTCAGCTCGTCGTCGAATGTCTCGAATCCTGCGATCACCGGCATCCCGATGGACATGGCTCTCGGGCGAAATGTCGCGGACATTGGCCACCAGGCGGGTGCCCTCCTCGAGTTCGACAAGGGCCACGATCAGCGGATAGTCGAACGCCGGCACCTGGGGGTAGTGATTGACCACGAAGCTGTAGACAGTGCCCCGTCCCGATGCGGCCACCGTGTCCCACTCGAACGAACGGCACTGAGCACACGATGGGCGAGGGGGGTGCCGCAGGGCGCCGCAGTTGGTGCATCGCTGGATGAGGAGTCGGTGATCTTTTGCCCCGTCGAAGAAGAATCGATTGTCCTGGGTGAGGGCGGGCCGGGGGCGCTTCGGACGTGCCTGCTGCTGCTCGGTACTCTGTGCTTCGTCGGCCTTCGGCTGCGGCTTGAACTTGAGGATGCGGAACAGCATGGTCGCGACCGGGTCCCCGTTCTGATCGGTGAACTCCAGGCGGGTGGTGATGAAGTGACCGTCCCCGAGCCCGGTCTTCTTCTCGGATGACACCGAGTCGATCACCGAGCTGACCTCGATATGGTCTCCGAGCACCAGAGGCCGCACGTAATGCTGTTCGCAGTTGGTGGCCACCACCGAGGTGAATCCCGCATTGTTGAGGATGGTCATCAACCGGTCGTGGTTGGTGGCGCCGTCCACTTCTCCCCGGGCACGTTCCTCATCGCTCAGTTGCGACGCCCGCAGGCCACGCATGGTCCAGGCCTGCAGCATGGTCGGTGGGGCGATGATGCCCTCGAACCCGGCCGCTCGCGCCGCGGCTTCGTCGGCGTAGACCGGATTGTGGTCGCCCATCGCTTCGACCCAGTGGGTGATCATGGGGAGATTGACCTCGCTGGGGCCCCGGGTGCTGGGGCCCGGCGCAAGCCCGACGAAGGACTGGAGCTGATCGTCGAGCGACTCTTTCGGTGCTGCGGTCCTTTGGGGGCTCACCGGGCCGACCGCTTCATCCCCAGCCCGGCCGTGGCCAGGATCTCACGCTGAACCTCGTTCACGCCGCCACCGAAAGTGTTGATCTGCGCCTGCCGTCCGGCGCGCTCCAGTTCGCCATGGAGGGCCGCTCCCGGAGAACCCGGGCTGATGTACCCGGCCGCGCCGACCACCCCGAGCAGTCGGCGGTAGATCTCCACGGTCGATTCGGTCCCGAACACCTTGACCGCGGAGGAATCGGCCGGCCCCAGGGTGTCGTCCGCCACCGCCGCGGTCATGCGCCAGTTGAGCAGCTTCTGAGCCTGGAGCAGTGCGTAGGTGCGAGCCAGGTCAGCCTGCACCCATCCGACGTCGGCGATCTTGTGATCGATCGCCCACCTTGCCGTTTCGATCCACAATCGCTGTGCGAGAGCGCCGACTGCGGCGAGGCCCACCCGCTCGTGGTTGAGCTGTCCCGGTGATCAGTCGCCATCCCTGGTTGACCTCTCCGACCAGTGCGGATCGGGCACCCGTACGTTGTCGTAGTACGTGGCGGTGGTGGCCACGCCGCCGACCGTGACCAACGGGGTGGACGAGAACCCGTTTGACGTCGTCGGCACCAAAAAGATCGAGATCCCCTTGTGCTTGGGTGCGTCGGGATCGGTACGTGTCGCCAGCCAGATGTAATCGGCTTGATCGGCTCCACTGGTGAAGATCTTGTTCCCGTTGATCGTCCATTCGTCGCCGTCCAGCACGGCGCGGGTGCGCAGCGACGCCAGGTCGGTGCCCGCTTCGGGCTCGGTGTAGCCGATGGCGAAGTGGATCTCGCCGGCCAGGATTCCGGAAAGGAAGAAGCTCTTCTGCTCCTCGGTTCCGTGCCTCATGATCATCGGACCCACCGTGTTGAGGGTGACGAAGGGAAACGGCGCTCTGGCCCGCTGGACCTCGGTGAAGAAAATGAATTGTTCCGAGGTCGGGCGACCCTGGCCGCCGTACTCTACGGGCCAGCCGATCCCCAGCCAGCCGTCCTTACCCATTCGTCGGACCAGGGAACGGGAGATTTCTCCGGCTTCGCCCTCGCTGTCGAGGGCACGTCGCACATCATCGGTCAGCAACTCCGCGAAATAGGCGCGCAACTCTGCCCGCAGGGCCAACTCCTCAGGAGTCTCCTCGAGGTGCATGACGTGTGATCCCTCCATTCTCACTCTGCGACACTCTTGCCGCGGTCGGAACCGCGCCAGTCTCGGTGGCAGCGGTCGATTCGCCCACGGACGTTCGGGGATTCGGGCCCCCGGGAGCCCACGCATCGCATGGCCGATGTGCCGCTGCCCTATGATAACTGATACACGTTCTAGAAACGACAGGGCTGGCCCGCCGCGTTTTCTGCCGAGCAGCAAAGGCTGGCACAACCCCCTCAGCCCCGTTTGGTCGCTGAGCCACCACGACAACCGAGCAACGCCGCTTCCGATCAGAAAGTCGACGCCCCATGCGTTTCCACCTTGCGGTCACCTTCCTGCCAGTCGACGAGATCCTGAATCTCTCCACCGCATGCGACGACATCGGCTACGAGGGGATCTACTTCTCGGATCACCTCTTCAACCCCCGCGACCTCAGTTCGCGCTACACCTATTCGACGGCACCGGACGGCGCTCCCTTTTGGGAGAAGGAGACCGAGTGGCCGGATCCGATGTGCCTGATCTCCGCCCTTTCGTCGATCACCACCAGACTGACCTTCACCACTGGTGTCTACATCGCACCGGTGCGAGATCTGATCACGGTGGCCAAGACGGTGGGCACTGCCGCGGTGCTGTCGGGGAACCGGGTCCGGTTGGGCGTGGGCGTGGGGTGGTGCGAAGAGGAGTACATCCAGACCGGCCAGGACTTTCGCACCCGCGGCAAGCGTCTCAACGACATGATCCCCGCACTCCGCGCCCTGTGGAAGGGCGGTTGGGTGGAATACCACGGCCCCTATTACGACGTCCCGGCCTGCCAGATGAACCCGATCGCCTTCCTTGCCGGTGCCGATCATCGGTGGCGGTCACTCCGAACCGGCCCTGGTCCGAGCCACAACTCTTTGCGATGGCTGGGTCAATACGGGAGCGGCCCTGCCCGATGAGGCGCTGAATCAGGCGGCCACGATCACGGATGCCCTCAAGAAGGCCGGCAGGGAACACGAGTCGTTTTCCGTGTACCTGGCGGTCAAGGCCCTCCCCGACCTCGACCTGTATCGTCGCCTGGAGGACGCCGGTGTCACCGACATCCTGTGTGCACCCTGGATGTCCGTCCAGGCCAAGGACGGGGACACTCCCGAGTCGATCCAGGTCGCCAGAGCGGCTGCATGCGAGCAGTTCGCGGAACACTTCATCCACGCCATGGCCTGATCAGCCTGGCCAGCCCCGGCTCGCCTCGCGTCCGACGCTAAGGTCGCTTGGGCACGCTCCAAGGGAGGACCGATGAGGGACATGAAGCTCGGATTGCAACTCGGCTACTGGGGATCGGGCCCCCCGATCAATGCCGCCGAACAGGTGGCCGAGGCTGAGCGACCTCGGTTTCGATTCGATCTGGACGGCTGAGGCGTACGGCTCAGACGCCCTCACCCCGCTCAGCTGGTGGGGATCTCAAACCACGAAAGTCCGCCTCGGTACTGCCCTCTGCCAGCTCTCCGCCCGTACGCCCGACCGCCATGGCCATGGCGGCGCTCACCCTCGATCACCTGTCCAATGGCCGACTGGTGCTCGGCCTCGGTGTTTCCGGGCCGCAGGTTGTCGAGGGTTGGTATGGACAGTCGTTCGAGAAGCCCTTGGCTCGGACTGCGGAGTACATCGACATCGTGCGTCAGGTCATTGCCCGTGAAGCTCCGGTCACCAGCGATGGTCCCCACTATCCACTCCCCTATCCCGGTGGGACCGGACTGGGCAAACCGCTCAAGGCCATCGTGCATCCCCTGCGCAAGGAGATCCCGATCATCTTGGGGGCCGAGGGACCGAAGAACGTGGCCCTGGCCGCCGAAATCGCCGACGGTTGGTTCCCGATCTTCTTCTCGCCCAACGCGGTGAAGGCGTTCGAACCCGCCCTGGCCGAGGGGTTCAGCCGGCCCGGGAGCGCGACACGGTGCCGACGACTTCGAAGTCATCGCCTTCGCCCCGACGCTCATCGACGACGACATCGAGCGGGCGGCGGACAACTATCGACCATTCATCGCGCTCTACATCGGGGGCATGGGGGCCAAATCGATGAATTTCCATTTCGATGTCTTCGCCCGCATGGGATACGAGGCGGAAGCCGAGCAAGATCCAAGAGCTCTATCTGGCAGGACGCAAGGACGAGGCCGCTGCCGCCGTGCCCACCGCCCTGATCGAGGACACCGCACTGATCGGCCCGAAGGAGAAGATCAGGGACGACCTCGAAGGATGGCGCGAGTCCATCGCCACCACCTTGTTGGTGGCAGGCAACCCGGCGACACTGCGGACCATGGCGGAGTTGGTTCTGTAGCCGCCGGGTCGAGTAGTCGTGGCCGTCCCTTTGCCGACTTTCCCGGATGATTCGCTGCCGCCCGGCAACAGATCTCCGGCGTGTGAGCGACCGGTAGAGCTCCATCGTGCTCGGGTGAACCGAATCCAACGGTTCGATGTCGTCCCCCACCAATTTCATCAGTTCGCACATCACGGCCTCGACGCCTGCCGGATTTCCCCCAAGGTCAGCGGCGCGCATCAACATCCGATAGAGACGTTCGTCATAGGGGCTGACGAGAAGACCCTTGCGGGCCGCCCACTCCGCACCTCGCGGATCTCCTCGCGAGAGACAGGCGCCGGCCAGACGACCACTCAGATCGACCACAGCTGATTCGATGGCCGGTCCGATCCCCTCGAGAATCGGCCAGTCAGACGACCGTAGACCCTCGAACGGTCTTCCTCGGACCATCTCCAATGACAATCGCCACAGAGCGGGGGTCGTCCGAATCGGCGAGAACAACGAAACGATCCCAATCGGTGCCAACCGTGTCGGCAAGGGTCAGACGTCCATGCGAATGGGGCAGGTGGTCGACACCACTCCTCGCCTGCCCGAGCGACCGTCGGGCCACTGAAGCCGTGGAGTGAAGACTTGAGGGGGCCATAAGTCGGTCAGGCCACAGTGCGGTTGCCCACGCCTCATTGGTGACGCCATTGGGGTGCATTGCGAGATAGACCACGAGCTCCTTGGCCCATGCCCTGGTGAAATCCCGTGCTGCGCCGCGAATGTCGACTGGCCCCAGCACTGCAACTTCGACCTCATGATCGTATCCGTGCTCAGAAATCGGCAGCCTCGTGCGATCCGGGAGCCACACGTCCTTCGGCCATCGGGGCCTATTCCAGTCGGCTCGGTTGACTCGGCGCTCTCGCCCGCCGCTGGAGTCGGCATCCTTATAGGCAGATTTACATAGGGCTCCTCTGACAGGAGGGTCGATTCACGAGACCTTGCCGTACCGATCAGCTCGGTTATCGCCGATAGTTCATCGGCCTCCACCTGCTGGGGAGACACGATCGAACCGAGGATTTCGAGCGAGGATGCCTGCTCGGGTCCCGACATGCTCAGCACCCGCGACGCCCCTGAGCTCTCTCCGATGGCGACGATGGCAATACCCAGACGGGGATCGGGAGTGAACTCGAGAAGTTCTCCTACTTCATCGTGCGACACCGTCGGGCCACAGATGACCACCAGCGGGTCCCATTTGCCCGATTGGTCGGTAATCCGAGCGCTTGCGAACGACGGATTGCCGGTGGTTTGAAGGAGCTCATCAGCTCGGATCCGACGATGGCAGATGGCATTCAGAACACTACGAACATCGTCTTCCGCCTCGACCCTGTCGAACCGCTCGAACTCGGCTCCGAATCCAACCAGGATGAGGTCGAAGCGACCAGCCCAGAACGAGGTGGTCAACTCCAAGGCCAATGCGCGCACTACCCCTTCGCACCCCGTTGGGTCGCCGGTGACGAGCAGCGTGCCCAGCGATTCCAGATTGACAAGCACAAGACCGTCTGATCCGCGACCCGCTGTCACCAAGAGTGGCGCAGGAGGGTTGCCGGCCATCATTCCCTTCCTGGGAACTCTGGACGGCGACAATTCCCTCCGGTCCACCTGTACTGAACGTCCTGTCTGATCGACAGTGAAGAGACCACCAAAATCGGAGACGGCCTCGACGCTGTCGATCGCCAGCTCGACCGACTCAGGCCGCACGATGACCCCGTTGACCAACGGCGCATCCGCGTTGGAGCTGCGCCACTCGCGGACAAATAAGCGAAGAGCGCTGTCGACGGCTTGGGTGATATCGGGTCCATCACCGATTCGCAGCCTCTGCTCAATGAGGGAGTGGGGCCACCTCGGCAACTTGATATAGGTACCTCCGATTCGGTGACGTTGCTGAACCCTCCTCATGCGATCGAGAAGACCGACCACGCCGGCGCCAACAACTCCGCCACCCACGGGCGTGAAAGGGGCCTCGGGTGGAAGGAGGGCATGGGTGGTGTCGTCCACGTCTGGGGTCGCTGATCCCAACCATCGCGACGTGGATGGCGACACTTCGACTGCCGGTTCCAGCAAAGAGAGTTGATCCGGCCGAGGGTTACCTATCCCAGAGGCTTCGATACCCGGCGCGGCAAACGGAACGCTTTGAACGGCCTGGGGCAGGACGAGGGTCCAACCGGGACGAATCCAATGTTCCTCTGTGAGCATTCCCCCATCGGCTTGTGCGATCCCGTAGTTCTGTCGGGCCAACTCCCTCCACCGCAACCCAGATCCAAGTCGGTCCGAGGCGATGGACCAGAGTGTCTCCCTCTGCAGCACGCGGTGCCTCCGATCCTCGGTCGCATCGAGGAACCGGTCGAGATCGTCCCCGTCTTCAGATGCAGACGTTGCCATTGGTTGGTGGTTGCCGACCAGGGAGGCCGTTCCCGTGGGCACCGGTCGCCGACGAACTGGCTCGACCCACTCGCCGGACAAGGGAGTGTTCAAATGGGGATTCGGTCTCTGTCCGCTCTGGACGCGATCAAGAGTCGTCGGCGCCTCGTCGATCACCCTGAGGGACATGCGACTGCTTTCCACCAAGGGGATCCCCGGAGCGGTCACCTTCTTCGGCATCGAGGACACTCGCCCCACGGTTGAGAACGCCAACGCGGTTCCGACGAGACAAGCGGCAACAGACTGCATGGTCCTACTTGCGGGTAGCGGGACCGACGATCGGCCGGTGGTCCACGATTTGACTTCCACTATCACGCAGACGGTCATCCACAGCCACGAGATCCAAGCAATGAACAGAGACCCGCTCAAGATCCAGTGGACCATAAAGCTGGGATCAAATGTGCGATGAGCAACCAGCGTCCGGGCGGTCTGTCCAGGGTCGAAGTGGGAGAACGGAACCCCTCCCACCGAAACCAGCCCGATCGGAACGACTAGAACGATAAGCACCAGGGCGAGCGTGGAGAGGCCCGCCCGCACCACGCCCTCTTGCCGGGTCATCTGAGGAACGATCCCCTTCCGCATCACGAACCGACCGTCACTCCACTCAGATTTACTGCCGATGCAGAGGCCGAAATCGAGAGGGTGTCGATTCCGATGATTCCGAGTATCTCGGTGTGGATCTGATAGTGAAGACTCACATTGACGGTTCCCGATGAAACCGTTGCCGTTCCCGGATGCCCCGCAGCCACGGTGAACCGCTCGGCTGCGGCCACTGCCTGTGCCTGGTCGAGCTGTAACGAGCCGGACCGGAGCGCATCGACAGAAAGCTCACCAGCTCCTGCCCGAGCAGCTTGTTCGGCTTCATCCGCAGCAGACTGTCGAGCGCTCAACGCCGATCCCCCGTCGACGACCAAGCCGATCAACGCGAATACCGCTACGAGCATGAGTGCCACAAACGCACTAATAGATCCTTGATCCGCTCGGTACTCACCTGGGATCATCAGACGGACCACACTTGCTGGCCAACAGCTTCGCTCATTGAACAGACCGATATGGATCAATGGGTGCAGTGGATATTGCGCGGACAATCGTGCTTCCCGGGATTCCTGGAACGGAAACATCCGAGAGATCGACCTGACACACCACGGTCACGGTGACAAAGCCACCGGGATAGAAGTGGCTCACGTCGGTAATCACCTGAACATGAGCGCAGGCGTGAGTCGACTCGATCGCCCCCATTGCGGGCGTATCCGCCGATCCTTGCTGAACGCTGGCTGGATTGGGAAGCAGTGCGGCCGACTCCGCAGTTGCTCTCGCGGCTTCGACGACCTGCTGGCGTACCTCGGATACCCGCCCAAACGCCAGGATGACCATGGCCAGAATGAACAGGACGGGCGTTAGAGCGACTAGCTCAACGGTGAGACTGCCATTCTGGTCGCGGAGGCGCCGATCGCTCATTCGGAACTTCGAAATTCCTGGATCGGCCCAACCTGAACGGCTGAAACGTGAGGTGAAATTCCGGGGAAAATGGAGATAGCGGTCCCGGTCACCGTGATTCGTGCCTGATCACCTGGCATCACGACGACAGCCGCACCCGAAGAGGACAGATCTGAATCAGCTCCCTGCAAGATCGTTTCAGCACTATTGACTCCTGCGGCTGGGCTCCCTCCAAAGGAGCGTGCAGCTCGATCACCTTCTGAGGCCGCCAGTTGGACTACCTGAGCCGCGTGAGCCCAAAGGGCGAACTGGATCAAGGTCACCAAGATCAACATCATCACGGGAATCACCAGAACGACTTCGACAACTGAAGAACCCCGCTCGTCGGTCCCTAACCGAGGTTGATGGAGTTCGTCTTGGTTGTGATCTTCGTCACGATGATGGCGCCAACGGCGATTGCCAGGGCGGCGAAGATGGCGGTGATGATTACGGTCTCGACGACCGATCCGACATCGTCCAATCGATCGATTAGTCCCATGCGGGCTCGTATATAGGACCACAGAACTGCAATCTGGCTCGGCAGCATGGATGCTCCTTTCGCGTGAATCTTGCTTATGGCAGCTACAACTTGCATTCCCCGACGTCGCCTTTGGCAATGCCAGATTGGGTGATTGGCTCATCAAACGCCCCCGAGGATTCTGTTGAATGCGGGGTAGCCGATAAAGAGAAGGAATCCGATCAGGAGCAGAGCTCCTGGCAGAAATAGGCGCTCAGTGGTGGAATGCGCGTCGGATTCGGCGTCAGCTTGCTCGTGCCGGCGAAACGAGATCGCTCTCGCGGTGAGTGACTGCCGTATGCGGGCCCCCTCCGTCCCTGCCAATTCAAGGGCAGTGGCCAACTCAACCAACTCGGGGACCCCGATCTCCTCACCCAATCGACCGAGTGCAGCCCACAGGGACTCGCCGCTATCGCGTGCAGTAAGGAGGACCTTCGTCATGCGTCTGGCCGCCCAGTCGTTGCTCACCCCGGCGGCAGCGAACATTGCACCCTCGATGCCCACGCCACCGGCCAAGCCCAATACAACCAAATCCACGAACGAACCGATGATCACTCGGAAATGACGGCGCCGATCTCGGGCGTCGGCAAGGAGTCCGGTGATCGGCAGGCAGAATCCAGCTGGGACGGCTACTGCCGCCAACAGCAGCGGGAACTCTGGACTGATCGCCAGCCCTGCGACGCTGGCAATAGCCCAAAGCAACGGCGGACCGACAAGACCCACACCACCGCCAATCAGCACCTTCGCCGCCATCTCTTCTGACAATATTCCCGTTATGGCCAGACTCGATTGCAAGGCGGCCCATCTCGGCCCAGTTTGGACAGTGCGCGCGTCGACCCAGGTGACCATTGAGCGCCCTATTCTCAGACGAATGCTGCTTGCTGCAGTATCCGAAGGTCCGGTCGCTCCAGCGACGTTCATCGACTCGGCAACGGAATGCAACGTGGGAGAGACAGTCCAGCATCCAAGAGCCAAACCGATGCAACCAACTCCGACCCCGGCGCCGAGGATCATGGCAAACGTCATGTCTCGATCACCTGACGTCCCAGTAACCGAACGGGACGCGGTGGTCGGGCCATGGAGACCATCAACGTCAGGCCGAAGCCGTAACACAAGCCGACAACCATCAGCACCAGCTGGCCAGTGGGCGATCCGAAGGGCTCCAGATAGGTGTGAGCCAATAGGGCCAGACCGATCGCAAAGGCGATCGAGAACACCAAAACAGTCCGAACTCCACTTCTGACTGCCGCCCTGCTCGTTTCGATGCGAAGTCGGAGGGCTACCTCATCCCTTGTCGAGTCCGACAATGCCATCAATAGGTCGCCCAACTTCTGGGCCCTGGCTGACACTGCCAATTGAAGTGCACAAATGACCCGGTCTGCAGATGGATCCTCGAGTTCATCCGCGAGCAAAAGCAATGCGTCACCAGGGTGCATTCCGGCGGTGAGGCGGCCAGCGAGTCGCATCGTGGCTCCCCTGATCGCAAGGGGGCTCAACGGTGCTGTCGCCACGATGGCTTGGCTCAATCCTGCTGAAGCGGCGAGGGTCGCTTGCAGCATCTCCGTCCATGCGGCGATGGCTTCGACCCTGACAATGGATACTGAGGCAGACGATCGTCCAAACAGCTTGGGGAGACCGAAGACACCGAGAGCGACGATGGGAGCGGCAACCGGCCATCCCGTCAGCAAGGCGGCGAGCACTCCCGAGCCTGCTGCAATGAGCCAAAGCGGCAATTCGCGTTTCGATTGGGCCAACACTCGAGACACTGCGACCTTCCGGTCCTCCGATTTCTGGTCGGACCGCGAAGCCAGTGCAATGCCAACGAGGCCGATGCCGAAGCACGTACCGGCAATGACAATGAGGGCCACCGTCATGACGACAACCCGACAAGATCAGTCGAACGCGACCGGTATCCGAATCGCTGCAACTCGGTCAGTGTCGATGGTCGAAAAGGAGAGGACGCGACTGCCCGGCGATCAGTGGCGGGCCGATACACCTCGTTCGAGACAACCTGAACTCCGTCTGCGTCGACCACCTCTCTGATCGACGACACAAATCGCTGACGGGGCTTTCCCGCCCAAAACCCGCTCGATGTACTGCCGGCATCCGAGCCATCGACCCCCATCCAGCCTGAGATGCCCGAGTCGTTGTCGCAGGTGAGTCCAATGTCACCGTCGATCTCACTATCGAGATGCACCACGAGGTGAATGGCCCCCGCGATCAGCAAATTGGTTGCTTCCAATGGTAGGCGCTCCCGCGCCTGTACTGCGTAGGACGCGATGCGGCGGAAGACTCCTGCGGACGAATCGGAGTGGATGGTGCACATTGATCCCGATCGACCCTGGCTCATGGCGTTGAGCATGGGTAGGACTTCATCACCCAGCACTTCTCCGACGATCACCCGATCGGCATTCATCCGCAAAGCGCGTCGGACGAGGTCGGCTACCGAGATCAAACCCTCACCTTCAACGTTTGCTGGGCGAGCCTCTAGGGCGACCATATCCGGATGACGATGCGACACCGAGTCAAGGCCTAACTCCAGCGCTTGTTCAATGGTCACTATTCGCTCTCGAGGAGGTATCTCCCTGGCGAGAGCGCGCAGCAGAGTCGTCTTACCGGAGTTCATAGCCCCAGAGACGACGATGTTCTTTTGCGCTCGCACTGCCGCAGCCAGCAATGACGCCACTTCCTCGTCGAACGTTCCCATTGCCGTGAGGTCCGACATGGCGAGGTCCGAGTACCGATGTCTCCGGATCGAAACAACGGGCCTAGCAGTCACCGCCATCAACGCCGACAATCGACTGCCATCTGGTAGGCGAAGATCGAGTTCAGGACAGGCAAGATCGAAGCGTCTTTCGGACAACCCGAATCGACTGGCTGCGGAACGGACCATCTCGACCATCTCCTCATCGGAGTCCGCTATGGCCGACATCATCCGTTTGGTACCGTCCGCGAAGGTCGCCCAAACGCAGTCGCACCCGTTTACATCGATGTTCTCAATTGCGGGGTTATCGATTAGTGCCTGAAGACGCCCCATTCCGAACAATGCATCGAGGATCGACTGCGCCAGGCGATGCTCTTCTTCCGTACCGGCAAGGGGAGGCCACTCGGCTTCGTTCCCAGTGGTGAGATTGTCCAGATGAGTGAAGACTCGTTGGCGAGCGAATTCACGGCGATCGTCTGCATCGAGTGTCGTAGCCGATGGAGCTGCCAGATCCTCAGCTATCAACTTGCGGATTGCGGCAGCTAGGGGCGAGTTCAACTCAGCGCCTCTTCTGGGCATCCATCGGATAGGGACTTGCCGGGCGAACTCGATGCATGCGAAGAGAACCAGCTCCAAACGTGTCTGCGGAAAAGGCTGAGCTCATCGACCGCAGGCTGAATTCGATCCGGCGAGAGCCGATTGGAGGCATCCCATTGAGCCTCGTCTGACTCCACCGACAGCAGCGGGTCCAGCGTGGAATGAGGTGCCGCAGCAAGTCTTCTTGTTAAACGGATCGCCGAAGTACACAGCAAGGATCGTGAGAGTCGCCGCTCTCCGCTCCGCTGACCTGCCGCGACTGCGGCTGCCTGAGCATCAAACGGTATTTCACCCAAGACAGGTGACCCGGTGAATTTTTCGATCTCAGAGCTCGAATAGCAGTGGGACCCAATGACCACCAGGCCCAATCGATCACTCCATTGAGACAAATCCGCCATTCGCCTCTCCCGCACCTGCACAACCGATGCGGCATCATTCCGGAGCCCGATGACGACAACATCGGCGATGTCCAGCCAATTCCCCGCATTCGAGTCACCTGGCCGCAGTCGTCCGAGGTCGACTAGGACATCCCAAGGTCCGTGAGAAGACGAGGACGCCCCCGCGAGAATGGTAACCAGGGACCGACTGAGTTCAGACGCCTGGCTTCCGGTGGTACCAACCAGCACATCGAGCCCTCCTGGCAGTTGCTGCAGATGCGATTCGATCAGGATGCCGGGTTCGGACCTACGAGCAGCCGAGATCAGCGAGGTCCAGCCAATCCTCGATGACAATCGGAACCGAGCTGCCAGGTCGCCGCCGGACGGGTCGCATTCGACGACCATCACCTTGCGGTCTTCAGGCCAGGTAGCGCCGACCAGGCAGGCCAGCGTTGTCATACCCGGCGCACCTTTGATCGATGCAAAGGCGACGACGGTCATGAGCCAGGGCTACCTGAGACCGGAGGAAGGAGCACAAGACTCGCCTGGTCGGCGTTGGCGGCCAGGGATACCGCCGCAGCAACGGTTGACGACACCTCCACCGAAACTAGAAGAGACGCACTCGGCGACGAATTGGGTGATGGAGATTCGACGTCGAAAACGGTGGCCTGTGGGACCAGAACGCCGGTCGACTGCCCAGAGTCATCACCTTGATCGGTCGTCGAATTGGGCGAATTGAGCGGAGTCCCAGGAGTGGCAGTCTGAACGATCATGACTTGGTCACCTGGTTCCAACCCCGAAGCTGGCAACTGACCAGCCTTGAGCTCCAAACCGACGACCGCATCGCCAGCGGCAATCGGTGGCGAGTTGGTAACGTCCCCTGCGGTAAGCAGCGTGCCAGCCGGAATAGTCACAGCTGCTCGCTCGCCGGCCAATTCCGATGCATCTGCTGCGGCGATCGGATTGACACCGCCAGAGATTTCGGCGCTCGCCTGCCCCAAGTCACTCCCGCTTATCCGCTGACCCTGATCGATGGTCTGTATCACGATGAGCACCGAGACCTCATGGTTCGCCGACGAATAGAGCTCAGCAAATCCGGCGATGCTGGCAAACACCAAAACGACAGATGCAAGCACCAGGGCCGGACGCCTCGTACGAAGCCCTGTCGGAAGTCCGGTTCGGGAGCTCGGTGCCGGTGCGGCAGTCGCATGAGTCGGACCTCGTTCGAGGACCGAGGTCATCTGGACAGTCCGAATGCTGTTGGATCGCTGCCCAAGGATCCCGCGGGTTCAATATTCACACTCTCGACCTGCTCGACTCGAATATGAGTCGAGGTCGAAGTTGACACTGGTGGCAGTGTCCCGCCGCCAACCGCCCCGGCCGCCTGCCAAGAAACGACCCAATTAATCGTTGCGACGACGCCGAATGCGCCATCGTTGGGATTCCCATCAGGGGACGGCTGTCCGGCCGAAGACACTCCGAAGGTGTGGGTGCATTGACTTGTCTGCTGGGATGCCGGTTCTTCAAAGTCAAACGGTGTGCCCGGCCCATCACAGGTGACCACCCCGCCGTCACCTGTGGACCAGGTCACAGAAATAGGTCTGGCCACGGCAGTGGCGCTCACCGATCCGGCCGAAGCAGTCACCGAGTATGCATGCCAGACGACGGAATCGATCCACATCCACGTGGGAAGATTGACAATGGACACGGCTGGTGGACTGAAGTTGATCGCGGGCGGAGGGAGCTGGAGCGACTTCTCCGCCTGCAGGGCAAGTAAATAGGGATCGACCTTGGGCGTGGCGGTGGCAGAACCGTTCGGAATCCACTCCGTTGTCGTTGTCGAATCCCCATTCGACTGATCTGTGCAAGTTACGGAGTACCACCCCCCGGGCGACGGACCTCCGGGTGCGAATCCCCCTTCGTCATTCAACGTCAGCGATGTGTATGTGCACAACCAAGGAGTTGCCCCCGGCGAATCACCACTGTCACCGCCCGACCCTCCAGGAGAACCTCCCGAGAGCCCTCCACTCGACGCCCCAACGGTGAGAGTGCCTCCCGGGCCGTCACCACCGTCCACCGCCGATCCCGCTGAATGAGGAATGGCAAACACCGCCGTGATCACCAAAAGCGCCACGGCGGTATGCTTGTACCCCATTGTCAATCGCATTGGGTCACGTTCACTTGCTGAGACAACAGCTTCCATCCACTTATCGTCGACTTCATGATCGAGGTGATCAATTCGAAATCAACCTGACCCAGCTCTCCGCCGACTGGCTGATCAGATGCATCCACCACAACAATTTCAGAATCGTGCACACACGATTGAACGGTTGCTTCGCCAGCGTCGAGGTTGGTTACGTGAGGCGATCCGTACTCGACACCGCCTCGGGCGACCTCACCGATAGAGCGCATGCGCTGCAACATGGCCCGAGACCAGTTCAGTTGTGGTGGATCGGTGGTTACAGCCAGATCCGGTTCGTTGGGATCAGCTGTAAGCGCCGCCGTGTTGAACGCCTGTTCGGCTGACAACCAAGCCGAAATTACCTGGCTGGTCTGCTCCGCCTCACCGGTCGACCGACCCGCGGTGCTGGGAGCTCGAAACGAACCGATGATGACTCTCACCTGTCGTCGA
This sequence comes from uncultured Acidimicrobiaceae bacterium, assembly GCA_963734395.1. Lineage (GTDB taxonomy): Bacteria > Actinomycetota > Acidimicrobiia > Acidimicrobiales > RAAP-2 > Bog-756. Next base: position 865,615 of record CAVTGY010000002.1, on the reverse strand, counting down.
GCTTCGTGATCTGACCGGTCTGTGTTGAGACCACAGGCACTCAACAGAACAGAGCAGACGGCCGCAGCCAATGACACCTGTCGCGCTGCCGACCTCACGCGATCGAACCGGTAAAGGACCGCTGTCCGCATAGGAGGCGGACCATAAAAGGCACCAAACACTCGTGCAATAATTGTTGCATCGGGGGTGCAAGACATTCGTGGGTGTCGAGTGGTACAGGTTCTCGTCTCGGTGAGACGATCTACGTCGAATTTCGACCGGCCGGGCACCCGCAGAGCATCACGCCGCTACTTTGCACGGCGCCTTGCCAGCCACCTTGCACAAAACGATTTGTAGGTAGCACCTCGTTGCCACGACCCGGCGTCAGCGTAATTTTCCCAGCGCGGCAACGTTTTCATGGTCCCGGTTCGTTGCGTCTCCGGAGTGGAGACGACCAGAACGCCAACCCACTCCACATCCCTAGCCGTCACGACCGGTCGGTCATGGCCTCTTTTCGGATGATCCGTTTCGCGCCAAACTCGAATAGGTTTCCAAGCTCGATCGTGCCTACGGCCAGTGTCAATTCGGTGACGCTAAGTGGCAGCACTTTACCTAGGAGTCTGATCCCGCTTCGATCAATGCATCGGGAGTCGAAAGGTGTTCCCGCCGGCGAGAATCAGTGCTCCTCCGCTGATGCAGTGACGATGACCGCGCTCGGAGGCCGAGCCTCCGATTCCGGAATCGACCCCGCGGTCGTTGCCCCAAGTGCCTCAGAGACTTCGCTGGTGACTAGCTTGGCGCTGAATTTGATCGCCTTGGTCGCGGTAGTGGCACCGGTCTGCAGCACCACAGCGATAATCAGGAGAATGACGGCAAGCACTCTGAACGTGTGCGAACCCAGCATCAGGATGCCAATGCGACCCAATGCGTACGGAGGTGAGCAGACCAGGGCGCCGATCGCTCCCCCTACCGCCGTGGCGGTGAGCTTGTCTCTTCGAGATCGGTCAGACTTGATCCCGGCCAGCCGGGCGGGGACTGCCACATAGGCAAGCATCATCACGGCCACGACGATGCCCAGTACCAGCGCAAACCAACCTTTGCCCCATCGAGTGACCACCATCGTGGCGAAACCCAATGCCAAACCCACGACGAATCCCCACGCAAGAATCGGTCGAAGGTGCTCTCGGGCCTGTGCGAAGGCCGGACGGATCTCTGGCTTTCCCGGTTCAGATATGGCGAAGGCGAACACGGCATTGAGGAAGAAGCTCCCGGCGGTTAGCGCGGCGATGACCAGCAGGATCGGGATGAGGAGGGGACCTCGAATGATGTGGAACTCCTTTCCCCGGAAGACATGGAGCTTGAGATCGAGCATGGCAGCCCAAATCCACATGGCCGGGAGGATTTCCACCAGGGTCAGACGCCAGTTGATGATCAGCAGCTTCACCCCCTGAAACAACATTGCGAATGCGCCAACCACCAGGGCCAAGGGCGCCAGCCACCGACTGCGCTCACTGAGCGACAGAATCGCGCTCTCGACCATGCTCTCATCGCCGTTGCGGATTGCAGCGATCAATCGCTCCACTTGTCGGAGCAAGGTCTCACGCCTGGTGGCCGGTTCGGTTTCCCCTCGACTCTGCTCCTCTGGGGGCTCGGACTCGTGGGTCAACTTCTTGTCCCGATGAGAAAGCCCTGGTCCGCAGAGGACTGGGCATAGGGCCGGCAATCCCCGTCGTTGGCCTTCGCCCCACGCATCATGGATCCAGGTTACTTCTGCCCCATCGCCAAAAGGACGCCTGGATCGGTCTCCCTAATTCCCGTTTGCTTGGGATGCGCACGTGCTGGCCGGCGGCTCGGGAAATGGGACTCTTCCGATGAATCCAGAAGTGGTCCCGGCGACGGTCCTTCTGAGCCACACTGTGCGGTATGGCAGCTCAGTACATCTACACCATGCGTGACCTGCGCCGCTTCTATCCGCCTGACCGTGAGGTACTGAAGGGGATCAATCTGTCCTTCTACCCTGGGGCGAAGATCGGTGTCATCGGATCGAACGGCTCTGGAAAGTCCTCTCTCCTACACATCATGGCGGGTGAGGACGACGGGTTCACCGGCGAGGCCCGCCTCACCCCCGGATTCACCGTTGGTTACCTTGCCCAGGAGCCGCAGCTCGATCCCACCAAGGATGTTCTGGGTAACGTTTCGGACGGGGTGGCCGATACAAAAGCCCTGGTCGACAGGTTCAACCAGGTGTGCGCGGCCATGGGCGAGCCTGAAGCCAACTTCGACGAGCTGCTGGCCGAGCAGGCACAGCTTCAAGACAAGATCGATGCCGCCGGAGCCTGGGACCTCGAACGGACCTTTGACATCGCCATGGACGCACTCCGGCTTCCGGCGGGTGATGCCGATGTGACCCTGCTGTCAGGTGGGGAACGCCGCCGTGTGGCGCTCTGCCGGTTGTTGCTCGCCCGGCCCGACCTCCTCCTCCTCGATGAGCCCACCAATCACCTGGACGCAGAATCGGTGGCGTGGCTGGAACGTACCCTCCAGGAGTACCCGGGAACAGTGGTCGCGGTCACTCACGACCGCTATTTCCTTGACAACGTGGCTGGCTGGATCCTCGAACTTGACCGCGGAGCCGGCATCCCCTGGGAAGGGAACTACTCATCTTGGCTGGAACAGAAGCAAGCCCGGCTGTCCGGAGAACAAAAGGCCGATCAATCCCGTCAGCAGGCACTGCAGCGCGAGTTGGAGTGGATCAGGATGTCCCCACACGCTCGCCAGAGCAAGGGCAAGGCCCGAATCAATGCCTACAACGAACTGGTCGCCGAGGCGGAAGCCGCCGAACGTCGAACCGACGGGCTGGAGATCACCATCCCGCCAGGACCGCGCTTAGGCGACCAGGTGGTCACGGCCGAAAACCTGGTCAAGGGATTCGGAGACCGCTTGCTCATCGACGGGCTTTCCTTTCTGCTCCCGCCGGGAGGAATCGTCGGAGTCATCGGTCCAAACGGCGCGGGAAAGACGACGCTCTTCCGGATGATCGTCGGCGAAGAAGGGCCCGATGGTGGTCGACTGCAGCTGGGATCAACGGTCCGCCTTGCCTACGTCGATCAGTCGAGAGATGCGCTTGCTGGTGATGCCACCGTATTCGAAGAGATCACAGGGGGCGAAGATCCCATCGTCGTCGGCCACCGCCAACTTCACGCTCGGGCTTACGTTGCCAGTTTCGGGTTCACGGGGAGCGATCAGCAGAAGAAGGTTGGCCAACTTTCCGGAGGAGAACGAAATCGAGTCCAGCTGGCCAAAGTACTGAAAAGCGGCGGGAACGTTCTTCTCCTCGATGAGCCGACCAACGATCTGGACGTCGACACGTTGCGGGCCCTCGAAGAGGGATTGCTCGCATTCCCCGGATGCGTGGTCGTGATCAGCCATGACCGTTGGTTTCTCGACCGAATCGCCAACTACGTACTGGCCTTTGAGGGGGATTCACAGGTTCGCTGGTGGGAAGGGAACTTCAGTGAGTACGAGGCCGATCGCAAGAAGCGCCTAGGTGTCGATGCCGACCAGCCCCACCGACTCCAGTACAAGCCACTGGTGCGCAACTGATGGCCGATGGCCTCCACCGATCGTTCGCCAGCGACAACTGGGCGGGCGTACATCCGGCCGTACTCGAGGCCATGACCAGGGTCAACGCGGACCATGTTCCCGCATACGGTGAGGACTCCGACGACCTCGCACGCGGTCGGACTCTTCAAGGAGCACTTCGGTGACGACGCCCACGTGTTCTTCGCCTTCAACGGAACCGGGGCCAACGTGATTGCGCTGCAGTCACTCCTGCGCCCCTTCGAAGCGGTCATCTGCGCACAGGGCGCCCACATCAATGTCGACGAATGTGGTGCACCTGAACGCTTCCTCGGAAGCAAACTGATCGCCGTTGCCACGTCGGACGGAAAGCTAACGCCCGACCTGGTCGAGGCGGCTGCGACCGGCGTCGGGGACGAACACCACGTCCAGCCCAAGGTAGTGTCGATCACTCAGTCGACCGAGGTTGGAACCTGCTATCGCGTCGAGGAGATCCAGGCACTGACTGCCTGGGCACACGACTCACGATATGAGCCTGCATCTGGACGGTGCCCGGTTGTCCAATGCAGCCGCCGCTCTGGGTGCCGACCTGGGGGATTTCGGTTCAGCGGCAGGGGTCGATGTCCTGTGTTATGGAGGAACCAAGAACGGTGCCATGGGCGCCGAGGCGGTCGTATCCTTCGGTCACACAGATGATTGGTCACTCCGTCTATATCCGGAAGCAGTCGATGCAGTTGGCCTCCAAGATGCGGTACATCGCTGCTCAGTTCATCGCGCTTGCTCACCGACGAACTGTGGCGGAACAATGCCATCCACGCCAACACCATGGCCAGGCGACTGGCCGAGGGAGTCGCCCAGGTGCCTGGCATCAGCCTCGTCCATCCGGTTGAGGCCAACGCTGTGTTCGCGATGGTGCCTGCCGAAGTGACCGCGGGTCTGCAAAGCCGTCACCCGTTCTACGTGTGGGACGAAGCAGCTTCGGTGGTGAGGTGGATGACCTCGTTTGACACTACGGACGAAGACGTCGACGGTTTCATTGCCGCAGTGGGCGAAGTCATGGCCGAACGCTCCTGATACCGGATGAGCCAGATGAGGTGGTGTCTAAGCCTGCATCTCCCCAGGCCGGCCTGCCCGGTCCTGGCGGACCGGCAAAGGCCTGTGCGATGGACATCCACTCGACTGCATTGTCGCCGATCACCGCCAGGTCGGTGTTCGCGAGATGTCTCCGCTGAGTGACAACCAGACAGAAGTCGAGTGCCGACCCCACGACCGAATCTCCGTGTCCGTCCGAGCGTTGCGTCACCGATCTCCCACTTCCACAGCTCACCAGGACGGAGATCTCAAGACGCACCTCGATCCACGCCGGAGGCACCTGAAGGCCTCGGACCTGATACGAGAAGGGTCTGGCTCGAACTCCCAGATGAGCAACATGGCGAAGTCGGTCGGTGGACTCACGAGACTGGTTGAGTGCGTCGGCGACGTCTTGTCCATGGGCCCATGTCTCCATCAGACGCGCCGAGGCGAAGGACAGAACGCCCATCGGTGGTCCATACCAGGGATTCTGGCTTCGGGGTCACGTCTGCCAATGCCGCGGACAGTCCGTGATGGGCTCGGTCCCACCACGAAAGCAGCTGATCGCCATCAATTGAACGGCCAATGGACAGATGTTGGCTCCATCGGGTCTCCGACAGCTTCCATAACCTGCTGCTGCGACCTTCGCAAATGCCTCTGGATCGACCATGGCCATACGTCCGGCATCGTCGAAGAAGGCCAAATGGCTAATCTGATCCCGCACCGCCCACCCTGCCGCCGGTGTCGAAAGATCCCATTCCGGAGCCGTTGCCCCGAGGGGAGCAACGATGCCACGAAGGTCGGCGTATTCGCACTCGAGATCGTCGAGAAGTGCGGGCAGCGAGGTGGCTCACCTCGCGAGGCTAGGGCACAGAGTCGCCCCGGGGCAGCGTCACGGCGTGGGTCATTCGGCGAACCGCGAGGATCTCAAGCGTCGGGCTCGAGCCACCACCGGTGCTGAGCGAGCACTTGGAGTTCGGGATGGGACCAGACGAAACGCTCGACGGCATCGAGCACGTCTTCCACATGCCTCGGTGAGTCGGCTATCGCTGCGAATCCCAGCTCCGAACGCTGCCACTTACTCTGGTAGTCGACCTCGGCGGCCGCCACGCCGTAACGGGCTTTGCACACATCCACCAAGTGCTTGACAACCGTCCTCTTCGATTTGAGCGAATTGCTCGCCGGAATGTGTAGCTCCATGGTCAGAGCGCAGGCATGCATCATCGTCGGAAGTGTTGCGGCTACTGGTGACTCATCGGGATTCCGATGCTTCAGACCTCAGACCACAGACCACGACGGTCGACGAGCTGCTCGACCACCTCGTCGACGGTTGCGCTCTGATCGCCATGGAGCTGTGCCGCCTTTCGCTGAGCCTGCGCCAGAACGGCCTCATCGAGGGTTGTCCGAGGAACGAAGAAATAGACGAGGTCGCAATCGAGGGCTTTGGCGGCACGGCGAAGCGAGTGGAGTCTGATGGTTTCGCTTGTTTCACGGCGCTCCAGCCCCGAAATGCTCGACTGGCCAACATCCATACGTGCGGCAAGTTCGGCGCTCGACATGCCGAGGGCGTCCCTGACAGCTCTGATCCAGCCCTGGTTCGGTCTGGGCTCCTCGGCCACGAGGCGAAGCCGGGCCAGCCGTGCGTCGAGGTGGACTCGGACCTGGGCACTAGTTTTCGTCATTTGGCCAAATTATCGTCTTTGGACGATGGGTGGGGTGAATCGATTATCGGCTAAGTGCGATAATTTCACCGGTTTTGGAAATCCATCTTCAGAGGAGATTCAGACCCGAGTGCTGTCGGACCGCCGCCGACACGACGCGACGTCGAGCAAGTTGTGCATCAGGATGGACCCTGTCCCTGGCATTAGTTTTCGGAAATTCGGCCAAATTATCGTCTTTGGGCGATATCGCGGAGAAGGATTATTGGCTTGAAGACGATAAATACGGCGATTTTCAGAATTCAATCAACCAGAGGACTGGCTCTCCAGTTGCCCAAGCGCCGCCACCTGCTGACCGGATCGGGCCGCATCAGTAGCCGGACGACCGGATCATGGAGATCACGTCCGCCCACCCGAAACCTACGGTTTCACCGATGACGGTGCGGGATTCCGGATCGATCAGGACAAAGAACGGGTATCCGAGCACCTGGTAGTCGATCCAAGCCTGGTCACTCATGATCACCGAGACTTCCAGGACACCGGCGGCCGCCCGCTGTACATCTGCGAGACCGACTGATCGAGGGCCCCGGGTCACGATGGCAGGCAAAACCGAGTGCGGCCAAGGCCCTCCGTCTGTGCGACCGAATCCGCTCCAGTATTCGTCGCACCCGTCACAATGGGTGTGCAAGAAGGCAAGCAGGGCCGGTCGGTCCAGATGATCGATTCGAAACTCCACCGGCAGTCCAGCCGGACTGAGTTCCGATCGACGTCCTGGGCACTTCGGCCGTCACTCGGCTCACCCTCTCCGAGACGGAACCGGATCGAAGCCCGGCCATCCACCTGGCATCTGACGTCGGATCGGACGCACGACCCTCCTCCCGAGGTGACTAACTCGCCTCCGGAGACTCGTTCGTGATGATCTCGATTTCGCCGCCATTGCCACACCACCGACACGACACCTCCTCCACGGAATCCTCGATCACCTCGACATCTTCAACGGTGAGTTCTCCTCCGACCGAGAAGTGATGGAACGCCTTGGTGCGGCGAGTGGTCACCACGTTGAAGCGGGTGAGGTTGCCACAGGCCCTGCAGCGATACCGCTGCACCATCCGACCGGGGAGCTCCTCGGGTGGGTAGGAGGGTGATTCGGCGTTCACTGCAACACGGTAGCCGAAGCGGAGACCAGGGCGTCCCGTCAATCCTTGGCATCGTCGGCACTGGCCGACTGGACACCTCGATCAGGGAATCGAGGATGGTCGCAGCTCGTCCATCGTCGACCACGGCGCAGGCCAACGAGACTCCAGCGGTCAGATCGGAAGCCCGACCCACCACCACCAACGCCGCCGCCGCATTGAGCACGGCGATGTCCCGATGCGGCGAGGGCTCACCGGCAATCACCTGACGTATGGCCTCGGCGTTGAACGTCGCATCCCCACCGCGCAGGTCCTCGATGGTCGCAGGTGCCAACCCCAATTCGCGAGGGTCGACTCGGTATTTGGAGGTCTCGTACCGGCCGTCGGCCGACCCGGTCAGCTCATGAACGGTAGACGGACCTGTTGTGCTCAATTCGTCCAATCCGTCGTCTCCGTAGACGACCATGGCCCGCCGAGCACCGTTGGCACCCAGCACGCCGAGCATCTTCTCGGCCATCGCCGGATTGCTCACGCCTACAACCTGGTATCGGGCCCGACCGGGGTTGGCCAGAGGACCGAGGTAGTTGAACACCGTCGGAATCCCCAGTTCCTTGCGGACCGGCGCTGCGTAACGCATCGCCGGGTGGAATCGGGGGGCAAAGCAAAATCCCATGCCCACCTCTTCGATGCACCTGGCGACCCCTCGAGGGACCCAGGTCAGCCACCACGCCGAGTGCCTCGAGGACATCGGCGGTACCGACGGCAGAGGACGAGGCACGTCCACCGTGCTTGCAGACCTTGGCCCCGGCAGCGGCCACCACCAGAGCGGCAATGGTCGACACGTTGATACTTCGTAACCGATCACCCCCCGTACCGCAGGTGTCGACGACATCCATTCCCGAAGGCAGGTCGAGGGGAACGGCATGGGCGATCATGGCCCGAACGAATCCGGTCATCTCCTCGACCGATTCGCCCTTGGCTCGCAGCGAGATTGAGAAAGCAGCGATCTGAGCCGGGGTCGTGTCTCCGGAGAGCACCTGGTCCAAAACCACGAGCTGCTTGTTCGGCGGTGAGTGAGACCCCGGACAGCAGGTCAGTCAGAACTCCCGGCCAACCACCGAGGGACTCGAAGGTGAGCTCCGGGGACGTCGCCGAACGGGAGGATCCAGAAGACGGAGCGCGATCGTCCATCATCAGTCCCACCAGAGATCGCGACGGAGGACGCCCTGGGCAATCAGTCCGAGCTGAACCTGCGAGGTGCCTTCCACGATGGTCAACTGCTTCGGCGTCGCGATACCACAACTCAGTGGGCTGATCCTCCATGTAACCCGCGGCACCCAACAGCTGCACAGCGAGTCCCGAGGCTCGTACCGCCAACTCGGTTGCGAAGTACTTGGCCATGGACAGGAACGGTACGTACTCCTTGGTGAACTTGCCCTGATCGGCGAGCCACGCTGCGCGGTAGGTGAGCAGACGGGCCGCCTCGATGTCAACGGCCACTTTGGCGATCTCCCATTGGATGCCCTGGAAGTCGGCGATGGTCCCGCCGAACGCCTCCCGCTGCTTCACATACTCGGTCGCGTACATCAACGCTCCCTCGGCCAATCCGATGCCCCGGGCCGCAACGACCGGCCGCATGGCGTTGAGGCCGAGCATGGCCAATCGGAATCCACCTACCTCACCGATCACATTCTCGGCGGGGACATGCACGCCGTCGAGCACCAGTTCGCCGGTGTGGACGCCACGCACGCCCATCTTGCGATCGGTCCGACCCACCGTCACCCCCTCCCACGATCGCTCCACGATGAACCCGGTGATCGAGTCATGAGCGCGGGACGCCGGGTCACCGGTTTTGGCGAACACCGTGTACCAGTCGGCCTCGCATCACGCCGGACATCCAGCATTTGGTGCCGGAGAGCACCCATCCGCCGCTACGACCATTTGCAGAGTCGGGAACCGCCCGGGTCCTCATACCAGCGACGTCGCTGCCGGCCTGGGCTTCCGAAAGCCCGAATCCAGCCCGAAGATCGCCCGAAGCGATCCCGGGCAGGTAGCGCTTCTTCTGGTCATCATTTCCGGCGATCATCACCGGGCCGATCGGTAGCCGGGTCAACAGCAGCATCAGGGCGGCAGTATTCGAGTACTTGGCCACCTCCTCGACGGCAACCGTCAGTCCCAGAATTCCTGCGCCCGACCCGCCGAGCTCGGTGGGCAGGCAGAGCCCGAGCAGGTCGGCATCCCGAAAGGCTGCGAAGATGTCCGAGGGGTAGTCACCGCTGGTGTCGATGTCACGGGCCCTTGGCTTGATCTTCTCCTGCGCGAGGCGGCGGACGGACTGCTGAAGGGCTGCCAGTTCGGGCGTGAGGTCGAAGTCCACGGTCGACGAGGCTACCCGGTCCCTGCCCGACGACCGCCAGGCCGTGCGCAGGGCCGACCCCCGGAGGATCCTCCGGCGTAGGCTCCCATCCCATGACTCCTCCGGGACTCAAACCACCACCGCCAGTCGGCGAGTCCGCGCTCCCCAAGGGCACCTACCAAGGCAGCGTGGTCATCGTGACCGGCGGAGGCACGGGACTGGGCAAGTCCATTGCCACTGAGTTCGCCAGGCTGGGTGCATCAGTCGGTATCCTCAGCCGCAACGAGGAGCACCGAACGGCCGGGGTCGAACGCGGTCGAAGCCGCGGGAGGCAGGGCAGTGCCGGTCCAGTGCGACATTCGCCAACCGGAATCCATCGCTGCTGCATTCGATGCCGTCGAATCGGCTGTCGGCCCCATCGATGTCCTGATCAACAACGCGGCGGGCAATTTTCCGGTGCCAGCGGAGGACATGAGCCCGAACGCATGGCGAACCGTGGTCGACATCGTGCTCAACGGCACGTTCCTGTGCTGTCGGGAACTCGCCCGTCGCCTCATTCCCAACCAGCGAGACGGAGCCATCGTCAACGTGGGTGCCTCGTATGCCTGGACCGGCGGACCAGGGTTCGCGCACTCCGCGGCGGCCAAGGCCGGGGTGAAGAATCTGACCGAAACCCTGGCTGTCGAATGGGCACCGTACGGAATCCGGGTCAATGGTCTGGTCCCGGGCCTGATGCCTCACGAGGACGAGACGGCAGCCATCGCCGGCGTCCCGGGGAAGGACGACGGTCCTGACTCTCGGGTGCCGGCGGGCAGGGTCGGCTATCCACGCGAGCTGGCTTGGGCCGCCACCTACCTCTGCTCGCCGTATGCCAATTACGTAAGCGGTCACTCCATGGTGGTCGACGGGGCCAACTGGCAGCGGCGCCACACCGTGCAACCGCCATTCACTCCCATCCGAGACCAGCTGGACCGGGCGCCGTTCGGGGACACCAGTCGCCACTTCACCCGGTAGAGCCCGCCACCGAGCGGACTATGCAGGTCCGAAGATCAGGGGTGCCGCGCGGACTCCGGCGATGACCGGGGAAGGGGTCCGCACAACCGGTCCCGGCGTTTCGACCGATCCGAAGCGAGCCAGGAGCTCTTCGAGAAGGATCCGCCCCTCGAGTCGCGCCAACGCTGCCCCGATGCAGAAGTGTGGACCGAACCCGAAGGCCAGATGGGGATTGGGATCGCGTCCGGCAACGAAGCGATCAGCCGTCGATCCGAACACCGATTCGTCCCGGTTGGCTGACGCATACAGCATCAGAACGGGTTCCCCGGCGCCCAGTTCCTGTCCGGCCAGTTCCGTGGGTCGAGTCGTCGTGCGCATGAAGGCCACCACCGGTGTGGTCCAGCGCAGCATCTCTTCGACGGCGATCGAAAGTGCACGAGGGGCCGATGCGGCCACCCTCGAACGCAGAGACGCCCACGCCCCCGGTGTGTCAGCGAGTCCGACCAGTCCCCCGGACATCATGTTGCGAGTGGTTTCGTTGCCGGCTACCAGCAACTGCACCAAAAACATGGCCAGTTCGGCGTCAGTCAATCGATCGCCGTCGACCTCTGCCGATCCGAGCTCGGAGATGATGTCGTTCCCAGGATCAGACCGGCGATTCGCCGCTGCGGACAGCAGGTACTGGACCATCTCCCCGCTCAGGGCCTGACGCTCCTCTTCTGGCCAGTCGGTGGCTCCCGGTATCACCGCCTCGGACCAGCGGAAGAAACGGGGCCAATCGTCCTCGGGTATCCCCAACAGGTCGCTGATCACCTGAAGGGGAAGCGGAACGGCCAGCTCCGACACGACATCCACCAGCGGCACCCGGTTCGATCCGTTCGACCAGGGTCCGGGTGCGCTCTCGCACGCCGTCTTCGAGGTCACGCATGAATCTTCGGCCGGAACCCCGGTTGAACCAAACCGCGATACCGGTTGTGCTCGGGTGGGTCGGTGTGCATCATCGTCGGTGGTGTCGGGTATTCGGTCCCGATCTCGAACACCATGATCCCCTTGCCCGAACAGAAGGTCTCCGGATCTCGGGAGACGGTGACCACATCCTCGTGTCGACTTGCCACCCAGAACCCGAGGGTTTCATTGCGAGGCGAGCGCTTCTTGGGCTCGGAGACGGGCATAGAGCGGGAACGGATCTCCGGCATAGAACGCCGGATCGAGAAGTGCAGCGGTCAGGTCGGTCTCTGGCCTGCCTTGCGCCGACCCGGCCGTGACTATCGTCACTCAACCGCGGATGACCCCGGTGGGCAGCTCGAATCCCTGGGATACGGCGAGCGCCTCATAGGCTGCCAAGGTTCCCTTCCCGTCCGTGACACTCTCAACCGATCCGTCATCGGCCAAGTTTAGATTGACACCCTCAATTACGAACAGCACTTCGGTCACTTCGGTGTTGTCACCGGGAACGTCCAGCGTGTGGACGGATCCGGCGGGCTCTCGGATATAAGAACCGGCTCCGCTGTAGAAGTCGTACTCCAGGTAGTGCCACCGACCGGAAATGGTGAATCCGTCGACGGGGCCGGTGTGACGGTGTTTCTGGAGGCGCACGCCTGGCTCGAATCGATTTCGCACTACCCAGACGCCACCCGCATCGTCCACCCGCAGGACCTTCAGCCAGATGCCTCCGGTTGCGTCCACCCAGGGCAGATCGTCCTCACCGGCGTGCCGGACAACATCATCGACTTCCACGTTCGTCATACCTACCTCCCCCGCTTCGTCCTCAGCCAATGGCCATGTGTCACGGGCTCCCGGTTGGGCGTCACCTCAATACGGTCCGATGCGCTGGTCGGGGTTGGTGTCGATCAGATGCTGTCCATCCGTCGAGACCTGCGACGTCCACTGGATCCGTCCCACCACCGGAAGTGGAACCGACCACTCGGGTCGGGATGCCACGCCGGCGGCGAATGCGGCCAACCGCGAGGATCGTGCCCGATGCGGCTGTTGTGCCTCCACGCCTCCGATCATCGCCGGCTGAGATCCCGCCGGAGAGGTTGAGCCCTCCGGCGACGGCCGGTGACGACTCGGTCGGGGCCTGCCCGAGCGTTGGCCGGCTGTGGATACGACGGAAACGCTCGGCCACGGTCTGGCCTCCGCCGGGTGCCGCTCCCCTGTGCCAGGGGCGGCGGCGCCGCGGCCACCGGCGACCCGGCCACCGTGCTCCCCTGCTGGGCCCTGCGTATCCCGACTGCATGGGCGATGAGATACAGAACCAGGCCGACTACTAGGGAAAGAAACCAGAGGAATGCCCAGACGGCTGAAGGCAAGCCCCATGGCGTGCGACCCAGCCTCTTGCGGTCGTTCTCCGAGAGCACATAGCCCAGCACCGCCCAGACGATCGAGAGTCCCAGGACGATGACCCATTGGATCCCGCTCAGATGCACCACAGACAGAGACTCTATTCCCCGATTGCCAGGTCGACGGCCAGAGGGGCATCGCGGGCTTGGCCGCGAGCCCGAGGCGCATTCAGGTAAGGGGATGGGCGACGAAGAAGGACCACATGGTCGCATTGGCACTGATCGCAGTGCTCTGCGGTCCGAGATTGGCAGGTGATCGACTTGGGCAGGTGCGGGCCCCCCGGCCACTCGTGGCCCTCCCCGGTAATCGAGTAGAGGTCCACCGCCGAACCGCCCGCGCAGCTTCCCGTAGGCGGTCAGCGCCACCCCATCGTCCGGTTGCGATCGACTCGGGCTGGTGGCACACCCGTTGTGGTTCGCCCACCGGCTGGCGGCGACAGGAACGCTGTAGGTCCAGTAGGCCTGACCGTTACCGAGATAAGGGTCCACCGGATCGGCGGTTCCGTGGAACGCGACAACCGGCACCGGTCGCGACGATTGGCAGGGGCTGGGAAACCGCAGACCACTCACCGGCGCCACTGCAGCGAACACGTTGGAGGCATCGCAGGCCAGCTGACTGGCCATGCGGGCGCCCCCGGAAAATCCGGTGGCGAACACACGGTTCCGGTCCAGGCAGTACTTCTGGCCGAGCATGAGGACCAGCTGCTCGATGAAGGACACATCATCGGGAGCGGTGGGCGGTACCGCCGCACCACCGACGAGTGGCTGCCCGGGGACGTTCCACTCGAATCCGGTAGCCTGCGGGGATGCCGCCCTGCGGATAGACCACGATGAATGAATCAGAGTCGGCGCTCGCGTCCATGCCGGTGAGTAGCTCCTGTTGGAGCGCGGTCGACTGACTGCCGTGCATGTTGACCACCAGTGGCATCGGGGTCGTCGAGTGATAGCTGGGGGGAAGATGGACGATGACGAGGCGCGACCTCCCGGCCACAATCGGGTTGAGGGTCACCGTCCCCGGTGAAGCCGCCGTTCCGCAGCCGCTACTGGCCGATCACCCCCGGCGACCCGGCCCGAACCGACGACGAGGTCGAGGCACCCGGCTTCGACGGTGTCGACGGTGCCGACGGTTTCGACGGTGTCGACAGCACCTTTGGTGCCGTGGTGGAAGAAGCGTTGTTGGCGGCTGAACTGCAGCCGGCCACCAGCAGGGTGAAGGCGATCAACACCCCCGCCCACTTCCTTGTTGAGTCCGCCGCCCGCTTTCCGTCCCTCATCCGGTGCCACCTTGGGTCGCTCCCGCTGTGCGACCCGGAAGCTACCACCGGTCACTGCCCACCCGATGGGCAGTGACCGAAGAACGACCATGACCAGACGAGCTCGAAGGCCGACCCCTCAGCTGAGTGAGGCGATCTGATGCTTGGGTGGAAATGTTCCGAAGGTTCCGAAATGTCGGGCAATCCCGATCGGTGAAACTGTCGATATAGGCCAGTTTCCGGACCATGTAGCTCCGACTCTCCTTGGGATCGAGATAGAGATTGTAGAGCCGACCGTGCGAATACTTCTGGGTCACCCCGGTGAAGCCCCCGAGGTTGAGGCAGTCGCGGTCGTCGTCGGACGTCGATGCGACCATGAATTTCCACTCGCCCACTCGCAACGCGGAGAACACATTGGTCAGCCAGTAGTAGAGATACTTGCGATTCGACTCTCCCTCCGGGTCGAGCAGGAAGGACGTCTGGTCGACACCGTCGATGAAGCGGTCCTCGGGCACCCGGTCGCCGGGCTCCTGCGAGGTTGAGAATCGTGTTGAACAAATCCATCTGGGAGAACAGTCCATCCGTTGACCGGTCCGCCGCGACCATTCCCGGCCACACGAGGATTCCCGGGACACGTTGCCCTCCCTCCCAGGTGGAACCCTTGGCACTGCGGAACGGTGAGTAGGCCGCGTCGGGCCAGGTCTCCATTTCGGGACCGTTGTCCGACGAGATGAAAACGAGCGTGTCGTCCATCTGCCCGGTGGCCTCGAGCTCCGCCACCAGCCTGCCGACGATGTCGTCGAGCTCGATGATGGTGTCCTTGTAGGGATGTTTGGCCGGTGAGGATCCGAGGAACCGCTGGTGCGGATAGTTGTCGAAGTGTGCTCCGCGGGTGCAGTGATAGAGGAACCACGGCTTTCGGCGGTCGGCGGCGGGTTCCGCCATTCGCCTGATGAACTCCATCGAGTAGTCGGCCCACTTGTCGTCCAGCAGGGAAAGGACAGGGACCGTCACCTCCTCGACATTCTCGATCGTCCCTCCTCGGGTAGCACGGACGAAACACTTGTTGAACGGCAGGTTCTCCACCCATTTCGTGCGTTCTTCGGAGTAGACGATCTCCGGAAAGAAATTGGGGTCGCGCCATTCGGTGTACATGTCCGAGACGGAAAGGAAGCCGTAGAAGTCATCGAAACCAACGTTCTGCGGTTGCGACTCGACGTTTTCGCCCATGTGCCACTTGCCAACCGCCTGAGTCTGATAGCCGACTTCGGACAGCAACTGGGCCACCGTGATCTCATCATCGAGCCCGCCTGCCTGGCCGTACATGGGAGGTCGCAGCAGCCCATGCCGCATAGGCAGGCGACCTGTCATCAGCGAAGCCCGAGATGGAGTGCACGAAGGCTCCGAATAACACGAGGTGAGGAGCGTGCCTCGGCGAGCCAACCGGTCGATGTTCGGCGTCGGAGCGCCCACGGCCACCCCTCCTCCGTAGCAGCCGAAGTCTCCCCAGCCCACATCATCGAACAGGATGATGAGGATATTGGGCTGTTTCCCAGTCGAACCCCGAAAAGCGTTCAACAAGGAAGAGGCCGTTTGTTCCTGTTCGTCGAGCACGAAGTGGGGCTCGAGGCTACTGCGCTCCTTTACCGCCTCTTCCACCACCGGGTCGTGTGCCATGGGTCGCTCCTTGTTCCGACTCGGCCTGATGTTAGGCGACTCACTTTGTGGGGACGGAGGGAGTCGAACCCTCACTGGAGGCGGTTTAAGCGCCCTGCCTCTGCCATTGGGCTACGTCCCCATGCGCTCCTTGTGCCGTAACGCGACTCCATTCTCCCACTGCGACTCTACGCAGGGACCGAGCGTTGTGGATCCACCTCGTTGCGCTACTCCGCCACCGCTGAGTGTGGCTATACGATCGGCTCCTTCGGCGGCATTCCGGTCGGCGAGAGCCGGTCGGGGCTCCCGGTGACTGACGCGACTCGGGCGACCACTTCGAGCTCCTCGTCCCGCGGCCGATCGACCTTGTGACTCAATCCCACCGCTGTCCGGCCACGGACCGAGCACCATCGTCGGGCGGCGCCGTCTGTCCCACTGTGACCAGTCCAGCCGGTCGCTCGATGCTTCCGGTCCGCATCCTGTGGCTTGGCGCACCGAGACGGGCGTGGGACGTCCAGGCATCGCCCATGATCATCGAGAGTGCGAACGCTTCGTCGCCTCCTCCCGAGAACGCATGCACTGCCGGATTGTGGACGGTTCCGAACACGAACGGGATCTCGAGGGCATGGCAGGAACCCAAGATTCCCCCGAATGCAGGGGTCTCCCAGGTGAACAGATAGCAGTAGGTACCAACGTCAGGCGCCGGCGGCACCGGCATGGGCATCGGCGAACCGCAGGGTCGGCAGCCGGAACACGAACTCGGTGGCTATTGCCACCCACAGGTCCCGGGGCGTCACCCTCTCACCTCGATCGGCTCGTGCCAGTCCGGACCGTGTTGATCAGTTCGTCGATCATCTCCGAGTCGGGCGTCAGCCGCCGCATCCGTCGGCGCAACCCGTCCTGGTCCAGCGAGCCGCAGGCCGGCATTCCCCACGGTGAAGAAGGAGGACTCGTCCCGATTGGTGCCGATCAACAGGGGTACACCGGATGCGGACCCCGACCCAACCGCCTGGTGGGGGGGCAGCTGGCAACAGGCCACCGTCGACGACGGGCATCATGATCAGCCCGAAATCGTCATCGTTGCCGCCCGCCTGTCCGATTTCGGCGACGGCTCGGATCAGGTGGCCGGCCGGTACCCCTTCCAGCGATTGGCGGGTCATCGGCACACCGATGTGAGCGGCGAGCTGCTCGGCGCGCTTCGGCTGCCTGCTCGACCGAGTAGGTGTACGGCGGACCACTCTCGACGATCGCCCGGTGGAACAGACCCTGTGCCGCCGGTGCAGCCGAGCAGTGATGCGACGCTCATCCCTCCGGCCGACTCACCGAAAAGGGTCACATTCCTGGGATCGCCGCCGAACTCGGCGATGTGATCGGTGGACCCACCCGAGCGCCGCGACCTGATCGGCGAGACCCCAGTTCCCCATCCCGCTCCACGGCCGCACCGTCCGGCCAGGCGTGGTCCGGGTCCTCGAGCGCGGGGTGGGCCAGGAATCCGAGGATTCCCAACCGATAGTTGACGGTGACCACCACCACATCACGGTCACGAACGAGCGTCCCTCCCCGATAAAGAGCCCCGGCGCCCGATCCCGACACGAACGACCCGCCGTGGATCCACACCATCACCGGCCGCCGTCCGCCGTCGAGCGCCGGTGTCCAGACATTCAGGCTCAGGCAGTCCTCCGACTGTTCGTCAGGCTCGCCCCCGAGGGACATCTCGACGATCCCGGGGAGCTGAGGGGCGATCGGACCGAATCGATCGCACTCTCTGACCCCTGTCCACGGCGGCAGGAGCAGCCGGAGGACGCCAGCGACCGGCTCCGGCGACAGAACCTGCGTAGGGGATGCCCGAGAACGACCAGAGGCCTCGCCGGCGAACACCCTGGAGGCGGCCAGTCGGGACCTCTACCACTCCGTCCACGATTGCCACCTCCAGTTAATGTGCCGACCTGCCGATGCAAGAGGCAACTTATCGAGTTGAATGAGCTCTTTGCCGAGACACGACCGGACAGGCCCCCTTGAGGGGTTCTTTCTGGTCGCCCAACCACCCACAATGACATCACCCGTTCACGCCCCGATCAATGACCATGTTGACCAGCGATTTCCCTTTTCAAGCCGGGAACAGAGGAACTAATGTGAAACGAGTGGCTGACGAGCACGCCGGCGGGCCTGCAGGCCACATTCGGCGCCGAGCGCGGCGGTCGGCGTTCGTCGTGGCCATGGTGTGCGCCCTCGGTTTTTTCGGCCCGGTCATGGCATCGACTGCGGCTGGCGCAGACGCCACATCGGGAACCGGCGGAGCTGGCACCACCTCGACGACGTCATCGTCGACGACTACGCCTTCCACCTCGACCACAACGGCCGGCACCACGTCCCCGTCTCAGGCCCAGATCAATGCCACCGAGGGACAGGTGGCTACCATCGAGACCCAAATTTCCCAGGAGCAGAACTCGCTCGACTTGGCGGACGAACAGTACAACCAGGCAGTGGTCAACCTGACCAGCACGCGGGCATCCTTACGGACCACTTCGTCGGCCATCGCGGCGATCACCGCCAAGCTCTCCACCGAACGGTCCAATCTTCGAAGCGACGCCATCGAGGCCTACATCGGCGATACCTCGTCGGCGGCCGTGGCCCAGATCTTTGCCGCGCCCACCAGCAATGAGCAGATCCGCGACCTGTACGAGAAACTCGGAGCCGGCAACGTGGCCCGAGACGTGGCCCAGGTCCAGGTGGACCAACAGCGCCTCGGCGACACCAAATCCAAGCTGTTGTCCGAACAGCAGGCCGAGACCACCCAACTCTCCCAGGAGAACCAGGCCCGAAACAACGCCGCCGCGGCCAGCACCCTCTCGGAGGCAACCCTGGCCCAGGTGCAGGGGACGTTGGCCCAGCAGATCGCCCAGCAAGCAGCGACACAGGCTGCCAACGCCGCTCAGGCCGCCTCCTCGGCGACATCCGCCGGTGCCGCTCAGGCCGCAGCGGCCGCAGCGGCCGCAGCGGCCCAAGTGGCCAGCACGGTCAGCGGTGGCAGCGCCGCGGCCAACAGCGCGGTAACCGCGGCAAACCAGGCCGCCGGTTCGGCGGGAGGGGTCAGCTTCGGCTACGGAGGCAGTCCGACCGCCGCCGGTCTGGCGGCCGTGCACGGCGCCATGAAGTACCTGGGCGTCCCCTACGTGTGGGGTGGGTCCAGTGCCAGTGGAGTCGACTGTTCCGGCCTCACCATGTTGGCGTGGGCGCAGGCGGGCGTCTCCCTGTCGCACTCGGCCGCGGACCAGTACGCCGAGTCCACCCACGTGAGCCCGACCGCCCTCGAGCCCGGTGACCTGCTCTTCTACGATTTCGACGGTAGCGGTATCGATCACGTGGTCATGTACGTCGGTCCCATCCTCGATGGTGTGGCCACTCCGTACGGCAGCAACACCATCATCCAGGCCGCCCACACCGGGACCGTGGTCACCTTCGATCCGCTCTTCTCCGAGGGATTCGTCGGCGCGGCGCAGCCCTAGTCACCTGCGCAGGGTCCGGCGTCCATCGGGCCTAAGGTCGGGCTTTCCGAACTCATGACGCTCGAACTCACCATCGTTGTCCCCGCCTTCAACGAGGCCCACCGCCTGGCCGAGGGCATGAAGCGCTTCGACGCAGCGGTCGACGACGGCGCGGTGGACGTCGATCGGACCGAGGTCCTGGTCGTCGATGACGGCAGCGCGGACGACACCGCTGCAACCGCCCGGACCTTGCTCCGTTCGCTCCCCCATCACCGGGTGGTGAGACTCCCGGAGAACCAGGGGAAGGGAGCGGCCGTTCGGACCGGGGTGGCGTTGGCCCGAAGCACGTACGTCGCCTTCATGGATGCCGACATGGCCATCGATCCGCGAGCGATCCCCCTTCTGGTCTCCGGGCTCGAGACCAACGACCTGGTCATCGGATCGAGAGCACTGCCCGACTCAATGGTGGAAAGCACCTATGCCATCCGGTCGGTCATGGGCCGGCTGTTCAATCGCCTGGTCACCACCGGGACCGGACTAGGGCTGCAGGACACCCAGTGCGGCTTCAAGGCCTTCCGCAGCCCGGTCGCCCGCCTCCTCTTCCACCTGGTCCGGATCGATCGGTTCGCCTTCGACGTGGAGATCCTGACCCGGGCCCACCGACTCGGCCTGAGCATCGCCGAGGTACCCGTCCAGTGGAGACACGTGTTCGGCAGCTCGGTCCACCCGCTCCACGATTCGGTGGCCATGCTGACCGACGTCGGTCGCTCGAGGCTCGGCCTGGTGGCCACACCGACCGTACCCGGCGTCATCGTGGGCAACGTCCCGAAGCCGGCACTGCCCGTGCTCGCCGGTGGTCCGACCCGAGGTCGGACTGGTGAACCGACAAAAGCTCTGACAGAAGCGGTGCAGCGGGTCGTCAACGATTCCCTCGACGGGGCCCTCATGCCCGTCGTGGCCACGGGCCGGTCGGCGCTCGTCCTGCTCCCGCTGGTCGAACCGGCCGACTGTGCCGTCGTGCTCTCGGCGCTGCGGGCGGAGTTCGAGCCGCTGCCGGTCTCCCGCCGGGCCATGAGCATCGACGACCTCGCCGACTTGGGCCCTCTGTCGGGCCGGCTTGACGCTCCAGCGGCCCCCCGGGGAGACCAGCGTGAACCCTCGCCGACACGGTGCCCGACCGCAGTACCATGCTCAAGGTGAACGCGGATCCATCGGGCACCACGCCGGCCACCACCGGATCCGGCCGGATGGCCCGTCCGGTCACCCACAGTGGCCGGGACGACCCGGCCGAAGCGTGCGAGCGGCCGACCAGACTGACCAGGCTGACCAGGGCGACGAATCCAGTTGACGGCGGCGTGGCCGAATCACGACCTCGTCCGACTCGCTGTCCATCCTTCCGGTGGCCAGGGCACGAAACCGTCGAGGAGCAACCGGACAGCGCGAGGCGCTCGGATGTGGACGAGTGGGGGCGGTCGGAGCAGATGCGATCGGTGGTGCGCCGCCTCTACGACCCGGTGTACCGCTACTGGTTCCGGGTCGAGTGGGAGGGGCTGGAGAAGATCCCTCTCCACGGCGGTGCGCTCTCTGATCGCCAACCACGCCGGCGCCATCCCCTCCGATGCGCCGGCCATCATGCACGGCATCGAGGAGGAGTTGGGTAGACCGGTCTACGGGATGGCCGACTACTTCTTCCGGACCATCCCGGTGGTCGGAACCATGTGGTCGCGCACCGGGGGCGTTCCCGCCCACCCGGACAATGCGTACCGCCTCCTCCATGACCAACAGCAACTGGCCCTGGTGTTCCCCGAGGGGACCAAGGCCACCTCCAAGACCTATAGCGATCGGTACCGGCTGCGCAGGTTCGGGCGAGGTGGATTCGTGGAGATCGCCATGAAGGCAGGTGTGCCGGTCATTCCCATCGCGGTGGTGGGCGCCGAGGAGTCCATGCCAATCCTGTTCCGGATCGGGTTCCTGGCCCGGGCCCTCAAACTGCCCTACTTCCCGGTCACCGCAAATGCACTGCTGATGGGACCCATCGGCTATCTCACCTACTTCCCGGTCAAGATCAAGCTGCGTGTCCTCGATCCGGTCACCTTCGACGTCGAACCCGGGTTGGAGCGCTACTCCCGCAGCCGGGTGATGGACGAGGCCGAGAGCATCCGGGCCACCATGCAGGACAACCTCCACGACATGTTGCGCGAACGACGCAGCGTCTGGTTCGGCTGAGCCATGGGAAGGCGGGTGCTGATCACCGGGCTGGACACCTTCTGGGGAGGGCGGATGGCCCAGGCCCTGGAATCGGAGCCCGACATCGAGATGATCCTGGGGCTGGGCGCCAACGAGCCACGCGTGCCCCTGGAACGGACCGAGTTCGTGCGCTCCGACCAGAAGTACTCGATCCTCAGCCGCATCGTGCGGGCCACCCAGGTCGACACCATCGTCCACACCTTTCTCGAGACGAATTCGGTCAACATCCCTACTCGGGTCCTCCACGAGATCAACGTCATCGGGACGCTGAACCTGCTGGCTGCGGCCGGTTCTGCGGGATCGTCGGTACGCCAGGTGGTCATCAAATCGTCCACCCACGTCTACGGTGCCGCCGAGACCGACCCGGCCTGGTTCCGCGAGGAGGACACCCGCCAGAGTCCGGTGCGCACCCGGGTGGAGCGTTCCATCATCGAGGTCGAGGCGCTGGTGAAGGACTTCGCCTACGACAACCCCCACCTGGTGGTCTCCGTGCTTCGCTTCGCAAACGTGCTGGGCACCGACATCATCACCCCGATCAGCTACGACCTCCGCCGTCGGCTGCTTCCCTGCATCGCCGGATTCGACCCCCTGGTCCAATTCATCGAAGAGGACGACGTGGTGCGTGCACTCGAGCACGTCACCAACCACCGGATCGCCGGGATATTCAACGTGGCCGGCGCAGGCAAGTTGCCATGGAGCGAGGTGGCCTCGATCGGCGGAGCCTTCCTGCTGCCGTTGCCCCCCGTCCGCCCGCGGGCCTTCGTGGCCCCGCTCCGCCGTTTGGGGATCGTGCAGTTCCCCCCGGAGATGGAAGGTCTGGTTCGCTACGGCCGGGGCGTCGACACCACCCGCCTGGTCGAGTCCGGCTTCGAGTACGGGTACACCAGCGCCGGGGCAGTCGAGAGTTTCGCCCGGGCCAACAATCTGCGGCGAGCCACCGGCACGACCGAGCCCATGTACCGCTACGAGCAGGACGTCGAGCAGTTCTTCCGGCATTCACCGGCGGTGATCCGAAGCCTCGAGAGTTGAGGACGCCGGCCGGCGCCGGCGGTGGCTCCGCATCGCCGGGCAAACCAGTCACTCGGGAATGAGCTTGGCCTCCACGATGAACTGGTAGCCGAACATGGTCGGCCAGGTGTTGAGCAGAACCAGATCTGCCATTCGCAGCCAGTATCCCTTGGCTCCGTCCACACCCAATGCGTCGAGGGGAAGGCCGACCACCTCCAGCCGCTGGATGCCGAATCCTTGCCGTTCGATCATCCGGCGGATACTGCGACGGGTGAAGAACCGGAGGTGGGTGGAGTCGAGGATCCCCCGCTGGTCGTAGTCGAACATCCCCAGTGTCGACCGGAATCGCGGGTACCAGTGCGCGATGTTGGGGACACAGAAGATGGCCGTACCCTCGGGAGAGAGGACCGTTCTGACCTGCCGTACCAATGCCCTCGGATTGACCAGGTGTTCGAGCACGTCAGCCATCAGCACCAGATCGAATCCGGTACCCACTTCCTTGGGGATTCCGTCATTGAGATCGGCCCTGACGAATGCATCGGTCCGTTCATGCACGCCGTCGATCTCATTGAGGTCGACGCCGGTGACACTGTGTCCCATCTCGCGTAGTCGCTCCGCCAACAGCCCGCTGGAGCAGCCCAGGTCGAGGATTCGACACGGGGCTCGGGTCTTGAGCAATGTCGAGATGCGACCGTGCGAACTGTCCTCGCTGGGTTTGAGCTGGTATTCCTCGTTGAGCGCGATGCGACTGCCGTCGCCGAAGCCGGCCTTCTGCAGTCGGTAGGCCACTACGTCCTTGGTCACATCGGCCGCATAGCCCAGCCCGTCCACGTAGCAGATCTCGTCGCCGTAGTAGGTCGGAATGGGAACCTCGGCGATCCGCATCCCTGCATCGTGCAGCTGGATGATGATCTGGGTGTCGAAGTTGAACCCGTCAGTGTTCTGCTTGAACGGGATCTGCTTGAGTGCGCTGACCGAGTAGGCCCGGTACCCCGAATGGAACTCGGACAGATCGGTGCCGAGCGCGGCATTCTCGAAGCGCGAAAGGATCCGGTTGCCCACGTACTTGTAGACGGGCATGCCTCCCTTGCGGGCGGCGCCTTTGATCATGGTGCGTGAGCCGAATACGGCGTCTGCCTCACCATTGAGAAGGGGCGCCACGATGTCCGGCAACGACTCCGGCGCGTACTGACCGTCGCCGTGGAGCATCACCACGACGTCCAGACCGTGTTCGATGGCCAGGTCGTAGCCGGCCTTCTGGTTGCCGCCGTAGCCGAGGTTGGTCGGCTGCCTGATCAAGGTGATCGGCAGGTCGGAGACCTGCTGGTAACCGAGACCGACCAGGTAGGTCGAGTCCTGGCTGTGGTCGTCGCTGACGATCACTTCCTCGATGTCCGAGCGGATCTCGGCGGGAATGCGGTCGAGAACCTTGGCCAGGGTGCTCGCCGCGTTGTAGGCGACCACCAAGATCCCGATTCTCTTTTTTGCGACAGACGCCATTCCCAGGTCCCCTCTGGTCCGTTCGTGCCTGCCCTACAGCGTATTCGGCATTTCGGCGCACCGAAAGACTGAGCCGATCGTACCCGGACGAGAGTCCGGCCTCCCCTCCCGAACGGCCCTGGTGGCAAGGCACCGCCCGGCTCCCTACGGCTTCTCCAGTGTCATCGTGTTTCCGGGACGAATTTTCGAACTGGAAGGTGGAGTGCGGGGGCAGCTTTTCGAACGTCCGAACCTGTGCGGGCCAGTTCGGGGTCGGCTCCGTCGGGTAGCGAAAGTCCGCCCGTACCCCGAACGTGACCACGGTCACCAGCAGAAGCGCCGCCAAGGAAGCCGGCCACCGGAGCGCACCACTCATCTTCATCTGCCCGGTCAGCCATAGCAGGTCGGCCAGGAAGGCCAAGGAAGGAAAGAACCAGTATCGCGAGCCAGCGTCGGCGGTGAGGGCTTGCCATTGCCAGATGTGGGTTCCCGCCAACGGCGTGGCGAGCGAACCGGCCAGGGCCAATCCCGCAAAGAGGTTGAACAGCTTGAGCTCAAGCGGGCGCCCGCCACAATACAAAGCCGACTACGACCAGTGCGGCTCCGAGGAACAGGGCCGAATACAAGAGGAAGTGCTCGGTGAACCGCGTGGAGGTGGTGATCGGCGTTCCCAGTACCGTGTTCCCAATCAACCGACCGCCGACGATCTCTACGAACCGGTCGACCGACATCCCCAACCCGGCAAAGTGTCCACGGGGTGACGTCTCCAGTTCGATCACCTGGAGAATGGCGGCCGCCGCGGTGCAGTGCTCCGAGCACCAGCGTCCAGGTCTTTCTCCGGCGGTAGTAGTAGATCGCTGCGACCACGACCACGCTGATCCCGAATGGTCCGGTCAGTCCGGACAGGACGATCACGGCTACGTCGAAGATACGCCAACCGCCGGTTGAGGGAACGGCCAGCACGACCAGCACCGCCAACAGACCGAGATGCCACTGTGCATCGGTCAGATTGACATTGATCTCCCAGGAGTTGGGCACCACCAGATAGGCGGTCGCCACCAGAAGTCGGATCCGGTAGTCCGGCATCAGGTGTGCGTAGCGCTTGCTGGCCAAGAACGCGGCGGGGAGCGCCTGGACGGCCAGCGCAACCGCCATGAACAGAAGGGGAACCTGCATCAACGGAACCAGCCGCCCGACGTCGGCGACCAGGCGTGAGAACGTCTGGAGATACCCGGCATAGGTCAAGCTAAGAGGAGACAGCCAGCCTAGGGAGAAGGCGTCTTGAAACCACACGGCCCCGTCTTCAGCCCAGAATGTCGGGTGCAGAACGGTAGGGGACTCCGCAGGGTCGTGACCAGGCAGCCTGCCACCAACACCAACGGGACGACCAGGAGATCGGACGGGCCCGTGCGGCGGCGACCAGTTCGTCGCGAATGCTTGGGAATCGAATCGGAAGTGCCCGCTTCAATGGCGGACCGGACATCCCGACTGGCCGGCGGACCGTCCACATCGACACTCACGTCAGGCACCTCGAACGATGCTGTCTGCCTGTCCGCCGGTACCTCTCGAGGGGACCGCCGGGTACGAGCTCGATGCCCGGGCCACGAAGGCCGGGCCACACGGCTATCCCCGCTTCAACCACGTCGCCTGCAGCTCAGAGCCCCTCGCCACCCACTCCTCTGCAGTAATCGCGTATCGAACATGGTCTTCCCACTCACCGTTGATCTCCAGGAAGCCAAGCGCCACCCCCTCGTTGCGGAGGCCCAGCTTCTCGACCACCCTTCGACTGGCCACGTTGCGCGGGATGATGGCCACCTCGACTCGGTGAAGGCGCAGCGTGTCGAATGCAAACTGGAGGACCACGACGACCGCCTCGGGGACAAGACCCGACCCGGCAAGCTCTTCGTCGATCCAGTACCCGATGGAACCGTTCTGGAACGGCCCACGCTGAATGGAGGACAGGGTGATCTCCCCGGCGAATCGGTCTTCGACGAAGATACCGAAGCCGAAGCCGCTACCGAGTTGGCGCTCGCGTTCGCGCATTCCGCACCGCGGCGGCAAAACTGGCCGCGTCTTCGGGCGCCATCGGTGCTCCCTTGGACCTCGGCTCCCAGGGAACGAGCCACGAACGGCATCGCTTCCGCACCGCCAGCCAGGACTGGTAATCGCTGTCGACCAGCGTGGCCAGCCGAATCCGCCAGCCCGGCAGATCGAGGGACCGCACGACAGGTGAACGAAGACTTGGGGCTCATGGCCGTCACATGGCCTTTGGCAAGACAGTCCCGCCCGGCTGGTCCTTTCGGCGACTAATCGTCACCGCTGCATGGTAGGTCATCCACCCCCCAGGTATGCGAGACCGGACGCCTTCCGGCGGGTGAGCCACCTCGCCAATCAGGGCCCGCCCAGGTTCAGCCCAACCAGTCTCGCTCCCCTCCGGCAACTAGTGTCCTCCCTGTACTCCGCCCGTTCGAGCACCAGGGGAAGCACCGTCACATGCATCTCGAGGCCCCTGATGCAGTGACACCGATCATTCCGGATGACCCTGTCGAGGACACCGGCCTCGACAACCACCCGGAAGTCGGACCGCACGGGTCACCGAGGCCCGCTGCGAGCAGCCGGTCAGAACGGGATGCACGGCGGCGGTGGTCCCTGCGATGGCCGAACTCACCGAGCTCGGGTCCCTCTGCTGGTCATCGTGCTGGCCGTCCTCACCGTCAATCTTCCCGTGCTCCTCCATCTGGTCACCACCAACCCCCTGGTCCTCGACGCCTACCTCACACGGTCATCGACTGGATGGCTTCCCGGTCTCCCCTACATAGATCCCAACGCCGGCTATACCCTCCAGGCCCTCGGACATCTCTCCGCCCTCGACTGGCTTCATGGGCACATTCCCTGGTGGAACAGCTTCGAGGGTGTCGGGTCGCCGTTGGCCGGTGAAATGCAGAGTGGAGCCTTCTTTCCACCAACTCTCCTCCTCGCGTGGCAGAACGGACTGCTCCCGCTTCAACTCCTCCTTGAAACGGTAACCGGGTGGTCCACCTATTTTCTGGTTCGGAGGCTGGGGGTGGGTCGTATCCCTCGCTACCGCCGCAGGAATCGCGTTCGGACTGTGCGGCACCTTCGCATGGTTGGCTCATGCACCGATCCGTCCGATCGCCCTGCTGCCACTCTGTCTCCTGGGCGTAGAGCGGGCGATCGAAGCGGCCCGACAGACGAGGGCTGGTGGGTGGCGCCTCCTCGCCCTGGCACTCGCCCTCTCGGTCCTGGCCGGATTTCCCGAGACCAGCTTCATCGACGGACTCTTCGTCGTCTGGTGGGCGGTACTTCGAATTGCCGGCCCGGGCCGGGCCCGGTGGCGTCCCGCCGTCAAGAAGCTGGTGGGCTGGTGCGGCGATCGGGATCGGGCTCTCGGCGCCGCTGGTCGTAGCCTTTGCCGACTACCTGCCCCATGCGAGCATCGGTCCGGTAAACGGCACGTTCGCACATGTGTCCGTACCGACGTTCGACCTCACCCGGGTGATCCTTCCCTATTCGCTCGGGCCCTTGTTCGCGTTCACCGCACCGGTCAACGCCGGGTTCTCACTGGAGCCCGGCACCTCGGGATTCCTCGCCGTCACGATCATCGCATCCGGTCTGATCGGCATCCTGGGAAGGCGCCAGCGACTCCTCCGACTGGGTCTCGCTGCGTGGATACTCGTCTGCCTCCTCCGCACCTTCGGATTTCCTCCCGTGGTCGACGTCATGGCCGCGATTCCGGGAGTCCGCCAGACCGCATTCTTCCTCTGGTCCGACCCTTCGTGGGAGCTCGCCGCCGTCGTGCTGGCGGGACTCGGACTGGACGACATCGCACGAGGGGCCGCCCGCCGGCGAACGCTGGTGATCGCCGCTCTGGTCACCGCCCTGATTGCCGCCTGGGCTGCCATCACCGCCTGGCCCTTGCTCACCCAAGCCATCGGTCCACCCGGGCACGCCGATGCACCGCGCCACGTCTATGCAGTGGGCAGCCTGATCGGCGCCTGTGTCATGTTGCTGGGGCTGGTCATCGGCGGAGTCCTTGCCGGTAGCGCCATACCGGCGAGCACGGAACGCGCACCCCGGATCCGCTCTGAGCGGCGCCGACGAAATGGCCGCCTGCTGATGGCGGGGATGGTCGCTGCCGAGTCGATGTGCCTGTTTGGCTTCACCTTCCTGTCGGCCCCCAAGCCGAGCGCCCTCGAATTGGGTTCCGTGACTTGGCTCCAATCCCATTTGGGCACCTACCGGTTCTTCACCCTCGGGCCCATCCAGGCCAACTATGGCTCCTATTTCGGCATCGCCGAGGCGAACATCAACGACCTGCCGACCCCGCGTACCTGGAACAACTACATCAGAGACCATCTGGCCTCCAACGCTCTCTCGGACAACTTCACCGGCGTCGCCATGGCCGATCCGTCCGGCGCCACCCCGGCCCAACAGCTGTCCGCAAACCTCGCCAACTACGAAGACTTGGGGATCCGCTACGTGGTCGAGCCGGCCGCCGGCAACGATGTCTTCGGCCATGCCTTCCCCGGATCCGGATCGCCACTATGGCCAGCCGGGCCGCGACTCGTCTACCACGACAGTCTTGCCGACATCTGGCAGCTTCCTTCGGCCGCCGCGGCCTTCTCGCTGACCGCCGACACCGGCGCCACCGCACAGTCGGTCGCCGCCCGCTGCACGGTCATCGGCACAGGCTGGGACCGGGCCACGGTGAACTGCCCCTACCAGTCGACGCTGGTCAGACGGGTCCAGTACATGCCCGGATGGACAGCCGTCGTCAACGGCAGCCCGGCTTCGATCCGCAGCGGTTCGACCGGTTTGTTCCAGGAGATCACCCTGCCGGCGGGGCGCTCGACGGTTTCCTTCTCCTTCCTACCCCCCTACGAAACCCTGGCGATACCACTGGCCGTGGTGGCCGGGCTCATCGTCCTCGGCTCATTGGTTGGTCCCTACCGGCGCCGGAAGTCCAGATCCCCGCAGACGTGACCGCGAAACCGACGCGGGTTATCCGGAGCCGGAAACAGGGAGTGCATAGAAGACGACGCTGTATGTTCCCGAGTCCGGCCGCACGCCGGCGCCGGTCAAGGCGAGCCATGCCATGTTCGAGGGCTCAAAGGCCGAGGCGTAGCCCATCGTCGAACTGGGTCGTACCAGATGAAGGTCGCCCGCGGTGGGGATAACGAATCGGAAGGTTCCTGCAGATGTGACGATCGACGAGGTCGGCGGCTTGAGCACGATGGATGACACCGTGTAGCCGAACGACAGGCGCAAGTTGACGAAGCGCGCCACGACCGTCGTCATGGGCCGGAGCCCGGGGTACGGCAATCTTCTGCCCGAAGGTGGCGGTGACCTGTTCGATCGGTCGCAGCGTTCCGCATCGGTTGGTCACCCGCCGCAGCACCTGCCACTCGCCGGTGGCGTCGACTTGGACGTAGCGACACATCATGGTCACCCAGGTCGTCGGGGGTTCGAAGAAGAAGTAACGCCCATCGACGACGGCTGCAGCCTGTTGAAGGATCCGGGCAGGCGCGGCGTCCGACGACAGGAAGGACGCGTCCAGTTGGTCGAGCGTCGGTGTGTAGGCAGAGTACGACTGGAGAACCGGTTCCGGATCCCATCGGATCGATGGATAGGCCCAGGCCACACTGTTCTCCCACGGCTGAATCGCCACCGAGCGACCCGCCAACTGACCGATCTGGCCGGGAGTGAGCCCGTAGGTCCTCCGCATCGAGGCTCGCGCCCTGTCAATGGTGGACGTGCGGGAGCCCGGCGAAACGATGGTGGACGTCTCCGATGTCAGGGCCTTCACGTCGGGGATGACACCGAGGATGTTGGGGGGCACCGAGCCAGCCGCCGCCCATGCGACGACCAGTCAGAAACGCGACCGCGGAGGCCAGATACGGGCGCCAACGAGAGGTGGGCAGCGGAAGAATGAGCAGAAGAACGGGCAGCAGCCCGAAGAGGATGAGATCGTGCAAATCGTGCCGCACGAATCCCTCTTTCAGCGCCCACACAAAGGTCGCCAAGAGCAAAAGCGCCGAGCAGATCTTGAGCCGACCACGTACGCTCCACAGGCAGAGCGCTGCGAACGTGCCGACCACCAAGGCGCCGATCAACGCGTACCACCACTGGACCGAACGGCCGGTCTCGAGCTGCATGGCAACCGGATAGCCAGCCGAGATGTTGACGGCATAGCGGAGGAACGCCGGGAGGTTGCCCGGGTTGTTCCCGGTGGCCACCCAAGCCACCACGACCGTACCGGCGAACGACCCGGCGGCAATCGCCGCGTCGCGAATCCGGTGCCCGTTGCCGGCGACAACCACCGCGACGAGGACCACCGCGGCTGTCACCCCGCCGCTGAATTTCACCAATAGTCCCAGAGCGCCGGCGAAACCCAGGATGGCGATCTCGATCCGTCGAGTGGTGAAGTCCGTGCTCGACGGGGAAGTCGATCTTCGTACCCAAGCCCCCTTGCGCCTGCAGGCCGCTCTGAGGATGCACAGCATGCCCAACAGGGTGATGGGGACCACGATCAGGTCACCGGCGTCGACGAATGAAACGGCCGTTGCACCGACCACATAGCTCACCAGGATGGCTATGGGGAGAGAGAAATTCTTGCGAGACCAGTGGATGAGCAGCGCGAACGTGGCCACTGCCAATGACAGGGAGTACGCCTTGGCCATCGCGGCGGTCGACCCGTAGAACAGCACCTGCTGACTGAGGAATCCCAACGGACCATACGTGAAATCCATGCGTGGTCCCCACGCGATGTGCTGCACGAAGGGCCATGCTCAACCCGCTCTGCCACGACCCTCCGAGCCCGGTGGCCGGGACAAGGTCGACCGGGGGTTGTGTTGCGATAGCGCACAGGATGCCGATCCCCAAGCTCTGTGCCCTCTGGGAACGGAGCAGTCCGTGCCATCTGGAAGTCGCGACGTCGATGGGAATGTCGCCGTACGGCTACGGAGCCACCAGGCGATGAAACGGACGTTTCGACGACTGCTGTCATTGCGGGGAGCTCTTCAAGCACTCAGGGAGTCGGAGGCCCTAACGACCGGTAGAATTCAGAGATGCCTGGCGCGAACATCCGGTGATCATCCGGCCGTTTCCGACACACGTTCAGAGCTGATGACTGGCTCAGCATCCTCCTTCTCCTCGGAGGGTCGAGGCTGAACCAGACCCCCGACCAGTTGGAGCCACTCCTCGTCCTCATCGGGTGGTCGCAGGGAGCACCAGTGCTCGAGCCGACTGAGATTTGGATTGTAGTAAGGGTCGCTTCTGCCTGAGGACGTCGGACCATCGGTGGAGAAATTCCTGGTAATCGCCGTAGAACCCAGACAGTCCCCGGCTCACCGACTCGAAGTGGGTGAGCTGCGCGTGAGGCGTGTAGAGGACCCGGTAACCGGCCTTTCCGAGCCGGATGCAGAAGTCGACGTCGTTGAAGCCGACCGCAAATTTCTCGTCGAACCCGCCCATTTCCTCGAAGACACTTCGTCTGACCAGCATGCACGCCGCGGTCACCGCGCTGTACCCGCGCACCACCCTGTCCCAGGAGAAGTAACCGCGATGTCCCTTGGGCATGCCGATGAACAGGTGGCTGGCCACACCCCCCAGACCGATCACCACACCGGCATGTTGCAACTTCCCGTCGGGATAGATCAATCGTGCACCGACCGCTCCGACCTCCGGACGTTGAGCGAGCTCGACCAGGGCGCGGAGCCAGCCCTTGGAGGTGGCCTCGATGTCGTTGTTCAGGAACAGCAACATGTCCGAGTCGCAGGTGGCGGCGGCCGCGTTGTTGATGGCCGCCCAATTGAACGGTCCGGGGTAGTCGATCACTCGAGTGTGCGGCTGCCGCTCGAGGCGGCGACGAAGTTCGCGGGTCTCGGGTTCGGAGCTTCCATTGTCGACGAGTACGACGTCGCTGATCTCATACCCCGGTGCCTTGTACAGCGACTCGAGGCAGCTAACCGTGAGGCCGGCCTGATCGCGGAACGGGATGATCACGCTCACCGTCGGCGCGCCCGTCAATCGCCCTGCGCACGTGATAGGCGCCCTGAAACGGACCGCTTTCGACGGTGCCGTTCAAACCTCGACGCACCAGCGGTGTCCTCGAGGACACGCCGGCTGGCCTGATGGGCCCACGGCTTGGCGTCGGTGTCCCCTGCAGCGGAGCCGGCCACCACCCGCCAGTGGTACAGCACCTTGGGTATGTGCACGATGTTTCGAGCCAGCTCGGTCGACCTGAAGCATCACGTCGTAGTCCTGGCTCCCGTCGAAATCGGAGCGGAAGCCGCCGATCCGATTGAGGAGCTCCCTCCGGATGGCGGTCACATGTCCGAGATAGGGATAGGCGAGAAGCAGGTCAGGGTCCCAATCCGGTTTGAAATGGGGCATGTACGGCCGGTCCAGCTCGTCGAGCTTGTCCTCGTCGGAGTAGATGACATCGACATCGTCTTCGGCGACGATCACCTCGGCAAGCTCCGCCAGGGCCTCGGGATCGAGGACGTCGTCGTGGTCCAACAGGACGACGAACTCGCCACTGGCTTCCTCCAGGGCTCGGTTGGTCGCCCGGGAGATGCCGCCGTTCCGCTCGAGAGACAGCGGTTTGATTCGGGCATCGGCGGCCGCGAAGTCGCTTCATCGACTTGGTCAGATCGGGATCGCCCGACCCGTCGTCGCACAGGCACAGCTCCCAGCTCTGATAGGTCTGACTGATCACCGAACGCACACACGCCTCGAAGTACCAGAGTGAAGGCCGGTAGACGGGAACCACGATGCTCAGCAGCGGTCCCTCGGTACGAAGCCCAAATCCGGGCTGATCCCGGGGCTCCTGGTGACGGCGCAGATTGTGAAGATGCAGCCAATGCCAGTAGGCAGGTGGGAACGACGCGGCGTCGAGCACCCCAGCTCAGCCCGCCCGACGGGGAGCTCTCGGGGTACGGGGGTGGCCGCGGCCAGCCGGTCGGTCATCCAGCCCAATGTGGCGATCAGCGGATCCGGCACCGAGCGAGCCTTCTGGTCGGCCACCGGTCGGGGAGCCCGGTCAGACGTTGCCATCGGTTGGCTTTGTTCGTGGCGCACGGCTCACCCGGGCAGGCTGGTCGAGTCTCCGCACAACGCGGCGTAGATTAACACGAGGCAGCTCCCCCGAGGCCTCATCCGGTCGACCTCAAATGGCGAACCGTGACAGGAGGTTCGCAGCCACGATGCAGTGCAGACCGACCCGTGCAACCGTCCCATGGTAGACCGTTGACGCAGGTACAATCCGGAGGGTAATCGCTGGTCTACCCAGCAGTCGAGACCAGGTGGACGTTGGCGACCGTCCTCGTCAGAGCCTTTCAGCGGGCTCGTCAAGGCCTTCCCAGAAGGCATGGTGCAGTGGTCGATATAGAGGAGAACCCCAACGTGGGAGAACACGCGATTGACCCCGAGGAGTTTCTCGAGCAGCTCAAGGCCGAGCACCACGTCCTCCGGTGGGAACCGCTGCCGCCCGATCAGGTGAACCGAGACAAGCGCAACCAACAGGTACGCAATCGAGAGTCGCTCGAATACCTCCACCGCCACTGGGCACTCCCGGACGAATTCGACCCGAAGGATGGCGGCGGGGGCATCCGTGGGAAGGTGGTGGGCATATTCGGTCGCCTGACCTTCCGGGTGCTCAGTCGCTACCTGCAGGAGGAACGCGAGCTCCTCAGCCATCTGGTACGGGTCAATGAGGCCCTGGAGCAACGCTCCGACGAGCTGACGGTCCGCTGCCAGCAGCTCAACGAGGACATGGTGAGCCGGCAGGTAGCCGAAGCCGGCAACCAGGCCAAGCTGGCCGCGTGGCTCCATCTCGACCCGCCACCGACGTCGCCCCGGGACGATCGCAACAATGGAACCGGTTCCGCGGGCGGTGCTCAAACTCGATGAACCCGGAGCCTCCGATCGAGCCGGCCTCCGGCCGTCCGGGCCGCCAGGAGCACCGACCGGTCGTCGCTCTCCTGGTCGCCCATTGGGAAGCCAAATCGGAAGAAGGATGGATCACCCGCCAGGTGACCGGTGCGCTTGTCCTGCGTTGCCGACGTACACGTCGTCACCCCCGATGGCAACGTCCCCGGCACGTCGGTCGACAGTGTCTTCACCCTGCACCGGCTGGCCACGCCCGTCGACCCGTTGGCAGAGCTCCGTCGGGACCTCCTGGTGGAAGGGGTGTCGGCCTCCTTCCGGATCAGAGAGACCGGCACGCCCGAGCGGGTTGGAGGAGCTGATCGACGAGGAGCTGATCGACCCCTGGAGTGGCGCATCGAATGTCCTTTCCGGTCTGCAGCCGGACCTGGTGGTGGTCGTGGGCCATCAGAACAGGGGAGCCCTGGTCGCGGTCGACCGGGTGGATCCGGGAGTCGCCATGGCCCTTGTGGCGCTCGGTTCCGACGCTGACTCCGTTGCTTTTCCCCTCTATGACGACATTGTGCAACGGTCTTCGTCGGTACTTGCCGTCACCGAGACCGAGCGGGTCTCGATCGTCGAGAGCCACGGGATCGAGGACAAGGTGCACCGAATCGGCGCACCGCTGGTTGCCAATCCCAGCGTCCTCGGTGAGCCGAACACCTGGGTGGGGGACGAACGACACCATCATGGTCCTCACCGGAGTGGCGATCGGTGCCGACCACGAGGAGACCGAGCTGTCCCGCCTCCTCCGGCTTCGTTTCCCGGACAATCCCGTAGGCATCGTGCACACCGACGCATTCGACGCCTGGCACCAGGGTCGGCTCAATCGGGGCTGGGCGGTCGAACGATCGAGCGACCTGGCCCGCCTGATGGCCTGGGCCCGGGTCACCGTCGACTTGCGGCCTGGACAGGCTCTTCGCCCGACGGTGCATCGATTCCCTTCTCTACGGTACGCCGATCGTGGTCCCCCACGACAGCCGGGCCCGGGAGCACGCCGAACGAGGCCGGGGTGGCCTCTGGTTCGCCAGTCCGGCGGAGCTGACCTGGTGCGTGGAGGCCCTGCTCGAGCCCTCGACTCACGACGCCTTCGCCGATCAGGGCCGGTCGGTACGCAGAAGCGGAGTACGGCTCGACGGACCGCTTCATCGACCGGGTGGTGGAGGGCTGCGGTCTGGCCTCGGATTCAGCGCCGGTTCGCATCACCGCGTGACGGTGCGGCGGGAGCCGTCACGCCAGCAGGCTGGCCACCATCCCATCGAGGATGTCCGCCTCGGACACCAGGCACTCATCGAAACCGAAGCGGGTCATCACTTCCAACAGGATCATCGCCCCGCCGACGATGACATCCTCACGTCCCGACACCATGCCCGCACGGTCCAGACGAGCCAGCTGGACCTCCGAGGCCAGGGTGACGTACCAGTCGCGGACGTTCTGGGCGCTGAGCGCCGCATGGTGGATCCGATTGCGATCGTACTCATCGAGCCCCAGCTGTAACGAGGCCAGCGTGGTCACCGTTCCGGCCAGTCCGACCAGGCACCGGGCTTCGAGGAGTCGTGGGTGATCGGCGACCGCCGAGTCCAAGAGGTCCCTGACCATCGTCTCGCCGGCGGACAGCTCCGCCTTCGACGGAGGGTCGGAGACGAGGAACCGCTCGGTCACCCGCACACAGCCGACCTGCAGGGACACGGCGACCAGCTGCGGGTCGTAGGCACCAGAGCCTGCCACCAACTCCGTCGAGCCACCTCCGATATCCACGATAAGGAACGGGCCGCCGCCGGGATCGAGGTCGGAGACCGCGCCGGCCATCGACAACCGTGCTTCCTCGGTACCCGACAGGAGCTCGGGCACCGTCTCCCATCGCCGCTCCCGCCGCCTCCAGGAACTGGTCCCCGTTCGACGCGTCGCGCACGGCGGAGGTGGCCACCAACCGGCTCTGCGCCACGCCCAGCCGATCCATGACCTGCCGGTATTCCTTCAGTACCGACAGGCATCGATCGATGGCGTCACCGGAGAGTTGTCCGGTTGCGTCGACACCCTCGCCCAGCCGGGTGATCCGCATCAGACGTTCGAGTGGCTTCCCGGCGGAATCGACCACGAACAGCCGGGTCGAGTTGGTCCCGCAATCGATGGCGGCCACCGGCCCGACGGGATGCATAGCTCCTTGCTATCACGGTGGTTGTCGGGCTGCTCGACTAGGTCGAACCGAGCCCCACCGATCAGATCGTGCCGTCAGCGACAGCCTTCTCGATCCACGGCACCACATCGTGCCAGGATCTTGTCGAGGGTGGTGGTGGCTTCGAATCCCAGGACCCTCTTGGCCTTGTCGGTGGAGGGCACCCGGCGGTTGACGTCGTGTTCGAACGGAGGGTCGGAGACCCAACGGAAGGGAACCTCTGGACCCTTGATCGGCCACCCAAATGGCCTCGGCCAGTTCGAGCACCGTGGTCGACTCCGCGGTCGAAAGGTTGAAGTCCTCGTTGAGGGCGTCCTCGTGCTCCATGGCGGTCACGATTCCCTCGGCAAGGTCGGCGCCGTAGGTGTAGTGGCGGATCTGGGTGCCGTCCCCCAGGATGTGGAGCGGGTCCTGACCCTTGAGAACCTTTTGCACCAGGTCGGGCACCACGTGGCTCATGGCCAGGCGGACATTGCCACTCAGGATCTCGACGTCCCCGAGCGCCCTGCGTTCGCCGATTCCCGACGCAGTTGAACGGTCGCACGATCGTGTAGGGCAGGCCGTACTGGTCGAAGGCGGCGCGGGCGAAGTACTCGACGGCCAGCTTCTGGAAGCCGTAGGACGAGACGGGTGGCGGGACGTCATGCTCCTGTCCCTCGTAGGAAGGCCAGGCGTCCGCCGACTCGAACACCATCGACGAGCTGAGATAGGTGACCTTCTGCAGCCGGCCGTTCTCATGAGCCTTGATGGCGGCATCGCAGGATGACGCGGTGATGCGCTCGTTGGTGGCCAACAGGTCGTAGGCATAGGTGTGGAAGTACGAGATCCCGCCGATCATGGCCGCGCCGGCGATGAAATGGTCGCAATCGGCCAGCTCCGCGGCCAGAAGATCGACATCCCGGGCGTCTGCCTCGACGAATCGGTAGCGGGGATTGTCGTCGTAGGAGCGCCGGACCGGTCCGTACTTCGAGTAGTTGTCCACCCCGACCACGCTGTGGCCGCGGTCGAGCAGCTCCTTGACCACGTAGCCGCCGATGAATCCTGCCGACCCAGTCACAAGAACGGTGCTCATTGATTTCCTCTCCGATCGGCGGCGGCACGTACTTCGTCGACCGTGAGGCGGGGCCCGAAGGCGAACAGCCACCAGCGCAGGTAGTGCGGCAGCCAGCTGACGATCTTGAAGTTTGACACACCCTGATGGCGCTCCAGCCAGATCGTCGGCAATTCGGCCACCGGCAGCCGCGCCCGTCGGGCCTTTGCCACCAACTCGATGCCGATCTCGAATCCGGCACTCGAGGTGATCCCGACACCTTCGGACGAAGTCGACGTCGTAGGCCTTGAACGAGTTGGTGGCGTCGCGGGTGCCCACTCGAGCCAGGGCCCACAACGAGAGGCCGGCCATGCGGGAGAGAAGACCCTTGAGGAACGGGCCACCCACCTGTTGACCACCCCTCGAGTACCGGGAGGCGGCAGCCACCACCACGCCCCTCTCCACCAGGCGAACCAGCTGATCGATCTGCTGGGGGTCGTCGCAGCCGTCGGCCATGGTCACCACCACCACGTCGGCCACCGCCCGCTCGATGCCGTAGCGGATGGCCTGGGCCGGCCCGGGCTGTACGTCGTTGACCACGCAGCGGATGTTCGGATTCTTGGTGGCGTACTTCTCGACGTAGGGCACGGTGGTGTCATCCGGTGAGTCGACCACCACCACCATCTCAGACGGCAGCTGCACCGCTTCGATCAGCCGGCCGAGCACGTCTTCGATGTCCGACCCCTCGTTGTAGGCGGGGATCACGATGGAGACTCTCGGTTTCACACCACCACCCCGTCGCCTCGCAGGTTCCAGATGTCCACCACCGGCTGGCGGATGGCCACCTCGGCATAGGCCCGGTGGGGCGCCCCGATGACGATGAGATCGGCACGATCGAGCACCTGGTCGAGGGGTGAGAGGTCGTCGTCTGTCTCGACGAAGGGATCGGTGGTGAGAACCGCCTCGGCCCGCACCTTGAGAACCCGCTTCAACTTGTAGGAAAGGCTGGAGCGATTGTCGTCGGACTCGCCCTTGAACGCCATGCCCAGAATTCCCACCGTCATCGAGTCGAGGTCGTAGCGCGCCGCCATGCGCGACACCAGATACAGGGGAAGGCCCTCGTTGATCTGCATGCTGGCCTGTCCCAAGGCGAAATTGTTGTTGTTGAACGCCGCCAGCTGCATGGTGTCCTTCAACAGGCAGGGTCCGGCGGCGAACCCGGGGCCGGGGAGGTCGGCGGCCCGGGGATAGTCCTGGACCACCGCGCTCCGGATGCGTTCGTAGTCGAGGCCGAAGTCATTGGCCATCATGTACAGCTGGTTGGCCGCCGCGAACTTGATGTAGCGGTAGGAGTTGGTGAACAGCTTGGCCAGCTCCGCCTCTTCGGGCTCGACCCGGACGATGGTCCCGGTCAGGTGGCCGAACGAGCGCCGCGGCCCGCTCATAGGCCCGGTCGGTACGGGCCGCCACGATCTGAGGAAGCGAGTGGAGCTCCTCCATGGCCCGGCCTTCGGCGATCCTCTCGGGGCAGAAGGCCACGTCGATCGACTTCCCCAGCCCATCGACCGATGCGCTCGACCATGCGAGTGACCCCGGGGAACACCGTGCTTCGGAGGATGAGGATCTGACCGTCCACCAGCTGGTCGGCCACCGCCTCGATGGCACTCACCACCGCCTGGGGATCGGGATTGAGGTGCTCGTCGACCGGGGTGCCGATGACCACCACCAGATGCTCGCTTGCCGCCACGGCGGCGGGATCGGCGGTGGCAGTCAGGTTGCCGTTGGCCAAGGTGCGGGTGAGTACCTCGGGAGCGCCTGGCTCGCGATGGGGCATCTTGCCCGACCGCACCCGGTCGACCGCGGCATAGTTGGTGTCGTACAGCGAGACCCGAAGACCCGACGTCGGCGAAGGCGAGGCCGAGGGGAAGCCCGACGTGGCCGCATCCACCCAGCACAGTGATATCCCCGCCCCACGCTGATGCCATCCGACAGGCTACTTCAACGACAGACCCCGCAAAAGCCGATCTCCCGTACTGACCTCGATTCCGTAGCCACCGGACCGGCTCCCCTCACCGCCGGTTTCAGGCCGAGTGAAGCCCGATCCGCCCCGCCGTCCATTCGCCGACCGGATCGTCGGCCCCGGTCAGCCACCAGGCCAGGTGGGCGTGCAGGCACTTGACCCCTCGCCGGGTGCCCCCTACGCCTCCTGACGGCTTCGGACCTCGGTGATCAGGGGGAATGAGAGCATCTCGCTCCGCCGCGTAGCGGGCATGGGCAGCGGCGATCCGATCGGCCCCGATAGAGGCCTCGGCGTGGGCGGCCCCCCCGGTCGACTCGAGTCTGCTCACCGCGTCCCGGAGGTTCCGATCCACCAACCAGTAACGGGTCGGCATCGGCGTACCGTCGAACATGAACGGGGAGTTGGCGATGACCGCAGGCGTCCCCGTCCTCGTTGCGGACGACCACTTCGAAGGCGCCGGCCGGTTCGCGTCCCAAGAGGACCTCGACTGCGGCCCGATCCCCTTCCGACCCACCCCGATCCTCGGCGACCCTCGGACGTGTCTGGTCTCACTTCCAGAATTCGAGAGTGTTGGTCACCCGGGACCAGAAGCTCGACGGGCTCGGTGCACCAACCGGTCCGTCCGGAGGCCGCACCGGAGCCGCCCGAGCCTGCCCGATGAGGCGGTGCCGACGTGACCGGCCGGTGCCCGACCCTGCGGTTGCGGTCGGCACCTGGGGCAGACCGGGATCGGGCGTCATGTCCGGAGCATTGGCGGGAGCCACCAACGGTTGGTTGCCGGGGTCGCCGGTCAGTGGACTGTTCGGCGTGGAGGAGGACAGCCCCGACGGAGGGAGGACGTCGTACAGCGACTGTCCGGGCAACACCATCTGGTAGTCCTGTCGGGCCAATCGGTCGATCTCCGCCTTCGAGTTGAGTTGCTGTTCCTGTTCGGTGAGCAATCGGTTTTCGCTGGTCAGCGTGTGGAGCTGCGCCGCAGTCGCCGACAACTGGCTGTGCTGGGACAACAGGGCCGACCACGGAAAGCTGGTGCCGAGCACGGCAAGGGCGACCAGAGCACCCACAGCCAACGGAATCCGGTTCCGACGGGCGTCGGCGCTGGGCGAGGTCCTCCCCGGCCGGGACCGGCTGGTCCCGTTGGGCCCCGGAGGCCCAGCAGCCGCTTCCGCGAGGGCCGCTTCGGAGCCCTCTTCCGAGCCGCAGACCCGGTGAGGTGCTCGACGCCTTGGCGGCCTTCGAGCTCCTTTGGCCCTTGGATCGAGAGTGACGGCGTGTCGCTCACCGAAGTGGTCCCCGAACCGCCAGGCTCTCGCCCCCGCGAAAGACAGCCGCTTCTCCCAGCTGCTCCTCGATGCGCAGCAGCTGGTTGTACTTGGCCACCCGGTCCGAACGTGCGGGCGCACCCGTCTTGATCTGGCCGCAATTGGTGGCCACGGCCAGATCGGCGATGGTGGTGTCCTCGGTCTCGCCCGAGCGGTGGGACATCACGCACGCGTAGGCGGAGCGGGTGGCCAGCGACATGGTGCCCAGCGTTTCGGTGAGGGTGCCGATCTGGTTCACCTTGATCAGCACCGCGTTGGCCGACCCGGCGTCGATGCCACGCCGTAGCCGCTCCTCGTTGGTCACAAACAGGTCGTCGCCCACCAGCTGGACCCTGCTGCCGAGGGACTCGGTCAGGGCGGCCCACCCTTCCCAGTCCTCCTCGGCCATGCCGTCCTCGATGGACACGATCGGGTACCGATCGACCAGGTCGGCCCAGTAGTCGACCATCGCTCGCCGACGAGAGCGTCCGCCCCTCGCCGGCCAGCACGTAGTTCCCGTCCTTGTACAGCTCACTGCTCGCCGGATCCATGGCGATGGCGATCTCGTCACCGGGAACCCGGCCGGCAGCCTCGATGGCCTCGACCAGGATCTTGATCGCTTCTTCGTTGGTCGAGAGGTTGGGGGCGAAGCCGCCCTCGTCGCCGACCGTGGTGGACAGCCCCCGCAGTTTGAGCACCTTGGCCAGCGAGTGGTAGGTCTCCACCCCCCACCGCAGCGCCTCCGAAAACGACGCCGCACCCACCGGCATGACCATGAACTCCTGAAGGTCGATCGAGTTGTCGGCGTGCACTCCCCCATTCACCACATTCATCATCGGGACGGGGAGCACGTGGGCGTCGGATCCCCCGACATACCGGAACAGGGGCAGACCGAGCTCGTCGGCAGCGGCCTTCGCCGTGGCCAGTGACGTTCCCAAAATGGCGTTGGCACCCAACGGGCCTTGTTGGGAGTTCCATCGGCATCGATCATGGCCAGGTCGACACCTCGCTGATCGAGCGCATCAGCACCGTCGAGGATGCCGGCGATCTCGCCGTTGACGTTCTCGACCGCCCGGAGAACGCCTTTGCCCAGGTACGGTTCGCCACCGTCGCGGAGCTCGACCGCCTCGAACGAACCGGTGGAGGCACCCGAAGGGCACGATGGCCCGCCCAACCGATCCGGAATCGAGCACGACCTCGACCTCGACGGTGGGATTACCGCGGGAGTCGAGGACCTGGCGGCCGATGACCTGCTCGATGATGCTCACTGGTTGTAGTCACTCCTGTTGCCGGTAGGAAGAAAAGTTACCACCCACAACCATTCGGACCTGGGAATTCTCGAGAATCAGACCGGTGACGGCAATCGCCAGCCGGCTCAGCCCCGTTCCTCGACCGATGTCCGGAAGCTGCGCCGTCCTCGCCCTGCAGCGCCGTCTCGGGATCGACGCCCAGCATCCGGGCCACATTGACCAACGCGAAGAGGAGCTCACCGATCTCGGCTGCGTGGTGGGACGTGTCCGCCCTGTCCATCGGCGACTCCCGCCGACCGTTCCGAACCATCGACCTCGAGTGCGGCTAGTGCTTCCATCATCCGGACCGCCTCGTCGGTCGCGCCGGGGAGGACCATGCCCACCGCCACGGCCTTCCTCTGCAGCTTTGCCGCCAACGACAGTGCCGGGAGCGCTGCGGGGATGCCCTCGGTCACGCTCGAACGATTCTTTTCGGACATCTTGAGCGCTTCCCAGTTACTGGCCACGTCGTCAGGCGTCGCCGCATCCACATCACCGAACACGTGGGGATGCCGCGACACGAGCTTGTCGTGGACCCCCCGGGCCACATCGGCCAGCGTGAAGCGCCCCTCCTCGGCGGCCAACGTGGCGTGGAAGTACACCTGGAAGAGAAGGTCACCGAGCTCTTCTTCCAGATGGGCCACCGCCTGTCTGCTCACCGGTCCGCCGGCCGGCGGCCGCCTGGTCCGACCCTTGGCCGGGGCTGTCGTGCCGGCCCCGGAGCGGCCCCGTCGATGGCGGCCAGCTCGTCGATGGCCTCCAGCACCTCGTAGGACTCCTCGAGAAGATGGCGGGCCAGGGAACCATGGGTCTGCTCGCGGTCCCACGGGCACCGCAGCCGAAGGGTGTGGACCAGCTCGTCGAGCTGGACCAGTTGCGCGGCCACCGGAGCGGCCAGGTGCGGGACCCACAGCGAGGTCAGGTGGTCCGGGGCAAAGGACCGGTCGAGCTCGTCCCATGCCAAGGTCAAGATCCGCTCGTCGTCCATTCCGAGGTGGTAGAGGACGGTCACCGGATCGACGGGAGGAGTTTCGACCGAGAGCTTGATGTTCGGAAAGAATGGCGGTGTTCCAACACTGCGCCACCAACAGCGGGCCCCGCTCTCCGGCCGCCTGGACGGCAAACGACTCGCCGTCGACCAGTCGGTACCCGGCGGCCAGCGGGTCGACCCCCAGCCGGGTCATGGCCAGATCGAGGAATGACAGGGCCGGATGCACCACCACGTCGACCTGTCCGCCGGTCACGGCAGCGTGTTCTCGGCAGCAGGATCACCGTTCGTTCGGCCACCGCCGGCGAACCCGGCACTGCATAGACCACCGACGAGGATCGGTCGTCCATTGCCGCGGCCACCAGATCTGCGACGATCGCCCGATAGACCTCCTCTATGGATCCGGCCTGTTCGTAGTGGTGGTCGAACGTCTTGGCACCGGGGTATCCGACCGCAGCCGGGTGTCGGTCGGTCCGCAGGAAGACAACATCGGCCCCGGCCATCAGTGCGTGGGCCTCTGGGGTGATCAGTTCGAGTCCCGCCGGACCCAACCCGACCACATCGATCCGCCCGGCGGCCGGTCCTTCACGCGCCATGGTCGTAGCCGGAAGGGGTCAGCCGCCGCTGGACGTGCTCGACGATCCGGCAGAGCCGGTGCTCGTCGAAGCCGAACCATTGACGCCGAGGGGAGAGCTGGAAGGGACGCTCGTGTTGCCGGAAACCGCGGCCAGCAGGTACTTCGACGGTGGTGCGACCGGTGGGACGACGGTCAGCGCCTTCCATGTTCCGTACTGGGGATCGACCGATACGTTCGAGTGCCGGGCGAAGGCCACGATCTCGCGACTCACCCTGTCGACGTTGGCAGTTGCCTGGAGGAGCTCGCGCGCGGATCACCTGATGCCGCTGCCGACAGTGGTTCGAGCGACTGGCTGGTGACCTCGTAGATGACCCACTGGCCGGAATTGGGGTCCTGCACCGGCGCGATCGGCTTGCCCACGATGACCGTCTGCTGCTGGAGGGCCTGTTCCACCTGTGCTTGGGTGTAGGTGCAGCCCAACAACCCACCGTTGGCCGCGGTTTGCGCATCGAGCGAGCTGGCCTTGGCCACGGCTGGCGAAGGAAGCTCCGGCGTTGAGCTGATCCACGATCTGGGTGGCATCGGACTGGGTGGCGGCGGTGATGACGCTCACGCACGCCTCGGTGAACTGCGACTGGTTCTGGGCGTAGTAGTTGTCGACGGCGCTGCTGGAGAGATCGGCCCCCCGGGCCAGCAGCTTCTCGTCCACCGCCTGATTGCGAATCTGGGCGGCGGCCACACCGGAGGGCAGACCGGCGAGCAACTGGGCGCCGGTCGTGTTCGCCCCGTTCGACGCCTGGCAGTACGAGGCGACTCCCGCCGACTGC
Organism: uncultured Acidimicrobiaceae bacterium; assembly: GCA_963734395.1. Taxonomy (GTDB): domain Bacteria; phylum Actinomycetota; class Acidimicrobiia; order Acidimicrobiales; family RAAP-2; genus Bog-756. Next base: position 821,220 of record CAVTGY010000002.1, on the reverse strand, counting down.
GCACTCTGCACCTGCTGGCTGATCTCTCCGTCGAGTGTGGACTGCGAAGTCGGATTTGGCGCCGGCCAGGTCGGCGGAGGAGATCGAGATGCCCTTTGGGCCGCGTACTGCTCAGCCAGCAGGTCGCTCCACCTGGTTGTCGAGCACGGACGTCGGTGAACGCCATCGAGTAGGTTCCCGGGGCCTCCGGTGCCCTGGGCGGTGACCGGGTTCAGGTTGGCTGCCTCCAGTTGCAGCAGGCAGCCGCCGGCCGCGGTGCCCTCGAGGGCATTGAGCTGGTCGTTGAGGGTGGCCGTCGAAATGGTCGATCCGTTGGCCGTCGCAGCGGGAGGCGTGATGTCGCAGGCCGATCCGAGCGCACCGGCGCCGATCACGGCGACGGTGATGCCGACCCCCAGGAGATGGCGCTTCACGGCGGCGATGCTACTGACTGCATCTGCTGGTACCCAATCACGGCCTACCGCCGCGCGCGGTTCGACCGATCGGTACGGGCCAGGACCGACCCGAATTCGGTCTTTCAGGAATTGCCCAGAATTTATCGGCTGCGAGACGATATGTCGAAGCAAAGTTATCGTGCAGAGGCGATAAATCGGCCGAGGTCGCGTGAAACATTTGCACCAGAGGAGAGACCCACATCCCTACCCCGCCGGGGGCAACAGCTCGGCCAGCAGCGCCACCAACGCCGGGGCGAACTCGGAACCATGGGCGGGCATCTCCATCGGCACCAGCAGGCGATGGAGGTCGGGCTGGTAGGTGGCCCCGGGGGCCACCCGACGCAACCGCACCTCGCCGGACGCGGGAAGGGTCACCGGGGACAGTTTCACCTTGGCCCGGCCACCGGCCACTACCGCCGGACGCCGGCCGCCCAGTCCGACGACCGGGGACCGCCACCGCCACATCGGTGATCCCCAGTCGCAGGCACTCCACCCTCAGCCGGGCCACATCGAGCAGCGCTCGGGCCGGCGCCGGAAGGGGCCCGAAACGGTCCTGCCATTCGGAGCACACGTCGTCGATCTCGGCATCAGCTCGCCACCGCGGCCAAACGGCGGTATGCCTCGAGGCGCACGTCCTCGGCTTCCACGTAGGTCGAGGGCAGGTGCGCGGCATCGGGAAGGTCGAGCGAGAGCTCCGCCGGGTGGGGCCGAGGCTCGCCTTTCAACTCGGAGACCGCTTCGGAGACCATCTGGACGTAGAGGTCGTAGCCGACGGCAGCGATGTGGCCGGACTGGTCCTGCCCCAACAGGTTGCCCGCTCCCCTGATCTGCAGGTCGCGGAGCGCGATCTTGAACCCGGAGCCGAGCTCGGTATGGTCGCCGATGGTGCGCAGTCGCTCGTAGGCCTGCTCGGAGAGCACCCGGTCGACCGGGTGGAACAGATAGGCGTAGGCCCGCTGGCCGGCCCGGCCCACCCGGCCCCGCAGCTGGTGGAGCTGTCCCAACCCCAGGAGGTCGGCCCGGTCCACCACCAGCGTGTTGACCGTGGGCATGTCGATTCCCGACTCGATGATGGTGGTGCACACCAGCACGTCGTACGCCCTCTCCCAGAAGTCGAGCACCACCCGCTCGAGGGATCCCTCGTCCATCTGCCCGTGGGCGACGGCCACCCGGGCCTCGGGGGCCATCTTCCGGACCCGCTCGGCGATCGACTCGATGTCGTGCACCCGATTGTGAACGTAGAAGACCTGGCCTTCCCGAAGGAGCTCGCGCCGGATGGCCTCCGACGCCGCCGCTTCCTCGAACTCGCCGACGTGGGTCAGGATCGGTCGCCGGGCGGCCGGTGGCGTGTTGACCATCGACAGGTCGCGGATGCCGGTGAGCGCCATCTCCAGCGTGCGGGGTATCGGGTTGGCGGTCAGGGTGAGGACATCGATCCCATCGGCCAGGGCCTTGATCGACTCCTTGTGGCCGACCCCGAAGCGCTGCTCCTCGTCCACGACCAGGAGCCCGAGCTTCTTGAAGGAGACGTCGTCCCCGAGCAGCCGGTGGGTCCCCACCACGACGTCCACCGACCCGTCGGCCAGTCCGGCCAGCACCGCTTTGGCCTGAGCGTTGGTGAGGAACCGGCTGAGCATTTCGACCTTGACCGGAAACGGCCCGTAGCGATCGCCGAAGGTCTGGAAGTGCTGGCTGGCCAACAGCGTGGTGGGCACCAGCACCGCAGCCTGGAACCCGTCCTGTACCGCCTTGAACACCGCCCGTATGGCCACCTCTGTCTTGCCGAACCCCACGTCGCCACAGACCAGCCGGTCCATGGGCTGGGGCAGTTCCATGTCCGCCTTGACCTCCTCGATGGCCCGCAGCTGGTCGGAGGTCTCGACGAAGGGGAACGACGACTCGAGCTCGGCCTGCCACGGGGTGTCCGGGTCCGAAGGCGTGCCCGGTCACCTGCAGTCGTCGCCGGTAGAGGGCCACCAGCTCCTCGGCCACCTCGTGCACGGCGGCCCGGGCCTTGGAGCGGGCCCGCTGCCATTCGGAGCCTCCCAACCGGGACACCGTCGGGGAGTCGCCACCGGAATAGGGCGTCAGCAGTTCGATCTGGTCGGTGGGCAGGTACAGCTTGTCGGCCCCCCGGTACTCGAGGAGCAGATAGTCGCGGGTTGCGCCCCCCATGGTGCGGGTGACCATGCCGCCGTACCTGGCCACTCCGTGCTGGCGGTGGACGACGTAGTTTCCGGGGGCGAGGTCGTCGAAGAACCCGTCGACGGGGCGGGCCCGGGCGCGGGCTTGACGGTGAGGGCGGCGACGGCCGGTGACGTCGGACTCGGCGAGAACGGCGACCCGCGATTGGGGCAGGACGAATCCGCGATCCAACCCGGCCACCACGATTCGAGCACCTGGGTGGCAGACCAGATCGGGTCGCCCGGTCACGGGCCGGACCGGGCGAGCACTGACTCCCTCCTCGGCCAGAATCCCCGACAGCCGGTCGGCGCCCGCCCGGGTGGAGGAGCACAGCACCACCGAGTAATCGTCGTCGACCAGAGCGGTGACCTGCGCGGTCAGCCTGGCCGCGTCTCCCATGATGGGCTCCCACCCCCGGCTCTCGACCGAGGGGATGTCGGGTCCGTCGGCCGAGGCGACCAGCGAGACAACGCTGCTTTGGCTGTGGGCCAGTAGTCGGTCGAAGGGGACGTGCAAGCGGGGCGTCTCGTCTCCGGCCTCCACGCCCCAGGTGGTGGCCAAGGCATCGGCCAGCGCCGACTCCTCGTCACCCAGCTCGGCCGCCCGATCGCGTATCCGGCGCGGCTCGACCAGCACCACCTGGGAACCGTCGCCCAACAGATCGGTGATCAGCTCTTCGGATTCCACCAGCCACGGCAGCCACGACTCCATCCCGTCGAACTGGTCACCGTCGGACAGACGGTCCCACTGGTGGCGGCCCCACGGAGCGGAACCCACCAATCCCGCCGCCTTCTTCCGCATCGCCTCGTCCGGAACCAGCTCGCGGCAACCGAACAGCTCGACCCTGTCCAGATCGTCGATCGACCGTTGGTCGGACACATCGAATCGGGTGAGCCGGTCCACCTCGTCGCCCCACAGGTCGATCCGGATCGGCTGGTCGGCAGTGGAGGGGAAGACGTCGACGATCCCACCCCGCACGGCCAGCTCCCCCCGGTGTTCGACCAGCGACTCGCGCCGGTAGCCCATGGTCACCAGCTGGTCCACCAACTGGTCGACCGACACCCGGTCCTTCTTGGCCACCACCACCGGCCGAGCCGCCACCCGCCAGGGGCCGAGACGTTGGAGCACCGCCTTGATCGGGGCAACCACGATCTCGGGCGCAGTGTCCCGGGGTGGGCAGGCGGCTCCCCCGATTGCCGGGCTCCGGCCAGCTGCCACAGCAACTGGAGCCGGCGGCCCATGGTGGCGACGTCGGGGCTCACCCGCTCGAAGGGAAGGGTCTCCCACGCCGGAAAGACCTCGACCCGTGTCGGCCGGCGGGTGACCGAAGATCGTCACCGTCGGCGGTGCCGCCTCCTGAGGTCCCGCCGACGAACGCCTCGAGGTCGTGGGCCAGTTGCTCGGCGGCGGCTCCGGTGGGTGTCACCACCAGCACCGGTCTGCGGGACCCCAGGCGGACCAGGCCGGCGATCACGAAGGCCTGGGCCGGGGTGGCCACGGCCAACGTGGCCGTGGACGCGCCGATTACCCGGGTCATGGCCGGCTCGTTGCGCAGCAGTGGGGGAAGCGAGCGCAGGCTCACCGGATAAGGGTACCGGGCCGGTTCACCCCGCGATCACCCGAGGCTCGCCGCCGATGGTGCCCCCGACCGTTCGGCCTTCGGGATCAGTGGCGCCTGGGTTCCCATCGGAACCGGCGGCTGGTGAAGTACAGGGCCGCCCGCCGCCCAGAGCAGCATCACCACCAGGTCGTGGACCCGCAGTCCCGATCCCGGCCCACGTTCGAATGCGCTGACCAGTGCGATGATCATGTGCCGGATCGGGAAGTAGTCGGCGATCTTCGACAGCACCGACCCGTTGCTCAACGGGTAGAAGACGCCGGAGATGAACACGATCGGGAAGTAGATCCCGTTGATCACCGCCGGTGCCGCGTCCGCGTTGGTGACCAGAACGGTGACGGCCAGGCCGAGGGCGCAGAAGGTGACGATGCCGACCAACAAGGTCACCAGCACTGCCGCGATGTGATACGGGAAATGGAGGTGGTAGAAGCTCATGCCGATGGCGACCACCACCACGGTGACAGGATCGCCACGTTGATCAGGACGCTGCCGATGATGCCCCCGATGTAGGAGCCGATGGAGATGGGCGTACCCCGCATCCGCTTGAGCACTCCCGAGTCCCGGCGCAGGCAGATGGTCATGCCCAGATTGGTGTAGCAGGCGGCGATGAGCCCGAAGACCAGCATGGCCACCACGATGTACTGGTCGTAGAGGAGCGTGGTGCCCGGCACGTGCGAAGCGCCGGCCGAGGTGCCCACCACCACCAGGAACACCACCGGGAACATGAAGGTGAAGACGGCGGCCATCGGGTTCCGCCAGTAGGCCTTCTGCTCGTAGCGGACCTGGTTCTTGGCCACCGAGCAGGTCGTTCACGGCTCGGCACTCCCGGTCAGCGCCAGGTAGACGTCCTCGAGCGACGGCCGGTTGACCGTCAGCCCGGCAGAGCACCTCACCGCGTTGGACGGCCCACTCGGTCAGCGACGTGGAGCACCGCGGTGGGCTCGGCGATGTGGAACTCGACGAACTCCCCCCGAAGCCCGGTCTCCAATCCGGACGGCAGCGGCAGGTCCCCGATCGAGGTCCCGGCGGGAAGGACGAATCGAATGGTTGTCTCTCCGTGGTCACGGCCCCCGAGTGTGTCCGGTGAGCCGGAGGCGACCACCCGGCCGGCGGCGATCACGGTCACCGTGTCGGCCAGGGCCTGGGCTTCGTCCATGTAGTGGGTGGTGAGCACAACGGTGCGACCCTCCGCACACAGGCCCCGGACCACGTCCCAGGCCTCGCGCCGGGCGGAGGGGTCGAATCCGGTGGTTGGCTCGTCGAGGAAGATCAGCTCGGGGTTTCCGACCAGGGCCAACCCGAGATCGAGCCGTCGCTGCTGTCCACCGGAGAGGTTCTTGACCCTGGCCCTGGCCTTGGCCTCCAGCCCGACCAGCTCGACGATCTCGTCGACCGGGCGCGACGCCGGATACAACCCAGCACGCTGGGTGACGGCTTCTCGGACGGTGAGGTAGGGATCGACGGCGCACTCCTGGAGGACGATGCCCACCTTGGACCGCAGAGCCGCGGTCGCGACGTTCGGGGTCGATCCCGAGGACCGACACCTGGCCGCCGTCGCGCTTGCGGTAGCCCTCGAGGATCTCGACGATGGTGGTCTTGCCGGCCCCGTTGGGGCCGAGCAGGGCGAGCACCTCACCGCGCCGCACCTCGAAGTCGATGCCCCGGACCGCCTCGAAGCTCCCGTAGGACTTGGTCAGACCCCGAACCGAGATGGCAATGTGCTCCGCCGACCCGGGGCGGTTGCCAACTCGACCGTCGCTGTTGGGGGTGGGGTCGGGAACCGGTCGGTCGTCGGGAAGCACAATGGGCGACTGTACCGCCGGGTCGGGAGAGGGCCGTCGGTGGCGGTGCCGACTTCCTACCCCGACCGACTCAACCGGCCCCGTTGACCTGGTTCATCGCCGCCTCGGCGCCCCTGGTGACGATGGTCTCGACGGCGTCGGCCGCCTCCTCGATGGCGACGGCCAGTACGGCCTTCTCGGCCGCACCCGGCCGCTTGAGCACGTAGTCGGCCCCGGGCTGACGGCCCGGAGGCTTGCCGATGCCCACCCGCACCCGCAGGTACTGATTGCTGTGGAGGTGGTCGTCGATCGACTTGAGCCCGTTGTTCCCCGCCGTGCCGCCTCCCGACTTCACCTTGACCCGACCCGAGGGCAGGTCGAGCTCGTCGTGGACCACGATCAGACGGCCGGCGACACCGGAGAGGCCGGCATCCCCGTCGTCTTCGGGCTGGTCGATTCCGGCCCGGCGGACCAGCCGGGCCACCGCTTGACCGGATTCGTTCATGTAGGTCTGAGGGACGGCGACCAGCACCCGACGGCCGCCGACGTCCGACCTCGCAGGCCAGCGAGTGCAGCCCTTTCTCCGGCTTGAGGCGGCCCCGGTGCCGATCGACCAGCATTGCCGCCACCTCGGCCCCGGACGTTGTGCCTGGTGCCGGCGAATTCGATCCCGGGATTGCCCAATCCGACCACCAGGAAATGGACCGGGGTCCCCTTCCTCGGGCTCGCCGGTGCGCGCCGTTTGCGGAGCAGGGCCTAGCTCTCCGCCGGCTCGGTGTCAGCCGGCGTCTCCGGAGCGATCTCCTCGCCGGCCTCGGCGGCAGCGGCAGCGGCGGCCGTCTTCGGCCTCTTCCTCGGCAGTGATCTGCACCCGCGGCGGTTGGCCGGCGACCACGGTGGCCTCGACGTCGGTCTCGAGCTCGACCCCCTTGGGGATGGTGATCTCCGAAACATGGAGTGAGGCACCGATGGTCAGACCCGAGATGTCGATGTCCACCGAAGGCGGGATGTCGGCCGGCTTGGCCTTCACCTGCAGGGTGAACAGCTGCTGATCCACGACGCCGTCGCCGTGCTGCACCTCGATTGCTTCGCCGACCAGGTTGATGGGTGACCTCGGCGGTGATCACCTCGTCCCGGCGGACGATCAGGAAGTCCACGTGGGTGACCACGTTCTTGAACGGGTGATGCTGGATGTCCCTGGCCAGGGTCAGGAAATTCTTGCCGCCGACTTCGAGCGAGAGCAGGGTGTTGAGACCGGCCTCTCCGGACATGGCGATCTGGAATTCCCGGGCACCGACGGCCACCGGTATGGGGTTCGCCCCGTGCCCGTAGACCACCCCGGGAATCTTTCCCTGGGCCCGGAGTCGACGAGTCGAGCTCGTTCCGGTGTCGCGGCCGGATTCTGCGGCGAGCGTGACTTCGGGCATGCGGGAACTCCTCAAAAAGAGCGAACACGGGGGCAGCGCCTATCTGCGATGGCACGCCTGACCAAGGCGATCGCAAGGGCCGCTGCTGACGGCCCATCATGATAGACGCGCCAGCGGGACCCGGGCCAGGTCGGCCAGAACCGGAGTCTCACCGGCGGCCGACCCGGGCCCGAGGCAGCAGGCTCAGAGAATTCGCCGCCAAACAGTTGAATTTCCAATAAATCCGTCGAGCGGTGTACAGCCAGATCACGGATCGGACACGAAAATGCCCGAAGGCCGCGGATTATCGATCGTGACCCCCCGGTATCATGGCTACACGGCGGCCCCGTTGAGCAAGGTTTCCGCCACCGCGCTCCGGGGCCGCCCCCGATTTGCCCTCTTGCCGGCTGTCCCCGGGGATTTCCCCAGCACCCGGCGGCCGGGCTCAGGCCAGATTCTCCCCGCCGAAGATCTCCGACACCGAGGTGTCCTCGAACACCGCATCGATGGCGTCGGAGATCAACTTGGCCACCGACAGCACCTCCAACTTGTCGAACCGCCGGTCTTGGGGGATCGGCAGGGTGTCGGTCACCACCACCTTGGTCAGCGCCGAGTTCTTCAGCCGATCGACGGCCGGTTCCGACAGCACCGCGTGGGTGGCCATGCACCACACTTCGGAGGCACCCCGGTCCGCCAGCAGATCGGCTGCCGCCACGATCGTCGACGCCGTATCGATCATGTCATCGACCAGAACGCACTGGCGACCCTCGACATCACCCACCACGTGGAGCGCCTCGACCTGATTGGCTGGAACCTCGCAACCGGCGTTTGTGCACGACGGCCAGGTCGGCGGTCAAGTGCTGGCTGAACCGTTCTGCCACCTTCACCCGTCCGGCGTCGGGGGCCACCACCACCAGGCCTTCACTGCGCTGAGTCCGCAGGTAGTCGACCAACACCGGTGCGGCCGTCAGGTGATCGAACGGCACATTGAAGAACCCCTGGATCTGGCCGGAATGGAGGTCGACACTCACCACCCGGTCGGCACCGGCCACCGACAGCATGTCGGCCACCAGTTTTGCCGTGATCGGCTCGCGCCCGGTGGCCTTCCTGTCCTGGCGCGAGTACCCGTAATAGGGGCATACCGCGGTGATCCGCTTGGCCGACGCCCGCTTGGCCGCGTCGATCATGATCAGGTGCTCCATCAGCGAGTCGTTCACCGGCACGCAGTGGGTCTGAATGATGAATACGTCACTTCCCCGGATCGACGAGTCGAAACGGCAGTGGATCTCGCCGTTGGCGAACTCGCGGAGATTGGCCTCCCCGAGATCCACCCCGAGCTGGCGGGCGACGTCACCGGCCAGCTCCGGGTGGGAGCGCCCGGACACCAGTTCGAGGCGACGACGAGGAGTGAATTCCATACCCACGAAGCTACTGCCTCCCGCCGGTCGAGTCTCCTGGAACCGAGTCCGGATCGTCGGCGGCGCCCCCCCACGGCGGCACCACTCCGCCGGAGGGAACCTCCGAGCCCTCGTCGAGGACGGCGTAGGGCCCGACCCGGGCATTGTCGCCGATCACCGAACGCCGGCAGACGCAGGAGGAGACCACCGCGCCCTCACCGACAACCGTGTCGACCAGGTGGACCTGTGGTCCCACTTCGGCGTGGGGGCCGATGACGCACGCTCCCTGAAGGATCACCCCGGGCAGCAGGACCACGTCCGGTGCCAGCTCGACCTCGACGTCGATGTAGGTCCTCTCCGGATCCCACATGGTGACTCCCCGGCGCATCCATCGCTCGTTGATCCGGTCCCGCAACTCTGCCTCGGCCACCGCCAGCTGGGCCCGGTCATTGACCCCGGCCACCTCCATCGGGTCGTCGACCACCAGCGATGCGACCTTGTGACCTGCCTCGTAGAGCACCTCGACCACGTCGGTCAGGTAGTGCTCACCCTGGGCATTGGCCGGGCTCAACCTCCGCAGCGAGGGAGCCAGCACGCTCCGCCGGAAGCAATAGATGGAGGTGTTGACCTCGCGTACCGCCAGTTCCTCGGCCGATGCGTCCGCGTGCTCGACCACCCGGGCCACCAAGTCGTCTCTGCCCCGCACGACCCGTCCGTACCCGGTGGGGTCATCGATCTCGACGGTCAGCAGCGTTGCCGCCGCGTCGGTGGCCCGGTGATGATCGACCAGGGCGGCAAGGGTGGGCGGTCGGAGGAGGGGGGTGTCCCCGGGCAGGACCACGACGTCGTCATCGTCGTCGCCCTCATCGGGAAGACCGGTCAGGGCCACCCACATGGCGTCCCCGGTTCCACGCTGCTCGACCTGCTCGACGAATTCGATGGCCATGCCCGGCGGCGCGTGCTCCATCAGCGTCTTGGTCACCCACTCGGCCCGGTGACCCACCACGACCACCACCCGTGCCACCGACAGCTGGGCCAGGGCATCGAGAACGTGAAGCACCATGGGACGACCGCAGAGGCGGTGCAACGGCTTGGGCCGCGCCGATCGCATCCGGGTTCCTTCGCCGGCCGCCAGAACCACCGCGGACAGCTGGCGACCCGCTCCCGCATCTGCCGCCCAACTGTCCCGGTGATCCTCGGGCCTCGGTCTCCCGGTGGTCCGATGGATCCTGCGGATAGGTCCGGATCACCATGGCCCGGCCCGGCCCACGACGTCGTCATCCGGGACCGGGCCCCGATGGTCACGCGGTGCAAAGGTCATGGGCCTATTCTTCCCACGTCGACGGGAACAATGCGACCCGACGGCAAAGGCCACCAACCCATACCCAACTCATGCCCGTCCTCACCACCACCATCGACCCGACCTCGGACACCTTCCGGGCCAACCGTCGAGCCGCAGAAGAGGCGGTCTCCGGGATCAACGAGCAGCTGGCCGCGGCCCGTGCCGGGGGTGGCGAGCGATACGTGCAACGCCACCGCGATCGAGGCAAGCTGCTGGCCCGCGAGCGCATCGAGATGCTGGTCGACCGTGACTCGGCCTTCCTCGAGCTGGCCCCGCTGGCCGCGTGGGGAACCGAGTATGCGGTGGGGGCGTCGTCGATCGTCGGGATCGGGGTCGTCGAGGGGTGGAGTGCCTCATCTCGGCCCACGACCCCACGGTCCGGGGTGGCGCCATGAATCCCTTCTCCTTTCGCAAAGGTGCCCGCGCCTCCGACATCGCCCTCCAGAACCGCCTGCCGGTCATCAACCTGGTCGAGTCGGGCGGTGCCGACCTTCCCGCCCAGGCCGAGCTGTTCATCCCCGGGGGACGGGCCTTTCGGGACCTCACCCGAAACTCGGCCGCCGGCCTGCCCACCGTGGCCCTCGTCTTCGGGAACTCGACCGCGGGCGGAGCCTACGTGCCCGGCATGAGCGACTACATCGTGATGATCGACCAGCGCTCCAAGGTGTTCCTGGGAGGCCCACCGCTGGTCAAGATGGCCACCGGCGAGGAGTCAACCGACGAGGAGTTGGGTGGGGCGTCCATGCACGCACGGGTGTCCGGCCTGGCCGACTTTCTGGCCGCCGACGAGCAGGACGCCATCCGGCTGGGGCGACAGATCGTGAGCCGGTTCAATTGGCGCAAGCATGGCCCCGGTCCCACCCAGCCGCCCGACGAGCCCGTGCACGACCCCGACGAGTTGCTGGGTATCGCCTCGTCCGACCCCAAGGTTCCCTTCGACCCCCGGGAGGTGTTGGCGCGGGTGGTCGACGGGTCCCGCTTCGACGAGTTCAAACCGCTGTACGGCTCCAGCCTGGTCACCGGGTGGGCCTCCATCCACGGCTATCCGATCGGCGTGCTGGCCAACCACCGCGGGGTCCTCTTCTCCGAGGAGTCCCACAAGGCGACCCAGTTCATCCAGCTGGCCAACCAGATCGACGTGCCGCTGGTCTTCCTGCAGAACACCACCGGGTACATGGTGGGAAAGGAGTACGAACAGCGAGGGATCATCAAGCACGGAGCGATGATGATCAACGCCGTGTCCAACTCCTCGGTCCCCCACCTGACGGTCAACATCGGCGCGCTCCTACGGGGCCGGGAACTACGGGATGTGCGGCCGGGCCTACGATCCCCGCTTCCTCTTCGCGTGGCCCAACGCGCGCTCGGCGGTGATGGGACCGGCCCAGCTCGCCGGGGTGCTGTCCATCGTGAGTCGTCAGTCGGCGGCGGCCAAGGGCGTCCCCTTCGACGAGGACGCCGACGCGGCCATGCGCGAGATGGTCGAGTCGCAGATCGAGTCGGAATCGCTCCCCCTGTTCCTCAGCGCCCGCCTCTACGACGACGGCATCATCGACCCACGGGATACCCGGACAGTGCTCGGGATCTGTCTGTCGGTCATCGACAACCAACCGATCACCGGCACGCGCGGCTACGGCGTGTTCAGAATGTGAATCCGCCGTGAGCACCTGCTCCGCCGGCCCCCGTGCGCGTACGTCTCCATCCGGACCTTGCTGGTCGCCAACCGCGGCGAGATCGCCCGGCGCATCATCAGGACCGCGCGCGCCATGGGTATGGCCACGGTGGCGGTGTATTCGGATCCCGATGAGAACAGCCCGCATGTGGCCGAGGCCGATCTGGCAGTCCGCCTTCCGGGCGTGTCCCCTGCGGATACCTACCTGCGCTCGGCGTTGATCCTCGACGCCGCCTCGCGCTCGGGTGCCGACGCCATCCATCCGGGATACGGCTTCCTGTCGGAATCGGGGGACTTCTCGCGGGTGGTCACCGGTGCCGGCTTGGTCTGGGTCGGGCCGCCTGCGGCGGCCATCGACGCCATGGGTTCGAAGATCGGCTCGAAGGAGATGATGCGGGCGGCCGGCGTGCCCACCCTTCCTTCCATCGCCATCGAAGGCGACGCCCTTCCGAACATCGTGACCGTCGAGTCGTTGGGATGGCCCCTGCTGGTCAAAGGCCTCGTCCGGAGGTGGGGGACGCGGCATGCGGGTGGTGTGGGGACCCAGCGAGCTGGCCGACGCGGTCGACGGCGCGCGACGGGAGGCGGAGGCGGCGTTCGGCGACGGCGCGGTCTTTCTGGAGCGCTACCTGCGGGAGCCGAGGCACATCGAGGTGCAGGTACTGGCCGACGCCTACGGCGACACGGTGGCGCTGTTCGAACGCGAGTGCAGCATCCAGCGCCGGCACCAGAAGATCGTCGAAGAGGCCCCCTCGCCCGTGGTCACTCCCGAGCTGCGGCACCGCCTGACCGGCGCGGCCGTCGCCGCGGCCCGCCAGGTCGGTTACGTCAACGCCGGCACCGTCGAGTTCCTGGTTGACGCGGAGGGCGAGCCCTACTTCCTCGAGATGAACACCCGGCTGCAGGTCGAGCACCCGGTGACCGAGGCGATCTGCGGACTCGACTTGGTCCGCCTGCAGCTTCTCATCGCCGGCGGGGCGCCGATGCCGCCCGAGGTGGCGGCCGCCGTGGCCGCCGGCCCGCGCGGCCATGCCATCGAGGCCCGGCTCTACGCGGAGGATCCCTCGCTCGGCTGGCTGCCCTCTGCCGGAACACTGCATCGCTTCGAGTACACCGATCGACAGGGGGCGATCGCCATCCGTGTCGACAGCGGCGTCGAGTCGGGCAGCGTGGTCAGTCCTCACTACGATCCGATGCTGGCCAAGTTCATCGCCCACGCCCCCTCCCGCGCCGAGGCCGCCACCGCGCTCGCCGCCTCGCTGACCACAACCCGCATCCACGGTCTCACCACCAACCGCGATCTGCTGGTGCGGGTCATCAAGCATCCGGGGTTCCTGGCCGGCAAGACCGACACCGGCTTTCTCGACCGCCACGGGGTCGACCGGCTGGCCTCCCCGCTGGCCGACCTCGATGCCGTACGCCGCCACGCGCTGGCCGCCGCCCTCGCCGAACAGGCACGCCGCCGGCGCGGGGCCCGGGTGCAGCCGACCGTCCCCTCGGGATACCGCAACAACGCATCCGGCCTGCAACAGGACACCTATCGAGGTCGGGGGACGATCGGTGGAGGTGGGCTACCGGTTCGATCGTTACGGGCACCAGCTCGAAGAGGTGCAGATCGACGGGACCAACCTGGATGTCGACAAGGTGGCGGTGACCGCCGATCGGGTGAGCCTCACCGTCGGTGGACTGACCCGTCACTACCTCGATCGAACAGGTCGGACCCGTCGCCTACGTGGACGGTGCCGACGGAAGTTCCACGCTGCACGAGCAACCCCGGTTTCCTGCGGGCGGCGACCAGGCTCCCGAGGGCTCCGCGCTCGCCCCCATGCCCGGTGGCGTGGTCCGGGTGGCCGTGGCGGTCGGCGACACGGTGGCATCGGGTCAGCTGCTGGTGGTGCTCGAGGCGATGAAGATGGAACACGCCGTGCACGCCTCCTCCGGCGGCACGGTGGCAGAGGTGACCGTGTCGGAGGGCGACCAGGTGGAGACCGGCCAGACGCTGGTGGTGGTGGAGGCGGAGCCCAGCCGGAGCTGCGGCCCGAGCCGCAGCCGGACGCATCGCCATCGTGAGCGACCCGCTGCGCATCGCCAATTGCTCGGGGTTCTACGGCGATCGTCTCTCTGCCGCCAAGGAGATGGTGGACGGCGGTCCCATCGACGTCCTCACCGGGGACTGGCTGGCCGAGCTCACCATGCTGATCCTGTGGAAGGGCCTGCAGCGAGATCCGACCAAGGGATGGGCGCACACCTTCCTCACCCAGATGGAAGAGGTCCTGGGCACCTGCATCGACCGCAACATACGAGGTGGTCACCAACGCCGGTGGGCTCAATCCCGGCCGGGCTGGCCGACCAGATCCGGCAGCTGGCGAAGCGACTGGGACTCGAGGTTTCGGTGGCCCACGTGGAGGGTGACGACCTGCTTCCCCGAATCGGCGAGCTCGACCGGGCCGGCCATCCGCTGGCCCACCTGGACACCGGACAGCCGCTGGCAGATGCCGCCGGTCAGGTCATCTCGGCCAACGCCTACCTCGGTGGTTGGCCCATCGTCGAGGCCCTGTCCGCCGGGGCCGACGTGGTCATCTGTCCCCGCGATCACCGACGCCTCGCTGGTGGTCGGGCCGGCGGCGTGGCACCACGGCTGGTCGCCAGACCGACTGGGACCGGCTGGCCGGAGCCGTGGTGGCCGGCCATGTCATCGAGTGCGGCCCCCAGACCACCGGCGGCAACTACGCGTTCTTCACCGAGGTCGCCGGTCTCGAGCATCCCGGCTTCCCCATCGCCGAGGTGGCCGAGGACGGCTCGTCGGTGATCACCAAGCACCCGGGCACCGGCGGCGAGGTGTCGGTGGGCACCGTCACCGCCCAGCTCCTCTACGAGATCGACGGCCACCACTACCCCAACACCGATGTGGTGGCCCGCTTCGACACCGTCTCGGTCGAACAGGTGGGACCGGACCGGGTCCGGCTGGCCGGCACCCGCGGACTGCCCGCCCCGGTGGATGTGAAGGTCTGCCTCAACCTGTTGGGCGGATGGCGCAACTCGATGACCTTCGTCCTCACCGGGCTGGACATCGAGGAGAAGGCGGAGCTCACCCTGCGCTCGCTGGACGAGGCGCTGGGCGGTGCGCAACAGTTCGCCGAATTCGACGCTCGGCTCATCCGCTCGGACAAACCGGACGCGCCAACCAACGTCGAGGCCACCGCCCAGTTGAGGATCACCGTCAAGGACGCCGACCCGGAACGGGTGGGCCGGTCCTTCTCCGGAGCGGCCACCGAACTGGCGCTGGCCGGCTACCCCGGACTCCACCTGAGCGCGCCGCCGGCGGCCGGTTCCGTCTACGGCGTCTACTGGCCCGCGCTGGTGCCGGCCGGCCTGGTCGTCCCCGAGGTCGTGCACGCCGACGGTCGGCGGGTGGCCGTACCCCACACCGCAAACCAGATCGTCGGCGAACGATCGGCAACCGATCGGCCGGCACACCGACCGATCCGAAGGGCACGCCTGCCTCCTGGTCTGCCCCGCCGGACCCAGCCGTCGCCTGCCCCTGGGCACCATCATCGGTGCCCGTTCGGGCGACAAGGGAGGCAACGCCAACGTCGGGCTGTGGGCGCGCACGATCAGGCATGGGACTGGCTCGATTCCTACCTCACCATCGAACACTTCCGCACCCTGCTCCCCGAGGCCGACCGGCTCGACATCCGGCGACACTGCCTTCCCCAATCTGCGAGCGCTCAACTTCGTGGTGGTCGGCCTGCTGGGCGAAGGGGTGGCCAGCTCCACCCGTCCGGATCCACAGGCCAAGGGACTGGGCGAGTACCTTCGGAGCAGAGTGGTCGACATCCCCGTCGGCCTGCTGACCGACCGGCCATACGGTCCCGAGGAGCACCGCCATGGATTTCATCGAGTCCGACGAGCTGGCAGATGCTGCGGGAGGCGGTGGGCTCCATCGCCTCCAAGTACGGCCACGAGTACTACGTGGAGAAGGCCCACGCGGACCAGCGCACCGACGAGCTCTGGAACGAAATGGCCGAGGCGGGCTTCCTCGGAGTCAACGTGCCCGAGCAGTACGGCGGGGGCGGGGGCGGGATCACCGAGCTGGCCGCGGTGCAGGAAGAGCTGGCCGCGGCCGGATGCCCACTGCTGGTCATCGTGGTGTCACCGGCCATCTGTGCCACCATCATCGCCAAGTTCGGAACCGAGGCCCAGAAGCAACGCTGGCTTCCCGGCTTCGCCACCGGTGACGCTCAAGATGGCCTTCGCCATCACCGAGCCCGACGCCGGATCCAACTCCCACAACCTGTCGCTGACCGCGACCAAGGACGGCGACATCTACCGGCTCAACGGCTCGAAGTACTACATCTCCGGGGTCGACGAGTGCCAGGCGGTGCTGGTGGTCACCCGGTCGGGGGTCGACCCGGACACCGGTCGGGGACGACTGTCGCTGTTCGTGGTGGACACCGACACGCCCGGGCTCGACAAGCAGGTGCTGCCGGTGGAGATCGTCGCACCGGAGAAGCAGTACACCCTGTTCTTCGACAACGCCGAAGTCGAGGCCGACCGGCTGATCGGCGCCGAGGGCGAGGGGCTGCGCCAGGTGTTCGTCGGGCTCAACCCCGAGCGCATCCTTTCCGCCGCCACCGCCAACGGCATCGGGCGCTACGCGTTGGACAAGGCGGCCGAGTACGCCAAGGGCCGCGAGGTGTGGGGTACCCCGATCGGCCGCCACCAGGGGATCTCCCACCCACTGGCCAAGGCCAAGATCGAGGTCGAGCTGGCCCGCCTGATGACCGACAAGGCGGCATGGCTGTGCGACGTTGCCGGCGACACCCCCGCAGCGGGCGAGGCGGCCAACATGGCCAAGTACTCGGCAGCCGAAGCGGCTCTGGCGGCGCTGGATCAGGCCATCCAGACCCACGGGGGCAACGGCATGTCGTCCGAGTACGGACTGGCCGACATGTGGGGCATGACCCGACTGCTCCGGATCGCCCCGGTCAGTCGCGAGATGATCCTCAACTTCGTGGCCCAGCACTCGTTGGGGCTGCCCAAGTCGTACTGAGCTTCGGTCGGCGTTTTTCGGTAGCGGACCACCCCGTCGGGCGAGTCCACACGTATCCCCACGCTGCGTGGTCGACGATCGGGGTCGATCGTGCCTCAAGTTGAACCCTGAATCCGCCGTTATCGCTGGTACAGGTGGAATCACGTCTAGGAACTCGCGTTTCGGAGACTTACTCTGCCACTCAGCGTTATGTTCACTGACCGCAAGAGCTCATCCAGCCGTACCAGCGTGCGAACCCTTGCCTGGGTTCGTCGGCGCACCGCGGCGCGAGCCGCCGGCCGGCCAGGTGACGACGGCCTCACCCTCATCGAGGTGGTGGTGGCGTTCACGGTGCTGCTCATCACCCTGATCCCGTTCGGTTACCTGTTCACCACCGGCTTGATCCAGGCCGGGCAGTCCAACAACGAGTTGACCGCACTGTCCCTGGCCGAGAAGTGGACCGAGACACTGGCCAACCAGAACCCCCCGACCAACAGCCTGGGCGAGGTTGCCGTCAACGAGAGCGCCGCACCGGAAGGTCCGGTCACCACCTCCACCACGGCGGCGATCACCATCACCCAGAACAATTCGAGCACGCCCGGCGTGCTCCCCACCTACACCGGACCCACCAGCTCTGGCAGTGTCGAGCGGCGTCGGCCATCGTTCGTCAGTGCAACCGGTGCGGCAACCCGCAGTCCGCCTACCTGATCACCCCCGACAACAGCGCGGAGATCGAGTTCTTCTACACCGGCCAGACCGCCACCAGTTTCACCGGTATCACCGGGTGGTATGCGGGAACCACCATCTCCTCGGACACCACCGACGCCACCGTCTCGATCCCCATTGCCAACCCGGCCACCGTCGTCGGGTTCCAGGTTCCCACCTCGACCGTCGTAAAAGGCGGGACCACCTATGCACTCCAGGCTGAATACCAGTGGACCACGGCCCAGGACGTCAACATCGGGGCGACCACCATCGCCTCGGGTTCGAACGGGTTGACCCTTCCCCAGGCCACCATCAACGTTGGCACCATCACCAACGTGTTGGGAACCAGCAACGGCTTTGCCGCGGCGTCGACGTCGAATCCTCAGAAAGTCGACGTCACCACCTCGACCGGTGTTCAGGTGTTGACCTACACCGGCACCACCGGTACCTCATTCACCGGGGTCACCGGCGGCACCGGCACCATGTCCACCGGTGGGACGGTGGTGCAGGACGTGGACAGGCCAGATCTGTGCCAGTCGGGCACTCCCCAACTCCTCGAGCTCACCATGACGGTGGGCTGGGGCCCCAACGCCAACAGCAGTAACGACAGCGTCCAAGACAGCGTCATCGTCAACTATCCGCCGGCCGGAATTCAAACCCTCGGTTTCATCGCTCTCCAATTCACCGGAGACACCACCGCCGTCGATTCGCAGGGGGATTCATGGAGTGAACGGGTACAGGCTCCGCCAGTCACCATTGCCGGCCCCCAGACACTGACCATCCAGCCCGACAGCAACGGTTGTGCCTTTGCCCAGGTCGAACCTTCCACCTCGCTCAGCACCTATACCGTGACGGTCAACGACGCCGTCAACAATATTCCCTACAGCACGACCTACGGCCCGCCCGCTCCATCCTTCGTGGCCAACGGGTCCGCGACCACGGTGGTGAGCGGCACGTTGCAGACCACCCCGGCAACCACCATCACCGTGGGATCGACCGCCCTGTTCCCGAGCAGCGGACCGATCGAAATAGGCGGTGGAGCCAATCCCACCTACGAGGCCACCTGCACCGGGACCACCGCCACCACCTTCACCGGCTGCACCCTGGCCAGCGGAGGCCCGGTCACGCTGAGCAGCGGTGAGCCGGTGAACAAGGTCGTCGGCGGCGTGGTACAACAGCCCACCGAGGAAGTGCAGAGCGGCATCACCGTTTCGGTCGGTGCCGTCACCAACCTTACCGCCACCTACCCCAGTGCCTACCCGGCCTACGACCAGGGCACTTCGATCGGCCTTTCCTATCCGTCGTCGAGTGCGATGGAGGACGGGGTTTCCTGCCCGGGAGTCGGTTCGATCACCTGCGTGTCCACCGGGGAGAGTGCCAGCGCAGCTGTGGTCAATTGGGCCAATCAGACCACCTGGTCGACCGCCGCCATCCCGACTGGAGCGGGTACGGTCACCCGCATCGCCTCGGTGGCATGCGCCGGCACGGTTGAATGCGTAGGCGTCGGTTACGGCGGAGGCAAGGGGGTCATCCTCGACGCGTCGACCGGGGTGACGCCCGCGCTCAGTGTCCCCAGTGACGCCACCGCGCTCACCGGAGTGACCAGCCTGACCCAAGTGGTCTGCCCTTCGGCAGCTGACTGCATGGCCATCGGCACCACTGCGAGTGGAGCAGCCGTGCTCAACGACGCCATAAGCGGTGGGATCGATACATGGACGGCGGTCACCTTGCCGGCCAACGTGACCGGATTGTCCCAGTTGGCCTGCCCGACAGGCGGCACCGGCTGCGTGGCCATCGGGACAACCAGCTCACCTTCGGCGGGGACCCCGATCATCGTGTCCGGCGGCTACGGGGGCACCTGGGTAGCCTCGACCTCCACCGGCGGCGCCTTCACCCTCTCGTCACTCACCTCGGTGGCCTGCCCGGTTGCCGCCTCGTGTGTGATGACCGGCACCGGCAAGATCGGCGCCGGAACCGTCGGGCCCATAGTGGTCGCCGGCACCGCGGCGTCCGGTTTGGCCAGCTCCGCCCTGGCCGTCGGGTACGACTCGTTCCCGACTGGCACCACGGTGGCCACCCTGACCGGATTGACCTGCCTCACCACGCCGAGGTGCCTGGTCCTGGGCACGACCAGCAGCGCTCCCTTCGTGATGTACCTGAGCAGCATGGCCAGTGCTTCCACGCTGGCCTTGGACACCCTGCCCACGGTGTCGGGCACCGGGTGTCCTCGCTCACCCAGATGGCCTGCCCGACCGCCATCGGTATGCGTCCTGATCGGCGCGGCCGGCTCCTCCCCGGCCCTACTCTCCGGAGCCATCGCGACGTCGGGCGCCGACGCCTGGACCAGCGCCACCGTCCCCGCGGTGAGCGGAACGGGAATCACGCTCGGCCAGGTCACCTGTGCATCGAGCTCGGCCTGCGCCGTCAGCGGAGTGGGGATCAACTCCACGACGAGCCAGCCCGCAGCCTTCCTGTGGGCCAGCAGCGGGGGCACGGCCACGGCCAACTGGCAGGCGATGTCCCTTCCCCAGGCCAATCCGGCGCTGTATCTGAGCAGCATTTCCTGCACGACGATCGGGCACCGTCTACTGCTCGGCCGTCGGCGCCAGCGCCACGGGGGCCGTGGCCCTGTCCTCGAGCAACGGACCAACCAATCCTTGGTCGTACCAGACGCCGGCCAACCTGAGCGGCAGCTACGTACAGGGAGTACCCATCGAAGCCAACAACTCCAACCTGATTCCCTATCCGTCGGCAACCGTGGTGCCCCCCGGGGCCTCAACCAACGTCACTTCAGTGCCGGACATCTATCCGTTCGTCGGTGGCTACTCGCTCCTGGCCGGTGACTGCTACATCTCTCCCGGAGCTCGGGGCGGGCAGCTTCAACGTCGCCCAGGCGTCAACCGTTCCGGGGTCCTCACACCACCGCGACGATCCCGATGGGGATGATCGAAGTCCAGGTCCTCCACTCCAACGGCAGCCAGGTCAGCTTCCCCTACAGCGGTGCCACCCTCAAGCTCACCTCGACCGCCCCCTCGCCCTGTGGGACGGACAGCTACACACTCCCGTCAACCGGACCGGACGGCCTGAGCCGAACCGCGGTTCCCTACGGCAGTTACACCCTCACCATCACCACGAGCGGGTCGACGACACCGGTGTCAAACGTGACCGTGGGAGGAAGTTCGGTAACGGTCGGCGCCACCAACTATCTGTTCCCCAATCCGATCACCGAGACCGTCGCATGAGACACCCGAGACCGGCATTGCCGGCCGTCCTCCGCCGGCCATCACGAGCACCGCGTGGTGCCGGGCGGAACGACGACGGCCTCACCCTGGTGGAACTGCTTGTCGCCTTCCTCACCCTCATGATCCTCTTCGGACTGGTGTCAACAGCACTCACCACCTACTTGAACGCCAGCAACCAGGTCATTTCTACTTCCACCGACAGCGTCCAGCTCGCCCCCAACCTGATGATCCTGGCCCGCCTCATCCGCAGCGAGGTCGAGCCCGCCCCGGTCAACAGCAGCAGCGTGCCCACTCCGCCGTTCCTTCCAGGCAACGGCAACTGCACCGGTGGGACCATCTGCACAGTCGGCGCAACCTTCTATGCGAACGTCGGGAGCGCGGCGGGGCCGGCCAAGATCGTGATGGCCTCCTCCACCCCGGCCAAGTGCTCGGGCTGTAAGTACTACACCTCGATCTTCACCGTCACCGAGTACCCGGTGTCGACCTCTCCCAGCAACACCTGCCCGGGGACCGGTACCGGCACCGCCTGCACCTGGTCGGCGAACGGCACCCGGCTGATCACCCTCAGCAACGTGGTCAACGGCCAGACCAACCTGCCTCAAGCAGCGACCCCGATCTTCATCTACAACACCCTCAACCCCACCACCACCCTGTACTCGCCCAACACCGCCATCGCCAACTTCGCCACCTGCACCGCGGCCACCTGCCTCGCCGACAACATCCAGAGCGTCGAAATCGACTTGCAGGTGCAGACTCCCGGGTCGACAAACAGCACGCCCTATGAAGAAAACGATTACGTCGTCTACCGCCTCTCGTCCTCGTCCTATCTCTACAACGCCCTGGTCGGATAGATCCCCATGCACACCCGCTCCCCACAACGCCACCACCACTCGGGTCGCCGTCGTCAGATCGGCCGCCGCCACGTCCGCTCGGACCGAGGGCAGACCGCCCTGTTGTTGGTGCTGGGACTGGCCCTGCTGTTGACGCTTGGCGGCGGCGCCATGCTCACCACCATCATCAACAATTCCCCCATCCTGACCAACGCCTCCATCCAACGGTACGCCTACCGGGCTCTGGCATCTGGCCTCAACGTCTACTCGAGCGTCATCAATGCCGACCCCTACCTGGCCGCCTGCAACTCGGACACCAACGACCCGGGCGGATCGATACCAAGCGCCCAGTGCGCCGGGTTGAGCTACGAGACGTGGAGCGAGGTGCCGGGCACCAACGTGGGCAACGGGGTGATACCCGAGTACTACAAGTTCGACAATCCCCAGCAGATCATCAATTCGACGACCAACGCGGTCAGCTACCTCGAAGTGCAGATCGTGGGTGCGGCGGGCTACCCCGGCCATATCGTGTCCTATTCCACGGTGGCCAAGTTCGCGCCGTCCAATGACTTCCTCAACAACGTGTGGTGGTCCAACTTCGAGTCGTTCAACGCCAATGCGGGTGGCTCGGCAAGCGACTGTGCCTACTACTGGTCCACAGACCCTCCGACCGCACCCAAGACACTGCTTCCCGCGCCCTACCCCGGCCGGGGACTCATCGGGGGCAACTTTCTGGTGCCGAACACCCCGTGCACGGCCGTCGAATTCCAGAGTGGTGACCAGCTGTTCGGACCCGTCTATTCCAACGACTCCATCTACATCGGGGGAACCCCGACCTTCACCGGCACCGTCAACACCGCTGACCCAAGCTGTCTGTTCGTCGACTACACCAAGACCGGGTGTGCCTCCGACACCGGCAACTACACCACCGCCGGCAGTGGTTACGACCACACCACCGAGTCGGTACCCACCGACGACTCCGAGTTGGCCGCAGTGGCCAAACAGGGCGGCTGCTACTACCAGGGACCGACAACGGTCACCCTGTCTGTGACCCAGGTGGCGGGTGTCAACGTCGGGCAGATGAAGGTGGTCAGCCCGGACACGACCGGGTACCCCGGCAATGACACCATGAACGAGTCGGGAGTGGACACCAGCACCTGCCCGACCGACTCGACCACCACCGCGACCAACCTCCCGGGCAATGGCGTTCTTTTCGTCGGTGAGGCCACCGGGACGCCGGCAGCCTCGGTCAATCCGTTCTACAGCTCCACCTCCGACCTGTCCCAAGTCCAAAGCGCCTGCGCCAACTGCTACTACGGGCAGACCCCCAACCCGGGGACCGAGGCCGATGCCTTCATCAACGGGTCGCTGTCGGGTCACCTCACGGTTGCCGCCTACAACAACGTGATCATCGACGGCAATCTCACCTACGACGACTGCACCTGGGCCACGACTCCGTCGCGAGAGTCTGTGCGCCTACAACAACGCCACCACCAGCACTGGCATCAACGACACCCTGGGACTGATCGCCAACAAGTTCATCGAGGTCAACCGCCCCGTCTACGACGCCGGTGGCAATCAAGGCAACACCCTCCCTACCTGCGGTACCACCGGAGCCCAGCCCGCCCCCCTGTGCGACCCGTCCACCGCCACCGGTTCGGGCGACGGAACCCAGGGCCTGACCGTCGACGCCTCCGTCCTCGCCCTCAACCAGTCCTTCGCGGTGAACAACTACAGCGCCAGCGGATCCGAAGGCACCCTGAACATCTACGGCTCCATCCAGCAGGACGCCCGTGGGGCTGTCGGTCAGGGCGGTGGCATCGGTTACGTCAAGTACTACCTCTACGACCCGCGGCTCACCCTCTACGGACCGCCGTACTACCTCACCCCGGGGACTTCGTCATGGGCGCTCGAGTCGTCGTCCGAGAGTTATAACGGCTCCTGTCCGGTGATGCCCCCACCCCAGAAGACGCCGACGACCACCCCGCCGACCTGGCCATGGCCGACCCCACCGACAACCACGGGAGCCGATCCGGTGGCCGGCTCCCTCTGCATCGGCGCCCCCTGAACCTGCGCCCCGGTACGCGGGGGCCGCGGCCGGAACGCACGTCGCAGACGGGTAGCCTGCAGACCCCATGCCCACCCTGACCCGAGACGACATCCGCAACGTGGCCATCGTGGCCCACGTCGACCACGGCAAGACCACCCTCGTCGACGCCATGCTCTGGCAGTCGGGGGCGTTCCGGGCCAACGAGTCGGTCAATGAGCGGGTGATGGACTCCGGTGACCTCGAGCGCGAGAAGGGCATCACCATCCTGGCCAAGAACACCGCCGTCGTCCATGGCGGGGTCAAGATCAACATCATCGACACCCCCGGGCACGCCGACTTCGGCGGTGAGGTCGAGCGGGGACTGACCATGGTCGATGGTGTCCTCCTATTGGTGGACGCATCGGAGGGCCCACTCCCCCAGACCCGCTTCGTGCTCCGCAAGGCACTCGAGTCCCGCCTGCCGGTGGTGCTGGTGGTCAACAAGGTCGATCGCGCCGACGCCCGGATCGACGAGGTGGTGCACGAGGTGGAGGAGCTGTTCCTCGACCTCGACGCCGACGAGCACCAGATCGGCTTCCCCATCCTCTACGCCAACGCCCGGGCCGGGTGGGCCACCACCGAACAGGGGGTGGAGGGCACCGACCTCGAGCCGCTCTTCCAGTCGATCCTCGACCACATTCCCGCCCCCCGTTTCGATCCCGCACGCACCGCTTCAGGCGATCGTGT
The DNA here is from genome assembly GCA_963734395.1 of uncultured Acidimicrobiaceae bacterium. Classification (GTDB taxonomy): domain Bacteria; phylum Actinomycetota; class Acidimicrobiia; order Acidimicrobiales; family RAAP-2; genus Bog-756. The sequence goes on along the minus strand of CAVTGY010000002.1, from coordinate 796,804 downwards.
CCAACCTCGACGCCTCCCCCTATCTCGGTCGACTGGCCATCTGTCGGATCCACAACGGCACCCTCAAGAAAGGGGCCACGGTGGCCTGGTGCAAGATCGACGGGACCATCGAGCGGGTCAAGATCACCGAGTTGTACGTGACCGACGCCCTGGACCGGGTCGACGCCGCCGAGGCGGGGCCCGGCGAGATCGCCGCCGTCGCCGGAGTGGCGGAGATCACCATCGGCGAGACGCTGGCCGACCCCGACGATCCCCGACCCCTGCCGGTGATCACCGTCGACGAGCCCAGCCTGGCCATGACCATCGGCATCAACTCCGCGCCTCTCGCCGGTGCCGACGGGACAAAGCTCACCGCCCGACAGATCCTCAGCCGCCTCGAGTCCGAACTGGTCGGGAACGTGTCGCTGCGAGTCAACACCACCGAGCGCCCCGACACCTGGGAGGTGCAAGGACGAGGAGAGCTGCAGCTGGCGGTGCTGGTGGAGACCATGCGTCGCGAGGGATTCGAGCTGACCGTGGGCAAGCCCCAGGTGGTCACCCGCGACGATCGACGGAAAGGTGCACGAGCCGATGGAACGGGTGGCCATCGACGTCCCCGACGACTACCTCGGCGTGGTGACCCAGCTGATGGCGCTCCGCAAGGGCCTGCTCATCGAGATGGTCAACCACGGTACCGGCTGGGTGCGGATGGACTACCGGGTGCCGGCTCGGGGCCTGGTCGGGTTCCGCACCGAGTTCATGACCGAAACCCGCGGCACCGGCATGCTCCACCACGTCTTCGACGGGTGGGAGCCCTGGCACGGGGAGCTCAAGACCAAGCGCAACGGCTCGATGGTGGCCGACCGGCGAGGGATCACCACCGGCTACACGCTGATGAGCCTCCAGGAGCGGGGCATCCTCCTGGTCGGGCCGGGAACCGAGGTCTACGAAGGCATGGTCATCGGGGAGAACGCCCGCGACGAGGAGATGGACGTCAACCCGACCAAGGAGAAGAAGCAGACCAACATCCGATCGGCGAGCGCCGATGAGGCCATCCGCCTCACTCCCCCGCTGCTGCTCTCGTTGGAGCAGGCGCTGGAGTTCATTTCGGACGACGAGTGCGTCGAGGTCACCCCGAAGTCGGTGCGACTGCGCAAGGTCGTCCTCGATGCGGCCACCCGCGGGCGTCAACGAAGTCGGTCGCGAAAAGCCGCTGTCTGAGCACTCCTTGAGCAGTCCGAGGGGCTCCGAGGGGAGGGCTCGAACCTCCAACATCTGGCTCCAAAGGCCAGCGTTCTGCCAGTTGAACTACCTCGGACCGATTCGCCGTCTGCCACCCGGCGACGGCCACAGGCTACCTCCAGGCCCGGTCCGGCTCTGCGTCTGCGACACGGCTTGCTCGCACAGTACCGATAGGCTCCCGGCCCGATGAGAGTCCTCGTCGTCGATGACGATCCTGCCGTCAGTGGTGCTCTCAACCGTGCCCTCCGTTTGGAGGGGTATGAGGTCTCCCTGGCCGAGGACGGCACCCTGGCGCTGGAAGAGATCGCCATCCGGCCTCCCGACGCAGTCATCCTCGACATCGGACTGCCCACCATCGACGGACTCGACGTGTGCCGGCGACTACGGGCTGCCGACAACGACACCCCGGTGCTCATGCTCACCGCCCGCGACGCCATCAACGACCGCGTCCAGGGCCTCGATGCGGGCGCAGACGACTACCTGGTCAAGCCATTCGCCCTGGCCGAATTGCTGGCCCGGCTGCGGGCCCTCCTCCGACGCCGTCCCGAGGACACCGGCGAGGTGCTCCGCTTCGCCGACCTCTCCCTCGACCCGATCACCCGTGAGGCCCGCACGAGGCGATCGATCCTTCACCTTGACCCGAATCGAGTTCGACCTGCTCGAACTGTTGCTTCGCCATCCCCGCCAGGTTCTCACCCGCGAGCTCATCCTCGACCGGGTATGGGGGTACACCTTCGACTCGGGGACCAACTCGCTGGCGGTCTACGTGGGCTATCTCCGGCGCAAGACCGAGGATGACAACGAGCCTCGACTGATCCACACCGCCCGAGGTGTGGGCTACGTCCTGCGCGAGCCGTGACCGGTGCCTGCCCACCCTGAGAACACCCGCCTCGACCCACGCAACGCCGGAGGACGGTCGTGACCTTCCGGACCAGGCTGGTGCTCGCGGCCACCGCGGCCGTGTTGGTGGTCGTGGTCCTCGGTTCGTTCGCCACCTACATCGTGGCCTACAACTCACTGGTCGGATCGGTCGACGTCACCCTGAACGCCGATGCTCGAACGGTCATCACCGAGCAACCGATCCCCTCGATTCCCAACGTCTGCCCCACCGCCGGAACCTGCTACCAGATGGTGTACTCCACCGGCTCGACCAACCCCGAGGACCCTCCGGTCATCCCCATCCCCGACGCGGTGAAGACCGCAGCCAACAGTCAGGGCAAGGACGCCAACACCTTCTTCTCCACCACCGTGAACGGGATCGCCGTCCGCCAAATCGTCGTATCCCTTCCTTCCGGCTACTTCTATCGCGGCAACAACGGGACATGGCAAGTGCCTCCGGGGGGTGGCGCCCTCCAGGTCACCGCTCCGCTCACCGGGGTCAACGAGGAGCTCCGCCACCTGGCCCTCGCCCTGTGGTTGATCGTTTTGGTGGGGATCACCGTGGCGGTGCTGCTCGGATTCGGGGTGGGGCGCGCGGTGCTCGGCCCGCTCAACGACCTGACCGGCACGGTGGAGGAATTGGCCGAGACCACCGACGTGTCCGAACGTCTCGACCCGGGCGGCCCCGACGAGCTCGGCCGACTGCGACGCGCCTTCAATCGGCTACTGGCGGCCCTGGACACCTCACGGGAGAGCCAGCGCCAGCTGGTGCTCGACGCCTCCCACGAGCTGCGCACGCCGTTGACCAGCCTGCGGACCAACATGGAGGTGGCCCGCCGGCTGGAGGAGCTCGCTCCCGAGGAACGGGAGGTGCTGATCAGCGATGTCCTCACCCAGTTGGACGAGCTGACCACCCTGGTGGCCGACCTGGCCGAGCTGGCCCGAGGTCAACAGCCCGAAACCACCACCGAACCGATCCGGCTGGACTCGATCGTCCTCGAAGCGGTGGAGGTGGCCACCACCCACGGTCGCAGCCGCGGGGTCGTCTTCGATGCCCAGGTGGCCCCGACCTGGGTGTCCGGGTCGTCGACTCGGATCGGTCGGGCGGTGGACAATCTGCTGGACAACGCCCTCAAGTGGAGCCCGGAGGGCGGCGTGGTGGAGGTGGCCTGCTCCGCCGGCACGGTGATCGTCCGTGATCACGGTCCCGGTATCGATGACAGCGACGTCAATTTCATCTTCGACCGCTTCTACCGAGCCCCCAGTGCTCGATCCAAACCCGGCTCGGGATTGGGACTGGCCATCGTTGCCCAGGTGGCCCGCGACGAGGGAGGCAGCGTCAACGCTTATCACGCCCAAGGCGGTGGGGCGTTGTTCCGTTTCAGCCTTCCCGAGGTGTCGCCGCCCGCGGAGGCCGACGCCAACGACTGACAATCGACGGTCCGCGGTGACCGTCGGCGGATCGCCGGACATGGCGGAAAACCACCTGGTCGACTAGGGTGCCCGTCGACATGGGATCGCTGATCAAAAAGCGCCGAAAGCGCATGCGCAAGAAGAAGCACAAGAAGATGTTGAAGGCCACCCGCTGGCAGCGGAGAGCAGCCGGCAAGTAGTCCCTCCCCATCGGGTCCGCAGAGGCCGCCAGGTCTCAGGTCTCGGTGTCGATCGCCGGTGCTTTTGGGGGTTTTCCCGACGAGCGACGCGCTTTTGTGAGCGCGGTCATCACACCGGTGCTCGAACCACCGGTGGTTCTCCGCTTGCGCTGATGCCCCTTGCCCATCCGCGGCCGATTGCTGCGCGCCTTTCGGAGCATCAGACGTTGCCCCCCGTACCTTTCTTCGGCGATGACGAAGAATCCGTGGCGGCGGTAGAAGGCAACGTTCGGCCGGCTGCAGTGCAACACGACTTCGGCGTCGCACTGGTCTGCTTCTTCGAGAAATCGGTCGAGCAGTCGCCCTCCGTGACCGCGCCGGGCAGGAATCGCGGCCAGGCTGTCGATGTGCCACCTGAGGGCGGAAGGCGGTGGCAGCTGGGCCATCAGCACCGACTCCTGCTCATGTGCACGAAACGCACGCCAGCAGGTTATGAGCACGCTCAGCCCGACGATGACCAGGATGACGTTGGTAACCACTTCATCGTCGAGTCCGACCGCGACCAGCGCCAAGCCGCAAGGCACCAGCAGGATCAGGCTGCAGGCGATCACCAGCGTGATTCCGACCAATGCCGCCACCAGCGCGCCGAGCAGCTCGCGAACCACCGGGCGACGTCCTTCGGGTCGGAAGGACACCGACCAGAGGAGAACCGATCTGCCGGCCGCATCCGCCACTACCTGGCCGGTCACCCATCGATGGGCGAGCTGGATGGCGATCCCGCGGAACAACTTGGCGGCGGCGAAAAACGGTCGAGATTCTCCCGGCACGAAGGCCACCACCAGGATGCCCAGTAGGCGAGGGAGCTGTATCGGCGAGATCCGTTTGCCGATTCCACCGACGCCGTCGCCGGTTGGAACCCGGACCTGTTGTCTCATGATCGCTGCCACGATTTCGGCGTGATCTTCGACGGTGGCAACGTCGGCATCGATCTGCCTCTCATGCAGGCACCGCTTGGAGACATGTGCGAGGCCCCTCGTCGTCTCGTGCCATCGGGGATACCGACGGCGGGAAATGCATCCCCCGATCAAATTACCTCTCACCCTTGCCGTTAGGCAACGGGCCCACTATCCCCGGGATGGGGGGAATCGTTCTCGCCGCAACCAGGTGCGCCTTCTCCCCGTCGAGGCTCACCGAGGGCCGGTCATCGATGCCCAACTCCTCAAACCCGCCTTCGACGTACCAGGTCGAACCGCTCCCGGCCAGACGGGGCGGTTGGCCGGTGAGTTCCTCGAAACGCGCCCGCCACCGGGCGAGGCGGGGCTCTACGGCCACCGCGGCGGCCTCCAGCTGGTTCGATTGGGGACGGGAGACCGGTCGCCCCTTCCGTGCCGCCAGCTCGTCCCACACTCGATAGACGGCACCGGTGTCGACACCGAAGGGAACCAGGAGGAGGGTGAACCGCCGTTCCTCGAAGGGGAGCCCTTCGACCTTCTCGCCCACACCACGCACCATGGCTCTGCCTCCGGCCAAACAGAACGGGACGTCGGCCCCCAGTCGCACCGCCACCCTCTGGTCGGTGCAACCGGCCCACCGCAGAATGGCCGCGGCGTCGGTCGAGCCCCCACCCAGGCCGGCCCCGGGAGGAATCCTCTTGATCACGTGCACCTTGGCCATACGACCGGTGGCCGCCAGCGCCCGGGCCACCAGGTTGTCATCGCCGACCGGGAGTGCCGCGTCCCACCATGCGGCCCCCCCGTCGGGAGTCTCCGAGGAGAGCGTCAGACCCCGGCCGGTGTCGATGATCAGTGTGTCGGCCAGATCGAGGGTGACCATCTCGGATTCGAGGAGGTGGTACCCGTCACCACGTGTGCCGGTCACCTCGAGCGACAAGGTCAGCTTGGCCGGTGCCGATACCTCGATGGGTCCGCCACCCCCGTCGGTCACTGATCGGGCTCCCCGATCGGCCGGTCGGGGTGTGGCTCCCACCCGGCAAGGCGTTCCCACTCCTCCAGCGAGAGCTCCTCGGCACGGGCAGTCGATCTGATCCCCACCGCTTCGAATGCATCCGGTTGGACCTGGGTCTCCAACGACCGTCGGAGCATCTTCCGGCGATGGGCGAATCCGGCCCGGACCACCGAGAAGAGCCGCTGGTAGCGCTCGGTGCCCACGCCGTCGACGGTGGCTCCCATCCGCTCGGGCCGGCGTTCGATCCGGACCAGCACCGACTCGACCCGGGGCCTGGGGATGAAGACAGATGCCGAAACCCGACCAACCAGTGTTGCCGTTGCCCAGTAGGCCACCTTCACCGACACCGCCCCGTAGGCCTCGTCGCCGGCGGAGGCGACCAGTCGTTCCCCGACCTCGCGCTGGACCATCACCAGCATCGAATCCACCTGGCTCACCTGCTCGAGGACCCGGATCACCAGCGGCACCGCCACGTTGTACGGCAGGTTTGCCACCAGAGTCCAGGGTTCACCCTCCAGTCCGTCGCCGCCGAGCAGATCGGACCAGTCGAGGGTGAGGGCGTCGGCTTCGACGACCCGCACCCCGAGGGGCTCCACCTGTGACCGGAGGACCGGCAGGACGCCGCGGTCGATCTCCACGGCGGTGACCGAGGCACCGGCTTCGACCAAGGCCAGGGTGAGCGAGCCCAGGCCGGCGCCGATCTCCACTGCCCGCTGGCCGGGGGTGATGCCGGCAAGCCGGACGATCTTCCGGACGGTGTTGCCGTCGGCTACGAAGTTCTGCCCGAGCGCCCGGCTGGGCCGGAGATCGTTGGCCAGGAGCAGCTCGTGGATCTCTGCTCGACCGTGGGTCACCCGGTCAGTGTGTCACCTCTCGCCAAAACGGCGAGCACGGGGACGGACACAGGACGGGAACCGGGAGAAGCACGCGGTCACCAACTGAGCTCGGCATCGATCACCCCCTGCCAGAGCGGGGCCAGCTCGGCGAAGGTGGCGGTGGCCAGGTCGATGGCACGAGCGGTGTCCATCTCGCGGTCGTTGACCACGCAGGTCACCGATGCGCCATTGGCCGGGTTGGTGATCCGCACCACGGTGCCGAAGGGCAGCCGCGGGCTGGCACAGGTGCCTGCGGGGTGGTCGTAGTAGGTGACCTGACCCTCGACCACCGGGCCGGTGGCTGATGCTTCCGGCTGCAGCGTCGAAGTGGTCGTGGTCGGTGGCACCGACACCTGGGCGGCGGAGTTCGGCTCCCCGTGGAGGGCGACCTGGGTGCTCGGCGCGGTGGTTGCGACTGGTCGGGTCACCGTGGGAGGAGTGGGAGCGGTGGTGGCGGCGGTCGTGGTTGGCAGACGGGAGGTCGGTCTCGACTTCGGAGCCGATGGCGACCGGCCCGCCCTGATGGTCGAGGCGAGCTCCAATCGCCGGGGCCTGACCAGAGCCTGATTCCTCTGCCGGTGGACGGTTCCCCTTGCCGGGGCGGCCGAAGCCCCCGCATCGGGCCCGTTCTGTGCCAACAGGAGCGGCACGATGAGCAATGCTCCACACAGGAACAGGGCGGCGCCCGGCCGGCTCCCCCTTTGGATTCTCGTCCTCAGGACTCCACTCTCCTCGTGCGACGGACAGGCTGCCTCCTCTGGGATTCACCCCGAGGTGACAGGTCCACCCCGTGGGATGGACCGGGCCGCCTCCTCCAAGCCGGCCCTGGGAACGCGCCCGACAGTCGCACTCCTGATCAAAGCAAAACGACCGCTCTATGAAGCGGCCGCGAGGCAAGAGGCTAGGCAGGTCGATTGGCAACAATCAAACCCGGACCGCACCGTGACCGGCGGCGCCGGCCGTCACACCCCGAAGAGAGCCCGCGCGTTGCGGGTCGAGACCTCTGCCACCTGCGCCGTCGTGATGTTCTTGACCTGGGCAATTGCGGCTCCGACCAGCGGAACCCTCGAGGGTTCGTTGAGGGTTCCGCGGTGGGGCACCGGAGTGAGGAACGGAGCGTCGGTCTCCACCAGCAATCGGTCCAGGGGACAGAGGGAGACCGCCTCTCTGACTTCGGCCGCGTTCTTGAAGGTGACCACGCCGCTGAACGACAGGAAGGCCCCCATGGCCAGGCACCGCCGAGCCTCGTCCGGGCCGCCGGTGAAACAGTGGACGACGGTCCGGTCGGGTACTCCCTGGGCGGTGAGTATGTCGACCGTGTCGTCCCACGCCTCCCGGGTATGGATCACCAGGGTGGTCCGATGGCGGAGGGCCAGCTCTACTTGAAGCGCAAAGGCGTCCCGTTGGGTCGGACGTGGGGAATGGTCGTAGTGGTAGTCGAGCCCGCACTCACCGATCCCCACCACCACCGGTTCACCCGGTCGCCACCCCTCCGTGTCGGCGGGTCCCACGCCTTCGGCACCGGTGCCCGCACCGAGCTCCACCCGGAGCAGTTCATCGAGGGAATCGACCCCGTCCCGCGCATCATGGGGGTGGAGTCCCACCGTGGCCCAGACCTCGACTCCTTCGGCCACCGCCACCGATTCGGGGAGGCGCATGGCCCGCGCCAGAGCCACCGCCTCAGTCGACGTGGTGACACCGGTCCCGATGCAGACAATCCGGGAGACGCCGGCCTCTGCCGCCCTGGCGATGGTGCCGGCCAGCCTGCTGGCGTGAGGGCCGGTGCCGTCCTCCTCACCGGTCCCGGTGAACTCCTCCTGCAGGTGGCAGTGTGAGTCGAACCACTCGATCACCGCGTCGTGCGCCATCATCCCGTCACGCCGAACGCCGGGGAAAGAGCGGTGCGCCCTTCTCCACCGGCCGGCCGGCCGGATAGCCACCCCAGACCCCCGCCTCGGGCAGCCGCTGATCGACAGGGGATCCCTCCAGGCCGATCCGTGTCCACAGCTTCTCGGCGGTGGTCGGCATGGCCGGGACGATGAGGATCGACACGATACGGAGCACCTCGAGCGCACTGCCGAGCACCGAGTCGACGACGGGTCCCGGATCGGCCTTCCAGGGCTCGCTCGTCTCCAGCTCGGCGTTGGTCTCGCGGATCAGACGCCAGGTCGCTTCGAGAGCCAGGTGGGGCTGCCCGGCGTTCCACGCGGCCGAGGCGTCGGCCAACACGACGGCGGCCACGTCGGCCAGGCGACTGTCCCCAGAGGGCCCCGGACCAATACCCCCGCACTTGGAGGCCACGACGGCGGCCACCCGCGAGGCCAGGTTGCCCAGGTTGTTGGCCAGATCAGCGTTGTAACGGCCGGTGATGCCTTCGGCGGAGAAATCCCCGTCGGATCCCAGAGGAGTGTCCCTGAGCAGGTAGTAGCGCACCGGATCCACTCCGTAGTCGGCGGTGAGCTCGCCGGGTGAGATCTGGTTGAGGCTCGACTTGGACATCTTCTCACCCCCCACCAGCAGCCACCCGTGGACCTGCACGTGGCCGGGAGGTTCGATTCCCGCCGCCATACACATGGCCGGCCACCAAACGCAGTGGAAACGGATGATCTCCTTGCCGATCAGGTGGTGGACCGCCGGCCACCATGCTTCGAATCGTCGGTCGTCCTCGCCGTAACCGACGGCCGTCACATAGTTGATCAACGCGTCGTACCAGACGTAGAAGACGTGCTTCTCGTCCCAGGGGACCGTCACCCCCCAATCGATAGAGGTGCGGGTGATCGAGATGTCACGGAGCCCACCTTCGATGAAACGGAGGGCCTCGTTGCGCTTTGATTCAGGCACCACCGCCTGGGGATGCGCGTCGTACCAGTCGATGAGCCGCTGCTCGAAGGCGCTGAGTCGAAAGAAGTAATTCTCCTCCTCGAGGTGCTCCACGGGGAGGTGGTGGATCGGGCACAAGGTCCCGTCGATGAGGTCGTCCTCTGCGTAGTACTGCTCGCAGGGAACGCAGTAGAGGCCGCGATAGATGTCCTTGTAGATGTAGCCGTTCTCGTGGATGCGCCCCAAAAAGTGTTGGACCGCCCGATGGTGACGGGGCTCGCTGGTGCGGATGAAGTCGTCGTTGGCGATGTCGAGATCGGACCACGCCGAGGCGAACCGCGGTGCCAGCTGGTCGGTCCACTCTTCGGGAGAGACGCCGTGTTGCTCGGCCGCACGGGCCACCTTCTGGCCGTGCTCGTCGGTGCCGGTGAGGAAGAAGACCTCGTCGCCGATCAACCGGTGCCAGCGGGCGAGGGCATCGGCATTGACGGTGGTATAGGCATGGCCGACATGGGGAGCGTCGTTGACGTAGTAGATCGGCGTGGTGATGTAGAAGCGGGACATTGCCCGGTAGCGTACCGACCTGGGCGCAGCGACCAGCATTTGACGGTGGGCGTCTCGGCGTTCGCTCGCGGCTCGGGGTGGTCCGAGCAGGCTGGGCCGGCGCCGACGGTGGCCGGATTGACCTGGTAGGTTCGATTTGTGCCGGGATCGGACCGCAACTGGCACCGGACGTTCGCTGACGACGACAGCGATCCGATCCTGGGTTCGACAGGATAGGAATTGTGGACGCCAGAGAACAGCGGGTGGGCGTCTACGGGATCTGCGAACATCAGGACCGGGTGTTGCTGGTGCGGGCCGCCCAGTATCTGACTGTCGCCGGCCTGTGGTTCCTCCCCGGTGGTGGCATCCACCACGGCGAGGATCCGGTCACCGCGCTGCGACGTGAATTCAACGAGGAGACCGGACTCGACGTTCGTGTCGGCATGCTCAGGGGCGTCCTGTCCGACGTGTTCACGCTGCCCGACGGGAAGAGCCTGCACACGGTCCGGATCATCTACGGGATCGACGCGCACACCGGAAGGCTCCGTGACGAGACCGACGGTTCCTCGGACGCAGCCCGTTGGGTCCGCCTCGACCAGCTCGGTGAGCTACCGCTCGCTCCCTATGTACATCGGGCCCTCGCCGAGCTCCGCTGACCCGACCGGCTCCGCTCACCCCATCGAAGCCCACCCGCTCACCAATTGGCGACGTGACACCCGCCTCGACCGGTGCGCTCGGTGTAGCGCTGGTGGTACTCCTCTGCCGGCCAGAAGGTCGTGGCCGGGGTCACCTCGGTCACGATCGGACGCTTGAACCGGGCCTGGTACTCGTCGAGTGAGGCTCGGGCCGCCTCCGCCTGGGCCTCGGTGTGGGTGAACACCGCCGAGCGGTACTGGGTACCCCGATCGGGACCCTGGCGGTTGAGGGTGGTCGGATCGTGGTGGCGCCAGAACTCTTCGAGCAGCTGTTCGAAGGTGATCCGGTTGGGGTCGTAGGTGACCAGCACCGCCTCGGCGTGACCGGTGCTCCCCGAGCACACCTGCTCGTACGTGGGGTTGTCGACGTCGCCACCCTCATACCCGGAGACGGCATCCACCACACCGGGGGTGGCTCGGAAGAATTCCTCGACACCCCAGAAGCAGCCGGCGGCGAATGCAGCCCGCTCCATTCCTGTGGGGATCTCGTCCGGTGCGATTCCCGGGGCCTGCGTCGTGTCCATCTTGCTTCGTCCGAACATTGCTGATTCCTCCCTGTGACACTCATTCCGGCTGTTGTTGCGACTTCGGCTCCGACTGACTCCTACTCCGGTGCCGCCCGATTGGAGGGGGAGGCCTTCTGGATGGCCAGGGCCAGGGAGTAGACCCGCTTTCGGGGTACCCCCAAGACGGCGGCGATGTCGTCGACCACCCCGCGGGTGGATTCCCCGTGTCCCAACCTCTCGGCCAGGGCACTGGTCAGCACCGCATCGCTCACCGCGGGTATCTCCACTGGATCCGCCCCTGCCAGCACGATCACCACCTCCCCCCGGACCGGCTGGGCGCGGGCCCACTGCGCTGCTCCGCTCAGTGAGCCCCGCCACATCTCCTCGTGCAGCTTGGTCAGCTCGCGGGCCACTGCCACCCGCCTACCTTCACCGCACGCTACGACCAGGTCGCGCGAGCGTGCCGGCTACTCGGCCGGGTGCCTCGTAGAGCACCGTTGTCCTTGGCTCGTGGCCCAGTGCCTCGAGTCTCACCCTCCGGTCACGTCCGGAGCGGGGTAGGAAACCTTCGAAACAGAAGCGGTCGGTGGGGAGCCCACTGGACACCAGTGCGGTCAAGAACGCCGAGGGGCCCGGGATCACGGTGACCGAAACCCCGGCCTCCACCGCGGCAGCCACCACCCGATGTCCCGGATCCGAGATGCCGGGCATTCCGGCATCGCTGACCACGGCCACCGTGCCACCACCTCGTACGGTCTGGAGGATTTCGGCGATGCGGTCAACTTCGTTGTGCTGGTGAAGGGACCGGAGCGGCACGCCCGAAATTCCGGCATGGGAGAGGAGCTTGCGCGAGTGCCGGGTGTCCTCGCAGTAGATCACGTCGGAAGACCGGAAGGTAGCGATGGCACGAGGCGACAAGTCGCCCAGATTGCCGATGGGGGTCCCCACCAGCACCACCGATCCCCCACCCGTCGCCGGCGGCCGTCGCTCGGCGGGACCTTCGGATGGGTCCGGATCCACCCAGAACTCGAGCTCCTCGAGGACCTCGGGATCCAGGTCCGGACGGCTCGGGTCGTCGTCTTCCGCCGAGCTCATCCGCGCACCACCAGTTGGTCGCCGACCCGCAGTCCCCACCGCTCGAAGGAGCCCGCCTGCGCTTCCACCACCGACCGGCCCCTCCGGCGGGGAAGGCTCATCCGCCAGGGTCGGAGGGTGGTCACCCCGACGACCACCATCTCCCTGTCGCAAAAAGCCACGTCGATGGGGAACCGCATACCCAGTGTGTGTACCGACCTGGTGCGGGGCAGCACCAACGCTCCCTCGTAGCTGGTCCGACCCAGCAGTCCCTTGGTCCGGCCGGCCAGGCCTTCGGCCACCTCCGCCGCGGCCAATACGTCCTCATCGCGCAACAGCCAGGTCACCGGCGCTCCCCGGGGATTCGGGTCGGGCCAGATCGAGTAGCCTCCTTTGACTGTGTCCAAACGAACCAACAAGCGCAAGCTACGGGCCAAAAAGAAGGCCAACCACGGCAAGAAGCCGAACTGCGGAAGAGGCTGACCCTCGGCGGAGCGGCTGGGCCGGCGGGTTGCACTCCTCGGCGACGGTCTTGTCCCCCGGACAATGGCCAGGCCAAGCTGGTCAACCGCCCGGTTGCCACGCGCACCCGAGTCGACCGAGCACCCCGGCCAGGGCGGTGGGTCGGTCGGTGATGATGCCATCCACCCCCAGCCCCCAGAGCTGCTCCATCAGGAACTCCTCCTCGATCGTCCACGCGTGGACAGCCAGCCCCTGTTGGTGGGCCACGTCCACGAAACGCTGGTCGATGAGGGTGACGTCGCGGTAGACCGCGGGCACCTGCAGCGCCACATGGCGCATCGGTGCCGGGGTATCGCCGGCCTGGACCGATTGGAGGAACCCGGCCAACGCCACGGTACCGGCCGAGGTCGGGATTTCGGGGGCGAAGGTGGAGAAGGCGTCGGTGGCCGAATCGAGGAAGGAGGCGACGATGACGTCGTCGACACGTCCGAAGCGACGGAGCAATGCCGCCAACGACTGCTCATACGGAGCCACCTGAGGAGCCGTCTGCTTGATGTCCAGGTTGAGCACCACGTGGGGGAACCCGTCGAGCACCTCCTCCAACAGGGCGATCCCGAACCGCCGGTCATCGGGCGCGCGTCCACGATGGGGATACTGGTCGGGCTCGAGTCCCGGTGTCACGTCGGCGCCGGGAGCCCACCAGTAGGCGTTGTCCAGCGTGCGCAACTGGTCCCACTCCATCTCGGCGATGGCGCCGGTGCTGTTGGTGGTGCGGTCGACGGTCGTGTCGTGGCACACCACCAGCTGACCGTCGGCAGTGGAATGAACGTCGAGCTCGATCGCCGTGGCTCCGGCGTCGAGAGCACATTGAATCGCGTACAACGTCGACGACGGAGCCTCCCACGCCCCTCCCTGATGGGCGTAGGCGATCACCCGACGTTCCAGCCAAGGCGAAGGCCGGCGCGATTCAGAAAAGGCGGGCACGGAAGAACGGTAGCCTCTGCACCGGCATGCTGGACCACGTCTTCACACAGCTCATCAGTGCTCACCGGCTCGCATTCGAAGCCGCGCTCCTGCAGCGTCAGGCGGTGGAGGAGCGATTTCAGGTGGACGTCTTCCTCGGTGATGTGAGCTTCGAGACCTCCTACAGCCTTCCGGGGGAGGAACGACCGGCGCGCATTCGGGTCGACATCAGCCTCGACTGGCCCACCTGGAGCCAGACCGCCTACCGGAGCTGGGCGATCGGCGAGGAGCCCGACGAGCTGCCCGAGGTCCTGGTCGAGATCGCCTTCAGGATCCAGCGCTTGGTCGGGGTGCCCGAGGTGGGCGCCCTCCTCGAGGCACTACCCCCCCACCTCGATGCCCTGGGCGACGAACCGCTGTCCCGTGGCCCGGCCACCATCGAGCAGGTGCTCCACGATGATCCCCCGGGGAGCGAGTGCGCCATCGAGGTCTCCTACGACGGGTCGTGCCAGCTGGATGAGGCCACGCTCGAGAACCCGGGCCACCTCGACGAGGCCCTTGCCCCCCTGGGACGGGCGGTGGCCTCGGCGCTGGTCCGGATAGGCGATCTGCCCTTCGCCTTCCGATCCATCGGGATCCCGCCCGCCTGACCGGTCCTCGCTCGATGTCTCCCGCGCTGTCCTCTCTGGTTTTGTTTTTTGGAAATTGGCCAAATTATCGTTTGCAGACGATACATTTGCGCCAACCCATAGCCTGTAGACGATAATTACTCGGTTTTTCGGAATTGGCTCCCAACGGGTAGACACCCCTCCCGAGCGACCGACGAGACAATTAAGGCTCGCCGGCGGCCGGATCGCCTAGGAGACTGTTGAACAATTCTCCCAACGGTGCTCGCGATTTGAGCGTGGATGGTCGAGAATTGGTGGGTGCAAGGACACAGCGAATCCAACCCTGAGCTGCTCGACGCCGCAGCCCTCTGTCGCCAGCTCGTACCCGAAGGAAGCGTCGAGGGGTTCCTGGCCGATCACCGCCACGAACTGTTCCCCGATGAGATGTTCGAGGACCTGTTCCCCTCCGGTCGTGGTCGACCGTCGATCCCGGCCGACGTGGTGGCCTCGGTGATGGTCCTCCAGGCCCTCGAGGGACTCTCCGACCGAGACGCTGCTCGGGCCCTTCGGGATCGGATCAGCTGGAAGGTGGCCTGCGGATTGGCGCTCGACGACGAGGGGTTCGACTTCTCGGTGCTCACCTATTGGCGCACCCGGCTGCGCAACTCCGAACACCCCGAGCGGATCTTCGACGCTGTGCGCTCGGTGATCGACGCCACCGGGGTGCTGAAGGGAAGGACAAGAAGGGCTCTCGATTCGACCCTGCTCGATGATGCTGTCGCCACCCAGGACACCGTTACCCAGCTGATCGCCGCCATCCGCCGGGTGCGCCGGCTCGTCCCTGGAGCGAAAGACGTGATGCTTTCCGCCCATGACTACGAGTCGGCTGGCAAACCCCTGATCGCCTGGGACGACCCGGTGGCCAAGGCGGCTTTGGTCGATGCACTGGTCAGGGACGCCTTCCAGCTGTTGACCGAGTTCGAGGATGTGGCCGAGGAAGCGGAGGCCACCTCGGCCCTCGGATTGCTGGCCCTGGTGGCAGGCCAAGACGTCGAGCAACAAGACGACGGCACGTGGCAGATCGTCCGAAAAGTAGCCCCTGACCGGGTCATTTCTGTGGTCGACCCCGAGGCCCGTCACATGCACAAGTCCCGTTCGGAGTATCGGGACGGCTACAAGGCCCACATCGCCATCGAGCCCGAGACGGGCCTTGTGACCGCCACCGCGCTCACCCCGGCCAATGCTCCCGACGGACCGACCGGTGTGGCACTGCTGGAACGAGAGGATCCTGGGCTGCAGGTGCTGGGTGATGGGGCCTATGGATCAGGAGACACCCTTCATTCACTACACGAGGCCAAACACGACCTGGCGATCAAGCCCTTTCCGACCCACTCGGCCGTGCCCGGCGGCTTCCATCGTGACGACTTCCTCGTCGACCACGCGGCCCGCACGGTGACCTGTCCAGCCGGGCACACGGTCCTGCTGACCGCAAGTGGTGGAGCGAACTTCCGCTCTCGGTGTCGAACCTGCCCATTGCGAATTCGCTGCACCACCGCCCGAGACGGACGACACCTCACCATCACTCCGCACGACGCGGAACTTGTCGAGTCCCGGCGGGCCTGGCGAGAAGGTGACTTCGCCGAGGACTATCGCCGATGGAGACCGATGGTCGAACGATCCATCGCCTGGCTTGTAGCGGACAACCACCGGCGAGTCCGATTTCGCGGTGTCGAGAAGAACCACCTCGGACTGTCGTTGCGAATCGCCGCCATCGACCTGAGACGGCTTGTGAACCTCGGTCTCAGCCACGACGGAACATGGCAGGTCAGAGCCGCATGATCTGGTGCGCGCAAGCTCAGGCCGTCAAAAAGGGACCGCTCTTTGGGCATTGCCCACCTGGGTGGCCGACTTCAACCCTCTTCATGTCGGCGCTTCGGTCGGACATGTCCTGAGCCTGCAACGCCAACATGCGCCTGAGACCCGTTTTGTTCAACAGTCTCCTAGGTCAACAGACCCGCGGCCACGGCCAACTCCCGCAGATCGGCCAGGGGTCGGGCCCCCACATGCGAGATGACCTCGGCGGCACAGATTCCCCCGAGGCGCGCCGACGCCTCGGGCGACAGGCCGTTGGTGATCCCGTAGAGGAACCCGGAGGCGAAGAGGTCGCCGGCGCCGGTGGTGTCGACCACCCGATCGACGGGTGCGGCCGGTACCGCCACCGGTCCCGAGGCGGTGACCACAACACTTCCGGCGGCACCCCGGGTCAACGCGGCCAGCACGCCGGTCTCGGTGACCGCATCGACCGCGGCCTCGAAGGTGGGCGAGCCGAAGAGAGACATGATCTCTTCTTCGTTGGCGAAGATCATCTCCAAGTCGCCGCGCAACAGGTCGAGGAACTCGGCCCGGTGGTGCTCGACGCAGAACGGATCCGACACGGTGAGGGCCACCGCGGCGTCGTGTGCATGAGCCACCTCGATCGCCTCCTGCATGGCCGCCTTGGCCGATGGTTGCTCCCACAGGTACCCCTCGAGATAGACGACCTGAACCGACGAGAGGCGATCGTCGCGCAGGTCGATCGAGGCGAATTCGGAAGCCACCCCGAGGTGGGTGGCCATGGTCCGCTCGGCATCGTCGGTCACCAGCACCAGGCAATGGCCGGTGACCGCCTTGCCGGGCACCGCCGGCGCGGGCGTCGGATCGAAGGCCACCCCCACCGATCGGATGTCGTGGGTGAAGGCGCGGCCCGAGTGGGTCGTCAGCCACCCGACCGAGGAAGGCGGCCCGGCCACCCAGGGCGGCCACCCCGGCGGCGGTGTTGGCGGCCGAACCACCGGATGCCTCGGTGGTCGGCCCCATGGAGTCGTAGATCGACTGGGACCGCTCCTGATCGACCAGGACCATGGTGCCCTTGATCAGATCCAGGGCGACCAGGTCCTCGTCCTTGGCCGACGCCAGCACGTCGACCAGTGCGTTGCCGATGGCGACGACGTCGAGGCCCTGACCGGCGGGGGCGGGGGCGTGGGCGGTAGCGTCGGTGGCGGGAGCGGGAGTGGGAATCGATTCATCGTCCTGGTGAGAAGATCGTGGAGAATCGGTCAAACCGTGGTCAGTGTTCACGGTCCGACGGTAGCCTGCCTGATCATGAACCCTGGGACAGACAGCACCACCGACGAAGATCCTGACGCCTACCGACTCCCGACATCGGTCCGGCCCCACGCGTACCGGCTCGTACTGACTCCCGACCTTGGCGCAGCCACCTTCTCCGGCGACGTCGAGATAGACATCTCCATCGAAGAGCCCACCTCGACGATCACCCTCAACGCCGCCGAGCTCGAGATCACCTTCGCCGAATTGAACGACTCCGAGGCGGACCGGGGCTATGCCCTCTCCCCCACCGCCATAGACCTGGACGCCGCCGAAGAGCGGGCAACATTCACCTTTGCCCAGCCCCTCGAGCCCGGTGCCGCCACCTTGCACCTGGTCTTCACCGGCATCCTCAACGACAAACTGCACGGCTTCTACCGATCGACCTTCACCGACGACGACGGCGTCGAGCACACCGTCGCCACCACCCAGATGGAGTCAACCGACGCCCGCCGGGCCTTCCCCTGCTGGGACGAGCCCGAGCTCAAGGCCACCTTCGAGGTGACCCTGGTGGTCGACGACGCACTCGCCGCCTACTCCAACGGATCGGTCGTGGAGGTGACTCCTCGAGCCGGGAGGCAAGCACCGGGTCCGGTTCGCCCCGACCATGAAGCATGTCGACCTACCTGGTGGCGTTCATCGTCGGTCCCCTCGAGGCCACCAATCCGCTCGAAGTCGACGGCGTTCCCCTCCGCATCGTCCACCGTCCCGGCCAGGGTCACCTCACCTCGTTCGCCCTCACCGTCGGGGCCCATGCACTCCGCTTCTTCTCCGCCTACTTCGGCATCCCCTACCCGGCCGACAAGCTGGACCTGGTGGCTATCCCCGACTTCGCCTTCGGAGCGATGGAGAACCTCGGGTGCGTGACCTTCCGCGAGTCGCTCCTGCTGGTCGACCCGGCCCAGGCCGCCCGGGTGGAGCTCGAGCGGGTCGCCGACGTGGTCTGCCACGAGATCGCCCACATGTGGTTCGGCGACCTGGTCACCATGAAGTGGTGGAACGGGATCTGGCTCAACGAGGCCTTCGCCACCTTCATGGAGGTATTGGCCGTCGACGCCTTCCGGCCCGAGTGGCAACGGTGGGTGAGCTTCGGCGTGGAACGCGAGGCGGCGATGGCGGTGGACGGACTCCACACCACCCGGCCGGTCGAATTCCATGTGGGCCGGCCCGAGGAAGCCCAGGGCATGTTCGACGTCCTCACCTACCAGAAGGGCGGCAGCGTGCTACGCATGCTCGAGCAGTTCGTGGGCCCCGACGTCTTCCGCGAAGGCATCAACGACTACCTGGTCACCCACAGCCACGGAAACACCGAGACCTCCGACCTGTGGGACGCCCTCGAGCGCTCCAGCGGGCGAGCCGTGCGCACCATCATGGACACCTGGATCAACCAGGGCGGCTATCCGTTGGTGCGGCTGGCCGAGGATGGCTCCCTCGGCCCAGGTCCCGTTTTCCTACCGCGGCTCTCCCGGGCGGTGCCATCGGCTCTCGATGGCTGGTACCGCTGCTCACCCGATCCCTCGATTCAGCCGACACCGACTCCTCGCCCATCCTGTTGGACGACCAGGACAACGGCCACCGTTGCGTTGGACGACGGGTTGCCAGGCCGACTGATCAACGCCGGAGGCTCGGGGTACTACCGGGTGTCCTACCCGCCGGCCATGGTGGAGCGGCTGGCCACCGGGTCTCGCCGGTCTCGCCCCCCTCGAGCGCTACAACCTGATCTCCGACACCTGGGCGGCGTCGTTGGCCGGCCAGGCTCCGCTGGCTGACCTTCTGCGATTGGCCCGTGCCCTGGTCGAGTCGGGCGAAGGCGACCCGAGTGTGTGGTCGGTTCTGCTGGGTGCGCTGGGCCTGTTCGACCGGGTCGTCCCCGGCACCGACCGACCGGTGACCGCCGGGGCGGTCCGCACCCTGCTCGGTCCGCTGGCCCACGACCTGGGCTGGGATCCCCACGACGATGACGGCGAGCGCACCGCGTCGCTACGGGCGTCGGTGTTGCGCGCCCTGGGCACCATCGGTGACGATCCCGAGATCCAAGCGGAAGCCGCACGGCGATTTGCGTTCGCCCGCGCCGGCACCGACGTGCTCCAGCCCGACACCGAGTCGGCGATTTTGGACGTGGTCGCCTCAGCAGGGCGGCGCCGATGAGTACGAAGCGATCCTCGCCCGCTACCGTGCACCCAGCAACCCTCAGGAGGAGAACCGCTATCTCTACGCGCTGGCCTCCTTCGTCGATCTCCAGCTGGCCGACCGCACATTCGATTTGGCCATGACCGAGGTGCGCACCCAGAACGCGCCGTTCCTCCTCCAGTCGCTGCTGGCCAACCGGGTCACCGGACCGGCTAGCTGGCGGCGGGTCACCGAGGAATGGGACGCAGCTGGTGGCAAAGTTCCCATCCAACATCCTCCCCCGCATGCTGGATGGGGTCCGTGGCCTGTGTACGCCGCCCAAGCTCGCCGATGAGGTGACCGAATTCATCGTTGCCCATCCGCTGGCCTCCGGGGGCCGGACGGTGGAGCAGATCCTCGAGCGGCTGGCGGTCAACGTTGCCTTCGGCGAGCGGGAGGGAGCCACCCTCGCCGGCACCCTGGCCGGGGCCCTGGAGCGGTCAGCGGGCTGACACGGCGAGCCGAGCAACGACCACGGGTCGGTGGTGCCCGTCCGCCGCCTCCCGCAGTCCACTCCCTAGTCTGAAGCGGTGCAACCGGCAGTCTTCTTCACCGTATTCGCCCTGGTTGCCGTGGCCGAGCTGCCGGACAAGACCATGATCGCCACCCTGATCATGGGGAGCCGATACCGGCCGGTGCTGGTATGGACGGGCGCCACCTTGGCCTTCGCAATCCACGCCGCCTTGGCCGTTGCCATCGGCCAGTTGCTTCAGCTCCTCCCCCACCGGTGGATCGAGGCGGTCACCACCCTCCTGTTCGCCGCCGGCGGCGCCTATCTCCTGTTCGTTCCCGAAAAGAAGGTCGAGGAGGAAGCGGCGGTCGAGGCCGACAGCGCCGGACGCCGGTTCCGGACGGTGGGGACTGCCTTCACCGTCATCTTCATCGGGGAGTTCGGTGATCTCACCCAAATCCTCACCGCCAACCTGGCGGCCAAGTACCACCAGCCGGTGACCGTGTACTTCGGAGCGCTTGCCGCTCTGGCCTGTGTCGCCGCCCTCGGAGCATTCACCGGCCGCGCCCTGATCCGCATCCTGCCCCTGGAGGTCATCCGCAAGGTCGGAGGCGTCCTCCTGGTTGGTTTTGCCATCTTCTCCCTGGTCTCGTTGGTGCGCGGGTAGCCGGTGGCCGTCATCGAGTAACCGGGTACCCCGACCGGCGGGTAGGGTGCAGCCTGCCATGACCAGAGGAACCGAGGCCCTCTTCGTCCACGCCCCCGACGCCGCCCAGGCACTGTGCGACATCGAGGCCGCAGTCTGGGAGGACGCAGCCGCGGCCGGACTTTCCGACCTGGCCGAACTGATGAGTCGGGTCTGTGCCTCGGTCACCGGTCTCGACCCCTTGACCCCTCCGGCCGGTTACCACCCGGGACGGTGGGCAGGAGCCGAGCCGGCCCGATGGCGATCGATCGCAGGGCTCGGCCGTGCCAACGCCACCACCCTCGGGTTCGCCGAGCAGTTCTCGCACGGACGTGTCGTCGATCTCCGAAGAGCAACGCGCTCGAGCTGATCCGGATCCACGGCGGCCAATCAGCCAACGTGGCGGCAACCGTGTTCGTCATGGACTTCCTGCCCCGGACCTACGCCGCCCTGGACGTCCTGTTCGATGCCCTCCCCACCACCGGAGCGATCGGATCGGCCGGACCATCCTCCGACGGGCATCCTCCCGGCGGGCTGTGGGGCGCCCTCGACCTGTTCACCCGTACGGTTCCCCAACTCGATGCCGTGGACCCGGTGACCACCGAGTTGGTCCGCCTGCGAGGCGCCCGCCAGCACCAGTGCCGGATCTGTTCCTCCCTGCGAAGCCGCCCGGCCCTGGTGGCCGGGGCCGACGAGGACACGTTCTCCTCCGTCGACGACTTCGAGCACAGCGATCTCTCCGGCTTCCCAGAAAGCAGCGCTTGCCTTCACCGATGCCATGGTGTGGACCCCCGGCACCATCGATGCCGAGCGTCATCGACATCCTGGTGGCGACCGCTACCGCCGCGCAACGGGTCGAGTTGGTGCTCGACATCACCAGGAATGCGCTCAACAAGGTGGCGGTGGCGCTGGGTGCCGACGCTCCCCATGTCGAAGGTGGTGTCGAGATCTTCGACGTCGACACCGACGGCAACCTCGTCTACGGACTTCGCCTTGGCTGATCCGGCCGAGCCTCCGCCAGTGGACCGCGCCGAACGACGCCACCAGCTGTTCGCCCGGGCCCGCGCGGCAAACGGGTTCATGCCCCAGGACGAGGGGGAGGCCCTCTACCTGGCCGCGCTGCGGGCCGGCGCCTCCTTCGACGACGCCACGTTCGTCGAGATCGGCGCCTGGTGCGGCAAGTCGACCGTCTACCTCGGGGCCGCCGCCGAGGAGACCGGTGCGGTGCTCTTCAGCCTCGACCATCACCACGGCTCGGAGGAGAACCAGCCCGGCTGGGAACATCACGACTCACTCGCTGGTCGACCCGAGCACCGGTCGGATCGACACGCTTCCCCACTGGCGCAGCACGATGGTGGATGCCGGGCTCGAAGTCTCGGTGGTCGGACTGGTCGGCGACTCCGCCGTCGTGTCCTCCCGCTGGACGACGCCGCTGGCGTTCTGCTTCATCGACGGAGGCCACGGCGAAGAACCGGCCTGGACGGACTACCGGGGCTGGGCACCCAAGGTGGCCGAGGACGGATGGCTGGCCATCCACGATGTCTTTCCCGACCCGGCCGACGGCGGCCGACCGCCCCACGACATCTGGCGGGCCGCCCTCGACTCCGGAGACTTCGTCGAAGACGGCGAGTGCGGATCGCTCGCGGATCCTGCGTCGTCTGTGACCCCACCCGCTGTTGAGGCCGGGGCTCTGGGTCAGACGGTGCCGGGTGGGCCCGGGGCTCCGAGGGCCGGCTCCACCGGGGCGTCCGGCGCCGGTTCGGTGAGGTCGAGATGGCTGGGTAGACCCTCCCCCCGGAAGATCCCCGAAGCCGGGGTGGTCCGGCTCAGTGCATCGGCGGCCAGCACCATGGCGCCGGCCGTGTAGGACGACCGCTCCAGCGGGGGGAACGTCGCCTCCTCCGGATAGACCATGCCCGTCCAGTAGGAACCGTCCTCGTTGCGCAGCGCTTGGACCCAGGTGAGCAGGCGCAGCGCCAGGTCGTCCATGCCCAGGGCGTCGAGGGCGAGCACGCACTCGGCCGTCTCGGCGGCCGTCACCCACTCGCCGGTCGAAACGCAACGAACGCCACGGCCGGGCATCACGAAGAGGTCCCACGAACCGTCGATCCGGCGTCGGGCGGCCTCGCCGGTGAGCGCGCCGGCCAGCACCGGGTAATACCAGTCCATGGCGAACTCCACCTTGGGGGCAAACGCTTCTGGTTGGTGGGAGAGCGTGTGGGCCAACCGGCCGGCGGCCAACTCCCAGTCCGGTCGTTCGTGGCCGAGCCGCTCGGCACAGGCGATGGCGCACCGGAGGCTGTGGTAGATCGACGACGACCCGGTGAGGAGGGCGTACTCCTCGAGAAATCCCGACGGATCGAGCGACCAATGGATCGCACCGTCGAGTCGCTGCCACCGGAGCACGAAGTCGACCCCCGCTTCGACGGCGGGCCACAACGATTCGAGGCCACCGATCTCTTCGGTGGAGACATACCGGTGCCAGGCGCCGGTAGCCAGATAGGCACAGACGTTGGTGTCCAGCCGGGCGTCCTCGATGCCGGTGGTCAGGTAGTAGTTGAACCAACTTCCGTCGGGCAGCTGGGTGTCCACCAGCCACTGGTAGGCCCAGTCGGCCTCGTCGTCGAGACCGACCGCAGTGAGTGCCATGGCCGCTTCGACGTGGTTCCAGGGGTCGCAGTGGCCACCGGGGAACCAGGGGATCATCCCGTCCGGGCGCTGCAGCGCCACGATCGACTCGGCGGTGGCCATCACCTGGTGGGCGGTCATCACTCCGGGCACCTCGGGGATCGACCTCATACCAGTGCGCTCTGGCGTGCTGTGGCGGCTTGCCTGCCGGCCGAGTGGCCGGCGTCGGATGCCAACGGCTTCTCGAGATAGACGACCAGGCTCTTCCCGACCAGGGGATTGAGCACCCGATCGGCATAGCGAGTCACCCTCGGAGCCTTCTCGATGTCCCACACCAAGAGTCGGTGGTAGGTGGCCACCGCGGGATGGCGGTCGTTGGTCGGACCCACCAGGCAGCGGAGCCACCAGTAGGGAGCGTGCAGACCGTGGGCGTGGTGGCTCCCCACCGCCACCAGACCGGCACGCTCGAGCCGGCCGACCAGCTGACTGTGACGGTAGATCCGCACATGACCGCCCGGCACGTCGTGGTACTCGTCGGACAGGGCCCAGTTGACGAATTCGGGTCCGCATCGTGGCACGGTCACCGCCATCGATCCTCCGGAGCGGAGCACCCGGACCAGCTCGACCATCGCCGACTCGTCGTCGGGGATGTGCTCGAGCACCTCGGAGGCGATCACACGATCGAAGCTCTCGTCAGCGAACGGCAGCCGGAGGGCATCACCCTGGACGGCCCCCACCCGGGCCGACTCGGCGTCGAGCTCACCGGCCACCGACATGGCACCGAAGGTGTCGATCACCGTGCGCACCTCGTCGCCGCCGGCGTCGACCGCCACCACCTGGGCGCCCAGACGCGCCGCCTGATAGGCGTGCCGGCCGAATCCGCATCCCAGATCGAGCAGCCGGTCTCCGGCCCGAACCCCGAGACGGGAATAGTCGACGGTCAGCACGGCACGACTTCGTCGCGCTGATGATCGTCTGCTTCGGACTGGCCGGACAGCGCCTCTGCCGCAGGGAGCGTACCCAATCCGGCCAGCAGTGCCCGGTACTCGGCAGCGGTGCCTGCCGCGGTGACCTGCCAGGTGAAGCGTCCCGAGTACCCGCTGGCGCCCGGCAGCGCCGAGCCGTCGGCGCAACGGGTCGTCGTCGAGCAGGCGGCCGATGGCCACGGCCAGCGCGCCGGGGTCGTCGGGATGCACCAGCAGGCCGGTGACCCCGTTGTTCCCCACCACCTCGGGCAGAGCACCACCGGTGGTGGCCACCAGGGCCACCCCACAGGCCATGGCCTCGATGGCCGGGAGCGAGAACCCTTCGTACAGCGAGGGCACCACCGCCACCTGGGCCTGGGCGTAGTTCCGGGCCAGCTCGTCGTCGCTGATCCCGGTCACGCACCGAACGACAGAGTCCAGGTCGAGGCGTCTGATGGCCTTGGCCACCCGGCCGTCGGGTCGCGGTTTGCCGATCACCACCAGCTCGATGTCCCGCTCGGTGCGGAGCTTGGCCACCGCCTCGAGCAGCGGTACCAGCCCCTTCATCGGCACATCGGAAGACGAGGTGACCATGATCCGACCGGGTACCGGCTGGACCTCGTCACGAGGGCGGAACACGGTGTGGTCCACGCCCACCGGTACCACCGTCATCCGATCCGACGCCACACCCATCTGGGTGGCGATGTCCGCCTTCGAAGACTCGGACACGGTGACCACCCGGGGCAGGGCTCGGGCCACCTTGACCTGCATGCGGAGGAAGCCGAACCATCGGCGCTGGGTGAACTGCTGCCACGGGTTGGTGGCGTGGCTCAGGGCAAGTTGCCGGTCGACGGTGATCGGATGGTGCAAGGTGGTCAGCACCGGCCATCCGTCGTCGATCATCTGCATGATCCCGTTACCCAGACACTGATTGTCATGCACCAAGTCGAAGTCATGACGGCGGGCGTTGAGCAAGTCGGCGGGCCCGCAGGCTGAACGTCCACGGCTCGGGGAACCCCGCGGTGCACATCACCCCGAACTCCAGCGCGGCGATCGAGGTGGTGATCGGAGTTCCGGAATTCGCGCAGCTTGGGGATGCGGAACGGATCGGGGTCGCGGTAGAGGTCGAGACCGGGCACCGGGGTGAAGCCGACGCCGTCGTCGACGTCGGGCCAGGGCTGGCCGGCGAAGACCTCGACCGAGTGGCCGAGCGCAACCAGTTCGCGGGTGAGATGTCGGGTGTAGACCCCCTGCCCGCCGCAGCGCGGGTTGCCCCGGTAGACCAGAAAGGCGATGCGCAACCCACCGGGGCCCGGGGGTCGGGGGGCGATGCGTTCGGGGACCGGTGGGGGGTCGACGGACCCTTGACCTTGTGCCTTTTGAGCCCGAAACTAGGCATGGACAACCGAAGCGGGCAGGCACATGAAGTCAAATACTCCCCCGGCCAGGTACTTCGGCGCAAACCAGTCCACTTCGGGCTGGTCGCAGGGGTGCGATCCGGCTTCCCAGCCGGCGGCCGGGTGCACCTTGCGCTCCGGCACCGGGGCACCACCGAGGGTGGTGCCGCCTACCGGTTGAGACCGAGCTCGATGGCCTTGACCAGCCAGCAGGAGCACCGCCACCACCAGGTAGCCACGCAACAGGTACATGCCGACCAGCCGACCCCTCGACCAGGTCGGACGCTGCAAGCAGGTTGAGGGCGGGCATCCGCCAGGTGGCTCTCTTCTCCATGGACACCATCGGCGTCGGAGGCCGACCCCTGCGCTTGACCAGGAGCACCGTGCCGGCCACCGCATAGCCCACCACCAGAATGCCGGCCAGCACGGTGGCCAGAACGCTGACGTTGACCGTGGAGAACAACGTGGTGATCATCAAGACGAGCGACATCATCAGAGAGAACGGAAACGATCAGGCTGGCGATCGCGTTGAGCCAGGGCCGGTTGACCCAGGGGCCGAGCACCTGTTTGTCATTGCAGAGCAAGCAGCAGGAACACCGTGGCACTGGGAAGGAGAACTCCGGCCAACGCCTGTACGCCGATGGTGATCAGCCCCAACGGGGCACCGGGGATGATCACGATGACCGCGGCGAGACCCACCATGGCGCTGAACGTGCCGTAGAAGAACTTGGCGTCGCGCCAGCTCCGGTGCAGCGAGTGGTGGGCACCGAAGGCGTCCCCGAACGCGTACGAGGTGGCCAAGGTGACCGAGGCCGCCCCGATGATCGACGCGTTGAGCAGGATGATGGCGAACAGGGCGCCGGAAGCATGACCCACGTAGTGGTTGAGACCGCTGGCCACCCCGCCGGCGTCGGTGAAGTGGCCGGCCAACGGTGTTCCGGCAAAGGCCGCAGGCTACGACGGCCATGAGCAGGCACGCGGCGAAAGACGGTGATCAGCGAGCCGAGCACCGTGTCCGCCCGTTCGTAGTTGATCCACCGGGGGGTGATCCGCTTGTCCACGATGTTCGACTGCTGGAAGAACAGTTGCCATGGCGCCACGGTGGTGCCGACGATGGCGATGACCAGAAGTACCGAGGTGGAGGTGAACCCACCCTGCACACCCGGCGTGGTGAGGCCCTTCACGAAGGACCCGGCGGTGGGATGGCTGAAGATGGCCAGGGGGACGACCAGGAAGTTGACCACGATGAAGACGAACATGAACCGCTCCCAACGCCGGAAGCTGCCGGTGGCGGTCATGGCGATCGAGCAGCACCGCGGCGATGGGGACCGAGATGTACTCGCTGATCCCGAAGTAGTTGAGGGCGAGACTCACCCCGATGAACTCGGTGGCGATGGTCAAGAAGTTGAGGATGAACAGGTCTCCGACCGAGAACGCGCCCCAGAACCTGCCGAACCGCTCGTTGATCAACCGGGCATGGCCGACGCCGGTCACCGCGCCGAGTCGGACCACCATCTCCTGGTTGACCACCAACACCGGGATAAGAAGTGGCAGTGTCCACAACAGGGTGAGGCCGTAGTTCTGCCCCGCCTGAGCGTAGGTGGCAACCCCTCCTGCGTCATTGTCTCCCACCATGACGATGAGTCCGGGACCCATGATGGCCAGAAGGGTGAGCAGCCTGGCCGCCCAGGTCCGCCGGTTGTCCAGATCGTGCTGGCGGATGGTTCCGAACGCGCCCTTGATGTCGCCGAGGTGAGCCTCGTCGAGCACCGCGGCGGAGCCTTTGATCGCCGGCTTCTTGTCGGACATGCGTACCTCTCTGACAATCAGAACATGTATGCGACCCCCGAAGGGTCCGCGGGCGCAGAGACAGGAGGCGCCATCGCTCCTGTCTCGTTGCCGACGCCATCCGAGCTGTCGGATCGGCCGGCCAGTTCACGGCGCTCGGCGCCTGGTTCAATGGGATGGGGAACCCGAGATCGGGCTCGAGCCGGTGACACACATGAGTCGCCGGAGGCAAGGTCCAGTCGCCGCCGCGCTACCGGCGCGAATCAGGCAGTCGCCTGGTGCCGCTGGACCGGGCCTCGCCTGCCACCGGGCGTGGCGGAGATCGGTTTTCGCTCTGGTTCCATGGTTATTCCTCAACTGCCGTTCGACCGAAGTCCCGCCGCCAGCCGGTGGGCAGGAGCAACTCCAGCACATCGTCGACGGTCACCACGCCCAGGATCCGTTGGTGGTCCCCGTCCATGACCGGGGCAACCGTCAGGTTGAAGTCCGACATGGTCCGGACCATGGCGCCGAGATCCCAGTCCGGATGCAAGTGCACCGGCTCGGAATCGACTACTGCGCTCAGTGCCGCGGTGGGCGATGCCTGGATCAGCCGCACCGCCGATGCCGATCCCACCACCCGTCCCCCGTCCTCGGCAAACACCACGTCGAGCGCCTCGGGAGGAACGGTGCTCCGCCGAATGGCGTTGAGGGCTGCCGCCACATCCAGACTGGCCGCCAGGCACAGGAAGTCGGGGCTCATCAGTCCACCTGCGGTCTCCGGGTTGTAGCTCAGCAGCGACCGCACCTTGGTCTGTTGCGGCTCGGGGAGCAAGTTGAGGATCGGCAGGCGACGCTCCTGTTCGACTTCGGTGATCAGGTCGGCGGCATCGTCTGGGGCCATCGAGGAGAGCAACCGGGCGGCCTCTTGGTCGGATCTGGTCCGGACGAACTCCAGCTGGTGCTCGGTGTCCAACTCCTCGAAGACATCCGCTTCCAGCTCGCTGTCGGCGCCGACCGCCTCGATGATCTCCTCGCCCTCTTCGTGGGATGCCGCCTCCACCAGATCGGCGATCTGGGCGGGGTGGAGCTTGGCCAGCTTGCGGTAGGGGATCCGAAGTCGGGACGAGGGGACGTGGGCGACGAACGGCTCGATGCTGGCCCAGTCGACCATGGTGCCGGGCCCGGTCCGACGGCCGAAGCGACCGGGAAGCAGCCGGCGCAGCACCGGTCGGCTGGAGGGATCCACGCCGACGACCTCCCACGTGCCGTTCACCCGGGCCAGCTCGATCTCGTTGGCCCTGATCAGTCTGCCGCCCACGAAGTTGATCAGATGGTGGGCCAACAGGTCGCGGGCCAACAGCAGCTCCCCTTCGCGACGTTCGAAGCGACGGAGGTCCACACGACGCCCTTCGAAGCGAACCCGGCCGGTCTCGAAGGCGGCGACTTTGCGGATGGGAACGAAGAGATCGCGGCCACCGATGTTGACGACCAATCCGACCACCGGGGGATGGGGAGTCTCCCCCAATCGGACGATCAGGTCCTGGACCCGGCCGAGCCGGTCACCGGCGGCGTCGACAAGCGGCCGCTTGATGACGCTGGACAAGTGGAGGATCTCCAGTCCGGAGTCGGTCGCCGTCTGCTGGATGCTCATCGCAATCCAGGCTAGACCGGGCTCTCGGCTCGAGTGGCCCCGACGGCCCTCCCGATGACTGCCGGGGGCGCGGTGGCCACCTTCTGTCCGACTACCGACGGGTAATGTCGAAGGCCATGGACCTGACCTATCCCGCCGACACCGAGCCGTTCAGGGCAGAGATCCGCCAATGGCTGACCGACAACCTCCCGGCGGGCTGGGGAACCCCCGGCTTCACCATGACCCGCGACGAGAGGAAGGAGTTCAACCAGGAGTGGGTCAAGAAGCTCTTCGACGGCGGGTGGATCTGTGCGTCCTGGCCCAAGGAATACGGGGGAAAGGGGCTCTCGCTGATGGAGTCGGTGGTGCTCCAGGAGGAGTTCGCCCGGGCGGAGGCTCCGCTGCGAGCCGACTTCTTCGGTGACACCCTGGTCGGTCCGACCATCCTGCAGTGGGCCACCGACGAGCAGAAGGCGCAATTCATCCCCGGCATCCTCAACGGCACCATCTCCTGGTGCCAGGGTTTCTCCGAACCGGACGCCGGCAGTGATCTGGCCTCGCTCAAGACGCGGGCCGAACTGGACGGCAACGAATGGATCATCAACGGCCAGAAGGTGTGGACCACCCAGGCACAGTTCGCCGACTACATCTTCCTGCTGGCCCGCACCGATCCCGACGCGCCCAAGCACGCCGGCATCTCCTATCTGCTGGTGCCCATGAAACAGCCCGGCATCGAGGTGCGCCCCATCGCCCAGGTCGACGGCAGCGCCGATTTCAACGAGATCTTCTTCACCGATGCCCGCTGCCCGCGCGAGAACGTGGTCGGAGGAGAGAACAACGGGTGGAAGGTGGCGATGACCACCCTGGGCTTCGAGCGGGGCACGTCGGCCACCACCGGTTACCGTCGATTCCTGCGCGAGCTCGAACAGATCATCGAGATGGCCAAGAAGAACGGCCGGGCCGCCGAGCCGCTCATCCGCCAGCGTTTGGCCGGGGCGTGGTCAAAAGTCAAGATCATGGAGATCAACGGCTATCGCTCGCTGACCGACGCGCTCAACGGCACCCACCACATGGCTGCCCTCGGAGCATGCAACAAGATGTTCTGGTCGGAGTACCACCAACAGGTGATGGAACTGGCCATCGACATACTGGGGATGGAGGGCCAGATCCTCACCGGAGTTCCCGGCGACATGGTCGAGGACCGGCTCAGACGGGGGCGGGACGACTACCCGGTGAGCGCCCTGCAAGCGTCGTTCTTCTTCTCACGGTCGGAGACCATCTGGGGCGGAACCGCGGAGATTCAGCGCAACATCGTGGGCGAGCGGGTGCTGGGCCTGCCCAAGGAGCCCAAGCCAGGGGCCTGATCACTCGGTGCCTTCGCTCCGCTCCGGATCGGTGCCTTCACCCGCAGTAGTCGGTACTCGACGACTGGTCACGGCTCCACTGTTCAGTGCCCGACGCCGAGACGCGATGCGGCCCCCGACTCAAGAGCCGAGGGCCGCATCTCGTTCAAGCAACTTGGGGTCGGCTTAAGCCAGCCCCGGATTGCCTACAGGTTGATGGGCTGCGCGTTGATGACCGTGATCGCGCCGGTGGACGAGCTGATGTAGATGCACACGTTGCTCGAAGCCACTGGGCCGGTCGTGAACTTGGCGGTACCGCCCGTGATCGAGGCGACCTCGGTCTCCTCGAGAATGTTCGCACCAGTGTAAGCAGTGCAATCCGGTGCATCGGCCACAGAATTGTAGGTGAACGCCTCGATGACCGTCTTCTTGTTCAAGAAGGTGATGGTCGCCCCGGTATCACCACTATTGGGCTGGGACACACCGTCGGGCGTCGACTTGCCCCCGGTACAACCGGCCACGACCTGGTCGGTCGAGTCGCCAACGAGGGCCGTGCAAGTCCCTGTCACTGGGCCTTTCGCAGCACCGGCAACACCGCTCGGAAGCGTGACAGCCATTCCCAGGCCCAATGAACCCAGCATTGCGGCTGCGGCCCCGAAACGAACGATTGACATCTTGCGCATGTGTCCCCCCTAGAGGATTGTTGGTTGTTGGTGAAGCAACAGTATGAGGACCCGCCTTGTATGTCAAGGTCAAAGCGGCAACGATTTCGGTCCAAATGAGCCACTAAGCGGCAACTGGTGAAACAGCAGTTCGCCGGCCGCCTGCTTACGCATGAAGACGCCATTCTGTTACCGTCGGGTCACCCCACTCATCGTGTGATCGTCGCTACCCAACGTGGCGGATACGCCAACCATCGACCGGTCGGTAGTCCCAGACGATCAACCGACAACTACGCTGAGCCGCTCAATATGCATTGGCGGCAATTTCACAAACCTACCGATACCAGTCCGATGAGAGAAAGAGTGAGAACGTGAAAAGCGGTCGATTGGCTAGCGCCTGCGTGGTGGGTGTGGTCACGATCATCGGCGTGAGCTGTGCTTCGAACACATCGAATGATTCGGACAAGACGAGTACTTCGGTCCCGCACGTAGCCTCGACCACCCCGTCGACAGTGGCGTCGTCCTCACAGCCGTTCGGCCATCATCAGACGGCCACCGGTCCTGGCGGCCAAGGCGTGACGGCGCTGGCGGGTACGCCTGAGCGCGTCGGTTATACGGTGAATGGCCCCCCCGGCTCATGGGCGATGGGCATGACGATCAAGAACCTGGGGCCGGGCTCGTTCGGATGGGATCCTGCTACCCAGATCACGCTGTTGGACTCGTCCGGAAAGAACAATGCGCCATTGGTGTCGTCAGCCGCCATCGCGACCACGGGGAAACCGACGACCGTCGCCGCCGGACAACAGATCCCGGTAGTGCTGGTCTTCGTCCTGGCGTCGGGCGTGAAACCCAAGCGGGCCAGCTTCGCCCCTTTTGGACCATCGATTGCGCCCATCCAATGGAGCGGCTGACCGGACGAGCGGAGCGGCTCGCCGGACGTACCCGATCCGATCAGGCTGCGCTCGATTCGAGATCGTCGACCTGAGGCGCGACCGAGGGCTCGGATAGGTCGGACCGACCGGACGGCTCGATCTGGGCCTGGTGTCTCCACATGAGCAGCGCCGCGGCGAACACGGTCGCCGCCGCGCCGCTCAACAAGGCGATCCTCGGATTGGTCCACTGGGCGATGGCACCCACCAGTGGCGCTCCGATCGGCGTCGTGCCCAAGAAGGCCATGGCATAGAGCGCCATCACCCGCCCCCGCATGGACGGGTCCGAACTCAGTTGCAGTGTGGCGTTGGCGGTGGCGATGAACCCGATCGACGCTGTCCCCATCAAGACGATGAGCGCGCAGGCAACGACGATGGTGGGAGCAAGCGCCACCGCGGCCAGCAGACAACCGAACACCAGGGCCAGGACCTGAAGCAGCCGGGGCGTGGGGCGCGACCGGTGGGCGGCGATCAACCCGCCGGCCACCGCGCCGATCCCCATGCACGAGGTGAGCAGCGCGTAGGTGCCGGCGCCGCCGTGAAAGGTCACCTTGGCCAGCAACGCCAGGGTGACGGTGAAGTTGTAGGCGAAGATGCCGATCAGCGCGATGGCCAACAAGGTGTTTCGCAGGTTCGGGGTACGCCACACATAGCGGAATCCTTCCCGGATCTGGCCTTTGGCAGGGGGGACCAAGCCGGTCGGCAGGAGCTCCGAGGTCCGCATCATGGACAAACCGACCAGCACCGCGGCGTAGGAGACCGCGTTGATGAAGAAGCAGACCCCCAGTCCGAACAGGACGATCACCACCCCCCCGATGGCCGGCCCGATCACCCGTGACCCGTTCATCACCACCGTGTTGAGGCTCACCGCATTGGGAAGGCCATCACGTCCGACCATCTCCATCACGAAGGTCTGACGGGCCGGATTGTCGAACAGGTTGACCACTCCGAGCAGGGTGGCCAGCAGGTAGACCTGCCACAGCTCCACCAGGTCCGAAACCACCAGGCATCCGAGCACCAGGGCGAGCACTCCACCGGCGGCCTGGGTGAAGTACAACAGGTGGCGTTTGTTCACTCGATCGGCCACCAAACCGCCGACCGGACCGAACAGCAGCATGGGCAGGAACTGCAAGCCGACCACGATGCCCGAGGTCGACCCCCCGGCCCGAGAGCCTGAGCACCAGCCAGGCCTGGGCCACCGATTGCATCCAGGTACCCGATACCGAGATGAGCTGCGCGGTGAAGTAGAGGCGGAAATTCCGGACCCGGAGCGAGCTGAACGTCTGGCGGGCTGCCGCACGCACTGCGGTCATGGCTCCTCCAGAGCATCGAGTCGCTCGAGCAGGACGGTCAGGTCGCGTAGGGACCGCCGCTCCTCGGGCGACAGGCGGAGCAGTTGTTGGGCGAGAAAGGCGTTCTTGAGCGACCGGTTGTGGTCGAGGACCCGCTTCCCCGATGCAGTGAGGGTCACCCGGGCCACCCGCCGGTCGGCGGGATCGACCACCCGGGTCACGTAGCCCATCTCCTCCAGTGCCACCACGACGCGGGTCATCGAGGGCGGTTGCACCGATTCCCTGGCCGCCAGTGCACCCAGGGTGGGCGAACCCAGCTGGGCCACGCTGGCCAGGGCCGAGGCCTGGGACGGGGTCAGTCCGCCGCCGGTCTGTTGGCGCAGCCGGCGGTGCAGCCGAGTGACCGCCAAGCGCAGCCGGGAAGCGATTTCGGCTTCCTCCCGGTCGTCCCCACCGCCGATGGGGCCCGGATCGGCCACCACGGTTCGGCTCCCTGATCCGGTAACGCTCATGGTGCCATTTTATTAGTTCGGCTAACTAAGTCAATCCTTCCGAGTCTTCGGGCCGCCAGGACTAGCGGAACCGCAGCCAGGACCACCAGGCTCACCTCGAAGGGGGCCCGGAAGCGAACCAACCCGTAGAACAGCGCGCTCGACCACGGTCACCACCCCGGCGGGCACCAGCAGGAACCACTGGCGGATGCGGCGCCTGCGCAGGATGACCATGCCGGCGATTCCCAAGGGGACCAAGGCGTAATAGACGGCCAGGCCGGCCAGGGAGGCCGGCACCGGACGGCCTTCGTTGACCGACGCGTCTGCATCCTGGAGCGGCTGGTAGAAGTCCCACTCCCGGCCGATGCGGGCCAACATGACCACAGGGAGCCGCGAGGCATGGTGCTCGGCATAGGTGATGGCGGCATGCGCATCGCGTGACGACTGGACGGATTCGTCCCCGGATCCCCGGACCGCCACCACGCACTGGATGGACCAGAATCCCACCTCCGGGCCGCTGTAGGTCGCCGGGCAATTGGCCCCCAACAGAGCGATTCCCTCGCCCGTCGAGAGATAGGTCGGATCCTGGAAGGAGGCCAGGTTCCGGCCCACCCAGGGGGCGAGGACCAGCGCGGAGGCGACCATCCCGGTGGCCAGCAATCCGAGTCGGCGCGTCGTCGGCACCTGCCGGGCGGCCAGGATGACCGGCACCATCAGCGTGGGCACCAGCAGAATCAGCTCGGCCCGGACCAGGGCCTCGGCGCCGCACCAGATGCCGAGCTGAACGGCACGGAACAGTGTCGGGGATCGAAGGAACCGGACCGAGGCCAACAGGATCAGGGCCATCAACAGCATGGAGGGGGTCTCCGACATCACGATGCCACTCGGCAACCAGAAGTTGGGCGCCAGCGCGGCCAGTCCGGCCGCGGTCAGCCCGACCCATGGACCGGCGATGTCCCGGCCGAGGAGGCCTACGCAGAGGACGACCACGTCCCCGAGCACCGCCATGGTCAGCTTGGGAACGGTGGTTCCGGCGTGAAGTCCGACCACGAAGTTCACCGAGCCGACCAGCAGCGAGGTCAGCGGCGGATGGGCCGCGGTCGGTACCGTGCCCAAAGGGACCTCGAAGAAGTGACCCAGGCGAAGCTCGTTGGCTGTCACTCCGTACCAAAACGAGTCGTAGATCTTCCCGTTCTGATACTGGGTGACAATCAGGACGTACCCGACCCGAAACGCCAGACCGACCGCAACGATGGCGCCCAGCCCCAGGGTGAAACGTCGCCGTTGCATTCCTCCACCGATGGGCGACGCTGAAGCCACATCGACATTCATATCGACTTCGATATCGACTTCCTCTTGGTGCCCGGCGACGGTGGTCATCGAGCTTGTCTGGCGGAATGTCGGTCGCGCACCAACCGATCAAGCCGGATCACGAACCGCCGGTCATGTCACCGTGGCGCTCGGCTCGCCCGGTCCGCCAACCCCAGCCGGGCCGACGGTGGGCAGAATGGCCGGCTGGAGCCACTCCCCGCCGGGCTTGGAGATGTGGATTCCATCGGCCCAGCGAACGGTCACCCCGTCGATCACCGATTGGAAGTGGCCGTGCGGATCGAGCACCTTGTTGAGGTCGATCACCGTGACCACCTTGCTCCGTCGCTTGGCCACGCTGGTCAGGATCTGATTGAACTCGGTCACCCGTACCGGATCGTTCTCCGGATAGATCGCACCATCGGGTGCGGTTTGGGGTGGGTCGATGAAGGGCATGGTGAACAGCACCACCTTGGCACCGTGTTCCGAAAAGATGCTCACCGCCTGGTTGATCTCCTGGGTGAGATGCTCGTCCCACGCGGGCTGGCCGATGTGACACCACCGTGCCGTTGTCCAGATGATCGGTGATATCCCAGCGACCGATGAGCAGCCCGACCACGTCAGGCCGGTACTGGGCCACCTGGTCACTCCACAGTGTCCTCCATGCCGTGCACGGGGAGACCGGGTAGGTGATATTGCCATCGGCAATCGCCCGGAGATCGTCGAGGTCGCAACCGAGAACGGTCTTGTCGATGAGTCGGACGCCATACCGGTTGACGCTGTCGACGTTGAGCCCGACGGCGAGGGTGAACGCCAGCGAGTCCCCGACCAGCAGGAACTTCACCGGATGGGTGGTGAACGCCTTGGAGGCTGTCAGCGCCTGGCGCTCGGCGATCGGCATCACGTCGTTGACCTTGACCCGGACCGCGGCTGTGGCCGGTGCCACCGTTCCGGCCACCACCACCGCCACCGTGCCCACCATGAGCACGATGGCCGGAACGGCGGCCTTGAGCGAGCGCCAGAAGGTTCCGTACATGACCGGGCGTTCGACCAGGTAGTAGCTGGCCGCGGCCAGGGCGAAGGTGCAGGCCGAAGCGGATGGCCAGCAGCGCAGAGCCCGCTGAGCGCCGGTGCGGGCGGAGTCGATGTACACGAAGACCGGGTAGTGCCAGAGATAGGCGCCATAGGAGATGGTGCCGATCCACACCAGCGGGCGGAGGGAGAGAGCCGCGGCGATCGGGCCGCGGGGTACGCACACCGCGGCGGTGATGATGGCCGCCGCCGACAGGGCCGAAAGCAGGAACCCGCCCCGGTAGTCGAACGGGGAGGTGCCCCCGAGCGTGTAGGTGAGCGAGAGGGTCCCGGCAAACCCGGCGAGCCCGAGGAGAACCAGACCGCCAACGAGCACAGGCGGGAAGACGCGGTGGGAGCCATCCCCTCGTTCCCCCGTCGCATCTGGATCATGGTCATGGAACAGGCCAGCACCGAGCCGACCAGGATGGACTGGGCGTGGGTGTCGGTGCCGAAGTAGAGCCGGGTGGTGTTGGCCGTCGGATGGTAGAGCAGGGCCATCTCGACGGCCGAGGCCACCGCACCGGCGACCGAGAGGACCAGCAGGACCCGGATGCCCCGGACGAAGTTGCGGGAGAGATGCATGACCGCCAGCACCACCAGCGGCCAGATCAGGTAGAACTGCTCCTCCACCGCCAACGACCAGGTGTGGGTGAGCGGTGACACCGGGCCGGTGGCGGCGAAGTAGTTGCCGCTGGTCGCGATCTGCCACCAGTTGGAGAAGTAGAAGAGCGCGGAGAGCGCGCTCAACCGGAAGTCGGGGTAGAGACCGGCCGGCTCGGCGAAGCGGACCATCAGGGTCACCGCCACCAGCACGATGAGCAGCGCCGGTAGCAGCCGCCGGGCCCGGCGCAGCCAGAAGGCCGACAGCTTGATGGCGCTCCGCTTGCGGTACTCGCTGACCAACAGGCCGGTGATCAGGTACCCGGACAGCACGTAGAAGATGTCCAGGCTGAAGAAGCCGCCCTGCAGCCACCCGACCCCGAAGTGGTAGCCCATGATGATCAAGAGGGCCACCGCCCGCAGCCCGTCCAGGGCGGTGATCCGCTCCTTGCCGGTGGCCGAGGGCCGGGGCGGAAACTTCGGACCCGGCTGGACGGCGGGGCCGGAATCGGTCATCGGTCGGCCGCCTGGGATGGCGCACTGGGCGGGACCGGCGAGCGGCGCGGCGCTCGGAGACAGGTTCGAATCGATGATCAGGGGCCAGATCCTCGGCGACAGCCAGTTGTAGAAGCCCTGGGCCGCGGCCTCGGTCGAATTGCCGACGAACACGTTGCCCGGCGCGTAGGCAGGCGTGTGGATGCCATCGGGCGTCCTCACCTGGACCCCGTCGAGGTACTCGGTGTACACACCCCGAGGGGAGAGGATCCGGCCGTAGTCGATCACGCTCACCGAGCCGGGGAACTCGGCGGCCACCTCGCTGATCAGATGGTCGTAGATCAGACGCCGGCCCGACGAATCCATCGGGAAGGGTGACTCGCCGAAGGCGGCTCCCGCGGCCAGGGCGGGCAGGGTGGTGAAGTCGAGATGGGCCCCGTGCGGCGGTGCCGATCTCCACCGCCTTGCGCATCTGGGAGAGCTCGTAGTGCTGGAACGACGGCTGCTCGATGTTGGTCCAGTGGCCGTTTCGGAGGATGTCCTGGACCTCCCAGGCGCCGGCGACGAAGATCACCACGTCACCGGGGCCGGTGCCCGCCACCGCCTGGGTGTCCACGGCCGGCCACTGCTGATCGACCGGTGTCGCCTGGTTGCACGCCGGAAACATGGCCAGCTGTGGCTGAGGCGGATCGTTGGACACACTGGTGCCGATGGCCAGGCCGCAGCCGAACAGGCCGTGGTTGGCCACCGAGATGCCCGGTGGCGCGGTGGCGGTCAGGGCGGCCCCGAGGGTCAGGGCGGTGCTGTCCCCCAGCACCACCACCGTCTTGGGGTCGGTGTACGACGACTGCACCTTGTACCGCTTGACCGGCGCTGCCGCGGTGGCCGGCACCACCGTGGCGGCGACGATCACGGCCACGGTCACCAACGCCGCCGCGGCAGCCGGGCCGATGGCCCTGACCGATCGCCAGAACGTCCCGTAGAGGACCGGACGCTCGACCAGGTAGTAGCTGGCAGTGGCCAGTGCGAACGTGCAGGGCGAAGCGAATCGCCAACAGAGACAGACCGGACAGGCCGGTCCGCGCCGAGTCGACGAACACGTAGACCGGGTAGTGCCACAGATAGGCGCCATAGGAGACGGTGCCGATCCACACCAGCGGGGACAGGGACAGCGCGCCGGCGATCAGGCCCGCGGGGGACGCACACCGCGCCGATGATGATGGCCGCCGCCGACAGGGCCGAGAGCAGGAACCCGCCCCGATAGTCGAGCGAGGAGGTGCCCACCAAGGTGTAGGTGAGGGAGAGGGTCCCGGCCAACCCGGCGAGCCCGAGGAGAACCAGACCCCGACGGGCCCAGGCGGAACCGGCGGTGGGAGCCATCCCCTCGCTCCCCCGCCGCATCTGGATCAGGGTCATGGAACAAGCCAGCACCGAGCCGACCAGGATGGACTGGGCGTGGGTGTCGGTTCCGAAGTAGATGCGGGTGGTGTTGGCCGCCGGGTGGTACAGCAGGGCCATCTCTGTGGCCGAGGCCACGGTGCCGACGATCGAGAGGACCAGCAGGGCCCGGATCCCCCGGATGAAGTTGCGGGAGAGATGCATGACCGCCAGCACCACCAGCGGCCAGATCAGGTAGAACTGCTCCTCCACCGCCAATGACCAGGTGTGGGTGAGCGGCGAGGCCGGGCCGGTGACCACGAAGTAGTTGCTGCTGGCGGCGATCTGCCACCAGTTGGAGAAGTAGAAGAAGGTGGACAGGGCGCTCATCCGAAAATCGGGGTAGAGACCGGGGGCGGCCACGAACCGGACCAGCAGGGACACCGCCACCAGCACGATGACCAGCGCAGGCAGCAGCCGGCGGGCCCGGCGCAGCCAGAACGCCGACAGCTTGATCCGACCCCGCTTGCGGTACTCGCTGACCAGCAGGCCGGTGATCAGGTAGCCGGACAGGACGTAGAAGATGTCCAGGCTGAAGAATCCGCCCTGCAACCACCCGACCCCGAAGTGGTAGCCCATGATGATCAGCAGGGCCACCCCTCGCAGCCCGTCGAGCGCGGTGATCCGTTCCTTGCCGGTGGCCGACGGCCGGGGCGGGTAGACGCCCGGTGGTGGCCGGGGCGAGCTCGGGTCGGAGCGCGTCGAGGAGTCGGGCATCACGAGCTCCCTCCCGACGGGTGAGCCGGCGACCCGGACAGTGCGCACCCGGTGGATCGCTCGATCGAGGTCACCGCACCGTCGGGCGCTCCCGCGCTGCACGCAGTGAGCGCGGCGCTCGAGGCGAGCACCGGCGCCGGGGCGTGATCGACATCGGTCCACACCCAGGCGCCGGCCTGGCGGATCGGTTGTTCTCCGGTGGCCGCGGTCATCACCACGGCGGTCGTTCGGACCAGATGCAGCCGATCATAGGAAGGGAGTCGGGACAGATCGGGAACGACCACCGTGGTCACCCCCCACCCGTCCAATGCCTGACGGACGGCGGTGATCTCCTCCGGTGTGATCATCTGCGGACCGTCGGAGATCGAAAGATCCCCGATGTAGGTCTGGCCGACGGCCTCGGCGCCGGCGCGCTCGGGGAGGGCGTCGGGTCCCCCTCCCCCGACCATGGCAAAGCGCATCCCGTCGACGGCCTGCCAGGTCATCGCACTCTGGATCAGGAGGAAGGGCACCGGAAAGGCCAGGACCACCTTGTTTCTCACCCAGATGCGGTGCCACCGTCCGGAACCAGATGGGCAGGACCACCGGTTGGGTGGTGAACGGGAGCTCGCTGGAGTAGTACCAGGCGATCGGCGCCAGTGCGACGGCAGCCACCGCGGCGGCGGCCACCGCTCCGGCGCCAGCGCAGGCCGGTGGGCCGGACACCGGCATGGCCGAGGGCGGCCGCACTCCGTCGGTTGACCGCGGCGTAGGTGTGGTCGACGATCAGCCCGAGCATGACCGCGGCCGCCAGATAGGTGATCAGCAGAAACCGGCTGGGAATGACGTCGTCCATCAGCGGGAACCTGACCAACAGTCGCCACAGTGTCCAGCCGTGGGTGTGCAGGCCGAAGGAGAGCGGGACCGAGAGCAACCCGAGCGCGGCGAACAGCCAGAGCCGTCGATCGCGGCGCCACACCACCAGGCCGATCAACAAGCACGGCCAGAAGGCCGAGCCCGAAGTACTGCCCGGACAGGGTGGGAGCCTGATAACCGCCGAACCGATGGGCGAGTGAGAGGACCAGCGACGAGGGTGCAGACGGGAGGGCGTAGTCCCGCAGGTTGGTGCCCCCGTAGCTGATGTGCCGAATGTCGGACCCCAGATGGGCCCGGCCAGATGGGCGGGACCGGCAAGCGCGAACCAGACCGGATAGGCGAGCAGGACAGCGGCGGTGACCGCGGCCGA
The DNA here is from genome assembly GCA_963734395.1 of uncultured Acidimicrobiaceae bacterium. Classification (GTDB taxonomy): domain Bacteria; phylum Actinomycetota; class Acidimicrobiia; order Acidimicrobiales; family RAAP-2; genus Bog-756. The sequence continues at coordinate 756,189 of CAVTGY010000002.1, read as the reverse complement.
CACCAGGGCGACCGCGGCGTGGCGAACACGTCGGCGCAGAACCTCGCGGTGCCAGAGACCGTAGACGACCAAGATGGCGATGCCGATGCCGGCGATGATCACGGTCAGCACCAGACCTCCGACCCGATGAAGAACTGCGCACGTGATCAGCACCCCGAGGACCACGCCGGTGACCACGCCGGTCCGGCGTTGTCGGATCAGCGCCTCGTCGAGACAGGCCACGATCAAGGGCGGGATCGGCGCCATGGTCAGCATCAGGTGGGCATCGGTGAGGCTGATCAGGACGAACGGAGAAAAGCCGTAGAGGAGTCCGCCGATGAATGCGGCCGGCGCCCACGACGTCCACCGGCGGAGGAGGAAGAACATGGCCAGGGCGGAGAGCGCCGGGCTGAGCAGGAGGGCGACGTTGAGGGTGGCCACCGGACCGAACAGCCAGGTCACCGGGGCCAGCACCACCCCGATGCCCACCACCGCCGGTGTTGGACAGCAGGTTGACGCCGGTCGGATGGAACAGGGCGGTCGAGTAGAGCGGGTTGAGCCCGTGGGCCAGCGCGTGGGCGGGCCAGGCCAGGAACCAGGTGAACAGCGACGAATCACCGCAGCCGCAGGTGGTGGTCGAGGTGGGGTGGGTCGACCAGACCCCCCACCAGACGAACAGCGAAACCAGCAGGTAGCCCACGCCTGCGGCGGCCGGCGGCACCATCCGGGGTGATCGGCGAGCGCCCGGACCGGGTGTCCCGGACGGTGGGCACCGGTGTCGGCGGAGTGACCACCGAGCGGTCGGCCCGGATGTCGACGGTCGAGTGCTCGGTGGTGGTCATCGGGGTGCCATCCGGGCAGTGGTCGGCAGGCCGGTCGGGCCGGTACGGAGCACCCGCCACCGACGAGTCGATCACCATGCACCACCCCCGCGGGTCAACCGTTGCGGTCCTCTTCCTCTCGCGGCCCGATGGAGATGCTAGGTGCCAGTCCGGCTGGAGTTCATCCACCCCAGCTCAAAGGGTATATCGGGCAGGACGTCCGGCGTGGGAGGGATGAGCGCCAACCCGGCTCGGCAATGGATTACCGTCTCTGCCTGTCGCAGCCGGAGGGACCATGAGCATGAGACAGAGGGCAGGTGTTCCCCTTGGGGTGGGGACCCAACTGACCTACATGCCGGCCCTGGACGGGATCCGGGCGGTCTCGATCCTCGGCATCATGGCCAACCACGGCGGTTTCGGCTGGGCCGCCGGCGGGGTCATCTCGGTGAACGTGTTCTTCGTCCTCAGCGGCTTCCTGATCACCATGCTCCTGATGAAGGAGTGGACCCGGTCGGGGACCATCCGGCTGCGCGCCTTTTGGGCCCGGCGCGCCCGCCGGCTGCTGCCGGCGCTGTTCGTGCTCCTCGGGGCCATCGGCCTCTACGCCCTGTTCTTCGCCCCGAGCGGGACCCAGGGGCCGCTCCGGGCAGACGGCCTGAGCACCTTGTTCTACTTCAGCAACTGGCACCAGATCATCGCCGGTCAGAGCTACTTCGCCCAGGTGTCGGCGCCGTCCCCGCTCCTGCACACCTGGACGCTGGCCATCGAGGAGCAGTTCTATCTGGTGTGGCCGATCGTGGTCATCTGCGTCCTCAAGCTGTACGCGTTCGCCCCGGGTCCTCTTCGTGGTGGCCGTACTCGGCGTGCTCGCCTCGGCGACCGAGATGGCGCTCCTGTTCCACCCCGGCGTCGATCCGAGCCGGATCTACTACGGAACCGACACCCGGGCCCAGGACATCCTGACCGGCGCCGCGCTGGGGATCCTGCTCTTCCGACGGCCGCCGGCGATCGAGCCGGCGGGCCCGGGCCGGGTTCTCGTCGATGGCGGTGGCGGCCGCCGCCGTCTTCGTCTGGGAGTGGACCAGGATCAACGGCTCCGCCGGACCTCACCTACCAGGGCGGGTTCCTGGTCGCCGACCTGATGGTCGGCGCTGGTGATCTGCGGGGTCACCCTGGCTCCGTCCGGCCTGCCCGCTCGGGTCCTGTCATTTCGACCGTTGACCTTCATCGGCCGGATCTCCTATGGCCTGTACCTGTGGCACTGGCCGATATTCCTGGTCCTCGACGGGGCGCAGGACCGGGCTCGAGGGCTACAGCCTGTTCGCCCTGCGCTTCGCGGTCACCTTCGGCATCGCCGTCCTCTCCTGGTACCTGGTGGAGACGCCGGTTCGTCAGAAGAAATTCGGCAGCTGGCGATCGTGGGCCTGGGTTCCGGTCGGTGCGGTCACCGTGGCCGGCGTCCTGTTCGTCACCACGGTCGGGCAGTGCGGCCGCGGTCAACGTCCTCGTCCCCCCCAAGAACCTCCAGAAGCAAGTGGCCGCCTACCTCTACGACGGCTTCGCCAAGCAGGGGAGCAAGTCGAGGGTGCTGGTGGTCGGCGATTCGGTCTCGCTCACCGTGGGATTCTGGATGTCCCCGTACGCCTCCCAGTACGGAATGGTGATCCGAGGCCGCCCTCTCGACGGCTGCGGGCTGGTCACCGCGTTGCCCTTCGACTTCCACGGCACGGTGACCCCGGGAACCCTGGCTCCCTGTACCCAGTGGCCGTCCATCTGGCAGTCCGACGTCGCCCAGCTCCATCCTCAGGTGGTGGCCCTGGTCATCGGTTGGTGGGAGGCGATGGACCGGGTGTACCAGGGAACCTGGCAGCACCTGGGCGATCCCGCCATTCGACGCCTACGAGCGGGCACAGCTGGAGAAGGCGGTCACCGACCTCAGCTCGACCGGCGCCCGGGTGGCGCTGATGACCTCGCCGTACTACGACAGCGGTGAGCAGCCTGATGGTCAACCGTGGGACGAGGACGCGCCGGCCCGGGTCGACCTCCTCAATCAGATGATCAAATCGGTTGCCGCCGAGCACCCCGGCGTGGTGTCGGTGGTACCGCTCCACCAGTACCTCGACCCCGGACGGCCACTTCGCCTGGAGCATCGACGGACAGAAGGTGCGCTTCCCGGACGGCGTCCACACCACCCAGGCGGCCGGCGCCTACCTGGCGCCCAAGATCCTTCCGCAACTGGCGGCGATGGCCCGTGCGCCATGAGCCGCGGCCACCCGGGCTCGGTGGCGCGGTGGGTCAGGTGGGGGAATCGGCGGCGGGCGACCCGACAGCCCGAACCACCGCCACCACCTGGTGGCCCGCTGGCGGTCTGACAGCCGCGCCTCGATCGAGGAGAGGCCGACCACGACGGCCAGGACCAGGGGGTAGGGCCCGAGCTCGAAGCGGAGCCGATTGTTCTCGGCGATGTCGATGAGCGAGGCGGTGGCGTAGGTGTACACGGTGGTCCCCCACAGCAGCACCAGGACGCCGACCGTGTTCCGATCGAGGCGGCGGCGCCGGAACCACAGGAACAGCGGGGTGCCCACCAGCGCCACCGCGTAGACCAACACCGTGCTGTAGGAGAGATGCGACGCTGGCGGGGCGTGCCCGTCGATGGCGCCGAACGCGGTGGTGGCTGCCGGCGCCTGCTCGCCCTGCCAGCCGATCACCGTGTCGAATCCGTCCACCAGAGGGTGGATGATCAGCCAGTTCTGATAGACGAAGGGGTACTGATCGGCCGGGGTCAGCCAGACGCTCGGCGCCGATGGCCACATGGCGGAGATAGTCACCGGGCTCCCGCTCGATGTAGCGCAGGTCGTCGGCCAACAGGAGTGAGGAGACCCGCACATAGGCGATGTTGTTGAAGTTGGGCCGGCCGGGGTTTCCGAAGCGATCGTCGAGTGCGGCGACGCCGGTGTGCTGGACCGGCACGAACTTGGGCACGTAGGCGGCCACCCCCTTCCAGGGTCCCACCAGTGCCAGCGAGTCAGTCGGTCCTCGCGTACCAGCGATTGGAGTTGGTCGCTCCGGGCCGCCGGCACCAGGGTCAGGTCGGCCAGATTCATCCCGGTCCAGCTGCTGGTGGTGAAGGTCCCGAACATGACCGCGTCCTTGACCATCCAGCCGGCGAGCAGCAGGACCGGAATGGCGGCCACGGTGATCACCTGACGGAGACGGTGGCGGGCGATCACCGCGATGAGGATCGACCACCGCCAGCACCCAGATCGGCTCGAACAGGCTGTCGGTGAGGGCGAGGCCGCAGACGCACGAGAAGAACCCCAGTCCGTACGGCCACCTCTGGGTGCGGAGGTACCGGGCACAGCAGAGGCCCGCCAACGCCAGCGCCGCCGCACTCGGATAGGCATAGAAGAGCCAGTTCTCGTAGAGGACGGCGCTCGGGCTCACCATCATGACCAGCGCCACCGTCAGCGCCAGGTGGCGGAGACCCGCAGCTCGACCAGGAGCAGATAGGTGGCGATCACCAACACCAGACCGATCGCCATGAAGGACACCCAGGCCACCGTGCTCTGCATGGCACTGGGCAGGTGAAGGATCAGTCCGCAGTACAGATTGAACAGGGGCGGCTGGCTGTGCAGGTGCCAGACGCTGGTCAGCAGCTGTCCTTTGAGCAGGTGGACCGCCAGCAGCTGCTCACTGCCCAAGGTCAGTGGCGTGAAGTCCATTCGCACACCGGCCAACCAGAAGCCGGCCCTGGACACCGCGAAGCACACCACGAGCACGGTGATCGGGTAGCGCAGTGCCCTCGGCTGCTCGGTCGACTGGGTCCGCTCGCCGATCGGGTGGGACCGGTTCGGGGAGGAGCGACTCCGATGGTCATCGGCGTGGGCCCGTTCACCGGATGACCGCGTCACGCACACCATGGTGACATCTGCGGGCCGGGCCGGGGAGCAACCGACGGCCGGTCACCCGCGCCGATCACCCGCCCTGGTCGAGCACGCAGGTGGCAACCGACTCGAGGGGACGACGGGGAGCCGGGCGCTCCGAGCACGCAGTGCTCGAACGCCGCCTCGGTCATCGGCACCGGCGCCCCCATGGCCGCGACCCCCGACCACACCCAGGCCGAGTGGTCGTAGACCGGCGGTCGACCCATGGCCGCGGTCAGGAGGCCGACGGCATAGGCGGTGCTCCTCCCCTGCTCGTAGAGGGGGAGGTCGGCCTGGTCGGGGACCACGATGGTGGTCACCCCCCACTGGTCGGAGTGCGCCCCGGATGGCGATCAGGGCGGGGCCGCTCGGACCCGGTGGCCGGCCCAGGGGCAGCGAGGCATCGAAGAGGACCTCGAACCCCGCCCTGGCGGCACCGGCCCGGCCCGCCTGCCCCACCGGTCCTCCTCCACCGGCCTGGGCCCAGCGCATCCGGTTGACCGCCTGCCACGCCTGGGAGGACTGCAGGCCGGAGAAGGGAAGCGGATAGGACAGAACGACGCTCCCCGGGGGAAGGTCGGCTCCGACATGGACGTACCAACTGGGCAGGACGACCGCCCGCGCGGTGAGGGGCACGTTGGGCCACAGGGCGACCGCGGTGGGGACCAGCATGGCCAGCGGCCAGGGCCGAGGCGACCGCGGACGCCTTGCGGCCCGGCGGGGACGCCGTCGGGTCGACGAGCGACAACCACGCCCGGCTCCTGTCGATGGTCACGGTCACCATGACGGCCAGACACAGGGTGAGCACGGCGGTGAAGCGGATCTCCACGATGTTCCCCACCCAGGGAACCTTCTCCATCACCTGCCACGGCACCCAGTAGCCGTGCCCGGGTCCCAGCGAGAGCACGGCGGCAGCGACCCCGATGGCGCCGAACAGGAGCAGCCGGCGGTCGTGGCGCCAGACGACGAGCCCGACCACGGCCACCACCACCACGCCCACCCCCAGGTACCCGAGCCCGGGGAGCCTCGGGCCCTGGTAGCCACCGAGCCGGGTCATTTCGGATCCGATCGGTCCCAGGTTCCCCACCGTCCACCAGACTGGTGAGCGAGTTCCCGAAATGGGAGAGCGAGCCGTTGGACCAGATCGGCCCGGTCAGATGGGCGGGGCCGCGGAGCAGGAACCACAGCGGATAGGCCAGCAGCACGGCCGCCACACCGATGGCGGTGGCCGACCCGCGCAGCGCGTGTGCGACCTTCGGTCCGATCGTCCCGGGTTGGCGAAGGCCGACGAAGCCGACCATCAACCCCACCCCCACCACCGCGAACAGGCCGGTGATGACCAGCACCTCGGTGCTCACGAAGAACTGCACGAACACCAGGAGCGGCCAGCGCCACACCGGTGGGGTACGGCGATCGTCGCTGGCGGACCAACAACTCGTCGAGCGCCATCACCATCAACGGCGGAATGGCCAAGAAGGCGATGTTCAGTTGGTTGAGCGCCAGTTCGGTGACCAGGAACGGGGAGAACCCGTAGACCAGTCCGCCCACCAACGCGGCCGGCTGCCACACCGACCCACCGTCGCACCAGCGCGAACATGGACAGCGCCGAAAGCGCCGGCGCCAGGGTCAGGGCCACGTTCATGGCGGCCACCGGTCCCCACAGCCAGGTGACCGGGGTGAGCACGATCCCCAGGGCCAGCACGCTGGTGTCGTCCAGCAGGTTGATGCCGGTGGGATGGAACAGCCACTGCGAATAGAGCACGCTGTGGCCGTGGGTGAGGGCGAACGCGGGCCACTCGAAGAACCACAGGAAGCGGGCCGCGTCCCCGCAGCCACAGGTGGTGGTGGTAGTGGGGTCGGTGGACCAGACCCCCCACCACAGAACCAGAGCCAGGACCAGGTAGACCAGCCCGGACAGTCCGAGCCCCCGCCAGCCCCCGGCCCAGCCCCGGTCGACCACCGGTCGATGTGGATGTCCGGCGGTGACGCCGGTCATCGGGTGGGGACCGAGGTACGCCGCGACGTTCCGCACAGTTGGGTGGCGGCACAGCGACGGATCGGCGCTGAAGGACATGGTGGTGAACCGGTAGGCATCACCGATGTCGGAGAAGAAGCGGGACACGCCCATCGGCGCGGTGATGGCGTGGAGATAGTCGGCCAAGGGCGGACAGCCCAGCGCCCGACGGGCAGCGCCCACCGACCTGGGCGGACGGTCCGCCGGTCGTCGCCACGGCGACCGGAGCCCCGATCCCGAAACGGGCCACCATCCACGCCGGGCCGATGTACTTCTCGTGGCCGGGGCGAGCGTGCCTGACCACCGGGTGTGGCTTCCGATGGGATTGGCCAGCGAGTACGAGTCGAACAGGTAGACGTCGGGTCCGGCCAGGTAGCCGATGACGCCGATGGCCGGCACGTTGACCGCCAGGGTGAAGGGAAGGTCCGACCGCGCCGGCGACGTCGCCGACCCGCCGATCGGAGCGAACGGATCGGTGATGACCAGCAGTCGCTGGTGTCCCGGAGGCACGTGGGCGGCCAAGCGGGCCAACTGCGTCCCGGCCGATCCGGACAGCGCCTTGCGGTAGTCCCGGCCGTGATCGGATGGGGATTGTCGGTGGCGCTGATCCAACTGTTGCGTTCGTTGGAGATGAACACGGTCTGGGGATTCAGACTGGTCACCTTTGGGGGGACGAACCGGAGCCAGCCGGCGCAGACCCCGGCCCACACCACGATCCCGACCAGGGGGAGGGCGAGCCAGCTCCGGGCCTGGCGGGCGGTGACGAAGATGGGGAGGCAGACGGCGAAGAACCCGGGGAGGAGCAACCGGGCGTGCATGTAGTCGCCCCCGACATGCACCACGTAGAGGACGTCGGACCAGACCGACCACGATGGGCGTCGCCAACACCACCACGCCCGATCCGGTCACCCCGCCGCCACCAGGCGCGGGCCGGGCGCGACGACGAAGGGGACGGCCAGTGCCAGGGGCAACCACAACGTGTAGGGGGCCACGAAGTTCCACAGGTAGGTGAACCCCTGTGACCACCAGGCGGCACCGCCGGCCTTGGCCAGCCCGGTGTTGGGAACCAGCAAGGCGTAGTAGCCCATGCGGAAGAGCTCGAAGAGAACCGGCAGGGCCAGCGCCGCGGCGAGCGGCAGGCCGTAGCGGGCGAGACGCCGTGGCCTCCCGGACCAGCCGGGGGCGGCGATGACCGACGAGCAGCGCGATCATGAAGACGACCGAACCGAGGGCCAGCTCGGGTCGGATCAGCGTCCCGAGACCGATGACCACCGCCGCCGGCACGGCACGGCGCCGGCGCTCCTCCAGCCGCACCAGCAGGAGGAACGAGGCGCCCAGCCACAGGAAGACCATCGACATCTCGAGCCCGGAGGTGGCGAACTCCCACACGCCGGCCACCACCGACACCATCAGCAGACCGAGCGGGAACACCGGTCGAGCCGGTCCGCGAGCCGGCCAGGCGCTGGACCGCCCGACCGCCGGTGAGGAACCCGGCGCCGGTGCAGACCAGGCCGAGGATCACCGACAGCCACTCGAGCGCCACGAAGGGCAGGATCTCGTGGAGGACGATCAGGGTGAACAGCCACAGGGGGTCCGAATCCACCTCGACCCGCTCACCGAGGTTGAAGACCAGGCCGTGCCCGGCCAACAGGTTGTCGATGATCCGGAAGTTGATGAAGGCGTCCTCGTCCACCCATCGGTACGACCAGGCCCCGACCAGGACGATGACCACCGGGACCACCACCGGCCACCAGCGCAGCGACGCAGTGCTGACGCGCCGGCGCGTCTCGCCTCGTCTTCGGTGGCCACTTCCCGCCGGCGGGTCGGCGGCCTGCTCGGAAAGGCTCATCGCCCGGGTCATTCGGCGGCCACCGCGACCGCCGAGGGGATGCGGATCGACCGGACGGATCGACCCGGGTGCCGGTGACCGAGTCGACGGCCGATCCTCGCGCCTCGCCCGCGCCGCGGCGGGGGCCCCGCTGGCCACCACCGCCCACATGGCCACGATCCACCAGCCGGCCAAGGCCGCGAACTCGGTCACCCGGTCCACCGTTCCCACCAGCCATACCCGCAGGTCGGCGGTGCCGGTGACGTAGGCCCCACTGACGGCCAGGAGTCCGCAGGCCAGCCCGGCCCACGCCCACCAGTCGTTGGCCATCCCGCTCCTCCGCCGCACCTTGGCCAGGATCACCCCGCCCACCACCGCCAGGGGGGCGGCCAGGACGATCACGTGGAGGTAGGGGGCCATCCCGTCGTAGGCGATTCTGGCCCGGGCGGGCCAGTCCTGCAGCGACGAGAACGACGCCGATGTCTCCCCCCGGGCGTGGATGATCCGCATGAGCACCGGCCAGGCGCCGATGGCGACCACCTCGGCCATCCCGATGAGCACCGGCCTCGCCCAGCGGCGGTGACGCTCCTCGGCGGACATGGTCGCCAGCCGACGGACGGCGATCAGGGCGATCAGCCCGAGGGCGGTGACCGCGCCTTCGTCCTTGGACATGCCCGCCACCAGCAACAGGATCAGCGCCACTCCCTGGTTGGTTCGGCTGATTCCCAACTGGAGCCCGTAGGCGACGGCGCCGACGCGCGGCCAGCGCCCAGATGGGATCGGCATAGCCGTTGGTCATGAACGGCTCGCGTGATCCCGAAGGCGACGAAGACCAGCAGACCGGCGGAGACCACCCCCACCGCCATCGGCAGGACCAGCGGCGCCCCGCCAACGGTCGCACCGGTGGCGGCCCGACTCGTCGTCCACGCGTCGTCGCCGATCAACCGGATGGTGACCTGCCGACCGGCGTCGATCAGCGCGAAGGCCGCGGCCACCAGCGCGCAGGTGTTGAGGATGGCGATGACCACCACGCCGAGGCGCATCGACTGATCGCCGGTGACACGCCAGGCCACGGCGGTCGACGCGCTGACCAGTGGCGGATAGACGCTCTGGACCAGGACGACGTCGTGGACCCGCATCTTGACCAGCAGCTGTTGATGGGACTGGAGGAACCATCCGGCCCGGACCAGCCACAGCGCCCGGGCGTCGAATCCCACCGTGGGGGTGGCCAGCCCCCGGAGGCACCACACCGACGAGCCCAGGATGGCCAGCGCACCCACCATTGCCGGCCACGCCCGGAAGCCGCCCGGACGCGGCGCCGACGGTCACTGCGGATCCCGCCATGGACGCCACTCCGGCCGGAGCGCCCAGCAGGCGGCGACGACCCAGCACGCCGGTCACCGCCAGGGCGACGAACCACCCGATGAAGCTCCCACCGACGGCGATGAAACAGGTTGCGGCCAGCGCGGCGATGACCGCGCCGGCCAGCGGCAGCCAACGGCACGGTGATCACGTCGCAGACCGATGAGGGCGACCGCCGGAAACAGGCCGGCCGATGCGAGGACCACGATGGTGACGATGGTCGCCGACACCGTTGTCATCGTGCGTTCACCGCGGCGACGTCATAACGGCGGCGCCGGCGGAGGGCCGCTCCCGGGCACATGGGACCCCGACCCGATGCGAACGCTGACTCCGCCGTGGGGTTTGGCGTACGTGGCCACCACCACGGTGCCCAGACAGGCTCGATTGCCGGTGACGTCATTGCGCAGCGAGAGCCGCACCACCGCGGTCGAAGCCGGGTCGGCAATGGTGACCCAGCTACCCGCACCCTTGAGCAGGGTGACCAGATCGCCGAGGCTGGCATCGAAGACCACCGGCTCGCTCGGCGAGACCAGGCTGTGGGCCTGTACGTCGATGCACTGGTAGTAGGCATCGTCGAGCGCGGCGTCGTGGACGGTGGACGCCGCTCGCTGCACACCGACCACCCGATTGCCCCTGACCGCCTGCACGCTCAGACCGACGACACCGACGATGCTCACGACCAGTCCTGCGATCACCACCACCGCCCTTGCCAACCGGCCACGGCCCGAGGCTCGACCTGGCGAACCGTCTCCGATCACGGCTTCAGACGCTATCAGTGGTGTCGCGTCGAATCGGTTGCCGGAGGCCCTCCCGACCAGGGACTACCCGCTCGATCATCAGTGGCGCTGGCCGACGGGACGATTTGGAGTCATCACCACCTCCCCGAGGTCGGGAGCGCAGAGGTGTAGCGTCGCCATTCATCGCCGACCCGGAGCACGCCAAAGGGATGCCGCCAGGCCACGCTCGTCGGGTTGATCAGCTGCTCTCGTGGACGGTGGTGGCGGTGCCGTTGATCATCGTCGTCGCCGGAGCATGGTCCTACCGTTGGGTCCAAGAGGACGCCTTCATCGACTTCCGGGTCATCGACAACTTGCTGGCCGGCAGTGGACCTGTCTTCAACGTCGGAGAACGGGTCGAGGTCTACTCCGACCCACTCTGGCTGTTCCTGGTGGCCGTGCATGCACGAGGTACTCCCGTTCATCAGCATCGAATGGCTCAGTGTCTTCCTCGGGCTGGCCGGTACCTCGATCGGGGTGGTGCTGGCGGGACGGGCCCTCCAACGTCTGGCCCGCACCCGCGATGGGGGGGTGATCCTGCCCATCGGGCTGGTCATCTTTGCGGTGGTGGCCGGTGTGTGGGAGTTCGCCACGTCGGGACTGGAGATGGGGATTGACCTTCCTGTGGATCGGACTGGGGTACTGGATGCTGGTCCGCACCGAGGAACGGCGCGATTCGGCCGTCTGGTGCGCTCTGGTCATTGGCCTGGGAACCCTCATACGCCCTGAACTGATCCTGATGTCCATCGTCGAGCTCGCTGCACTCGGGGTGGTGGTGTCGGCGTCGGGTTGGAAGGGACCCGCTTCGATCACCCGGCGATACCTGGCGCCGGCGGCGGCGGCGGTCGCCCTCCCGCTGCTCTATGAGCTGTGGCGAATGGCGTACTTCGCGTTGATCGTGCCCAACACCGCCCTGGCCAAGTCGGCAGGCGCCTCGTGGTGGTCCCAGGGATTCACCTACCTGTGGAACTTCATCGCCCCCTACACGCTCTGGCTGCCTTTTGCCCTGGCCATCCCCATCGTGCTCCCCCGGCTGCGTGCGATGGTGGCGCAACGGCGACCGGACCGGGGTCACCGTGTTGATCACCCCGGTTGTCATGGCGACGGTCGACATCCTGCTACGTGGCGAGGATCGGGGGCGATTACCAGCATGCCCGCCTTCTTCTTCCCGGGTTCCTCGTCACTGTGCCTCCCGATCTTCGTGTCGGTCCGGCAGCTCCGGACGCTGCTGATCGTTCCCGTCGTGGGGATCGTCGCCTGGTCGGTCGCCTGTGCCGGATGGCTCCGGTTTTCGACGGGCGGTGTGCTCCGTTCCGATCACGGGATCATCGACGAGCGCGCCTTTTGGATCGCGGTCAGCAAGAGCCCGCACCCGGTCGAACGCGGCCGACTACCACAACCAGCTCGGTGGCTTCAACCGGGCGGTCGCCGCCCGGGCCCGGCGGCAGGGGAGCCAGCGTGATGATGGTCAACACCGAGCTGGCGGCGAGCGGTCCGGGCTCCGCCGACATCCAACCGGCACGCTCATCACTGCCCTATCACCTGGTGGTGAGCGCCGGTGCGATCGGGGTGACCGGCTATCTGAGTGGACCCGACGTCTACATCTTCGACACCTATTCGCTGGCCAACCCCATCGGTTCCCACTTCGTGGTCACCGACCGCACGGCCGGCCCGGGCACGAAAAATTCATCGGCGTCGACTGGATGATCGCTCGATTCGGAACCGGTGCCACGGTGCTGCCCGGAGGGCGTGTCGCCAGCATCGGTCGCTGCCGCCCGGCTCGCCCTGGCCTGCGACCCCCTCCACTCCTATCTGCATGCCATCACCGCTCCCCTGGGTATCTCCCAGGCGATCTCCAACATCACCCACGCACTCACCTTCACCACCATGACCGTGTCCGCCCAACCGGATCCGGCCACAGAGCGGGCTCTGCCGTTGAACAAAGCGAGATGGGTATGCTCTGACAGCCTGGCCGGACGATGCTCCTCCCCATCGTCGAGCACCGTCGGCCCAAGAGCGTCTGCCGATGACACCGCAGTTGAGCCCCTCCGAAACGGAGACCGAGCAGCACCCCCGGCCGAGGCAACCGGGGAGCCCCGGCGACCCACCCGGTGAACGCCGGTCGTCGGTGCGCCATCGGAACCGGCACCGCCGGGGGCGCTCCCCGATCCGGGCGGAGGTGGTCGTACCTGCTGGTCGGCGGCACCTACCTGGCGCTGTCCCTGATCATCTGGTGGCGGGTGCTGCCCCACCCGCGCACAGTCACCACCTGTGGATGCGGTGACGCAGCCCTGACCCTGTGGGTGATCAAGTGGCCGGCCTACGCGCTGAGCCACGGGCTCAACCCCTTCTACTCCTCCAAGCTGTTCGTCCCCCGTGGGATCGACATGGCCCCCAATTCCCTGGGGTTGGGGATCGCATCGGCCCCGGTCACCTGGCTGTGGGGACCGGTGGCGTCGCTCAACCTCATCGACCTCCTGTCTCCTCCGCTCTCCGCACTGGCCATGTTCTGGTTGCTCCGGCGGTGGGTGTCCTGGGACGGGGCCAGCTTCGTGGGTGGCCTCTTCTTCGGTTTCTCCCCCTTCGTCATGGTCAGCCTGGCCCTGGCCCATCCCAACTTCGGGATGCTGGCTCCGGTTCCGCTGATCGTGGGCTGCGTCGACGACCTGTTCGTCCGCCACCGCCACCCACCCCTGCGAGTGGGGGCGGCGCTCGGGTTGCTGGTGGTCGTCGAGTTCTTCGTCAGTGTCGAGGTGCTCACCCTCCTCGTCCTGTTCGCCGTGCTGGCGGGCCTGGCGCTGGGGTGTGGGCGCTGTCCTCACCCGTCGCCCGACCACGGGGACGCGGTCGTCGGTGCCGCTCCCGCCCTCGGGGTGGCCGCCGGGGTGGCGGTGGTGCTGTTGGCCTATCCCCTGTGGTTCTTCTTCGCCGGTCCGGCCCACCTGACCGGGTCGGGCGTGGCCCGACTCCCCGGCCGGCACCGTCGCCAACTCCCCCGGTCAGTTCGTCAACGGGTTCATCAGCGCGCCCGCTGACCGGCATCATGCACCTGTTCGGCGGCTACCAGGGGCCGACCCTCCCCCTGCTCTGCTACCTGGGTATCGGCGTGATCGTGGTGGTGATCGGGGGCGCGGTCATCTGGCGCCGCGACCCGCTTCTCCGATTCTTCGGCGTGGTCGGCGTGGTTGCCGCGGTGCTGTCACTCGGGGTGGGCAACGGCTACTGGGCTCCGTGGCGCCTCTTCGTCCACCTCCCCGTGCTCAACAACGTGGTCCCGGTCAACATCACCGTCATCGTCGACCTCTGCGTGGCGGTGATGCTGGCGGTGATCCTCGGCCATGTCCGGTCGGCGCCGACAGCCGGCCCCGCCTCGACCGGCGGGCGCTGGCCGCGGTCGCGGTCGCCGCTGCTGGCGTTGGTGCCGATCGCGCGTGGCCCTGTGGCCCAACATCCCGATGACCGTCCGGCCGGTGCGGCTGCCCCGATGGTTCGCGCTGTCCGCGCCGCGTCTCGGCCACCGCCGGTGGTGCTCCCCTATCCCGCCGCCCTCGGTGGGATCCAATCGTCGATGGCCTGGCAGGCGGTGGAGGGAATGACGTTCTCGATGGTCGGCGGTGGCGGCCCGGGGATCACCCCGTCCCGGGCCGGACCCGAAGCTCCGCGGATTCGACGTCCTGGCCCGGGCATCCCTCCCCCTGGGCCCCGCACCGCTGCCCACCTCGGCCAACCTACGGGCCATCCGCCAGGCCGTCGCCGGATGGGGGGTCACCACCATCGTGGTACCCGACCAGCCCGGCTTGCCCACCTATGACCGGGGACGGAGCGTCCCCTACGCCGTCGGTCTGTTCACCGCCGCGCTCGGGCGGTCACCGGTCCTGCAGACCGAGCGCCTGGGTGTGGAGCGATGCCGGCGAGTGCCGGTCCCCCGGTGCTCCTGTCCGCCGCCGCCTTCACCGCCTGCACCGACGGCTCCGGCACCGTCGACCGGGAGCGCGGTGGCCGCCTGCGTGCTCGCGTCATCGATGACCGGGATCGCCGCAGGGTCGGGTGGTCTGGCGGTGGCCGCCGGCCGACCGCCAGGTTCCAGAGCCCGCCACCGATCAACAGCGAACCAACGGCGAGGACCCCGGCGTGCCCGGGTACCTGCTGGCGGGCGGGCTCTACCTGGTGCTGTCGGTCGGTCTGTGGTGGCACGTGTGGACCAACGGGTCATCGGCGGTGATGACCTGTGCGTGCACCGACGCCGGCCGGATGGTCTGGTACCTCGAGTGGTCGACGTTCGCCCTGACCCACGGCCACAGCCTCCTCTTCTCCAACTGGTTGTTCCATCCGGTCGGGCTTCAACCTGCTGAGCGACACCGGTGCGCCGGCCATCGCCCTGGTCATGTCCCCGGTGACCCGGCTCTTCGGGCCGGTGACCGCCATCAACGTGGCCTCGACGCTGATCCCGGCCCTGGTCGCCCTGTCCATGTTCTGGCTGTTGCTGCGCTGGGTGCGATGGGCGCCGGCGGCCTTCGTGGGTGGTCTGGCCTACGGGTTCTCCGCCTCGGTGATCGTGCAGCTGGCCTTCGGCTGGCTCAACCTGGCCTGCATGGCACTGCTGCCGCTGATGGTCGCCTGCTTCGACGAGCTCTACATCCGACAGCGGGTCCGCCCGGCTCGTGTCGGCGCCGCACTGGCCGTCCTGGTGACCGTCGAATTCTTCGTGAGCACCGAGATGGTGCTGATCGTGTCGGTGTCGGCGGTGTTGGCCACCGTCCTGGTGGCCGGCTACGCCGGGTTCCACCGCCGAGGTGAGCTCGGTCGTCGAACCAGGCACGCACTGGTCGGCGTCGCCGTCGCCGCTGGGCGCTCACCCTGGTCCTGCTGGCCTACCCGGTGTGGTTCGTGCTGGCCGGGCCGGCTCACCTCAGCGGGATGGTGTGGTCGACCAACGTCCCCGGCAACCTGGGAAACTCGATCGGCAACCTGTGGAGCACCCACGGCCAGTGGGGTCCGATCAGTTCCGGGGTGCTGGCCAAGGAGGCGGCCGCCCTCGGCGGGTACCGGGGGCCGCCCACCCCGTCCGCCTCCTATCTGGGTCCGGGCATGCTCCTGGTCATCGCGGCGGGGACCCTCTGGTGGCGATCGGATCGCCGACTGTGGTTCTTCGGATGCCTCGGTGTCCTCACCGCCGCTGCTCAGCCTGCGGGTGGGTGGGGGCCGGTGGGGGCCGTGGGCGGTGGTCACCCACCTTCCCCTCTTCGACGACGTGGTGCAGTCGCGGTTCGCCGCCGTCTTCGGGCTCTGCGCCGCCGTCATGACCTCGATCATCGTCGATCGCTCGACGATCGGCGGCCCTCCGGCGGTTCACACCGGCGGGCTCGACGCCCGGGCGCGGACAGGCTCGCGACGGCGGTCGGCGAGGCGGGCGCGGTGGCCGTGGCCGTGGCGGTGGCCGCTGGTGGCACTGGTCCCGGTGGCTGTCGGCCCTGGCGCCGAACCTCCCGTTGACCGTGCAGCCGGTGACCGTGCCGAGCTGGTTCCTGACCGCCGCCGACCACCTCCCTTCCGGGCGGGTACTGCTCACCTATCCGTTCGCCACCGCCGACTCGCAGGCGTCGATCCCCTGGCAGGCCATCGGGGGGATGCGCTACCAGATGGCCGGAGGGGGTGGGCCCGCCGGCACGGTGGCCCGTTCGGGCGCAGACCGGGTCGGGTTCAGCGTGCTGAGGCAAGCGTCGGTGCCGCTGCTGCCGGCGCCCACCCTGTCAGCGTCGAACCTGGAGGCGGTCCGGTACGCCATGCGGGACTGGGGGGTGACCACGGTGGTGGTTCCCGACGACGCCGGCCTGCCTGCCTACCAGACCGCCCGGGGCACCGGGTTCGGTGTGGCATTCTTCACCGCCGTGCTGGGCTCGGAACCTGTCTACCAGGATCATGCGTGGGTCTGGTCGGACACCGGGCACCGTCCGCCGCCGCTGTCCTTGGCGCCCTCCGACCTTGCCGGCGTGCACCGATGGTTCCCTGGCCGGCCTGGCCGGGGACGGTGTCGCCCGGTGCGTGGTGGCCGCCTCGGGGAGGAGCGGCTCGAATGGGTGACCACTCGATCGGCGCCGGCGGAGCCGGGGAGACGCCGGGCTCCTTCAGGCTGGGGAACCGCCCGTGCCTCACCGGTGTGCGGGCGCTGGGCATCGCCGGGGTCCTCGTCTACCACTCCAACTTCAAGACCATGCCCGGCTCGTGGGCCATGCTCCAGATGTTCTTCGTGCTCAGCGGGTTCCTGATCACCGCCATGCTCTCCGCCGAGGGGAAGCGAAACGGGCGGATCAGCCTCAAGGGCTTCTACTCACGGCGCGCCGCCCGTCTCATCCCGCCCCTGTTGTTGACCATCGCGCTCATGGGCATCTACGCGTCGCTGGTGTTCGTGGCCGATGCCTCCCAGCGAATCTGGGGAGACAGTGCCGCCGCGCTCTTCTACTACGCCGACTACCGCCAGGCCTTCGGCCACGCGCCCTTCTTCGGGTTTCTGGCCCAGACATGGTCGCTGTCGGTCGAGGAGCAGTACTACATCATCTGGTCGCTGCTGATGGTGGCGGCGGTGGCCGCGGGTCGCCGACGTCTGGCCTACGGCTTCGCCTGCATCGGTATCGGGTTGAGCGTTGCCGATCGCCTCCTGGTGACCCTCCGCGCTCCACACTTCGACACGGCCACGTTCACCCGCGTCTACTACGCCTTCGACACCCGGGCCGATGCCCTGTTCCTGGGATGCCTGCTCGGACTGCTGGCCTCCGACGGGTACCTCAACGGATGGTCCATGGGGGCGAAGCGGTTGACCGCGGTTGCCGCCTTGGCGTCCACGGTGTTCTTCGTGTGGATCCTGTTGGATGCACCGCTGTTCCGCGAAGGCCTGGTCGTCTGGCAACTGCCGGCCACCACGGTGGCCTGTCTGATCGTCTTCGTCTACTTCGTGGTGTGCCCCACCGGCATCGGGTCGCGCGCGGTGGGGCTGGGGGTGCTGGTGTTCATCGGCGACCTCTCCTACACCCTGTACCTGGTGCACTTCCCCGTCTATCTGGCGGTGCAGCCCAACGGCACCCACTGGTCGTTCTGGCCCACCGAGCTGGCCCGGCTGGCCATCACCTTTGCCATCGCCATGGCCAGCTGGTTCCTCCTCGAACGGCCACTGCAGCGTTGGCGCCAACGCAGCGCGGTCAAAACGGGCGCCGCCGACACGCCGGCACCGGAAAAGGCCACGGTGGCCGTGCCCGGGGCGTAGCCGGAAGCCGCTCACCCCGGGGTGTCGGCGGGATCGGTCGAGTGCCCCCGGTCGGACCGTGTCACCGTCACCGCCAGATCGCCCACCCGCCCCAGGTAGCCGGGCGCCTGGGGTGAGGTCGAGTTCCAGGTGCTGAGCTCGACCGAGTGGCGCTCGGTGCCCACGGCCTCGTAGCCGGGACCGAACTCGGCCCGCCACAACCGATTGACGGTGGGCGCATACCCGCGTTGGTCGAGTTGGTTGACCAGGCCGATGAACCGCTCGACATCGAGGAGCTTGGCACCGGAGGTGGCCCCGGCACCGCTGTCGTTGACGAAGACGGTCCGACTGCCGTCGAGGGCGGGGATGACCAGCGACGTCAACCTGCCCACCTCCGGGTCGGACACCGATGAGAGCGGGGGGATCGCCGCGGCCCGGACGCAGAGCACCACCGATGCCAGCACACCGATGAGACAAGCGGCCACCCGAACCGTGGATCGGGACCCCGCCGGCGGTCGGCGATGGGCCGAGGGGGCCTGGGGCAGCCGCACCATCCCCACCCCGATGGCCGCGGCGATGGGCACGGCAATGGCCCACACCACCAGGTAGCCGTAGACCTCCCCCACCACGTCGGACACCGCCACCACCATGGCCGCGAACCCGAGCAGGCTGAGGCCTCCGATCCCGGCGGCAAATCGGTTGTCGCTGCCGGATGCCGACGACGGTGGCGACCACCCCGAGCACCAGTGCCACCACGGTGGCGGTCAGCGCAGCCACCTGGTGTTGGGGGGCATGACCGAGGTAGGAGCTCATCACCTCGGAGGGCCCGCTGAGCAGCACGCCGTAGACGGCGACCACCGACCGCACACTCTCGGCCAGCGTCGGTCCCGGGTGGTCGGAGGAAAAGAAGCGGTAGATGAGGGTCAGGTTGCCCGGGTGGTTGGTCAGCTGCTGGATCAACGGGGGGAGCCACAGCAACACCAGTGCCACCAACCAGGCGACCGCCCACACCCAGGTGGTCGGGCTCCACGCCGGGCGCCCGACATCCGGAACGCCGACCGACCTTCGGCTCCGAGCCCGGTCGGCGACCGCGGTGAGCGCCACGGTGACCAGCGTGGCCGCCAGCACCACCACCACCAGCACCAGCGTGGAGATATTGGTCTGGACGATGAACGAGCCGATCAGCACGGCACCCAGCAGGGAGAGTGGGGACCGGTCGATGGCGGCCGCGCACAGCAGCACCAACAGGAGCAAGGGGAAGATCACCACCATCGGGTTCCAGGGACTGACCAGCCCACCGAGGGCGCCCTCCGAATAGGTGACGCTGCCGGGTCCGACCGTGGCCAGAAGGGATCCCAGCACGCAGAGCCACAGGGCGGCCCACAGCGCCCGGGCGGGCGTGCTCCGCCGGCGGACCACCGCCACGCAGGCCGCCGCGGCCAGGGCATTGATGAGGGTGGCGCCGACGAACATGGCCTTGGCGCCCGAACCGAGCACCCGGTAGACCAGGGAGAGCAGGTAGAAGTAGCTCGGTCCGGGGTGGTTCCACCCGTTGTGGTCGAACACGCCCAACTGCTGCTTCCATTGCAGCGCCCGCCGGGTGTGCAGATCGATGAGGGCGAGATCGTCGGGAAGGTAGAGGTGGGTTCCCGGGGCGGCCAGCAGACGGGCCAGGATGATGGCGAAGGGGACGATCACCATGGCGAAGGCCAGGACGGTCATCAATGAGGG
This sequence comes from uncultured Acidimicrobiaceae bacterium, assembly GCA_963734395.1. Taxonomy (GTDB): domain Bacteria; phylum Actinomycetota; class Acidimicrobiia; order Acidimicrobiales; family RAAP-2; genus Bog-756. The sequence goes on along the minus strand of CAVTGY010000002.1, from coordinate 736,518 downwards.
GGACGGGACGGGTCTGGTGGTCTCCTCCGCCCGGCCGGTCGGGAGCAACCGGCCGCCTCCCCGGTCCTCGACCGCCGGCGCCGTCCACGAAACCGGGGGGTCCGAAGGGATCACGCCTAGGTCGGAGTCGGGACCCATGGAAGGGCGATCCTACGGCACCGGTCATGACACCGCCGAGGCGCAGCTGTCTCCGGCCATGACCCCAACCGGGCCGGTGGCCGTGGGCGAGATCCCCGGTCGGTCAGAAGCTGGGTATGTAGCCCCCGCGACCCATCGACTCGCTCTCGAACGGATCCATCGACGCATCCACGCCGCCCCGGACCTCGGTCACCCACGGCAGCCGATCATGGAGGATCCGCTCGACTCCACCCTGCAAGGTGGATGCGCTCACCGCGCACGAGCTGCAAGCACCCTGGAGCTGCACCTCGACCACCCCGGTGGCCACGTCGGCGAACAGGAGCGCCAGATCCCCCCCGTCGGCCTGGACCGCCGGGCGCATGAGCTCGATGAGGCTGTTGAGCTGGCTCAGCCGCTCCGCCCGCTCGTCGTCGGTCAGCGACGACGCCTTCGGCCACGGCGTCGGTCAGCGACGACCCTCCGGCCACGTCGTCGGTGGCCGGGCCGCTGTCCGCCCCTACTTGACCAACCGTCTCATCATCCACAGCCTGTCCTCTCGTTCACCACGTCCGGCCGACCATCCGATCCGGTATGCCCGCCTCACCAGTCTGCCTTGTCCGAGCGAAGTTCCGAACGCGGAGGCACCATCGACGCCTCCCGAGCCTCGATCGGGCCTCGATCGGGCCTCGATCGCGCTCCCCGACGGTGGCGACGGTGGCCCACGGTGGCGGTTACGATGCGTTGTGCCCATGGACCGATCTGTGACTCCCCGGGGGCCGATTGGACTCGTCCTTCCCACCTTCGTGCAGGACACGGCTCCGCCATGGGCACGGAACCCGGCACTCGGGTGGGGACCGGCGGACGGCGACCACCCTGCCGATCCGATCGACGGGGTGACCGAACTCTGCCACCAGGCCGAGCAGATGGGCGCCGACGGGTTGTGGGTCTGCGACCACCTGTTCTGGAACGGACCGTGTCTGGAGGCGCTGTCGGTACTGGCCGTCGCCGCCACATCGACCACGGCGAGTGACCCTCGGCACCTGTGTGCTCCAGCTCCCCCTTCGCCAGGCCCCGGCGGTTGCCAAACAGGCGGCCACCCTCCAGATCCTCACCCAGGGCCGGTTCGTGCTCGGCGTGGGGGTGGGCAGCCACGTCGGGCGAATACGACCAGGCCGGCATCGACTACCACACCCGGGGTCGCCAGCTCGACGCCGGCATCGCCGAGTTGCGACGCGCGTGGGCCACCGGATCGGGCACCATCGACCGACGGTCACCCGTCGAGTGGCGACGACCGCTATCGCCAGTTGCCGGCTGCCACCGGCCATTCCGGTGTGGGTGGGCGGCTCCTCCGAAGCCGCCCTACGAAGGGCGGCCGCGCTGGCCGACGGCTGGATGCCCCTCTTCCTGAGCCCCATCGAGTATCGGGAGGCCCTCGAACGGCTGGCCAAGGAGGTTGATCGGGCGGGCCGGGCCGCCGACGAGGTGACCCCTTCGATGGTCCTGTTCGTCTCCATCGACAGCGATCCCGCAGTGGCCCGCGACCGGGGGACCGAATGGATGTCCTCGCTCTACGGGATCCCGGCCAAGGCCTTCGACCGCCACCTGGTGAGTGGGACCGCAGCCGAGGTGGCCGCGGTGGTGACCGCATTCCACCAGGCCGGGGCCGAGCACGTCGCCGTGTACGTGACAGAGGATCAGCCGTTGGAGCGTTCGAGCGCCTGATGGCGGCGTTGCCGGTCGCCGGAATGCCGGCACCGGAGGTAACGAGGAGCCATGGACCGCATCCCTCGCATCATCGGCACCGCCATGACGCCCATGAACCGGCGAGACCTGAGCGCCGAAGAGATGGCCCACCAGGTGGTGGCCGAGGCTCTGGCCGACGCCGGTGTCGACGCCACCGAGGTCAATCTGGTGGTGTTCGGCAACGCCACCGCCGGCCGGCTCGTCGACCAGGGCTGCATACGAGGCCAGTCGTTCCTGCGCCAGGCCGGACTCCGCCATGCCGGCATCGTCAACGTCGACAACTCGTGCGCCGGAGGGGCCTCGGCCCTGCACCTGGCCTCCTTGGCCGCGGTGGGCGGACAGGGCACCGTGCTCGCGGTAGGCGTCGAGAAGATGTGGACCGGCGATCGTGCCGCCACCCTGGCCGGCATCGAAGACGGGGTTCCCCTTCCCGACCGCATCCGCATGCACGAAGAGCTGGAGAATCCATCGGGCTCGGTGCTGATGGCCCTCAATGCCGCGTGGACGGTCATCCAGATGGAGGAGCGGGACGCCACGGTCGAGCAATTTGCCGCCGCCGCGGTCAAATCCCGGCGTCACGGCGCGCTCAACCCCAACGCGCAGTTCCAAGCCGAGGTCACCATCGACGAGGTCCTCACCTCCCCGTCCATCGTGTGGCCACTGACCCGGCTGATGTGCTCATCGTTCACCGACGGTGCCGCCGCGGTGGTCCTGTCGGCAGAGCCCAGGGCCGGGCGCACCGAAGATCCGGGCCAGCACCGTCCGGTCGGGCAACGGCGACATGGACTATCACAACCGTCTCGCCGAAGCCGGCCTGGCCGCGTGGGACGACGCCGACGTCGACCCGTCCGACGTCGACGTCGTCGAACTTGCACGATGCCACCAGCGCCGAGGAGCTGTACGCCCTCGAATCACTCGGCTTCTTCAAGCCGGGGGACGCCGGGCCGGCCACCCAGGCCGGCAGCACCACCAGTCGGCGGCAAGGGGGTGACCGTCAACACCAGCGGGGGCCTGGTGGCCCGAGGGCATCCGCTCGGGGCCACCGGGATCGCCCAAGTGGTCGAGCTGACCGCACAGCTGCGCAACCAGGCCGGTCCACGGCAGGTGGAGGGGGCCCGATTGGCGGTGGCGGCCAATACCGGTGGCATCATCGGCAAGGACGCGGCGTTCATCGGTATCCACGTACTCGAGGCCGGCTGACCACATGACGACCACCGACCATGATCCCCGCACGCGGCGGCATCGTCACCGGCTGGGGCATCGCCGTGCCCGACAAGGTGGTGACCAACGACGACCTGTCGGTGACCATGGACACCAACGACGCCTGGATACAGGAGCGGACCGGCATCCGCGAGCGCCGGATCGGCGGCACCACCTCGCAGCTGGCCATCGACGCCGGAATCGCCGCGCTTGCCAAGGCCAATAGACGTCCCGACGAGATCGACGGCGTCATTCTGGCCACCACCACCCCCGACCAGATCGTTCCCGGCACCTCGGCCACCGTGCAGGACGGCATCGGAGTCCCCGGAGGAGCGTTCGACGTCAACGCGGCGTGTTCGGGATTCGTCTACGCCCTGGTCGTGGCCCACGGCATGCTGGCCATCGGTGCCGAGCGCCTGCTGGTCATCGGTTCGGAAACCCTCAGCCGGATCACCGATTGGGACGACCGATCGGTGGCGGTACTGGTCGGCGACGGTGCGGGCGCGGTGGTGTTGGAGGCGACCGAGGGACAGGGGCAGCTCCTGTCGTGGACCCTCGGGGCGGACGGCTCACTCCGGCACCTGCTCAAGTGCGATCACGGTGGCTACCTGTACATGGACGGCAAGGAGATCTTCCGCAAGGCCGTACGGGTGGTGGTCGAATCGGCGGAACAGGCCATCGCCGAAGCCGGCCTGACCTCGGATGACATCGACCTCATCGTCCCCCACCAGGCCAACCTTCGGATCATCAACGCGGCGTGCCAACGCCTGGGCATCCCCGACGAAAAGGCGGTGGTGGTCATCGACCGCTACGGCAACACGTCGTCCGCTTCGATTCCTCTGGCCCTGGTCGACGCGCTCGAGTCCGGTCGACTCCGGGCCGGTGACCACGTGCTGCTCACCGGGTTCGGTGGCGGAATGACCTGGGCCAGTGCCGTGCTTCGCTGGGGCGGGTGACCACCGGGATGGCGCCCCCACTGGTGGTGCTGGCAGCCGGCATGGCCCGACGGTACGGAGGCTGCAAGCCGTTGGCGCCCATCGGCCCGAACGGCGAGGCGGTCATCGATCTGCTGGTGAGCGACGCGGTGGCCGCCGGTTTCGGACAGATCGTGCTGGTCCTGCACCCCGAAAGCGGACCGGCCGTCCGCTACCACGTCGAGCGGTGCTGGCCGAAGTCGGTGGATGTTGCGTTTGCCGAGCAGCGGGTCCCGCTCGGGACCGTCCACGCGGTCCTGGCGGCAAAAGGGGCGGCTGGGCACCGACCGGCCATTCGGCGTCTCCAACGCCGATGACGTCTACAGCGAAGAGGCCATGGGCCTGACTCGTCGAGCAACTGAGCCTCGCCCCGACGAGCACGGGTTGATCGGCTATCAACTGCGAAACACCGTGACCACCGACGACCCGGTGACCCGGGGGATCTGCAAGGTGGACGAGCGCGGCTACTTGGTGGCCCTGACCGAGCGGCGGCAGGTCGTGTGGCACGACGACGGCCAGTCCTTCACCTCGGGGAACGGGGTCCAGCCGGTCACTCTGGACGGCGAGTCACCGACCTCGGTCAACCTGTGGGGGTTCCAACCGGCCATGTGGGAGGTGCTCGAATCGGCCATGAAAGCCTCGGGCCTCGACGAGGAGTCCGTGCTGGCGTCGGTGACCGCCGGCGGTCAGGTGCCCAAAGCCGAGGTACTGCTCCCCGAGGTGGTGGCGACCATGGTGGCCGATGGAGACGGCCTTCCCGTGCGAGTGATCAACGCGGAGGCAAAACTCCTCGGCGTCACCCACATGGCCGACCTGCCGGTGGTCAGTGCCGAATTGTCCCGCCAGGTGGCCTGGGGAACCAGGCCGAGCCGGCTGTGGGGCGACAGCCGCCTGGTGAGACCGGTCGACTGACGGAAGGGGCCTGCCGGCGGTCCGATCGGCAGGCGGCTCAATTGGGGAGACCGAACGCATAGAAGTCGTAGTCGGAAGAGCCCACGTAGACCATGCCGTTGGCGACCGTTGGCGACGAGAGCACCCGGGCGCCGGTGGTTACGCTCCACACCGGAGCACACGTCTTGGGTGTTCCGGAACAATCGGTGTTGCCGGTGGCATCGTAGGCATAGAGCGTGCCGTCGAACGAACCTACGTAGACCACTCCGTTGGCCACCGCCGGCGACGAGTCCACGTCCCCTCCCGTGGTCGCGGTCCACAGGGGATTGCAGCTGGTCGGTGTACCGGAGCAGTTGGTCACCCCGGTGGCGTCGAACGCATAGAGCTTGTGGTCGGAGGAGCCGATGTAGACGGTGCCGTTGGCCACCGCCGGCGAAGATGCGATCCCACCGCCCGTAGTAGCGCGTCCACAGTGGAGCACAGGTCTTCGGTGTCCCCGAGCAGTTGGTGTTCCCGTTGGCGTCGAACGCATAGAGCTTGCTACCCGTCGTGCCCACATAGACGACTGAATTGGCCACCGCCGGCGAAGACCACACCTGGCCGTTGGTGGCTGCGGTCCACAACGGAGCGCAAACCTTCGGGGTTCCGGAACAGTTGGTGTTCCCGGCGGCATCGAACGCATAGAGTTTGCTGTCGAGCGACGGGACGTAGACGATTCCGTTGGTCACCGTCGGTGAGGCGATGATGGAGCCGCCGGTGGTGGCGGTCCACAGCGGAGCGCAAACTTTCGGGGTTCCCGAACAGTTGGTGTTCCCCGCGGCATCGAACGCAGAGAGCTTGTCGTCGCCGGAACCGATATAGACGATGCCGTTGACCACCGTGGGCGACGATTCACCGCCGGAGGCGACCGCGGTCCATAACGGGGCACAGATCTTGGGTGTCCCCGAGCAGTTGGTGTTCCCGTTGGCGTCGAACGCATAGAGATTGTTGTCGGCGGAACTTACGTAGACAACGCCGTCGTACACGTCGGGAGACGAGAACATGAAGCCTCCTGTGGAGGCGGACCACAGGGGTGCACAGGTTACCGGGGTCCCGGAGCAGTTGGTGTTTCCCGTGGCATCGAACGCGTAGAGATGGTGATCATCCGATCCCACGTAGGCGATGCCGTTGACGATCGCCGGCGACGAGTCCACATTGCTGCCGGCCGCGGCGCTGAACCGTTGTACGAGGGTGGACACGTTGGACACCGAAATGGCGCTCTCACCGGGGTTGTCGCCACCGTGGGCCGGTCCAAATCTGAACTCCGGCCACCAGTCGCTGGGCGCAGACAGCGCCACCGAGGCGGCCGCCATAGGCACGGAAACGCTGGTCTCACTTTCGCCGCGGCCACCGGGGATGAGGGCGTAGGTGACGCTGATGACCCCGAGCACCAGGACCGCAAGCCATGCGAGCAGGCCCAACCCGCCCCGAGCCTTTCGGCCCCTGGGCCGGCTCACGTGGAAGCCCACCCGATCGAGTTGCTTCCGTAGTCCGTCCACCACACGGCGTGGTCAGGACCGGCGGCGATCCAAGCCGGCGACCTGACGCCGGTGCCGGTGAAGAAGGTCACCTTCCCTGCCGTGGTGATCCGCCCGATGGAGTTGCCGTAGAAATTGGTGAACCACATGACGTCGTTGGACACGACGATCCCTTCGGGAAAGGCGATACCAGCGGCGGTGTAGTTGGAGACAACTCCGGCGGTGGTGATCCGCCCGATGGAGTTATTACCCCAGTTGGTGAACCACAGGGCTCCATCGGGACCGGTGACGATCCCTTCCGGGTCGCTGATGCCGGTGCCGCTGAACGTCGAAGCCACCCCGGCGGTGGTGATCCGCCCGATGCTGTCGGAGACCACGTTGGTGAACCACAGGGCTCCATCGGGCCCAGTGGTGATCCCCTCCGGGTCGAGGCCCTCCCCGTTGGGCGGTGCGTCGTTGTAGATGGTGACGACCCCGGCGGTGGTGATCCGTCCGATCGAGTTGGTCCCTTCGTTGACGAACCACAGTGCGCCGTCGGGGCCCGTCGTGATGCCCTGAGGGCTGGAGATGCCGGGGTTGGTGTAGTCGGACACCACACCGGCGGTGGTGATCCGCCCAATCGAGTTGCCCCCCGCGTTGGTGAACCAGAGGGCGCCGTCGGGCCCAGTGGTGATCCCTTTCGGGAACCTGATGCCCGGACCGGTGAAGTCGGACACCACCCCGGCGGTGGTGACCCTCCCGATGGAGTTGGTGCCCTGGTTGACGAACCACAGGGCGCCGTCAGGGCCTGCCGTGATCCCTTGTGAGTTGCTGACTCCGGGACCCGTATAGGTGGTGACGGTGCGGGCCGCCGCCTTGGGTGACGCAAACGATGCCGACGTGTGTACGTACACCGACCCGGCCACCACCAGGATGGCGGCCACGCACAGTGCCTTGATCCCCCGCATTGACGCCACTAACCCCCCACTCAAAGCCCTCCGCCTGAAGATCCTTCGGCGTGGAGCACCGTGACAACTGCTTCTGCTTCGACACCACAGATTACGGCACGCGCGCGTCCTGTCACCTCAATTTCACCTTGGTGCCTACCTAACTTCACGTAGAGTTGTCCTCTGTTCACTCAAAGTAACAACACCGACGCCCGGGTCCCCACACGACGCCCACCATGTCCAAATCGAGGGGGACTCAGGACCAGCAGTCAGCTCGCTAGTGGGTGCCGCCGCGGTGGCGACGCCAATCGCCGAGTGCCGAATAGGAGAAGGAGCCGATCGCCACCAGAAACACTCCGAGCACGTAGTACCCGGTCACCATGGCTTCGACCCTGCGCATGAACACGGACTCACGTCTCGGATGGACCTTCTCCGCTGACGGCTCGGGCCAGGAAGAGGACGTAACCGTCTGAGAGGACTTCGCCGTGGCGTGCGAACATGCCGGTGTCCTCGAGCATCCGGTGCAGCTTCTTCAATCCCCTGAAAGGGATGGTGGGAAGCACATGGTGTTCGAAGTGGTACTCCATCCTGGCTCCCACCAGGTGATTCTGGAGCCATCCGGCGCAACTGGTACGTGCGATCCAACGCACGATCGTCGGATCGCGTAGTTCCGGGTCGAAATGCTCAACAATGGTCTTCAGCCGAAGGATCATCGGATACATACAGACAATGGGCACCAGCCAAAAGACCCCATAGAACAAGATTCCCCGTCCAATCCCCTGGAAGACGATGAATTGACCCAGGACGACCACTTGGGTGATCAGCTTCCCGATCAACAGCTGCGGCCTCGCCAGCAAGCTGGCCGGTGCTCCGGACTCCTGCGACGAACCTGACAGGCGGGTGGTCGCCCGGCGGAATGCGGTCACCCCCAAGAGATCCTTCAGAAGGAGCCCGGTAAGCGCACCACGACGAGCCGGCACCAGGTAGAAGCCACGATCCGGATCGTTCTCCTGCCCCAGATAGCGATGGTGGAGTCGGTGGGTCGGCCGATATTCCTCGACCGAGTTGACCGTCCAAAACGCCACGCCCCAATTGCACAACCGATCATTGAGGGTCCGCGACTTGGCCAGCAATCCGTGCGATCCCTCATGCAGAATCACACCCATCGCATTCATTCTCAAACCCATCAGGAGAACGATGAGTATTCCGGCCGCCACCGCCCATCCCAATGGTAAAAGAGGGAGCAGGTTGGCCGCCACCAACAGGACGATCAACTCGACCCACAGCATGCCTATAGCCGCAAAGGAGTCGGTCAGCGACTGCTCAGAAAGTAGGTGAATGTCCTCCGAGTTCACCAGCTCGTTGAACTGCTGTCGCCAGGCTCGCTCGCTGTTGACGGATGCGTCTTGTCTACGCTGCATCACACATTTCTCGAAGCCCTCCCAACCAGGACTGTACAGTACGAAGTGACGGCTCATCAATCGGGAAGAGGACCAGGACATGGAGTCCCCAACGGACGCCGGACAACATCTGTCTCCTGCACAGCCACTGTCCGCGGCGGACCTGCAGGCGCCTGTTCGTTGTCCAATCTGCGGATCAGATCAAACGGCCGTCTACCGAACGGATGTGGTCGATCTCGAGTATTTCGTCGAACCGCCCAGGGCCTTCGTGATCCAGAAATGCGCCCGCTGCCAATCGGAATTTCTCGATCCCCGTCCCACCGAATCGGAGCTCCCCCCGTTCTACCCAAGTGATTACCACGCCTACAATGAGAACCACGGCGGCGTGGCGCGATTGCTGGTGGAGGCCAGGGCCCGATCCCGAGCCAAGTTCTACGGCCGTCTGATACGGGATCGACCGGGTCGACTCTTCGACGTAGGAACCGGTGACTGTCGACATTTCGACGAGCTCCGCCGGTTCCTCGATCTGGAGTGTGCGGGGATCGAGATCCAGCCGGACATTGCGGCCAAAGGACGAGCTCGCGGATACGACGTGCTCGACGGCACCCTCGAAGCCGCCGACCTGACTGATCACCTGGGAAGGTACGACGTGGTGTCGATGAACCATGTGCTCGAACACGTGGTGTTTCCCCGCACCATGCTCGAGCGGGCTCGTGACCTACTGCGCCCGGGCGGCCACCTCATCGGTCAACTGCCGACCGTCACCTCCTGGGAGAACACGCTTTTTGGCCACAATTGGGGTGGCTACCACTATCCGCGTCACCTCCAGATTCCATCCAAGGTCGGCCTGCGCGGTCTCCTGAATGAGGTGGGTTTTCGTGACATCACCATCCGGTCGGCCCCCCACATCCAAACGACCATCTCACTGCAGAACACGCTCGTCCGGAGAGGATGGCGTCCTCGGATGCGAAACGGAAAGACGCCGATCTACAACGGCCTCCTGATCGCGGCCCTGCCGTTCGAATCCATCTCCTGGCTGTGTGATCGCGGCGGTATCGTCAATTTCCAGGCGGAAAAACCGGCATCCTGAGCCGGACAGGCGCCCCGACAGGCTTCTCCCCTGATGAACGATTCAGTGGATCAAGCTCTCACAGAGCGTCGGCTGGGGAGTCAAGTCCGTCTGATCAACTACCGAAATCGTGCTCGGTGTTCCGCCGGTTGATGAGCTTCCCGTTGACCGTATGGGTACTCCATTGACCAGAGGCGCGTCGAGAGGGAGCCTTCCGTCCATGATCACTTCGACCGTGTTCCTGCCTGGGTCGGTGGTCACCGCCAGCTCGTGAGTGGATCCGGTACTGACGATTATGGAAAATCCCTTGATCGCCGCGCCGTGGCCGATCAGCACCGGTTGGACCTGCAACCGGCTGGCATCGGAAGTGGGCGTGACAGTCAACCAGATGGCGCTCGATCCCGCTTTGACCAGCTCCAGCGATTTGCTCCGCGCACCTCCCAAGCCGTTGAAGGTGGCACTGAAGGTGTGTTGAAAGGCATGGCCCAATTCGACTACCAACCAGGTGCTGCGGGTGAGCTGTTCGCTGGGTACTGTCGAAAAGTCCTCACCGGTGGAGATGTACATGCCGTCGCAGTCACCAACGACATCCAGCTGGTCAGCGGGGGCCCATGGGGGCAGTGTGGTCCCCCGAACCACCGTTGCCTTCAATGGATGCCCAATGAGATCGCCGACGACCTTTTGGGCCTCGACGTAGTGAAGCACCTGGGTGGTGTTCCATTCGTCACTCGGAGTGGGAGTGACGGCAAGAGCCACGTTGGCCACAATTGAGAAGCTGGCCACAAGGGCGATGGCCCCCAATACCCCGAACCGTACCGCTTGCCTCTGTGTCTCCAGCCGCCGCCAGATGTCCGCCATGGCCACCGCGCTGGCCAACACGAGAAATGGGACGAAGTCGCCCAGGTACCGGGGCGCGATGTAACCCCACAACATGAGGGCGGCACCGGCAGAGCCGGCAGCCAATAGGAGCAACCGGGTCAGCGCCACCTTCCCAATCGGTCTGGGTCGAAAGGCGGTGACCAGGCCCCAACAGCTCAGAAGGAACAGCAGCGGGGACGACGCGGGGAGGCTCGCCGTCCGGTACCTCCTGTCGAAGAGAACCCCGCCGAGTGCGGGCGGTGGCCCCGCAGGCAAGGTAATGAAGGGGAAGACCGAGGTGAACCGAAGACCATCAGGTCGGAAGTAGGCCAAGAGATTGGTCGGCACGAAGACGGTGCCCTCCTCGGCACCGTGGTTGGCGGCGAGGAACTTGCGTCGGTAGGCGTTCACGTGCGTCCACACCTGCTCCTCATTGGAGACGCCGAAGAGGACGCCGAACTTGGAATAGTTGACCGCGCATCCGATCGCGAGTGGGACCGCACCCGCGGCGAGCACAGGAATGAACCACCTGCGGTTCTCCCGACCTCCGTACCCGAGTCCGAACCAGGCTGCGATCAACCCGGCACCGACCACACAAGCCCACCCTGTGGTGGACCGGTCAAGATTCGCACACAGGATTAGAAGGCCGGCGAACGCAACTCGCCTCCACGACGGACGCTCGATGACGCCGAGGAGGGCGAACATGCTTCCGACAGTCAGGCACACGCTCCAGGCGATATCCTCATTGAAGACGTAATTGGTTTCAGCCAGGAGCATCCAGACGGAGCCACCCAAGATCGTTGCGATCAACACCCCGAACGCGGTGGCCTCCATTCTCCCCATCAGCGAGTCGCCACGAATGAGGAAGCGGACCCTCCAGATGAGCAGTGACGAGAACAGCGCGGTCACCAGCCAGGCCACCAACATGGAAGCCGGAGTGAGTTTGCCGTCCAGGCTGCTGGTCACCAGCATGACCGGCATGCGGATAATCGACGGAAACAGGCCGAAGTAGGTGTACGTCCGCCCATCGTGGACGAAGCCCTCGATGCCGAGAGATCCATTTGCAAGCGACAGATGACCGTGAAACATGGCACGGGTCTGGAGATCGTAGAAGTTGTCCTGGTAGTACGAGGGGCGGAGCGGGTCAAGAGGTCCCCACAGCGACCAGAGGATCCAGATGAACGGAACCGCGGTTACCGCGGTGGCGACAATGGCGGCGATGGTGAACCGGCGTCGCCCGGCGGCAATCTCGGCTGGCGGCCAGACTTCTTCAATCCGAAGCTCCGATGCCGCCGTCCTCGACGCTGCCGACAGATGCATCGGTTTCATCGTGGAGTACAGCGACCTGCAGCGATCCCTCTTCACTGTCCCCCATCGCGAGTGATTGTAGCCATCAAGCGATGATCGGAGACACCGCCTCACAGATAGCCCCCGGGGGTCCGATCTCACATCGCGATCCGAGCAGCACGACCAGTGCCACCTCTGACAAGCGATAGCTTGTCCGGATGCGGAAGGCCGTAGACCAGCTCTGGAGCTACCTGCGCACTCCAGAAGGAGCGAAGCTCGTCCGTTACACGGCCGTGTCGGCCATCTCCGCCCTGATCTCGATAGTGATCCTGACCGTCGTCTATGGGGTCCTGCGACTCTGGACCGAGGTATGGAGCGTCCTGTTCTCGAACGTCTTGGCCGGCATCCCTTCTTATCTCCTCAACCGGCAGTGGGTTTGGGGGAAGTCCGGACGATCCCATGTGTGGAGGGAGATCCTTCCCTTTTGGATCACGTCTCTGACCGGCATCGGCTTTGCCCTGGTTACCGCCTCGCTGGCGCACGACTATGCAGTGTCCCACGACCTCCACCATCTGGCCCGGACTGTGCTGGTCGTCGGCGCAAACGTTGCCGCCTTTGGGATCGTATGGCTGATCAAATTCGCGATCCTCAATCGTGTGTTCGCCCAGATCGCCGATGCGGAGATTGGACCCGAGGGCTGAGGACGATCGTCGGGGATAGCGCCTCGCCGATCAAGATGAGGGGCTGCGGGTCAAAGGGGCAACCCCAGTGGGGCACAACCGGCGGCGCCCTCAATTATGACGACGCAGGCCTCCGACCGTAGGGGTAGCATCTGGCAGAGTTCGAACCATCGCGCCATACCTTTGTCATCGATTTGGCTATTAAGATGGCAGCAAACGTGCCGTAACCCGAAGCAAGTCCCGATGACCTCTGAACAGATAAGCGACACACACGCACAGTTGCTTGACATAGGCCGGCTCGAGCGGGACGTCGACCGCCTCCACTCGATCTACCAGTCTGCAATCCCCTATCCGCACATCGTGATCGACAATTTCCTCGAACCCGGGGTAGTCCAGTCAGCGGTCGCGGAGTTTCCACCGCTCGATCCGGAGCAGTGGAACAACTACCTGCATACCAACGAGCGCAAGTTCAGCAACACCAATCCCGGAACGTGGGGGCCGACACTTCAAGGCATCCTCAATGAGCTCAATTCAGACCGCTTTGTCGAATTCGTGGGCAATCTGATGGGCGTCAGGGATCTCATAGCAGACCCGTCCCTCGAAGGCGGAGGCCTCCACCAGTCGACGACCGATGGATTCCTCAATGTCCATGCCGACTTCACCGTTCACCCCCACAATAGAAAGTGGCAGCGCCGGGCCAACATCCTCCTCTACCTCAATGAAGACTGGAAGCCCGAGTACGGCGGTGACCTCGAGTTGTGGAGCGCGGACATGAAGAGGTGCGTGAAGAAGATCAGTCCGATCGCCAATCGGGTGTTGATCTTCACCACCGATGTCAACTCGTTCCACGGGCACCCCGAACCGATGCGCTGTCCGGCCGGGGTGGCCCGGCGATCGCTGGCCCTGTACTACTTCAGCATCGAAGCCGACCCAGTGGTCAGATCCACGGAGTATCGGGCACGTCCGGGCGATGGCGCGCACGCGATCATGATCTACGCCGACAAACAGATGCTCCGCGTCTACGACTGGATGAAGAGGCATCTGGGTGTCTCAGATCAGGCCGCAAGTAGAATGCTCGCATTCCGCGACAAGCTGTGGCGGGGCGGTAAGAAGGGCTGACTGGTCTCCGAGGTCACATCCGGTCCTCCCTCCGGGTGTGCGACCCACCACAAAGCGGAAAACTCCACAGAGAGTCCGTTCGCGGTCAAGTAGTATCGTGGGGTGTCCGGGGGCGGAGTTAGATGAATAGCTTGCGATTGTGGATCCTCTGCCCGTGCTACAACGACGTCCGGTCGTTTACCAGTCTCCGGGTCCGAATCCTGGAGATCCTCGGCGCAAGGGCTTCGGCCCACGGGCCTGACGTTCGGTTCATCGTGGTGGACGATACGGCAGGCAAAGACACCGAGATCGCTCAACTGAGCACGATCGACGACACCACCGTGATCACTCCTCCATTCAATCTTGGCCATCAGCGGGCCATCGTCTACGGACTACGCACGATCCTTCCTGACGTCGACGACTCGGATCTGATTGTGACGATGGACGCGGACGGGGAAGACAGACCTGAGGACATACCCCGCTTGATCGAGCCGCTGACCGGAGCGCCTAACGACTACCGGACGCTGTGCGTAGCCCGTCGCACCAAGCGGAGTGAGACTTTTCGGTTCAAGTTGCTGTACGCAATGTTCAAGACGTTATTCCGGACCCTCACCGGCACCACGGTGCGTAGTGGCAACTTTGCCGCCTACCGGGGATTCCTTGCTCGACTTATAATTCACCACCCGTACTTCGACCTCTGCTACTCCTCAACACTGGTGAGCCTCGACTTAGATGTCGTCCCGGTGCCTTGCGAGCGGGGAAAGCGCTATGCGGGCCAGTCTCGAATGAACCTTTTCCGACTGGCCATGCACGGAGTGAGAATGTTGATGCCCTTTACCGACCGGATAGCGGTGCGCGCCCTGATTGCCTTCTCATCAATCTTCAGCCTGGGACTACTCCTGGCATTGGCGGTGCTGGGCATCAAACTTTTCAGCAACGCGGCGATACCCGGCTGGACGACCTTTACACTCCTCGGCGTCTTGCTCCTCTCCTTTGTGGCGCTCGGGAACTTCGTGGTGCTTTTCGCGGTCATCTCACACTCGAGAGGGATTTCCTTGTCCAACCTGGAGGAATGGAACAGCCGGCGACTCAGGAACACATCTGCATCGGCAGAGTAAGCGACGATGGTCGTATGTCAGTGAAGATGCGCCGGCATTGGAAGGCGGGAACCTCGCTGTTCCCGTCCTCGACCGTATCGAGGTGACGAATCGGGACATCGCTGCGGGGGATCCCTCACTACGGCGCAGCAGCGTCGCTACCCGCAGTGAGCGCCAGCAACAGGATGTCGAGCGCACCTTGCACCACGCTGCCTGACCATGAAGCAGTCAGCCTTCCGGCCGAGGTGGTCAACATCATCAATGCGTTCGCGCCCGTGGTGTCCGACATGATCTGTTTCCATCCCGGAGAGCCCGGACCCTGGGGCAGGACGTAAATGGAGGTGCGGAAGGCGAACGCGATATCTCCCGCCGACACCGGCGCGCTGGTCGACAGATGAGGAATGTCGCTTCCAAAGGTGCGCTGGCCCAGACTCTGTACCTTGAGTCGAGAAGGCAAGTTGGCGAACTCGAGCAGTAGACAGGCAAGCTGTTGACTGTCATTCGAGAATGTGACGGTCAGATCGGTCGGTCCGCCCACCGCCGACTCGCAGATCCAGCATGAGATGTTGATTCCCGTGTGGTTGTCAATCCCAGACTCGCCGGCCTTGAACCATGACCCGCCGGCCGAATCAGTCACTGATACCACCGATCCGCAATCGATGCTGGGGTAGTAGATCGATCCATTGACAAATGCGACCAAGGTATTGCCCGGCGTGGGATTGACCGGGTACGGCTGCGAAGTCCAGGCGGCGTGGCCCATCCCCGCAGGGAGAATGGCTGAGTCGGTGTAGCAGGACTGCACCAAACGGCGGCTTCCTGCCGGCACTCCTTTCGGAACGAATGTGGCCATCACCGCGACACCGGCGGTCGCACCCGAAAGCCTGGTCCAGCCAGCCGAGAGTGGCGACCCGGCGCTGGACGCTCCCGTGTCCAGATTGTCGGCGATGTAACAGTTCTGGGTGGTATCGGCCAGACGCAAGTTCCAACCCTTGGGAGCCGTGGCTGAGGCCATATCACCCATGACTGCCGATATCGCCAACTCGTGGTTCGAGGTCAGATTGAAGTTGCTCTTTGTCGTAACCGAGGTAGTGGTGATCTCCGCCTGACAGATCTGATCGCACAGCTCGAAACCGGACGCTCCCGAATACTCGAGCAGTTCCATGTTCATGCTGGAGATCCCGGGGAGCACCGGATAGCCGAGGCCGGTGCCGGTCACCGTCGGTCGGTTGCCGCCACCAGCCGATTCGCAGTACCACAAGTCCAGCCCATAGTGGTAGCCGGTGAACAATTCCACCGCCTGGCGCCAGTGGTTGCCCTGATCATCGGAGATCTGACCGATGGTGGGAGCGAGCACGCGGGTGGAGAGCCTGGTCACCACGGCCACAAGCAGGCTTCCGGCAGTCACGTCCTTCGCGTATTGGGCGGAGATGGTACGGCCGGTCGTGACTCGAGTGCCCTCTATCGATTGGAGTAGGGCGAAGCCGGTCGGCGGATTGCTGCAGGCTCCTAACAGTCCGGCGCCGGCCAGCCCCAACCCACCACCGAGTAGTTGTCGCCGGGTGATCGCGGCAGGCGCGCCTTCTGTCTCGGGTTCGGCTCTGAAGCTGGCGCTCACCGAAAGTGCTCTCGTTGTGAGCGGACAGACACCCGTGGAGGACAGTGGGTGGACGACGACATCGACACAGATTATTCAGAAATCTGAAGGTGCCGACGAGCCTGCACCCGCCTTGCCGACCCAACCACGATTAGTAGTGTAGCTAGACTTATGCTCCGCCGGGAGCGCTTGGAGGGACCGGAGTTGGACGACGGGGAGAGTGCAAAGGCCGGCGCGCTCGGTTCGTTGGCCGCTCTAACTGCACCAAAGGTTGGGCACCGTCGCTGGCTGCACGTCGTAAGCGTCGGGTGGTTGTTGGCGGTGGCCGTGGGAGTCCTCGCCCCCGTCTTGGCGCATGGCGCCTCGTTTGGATCATTCGACGTGCTCTCACAATTCGGCCTTCTCCATCAGAATGGCGTTGTCATTCACAACCTTCAGGCCGGCGACCAAGCCGATCAGATCATTCCGTGGACGACATTGGCTTGGACGCAGGTTCACCACGGCCAGCTGCCGCTTTGGAATCCCTACGAAGCCCTGGGAATGCCACTGGCCTTCAACTGGCAGACGGCGGCATTCAGCGTGCCGTCCTTGATCGGCTACCTGATGCCCCTCCGCCTCGCCTATACAGCGCAGGTGATCATCACCTTGGTCATAGCCGGCACCGGGGTGTACACACTCGGCCGTGTCCTGCGCCTCGGCGTGCTGGCATCTGTCTTCGCTGGTACCGCGTACGAGCTGAGCGGCCCGATGCTCGGATGGCTTGGCTGGCCGCACGCGGCGGTGATGTCATGGGCGGGTTGGCTGTTCGCGGCTTCTCTTCTCCTCATCCGGGGCCGGAATCGTCTCCGTTACGTCACCATGTTCGCTTTGGTCATTGCCGCCATGATCTACGCGGGTCAGGCCGAGATCGTTTTACTTTTCGGCGTCGCACTGTTGGTATTCCTTGTCGTCCTGTTGGTCCAACGGACCTCGCTTTTTGGCGGATCTGGGCCGATCCGCCGTCCAGTCCTCGACCTGATCGTTGCCGTGGTCACTGGGAGTGCGCTCGGTGCTCCGCTACTCCTGCCCGGTCTCCAAGTCATTTCGGAATCCCAGCACTCCGTCCCCGGGGGGGACCCTGGCGAACTCGTGCCTGGCAACCCTGCACTCCCGGCGCACAATCTGACCCACTTCATTTTTCAGGGATTCGATGGACTTCCCACCGCCGGCAGCCATTGGTTTGGCTATGCCGGTGGGTATTCTGAAACGGCTGCCTACGTGGGCGTGATCGCTCTGGTGCTGGCCGCGACGGCGGTGGGGATCCGCCATCGGCAGCCGATTGTGATTGCCTTTGGCGGGCTCGTCGTTGCCATGTCGGCAATTGCCTTCATCCCCATTGTTGTATCGGTCCTGTACCGACTACCACTTGTCGGAACCGTGTTGTGGCAACGAGCCATTATGCCCCTCGCATTTGCCGTGGCCGTGCTGGCCGGTGTCGGAATGGATGTGCTTGTTCGCTCACACAACCAGCAGGCGGTGCGCCGCTGGATCGGGGGCGGCTTTGCCGCGTCTGCCATGTTGCTGGTCGTCTTGTGGGTGTTCGGCCGGGGCCACCTTCCGGCCGATGAGGCCACCATCCGAGCCAGGAGTTTCATCTGGCCAGTGATCCAGATCACGGTGGGTTTGGCGGTTGTCGGTGCTCTGGTCCTGGCGAATCGGCACTCCAAAGCGAGGGTGGCCGACAGAGGCGCCTCACCGTTCCGTGTTGGCCGCGTGGCGGGGGTCTCATTGCTCATCTGTGAGACGGCGTTTCTCGTAGCCTCAGGAGCGCAGTTGTGGACGTCGACTTCCACGCCGTTCGCTACGACGCCGTCGGTCGTTGCGTTGAAGAGCGCCGTCGGGTCGTCAGTTGTCGCCCTTGGGGCACCACTTTGCTTTTTCCCTCCCGGACTCGGGATCCCCGAGAACGCCCAGCTTGCCTACGGAGTTCAGGAGCTGGCCCTGTATGACCCGATGATCCCGAGTGCCTACTTCTCGTCGTGGAACTCTCTCACCCATCAGTCGGCAGGGAATACCAATGACTCGGTCTACTGCCCAGGAATAGACACGGCCAACTTGGCCCGCTTGTACGGGGTGAGTTTCGTTCTCGAGCCCGCCGGGACACCGGGACCACAAGGCGGGCAATTCGATCAACGCATCGGCGACGAGGATCTATTTCGCATCCCAAACTCGGGAGTGGCCACCATCACCCCCCTGACCGCAAGCGGTGAACAGCCGGCAGTCGAAGCCCCGGGTACCACGGTTGCGGTGACCCACCCCGACCCGGCGTCCTTGACGCTGACCACCGACACCGTCGGCCCGAGCGTGCTGCGCCTGCGTCTCACCGACGTCCCTGGATGGCACGCCACCATTGACGGCCGAGGGGTCCCCCTCCGCCGCTTCGCTGGGGTGATGATCGAGATGGATGTGCCTTCCGGGCGCCACGTCGTCGAACTGCACTACTGGCCGACGACGTTCACCGTTGGAATCATCATCGCCGGGTGCGCGCTGGTCGGTTTGATTGCGGCGTATGCGGTGGGAAGGGCCAGACGCCGCCGCAGATCAACTGCCACAACATCGGCCGGCGGTCTCGGCTCGGCCACCGGGGTGCCAAACACCAACGGCTCTCCTTGAACCGATCGCCGGGTGCGGCGCCGGCATGTCACCACCGCACGAAGCACGCCGCACGAAGGACTATGGCGCGGGGCCCTCTATGACCCCAGAAGGCTCCGGATCGACGAGAGTCACCGTGGTGTCCTCCGAAGTGCCCGAAGTTGCAGAGGACAGGGCGTTCTGCTTCGCTGCTCCATCGGCAGCGAGCGTTGCATCCGGTTTCTGATACCGCTTTGCTTCGAGCCGCTTGCTCCATTTCATCAGTGGTCGTTCCAGGAGGAACCACGACAAGAGGGTGAGGCCGAGGGTGAGGCAAATGGCGACTACCACCCGCACCACGTAGTTCCAATGCGGATCGAAGTAGCGGATTGCAAAGAATACTGGCAGATGCCAGAGATAGAACCCGTAGGAGACCATTCCGAGCGCCACCAAGGGCTTCAGCTCGAAAAAATGGCGGGCTGCCCACTTGCCGTCCAGAATCGCGAGGATGAGCACGGCACATGCCACATCAATTCCGATGAAACCTCCCCAATAGACCATCGGTCCCTCCTGGGTGGCATAGGGGAGACAGGCGATGAGGAAGGCTGCAGCAATCCACCCGGCTACGGTTAGGCCCCGCTTGGGTTCCCTGCCCCGGACCCAGATATGAGCGAGCAGTGCCCCCCACAGGATCGAGTCGGCACGAGTGTCGGTGCGATAGAAGAGTGACCACCAACGATGGGTGTCCTCGTACAGGATGTAACGGTGAATTGCTACCAATGCGATCAAGGACAGCAAGATGATGGTGACCGTTCTCAACCGCATCCGGATGGTCAGAAGGGCAATGGTCATCCATGGCCAAACGAGGTAGAACTGCTCCTCGAACGAGAGCGACCAGAGGTGCTGATAACCGGCAGCCAGTTTCGGGCTGAGCGGGTTTGCGGCTGTGGAGGAGTAGTAATTGGAGTAGTAGAACAGAACCGAGAATATCGATTGGGTTTCAGTGTGCATCCATCGATGAATCGCCAAGGCGAATATTGCATTTGCAGCCACAACGACATAGAGCGCGGGCAATAGTCTGAGGACTCTGCGCCGGTAGAATGGCCCGATCCCGATCTTCCCGCGTCGCGCCTGCTCGCGAAGGAGCAATGCAGTGATGAGGAAACCGCTCAGAACGAAGAAGGAATCGAGAGACACGGTGGCCCCGGGAATCACCAGGAGCGTCGGAATGGGCAGAATGACGTCCATGTGCGCCACAAACACGATGAGCACGGCGATGCCTCGGAGACCATCGAAGCCGCGAATCTGGCCAAAGCTACGAGTGGGCAGCGACGTTGCGGGAGCACCCTGAAGACCTGGTTGGTCGGAGCCTGAAGTCACTTCCATGACCTTTCTTTCCCCAAGTCGTGGTGCGGGTCGGTAGCGATTGAAAACAATACAGCCGCCCCAGTCGGCTCACGGCTCACGGCTCACGGAGCAACAATCCTCAGAAGATTCAATGCGAGCGATCGGCTGTCGATCGAAGCCGCGTGCCAGCCAGGTGCGTTGGGCAAACCCAAACGGAACAGGTGCCGATGGGGACGGCTGGTGGGCTGTGATGGCCGGAGGTGACAATCGGTCGTCAGACGACAGCCCCATAGCGTCGGCCCCAATAAACGTTTCCACGAGTTACTGGTTCGGTCCGACGTCCCGGATCACGTACACCGATTGGGGAACACTGCCCGGATAGCTGGGAAACGTCATGTGCTCAACCACGTGGAACCTGGCAGGGAGAGCCTTGAGGAACTCATTCAGCAGGGACCCTCTCAGCGTGATGCTGGAATTGTCAAACACGTATGCGTTGGCGGAAGAAACCACGAAGATAGTGCCATGTCGGGCGAGGTTCACCGCCTGTCTGGCAACGTCTTGTGGAGGTGTCTCGGGCAGGCCGAAAAACACTGGTTGCGGATTGGGACCGGCAAGATGAGGGAGCTGCTCGGCAAGAGGTGGAGCACCGAGCCGGAGTACCGGGTGGTACTGCGATTCTCCGGCGTCCGCGAGTGCGACGTCGAGTTCAGTCAGGGGATTGGCAGAAAAGGGTTCGCTGACTATCGGGTCACCATGGCTCCCGACCCGGTCGATGTACGCCACCGCGGCATCGACGTTCGGGCGCTGGGCGGTCGGAACCGAGCATCATGGCGGCGCCGACGCCATAGGCACCGAGCGTAAGGGCGACCGCGATCACCCGCAGCGGTCTCGGCGGACTTGTGACCAGGGCCCCGATGGCCAGTGACAGACCAGGCCAGGAGGCGATGAAAAACGTCCCAGCCATTATGTCGACTCGGATCCAGCTGTACAGAGCGACAAGGACGGCCGGTGCGAAGGCGATCAATACGATCAGGGAAGTCCGGGGCGGAAGGCGCCACCGCAATTGGCCATTCCTCCTTGCCCTGAGGAACACGCCGAGCACGCCAATTGCCAACCCGGCTCCGGCCAGTGCTACTGCCAACTCACCTGGCACAAAATTGATCGGAATCAGAGGATGCCCGATCCAAAAGCCTTCAAGAATGTTTCGTATCGTGTGAAGGTCAAGGGGGGGCGAGAGCACACCGATCAAATTGGGTGCATTGAGATCATGCCGAAGCACCCCTAACCACGGGACGTAGGCCAGCCCGGCCGCGACATTCGTCACAATGAGTGCTCGCCGCGCTTGGGCTCGGGTCCAAAACGCCCATGCCAGCTGGGTGATCAGTAGGAACACCACCGTGTAGTGGGAGTAGGCGGCGGCGCACGAGCAGGCCGCGTAGGCCACCCACCAGCCGAGGCGGCCGGTGTCCAGCGATCGCAGGAGTGCAAGAGTGGACAGGAGGGCCAAGAACAGCACCAGCATGTAGGCCCGCGCCTCGGTCGAGTAGAAGATCATGTATGGCGAAAGGGCCATACAGCTTGCTCCTACCAGCGCGGCACGACGCCCCACTGTCCGCATCCCGAGCAGAAAGGTCAGCGGAATCGCAGCCGTGCCGGTCACCAACGAAATCAGGCGTATCGATTGGGCCGGGCTGCTGAGGATCCCTTTCGTCGCCCAGGCCAGTACGAAGAACAGCGGAGGGGTGGTTTCCTGATTGCTGTGGAGCAGCGCGAGTACCCGACCCAGGTTGTTTCCAACGACGACGTAGTAGGTGGAGATCTCGTCCCCGAAGAGGGAATCGTTGAATGACGGCAGTCGCAGCAAGAGACCGCCAACGGTGATCACGCCGACAAATACCAAGAACATCTTCGGCAACGGGCCCTCGTCGGTCCGGCCGGACACCACCCGTCGGCCCTGGCCGAGGACGTCCTCCCCTACCGTCGGCGACGCGGGGGATGAACCGCGGTTTCAGTGGCAGCGTGTCCGAGCAGACTGCTGGAGGGACTGCTGGCACCCTCGACCGAGTGGTTGTCTTCGCTCACCATCGGAGCCTGAATTTCGGCGAAAAACGCCTCGGGCGAAGCGCCCGTCGCGGCTCGCCCGGCATGGGCCTCCAACCTGAGGAGTGAATCGGGATCGCCGGCCGGCGACTCACCGCACCTTCTTGCCTCATCGTTGGCACACGTCCCTCACCCGCACCTACGTTAGCATCGACCATTCGAGCAGAAGCTTCGCCACAGCCTCTGCGAGGGTGGCTGATCAACACCCTCCAAAGGCCACAGCAGATGGACGAACTCCGGCCGAACATCCAGCGGACTCGTCGGTCGCGGGTCAGCTTTCCGAGCGGTGACAGTCCTGCAACGATGTAGAATGTCCTGGTGTTTCCGAGCTCGGGGGGTAGGTGACGGTGACACGTGTGCTGGTCGTGGGGGGTGCCGGCTACATCGGGGGTTGGCTCACCGACAGGTTGATCGAAGACGGCAATGACGTCCGAGTGTACGACCTGCTTCTCTACGAAGAGCGATATCTCAAGGATGTCGAGTTCGTCGCGGGCGACGTCTTGGACTACGAGCGGCTGCATCCCTACCTCGACTGGGCTGATACGGTCGTCTGGCTGGCGGCTCTGGTAGGTGACCCCGCGTGCGCGCTCAACCCCAGCGTGACCCAGAAGATCAACGTCGAAACCATCGATTGGCTGTGCCGGACCTTCGACGGACGGATCATCTTTCCCTCCACCTGCTCCGTCTACGGCGCCAACGACGAGGAGGTCGACGAGGAGAGCATGACCGATCCGCTGTCGCTCTACGCACAAGGGAAGCTCGATGCTGAGAGCATCATCATGCGGAGGCGGCCGGAAAGCCTGATCTTCCGAGTGGCGACCATCGCCGGGATGGGTGATTCCTACTCGCGGATCAGGATGGACTTGGTGGTCAACCTAATGGTGATGCGGGCCAAACTGGTGGGTCGCCTGCAGGTCTTCGGTGGTGACCAGTACCGGCCGATGCTCCACGTCCGGGATGTGGCGACCGCCATTGTCCCTCAGATCGACGGGCACGCCTCGGGCATCTACAACCTGGCCGCGGAGAACGACACCATCACCGCTATTGCAGAACGCATCGTGGAACGGGTCGGCGCCGGGGAGATAGATCGGATCGACGTGCCATTTCAAGACACCCGCAACTACCGGGTCTCCTTCGACCGCGTGCGTGCAGGAGCTCGGTTTCAAGCCCAAATACTCGGTCGACGACGCCATCGACCAGATCGCTTGGCTCATAGACAACGGCCGAGTGAAGGACATGAGCCTGGCGGCATTTTCGAATCTGCACGCCCTGCGGCCCTATTTGTGCCCGGAGGAAATCCCGCTGGGTCGAGAGATTCGACGACCTCACAGCCTGTCTCGACACGCGGGACCCCGATGAGCGGCGGTCCCGAGTTGATCAAGGGTGGAGTGTCCAGCGACGACCGTGGCCGTGTCTTCTTCGCCAACGAACTGGATCTGAGCAACTGCCGCAGGTTCTACTTCGTGGAGAACCACGCTGTGGGAACAGTCCGGGCCTGGCACGCGCACCGGCACGAGCGCAAGTGGGTTATGGCGGTTAGTGGAGCGGCGCTCGCTTGTTGCGTGGAGATCGACAATTGGGAAGCGCCGAATGCCGACGCGGAAGTGCACCGTTTCGTCCTCGACGCCAACAACCCGTCCGTGCTGTCGGTGCCAGTGGGCTACGCCAACGGAGCCATGTCTTTGGCGCCGCAGACCAAACTCCTCTACCTCTCGGACGCCGATCTGGAGACCTCCCTCGGTGACGATATTCGCTTCCCGGCTCGGTACTGGGATCCCTGGCAGGTACCCGAGCGTTGAACGACGTCGAAACGTCAGTCATCATCCCGACACTCGATGATGCGTCGACGATTGCAAAGACCCTCGAGAATCTCAACACCGCCCTGGCCAGCGCTGGGGCGCCGGCTGAGGTTCTCATCGTCGATGCCGGCAGCCGCGACGGCACACTGGAGCTGGCCGCCGAACTGGCTGAACGCTACCCATTGCTCCATACCCGGCTCCTGGTTCAGGATCGGTCCCAAAGCGGGTTCGGCTCTGTCCTGCGCCTCGGAATTGCATACGCCGAAGGGCGCTACTGCGTCACTCTGATGCCCGATGCTCGCGATCCGGTCGAGCTGATCCCGAAAATGCTGAGCGAGCTCCGAGGCGGGGCTCACCTGGTGCTCTGTTCTCGGTTCGACGGGAACGATGTGGCCCAGGACCTTCCCCGGCGATTCGTCATCTACCAGGCGCTGTACCAGCGGGCCATCAAGTTGTTGTTGGGGGTCGACATCCCCGACAGCACCTACGGCTTCCGGGCGTTCAACCGCACCTTTGTCCAGGCACTCGGGATAAGCGGACGGCGGTTGTCAATCTGTTCGGAGATGACCTTCAAGGTCATGCTCGCCGGAGGCAAGACGGTCCGATTGCCCGGGGCGCCGACCGGGCCGATGGTGCGCGAACAATCCAAATTTCGCCTCGGCAATGAGCTCGGGGGGTACATGACCACCCTCATGCGCGCCTCGCTCCATCGCGTCGGCGTGCGATGGTTCTAGGTAGGCCCGGCTCAGGGAAACCAGCGCAATGTGATCCGCCGAACAACCGGAGATCACTCGATGCGCATCTCCGGTAACGGGACAATCCAATAGCCCTGCATACTCTGGCTCGTTGGCACGAATCGCGTCCAGGTAGTTCCACGCCGAAACGAACACATAGTCGGGCTGATGGCGACCGAACTCCTCGGGACTGACGATGGGTGTATGAGTGCCGGGCATCAGTTTGCCAAAACGGAGCGGCGAGGCATCGACGAGCGCCTCGAGGTAATCCATCTCGCACACGTTCACCCACATGGTCGCCTTGCCCGCTGCGCCATATCCCCAGATCGACGCGCCAGCGGAAAGGCGTCGCATGGTATCTGCGAACGCATCGATCCGCCGACGACAATCGATGGCAAAGCCGTCCCAGGTCGACGCCTCGTTCAAAGAATTTTCCACCCTCCCACGCCTGGAGATCGGCCACCGAGCCGTCCGCCGGGCGGCTGGCCTGTCCGTGCCGCGGCAAGACGGAGCGATCCGCCGTGCATCGGGATCCGCAGCGCCGAGATCGGCTCGAATCCGTACCGACCCAACAGACCTCCCAACGTCCCGAGCGAGTAGAAGGTGAGGTGCTCGTGGTACAAGGTGTCCCACTGCAACTGGTCGAGCAGGTCGCCGGCGTACATCACTTCCAGACAGAGCACGCCTTCGGGTGCCAGCAACGAATCGGCAGCTTCTAGGATGGCGACCGGATCTGCATTGTGGGCGAATACATTGCTTCCGGTGACCAGATCGACCTGACCCATCTGCTCTCGCAGTTCGTCGACCATCGGGGGGCCAAATGCTCCAGTCAAAACATTCCGACCCTGTTCGCGGGCCATTTCGGTGATGTTGGCCGCCAGGTCCACGCCCAGCGAACGAATGCCCCGCTCTTCTAAGGCGGCGATCAAGTGTGCCGTCGTTACAACCGAACTCGATGACCGATTTGGGCCCCAGGGTGTCGGAGATCCACTGGGCGTAGCCGTCGAAGTGCTTGACCAGGCCCGGAATGGTCCCGGTGGCGAACGAGTAGTCCTGGAACAGGATCGCCGGATCGACCGGGGAGACGATCTGCACCAGACCGCAGTGTTCACAGACACTGATCAGCAGGGGATACCGCTGCTCGGAAGCAACCTGCTCCTGGGTGAGGAAGCCGCCGGCCAGAGGCAGCTCCCCCAGGTCGAAGAACGGCCGCACCGCAGCCTTGGCACAGCCCCGACATACGTCCTTCACCCGATTGGGCTCGTTCACGTGGACCTCTTCATCGCTTGTTGGAGACGCCGCACCTGGGCACGCAGGGGATACCGGAGGTACGAAAGGATAACCCGCGGACGGTACGGGAACGACGAGGCTCGCTGTTCGCCCACCCGCGCCGTCAGGACGGTCGGGAACTCCACCGGCTCGACGTCCGCCCGCAGGGCCCAATCCAGCTCCTCGACGATGATCGGGAATCCGCGCTCCCGCAGGGGCCACGAGAGGAAGAGTTCGGTGCGCACCGCCCGGAATCCGTTGGTGACGTCACGGAGCCGGGTTCCGAACAACGTCCGGCCGACGGCGTTGCCCGTCTCCGAGAAGATCCGCCGCCGGAACGGGACCGATCCCATACCGCCCCCGGTCACGAATCGCGAGCCTTTGATGTAGGAATGGCCGTGGCTCGCCAGCTCGCCGATCTTGAGGATGTCGCCGGGGGGATTGGTCAGATCGCTGTCGATGAAGGCCACGTAGTCGAACCCCAATTCCGCAGCCTTGTGCGCGCCAGTCCGAAGAGCGGCGCCGTAACCGGCGTTGACCTTGTGCCGACACACTACGAGTAGGTCCAGCTCCCGCTCGAGGTCGACGAGAACAGCTCCGCTCGCTGTCGCCACTACCGTCGTCGACGGCGATCACGATGGCTCGCCCCGGATAGCGTGCGACGACAGCGACGATCGCCCGGCAGCGGACTGCTCGATACCGGCTTCCTCGTTGTAGACCGGCACGACGGTGGCCAGCGACGGCCAGACGGTGTCGGACTCCAACGGCGCCGACGTGGAGCTCATGGAACCGGCAAGCCGTCCTCGCGATAGGAACGGGACACGTCGATATGCGAGTTCTCCGCGAGGTGACCCCGCACCGTGCCGTCTGACGACCCGTTCGACCAGATCCGACACCAGCCGCTCCGAGGCGTGGCCGTCTCCCAGACCGTGGTCGAAGGTCCTCCCGTGAAGGCTCTCCAGCTTGGCGAAGACGCGTGCGGCAGGGTAGTCATCTGGGCGGGCCGGGTCGTACTTGACGCTCGAACCGCAGTCATACACCTGTGGCCGCTCGGTCGCCTTGCGGATCTGCAGTGAAGGAACCCCGATCACTGCAGTCTCCTCGACGACGGTACCGGAGTCGGTGAGTGCACCGCGCGAGTTGCCCAGAAGGGCGAGGAGCTCGCGGTAGCCGATCGGATCGACCATCGTCACGTTGGACGGCAGATCGATCGAGAAGTCCTTGAGGCGTTTCTGGGTGCGGTAGCTGGCGGGGAAGTAAACGGGCCAAGGGCTCTGGCCGATCAGATTCATGATCGCCTGCAGCGGCTCCGGGCGACTCCACGCTCTCGCGTCGGTGACATGTCATCAGATAGAAGCGGTCGCGTTCGAGGCCCCGTTCTGCGAAGAATTCGCTTTGACGCATACTCCTCGTATTCATCGCGTCGCTCGAAGTAGTAGTGGTTGAGTACGTCGACGATCAGGTTCTGGATCACCACGACGTTGCGTGGATTGATCCCCTCCCGCACCCCCTGCTCCTTGTACTCGTCGAAATAGGTGTAGATGACATCGGAGAGATGGTCGATGATCGTCCGGTATTTCTCTTCGGGCATCCGCCAGTCGTAGGAGCGCATGCAGCCCCTCGATGTGGACGACCGGGATGTTGAGCTGTCCCGCTGCGATGCAGCCCATGACCGTGTTGGTGTCACCCAGGAACACCGCCACATCGGGCTCGACGTCCCGCAAGCACCGGCGAAAGACGCTAGACGACCGACGCGACCACCTCGGCGTCGCTGTCGCCGGTCGCGCCGAGCTCGATGTCGGGTTCGGGCAGTTCGAGGTCCCGGATGAAGACGTCCTTGAGATTGTCCGAGTAGTGCTGGCCCGACCAGCAGAAAGTGAACTGGATCTCCTTGTTCTCCTTGAGCAGATGGATGATCCGGCTGGCACGAATCAAGTCGGGCCGAATACCGAGGGTGAGCATGACGTTGCGCATGGGTACGACAGTGTAGCCAGACTCAGCTGCACTGCCCCTTGGACGTCATGGGCCGAGCGCGCGAAAGCTCACGTACCATCGCTTCGATCGTTGGCGGGCGGCGATATCCGGCCGCGGCCCAAAGACTTTCGTTGACCTCCGGGTAGACGGTGCAAAGCGTGCGGTCTGCCGGAGCAGCTGCCGGCTCGGCCACGACGGTAACGTCACTCCTGCCGAAGGCCGTCAACAACAGCCGGAGCAGCACCGCCTTGTCAACTGCGTCGTTGGGCACGACGTGCAAGATGTTGGGGAGGTCGAGTTGGTCTCCGAGGATCACCGCGGTACACAGTTTCGAAAAGTGATAGGTGGTGATCCCATTCCATTGCTGGTTGGTGTACCCGGTGATGGTCGCGTCCGGCGGTTGGGACAGTGCCCACCCGAGCAGCGATCTGACCGGGCGCTCCTCCGGACCGATGATCGAACAGCGAAGATTGACGAAGGTCGGGGAACTCACCTCGCCCATTGACTTGGAACGGGCGTAGACGCTTGCAGCGTCATGAGGTGCTCGCTCGTCGTAAGGAGCATTCCGACCCGAGAACACCCCATCGGTGCTGATCTGAATAACCCTCCGGCCCCCTGCCGCTGCGGCGAGCCGGTTGGGGAACGTGGCGTTGGTGTCGATGGCCCTGGCAACACTGTCCGGGTCGCCCTCGTCGATCCGACTGTCGAGGACCCCTATGGCATTTATGATCCAGTCACAGCCGGCGGAGTCCAGAAGCTCTGCAATGGAGTCACGTGAGGCGTCAAACTCCATTGCGCCATCGCTCCCACGCCGAGTGCTCACGACCACCTCCAGAGCTGGACAGGAGGCCAACACCCGCGCAACCATGCTGCCCAACATTCCGTTCGAACCCAGCACGAGCACTCTGGTCATCTGCCTGAATCCCGGTGGTGGGTTGTCCTTCGGGCTGCCCTGAGAAACACACTCCCCGATCACCGTTCGAGCCTATACAACGCCTCGTGTGACTGACGATCAACTACCAAATCTCTCACCATGCTCACGGCGATGACCACCCCGGCCGATGCTGAGGTAGATCTACGAACCGGCGCTCAGCCTGACTTGCCAGATGCCGGGCAATGGCGACGCTTGCCGTCGCCCCCGGTGATGGAGCGTTGCAAACGTGCATGATCCTTCTCGTCGGATCCAATCCTGAAATCGTCGACCAAGGATCCGTCAGGATCGATTGCTTGGGCTCGGACTCCAGAGGGCCCCTTGAGCAAATCATGGGTCCTCAGTTCCGGAACAAAACGCCGGACGGCTCTGGTGAATGCAAACTTGTCCCAGTCCCGCCACATCTCAGCCAGCCCCATCCGCCAATGCTGTCGAGCCAACTTGCGAAATCCACGATCGGCGAGCACCGATTGGAGGTCCCTGATTCGCACGTCTCTGCGACGATAGCCCTCTCGTCGGAATGCCAACACAGCATTGGGGCCCGCCAGTACTTCGCCATCGATACGGCGGGTGAGATGAATATCCAAGAAATGGAAACCGAGGATCCGGGACCGGGTAGATAAGACCCCGAACGAGATTCCGAGCCGACGGAGAGAGCAGGTAATAGCTGCCGCGGAATGGCACCATTGTCTCCTGCGTCCGAGATCCGGTCATCAGCGACAATCTGTCAGCCTGCAATCCCGCACAGACAACGACGTTGCGGCATGTGACGGTCTCGAGTCCCGTCCCAAGGACCACCCCACTCGATTCGCGAGTAATGGTGGTGATCTCGAAATTGAGCCTGATCTGGCCACCGACACTCCTGATGTCGTCAGTCATGGCGTTGGCAACTGCTCGAAAATCGACTATCGCGGTTGACGGCGACCATAACGCTCGTAAGCCGATGGCGTTGGGTTCGATGTCGCGGAGACCGGCGGGGCCCACCATCTGCAATTCGGGAACACCGTTGGCGTTACCTCGTCGACGGAGCTCATCCAGCGCAGAAAGCTCTCCGCTTTCGGTGGCGATGATCACCTTTCCACATCGATCCACAGCGATCTCGTGCTCCTCTGCAAACTGCTCGATAAGAGCCTTTCCTGAGCGACAGAGGCGAGCCTTTAGCGAACCAGGCGGGTAGTAAAGGCCGGAATGAAGCACGCCACTGTTGTGGCCCGTCTGATGAGCGGCGACCTCTGATTCCTTCTCCACCACCAGAAGTCGAAGCGACGGACTACGCAAAAGTAACTCCCGTGCCGTGGCCAGTCCCACAATCCCGGCGCCGACCACTACGATGTCATACATATCCCTTGTCCTACTGCGTTCCATTGCGACCAACTCGCCTTGCTAGTGGTCCGTCGCTGATATAGGTTGGATGGCTATGGTGACACCATGAGTACGGTGATTGCACCTCCGCTGACCATGTCCGACGAGCAACGTTCGGCGCTCGAAGTGATCGCACGGTCGACAACCCTTGGGCATCGCAAGGTGGTCCAGGCTAAGGCGCTGTTGCTGGCCGCTGACGGCGTGGGAACCAACGAAGTGGCCCGACGCTGTCACACGTCCAATGAATCGGTCCGGGCCTGGCGCCGACGTTTCCAGACCGAGGGAGTCGACGGGGTGGGCCGCATCGCACCGGGTCGTGGTCGGAAGTCGTGGCTCCCCGAAGGGACCGTGGCTGCCGTCGTGCGCGACACGCTCCACGAGGTCCCCGAGGACGGCTCGACGCACTGGACGACGCGCCTCATGGCCAACCGCTTCGGCATCGGCAAGGACTCCGTCGCCCGCATCTGGCGGGATCACAATCTGAAACCCTGGAAGATCGACACCTTCAAGGTCTCGAACGACCCCCGCTTCGAGGAGAAACTGGTCGACGTGGTCGGGCTCTACCTGAACCCTCCCAAGCGGGCTGTCGTGTTCAGCTTCGACGAGAAGACCCAGGTCCAGGCCCTCGACCGCACCCAGCCCTCCCTGCCCATGAAGCGGGGTCGGGGGGCGACCATGACCCACGACTACAAGCGCAACGGCCGCACCGATTTGTTCGCAGCGATGAACGTCGGCACCGGCGAGGTCCTGTTCGACACCAAGAAGTCCCACAAGTCGACCGACGTGCTGTCCTTCTTCAAGTACATCGACCTCCACGTCCCGAAGCACCTCGAGGTCCACGTGGTCCTCGACAACCTGTCTGCTCATAAGGCACCGCCGGTCGCCAGATGGCTGGAGGATCCCAAGCGCGCCCGGTGGCACCTCCACTTCACCCCGACCTCGTCGTCGTGGCTGAATCTCATCGAGCAGTGGTTCAACGAGCTGACCGAACGCCGGCTCCGTCGTGGCGTGTTCACCTCGCTGCCCCAACTGATCGACGCGATCGAGATCTGGGCCGAGCATTGGAACGACGATCCCAAGCCTTTCGTCTGGCATAAGCAGGCCGAGGAGATCATCGCCAAGGTGCGGCGAGGCCGAGCCGCACTCACCCAAGTCAAATCCGCGACGGACCACTAGGCGAGAAACCGTCGGGCCAACCGCGACAATTTCCGAAATGGCTCGGTGAGTCGCCAGCTGCGGGATGACCTGATTTGGTTCAGCGATGCCACGGCAGAATCGCGAGACGCAATGAGCCGCTCTTCGGCCGCCGCCGATGCCTGCATCATTCCCTGTTCATCCGGCGTTGACCTGTCCTCCTCCATCAGCCATCGCTTTGCGGCTGGAGGTAACCGTCCAAAATACACGGGTGCTCAATTCCGGATCGGAGAATGCGCATCCACGTATTGCCTCGTATTCGGCTGCGAACACCTTCCACCCATCCGGATCTTCGGCGTTCGACGCCACACCTCCGTGGATCTGATGGAAGGACCCTTCTCCGAGGAGAATGATCGTGTCGCTATCGGCCCGTTGACTCGCGCGGTGAAAGAAATCCAGATTCACGAACCCACCCCCGGGGCTGACAAAAGACTCGTCATATCCTCCCAGGGAATCGAAGGACTCGCGGCTCAAGAACGTACAGCAGCTCTCGTTTACCGGACCGAACCAACCCTGTTCGTTTGGGCTTGCCAACGCGGCTATCTCGAAGAGGCGGTATCCATCCTCCGGCCATCCGATCGATTCGAGCAACTGGTCCTCCACCCCAGCGGAGTACCCGGTCAGTCGTGACCGAATCTGGTGATCGGGTCCGAGGTGCCACGCGAGGGTGGTGACCAAGGCGCGGTCGTCCAATTCCAACGCTGCCCGAGCGAGTGCCAACACCCCCGGTGTGACCATGCGCGCTCCGTCGAGCACGACCCCCACGCGGCTTCCCGACGTCCCAGCAACGGCACGATTTATCGCCGTCGCCGGAGAGACCCCGAGACCCTCCATGCGTACAACTCGTACTTCCTGGCCGATCGCCTCGATGGAGCCGACGTCGACCGGCACCGGGGACCCGTTGTCGACCACCACGATCTCGTAATCGAGCCCTTCGACTCCGGTCTGGTACCGGCGAGACAAAGAATGGACCGTTCGAGGGAGCTCTCTTGCCATCCCGTACGCCGCGATCACAATGGAAAGGTCCGGTCGATGACCCGAAGAGGAGGACACAGGGCGATAGTACAGACCAGAGCCGGTCACGTCAGGATGCCCGATCAGACACCAGCTCCGCGTTTAGAACACCAGCGCGATCCCGCCCTCCTCAGCCGGCGGGGTTCCGGCTCCCGCGAGTGATGGCCTTTCGTCGCCAGGCGACAAGGAAGGCGATCGCCAGTGCGACCACGGCCAGGGCGGCGATGACAAGTCCTTCGGTGAATCGGTTGGGCCAGTAGCTGCAGCTCGATAACATGTCTCCCCGCCGGGATGTGCGCCTGGAACATCATGGAGAGATAGGTGCCCAAGGCCAGCGGCCGGCCGTCGATGGTGGCGTGCCACCCGGGGAACGAGGCCAATCGCAGACGGAGGACTTGGGGTGACGACGAGTTGGTGACGATCCGGAGCTGCGAGGGTCCCGGCCAGGTGACCGGCACCGCCGTGCCCGGTGCGTCGATCGACGGCCAGTCGCCTGTGGGCGCCGCCGGCACAAGAGTGGCGGTCGACGGCGCCGGGGATGCGGTAGAGATCCTCGTTCCCCACCCGGGCGACGAAGACGCCGCCGGTGGGTCCCGCGGCCCCGAAGGGCTCGAGCACGTAGGAGACGCCGTAGCGGCGGGCGACGACGGCGCTCGGGATATCCGGGATCGAAGTACCCAGAAAGCCGGCACTCCCGCGGAGGTCCTGTTGCGTCTTGGGCCAGACGGTGAAGTAGGTCAACGGTGCGATGGGGTCGTATTCGGCGAACTCGTGGATTCCGAAGGGAATATTGGCGTCCGCAGCTATTCCGAGGTCAAATCCACCGAACTCTGGCGAGGCGTCGCCCAGGCCGACCAGCGAGGAGCCGACCTCCCGTTGCAGGGCGGTGACTCCCGGCGTCGGTTGGTACGGTGTCGAACTCGACGAAGGCAGAGGGGCATCGACGAACGACCAGGAACACCGTCTGGCAGACCAGCAACGACCCCCGCACATCCGAGCGAGAGTCTTCGGAGTCCCTTACGGCTCCACTCCTTGCCGGTGGGCCGCCGGTCGATCACCACCAGGGTGCCGAATGCGGCGAGGCCCACGACGGTCGACACGACCGGCCACACGAAGCTGTCCGCTCGCACGTGCGCCTGGTGTGGCGAGAGGCTGCCCCTTCCGAACAGCCAGAGCAGCCCCAGAAGGACAGCGATCGCCCCGAAGGCACCGAGCCCCCATCGTGCGGCCCGTCGCCGCTCGGACTGCCGGAGCACCGCGTCGAGGCCGATGGCTGCGAGCATCGCCAGACAGAAGGCCAAGGGAATGAGCCCTCGCACCCAATACGTCGAGCCGACCAGCGGGAGCTTCTCCAGTAACCGGTCAGCGGGTTGGAGAACACTGGCCGCCGCGGTGACCACCACGGCGGCGGCGAGGCCGACCACCTCCGGCCGGCGCCATCGGACGGCGACGGCGACGACCGAGAGCGCGAGCGCGATGGCTCCGACATACGCCCATTGTTCGGGAAGATACCCCTGTGAGCTTATGAACCTTCCGGAGATGGGCTGGCCCCAGAAGCTCTGGAAGACAGTGGCGAGCAATTGGGATACCGGGTTCGATCGATCGGTGGTGCCGAACGAGGAATTCCGGACCGAGGCATTCGCCAATTGGAGGCCGGGGAGGACCAACGGCGCAGCGAGTGCCCCGCCGGCGATGCCCGCGACAACCAGATCGACGATTGGTCGACGGATCGGCCCCGATCCGCGGAGAGCGCCAGTGCGGCCAACCAGCATGACAACCACGAAGACGCCCAGGGCGAGAGCGATCACCACCTCGATCTGGGGGTTGCCGGCGAGGATGGAAAAGGCGAAACTGACCGCGAACAGCGCGATGGCGCGAAGTCGATGTGTGCCGCGGAAGATGAGCACGACGGCGGCGAACTGCCAACCCGCCCATGACATCACCGACGTGTCGGGGAGCCCCAGGTAGCCGAACAGTGGTCCACTCAGAACCCAGGTCGTCCCGGCGAACGCACAGGCGACCGGGTGAAGGCGCAGCACCCGTCCGAAGAAGTACGCCCCGGTCCCTCCGACGATGAGCGAGACCAGGATCTGGACCCAGTAGACCGCCCGGAGCGGTGTGAGATAGCTGACCAGAGCAGGGAGGCCGAAGGCCCCGGATCCCCAGTTGAACGCCAATGGCATCCCCAGGGCTTCGAAGGGGTTCCACAGCGGCAGGTGCCCGTTGTGCACCTGGGTCCAGGCCAGTGTGATCCAAGGGACGACCTCGTTGACTTGGTCCCCGAGCGCCGCGTTGTGAATGACCCCGCCGGGGCGCGCCGTCAAGCCCGTTCTCGAGAGAAGATCGAAGGCTCCGAAGTACGGACCGTGGACAAAAGCCGGCACCAGCGCCACACATGCCGCGGCAACCACCCAGAGGACCCCGAGGACGTCAAGCCAGTGTGAGCCCACTCGAGGAGTGGCGGTGGTGATCTCGGTCACCGGAGGCTCATCGGCTACGGTCGGTCCCTCCACCGAACCACCGACCACCCCCATGATTCCGAGATGGTATCGGTCGACATCTATCGGTGCAATCCGGGTCTGGGGCAAGAATGCCCAGGGCCGGGAGTCAGGTTGGTGACCCACGCACGCCGTTATCGACGCCCACCGAGTCCGAAAAAACAGACAGCCGCCGATGGCGCCACGTCCACCGGGTTGTCGCGTGCGTAGCTCAGGAATTCCTGACCACCACTGACACGGTGGGCGCTGCGCGCTACACGTCCGGCGGCGGTGAAGGCGACGCTCTGCACTTGGTAAGGACCGTTTGGCGCTGTGGTCGTCTGCCATTGTGCGAACCATCCGTATCTATACGGCTCAGCATTGAATATTTCCGCCTGCCTCGATCCTCCCCCGGTGACTTCGAATTCGACCTTCGTAACGAAGGGGTCAGAGACAGTCGCGCTCAGAACTCCCGTGCCCTTGAGCACGGCACCATTGGTCGGGACCGAGATATGCGTAGTAAGAGGCGATGTATCGGCGATCAGGCCCTCCGCCCTGTACTTCGCAGCGGCATCAGTGGCAAACAAACTGAGATGATGCTGTTGCGCGACCTCGACCACTTGCCCGAGTGAGCGGTCGGATAGTAGGCGGAAAGGACGGACCGAGCGAAACCACTTGGATATCGATCAACATTGGCCTCAACACGGCCAGACAGAACCTGGGTGGCGTAGTCGGTTCTGGCACCGGTCAGTCCCTGTGGGACACCAATGACAATCTGCAGGCAGACAACGGCCGCGACGACGACGGCCAGGGTGACGAGCGCCCGTTGGGGATGTTTGCCACCAGAGTTGCTGCCATCGACGGAGCCGGTTGGCATTCCTTCACTGGACGATTCCGCCGGTACATTGCGGCGAAGTGCCCATCGGTCGAGTGCGGCCATGTACAGTCCCACTGGTATCAACAGATCCAATGTCCTATAGCGAGACTGGCTGGCGGCCGCCAACCCCATTGCCAGGCGTCCAGCGGTGACCAGTCCGGCGAACAAGCAGCCCGAAGATGATCAAAGCGGCCGCGATGGGCATTCCGCTCGTTTCATCACGTCCGCGGCAGTACGCGACAAGCACCCAAATTGACGCAGCGAAGATGACCAGCACCCAACACGAGTATGGCCGTGGCGACGGCGCCGCCTCCGCTGACGGGGACACCGATCACATCGCCGATGGCGACGAAGAAGAACTGAAGCGCCGCAAATGGGTGACTGCCCACCGAACATCTGCTCGGCCGGTGACGAAGTTGACGAACATAGAGAGCCAGGGTGATGGCTGCGGCCGAGATCCACACAATCGTGAACGATCTCGGGCGGTTCCGCAAGTAGAGAAGAAGCAAACCCGTGGGCCAAACAATCAGACCCTGCAACGAGGAATAGCTCGCCACCACCGCTGAGGCAATCGCGACACCCAACCACCACCTGGTGAGATTCGGTCGATCGAGAACGGTGAAGGTCGCGGCAACGGCGAAGCAGGACCAGATACCAGGCGAGTTGGAACCCCCAAAGTGTGTTCTGGTGCTGGACAAACGAGAGCATGAGAACGGCAACGGGGCAGTAGTAGACCCAGGCCAGTCCCACACGCCGTCTGTGAGCGAAGTATCAGCAGACCGGTGGACGCGACCAGCAAGCCGGCGCTGACGTACTCCTCCACCAGGACATTGAAACTTGTCGTTCTGCTGAGCAGTAGGACGACCAGATTGGGAAAGAGAATCCTGTTTTCGTAATGCTGAGCCCACAGGTCACCGAAAGCTCAGATGGCCCGAGTATGAATCGGCGATGATCTGTATGTCACCCCACTGATCCGCTCGAATGATGTTCAAGGCATAGTGATGTATGAACCAGAAGTAGGCGATGATCGGTACTGAGAAATCCGACCACCGCAAGGGCTGCCATCGACCGATGCCGTACCGGTGATCGGCGGACCGTGGCTTCGACTGTCGGTGGCTCGGGGTCACCCATTTCGGGGATCCCCGCTGATCTCGCCAGGAATTATGCCCTGTCTTGCCCGCCGAGGGCGGTTACCCAAGGGTCCTGGACGATCCACCATCCCGGTCGAGCCTCCGGCATGTTCACAAACCACCCCGACCGAAATCCAGTCTGACGTCCGGCGGCGAAACGACGCTCTGGTTACATCAGCGGACAGGGCTGCCCCCGATTGGGCCGGCAACCGAGACTCGAGCCCGGCCACCCGCTCGGTCCCCGTATCCAACGTACGCACCATCCGAATCAGCTCGATCGACCGCAGACGGCAACGTAGTCGATCCCATTGGTCATCGTGCACGTATCTGGCCAGGGACCAGGTATTTGGGCCTCTTTTGCCTCGTCACAGCAAAGTCCGGGCCACTTCGCTATTGTCTGGCCCTATGAAATGGTTCTGGGTAATTGTCCTGGTCATCATTGGTGCGCTGGCCACGTTCGTAGCCATTGAATATCTGACCGTGGCGATTCACGCATTGCCGAGCTACATACCCGGGCATAAGACGGCCTATCCGGGTCACGGTGAGCGAGGGCATTACCACAAGAGAGGTGCGGTAGCTGCGCTGGTAGCCCTGGTGGCGTTCGTTGCTGCCGGCTTCCTGGCCTGGCGCATCGTGAAGTCCAATCAATCGAATGCTTCGGTGAGACCCGCCTCGTCGGACCAACTGATCGCCAGCGCCCCTTCGGATGGCGGAGAGTCGACCACAGAAGCATAAGCTTCCCGATCGCCCGCTTGCTCAGACAGGCTGACCCTCAACTCGAATCAGCGTTTCCACCACCGCACCGACGGCCTCGTGCAGGGCGGTGCCGGACTCGATGACAAGATCGGGCGAGTCGGGCACCTCGTAGGGGTCGTCGACCCCGGTGAACGACTCGATGGAACCCTCCGATGCCCGTGCGTACAGCCCTTTCGGGTCGCGGTCGGCACACAGCACTGCGGGCGCAGCCATGTACACCTCCACGAACGGAAGGTCGGCCTGCTCATGGAGCTTGGCGTGCCCGCCGGCGGGACTCGGCATACGGGCTGATCAGGGCCACGATGGCCACCAGTCCGGCGTCGGCGAACAAACAGGCCACTTCGGCTGCTCGCCTCACGTTCTCGTTGCGGTCGTCCGGACTGAATCCAAGGTCACCATTGAGTCCGGTACGGAGGTTGTCACCGTCCAGCCGATAGGCGTTCCGTCTCATCGGCGACCAGTCGCTGCTTCCATGGCGACCGCCAGCGTCGATTTTCCCGACCCGGACAGTCCGGTGAGCCACAGCGTCGCTCCCTTGCCCCGAAACTCTCCACCCGGTCGGCCCGGTTGACCTGTCCGGGGTGCCACGTTACGTTCGACGACCTCATGCCCCTACCGCCCATCTCAGTCGGGCCCGAGCAGCATGCCGGCGCCGACGGTGACGTTGGTGTCCTCGGCGGCCAGAATAAATGACCCAGTCTGCCGGTTGCGCCGATAACTGTCGTAGTAGAGAGGCTGGGTAACCCGCAGGCTGATCCGACCGACGTCGTTGAGGCCGAGCGACGATGCGCTCTCGTCACGGTGCAATGTGTTGACATCGAGCCGGTAATGGATGTCGCGGACCACGGCCCTGACCCATCGCGTGCGTATGCTTGAGAGCAAGGAAATCGCCCGGGGACCAGCGGCCGCTCGGTCATCCACGCCACCATCGCCTCTAGATCCTGGCCCACCGTGGGCTGGTTGAGAGGCCGGCAGATCATGTCGCCTCGCGAGATGTCGATGTCGTCGGTGAGGCGGATGGTCACCGACATCGGAGGAAATGCCTCGTCCACCTGGCCATCGAATGTATCGATGCCGGCCACCGTGGTGGTCAAGCCAGACGGCAGGACCATCACTTCGTCTCCCGGTTTGAACACCCCACCGGCCACCCGTCCGGCATAACCCCGGTAGTCGGGCTGGCTGGTG
Organism: uncultured Acidimicrobiaceae bacterium; assembly: GCA_963734395.1. Taxonomy (GTDB): domain Bacteria; phylum Actinomycetota; class Acidimicrobiia; order Acidimicrobiales; family RAAP-2; genus Bog-756. The sequence continues at coordinate 697,308 of CAVTGY010000002.1, read as the reverse complement.
GCCTGGGGTCGTACCACCCACTGGACCGGCAGCCGCGGATCGATCAGGTTGCGGTCGGAGGAGATGTAGATCTGCTCGAGATGGTGCAGCAGTGACGCCCCTTCGTACCAGGGCATGTTGGCCGACCGTTGCACCACGTTGTCGCCCTGCAGGGCCGAGATCGGGATGAAGCTGAGGTCGGACACTTCGAGCCGGCTGGCGAACGCGGCGAACTCCTCGCGGATCGATTCGAACACTTCGCTGTCGAACCCGACCAGATCCATCTTGTTCACGCACAGCAACAGGTGGGGCACCCGCAGGAGCGAGGCCAGAAACGCGTGCCGTCGGGTCTGCTCGACGATTCCCTTGCGGGCGTCGACAAGTACGATGGTGAGATCGGCCGTCGAGTTACCCGTCACCATGTTGCGGGTGTACTGAATGTGACCAGGCGTGTCGGCGATGATGAACTTACGTGCCGGAGTGGCGAAGTACCGGTAGGCGACGTCGATGGTGATCCCCTGCTCGCGCTCGGCCCGCAGACCATCGGTGAGCAGGGCCAGATCGGTGTACTCGTCCCCACGCTGACGGCTCACCCGCTCGACCGATTCGAGCTGGTCCTCGAAGATGGCCTTGGAGTCGTAGAGAAGCCGGCCGATAAGGGTGCTCTTCCCGTCGTCGACCGATCCGGCGGTGGCCAGGCGCAAGAGCTCCATCAGAAGTAGCCCTCCCGCTTTCGATCCTCCATGGCGGCCTCGCTGACCCGGTCGTCTGCCCGGGTCGCGCCTCGTTCGGTCAGACGGGAGGCCGCCACCTCGATGACGATGTCTTCGGCGGATGTGGCGGCCGACTCCACCGCACCGGTGCACGTCATGTCCCCCACCGTTCGGTACCGCACCGTGGCCTCGAAGATCTCTTCGTCTGCACGAGGGTTCACATGGGGGCCGACCGCGAGCAGCATGCCGTCACGGCGGAATACTTGGCGCCGGTGCGAGTAGTAGATCGACGGAAGATCGATCTTGTCCTCGGCCACGAACTGCCAGATGTCCAGCTCGGTCCAGTCCGACAGCGGAAAGACCCGAATGTGCTCGCCTGACCGGTGGCGCCCGTTGAACAACGACCACAACTCCGGCCGCTGGTTCTTCGGGTCCCATTGCCCGAACTCGTCGCGGAAGGAGAACACCCGCTCCTTGGCCCGGGCCTTCTCCTCATCCCGGCGGGCACCGCCGAAAACGGCATCGAACTTGTGCTCGGCTGATCGCGTCGAGGAGTGTCCGGGTTTGGAGGCGGTTGCGAGACGGATCGGGGCCTGTCTCTTCAGTCACCCGACCGGCGTCGATCGACTCCTGAACCGAGGCCACCACCAACGTGGCACCGATGGCCCCGACGAAGCGGTCGCGGAACTCGATCACTTCGGGAAAGTTGTGACCAGTGTCGATGTGCATCACCGGAAACGGTATCCGACCAGGCCAGAAGGCCTTCTGGGCCAGTCTCAGCATGACCACCGAGTCCTTGCCGCCGGAGAAGAGCAACACCGGCCGCTCGAACTCCGCCGCCACCTCCCGGATGATGTGAATCGACTGCGATTCGATATTTTGGAGGTGGGACATCTGGTACTGACCCAACCCGCCCCGCTCCGATCCCCGATCCATAACATCACAATCTACCGCATGACCCCGACTGATACGGACAGGACCTAGACTCTTCCACCAGGTGTTATGGCACGCAGTGAGTCGCCTGTGCCTGTCGAGTGAGGTCGTGGGAGACGGCGATGGGGCCGAACAGGAGAGGACACCCGGTGTCACCCACCGAGCCTGACCGTGCCGATCCGGCGGATCGACGATCGGTTGGAAGTCTGCGGGTCGGCACCCTTCCTCGGTGATTGTCATCCGTGCCGGAACCGCGGCCGACGCCGGCGTCGCATGCCGCCCTCCACGCCTCTCAGATATCCGGGGGATTCCTCTCGTTGCTGGGTCCCCACTTCTCTGAAGCACCTGTACCAAGAGGATCTGCACGTCCACACACTCCTTCCTGATCATCGCCGAGTGCGATGGCGAACCCGCCGGGTTCATTGCCGGCTCCACCGACGTGTCCGGCCTGTACAAGAGCTTCCTCTGGCACGACGGCTCAAGGCCGCTGCCGGCGCCGCCGGTCCGATGATCAAGAATTGGCGCCGGGTACTGGAGACCCTGAGACACGGATCGTCCGGCGGAGCCGGAGTAGGCCGAGGCGGCGAGCTCCTCGCCGTGGCCGTCGACCCCGGCCGGCAAGGGCGAGGCGCCGGTCGAATGCTGGTGGCGTCCTTTCTCGACGAGGTCGTCGGCCGGGGATGCGACGCCGCTCACGTGGTGGTAGGAGCGGACAACGGTGGTGCCATAGCGCTTTACCAACATGCTGGTTTCGTCACCGCTGAACGCTTCGAGCTCCATCCGGGCAGCGAGTCACTCCTCATGCAGTGGGACCGGCCGCCAACCGGTCCGACTTCGGACGCGGGCCCAGGTTGACCGGACCGGCAATAGGCGTCGTCGCCTTCCTGGTGACCTTGTGCCTGACTCCCCTGGTCATCGTGATGGCCACTCGATTGGGCATCGTCGACCGCCCCGGGCCCCTCAAGCCCCAGAGCCGACCTGTCCCCTACCTGGGTGGGGTGGCCGTGTTCGCCGGCCTGGTCGTCGGCATTGCCGTGGGACACCCGATGTTGATCGCTCCGATGGTCGCCGCGCTCGGCCTTGGCGTCGCCGACGATCGATTCGAGCTTTCTGCCCTGTCCCGACTGGTCGGACAGATCGCCGTCGGTGCCGTCGTGGTGGTCACCTGCCCGGTCCACCTGCCCGGCGGCCTCGCCGTCATCTCGATCATCGCGGTCACCGTGGTGGTGATCAACGGGGTCAACCTGATCGACGGCCTCGACCTGCTGGCCGCCGGGGTGACCGCGGTCGCCGGGATAGGATTCGCCCTCATTCTCCACGGAACGGCACGACAGATGGCCATCGCCCTAGCCGCCGCCCTCGCCGGTTTCCTCGTCTACAACCGGCCGCCTGCACGGGTGTACCTGGGTGACGGCGGTTCCTATCTACTCGGCGCCACGTTGACGGTGCTGTTGGTCGAGTCGTGGCGACCGGGCGTACCCGAACATGTCGGCGTCGCCGCCCTGGCCCTGGTGGCGGTGCCGGTGGCCGAGGTCACCTGCGCCGTGGTCCGTCGGGCCCGAAGCCACCGATCCTTGACCGCCGGCGATCGTGGCCATCCCTACGATCGGCTCGTAGCCCGGGGCTGGCCACCGACCTCAGCGAGCCTCGCCTACATCGGCATGGAGGCATTGTTGGCCGCGGGCGTCGTTGTGGCGGTGCATCAGCAGTCGATGAAGGCATCCGTCGGTTTGGACATTGTCGCCGCAGCTCTTCTGATAGTGGCGGCAGCGGCTACTGGAGCCCTTCATCCCGACCAGGAGGCACGAAGGTGAACCGCATCTACCTGTCTCCGCCGGAGGTGGGTGACGAGGAGCGGAGGATGCTGCTGGAGGCATTCGACTCGAACTGGATCGCTCCGGCCGGACCCGACATCGACGCCTTCGAACGCGAGCTCGCCGAGCGGGTCGGCGTCGGCCATGCCGTCGCCCTGTCCAGCGGGACTGCCGCGCTCCATCTGGCACTCATGCTGGTCGGGGTCGGCCCGGGAGACGACGTCCTGGTCCCCTCCTTCACCTTCGTGGCCAGCGCGGCGGCGGTGGTCTACATCGGGGCCAACCCGGTCTTGATCGACTGTTCGCCGTCGACCTGGACGATCGACCCCGATCTGGTGGCCACAGAACTGGCCCGGCGCGCGACGAACGGGGAAGCTCCCCGCTGCTCTGATCACTGTCGATCTTTACGGGCAGTGTGCCGACTACGACAGGCTCGACGCTCTTTGCGCCGAATACGGGATCCCCTTGGTGGCCGACGCCGCCGAGGCGTTGGGGGCGTCGTATCGGGGGCGGCCGGCCGGATCGTTCGGCGCCGCGGCCGTGTTCTCGTTCAACGGCAACAAGATCATCACCACCAGCGGTGGGGGAATGTTGACCAGCCAATCGGCAGACTTGATTGACCGCGCCCGCTACTTGGCCACCCAGGCCCGTGACCCGTTCCCCCACTACGAACACTCGGTCATCGGCTACAACTACCGCCTCAGCAATCTGCTCGCCGCCTCGGTCGGGCACAGCTCCGAGGACTGGAGAGCCGGATCGAGCGGCGCAAGAGGATAAACGGCTTCTACCAGAGCGCCTTCCGCGATCTTCCGGGGATCGAGTTCATGCCCGTCGCCCCCTATGGGGAGCCCAATTGGTGGCTCACCTGCATCCTGGTCGATCCGGCGCAGTTCGGCGCAGATCGGGAGCAGATCAGACTGGCCCTCGAGGCGGCCGACATCGAGTCGCGTCCGACGTGGAAGCCCTTCCATCTCCAACCGGTGTTCGCCGGAGTGCCGACCGTCGGAGGAACGGTCTGTGCCGCGGTGTTCGACCGCGGGCTGTGCCTTCCCAGCGGATCGGCGCTCGCCGAAGGCGATCTGGAGCGCATCGTCGAGGTCGATCGGCTCGACCGCGCGCCTGAGGGCGTGGTAGGCGCTTCTCCTGCTAGCGACCGATTCCTACTCCCCCAAGAGCCACTGCGATACTCGGGTCGCCTGTTCGCCCACCGCACTCGTCTGCGCGGCACGGGCCATGCGTCTCACTGTCCTTCGTCGCTGCTCGATCGTGGTGATGATGAAAAGACCGATCAGGATCAGGCCGACTCCGAGTGTCACCAAGAGCCTGACATCGGTGCCGGTGAAGGGGAGCTCGGCGGCGGCCGGTGTCGGCGATCGCATGCCACTCGATCCGGGGTGGTGGTGGTCGACGATCCGGTGAAAGGAAGCGCGCAGCAGATACCGCCGCTGCCGCCTGGGTGGTCGACGTCGTAGTCGCAGAGGTCGGCGACGTCGATTGTGCCGGCTGGGTCGTGGCGTGGTCGTCGTCGTGGTAGTGGTGGTGGTCGTGGTGGCGGCGGTGGTCGGAGGGGTGGTCGGATCAGGACACGGGCTCACCGTTTGAATCGTCATCCTTGTGGCCGAACGATGAAAAGGAGTGGAGCTCGGTCCGACTTCGGCATCGGCCTGGATCACTCCGCAGAAGTCGCTGGGGTAGTGCACCTGCAGAATTCCCGAGGTACCGCTTGCCTCACCGACAAGGGTCTGCGCGGGGATGTCGGGCTCGTTGACGACGAGGTACCACACACAGTTGGCTGGGCTTCGACGGCGGGACATCGGCCGGGAACGGCAAGCGTCACCACATCGTAGGTATTCCAGAATTTGATGACCGGATACCAACTGACCCGCGTCGACGCCGACGCGGTGCTCGAGAAGATCACCGTGGCACCGAGCGCGACGAGTGAGACCGCCACCACCGCAAGCCATCGATCGGCTCTGCCACCTCGCTCGTGCATGTAAGTCCCCTAGTTGGCGACCTCCCCTTATCGGTTTCGATTGAAACCGATCGAGGGCTGGTTCCGCTACCTCCAAATCTCCCGTTTCCGGACCGCTCACGTCACTATCCGTGACCGTTCCGACAAGGTGATCTGTCAGGCCATGCAATCGTACCCGAGACTGCTGTTACCTGCAACTTTCGACTGCATGGAGAAGGCAACCGGTGACTGTCGGTGAGCGAGCCCGCCAACGCGTCCAGCCGACTCACTCCGAGCGCTGCTCCCAACGGCCAGATGCCCGATGGCCGGCCTACCGTGGCCGCCCGTTCCGACCCTCGGGGGGACCGCCGATCATGATGGCCGAGCCCGGGGTTGCACCCGGCCGTCGGCGGCGTCAACTCGGCCCCGCCGGGGCCCCGGCAACCGCCGGCCATCGCCACGCCGGGGGGCCGCCCGGTGACGGCTTGCCCTGAATCGGGAGAGCTCGAATCGGCCACGCCGACCGGATGACCCGACTTCCCGGCCACGCCGGAGATACCCACCGTCTCAGGCCACCGGCCCTTACCCGCGACGGCACCAGCGAGGACACCCAACGGTATACTTCGCGCGAGCCGCGTCCATCGACCATCGTTGGCATCGGCTCCGATCCAGCACTCGGCCCTGATCGAAAAGGGGTTTCCATTTCCAAGGTTTCACAACCGTTGCCAGAGGTGAGCCAACCGAGTCTCGTTTCGGAGATCCCCAAGGGCCCCTGGATCGTGGTGATCGGCATGCACCGCAGCGGAACCTCGGCGCTGACCGGCGTCCTCGGTGGCCTCGGGCTCACCCTGCCCCAGCCGAGCGATCGATGGGGACCCGAGCCCAGCAATCCCGAACACTTCGAGAGCGCGTCGATGGTCTGGTTCGACGAACACCTGATCGAGTTCCTCGAAGGCAACTGGGATGCTCCTCCTCCGTTGCCCTCGGGGTGGGAGGAGCGACCCGAACTGAAGGCATTCGACGATGAAGCCTGTCGCGCCGCACGCTGCGCCTTCCCTGACGATGGACCGGTGGTTTGGAAGGACCCTCGCGCCTGCCTACTGCTGCCGTACTGGCGGCGCCTGCTCCCTCGAGCCTTTGGCCGCGGTACTGATGTGGAGGGCAGCCCACCGAGGTGGCCAACTCCCTTCACCAACGCGACGGACTCGACTGGACCCTCGGGGCGGCGTTGTGGGAGAGCTACAACAAGACTGCCCTCGACGTCCTCGAGGGCACTCCGGTCTATGTCACCTCCTATGGAGAATTGTTGGAGGAACCCGCGGACCTGTGTCGTGCCCTCGGAGACTGGCTGGATTCACTGGAGTGGCTGGCATCATGGCGCGGCACCTGGAACCCCGAGCGAGCAGCCGATGCGGTCACCGACGCACTTCGCCACCAGCGCCCGGAATCCGAAGGACCGCTCCTCGACAGCCAGGTGGAGCTCGTCGAGCGGCTCGGTCAGCTGCGAGGGGCCCACTCGTCTCTGCCGGCCTCCGGTCTGCCGCCGATCTCACCGTGGGTCGGCGCCGTCCTCGAAGAGCACCGGAGCGCCGTCCTCTTGAGCCGCCAGGTTGGATGCGGTGCAAGGGACCCCAGCGCCGGCCGAAGGCGCCAACCAGCAAAAACCCCCCATCGATCAGCCCGCACCTCTAACCTCCAGTGGGCGCAGGACCCGTCCCCTGTGGGCCCTTTCGGCCAGACGATCCCGAAAGCGTGACGCACGGTGAGCACCGATATTCCCGATTCCGAACGACCGAAGCCCGAGTCCGACGCTCCTTCCCCCACCGGTGGGAACCGAGTCGCACCGTCCCAAGGTCCTGGCCTTCTACCTTCCTCAATTCCATCCGATACCTGAGAACGACGAGTGGTGGGAGCCGGGTTTCACCGAGTGGACCAATGTGGTCAGGGCGAAGCCTCTCTTCCCGGGCCACTACCAACCCCATCTGCCCGGCTGAGCTCGGTTTCTACGACTTGCGGGTGCCCGAGGTACGCGAGCAGCAGGCAGCGCTTGCCCGTCGAGTACGGTATCCATGGATTCGTCTACTACCACTACTGGTTCCACGGTCGGCGACTTCTGGAACGCCCGTTCGAGGAAGTGCTCAGCTCGGGCCACCCCGACTTTCCGTTCGCCCTCTGCTGGGCGAACGAGGAATGGACCCGCAACTGGGACGCCCAGAGCGGGAACGTTCTCGTCGAACAGCGCTTCAGCGAGGCCGACGATCTCGCCCACATCCGATGGCTGGTCCGGGCGTTTGCGGACGAGCGCTACATCAAGATCGACGGCCGGCCCCTCATGCTGGTCTATCGCTCCGACCTGCTACCGGATCCCAAGCGCACCACCGACCTCTGGCGCAGGGAATCACAGGCGGCGGGCTTTCCGGATGTCTACCTGGCCATGGTCGAAAGTCGTCGCAACGATGACGATCCCCGCCCGATTGGGCTTCGACGCCTCCGTCGGATTTGCATCCAATGTTGCCGAGCGGATCAGCGCGCCGGTGGACGCCTATCGCGAACACCTCATCCTCGACTACGAGGCCGCCCCGGAAGCCGCGCTCCACCGACCGGAGGCGCCTTGGAAGCGGTTCCCCGGAGTGATGGTCGGCTGGGACAATTCGCCCCGCCGCAAGAGTGAGGCGGTCATCTTTAGCGGGGGCACACCCGACGCCTACGGTCGGTGGCTCCGTCGGACCATCGAATCGGTTTCCGATGTTCGCGACGAGGAGAACCTGATCTTCGTGACCGCCTGGAACGAGTGGGCGGAGGGCAATCATCTCGAACCCGATCGCCGCTACGGCCGGGGGTACCTCGAGGCGACTCGTCGAGCACTCGAGGGTGCGGGTGCTCCTGCTCGAGAGTTACCTGGCACCTCACCGGCAGACGATGTCATCCACCGCCAGCGCCCGGGTCTCGCTCGACCCCGACAGTGCCGCCGGCAACGCATTCCGGATGGTTCGCGAGGTGATCACCGATCCTCGGCGGGTGTTGAGCATCGGCACTCCGGTCCCCGGTCTGGCCTCGGCACTGGAGGAGGACGGAATCCAGTTCCGGTCGATTGTCCCCGACACCGATGGGGGCGAGGATGCACTGCTCCGGCAGCTCGACGGCGAGGCTGAATTCGGTGCTCTCCTCCTCGGGGGTGTCATCGAGCGATGGCCCGATCCTCACCGGCTCCTCGCCGCGTTGTCGAACTGGGCCTGCGACCACGCCAAACCGCCGCTGGTGATATCGGTGGCCAACGTCGCCCATTTCGATGTCGGCCTGCTGCTTCTCTGCGGCCGTTGGGACCCGCCCGACGAGGATCGGCTCGGGGAAAGAGCCGTCCGGTACTTCACTCGGGGCAACCTGGAACGGCTGTTCGAGCGCTGTGGCTGGAAGGTGGCAGCTACTGACGACTACGAAACGATCTTCTCGCCCCACCATCCAGCAGTCCTCAGTGAAGAGCTCCCCGAGGCGATGTCCGGCGCACTGCGGGTTTTGGCCCAGTCGTACAATCCGGAGTGGGCCGTAGAGCAATTCGTCTGGGCACTGACGCCTGTCGGTGTCGACCAACCGCCTGCGTCGTACGAGGAGGCCATTGGCGGCCGACCAGACCTGCCGGTTGAGGACGCGGCCGCGGCCGTCAGGTCAGTACCTCTCGTCGATCGGCCTGTTGGCGGGTGAGAGCCATGTGCGGGCGGAAGATCAGGGCCGGCGAGCCCGCGTCCGCATGCTTCGCGACAGGATCCAACAGGCGCTGGTCGAGCTGGCCCTTCCCGATGAATGGGCCAATGAGCTTCCGCTCTTCTCGGATACCGTCGACGATCTGACCGAGCTCTACCTGGCTCGCAGCGACCTGGTGAACACCTTCGACGATGATGGGACCTTCGATGCCCTGAGCTACGTCGAGTGGGCGGTCGGCGACATGCCTGTGGTAGCCGCTGCCGTCGTCCCAGCTCAGGGCACGGGCCCGGCGCGAGGCCATCCTGGCGATCCGCCCAGCGCTGTCATTGCCGGACATCGACCAACACGCGCTCGAAGCGGCCACCAACGCGCTGGTCGACCTCTACCTTGACCGGAGGGACATCCAATTCACCGCAGCGGATGGCGCCACTCTGGATGCGGCCCGATTCTTGGGGTGGGCGCTGACCACCGACGATCCTTCCGCCGATCGCCTGATCCCCTATCGGCCGCTGATCGAGTCTGCCGTCGACCGGCTCTACGAGGAGCCCCGGCGGGTGGCCACCCTGGCGATCCGACCAGCGCTGACGACGCCAGGCGTGGACGAACAGGAACTCGAGGCGGCCACCGACGTGTTGGTCGACCTCTATCTTCACCGACCTGACCTTCAGTTCAACCGCAAGGACGGCATCACCCTGGACGCGGGCCGCCTCTTGGACTGGGCGCTGACCACCGACGATCCTTCCGTCGATCGCCTGAGCCCCTATCGGCCGCTGATCGAGTCTGCCGTCGCCCGGCTCTACGAGGAGCCCCGGCGGGTGGCCACCCTGGCGATCCGACCAGCGCTGACCACGCCAGGCGTGGACGAACAGGAACTCGAGGCGGCCACCGACGTGCTGGTCGACCTCTATCTTCACCGACCTGACATTCAGTTCACCCACGAAGACGGGACCACCCTGGACGCGGGCCGTCTCTTGTATTGGGCGCTGACCACCGACGATCCTTCCGCCGATCGCCTGATCCCCTATCGGCCGCTGATCGGGTCTGGCGTCGCCCGGCTCTACGAGGAGCCCCGGCGGATGGCCACCCTGGCGATCCGACCAGCGCTGACCACGGCAGATGTGGACGAACAGGAACTCGAGGCGGCCACCGACGTGCTGGTCGACCTCTATCTTCACCGCCTGACATTCAGTTCACCCACGAAGACGGCACCATCGACACGCCCGCTTCGTGGAGTGGGCAGCATCCACCAATGACTCCTCCGCCGATCGAGCTCTCCCCCTATCGCGGGTTGCTCGAGGCAGCCCGCTCCTCGTCTGGCAGCCGCCCGCCCGCAGGCTGCCCGGCCCTTGACCCGGCGGTGGCCGCTCAGCGGCGCCGCAGGATGGCGACGGCCTGCTCGAAACGTGGACGATCGGCGATGAAGTCGATCAGTTCGAAATGTTCACCCCACTCGCGCTCGAAATAGTCTCTGGGAACGACCGCCTCGCCGTAGTACTCGGGCTTGAGGGAGGGTCCGCCGCCGGTGGCCGAATAGAGGAATTCGCCGGCCTCGTAACGGCGAACCGAGTCGTCGTGGTCGAGGAACGACTTGGCCAGGCTCTCGTGCCATCCGGACGTCACGTACTCGGGGTGCTCGCGGAGAGAGAGGCAGTTGTCGAAGAACCAGACCGCCTGGGTGGTGACGAACACCAGGCCCCCGGATCTGACCATCCGGGCGAACTCCTCCTCCCACGCCCGATGCGCACCTGGCGAGAGATGGGAGAACACCGAGTATGCGAATGCGGTGTCGAAAGTGGTCACTGGGCAGTGAGGACGGGGGAAGCTGGTCCACCTTGACCAGATGGCCTGGCACCCGGGTCTGTCGGCAGGTGTCAAGTGCCAGGTCCCACGAGTCGGCGCACCAGAGGTTGTCCGGTGGCACGTCGCGCAAGAACATCCGGGCGAAGCGTCCCCAGCCGCAACCGAAATCAAGCACGTTGGTGTTGCGACCGAGCTCGACCCCGTAGCGGCGTCGGGTGTTGGTCATCAGTAGGTAGAAATTCCACGCCTCGCGCAGCGCCGTCTCGTTGGATGAACCGACGAAGTCCGCCTGGATCTGGTCGGGGGGGAACCCCGGCATGGGGACAGCGGCACGACCCTCCATCGAATCGACGAGCGTCTGCCACCAGGCGTCGTCATCGAGGCGTCGGTACCGACGGAATCGCCACACCTCGATCAGCCCGCTCAAGGCGAGACGCCCCGGTGCGGACCCGTCGATACGACAGCCATTCCCGGTTGTCCGACAGCATGGCGAACCGGTCGCTCAAGCGCCCCGGAGCAGGCTCCGGCACAGTCCGATGTGCCGTCCCGGATCGGTGGCGTCGGTCACGACGACCGGAGATCTGACGGTGGGCGGGGTGGCCAGCACGTCGAGCAGGCCCGCTGCCCGGCCAGATAGTGGGTGAGGATGGTCGAGCCGGCCTCCCACGCCTGGATGACGTGCATGTTGGGATCGGTCATCACTCGGAACTGGTAGCTGCGGAGCGCCCCGATCTGCGCTCCGATCGGGGGTGGGAAGGTGATCCAACTGGCTCCGGCGTTCACCACCTGGAGCTGGATGGTGTTGCTGGCACCCTGTTCGAGGTACAAGGTGGTCGGTCCGTAGGTCAAGATCGGGACCGGCTGGGGAATCACCGGCTCATTGACCGAGACGTCGATGGTGTGGACGATGCCTTGGTCCTGTTCGACCGGCACCCAGGTCCAGTGCATGAGCTGCTGGCCGGGCACGTTCTTGAAGCTGTCGCCTGTCGAGTAGTAGAGGCCGGAGCAGTCGCCGATTACGTACAGCTGGCCGTCAGGGGCCCAGTAGGGCAGGTGGCGGCGTGGTGGACGGTTGAGGCCAGCGACTGCACGCTGAGCGACTGCTGCGCGTCGTATGAACGCGGTGAGCTGGCTGTTGTTGAACTGAGCGGTGGGTTCGAGGGCGATGCCGATGTTGGCCACGAGACCGAATGCTGCCAGGACAGTGATCCCACCGAGGGCGAGCTCATGCCACCGACGGCCCCGATTGAGGATGCGTCTCCAGAGTTCGATCATGCCGATCGCACCGGCCAGGATCATGAACGGCATGAAGTCGGCCATGTAGCGGTCGGCGATGTAGCCCCACATCAGAACGCCGGCAATGCCGGCCGCTGCTGCCACGAGCACGATTCGGGTAAGGGCCATCCGACCGGGTGGCCGCGGGAGAAAGGCGGACACGGCACCCCAGCAGCTCAACAGGAACAGGAGGGGCATGGTCGGCGGGATGCTGGCAGTCGGATAGGTCTGGTCGAGGACGGCACCGGCGTAGGCGGCCGCCGGTGCCGTCGGTGTGGTGATGAACGGGAAGACGCCTGAGACGTGGATGCCGAATGGCTGCAGGTAGGCGACGATGGTGCTGGGGAGGAAGGCCGGGCTGAACGCCTTCCCCCCGTTGGCGGCAAGGAAGTAGCGACGGTGGGCATTGACCTCCGCCCACACCTGGTCGGCCATCGGCAACCCGATGGGGATGCCGAATTTGGCATAGGTGACTGCGCAACCGATGGCGAACGGAACGACGGCCACGCCCACCATCGGCACGGTCCAACGCCGATTGTCGGCACCGCCCCGACCCAGGGCGAACCATCCGGCGACCAACCCCGCACCGATCACACAACCCCAGCCCGTCGGGGTCCGGTCGAGGTTGGTGGCCAGGATCAGTGCGCCCGCCCCTGCTACCCGGCCCCACGACGGGCGTTCCAGCACACCGAGCAGGGCGAAGACACTGGCGACGGTGAGGGCCACACTCCATGCGAAGTCCTCGTTGTAGACGTAGGGGGTCGCAGCCAGATAGATCAGCACCGAGCCGCCGCCGACGGTGGCCATGAAGATCCCGTAGGAGGCCGCCTCCGCCCGGCCCAGCACCGCGTGGCCTCGGATCAACAACCGCAGCCGCCAGATCGAGAAGCGAGCTGAACACGCAGGTGACCAACCAGGCAAGCAGAAGCGACGGAGCGGTGAGCCTGCCGTCCAGGCGGTTGGTCACCAATAGGACCGGCATGCGCAACAGCGACGGAAAGATCCCGAAGTAGGTGAACTGCTGGCCGTCGTGAAGGAACGCTTCGATCCCGAGTGATCCGGGGGGCAGGTAGAGATGGCCGTGGAACATGGCCCTGGCCTGGTAGTCGTAGAAGAAATCCGGCTGTACCGGTCGGAGGCCACTCGGCCCGGGGTTCCACAGATCCCACAGGACCCACAGATAGGGGATGATGACCACCACCAGCCCGATGACCACCGCGATGGTGAACCGCCGCCGGTCGGGTGAGTGGGACCGTCGGGGTGCCGGCTGCTCCAGTGGAGTTGGGGCAGGCTCGGCCGTCGGTAGAGTCACTACTGCCCCCATGCAGGTAATCTAGCCCCTTGGATCCGCTCGGTCAGACGCGGCGACGTGCGGCGAACCACCAGGTGAGTGCGGCAATCACGGCTGCAGAGCCTAGCCGGGAATCCGGCGGACTCCCAGGTTCCGGGCCACCTTCCTCGACGCCGCGCCGATCATCCGCCGAAGCTGGATCACCGTCAGGGCGCCAGTGCCGGGTGTCCGGCTGGGGGCTGGGTTCGATCACGGGAGCAACGCTCGGGTTGGCGGGCCGCTGCCTCCAGCGCGTCGAATCGCTCCCGTACGAAGGTGGCGGCCACCGGTAACCCGTGGGTGCGGGTGATATCGGCGATGGCAATGGCCGCCTTGCGGGCGGCCACATCAGGTTCGTCGACAACCTGACGCATCAGCCGGGCAGCGGCGTCGACATCCGGCTCTGCCCACGGTGTTCCCGGAGGATACGGGTCACAGCCCGTGGGAACCGCACCCACCTTGTAGGGAACAAGGAAGCTGTTTTCCTCGGTCATGAAGTCGAGATTCCCCGAGTAGCCGGTGGCGATGACCGGCTTGCCGACGATCATCGCCTCCGCCATGGTCAAGCCAAATCCTTCGGAACGGTGCAGAGACACATAGGCGTCCGCCCGCGCCATCAATGCATTTCGCTCGCTGTTGGTGACGTAGTCGTCGATGAACACGACGTCGGGTCGATCGGCTGCAGCCAGCCGAACTCGTTCGCGGTCCAGCGGCTTCAAGTCGCCGTTCACCGACTTGATGACCAGCACCGGGCCTTCACCGGGAGAGAACGCCGTCGAGAAGGCCTCGATCACCGCCAGCGGGTTCTTGCGCTCGAACACACTGAGGTAATCGAACATGAACAGGAAGACGAACTGCTCGGAATCCGCAACCAGCACGAAATCATGGGACGACTTGGGAGGGACGACGGCGAGCGGGAAGACGTGGACCGGCTTGTCGATCCGCTCCCTCAGCGAGGCCGCCGAGAACTGGCTTATGGCCCAGATCTCGTCGAACAACGACGCCGACGACAGCATCTCCTCGGGGAACTCTTCGAGTTCCCACGCCCACAAGTCCAACCGTCTTCCGACCGGCGAAGAAGCCAGCACCGACCGCGCCCTGGAACATCTGCACCTGGTCGGCGTTGACCACCACGATCGCCGTATCGAGGTCGTACGGGCCGTCGGGCCGGTCGTGAGGGTGGTCCTGGCGGCTGTAGGTTCGGGTCACGACAACAGAGGCGTGCTCGATCCCTGTGGCCTCCACGGCAGTCAACGCTGACCGTGCTGCTTCGCCCATACCCAACTCGGCCCGGAGGTAGCCGGCGACGGTGATCCCCGGTCGGAGGCCGTCCGGGCTCCGCCCAGGGATGAGCGCTGATCGGTCGAGCAGACGGCAACATCTCCGGTGGGATGTCATCCTCGATGCGACCCCGGGTCTGCAGCCATTCTGCGAAGTTGTCCGAGTCCTTGCCGTGGAGGTGGGGAAACGCCAACTTCAGGTCATCTCGCTGCTGCCAGATCGCTTCGAGGTAACGGCTTTGCGGAGCCGGGCCGGCGAACAGCGCTGACGGAGCTGTTCAGCCAATCGAGGACCCGGCCGGCGCCCTCCTCGGTGAACGGCATCGGTGGCGGTGGGTCGTCGAAGCTGACAGGTCGAAGCAGCGCCGATGCGGTAGAGTCGGCGCATACGGGTGTTGACTCTTGCACCCGTGGGAAGTCGATTGTAGGCGTACTCGGAGGTTTCTGCCTCGAATCCTGCCGCTCGCAGCTGCTCGCCGTAGGACTGGCAAAGCGCGAACACGTCCGGTCGCTCGCTGAACAGGACACGTGGATCGGGTCCGAGGTGCTTGCTGACCGCCCAAGGACGATCGGGGTCGTAGCCGCTGAAGTGGAAGAAGACGAGGGGTTCCTCGCCCACGAACCAGCGTCCGTCCTCTTGCGTGAAGGGTGCGCTCGGGCAGGTTCCAGTAAGCCACGTTGTAGGCAGGATTGCGTAACGCGACGAAATCGAAGTATGCGGGAACGAAATCGACCCATCGCTGATCGGTGAACAGAGCGCGTCCGGGGTCAACAACGGCGTGGTATCTGAGCCGCTGGGCCCACCAGTCGAGGAAGTGGTCGCTGCCTTCACCGACGCAGATGAATCCCAGGTTGTACACACCCGAATGCCAGAATCTCGTGTTCAGACGGAGGTCGGCCGTCGTCGAACATCGGTTCGAGCATGTGGGGGGTCAGTACGATGTCGTAGTCGGCAGCAAGGGCGGCCGCTTGGTCCAAACGGTCCAAAGATCTCAATGTCTGGATCAATGTAGGCGACCGACCCAGCATGGCGCTGACGCAGAAGCTGGAGCAATTGGGGCTTGATGGCAGTCGCCAACTCCATCAGTTCGTAGATGAACGCCATCTCCTGCCACACCATCGGCATCGATGGGCAGATCCTCAGGCCGGACCACCACAAACGGCTCCGCGTCGTCATCGACTGTCCCCTTCGACATCGTCCAGGATGAGCAACTCGAGCGGAGCCTCCGGATGGAATCGAGCCCAACTCGAGGCCAGTACCCGGGCCTGGGGCAAGTAGTTGCGGGCTACGATTGAGCAGGCATGGATGTCACTGCCGTCCGTCGACAGTGCCCCGGAATCTGCCACGATGGACCTCTTTCTAGATCGAAGTGACGCTGGAGCTTAGTCGAGACCCGGCAAGCAGCCGGATCGGCACGGGGTCCGAAGGCGTTCGAGAGCCGTCAAGACCTGGTTGATCGGACCGCGACTGGATCCCGGCATGCAACTCCCCTCAGCCAACGACCTCCGGGGACGACGCCTCGTTAGCCGGAGTCTCTGGGGGTGCGGCCAAACCACGTGGGGACTCAGGTAGGGGTCATGCAGCTGGTCGGGTTTGCCCCACCGGTCGAAGAACAGGTCGATGTCGTCGGTTGGATTCAACCGGCCTCGGCTGGAGCTCTCGTCGTGCTCGAGCTGGGCGTGAGGGGTATAGAGCACCCGCCGGCCGGAGCGCCCCATCCGCAGGCAGAAGTCGACGTCGTTGTAGACGACGCCCATCTCCTCATCGAATCCATCGATCGACCAGTAGACATCCCGGCGGACCAGCATGCAGGCTGCGGTCACCGCCGATGTATTCCGGATCACCTGAGACGGCCAGCTGACGTTGGCGGCGACGTATTCGGGCAACAGGGCGATGCCCTCGTGCTGGACCGATCCGTCCGGAAACAACAGGCGGCATCCGACCGCTCCGACATCTGTCTGCTGACCAAGCTCGAGGAGGGCCTCGATCCAGTCATCAGTGAGGACGGTGACGTCGTTGTTGAGCAACAGGACGTAGTCAGCCGTGGCTGGCTCGCACTCCGTTGTTGACGATGCGCGAGAAGTTGAAGGGTCCCGGGCTGTGCACGACGTGCAGATCGTCGCGCTCCAGGTATCGGAGCGTGGCGTCCTCCACACTGTTGTTGTCGACGACGGTGATCCGGTACGACGGGTACGTGGACCGCTCGGTGATGCTGGTGATGCACGCATCCAGTAGGTCCACCCGGTCCCGGGTGGGGATGATGATGTCGACCGATGGACGCCCCTCGACCTGGTAGCGGATGTCATAGCAGACGTCGCCGCCGGCATCGGTTCGAGCCACTGCCCGACCGGTCAGCCGTCGGCGCCGTAGTGCATCGGTCACCGGGTGGTCGAGTCTGGTCGGCACAGCGCCTGCGACCGGTAGGCGCTTTCGCCGGCTCGAGAGCACCGCTGCCACATGACCGACACCTCGGGCGTGCTCGGTAGCCCGCAAGTGCAGATCGTGGTCTTCCTCGACGCCGTAGCCGGGGCGCCACCCGCCCACCTCCTCGAGGAGGCTACGTCGAATGGCGGTGGGACTGCCCAGGTAGTCCTTCGACAGCAGGTAGTCGGGGGACCAATCGGGTTTGAGCTCCGGTTGCTCGCGATCTCCCGCGGACGACAGTCGGTCCTCATCCCCATAGACGACGTCGTCGTCGCCGTGGGAGGCAAGCGTGGTCGACCAGGCGATGCAGCGCATCGGGACGGAGCAGGTCGCCGGCATCGAGGCGCACCACCCACTCGCCATCGGCCTGGGCGGCGGCTCGCTGGGCCGGGGCGGTCTCGTCGTCCTGTCCTGGCGCTCTGAGCCGAAATCGACCAGCCGGATCCGGGCGTCGGCGGCAGCGTGCCGTTCAACGACACCGGTCAGTCTGGGGCCCGAGGGAGGGATCGATGGCGACGACAGCTCCCACTGGCCGTAGACCTGCGCTTCGACGGAATCGATCGATTGGTCGAGCCACTCCGCGTCGACGTGCGGGAACCGGCAACACCACCGTGACCAACGGTCGCTGTTCCCAGGCCAGGTTGGTCCGTCGGAGAACGCCGAGCTCGTCCGGTCCGGGTTCGTGCTGCTTCCGCCATCGGCGGTACTCGGCGGCCAGCTGCGGCAGGTTCGGCCGCATAGCGGGTTGCCTCCGACTTCGGTGCGCCGGCGACGCCGGTTGGGCCGGACCACTGCCGCCGAGCACTGCTCGCCACACCCAAAACGACGGCCACCGCCCGGGTCCGTCGGGTGCCGGCCGGCAGTAGCCGCTTGACAAGCCGACGAGCGGCTCCGGCCGCCGCCAGCGTGGCACTACCCTGCAGGCTGGTCAGCTCACCCAGGTGGTCGGTGAGCTCCTGTATTCGATCGTCCCGTTCGGCCACCGCGCGCCGAGCGGCCGCAAGCTGCGCCGACAGCCGGCGGATCTCGTCGACCGGGTCGTCGCTCACCGCTGGTCCAGCATCGGGATCGTCGGCGGTGCCGGACGGGTCCGCGGCCACTTCGGTCAGGACCGTGGAAGATCGGTGCGCATCATCTTGCGCTTGAGTCGCCCGGCCCTGGCCCGGGCCCCACGCTTCACCCGACCGACCTCGGTTCGGGCCCGCTGCGCTGTGGACCGGGCCTGGTCGGCCACCGACGGCGCGGCATCAGGACCGACCCCGAGATGTGCTTCGACCACCCGGCCGACCCACGATCCGTAGGGCACCCGACCCATCTGTTCGCGGATCCTCTGGAGTTTGTCAGCCTCGACAGACAAGACGGCGATGTATTCGTCCTTCACCGCAACGTCGGAGCGAGCGTGGCGCAGCTCACGGTGGAGGCGGGTCACCTCTGCCATTCGCAGCCGCAGTTCCTGCTCGAGCTCGGCCACCCGGGCCTGCAACAACCCCGAGTCGGCAACGCCGTTGGGAGACCCCTCCATGGACGGTGAGTCTATCAATTGCCCGTCGCTGGCGGATCTCGGACCGGTGGCATTCGAACCGGCCACGTCTTCCTTGCCCAGTCGCCAACCCGGCTGGCCGGGGACGAGATGCGCGGACAGGTAGGGATCCGGAGTCCACCGGTTCGATGCAGTCGACATCGACGACCGGGCTGAGGAGCGTGGCCGACACCTCAGGGGTGTAGACGACCCGGTATCCGGCCCGACCCAGGCGCAGACAGAAATCGACGTCGGCGAATGCGTCGGTGACCGACGGGTCCCACCCGCCCACCTTGTCCCAGGCGACACGATCGACCATCGTGCACAACCCCGATACGGCCGACACATCGCGAGTCGAGCGCAGCAGCGCGCCGAGCCTCACGGCGACCAGGTCCTCCTCTCCGGAGGTGATCCGGGCAGCACCGAAGGACCCAACGGCGATGCCCTCGTGCCACGGCCGACCCTGCGAGCTGACAATGCGCACCCCCACTGCCCCCACCCCCGGTGAGGCGCACAATCCCAGCAGGGTATCGAGCCAATCCGTCGCCGCGGACCACCACCTTGGCGTCGAGAGTGACCAGATAATCGGCTCCGGACGATGCGAGCCGCGGCGGCGATCAGTTCAGCCCGTTTGGGCTGGCCCGGCAGCTTCGAGCACCCGGCGAGCCGGTCCCTCCAGTTGACGGAGCGCGTCGGTTGGCACCGCACCCTTCGGCTACCGCCACCACCACGTCGACCGAGCCTCCCACCACTCGGTCGAGGGCGGTGACGGCAGCTCCGAGACGGTCCACCGGTCCATGGGTGGTCACGATCACCGTCGTCGGCGCCGGATGCGGCGGCTCGTAGCGGACCACGACGCCGCCGCCGAAGCTACCCCGGCTGACGGCTACCGGCAATGCCCCGCCGGCGAAGCGCGTCGGCCACTGTCGCCACGGTGGCGTCGTGGGCCGTCTGGCTTGGCCGACGCATGCAGCGCCGTCGATGTCGGCGACTGCCTCCAGGTGTAGAGGACATCGTCGATGTGACAGATGGCTTCGGTGCGCTCGCTGAGCCGCAACACCAGATCGTGATCCTGTGCGCCGTCGTACTGGGGACGCAGTCCACCCACCTCGGCGACCAACTCCCTCCGAGCCAACACCAGGTGGGTGATGTAGTTGAACGAAAGCAGCGTTTCCGGCGACCAGCCAGGCTTGAGGAAGGGCTCACAGCGACGGCCGTCCGGCGACAGCAGATCCTCGTCGCAATAGAAGAGGTCGGTGTCGGGATGATCCTGCAGGTGGGCGACCACCCGGTGAAACGCCTGCGGCGCAATCAGATCGTCCTGGTCGAGGAAGTGCGACGAACTCTCCCGGTGGCCAAGGCCAGGGCGTCGTTGGTCGCCGCCGAGATGCCACCGTTGACCGCCCGCCGCATTGTCCGCACCCGAGGGTCCTCGGCCGCCAGGCGCTCCAACAGAGCGGTTACCGCCGGATCGGAGGAGCAGTCGTCGGCCAGACAGAGCTCGAGCTGGTTGTAGGTCTGCGTCTTGACCGACGCCACTGCGTCCTCCAGCCAACCGGGCTCCGGGTTGTACACCGGAATACAGACGCTGATCGTCGGGCGGTAGTTCCAGCGGCTGCCGATGCGGCTCGCTGCTCGCTGAGCTCCCGTGGACGGGGCTGGGTGGCGAGCAGCCACTGGTGGTACTCATCGGGGACGGCTCGCAGCCGGCCGTCGTGAATGACCGTGTCGAGCAGACTCGCCCAACCGGATCTGAGGCTGGCTGTCATGGGCGGTGCAGAACGCCTCCACCCTGCTCTCGTTCAGCGGCCCACGCCCGCCGGTCCTCGTGCAGCGTCAGCAGGGATCGGGCGAAGTGCTCTGGATCGTCAGTCACCACCAGGCCCCCGGTGGCACTGGTGTCGATCCCTTCAGCGCCGACGGTGGTGCTCACCGTCGGCACCCCCGCCAGCATCGCTTCGACAATCTTGAGCTTGAGGCCCGCTCCGGTGAGCGTCGGTACCACCACCGCCCTGACCGTGTTGAGAATAACCTGCATGTCGGGGACGTACCCGAGGAACTGGAGGTTCGGTCCGGCCAATTCCAACGCCTCTTCCGGTGGATTGCCGCCGGTGACCAACACTCGGATCCATGGAACCTCCTCGACCACCGGGGCAGGATTGCGTCGACGAAGTACCGCAGCGAGGTCAGATTCGGCGAGCTGGCCCCGGCGAGCCACCCGGCAGGGAACAGCAGATTGCACCGTTCCTCCCAACCGGCCGGTCCGGGCGATGAGGTCTGCGATGCCCCTCCGATCACACTCACCGCCCCGTTCCGGCACGCCGGCCTTCGCCCGCATCTCGCTGATGATCGCCGCCTCTTCCCCGCTGACGGCCACCACATGATCGGCATGCAGAATGGCGTCGATCTCGGTGGCACGAATCTCTTCAGCCTGGGAGAGCAATTCGGCGGCCCGATCGGCGTCGTCGATGAGCCGGGCTTCCCGCTCCACGCCGCGATGCCAGATGGCCTCGGTGTCGTAGACGACCGGTGCCTGTATCCCGAGACGGCGCAGATGTGGCATTACTTCTCCGTAGCTACGCGGTCGTCGAGCACAAGATGACGTCGAACGTCGCCCCGGGCCGCTCCAGCATGGGGCCGAGCCGCTCGTAACGGACGTCGACCCCGAGGTCGGCCAACCGGTCCAGACACGCCGGTGCGTGCCAGGGTATGGCGTTGGTCGCCGAGCGCGGCGTCAAAAGGGCGGAGGGTGACCGCATAGCCGGCGGCAACCAGTTCCTCGACTGCCAGCGCAGCCCGGGCAAACCCCGATCCCAGCCCAGGGTCGGGAAGGGCATCATCGAGGAACAGCACCCGGGGCGGGTGGCCCTTGGCACGGTGCAGCGCCCGTTCGATGGCCGCCTCCCGGTCGACCATCGGATATGGCTCGCGGCCAACCAGGTCGTCGGCCCATTTGGCGCGGAACACCTCCCGCTGGCGGCTCATCAGGTACCACCGGTAGCGGGCCGTCGAGCTGCCGCCCTCCCGGTGCCTCAGCACGGCCCGAGGCTCGTACACGACCCGGTGGCCGTGTCGGCGGAGCGCCATGCACAAGTCGACGTCCTCGTAGTAGGCGGGGTGGTAGTCGTCGGCGAAGCCGCCGACCTTTTCCCACGATTCGCGGTTGACCAGCATGCCGTTGGCCGACACGTAGTCGGCGTCGCGGACGTACATGTACTCGCGGCTCCCGGGAGGCAGATCGCGGCCGACTGCGGTGGTGGGTCCGTCGCCCCAGATGACAGCGCCGGCCTCTTGAAGACTGCCGTCCTCGAACAAGATACGCGAGCCGACTGCTCCGATCTGCGGGTCGGCCCGAGCAGTCAGGACGAGCTGGTCCAGCCAGTCGGGCTCAACGACCGCGTCGTCGTTCAGAAAGACGAGCAGGTCGGCTCGAGCAACGCCGGCTCCCAGGTTGTTGCCTCCGGCGAAGCCGAGATTTGTCTCGCTGCGAACCAGCACGATGTCCTCGTGGCGTTGGAGAGCCTGCAGTCGGCTGAGCGACGTTCCGTTGGCGACCACCACGAACTCGGCTCGCCACGATGAGTCGATCGTACGACGCAACGACTCCAGGCAGTCCTCGACCATGTCCACATCGTCGAGGACCAGCACCACGATCGACACGGAGGGGTCGTCAGGCACCAGGCGGCCCACCCGGAGCATGGCATCCATCGGCGGAAGCCTACCAGTGGGAATGAGTGCCTCCTCGTCCGAGAAGCGAGCCAGGAGCGGAAGCCTGCCAGTGGGTACGAAGACCTCCTCGTGCGAGAAGCCAGCCGAACTCGTCGCCATAGCTACCTCGCTCGCCCGACGTCATGGTGTCGACCACCTCCCAGTGCAACTGGAGCTTGTCGGCCCCGTACGCCAAGAGCTCCTTGAACTCATCCGTATCCCAGACGTGGGCATGCACGGATCGGCGCCGGTGAAGGGCAATGTTCTCGGCCGTGAGATCGTCAGGTAACCGACCGGGTTCGTCCGGCACCTCGACGACCTCGCGGGTTGCATTCAAGTACTCCGTCACATGTGCGTCATCGACCTCGCGGACGTCACGGTCGTACTCGTCCACCAGGTGAGCGAGGGGCGTTGGGTCGGCGGTTGCGGTCGAACGTGCGATGTCGATCGGGAACCAGCAGGATGAGCAGGCCGCCGGTTCGCAGCACACGATGGATGTCGACCAGCATGGCCAGAGGATTGGCCAGATGCTCGATTACGTGACTGGCAATGACGAAATCCTGGCTTTCGTCCGCGAGCCCGCCAAGCCGGTCGATGTCGAGATCCGAGACGATGTCAGGGGGAGGGAATCCGGGAGACTCGCCAAGTTCGGGGAACAGAGAACTGTTCTCACTCGGCTCCCAGCGGTCGATATAACGGACCGTTACCCGATCGGGGACCGGGAACGGGACGTGGCCGGGACCGATCTCGACTCCTTGGCCGCTCAGCCGCCGCGCGAAGCGCCTCCGAACTGCCAGTGAATCCTGGCCCCGAGCGCTTCTGGTCACGACGTCGATCGTCCCGGCGACCCGTCAGGTGCCCTCTCTTGCATCGGCTCGACCGGAAAGCGGAGTCCGAGCCGTCCGCGGGCTCCGTCCGACAGACCCCGGCCGATGACCGCCAACCGCCGGAGCCTTCCGTTCCCCTCTCGAATCATCGACCGGGCCAGAAACTTCGACATGTTCCGCGGATACCAACCGACTCGGCGCTTGACATGCAGATGGACGTACAACATGTTGCGCGACTCGTAGTAGTACTTCCACAAAGGGGAGCCGCCCCCTTGGCGAACCGCTTCGTGATGTACCACCGCTTCTTGCACGACTTGCCGCGGGTACCCTGCCTCGGGGATTCGCCACTGGAGATACTCGGTGTCCTCCGCCCACCAGAACAGCTCCTCCATGGGTAGCCCAACCGCGTCGACGATCTGGCGCGAGACGACGAATGCGCACCACGACGGCCAGACCCCATAGGATCCGTCGACCTGTTGTGAAATCGGGAAGACAAAAGCCCTCTCAGGATCCTTCTTGGCCGCCGCCCACAGGCGCTCGAGGCAGGTGGTCTCGGGCACCATGTCGTCGTCGAGCACCCAGGCGTGGAGGTAGTCGGACTCGAGGAACTCGGCCAGGGCCCTGGCGTACCCTCCGGCGGGCCCGGTGTTGGTCTCGGACCGGACCAGGTACGGTCAGGAATTGGATACCGATCGGGCGGCGGCGAGGACCGCCGGAGGACTGCTGGCATTGTCGACCACCAGGACACCCTCCGGTGGTGTGGTCTGATCGAGGACAGCCTGAAGGCATCGTGCCAAGGATGCCGGGGCGTTATGGCTGAGTATGACCGCCATGATCCGTCGAGGCGCATCTGCCCCCTGACGATCCACCGGCACGGTCAGGCCTTGCGGGCCAGGATGAACCAGCCGGTCTCGTCGCGGGCCGCATCCACCACCATGTTGGCATCTTCGAACCAAGGAGCGAGCTCTTCCCACACGTAGCGGTGCTCGACGGGAGCACTGAGCCGGTCGAAGGTGTCGAGCACCAGGC
The DNA here is from genome assembly GCA_963734395.1 of uncultured Acidimicrobiaceae bacterium. Classification (GTDB taxonomy): domain Bacteria; phylum Actinomycetota; class Acidimicrobiia; order Acidimicrobiales; family RAAP-2; genus Bog-756. The sequence continues at coordinate 673,026 of CAVTGY010000002.1, read as the reverse complement.
TGTGAAGGGATTTTCCGCGGTAGGCAGCCATGGGCAACCCGGACAGAGGGGCGACTCCTCGCTTCTCCCCGTACCGCCCGGGTGCCACGACAGCCACGTACAGGGCGAACCGCGATCGGAGCACTCAGCAACTTGAGCAACCGATGAGGCAGTCGCACCGTCCCCGTGCGGAGGAGGGCGGCCACCCACAGGGCCATCCCCCGTATCCCGGCGTCCTGGGGACGACTGTAGAGATAGAGCAGCATCCGCCCGGTCGGAGCCAACAGGGCAACCAGGCGCTCGAAGCCCCGACGCGGCTCGTCCAGGTGGTGAAGGACCCCCAAGCTGGCAGATGAAATCGAAGCTCTCAGGAGCGAACGGTGCATCGCGCAGATCGGACTTGACCACCAGAACTGTCGGATACGAACCGTAGGTTGCGTGACGGCCGCCTCGACCGCCGAGGAGCCGTCGAGCGCCACAAGGGCGCCGAGATGTTCGGCAAGAAAACGGCTGTAGCGACCCTTCCCGCATCCCGCGTCCAAGCCGACCTGTCCGGCCAAACCGGCAAGATCCAGATCACGAAAGTACACCTCGGCGAATTCCTGGTCCTCGTCACGCACATCGTCGAAGGTGTTCCACTCGAATCCGAAACTGGCGAATGTCCGACCAGTCGTGCCTCCGACGGGAGCGGATCCCGAGCAGTCGAGGTAGCCCGACCTCAGGCGATGGATATGACCAGATGGGCACTCGATACCGCCCTCGTCCTCGAGCACCCGCACCTTGCTCCGACAGGTCGGACAGCGAAGACGGTCCACGATGGACCCGGCCAACGTCCTCTGGATCCCCTCGGTCACCAATGCTCCCTCACTCATGCCTGCCTATGCCGGGAGAACTCTAGTGCGGTCGCCCATACCGGGAATCACCGCGCCGTGCCCGGCGGGGCTGCCCTGGTGCCGGGTCATCGCCCGTCCCGGCGACGAATCGCTTGGTCAAATCTGGGCCACAACGAGAGATCGAGGGTGGGCACCAAGGCCTGAAGATCGGCAACGTCCGAGGCGTAGAGCTCGATCAATCGTTCCTCGGTGCCGGTATCGAGCGGAGGGAGCTCATCCGACGGGCGAGGGCGCGCAGCCGTCGACGGGCGATGCTCGTCGTCGAGGCCGAGAAAGCGATAGGTGGCCGCCAATTCAGTGAGTGGGTCGGCGACGCAGCGTTCGTACTGGAGCACCAGGACTCGATCAGCCGGAAAGTATCGGAGCAGCTGCTTCATCGATCTGGCGTAGAAGCTCCGATCGATCGATTCGGCCATGTGTGATCCTGCGTTGGCCCGCCGGCGATCGATGGACCGGTCGAGGTCGAGCCGCAGCCTGACGATTGGTTCTCGTACCATGACCAGGATCCGGGCGTCAGGTGCGGCCTTGTGCAGCAACGGCAGGACCCACGGATCGCCGATGTAGGTGGGGGTCCATTCACCGGTGATGGTTCCGGGCCGCCGCGGAAACCAACCGTGGTAGCCCTTCACCTCGTCCGCACCGAAGGATCGGCAGGCAAAGTGAGAAAGGTAGTGCCGGTCGGTTGCCAGTCGATCATGCTCGCTCACGCCCGGGTGGTCATCGATCAATGCTGACCACCATCGGGTGCCCCCGTCGGGCACCCCCACCCCGACGAAGTCGGGGGGCCCGATCACCTCCCCAGGTGGGGCCGGCGGGGCGGTCAGGTCGAAACCCGCCTCCCAACGGCGGGCCCGACCCAGTCGGCGACGAAGGTGGCTCAACTGTTCGGGAGGCAACATGGCCGACAGGCGCAATGCCATTCGACCCAGACTGCCGTTGCTCTCCGGCCAAAACCTGATCGACATCGACATTCGATCGCCGGTTACTTCGGTACGGATCACGTAACGAGCGAACGGAAATGCGGCCAACAGGAGAGGTCGAGCGAAGGGACCATGGTGGCCAGGTCCTTCACATCAGCTGCATAGAGTTCGACCAGTCGCAGAATCGCCTCGTCGTCGAGCGGTTGCTTTGCGTCCGACGGGTTGACTTGTCGGTCGATGTGATGCGGCCGGTGGTCGGACAAACCGAGAAATCGGTACGTCGCGCTCAACTGGCCGGCGGGATCCGATGCGCAACGTTCATATTGGAGTACCAACAGCTGCTCGGGAGGGAAATAGTCGAGGTAACCCCGAAGGGAGCGGGCATAGAATCCCTGACGGACGGCGTCGGCAACGATGCTCTCGTCGTCAGGAGCACCGTGACTCAACCGGAAGTGCAACCCGGACCGGAACCGCTCGACCGGATCGCGCAGAAGGACCAACAGCCGGGCCTCGGGGGCCGCCTCGGCCAGCAGCGGTGCAACCCACGGAAATCCCAGATAGTCGGGCGTCCACTCCCCGCTCTTGGCGCCCGGTGGACGCGGAAACCATCCATGGTATTGCTCCACCTCCCGCCGCCCGAAGGGCTTCGTACCGAAATGGGAGAAATAGTGCCGCTCCTTGTGGATGCCGTTGCGAGCAAACACGTCCGGGTGGTCGATGATCAACTGGTACCACCAACTTGTCCCGGCCTTCTGCACTCCGACACCCACGAAGTCGGGCGGACCGCTTTGCTCTCCCGGCCCGAGCCTCCGGGGGCTGAAGATCGAACCCGTCTTCCCATGGGGCGAAGTAGCCGAACCGATGGAGCACTTCGCTCCGCAACGACGGTGGCAGTTTGTGCAAGGCGGCCCGAGCCACAGCGGGTGGGCGCATCACGTCAGGATGCCACAGCAGTTCTCGCCCCGACAACCACTTCCACCATCAGGTGCGGCCCGGCGGCTCGGGACGGCCGAAGTGGACCACGAAACCGGCGCGGCCCAGTGCCGTCCGCTCGATCACCACCAAATCGGCCTCGGAAGCCAACCGGTCGAAGTCCGACACGGCATAGCCGTGCACCGATACACCGCGCCGTCCGTACCGGTACTTCCGGAGTGTGGTCCTGGCGCCGGGCGACGGGAACGAGCCGACGACATGGGCAGCGGCCCGCCCCATCCGAGTGAGCAGGTCCGCCGGCTCGTCCACGTAGTCGAATACACCCAGGGCGATGGCAACGTCGTAGGCGTCAACCTCGGTGATCTGCTGCCAACTCCGTTGTTCGACCTCGACCAGGCCGGGGTAGTCCGCGGCCTGCCGTGAAGCCAGCGCCACCATCGCCTCAGCCGGGTCGATTCCCGTTACCTCCATACCCTTGCCGGCCAGTGGGGCGAACAGCGGGCCGCTTCCGCATCCGACGTCGAGGACTCGCTTCGCCGACAGCCCCACCGTGGTGTCGACTGCGATCCGCAGCCGATCGAAGAGTGCACCCCGGCCCAAGAGGCGTGAAACCGGCTCGCTCTTGTAGAAGGCGGCGAACCGGGCCGCGCGCTGGTGGAAGTACGACTCGAATTCCCTAGGCGATTCGGCCACAAGCTTCACTCCCATATCGTTGGAGCAGCCGCGAGAACAGCCCGGCGACCCGGTCCCTGCCCAGTAGTTGCTTGGCAAGTGCGATCGAGCGGATCGAGCTCATGGGTGGAAGCGTGGCTCCGAAATCATAAGAGTGGTAGTAGAGCACAACCGGCTCGGGGCTGGTACCGACCACCGCACTCGACGGCGGCAGCGGGCAGCATTCGCTGGTAGCTGCCTCCTCCCAATGGAAAGCCTCGGCGGGCGAGCACGGGAAACTCCCGCACCGGCGACTCCGGGCCCAGGACACTTCGATCGGACACGTAGTCGAAGCCGGCTTCCGCCAGCGTGTCGCGATACTGCGCGAGTCCAAGCGACTCGGGGGACGTCGAACCGGGGTGACCGGAAGCCCGACACCGGTCTCTGGAACAGGTCTTCGATCATCTCCCGCCCCCTCCGCAACCACTGCACCAGCGTCTTCGGATCTTCCGGAAGGTGACCGTGGTCCGGTCCGTGACATCCGACCTCGTGACCCTCGGTCGATCAGCCCGGCCAGATCGGATTGCACCCGGTCGGCGTAGTTGCCCACCACGAACAAGGTCACCACCGCCTCTCCCGTTGGCCTCGAGAAGCGAGGACAGACCGGTGAGACCACTGCGTGCCTCCACCGGGCGAGCGATCGCCGTTCACCCAGCTCGGCCATACCGTCGTAGAAATCCTCCACATCGACGGTCATGCACACTTTGGTGGTCATGCCGCATCCTGGGCCATGTCGACGTAGATATGCACGGAGACGATCGATGACCAGCTGCTCAGAAAACCTCGACACCACCCACTGACGGCTCAAGGCACCCAGCTCGACCCGTCGGTGGCGATCGTTGAGCAAGCGATTCGACCAGGTCACCGAGCGCGGCGCGATCTCCGCGACGGACCAACAACCCCAGCTGGGGATTGATGGCCTCGCGGACTCCTCGGATGTCGTAGGCCACCACCGGGACGGCCATGGCCGACGCCTCCATGGCCACCCGTGGGATTCCTTCGCGATAGGACGGAAGGACCACCAGGTCGGCCGAGGCCAGATAGGGACGTACGTCATCGACCGCCCCGATGAACTCCACCGAACCCGCCGCGGCTGCCACGTCCGCCTCGGTCAGGGCGTCACGTCTGATCGTGTTCGAACGGGCCGACATGGACGAAGTGGGCGTGGTCGGTCAACGACTTCGGCCAGGGCCAGAAAGTCGGCGCACCCCTTTTCCCGAACCAGTCGACTCACCATCATCACGATGGGCTTCGAGGAGACCAGCGCAGGGGCGGTTTCCGACAGGAAGCGATCGACGGCGATCCCGTTCCCGACGTAGGTCACCTTCTCCCGTCTGCAGATGTGCGCCGCCGGAAGGGCATCCGCGTCCTGGCGACTCTGGACGAGGACCCGGTTGGCCCAGCCACAGCACCATCGCTCGAACAGCCAGCCCAAAAGGTTGGCCTTTCGGTCATTGTCGGCAAAGTACATGGCGCCGTGGATGGTATAGATGGCCGGGACGCCGGCCAGCCTGGCGGCCGGAAGTCCGAGAAATGAAGCCTTGGGCGTGTGGGTCTGCACGAAATCGAATCGACGCCCCCGGAAGCAGCGCCACAGACGCACCAACGAAGCGAAATCGGAGAGAGCGAATTCTCTCCGGATCGGTACCACCTCCACGTCCACGCCTTCGGGGGGATCGTCGTAGCGGTCACCGCTGACCACGGTCCAATCAACTTCATCGAGCGCTCGCAACTGGTTGGCCAGCAGGACTCGCGCCGTCAGACGAGGTGGTCACCACCCGGCAACCCCTGAGGGCACGAGTTGGTGCACCGGGCACAGAACCGGTCATCGTCGTCATGGCTACCCCACTCACCCCACTCCCCACTCGAACGACACACGCTCCATCGTGATCCCGCCTGCCTGGGTTCGCCGGCCCCGAGCGGACCAGACTATAACGGCCCCCGGATACAACCGGTCTCCACACAGGACAGTCGCACCCAGGTTCGGGGCCGGGTGCGCGGCGCGGCGGGCTGTTCGGCCCATCCATTCCGCTAGCGACCAAGATCGGGCGTCCAGCGATCGAGCCATGCCTGCAGCGCGAGCACGGCCCACAACTCGTGGGCCAGGTCGCGTCGCCCGGTCAGGTGCTGCTGCCAGGCACGTCGGATCGGCGCGGGATCGAGGAGGCCCTGGTCTTCGAGGCGGCGCTCTCCCAACAGCTCCTCCGCCCACGGTCGCAACGGGCCGAGGAGCATGGACCCGATGGGAAATCCGAACCCCATCTTCGGCCGTTCCACCAGCTCCCTCGGCACGTGCCGGTACAGGACCTGCCGGAGGAGCCACTTGGTGCTGCCATCGTGGAGCTTCATCGACAAGGGAAGCCGCCACGCGAAATCGAATACGGCGCGGTCGAGGAAAGGCACCCGGGTCTCCAGTGACGTGGACATGGCGGCCCGATCCAACTTGGTGAGGATGTCATCGGGGAGATAGCCGACCAGATCCAGCCACAACATCTGCTCGGTGATGCCGTCGAGCTCCGGCCACGTCGAGGGCATCGAGGCAACCGACCGGTTGGGACCGGCACCGGTGACCATGGACTCGGCATCGGGCCAGTAGGACACCAGGGAGAGGTAGGCGTCCTCCGGCCCGGAGGCAGACAAGACCTTGGCCAGCTTGGCCACCTTGGACGACGGGAGCCTCATCGGCCTGCGGACCGGCGGGAGGGAGGTGAGCCGAGCCACGCCATCCACCCAGGCCGGCGGGAGGCGCCCGAGGGCGGACCCGGTCGTGCGACGAACCGGGCCGGGCAGCCCCGACGTGCGTCGCCAGAGACGGTCGAGCCAGGCATGGCGGTTGTAGCCCGCGAACAGCTCATCGCCACCGTCCCCCGACAGACAGACGGTGACCCGTGTCCGGGCCAGCCGACTGACCAGCAGCATGGGAACTTGGGAGACGTCGCCGAACGGTTCGTCCCAGATGTCAGACAACCCGGGCAGGAGCTCGGCCGCTTCGTTGTCACTGATCTGCATCGGCGTGTGATCGGTCCCCAGGTAGGTGGCGATCGCCGCCGCTTCGTGAGACTCGTCGAAGGCGCGATCGGCGAATCCCACGGTGAACGTCCGCACCGGGTGTCCGTGGTGTCGCTGCATCAGGGCAACCACCAGGCTCGAATCGACTCCTCCCGAGAGGAACGCGCCGACCGGCACGTCGGCCACCATGCGTGCTCGCACCGAGTCCGAAAGGACCGCCTCCAGCTGGTCGATGAGTTGGTCGGTGGACCCATCCACAGGACGACGCCGAGCCTCTTCGATTGCCTGGCCGGCCGACCAGTAGGACCGTGGGGGCGGAAGACGTCCTGGCCGGCTGTCGGCATCGAAGGTGACCAGCTGACCGGGGGACAGTTTGACGACGTTGCGGTAGATGGTGTGCGGCGCAGGAACGCAGTTGTGGCGCAGATACAGCGCAACGGCATCGCGATCGATTGCGGAGTCGAACCGCGGCAGTACCCGCAAGGCCTTGAGCTCCGAACCGAACGCCAGCGCTTCGCCGATCCAGCCGTAGTACAGCGGCTTCTCGCCGAAGCGATCCCGAACCAGGTGGAGCTGACGCCGGTTCCGATCCCAGGCCGCCACGGCGAACATCCCTTCGCAGGCCTCCAGGGCGGAGAGCAGTCCCCACTGCTGGATGGCACCGACCAGCACCTCGGTGTCCGACTGGCCGCGGAACGCCAGTCCCTCCCCGGACAGCCGGTGGCGCAGCGCCCGGTGGTTGTAGATCTCGCCGTTGTAGCTGACCACCCATCTCCCGTCTTGGGAGTGCATCGGTTGGCTACCCTCCGGTCCCAGGTCGATCACCGACAGACGTCGATGACCGAGATAGATCCCCTCCTCGGGCTGACACCAGACGCCTTCGGCATCGGGTCCTCGATGAGTCAGGGTTGCCGTCATGTCGGCAACCTGACGCCGGAGCTCAACGTCGGAAGTCACCAAGCTCGGATCGAAGAGCCCCGCAATGCCGCACACCGGCTAACTCCTCTGATCAGGTCGACGGAAGCACGGCAGGCAGCGTCGCGCCACCTGAGCGCCGGCTAGGACGTCGATGGCGACCCGTCCTGTGCCGGTTGGGAACCGAACTCGCCCAGCTTGCGACCGTACCGGACGTTCTCTCCCATCCGCCCCAGTGCCCCGTCCCACAAGCCGTGGAGGATGGCGGCGCGTTGGGCGCGACCGTGGGCTTTCTGCAGTTGACGCACCGCAAAGGCGAGGTGCCACGCGTGCCAGCTCGGTCGACCGTGCCGACGAGCCACCGCGAACGAATTGCGGGAGTGGTAGTACGAGCGCCACGCCTCATCGCGATCGGTCGGTCGGTGGTCACGAATCGCCTCGTCCCTGCCCTCACCGGTCTGGTGAAAGGCCACGCTGCGAGCAGCTGCTTCATCGACCAGCACCGCGAAGCCCGCCTGGCGAACCTGGCAGAAGAAGTCCACGTCCTCGAGTCCGAAGAACCACGACGGATCGGGGAGCACACCGGCGTCAACCACCGAACGCGAGATCAGGGTGGCACCCCAACAGGCGACATCCACCGGATTCATGCCAATGGGTGAACCCGCCGCCGGCACCACGTTGACCGTGTGCGAACCACGCCCCACGAACCGGCGCCCGTAGGCCACCACGGCACCGACCGGTGGACCATCGGATCCCAGATCGTCGATCTGCCTCGAGAAGGTCGGCCACCCGGGGCGTCGGCAAGGCGAACAGCCCCACATCGTCCTCGCACAGGTAGGCCCATTTGGTGGCAGGGTCTTCGAATGCCGCGGTCAATCCGGCACGAAAGCCGCCGGCCGGCCCGGTGTTCCGACTGAGCCTCACCATCCTGATCCGTGCTTCGAGCGCAGGATCGTCGAGTCCCCCGGTCCCGTTGACCACAACGATCACCCGGTCAGCGGGCAGGCCCTCGGTCTCCAGCAGCGATCGGGTGACGTCACCGGCGAGTCGTGGCCTCATGTGGGTGAGCACCACCGCGGTCACCCCTTCAGGAACCGGCGCTTCGCTCCCCGCACGCCGACTTTCCTCGAGTGTCATCGTGCCCTCACAAAGCTAGGATAACCGCCAGCAGGGCAGCGGCCGCGCTCGCGCCGCGCACGGTCGTCTCCGATCGGACGGGCGTCGCGCCAGGAGGTACCGGGGTGAGCAGCAGACGCGGGCCAGATGCAGGCCCCTCCCCCAGGTGCAGTTCATCAGGTGGTTTCGGCGGTGATCAGCGTGGTCATCCCGGTACGTAACGCCATGCCCTGGCTGGAGACGCAACTCCAGGCCCTGGTCGACCAGGACGTTCGACCAGGAGTGGGAAGTGGTCGTGGCCGACAACGGATCCACCGACCAGAGCCGGGTGGCGGCTGCGGCGTGGTCCGAGAAGCACGAGCAGATTCGATGGATCGATGCCTCGGCGGTTCGCGGGGCGCCGGCGGCCCGCAATGCCGGGGCCAGGGAGGCACTCGGTGACCTCCTTGTCTTCTGCGACGCCGATGATGTGGTCCGACCTGGCTGGTTGGCCAGTTGCGCCAGTGCTTTGGAAACAGCCGACGTGATCGCCGGCATCTTCGATTTCTGGTCGCTCAACGGTCTCCCCGAGGCACCTCCCGCGCCGGCAACCATGTCGCAGTTTCCCTTCCTGCCGGCAGGGCTGGGGGCCAACCTCGCCGTTCGCCGGCAGGCGTTCGATTCGGTGGATGGTTTTTCCGAGGTGTTGTTGACCGGGGAGGACATCGATCTGTGCTGGCGGCTCCAGATCGATGGGTACCGCTTCGCCATCGACGAGGGTGCGGTGGTGGCCAAGCGGGATCGGACAGGCTTCTGGGAGGTGTTCCGCCAGGCGTACGCCTTCGGCCGCGGCGGTGCAGTCCTCTACCGAAAGCACCGTCCCGCAGGTGCCCGTCGGAACCTGGCCGGCGCGGCGTCATCGTGGGTCTGGCTGCTTGTGCACCTGCCGTTGCTGGTCGATGCAGGAGGCCGGCGCAACCAGTGGGCCCGCGGCGCCGGCATGCGGACCGGTCGGCTGTGGGGCTCTCTCACCGAGCGGGTCTTCTTCCCCTAGCCGGGTCGGCTCTCAACCAGGTTCGACCCAATTCGGTCATACCTCAGTTGATCTCCCAGTCCGCGCCCACATAGATGTTGGACAGGACCATGACCCCTTCGGGAAGCTTGTATGCGTCGGGGCCCATCACATCGAACGACATCACCGGCCTCCATGGGAGCAGTGGCTTACCCTTTCCACCGAGGTGGCCGGACATCGCGGGCCACAGGGAATAGCGGCCCTTGGAGGCCGGAAGATTGTGCATTCGGCACTTCACCTCGAAGTCACCGGCCGGGAACGAGCCGCTGTAGCGAACGATGAACATGGGGAACGCACTTCCCTGCGACACCCCGAGGAAGAAGTTGGCCTCGAGTGCTTCGGGCGAGCGGAGCTCCAGCCGCACACAGAGGTCCTTTTCCGAACAGGGCTGACCGCCGTCGGCGGATTCGATCTCCACCTTGAGGACCTCCACGATGCCGTCGGCAGAGGAGGTGGTAAGGGCGGCGTTCTGTTCGACCGCCGCTCGGTACTTACCGACGACCTCTCGCATCGGGCCGCTGGCCTGGGGTATTGCGTCCGCCAACCACACGGCCTTCTCACAGGTCGCCTCCACCGAGGCCAGGTCATGGGACACGTAGAGCAGAGTGGTCCCCGACCTGACGATCTCCCCGATTCGCTTGAGACATTTCTGCTGGAAGTTTGCATCTCCCACCGACAGCACTTCGTCGACCAGGAGAACGTCGGGCTCGGTGAACGCGGCAATCGAGAATCCGAGGCGCATCTGCATTCCCAATGAGTAGAACTTGACCTGACGATTCACTGCATCGGTCAGTCCGGCGAACTCCACGATCTCGTCGAATCGAGTTCTTGATGGTCTGGCGGGGCATCCCCATGACTGCTCCATAGAGGTAGATGTTCTCTCTTCCGGTCAGTTCCGGGTGGATCCCGCTGGTGACACTCAGCAAAGCTCCGATCCTGCCCTGGACGACGCACCTGCCTGCCGACTGGAAGGTCACCTGGCTGATGATCTTGAGCAACGTCGTCTTTCCCGAGCCATTGATCCCGATCAGACCCAGGGTCCCGCCCGGTGGTACGTCGAAGGTGACGTCCTTCAGCACCCACCGGTACTCATGCCGATTGTGCTCAACGATCGCCGTCTTGCATCCGCTTCAACTGGTCGTAGAACTTCGGGACGGTCTTGTCGGCGCGGAACTTCTTCCAGACGTTCTCGACCTCGATCGTCCCATTAGGCAATGTCGGCAAAGTGCTCCTCCAGTCGCTTGAAGATGCGATAGCCGATGACCACGTAGAGGAATGCCCCAAGGGCGGCGATGCCGGCCAGGTTCCAGCTGGGGGCGTGACCGAGCAGCATGGTCTCCCGCGCCCCGCTGATCACCGGGCCGAGTGGGTTGAAGAAGCCGTAGACCATCTGCAGGTTGATGTAGAACCCTCCCACCCAGTGCGCGTGGACCACGTGGTGGCCTCCGACGATGGCCTTGTGGACAAAGTGTCCCACCAGTGACGTGAAAGTGGGTCGGGATTTCGGAGAACGGCCAGATGACCGGGGTGATGAACAGTCCGAGCGTGGTGAGCAGGGGCAGTATCTGCACGAGATCGCGCATCTGGATGACGATGCTGGATATGAAAAGGGCGACCCCGACGGCAAAGGCCATCTCGATGATCATGTACATCGGGACCCACAGGGTTGCCAGTCTTCGGGGCTCGCCCGAAGATGACGAACAAGCATGGTGAGTGGGATCCAGGAAATCATCGTGTTCAGGCACTGGACGCCCATCGATCTCCAGCGGAAAGCACTCCACGCGGGAATTGCGTCTTGGCCAACAGCGCTTTGTTGTTGAGAAGCGAGCTCCCACCATTGCCGAGTGCAGTGGTAGAAGAAGTTCCAGCAGAGGAGCCCGACGAACGCGTAGAGCGGGTAGGGAAGACCCTCGCTCCCTGAACGATCTTCACTCTTGAGAACACCACGACGAAGACGATCAGGGTCAAGACCGGGCTGATGACGGCCCACAGGATTCCGAGGACCGCCTGCTTGTACTGGGCGCGAAAGTCCCGCTCGGCAAGCGTGTAGATGATCTCGCGATGCTCGAACAGGTTCTTGACCGCCTGGATGTACTTGACCCGATGCTTGTAGACGATCTCGGGAGGCGGCTCGGCCGGAATGGTGGAGACGTCGGTCTCCACCAGGGTTTCACCAAACGTAGTCGTCGCCAGTGCAGACACTGAAATTTGCACCCTCTCTTGCCCGGACCCGGGTCGGTCGCGCAGCCGATACCAGCCAGCAACGTTACCGCAGATTTTCCGTTCTGAGCCACAGCCCCTCAACGCCTCACCGCTACCATTCACCTGTGCCGGAACCGGGCGACCACCACCCTTCGGGATCAAATCCCCGCATTCGTGTGCTCCTGGTGACCAAGAGCCTGGGTCATGGCGGTGCGGAGCGCCTGCTGGTGGACCTGGCCACCACCGGTGACGGCAAGTGCTTTCGACTACGAGGTGGCGTTCATACTCGACTCCGAGGATGCGCTGGTGGGAGCGCTCGAATCCCAGGGGATCCCCGTGCATCGACTCGGAGCCACCCGCAACCTGGACATCCGCTGGTTGGCACGGTTTCGCCGATCTCCTGTCGAGCAGTCATTTCGACATCGTCCACTTCCATCTGCCCTACAGCGCAGCGGTCGGCCGGCCGGTGGTGCTCTCGATCCCCAAAGCACGACGGCCGATCACCCTCTACACCGAACACAGTCTGTGGAACAAAGTGTCTCCGGGGGTGAAGTGGCTCAATCGAGCCACCATCCAGCGCGATGCTCAGGTGATCGCCGTTTCACAGGCTGCACATGACGCGCTTCCCGGCCCGGTCAGGCGGCATGCCAGGGTGGTGGTGCACGGGGTAGATCTCTCACCGTCCCGCGAATTGGTCACCAGGCGCGGCGAGATCCGCAAATCGGTACGCGACGAACTGCAGGTGCCCGACGGCAACCTGTTGGCGGTCACCGTGGCCAACCTCCGTTCCGAAAAGGGATACGACGTGCTTCTCGAGTGCGCGGCCCTGATCGTTGAGCGCCGTCTGCCGATCACCTTCGCCGCCGCCGGCGACGGTGCCCTGCTCCAACAGCTGACTGCCGCGCACCGGGCACTCGATCTGGGAGCTCGATTCTGCTTCCTCGGCCACCGCGAGGACGCGCTGGAGCTGATGACGGCGGCCGACATCATCATCCTCCCCTCACATCAAGAAGGTCTGCCGGTGGTCTTGATGGAGGCGACCAGCGTGGGGGCCACCATCGTGGCCACCTCGGTCGGGGGGTACCACAGGTCATCACCGACGGAGTCAACGGGCTGATCGTTCCCCCGGGTCGACCCGACAGCGCTGGCGGACGCGCTCGAGCGGCTGGCGTCAGAACCCGAGCTCCGCGCCGCCCTGGGGCAACGTGCCGCCAACGACAGCGCGCGGTTCGACGTGGCCCGGGCCGGGGCCGAGATCGAGCAGCTGTACCGCTCCCTGCTCGCGTCCGAACTGCCGACGGCCCGCCGGCCGAGAAGGAATCCCCGTCGAGAGGCGAATGATGTCCTCGTGATCTTCGACTACCGGAGCGATCCATCTGCCACCCCACGGGCCAGGCGTCCGATGTCGGTCTCGATGACGCTGGACTGGAACCGTTCGAGGAAATGTGCACGGGCATTGGCCACGATCTCCCGTCGGAGTTTGGGCTCGGTCGAGCAGACGGCTGCAGGCTGCGGCGAATCCGGGAGCGGTCTCGGCGAGGAGCAGGTGAACGCCGTCCACCACGTCGAGGCCCTCGGCACCGAGCGGCGTCGACACCACCGGGATCCCGTGGGCAAAGGCCTCGAGGATCTTGAGGCGGGTGCCACTCCCGTATCGCAAGCGGGACCACCACCACGTCGGCTCGGGCCAGCTCGCTGGTCAATCGCCGGCGACCCTTCCGGTCAGCGTGACCGAGGGCGGATCATCCAGGAAGTCCAGATCCGGGCGGTGATCCCCCACCAATCGGATCTGGACGGCAGGATCCAGGGAACGGAGCGCGGGTCCGACTTCGACCGCCAGCCACTGTGCCGCGTCGGCGTTGGGGGGGTACACGAGGAGACCCTGGAACAGCACGGTCGGCGGTGATCCGACCGCTCCCGTCCGACCGGATCGCTGACCGCGACGTACCCATTGGGAATGACCGACACCCTGCTTCACCCCGCTGGCCGTCACCCGGCGGGCGTCGACTCTCACTGCACACCACCGTCGTCACACCGGCCCTGCTGGCCTTCCGCTGCAGTCTCTGCCAACGACGGACCTCCTCTTGCGAAACGAGTCGTCGCTCCGAGCTGACGAGCGTCGGGCCACCGGATCCGGCGCCGAGGTCGGGGCACTGACAGTCGGGCCAGGATCTTCTGATCCTCCAGATCGTCCAGATCGATCACCGTCGGAGCGGTCGACGGCCTCGCCGGTGAGTACCCACTCACGCATGCCGAAGAACCAGACCAGGTCGTAGCGGCCGGACATGAAGCCGCTCGCCGCTCTCGGTGACCTTGGGACGATCCCGCCAGGGCATTCCGAGCGGCATCGACGGCCGGTACAAGGTGGGGAGCAGGCCGCAGGCCGGACGGGATCCGATTGTCCAGACCGAACCTACTCACCTTGTCCAGTCCCGCCGCTTCCTCTGGGTCGCCGAAGTCGGTGCGGAACTTCGAGATCACCGACAGCAACTCGATCGGGCCGCATCCGAAGGAGGCCCCGCAGGATCATCGAGAGACGCAGTCGGGTTCCGGTGTCCGTCGGCCACGGGTAGTCACCGGCTATCACCAATGTTCTCATGGACATCCTCGCGTCGGCCTCCACAGGGTGTGGGACAGGACCCGTGCGGAGCGGCCCGCTGGAGTCGTGGCGTCGGATCATGGTACCGAAGGGTGCTGTCCGATCGGGCTGGTATCGTCTGATGCTCGATTCGACCGGTATCGGCAGGGGGCTCCATTTGATCGATCGCCGTACTCTCCGATGACGGTGGAGCAGACGTCCGAGCACCGTGCCGATGGTGCTGCACGTCATTCCCTCCCAGCTGGCCCGCGGGGCGCAGCGGGAGGCTCGGGCCGTGGCCGACCACCTCGACCGTCCCGGCGTTCGCGCCGATCGATTGCTCAGCCTGTTCGGTGGATCGTCTGCCGTCGCTGTTGACTGGTCCCTCGACCATCCGGGCGGAACCACTCCCGGGGTAGGGCTCGACCCGCGCCTGGTGCTCCGGCTCCGCTCCCGGCTGATCGAACTGGATCCAGCGGTGGTCGTCGCGCACGGAAGCGAGCCGCTCAAGTACCTGTGGCCGGCGATGATCGGTCGCCGCCGACCCCTGGTCTACAACGCCATCGGAATCTACTCGGGGTCAGATCGGCCGGTTCAGCAACGCATCTGGCGATTCCTGCTCGCCCGGCCGGATCTGGTCGTCGCGGTGGGCGAGGAGGTCCGTTCGGAGTGCATCGAGCGATTCGGAGTGCCCGAACACCGGGTCGTCTTCGTCCCCAACGGCCGTGACACCGACGTGTTTCGGCCCGGGCCGGAACGGCTCCGATCCTCGCTCCCCCGGTTGATCTTCGTCGGCGCCCTGGTCGACGGGAAGCGACCCCACCGATTCATCGACGCAGTCTCGAGACTGCGGGGTGGGCATGTGCCGTTCAGCGCGGCGATGATCGGTGACGGCCCACTCCGCCAGGACCTGGCGCGGCCGGCAGGCGACGCGCAGGTCGAGCTCCTCGGTGGCCGGTCCGACGTCCCCGACCTCCTCGAGGCAGGCGGATGTCCTGGTGTTCACCAGCCTTCCGCCCGGGGAGGGCATGCCCGGGGTCCTGATCGAAGCCGGACTGTCCGGTCTTCCGGTGGTCGCCACCGACGTGCCCGGCGTCCGCACAATCGTCAAGGACCGAGAGACCGGTTTCATCGTCGACGTGGACGACATGGAGAGTTTGGTGGCCTCCACCGCAAAACTGCTCGATGATCCTGAGCTGCGATCCACCATGGGTGCGGCGGCCCGCCGGCATTGTCTGGACAATTTCGGCATGGACTCGGTGGCCGACAGTGGTCGACCGCACTCCAGCCCCTGCTGGCACGTGCCCGCTCGCGGTCGGCGGGCCGATGACCGGGCCCGGAGTTGCCGGGTAGCGAAACCGGTCGATTCTCCGATAGCTTGCGGTTGCATGAGCAGAACAGGGGCCGAACGATGACCATCTCGTCCAAGCACAGGGGTGCCTGGGGCGAACTCGCCGATCCGCGCACCAAGGGCGATTGGGCCAAGCTCTACGTCGGCTCGGCACTCGGGGCGGCGAGAAGCAATCCCCGATTCGAGGATCTGAGGCACTTCTCCTTCTTCATCGGGTATGCACGAAGCGGCCACACCCTTGTCGCCAGCATGTTGAATGCCCACCCCGAGGTGGTGATCGCCAACGAGCTCGATGCCGTTCGGTTCGTGCGACACCGGTTCCTCCGACGCAGCTGTACTGGCTCCTACTCCAGCGAGACGAGCGGTTCGGATCCACAGATCGAACGTGGTCCGGGTACCAGTACGAGGTTCCCGGGCAGTTCCAAGGTCGGGTCGAACGACTCCGGGTGCTGGGCGACAAGAGGGCCCGGTCGTCGGTCCTCCAGATCGCCAAGGATCCGAGCCTGCTTGGACCGGCTGCGGAGGCGGGTCGGGGTTCCGATCCGGGTGGTCCATGTGACCCGCAACCCGTTCGACAACATCGCCACCGAGGCTCGCCGTCACAAGATGACGCTGGGCCAGTGCCACGGAGTGGTACGAGCAGATCTGCCGGGCGGTCGCCGTCGTTCGACCGCTGCTCGACGGGTCAGAGCTGGTCGACCTCCGTTACGAGACCTTCGTCGAACATCCCGGTCCCGCCCTCGCCGACCTGTGCCGGTTCATCGAGGTGGAGCCGGCAGACGCATACCTCGAGGCCTGTGCAGGAATCGTATGGCCCAGTACCAACCGCAGCCGCGATGCCGTCGAGTGGACCGACAGCGACCGGGCGGGTGTCGAGCGGCTGATCGACAGGTACGAGATCCTTCAGTCGTACTCCTTCGACGACTAGGACCCGCCGGCTCATTCGACGACCAGGGCCCGCCGGCTGGTTCGGTCCGCACCGGCGCCGAGGGGTTACACCCTCGAGATCCCCGGTCTCCTGCCGTGGCTCGTTCCGCCAGCCTGCGTCGGTGGAGGCGCGCCCGCCGTCTGAGCTCCCAGTCGTAACGGGGCGGGCGGCCGCGAGGCGTCCGCGGGATGCACAGGAGGACCAGCAGGAACGGGAGCATCATGGTCCGTTCCCGTTCGATCAGTCCGAGATTTCCCAGGGCGGCAAAGGTATAGAGGAACATCGTCGTGTAGACCGCGCAGAGCATTACGTAGGGTCGGGCGAATGCGGCCCGGGGCACCATCCGGAGATTGCGGAGCGACATCAGGATCAATACCACGATCACCGTGTTCTCGAGGGCGGCGATCCGCTGACCGAATCCGTGAGCGTTGAAGAGCATCGGGTTGAACAGCACCTCGTAGATGTCCCGGGGGAAATACGACGAAATTGGACGAGTAGGGGATGTTGCCGCTGAAACCGGCTGGCCGCGTTGTTGGCGTTGGTCGACTGGAGTGCCGACGAATTCAATCCGTGATGGAGGTAGCGGACCGTCACGTTGACCGCCAGAAAGAGGAGTCCCGCCGAGGAATACCAGACTGACCAGTCGCTTGATTCCGCTGAAGGATCTTTCGGGCCCCTGCGGTGGGGATCATCATGGCGACCACGAAGCCGGCCAAGAACAGCAGGAGCTCGTTGGGGCGCACGTAGGCACCGATGAACACCCCGGGCGACGACCAGCACCAGCCCCCCGCGCTTGCGAGCCAGGAATTTGGCGGCCCCGAAGGAGATCATCCCGAGCGCCAGCATCATGAGCGATTCCTTGCTGATGTCCGCGGTCCAAAAGATCAGCGAGGGCATCAAGAACAACATCAACGCGTAGCGGCGATGATCAGCGCCCGGAAACGTCAGGGTGAAGGCCCGGTAGAAGAAGATGGCGCCGATGAAGGAGAGCCAGCTCATGACCAGGAACGTCGCCAGTTGGTTGACCCCGACCAGCGTCATGACGATCCCGGCGGCGATGCTCACCGAGCCGTCGTTGACCAGCTGGCGCACGTCCGTGCCGGCGGTGGTGAAGTTGAAGTGGCGAAAATTGGCCGGACAGCGACGCTCCCTGACGGACGTAGCGGTTCCAGTCGGCAATGCCGTGGTAGAAGTGGTCCACCACGAAGATCTGTCCGGGCGCCGCCAGCAGGTGGAGGACCAGGCTGATCGTCAGGACGCGGATCAACCAGGGGTTGGCCTCGGCGTAGGCGACCCGGCGGATGATCAACCGACCGAGTCCGAACAGGATGACGGCCACCAGCGGCCGCCACGAACGGCTCCGAGGGGATTTGAGCCGCGAGGAGCACGGGAGAGTGACCGGGCCGTCGCCTCAGGACCGAGTCGGTGAATCGGTGCCGGACGTCGATCCGACCCCGACCTCAATGGCCTGAATGTGCTGATCCTCGTCGGGATCTGGTTCCGGCTCGATGACCGTCGAACGGGGGAGCCCGAGGTGACGTATGTCGCTGTGGGGGATGCGGATGTTGGTCAGGACGACACCGAGCACCGGCGCCCCCATCCGACGCAGCTGGTCGCCTGCCTGTCGGGCGTCGTCGAACGTGGTGAATTTGCACTCGGCCACCACCAGGACGACGTCCACCGAACGAGCCAGGGCCTCGGCATGGTGCACCGCCAGGAT
The DNA here is from genome assembly GCA_963734395.1 of uncultured Acidimicrobiaceae bacterium. Classification (GTDB taxonomy): domain Bacteria; phylum Actinomycetota; class Acidimicrobiia; order Acidimicrobiales; family RAAP-2; genus Bog-756. Next base: position 654,720 of record CAVTGY010000002.1, on the reverse strand, counting down.
CGGTGGCACTTCCACGATCACCAGATCGCACAGCTCCCGAAGGGCGTCGAAGATGGCCGGCGCCCGGTTGACCAGCTGTCCGCTGGTGGCGACGAAGTGCCCGAGGTCCAGGCGGAAGACATGCTCGAGTCGGGAAGGCTCGAGCCGGGCCTGGATGTCCTCGGGCCGGATCTCCCCGGTGAATTGGCCGTCCGTCGGCTCCGGGCAACGGCCCGAGGTCGCCGGTGCTGATCACCACCACCCGTTCGCCCGCTTCGGCATAGATCGCCGCAAGATTGGCGGCCACTTGCGGTCGGGTCGGCTCGGGTCCGGCCGACGCCACCAGGATCACCTTGCGATCGCCCAAGCGTGTGGTCGAGCCTCGGTTGGCACGGGAAGTGCACGCAGTGGCGCGTCGCCGCTCGAGGACTCGAATCCGAGGGCAAACGGGTCGGTGGGTTCGCTCAGCGGTGCGAGTGCTTCGAAGATCACCGACATCCGGAGCATCCGGTAGGCCTCCGCGCCGGGCGACTCGGGTTCGCGTCGCACGTCCACCGCGGGCATGACCCTGCGGATTCCAAGTCCATGTCCGACGGCACGACCAGGGGGATCTCCGCGACGACCGGGAACCCGAAATTGGCCTCGGTCCTCGCCGCGCTGCGCAGCCTCTTGTCGAGGAGCTCCCGGAGCAGCACGATAGCTGGCTGCGACCACCGCACCGACAACCAGTCCCGCCAGACCGCGAACCTTCCGGCTGGCGCCCAGGTTGGATTTGCCGCCCCTGATCTTCGGTCGCCGAGCTTGCCGCCTTACGGATGACCGTGTAGCCGGTGCCGGCATTCGCCGTCTTCGGATTCGCTTGGAGACCCTTGCTTACGACGTCGCCGGTGACATGGGCGTAGCTGTTCAGCCATGTCCATCGCATCTATCGGCGTCTGCCCGTATCCGGTCAGCGCCACCAACGTCGGGGTGTTCCTCTTGATGGATACCACGCCCATCCCGGCACCCGCGGAGACAATCGACGCCGACAGGTACGTGGGAGCGACACTCGGCGGGAACGGTTGACGCCGGCGTCGGAACCGTGTACACCTCGAGTGAGTGTATCTGGGTGGCGTAGAAGAGGATCTGGGTGCTGGAGACCCCGGCCCGCAGCGGACTACCGCCGCCCGTTCGGCGGCGAGCCCACCAGGCGGTGGCCTCATAGGGGAACGCCGACTTGACCTTTTTGGCCTGGCTGATCGGGACGAGCACGGCAATGACCGCGCCCAAGAGGGCAAACACCAGAATCAGTCGCCAGCTGCGACGAAGCGCAGCCGTGTAATCAATTGGCTCCATACCGACACTCGCTCCCTGCCTGACGTAGACCCGTGATTCTATACCGCCACCCTGGGTGAGTAACAGGCACGATCGAAGTGTGGTGAGGACTCACCGTGACCACCGGATACCCAATATTGGGGATGGTCGAAGCCGGACCGGCTCTCGATAGTCTCGCAGGAGTGGGTTGTCGGGCATGTTCGGCCCCCGGTGATCCGGCTGGACCGGATCGGATGCAGCGTGCCGCACGGCATGACAGACTGTCTCACCTGACGGAGGCGAGCAGTGTGTCGCCAGCGACAATTCGATCCTGATGGACAGGGCCGAGGAGTGGGCAATCAGTGGGCGGGTAAGCGGGGGGCAAAGGAAAGGACCAGGTTCGACGGGTGGCGGTCGGGCGCCAGAGATGCTCGAATGCAGGTGCTTCGAGTGCCATATCGCTTGGGTGGATAGCGGTCGGAACTTTTTAGCCAAGTGGGGGGCTGTTGCGTGGACACGTGTGATCCGAAGGAAGACCTCGACATCGAACCCCAGCACGACGACGCCCCCAGGTCGAGCGAGACCGCCAAGGGGAACGTCGCGCTACGGGCCAGCCGGATCCGATCGCGCTTGGTCTTCACCTTCCTCGACGCCGCCTGCATCGTCGCCGGATACAGTCTCGCCCAGGTCACCTATTTCCGCGACAAGGCACCTGGTCTCTACTGGCAGCGCCTGGCGGTCTTCTTGTTGGTGGCGCTGGTGGTCACCCTGGCCGCCAATCATGTCTTCGGGCTCTACGGCCGAATGTGGCGACACGCCGGAGTCGAGGAGGCCCGCCAACTGATCCTGTCGGCCGCGGTGGTGGTGTGCGTGTTGGTGGCCCTCTACCCCGCTGGGCTGGCGCTACCAGTTGGAGCACGTGCCGATCATCGTCATCGCCATCGGGTGCATGTTCGCCACCCTGGGCATGGGTGTCCTGCGCTTCCACTCTCGGCTGTTCGCCTGGCAACGCGGCACCCGCCGGGTCGGGCTACGGGTGGCCGTCGTGGGGAGCCATGACGCCGGTGCGGCGGCCATCCGCGAGATGCTGCGAAGCCCCGGGGCCGGGCTGGTGCCGGTGGCTGTCTTCGACGACGACGCCCGGTCGCACGGACTGTCCATGATCGGAGTCCCGGTGGTCGGCTCCATCGACGACATCCCCCATGCCGCCAGCCGGTACACGCTGCAGCAGGTCCTGCTGGCCATTCCCCATCCCCCGCCGGAGACCGTCGAGCGGGTCCTCCAGGCCTGCAACACGGCCGGTCTCACCATGAAGGTCCTGCCCGGCGTGAGCCATCTGGTCGATGGCACCAGGCCGTCGCCCTCGCTTCGCCAGGTGCGAGAGCCCCAGATCGAGGACCTGCTGGGACGGGAGCCGGTTCCGATCGATCTGGCCACGGTTCGGCGGTCCCTCGAGGGTCGCCGGGTCCTGGTCACCGGGGCCGGCGGGTCGATCGGATCGGAGATCTGCCGCCAGGTGGCCGAGCTCGACCCGTCGCTGCTGGTCCTCCTCGACCACGACGAGACCCATCTCCACGACACCGCGGCGACGGTGGGCGTGCCCTGCGTGCAGGCCTTGGTGGACATCACCAATCGCCCAGCACTGCTCGAGACCTTCGACCGCTACCGTCCTGAGATCGTCTTCCACGCCGCCGCCCACAAGCACGTGCCGGTCCTCGAGCAATACCCGATCGAAGCAGCGACCAACAACGTCTTCGGCACCATCAACGTCGTGGACGTGGCCGTCCAGGTCGGGGTGCAGCGGTTCGTCCAGATCTCATCGGACAAGGCGGTGCGGCCCTCGAGCGTGATGGGTGCCTCGAAGCGCATCGCCGAGCAGATCGTCCTCTCCAGGGCTCCCGGTGGCGCTTCCTACTGCACGGTTCGCTTCGGGAACGTTCTGGGGAGTCGAGGGAGCGTCATCCCGACCTTCACCCGTCAGATCGCCAAGGGAGGGCCGGTAACCGTCACCGACGAGCGCATGACCCGGTTCTTCATGAGCGTCGAAGAGGCGGTCCAGCTGGTGCTGGAATCGTCGGTGCTTTCCGACGGCGGCGGCGAGGTCTTCATGCTGGAGATGGGAGAGCCGGTCCGCATTCTCGATTTGGCCGAACGGATGATCAGGCTCTCCGGGTACCAAGTCGGCGTGGACATCCCCATCGAGATCATCGGCATGCGAACGGGCGAGAAACTGGACGAGGAGCTCCGGACCCCCGACGAAGAGGTCCTGACCACCTACCATCCCTACATCAACCAGCTCATCCCCATCCGGGTGCCGGCCGAGGAGTTCGCCGATGGACTGGTGAAGCTCCGAGATGCCGAGGCACGCAGGGAGGCCGACACGGTCAAGGAGCTGCTCTTCTCGGTGGGCACGTTGGGGCAACCACCGACCGTCTGCCGACCAGAGTGTCACCGCCGGCAACGGCACCGGACCGGAGACCAACGGACGGGCGGCGACGCCGAACGGCGACGGGGCCGCATCGAACGCCGGCCCCGAACCCGCCCCGGCGTCGGCCTCCGAGCAGGTCCCGGCATGACCCGACCGTCGGGCGCCCACGGGTGAGCACCGGACGACGAGCCGACCCGGCTCGTCGTGGTCGGCCAGGGCTACGTCGGGCTGCCGCTCGCCATTCGGGGTGCCGAGGTCGGGTTCGAGGTCGTCGGGTTCGATCTCGACAGCGATCGGATCAAGCGACTCTCGTCCGGGGACTCCTATATCGAGGACATCGCTGACCAGCGCCTTGCCGCCGTGCTGGCATCCGGGAGGTTCGTGCCCACCGACGACCCCGAGCGAGCTGGCCGGTTTCCACGTGGCGGTCATCGACGTGCCCACTCCACTGAGCGACGGCGTGCCCAATCTCTCCTTCGTCGAGGCCGCCACCACGACCGTCAGCCGCCACGTGCAGCCGGGGATGCACGGTGATCCTCGAATCGACCAGCTACCCCGGCACCACCGAAGAACTGGTCGGACCGATCCTCGAGGAGGGATCGGGTCTGGTGGCGGGACGGGACTTCCACCTCGGGTACAGCCCGGAGCGAATCGATCCCGGCAATCCCACCTGGAGCTTGGAGAACACCCCGAAGGTGGTCTCAGGCATCGACGCCGCCTCCCTGGAGGCGGTCCAGCGCTTCTACGACCGGATCGTCGACCGCACGGTCCCGGTGTCCGGAACCCGGGAGGCCGAGCTCACCAAACTGCTCGAGAACACCTTTCGCCACGTCAACATCGCGCTGATCAACGAATTGGCCATGTTCGCCGCCGAGCTGGACATCGACGTGTGGGAGGCCATCGATGCCGCCACCACCAAACCGTTCGGCTATCTGCGCTTCACCCCGGGGCCGGGCGTGGGCGGCCACTGCCTACCCATCGACCCGAGCTACCTCTCGTGGAAGGTGCGCCGGTCGCTCGGCCAGCCGTTCCGTTTCGTCGAGTTGGCCAACGACATCAACGAGCACATGCCCGACTATGTGGTCCGGCGCTTGCTGTTGGCCTTCAACCGTCATGGGGCGGTCGGTCAACGGTTCCCGGATACTGGTCCTCGGACTGGCCTACAAGCGGAACACCGGCGACGCCCGCGAGGCGCCCGGCACGGTGATCGCCCAGGCTCTGGGCGCCCTCGGGGCGGAGGTCCGGGTGGTCGACCCCCATCTGTCCGGCGAATCGGTCCCGTACCCGTTGGTGGAACTGACGGCCGAGGAGCTGGCCGCGGCGCACGGGGTGGTCATCGTGACCGACCACGACGCGTTCGACTACGACCTGGTGGGCAGGCATGCCCCCTACGTCCTCGACACACGGAATCGTCTGAACGGGCCCAACGTCGAAAAGCTGTAGTCTCCGCCGGTGCTTCGAGCGATCCGGCCGGTCGATGAGGATCGACGCCGGCGTTGACGGCCCGCTCGCCGGGAGGCCGGCGCCGCGGTGAAAGTCGTGGTCACCGGAGGGGCCGGGTTCATCGGTGCCAACCTGTGCGCCATCCTGGCCGCCCGACCAGAGGTCGACCGGGTGGTCGCCATCGACGACCTGTCCACCGGCGCCCGCCCGAACCTCTCCGGTGCCGACCGGGTCGACCTGGTCGAGGGCAGCATCCTCGATGCCGGCCTCCTCGATGCGGTGTTCCACGGTGCCGACGCCGTCGTCCACCTCGCCGCCCGGCCCTCGGTCCCCCGCTCACTGGCCGATCCCATGGCCAGCCACCTGACCAACGCCACCGGGACCATGGAGGTGCTGGAATCGGCTCGGCGGAACGGCCTGCCCCAGGTGGTGGTGGCCTCGTCTTCGTCGGTGTACGGGGCCAATCCGGTCCTGCCCAAGCAGGAGGACATGGCGACCCGACCGGTCAGTCCCTACGCGGCCAGCAAACTGGCCGCCGAAGTGGCCGCCTTGGCCTACGGCCGTTCGTTCGGTCTGCCCGTCCTGGCCTTCCGCTTCTTCAACGTCTTCGGTCCGCTGCAGCCACCCGACCACGACTACGCCGCCGTCGTGCCGGCATTCGTGGCCGCTGCCCTGCGCCACCAACCCATCCCCGTCCACGGCGACGGTCTCCAGACCCGCGACTTCACCTACGTGGGGAGCGTGACCGCCGTGCTGACCGAGGCGGTCGTCCGCCGGGTGACCCATCCCGGACCGGTCAACCTGGCCTTCGGGTCGAGGGTCTCGCTCCTCGAGGTGATCGCCCGGTTGGAATCGATCCTGGGGCGTCCGCTGGACCGCGACCACCGCGATCCGCGAGCCGGCGACGTGCGGGACTCCCAGGCTGACACCACCCGGCTGCGCCAACTGTTCCCCGACGTCGATACCGGTGAGCCTCGAAGACGGGCTGAGGGCCACGGTCACCTGGTTGCAGGGATCCTCTGAGCGTCGGCGCCCCGCCGACGCCGGTCGGGACCTGGAGGCGTCGCAGCTCGAAGATCGTCGGGATCTCACCAAAGATGATGAGCTCCCCCTTGCCGACCGGCTGTGGACCGCTAAACTTGGCCCGAGAGAGGGGTGTCACCGTGGGCTGAGCCCTTGTAGCCGTTGCGACGAACGGGCGGTGGACCGGGGGACCATGTTGAGGGACACGGCCAGGACGAGCGAAGTGGGCAGGCACAACGATCCCTGTAGTCACGGCGGCGGGCAGTCGGTCCGGCGGCACCAACCGGCGGGTGGACGGTGGCCCACGTCGATCTACGCCCTTGGCCGACTCCGGCCAGGGCAGTCACCCGGCTCGCCGGCACCGATCCGGCGTGGAACGCCATGTTCGGGAAGGCGCTGGAGACCATCGAGCAGACGGTGCGCTCGAATGATCGGGTGTGCCCCTACGGCGTCTCACGCATCGCCATCGCCTTCGGACCCGATGTCCAGGCGGTGGCTCCTCGACTCCTCGGCGAACGGTTGGCCCGGGCCATCGGTCAGGGCCTGGTCGGAGACCGACCGTCGAGCCCGACCGCATCGCTCCGGGTCAACGGTGCCCGGCCCGGTGGTCAGGCGAAACCGTCCGCTCCCCAGCCCTCGGCGGTTTCCTGCCACAACCGGACCATCCCCTGTACCACCTTGATCACCGTGGACCGATCGGTCGAGGTCGCACCGAAGCCGTTGCCGGCTCCGGGTCATCACCCCGGGCACTGGCAACGCCTGGACCGGCTCGCTACCACCCTGGCGCCACCGCACCGTCATCCGCTCCTCCATCCTCCGTACCCCCTACGGAACCCGCCGGGACGACCTCCGCCGCCCGCATGACCGCCAAACGCCCCTGGGCGCGGTGCTGGTGGTCGACCCCGACCCGGCTGCGGCCGGGTCCTCCGGACTCGCCGCCCTGGCCACCTGCACGTCGGCCGAACGCCTCGGGTTCAATGCTCGGGCCATTTCCCAATCCCACGGCGGTGACCTGGTCACCGCCGTCGACGGGATGGCCCTCGATCTGGTCGTGCTGATGGTCGGCGGCGAGCCCACCACGGCCAGTCCGTCCTGGTCCTCCAGCACCTGGTGCACGTCAGCCCAGCTGACCGCGGCCTATCGTGCGCGTCGGGCGTCCGAGGTCCTCGCCGTCGGCGCCGGCGCCGGCGCCGGCGCGCTGGCCGGCTGCCTCGAGCAAGGAGCACTCGGTGCTGTTCGACGTCAATGCCGTGCCCGGCGAGCTGCTCGAGCTCAGTCGAACCGGCGTGGTCGAGAGCGACCGGACCATCAGCCGCCACCGGGGCGGCCTGCCCGCCCACCTCCAGGCCCTCATCCAGCTGACCTCCAGCGAACGCCGGGTGCTCTACTACCTGACCACCGGCGGATCGGCCCAGGAGATCGCCGACGAGATCGTGGTCTCGCTGGCCACCGTGCGGTCTCACATCCGCTCTGTCCTGCGGAAGCTGGGTGTCCGCTCGCAACTGGCGGCGGTGGCCCTGGCCAACCGCCGGGGCCCCATCCTCGCCGAATCGGCACAGGTGAGCTAGGCCCGCCCGGTCCGAGGCACATCGGGGTCGATCAGGCCCGCCCGACCGGTCGGCCGTTGAGGCGCCGCCAGGTTCGCCGCACCTGCACCTTGCGCCGGCCGGCGAATCGCCAGGCCCACTCGAGACGTCCGCTTCCCCGAGTGTCTGCGGCTGCACGGTGAGATCCGAATCGGCGATGAACCGGATCTCCTCGGCCATCCGGAGGTAGACGTGGCGCCGGTAGTGACGGATGTCCGACATCAGGTCGTCCTGGCTGAGGACCAACGTCCGCATGTCGCAGACCGAGGCGTTGGGGAGGTCGGCGACCACCTCGTCGAGGGCCGCGTTCATCTTCCGGTGGTGGAGGTGGCGGGCCGGCTCGTTCGGGTTGTCCATCGGGCACCTCGGCCCCGTTGAGCAGGATCATCCTCGCCCCCTCGGGCAGGGACCCGGCCAGCCAGCGAATGTTCTCCTGGAACCGATCGACCGAGATGCCGCCCAAGCACTCGAATTCGTCGGCGAACCACTGGAAGAACGACCGGTCCATCCCCTCGCGGGCGAACCTCCGCTCGAGCCAGGGCCAGTTGACCGGGTCGGTGGCATCCAGGTTGAACTGGTGCCAGGGGACGATCAGGCCCAGGTCCCGGTGGCGGTAGAGCCCCTGGGTGTAGTCGGTCAGCACGCTGTAGACCAGCACGTCGTAGTCGGGGCGACCACCACCGGCGAGGCGAAGACGCCGCTGGTCGAGGAAGGTGATCCGGTCCACCAGATCCCGTTCCTCGGCGGAGATCCCGGAGGCCGACTGGCGGATGGTCTCGGTATGGCCGACGTAGATGAAGGCGCCCGTTCGGTCCGGTGTGGGAGAACTCCGTGACGATGTCGCCGCCGAGGAACTGCTCGGTGGTGGACAGGTCGCAACCTCCGACCATCAGGACCCGGTGGGGCTGGACCCCGGCCGGCCGTTGCGCTCCGACCCGGCCACGTCGGCGTCGAACAGGGCGTCGTCCCGGGTGATCCAGTCGACCGATCCGTCCAGCGAGGACGCCACCTCCCCCACCACGTCGATCGGGGGCCGGCGCAGGTGGTCGTACAGCCACTGCTCGACACCCATGTTGAGCACCCGGCACGAGAAGAGGAAGTCGGTCAGCGGCCCGCCGTCGGGAGCGATGCGAGTAGAACCCGCAGATCCCGTAGTCCCCGTAGCGGTCGCGGACCCGTACGTAGCCGGTGGTACGGCGGGTGTCGGCCAGCATCGAGTCGAATTCGCTCGCGGTCGGGCCGGCGCTTGGTGAAGTTGAGCTGGTTGGTGCGGTTGACCAGCTCGAACAGTCGGTCCGCCTCGCATTCGGGGTCGGTGAACACACCGATCCGGATGTCACACGAGCGCAGGAACGTCCTCGTTGCTGTCCCGGCGCGCCCCCCGGTCGACCAGCTTCTGCTCCAGCACCCGGTACTGATGCAACCGGGTCAGCCGGCTGTCGTCCTTGCCGGTCAGCTCGGGCAGGGAGAGCAGCCGGTCGATGATCTCCGGGCCGGCCACCCGGATGCCGGGGACGGCCTGGCGCACCTCCTCCCGGTTGAGGGCCAGGTCGTCGATGAACAGGACGTCCTCGGCCCGCAGCTGCGCGTCCTCGACGATCTGGGCCACCCGTGCGCCCTTGGGCGACCAGTCGATGCGGGCGAACACGAACTCGTTCCACAGGTCCGCCTCCTCGAGCGCGGCCCGGGCGTCGGCGTGGTCGTTCTTCGAGCAGATCGAGTTGACGATCCCCCGCCGGTTGAGGGTCCGCACCACGTCGATGCGGGATGGGTCGAGATCGACCGGCCCTTCGCTGAGCGTGCCGCTCCACAGGGTGTCGTCGAGGTCCCAGACCACCAGCTTCACCGGTCGAGACGGCGCACCGGACATCGGATCCTCGGAGTCGATCCCCCCGGGCCGTCCCGTCGATCACCATTGTCGGTCCTCATCCGTGCGGCCCCGACCCGATGACCACGCCCGACCACCAACCGGTTGACAATGCACTACCCCGTGAAGTCTCGATCGGCCGCCAGCCGGGACAGCGTATCGGAGAAGGTAGGATCGCAGCTGTGGACGGGGGGTCTCCATCGGGGCCGGGTGGCAGCCTCGCCCTGGACCGGGGACCAGGAGGAGCGTCCTGGTCCGGGCCCAGCCGCGGCATCCAACGCGGCGCCAGCGCCGCTGCTCAGCCAGGTCCAGATGCGGACCGATCCGACCTATCGCCGGATGGCGCGAGGGATTCGAGCCTCCCCGACGGGAGCCGGCGGGTCTACTGCCACCACGTGCGCAAGACCGCCGGCACCAGCCTGTTCCTGAGCTTTCTGGCCCTGGGCGGCGAGGATCCGATGGAGGTGTGGCGCCGGATCACCGACGTCGCGCCTGCAACGGACGATCAGCGGCGCCTACAGGTTCGCCTCCAACAATCGCTCGGTACTGGCCGAGGGGGCCTACTTCTTCGGCCGGTCGCATCGGCCGGTCGCCCGACCAGCCCCTGCCGCCCGGGACCTTCACCGTGACCATCCTGCGGGATCCGGTCGAACGGGTCCACTCCGTACTTCGACTACCTGGTGGCCGGCGACGATCCCGAGCATGCCCGGACGGGTGTCCGACGCGAGCGCCTGGTGGCGCAGCGACGGATTCGACGCCTTCCTCGACCGGGTCCCGTCGACGGGCTGTTGAACCAGCTGGCCATGTTCTCCGAGCGCCTCGACGTGTCCGAGGCCGCCGACCGGATCGGTGCATGCTCCAGCGTGTTCTTCACCGAGGACTTCTCCGCCGGCCTGGCCCGGCTCGGACACCGCCTGGCGCTGCCGCTGGTCCCCCACCGGGCCCGGGTGACCACCGAGCGGAGCACGCTCACCGAGCAGCAACGAGGAGCGACTCCGGGCGAGGTTGGAGCCGGAGTACGAGCTGCTCGCCATCCTCGACCGAGCCGGGATCGCCACCCTGGGATCGACCGGCTCGGCCTGACCGTGGCCGGTCAGCAGGAGCGCTTGAGCACCACCGCCTTGAACAGCGCCGCCCATTCGTAGGCCACGTCGAAGAAGAGCCGCGACCGGGGATCCTGCACCGGGTCCATCACCAGCTGCGCCGACGTGCACCGCTCGAACAGCAGTCGGGCGCGGGTGGCCTGGGTGCGCTCGGACACGACGATGATTCGTTTCCAATGGCGCGTGGCCGCCAGGTCGGCCGACGTACTCGGCCTCCCCCCGGGTATCGAGGGGATCAGCCCGGAAGCAGATGATCTTGATGCCCACGGACCGGGCCGCGGGCAGGACACCGCCTTCACCCCTCCCAGCGAGATCACCGCCACCGGAGCGAAGCCGGCTCGAGCCAGGTGCGATTGCCTTGCTTTCCCGGAGCTGGCCCTTGTCGCCCCCCAGTGCCACCACCGCGTCGGATTTCACCGGCTGGTCGGTCGGCGGCCAGATGAACAGTCGAGGGGTGGCCACCATCGACGAACAGCACCACCAGGATGAGGGTGAGCAGCACCCCGCCCCGAACCGATGTGAGGCAGGAAACGCATGGTCGGAGGCTACCGGCCGCCCTGCCCTCCGCCGGGTTCAGCGCCGGGTTCGGCCGGCGCCGGTTGGTAGCCTGAAGACCAGGAGTTGCGATGGACAGAACCCACAGACTCGCCATCAGCCTCGCCCTCACCGCCGTCCTGGTGGTCGTCCAGATCGGGTTCGGCCTGGTCGCCCACTCCGCCGGTCTGATGGCCGACGCCGGCCACAACCTCGCCGACGTGGGTGCCCTGGTCCTCTCGCTGGTGGCGGTCCGATTGGCCCTGCGACCGCCCAGTCCCGAACGCTCCTACGGCAACCATCGGGCCACCATCCTGGCCGCGCTGGCCAACGCCTCGCTGATCGCCGTGGTCACCGTGCTGATCGTCATCGACAGCGTCCACCGGTTCGGCCATCCCGAGCACGTTCGGGCCGGCATCGTGGTGGTGGTGGCGTCGCTCGGCCTGGTGGTCAACGGGTTGGCCGCCCTGGTCCTCCGCGACCGCTCGAACGACCTCAACATGCGGGCGGCCCTCCTGCACATGGTCGGGCGACGCCCTGGCGTCACTGGCGGTGGTGGTGGCCGCGGTGGTGCTCCTCTTCGTCCCCTCGGCCACCTGGCTGGACCCGGTGTCGGCCCTGGTGGTGGCGGCGATCATCGTCATCCAGGCCGCAGCGGGTGTTCCGGGCCAGCATCGCCGTCCTCCTCGAGTCGACCCCGTCCGATGTCGACCTGGGCCGAGCTCACCGACGTCATGGCCCAGGTGCCCGGGGTGAGCGAGGTCCACGACCTCCATGTCTGGAGCCTGTCCAGCGAGATGCGGGTGCTCTCCGCCCACATGGTCCTGACCGGCCATCCCACGCTCGAGGAGGCCCAGGTCGGTCGGGGAGCGGGTGAAGGCGACCATCGCCGGCGCCGTTCTCCATCTCCCACAGCACCCTCGAGCTCGAATGCGAACGGTGCAACGACGAGGACGACCCCTGTCAGATGGAGCCGGCTCGGCACTCGGCCACCGGTTCGGTCGCACCACCGCTGAGCCTGTGCCGTCCCGACCCCCGATCGTGGCCGGGACGCGACGCAGCCCCGAGTAACCGAACGGCCGAAACCGTCCTAGCTCCTCGGGGCCACGCTCACGGTGGACACGGCCTCACCCGCGCCGAGCCGTGTCGGACGACTCTGCAAGCAGGCACCGAACCGGAGCTCTCGTACGAGCACCCGACCCGTCACCGGACCACCATGTCGGTCACCTACGGCCTCACCGATCCTGCGAGTCGCTCGGCGGTCGAGTCCTGCACCGTTCCTCGAGAAGAGCCTTGCGACCCTTGCTCGGGAGGAGTGCTGGGTACCCTTCCTCCGAGTGCCTCCGGTCTCCGGTGGAGCTTCGGCTTTCCAACAATTGACACTGTGATCGGTGACCCGTCGAGGGTCAAGAGCGTGACGCGAAATCCCTACCTTTTCCGCCAGATTTCTGACGCTGTCCCCAGCTCCGGAGCCGGATGTCCACCGGTCATCCCCAGCGCGGGTGCCGCCGGCGGTAGCCTGGTTGCGGCCCATCAACCGTAGCGGTCGACGACCGTGACCAGCACACCGAGAGTTCGTGCACGCCGATGAGCCACAGCGGCCAACCGATCTCCCCACCGGACAGCCGCGGCGAGCGCCGTGACCCGGCGTCGGGTTGCCCGTGGCACTGGCCGCTGGCGGCGCTGATCGCTGGCCCGGCCACTGACGTGCCACCGCACGGGCCACCGCCGTGCACGCCTCGGCCGCCCGGGCCCGAACCACGGACAGCCGGGCGGCCACCGCATCCGCCGGGCATCGACCACCGCCGACCGCCCCCCGGTGACCGCGCGACCCGGCTGCCCCGGGCGTGGTGGTGCCCTCGGACCAGGACCAGTCGGATCCCGTCCTCACCGTGATCGACGGCCGCTACTTCCTCTACACCAGCGGGATCGCCCGGATCGCCGCCGGTCAACGTGCCGGTGGCCTCGGCCACCGACTTCGGCGACTGGAGCCCGGTCACCGACGCCCTCCCGGCCCTCCCCCGCTGGGCAGTCCCCGGGTACACCTGGGCCCCCGACCTCCACCGGTTCGGGTCGACCTACGTGCTCTACTTCACCGCCATGGTGGTGGGGACCAAACCGGCCATGGAGTGCATCGGGGACGCCATCGGAACCGCAGCCCGACGGCCCGTTCACCCCGGCCAGCACGCCGTTCATCTGCCAGGTCGACCAGGGCGGTTCGATCGATCCCCGGGTCTTCACCGACGCCGACGGCACCAACTGGATGCTGTGGAAGTCCGACCAGAACATCGGCGGCGCCAACCACGCCGACCAAGATGTGGTCGCAGCGGCTGACCGCCGACGGCCTGGGCCTGATCGGTCGGCCCGCCGTGATCTATGGGCCCCGACGAGCCGTGGCAGGGCACCATCGTCGAGGCCCCGGACATGGTCGAGGTCGACGGCACACTACTGGGTCTTCTACTCGGGCAACTGGTTCAACCAGCCGGCCTACGCCATCGGCGCGGCGCGCTGCATGGGTCCGCCGGGCCCGTGCGTCGACATCTCTCCCCTGCCGCTGCTCGGCTCCAACGACCAGGGCCAGGGGCCGGGAGAAGCATCGGTCTTCGCCGACTCGAGCGGGGTCTGGATGCTCTACAGCCCGTGGCGTTCCCTGGCGCCCCATCCCGACTTCCCCTCCGACCGGTGGTCATCACCCGGATCGGCTTCACCCCCACCTCGGCCTATCTGGCCGCCGGCGGGCCGCCCCCCGAGCCTCGACGTCCTCGCCGCCCGGACCCTGCTGTCGGCCCCGTAGCCTGCTCGCACGCAATCGGCGCAACTCGGCGGCGACCGCCTTGCCGTCGGCCTGGCCCTTGGTGGCCTTCATCACCGCGCCGGTGAAGAACCCGGCCAGCTTGTCCTCGCCCTCGCGGTAGCGATCCCACTCGTCGGGATGGGCGGCCACCGCCTCGGCCACCGCAGGCCGACCAGGGAGTCCTCGGACATGGCCTCGAACCCCTTGGCCGCGGCGATGGCCGCCGGGTCCCCGCCGCCGGCGGCCAGCAGGTCGGCCAGCACCGCCTTGGCCTGGGTGGCGGTCAGCGACTCCCGAGGCCTCCATGGTCAACAGGGCCACGTAGGAGTCGGGGTCGAGCCGCCGGGCGGCGTCGGCGTCGGTGGCCGCCTCGTTGGCCGTGCGGGCCAGGGCCAGACCCGAGGCCACCCCGGCGGCCACCGCCGCTAGTCACCAGATCGTCCAGACCGAGGTCGACCACGGTGGCCACCTGGTCGACCTGGCCGCCTCGGTGACGTCGCCATCGGCCCGCCGAGCAGCTCGACGAGGCGGGCCCGGCGGGCGGCGGGCATCGGGCCCATGGTGTCGGCCACCGCCTCGAGCCACTCGGCGTCGGGGACCAGGGGCACCAGATCGGGCTCGAGGAAGTACCGGTAGTCGTAGGCGTCCTCCTTCGACCGCAGGGTCACGGTGCGGCCGGCGCCCTCGTCCCAGTGCCGGGTCTGCTGCTCGACCGCTTCGCCCGATTCGATGCAGGGCGATCTGGCGGTCCGCCTCGTACTCGATGGCCCGGCCCAGCGAGCGGACCGAGTTGAGGTTCTTGATCTCGCAGCGGGTGCCGAAGGGATCGTCGGCCGAGCGCCGCACCGACACGTTGGCGTCCACCCGCATCGAGCCCTCCTCCATCTTGCCGTCGGACGCGCCCGACGCCACCAGCACGGCCCGCAGCTCGGTGGCGTAGGCCCGGGCCTGGGCGGCGGAGCGCATGTCCGGCGCAGCTCACGATCTCGACCAGCGGCACGCCCGGACCGGTTGTAGTCGACCAGCGAGTAGTCGGCGCCGTGGATCCGACCCGAGGCGCCGGCGTGGGTGGTCTTGCCGGTGTCCTCCTCCATGTGGGCGCGCTCGATGCCCACCCGGGTGCCGTCGGGGAGGTCGAGGTGGCCGTCCACGTTGATCGGCTCGTCGTACTGGCTGATCTGGTAGTCCTTGGCCTGGTCGGGATAGAAGTAGTTCTTGCGGTGGAAGGTGGACGGCCGGATCTCGCAGTTGAGGGCGGTGCCGATGGCCATGGCCAGCTCGACCGCCTTCTGGTTGAGCACCGGCAGCGACCCGGGCAGGCCCAGGCAGACCGGGCACACGTTGGTGTTGGGCTCGTCGCCGAACATGTTGGGGCAGCCGCAGAACAGCTTGGTGGCCGTCTTGAGCTCGCAGTGGACCTCGAGCCCGATGACCATCTCCCACCCCGGCTTCACGACCGGATCGCTCCCGGCCGGCGCGGGAGCAGCGGGGTGGCGGCGCAGCCGCCTCGACCACCGCCGCCACCTTGAACAGGGTGCTCTCCGACAGGGCCGGGCCGAGCAGCTGCACCCCGACCGGCAGGCCGTCGTCGCCGGTGCCGAAGGGCACGCTGATGGCCGGGTGACCGGCCAGGTTGGACGGGATGGTGCACACATCCGAGAGATACATGGTCAGCGGGTCGCCGGTCTTGGCGCCGAGCGGGAAGGCGGTGGTCGGTGCGGTGGGACCGAGCAGGACGTCGCAGCGCTCGTAGGCGGTGGCGAACCCCTCGATGATCCTGGTGCGGACCCGCAGCGCCTGGTTGTAGTACGCGTCCATGTACCCGGCCGAGAGCACGTAGGTGCCGAGCATGATCCGGCGCTTGACCTCGGCCCCGAATCCCGGCGGAGCGGGTGGCGGTGTTCATGGCCACGGTGTCCTCGGCGTCGACCCGGAGCCCGTAGCGGACCCCGTCGTAGCGGGCCAGGTTGGAGGAGGCCTCGCCCGGGGCGATCAGGTAGTAGGCGGAGAGCCCGAGGACCACCTCCGGAACCGACACCTCCACCACCCGGGCGCCCGGCCGCGGCGCACGCCTCGGCCGCCTGGCGGACCCGGGCGATCACGTCGGGAGCGGCCCCGTCGAGGAACTCGGTCAGCACGCCGACGGTCAGCCCGGCCACGCCGTCGTCGAGGACCGACAAGCACCCGTGGGGTCGGGCGGTTGAGCGAGGTGGAGTCGGCCGGGTCGTGGCCGCCGATCACGTCGAAGAGCAGGGCGGCGTCGGCCACCGTGGTGGCCAGGGGCCCGATCTGGTCGAGCGAGCTGGCGAAGGCCACCAGGCCGTAGCGGGACACGGTGCCGTAGGTGGGCTTCATGCCCACCACCCCGCACAGGGCGGCCGGCTGGCGGATCGACCCCCCGGTGTCCGAGCCGAGGGCCAGGGGTGCGAATCCGGCGGCCACCGCGGCGGCCGATCCCCCCGACGATCCACCCGGCACCCGGCTGGTGTCGTGGGGATTGCGGGTGGGACCGAAGGCCGAGCCCTCGGTGGAGGAGCCCATGGCGAACTCGTCCATGTTGGTCTTCCCGACCATCACCGCGCCGGCCCGCCGCAGCCTGGTCACCACGGTGGCGTCGTAGGGCGGGCGCCACCCCTCGAGGATGCGCGACGAACAGGTGGTGGGTACCCCCCGGGTGCACAGATTGTCCTTGAGGGCGACGGGCACTCCGGCCAGCGGCCCCGGGTCCTCGCCCGCCGCCACCGCCGCGTCCACCGCCGCGGCCTGGGCGCGGGCCTGCTCGGTGGTCACCAGGTTGAAGGCGTGGATCTCCCCCTCGACCGCCTCGATGGCGGCCAGGTGCTCATCGAGCACGTCGACCGCGGCGCGGGACCCGGAGCGGACGGCCTCGGCCAGCTCGGCCGCCGGGCGCGGCGAGCTCACGGGGCTTCGCCCAGGATGCGGGGCACCCTGAACCGATGGTCCTCGACCGAGGGCGCCTGGGCCAGCACCTCATCACGGTCGAGGCAGGGTTCGCACCTCGTCGGGACGGAGCACATTGGTCACCGCCATGGCGTGGGCGGTCATGGGCACCCCGGCCAGGTCGAGGGAGGCGACGTCGGCGGCGTGGTCGAGCACCTGGGCCAGCTGCCCGGTGAACAGGTCGAGCTCGTCCTCGGTCAGGTCCAGCCGGGCCAGCGCGGCCACGTGGGCCACCTCGGCACGGGTCAGGCGTTCGGGCCCCGCCATCAGGCTGCGGCGCCGCGCCCGGGCCGCCCGAGGACCCGGTCGGCGAACCCCACCACCCGCTCCTCGATCAGCGGGGCGTCCCAGTCGAGCGTGGCCACGTGGAAACTGCGCTCGAGGTAGACCCGCTCGATGGGCCCCCCGATCGAACGCTCGAGGACGTCGCCGGACACCGGGTCGACCACGTGGTCCTGGCGGCTGGAGAGCAGGAGGGTGGGGCAGCCGATGGCACCGAGCCGGGGATGGACCGGCCTCGACCCCCTCGAACAGGGAGAGGGCGGCGGCCAGCGGTGTCTGCGGGTAGGCGGCCTCCTCGACGCCTTCCTTGGCGATGTCCGAGCCGATGCCGTCGATGACCTCGGTCCCCGCCTCGAGGAGGCTCCGGATTCCGTCGGTGAACTCGGCGGTGGGTGGATCGACCATCGGGTTGATGACGGCGATGCCGGCGATCTCGGGATGTCGCTCGGCCAACCAGCAGGTCAGGGTCCCCCCCATGGACAGCCCGGCGACCGCCACCTTGTCGCATCGGGTGGCCAGGGCCTGATAGGCGGCCTCGGCCCCGCCCGACCAGTCGTCCCACCGGGTGGGCACCATCTCGTCGACGGCGGTGCCGTGCCCGGGGAGCAGGGGCAGGTCGACGGTGAAGCCGGCGGCGGCCACCGCCTCGGCCAGCGGACGCATCGACTGGGGGTTGCCGGTGAAGCCGTGGAGGACGAGCACCCCGTGGGACCCGCCTGGATGGAACCAGGGTTCGGCACCGCTGATGATCGGGGTGGTCACGGCTTGGGATGCTAATGGCATCCGCTGGTCACGACGGGCGGACCTCACTCGCCTCGGTGCCGGCGCCCGCGCGTCACCCCGGCCGAGCCGGACCGGGTCGGGGCGGCGGTGGGTCGTAGATCGAGTGGGTTCGCCGCACCGAGCGCGCCTCGACCCGAAACAGCCAATTCCTCACCACCCGGTTGGCGGCGTCCCATGGTGATCCCTGGGCGAGTCACCACCGAGAAGGCGTCCAGCAGGAGGATCCCGCCTTCCCAGTTGACCAGCTCCTGGCCCACGCAACGGAGCCCCGCCCCGACCGACATCTCGGCAAACCGGGCCGCCGTCATGCTGGTCGCCCGCCAGTGGGCGCCCTTGTAGACCCCGCCGCGCAGGAGACCGGCCCGCGCCGCCGTCGGCAGGCGGTCGAGGGTCGGTTGCAGCGGCGCCAGGGCCCGGGTGGAGCGCTGATAGGTCCCGAAATTGGAATGATGGATGAACGCGACGCCGTCGGGCTTGAGCACCCGAGCCAGTTCGGTGAGATACCCCTCGATGGCATCGGCTTCGACGTGCACCAACGAGTCGAAGCTGAAAGCGAAGTCGACGGAGCCGTCGGCCACCATCGGCAGCGATCGACCGTCATTGGTCTCGAAGCTGACTCGGGGATGGTCGGCGAATCGTTCGCGGCATGCCTCGGTGCAGTTGGCGGCCACGTCGACGCCGACCAGCTGGTCACAATGCCCGAGCAGGAACTCGGTCCAGCGACCGTAGCCCGGGGCTATCTCCAGTATCGAACGGTGCCGGCAGGAATTGCGGCGATACGCGGATGGATGCAGCGGTTCCACTGGGCCTCGGCACTACCCCACGGTTTCGACCAGGGTTCGCCGCCCGAGCTCCCATCCGTATCGTTCGTTCCACTCGCGCCGATTCTCGTCGATCGTGGGCATGCGGTCCTCTTCATCCCGGACTGTTAGGCCCCCGCACCCTAGCGTGCGCCCGTCTCGCCCCCGGGCGGTCGGTCGGGCGGTGGATCCATCCGATCCGGTCGCACCCGCCGGGGCGATGATCGGCCGTCCGGTTAGTGTGGTCGCCAGACATCTACCCGAAGGGCAAGGAGCAACGCACCGATGGCCACCTACCAGTTTCTGAGCGACGAATGGCTGGCAGAGGCCCGGTCCATCCGGGCTGAATTCGACGGTCGAGGGCGCCATCGAGCAGTCGATCCGGATGAACCTGGTCATCGGGGAGGTGCCCTTCGGCGAGGGCACCGTCGAGGCACACGTGGACACCAGTTCGGGCGAGCTGGTGCTCGACACCGGCCATATCGACCCGGTCGACCTCAAGGTCTCCCTCGACTACGACGTGGCCAAGGCCATTCTGGTCGAGGGCAACCCGCAGGCCGGCATGCAGGCGTTCATGTCGGGCAAGATCAAGGTCGAAGGGGACATCGCCAAACTGATGGCCCTCCAGTCGATGACTCCCGATCCCGTCGCCGCCGAGATCGCCTCCCGCATCCTGGCCATGACCGAGTAGCAGCCGGCCCCTTCCGGCTCATCCTGACCCCGGCGGGCTCGCGCCCGTGCCCCGGGGTGTTGCGCATGAACGCACCACACACACAGGCGAGCACGGCCCCGAGGGCGCCCACCGCGTAGGCCCGGTGGAAGGATGCGAGGGAACCGGACCCACCGTGGCCTGAGGCCTCGATGGTGACCATCACCTGGATGCCGGCCACGATGCCGATCTGGGTGATCAGCTGTTGGGCGGCACTCATCACCCCGAGCTCGTCGGGGGCAACCTGGTTGGAAGCGGACGAGGCCGTCGACGGCGTGGACAGACCGTTGCCCACCCCGGAAAGGGCCAGCGCCACCAGGATCACCGCCAGGGATGGTTGGGCCCCGAGCTGGGTGAACACCAGCATCGAGGCACACAGGGCGACACCGCCGGCGACCGTCGAGAACCGCTCCCCCACCTTGACGGCGGCATAGCCGGCGATCGGGAGCCACCAGCGAGAACATGAGCGGCCGGGCGGTGGACACCAGGCCGGCCTTGGTCTCGCTGTAGCCGTAGACCCGCTCCATGAGAATGGGAAAGAGGAAGAACCCACCCATGTAGGAGAAGTTGACAAAGGTGCTGGCTCCGACCGGGAAGACGAAATTGCGCATCCGGAAGTATCGGAGCGGGATGAGCGGACGGGGGGACCGCCGCTCGTGGAGCACGAAGATCACCGCCAACAGCGCGCTCACCACCAACAGGACCCAGGTCACCGGCGAGCCGAATCCCTCCTGCGGGGCCAGGTTGAGTGCCAGCAGGCCGGCGGTCACCGCCGCCGACAGGGTGAGCGACCCGGTCCAGTCGAGCTGGCGCCACGGGCCCGTCCCCCGATCCTCCGCCGACCCCGGCGAGGTGGCCGGATCCATCGGGCGCGTCCCGGGCAGGGCAGCACCACCACCGCCAGCACGGCGGCCACCGCCATCAGGGGCAGCTCCCCCCAGAACAGGGCCCGCCACCCGAAGTACTGGATGATCGGCGCGCCGATGGTGACCCCGAGCACCGGGCCCCCCGCCCCGACCAGGGCCCACCAGCCCATGGCCTTGACCCGGTCCCCGTGGGAGAAGGCCTGCAGGACCAGGGCCATCGATGCCGCCCCGGTGGCCGCTCCCTGGACGCCGTCCAACAGGCGGGCAGCGATGAGCACCCCGGCGGTCGGGGCCGAGGCGGTGAGCACCACGCTGACCGCCGCCCCCGACAGCCCCCACAGGTACAGCCGGCGGTAGCCCCGGAGGTCGCCGAGCTTGCCCAGGATGGGGGCGGCCACCCCGAAGGCGAGGAGCGGCCCGGTGGAGGTCCAGGTGAGGGTGGACACCGAGGTGTGCAACTCTTCGGCCACCTGGGGAAGGGCCACCACGAAGACGGTGAAGGTGATGTTGACCGACAGCAGACCGGCCAGCACTGTCCACAGCACCCACCACGGGTAGCGCTCCGACCGGGCCACCCGGTGGTGGATCCGGTGGCGGAAGAGGACCGGCCAGGGGACGACGATCCCGCCCTCGGCTCCGGCGCCGGTGCCGCTCGAGCATGGCCTCGGCCTCGATCACCTGACCGGTGTCGAACCCCCGCACCAGCCCCGGTCGGCCGGGCCTGTCGGCCGGCGGCTCCATGTCAGCCCACGAGCGGATACATCTGCGCCTCGAGCTCCGCCACCGTCCAGCGGTCCTTCTTCTCCAAGATGTCGTCGCTCATCGTCCACGGGCGGAACAGGCGAATCTGACCTCCCTGCACGAAGTAGACCTTGCCGGTGGACGGGCACTGCTCGGTGGCCAGATAGGCGACCAGTGGCGAGACGTTGGCCGGGATCCCAACTGTCGAACACCGAGGCGTCCAGCCGGGGCGGCGACGATGTCGGACAACCCCGGTGTCTGCTCGGTCATCCGGGTGCGGGCGGCCGGGGCGATGGCGTTCACCCGCACCCCGTAGCGGATCAGCTCGTCGGCGGCGATGGTGGTGAAGGCGGCGATGCCGGCCTTGGCCGCGCCGTAGTTGGACTGGCCCGGGTTGCCGAGCAGACCCGGAGGTGGACGAGGTGTTGACCACCGAGGCCTTGACCTCCCGCCCCGCCTTGGACTGCTCACGCCAGTAGGCGGCGGCGTGGCGGGTGGGTACGAAGTGGCCTTTCAGATGCACCTGGATGACCGAGTCCCAGTCGGCCTCGGACATGTTGACCAGCACCCGGTCCCGCAGGATTCCGGCGTTGTTGACCAGGACGTGCAGATCCCCGAACGCCTCGATGGCCGTGTCGACCAGCCGCTTTCCGCCGTCCCAGTCGGTGACGTCGTCGGCGTTGGCCACCGCCCGTCCGCCGGCGGCGTTGATCTCGTCGACCACCTGCTGGGCGGCGGACCGGTCGTCGCCGGAGCCGTCGACCGCGCCACCGAGGTCGTTGACCACCAGGTTGGCCCCTTCGGCCGCGAAGAGCAGGGCGTGCTCGCGCCCGATGCCCCGCCCGGCCCCGGTGATGATCGCGGTACGTCCATCCAGTGCTCCCATACGGCCTCTCCCCCGGTCTGTGATGCGGCGTCGGCGCGGCCATCCACAGCGGGTGGACATCCATAGCGCTGTTCGCCAACGTTGGCAGGGCGCCACAGCCCGGTCAAACCGGTGAAGCGCCCCTTTCCGATCGTCGGTGCAGGCGGACCGGGGCGTTGACCACGGCGCCCAATCCGGCATCGACCACGGCGCCGACCATGTCACGCACCCGGGTCCGGTCGCCGGCCACCACCAGGTACTCGGTGTTGCGCAGGTGGGAGACGTCGGCCGACCTTTCGCCCGGCCGGATCGTGGATGCCGATCCTGGCGCCGACGTACCGGGCCGAATCGAAGGCCAGCACCTCCACGTGGCCGCGGACCGAGCTCATCGTCGTGCATCTCGTCGAAGCTCAGCCACGATTCGTTGTTGTAGGAGAGAATGACCACCTCGGCCCGCACGTTGGCCACCACCTGGGCCAGGGCGGCCGGCATGGTCCGCCGGCCGTTGAACGCGCTCCGCCGGGTCGGGTCACGAAGCTCGTCGCGTTTGCAGGCCACGCCGTAGGAGCTCGGGGCGTCCCAGGCCACGATGGTCTCCCACACGTGGTAGTTGGCGTCGTACCGGTGCTGGTTGTAGGGCGGGTCCAGGTAGGCGAGGTCCACCTGGCCGAGCTGGTCGGATCCGGCGAGCTGCAGTGCATCGCCCAACACGGCCCGGCCCGGCCCGGCGATCATCTCGGGCACCCGGAGGGTGAGCGGTTGGAGGGCCCGGGGTGCCCACTGCTTGAGATAGGCCATCTGCAGACCGGTGGTCGAGTCGACCCGGTCGGCGGCTTCCAGCAAGCTGGTCACCAGCACCGGCCACAGGTCGGTACCCGCGTAGCGGCGCTCGATGGCCTCCCGCACCGCGTCGATCCGGGCCCCGTTCTCGGGTCGGAAGTAACGCGCCGCCTCACAGAAGGTGGCGGTCACGTACCCGGGCTTCCCCTCCAGGCGGTTGAGCCGGTCGACCGCGGCAGCCACCCGTCCGGGGAGGCCGGGGTCGGACCCGGGGTCGGTGGCCACGTAGCAGCGGGCCAGCACATGGGCGAACCGGGTGCTGTCCACCGCGGTCACCGACATCCCCAGGCGCCTTCCAGGCCTGGGCGACCCGGGTGGTCCCCGAGAAGAGATCGAGTCCGGTACGGGCTCCGGACGCCTGGGCCAGCAGGGTCAGCGCCGGCACCAGGCGGCGCTTTGATCCCAGGTACTTGATCACGAGCCGGTTTCGATCACCCGGTTCACCCCGGCCTCATCGGCGACCGAAGCGCCGGAACCACCAGTTCGGGGTCGCGGGCGTGGGCGTGGAAGTGGTCGGGGATCTGTCGCATCACCCGGTCGAACGACCACCCGTCGACACCCAGCTGCGCGTCGGCCACCTTGGCCAGCTCGGCGAGCATGTGGTCGACCTCGTGCTCTTCGGGCTGGTTCCCGTGGCTCTTCCACACCACCATGGGCACGTCGCATATCTCACAGGCGGCCACCCAGCACAGGTCGTCCTCGTGGAACCACTCGGTGATCCGAGCCGCCTCGCACAGCTCACAACCGGGTGACCCGGTCGTCTCACAACGTGTACAGGTTGACCGTGGTGCCCGGCTGCACCGCGGCTCCCGCCGCCGGGTCGGTCGAGAGCACCGTGGTCGAGCCGGGGGGTCCGTAGGGGCCGGCCACGTGTAGGCCGAGGGCCTCCAGGGCGGTGGTGGCGGTGGCCACCGAGTTGCCCACTTCGTCGGGGATGGTCACCGGCTGCGGGCCCAGGGAGACGTCGACGGTCACCGTCGAGCCGAAGGGCACCGGCCCGCCGCCGGCCGGTGTGGTGCCGATGACCTGGCCGGTCGGGACGGTCGGCGCTGTAGGTCTTGTTCTCGGCCGGGGTGAGGCCGGCCGCGGTGAGAGCGGCGGACGCCGTGGCGTAGGTGGACCCGCTTCCGGTGACCGAGGGAACCGCCACCGGCGCATGGCCCTTCGAGGTGACGATGACCACCGTCGAGTCGGTACGGCGCGGTGCCGGCCGGCGAGGTACCGATGACCGCCCCGGCCACCACCGTCGGGCTGTACCGCGCCGACGAGGCCGGGCACACGCCGACCAGATGGACCGCCTCGAGCGCCTGGACCGCCTGGTTGCAACTGGTGAACGAGGTCAGGTCGGGGATGGCGACCAACGGCGGACCCGACGAGACCACCACGTCGATGGTCGAGCCCTCCTTGGCGCTCACCGTGGCGCCCGCCGGTCGCGGGCCACCGGTCGCTGGCTGAGGATGAGCCCGGCACCCAGGATCAGGCTGGTGCGGTGTCCGGTGGCATGCAGGGTGAACTTGTCGGCGGTGACCGCCCGTCGGGCGTCCGACCACCGACTTCCCCACCACCAGGGGCACCGGATGGCTGGGCGTGAAGACCTGGTCCTTGACGGCCAGACCCACACCGGCGGCCACCAGGGCGGCGGCCACCACGCCGATCAGCTGCCACCCTCCACCGACGACGGCGGGTGGTCGGTGGTGTCGATCCGTCGGTCGGGCCGCCTGTCCGCGGTACCCTGTCCGGAGTCGGCGCGCCCAACTCGGTGAGGTTGATGGCGTCGTCGACCCGTTCCGGCCACGGGCCGGCGTTCGACCGTGGTCCGGTCGTCGCCGGCCGGCGTCTCCTCGACCACGATCGGCAGCGGGGCGGGTCGGGGAAGGGCCAGCTCGATCGCCCGCAGGCGCAGGGCGAGCTCGGCGGCGTCGTATCGCTCCGCCGGATCGGGAGCGGCCGCCCACACCAGCACGTCGTTGAGGCGGCCCAGGGCCTCGTGCTCGGGGAGGAGCGTTCCCACCCGGGCCATCAGGGTGGCCACCGTGGTGTCGCCGATGAACGCCGGCTCACCGCAGACCCCCTCGTAGAGGACCAGCGCCAACGCGTAGACATCGGCCTTCCCGTCGAGCACCCACCCTTCGACCTGCTCGGGCGCCGAGTACCGGGCGGTACCCAGGATGGCTCCGTCCGGCTCGGTCCACGACGCCTCGGCCAGGGCACGGGCCAGGCCGAAGTCGGCGATGCGCAGCCGCCGGTCGGCGTCGAAGAGAAGATTGGCCGGCTTGATGTCCCGGTGTACGAGCCCGCGGCGGTGCGCGTACTCGAGGCCGGCCGCGGCCTGGAGACCCACCTGCACCGCCTGCTCCGGCGAGAGCAGCGCCCCGGTGTCGTAGATCTGGCGGAGGCTGCCTCCGGCCAGGTACTCGAGGACCAGGTAGGGCTGCCCGTCCTCTTCGCCCCAGTCGAAGACCTGGAGGATGTTGGGATGGTTGAGGGCGGCGACCGTATGTGCCTCGGACCGGAAGCGCCGGAGGAAGGAGCTGTCGCCGGCCAAACCCGGATGGAGCACCTTGATGGCCACCCGGCGGTGCAAGGAGACGTCGTCGGCCAGATAGACGTGGGCGGACGCACCGGTTCCCAGGGCCGTAACCAGTCGGTAGCGGTCGCCGAGGACACGGCCGATGGAGTCGGTGATACTCGGCATGATCGTCGCTCCAGGCTACCCAGCGGGCGGAGCCGAGCGGTGGAGGGTCGAGACAGCGGTGCGAGAGCGACGCGGGCGGCCCAGCCGAACCGCAACGCCGACCGACCGGTACACGCGACGAGGGCGGGGCCGAAGCCCCGCCCTCGTCGAACTGGATTGTCAGCCCGTACCCGCAGGGCCGGACCGGCTCGGTCAGGTCGGCGTTGATGTCGAGAACGCTGAACGAAGGATCGATGGTGGCGGTCTCGATCGCGGTGCTCAGGCTCGACGAGGGAGAGAGGACCATCGTGGCAATGTCGGTCACGAAGCTGCCGGGTCGCTCGGATCCGGTGTCCGTCGACAGGCAGACCAAGAAGGTGTAGTTGGGGCCCGGCGCCGACGGCCTCCTTCTTGATGTTGCCACTCACCTGGAAGCCGGCGTCCGGCGCCACAGGCGTTGTCGGCACCCGGAAGGACCGTGGTCACCGAAGTGGGCGTGACCAACAGGGTCAACGTGACCCCATTGTCCGTGACGTCGATGCCTTTCTTGAGGGCAGTGGCGAGACTGCTCGACGCGCCGGTGGCGTAGTCCCAGGCCAGGCCGTAGTAGTAGCCCTTCAACTTGAACTTCGGAGGAACGGCCGTTGGCGCGCACCCCGGAGGTGTCGCAAACGGCTCGGTCGGCCGGAAAACCGTCGATCGTAGCCGTCGTGGGCGTCACCGGGACGTCGCACTTGGTGGTCTTGTTGGTGATGTCCTGGATCGTGGGGGTCGCCTGGCACCCGGCACCGGTCGAATTGATGGTGGTGACGTCGGTGTCCAGTCTTTGCTGCCGCACCAAAGTTCCCGTTGACGCTCAATCCGCCAAGCCCGAGCCTCCGACCGGAGCCGTGGCGAACTCGATGTTGCCACTGGCTGGCAGCTGATGGTGGCTACGACAGGGTGTCTTGGCGCCGGCGACGCTTGTTCCCACAACCGCTCCCAGCGCAGTGAGGGTGGACACCGGTATGGCGATCGCTGCGGCGATCACAAGCCATTCTGCGAATCATATGTGCTGCTCCTTTTTCTCCCGTGTCTCCACGGACCTGAGTCGGGCGAGGTGCCCCCAACATGCAATTGGCAATCACGCCGGATGCGGTGCACGCGCACACAAGATGGCCTCCGTGGGACCGGATGCCCCCCTACGTGAACGCCCATGCAGCTGGCGCCACTCACCTCACGTCGACATGGAGCACTTAGTCGCGGATCCCGTCCCCCGTGCACGTGCCGTCGCTCGGTACTGAGCACCTTACCGGTCAGTAAGGTGCAAATCAAGGTCCGGTCGGCCAAGGCAAAATCGACCGTCTGACCAGCTCGATCGCTCCGTAGGTACAGACCTGCCGGTCAGCCCTGGGATCCCCCCCGCCGGATCAGGAACGGCCGCCCGCCCCCGGAGACCAACCTGGACGGCGGCTCCGACGAGAGCGCACGGAGGGGCCGCCTCGCCTACCGAGCGGCCCACTCGAGGGCGGGGCCGGAGCCCCGCCCTCGAGTAGGCGTTACCGAATCACTCGGACAATGACCGACGGTTACTGCAAGCTTGACGTTGCCGCTGCCCAGATGCGAATCGATGACTTAGGCCGCCGGCCGAGTGAGACACTCAGGCGGCAAAGGTCGGCCTCCGTCTCGGCAGTCGCGGTACGTCGAGGTGCTCGAGGCGCCCCGTCGGTGCCGGTGAACCCGCCACTGATGGAACCGGTACCCGGAACGCCCGGAATGGTAAAGGTCCCGTCGCCGGCTTCATTGGCGCCACCGGCGACCGAGGTAGACGATGACCGTTGACTTCTTCTCACTGAACTTCACACCGGCGGGCGCTGCCCACTTGATCTTCAAGGTACCGGCTCAGGGTCGCGCCCGGTACCTGGAGTCGACTCCGGACAGCGACGGTGCAGGAGTACTCCTCCGTGGGGGTGTCAGCCGACGATTGGTGGTCTTGATCTTCCCGGACAAGGTGCCGGTGAACGCCCCCTGGGGGACGGCCGAGGAGGTGCAGCTCAAGGTGACGCCTGTGACTATGATCCTCGTTCCCCTTGTTCTTGGTCGGGAACGCGTAGCTCCCACGCAGCAAGGCCGAGGGGCGTGCTTGAAGGTCAATCAACCCACCACTGGTGGTTGCACGACGCGGTGGCCGGGGCGCCGGTCATGTCCTCGACGCTCTTCGCCGAAGCGGTGGACGCCGTGGCGGTGATGATGCCGACAGGCATGGCCACTGCGGCGGCGATCAAAAGCAGTTTGCGGATCATCTGGGCTCCTTTTCTCCCGTGTCTCCACGGAGGTGAGTCGGGCGACGGGTGCCCCCAACATGGCCAACACGCCGGATGCGGTGCACGCGCACACAATACGGCCCAACACACAGGTTCCCCCCTGTGTAAACGCCCATGCAACCGGCGCCACTCCACCTCACCTCGACACGGAGCACTTTGCCGTTCCCCGTGCCCGTGCCGTTGCTCGGTACTTCGGCACCTTACCGGGCAGTAAAAACCAAATCAAGGTGCGGCCAGTTCACCGCTCTCGAGCAGGGCTTTGAAGCCGTCCCCGTCGATAATTGCAACTCCGAGTTGCTCTGCCTTGTCCATCTTGGAGGCGCCCGGGGAATCGCCGACCACCAGGGCAAAGGTCTTCTTGGACACCGAGCCCGGCGACTTGCCGCCACGGGCCAGGATGGCCGCTTCGGCCTCCTCACGGGTGAAGCCCTCGAGGGTGCCCGAGACCACCACCGACTTTCCCACCAGGGTCTGTGCGAGAGCGCCGGTCGCTCCCGCCGGGCCGCCGCCCGGCTCGACCAGGTTGACCCCGGACGACCGCAGCCGCTCGACCACCGAGCGGTTGACATCCGAGGCGAACCAGCGGACCACGCTGGCGGCGATGACCGGGCCGACCCCGTCGACCGCCGCCAGGCTCTCCTCGTCGGCCGACACGATCGCGTCGATGCTCGGCAAGCGCCCGGGCCAGGGCGATGGAGCCGACCTGGCCGAGGTGGCGGATGCCCAGGCCGATCAGCACCCGATGCAGCGGGCGGCCCCGCGACTCGTCGATGGCGGCGAGCAGGTTGGCGATGGACAGCTCGGCGAATCCCTCCACGCCGTCGAAGGTCTCGGCGGTGAACGAGTACAGGTCGGCCACGTCGTCGAGCAGTTGGCGATCGACCAGCAGCTGTACCCGCTGCTCGCCGAGCCCTTCGATGTCCATGGCCGAACGCGAGGCGAAGTGGGCGATGCGCTGCACCCGCTGCTGGCCGGAC
Organism: uncultured Acidimicrobiaceae bacterium; assembly: GCA_963734395.1. GTDB lineage: Bacteria > Actinomycetota > Acidimicrobiia > Acidimicrobiales > RAAP-2 > Bog-756. Next base: position 625,869 of record CAVTGY010000002.1, on the reverse strand, counting down.
AGTCGAGATTGGTGCAGAAGGTGTCGCTCTCGCCCGGGAGCCGCACCAGTGGTGCGCCACAGCTGGGGCACACGGTCGGGAACTTCCACCGCGGTCGACGCCGGCGGTTGGCGGAGCCGAGCACCGGCCCGACCACCTCGGGGATCACGTCGCCCGCCTTGCGCACCACCACCGTGTCCCCGGGCCGCACGTCCTTTGCCCGCACCTGGTCCTCGTTGTGGAGGGTGGCCAACGAGACCGTGGAGCCTCCGACGAACACCGGCTCCAGCACCGCGAACGGCGTGGCCTTGCCGGTTCGGCCGATGGAGACCTCGATGCGTTGCAGCTGGGTGGTCCGCTCCTCCGGCGGAAACTTGTAGGCGATGGCCCACCGAGGAGCGCGGGAGGTGGCGCCGAGCTGTCGCTGCAGGGCCAGGTCGTCGACCTTGACCACCACGCCGTCGATCTCGTAGTCGAGCTCGTGACGGTGCTCCTCCCACCGGCGGCAGAAGGCCAGGGCCTCGTCGAGGCCGTGGACCAGCTGCCGTTCCGGATTGACCGGGAACCCGGCCCGGTCCAGCCAGGCCAACGTGCCCGAATGGGTGGGGGCCAGGTCGCCGGGCGCGCCGTCGGCCTCGCGCCCGGCGGCTGCGGTCTGCGCCGCTAGCTCGAGCTCGCCCACCTGGTAGGCCCAGAACGACAGAGAGCGCGACGCGGTGATCGACGAGTCCTTCTGGCGCAGCGATCCGGCGGCCGAGTTCCGCGGATTGACGAACAGCCGCTCTCCGGCCTCGGCCTGGCGCCGGTTGAGCTCTTCGAACGCCGAGATCGGCATGTAGACCTCGCCCCGCACCTCGATCACCATCGGCGGCAGCGCCGACGGCGTTCTCGCAGGTCGTCGGGGATGTCGGCGATGGTGGCCACGTTGGCGGTCACGTCCTCGCCGGTGCGCCCGTCACCGCGGGTGGCGGCCTGCACGAAGCGCCCGTCCCGATAGGTGAGGGAGATGGCCAGACCGTCGATCTTGAGCTCGCAGACGAAGGCGGTGTCGGCGGGGATCTGCTTGGCCAAGCGATCGGCCCAGCGCCTGCAGCTCCTCGGGGCTGAACGCGTTGTCGAGGCTCATCATCGGGACCCGGTGGACCACCGGCGCGAACAGCGCCGAGGGCGCGGCCCCCACCGCCGCGGTGGGTGAGTCCGGCACCACCAGGTCGGGATGGTCGGCTTCGATGGCCGGACAGCTCGCGCACCAGAGCGTCGAACTCGGCGTCGGTGATCTCCGGGTCGTCGAGGCGGTGGTAGCGGTCGTTGTGGTGGGCGATGAGGACCCGCAGCTCCTCGGCCCGGGCCACCGGATCGAACGCGCTCATCCGGTTGGCGGCGGGTCCCGACCACCCGCCGACCTTCTCCCCGGCTCACCGGCGATGCCCGAGCCGATGACCGCGTCGGGGTGGTCCGGGTCGTAGAGAGCGACGGTCTGGCCCGGTGCGATGCGCCGCTGCGGGCGTGGTGAAGGTCACCGACAACCCGTCCTCGGCCGGGTGCACCGTGCACGGCACCGGTCGGCCGTGGGCACTGCACTGGGCGATGGCCGACGGCGCCCCGACCGGGTGAAGGTTCGGCCCCCTACCGATGCGGGCCCGTCGACCCAGGTCACCGTGTGGAGCTCGACCCGGTCGGCGTGGGCGGCCTCGGGTGAGCCGAGCGAGACCCGCCGGGCGGGCACGTCGACCGCGGTCACGAACCGCCGGCGCCCGTCGGGGCCGTGGCCCATGCCCCGCCGCTGGCCCACCGTCACCAGCTCCACGGCGTCCACCGCGCCGAGGTCCTCGCCGGTGTCGGTGATCGACCAGCCGGCCGGCGTGGAGCGCCAGTCGGTCGCCGAGGAACCCCTGGCGGCCCTCGTCGGAGCGGATGAAGCAGACATCCTGGCTGTCCGGCTTGGCCGCGGTGCGCAGGCCGAGCCGAGCGGCCTCGTCGCGCACCTCGGCCTTGGTCATCTCGCCCACCGGGAACAGGGTGCGGGCCAGCTGGTCCTGTCCCAGCATGGCCAGCACGTAGGACTGGTCCTTCGCCGGGTCCGCCCCCCGGCACAGTCGGAACCACCGACCGCGCGTGTGTTCACGCCGGGCGTGGTGCCCGGTGGCCACCGCGTCGAAGCCCAGGGCTCGGGCCCGCTCGAGCAGCCGGTCGAACTTGAGGTGCCGGTTGCACTCGATGCACGGGTTGGGGGTCGTCCCTCGGCATGGCCGCGGACATAGGGGTCGACCACCCGCTCCTCGAACTCGGCGGCGAAGTTGAAGACGTGATGGACCAGTCCCAGCTGATCGGCCACCCGCCGGGCGTCCTCGACGTCGGCCACCGAGCAGCAGCCCGAGTCCGAGGTGCCGCCCCACAGCTTGAGGGTGGCCCCCACCACCTGGTCGGCGGCCGAGCTCCTCGGCCACGAGGGCGGCGGCCACCGACGAGTCGACACCGCCGGACATGGCCACCAGCACACGCATGGCCTCAGTCTCGCAGCTGGGCGACCGCACCCGGCACGACGGCCAGGGCGTGGTCGATGTCTGCGTCGGTGGTGGTCGAGCCCAGCGAGAACCGGATCCCGCTGGCCGCCTCGTCGGTGCCCGAGGCCCATCGACACCAGCACATGGCTGACCTCGACGGCCCCACTGGAGCAGGCCGCCCCGGCCGACACGGCCACGCCGGCCTGGTCGAGCAGGACCACCAGGGCCTCGCTCTCCACGCCGGCGAACCGCAGGTGCAGGTGGCCGGCCACCTTGTCCTCGCGGAGCCCGGTCTCGGCGGTGCCGGCCACCGTGGCCAGCAGGCCGTCACCCAACCGGTCCCGCCGGGCGGTAGCCCGCTCGACTGTCTCCTGCCGCTCGGACACCGGTGGCCGACAGGGCGGCGGCCATGGCCACGATGCCGGCCACGTTGTGGGTGCCGCTCCGGCGCTCCCGCTCCTGTCCGCCGCCGTGGATCACCGGGCGCAGCCGGGTGCCGTGCGCGGACCACCAGGGCGCCCACCCCCTTGGGCCCGCCGAACTTGTGGGCGCTGACCGCCACCAGGTCGGCCGCCGGCGGTGACCGGGCCGACGTCGAGCCACGGGACGGCCTGGACGGCGTCGGTGTGCAGCACGCGCCCGGGGAGACCCGAGCGGACCACCGATGCCACCGCCTCGATGGGCTGCACCGTCCCGATCTCGTTGTTCACCGCCATCACCGACACCAGGCCCACCTCGCCGGTGCAGGCCTCGGCGAGGGTCGAGATCGATGATCCCGTCCTTGCCGGTGCGCACCTCACGGAGCTCGGCCCCGGTCCGCCGGGCCAGGGCCCGGCAGGTGTTCAGCACCGCGTGGTGCTCCATGGCCGTGCACACCAGGGCGCCCGGCGGGTCCGGGGTGGCGGCCATGGCCTCCCAGGTCCCGGTGACGGCCAGGTTGTCGGCTTCGGTCCCGCCGGCGGTGAACACCACCTCGCCGAGATCGGCGCCGAGCAGGGCGGCGATCTGGTCACGGGCGTCGTCGACGGCCATCCGGGCGCCCCGGGACTCGTGGTGGCTCCCCGACGGGTTGCCGAAGTGACCGGTCAGGTACGGCAGCATGGCCTCGATCGCCTCGGGGCGCATCGGGGTGGTGGCCGCGTGGTCGAGATAGGCCCGGTGGCCTGCACCGTTCGGCGGGATCATCGACGGCATCAGGCGATCCACACCGACTTGATGTTGCAGAACTCGTGCAGGCCCTGCCGGCCGAGCTCGCGCCCGATCCCCGAGCTCTTGATCCCGCCGAACGGCAGCGGGGACATGGAGACCACCATGCCGTTGACGAAGACCTGGCCGGCCTGCAGCCCGACGACGAATCGCTGCTGCTCGTCGGGATCGTTGGTCCACACGCTCGAGCCCAGCCCGAACTCGGTGGCGTTGGCCAGCTCCAACGCCTCGTCGGCGTCCCCGACCACATAGAGCAGTGCCACCGGTCCGAACACCTCTTCGGTGGCCACCCGCATGGCCGGGGTGATGTCGGTGACCACCGTCGGCCGGTAGAAGAAGCCGGGCCGGGCCGGGCCACCGGGCCCCACCACCCGCCGGCCTCCGCACAGGATGGTGGCGCCGTGGCTCCGGGCGTCCTCCACCTGGGCGTCGATGGTGTCCCGTGCGGCGGCGGTGACCAGCGGCCCGACCTCGGTGGCCGGGTCGAAGGGATCGCCAACCGACAGCGCATCCATGCCGGCCACGAACCCCTCGGTGAAGGCCTCGGCCACATCGTGGTGGACGATGAACCGCTTGGCGGCGATGCACGACTGGCCGGCGTTCTGGACCCGCGCCTGCACGCCCACGGCGATCGCCCGTTCGAGATCGGCCGAGGGAAGCACGATGAATGGATCGCTCCCGCCGAGCTCGAGCACGATCTTCTTTCCCACCGCCCCGGCCTGGGCCGCCACCGCGCGCCCGGCCCCGACGCTGCCGGTCAGGGTCACCGCGGCCACCCGGCGGTCGGCGATGACGGAGGGCACCTGATCGGTCCCGATCAGCAGGGTCTGGAAGACGCCGTCGGGAGCACCGGCCCGCCGGAAGAGGTCCTCCAGCAACGAGAGCGGTACGGGGCACGCTCGGCGCATGCTTGAGCAGGCCGACGTTGCCGGCCATGACCGCGGGGGCGAGGAATCGGATCACCTGCCACAGGGGGAAATTCCACGGCATGATGGCCAGCACCGCGCCCAGCGGTTGGTAGGTGATCAGCCCGAGCGAGGCGTCGACCTCCACCTCTTGGTCGGCTGAGCATCCCCTCGGCGTGCTCGGCGAACCAGCGAAAGGCGCCGGCGCACTTGGCCACCTCCCCCTTGGCCTGGGCGAAGGGCTTGCCCATCTCGGTGGTGACCGTGTGGGCGATGTCGGGCAGCTCGGCCTCGAGCAGCTCGGCCACCGTGATGAGCAGACGAGCCCGTTCGGCGAAGGTGCTGGCGGCCCACACGGGCACGGCGGCGGCCGCGGCGGCCAGGCGGGACTCGACCCCGACGGCGTCGTAGGGCTCGAACGACTGGAGCAGCTCACCGTTGACCGGATTGACGGTGGCGATCGGGGGGCCGGCGTCTGCGGGACTCATCCCCTCAGTATCCCTCACCGTGTCGGAGCGGGGACCGGCCGGTGCGGCGCGTTCGCGCAGCTCACGTGGCCTCGACCATCCCGGGGATGAGGTTGCGCTGCACCTTGCCGGTGGCGGTGCGGGGCAGGGCGTCGACGATCACGTACTGCTTGGGTCGCTTGTAGCCGGCCAGTCGGGCCGCGGCGTGTGCGCGCAAGCCGTTCGATCAGCGGCGCGGCCGACTGCGGAGCGGGCTGTGGCCGCCGGTACCACCGCGGCACAGACCCGCTGGCCCCACTGATCGTCGGTGACGTCCGAAGACGGCGATCTCGGCGACCCCGTCCACCTCGCTCAACACCGACTCCACCTCGGCCGGGTAGACGTTGACCCCCCCACTGATGATCAGGTCGTCGCGACGGCCGTCGAGGTAGAGGTAGCCGTCGGCGTCCATCCTGCCCAGGTCACCGACGGTGAAGAAGCCGTCCCTCCACGCCGCCGCCGTCTTGGCCGGATCCCGCCAGTAGGTGAACCGAGCGAACCCGGGGGGACGGCACCAGACGGTGCCGTCCGGATCGACCGACAGCGTGCGCCCGGCACGGGCCCGACCCACCGTGCCCGGACGGGCCAACCACTCGTCGGGCGAGCACACGGTGAACTGGCCCTCGGTGGAGCCGTAGAACTCCCACAGGACATCGGGTCCCACCCGCTCCAACGCCTGGCGCTTCACGATGGGAGGACAGGGCGACCCGGCGTGGGCCAGCAGGCGCAGCGAATCGAATCGTTGGCGCCGGTTTCCGCGTCGAGAAGGCGGCTCAACGCCGACGGGGCCATGAACGCCGTGGTGGGAACCGGGCCGTAGCGTGGCCGAGCAGGGCGGCGCGCTGCCGTCTCGGCGTCGAACCGACTCAGGATGACGCAGGTCCCGCCGCCCGAGCAGGGTCCCACCGGCGAACCGGATCGACACCGAGTGGTACATGGGGGAACAGACCAGATGGACATCGTCGGGGCCGAACGACCACAGGTCGGACTCGTCGGCGAAGGCAGCGGCCGCGGTGTCCGCATCCCAGAGCCCCGCCCACACCCCCTTGGAGCGGCCGGTGGTGCCCGAGGTGTAGTGCATGGGTCGGGTCAACGGATGGGGAGCGAGCTCCACCGGCGATCCCGCGTCCAGCGCGGCGAGGTGGGCGCCGTCGGTGATGATCAATTGCGGATCGGCGTCGGCCAGCAGGGCCTGGCGTTCGCCCTCCAGCAAGGTGGCGTTGAGGAGCACCGGGACCACGCCGGTGCGGAGCGCCCCGAGCACCGCGCAGATCAACCCGCCGAAGACGGAAGGCAAAAGGCCACTCGTTGGCCGGCGACGAGCCCGGACGCGGCCAGGGCACCGGCGGCACGACGCTGCGCCTCTTCGGCCCTCTCGGCGGTGAGCACCTCCACGTTCGCCGGGTCGTTCATGGCACCTCCGGGGTCGGAACAACGGTCGAGTGCGGGCTCGAGTCCGAGACGGGTCGCCCAGGACGGAGAAGAATCCGGGTCGCAGCACGGCGATGGCGGTCAAGCGATGCGAAGAGCACCACCGCCCCGGCCACCGTGACCGTCCGCACGCCGATGTGGTTGGCGATCCACCCCTGGAGCACGGCCCCGATCGGATAGACGATGCCCAGACCCATCATGTAGATGCTCAGGACCCGGCCCCGGGCCTCCGCCGGGGCCCGCAGTTGGACGACCGTGTTGAGCCCGGACAGGATGGCGATGTAGCCGGCGCCCACCGCCACGAAGGCCACGCCGACCACCACAGGGTGGGGGCCAGATCCGTAGAGCACCAGCAGCAGGGGCAGCACGAACAGGGCCCCCTGGACGATGGTGCGCCGGCCGAACCGTTCGGCCAGCGAGGGCATCGCCAACGCCCCGGTCACCGCTCCGACCCCCTGGGCGGTGACCAACAGCGCGGTGGCCACCGGGATGTCGACGCCGTGGCGAGGGACCACACCGGCCATGGCCGGCACCAGGGCGATGAACGGCGACGCCAACAGGGCGACGACGGCGATCAGCTCGATGGCGGCGCGGCAACCGGGCTCGGCCATGGCCACTCGGGCCCCGGCGACGATGCGCGCCACGATGGCCGGCCCGTCTGCGGCGTTGAGGGACGGGGGCAACCGCACCATCAGCCAGCGCCACCACCACCGCGCCGAAGGAGGCCGCGTTGACCCCGAAGACCAAGGCGTAGTCGTGGGACAGGAGGGCCAGGCCGGCCAGGGCGGGACCCAGCACCCGTCCCAGGTTGAACTGGGCCGACGACAGCGACACCGCGCCCAGCAGGTCGTCGGGGGGCACCAGGTCGGGAATGATGGCCTGGTAGGCCGGGAATCCGATGGCACCCGATGCGCCGCCGAGGAAGGACAGCAGCACCAGAACGCCCGGAGGATCATGCCCGGTGGCGGCGAGCACGGTCAGAACGGTGGCAAAGGACATCTCGGCCAGGGTGGTGACGATCAACCACCGCCGGCGATCGAGCCGGTCGGCCAGCGCGCCGCCGATCGGAGCCAGCAGGCCTATGGGGATGAACCCGGCCGCCGCCACCAGTCCTGTCCACACCGGCTGACCGGTCGTGGCGAAGACAAGGATGCCGAGGGCAACCGTCTGCATCCAGGTGCCCACGTTGGACACCAGGGCGGCAGACCACAGGAGCGCGAAGTTGCGCGACCGGAGCGGGCGCAATGATGCCAGGGCCACTCAGGCGAGGCTATCGGGGCCGGGCGTGAGTGCGTCCCCGCCGGGCCACATTCACCAGGCCGACGGTCGGCCGGCCGCGGTGCCCGTCGGCGACTACTCCTCGCTTCTTGTGCTTTCGCCGAGGCCTCAGGGCGAACCACCAAATGCTGGCCATGGTGGCGAGCACGCCGAGTGCCGCCGCCGGCTTGGCGATCTTGCGGGAACGATCTGACATTCTCCCGACGTTACTCGGACCGGCGCCGCTCCGGAGGTGGAGCTCGGCGGGAGCCTTGGCGCACGGGCCGGCTGGTGACCGGGTTGAGGCGTCAGACTCGGGTGAGAACCTCTGCCACTCGTTTGATCGATCGGTCGAGGGACAGGTGGTCGGCAACCCAGGCTCTCGAGCGCCGGCCCAATTCGGGGTCGCTGGATCGCCAACTGACGTAGCGCTCGACGGTCGCCGCCAGTGCCGGTAGATCGTTGGGCGGGACCAGCTGGTCGGGAAAGGCTCGCATCGACTCGGCGACCCCCCCGACGTCGAATGCGACAACCGGTGTTCCACACGCCATTGCCTCGGCCAGGACCAGCCCCTGTGTCTCGGGCACGTTGCTGGGAAGGACCAGCAAGTCGGCCGCGGCCATCAGGGCGGGCATGTCGGAGCGTGGCCCGAGAATGGTGACCCTGCCCGCTTTTGCACGCTGCTGCAGGGACAGCAGGTAGTCGGCATCGTCGGAGCTGCCGCTCACCACCACGTGCACCGGAGCGCGGATCTGGTGGATGGCGTCGATGAGCACGTGTGCACCCTTGTTCCATTCCATCCGCCCCGCATAGAGGACCACCCGCTCGTCGTCCCCCAGACCGATCCCCTTCCGCACCGACGCGCGCTGGTCATCGGCCAGGGGGGAGTATCGATCGAGATCGACTCCGGTTGGAACGACCGTCATTCGGCCCCGGTCCAGTGCCGCCGAAGTGACCCAACGCTCTGCGGCATCCGACGATGGTGCGATCGCCCACCCGGCCCGTCTCATCATCAGGTTGAGCCAGGTCGGCTGGCGGCGTGGAGGAGGGAGGTGCAGGTGCATCACCACCCGACTGCGGGCGATGGTTGCCATCCCCAGGGCAATGGGTACGTCACCTGGACTGTGAACGTAGATGACCGATGGTCGAACCCGTACTCCGGCGAGGCCCGCGCCCATTGACCCCAGGGTCGAGGCAACCGGCGCCGAGGTCTCCGGCATCGAGGCACGGATGCGGGTGGCGGTCGAGGCCAGCTCCTCCACTCCGGCCAGTAGTCACCGGCGCTCGCATAGAGGAGGTGGATCTCCCAGCCTCGTTGAGCCAACCCTTGGAAGATCCTGAGCTGAGCCGACTCGGAGCCGCCCACCGACCCGAGATGGTTGGCGATGGTAAGGATCCGCTTCTGTGGCTTCATCGCAGACCGAGCTCTCCGGGGAAGGGCAATTCGACGGGGGTAGTGATCAGGTCCAGCTACTCAGGTCGCGCCCGAGCAGCGGGCCGAGGGTCTCCACCTCGACACGGAACTCTTCGCGGAGCGCACGTTCAAGATCGGGGTCCATCGGCTGGCGGGGCCGTCTGCCGGCGTTGAGGGTCTGGAGTCGACCTCCCACGGCCCGCCGCGAGCGCTGGCTCCGCACGGTCATCCGTCCGATCCGGCGAACGATCGGTGGCGGTGACCGCAACAGCCGAACCATCGAGGCGCTCCTGGCCACCTTGTTGGCATTCACCACGGGAAACTCGGGCCGGAACATCGGATCGATGTCGAGGAACTCCAAGATCTGCCGGTAGGACTCTTCGACATCAGCCTTGAAGTCGTCGAAGACGACGACGTGAACACGCTCACGACCCACCGCGTCGATGTAACGGGTCAGCTGCGCCGAGTAGTGGGCGACTGCTCGATAGAAGAGGGCCCACACCGATTGGCAGGAGTCGGGAATGTGTTCGCCGCGCCTGCGCACCTCCTCGAGCTCCAGACGCGGTGCCGAAATCGGCGACATCCTCGTCGCCTTGGAACAGCAACTCGCTGTGAAGGGAGTGCATCATGTCGATCGGGTCGCGCAGGATGGCGATGATCCGACAATCCGGAGAAAACGATGCGATCTCCACCGCCGCACGTTCGGACACCAGGTAGCCAACCGAGGCGTCCAGTAGGTATCGCTCTTGGTCGGCCTGGCTGAAGTAGGCCAAATAGCTCTCGCGGTCGAGCCGGCTTTGATTGCGATAGACGAGGTCACTCCCGAAGTAGTGGTACTCCTTCCCGGCGCTGAAGATGTCCGGGTGACTCCCCAGATATGACCACAGCGCGGTGGTACCGCATTTTGGAGCCCCGACGATGAACAGGTTAGGGATTCTCGACATCAGCTTCTCGCCCGCATTCGGCCTGGCCCCGGCGAGCCCTGCTGTCGCCGACATCCTGTGTCCTGTGGTGCACTGCAATCCATTGAGTCAAACCTGCTCAGTCGAAGGTGTAGCCGTGGACCTCGATCTCCTCTCGGCACACCCTTGCGATCAGAGCAGCATCATCATCGCAGAACATCGAGCGATAATCCTGCGCATCCGGGGGTCTGAGGGAACCCTTGGCGTGCGGTAGCTCCGGCTCACCGGGGATACCCACCCACTCCCAGATCTCGGACAGGCCGCAGCGCAGGTTCTCGTAGCGGACGACCCGGTCGACGGCGACCTTGCCGTGGATGGCGTACAAGTGAAAGTTGGAGAGGTCCCCGGGGGCGGTCTCCCTCAGGAATTCCGAGAAGCCAGGCCTGTTCTCGTCCTTCCTTCCGTGCAGGTAGAAATACAACGACACGGCACGGTCCCACGGGTTGCGTTCGACGGTGAACGTCTTGTACCCGCTCCAGGTCGGGCCCCCGACCGCGGTCCGGATCTTGCGAGCCGGGGCGTGATTGTGCAATGCCGGGAGCTTCCTCGACCTCACCATGGTGGGGAGGTCGTCGGGTCGGATCCGCCGCACCGGGACTCGGCAATTCTGCGGTCCCCTGCCTCCCAGCTGGTGGCGGAGCTGCTCGTCCGGGTCGGAGATCGGGGTGATGATGTCGCGGGGACCGGCGTACTGCGAGGCGCGATCTCGATCGACGTTCCCGCCGTCTTACGTGTCTTTACGAAGATGGCTCCGAGCTCATGACTGACAATCACCGCGGTCCCCTCTGGGCTTCCCCGGTGTTCATCACGTTCCAAACGGACGTGTCGAGTGAGGGAAGGAGGGTGGCCAGGGCGGCGACGTCCGGAGCGAAGATGTCCCTCAGGCGACGAGCCACGTCCGGGTCGAGCTCCAACCCGGCCCCTCTGCTCTTGTTCACCGGACGTTGGAGTCCCTCCGGCCGGAAGTCGTCGGCGATCCCCAGGTGCCGGTAGGTTCGGGCCAGTTGCTCTGCCGGTTGGGCGACACAGTGCTCGTACTGGAGCACCAGGAGCTGTTCAGGCGGAAAGCAGTCGAGCCAGCGCCGTACGCCGTCGGCATAGAGGCTGTGGGCAATCGCCTTTTGGAACGCGTTTCCGAGGTGATCGGAACGATCATCGCGGGTCGAACTCGCATAGCGGGAGAGGAACCGCTGCAGCGGATCGCGCAGGAGCAGGATGAGTTTGGCCTCAGGTGCCGCTTGGGCGAGGAGCGGCGGCACCCACGGGAAGAAGAAATAGTCCGGAGTCCACTCGCCGGTGATGGTTCCTGACGTTCGCGGAAACCACCGGCGGTACTCGGCAATGTCCTCCGGTCCGAATGGCTGCCCCCCAAAGCGTCCGAAGAAGTGGCGTTCCTTGTTGATGGCGCTGGGCTTGTGTTGTTGCCGGCACGAGTCGAGCGTCGACACCTGTGGGTGGTCGGTTACCAGCCTGAACCACCATGAGGTTCCCGCTTTTTGCACGCCGATGCCGACAAAGTCCGGTGGTCCGTTGGCTTCGCCGGCCGCCAGGTGGGGGGTGGCGTGGAAGTCGAAACCGCGCTCCCACGCGTAGAAGACTCCGAGCTTGTGTCGGACGGCGCGGCGCACCTCGATCGGTGCCAGCTTGTGTGCCGTTTCGGGCAGGTCGTGCAGCGACTCAGCGGCCCTGTCCCGTAGCCCCACCGTGGCAAGGCTAGCACAGGGCAAAAACGTGCCAGCAGGCTGCACCGACTCCGAAACGTCGATCGAACCGACCTTCCGGTCACCGGTCGGTGGACGACGAAGACGTTCTTCACGTCGGTGTAGGCGGCCAGTGCCTCGAGCCCGAGCTCGCGTCCGAATCCCGACTGCTTCATGCCCCCGAAACTGGTCTGAACCCGGACCGAACTGTTCGAGTTGACCGAGAGGTTGCCCGACTGCACGGCCCGCGCCATGCGAAGCGCCCTGGCACCGTCCCGGGTCCAGATGGAGCCGGAAAGGCCGTAGGGCGTGTCGTTGGCCAGGGCCACTGCGTCCTCTTCGTCGTCGAAGGGGATCACCGCCGCCACCGGCCCGAAGATCTCCTCTCGGGACAAGCGCCACCCGGGATCGGCCGGGGCCACCACCGTCGGGGGGAACCAGAACCCGGGCCCGTCGGGCACCGTCCCCCGGGCGAATGCGGGAACCGGACCCCCGTCGGGATCGCCCATCCCCGGAGTCGAGGAATCCCTCCACCGCCCGCCGGTGGCCGGCCGAGACCAGCGGGCCCATCTTGATCCGCGGGATCGGTCGGGTCCCCGACCGTCCACTGCCCGACCGCCTGCTTCGAGCAGCTCGAGGTACCGGTCCAGCACCGATCGCTGCACCAACACCCTGCTCCTGGCGCAACAATCCTGTCCGGCGTTGGCGAAGACACCGGCCGGTGTCGCCGCTGCCGCCCGCTCCAGATCGGCATCGGCGAAGATGACCGATGCCGACTTGCCCCCCAACTCGAGGGTGATCCGCTTGATGGTTCCCGACGCCCGGACCATGACCTGGCGGCCGACCTCGGTCGACCCGGTGAAGGCCACCTTGGCCACGTCGGGATGCTCGACCAGACGGGTACCGACCACCGAGCCCTGCCCCACCACCACCTGGAACACCCCTTCGGGGATCCCGGCATCGAGGGCCAGCTCCGCCAGCCGTCGAGCGGTCAACGGGGTGATCTCCGCCGGCTTGACCACGATGGTATTGCCGGTGGCCAACGCCGGGCCCACCTTCCACGACATGATGGCGATGGGGAAGTTCCACGGAACGATGGCGGCCACCACCCCCAACGGCTCGTGGAAGGTCATGTCCACTCCCCCGGCCACCGGAACCGTGGCTCCCCGGTGCTTGTCCACCGCTCCGGCGTAGAAGTGGAAGACCTCGGCCACCATGCCCACTTCGTCGCGACTCTCGGCGATCGGCTTGCCCACGTTGCGGGTCTCGAGCTGCGCCAGCTCCTCGGCGTGCTCTTCGACCTTGGTCGGCCAGCCGCCGCAACAGGCGCGCTCGATCGGTCGGCGCCAGCGACCGCCAGGCCGGACCCGCCTGCAGCGACCGGGCCACCGCGGCATCCACGTCTTCGATTCCCTGCCGGGGCACCTCGGCGATTGCCCGTTCCGTGGCCGGGTTCACCACGGTGGTGAGGTCACTCATGACGGCCTCGACCGAGCATCTGCTGCGGAGACCAGCGCCAGCAAACAGTCTCGGATCACCTGATTCTTCGGGGTGCCACTGCACGCCGACGACGAATCGGCGCCGGGCCAGCTCCACCGCTTCGATGACACCGTCGTCACTCCTGGCGGTCACCGTCAGATCGCGTCCCAGCACCCCGATGGCCTGATGGTGGCTGCACAGCACCTCGGTCCTCTCGCCGAGAAGCCTGTGCGTACGATGCTCCCCTGCTCGGTGGTCACCGAAACCCGACCGAACGCTCCGGGTCGAGGCTGATGGCGTTTCGAACCCACCAGGTCGGGCAGCTGCTGGACCAGGTCTCCCCCGAGGCCGACATTGAGCAACTGCATTCCCCGACAGACGGCCAGCAGTGGCAGATCCGCCCGAAGTGCAGCGGTGAGCAATCCGAGCTCCAGCTCGTCACGGGGGTGGCTGGTACCGCCGTTGCCCGGGTGGGGATGTTGGCCGTATCGCCGGGCGTCGATGTCGCCCCCACCGATGAGCACCAGGCCGTCGAGGGCGGCGATCAACCGGTCGAGGCGTCCACACTCGGTCGGCTCAGTCGGTTCCACCCGCTGCCCGCTCCGGCGACGTCGCTGCCGCCGGGTGGGATGAGCACCGGCTGTCCGCCCGACTCCTCCACCACGTCGAGATAGACGCCGGGCACCAGGGCGGCATCGCGCTTCCACGACCACCATGACGTGGTCTGGCGATACATGGAGACCCCGATGAGAGGGCGCCGGCGGTTGATCGCCATGGTGGTCAGTATTCCACCGCGCCGCAGAGCGGGGATAAGGTGCCCGGCGTGGGCGGCGTACCCCTATCCTGCAACCCGGACGGCCCCGCCCCGGCGGACAGCCGACCGCGATCCGGTCCGGATGGAGGCATGGATGGCACGACTCGACGGGAAGGTTGCGGTGATCACCGGAGCCGGAAGCGGCATCGGGCGGGTGGCCGCGTCCCTCTTCGCCTCCGAAGGCGCCCGGGTGGTGGTGGCCGACGTGGTCGGCGACCGCGCACACTCGGCGGCCGCCGACATCGAGGCCGCCGGTGGATCCGCCACCGCGGTGGTGGTCGACGTCTCCGACGAGGACCAGGTCGGGTCGATGGTGTCGACCGCGGTGGCCACCTATGGCGGGCTTCACGTGCTCTTCAACAACGCCGGCGTGTTCCCCGACGACGACGGCGGCGTCCTCGACACCCCCCCCGAGACGTGGCAGCGGGTGATGGAGGTGAACCTCAAAGGGGTCTGGCTCGGATGTCGGGCCGCGGTGCCGGCCATGCTGGCCTCGGGCGGAGGCTCGATCGTCAACGTGGCCTCCTTCGTCGCCCTGATGGGAGCGGCCACCGCCCAGATCGCCTACACCGCCTCCAAGGGAGGGGTGCTGGCCATGACCCGGGAGGTGGCGGTGGAGTACGCCCGCAAGGGGATCAGGGCCAATTCGATCTGTCCGGGCCCCATCGAGACTCCGTTGCTGTCCGAGCTGCTGGCCGACCCGGCGCAACGTCAACGCCGACTGGTGCACATCCCCATCGGGCGGTTGGGTCGGCCCGACGAGATCGCCCGGGCCGCCCTGTTCCTGGCCTCGGACGAGTCCTCGTTCATGACCGGATCGGCGCTGGTGGTCGACGGCGGGATCACCGCGGCGTACGTGACCCCCGAGTAGCGCTGGACGGCCGGTCGTGGCTGGGTCAGAGTGCTGGCATGCTGACCTTGGAAACCCTTCCCCATCAGATTCAGTCGGGTGACGTGGACACCGTGGTCGTGGCGTTTCCCGATCTGCAGGGGCGACCGGTCGGCAAGCGGGTGACCGGCACCTTCTTCCTCGATCACGTGTTGCACCATGGCATCGAGGTCTGCGACTACCTGCTGGCCTGTGACGTCGACATGGAGCCCGCTCCCCGGCTACCGGTTCGCCAACTGGGACACCGGTTACGGCGATCTCAACGCGGTCGTCGATCCCCACACCGTTCGGCCCCTGCCATGGCAACCGGGGAGCGTGCTGGTCCTCTGCGATCTCCTGACCATGGAGGGCGAGCCGGTCGAGGTCTCGCCCCGTCGCATCCTCCGACGCCAGATCGAACGGGCGGCTGCCCTCGGGTTGGAGATCAAGTGCGCCACCGAGCTCGAGTTCTACCTCTTCCGTGACTCCTTCGCCGAGGCCTCGGAGAAGCGACTGGCACGGGCTGGCCACCCACGCCGAGCACCGTCGAGGACTATCAGCTGCAGCAGACCTCGGGTGACGAGTACATCATCGGACGCATCCGGAACCAGATGGTGGAAGCGGGGATCCCCGTCGAGTTCTCCAAGGGTGAGGCCGGCGCCGGTCAGCACGAGATCAACATCACCTACGGGGATGCCCTCGAGGTGGCCGACCGACACCTGGTGTTCAAGAGCGGCGTGAAGGAGATCGCCTCGGGATTCGGTCGCGCCGCCACCTTCATGGCCAAGTGGTCGATGGACGCCGCCGGGTCGTCGTGCCACATCCACACCAGCCTGTGGGACGCGGCGACCGGTCAGCCGCTGATGGCCCCCGCGCCCGGCGAAGCCGATCCATCCGGCCTGTCGACGATCGGCCGGCAGTTCCTGGCCGGGCAGCTCCATGCCGCCACCCAGCTGTCGTGGTGCTTCGCTCCCTACGTCAACTCCTACCGCCGCTATCTTCCCTATTCGTGGGCGCCGACCGCCGTGGTGTGGGGAGAGGACAACCGCACCTGCGGGTTCCGCACCGTCGGCACCGGGCCCGGCCGGCGGGTGGAGAGTCGTATTCCGGGTGCCGATGTCAATCCGTACCTGGCGCTGGCCGCCACCATCGGCGCCGGCCTGTGGGGCATCGAACACCAGCTCGAGCTGGGACCCGCCTTCGCCGGCAACGCCCATCAGCGGACCGACCTACCCCGCATTCCCACCACGCTGGTGGAAGCCATCGACGGCCTGGCCGGGAGCGAGGTGGCAGCCGAGGTCTTCGGCGCCGAGGTCCACCACCACCTGCTCAACACGGCACGGCAGGAATGGGCCGCCGCCAACCGGGTGATCACCGACTGGGAGCTCGCCCGCAATTTCGAGCGCATCTGACCTCGGCCGCGCCGGAACGCCGACGGCCCCGACCGGCAACCACCCGCCGGGTCGGGGACGGCTCAAACCTTGACGAAGCCCGGGCCGCCTGCCACCATGGAAGCATCGTGTACGCATCGATCACCCCGGAACTCCTCCTTACCTGACGGCGAGCGCCACATCGCGTTCGCCCGCAACCTCCTGAGCCCGTTCGGCCAGGGGGTTTTTTGTTGGGCGAGGCCGATCCGGCCACACATGACGAATCACCATCACCCATTGGGAGCACCAGCCATGAGCAGCGAAACCGACCAGACAACCCAACCGGCCACCGGCGGCGGAGGCGGCTGGCCATGCCCTGTGACGTCTCGCCCATGCCGTTTCACCTGTACCGGCCGTATCGCCCGCTCAACCTGGCCGATCGGACCTGGCCGGATCGAGAGATCGACCGAGCGCCCGCGGTGGGCGAGCGTCGACCTGCGCGACGGGAACCAGGCGCTGGTCGATCCCATGGACTCCGAACGCAAACTGAAGCTCTTTCAGACGCTGGTGGACATCGGATTCAAGGAGATCGAGGTCGGGTTCCCCTCCGCCTCCCAGACCGACTACGACTTCCAGCGTCTGATCATCGAGGAAGACCTCATTCCCGACGACGTGACCATCCAGGTGCTGGTGCAGTGCCGCGACGAGCTGATCGAGCGCACCTTCGAGTCACTGGTCGGGCGCGCCGAGAGCCATCGTGCATTTCTACAACTCGACCTCCGAGCTCCAACGGCGGGTGGTGTTCGGCCTCGACCGGGCCGGCATCGTCGACATCGCGGTCAACGCGGCCAAGCTGTGCAAGAAGTTCGAGCCGACCGTCCCGGGGACGGACATCCGCTATGAGTACTCTCCGGAGAGCTTCACCGGTACCGAACCCGACTTCGCCGTCGAAATCTGTGAGGCGGTGATGGCGGTGATCGAGCCGACTCCCGAACGACCGATCATCATCAATCTTCCCAATACCGTCGAGATGTACGGCCCCCACGTCTATGCCGACGTCATCGAATGGTTCGGTCGGAACATCTCCCATCGCGATGCGATCATCCTCAGCCTGCATCCGCACAACGATCGAGGCACCGCGGTGGCCGCCGCCGAGCTGGCGGTCCTGGCCGGCGCCGACCGGGTCGAGGGCACGCTGTTCGGAAATGGGGAGCGCACCGGCAACGTGGACGTGGTCACCCTGGCCATGAACCTGTTCTCCCAGGGCATCGATCCTGCGCTCGACTTCAGCGACATCGACCACGTCCGGCGAGTCGCCGAGTTCGCCACCCGGATGCCCGTCCACCCCCGTCATCCCTATGCCGGCGATCTGGTCTACACGGCATTCTCCGGATCGCACCAGGACGCCATCAAGAAGGGGTTCGCCGCCATCGGTGACGACTACCGACGCTGGGAGGTTCCCTACCTTCCCATTGATCCGAGCCACACCGGAAGAACCTACGAGGCGATCATTCAGGTCAACAGCCAATCGGGCAAAGGGGGCGTGGCCTACCTCATGGACACCGAGCACGGGCTCGATCTCCCCCGCCGGCTCCAGATCGAGTTCTCCAAGCAGGTCCAGGCGGTCACCGAGGACAGCGGTACGGTGATCCCGGTCGGCGAGATGTGGGACGTGTTCTCCCGCACCTATCTCTCCGAGGACGCCGGGCGTACGACTGGTCGGCAGTGAAGTGAGCACCGGCGACCATCGGACCACGGTCACCGCCCAGCTGCTGGTCGACGGGGAGCTTCGCACCGTGATGGGCAGGGGGAACGGACCCATCGATGCCCTGGTCGGGGCGCTTGCGGACGGAGCTCGGCGTGGATTTCGAGGTGAAGGACTACAGCGAGCACGCCCTCACTGCGGGCAGTGGGGCCTCGGCGGTGGCCTACGTGGAGGCCGAGGGTCCGGACGGCTCGACGTGGTGGGGCGTGGGCATGGACTCGAGCATCCTCGACGCTTCGCTCCGTGCGGTGGTCAGTGCCGCCAATCGGGCCCGGTCCGACCGGGAGGTTCCCGCCACCTGACCGTGCCTGCGTTTTTGACGAGACGACAACGTCTCCGCAGACAAGAGCCGGCTCGCGCAGCGCTCCGCTCACCTCCACGATTCCGTTGAAGACAAACCGGAGCTTTGAGCTCATTGGCCGCAGATCGCTCCCGGCGTGAGCACGATCCTTCCGAGCTTCGTCGAGTCGCTGCATATGGTCCGTGATCGAGCTCGAAGCTGCGCCGGCTCTCGAAACTGGAACCCGCTAGTTCAGCTCTCCAGTGTGGCCTCATGATCGCCGCTCGAACCATTCCTGCCTCGTGCGCCGAACCTGCGCGGGAAGCGATCCAGCATCTCGAAGAGCTTAATGAGTTCGTCCGGGTCGATGAAGTGGCGTACATCGATCTCTGTGCCTTCACGGTGGACCTGCTCAGCAGACGCCGAGGCCGATCACGACGGTTCCCATGTCATTGCCACGACTGGATCGACTCCACCTAAAGTGGAACGCCGAATGACGATCCCTCTGGCTCTCCCGACACCACGTACGTCGAGCATCCTCGGTACGGCGACAAGCTCTTCAGACGGCAGGCCCAGGTCACGTGAAGCCTTCAGCGACCCGGTTCGAGGTCGGTGAGCACGGAGGTCGCTACGCATCCCTTGCCCACGGTCGCCCTGCCGTACGTTCGAGCTCGTCTGGCGACGATGAGCGTGTTCGAACCCGCGCACGTCCACCACCGGCACCCTGACAGGCATCTGCGCAATTGCGATCGGAACGCAGTCCGCGAGCGTCTGCTCCTCCCCCGGAGGGCTGTCCGTCCCAGCGTTCAGATGCCGACGACGTGGACAAGATCATCGAGTCCGGCGAAGTCGGCCGGATTTCGGGTGTAGAGCGCGAGGCCGTTGGCGTGTGCAGTGGCTGCGATGAGCAGGTCGGCAACACGCCGTCGATGTGATCGGCCGGTTTCGGCGACTGCGGCCACGATCTGTCCGTAGCTCCGAGCCGCGATGGCGTCGAAGGGGAGTGGCTCGAAGGTCGCCTCTACCTGTTGGAGACGAGCCTGACGCACTGCGCTCTCGGAGCTGGACGCAGCGATATGTGGTCCAGCAGCCAGCTCGGCGAGGGTGATCGCACACACGGTGGACTCTTCTGGAAGAGCAGCGGCAACCGCCGGGTCGTCCCAGTCGATGACAACCGAGGTGTCGAGTAGGCCCGCCGGCATCTATAGGCCTTGGTCCACGACCTGATCGAGATCCGCTCTGAATCGTTCTCGGTTGATCTGGGGCCCGGTGGCGGCCAGCAAACGAAGCTCAGCGACCGGAACAAAGGTCCGGCGCGTCTGCACGATCGGACGTAGTTCCGCTACGGGCACGCCGTTGCGCGTCACGACGAAACTCTCGCCGGCGGCGACGGCCTCGATAACCCTTGCGTTGTCGTTCCGGAGCTCTCTCTGTGCGATGGTCTTTGCCATGCCGCATCATTGTAGCACATTGAGCTACGATATGCTACGAAATCAGGGTGGCCTCAGTGGTTCGAGCGGGGACCATACCCGGTCAGGCCTGGATGAAGGCCAGCAGATCGGCGTTGATGGTCGGGGCCTCCGTGGTCGGCATCCCGTGCGGGAATCCGGGGTAGGTCTTGAGGGTCCCGTTCTGGACCAGCTTGGCGGACAGCGGGCCGGAGTCGGCGTAGGGGACGATCTGGTCGTCGTCTCCGTGCATGACCAGCACGGGCACGTGATCTTCTTCAAGTCCTCGGTGAAATCCGTCTGGGAGAAAGCAACGATGCCGTCATAGTGTGCCTTCGCCCCTCCCATCATCCCCTGCCGCCACCAGTTCTCGATGATCGCTTCCGAGGGTTCGACACCGGGCCGACTGAAGCCGTAGAAGGGACCCGAGGGCAGGGCCCGGTAGAACTCGGACCGGTTGGCAGCCAGCTGGGCCTGGAGATCGTCGAACACGCTCTTGGGCAGGCCGCCAGGGTTGGCGTCGGTCTGCACCATCAGCGGTGGGACCGAGCTGATGAGCACCGCTTTCGCAACCCGGTCCTCGCCGTGCCGGGCGACATAGCGAACGACCTCGCCGCCACCGGTCGAGTGGCCGATGTGGACGGCGTCGCGGAGATCGAGGTGTGCGGTCAGCGAGGCCAGGTCGTCGGCGTAGTGGTCCATGTCGTGACCATCGCTGGTCTGCGTGGAGCGGCCGTGCCCACGCCGATCGTGGGCGATGACCCGGAAGCCGTGCCGGAGGAAGAACAGCATCTGGGTGTCCCAGTCGTCAGCTGAAAGGGGCCAGCCGTGACTGAAGACGATCGGTTGGCCCGACCCCCAGTCCTTGTAGAAGATCTCGGTGCCATCGGTGGTGGTGATCGTCCCCATGGAAGGTCCTCCTGTCTGAAAGTGCTTCCCAAAACGGCCGCTTCAATCTGAATCTGCGGGAAGTGACTCTTCTTCAATCTGACGCGGCGGGAAGTGCGTCTCGCCACGTGCCTGGCGAGTCAAGATTGTCAGGTCTTGGACATCGATGCGAGGGGGACTGATGTGCCGTCCGGGCTCGGCACCAGCACGGACGGGTGCCGGCCGGACGACTACGGACGGGCGGCGGACTCGGTCACCGTCACACCGAGCTTGGTCAAGAAACTGCGGTAGTCGGTCTGCACCCACTCTTCTGCCAATCGTCCGTCATCGTCGCACCTGAAGGTGCCGATCACCTCCCATTCGATGTGCTCGCCGGTGGGCTCGACCGGGCCGATAGGGGAATAGGTGAACACGTCAGTGAAGTCGCCCGAGAACCTGGTGCGCGCGGCAAGGAAGTTGCCGTCGGCAATGATCTGTTCACGACGATTCGGAGACCGCTGAAGGCCGAGCGCAACGATGCGAAGTAGGCGCGAAGTTCATCAAAGCCGAGGTCCCCGCCGGGTCCGTGGAAGACATAGACCTCAGCGAAATAGTCCCTGAGCTTCGCATCGTCCTCTTTGGCGATTGCCTCGTCGCCGATACGAATCAGATCGTCGGCCAACCGACTGTCAGAGATGAAGCGTGGCATCTTCCTCCTTGATCCCCCGGGTTTCCAGCGCCGCCCGTTCAGTACCGGTTGAGCCGTTTGAAGATCCCCTTGGTCTGCCGGTACAGCGTGACGAACTCGTGGAACAGGGTGTCGTACTCGGCTGCATGGGACCGGTCGGGGGTGAAGGTCCGCCGGACCTCGACCATGTCGGGGATCTGGTCGACGGAAAGGCAACCCAGCGCCAACAGCGCCATCAGGCCGGCACCGCGGACGTTGGCCAACACCGGGTCGGCCACCTGGCGGATCTCCCGGTCCAGGACGTCGGCGTGGATCTGGGCCCACTGGTCGGAGTTGGCCCCGCCACCGATGAACGCCAGCGATTCGAATCTTCGATCGGCGAACTTCTCCACCGCCTCGAGCAGCCATCTCGAATTGAAAGCCACGCCCTCATAGACCGCACGGACCATCTGCGCGCGGGTGGTGGACAAGGACAGGTTGTGGAAGCCACCTCTGACGGTGTGGTCATCGACCGGGGATCGCTCACCGTTGAGCCACGGGGTGAACAGCACCCGGCCGCTGCCCGGCTCGACCTGGTCGACCATGGCGTTCATGGCATCGAAGTCCGGGGCCAAGCCGAGGTTGTCGCGGATGAAGGTGAGGCAGGCCCCTGCGGTCTCGTGCTCGTCGACGATCACGTACTTGCCGGCCAGCGCAGCCGGGATCGAGGCCACATTGCTGGTCGGGGCTGTCTTCTTGAACGGGACGTGACCCGAGATCCACGACGAGGTGCCGATGTAGAGGTGGGCGTCGAAGTCGCCCACCGCGCCCGAACCGAACACCGCCGAATGCACATCGCCCGCGCCCGCCGCCACCGGCACACCGGCCGGCATACCCAGGTCGGACGCGGCCTGGACGGTGAGGGCACCCACGATGGTGCCCGGCGCCACCAGCTCGGGCAGCTTGGCCCGTTCCAGACCGGTCACTTCCAGCAGGCGCTGGTCATAGGTGACCCGGTCGATGACCCGGTTGTCGGTCACCCAGTGAGCGGCAATCGAATCGAACGACGCGCAGGTGCGTCCGGTCATCTTCAGATTGAGGTAGTCGACCGGTTCGAGGAACGTGACCGTCCTGTCGTAGATGTCAGGGAAGGCATCCCGGATGAAGAGGATGTGGGACACCGGGTCCTTGCCGGACAGGCCGGGAGCCCCTCCGGTCACCTGCACCCACCGGAGGATCTTGCGTGGGTCGTAGCCGAGCACGTTGACCGCTCCGGAGGCCACCTTGCGGATGGCCTGGTTGCCGCGGGAGTCCATCCAGATGATCGCCCGCATCAGCGGCGCGCCCTCCGCCCCCACGGCCACCGTGCCCGACCACTGGGCGGTGCACCCCACCCCGATCAGGTCCTCTTCGGCCACCGCGGCTTGGGCCAGGGCCCGCCGGGACGCGGCGGTGATGGCCGTCCACCACTCGTGCGGATCCTGTTCGGCTCCACCGCCGTCGAGCAGGTGGAGGGTCACCGGCTCGTGGGCGTGGGCCACGATGCGCCCGGTGGTGGCCACCACCGCCACCTTCGGACCACCGGTACCCAGGTCGATGGCCAGCACGTACTGCAGCCGTTGATCCTGGGCGTGGGCTCACTGCCGGTGAAGCCACCGGCGCGGCTCATGCCTTGGACACCCAGATGGTTGCCACCCGCACCGACCCGGCGTCATCGAGCTCGATGGTCGTACCGGCTCCGGTCCCTTCCGGGGGTGTCGTCACCACCGAACGAGCCAGCACCTCTCTGCCGATGAGCTCGTGCAACGCCTCGAGCTCATCGAGGCCGACCAGGTGAAGATGGATCCAGTCGGAGACTTCCAATCCGATGACCTTGCGCTCCTCCTGCACATGACGGATCACCTCGCGGGCCAGTCCGCGGCGACGGAGATCGTCGTCGATGGCCAGGTCGAGGGCGACCACCTCGGCACCGTCGCGAGAAACGGCAAACCCGGGCAGCGCCCGTACCCGCAACTCGATGTCGTCACCACCCAACTCGATGGGTCCGTCGTCGAGGTCCACCACCACCGTCCTGCCCGCGGCCAGATCGGTCGCCGCCGCCAGCGCGTCGACCGAGTTCATCGCCTTCCGCAGCGCCTGGACCCGGGCGCCGAGCCGGGGCCCGAGGAGCTTGAAGTTGGGAACCAGCTCGTAGGTGAGGACGTCGCCCAGCTCGCCGATGGGCTCGACCACATCGACGTTGAGCTCGTCCTCGACCACCCCGACCGGCGGGGTGGCGCTCCCCGGCGGCAGGTAGACCAGGGCCCGGGCCAGGGTCTGTCGCACTTTGATCCCCGCCTCCGATCGTGCCGCCCGTCCCAGGGAGGAGAGACGGCGGGCAAGCGCCATCCCCTCCTCGAGCGCAGGATCGAGCGACCCCGGGTCCACCGCCGGCCAATCGGCGAGATGCACCGAATCGTCCTCCCCGGCTCCGGTCAGATCGCGCCAGATCCGGTCGGCGACGAACGGACACATCGGGGCGAGCAGATGGGCCACGGTCACCAGCACCTCGTGCAACGTGGCCTGGGCGCCGAGTGAATCCGCCGGGTCGGCATCGGGATCGGTGCGCCAGAAGCGGCGCCGGCTTCGACGGACGTACCAATTCGAGGCGTCGTCGATGAGCTCGGCGATGGCGGTCGCCGCCGCGAACGGCTCGTAGCCGTCGAGGGCGGTCGGTGGTGGCAGCCACCGTGGCATGGAGCCGGGAGCGCATCCACCGGTCGAGGTCGGACCGTTGTCCCGGCGGCGGGATGGAGGGGTCGGCGGGGTCGAATGCGTTGAGCGACGCGTAGGTGGTGAAGAACGACCAGGTGTTCCACAGGGTCAACAGGGTGTCCCGCATGGCGGCGTCGATGGCACCCAGACTCACCCGGGTCGGCGTCCAGGGCGATCCTTGCGAGAACATCCACCAGCGCAATGGATCAGCACCGCGGGTATCGAGGATCTCCCACGGATCGATGACGTTGCCCACGCTCTTGGACATCTTGCGGCCGTCGGCGTCCACCAGGTGCCCCAGGCAGAGCACATTGCGGTACGGCGTCGACCCCCGGACCAGCGTGTTGACCGCCAGCAACGAGTAGAACCAGCCTCGGGTCTGGTCGATGGCCTCACAGATGAAGTCGGCCGGGTAGACGAACTCGTCATCCGAGCCCGGCGCCAGCGGATACCCCCACTGCGCCGTGGGCATCGACCCCGAATCGAACCAGGCGTCGATCACCGGTTCCACCCGCCGCATCTCGCCGTCCCCCTCCGTACTCGGTTCGGCGAGGTCGTCGTCCCCCGCACAGGATGTGCAGCGAAAGGTGACCGCGTCGATATCCGGTCGGTGCGGGTCGACCCCCGAGACATCCCGTCCGGCCAGATCGGAGAGCTCGGCCAGCGATCCGACGCAGACCACGTGGCCCGCTCCGCACCGCCACACCGGCAGCGGCGTTCCCCAGTACCGATCGCGGGAGAGTGCCCAGTCCACATTGTTGGACAGCCACTCACCCATCCGCCCCTCACGGATGTGTTCGGGATGCCACCCGATCGTTCGGTTCTGGGCCACCAACTCGGGCTTGCGCTCCGATGTCCTCACGTACCAGCTCGGCTTGCCCCAGTAGATGAGCGCGGTGTCGCACCGCCAGCAGTGGGGGTAGGCATGCTCGTAAGGGAGACGACGCAGCAAGCGACCGGCGGCCTCGAGGCGGTCGTTGACCGTGGCGTTGGTGTCCCGCACGGCCTGGCCGGCCAGCCACGAAACCGCGGTGGAGAAGCGGCCATCGGGGCCCACCGGGTTGAGGGTCGGGAGGCCGTTGCGTCCGTCCCGCCTCGCGGTCCACTTCGCCGAAGGCCGGGGCCAGATGCACCACGCCAGTCCCCTCGTCGGCTTCGACGAAGTCGCCGGCCACCACCCGCCAACCGTCACCGGCGGCGGGTCCCGGGGCCGGGACCAGATCGTCGAACGGTCGGTCGTAGTGCAGCCCGATGAGATCGTGTCCGGACACCCGACGTTCGACCACCGCATCCGGGCCGAGCACCTCTTCCACCAGATCGGCGGCCACGATCAGGTCGCCGACCACCCCGTACTCGAGATCGGGACCCACCGCCACCCCGGTGTTGGACAGCAGGGTCCACGGCGTGGTGGTCCACACCACCAGCGACAGACCCGACAACGTCTCGCGCCCGAGGGCGGCCGAGTAGTCGATCCGGATGCATCTCCCGGGTCGAGCAAGCGGGAACAGGACGTACGCCGACTCGTCGACGATGTCCCGATAGACATCGGGCTGACCCAACTCGTGGCTCGAGAGCGCAGTGCCGCAGCGCGGACAGTACGGGACCACTTTGATGTCCTCGTAGAGAAGGCCCTGGTCCCAAAGGTTCTTCAGGTTCCACCACACCGACTCGACATACTCGGGCGAGAAGGTCCAGTAGGCGGCGTCGCTGTCGATCCAGTAGCCGATGCGCTCGGTCAGTTCCCGCCAATCGTCGACATAATTGCGCACCGACTGGCGGCACAATCGGGTGAACTCGGCGATACCCACCTGCTCTTCGATCTGGCGCTTGTCGGTGATGCCCAGCTGCTTTTCGACTTCGACTTCGACCGGCAGGCCGTGGGTGTCCCAGCCGGCCTTGCGGGGCACCGCGTAGCCCCGCATGGTGCGGTAACGGCAGAACAGGTCCTTGTAGACCCTGGCCCACACGTGGTGGATCCCCGGCCGCCCGTTGGCGGTCGGCGGGCCTTCGTAGAAGACCCAGGCCTCGGCACCGGCCCGCAGCTCCACCGAGCGCTCGAAGACGCGGTGCTCACGCCAGCGGGCCGACTCCTCGGTTTCGAGGGCGGTGAAATCGGCTTCGGGTGGGACCGGACTGAACAAGCGGGGATTTCCTCTCGGGTCGGATCGGGGGTCGGAGGGTCGGGCCGACGGCTGTGGCGATACTACGGGCCTGTAGGGTCCAGAATTGACCTGTGCCCGAACTCCCCGAAGTGCAAGCCCTGACCGCCGGCCTCGCCGCCCGGATGGAAGGCCGTCGCATCGAGCGGTGCCAACTGACGTCGTTCTCGGCCCTCAAGACGGTCGAGCCGCCTCTCGACGGGCTGACCGGCCGGGTGGTGGCCGGGGTCGAGCGCCGGGGCAAGTTCGTGTGCATCGATGCCGGCATCTGGTTGGTCGTCCACCTGGCCCGGGGCGGATGGGTCAAGTGGTACGACAGGTTGCCGTCGACCACGCTCCGTCCGGGTCGCAGCCCGATCGCGCTGCGCGTGGCCCTGGACGACAACAGCGGATTCGACGTCACCGAGATGGGGACCGAAAAGCGCCTCGCTCTATGGGTGGTCTGTTCACCCGAAGAGGTCGAACCACTCGCCGGGCTGGGGCTGGACCCTTTGGCGCCAGGCTTCACCACCGACCATCTGAGCGCCCTGCTGCGAGATTCGTCGGTCACCCTCAAGACCGCCCTCACCACCCAGTCACTGATCGCCGGGGTGGGCAACGCCTATTCGGACGAGGCGCTCCATCGCGCCCGGCTGTCCCCCTACAAGAAGGCGTCCAAACTCGACCCGACCGAACTGACCCGATTGCACGAGGCACTGGTCGGCGTGCTCACCGAAGCGGTCGAGCGCTCGTCCCCTCTCGATGTGGCCGAGCTCAAGGGCGAAAAGAAGCGGGCCATGCAGGTCCACGGCCGGACCGGCGAGTCGTGCCCGGTGTGCGGGGACACCATCCGCCAGGTGTCCTTCGCCACCAAATCGCTCCAGTACTGTCCGACCTGCCAAACCGGTGGCAAGCCGCTCGCCGATCGGCGACTGTCCAAGCTCCTCAAGTAGAGGGACCGATGACCGGCAACCTCCGTTCGATGGCCTCGAGGGCTCGAGGACATTCGTCCACCTCGCCCCCATGGGGCCGGAGCATGTCGACGGGTTGCTCGAGGCTGCCACCGAGGACCGGTCGACCTTCGCCTTCGCGCCGGTTCCCTGGGATCGGGCCAGCATGACCATCTACGTGGAGCGAGCCCTGGCCAAGCGGGAGGAAGGCGAACAGCTCCCCTTGGTCACCTACAGCCGTCGCCGATCGACGCATCGTCGGATCGACCCGCTTCTACGACCTCGCCCCGTGGGACTGGTCATCGCTGTTCCCGGGCTCGTCACCCGGCAACGGAGCACCCCGGACGTGGCCGGCATCGGCTACACCTGGCTGCGACCATCGGTCCAGCGGACGCCGATCAACACCGAGGCCAAGTTGTTGATGATGACCCACGCATTCGAACAGTGGCAGGTGCGGGCGGTGCGCCTCAAGACAGACGCTCGCAACGACCGCTCCCGCGCCGCCATCATCGACTGGGTTGCTCCTTCGACGGGGTGATCCGGGCCGACCGGCCGGGAGCGGACGGTGCGGTGAGGGATTCCGCCGTCTTCTCGATGCTGGCCACCGAGTGGCCGGCCCACCGCGACCGCCTCCGCGCCCGGCTGGCCGAGTTGAGGCGGAGGCCCTGGGACTTCTCCCGGTCCACGGCAAGGACCCGCCACGTCCCCGGCACGCCCTTCAGTTGGTGCTCGCCCCGGTCGGTGAACTCGAATCCCGAACCGGCCACCAACGGTGGGACGGAACCCGACACCAGCACCTCGCCCGGAGCAGCGAGAGCCGACACCCGGGCACCGATGTGGACGGCCAACCCGGCCACGTCCTTACCCCGGAGCTCGATCTCACCGGTGTGGATACCGGCGCGGACCTCGATGTCGAACATCTTCAAGGTGCTCCTGATGGCCAAGGCACATTCGATGGCCCGACCCGGGCTTTCGAACGACGCCACGAAGCCGTCTCCCATGGTGTTCACTTCCCGACCCCGAAACCGTCCGATTTCGGCGCGCACCGACTTGTCGTGACGATCGAGCAGATCCCTCCACCGTCCGTCGCCCAATTGAGCAGCCCGATCGGTCGACCCCACGATGTCGGTGAACAGCACGGTGGCCAACACTCGCTCGGTGCCCGGCCCTCCGCGCACGCCGGTGAGGAATTCCTCGATCTCGTCCAGCATCGGTTCGGTATCGCCCACCCAGTAGAAGAGATCGGTCCCTGGCAGCTCGACGTACTTGGAACCCGGAATGTGCTCGGCCAGGTACCGGCCGTGTTCCACCGGGAGCATCTCGAGATTCGCCCGGTGGATGATCAAGGTAGGCACCTTGACCTCGGACAGCAGATGGCGGACGTCGAGTTCGAACACGCCGGCAAGCAGGGCTCGAGCCATGGCCGGAGTGGCACCCATGTTGCCGGTTCGATCCCACCAGGCA
Organism: uncultured Acidimicrobiaceae bacterium; assembly: GCA_963734395.1. GTDB lineage: Bacteria > Actinomycetota > Acidimicrobiia > Acidimicrobiales > RAAP-2 > Bog-756. The sequence continues at coordinate 597,141 of CAVTGY010000002.1, read as the reverse complement.
CGAAACGCTGGATCGTCGGCCACGCTCGGGGCCAGGATCTTCAAGTTGTCATACCCCTGCTCGAGGGCGTCGGTGGCCACCGTCATCTGCAAGGTCAAATCGATCAGGTCCTGGGTAATGCCCATCGGGTAGTCCGGTGCCCATCGGGCGCGGGAGGCGCCGTTGACCAGCACCACGTGGCTGATCCGGTCGGCCTTGGTCGCCCCCAGAACGATCGCCTCCGCCGAACTGGTGAAGGGGGCGAACACGGCCGCCCGCTCGGAACCGACCGCATCCAGGACGGCCAAGCCGTCCCGCACCCAGTCTTGATAGGTCGGAGGCCTCGAAGGCGAGCCCCGATCCGACAGACCCACCCCCCGCCGGTCGAACCTGATCACCCGACCGAACGAGGCCAGACGACGCTGGAAGCGGGTCAGAGACGGTTCGTCGTCCACACAGTCGATCGACACGATCGACCCGGGAGTACATGAGGATGTCCACCGGTCCATCACCCAGCACCTGATAGGCGATGTCGCCGCCGTCGCTCGTCGCGTAACGGGTTCGGGTTCCCGTGGCCACCGGGCACGAGCGTACTTCTCCAGCTAACCCTCGGTCGGGGTCACTAGGCTGGCGTCGCGTAGTGCGGTCAGCCGGGTCCTGTTGCCATAGCTCGGGGATGGAACATGCTCCACAATTGCGAAGCGGGCCTATGGGTGGCTGCACCGCCGGAAGCGGTCTGGGCGGTGGTCTCGGATGTGACACGCATCGGAGAATGGAGCGGCGAGTGCCGGTCGTGTGCCTGGGTGGGCGACGTACACGATCCGGTGGTGGGTGCCCGCTTTCGAGGTCGCAATCGCCGGGGAGGGTTCCGTTGGACCCGGCTCAACGAGGTGAAGCTGGTGGAGGAGCTCCACACGCTGGTTTGGCAAACACTTCCGCGCCGACCGTACCCGGACTCTGTCGAATGGCGCCTCAGCTTGACCGAGGACGGAACAGGAACACGGGTATGCGAGTCCTACCACGTCCTCCACCTGCCCCGGCTGCTGGAGGGATTCCTCTGGTTGGTCATGCCGGCCCACCGGGATCGCACCGCTGACCTTCTTTCCGATCTCGGTCGTCTGAAGGAAGTCGTCGAGTCGACCACGCCGGGTGGCCCACTGATGAAAACAAGAGACCGGCTATTGGAGGAGACAGACCATGGTCAGAGGTGAGGGAACCGCGGTGGCCAAGGGGGTGACTCCCGACGAGGTGTTCGACTTCGTGCTCGATCCGGCCCAATACACCAAGGCGGACACCAAGATGGTGTGGGTGACCAAGCTGGCCGACACTCCCGACGGCATGCTGGCACGCGAGGACGGGAAGTTCCTCGGTCGGTTTCGGGGGTCGGTGATCACCCGGTACCGCTGGGATCGGCCATCCACCATCGATGTCACCTTGGAGCACGGCGTCCCGCGGCGGTCTCCATGCCTGGTTCGAGATCGACGCCGTCGAGGGTGGAACCCGCATCCGCCACGTCGAAGAGCTCGACCTCGGGCACGGCCTTCTGGGTTGGATCCACGACCTGGTGGCCGGGACCTGGTTCGCCGATCGGTCGACACCGAGGTGGCCGAGATCGCCCGGCTCCTCGAGGCCGGCCAGCGCGGCCGTGGTGTGCCCGACGGCCCCGACCACGGCGGCTGAGGGTCAAGCACCCCGGCGAGGGCGACCGACCTCGCCGGTGCCCGATTCCGGACCAACAGGGCCGAGTGGGTTGCCATTTCCTTGTTTATTGGTATATATATGGGAAACCTCTCAGTTAGTCAAGGAGCGTCCATGTCCATCCAGTCCGACCGTCGTCGCCGCAGCCCCCGACCGTTCATTGCGATCGTCATAGCCGCTCTGGCCGTGCTCGGCTGCGCATGCAGCTCGAATTCGGCAACCACGACCACCACCACCGGCTCGAACACCGCCACGACGTCATCGGGGCCCGGTGACCCTGCGCCTGGGATACCTGACCAATCTCACCAACGGCTCCGCGTTGATCGGTGTGCACAACGGCACCTTCACCAAGAACCTGCCGAGCAACGTGACCCTCCAGACCTCCACCTACAACGCGGGTCCGGCGGAGGTCACCGCCCTGCTGGCCGGATCGCTCGACGCCGCCTACATGGGACCCAACTCGGCCATCACCGCCTTCACCAAATCGAACGGGCAGGCAATCAGGATCATCTCCGGGGCAACCTCGGGCGGGGCCGCCCTGGTGGTCTCCCCGTCGATCACCTCGGCCAGCCAACTCAAGGGCACCACCATCGCCACACCCCAACTCGGCAACACCCAGGACGTGGCCCTGCGCACCTGGTTGAAGAAGCAAGGCCTGACCTTCCCCGGCCCCAACGGGGGCAGTGGTGAGGTGACCATCCTTCCGCAGGACAACGCCACCACCCTCACCTCGTTCGAGGCCGGTTCAATTGCCGGCGCCTGGGTTCCCGAGCCCTGGGTGACCGAGATGGTCGCGCAAGGGCACGGCCACGTGCTGGTCAACGAGAAGACCCAGTGGCCCGGGGGACTGTTCTCGACCACCGTGCTGGTGGTCAGCACCGCGTTCCTGTCCGCCCACCCCAGCGTGGTCGACGACCTGCTCAAGGGCCAGCTGGCGGTCACCGCCTACATCAAGTCCTCGCCGACCACGGCATCGACGGCCGCCAACGCCGAGCTGGCCACGCTCACCGGCAAGGCGCTCAAAGCCAACGAGCTGGCTACGGCCTGGTCGGACATGACATTCACCAACGACCCCCTGGCGGCGACCATCAAGGCCGACGTGGCCCATGCCACCGCGGCCGGGTTCGCCACCACCAACATCAACGGCATCTACGACCTGACGCCGATCAACAATCTGCTGACCGCGGCGGGCAAGGCCTCGCTGCAGTCATGACCACCGTGGCCGAGGCACTGGAGGCACCGGGTACCGCCCTGGCTCCTTCGGTGGCCCTCACCGGTGTGTCCAAGCGGCACGGCGGGGGCGAGGCGGGAGTGGTGGCGCTCCAGGACATCAGCTTCACCGTCGCTGCCGGCGAGTTCGTCTGCCTGGTCGGTGCCTCGGGATGCGGGAAGACCACCCTGCTCAACCTGGTGGCCGGGCTGGACCGGCCCACCGTGGGAACCGTGCAGATCACTCAACCCGGTGCGCCGGACATCGATGGCGTCGCCCCCGATCACTCGGCCGGGCGGACCCGGGGAACGGCGACCGCCATGCTCTTCCAGGATTCTGCGCTGTTCCCCTGGCTGACCGTTGCCGCCAACGTCGAGCTCCCGCTGCGGCTGCGCGGGGTGGACAAGTCCACCAGGCGGGCGGTGGCCGATGACCTCCTCGAGCGCGTCCACCTGGCCGGATGCGGTCGGCTCCGGCCTCACGAGCTCTCCGGTGGGATGAGGCAGCGCGCCGCCTTGGCCCGGGCGCTGGCCCAGGACGCCGGCCTCCTCCTGATGGACGAGCCCTTCGGGGCGTTGGATGCCATCACCCGCGACCTGCTCCACGACGAACTCGAATCCCTGTGGATCGACCGCGGGTTCACCGCGCTGTTCGTCACCCACAACGTGCGAGAGGCGGCCCGCCTCGGCGACCGGATCGTGCTGCTCACCAGCCGCCCGGGTCGGGTGGCGGCCACCTTCGATGTCGATCTGGACCGTCCGCGCCGCATCGACTCCCCGGAGATCGCCGGATTGGCCGCCCGGGTCACCGACCAGCTGCGCGCCGAGGTGGGCCGCCATGGCCATTGACGTTCCGCTGACGGCAGATTCGCCGGAGGTCGGCGACCTCTGGTCCGACCTGACTCCCGCCGCGCCGCCACCGCCATCCCTCGACCAGGCGTTGGCCGGGCTCGACGCGCTCGAGGGAGCGGATCGCTCGAGCCGGCGAACGCTTCCCGCCCGTATGTGGCGGTCCACCTGGCCCAAGCTGATCGCCTTCGGCGTCATCCTGCTGGTCTGGCAGATCGCGGTCTGGGTTCACTGGAAGCCCTACATCCTGCAGTCGCCGAAGTCCGCGGCCACGCAGCTGTGGGACCTCCTCGGCACCTCGCTCTTCTGGCAGGCCTGTTGGGTCACCGCCCAGCAGGCCGTCATCGGGTACGCGCTGGTGGTAGTCATCGGTGGCCTCGTCGGTACCGCGGTGGCCCGAATCCCCGTGCTCCGCGCCGGCATCGGCTCCCTGATCACCGGCATGCAGACCATGCCTTCGGTGCTCTGGTATCCCCTCGGCATCATGGTCTTCGGGGTGACCTGGAAGGCGATCATCCTGATGATGGTGCTCGGCGCCGCACCGGCGGTGGCCAACGGCTTCATCAGCGGAATCGATCAGGTGCCACCGAGCCTGCTCCGAGTGGGTCGGATTCTCGGGGCCCGCGGGCTGGCTCTCGAGCGCCATGTGGTGCTCCCGGCGGCCTTCCCCAGCATATTGGGCGGGCTCAAGCAGGGGTGGGCCTTCGCCTGGCACGCGCTGATGGCCGGGGAGTTCCTCATCCTGATCACGCCGCTCAGCCTGGGCGGGCGCACGGTGAACGCACAGACCCAGGGCGACTACGGCGTGGTGGTCGCCATGATGATCGTCATCGTATTCATCGGGATCATGGTGGACGTGGCCTTCACCCGGACCAACCGGTCGGTCCTTCGTCGCTACGGCCTGCTCGAATCGGCCGATTGATCCTGCCGGTACCCGAGGAAATCGGGTTTGGCGCACTGAGCTGACCTGCCTCTGAAAGAATCATCACCGTGTACATCTCCGCCAAGGTCGACTACGCGGTGCGGGCACTGTGCACGGTGGCCGATGCCGACGGAGAGCCGGTCACCGCCGAGTCGCTGGCCCTCGCCCAGGGCCTGCCCGCCAAGTTCCTCGAGAGCATCCTCAACGACATGCGCCGGGCCGGCCTGCTGCTGAGTCAACGGGGGGCCGAAGGCGGGTACCGTCTGTCCCGCCCGGCAGAGATCGATCAGTGTCGCCGACGTGATCCGCCCTCTTGATGGCCCTCTGGCCGAGGTGCGCGGGCTGAGACCCGAGGCCGCCGTCTACGAAGGAGCGGCCGAGCACTTGCAGTCGGTCTGGGTGGCCGTGAGGGCCAGCCTTCGCGACGTGCTCGAACTGGTGACCATCGCCGACATCGTCTCGGGCCGAGCTGCCCCGTTCGGTGATCAAGCTGACCACCGACCCCGAGGCGTGGCTGTCCCACTGAGGTTGTCCAGCGCGCCATCCGGCCGTGATCACCCGCCGATCAGGTTTCCCCGGCCGTGCTGGTCGAATTGGTCGCGGAGGTCCTGGCGGTCGGCGTCGTCCGAGACGGACGAACCTCGGGGGCGTCCCCACGCGGCGGTAGACCGGGTCGGTCCCCCGCCACCAGCCCTCGGTGCGCAGGGGGTCCTTGGTCACCTTGCCGCTGGCGGTCTGGGGCAGCGCACGGCTCACCCGGACGAACGACGGGATCCACTTGGTGCCCAAGTCGGGTTGGGAGCAAAGGAACTCGCTGAACCGGTCAGGTTCGAACGAGTGGCCCGGGAAGCATCTCGAGGGCGGCCATCACCTGGTCTCCCGATCGCGGGTCGGGCACGGCGTAGACGGCGACCTCGGCCACCCCCTCGATGCGAACCAGCACCCGCTCGATCGGTCCTGCGGTCAGGTTCTCCGAATCCACCCGCATCCAATCGCCGCGCCGGCCGGCGAAGTAGAAGTAGCCGTCGGCGTCCCGATAGGCCAGGTCCCCGGTCCAATACCAGCCATCCCTGATCCGGGATGCGGTGGCCTCCTCGTCGGCGTAGTACCCCTCGAACCGGCCGATGCCTGATCGGTTGACGATCTCGCCGATGGCCGCCTCACCGTTCAACAGCACGCCGTCGTCGTCGAACAACGCCGGCGGACACTCGGCCCGGGTGTCGGGATCGACGATGGCGATGTCGTCGGTCGGTCGACCCAACGAGGAGATCGGGGTATCCGCGCTTCGGATGATGGCTACCCCGCCTTCGCTCGATCCGTACCCCTCGGTGAGCACACAGCCGAACCGGCGCTCGAACTCGGCGCGGTCGGCCACCGACGCCTCGGTGCCGAATCCACGACGCAAGGTGGTGGCCGCGTCGTCGGTCGACGGCGGGGTGGCGAGAACGTAGGCGATCGCCTTGCCCACATAGGTGAACGTGGTGGCCCGGTGGCGTCGCACATCGGCCATAAATCCCGACGCGCTGAACCGGCGCGCCAGAGCCACCGTGGCGCCCACCACCAACGAGGGCCCCCACAGCGCCATCAACGCGTTGCCGTGAAAGAGCGGCATGGTGCAGTAGGCCACGTCGTCGCGTTCGAAGCCGTACGCACCGGCCGACGACACCGCGATGGATGCCAGCCGGCCCTGGGTGCATCGGACCGCCTTGGGGGCACCGGTGGTGCCGGAGGTGAACAGCAACAGGTAGAGGTCCCGATGCGAGGGCTCCCACCGGGACACCAACGACCGGTGGTCGGCTCGCTCATGGTCCTTCAGGTGTCGCGGGTACTCGCCGCCGTCGACACGGATGACCTGATCATCGGGCACACCGATGTCCAGACCGTCGAGGAGCCGAGCACCATCGTCGTCGGTGACCATCCACCGGCAGTCGGCACGACGGATATCCCCGGCGAGCGCCTCGCCACGTCGGGTGGGGTTGATCCCGACCACGACCGCACCGGCCAGGGCCGCAGCACCCAGCCAGAACAGGAACTCGGGCACGTTGCCCAAAAGGACCCCGAGGTGGAGGCCGGCCCGTTGGTCCCACGACCGGATCAACGAGGCGCGCTGGGTGCTGGCCGCCACCACCTGGCGCCAACTCCATTGCTCGTCCTCGAAGCGCAGGCCGGGATGATCATCCTCTGCCCTCGCCACCAACAGGTCGGCCACGCTCAGTTCGGTGTCACCGGCGGTCACTCCAGTGACGCTACGGGGCCACCGCCCCGGGTGCCACCACCACGCCGATCTGGCCGGGCGCATCGCAGCGGTGCGGCGGCGACCCGGAAGCGCCTACCATCGTGGCCAAATCGGGACATCGACAACCCCCATCATCCGATGGGGCCAACGAGTACGGGAGAACCATGGGAACAGGAACGGCAGCGATCGATATCAACCGACCGGCAGACGAGGTGTGGGCGGTGGTCGGTGACTTCGGAGGCATCGGAGGATGGATGCCCGGGCATCGACTCGTGTCGGGTGGAGGGTGAGAACCGCATCCTCGAGACATTGGGGATGACCATTACCGAACGACTGGTGAAGAGAGACGATGCGGCACGGGCATTGACCTACTCGATCGTGGAGGGAGCGCCGGTCGAGAGCCACCAAGCCGTGATCACCGTGAGCCCGACCGGCAGCACGTGCCATGTCGATTGGACCGTCGACGCCACGCCGGACGAGATGGCCGACCTGATGACCGGCGTCTACCAGCAGTCCCTGGACGCGTTGAAGGCCCACGCCGAGGGATGACCGCCCGCGACCGGCCCGTCTCCCCAGCCGAGCGGGCGGTGGTCGTCTGCAGGTCCAGGCCCGGTCGTCCGCCCCGGTAACCGAGGTGTGGCCGCTGATCGGTGAGGCCCACCGCTGGAAGGACTGGTCCTTCCTCACCCGTACCGAGCTGGTCGGCGTGGGCGATCCCGTCCCTGACGGGGTCGGTGCCGTCCGCCGTTTCACCCGATACGGCATCGGATCGCGGGAACAGGTGCTGGCCTGGGAACCACCCCGGCACCTTGCCTACACCATTCTTTCGGGATTTCCGGTACGCCACTACCGGGCCGACGTGACCCTCACCCCCGACGAAGACGGAACCCTGGTCAGCTGGTCGGCGACCTTCGACCCGAAGATGCCCGGAACCGGTCGCCTGATGGTGTTGATCATCGAGCGGATGATCGGCCAGTTCGCCCGCGGCGTGGCTCGTTATGCCGAACAGTCCGAGGACCGGGGTCCTCAGGCCACCTGACCCTCCTGTCACCGGCGTCGACCCTGCTCGGACTTCGGCACGCGCATCCCCAGCTAGCTCCCCCGACTCGACGGCCATCGGAAGGGCTTGACACCGGACCCTCGTGGGCCAATAATCAACTATATAGTTGAACAACTGATAAGTTGAATACATGTGCCGAACGATCCTCTGAGCAACACCTTCGCCGCCCTCGCCGATCCGACCCGTCGCGCCCTTCTGGCCCGGCTGGCGTCGGGTGAGGCCAACGTGAACGAGCTGGCCCAGCCGTTCGACATGAGCCTGCAGGCCGTGTCCAAGCACCTCAAGGTGCTCGAGAGGGCCGGACTGATCACCAGGGGAAGGGATGCCCAGTACCGCCCGTGTCGATTCGAGGCGGAGCCACTGAACACGGCGATCGACTGGATCGAGCGACACCGCCAGGTATGGACAGGAGCGGTTCGACCAACTCGAACAGCACCTGCGCACGATCCAGCAGTCCTCGGATCGGAGTCGGTCCCCTCACCGGACACAAGACCGGAACCAGAAACAGACCCGGAATCAGACACAGACAACCACACACAAGGAGAAACGACCATGACCCAGCCAAGCCAGACCCTCGGAGAGCTCACCTATCACCCGCGTCTGGGATGCGCCACGCAAGACTGGTGTTCGAGTGCATGACCACGCCGAAGCACCTCGCCCATTTCTGGGGACCGATCGGCGTGAGCACCCCCATCGAGAACATCACCGTCGACCTACGGCCCGGCGGCGCCTTCACGACCATCATGGTCAACGACGAGGACGGTGCCGAATACCCGATGAACGGCGTCTTCGTGGAAGTCGTCGAGAACGAGAAGCTCTCCTGGACGGAGGCCGACGTCGAAGGAGGAATGATCACCTCGGTCACCTTCAGGGACCTGGACAACGGAACCTGCGAGACGATCGTGCACCAGACCAACGTCCCCGAAATGTTCCGGACGCCCGAGGCGCAGGCCGGCATGCAGTCGAGCTTCGACAAGATGGCGGGCTACCTGGCCACGTTGTGAAGTCGGTCGGGGATTTGCCGATCCCCTACTGAGTACCCGACCGTCGAGTCGGGCATCCGCCTCAGTCGCCTGGGCCGGTGCCCGACTCCTCGGCCTCGATCACCGACAGCTCGTCGATACGGGCTTGGTGCCGACCGCCGTCGAAGGCGGTGGCCATGAACACGTCGACGATGTCGAGGGCCAATTCGGTAGCCACCACCCGCGCGCCGAGGGACAGCACGTTGGCGTCGTTGTGCCGCCGGGCGAATCGGGCGGTGTACTCGTCGTGGCAGAGGGCCGTCCGTGACCCGTGGACCTTGTTGGCGGCGATGGCCTCCCCCTGGCCGCTCCCACCGATGACGATGCCCATCTCCCCCTCACCCCGTACCACCCGCCGGGCCACATCGGCACAGATGGGCGGATAGTCCACCGGGATTTCGGAGAAGGTGCCGACGTCCTCGATCTGGTGCCCTCCCTGCTCGAGGTGCTCGGCGACGGCTCCCTTCAGTAGGAATCCGGCGTGATCGGAGCCGACGACGACGAGCATCCGGTCACCCTACGCGCCGACGGGTGGTCAACGAAGAACGGTCCCTCACAATCCGAGGCGGCCCTCGTCGAAGCCGGTGGCCAAGAGCCGGAAGGCCCGGTCGACCTCGCCGATCAGGTCATCGGTGTCACGACGGGCCCATGAGGTGAAGGCGGCCGTGGCGGCACCGAGCGAGGCGCGGGCAACCGTCTGGGGGCCGAGGTCGTCGGGCGCAGCCCCGATCCGGCCGGCGAGCGAAGACCGCCACCACGTCGCACCACTCCGCGTAGCGGACGGCGGAATGGGCGACCAGGCTGGGGACCGAGCTGGTGAGACCGATCCGGATGCGGAGCTCGTCCAGCTCCCGGGCACCGAACCTGTTGGTGGCCATCACCGCCTGGCGGAGCACGTCCATCATCGGCTGGTCGTCGGGCGCCTCGTCCAATTGATGGCGAAGCCGGCGGAGCTCGGCGTCGAACTCGCCCCACACCACCTCCCGCTTCGAGTCGTAGTACCGGAAGAAGGTGCGTCGGCTCACTCCGACCGCGGCGGCGATCTGATCGACGGTGGTGTGGTCGTACCCCTGGCGGACGAACAGCTCGAGACCGGCCCGGGCAACATCCTGGCGCGACGTGCTCGGACGCCGACCGCGAGGTACCCGGGGAGGGCGGCCCGCCCCTTCCGTCCCCCCATCCGTGGCCGATTCGGTCATCAGGCTTTCATTTTGACATTGAGTGTTATAAATTGAAACCCATCGCCCACGACCGGGCGCATCCCGCCGCCCCTGGAGGTCCCATGCCCGTCACCACCGAGAACGACCGCACGCCCGAGGCCGACCAATCACCCACCGAGTCCGACGCCGAGTCGGCGGCTCCTGCGGTTGGCACAAGTGGTCTGGTGCGCGAGGACCTGCTGGTCGAGGACGTATCCATCGACGGCATGTGCGGCGTCTACTAGGCCCTGCGCCCCCTCCCGCCCCGTCCCCGCCCACTCCGACGCCGCCCGACATCCGACCGACACCGCTCCCACGCCGATGCCCCCTGAACCTCATTCGGTCGCCACCCGGTTCGACGGTGCCCGGCCCTGGGCCCTCGATCCTCGGGTATCACTCCGACCAGAATCGTTCGGAGCACTCGCCTATCACTTCGGCACCCGTCGGCTCACCTTCCTCAAGAGTCGGACCCTGGTCGACGTGGTGGAGTCGTTGGCGACACAACCCACCGGTCACGATGCCTGCCGTGCGGCCGGCGTCTCCCCCGCCGAGCTCGGACGCCTACGAACAGGCGCTCGGCTCGCTGGCCGAGTCGGGCATGATCCGACCGAGGGAGGCGTCATGACCGCTCACCGAACAGCGGTCGGTCGTCCCCGCCTCCCCCGCCTCCGCCGTGCGACTCGTCGAACGGTTCGAGCGAGGCCTGGACGCGCCCATCTGCCTGACCTGGGAACTGACCTACGCCTGCAACCTGGCCTGTGTCCACTGCCTGTCCAGCTCCGGCCGACGCGACCCCGACGAGCTGACCACCGGTGAGTGCAAGGCGGTGATCGACGAGTTCGAGGCGATGCAGATCTTCTATGTCAACATCGGCGGGGGCGAACCCACGGTGCGGGCCGACTTCTGGGAACTGGTCGAGTACGCCACCGACCACCACGTCGGCGTCAAGTTCTCGACCAACGGATCCCGCATCACCGCCGAGGTCGCCCGGCGACTGGCGGCCAGCGACTACGTCGACGTGCAGATCTCGCTCGACGGGGCCACCGCCGAGGTCAACGACGCGGTCCGGGGCGCCGGCTCGTATGCCACCGCCCTGTCGGCCATGGAACGGCTGGCCGAGGCCGGATTCGTCGGATTCAAGCTCTCGGTAGTGGTAACCCGTCACAACGTCGGCCAGCTGGACGCGCTCAAGGCGCTCGCCGATCGCTACGGCGCGCAACTCCGGCTCACCCGGCTCCGGCCTTCGGGACGGGGTGCCGATGTCTGGGAGGAGCTCCATCCCACCGCCGGCGCAGCAGAAGTCGCTCTACCAGTGGTTGGTGGCCCACGGGGAGGACGTGCTCACCGGCGACTCCTTCTTCCACCTCGCCGGCTTCGGCGATCCGCTGCCTGGCCTCAACCTCTGTGGGGCCGGGACGGGTGGTGTGTCTGGTGGATCCGGTAGGTGACGTCTACGCCTGCCCGTTCGCCATCCACGACGAGTTCCTGGCCGGCAACGTGCGTTCGCCGGGTGGGTTCGCTCGGGTGTGGCGCCACTCCGACCTGTTCACCGAGCTCCGTCGGCCCCAGAGTGCGGGTGCGTGCCGCTCGTGTGGGCACTACGACTCCTGCCGCGGCGGGTGCATGGCGGCGAAGTTCTTCACCGGCCTCCCCCTCGATGGACCCGATCCCGAATGCGTCCTGGGTCACGGTGAGCGCTCGCTTGCCTCCCGCGGGGAGAGCCCGCCGCCCAAACCCTCCCTCGATCATTCACACCGCGCCCGCCGGGCGCCGGTGACGCTCCTTCCCCGCCGGCCGGACCGGGCCTGTGACCAGAGCCCACTGGGCACGTCGGGTACGACCGCGGCCTCCCGCTGAGCCGTGGTCCGCCTGGTCGACCCGGTGGTAGTGGCCGGCCGCACCGCGTCGGCACGGGTGGTGTTCGGACCCCACGAGACCAACCTCGGCCGGGGACGAGCCATCGGTGATCGACATGTCGCGTACTACCGGGAGCGCGCCGCCGGGGGCGCCGGCATCGTGATCACCGAGACGGCCTCGGTCCACCCCTCCGACTGGCCCTACGAACGGGCACCACTGGCCGAGGCGTGCGGGTCCGGATGGACCGACGTCGCCGCAGCCTGCCACCCCCACGGCACCATGGTGTTGGCCGGTCTCGGCCACTGCGGAGCGCAGGGTTCGAGCGCCTATTCGCAATCGGCGATGTGGGCGCCCTCCCGGGTGGCCGATGTGGTCAGCCGGGAGATGCCGGCGGAAATGGAGCAGTCGGACATCGACACCCTGGTGGCGGCGTTCGCACAGGCGGCGGGTGCCGCGGTCTCGTCGGGTCTGGACGGTGTCGAGATCGACGCCGGCACCACCTCGCTGCTACGCCAGTTCCACTCGGGGCTCACCAACCGGCGCGCCGATGGGTACGGCTCGGATCCTCTGCGGCTGACCAGAGAGGTGTTGGGCGCGGTGCGCGGTGTCATCGGGCCCGGAGCGGTGGTCTCCCTCCGTCTGTCCTGTGACGAGCTGGCGCCGTGGGCGGGGGTGACCCCGGAACACGCCGCCGAGCAGGTGGCGGTGCTGGCCGATCTGGTCGACCTGGTGGTGGTGGTTCGGGGAGGGCCGTTCTCGACGTCGGCCTACCGGCCCGACGCGCACACCGCCCCGGGGTTCAACCTCGACCTGTGCCGACGGATGCGCCAGGCCACCGCCGGCCGGGCCGCGGTGGTCCTCCAGGGAAGTGTGGTGGATCCGTCGGCCGCCCAGACCGCCCTCGATGAGGAGGCGGCCGACCTGGTGGAGATGACCAGGGCCCAGATCGCGGAGCCCCGGTTGGTGGCGCTGGTCCGCCGGGCCGGGCCCGACGGGCACGCCCCTGCATCCTGTGCAATCAGGCGTGCCGGGTTCGGGACAACCGCAATCCCATCGTGAGCTGCGTGGGCGAACCCCGCAGCGGACACGAGACCGTCGAGCCGCCGGTGGAGGGAGTCGACGACCGACCGCGACAGGTGCTGATCGTCGGCGGCGGGAGTGGCAGGGCTGGAGTGTGCTCGGGTGCTCGCCGGTCGCGGGCACCGGGTGCGGGTGCTCGAGCGCCACCACCGCGCCGGAGGTGCGCTGGTGGCCGCCTCGGTGGGTCCGGGTCGCGAGCGCCTGGCCGAGCTGGCCGAGTGGCTACTGGCCGAATGCAACGCCCTCGGGGCGGTGGTGGAGACCGACGTGGAGGCGACCCCGGCCGATCTCGACGCGGCCAGAGCCGCCGGCGTCGACGTGGTGCTGGCCACCGGGTCCCGGGCCAACCCGGCGGCCGTTCCGGTGGACGGACCCTGCCCGGTGCTCGACCCGCTGGTGCTCCTGTCCGCGCGGGTCCGACCTCCTGCCCCGGGGACCGGTGGTGGTCCACGACCCGGTCGGGGGCCCGATCGGGGTCGGCGTGGCCGAGTGGTTGGCGGGCGCCGGCTTCGAGGTGGCCCTGGTGACCCCGGACCAGATCGCCGGGACCATGCTGTCCCTGACCGGAGACCTGGCCGACGCCAACACCCGGCTGCAACGGGCCGGCGTTCGTAGGGAACTCCGGGCCCGGCTGCGGGGCGTCCGTGACGATCGGGCGCTCCTCGAGGACGTGTGGACCGGCGTGCAGCGCGAGGTGGAGTGCACGTCGCTGGTCGACTGCAGTCACCGGCTGCCCGAGGAGTCCCTCTATCTGGCTCGACCCGGGACCATGCGCGCCGGCGACTGCGTGGCGCCTCGCGGTGTCCTCGAGGCAGTGCTGGAAGGCCGACGGCTGGCCATGCACCTCGCCGGCGTCACCGGCCCCGAACCGACCCCGGCAACGGCGGTCGGATGACCACGGTACCGACCGGCCGGCCAGGACGGGTGTCCGGCAAGGTGGCGCTGATCACCGGGGCCGCCCGCGGCCAGGGTCGAAGTCACGCGGTGCGGCTGGCCCGCGAGGGGGCCGACATCATCGGGGTGGACCTGTGTGCCGACGTGAGGGCGATCCCCTACCCGATGGCCTCGCCCGCCGATCTGGAGGAGACCACCCGGCTGGTCACCGAGGTCGGGGGCTCGGATGGTGGCGGCTCAGGTCGACGTGCGGGATCCCGACGGCCTGTGCGCCGCGGTCGGCGACGGCGTCGCTCGGCTCGGTCGGCTGGACATCGCGGTGGCCAACGCCGGGGTGTGCACCGTCCAGCGGTGGGACGAGGTCACCCCCGAGGTGTGGGACACGGTGATCGGCATCAACCTGACCGGGGCCTGGAACACCTGCGTCGCTTCCATTCCTCACCTCATCCGGGCCGGCGGGGGCTCGCTCATCCTGATCAGCTCGGTGGCCGGCCTCAAGGGACAGCCCTTTCTGGCGCCGTACGTGGCGTCCAAGCACGGGGTGGTCGGCGTCATGCGCATGCTGGCCAACGAACTGGCCGCCAAGAGGATCCGGGTCAACTCGATTCACCCCACCGGTGTCGACACCCCCATGCTGGTGGGGCTGGGCGGCTTGACCGAGCGCATCGAATCCAGCCCCGACACCGGATCCGTCTTCCTCAACTCCCTGGCGGTGGACGTCATCGCCCCCGAAGACGTGAGTGACGCAGTCGTCTATCTCTCATCCGCCGAGTCGAGGTACGTGACCGGCCTCACCATGACCGTCGATGCCGGCTCGACGGCTCGCTGAGCACCGGCTGATCCGATGAGCTCGAGTGCCCCCTACCGGCAACTGTTCACGCCGCTCCGCATCGGGCCGGTCACCGTGCCCAACCGGATCGTCTTTTCCGCACACCTGACCAATTACGCCGAGGGCGGGCTGCCCACCGAGCAGCACGCCGCCTATTACGAAGCACGGGCCGCCGGAGGGGTCGGCCTGATCATCACCGAGGAGCACTCCACCCATCCGACCGACTGGCCCTACGAGAAACTCATCCACGGGTTCAACTCCGACGTCGGTGCCGGCTACCGGCGAATCACCGAGCGGGTCCACGCCCACGATGTGCCCGTCTTCGCCCAGATCAACCACAACGGTGGCCAGGCCTCCAGCATGTACTCGCGGCTGCCGGTGTGGGCGCCGAGCCCGGTACCCGACCCGCTGTTCCGAGAAGTCCCCAAGGCGGTGGAGCGCCACGAGATCGAGCAGATCGTCGACGGATACGCCCTGGTGGCCCGACGGTGCATCGACGGGGGATTCGACGGCATCGAGCTGCAGTGCTCGCACTCGTCGATCGTGCGCGGCTTTCTCTCCCCGGCCACCAACGTCCGCCAGGACGACTATGGCGGGTCGTTGGCCAACCGGGCACGGCTCCTTCTCGAGATCGTCGACGCGGTGCGCACCACCATCGGCGGTGACCACGCCCTCGGGGTGCGGTTGTGCGGGGACGAGCTGATCGAGGGTGGTACCGGAATCGACGACGCGGTGGCAGTGGCCCGGATGGTCGACGCCACCGGCCGGGTCGACTACATCAACACCTCGATCGGGGTGGCCACCGCCACCCTCTACATGATCGAAGCCAGCATGCAGGTCCCTCCCGGGTATGCCATGTTCATCCCCAGCGCCATCCGCCAGGCGGTGACGGTGCCGGTGGTCGGGGTGGGACGGTTCAAAGACCCACGGCAGGCCGACCGGGCTCTCAACGACGGGCTGTGCGATCTGGTCGGCGTCGTGCGCGGTCAGATCGCCGACGCCGAGTTCGCGGCCAAAGCCAGGTCGGGACACGCCAACGACATCCGCACCTGCCTGTCGTGCAACCAGGAGTGCGTCGGACGGATGGGCCTCAACCGGTGGCTCGGATGCATCGAGAACCCGAGGGCCGGCCGTGAGTCGGCGCGCCTTCCCTCTCCCTCCCGGCGCCGGAGGGTGGTGGTGGTCGGCGGCGGCCCGGGCGGGTTGCAGGCCGCGGTCACCGCCGCCGAGAACGGGCACCGGGTGACCCTGTTCGAGCGCGCCGACCGCCTCGGCGGTCAGGTAGCAGTGGCAGCGGTCGTCCCCAGCCGGGCCGAGTTCCTCGACATCACCCGCAACCTGATCGTCGCCGCCCAGCGACTGGGCGTCGAGGTGAGGACCGGCATCGAGGCCACGCCCGACCTGATCGCCGACCTTGCTCCCGGACGCGGTGATACTGGCCACCGGTGCCCGCCCGGCCCGACCGTGGTGGGCAGGAGCATGTGAGCGGGTGGTCGACGTTCGGGACGTCCTGGAGAACCGGGCCCGTCCCCAGGGACGGGTGGTGGTGGTCGACGAGCTCGGCTTCCACCAGGCCACCTCGGTGGCCGAGCTGCTGGCCGACCGGGGCTGCCGGGTGGAGATCGTCACCAACGGCATGGTGGTGGGCCAGGACCTCGGGATCACACTGGATATGGAGACCTGGAACGTGAAAGCCCATGCCAAGGGCATCGACCAGCAGGTGGACCTGGTCCCGATGGGGGTGGACGACGACGCCGGTCACCTGGTTCTCACCCTGCAGCACCACCCGACCGGGACCGATCAGCAGCGGTCCTGTGACTGGGTGGTCTGCGCCGTGCACCAAGAGCCCGAAGACGGCTTGTGGCAGATCCTCAAGGACCGGTCCACCGCCGTCCACCGGGTCGGGGACTGCCTGGCTCCGCGCCGTGCCCACGCCGCGGTGATCGAGGGCCACCGGGTGGCGGTCGCACTGTGAGCGCGGTGCGTGGTGCGGGCAGAGAGCGGGTGGGCCGAGGACACCGGGGGGTCGGTGCTCACCCGGGGGGCCGCAGGAACGGATCCGGAAGCGGTGGCCATCGTGATGGTCCGGGAGGGACGGCTGCCGGTCGGGGCCGACGAGGCGGTGGCCGAGGCCGGCGGTACCGCCATCGTGGTCGGATCGGGGTCCGAGGCCGGTGCCCGAGCCCTGGTCGGCGCCGGCCTGGTCTGGTGGGCCGACACCGGTGAGGGGTTCCGGCCCGCCTCCCTCGCCGCCCGGCTGGCGCCTCTGGTGCAACCGGTGCCGCTGGTGATCCTGCCGGCGTCGCCCGACGGACGCGACCTGGCACCGCGGCTCGCCTCGGCCCTGGGGCGTCCCCTGGTGGCCCGGGTCATCGGCGCCGCCTGCCGTCAGAATCCCGAACCGGGTGGCGGGTACCAGGTGAGCGCCACCGTGACCCGGCTGGACGATCGGGTCCTGATCCCGGTGGAGGTAGAGGGGCACGCGGTGGTCACCCTGGTCGGTGGGAGCCGGGCCGTCGCCCCGTCGGATGTCGAGGCCCTCGTCCAGCCACTGCCCGACCCGGACCCGCCGGGTCCGGGTCCGGCTGGCCGGCCCGTTGCTCGATGCCGAGGTGACCGCGATCCTCGAACCGGACCTGCACACCATCGACCTGGCCGACGCCAGTCGGGTGGTGGGGGGAGGGGCCGGCCTGGTGGTCGGGTGCGACGACGACCAGGCCACCGCGGTGTTCGACTTGCTGGTGGAGGTGGCGGCGGCGATGGGGGCATCGGCCGGCGCCACCCGGGTGGCCACCGACGCCGGCTGGACCGGCTATGAACGCCAGATCGGCACCACCGGCATCACCATCGATCCCGAGCTGTACATCGCCTTGGGCATATCGGGGGCCACCCAGCACGTGGGCGGTCTGGGAACTCCCCGGCACATCATCAGCGTCAATACCGATGCCTTCTGCCCGATGACTGCCCGGGCAGACCTGGGACTGGTCACCGACGCCCGGGCACTGCTGACCGAGTTGGCCCGTCGATTCGGGGTGGACCGTGGCTGAGGACTTCGACGCAATCGTGGTGGGAGCCGGTCCGGCCGGGTCTGCCGCGGCCCTGGCCCTGGCTCGATCCGGTCGCTCGGTGGTACTGGTGGAACGCGGACCGTTTCCCGGGTCGAAGAACGTCTACGGCGGGGTGGTCTACGGAAGGGTTCTCGACGGCATCGTCCCCGAATGGTGGGACGAGGTGCCGGTCGAGCGGTGGGTGGTCCGCCGGCAGACCATGATGATGACCGGAACCCAGTCGCTGTCGGTCGACTTCCGAACCCAGGCGTGGGGGGCGGCGCCGTTCAACGGCATGACCACTCTGCGATCCCAGTTCGACTCGTGGCTGGCGGGCAAGGCCACCGACGCCGGGGCCCGGCTGCTCACCTCCACGGTGGCCACCGGCCTTGTGCGCGACGGCAGCGGTCGGGTGGTCGGCGTGCGCACCGACCGCGAGGGTGCCGAGCTGCGGGCCCGGGCGGTCGTGGCCTGCGACGGGGTCAACTCGTTTCTGGCCAGGGAAGCCGGCCTGCTCGGTGATCCCGAGGCCTCCCACTACACGCTCGGGGTGAAAGAGGTGCTCGAGCTCCCGGCCGGCGTGATCAACGAGCGTTTCGGCGTGAAAGACCACGAGGGTGTGGACATCGAGATGCTCGGATGCACCCGGGGAATACCCGGGGGCGGTTTCCTGTACACCAACGCCACCACGGTCAGCGTCGGCGTAGTGGTCTCGGTGACCCATCTGGCCGAATCGAAGGTCCGACCCGAGGAGCTGATCACCGATCTCAAGGAACATCCGTCGATCGCCCCCTACCTGAGGGGATCCACGCTCAAGGAGTACGCGGCCCATCTGATACCCGAGGGCGGGTACGACACCATGCCCACCCTGGCCACCGACGGGATGGTGCTGGCCGGTGACGCCGCGGCCATGACCCTTGCCTCGGGCATCTGGCTGGAAGGAGTCAATTTCGCCATCGGATCGGGATTCGCCGCCGGCCGGGCCGTCGACCGGGCCATTGCCGCAGGCGACTGTTCGAAAGGCGGACTTGCCTCCTACCGGTCCGGTCTCGAACGGCAGTTCGTGCTGGCCGACCACAAGCGCCTTCGCCGGGCACCCGCCCTGGTGTTGTCCGACCGCGTCCAGCGGCGTTACCCGGGTCTTCTCTGCGATCTGGTCGAAGGGATGTTCACCGTGGACAATCCCGCGCCCAAGCGGGGTGGCCTGAGGGTGGCACGGGCCGCCGCGGCCGCCCACGGGGTGAAGCTCCGCCAGCTGGCGGCAGACACCGTGCGCGGGATGAGGATCTTCGGATGAGCACGTCCGGACCGGCCGGAGAGCACTGGCGCGGAATCTCGTTCGAGGAGCGGATGGCCACCGTCGATTTCCGCGTCGGTGACCGGGCGCACATCACCGTCGACTCCGATGTCTGCCGATCGTGCACCACCCACGAGTGCGTCACCGCCTGCCCGGCGAACCTCTTCGCCCCCACCTCGGACGGGGGCATTCTCTTCAACTACGAAGAGTGCTTCGAGTGCGGAACCTGCTACCTGGTCTGCAACCATGACCACGCCATCACCTGGTCCTACCCCGACGGCGGCCAGGGCGTCGTCTTCCACCGCGGATGAACCCTGCTCCGACCATCACCGCCCCGGCGGACGACGACCGGCCGTTGGCGGTGGCCTGTCTCCGGATCTGCGACCTCCGTCCGGAGGTGGACCCGCTCACCGGTTCCATCGGTCGTGACCCTTGGGGCATCGGGCTCTCGGCCGCCGATGCCGCTGCCCTCGAGTATGTCCTGCGGGTCGCCGATGCCTGGTCGGGGCGAGTGGTGGCGGTGGCGGTAGGGCCCGCAACCATCGAACCGGTGCTGCGAGACGTCTCGGCATTGGGAGCCTCGGTGGTACGGGTCCCCGCCACCGAGGCGGATACCGACAACGGTGGCGATACCGAGGGCGCCTACCAGGTGGAGCTGGGCGCCGACGAACACGATCTTGCCCGCACCATCGTGGCCGCCCTCGACCCATGGGGCGCCCCGGCGCTGGTGGTGTGCGGCGACCGATCGGCCGACCGGGGCACCGGCGCCCTCCCGGGATTTCTGGCCCACCGGTTGGGTGCCGCCCAGGCCCTCGGACTGGTGTCCCTGGAGGTGGAACCCAGCCGCGCCGGCGCCGAACCACACCTGCTCGCCCAACGCCGCCTCGACGGCGGGTGGCGGGAGCAGCTCCGGGTACCGCTGCCCGCGGTCTGCTCGGTGGAGGGAGCCGGGATCCGACTGCGAAGGGCGTCACTGGCCGGGGCCCTGGCCGCCGAGTCCTCGGCCGTGCGGGTGGAGCGTCCCTCGCCGATGGCGACCGACGGGTCGGACCGCCCGACACCGCCGGTGCGGGTTGGCGCCAGCCGCCCGTATCGACCCAGGACCCGGGTACTGCCTGCACCACAGGGCGATGATCCCCGGATCCGGCTGCTGGACCTGACCGGCGCGCTGGCCATTCCGGATCCTCCGACGGTGATCGGACCGGTCGGTGCCGCCGAGGCCGCCGACCAGCTCATCGACTTTCTGGTGCGCCACCACTACGTCGAACAACCGCCGACGTCCGATCTCGATGGTGACGCCACCCCGGCGGAGGGTGACCGGTGAACCGGCTCGAGGCCATGTCGTGGCCCGAAGTCTCACGCCGATCGGTGGCGGGCGGGATCCTTCTCATCCCGTGCGGCTCCACCGAGCAGCACGGTCCCCACCTGCCGGTCACCACCGACACCGACATCGCCGTGGCCGTGTCCGCCGGCGCTTCCGACCGGCACTCCCGACTGGTGGTCGCTCCGCCGGTGGCCTACGGATCGAGTGGCGAACATCAGGGCTTTGCCGGAACCCTCTCGATCGGTCAGGAGGCCACCGAGACGCTCATCGTCGAGCTGGGTCGGTCGGCCTCCATCGACTTCGCCACCGTCATCGTCGTGTCGGCGCACGGTGGTAACGCGGTCCCCCTGTCCCGGGCCATGGCCCGATTGGAGGAAGAGGGTCGGGCCGTCACCGCCTGGTCGCCCTCGTGGTCCGGCGACCTGCACGCCGGTCGCACCGAGACCTCCCTGATGCTGGCGATCGATCCCAGCCGGGTGCGGCTGGACAAAGCCGAGGCCGGCGATCTCCGCTCGGTCCACGACCTCCTGCCCCTTCTCCGGCAACGGGGAACGGCCGGCGTCAGCGCCAACGGGGTGCTCGGAGACCCGGCCGGCGCCACCGCTGACGAGGGTCGTCGGCTTTTGGCCACCGCCGTCGACCAGTTGGTCGACTATGCCGACGGACTTGCAGACGTCTCGACAAGGGAGGTGACCGGATGGACCGGGTAGCAGTAGTGACCGGGGCCGCACGCGGCATCGGCGCCGCCACCGTGCGGGGTCTGGCCGCGGCCGGATGGGCGGTGGTGGCGGTCGATCGGGCCGGCAACGACCCCCGCCTGCCGTATGCCATGGGGACGGAAACCGAGCTCCACCAGGTGGTGGCCGCGGCTGAGGCCGTCTCGGCCCGGGCGACCGCCCGCCGCGACCCCGACCCCCACCGGATCGTGGCCGCCGTGGCCGACACCACCGATCCCGAGGCCATGGCCGCGGTGGTCGACACCGCCGAGGAACGCTTCGGAGGCCTCGATGCCATGGTGGCGGTAGCCGGCGTCATCGCCGGCGGGGTGCCCCTGTGGGAGATGCCCGGCGACCAGCTCGGCGCGGTGCTGGGGGTCGATCTCGGTGGCCCGATCACCGCGGCACGGGCGGGCATTCCGGCAATGCTGCGCAGGCCTGCTCCCCGACACGGTCGATTCCTGGCCGTGGCTTCGGCCGCCGCGTCACGGGGACTGCCCAAACTGGCCGCCTACAGCGCCGCCAAAGCCGGGGTCTCCGGACTGGTCCGGGGACTGGCGGTCGAGTTGGCGGGAACCGGCATCACCGCCAACGCGGTCAGCCCCGGCTCGACGGACACCGCCACGCTGGACGAGAGCGCCCGTCTCTACGGCCTCGATGACCCACAGCAGTTCGCCCACCAACAACCCATCGGGCGCCTGCTGACTCCTGAGGAGGTGGCGGTCATGCTGGTGTGGCTGGCCGGCAGCGACAGCGCCGCATTGACCGGAGCGGTCATCCCGGTGGACGGCGGTCTGTCGTTGTAATGACGCCGCCGAAGGGGTCCCGGGTGGACCTCGACCGGTCGGTCCGCACCTTCCGCGACGGCACCGTTCTGGTCGGCGGCCACCCGGGTCGGGTGATCACCCTGAGCCCCGAGGGTGCCTCCGCCTTGCGCTCCCTGCTCACCGACGGAACCGGGACGACGGCCACAGCGCGGCTGGCCGACCGGCTGGTCACCTCGGGCATGGCCCATCCCCGACCGGCCGACGCCCCGACCCGGACGGCGGAACGGAGTCTCACCGTCGTCGTGCCCGTGCACGATCGCAGCGACCTGCTCGACCGTTGTCTCCAATCGCTCGGGTCGGCGGCGCCGGTGGTGGTGGTCGACGATGCTTCCCACGACCCGGCCGCGGTAGCCGAGGTCTGCCGGCGCCACCGGGCACGGTTGCTCGTCCGGTCCAGCAACGGCGGACCGGCCACCGCCCGCAATGACGCGCTGGCGACCATCGACACCGAGTTGGTCGCCTTCGTCGACAGCGACTGTACGGTCACCGAAGGCTGGCTCGAGCGACTGGCCTGGCTGTTCGACGATCCCGACATCGCCGCCGTTGCCCCCCGGGTTCGCCCGCAACCGTCGGGGCCAACCCTCGGCCGCTCGGCGCTCGCCCGGTTCTCCGGTGCTCGTTCCCCCCTCGACCTGGGCCCGGTTCCCAGCGAAGTGGGACCGGACCGGTTGGTTCGCTACGTACCCTCGGCCGCCCTGGTGGTCCGCCGCTCGGCCCTCGGTGAGGGTTTCGACGCCGGGCTCCGGGTCGGTGAGGACGTGGACCTGGTATGGCGGCTGGTGGCGGAAGGCTGGCGGGTCCGGTTCCAGCCCGACGTGGAGGTCTTCCACCGCGAGCCGACTTCGTGGAAGGGATGGTTGGCTCGCCGCTACCGCTACGGCACGTCGGCGGGCGCCTTGTCCAGCCGGCACCCCGGCCGTCTCGCCCCGGTCGAGCTGCGCCCGTGGCCGACCGCCGCCGCCATTGCGGCATCTGACCGGACGGCCTCGGACCGTCGTGGCGACGGTGGGTGCGTTGACCACCGTCCTGGCACGGAGTGTCCGCCGCCGCGGCATTCCTCCCTGGCTGATCATTCGCTGGAGTGTGGGCAGCGTCGGATGGACGGTGGTCGGCATGGGAAAAGCCCTCACCGTCCTGGCCGCACCGGTACTCGTCTTGACCGCCCTGCGAGGACGACGGGCGGCAACAGCGGTCGGCGTCCTCCTGATCACCCCGCCGGTCATCGAGTGGCTGCAGCGCCGCCCCCCGCTCGATCCGATCCGCTGGTCGTTGGCGTCGGTTGTCGACGACGTTTCCTATGGGGCCGGAGTGTGGGCGGGATGTTGTCGCACCGGTTCCTTCGGTCCGATGATCCCGACGATCCGCATCCGCGGCGCGATCGCGGGGGTGCCACCGGTGACACCGGATGCGAACGAAATGGTGTGACAATGAGAGAGAGCGAATCGGCGAAACAGCTGGCCGGACCACCCGCACGCTGACATCGAGGTGGTCCCCTATCCTTCGGGCGAGGGGCAGGAAACCCCATGGAATCCGAGCGAGCCGAGGTGCCCGCGGGCACAGACGCAACGGTCGATGCGCCGCAGGACCGCGACGCCGAATCGACCAGCCTGGTCCCTTGGGTACCGAAGATCCGGTCGAAGCGACCATCGAAGACCACGGTCACCATCGTCGCCGCCGTGGTGCTGGCGGCGACGGCAATCCTGGGGATCATCGTGCACTACCAACTTGAGCGGTCGGTCACCGCGCTCAGTTCGGAACAGGCCCGGTTGCAGCGCACCAAGTCCTTGCTGCTCAACGCCCAGGAACAGCTCACCACGCTCCAACACCAGTCCGACTCGGCGACGCACTCGTTGGAATCCGAGACCGACCAATTGGCGGCGGACCAGACCCAACTGGCCCGTGCACAGGCCAAGGTCTTCGCCCAGGGTGTGAGCATCTCCCAGCTCGACACCTGCCTCTCCGGTGTGGAGAAGTCCCTCAATCAGATCTCTCTCGGCGATCAGACCGAGGCGGCAGCCACGTTGAGCGGGGTCTCCACCAACTGTCAGAACGCCGAGCCCTCGGGGCCATGAACCGTCAGAACGCATACGACCTGCTCGATCCCGACGATGATTCGGTCTGGACGGCTCCGGATCGGTCGTCGGTCCTGCCCGGTTGGATCCGTCGCCTCCGACGGACCGCGCCGATCGCACTGTGCGTGCTGGGTGTGATGATCGCGGCCGTGGTGGCCTACGACGTCACCACCATCGGATCCACCGACCGCGTGAACGCCTCGATGTCGTCCGCCACCGCGGCGATGAAGCGGGCGCAATCGCAATTGCTCACCACCACTTCTGAGATCGCCTCGACCACCAAGGCCCGCAATTCCCGACAACTGGCGGCGAGTCGAGCGCAGGTGCAGATGGGTTCCATCGAGAAGAAGTTGACCACCGCCACCCAAGCCGGTGCGCTTCAGACCCTGGACATCACCGCCCTTCACACCTGCCTGACCGGAGTGTCCAGCGCGGTGACCGCCTTCTCCACGTCCAATCTCCAAGGCGCAGTCAACGCCATCACCAGTGCTTCACCGGCCTGTCTGTCCCTCGACAACTCCACCGGAGGATTGGTCTATCCGTTCAACTTCCCCGATCCGTTCGTCCTGACCACCGGCACGCAGTACTTCGCATTCGCCACCAACGCCGCCGCTGGGAACATCCAGATCCTCCAATCGTCGGATCTCAACCACTGGACCACGATGGGTGACGCGCTCCCCCACATCGCGGCCTGGGCGCAACCCGGTGCAACCTGGGCGCCATCGGTGCTGCAGCGTGGCAACTCCTATGTGCTCTATTACTCGGCACTCGACGGCAAGACCGGCGACCAGTGCATCTCCGAAGCGGTGGCCGGCCAGCCCCAGGGGCCCTATCTCGACACGTCGAAGAGCCCCCTGGTCTGCCAGTTGGATCTGGGCGGATCGTTGGACCCCAGCCCTTACGTCGGGGCCGACGGCAACCCCTACCTGACCTGGAAGTCGCAAGGATCCAACGGACAACCGCCTACGCTCTGGGCCCAGGAGATGACGCCGAGCGGCACCGGGCTGACCGCGGGAACCCCCACCGCCCTGCTCACCCCTACCCAGAGCTGGCAGGGTGGTGTCGTCGAAGGACCCGACATGTCGGTCTCGGCTGGTCAGTACCAGCTGTTCTACTCGGGAAACAACTGGCAGACCTCCGCCTACGCCATCGGCGTGGCCACCTGCAGCGGGCCACTCGGCCCGTGCACCGACGATTCCACCCAGCCGCTGGTGGCGTCCGACTCGACGATGAGCGGACCCGGCGGGCCATCGGTGTTCACCGACACCCAGGGGAACCTATGGATCGCTTTCGCCGCTTGGCTTCCCGGGGAGGTCGGCAGCCCCAACAGTCGACCGCTCTTCCTCCGGCGGATGACCGAATCTGGAGGCGTGCCCACCGTGGCTCAATGAGCACCCGTCGGCCGACCCCATCTCATCCACCCCATCTCACCCACTCTGTCACTCGATCCACCGGCAGGCCCCTGACCCATCTGTATTGGTGAAGTGGTTCAACGGAAAAGGAGATGGTGGCCAATCTCCAATGCTGCCGTGGACAAATCACCCTCCTCAAAGGTCGAGTAAAGAACCTCAATATTGATGGTTTATCGGACTGAATGCCCAGTTCACTTGCATTTCCGGTGGGAACTACAGCGTGAACTTGAAACGGTTCAGCTACACTCCTCTCAATCAGTTTGAGTCGCACTTCAGCTGTTGGTCATTGGCAGCGCTGCCTGCGGGTTCGGGCAGAGAATTCCAGCTGATACCGGCCTATCGATCGCTTCCCATCGACGACGAAATGAGTGGTGTACCCACGACGCAATCCTGGGCGTAACCAAACCGGCCGCACACCCTACGGCGTGGAGCCAGGACGGACGATGCCTTCCCGCTCGCCGTCCGGGGAACGAATGCAATGGCCGGAGCCCGCCAACACCGAGCAGAGGAAGGCGTGCTTGCGCGCCCTACGAAGGGAGGTGCCATGCGGACCCGCATTGCACTCGTGGCGATACTCACGTTCGCCTTTGTCATCATCGGCACCCTGATTCAGGCTGCCATCCCAGAGTCGGCCCCGGCCGAGGCCGCGTCGTCGAGGACGAAGATTGCAACCCCTCTCGTGCTGGATCCCGCTCAGCTGGTGAGCTATCGGGGCCTCAGTTCGGGAGCGCCGTCTGTTCCCCGGCCGACCCTGCCCGTTCCCCAACCGAGCCTTCCGCTCGACCTGAATGCGGCGCTGGTATCCAATCGCATAGCCCCGGCAGTCAACCCCATTTCGACTCCGGCGGCAGCAGTCAGCGCGACGATGATATCGCCTACCGACACCGTGACCCAGGACCAAAGAGCGGCATGGGAACGGGTGGCATTGTGCGAAGAAGGCGGAGACTGGCGCTCCAACGGCCCGACCTTCAGCGGTGGCCTGGGCATCAGTCGCGCCAACTGGCGTGCCTTTGGTGGCGGTGAATTCGCCCCGAGCGGAGCGATGGCCACCGAGGACCAGCAGATCATGGTGGCGGAGCGGATCGAATCCAGTCCCCCGGATCAATACGGCTGCCGCGGCTGGTAACCGTACAGCGGTGTCCGCTGATTCGGCTACTCCCTGCCAGTACCGATCCGACGACCGCCAACCGCGGGGCGGACAGCGCTACCGGATCGGCACTGGACAGAGAGCGAATCAGATCTTGCGAACCTGGCTCGCCTGCAGGCCCTTCTGGCCCTGCTTCGTCTCGAATTCCACACGTTGGCCTTCCGCGAGGTCGCGGAAACCCTCCATCTGGATCTCGGACTGATGAACGAAGAGATCATCCCCGCCGCCGTCTGGCGTAATGAAACCGAAGCCTTTTTCGGCGTTGAACCACTTAACTGCACCTACACCCATAACTGAGTCTCCTTGAAATTCACGCACGGTAACGCGGGGATCCATTGTGAAGCCCTACATGCATCGGCCCGCGTGATTGGGTCGATGACCCCTTTACCCTAGGCGCAAAGGTGGTGACGCGCTGGAAACCCCCGATTCCGGCGCTGCGCAGCCGCCTCCAACGCCCGGGACGGAGCGCTCAGCCAGTGGACCGGGCCCTTCCCCTCAGATCGGGTGCGCCCTGGCCCGAAGAAGCCCGCTCGGCCCAGGTCGGCCCATCGGCCTGATGCCTGGTTGGCTCGAAGACCTCGACCAGCACCACCGCCGAGAACGCAAGGAAGAAGATGGGCTCCACCAAGATCCCCAACCGGTCGGTCAGGTAGACCAACCCGAGCAGCGGGTAGCTGACGGCCAGAACCTTGACCACGGCGGCGTAGAACCGGGCCTCCGGCGTTCCATTACCACGGGTTCGACGCATGGCGATCACCGCAGCGGTGGTCAACGCGGCGAACTCGACCATACCGGATGCGATGTGGATGTAATGGTGGACCGGGAGCTGTAGATGCCATTCCATCGAGCGGCAGGTGGCGCTCAGTCCCTCCGAACAGGCATAGGAATAACGACCACCCACCGCGCCGGCCACCGAGAAGACCACTAACCACTTCCACTCGCGGCGCGGCCTGTTGTTGGACACCGAACCGCGGAGGAGGAGTGCGCCCAACATCAACAGCCCGGCGGCCAGATCAGCGTCGGACATCTGCGCAGCGTGCGGACGACCGGCTACTTCGAGATCCGAAAAGAACCCGTTGAGCGATGGCAACAACCCGGGCACGAACGGGACCACCACCCACCAGTTGTAGGCAGCCGCTCCGGCCACCGCCAGCACCTTCGCTGCCGTCAGGACCGTCGAGCTGTGGTCTGCCGAGCGGGGAACCCGCACCCGAGAGGGAAGGGTGAAAGCCTGCACTCCTTGGGCAACAGGACTACCGCCGCGATCATTCCCGCGCGAGTCCTGGTCAGCCCGGCGGTGGCCGGTCACCGGCATCGTCACCGGGGCTGCTGCTACCGTCCCACGCCATGGAATCCGGCAGCCGGTTGGGGCGACTCGGACCTCTGCAGCGGCTGGCGGTGTTGGCGGTGCTGGTGGTGTCCGCGATGGTGGCCGGATGCGGAACCTCCCCCTCCCAGTCGGTCGGGGAGGCCACCCCGACGACCTCGGGCCTGGTGGCGACGCCCGTCCCGCTCCCCGCCCCGCCCCCTGTCGTGTGGTCGACGTGCCCGTCAGAGCCCGGGCTCCAATGTGGAACCGTGGCGGTGCCGGCCGACTACCAGCACCCGGACGGTGCCACGCTGACCCTGGCGGTCACCAGAGCGCCGGCGATGGATCCCTCTGCCCCGGACCGCACCCTCATCTTCAATCCCGGGGGCCCGGGTGAGAGCGGAAACCAGATCCTTCCGATAATTTCTCGGCCTGTTTCCCGTCACCGTTCGTCGTGAATTCTCGATCGTGAGCTTCGATCCGCGAGGTACCGGGGCCAGCGATCCGATCCAATGCGGTACTCCGCCGTCAGCAATCACCAGTGTGCTTCCGGTTCCGTCGGCGGTTGGCCAGCCCCTTCCCGGCACGACCGCCTTCACTGCCATGGCCCGAGCCTGCGTGTCTCGGGCCGGCTCCCTCGAGCCCTACATCAACACGGTCGACACCGCACGGGACATGGATCGGATCCGCCAAGCCATCGGCGTGCCCACCATCAGTTTCTACGGCATGTCCTACGGCACGGTGCTGGGGGCGGTGTACGCCGACCTCTTCCCGCACCACGTCGACACGATGGTGCTCGACGGCGCGGTCGACATCAACG
Source organism: uncultured Acidimicrobiaceae bacterium (assembly GCA_963734395.1). Taxonomy (GTDB): domain Bacteria; phylum Actinomycetota; class Acidimicrobiia; order Acidimicrobiales; family RAAP-2; genus Bog-756. Next base: position 568,336 of record CAVTGY010000002.1, on the reverse strand, counting down.
CCCCGCTGACCCAACAGGCCGAGGAAGAAGCCCCGGCCGCGGAGCAATCACTCGACCACCTGTTCGCCACCTGCCAGCAGCAGACCAGCTGCCCGCTGGGCGCCGATCCCAGCACCTACTTCCGTTCGTTGGTCGAGTCGCTGACCCGTCATCCGCTGCCCGCACCAGGTTCAGGCGACAGCTACCCGGTCACCGTCGGCGACCTGGACGGGGCCACCCTGTTCGCGCTGAGTGTTCCCGGATCAACGGGTTCGTACTACAACGCCCTCGTCGCCGCCGACCACGGCAACGGCATGCCGCTGCGCACCCTGTCCCTCGGGTTCGCCGAGGATATCGACGGAGCTCCCCTCGTCGATCCGCAGTGGACGATCACCTGCAACGACGCGGCCAGCCACCCCGGTCCCCTGCGCGGCGGGAACGCTGGCCCGCACCCTCAACGCCCGGTATCCACTCATCGGCGCCTACTCGGTCACCTACACCATGGGCGGCTGTGTCTCCTGGCCGACCGCCCGCCAACCGGTCGTCGACCTCCACCCCAAGGGATCACCCCCTGTTCTGGTGATCGGCAACACCGGGGATCCCAATACCCCGATCACCGGGGCCAGGCACCTGGCCGCCGTCTTCCCCTCTTCCCGCATGTTGACCTGGAAGGGATGGGGGCATACCTGGTTGCTCAGCGGGCCGACCGATGTGTGCATGCAACAGCTGGTGAGCGCTTACCTGTCCGGAGGCCGTCTGCCTCCCCCGAACACGGTCTGCAGCTGAGCGAACACGGCCTCGACCGTCGGCATCGGGCGTCTCCGCCCTCTGTGTCTTGTTCCGAAAAATTGGTCAATTTATCGATGTGTAGACGATAATTCTATGGCCAGTTATCGGCTACAAACGATAATTCGGCGAATTCCGAAAATTGAACCTATGGCCCCGGTGCTCCTTGGTCGGGGTACGCCGACGGGGTCGCCGACGGGGTCAGGCCTCGATGGCCGGATCGGTAACCCGGACCGGCAGGCGACCACTGACCACCAGGGCGGCGGCGGCCATCACCGTGGGCAGGGCGAACGCCACCGCCAACCCGGTCGGGAGAGACCACCCCTGCGTCGAAGCCACGGCGATGGCCGCCCCACCCAATCCGGCGCCGAGTGAGGAACCGAGTACGTCGGAGAGATTGAGGGAAGCCGACGCCCATCCTTCCCGGCCCGAGGGCGCTTCACGCAGCATCATCAGACTGATCGGGGCGTAGGCCAGTCCCATGCCCAAACCGGCGATCGACCACGCCAAAAAGGCCAACGGCACCGGCACGCCGGGAACGAGAACGGCCAACATCCCACACCCGCCGAGCATGATCAGGGTCAAGCCCGACCGCACCAGTCGGCGCCCCTCCCATCGCTGATTGAACTGGGCCTGGATCCATGACCCCGCCGTCCATCCCAGCGTCGAGCCGGTTACGGCAATGCTGGCCTCGGCCAGGCTGTGGTGACGGACGGTGACGATGGCCAGGGTCACGAATGCATCGGCTCCGAAGTAGGCAAAGGTGAGCATGCCACGGCTCAAAATGGTGGCGGGGAGCCCCGGGCGGGCCCGCAGCGTACCCGGGGGCACCAGACGGCGCAGGGTCGGCAATCAGGATCGCCACCCCCACCACGGCCACCGGCAACGCCACCAGGGGACGCCCCGCGGTCAGGCCTCCGATGACCAGGCCGGTCCCGACGGCGGCGCCAAGCGCGTCCACCAGTCGATGTTCATTCTCCGGAGGCTTGTCCGGCCGTCCCAATCCGGCCAGCCCTGGCAGGGCGAGCACACCGGTGATGGCGACCAGGGGCAGCAGGCCCAGAAAACACCCAGCGCCAGCCGAAGAGGTGGGCCACGCCGGCGCTCAACAGCGGCCCGACGAGTCCGGGCACCACCCACGCGGTCGACAGGACGGCCATCATCCGCGCCCGAAGGAGCTCGGGAAAGCTGCGGCCGATGGCGACGTAGGCCACCGCCGGCACCGCTCCGGCGCCGAAGCCCTGCAACGACCGTCCGATCACCAGCACCGCCATCGAAGGAGCGAGACCGGCCACCACCAATCCGGCACCGAACAGGGACAAGCCGGCGACGTACGGTCGGGCCAGCCCGCTTCGATCCGCCTCCCGCCCGGCGGCCACGATGCCGATCATGCAGCCCAGGAGCGAAGGCGCTGAAGACCCAGCCATACAGATGGATCCCGCCCAGGTTGCGGGCCACGTCGGGCATGATGGTCACCACCGCCAGCGCCTCGGAGGCGACCAGGGTGATGGTCAACACCAGACCCAGGGTGAGTGCCCGGCGCTCCGGAGCCAACAGGCTGGTCTCGGTCCTGTCCTGCCTGGGTGCTACCGACCGTCGCCACCCCACCCGGACAGCCTACGAGTAGTGAACCTGCCGATCAGCAACGCTCTCGAGCAGGACCGCCCGTCGTGGACATTCGGCGGCCGCCCGTGTGGCCATCACCACCAGGTCCCCCTCGACCGGGGTGCCGTCGACGATCGGGTAGCCCCACTCGTCGAGCGTGACCCGCTCGGGGAGCAGCTCGGCACAGAACCCGTAGGCGTCGCAGGCCACCGGATCCACCCTGAGCCGGAGGGCGACGGGGTGGCGCCTGCTCATCGGGACCACTCCGGCTTGGGGAGCGGTGCCCGGGGAAAGGTCATCACCGTCGACCGGCGATAGCCGGGACAGGGATGGCCCCGGGCATGACGGCAGGCATCGGCGGCGAAGACGGTCAGCGCGCTGCGTACCAGACCGACCACGCCATCGGGGTGGCGGCACGCACCCCTGCCGTTGATCTGCGTCGCTCGTCTCTCGATCCGCTCCAGCACCCCGGGGTCGGCCCGTCCTCCCGCCAGCAGCTCGAGATCGTCGGCCAGGGCGGGAAGGCCGAACACGCAGGGGCCGCACTGGCCCGCGCTCTCGCCGGCCATGTACCGGGCCACCCGGGCCGTCTCGGTGATGCCGCACGAGGTGACCGGGAGGGCGATGATCACGCCCACGCCCTGGGTGGCACCGACCGTCGCCAGGGGTCCGGCGGCGAACGGTGTGGTCAGTGCCGACCCGTCGAGCCACGATCCGCCGTATCCCCCGATGAGGACGGCGGCCAGCTCGTCCGGTACGCCCGCTCGGGCCACGATGTCGGCGACCGGCGTACCGAGTTCGACCTCCACCACGCCGGGGGTGCGCACCGCGCCGGTGACGGTGACCAAGGTGGAACCCGGAGCTTCTGGGGTTCCCAGTCGGCGGAACCACGACGGTCCGTGGCGAGCGATGAGGGCGACCTGGCAGAGCGTCTCGGCGTTGTGCACCACGATCGGCGTCCTGGCTGCGGTCAGCGGTATCGACTTGTCGACCCGCAGGGTGGGGAGGGCGCGACCGCCGTCGAGCCAACTGGCCAGGGCCGACTCCTCTCCGGTCACGTAGCGGCCCGGAGGTCGTCGCACCGAGATCCGGAAACGGGGACGGCCAGCAGCGCCCCGTTCGGAGATGGCCCGAGCCACCGAGTCGGCCGACGTATCAGCCTGCCCGGGGACGCACACCGCTATCTCCGACGCACCGATGACACCGGCGGCGACTTCGGCTCCGTCCAGCACCAGGTGGGGAGCGCGAACCAGCAACATGCGGTCCTTGGCGCTGGCCGGCTCTCCTTCCATGGCGTTCACCACGACCATCGGCCGTCGAGCGCCGGCCAACACCGCATCCCACTTGACTGCGGCGGGGAACGCCGCTCCCCCCCTTCCGAGCAGCCCACTCTGGGCCACGGCGCCGCCCGATCGCCGACCTCCACTCGGGATCGTCCCTCGAGGGGATGTTCAAGGGCCCGTGCATGGCCAGATGCGCCTTCAAACCGCGGTCGGGCCGGATTCGGAGGGGGTTGCGATCAGCCGCGCCGGGGGATCGAGGGTCAGCGTGCTCATACCGGTCCCTTCTCCAGCAATCGGGTCGACGCCGGTGGGGCGCCGGCCGGCGCCGGTGGCTGCGGTCCGCTACCACCCTGGTGGTGGCGCCGAGTCGCAGGGCGCGTTCCCTGCTCCGTCGGTGACCCCGGACCCGCCAGGCCAGGGATACCACCACCGCCACCATGCACACGCCGGCGACCGCCACCATCCACGACCTGAAGCTGTCACTTCCTTCGCCCAAGGCGTGGGCCAGTGCGACCGGCCAACTGCCGTAGGCCAGCCAATGAATGCCTCGCCAGGCTCGGGCGCTGATGCGTTGACGCAGGGCGCTCGACACCATCACGGCAACGAGCAGGTCGAGGCTGACGGTTCCCAGCCCTGTCCACAGGGGCGAGTAATGAGAGACGAACGGCACCACCAGCGACGCCCAACCCACGCTCACGTAGGTATCGACGAACAGCGCTGAGAACGTGAACGGTCACAAAGACCGTGGCCAGCAGGGACACCCGCTTGTGGAGATCGGCCTGGGCAAATGCCGGCCACGAGCGGGACTTGGCCCGACCGGAAGTGAGGATCCCGAGGACCACGCTGGCAGACAACAGAACCAGCGCCACAATGCCGGTTGCCCTGGTGACGTACCACAGCGTCGTCGACGAGGTCCCCGGCATCAGGTGACCGTCCGTTGACCCTCGGGCCACCCGCCAACTCTGGTGATGTTCCCCTCGGCGTCCACCAAGCGGGCGGGAATGCCGAGGTCACCGAGATTCCCGACCGCGTCCTCGCCCCAGACCACCGCCGCGGTGCTCCAGGCATTTGCCTCCACACAACTCGACGCGGCCGTCGACACCAGAGACCACACCGGCAAGGCCTCCCTTCCAGTCCACGGATCGACGATGTGGTGCACCACGCTCCCATTGAGGACCCAGGAGCGGGCGGTGGTGCCCGAGGTGGCCAAGCCGCCGGCGAACACGGCCACAACCTCGTCGACCTGGTTGGTCGGCACCGTGCATTCGCGGGCGATGCCCACGGGCCATCCCTCGGTCGGGACCGGCCCGGCCACCGCCACATCGCCGCCCAGGTTGACCAGTGCTCCGCACCCGAGCCTTTCGGCGATGCGCACCGCGGCACGGTCGGCGGCGTACGCCTTGGCCGTGGCCCCGAGGTCGACGTGGACGTGAGCAGGAATGGCCACCGTTCGGTCATCGGGATCGAGCTGGATTTGCCACCAGCCGGGAGCCGGCTGCGGCCGGTAGTCGGGGGTGAAGAGGGGGTCGGTGAGCGCGCCGAAGTCGCGGTCGTATCCGAGCTCGATGAGTGCTGACCCGATGGTGGGGTCGACGATGCCCGCGGTCTGGACGGCGACCGCGCAGGCCACCTCCACCAAATCGAAGAGAAGCGGGCCGACAGGGACCGGTCGTCCGCCGCTGGTGCGCTCCAGTTGCCTGAGCTCTGAGTCGGGGCGGAATCGACTGCAGGCGTCGTCGAGGGCGGCGAGGTCGTGGGTCAAGAGCACGAGGGCGTCATCGGCTCGTTCGATGGCGGTGACGGCAACGGTCGCCGTCGTGCCGATCGCTCGCATCGAGCGGGAGGCGATCGACGGCCGGCATCGGCCTCCGGGGAGGATCGCCGTCGAGCAGGGTGTCGCTCATGTCTGTCCCGAGGTGGTGGTGGCGGTGCTTCTGGTGCTCGTCGGGGCCGACGTGGTGGTTGTGGACTGGCCGTTGGTCGCCGACGAATTCGAGGACGAGGTCGACGAACCCGACGTCGATGACGATGACGAGGCCGGCGCGGTCGATGCCGCGGTGTTGGAGGACCTGGACGCCGACGCCGAATGCGCTGCCGTCTCCGAGGCAACCAGAATTCCGAGTCCGACGGCAGCGGCGGCGGAGACGATCCCGATCGCCGCAGTGAGGCGCCGGACCCGGGTCACCGCCCGATTGCGGGCCAAGACGGGCGACCGGTGTGAGTCGACCCGTAGGTCGGGATTGTTGATAGGGCATGTCGTTTCCTCTCGGCCGGGCTGGGGGTGAGTCCATTGGACACGGCCGTCTGCAGAGCCCCCTCCGTGTCGGCTGGGGGCTCACTGTGAAGTCCAAGGGGTTGATGTCCCGTCACAGGCGGCTCACAGGTAACCCACACCCAACCTCCAAATGCGGGTGGGATGCTGGGGGGCGGCGGGTTACACCCCAGGTCAACCGTTGAGCACCCCTGAGCAGGAAGAGAAGATGGAACCCACTCGCAGCCAGCGCATTCTCGTGGTCGACGACGAGCCATCGATCGTCGACGCCGTTTCGACATCCCTCCGCTACGAAGGCTTTGCCGTCGACGAGGCGTCCAATGGCCGGCTGGCCCTGGCCGCGGCCCAGGACCAACAGCCCGACCTCATCGTGCTCGATGTGATGCTTCCCGACCTGGACGGTCTGGAGGTGACCCGGAGGCTCCGGGCCGACGGGATCCGGGTCCCCATCCTGTTCCTCACCGCCCGCGACGCCGTCGAGGACAAGGTGGCCGGGCTCACCGTCGGTGGCGACGACTACGTGACCAAACCCTTCGCACTGGCAGAGATCGTGGCCCGGGTGCATGCCATCCTCCGACGCATCGGCAGCGAGCCGGAGAACGAAGGGATCCTCAAGTTCGCCGACATCGAGATGGACGAGAACGCCCACGAGGTCACCCGGGCCGGGAAGGCAATCGCGCTGACCGCCACCGAGTTCAACCTCCTCCGATTCTTCCTCCTCAATCCGCGCCACGTCCTGTCCAAGTCCCAAATTCTCGACCACGTGTGGCACTACGACTTCGGAGGGGATGGAAACGTGGTGGAGACCTATGTCAGCTACCTTCGCAAAAAGCTCGAATCGGTCGGCCCACCGGTCATCCACACCGTGCGGCTGGTTGGTTACGCGCTGCGTGAACCGACCACGGCGTAATACGTGTCCCTGCGGACCCGACTCCTGATCGCCATCGGCGCCATCGCCCTGGTGGCGCTGGCCGTGGCCGATGTCGTCACCTATTCGGCGCTGGAGTCGTTCCTCAACCAACGGGTCGACCAGCAGCTCGATCGCAGCTACGGCTTCTACCAGCAACAGGTGAACAACGGATACGCCCTCCCGTGTTTAAACCCGGGCCGGGGTGGCCTGGGCAGCCAACCGCTCGAGCGATCGGGCGGAGTTCCCCGGAGGCGCGGCGCCGTCGTTCCAGTCGTCGGCGGCGGAAGTACGGTCGGCCACCGACGGTGTGGTGATCGCATCACAGAACTGTCCGGCGTACGTCAACGGCACTCCCTACACCCCATCGCTCCCCGGCACCATTGCCGGCCTGTCCTCCTCGGAGGGCACCCAAGTCGTCTACTTCGACGCCCCGGCCACGGTGGCCGACGGCCCGACCTTCCGGGTGCGCGCCTCCCTCCTCGATGACGGCGACGTGCTGGTGGTGGCCCAGCCCCTGGGCGACATCGGCAGCACCCTCCATCGCCTGTTGCTGGTAGAGCTGGCGGTGACCGCCGGCGCGGTGCTGATCGCTCTGTTGGGCGGCCTCTGGCTCGTCCACATCGGCTTGCGACCGCTCCGCGACATGGAGACGACTGCCGAATCCATTGCCGCCGGCAACCTCACCGAGCGGGTGCCGGGCGAGAACAGCACCACCGAGGTGGGACGGCTGGCCCGCACCCTCAATGTGATGCTCTCCCGCATCGAATCCGCCTTCGCCGCCCGCCTCGCCTCGGAGAGGGCGACTGCGCGCCTCGGAGCAACAGCTGCGTCGTTTCGTGGCCGACGCCTCGCACGAACTTCGAACGCCGATTGCGGCCATCTCCGCGTATGCGGAGTTGTTCGGGAGGGGTGCCTCCGAACAGAAGGAAGACCTCGAACGGCTGATGGGTGGGATTCGCAACGAAACCACCCGAATGGAGCACCTGGTCGCCGATCTCCTACTGTTGGCACGGCTGGACGAGGGCCGCCCGATGGAATGGCGATCCGGTCGAGCTGGTGTCCCTGTGCGCCGAGGCGGTGCACACCGCAGCCACGGTCGGTCCCGACTGGCCGGTCACCTTCGAGTCACCCCGGCCCATCGAGGTGATGGGGGACGCCACCGGTCTGCGCCAAGTCGTCGACAACCTCCTCGGGAACGTGCGGGCCCACACCCCGCCCGGCACCACCACGCGGGTCAGCGTCGACGAGCGACGAGGCCGGCGCGGTCATCACCGTCTCCGACGACGGTCCCGGGATGGACCCGAGGAAGCCGAGCACGTGTTCGAGCGGTTCTATCGTGCAGATCCCTCGCGGTCACGGGTACCCACGGAGGGGCCGGCCTCGGGCTCTCGATCGTCAGTGCCATCGTCGCCGCCCACGGGGGAACGGTGGAAGCCAACGGCGGCGAGCGATGGCGGCGCCACCTTCATCGTGCACCTTCCCACCGTCCCGACCACTGATCAACCAACTCCGGGTCAAGGTGACCAGGCTGTCGGAGATGCGCCGGCGGCGGCGTCGGCCGACGCCAGTCGGCGATGGGGTTGGACCAGACCAACGGTATCGCGAATTCTCATCGCAATCACAGGTGGCACCCATCCAAGTCCGAATCCGACCAGCAAGAGTCGAAGCCATGAGCGTCATCCCACTCACCCGCACCCACCGGGATACCCACTCGACAACGCAGACGTCGAGATCGTGGTTCCGGTGTACAACGAAGAGGGACCGCTGGCGGACAGCATCACCACCCTGCGCACCTTCCTCGACACCTCGTTCCCATTCGTCGCCAGGATCACCATCGCCGACAACGCGAGCACCGACGGCACCTGGCGAATCGCCACCCGATTGTCGGACACCCTCAGCGGCGTCTCCGCCATCCACCTCGACGAAAAGGGACGGGGCCGTGCCCTGCGAGCCGCGTGGACACGGAGCACGGCAACGGTGGTGTCCTACATGGATGTCGACTTGGCCACCGGGTTGGACGCGTTGCTCCCCCTGGTCGCCCCGCTCCTGTCCGGACACAGCGATGTCGCCATCGGTACCAGGCTCGGATTCCGGTGCCCATGTGGTTCGGGGCACCCGACGTGAGTTCATATCCAGGGGCTACAACCTGCTGCTGCGGACCGCGCTCCGGAGCAGGTGCACCGATGCCCAGTGCGGCTTCAAGGCGATGCGCCGTCAGGCCGCCGCCGAGTTGCTCCCCCTGATCGAGGACGACGAGTGGTTCTTCGATACCGAGGTGCTGGTCACTGCGCAGCGCATCGGCCTGCGAATCCACGAAGTACCGGTGGACTGGGTCGATGATGCGGACTCCCGGGTCGAGTTGCTCCCGACCGCGCTCAAGGACCTGCAGCGGTATCTGGCGCCTGCTCGGTCCTACCGCCAGGCGAAGGGCTCGCCGCCACCCGGCACTGCCAACCCGCCCGGCGAGCGCGGCCCACGCGGCACGCGCAATCCACGCGGTGAACCCGGTGACCCCTGCGACCTCGATCGTCGACATCGGCAACGGATGGCGAGGCGGGATCGAACCTCCACCCACCCAGGTCTTCGCCGACGAATTGCTCCGGTTCGCCGGAGTCGGCGCAGTCAGCACCGTGGCCTACCTCGCATTGTTCGCGGCGCTCGAGCCTGCCTTGGGCAGCTACATGGCCAACGCGGTGGCCATCGGTTTGTGCAGTGTGGGCAACACCGCCGCTCACCGCGGAATGGCGGGAACGGCTCGCCTCGGACTCGATCGCCCGCACCGCATGCTCACCGCGGCCGCCCTGCTGGGTGTGAGCGCAGGATTTACCACCGGCGCTCTGGCCACCATCCGCGCCATGGGATGGACGTCGCTGGTTCCCGAGCTGTGCGCAGTGAGCATCGCCAACGCTCGGCGCTGCGGTGATCCGGTTACGGCATCCTGCGGACCTGGGTGTTCCGCCCCGAGTTCGGTTCCCAGCTGACCGATGGCACCGGCGGGCCAGAGCGAAGGCACCCACAAGAACCGATCCAGGGAGATGACGAGGACGCCATCATGACCGACACCCCTAGTCACCGGCGATGCCTTCGATACTCCCGGTTCCGGCAGGCGTGGCCGTTCATGCTTCGACCACGCTCGATCCGCTCCCTCCCGGGATTCCGCCCATCCGCCCGCCCGACGCCTGGGCGCCGGATGACACCGAGCGGGTTCACCGCCCCCGGAAGTGGGGTAGGCGAGGGTCTCCGCCCCACTCTTCCAGCCCGGCTCCCCCGCCCGGCCGACTGTTCCGACTGGTCCGGGGCAGGCCTCAGGATCCGGCCTGGGTGCGGCCTGCTCTGGTCGCCCTGCTGGTCAGCACCGGTTTCCTCTACATCTGGGGTCTGGGTCGCTCGGGGTGGGCCAACAGCTTCTATTCCGCCGCGGTGCAGGCCGGCACGAAAAGCTGGAAGGCGTTCTTCTTCGGTTCCTTCGACTCCTCGAACTTCATCACGGTCGACAAACCGCCGGCCGCGCTGTGGGTGATGGAGATCTCGGCTCGGCTGTTCGGCGTCAACTCGTGGAGCATCCTGGTGCCCCAAGCGCTCGAAGGGGTCGCCACGGTCGGTCTTCTCTTCGTGACCGTGCGCCGGTGGTTCTCTCCGGGGGCGGCGCTGCTGGCCGGCGCGGTCGTGGCCGTCACCCCGGTTGCCACCTTGATGTTCCGCTACAACAACCCCGATGCGCTACTCACCTTGGTGCTCACCGCGGCGGCGTACGCCACCATTCGGGCAATCGAGTGTGGCCGCAGCCGTTGGATGGTGCTCGCCGGCGCACTGATCGGATTCGGATTCATCACCAAGATGCTCCAGGCGCTGATCCTGCTACCGGTGCTGGTGTTGGTCTACCTGCTGGCCGGGCCGCCCAAGTTCGGCCGACGCATCGTCCAGTCGATCTACACCGGTATAGCCCTGCTCATCTCCGGCGGATGGTGGGTGGCCGCGGTCCAGTTGACTCCGGCGGCGGACCGCCCCTATGTCGGTGGATCGACCAACAACTCGGAACTCAACCTCATCTTCGGATACAACGGGTTCGGCCGGCTCACCGGCAATGAGACCGGAAGCGTCGGTGGGCGTGGGACGCCCGGCAACATGTGGGGCCCGACCGGTTGGAACCGCCTGTTCCTCTCGTCGATGGGCGGCCAGATCTCGTGGCTGATCCCCGGCGCGTTGATCGGCCTGGTCGCCGCACTGTGGATGACCCGGCGCGCGCCCAGAACGGATCGGGTCCGGGCCGGCTTCCTCCTCTTCGGGGGTTGGCTGCTGATCACCGGGTTGGTTTTCAGCTTCGCCCACGGCATCATCCATCCCTATTACACCGTCGCCCTCGCCCCGGCCATCGGCGCGCTGGTCGGCATGGGTGCTTCCACGCTGTGGCGCCATCGCCGACAGCTCTTGTATCGATTGGCCCTGGCCGCGGCCATTCTGGCCAGCATCGCCTGGGCCTTCGTCATCCTCGGCTGGAGCCCCACCTGGTATCCGGCACTGCGCTACGTGATCCTGGCGCTGGGTGTGGTCGCCGCTCTCGGCATCGCCTTCATGCCGCGGGCTCGCGGCGTGCTGGCCGCGGGTATCGCCGGGCTGGGTATCGCCTCGATCATCGCCGCACCCGCTGCGTACTCGCTCAACACCGCGGCAACTCCGCACAGCGGGGCGATCCCCTCCGCAGGCCCGGCGATACAGAACCGTGGCGGGTTCGGCGGGGGTGGGTTCGGCGGGGGCGGTGGATTCCGGGGCTTGGCCAGAAACGGCCTCACCCTGCCCAAGGGATTCACCCTGCCCAACGGGGCCAAACTGCCAAACGGCATCAACATCCCACCGAGCTTCTTCCGGCACCGTTTCGGCGGAGGATCAGGAGGATTCGGCGGTGGGCCGGCCCCGGGGCCCGGTGGTCCGGGATTTGCGGGTGGTGCTCCGGGAGGCGGCGCCGGTGGTGGTCCCGGCGGCGGCGGTGGTCCTGGTGGCGGCCTGCTCAATGCGGCAACGCCGGGCAAGCAGCTGACCGAACTACTCAGTGCCGGCGCATCGCGCTACTCGTGGGTGGCGGCGGTCACCGGCGCCAATTCGGCGGCGGGCTACCAACTGGCCACCGATGACCCGGTCATGGCCATCGGGGGCTTCAACGGAACCGACCCGACGCCCACCCTGGCCCAGTTCGAGAAGTACGTGGAGGAAGGGAAGATCCACTACTACCTCGGCGGGGGGTCCGGGCGCGGCGGTGGATTCGGCGGCGGAGGTGGTTTCGGGGGCTCGGGAACCTCGCCTGCCTCTCAGATCGAAACATGGGTGTCGACGCACTTTTCGGCCCAGACGGTCGACGGGGTCACCGTCTACGACCTCACCGTCCCGGCCAGCGCCAACGGCACCTGATCCGAACCCGCACCCACGGATCCTGCCGAATGCGGCTAGAACCGGCTCAGTGCTATTGCAGTGATGTCCTGGATCTCTTCGACTGTTGCTGGTCGTGACAGACCGGAGAACCACGGTGCATCCTCGGGCCGGCACACGGTGAGCTCGTCGGTGTGCTGCAGCGCCATACGAATGATCGTCACCGTTCCCGGGAGCTGGCGGCTGTCGTGCAGTTCATGGGACCGTTGGGCGTACTCGTCGCCCGCTCGGTAGACCTCGGCAGTGCCGACCAGTTGAACGGTGTCCACTGTTCGGAGATCCTCATTGGAAGGCGAGTACCGATCTCGCTGGTACTTGACGCCAGAAGGATCCTCCACGTAGCGGATATTGGTCAATTCACCGGCGACGATCCTGGAGACGAAGTCGTAGGGGTGACCGTGAATCACGGGTGGCCCCAGGCAGTGACCTGGCGCCAGACGTGCAGGCGGTACTCCCGATGTTGGTCCAGGCGCAGGCCGAGCAGACCGATTTCCTGCATCTTCCAGGGGTAGTCGACGGCGTGCTCCAGGATGTTCCGGACCAGCACCTTGTCCAAGGAGTTGGTGTTCATGGGCGTTCCGCCCCGCTCAGTCATCCATTAACTACATCATTGTGATTTACCCCCGTCAACCTCAACGACGGCGGGCCACCCGACTCCGGTCGTGAATCACCGCTCCGACTGCCGGTCCACGCTCCGATCCTGAGGGTTCCGGTGCCTGTAGGGTCCGGGAACAGGTACGAAGAAGGGAGTCACTGTGACGCAACGCTCTGTGGAAATCGAGACCGCAGATGGGACCTGCCCGGCCGCCCTCAGCATTCCCAGCGGAGAAGGTCCCTGGCCCGGGGTGATCATGTTCCCCGACGCCGGGGGCATGCGCGACGTCATGCGTGCGTTGGGCGAGCGGCTGTCGGATCTGGGCTATGTGGTCCTCGTGCCCGACTTCTATTACCGCAACGGCCCCTACGAGCCCGTCGACATGCGCACCGCGTTCTCCAACAAGGAGACCGCGGACAAGATCATGGGCATGATGCGGGGCTACACCGCGGACCAGGTGGTGCTCGACGCCAGAGCCTTCGTTGACTACCTCGATTCCCTGCCCGAGAAGGAGTCAGGTGGCGTCGGCACCACTGGCTATTGCATGGGTGGTCGACTCTCGCTCATCAGCGCCGCGAACCTGGGCGAACGCATCGCTGCGGCGGCCTCTTTCCACGGTGGGGGCCTGGCCAACCGCGACGATCCTGACAGCCCTTACCGGAAGGCGAGCGGCATCAAGGCGGCCGTGTATGTGGCGGGGGCGATCGAGGATCAGTCCTTTACCGACGAGCAGAAGGATCTGCTGGCCAAGTCGCTCACCGAGGCCGGGGTCGTCCACACCATCGAGACCTACCAGGCGCACCACGGCTTCGCCGTGCCCGACAACCCGAGCTACGACCCAGATGCCGCCGAACGCCACTGGAAGGCCACCGAGCAGTTCTTCGGATCGGTGTTCGGCCGCTGATCCACCAAGGATCGGTCATCGCCAGCGGGTCGGTTATCGACCGTGACCGACCTGGTCGCGAGCCAAATGTCACCGTCAATGACAGAAATCCGCCCTTTTCCCGGTCGCTGAATGTGCCGAATCAGATGAGATGCGGGTTTCGCCGGTCCGGCTCCCACGGCTGCTCGGCACGCTCGTCATGGGGTTTGCGCCCTTCGAGCCCCTGCCGCTGCTTGGCGCTGCGCAGTTGTTCACGGGAATGGCGATCGAGCTCGCCTACCGGTGGGCCAACGGTCAGATGGTCGCAAGCGCGGAGAACAACGCCGTCCTGCTCTGGTCCCGCACCACTCGGGGAGTAGGACGGCGCTGGTACTACCGAGAACTGTTCGGGATCCTGGTGGCGACCGTTGTCGGCATCACCCTGGTCCTGGTGTGCAATACGGTCCTCTTCCTCCCTCTCGGCGTCTTACTCGTTGCGGCAGGGGTCACCACCAGATGGGTCACCGACATCGTCCTGGGCCTGATCGGAGCCCGCCTGTGCGTGATCGGATGGCGAGCAGTGCGCTCATTCCGAAGCGAGGTGGCGCTGAGCGCCGGGCTTCCCGAACCGCGTAGCCAAAGGTGGCGCATCGACTTCCTCGCTGCCGTACCGGCCCGCAGCGGGAACGGAGGTCGGTTGCTCGACACATTCCTCCGGCAGGCCGACGAGGAAGGCGCAGAGGTCGTTCTGCACTGCGAGAGACGCAACGTGGCCTTCTATCGCAAACACGACTTTCGCCTTCTCCAGATGAAGTGCCCCGGTGACCACAGGCTCATGCAGCGCCGGCCACAGACCGCCCAGGCAACGTCTGGGCCACTCACCAAGGATGCGGCCGGAATCCGGCGATTCGCCAACCGCAGACATTCACTGGTGCACCTGCGTCGAGAAGACCCCACCGCCCCTGGACATCGGTTGCCAATGTGAATCACCCACCGTCGGCCTCGTCGACCGGGAGGTCCTAGTCGTCCGGAAATGCCTGGGCAATTCTCACCCCGACAAGGTGTTCCACCAGAGGCTTCGGAAGCGGCGAGTCGATTGGGAAGTGGAGCGAGCCGGTAGTGGTCTTGTACGAAGCCAGGTCCGCCTTCAGTGCCGGAAAGACCGAGCCGCTGTGGGGCAAGTAGCTGAGATGAGTGTTGAACGCCGCGAATCCGGCGACGACTCTGCCGTTCAACCGGAAGGCAGGGACTCCGTAGGAGATCCCCTCTTCCGCATCGGGGATCACTTCAAGGATGGTCTGCCGCAAACGCTTGAGTGTCGAGCGCTTGGGTTCCTCGACCTCTGCCAGATACCTGTCGATCTCGGCGCTGGACACAATCCAAGTCTTGGCACACTCTCGACCAGGGTCAAGTGGAGTAGCAGCCGGGCAATCCGGACCGGGGTCCGTCGTCGCCTACGACTCTCGGTTGTCGGCGACCTCAATTTCCGATGCTCCGCCAGATTGCCAGGCGACCTTGTGTTTCATGGCCGAGGAGTACGGCATCGTTCCGATCCCCAAGAAGATCACGCTCAGCGGTACGCCGATACCAGTCAGTGAAACGACAGCGGCCAAGGGAAAGAAGACTGCGCCCGAAGGAACCTGGAGGACGATGAGGCCGGCGATCGCCCATTTCTGCCTGCCAGTCAACTTCGCTTTGGGTGAGCTGGGATTGGCTACGGCCGGGTGCTCCGTTTCCACGCCGCACCATTTTACCCCGTCGGTGGTCACGTACCAGTGCCGTGGTGTTTCACCGGCGACTGATTACGAACCCTCGGCGACTGCCTTGACTCGCTGGAGGGTACTGAGCATGTCACGCCGGTTGCGGCGCTCCCGGAGGAAGCCGCCGAGCGGGCGCCAGATTTTGGTGAAGAGGTTGTCACCGAGGTCGAATGACTCGGTAACCTCGGTGCCTCCATCGTCCTTGGCGCGAAACTCGTAGCGCCAGGTGTTCACCGCCCGGTCGCCCATGATGACCGCGAACTCGAAGACCTCGCCGGGCACGCACTCGGTAACCTTGCATGTGGTCCAGTAAACAGGCCAGCTCTCATTGCGCTTTACGTGGCCCCGGTACCGCGCGCCGATCGCCGGTCCAGTGGCGCCGTCGATCCACTCGGCCTCGATCACCTCGGGGCTGTACTCCCCCATCTTGGTGATGTCGCTGACCAGTCCCCAGACCCTGTCCGGCGGCGCATCGATATGTAGGGTGACCGCAGCGCGCATGCCAGCAGACTCTAAGGCGTCGAGCGGGGTGCGGGCATCCCCACCGTGGGCCATGATGAGATGTCGCCGGCAACCGCCGAGCCCGACAGCTCGAAAGAGGAGGCCACCGTGGGGATCAAGGTGACACCGATACCCGGACTGGACCCCGCCATCAACGACATCCGTCGCCGAACCGCCGACTTCATCAACGACGAGATACTGCCCTACGAGGAGGTGCTGTGGCGGTCACGGCGCGATCCGGGACTCGCCGATGATCAGCGCGAGAAGGGTCGACGGGAGAGCGCAGAGATGCGCGAGGAGGTCAAGAAAAAGGTCAAGAAGGCCGGGCTGTGGGCCCCTCATCTGCCTGAGGAGTATGGCGGGATGGGTCTCGACTTTCTGGCCCTGGCCTACATGTACGAGATCCTCGCCTACGCGATCGGCGCATCGTCGCTGTTCGGGATCGCCGCCCCCAATTCGGGGAACGCCACCATCCTGGTCAAGTACGGCACCGAGGAGCAGAAGCGCAAATGGCTGCTGCCGCTCATCGACGGGACCATGCAGTCCGGGTTCTCGATGACCGAGCCGGACAATGCCGGTTCGGATCCACGCTCCATCCAGACCGAAGCAGTCCGCGACGGCGACCAGTGGGTGATAAACGGGCACAAGTGGTTCACCTCCAACGGCATCGACGCAGACTTCTTCATCGTGATGTGCCGCGCCAACGACCCGACCGGCGAGATGGGGGCTCCCGGGCGCATGACCCAGATCATCGTGCCCACCGACACCCAGGGGGTGAACATCATCCGGGGCATCGGCATATTCGGTCACTCGACCTCTGACCACTGCGAGATCAGGTACGAGAACGTGCGGGTGCCGGTGGAGAATACGCTCGGCCTGGTCGGCCAAGGCCACCAGGCCGCCCAGGACCGTCTCGGGGCGGGGCGGGTGTACCACTGCATGAACTCGGTCGGCCAGATGTGGCGAGCCTTCGACCTCATGGTCGAACGCACGCTGGTCCGCCAGGTTCACGGTGGCCTGCTCAAGGACAAGCAATTCATCCAGGGCTTCATCGCCGAGAGCTACATGGACGTGCAGTCGGCCCGCCTGATGACCATCAACGCCGCCGAAAAGGTGGCCAACGGCGACCCCGACGTGCGCACCGCCATCTCGGCGATCAAGGTGTTCGTGCCCGCCGCCTACCACCGGGTGGTCGACCGGGCCATCCAGGTGTGGGGCGGGGCAGGGGTGAGCAACGACCTGCCGCTTGCGGGGATGTACCTCACCGCCAGGGTTCTGCGACTGGCCGACGGACCCGATGAGGTACACAAGATCCTGATGGCCAAGAACATCCTTCACCGCTACGAGGCCGGCGACAGCTGGAACTTCGGCAACTGAACCTTGCCGACCGAGCACCGTTCGCTCGGCCGTGCCAGGCTGTGAGGACCGGGCAGGAGCGCGCCGGGTGGTGCACCGGTGAGGAAGACGTCCGGAACAGACCAGCCAAGTGGAGCCCGGCAGAAACCGGGAGAAGGAGAGCACCATGCCTACCGTCGACATTTACGACCCCGGAACCCCGTCGTGGGTCGATCTCGCCAGCCCCGACCTCGCCGCGTCCGTGGCCTTCTACACGTCGCTGTTCGGGTGGGAGGCCGAAGACCAGGGGGCTGACGCCGGTCATTACCACATGCTCACCATGAAGGATCTGCCGGTGGCCGGTGCCGGTCCGATCATGATGGAAGGCCAGCCCCCTGCCTGGACCACCTACGTGTCGGTGGATGACGCCGACAAGACCATCGCCAAGGTGAAAAAGGCCGGCGGCACGGTCTTCGTCGAGCCCATGGACGTCCTCGACGTCGGACGGATGGCGGTGTTCGCCGATCCCACCGGTGCGGCGTGCGCCATCTGGCAACCCAAGGAGCACAAGGGCGCCGGCGTGGTCAACGAAGCCGGAAGTCTGGTCTGGAACGAGCTCAACACACGGGACACCGCTGCGGCGGCCGCCTTCTACACCGACGTCTTCGGGTGGGATCCGGAGACCGCGGAGATGGGCGACATGGTGTACACCGAGTGGAAGCTCGGCGGGAAGACCGTCGGGGGCATGCTGAACATGCCCGAGCAGGTGCCGGCCGAGGTGCCTCCCTTCTGGCTGGCCTACTTCGGCACCGCCGACTGCGACGCAACGGTTGCCGCCGCCACCCGGCTCGGTGCCACGGTCATGGCCCCGCCCATGGACATACCCGCCGGCCGGTTCTCGGTGCTCCTCGATCCCGCCGGCGCCGCCTTCGGAGTCATCGCCATGGCCCAAGCCACCTAGGAGTACTCAGGAGCTGGGAGCACTCAGGAACTAGGAGTACTCAGCGGGTCAGCGTGCTCGGCACAGTCAGCGTGCGCGGCGATCAGGGTGGGGCATGACCGCCGCGGCCGAGGCCAGGCCGGCGTCGAGGCATTGGATCTCGTGGTGGGCGTCCCTGACCAGGGTGCTCACCCGCTGTCCGTTGGCATCACTGGCTGACGCCACCGCCGCCTGCTGTACGTCCGAAGCGGCCCGCATCACCTCGAGTGCCTGGGAGGCCACCTCCTCGGGAACCGGTCCGGCCTGTTCGACCCGGAGGACCCGGTCAAGCCCGACCGACACCTGGCGGAGCCGGGCGCAAAGCTCGGGAAGCGAAGCGGTGGGCGCACTGGCCTGAGAAGCGACCCGCACCGCGGCGTCCGCCCGATCGACCGACCGCCACAGTTCGCGCCGCAGCCTTCTGGCCGTCCACTGACTCGGGTCGTCCGACGACGATGCCCGGGTGAACCGACCCGAGGAGGTCGCCTCCCAGAGCGCCACCGCGCCGACCACCAGGCCGTGGGAGTGGAAGGCGCGCCACTTGCGGCGGCAGTAGCGCCAGACCAGCACCGCGGTGAAAACGCACCCGGCTGCGAGGACCAAGGTGACCAGCAGCAGTCCGGCGAGCAGCGGTTCCCACAGCGAAGCGAACACGCACCCAGTGTAGGACCAACCCACCTCCCCGGGGTGGGCGAACCCGCAGGGTGGAGGGGCACGGCGACCAGGCCGCGACCCGATCAGCCGGCCCTCTCGAGGAGCAGGTCCTCCATGCAATCGAGGTCGGCGGGGGCCACGCCGGAGGACACCGCCCAACCCCTGGCCCCCCCGAACCGGTTGTCCAGCTCGGCCAGGAACCGAACCATGGTGGGGGCCTCGACACCGAAGCGAGAGGGCGGAACCTGCGCCATGCGATCGGCAAACGCCGGATCGGACCGGTACCGGTCCAGGATCGACTCCATCCGGGACGCAGTGATCAGGTAGTCGGCCACAATCAGCTCGGCGCTGACACCGAGGATGTCGAGAACCAGGGCCGCCAGTACCCCGGTGCGGTCCTTCCCCGCCGCACAGTGGAACACCAAGGGGAGGTTGGCCGACTGGGTGACCAACGCCAGCGCCTGGGTGAGCGGTTCCCGACCGACGTCCAGATACCAGAGGTATCGCTCGGAGAGATCTTCCCCGGCCGGAGCGGGAGCGGCCATCGCCTCGCCCGCCTCGTCCCGGATCACCGACAGATGGTGATAGGCGATCGGCTCAGGGCCCAGTGGCCCCCGGCCGGTACGCTCGAGCTCCCGGGAGGTTCGCAGGTCCACAATGGTGGCCAGTCCCAGGGCTCGGAGGAGGGCCACGTCTTCCTCGGTGACCTCGTGGAGGGTGTCGCTGCGGAACAAACGCCCCCAACGGGTCACACGACCATCGGCGGTCGGATACCCACCCAGATCGCGGAAATTGAAGGATCCCGCCAGCGGGACCAGGCGCGGACGCGTTTCCATACCTCCATCATGGTCGAGGCCGGGTGGACCGATCACCCAGCTGCCCTCCTCCATCGGCGAGAATGTCCCCGCCTGCCGCTCATCCGTGTTCGGCGGTAATTTCGTTGATGTCATCGGGGTCAGCGCCCGAATCCGCCCCGATCCACATTCCGCCATCGAACTATTGAGGAGTCCGCGGCAAATGAAGACCCTGGCCACCTGGTGCGTCCGCCATCGAGTCATCGTCCTTTTGATGTGGCTGACCGCCCTCATCGGCATGACCCTGCTCTCCGCATCGGTGGGCACTGCCTTCTCCAACAGCTTCACCC
Source organism: uncultured Acidimicrobiaceae bacterium (assembly GCA_963734395.1). GTDB lineage: Bacteria > Actinomycetota > Acidimicrobiia > Acidimicrobiales > RAAP-2 > Bog-756. The sequence continues at coordinate 548,250 of CAVTGY010000002.1, read as the reverse complement.
TGCCCAATACCGAGTCGACCCAGGCGCTCAACCTGCTCCAGTCGGCGGCGCCGAGCGTGGCCGGCGACCGCGAGCAGATCGTGTTCCACACCACTGACGGCACCAAGGTCACTGATCCGGCAGTCCAGTCGACCATCGAGGCGATGTTGGCCAAGATCCAAGACGTTCCCCACGTCACTACCGTCGCCAGTCCTTACGGACCGCGGGGCAGTTCCCAGATCAGCGCCGACGGCACCACCGGGTTCGCTACGGTCACCTTCGACCGGCAAGCTCAGAACATCTCCACGGCCGATGCCCAGCACTTCGTGGCCACTGCCCAGACCGCCGCCGGTCCCGACCTGCAGGTGGCGGTGGCCGGTCAGGTGGCCGAAGCCGCCGACAAGGTGTCCTTCGGTGGCACCGGATTGGGGGTCATCCTGGCCGGCGTCGTCCTGTTACTGGTGTTCGGCTCGGTGTTCGCCATGGCCCTTCCCCTGCTGTCGGCGCTGGCCTCGCTGGGCACCGCCGTCGGGCTGATCGGGCTGCTGAGCCATGTGCTCAAGATGCCCCAGTTCTCCACCGAACTGGTCCTGCTCATCGGGCTCGGGGTGGGCGTCGACTACGCCCTGTTCATCGTGACCCGCCACCGGCAGGGCCTCATCGCCGGACAGGACCTCGAGTCATCCATCGTCACCGCGGTGAACACGTCGGGGCGAGCGGTGATGTTCGCCGGCATCATCGTCTGCATCGCCTTGCTCGGCATGTTCGCCCTCGGGGTTTCCTTCCTCTATGGCTTAGCCATCGCCGCGTCCATCGGCGTGCTGTTCACCATGATCGCGGCGCTGACCCTTCTGCCCGCCTTTCTCGGGTTCATCGGGCCGCGGGTGTTGAGCAGGCGCCAGAAGAGGGAGCTGGCCGAAAACGGCCCACGGGTGGTCGGCGCCGGCACCAAGGGGTTCTGGCCGCGGTGGGCGGCATTCGTCCAGCGGCGGCCGGTGGTCCCGGCCCTGTGCGCCTTTGTGGTGGTGGTCCTGGTCGCCCTGCCCTTCTTCTCGCTGCGGCTCGGCTCCTCCGACCAGGGGAACGATCCGGTCGGCACCACCACCCGGGAGGCCTATGACCTGCTGGCCAACGGTTTCGGCCCCGGGTTCAACGGCCCGCTGCTGCTGGTCACCGAGAACTCGGGTCCGGCCGACCAACCGGTGCTGACCAAGCTGGCCGCCGCGGTGGAGCAACAGCCCGGTGTGGCCAAACAAAACCTGGTCGCCCTGTCCCTGCCCGAAAAGGACGGCAAGCAGGTGACCCTGCTCACCGTGTACCCGTCGTCTTCGCCCGAGGCCGCCGCCACCACCGAGCTGATCGATCACCTCCGACAAGTGACCATCCCTGCAGTGGTGGCCGGTACCGGGGTGACCGTCTATGTGGGCGGGGACACGGCCATCTTCGTCGACTTCGCCCGAGTGTTGGGCAACAAGCTCCCCCTGTTCATCGGACTGGTGGTCGTGCTCTCGTTCCTGTTGCTGATGATCGTCTTCCGCAGCCTGCTCATCCCGCTGACCGCGGCGGCGATGAACCTGCTCTCGATCGGGGCCGCTTTCGGGGTGTTGGTGGCGGTGTTCCAGTGGGGATGGGTGGGATCGATATTCGGGGTCAGCCGCGCCGGTCCCATCGAGTCCTTCCTGCCGGTCATGCTGTTCGCCATCCTGTTCGGGTTGTCCATGGACTACGAGGTCTTCCTGATCAGCCGTATCCAGGAGGAGTGGCTCGCCTCGGGGGACAACCACGAGGCGGTGCGCAAGGGCCTGGCGGCGACGGGCAAGACGATCACCGCAGCCGCCCTGATCATGATCCTGGTGTTCGGGTCGTTCATCCTGGGCGGCGAGCGGGTGATCAAGGAGTTCGGCCTCGGGCTGGCCGCGGGCATCGCCATGGACGCCGTTCTCATCAGGATGGCCATCGTTCCCGCGCTGATGTTCATGTTCGGCAAGGCCAACTGGTGGTTCCCCGGCTGGCTCGACCGGATCCTGCCCCGTTTGAACGTCGACCCCGAACTGCCCTCGGTGGCCGCCCATCCGGAGGGGGGACCCGAGGAGCCGGCGGATGCGGAGCCGGTACCCGTTTGACCGGTGACCGGCTGCCCGCCCCCTCCTCCTTGACAAGGGGGGCAGGGCACGTCTTAGCTTCAACCAAGGGCCTGTCCACATAGCATTGGGGGATCTCATGTCCGACTTCGTCATGACCATCGGAGGGGACACGGTTCCGGCGGAGGAATCGTTCGGCGTCATCAATCCGGCCAACGGCGAGGTCTTCGCCCAAGCGCCCGAATGCAGCCCCACCCAGCTTGACGCGGCCTTCGACGCCGCCTCCAAGGCCCAACGCGACTGGAAGTCCGACGAGGGCGCCCGACGGGCCACCCTCTTGAGGATGGCTGACGTCCTGCTGGCCTCGTCGGCCGAGTTGGCCCCTGTCCTCACCGCCGAGCAGGGCAAGCCTCTGGCCGATGCCAACATCGAGGTCTTCGCGGCTGCCATCTGGTGCCAGTACTTCGCCAATCTCGAAACCCCCGCACAGGTCATCCAGGACGACGACGAGGCGCTGGTCGAGGTGGTCCGGCGACCCTTGGGGGTGGTAGCCGCCATCACCCCGTGGAACTTCCCCCTCACCCTGGCGTTCTGGAAGATCGCCCCGGCGCTGCTGGCCGGCAACACCTTGGTGCTCAAGCCGTCGCCCTTCACTCCGCTGGCCACCCTGAAGGCGGCCGAGATCCTCCGCGACGTGATGCCCCCCGGCGTGGTCAACGTGGTCAGCGGAGGAGACCAGCTGGGCGGCTGGATGACCGGGCACCCGGTCCCCCGCAAGGTCAGCTTCACCGGATCGATCGAGACGGGCAAGAAGGTGGCCATGTCGGCGGCGCCCGACCTAAAGCGGGTCACCCTCGAGCTCGGTGGCAACGACCCGGCCATCGTGCTGGACGACGTCGACCCCGAAGTTGTGAGCAAGGCGATCTTTGCCGCCGCCTTCAACAACAACGGACAGGTGTGCTCGGCCATCAAGCGGGTCTACGTGCCCGAGTCGATCTACGACAACGTGGTCGACGGCTTGGTCGCCCAGGCGTCTGCGGTCAAGGTGGGGGACGGCACCGAGGCCGACACCAAGCTCGGTCCCATCAACAACGCGCCCCAGTACGAACGGGTCAAGGAGCTGGTGGGCGACGCGCTCTCCCACGGGGCTCGGGCCGCCGCGGGAGGAAAGGCCATGGACACCTCCGGGTACTTCTTCGAGCCGACCATCCTGGCCGGGCTGTCCGACGGGACCCGCATCGTCGACGAGGAGCAGTTCGGTCCGGCTCTGCCGGTGATCTCCTATCGCGACGTGGACGACGTGGTGGAGCGGGCCAATGCCACCCATTTCGGCCTCTCCGGTTCGGTGTGGGGCACCGACAGCGATCGCGCCGCGGACATCGCCGGCCGGCTCGAATGCGGGACGGCGTGGGTCAACACCCACCTGGCCCTCTCGCCCCAGCAGCCGTTCGGCGGTTTCAAGTGGAGCGGAATCGGCGTCGAGAACGGGCCCTGGGGCTTGGCCGAGTTCAGCGAGATCCAGGTGGTCCACCGGTCCAAGGGGACCGACGGGCTCAACCTCAACACCGGCGGTCTGGTCTCCTAGCCCGACCGAAGCCTGCTCGCGTTCGCACCGTCCTCGACTAGTTCGATAGTCTAACTATGTGACCCCCAAAGTAACTGTGGCGCCGTCGGTCGACGCCGGCGAACGCCAGAATCCGGGCCGGACGGCCGCCTGGTTGGCCAAGCAGGTGGAGATCGGTCTGGCCACTGCCGAGCTCTCCCTGCCCCAGTACCGGGTGCTCGGCCTGCTCGACGAGAGCCCTGCGGTCTCCTCTGACCTGGCCGAACGGCTGGCGGTGCGACCGCCCAGCGTCACCGCCATCGTCGATGGGCTGGTGGCCCGCGGCCTGGTCGAACGCCGCACCGTGGTGTCCGATCGCCGTCAGGTCGACCACGTCCTCACCAAGAGCGGACGTCACGCCCTGGACACGGCCGACGCCGCCGTCACCGCCCGGCTTCACGAGATCGCCGGGTGCCTGGGCGACCGGGTCGAGACCGAGCGTGCCTTCGAAGGCCTGGCCATCTGGCGACGGGCCTTCGGCGCCTACCGACGGGCCCGGATGACCCAGCGATGAGGTTCCCCACACTCCGGCCCCGCCCGCCGGACACGGCCGAGGAGGGAAGTCAGTTCGTCCCCATTGCCGAGGTGGCCCGCAACGAGGCACCGCGAGCTTCGATCAACCCGGACAAGTCCCTTACCTGGCTTCGCCGGGTCATGCCCATCATGGGCGCCCACAAGGGGATCTTCATCACCTCATTGGTGGCCTCCTTCGTAGGGCTGGTCCTGCAGGTCCTGGTGCCCAACCTGCTGAACGAGGCCATCACCAACTCGATCCAACGCCACACCGTCCCCCTCGACCACTACGTGTGGCTGATCGTCGGGATCGGGCTGGTGGGCGGGGTCGCCGGCTACATCTCCCGCCTGTTCCTGTTCGAGACCGCGTACGACATCGAGTACGACCTGCGCAACATCATCTACGAGCATCTGACCAAGATGTCGTTCTCCTTCTACGACCGTGTGCAGTCGGGCCAGCTCATCTCGCGGGCCAACTCGGACATCCGGTCGGTCCAGATGTACATGACCTTCGCTCCGTCCATTCTGGTCCAGTGCTCCATCGCCATCGTTGCCTTCGGGTTCATGCTCGCCATCGACGTGCCGCTGGCCTTCATCGCCATGGCCACCATGCCCTTCGTCTACCTGGCCGGGGTAAAGATGCGGAAGTCGATGTTCCCGGTGTCGTGGATCATCCAGTCCCGCCTGGCCGACGTGGCCACCATCGTCGACGAGAACGTCAACGGGGTGCGGGTGGTCAAGTCCTTCGCCGCCGAGCAGCAGCAGCTCCGGGCTCTGTCCGGGGCCGCCGACAAGCTGCGGTGGAGCTACATCAAAGACGCCGACCTCCGGGCCCGCTTCTCTCCCCTGGTCCAGAACCTGCCCCAGGTGGGGCTGGCCCTGGTCCTGCTGTTCGGCGGGTACATGGTCATCCACGGCGGCCTCGGCATCGGGGACATCCTGGCCTTCAATGCCTACCTGCTGATGCTCCAGGCCCCGTTCATGATGCTGGGCATGCTGATCATGATGGGTCAGCGTGCGGCGGCCTCGGCCGACCGCATCTACGAGATCATCGACGAGCAGCCGACGGTCACCGATGGGCCCGATGCCACAGACCTGGTCGACTGCCGCGGCGATGTGCGGTTCGAGCACGTCGACTTCGCCTACTCGGCCGACGCCGAGCAACTGGTGCTGGCCGACTTCGACCTGCACATCACCCCGGGCGAGACGGTGGCCCTGGTCGGTCGGACCGGTGCCGGCAAGTCGACGGTGGCCCGCCTGTTGACCCGCTTCTACGACGTCAAGCACGGATCCATCCGCGTCGACGGCCACGACGTGCGGGACCTGACCCTGGCCAGCCTGCGGGCCAACGTCGGCGTGGTGCTCGACGAGCCCTTCCTGTTCTCCGCCTCGGTGCGCGAGAACATCGCCTACGGCAAGCCGACGGCCACCCTCGACGAGGTGGAGGCCGCGGCCAGGGCGGCCGGCGCGCATGAGTTCATCACCCACCTGGCCGACGGCTACGACACGGTGGTGGGCGAGCGGGGCTACACCCTCTCGGGCGGGCAGCGGCAGCGGATCGCCATCGCCCGCACCCTGCTGGTCAATCCGCCGATCATGGTGCTCGACGACGCCACCAGCGCCATCGACGTCCAGGTGGAGCAGCGGATCCATGCCGGACTGCGGGTCCAGATGGAAGGCCGCACCACTTTGATCATCGCCCACCGGCTGTCCACCATCTCCCTGGCCGACCGGGTGGTGCTGTTGGATCAGCACAAGATCGTGGCCGACGGGACCCACGCCGAGCTGCTCGAGACCACTCCCCTCTACGCCGAGGTCCTGGCTCAGGCCGGTGAGTTCGAACAGGAGGCCGACGCCGACGAAGCCGCGGAGGAGTCCGCGCTGGATGCGACGCCCGCGACGAGCCCGACGGCCGGCCGCTGCGAGACCTGCTCGATTCGGTACGCGGCGGGAGTCGGTCATGATGTTCGGCGGAGGCGGGAGGGGGCGGCTTCGGCGGCCCGGGCGGGGCCGCGGCCTCGGCCGCCTCCGGCCTGCCGTTCGCCGGCATCCCCCACGAGCTGCAGGACGGGGTGGACAGGTTGCTGGCCACCGAGCCGGAGTATGCCGAGCCGGACATCGTCTTCAGCCCCAATGGATCAGAGCGCGACCTCAAGCGGCTCAGCCTGTGGCGGTTGCTGACCAAGTACCCGGGCATGCTGGCCCTGGCCGGCATCCTGGTCGTGGTCATCGCCGTGGCCTCGCAGGTAGGGCCCAAGCTCACCGAGTACGCCATCAACAACGGGATGACCCCGGGCCACTACAGCTTTGCCGTGGTGGTGGGCGCAGCCGTCGCCTACCTGGTCTTCGTCGTCCTCACTTCCCTGAGCCAACGGTTCCAGGTCCAGGTCACCGGCCGCCTGGCCGCCTGGGTGATGAACGACCTCCGGGTCAAGGTCTTCGCCCACCTTCAGCGCCTCTCGCTCGGCTTCTTCACCGAAGAGAAGGCCGGCGTGGTCATGAGCCGGATGACCAGCGACATCGAGAACCTCCAGCAGCTCCTCCAGGACGGCCTCTCCCAGCTGGCCATCCAGGCGCTGACCATGGTGGTCATCACCGTCATCCTGTTCACCACCAACGTGCGGCTGGCCTTCATCACCGTCGTGCTGATCATCCCGGCCCTCGTCGTCGCCTCGCTGTGGTTCAAGCGGGCCTCGGAGCGAGGCTACGACCGGGTGCGGGACGGTATCGCCAACGTGCTGGCCGACCTGTCCGAGAGCCTGCACGGCGTCCGCATCGTGACCGCCCACAACCGGCAGCGGCACAACGTGATCCACCATCGCAACGTGGTCGGCGACTACCGGGACGCCAACAACTACACGGCCCGGGTCAATGCCATCTACGGCCCCGGTACCCAGCTGCTGGGCGTGCTCGGCCAGGCCGTCCTACTGGCCATCGGCGGCTCCATGGTGGTCGACCACACCCTGTCCCTCGGCGCCCTGGTTGCCTTTTTCCTGTACCTCAACCGGTTCTTCCAACCCATCCAGTTGCTGGTCCAGCAGTACAACACCTACCAGCAGGGTCAGGCCTCGGTGTTCAAGCTGCGCGCCCTAGTCGACACCGAGCCCGAGGTCAAGGAGGCACCCGACGCCATCGAGCTGCCGCCGATAGAAGGAGAGATCGTCTTCGACCATCTCTCCTTCGGCTACGACCCCGGACGGCTGGTCATCGAGGACGTGGACCTGACGGTCCACCCCGGAGAGACGGTGGCCTTCGTCGGGCCCACCGGAGCCGGCAAGTCCACGCTGGCCAAGTTGGTCACCCGCTTCTACGACCCCACCGTCGGCCGGGTACTCATCGACGGCCACGATCTCCGGGACGTGACCATGCGCTCCCTGCGCAGCCAGCTGGGCGTGGTCCCCCAGGAGCCCTTCCTGTTCGCCGGGACCATCGGGGACAACATCGCCTTCGCCCGGCCCACCGCCAGTGACGCTGAGATCCACGAGGCCATCGACAAGGTCGGCCTCACCGACGTGGTCGAACGGATGCCCAACGGCCTGGACACCGTGGTCCACGAGCGCGGCCAGACCCTGTCCTCCGGCGAGCGCCAGCTCCTCGCCCTGGCCCGGGCCTTCCTCGCCCATCCGCGGGTGCTGGTCCTCGACGAGGCCACCTCCAACCTCGACCTCCAGTCAGAGACGAAGATCGAGAGCGCCCTCGACGTCCTCCTCGAGAACCGCACCGCCATTCTGATCGCCCACCGGCTGTCGACGGCCATGCGGGCCGACCGCATCGTGGTGGTGGACCTGGGACGGATCATCGAGGTGGGAACCCACGACCAGCTAGTGGCCGCCGGCGGCCGCTATGCCGAGATGTACGCCACCTGGGTCCGCCAGTCCGACCTCTCCGAACACGATCCTGTCGAATCAGGGCGGTGAGAAGCTGCACGCGTTGGGGCGCCGAGAACGGGATCCGATCCTTGGTAGCAGCACCCTGGGAATGAGCACTGTGCCCACCACAAGTGAGCCGGCAACCGAAAGTCGTACGTAAACTCGGTCCCTGGCTCTTCCGGCGCTATGGCCAAGGTCGTAGCTACGACTGATGCCTGAGCTTCCGATGTCCGGTGAGGGAAGTCAATCCACCGACGTGATCGACGTTGCTTCCGGCGACCGGAGCAATGACAATCGTCAGCGTGGCTGTCGCAGCGTTCTGCACGGGTGGTTTGGCCTTAGCGTCGAGAACCTCGACAGTAAAGGTAGACGAGGCGCTCGCCTTGCTTGGCGTGCCAGTGATGGTGCCGCTGGCCTTGTTGATCCTCAGACCCCTGGGCATTCTCGGGGAGCCGGGAGCGAGCTTCCATGTGTAGGGAGGGTCACCGCCGGTCGCTGCCAAGGAGGCCGAATAAGGGGTGCCGATCGTGCCACTGGGGAGAGAGGTGGTCGTTACCGAAAGGGCGTTGCCCTCTAGGACCACAGCTCCGCTCGATCCGGCCGGCGTGCCCTCGGCAAAACAAATGGTTGTTGAGGAACAGTCAACCGAATAAAGGTCTCCCGTTCCGCTCGGAATGAGCTGGTTGGCCCATACGGTCCCTGAATCGGTGGTGACAACAATATCGCCTGTTCCAGTAAAGCCTCCTCCGACCATCGTTTGCCCGACCCCGTAACAGATGGAGACCGAAGGACAGGAGAGTGATGTGAGATTGCCGGTGTGCTTGGGTAGCGATTGCGAAACCCATGTACTTCCTGCATTGGTAGTGGCCAGCATTCTGAAACCTTCAAACGGATACGCCGTTACGAATACGGGCAGATAACAGACGGACGTCGAAGGGCAGGCGATCGGGCTCCCAAAGAAGGTGGACCCCGAGATGTTCCCCTCAGTCCAGGTAGTACCCGAGTCGGTGGTGGTGATGAAGGCGTCCTGGTTCGAATCGGTGTCGTATCCGACGTCATAACACGTGGTTGTCGATGGGCAGGCGATGGAACCGCCTGGCTCAAAGGTCGGGGGCAGAGAGAGGAAACTCCACGAGCTGCCTGAGTTGTTTGTGGTTGCAATGACGCTCTCATCCGCGGCCTCTGACGGGTCGAACCCAGTCACAAAGCAGGAGGTGGTCGACGGACAGGCGATTCCACTTACGCCCGCCAAACCGGTAGGCACTGCGAGATTCGACCATGTGCTTCCCGAGTCGGTGGTAGCGAGAAGGTACGCATTGGGATAGTTCGTTCCCCCGACGTAACAGGTGGAAGTTGAAGGGCACGTGATTTGGCTGATGCTCTGGGTGCCGGGAGGGAGCACAACAGGATTCCAGGTGCTCCCTGAATCTGTGGTCGAAAGCACAACGCCGGTGAACGAAGCGGCATTTCCCGCTACGAAGCAGTCCAAGGTGGAAGGACAGGAGATGGTGCCCTTACTCAAAATCGCCGGATAGGACAAGCTCACGCGCCATCCAGACCCACCATGAGGCGTCGATGCCGCTGCCGAGGCCGAACCAAGGGCCACTGACGCCAGTAGCATCGCCACAATCCCAACCCCCCGCAGAATCCATCGGGGCGATCTCGTAAGGCTGGTCGTGTTTCCCATTTGTGTCCACCCTTCGCCGGCGACACTCTCGGATCGTCAAACGGCCGACCCGAGGGCATGGTGACACAACCATCCCAGAATTGCCATCGGGATTGCGGGTGTGAGGTCGGATCGGAGGCGATGCCCCTCGATGACGCGGCCCAGAGCGGTCGCAAGAGTGCCTCAGCCGCACAGCAAAGCCGTTGTCGAACACCTTTACGAGATTGCCTATGTCAATGTGCGCGACTTCGAATCCAACGAATGGCCAGTGGGTGCCCGATCGCAAGGTGGAGCTGAACCGGTGGTCGGGGACGCGTTGAGGATCACCTTTCCTCCGAGCCTCGACCACCCCTCAGTGGGTTCCACCTCCGTCCACCCACAACTCATAGCCGAGCAACTCGAACAGGTCTTGATTATCGGTTGCGAAGTAGTCACTTAGGTATGCGAGAAACTCAGGGCTCGTTTCTTCTGATCGATCCGCTCGATTGGCAACTGGATATTCCTGATCATGCGGGTGCAGATCCAACCAATCGAGCACTCGGCCTCGTTCGGTGGGGTTGCCGTAGAGGCTCTCGCTCTCGACAATCAGTATTCGCTCTCGGCCAACAGCACTGAACCAAGAGCGGAGCTGTCCGGCGTATTTGCCCCTCGCCAGATAGGAGTACATTCGGTGGTTTTCACTCGGCTCGCCTCGTAATACGAGTTCTGTGGCGCCCGCCAATCGCTCCGGTTCGAGATGAACGGCTCGCTCGAAGGATTCCGTCTCCCTTCCCTTGTCCCTTCCCCACCAATAGTGAGATAGGGCTCTGTGGACCGGATTGCGAAGCAGGACGATGAACCGAGTGCTCGAAGGGAGGTCCTTCGCGACACGTTGAGGGGCAAGAGGATGAAAGAGTAGATAGGGAGTGGCCTCGCCGGTGATGCCGTGGAACCCAGCCAGCGGAAAGTGCGATCGGTACCAGCGCAGTCCTTTGGCGTAGTGGCGATCAAAATAATGCGTTTCCTTCTTCAGGGAAGGAGTGACGTCTGGATGCGAACCGAGCCAGTTGAAGAGTGATGTCGTCCCACCTCGCGCGGTACCGAGAATGACGAAGTTAGGGAGCACCCGTAAGTGAGCAGTCTTGCTGTAATAGGACCAATCGGGGGGCCAGGCTGAGGTTGACCCCCTCTCCAGGTCAACCGTTTGATCGGATGTGTCCGGCGTCATGACCTCGATGCCAAAGGTGATTGAGGTCTTTCAACAACCTTCATTACGTCGAAACCCATTTCCAGCCATTGTTGTCAACGCAGGTCATCGGCTTACCATCGCCCCCTACGCCGCTGGTCCCGTAGTCGGATTTTCGGCAGTATTCGCCCGGCCAGAAGCATTCACCCGCACGGCTCCGTGGTGTGCAGTTTGATGCGACGGCGGCAGCCGGGGCCACCTCTGTTGTAGTCGGTCCCGTGGTCAGAGGGAGTGCTGTCTTAGGAGAGGCTGTTGTGGTGCTGGGAGAAGAAGGCTCGGTCGTCGCGGCACCTTTGGGCTTGGTCGTGGACGTGCGGGGAGTCGTAGTGGTTGTCGCTCGCGCCACAGCGTTGGGATTTGTCGACGACGTCACTGATGTACTCGGGTTGGAGGCATTCGTGGACTTTGACTGTAGAGCAACGCCACTTACAGTGGCCAGGAGGAGGATGACTACCACGACGGCCCATAACCACCACCTTTTGTAGAATGGGACGGTGGTTTCCACTGGTACTTTTGGTTGAGGAGACGCGTAGCCGGGTGGAGCAAGGTGCGGGTCGTACGACTTGCCGTTGGATGCCTGCGACCTGTCCGGTCCCTGTGATGTGTCGCTCACCAAACCTCCCGTGACTATCAAGTGTGTCAACCCGCCACGCTGGCGCACTGATATTGACACGTTCGACCGTCCCATCGTGCCCTCGAGACTCCAGCACTGCGTGGGATTTCCATTCAATCGGATTACGGCACGATCTGCCGATCCGAACGGCGGCTAACTGACCCGCTCATTGGTGGGGGGCGCCCCCTCTATCGGTCGTGTCAAGCGTGTCCCGGCAGGTGCCGATAACAACGAAGTGGATGATCCGGACACTTCGAGCAAAAAACCACTAGCCCCAGCACTAGCCGGACTGATCGCCGCCTTTGTTGCTGTGACGTACGCCTCACAGGCTTCGCTCTCTCCTCCGATGAGCTACATCACGACCGCCATCGCCCTTGTTTTAGTCTTGATCGCCGCCTTCAGGTATCTCTCACGCCACCCAAGTTAGGCAAACGCCCCCCTGTCCCGGTGTTTAGGGAGCTAGGAGGCTGATCTGGCGATCAGTGTTACCGTGAGACCAGCCACGGTTTCTTGGCGTTCAGATAGCCACGGTTTCTTGGCGTTCAGATAAGTTTCTTGGCGTTCAGATAAGAGGTGGACGATGCGCAGACGTCATCTCAATTCAGCCATCACGGTAAAGGCTGCCCGTCGAAAGATCGGGAATATCCCCGAGCTGCTTCGTTTGGCCTCGGTGGGAGCGGCGCTCGCCCTCATCTTCGCCGGACTGGCGGTGCTTGGCCTGCCCTCAGTGGCACAGGCCGGCCCCGTCAAACCCACCGTGTCGTCGTTCACGGTGACGCCGTCTGCCCTCAATTCCGCGGGTGGATCCGTCACCTTGTCAGCTCAGGTGACTAATGCCGCCAGCTGTCTGTTCACGTCCAACAAACTCGGCATCACTGGATTGCCGGCCACGGTTCCCTGTTCGAACGGCACCGTCACCGACGTCGTGAGCGTTCCCGCCAACTCGGGAAAGAGGACCACCAAGTACCGGTTGCACCTATTGGTCACGGGAGCAAGGACGGTAAATGCCAAGGCGGTCTCACTCTTCGTTTCTGCCGGACCAGTACCTCCACCTCCGCCCCCTCCCAGCCCTGCACCCACGGACGTCATGGCGACTCCCGCCTATGAGGCACTCGATGTCATGTGGACACCAGAGCCTCCCGGGGTTGGCTACGAGGTCGACGGCTACACCGTTACCGCCACAGGCCCAAATCTCGTTGTTCCTCAAACCTGCACAGGTGCAACTACCTGCTTCGTGGGCGGGCTCACCAATGGAATGCAGTACTCGGTAACCGTTCAAGCCTACGTCACTGTATATGGTGACAACGGAGCGCCTCTCGGCAATCAACCGGTTGGCGGCTCCTCGTCGGCGGTAATGGCGACACCAAGCGGGGCACAGAACTGTTCGTACATTGGCCAGTACGCCAGTCTCGGTGGTTGTGATTTGAGCAATGCTGACCTGAGCAACGTCAATCTCATGGGTTCCGATCTCTCAGACGCCAATCTGACAAACGCCAATCTGACAAACGCAAATGTGAATAGCGCCAATTTGCAAGGCGCGACCTTGACTGGGGCCATCCTCACCGGCGCAGACGCGGGTGGCGCGCATTTCCAGGACGCAATAATGACTGACGCCGTCGTGTCCGATGTTAATTTTGACTTTGCCGACCTCTCCGGGGCCGACCTTTCTGGTGCCGACCTCTCCAATGCCTTTTTGGACAACGCAAACCTGTCCGACGCGAACCTGAGCAACGCAAATCTGACCGGGGCCATTGTTACTGCGACCTCCATGACTGGCACGATCTGGAACGACACAACCTGCCCTGATGGGACGAACAGCAACACCTACAGCCCACAAACGTGCGCTAACGACCTCAACTGAAGGTTTCCGACAAAAGCGGGTAAGGAACACCACCAAGACGTTGTTTGCTCCACCCCACCAGACTGCCGGATGGCACTTCAGTGTGACCCGTTGACTGCGAGCATTCCCAGAGCTGCAGCCATCGACAGAGGTACCGCCACAACTCCGAGACGGCTCGCTTTGGCGACCGATGGTCGAGCACCGGCAGATTTCGCCGCACGCAGCCAGAGCAGCCAGGCAAGCGAACCGGTGACGAACAGGTTGGGGCCGATGTTCAAACCCACCAGCAGGGCGAACGGTCGGGGTGGCACCCGTGCTGCCAACAGCGAGGAAGCAGGCAGGTTGTTCACGATCACACTGGCGAAGGCGCCGACAACCGCAGTTCCCGACGAGTCGAGGTGCGACAGCAGGTTTGCCGGTCCAGACCACGCCCGACCCAGCGTCCCGAGGGTCACGGCGACGCCGAACAGACCGACGAGAACAGGCAGACCGAGGACCCCCAGCGCCCGCCTGGGAGACCCATCCGGTGAGAACGATCGGACACCCACCGCCAGCACACCGACAGCCGCCACGGGGGCGGCCGGCGCCCGAAGGATGAGTACCAACACCGTGACTGCCATCACCGCAGCCAGCCCGATGCCCAGCACCGGGCGCTCACTAACGGCAACTGGGGCCACGGTCGTGCGCAACGAACGATGCTCGCTTCCTCCCACCACCACGGCGGTCACCAGTGCCGCTGCAATCGCCGCCGGGGCCATGTGGCGGAAGAACTGTCCTCCCGAAAGATGCAGGTGACCAAGCACGATCAGGTTGGTGAGGTTCGAACCAGGGAGCAACAGCGATCCAGCGTTGGAGAGAAGGAGGCACCCGTAAAGGAGCGGCGCTTCACCTTCACCTCGGCCACGAGCCGTGTAGACGAGGATGGGAGTGAGAAACGCTACCGAGGTGTCGAGGTTCAACACAGTCGTCACCGTGACGATGAGCACGACGGAGCCGATGTAGAGGACCATCCCGTTCGGTGCCAACCGGGCGAGTCCGTTTCCTGCAGCGGAGAACAAGCGGTCCTCGTCGGCGACCAGGCCCACCAAGAGCAGGCCCGCCACCAGAACGAACGGCGACCAGTCCTGTGCTGCGGCGGACCGTGCGTGGACGGGACTGACCAGGACAGCAACAAGTCCAGCGGTGCATCCAACAGCCGCCAGCACCCAACCCGGCGAACCATTGGCATCGGGACGCTGTGTTGGGTCGGGGCCGTCGCTCATTGCATTAAATCATGCCGGATTGGGGTCAACGCAAAGACTCGCGACCGCCGGACTCGTACGGTGCCCCCTGACCCGGTGATCGGGGACAAGATCCGCATGAACGCTCAGTAGATGACCCGAAAGCCTCCAATGAACGTGACCGTGTTGCCATCGGGGTCGGTGACGCTCGCAGTCCGGACACCCTTGTTGGCCGTCTGAATCTCGTCTAGGACCAAACCCCGTGTCGCGAGTTCGGCGACCTGCGCCTCCAGGTCATCCACCGCGAAGTTGAGAAATGTGGACCCCGCTCGCTCAGGGTCATGGAAAACCTGGACCCAACCGGTTTCGGTGATTCTCCACTCAACCAGCGTGTCCATCGGGTGGTTGTCCTCGGGACGACCAACGAGGGCCTCATACCATCGCTGGGCCACTTGGATGTCAGAAACGGGGACTACGGCAAGCACGTGATCAATAGCCATGAGCTACATCCTTCCCACATTTCGGTGCGTCGAACCGTTCGGCTGCGCCTCCTGCAATCTTGGCCTTGCGGTCCTTGCCCCCATCGTGCCGTTCGACCACGGGTAAGGCATGATCTAGCCATTGTCAAGAAGTTCTGCGACCAGATCCACCAGATGCTCTTTGGGCGCAGCCATTAGCTCATCGAACCATCCCAAGGCCCGTCCGAGACCGATGCCGATGAGGGCCGAAACGACGAGCTCAGATCGAAGTCGCGCCTCGTCGGCCGCCCGGCGCGTCACCTCGGCGACCATCGGATCCACCATGCGTCGCGCAATGTGAGCGCGCGCCGCTTTGTGGACCGGGTCTGCAGTTTCGGTGCGAATCAGGGCTTGCATCACAGGTCCGAGTCCGTGACTGTCCATGCGAGTCACCATGCCCTCGGCCATGTCCTTCAGGCCCTCGAAGTCCAACGGCAACTGATCGCCTCGGACTTCAGCCACAAGAGCGGCGATGTAGAGATCAGCCTTGCTTCCGTAGTATCGAGCGATGAGAGCATGATCGACGCCAGCACGTTCGCCGATCTCGCGGATGGTCGTGCCGTCGAATCCATGCTGACCGAACAGTTCCTGGGCGGCATCCGACAGTGCCTGCTTGGTAGCTTCGGCGTTCCTCGGCCTAACTTTCTCCGCGGCCGATCGTGAGGGCTGTTGGGCGCGAGAAGTTGTCATCCGCCGGAGCCAGTGGTTTCGGAGCCAAGTGGGTCGTCGGCGAGCATCAGGCCGACGCCCTCGACTTTGGCCTCATCTTCCATCATCTCCTCGACGTCCACTGGCAGCGCTGACAGCCCCTCGGTCGACTTTCCGGGTAGCAGGTAGCTGACCACGGCGGTCAGGACGCAGAGCCCAGTGGCGATGATCAATGTGACCCGAAAGCCCTGATAGCTGGGATAGGTATCTCCGGGGGCGGTATAGGTGATGAGCACGGCGGCAGCGAGGGCGCTGCCGAGCGAGAGCCCGATGCTGCGCAGGACCTGATAGAGGCCCATGGCACTTCCGGTCTCCGATGGAGGTACGGCGCGCACAACGAATCCGGGCATTGCGGCAAACGTGAAACCGATCCCGATGCCCGCCATCCCCGACGCCACAAACGCCTCCCACAGGGCTCGGTGTTCGACGGCGAAGAACAGGGTCGATGCTGCGAACATCAGGGAACCGAAGGGAATCATGCTTCTGACACCGAAGCGCTTCGTGTAAGCCGTCAGACAGCGGCTGGCCAGGAAAGAGCCGATGGACAAGGGGACGAAGACCATGCCCGAGACGAGGATGGAGGTGCCGAAGCCGTAGCCGCTAGCCACCGGGATCTGCACGAACTCGATGACGATGGGAAGGAACAGGTACATGGCCACCGCGATCAGGAACGCGGACGCGTCGGCGGTGAGAACGGAACGGTTCCGCACCTGCCGGACGTCGATGAGCGGGTCCGCGACCTTCAGTTCGTGTGCGATCCATAGTCCCACCATGACCACGCTGAAGGCAGTGAGGGCGAGGGATCGCAATGACGTCCATCCCCAGCCCCCTCCTTCGCTCAACACGACAGACACTCCGATCACCGCCGCGCCGAGGGTGGCCATTCCCAGCCGGTCGAAGCGTCGAGAGCGGCCGTCTGATCGGTTGGGAAGAACGATTACCACCAGGACCAGTGCCGAAGCGACCGTGATCGCACCGAACCAGAAAGCCGCCCGGAAGTCGAAGACCTGGGCGATCAACGACGTGATCGGATAGCCGAGACCAGCCCCGACCGCCGCGCTAACGGAGAGCGTGGCGATGGCACGGCCCGCCTCATCGGGTGAGAACTGACTCCGGGCAATCGCCATCGTCACCGGCAGCAGTCCGAGGCCCACTCCCTGCAAGCCCCGCCCAAGGATCAGAACGACGAAACTGGTCGACACAGCCGAGAGCACACACCCCGCCAGCACCACGGTAAGGGCGACCTCGATGACCCTGCGCTTGCGAGGACCGTCTGCCAGGCGGCCCATGGCTGGAGTGGCCAGCGCTCCCGTCATCAGCGCGGCCGTGAGCACCCACTCCGCCGCGCTCAGGGAGACGTGGTCGGACCGAGCGATCGACGGGATGAGGGGAGCACCCAGGCTGGAGACGATCGCCACGAGGGCTGCGACGGTGACGAGGACAGGCAAGGTCCCTCGCTGCCGCCACGTCCGGCTTTCGGTTTCAAACGTTGGAAACGAACGCGCTGTCATCTGTACCATTCGGCATAAGTCACCACTTGGTGACATCCATTACGTCAGAGTATCAGGGTCGCCTTCGAGGTCCAGACCGACGGCGCAGAGGCCCGCTCCCGAAGTGGGTTGCCGCCCGAAGGCTCGTTATTGGCTCGGAAGGGTGCCCCCGCTCGTGCCGATCCAGGTCTGTTCGCGCGGGTTGCAGGCACTCGTCCTTCGATAACGCACCCACAGCCGGTGGTACGGGGCACCCGGCGCATTCAAGCCTCGGTCTACGTTCCCGCTTTCAGACTGGTGTCACCAGAGCAATCCGGGCGTTAGCCTGGCCTGGTGCGGAATGGGGCGACCTCGACGCTGAGGCTTTCCTTTTGGCGGAAAGCGTTCCTGACTGTTGGCGGGTTCATGTCCGCAATGATTCTCGCGATACAGATGTTCTTTGCCCTGGGTTTCGCATTCCAACAGTTCACAGAGGACGGTTCGTGGTTGGCAGGCGCTTTCGGAGTGGCTCTGGGGCTTGGAAGTCCAGTTTTGGTGATAGCAAGCTGGCTTGGTGGCCGGAACGCTAACGAGACCGCAGGCGAGCGTGTGGCACAGGCTGAGTGGACCGCAACTGTGGCAGGAGTGTCGCTCTTATTTTTGACCTTTGCATTGTTTGTGATCACCTGGGTGGCCACAAGCCATTAGGAAGCTTGAGCGCCTCCCCCTGCACTCATACCCGGTGCTCGGGGACACCATAAGGCCGGAAGCTTGCTACGAGCCAACCTCCCGTTATGGCCGATCTTCCGGCCTGATGAAGGCATTTACGCCCATGACAAGCGCCGCAGTGCCGCCGTACAAGTATCCGACTTCGACCGTCTCAGTAATCTCGCTTTCCGTGGCGCCGGCAGCGCGAGCATCGTTGGCGAGCTTTGTGACGCCGTCTGGGTGCGCTGCGATCGCGTCCGTGACCATGCCCATAAGGAGCTTGTACTTGGCCGGAATGGCGCCGTCTTTCAAGATGCGCTCCCGCATCGCCATGTACGACTGCACGAATTGCGGATCGTGAGGCTCGATTGGCTCAAGCCAAGATTGCGGAGGAGGGCCGACTCCCACCCTCCTACTTTACGACAGCAGCGTTTGCCACCAAAGTGCCTGGACGAGGTAACTGTCGCGAGCGCGAGTCTGGCCAGACAACCGACCCCACTGATGTCCGCTGGGCCTTGGTTATCGGATCGTTGTAGGTCTCAGGCAGCGCGCCCCAAAATGACGTTGCCACTGGTATCGACGGCGGCACAAAACGCCGTGTTCGGGAACGCCGTCGAGCGAGGGACCTTGCAGATCAGGCCGTCACCTCGACCCGGCTCGCTTGGAGCATTGGGATCGCGTGATGGCGTGGGAACCGGCCGTGCTGCCTACATCGTCGTGGCGTTCGCGGCTGTCTGGTAGTCGCCCAGACCCGTGAGGGTGTCCCACCTACCCGGTGGTCGGGGCACCCCCCTGCCCCCGGACTGCCCGAGTCGATGGAGCAAGGTGCCAGTTGGGGAGGCTTCTGATGAGGACATCCCCATTAGCGATCGTGGCAAACTGATCCGGTGCGGTGGCGCTGGTCGGGCCTCGTTCTACTCGGGGTGATGTGTCTCGTGACCGGGTGCTCATCCTCCCCACATGCGGACGGGACTACCCACGAGGTCGGTAACGGAACGGGCACGATCAGTGGAATCGTGGTCTTAGAGGGGACGCCGCCGATACCGATTCCCAACGCGTCGTTGACACTGCGGTCCCAGGCGGGAGCGACGAGATCGGTTAAAGCGTCGTCAAAAGGTGCTTTCACGCTGCGGGTTCCCACAGGCATTTGGGCGGTCATGGACGTCGCCCCTCTAGTCGGGTCCTCCTTCTGCGCGATCCCCAACATGATCAACGTGGCCCACTTCGAGACTGCGACAGTCCGGATTCGGATGGCGTGCGCCTCGTTGTCGGGCGGCGGGTCATTCGTGGGCCACCCGAGCGGGTAGCCACTCTCCCGGCGATATGGGCTAGCAGCTGCTTCTCACGCCAATCCGCTCCAAATCGGCACGCTGTTGCCGTCCAGGTCAGATGCGAACGGCGTCCCCGGGTCCCCGATGAGAAACAGTTCAGTCGGATTGCCGGCCGGGGTGGATCGGTGGCCAGTCGGCGGGCCACCAGTCTCCCTGCGGATCAGTGGTTTGCCCCACCTCGATGATGTAGCCGTCGGGATCTCGGATGTAGCAACGGATCTCGTACTTGTGCTGCTTCGGCGGTGTCAAGAATTGCGCACCCCTGGCCCTCCATTCGGCGTACGCGGCGTGGATGTCTTCGACCCGAATATTGAGGAAACTACTGACCCGGTCGGGGTCGCTTGGCGTCTCGAGGGTGACCGTGGGCTTGTCGTCGGTGGGACCTCCGCCGACGTTGATGATGATCCAAGTGTTGGCGAGGGCGATATTGGTTGGCTCTGGGCCGAAGACCACCGTGCCGCCGAGTACCTCGGTGTAGAAGCGCCGGGAGCGCTCGACATCATCGGAGACGATGAAGTGGGTCACCACCATTCGCTGTGCGAGCTGCGTGGGCTCGGCCACTGGGCACCTCCACTCATTAGGGCTCATGCCCACCTGCGACGGGCTCCGAAGCCTCCAGTCAACCAGGCCAAAGTGAACTCGTCGAGCCCTGCTTCCTGGGCCAACCGGTCAGAGTGAGCGCCTCTGAAAGGCGGCACCCGGCACGTCCACCGGGCCAAGGCCGACGACGCCGGCTTGAGTCAGAGACTCGATCGACGAGGTTCGGCCACATTTGCTAACAGCCCCGCTCCCGGTCAGGGATACCTGAGTACGGATCAAATCCTGTGTATCTGATCAGAGTGTTTGGGCCTCCCATGCCGGCTGCTGGGGCTCGTCGTTGTGGACGATGATGTCGGCGCGATCGGTCGGGCGTGCCGTGTCGAAGTAGAGCTGTTGGGCGGGTATGTAGCGGTCGCGGTGGCGTCGCTCTACTTCGGAGGCGGATCCGAACAGCGCCAGGTCTCGGGTCCGGGCGCGATCCAATGTTTCCTCGAACGCGGCGGACACGTAGATGCGTAGGTCCCATCGGTCAATCAGTCCCGGGCGCAGGAGGAACACGCCGTCGAAGAGCAGCACGGCGTGGGCGGGTGCTGTCGTGATCGGCTGGGACAATACGCTGTCCGTGCGGTAGTCGTAGATTGCCGGCTGGAACCTTCGGTCTCCGCCCGGGCCCAGCGGATCCAGCAGGACCCGGTGCAGCGCGTCGAAGTCGAAGCTGTCGTGATAGCAGGCTTCGGCAGAGTACTCCCCGCGTCGATAGCGCTGTAAGCGGGGAAGAAGGAAGCCCTCGATCGACCGCGCGAATGACTACGCGGCCCCGCGCTCGCAGGGCGACGGCGAGTTCGTCGCCCAGAGTCGTCTTGCCGGCAGCGGGTGGTCCATCAATTGCGACCCGCGTCGGGTGCGCGATCGTGACGGATTCCACCGCCTCGGCCAGGCGCCTGAGCAGCTCGTCGCGGGTGCCGTTGTCCATGTTCTGCCGCCATCCCTGCGTTATGAATGTCGCTTCGGGCTCACCCTAGGCCGGTCTCAGCGTGCGGCAGGTTGCGGTGGGAGCCGGCTCCGGCGTCGCACCAGCGCGACCTCGGGGCGGACTCGACTCGCTTAAACGTCATCGCCAGGTGAGGGCCCGGAGCAAGTGCCGATCAGCCGTGGTCAATGACCGCTGCTGACGCTCACAAGATCTCGCGGCCAACCTCGAAGCCATAAGGCGACCGCTCGCAACTTTCGGATCCGCTTGGGTGCGGGTGCCCAGTCGTGCCGGTCGTTGGCACCCTGGATCCCGCTGACCCGGTCTTCAGAGACATACAACGCAGGCGCCACACGCGGCACGGTCCTTTGCATGCGATGCGCCAGCGATGATGGTTGTCAAACGCACGGCTTATGCCGCCACCCGGAGTCGAACGGTCACGCTTTTCGTGTCCGGCGACATCGTGACGGTCCCGGTTCCCTGGTCGACTCGCCCAGCCGAGGTGGTCGCGATGTTGTCAACGAATGATGGCAGCTGGAAGAGCACTGGGCCCGACGGTGGCTGTCCCCGCAGGGTCAGCGTCACCGACTGGCCGCTGGATGAGATTCTAAAGCTCAGCCTCCGGCCGTTGGTCGTTGGGAAGTTGGTGACCGAGATCGGTGGGTCACCATTCAGCCATTGCGCGGGGACCCCTCGCCCCACGACGAGGGCGCCGTCGGCGCGCTGGGCTACCAGCGAAGCCAGTAGGACCCCGTTGGCCTGGGACATTCCCCAGGCGTGGGGAGAGGAGCCCTGCCCCGTCGCCGGGTGCTGTCCCAGCCACGGGGTGTGAGTCGAGGGTGCAGACGAACTCTCCCACCACGAGTAGGGGCCGCTTTGACTGTTGGCGATCATGAATTCGTAACTCAAGATCCCCTGGTCTCGGTGGTAGTTGCTGGCCAGGCCGGCTATCCCGTAACCCGCGTTGTAACCAGTCGAGTAGTAGTCACCGGGAAACCCACCGAAGGTGTTGGGTGGGAGCTTGCCCTTGAGCCGGGCGAATCCGTAGTCGTAGGTGGCATCGATCATGGTCACGCCTGGGCCGTTGACAGTCGCCGAGAAGATCGCTCCGTCCCAGGCCCAAGCGCCGATCGGCGACATCCAGTTGGCGTCCTCGGGGTCCTTGCACCGGTTGGCAGTGTTGGGCTGGAGGATCGAGCAGGGTACGTAGTCGAGATGGTAATGGGCGATAGTCGCGTCCAGGGTCTGGGTTGTAGCCGCAAGCAAGCTGTCGTACTGCTGGGTTGCCCAGGTCGCCTCACTGGCATCCCCCACTTGCTGGGCAAGGTATCGGTAGGCAGCTAGGCCTATGAGCGCCGAGTAGTCGTCGGTCGTCCAGGAGCCCTGGGTGTCGATGTCGTCGGTGGCCTTCATGATCCCCGTGGGGCTGGTCCTACCAGCGCCGATCGCGTGCGCGGTGTCCTCGATGCTCGGCTGCGTAGCACCGAGGGGTCCCTCCGAATCGAAATTCTCCTTGACGAAGGCCAGATCTCCGGTCTTCATCAGGTAGAGGGCCCATGGCACCGAGTACGTCCACACCCCATCGTCGTAGAAGCCCTGGCCCGGCGCTTCCATGGCATTGCGCGCTTCGAGAAGCAGCGCCTGGGCGTCGGTGAAGTAGCCCTGGTCGAAAAGGTTGGACAGGATACCGATCACGTCGTGGTTGTACTCGGCCTCATAGCCGTTGACCCCGTCGAACAGCTGGTCGCCACTCCGGGCGATCTGGGTGTAGATGAACCCGCTCCGGTAGGCGTCATCGAGGGATTGATCCGGGACGCTGATCCCGGTGATGCCGGCTAGCTGGCCGTTCCAGAAGTTCGCCATGTGTGCGAAGTGCTCATTGAAGGTACCGGAGCCGGCAAGCGCGCCGGCGCTTGGCCATGGATAGGTAGCCCCAAAGCGATCGGCGGCGATCACGTAATCGTGATCCACCGTGGTGTGGGGAGCCACCGCATCCGGCGTCGCATCGAGCGGCACCAATCCAGGCGACGGCCCAGGGTTGGCCCTAACCACGTGGTCCGTCGGGTTCATCACTGCGACCCGGCTGTAGACGGCGACAAAGGCGTCGCCACTGAGAACCACCCGGTCGGCGAACTCGGTGATCGAGACCCGGGCGCCGTCCCGGCTGAACGACGTGATCTGCGCCGGGAGGTAGCCGTCAGCATCAGTCCAGGTGGTCGGACCACCGTTGTAGATGCCGAAGCCGTAGTTGGTCCCGGAGCCGATGCCGTAGTTCTCGTAGAGGACGTTCTGGATGTAGAACACCCCGCCGAGGCAGGTCACGACGCCCTGCTGGTTGCCCTCCCAGCCGATCTCCGATGCGCTGTCATCGGCTCCGCTGTAGGCGGCGTCAGCAGGTGTGATTCTCAGAACGCAGTCGTACTTGCTCGCCGGCCCACTTCTAGTCGTGGACAGTGACGTGCGCGCTGCGGACGAGGGGGGATTCGGTGCAAACCCAGCGATCGAGCCCATTGCCACCATCAAGGCCACTGCCGCCGCGGTCATCCCTGCGAACATGGTTGAAACTCTGGCATGCCGCTCGCCCCGGCGCCACGAGACTGTTACATCGGGGCCCTGCGCCGGTAATCAGGCCCAGTACCTGTGTGCCGGTCGGAGCCCGGTCAACAACCGCCCCGCTCATTGTTCAGGGACAGGCCCCGGAAGTCGAATGGGTGGTCCGGTAGCGTGTCTGTGTGGTCGACGCCCTCGACGACCTGGCCGACTTGTGGCGGTGGTTCGCCGATGGAATCTTGGCCGGCAACTGCCGGATCTACGACGAGATTGCCCGATCGGTGGTCGAGGATCGCGAACTCTTGGCTCTCCAGCGCTCCGCCCGCCCGCACGCCCATCTTCCACCGATGCTGCTGGCCGGTGCCCACTATCTCCTCCTCAACGGCGCCGATCACCCCCTTGCCGACGTCTATGCCGGGCGCTCGACGGACCCCGCTCCACCCCTGTTCCGAGATCTGTGCCTTGGGCACCGGCGTGAGCTCCTGGACGTGCTCAACGCTCGCACCATCCAAACCAATGAGGTCGGCCGCTCCGCCCTGCTCGGACCGGCGCTCACCTGGGCGGCGGCCGGGGAGCCCATCCAGCTTGTGGACGTCGGTTGCAGCGCCGGACTCAACATGCTCTGTGACCGATTCCGGCTCAACTACGGGTCACACGGTTCGACCGGGCCTGAGGACTCGTCGGTTCAGGTCGACTGTACCGTGTCCGCAGGTGTGCCGCCGATCGCTCAGCGGCTGCCGGTGATCTCCGGACGGGTCGGGATCGACCTCGATCCTCCCGATCTGAATGATGATGACGACACCCGGTGGCTGCTGGCGCGCACCTGGCCGGGCACCGGACGCTTTGAGCGGGCGGCCCAGGCCATTGAGATGGGACTGGCCGACCCACCGCCGATCGTGCGCGACGACGCATTAGTGGCGCTTCCCGGCGTACTCGAAGGCCGGGGGGACGGCCGGATCGTGGTACTCAACTCCTGGTCGTTCTCCTACTTCGCAGTCGAACAGCGTCAGGAGTATGTCGAGCTGCTGGCCGAGGTCAGCCGTCACCGCCCGATTGTATGGGTAACGATGGACACCCCCGGAATCGTTGAGCCATTGGTTCACGTAACTCCGCCGATCGAGCGTTCCGAACCCGACCTGCTTGCCGGCGTTATCTTCGACGGAGGTCACGATCCGCACGCAGAGGCACTGGCCTTCGTTCAGAGCCATGGCCAGTCGATGGCCTGGCAGGCACCTAGCGGACTCCCCGCCGTGACATAGATGTGCCTGGTTGAGTGATGGTGAATATTGACGATCCGGGCACTCGCTGGATGGACACCGAACTGACGATCCTTGGTTCTCTTGAGCGACGCAAACTGTGCCTTTCAACCCAACTTCAGCCCAACAATGCCGTCCCCCGTGTGTCGCGAGGTGATTCGCGGATTTCAAACCCTATGCCTCACCCTCTCCAAGCAGCCGAAATGAGACGATTTGGAACGATGCGCAATGCAAGGCGAATCCCGAGAGACCTCTCGTAATCGTCAGGTCGTGGGTTGGATTCCCAACGATACGCGTGTCTGAACCAATAAATAGTGGGGGGATCTGAACAGTTACGTATTTTTGTAACTTGTTACAATTGGGTCGTGATTGCAGCCGATATTTTTAGGCCTGGGCAGTGGACTGATTTCTTTCTTCTGGTCGGAACAGGCGCAGTCACGCTCACCGGCTTGGTCTTTGTGGCGATGTCACTCAACCTCAAAGTAATCGCCGTCGACGCAACACATCGTTATCGAGCGATAAACACACTTACAGGTCTGGCGCTGGTTTTCATGCGCTGTGCGCTTGTACTCATGGGAGCTCAAAACCATCAGTCAATAGGCGCAGAACTGTTCGTAGTCTCTGGTATTTCGGCAGTCGTGTTTGTCAAGGGCTACACCAAAGCCATCAGGATGAGCAATGGTCTGAGACTCTCTCGCGATAGTTGGCGGAAGCCTCATACACTTGGCCGAGATGATCGGTGCGGCACTATTTTTCTTTGGTTACCTGCCCGGTCTCTATATTGCCGCGGTGGCTATCGTAACCAACACTTGTTATATGATCACGGCGGCTTGGTTACTAGTCATCGGCGTTTTCGATCAAAAGACGTGACTGTTCACGTCGTGCCCGTCGATTGTCGGAGCCGCAGCGAGTTAGGGCCGATTCCCCGCCGGGCTGGCACCCACGAGTCTCCGTTGAACGGCTGCTGCAACGCACCGATGCGAATGGCTCCTTGCTTTGCAGCGGTCGAGGGATAACCCTGGAAGCAGGGGAAGGGCCCCGGCGCTACGAAGCTGGAACGAACGAACTGCTCGCAGGACCGTGGCATCCTGCGGGCGGATATCGCCGACCTCGGTGTGCGGCCGGGTGTTGTTAAACCAGTCGACGTAGGGAAGCGTTCGCCAGCTCGACCTTGTGTCGGAACCGTGTCGGACGGCCGGGGAGACAGCGAGGAGATTGACAGAGCGCCGAGTGGTATTCCATCGGGCCATCGGGACACCATGAACCGCACAGTAGCGAGCGGTCGGACTATGGTTGCGAGCGGAGGGCAGGACTGGTTTGGAGTGGCCAGCATGGGGCGGGTCGCTGTGGCTCCAGGTCGGGAGCCACGCCGTGAGAACACCCTCGTGCAACTCCTCGGGAGAATTCATGAGTAACCGCTGGGACACACTCTCTGGTTGCCTTTCGAACGGAAAGTCGAGATTCGCAGCGACACTGGCCGCCGGGCTGATCGCGGTCACCGTCTCGGGGTTTACGTCGACCACTGCCGCCGCGGCCACGACCGCGAACGTTCCGGCAAGGGTTCGACTCGGTCACACCCCTCGCCTACCCGCCGACGCCGCCGTTGTATCGCCCCTTCCCGAGGCCACCACGCTGAGCGTCAACGTTGTGCTTCAGCCTCGCAACCCGAGTGCCCTGACGGCGTACGCACAAGCCGTGTCGACGCCCGGAACAGATCTGTACCGGCACTATCTCAGCGTGCGACAGTTTGCCGACAGGTTCGGTCCCACCCCATCCACGATCCGATCCGTGGACCGGGCGCTCGGCAATGTCGGACTCCACCCTGGGATCGCGAGCACGAACGGCCTGAGCATTACCGTCCGAGCTACGGCTGGTCAGCTTTCGGCTGCGTTTTCGACCGGGTTCGAGCGGTACCGAGTGAGTGGCGGCCGCATCGCCTACGCCAATACGGCCCCACCGCAGATCTCGGGAGCCGTGGCTCCATTTGTGCAGACCGTAGTTGGTCTCGATGATCTGAGTTTGGCTCAGCCAGCTAGCCAACAATCTCCCGCCGGGGGTAGTCATGCCGCCGAGGAGCCGCATGTGGCAACGGGAGGACCTCAGCCGTGCGCAAAGGCAGTAACCGATGCGAGCGATGACGATTCACTTACCACGGATGAAGTAGCGGCCGCGTACGGATTCTCGAACCTCTACAAGCAGGGTGACCTGGGCTCGGGTCAGACGGTCGACCTCTACGAGCTCCAAGGGTACGGGAGCAAGGACATCTCCACCTATCAGACCTGCTACGGCACTTCGACGTCGGTGGCCACCGTCCTAGTCGACGGTGGCCCTTTGGCGAACTCCGGGGTCGGCGAGGCAGACATCGACATCGAGCAAGTCCTGAGCTTGGCTCCCGAAACACACATTCTCGTCTACGAGGGGCCGAACTCCGCGACCGGTGTCTACGACACCTACAACTCGATCGTCACCCAGGACAAAGCCAAGGTCGTCTCGACATCGTGGGGGTTGTGCGAGGCGTCCGAGGGCTCCTCCGCCGCCCAAGCTGAAAACACCGTGTTCGAGGAGGCGGCAACCCAAGGACAGACCTTGGTAGCCGCCTCGGGGGACCAGGGCTCGGAGGACTGCCTGGGGAGCGATTACTCGGACGACACCCTTGCCGTGGACGATCCTTCCAGTCAGCCATTTGTCACGGCTGCCGGCGGCACCTCGTGGTCGGGTTCGGTGACCGCACCTTCGGAATCGGTTTGGAACGACGGGCCGTGCGATTGCTTCGGAGCGAGTGGCGGCGGGATCTCCGCTCTGTGGACGATGCCCTCTTACCAGTCCAGCTCTCATGGCATTGGAGTGACCAACTCGGGTTCGTCAGGAACTCCGTGCGATGCCGCGACCGGTGCGTACTGTCGGGAGACCCCCGATGTCTCTGCTCTAGCCGGCCAGTACCCGTACCTCAGCTACGTCAGCGGCGCCTGGGGAGACTGGGGTGGTACCAGCTTCGCAGCGCCGCTCTGGGCTTCGCTCATCGCTCTGTCCAACGCGTCCAGTACCTGTAGCGGCAAGGACATTGGCTTCGCCAATCCGATCCTCTACGAAGTGGAGGCTTCGGATCCGACGG
Organism: uncultured Acidimicrobiaceae bacterium; assembly: GCA_963734395.1. Taxonomy (GTDB): domain Bacteria; phylum Actinomycetota; class Acidimicrobiia; order Acidimicrobiales; family RAAP-2; genus Bog-756. The sequence continues at coordinate 520,479 of CAVTGY010000002.1, read as the reverse complement.
CGTTCAACGACATCACCGTGGGAAACAACGATCTCACCGGAGAGAACGATGGGGCCTATCCGGCGTTGGTGGGATATGACATGGCATCGGGTCTTGGAACGCCGAACGGGGCAACGCTTCCTGCCGCCTTGTGCTCCGCCTTTGCCCCTGTGTTCACATCGCTCGGCTCGACCACGTTCTCCGAGAACAGTGCCAGCACCTTCGCGGTGACGGCTACCGGGTACACCCCGATCACCTTCACCGAGAGCGGAGCCCTCCCTTCGGGCGTGACGTTAGCCAGTAACGGCACTCTGTCGGGAACACCCTCCTTCGGCACTGCCGGCAGCTACCCGGTCACCATCACCGCCACCGACGTTCACGCCAACAGCTCGACCCAGGCCTTCACCCTCAAGGTGTCCGCCTCGGCCCCGGTGTTCAAGTCGATCGACTCGACCACATTCGCGGAGAACAGTGTCAGCTCGTTCTCGGTGACGGCCACCGGGGACGCCCCGATCACCTTCACCGAGAGTGGAGCCCTGCCTTCAGGGGTGACGTTGGCCAGTAACGGCACTCTGTCGGGAACACCCTCCTTCGGCACTGCCGGCAGCTACCCGATCACCATCACCGCCACCGACGTTCACGCCAACAGCTCGACCCAGGCCTTCACCCTCACGGTGACCGCGTCGGTACCGGTATTCACCTCGGGCACGTCGACCACCTTCATGGCGCTCCAGGCGGGCACCTTCTCAGTCGCCGCCAACGGGGACGCCCCGATTGGCTTCACCGAGACCGGGTCCCTGCCCTCGGGGGTCACCCTGGCCAGCAACGGCACTCTGTCGGGCACGCCCGCCTTGGGGACCGTCGGCAGCTACCCGATCACCATCACCGCCACCGACGTTCACGCCAACACCTCGACCCAGGCATTCACTCTGACAGTGAACAACACGCCACCGACAACATCAGTGCTCGTCCCATCGAACGGGGCGGGCGTCCACGGGAACAGCGTCATTCTGGATGCGAGCGCAACAGCCTCAGCCGGTGTTGGGATCAGCAAGGTCCAGTTCGTGATCACCGGTGGGTCGTACAACCAGTCGGTGATCGGCACGGCGGTCGCAACCGAGTACGGATACATCTTGCAGTGGAGCACCACGGCCGTTCCCGGGGGCACCTACAGGCTGCAGAGCCTGGCCACTGACGGAGCTGGAAACACCACATACAGCTCGCCGATATCAGTGACGGTGGACAACACTCCGCCGACAACAGCGGTACTCGTCCCCTCAACCGGGGCGAAACTGGGTGGGACCAGCGCCATCCTGGACGCGAGTGCCGCCGCTTCCTACGGCGTTGGGATCAGCAAGGTCCAGTTCGTGATCACCGGTGGGTCGTACAATCAGTCGGTGATCGGCACGGCTGTCCCCACTGAGTACGGATACATCTTGCAGTGGAACACCACGGCCGTTCCCGGGGGCACCTACACGCTGCAGAGCCTGGCCACTGACGGAGCCGGAAACACCACCTACAGCTCGGGGATCTCTGTCACCGTGGACAACACGCCGCCGACGACGGCCGTGACCGTCCCCGCCAACGGGGCGAAACTGGTCAGGTCGGCGAGCACCTCTCTGGAAGCGACAGCCAGTGCCTCGTTCGGGGTTGGGATCAGCAGTGTCAAGTTCGTTCTGACCGGTGGTACGTACAACCAGACGGTCATCGGCACGGCGACTTCGACCGGCAACGGGTGGGTCTACACGTGGAACGACACAGCTGTCCCCAAGGACACCTACACGCTGCAAAGCTTGGCCACTGACGGAGCCGGCAACACTGCTTACAGCGAGCGGATCACCGTCGTAATCAAGAAGTGACGCGTAGTATCCGAAAACGCGTGTGCTTCACTCGATCGTCCCGACTTCAGTCGGCCCAAGAGAGGATTACCATCTTGGTCGGGACATCGCTCTGGCTACGCGGCTGCCAAGTGGTACTCGAGGATAAGACCTCCCATACCGTCGGTTCGAGCGACGTTGGCCGCCGGGACTGGAGTGTCGAGCCCGCCGGCGGGTGAGGGCACGCTGAAGCTAATGCCGCGGTACGGTCGCCGTCGGTTTGTAATGGCCGACGTACTCCCACAGCACTCGGTCCGCATATGTCCGACCCGACGCTGTGTATAGGAAATCTAGGATCCGGTTGCCGCAACGATGTACCCGTTGATGTGAGTAGCAGACATACCACCGTCATAGGGTGCGTCGCCGTAGGCGTACACCGCCCCAATGGTCGTAGTCACCCAGTACCCGCCGCCATCCGAGGGGGCAAAGAGCGCTGAAGCGGGGTTCGCGAACTCAATTTGGCCAAACGGACTGCCCAGATAGATCGCATCTCCATACGAATAAATCTCACCGTCGGAGAGGAGAATCCAGTAGCCATTTCCACTCGGGGTGCTGACTGCGGAGCGGACTACCGTCGCATACGGCAAATTGGAAGCAGGCTCTCCGTAGTTGGTGGCGTCACCGAAGGCATGAACGTCACCGGTGTAGCTGACGACCCAGTATCCATTTCCGGTGCCGTCCGTCATCACGTCGGCGATGCCGCTACTAAAGCAACCTCCGATTTCTGGGCACGATCCCTCGAACCTGGCGTCCCCGAACGCGAAGACTCCGCCGTCGTTGGCGACAAGGAAATAGCCACGTCCGTCATACGAAGAAACGATGCCCACAATGGGAGCGTTCAGCCTGGGCAGAGAGGGAGAGTCGACGGGTGAGAGCCCGAGACTGGGAATCGACCCGTAGAATCCCGCATCCCCAAAAGCGAAGACACCGCCATCCGACGCCACGAGCCAGTAGCCGCCCCCACCAGCGGTGGGGGCAATACCAATGACCGGCGACTGAAGCTGAATGTTGGCTACCGAGCCGTAGAACTGAGCCGAGCCAAATGAGAAAACACCTCCATCAGACCCCACCAACCAATATCCGTGCTGTTCCGAAGTAGGCGCTGCGTCCCCTGTGGGCCTTGTGAGGGATGTGGCGCCGGTCCCAGTCGATGACGACGTCGGCTCTTGTGCCCAGGCCGGACTCAACCCTGCAGCAACCAGACACGCCGCGGCTGCGACTAAGGCGCCAGCGACCTGGACCAACATTCGCTGCCACGATGATTCCGCCATTGCACGTCCTTTCAACAGATCTAAGCTCAATCTACGCCTCCTCTAGCAGCAGTCAATATTGCTTACGACGTGCCAGCGGGTCACGGTCCAAAGGGGTTGAGAAACATGTCGGTGCTGCCCCACCCAACCGGCATTAAGGACGGGGCTCGCCTTTTCTCCCATCCGATTCCGCAACCTGGTTAGCCTGGTTGAGCGCCGTTAGCGGTCTAAAGCCGCAAGGAGGCCAAGTGATTCCAACTTCAGAGCAAACGTATCGCCTCTCGCTGGCAGTGGGACGCAAGGTTTTCAGGCTGGGCCTACCAGTGCTACTAGGCGTGACCTTCCTGACGGTTGCAGCCAACGCGCCCGCGACCGCTCGGACGCCAAGGCTCAAGAAACCGGGACCACCCACGGCGGTGGTTGCCTATCCAGTTCCAGGAGGGGCTCTGGTTTCATGGTCACCGCCTGAGTCTGACGGCGGCTCTGCGATCACCAGTTACACCGTGTTTGCCCCACACGCTGGTGTGACCTGCTCGACGGCTCCAGAAACCACCTCATGCACGCTCACCGGCCTCAACAACGGAGTGCATTACGCGGTCCATGTGAAGGCCTCCAACGCCATTGGCCTTGGCATGTCTTCGCTGAGAGTTTCCGTAACTCCAGAATTGTCCGATTGTTCCTCCATCGAACCCTCCGCCGATCTCAATGGATGTGACCTGCAAAACGCCAACCTCGCCGATGCAGACCTCGCCAACGCCAGCCTGATCGACACCCAGATGGTGGGGGCCGATCTGAGTGGGGCAATCTTCAACGGCGCGGACCTCTACGGTGCCAATCTCGGCGCGACCAATCTGACGGGCACCAGTTTCACTGGGGCGAACTTCACCGAGGTCAGCTCCTTTGGAGGGGGGATCGTTGGCAATCCAGCATCGCTGCCTGACAACTGGAGTTTGGTGACCGGCGAAGCCAGATACTTGATCGGACCTGAAGCCGATCTGGAGGGCGCCGAGCTCCAAGGCGCCTCTCTCGATGGTGCCGACCTCAGCGGTATCGACCTCAGCGGTGCTTCGCTGAGCGGGATTCAGCTCATCGGTGCTGACCTGACCGATGCGAATTTCAGCGGGGCCAACTTTACCGGGTACGAACCTGAGCCATCGGGTCCACCACTGGCCGTCAGCTTCGCCAATCTCAACGATGCAGACCTTACTGGCGCCGACCTGAGCAATATCAATTTCAGTGGGATACAAGGCAACTTGCAGGGTGCCAATCTCAGTGACGTAAACCTCGCTGGTGCCGACCTCGCTGGCGTTTATCTTGCCGAGGTCAGCTCGGGGGGAATAACCGGTTCCACGGCACTCCTACCCCAGGACTGGATCTTGACCGACGGATATCTGATCGGCCCTTCAGCCGATCTCACCAACGCCGATCTCAGCGGTGCCAACCTCACCAACGCCGATCTCGATGGAGCCAACGTCACAGGTGCCAACCTCACCAGCGTCACCTGGTCAAACACCACCTGCCCTGACGGGACGAACAGTAACAACGACGGAGATACATGTGTCAACAACCTCGGCTGACTCAGTTTCTGCTGAGACACCTTCTCGAGTTCGAACTATCCATAAAGTGCCTGGTTGAGGTCAGTTAGCAGACCGCAAGCCCAGGCCGATTGATAACGCACACACAGCCGGTGAAAGGGGCAGGGGCCGATGCCCCTTCGGATCGCTGCTAGCAGGCTTGAAATCGTTACGTTAGGTTTCCACAATGGACAATGCGGCGGTAAGAGAGTTCAAGGGTGTCCACAATATGATTCGGGGCCTTCTCCATCTCTTGGAGTCAGCTGTGTCGGCTGCCAAATCGGACGATTCAAGGCAGAAGAAGACGCTTGCAGACTTGGGCCTGTTTGTTGTCGCCGGTGCGCACTTCCATCACACAACAGAGGATGACTACTACTGGCCCGCTGTTGAGAAAAACGGTGCCGATCCGACTCTCCTCGAACCATTGGTCAAAGAGCACCACATGATCGATCCGCTTCTTGACGAGACTGAAAAAGCATTCGCCGCCCTAAAGAGTGGACCGACCAGTAGCGGATCCATTGAGCCATTGGGGGAACTCGTCGGTCGTTTCAAAGGGGACATGGTGAGGCACCTCGACAACGAAGAGCCGATCTTCTTCCCGATGCTCGCCCAGTACATGCCAGACGACGAGTCGGAGAGGATTGCCACTGTGCTGGCCAAGAAGGCACCACGCAAAGGCATCTCTTGGCTCATGGGCGGGGTTGAGTATGGAATGACCAAGGAGCAGGCCACCGAGTTTCTCGCCACATTTCCGAAGCCCATTCAGTGGCTGAATCCCATCCTCCTAAACAAATACCGAAAGAACTGTGGGATTCTCGGTCTCGACCCCGCCACTCCGTCGCAATGGTAAGGAAGAAAAAATCAAAGCTTCGACGTAGCAGCTCCGAGCGACGCCCACCAAAGCGCCGGAGTGTGACACCCTCCCGGTGGTCTGGGACAGGGGGTCTGCCTGCTCGAACGCTCTGAAGACCGATTCATAGATACGCTCCGGCAGCGGTCCTACTCGGTACTGATCTTCTCGAGCCTCTCCAGGCTGGCCGTCATGGACTCAAGCACCGAATTGGTCCCGTTGATCCACGCACCGCCATCACGTAGGAGGTCCTCCGGCAACGGGCCGTAGTCAAAGACCTCGGTGACGACGGTGGCGTCGTCACCGTCCGGAGTGAGGATGTAGCCCCAGCGGTAGCCCGCAGGAATGCCGACTTTGGATGGATCATCACCCTCAGCCCGAGAAGGGTCTCCGGGAGCCGGTTCCCAAAATATGCGCCGATCTGGCTCGAACTCCACCACATAGTTGATCATGAGGTAGTCGTCTCCGAGCCGATGCATCTTCATGGTGAACGTATCGCCCACGTCGGAGATGGGACGGTCGAGGACGGCCCCCCGGAGCATGCCGGATCCGTCGAAATCCATGTGTCGTTGCGGATTCGCCAGGATCTTGAAGATGAGGGCCGCCGGTGCTTCAATTCTGCGTGACACTTCGACCGGCTTGCTTTCCTCTGCCATAGTCCAGTCCAGACCTTTCCTTCTATCTACCTCTGCACTTTGCGAGCCCGCCTGCTCGGGAGTGACCTCGAACGGCACTTCGAGAGCATGGTCCACATTGCTGACAGCAATGTCAAATGCGGGATACCTGGAATCGGTCAGAACGTGAACTTCTGACCGATGACCTTCGACGTTGAACTGTATGAAGCCGATGACGTGCGCACGGTAGAGCTCCCGGTCGATGAGCGCCGCCGAACCAGTGTTATGGGCAACCGCTCGGTTGCCTGCCCAAGTTGTTAAAGCCCACGAACGTGAATAGTCGCTTTCCAGGCACAAACGGGCGAGGGCTGTCACGAAAACGACCTACGCCCACCCCGTAGAGACTGTCATCGTCATGTTCCACCGTCCATCTGGACGGTTCCCGTCGGACAACGGTCGAGAGCACTGCGGAGGTGGCTCTGAACGCTTGCCAGACGTCGAGCCAAGGGTGAGGAGGGGTCATCGTACGGCTCGTGCCACGCGAGCCAATCTCGCTGCGCCATTTGATGATCATATGAGCGCCGTCGAATGCCGAGGGACCGATTGCATGAGGTGAAGCGACCCTCAGCCGGTGATCAGGTCAGCAGCCTCGGTCAACCTCCCGAGAGAAATATCCCCTTGCGCACCCATGCCCGTGATCTCTCTTGTATTTCCGAGGATGTGATGTCCAGTCCAAGACCCTCACAAGCGAGGACCCAATGATCTATTGGACGGAGACCTCGGAGCCCATACAGGACATCCCAGAGAGGGAGGTCGCCGAGCGAGGTCTTGGCTGCACGCTCGTAGACATCGAGGAACGTATCCGGCGTATCGCCTCCGGGGTGAATGGCGAGGAAGTGCCGATACATTGCAACCGCGGCCTGCCGGGGCTCAATGGTTATGTCGGCCCAATCCACGACACCCGACAGACGCCCGCCGTCATAAAGCAGGTTTCCCGGGTTGTAGTCGTCATGACTAAGGACGGTCGGAGACGTTCCTGTCCGTTCGTAGAGTTTGGCCAGCACTGCATCAGCCCGAGAGGAATCGCTCCCCATGCCCTCTGTCGAGGGCCGCCACCGCTGCCAACGGGGTGCTCGAATATGACTCGCCCGAGCAGACGGGAGGTCATGGATAGAAGCCAATGCTTCCGCAGCACCATCAATCCAGAGAGTGAGATCGCTGGGATACATGTCGGGTTGCCCACCCAGCGCAGTCATCACAATGGCTGGAGCTTGAAACCATTCACCGTCAGCATCCATCAGCACTGGTTGAGGTGTTGGCACCCTGGCGACCGACACGACGGTCAGATTGTCGAACTCCGTCCTGGCCTGGCTGCCCTCTCCGGCGTAGACCTTCAGAACGAAGGATTGCTCGTGCAGCCGAAAGGAAAAGGCCTCTCCTTCGAGCCCGCCCGGCAGCCGATTGAGATTGGTAGGGGGTTCCCTCGATCCGAGAGCACGAGCCATCCGGTCAAGCCCGTCAGCCCAGCGAGAAGGAAGGTCGACGGCCACCGGGTCATCATGGCCGCTCACACAAGCCCCGGTCCGCCGCCGCCAATAAGCGCAGCTGCTCCGGTGTTGGGTGGCAGGGCCTATCTGAGATCTGATTGGAGGATGATCTCCACGGCCTCCGGGATGATATTCACGATTGCATCAGGGCCAAACTCCGACGAATCCCACGTGCGGCCTCTTGCCATCCATATCGTTTGCAGCCCGGCTTGCTTGCCGCCTCCGATGTCGGCACTTGGGGAGTCGCCGATCATCCAACCCGCAAGAGGTAGACCACAGATCCGAGCCGCCTCCTCGAAGATGAGACGGTCGGGTTCCCAAGAACCCACGACGGCTGAGATGCAGATGGCATCGAAATCATCGACGAGATTGGTGGCCTCCGGCTTTGCTCTCTGAGATGGTGGGCCGTTCATAACGACGCCAACCATCCAACCGCCTGTACGAAGCCTGCGCACCGCGTCGGTGGTCTCCTGGTCGACCGTGTAGCAGGCTGGATAGTCGACGTGATACCGGGCGAGCAGATCGTCGACGTCTTCGTCAATGCCAAATAGTTCGCGTGTCTCGCGCAAGAAAAGATCCCCAGGCTTCAGCCCGTCGCCGTCAGCGGAGTGAATGATCTCCCATGCCGTGGATGGGAGTTGGTTGGTCTCCATGAATGCTGCGCCCAGGACTCGAATGCGGCCTCCCGGTCAAGCAGAGTGTTATCCAGATCGAGCCCGGGTGATCGGGGACAGTCCGGCCGAGGAACTACCACACCTCTGCTCAGGGCCCAGCATGCAACGACACCACCGGACCAGCCGGACAGTTGCCCGACTCCTCCCCGGCCAGCGGCCCGGCAGATACCTACGGTCTAGTCCGCTGGCAATGGGTTGTCACGTGGAGGGAGTGGGTCGCTCTGAATCGGAATCGTCAGATTCTGGAGAATCTCGTCTAGATCCTCATCACGGTGCTGTTCTCCGTGTGCCTCGTCACAGTTCTGATCTTCGTGCGCCTCCCCGGCCATCACCGCAACGGTCTGACAACTCCACTGTCCCATCGTCCCGCAGGATAGGCACGACTACCGATGCTGACTTCCCGTTTCTCCGCCGACCTGGATGTTCACCTTCTTGCCCATATTCTGACGGTAACCGTCTCCAGGTGGGCGTCGTAATCGGTCCGGCCAGAGCTTCTAAACGAGGCCAGGTGTCCCACGGTCCACGACCCAAACGCTGGAACCGTCGACGGCTCGGGCCGTTTTTCAAACTGACCCACTATATGTGGAAGTGGACGGGGAGACTCCGCCATACCGGGGGATGTGGCACGGCGGAGTCTCGACCCTATGGCCCGTCGACGCCGGTTCCGCCCGCATCCCCGGACCACTGTCAGTTGTACCAAGCTGGTGGCAACAGATCATTGCGGGAGAGTGAACGCTCGATGAACAGGGGGGAGTCAGATTAGTCAGGGACGCGAATCTGCCAACAGCTCGATGCGGCGAGCGAGATTGACCGCATGGTCGCCCAACCGTTCGTAGAAGCGAGCCAAAAGGGTGACCTGAGCGGCAATGGTGACCGACATCTCCTCCGCCTCAACCTCGCGGGTCAGACTGTTGTGGAGAACGTCCATCTCCTCGTCTGCCTTGGCCAGGCGGTCGCCGATCCGCTTTCGCTCACCGAAGGCACCCGCAGCCTCATGCCACATCTCGGTGGCGACCTCGGTCATGAGCTGGACTATCCCTCGGCTCCGGGGACTCATGGAAGTGCCCAAGTTGTCGACGGCCCGCTGGGCTACATGTTCGGCCAAATCGGCGCTTCGCTCCAGCTCCGGAATGATGAGAAGTAGGCCGACTAGGTAACGCAGCTCGTCACCTTGGACTGGTGGTTCCTGCAGTTCCTCCCATATGAGCAGTTCCACTTCGGCGGTTAGGGCGTCAACGGCCTGGTCCCCGTCGATCACCTCTTGACCCAAGAGCAATTCACCACCGAGGAGGGCGTCGGCGGCTTTGGATAGCGCCTCGGAAACCAGTGCGAAGAGAAGCAGGACCTTCTGGTCGATGGCTTCGAGTCGAGGTGAGTGGGGCGGCATGTCACACGAAGATTACCCACGACAAGGGATTTCATCCGAAATCACCCCACATGTGGTGATTTGTCACTCATTGTTTACCTTCAGACTTAGATCCACCCTCCTTTGAAGTAAGCCTCAATGACAAGGAGCCCGCTGCGCAACTGGCAGTTATCCACACGCCCGAATGTGTGCCGGAGTATGGCAGCTCGCGGTCAGCAAGCACGCGTTGCCAGATAACGCTCCCTGAGCCGGTGATCTGGGATATTTAGCCCCGAACGGAAGGTCGCTGTTTCAGCTGGCAGCACGAGCTGACAAGCCTACGGTCCTCAAATTTCGACACGGCTCAGCCAATCGAAGCTGTCAGCCTGGGGCTCTTCGTCAGCGTTTGGAGTACCACGCAGTACCGCTCGGTCAGGCGCAGCAACATGGCGAGTTGCTCCTCCGAGGCGTCACTCTGGACATCGAAAGACAGGCGAATATCTGAGAATCCAACCGGTGCCGACTTGTCGACACCCAGCGTCCCACGAAAGTCCAAGTCGCCTTCGGCTCGAACCGTGCCTACTGCAGTGATCCCAAGCGCAGTAGCTACTGAGCGCATCGTGACCCCTGCGCACGCGGCGAGTGCCTGGAGCAACATGTCTCCGGAACAAGCCTGAGTGCCATCGCCCCCCGTAGCTGGATGAAGCCCAGCTTCGACCAGCGCCCGCCCTGTTTGTACCGAGCACGAGAGGTCGTCACCCAGTTGACCTTCAGCTTTGAGTGTCACAACCGCAGCCTCCGGTTGTTCCCTATATCGCTCCTTGATGGGAGCCTGCATGGCCTTCAGCTCACCGCTGTCCATCGGGTCTCCGTTCGTCCACGATTCCGCACAATACCTGTGCGTCGGCAGATCGACCTAGGCCAAAGCAGCTCTGTGGGAAATCGGTATCCCACTGACAGTGTTCAGTGGCACCCCCACCGATGGTCCGAGCCGCGCGTTATGGGATGGTCTGTTGCCCTTGGCCGTCGTGAGTTCGGGGGCGCGATAACAGCACATTGCGCCAAGGGTCGGAGATGCGGATACGGGCCGGCTCGGCCTGTCAGTCGCTTACGGTGAAGAGCCTCCAGGAGCCAGGAACACCCTTGAGCTCGTGCTCACCTTTGTCCTCGAAACGAAGGTCCGATCCGGCAACCAAGTCGACGACTGTCCTGGACACAAGGATCTCACCTGGCTCAGCTCGGCCCTGCACACGCTGAGCCAAATGCACGGCTACGCCAGATAGGTCTTCGCCGCGGCGTTCGACTTCACCCGTATGGAGGCCTGCCCTAATCTGCACGCCCAACTGCTGTAGGGCTTCCCGGATTGCGCCAGCGCATTGTACGGCTCTCGCCGGGCCGTCGAATATCGCGAGGACGCCGTCACCCGTCTGCTTCACCAATTGTCCTCCATAACGGCGGAGCTGGCGCTCGACAGCCCTGTCGTGGTTCTCGAGGAGGTCTTTCCAAGATCGGTCTCCGAGGGTGGTGGCGTGCTCTGTGGAACCAACGATGTCTGTGAAAAGCACCGTCGCGAGCATCCGACTCGAAGGAGCAAGCTGGCGCGTCCCCGTCAGGAATTCTTCGATCTCGCCCGCAAAGTCGGCGTCGCTTGTCCACGGCACATGGTCGGCAGTATCGAGTTCAACGAGTTGTGCATTGGGGATGTGCTCAGCGAGGTAACGCCCCCATTCAACAGGAACAAAGGCGTCTCTCGTGCTGTGCACCACCAACGTAGGCACGGTAATCAAAGGAAGGGCGGCTCGGAGGTCCGTCCCAACTGCTACGCGCCAAACGGCTCGCGACGCGGCGGGGCTGGCGCCACGGTGGCTGGCCCGGTCCCACCACGAAGCGAAGGCAGCGTCGGAGGTCAAGCTCGGAGCCATGTAGGGGAGATCACCGGCAGAGGCATCGAACATTTGTGCATCTCGGGAGGCCGCTGCGGAGTCGGTCGGATCGGCTCCCGGCTCGGTCAAGTCTCCGATGAACTGCTCGACGACGTAAGAGGGATAGCCGATCGGGTAATCGTGATCCTGCAGGACGCGGGCGTAGGCATTCACGAGCACCAAGCCCCGAACTCGTTCTGGATGGCTGGCAGCCAGAAGCATCGCGAGGAGTCCGTTCATGGAGCACCCGAGAATGGCTGCCTGGTCGACACCCACACTGTCCATGACAGCGAAGGCATCGGCTGCCCAGTGTTCAATCGTCGGGGGCTCTGCCGAACCCACCGGGTCCGACAACCCCACTCCTCGAAGGTCGAAGCGGATGATGCGGGAAAATGAGGCCAAACGGTCAACCCATTGCTGCCATCGTGGTTGTTCATCGGTGGCATCAATGGAAAAGAGGGTCCCATCGCCGGCACTGACCAAGTCCAATGGACCTGCCCCTTCGACTTGATAGGCGATATGCAAGCCATCGCTGGTGGTCGCATAAAGGGTCTTAGGGGGCTCGCTCATCGGCTTCCATTCTTGCCCGCGATCGAAGCGGACGCTCGGAAACGTCGGCGGACGCTCCATCGTGGGGCGGAATTGCGGCCCGAGTTGTTGGGGGATTGCGAACGCCTGCACGAGGCCACTGGACAGAGCTTTGCGGGGTCCCCACCCAGCCCGTTACCGCCCGATAATGCCGGTTACATCGCCCCCAGGATCCTCGCCGCTCAGCCATCACCCCACCCGGCGTTACGCACAGGCAAAGTTAAATAACGCCCCACCTTGTGCAGGGGCGGTCTGGCTCGCAGCTAGGGCGATCAGTCAAGCGGCAACTCACTCCGACATCGACCAGCACACCTAGGCACACCCCATGCCATTCCGGCACCCCAAGAACCGGACGTGCAAACGCCGAGGTTTCAGCCCGTCGCTCGGCGACTTCAGCGTCACCGCCATGTCGGCGATGCCTGGGGCCATACTGGAGGGATGGCCAAACCGTGGAACGGCACAGCCAAGTACCGCCAGGGCTGGACGGGCAGGGACTTTCACGTCACTGGCGGTCACGAAGCCGAAGCCAAGGCCGCACAGGAAGCCGAGAAGCCCAGTCGACTCGGTCTGTGGATTCTCCGGAAGCTGGGCTACCGGGGGCCAGACCCAACGCGACCCCACCAGCCCCCACACCACGGCGCTCCGCCTCACCCGAGGTCTCACCCCGCCGAGTAGGGCATACGACCAGGAGCCACCATTCTGAAGGGTGTCCCCCTCCCGGTGTCCGGGGCAGGGCATATCCGGTGGACAGGGATAGTGAAGGCTCTGGTGACAGATTGCTGTGACCTCAGCCCGACCCTCCGAACACGCTTCCCAATGGCGCGGGATGTCTAGGCGGTCTTCTCCCAAACGGAAATGTGTTTGGCGCTCTCACTGGTGAAGGCTTGGCGATCCCAGTCGCCCCAGCGCTCCCGAAGCGTCATGCCGGCAAGGCGGGCCATGAGGTCGAGTTCGGACGGCCACAAGTAGCGGTGTTGCGAGGAGAATGAGGTAAGCCGGTCTCCGCTCAGCCAGTAGTGGTGGGAAGTGACCCGTTGGGCCGCCACGTCGTACTCGTCAAATCCCAGGCGTTCGGCAGTCACAGTGAAGGCGCGGATGTGCTCACCGGGAACGAGCTTTTGCAGATCGGGGATCCACAGCTCAATCACGAAGCACCCGCCCGGCTCGAGGTGTTCGGCCACGTTCTTGAAGCATTCGACCTGCTCGTCCTGGGTTAGCAGGTTCGTGATGGTGTCGAAGACAAGGAAGGCTAACGTGAAAGCCCCCTCCACCTTGGCTGTGGCGAAGTCGCCCACGGTCACCCCGACACGATCGGCCCCCGGCTTGGCTTTGAGCTGAGCGACCATGTCGGCCGAGATCTCGATGCCGTGCACGGCGACGCCGCGTTGACTTAGCGGCAGCCCGACCCTGCCGGTGCCGATCCCCAGCTCAAGGGCAGGACCCCCACCGACGCTTTCATTGAGGTCAGCGAGGAAGTCGACGGCGGGGTCAAGTACCACCGGGTCGTACATTTCGGTCGACGTCGCGTCGTAGAACTCGGCAATCTGACCGACGAACACGTTTTGGGGCACGAGCGCATTGTGCCAGGACAGCGGCGATGATGCTCGGCCTGGTTGGCCAGACGATGGTTCAGTCTGGTCATAGCGTCAGGCCGGTCCTATCAAGCCAGTTCTGCCTGGAGTGTTCAACCTCTTCACATCTGACGCCATTTGGGTTGCCATGTAAGTGCCGATCATGGGCAGTTCGCGGAGCGCGAGCACAGATCGCTTCCTAGCGAAAGACATGCGACCCTCAGCCGGTGATAGGGGGCATTGTGCGCCGCACCAGGGTCGACCGATTGCAAACATGGCGATTGTTAGCGATGCTTCTGCTGTGCAGCGCGCAGAGCAACGCCAAGGGAAGCCTGCGGCATGGGCAGTACAGCACAATTCACTCTTGACTGTCACGGCAGCAAGTGTGTGTCCGATCCTTTATCTGCTCTTCATCGGCAAATATGCGACTAACGCCTTCTACTGGGACGATTGGGCCTTCACCCCGATCGTCCATGCGGCTCTCCACGGCCAGCTGTCACTGGGCCAGCTTTGGGGGCAATACACCGAATCGCGCTACTTCTTCAGCAACCTGATCAACGTTTTCTTCGGATTCGCCGACGGGCTTGATCTGCGCTCGGCGATCTTCTTGAGTGCCGCCCTTTACATCGCTTCATATGCCGGTTTGTTACTACTCGTTCGTCACTATTTCGACAGACCACTCACCCCGGCCCCGGTCCTCGTCATCGGTGCTATTTGGTTCAGCTTGGCCGACGTCCAAGACAGCCTCTGGGCATCCCATCTCTGGGGGTTTCTGACCGTCTTCTTCTTCATTTGGATGTTGGTAGTCCTTCTCGTGCCGAACGACCGACGCAGAAGACTGTGGTTCGCAATTGGCGTCGTGTTGGCCGTGGCCGCCTCGCTGGCGTCCATACAAGGGTTTCTCTGTTGGCCCTTGGGCGTGATCTGCATCCTGTGGGATGTTCGATCGGTACGTCGAGCTCTTGTCGAAAGCAGTGTGTGGTTGGTCGCCGCGATTGGCACTAGTGCAGTGTACTTCCGCGGTTACAACTTTACTCAGAATGGATGCTTACCCTCGTCAGTGTGCTCTCCCAGAGTCGCCTTACACCATCCCGTGGAAGCATTGCGCTACTTCGTCGTTCTCATTGGCAATGTCATCCCCGGTGGGGGCGTCATCATTGGGACTCCGGTACGGAACGTGGTCCGCTTCGAGATAGTCGGTGTAGCCCTGTTTGCTGTCGCGTTATTCATTGTTGTGCAGTCCTGGCGGTACCGGAAGTCTAGGGAGCGTATACCCCTGCCACTCCTGTTGATCGCCTTCGCTCTGCTTACCGACGCTCAAATCACCCTCGGCCGCAGTGGCTTGGGATCCACCGATGCGATCAGTAATCGTTACCTTCTCGTGAACCTCATTCTTCTGACGGGAATCGTTATCTACGCGTGGGCGAATGTTCCACCGCTTCGTACGTCAGCGACGAACGGTCGACGATTCACATGGATCGCGCTGGCTGGGTTGGCTGTCTTTCTGACCCTCCAGGTGGCCGTTGCGACGGGGTTCGGTTTGACGAATGGGCGAGCCATGAGCTCCTACGTTCGAGACGACGCTCAGCTCTTTGTCAACGGAAACCGAGTGCCAGAAAGGGACCTTGCCTGCGAAGTGTATGTAGCGCTACTGACTCAACCCGGGGTTAGTTACTCATTCGCATTGAGACTCCGTGACGCAGTTGAAGATCAGTTGGGCGAGTTTCGACCAAGCTCGCTTCGCTATTTCCAAGCGCTAGGGCCGCCCCCAACATTCCAAGTCTGCCTGACTCCGAAAGGGCAAAGCGTAACGGCTGATTCGTACGCCCGAGCCTTGATTGCGATAATAGATCGCTGAATCAGGAGGGGTCAGAATCACAAAAGTCAAGGCGACCCGATACGTTTGGACGGAGGCCCAGAGATCTCCGGCGATCCACTGGAGTTCGTACTCGCCGCCACCGGGCGTCGAGACCCGTCCGCCATCGGGCTTGATCCTTCGATCGACGTATACGCCGACGAGAAGCGCCCGGGAGTGCGGCCAACCTGGAAGCCATAGGGCGACCGCTCGCAACTGCCGGATACCCTTGGGTACGGGTGCCCCACTCGTGCCTGTAGGTAGGGGGCAGTCCTGGGTATCTCGCCGACGGCGGTGGTATGGGATATCCATGGGGGCCACACTGGATAGGGCTCCGCCACGCCGGGTCGGAGGCTTGCGCCAGAATAGGCCGGTGCGCGACGTAGTCGAAGAACTGAACTCCAACGGGTTCGCTCGGGTTGCCGGTCCCTTCGGAACGATCAGTGAAGCGGACGAGATCTCAGATTCCATCGTTGACTCGTGTCGGCGTCGCAACGGTCTTCCTCCACTGTCAATCATCGGAGCATTCGTAGTCCCGCCCCTGGATGCTGGAGAGACCCGAGATTTTCAGACATTGCACTTCGACTTCGGACTACCGCTTGACCCGAAGATTGAACAAGAATTTGCTCGATACACAGCCCTTCATATCCCAGCTGACATTGTGGGCGTTCGGGCGGTCACCCGGCTGGTGCCTTTGATAGCGCTCCTGAGTCAGCGCTCCTGGCCGCCTCCCGGGGAATTGATCGATCGTCTTACCTCTTATGGGCGAACTCACGGCTCATGGGATGATGATCGGGGGTATGTCGAGGGAAGTTTCGCACGTCTTGTCGATGCCGCTATCGCCCGGAGGACGCCGTTCCTCCCGAGCGTGAAACTCGAACCTGGCTTTCTCTGCGGGTTGGAGTTCGACAGCCTCTACGCCGAACAGTCGTTCTTCCAGCGTCATGGCCTTCGCATTGAAAAAGTAGAGGTTTCCGTCGATTTGCAGCCCGGGGAGTTGCTGGTATTCGACAACCTTGCGGTAGCGCATGGCCGACGCGGCCCCCGCAAACCCGGAGAGGTGCACCAACGAATGTTCGGATGCAGTCTTCAACCAGCGGCCCAGCGGAACCTGCGCGACGTCGTCTTGACAGCGTTCTACGCCGGGCAGCCTGCGGCGATGTCCATTACATCGATGCCGTAAGCCGCGACGAAATGACCCGCCACGTCATCGACACCAGAGTGCAGAACTAGATTGGCCGCGAACACTAGTCCGGCAACATGAACACCCCGTCGGGCAGGAATCGTTGCGACTAGCGTTCGGTCCGCGAGGGCCCGCGGGTCTGTCGCACGAACGTAGGACCCGTCCGCTACTAGATCAACCCAACATGGGTCGACATCCAGATAATGCAGTGCCCGGTCACTCTTCGAGCTGAGGTTGAGCAATAACCTTGTGACGAGTCGATGTTTGAGCGTCGAGATATCGCCACTAACCGCTGTAGCTGCGTCCGAATCGAGATGGTAGGCCGGGTCGGTGGTCTGCTGCGTTAGGGACAGTCGGATAAAGTTGAACTGATAGTCAGCGTCACTGTGTCTAATCACGGGTAAGCAGGTCGCGAATGCCCGGCACGCTGGTAGATCGTCATCAATCCCTCGAACGCCGTTGAGCGCCGGGAAGTACCCGCGGCACCTGTTCTGATCCAAGGCAGCACGAGCGCCAAGTTCCGATTCGACCTCAGCGATGGCTCCGATCAGTTGAGGAAGATCGAACGCGACGACACTCGGGTGACGAATCGGGGAGAGTTGGGACGGAGAAGTCACTTTCGAAAGCAGGTTATTCGATCGTCGTCGAGAGATCCACGACAGCCAACTGCCCCGCTCCCGGTGAACGGGGCAGTCCCGAAGGTTTAACAGAGGTTCCGACCTAGGGATTCGTGCTGCTCTTTCGACCCACCAGCCAATAAATCGCCGAGTTGCCCATCTGCAGCGGGGTGAGCACTCGCCAGAACCAGCGTGGTCCACGAACCTCGGCGTCACTTCGTTGGCTGAGATCCCACAGTGTGATCGCGGTCACGATGATGTGGAGAATCGCTAGGACTACCAGGACTGGGCCGCTTGGCTTCCAACGTCTCACGGCATGATCGTACGTCCGAACACCGTCCCACCCCCCGGCGTTCCGGAACAGGGTCCCCAGACGCATACTGGCAACATGACGAAATATCGGAACTACTGGATATACAGCATCGGCTGCTTCGTGGTCTGGGCCATCATTTTGGCTGTTGTGGCAGCGCAGGGGAAGAGTGACAAGACTCATACTGTTCTCCTGGTATTTGCTGGATGGGTCATCGCCTGGGTCTCGGGAACCATCGCCCGGTTCGTCTACCCACCTCCTAGCCGATGGCTCCCATCCGGCACTTCTGCACCAGGAAATTAGGTGCTGGGCTCGGGATCGCCCAGCTCAGGCCCTTGACAGTCACCCGGTAGGGCCCGACTGCCGACCAACAGAGATATAGGGCCTCTGGGCCGCTGCGAGTTCGTCGATGGTCGCCACGGTGGCCAAGCATACGGAGGCGTCGTTTCATCAGCTTGTTGCTGTTCTTCTCACGCCGATCGGTGTAAGACAGGACCATGAACCACGATCGTGAAAGATCCGATGTTGTCGCGGCAACCAGGGGTGGAGACACGTCGCTGGGCATGGATGACGAGGTTGGAGCAACCATCCAATTGTGGCGGGCCCCGAATCGAATTTGGCCAGGCTTTCCGACCCTGGTTGTGGCCCGGGCCGCATCCCGGCTCGGCCGGGACCGGGCCCAACGCCGAAGCCCTGCAATCGGTAAGGGTGGTGTTGTCAGCGTCTTCCTCGACAGCGCGAAGGTGGGTGCCATCGCTCCCGAGCAAATCAAGGTGTACCAGGTCTCACCTAGGGAACATTCGTTGAGTCTGCACTTCCTCGGGGGCTTGCGGCGATCGAGGAAACTCCATGTTTCTCTTGCCAAAGGCGAGGAGAAGCAGTTTGTCTGTTTGCTGAACGCGTTCGGGTGGCCCTCCGTCCGGCCCGCCACTCCCAACGATGTCGATGCAATGAATCGACTGCACTCCGCATCTGTTGAGGGCTCGGAGCCTGCCTGAGGCGATTCCGAGTTAGTGCTCATGCCTGCGGGTATCGTTCGGCACGGGAACCGTGGCTGACTGTCCCATGGTGCCGGTCGGTGGCACTCGATAACTGCCCCGCTCATTGGTCAGGGGCCACACCCTGTACACCCTGTACACCCCGTACACCGTGTACACCAGTTGTCAGTTTAAGTTGACATACTAGGGGTTGTCAATCTAAACTGACGCTTGTGAAGGTTGAGGAAAATGGCGAGAACGTCCTGGCCGACGATCCGGAAGTGGGGCTTAGGGCATCGTTGGCTCTGCACCGGTTGGCCGAAAGGGTCGAGGCGAGCCATGTCGCCGCCGCCCGAAAGGAGGGCTGGTCCTGGCAGCAAATCGGTGACGCCCTCGGAGTCACCAGGCAGTCAGTGCACACAAAGTATGGAAAGGAGTCCTGATGGCGGCCACAGGGTCTGCAGAACCACGCACCTATCACCCTTGGACCACGTACATGTGGGCCAGTGAGGAGGCACGCCGACGAGGTGATCGAAGAGCGGGTACTGATCACCTACTACTGGGTTTGCTGGAGGAACCGGAAATCGAAGCCGAGTTGGGAGTGAGTTTGCCGGAGGCTCGAGACCGTCTTGATTCGCTTGACAGAGAGGCGCTCGGTGCTCTGGGAGTTGCGCAAGGCATCGACGCGCCGCCACTGCAGATGCATCCAGTTCCAAAGAGGCCAACCATCAAGGCCGTGGTACAGGACCGCATTCGGATGACTCCGGCCGCGAAGCGAGTACTCCAGGATGCGGGAAAGCCCATGCGACGCGGCAAACACATCACTCCCCAGCAAGTACTCTCTCGGGTTCTCGATCTGGAATCACCTGACCCCGCCGCGATACTGCTGCGTGCACTTGGTGTGGATTCGGCTGAGGTACGAAGTCGACTTGAGCAAGCAACGCGTAGCGACTGAGCGGCCCCCTACCTGATGTGATCAGGGCAGGCTTCGCCACAGGATCGACCGAGCTTTGGGGCAAGGCAGTGCGACAACGACGACAGGAGGCTACGAAGAGCGCAATGAGGCCTCGGGCAACAAGGGCTCAAATAGCTCGATCGGGTTGCCTGAAGGATCTTCAAGCAGAATCTGCTTGCCACCTACACCCGTGACAACATCGTTGCGAAAGCGTGCACCACTGGATTGGAGTGCCTCAACTGTGGCATCCAGATTCGGGACCTCAATCGAGAACCGGTTCCAGCCGCCAGGCTGTGGCAAGGAGCCGTCCGGCATGGCCTGACCACCCCCTGGCCCTCCGCCGGTTGCGCTGAGCACGAGACGAAGATCTCCTCGGGAAAGCATGGCGAAGGTGGGGGCGGGATGCATCTCCTCTTTGAAGTCAAGCTGCCGGCAGTAGAAGGCGATCGCCTCGTCCACGTCGTTCACGATGTAGCGGACACTCACGGTAGCCATGGCTTTCTCCTTGCCTCGGTTCAACTGTAGAACGTAAGCGTTTCGGAGCGATACGTCAACGTCTCGAAGCTATAGCCTGGCCTTCACCTCGGATGGAGGGTTGCAGGTCATGCCATGACATCGGACTCCCGGACCACGCAGGCGAGAGAGAACATCGACCCTCGGATTGAGCGATCCAGGCAGGTCATCCTCCAGGCTGCCCTCGATGAACTTGGCGAAGTTGGCTACGGAATGTTCAGAATTGAATCCGTCGCCTCCCGTGCCGGTGTGGGCAAGTCCACGATCTATCGATATTGGTCCGACAAGTTGATGCTGATCGCAGATGCGTTTGAAACGTTTCACGTGCAGATGGTCCCGGACACGGACACTGGGTCACCCCGGGAGAAGGTTTGTTCGCTGGTACGTCACGTGGCTCAGATCTTCGTCGACTCGACCTTTTCGGTGTGCATCCCAGCGCTTATCGAAGGTGCGGAGCGGGATCAAAGGCTTCGGACCTTTCACCACAACTATTCCGCCGAGCGCCGGCAAAGCCTGATTGATGTGATCGAACAAGGAGTTGCCTCTGGTGACTTCCCGGAGCATCTCAATCCAGAACTGGCGGCAATGGCATTGCTCGGCCCAATCATCTACTGCCGGCTAATGACAAGCGAACCGTTCGAGCCAGAGCGTGCTGACGACCTAGTCGACACTGTGCTTGGACCTTCGCACTAGCTCATAACGCTCATAACGCCACCCGGCAAAGAAAGACGACCCCCTCAAGTACCGGTCAAGAACAGTAACTACCGGCAAGCACCCGCCGGTCGATAATGCGCCCCGAGCCGGCGTTCGGGACACCCGAGGTCAGTTCGTAGCTCAACGATTTGCTAGCCGGAGTGTGGCGAGCCCAGTCATGATGGGAGCGAACAGAAGGAGGAGTCAATGTCAAGATTGCTCGTGCGCAACTTCTCGATCTCGCTCGACGGTTACGCCTCCGGGCCCCACCAGGATCTCGACCATCCGCTCGGTGTTGGGGGCACTCAGCTCCACGAATGGATCTTCGCCACCCGCAGCGGCAGTCAGATGATCGGCAGAGAAGGCGGTAGTGAGGGACTCGACGACGACTTCTTCTCGGAGCGGGAATCTGGTGTGGGTGCCACCATCATGGGTAGGAACATGTTCGGCCCGATACGTGGCCCGTGGGGCGACAGCGAGTGGACGGGCTGGTGGGGAGAGGATCCTCCCTTTCATCACCCAGTCTTCGTGCTCACTCACCAACCGCATGCTCCTATCGAAATGCAGGGGGGAACAACCTTCCATTTCGTTGACGGTGGGATCGAAGCAGCTCTCACTGCAGCCTTCGAAGCAGCCCGGGACCATGATGTCCTGGTCGGCGGTGGCGCAGCCACCATCAGGCAGTACCTTCGTGCTTCGCTAATCGATGAAATGCATGTTGTGATTGTGCCTGTCTTGCTGGGTAGCGGCGAGCGACTCTTCGACGATCTCGGCTCCACTGGTAACTACCGCTGTGTCGAACACGTAT
The DNA here is from genome assembly GCA_963734395.1 of uncultured Acidimicrobiaceae bacterium. Classification (GTDB taxonomy): domain Bacteria; phylum Actinomycetota; class Acidimicrobiia; order Acidimicrobiales; family RAAP-2; genus Bog-756. Next base: position 498,777 of record CAVTGY010000002.1, on the reverse strand, counting down.
GTTCGCCAGCCGTTACCCATGTCCGCATCGCGCAGTCCGATCGTGACGTCGGCGGCGGACAACAACGCTGAGCGAATCAACATCGTCAACGAATCGCGATGGCCCTGATCCTGTCCCCAAGCCGGTGTGGGTCGCTCAAACACCCCACAGGCGAGATCGGAGCCCCGATGAGCGGGTGATTGGACGTTCGACCGCGGTTCGGATGGCTTCTTCGGTACCGGCCACGATGACCCGGCTTCGACCCCGGGTCACCCCGGTGTACAGGAGCTCCCTGGTGAGGATGGGTGAGTCGGGACCCGGGAGCAAGACGGCCACCGTGTCGAACTGGGAGCCCTGCGCCTTGTGGACGGTCATGGCGTAGACGGTGTCGACCGATGCCAGCCGTGACGGACTGACTTCCACCACATCGCTACCCCGTTCGAAGGCGGCAACGACCCGGCCCCGACATTGGTCACCACCACCCCGGTGTCGCCGTTGTAGAGGCGGAGGCTGTAGTCGTTGGCCGTCACCAGCAACGGTCGACCGGTGTACCACGGCCCCTCGGTGCCGAAGCCCTCGATCTCCGTCCTCAACCAACCTTCGACCCTCGAGGTCCAGATCGGTCGCTCCTTCGGGACCCCGCCGGTGGGCGCACAACAGGCGAAAGGACCCGAGCGCGGCGATGGCGTCGGTGGCCCGGCCCTCTCGGGCCGCCTCCCAGACCTGTCGGCCGGCGGTTACTGCGGCCCGTGCGCACGTCGCCGAGCAGCTCCGGCGCCGCTGCGATGTCGACCGGGAGCCAGTGGACCTCGGCCCGCCTCCTGTTGGAGAAGTGCCAACGTGGCATCGGCGTCGCCCTGCCGGATGGCGTCGGCCAGGTTGGCGATGGCCCCGCCGAAGCGGTGGACCCGCCGGAGCACCACGATGCCGTCGCCGATCGGCGTATCGGGATCGGGCGCGGTCGCCTCGGGCTCCTGGCCGGTGGCCTCGGTCAGCGTCCGCCGCGCCGGTTCCCGCATGCGCAGGCCCGAGGTGGCCGGGCCCGACCAGGTCGCCGAGCACCGCACCCGCCTCCACCGAAGACAGCTGCTCGGGATCGCCGAGGAGGACCAACCGGCCGTCGGGACGCACGGCCTCGACCAACCGGGCCATGAGCGAAAGCGACACCATGGAGGTCTCGTCCACCACCACCACGTCGTGGGCGAGCCGGTTGAGCCGGTGGTGGCGGAACCGGGTGTGATTCGGGCTCCAGCCCAGCAGCCGGTGGAGGGTCTGACCCTGGAGACCGAGGAGCCGGCCCCGTTGCTCGGCGGAGATCGGGAGGCGCTGCGCCTCTTCTTTGACCGCCTCCTCGAGTCGGGCCGCGGCCTTGCCGGTGGGGGCGGCCAGGGCGACCAGGGGCGGTCGCCGACCGGCGGCGGACGCCTGCTCGTCGATGAGCGCCAGAACACGGGCGACGGTCGTCGTCTTGCCGGTACCCGGTCCCCCGGCGATGATCGACATGCCGCGCAGAACGGCCGGCTGCCGCGGCCAGCCGTTGGAGATCGGGCTCCTCGTCCCCGTCGAACAGGGCGCCGAGGCCGTGACGCAAGGACCTCGATATCCACGCCGTCGACCGGCAGCGTCGCCCGAGCCAACAGATCGGCAGCCACGTCGCACTCCGCCGACCAGTACCGGTCCAGGTACAGCCGGGCGCCCTCGAGACGCAACGGGCGATCCTCGCCCACCAGCGGACTGGCCGCGCATCCGGTCGACCCACTCGTCGCGCGCCCGGCCAGGGCAGGGCATGGAGGTCCACCCGATCGTCGGCGTCGGCGCTCACCGTGGAGCGAACGGTGGTCAGATCCACGCACACATGGCCCAGCCGTGGGCAGCGCACGGCCAGGGCCGCGCCCAGCAGCACCCACTCGTCGTCCGTCCCGGCCAGCGCCCCGAGTCGCAGGGCCACGTGGACGTCCGCCGCCGCCGAGCACGCCCGCCTCGGTTGAACACCGCAGGAGCCCGCCGGCCCGCCGGGCCAACCCGACGTCGTAGGGATCGCGGTCGGGGAGCAGCATCACCGTTGTCGGCCCCGGTCGAAGAGGTCGCTGAGCGACTCGACGAGCGCCGGCGGCGGTCGCCACGACCACACGCCACACGGCCGGTCACCGACCCGGGGGAATGCGGGGCTGCTCATTCCCCGCACGAACAGGTAGAGGGCGCCGGCCAAGTTGCGTCCGGGGTCGTAGCCCGGGAGCCGCCACCTCAGATAGCGGTGGAGGGCAACCGTGTACAGCAGGGCCTGGAGCGGGTAGTGGGCCCGGTACATCTCGGCGGTGAGCGCGGCGGGGCGATAGTGCCAGGCGCTGGGCGTCGTGGTCTCGCGATCCGCCGAGGCGGTTGGTCTTGTAGTCGACGACCGCGAAGCGCGGCCCGGGGAGGCGGAGCACCAGGTCGAGACTGCCGCTGAGATAGCCGCGCAAGGTCCGGTCGAGCGAGGGGTCGGCCAGGCGTTCGGCGTAGCCGGCGAGGACATCGTCAGCACTGCACATGGGTTCGCAGCACATCGGCGATGTCGGACGACCGACAGTTCGCCTGACGGCGTGTTGCCGCCGATGAGGGGGAGCTCGAAGTCCATCTCGTCGAGCCGATCGCCGCGCCCGAAGTCGCGGAACGCCAGCTCATCGACCATCGGCCCGAGCGGAGTCTCGATCATGGTCCGCAGACCCGACGCCCAGGCGTCAGGGTCACCCAGCTCGATCCTGCGCAACGCGAGCTCGGCCTCGATCCGGCTTCGGAACTCGGTGTCGAGGTCGCCGGCCGCGAAGTCGACGCCCTCGAGCACCCGGTGGATCAACGTTCCGACGTGGACACCGCCGGGCAGGTCGGCCAACGGCAGCGGCCAGGTCGCGCCAGGTCGTCCTCCGCCCCACCCCGCCTCGTCGGCCGATGAAGCGCGGGGCCGACGACGACCTCGTCGTCGACGACGTCGCTCCTCGGGCTCACTGCCCACCCGGGCGTCGTGGGTCCCCGCGGTGATCCCGCTGTACGAGGTGCGTCGCCACCGTTCGTCGAGCGTGCGGTCGAATACGTCGGTCGCCAGGACCGGCGCGGCGAGATCCGGGCCGGACCAGCGCGCCTCGATGCCGGCGGTGACCCGCTCGACACTGATCTGACCGCGACAGGCGGTGGCCAGCTCCTCGAATCGGGCGACCGCCTCGGCGTCAGATGGCGGTGGGGAGCCCTCCGAGTGCCACCACCCCGTCCTCGTCCCGGTCGAACAGCAGGCGGGACAGCGGCGAATCGTGGCTCTGCCATGTACCGGCCCACCACACCACCGCCTGGTGGCGCGCCCGGGTCAGGGCCACGTAGAGGAGTCGGACGTCCTCGCCCCGCTGCTCGTCCAGGTGCAGGGCGCAGTGGCGCTCGAACCCGGGTCGTCGCCCGCTCCCCGACGTCGATGGTGCGGGCGTCGTGGTTGTCGGGGTCGTGGAACAACGGGATCTGCGGCTTGGGGCTGTAGACGTCCCACAGATAGGGGCAGTAGACGATGGGGAACTCCAGCCCCTTGCTGCGGTGGATGGTGAGGACCTGAACGGCCTCGGCGTCGGACTCGAGGCGGCGGCTGCGTTCCTCGTCGTCGGTGTCCTGGTCCGCTTCGTCGATCCGGCGGCGCAACCAGGCGGTCATCGCCGTGGACCCGAGGCCCTCCGCCTTTGCCTCGGCGTGGAGGAGCTGGCCGATGTGACGCAGGTCGGTCAGGAAGCGCTCGCCCGAGGTTCGACCGAGGAGCCGCTCGGGGAGCTGGCGGGTGGCACTCACGTGCTCGAGGAGGGCGGCCACCCCCCGGTGGCGGAAGATGGCCGCCCATCGGTGCAGCAACCAGTGCAGGTCCTCCCACTCCGAGTCCGACGCGGTGGCCACCTGGTCCGCACTCCAGCCGATGAAGACGGTCAAGGCCGCCGACGCCGCCCGGTCACGCGCCGTGGGCCGCTCCAGCGCGTCGAAGAGGCGGAGCCACTGGGTGGCCGGCTCGGTGCCGAACACGCTGCCCGAGCCGCTGGTCACCGCGGGTATGTCGGCGTCGTGGAGGGCGCTCGCAGACGGTCAGCGCCTGGCTGTTGGTCCGCACCAGCACGGCCAGGTGACCGGGACGCACCGGCTCGGAGTGACCCGTCGGCGGGTGGATCTCGGCGCCCGAGCCGAGCAGCGTCGCCACCTCGACGGCAAGGTCGGCGGCCACCAGGGTCCGCGCCGGATTGAGCTGGGCGTAGCCCTTTCGCGGTCAGCTCCACGTCGTTGCGGTCGACGACCCGGATGCGCAGCGGGGCGCCCGGCGCACCGATCAGACGGGGGTCGGCGTTGGGGGCGGCCGCGACGACCGTGCGGTAGCCGATGCCGACGTGGCCGAGCTCGGCTGCCCGAGAACAAGGCGTCGTAGGCGTCGATGAGCCCCTGGTCGCTGCGCCAGTTGGTCACCAGGGTGGCCCGATTGGTGGCCTCGCCGCGCCGCCTGCAGGTAGGAGAAGACGTCGGCCCCCCGGAAGGCGTAGATGGCCTGCTTCGGATCGCCGATGAGCACCAGGGTCGATCCCCGGATACCGAAGGCCCGGCGCATGATGTCCCACTGAACCAGGTCGGTGTCCTGGAACTCGTCGACCAGGGCGACGTCGTAACGGCTGCGCAGCCAGCGGGCCACCGCCGGGCCCCGGGTGTCGTCGGCCAGGGCGACGTCGAGCCGGGTGAGCAGGTCGTCGAAGGTGATCAGCCGGGCGTCCCGCTTGCGTCGCTCGATCTCTTCACTGATCCTGCGAGCCAGCCTTCCCCGCATGGCCGGGGTGTTGCGAGCGTCGCTGGGTGCCGGGACGATCTCGGCCGACGGGTTCGCGAGCACGGCCCGGCCGATCTCGACCGCCACCTTCCTGGAGAACGGGCGGCGGCGTCCTGTCGGACCAGAAGCGCCGGATGTAGAGATCGTCGACGACCTCGTCGAGCAGATCGCGTACGTCCTCCACGAAGGTGACGTCGCGCTCGACGTCCCCGGCCACGCCGAGGCCGACCAGCACGTGGAGACAGAACCCGTGGGTCGTCTCGATGGTGGCGGCGTCGAAGTCGGCGACGGCCTTGGCCAGCCGATCGGCGCGCCGCTCGATCTCGTCGCGGGGACCCTCGGCCAACACCCGCAGCACCTCGTCGGCCGAGATCGACGCGGCCCGCCGTCCAGAACGTCCGACGAGGCGCTCGGCGGCGGTGACCAGACGCTCCCGAACCCGTTCGCGGAGCTCTCCCGTGGCCATCCGGGTGAAGGTGATGACCAGCAGTCGTTCGAGGGGCGTGCCTTCGGCGACGTATCGGGCCACGAGCGCGGCGATGGCGAACGTCTTGCCGGTGCCGGCGCTGGCCTCGAGCAGCGTGACCCCGGTCGGGAGGGGTGCGGCGAAGTCGAAGGGCACGGATCCCCCGGTCCCTGCGCCGGTCCCCTCGCCCGGCCGCCGCCTTCCCGGTCGGCGTCATTGATCGGTCACCTGCTCGTGGGCCAAGAGCCCGGACCACAGGCGCCGGGCGTAGCGGCCGAACCGGCTCTCCTCGGCGGGGTCCCATCCCTCGCCGCTCTCGTCGGGCCGCGGGTCGGTCGTCGAGGAGCCGGCCGAAGCCGGACCGTCGCGCCGAGGACGGTCTTGTGCTCAGGGTCGGCGTCCTCCTTGGGGAATCGGTACTCCGAGGTCCATTGCTTCTCGGCCAGCGACCACCGTTTGGCGGGCGCAGCCTCGGGCCCAGGCGGCCGACGTCTTGCAGTAGATGGGCAGCGGCTCGCGCATCCCCCGGCGGTAGAGATCGACCAGCTCGGCGAGGTAGCGGGTGGCGGTGTCGCCGCGCGGCCGGCGGCGTCGCCGTCGAGCGCGCTCGATACGGGCCATGCTCACGTAGCAGTCGCTCGGTCCGGACTCGCGGAGCCGCCCGACGGTCAGGGCCTCGAAGGGGCGCTCGGGGTGGGCGACGGTGAGGGCCAGCAGGCGCAACCAGGCCTTCAGGCGGTGGTCGGGGCCCAGCCTCGAGAAGCTCACCGAATGGACGACATCGCCTCGGACGTCGGGGACGGTACCCACGATGCGGGTCCCGTCGTCCAGGGTGACGTTCACGTCCAGCGAGGTCGGCTCGGCGTCGTCGAGGGCGGCGGCCGACGATGACCTCGACGTCGGCGATCACCCGGTCGAGGATCCGCTCGGCCAACGCTCCCGGGGGCAGCAGTCCGCGGGCCCGTTCGGCGGCCACGCAGGCGTCGAGGTCGGCGCCGGCCATGCGGGCCGCCAACAGCCGCTCCCCGATCTCCCAACGCTCCAGGGCATCGAGCTCGACGGGCAGGGCGTCGTCGATGTCGCTGGGCCCGGCGGTCAGCCGGATCCCGAGCCGCTCGCGGAGGAAGGCCCGGACCGGATGGCGCAGGAACCGGTCGAGGTCGTCGAGCTCGACGGCGACGGTGTCGATGTCGGGGAGCAGCCCGGGGAGGAAGGGGGGCGGCGCCTGGCGGGCTCCCACCGACGCCCGCGCTCCTTCGAGGTTGACAGGATCGAAGCTCCACGCTCGCCCGTCGACGAGCTCGCCGACCATGAAGTTGCGGACGTCGAAGGGCTGGAGCGGGTGGTGCACGACGATGCCGGTCGCGAGCCGGGGTTCCGTCCTCGGTGCGCACGGTGCGGTCGACGACGTCGAGGAGCTCGCCGACCGGCACGGCCGGCGGGCGTTCGAGATTGGTGCGCTCGTCGCGACCCGTATAGGTGATGACCAGGTGCTCGGTGGCGGCCAGGAGGGCGTCGAGGAGGAGCTGGCGGTCCTCGCTCCTCGGATCGCGATCGCCCACATAGGGGTCGGCCAGGATGAGGTCGTCGCCGTCGCGCTCGCTCACCCGGGGGAACGCCCCGTCGTCGAGGCCGAGCAGGCACACCACCCGGTGGGGTACCGAGCGCATCGGCACCAGCGTGCAGATGGTGAGGTGACCGGTCCGGAAGTTGGCCCGGGTGGGGCGCTCCCCGGAGCCGGTCGGCGAGGAGGGAGACGACGTCGCCCGGGTCGAGGACGATCTCGGCCACCGCGTCGTCCAGGGTGGCCTCGGCGGTCAGGTCGTCGAGCAGACGCTGAAGTTGCTGGCGCTGCCAGGCGTCCCCATCCGACGTCGCGGTGAGGGCGTCGGCGGCCACCGCGATCGATGTCGCCCAGGCGTCCGACCGACTGGCGCTCGACCCAGCGAAGTGACCGCCGCGTCGAGCCGGTCGACGAACTCGGCGAACCGGCCCACCAGGTCGATGTCACCGCTGTCGACGTCGTCGAGGGGGACGACGCCACCGACGAGGCGCTGGCCCTCGTCGGCCATGGTCACCCCGAGCAGCGTGCGGTCCAGTCCCGCCCGCCAGGTGTTGGCCTCGAGCCCTTCGAGCCCGAAGGGGGCCCGGCGCTCGGCGTCGAGACCCCAACGGATGCCCGAGCCCACCACCCACTCCTCGAGGCGCGCCAGGTCGTCGTCGTCGAAGCCGAACCGCCTGCGGACCGGGTCCCGGCCGGCCAGGTCGAGGACCTGGGAGGCGGTCACCCGAGCCGTCGCCAGCTCGAGGAGCCGGGCCACCACGCCGAGGATCGGGTTGGTCTGGCGCAGCGAGCGGTCGGCGAGTCGCACCCGGAGATCGGGGAGATGCCGAACGCCGACCTCCTCGTCGTCAGCGGGATCGGCGGCCCCGAAGGTGGCGTCGATGAGCGGAGCGAAGGTTTCGATGTCGGGGCACATGACGACGATGTCGCGGGGCTCGAGATCGGGATCGTCCTCGAGCAGGTGGAGCATGGCGTCGCGCAGGACCTCGACCTGTCGGGCCCGGCCGTGACAGGCGTGGACCTGGATGCTGCGGTCGTTCGGGTCGAGGACCGCCCGGGTGTCCTGGTGGCCGGGGAGCGGAGCGCCGGGTGGTGACCGGTCGGCGTGGATGTCACCCTGGATCCGTTGCAGCACGGATGTGGCGCCGCCTCCGGCCGCGGCTGGTGGTCGTCCACGCCCACTCTCGCCGGTGGAGGCCAGAACCAGCTGCATCTCCCTGGCGTCGCGACCCCACGATCCGAGAAGCGGGTTGGCGGTCAGTCCGGCGGTGGGATCGTCGACCCGACGCAGGCGCCGCGGGGGCTCGTTGGTCGGCCAGCTTCGTCCCAGAGGACCGGCGACGGGTGCAACAAGAAGAGGTGGACGTCCGTGCTGGGCGGCCAGTGCTCCCAACACGTCGAGGTAGCTGGCGGGAAGGCGGGTCAGGCCGAACAGCGAGAACCTCTCCGGGCAGGTCGGAGAGCGTGGCGTCCGTCCGGAGCGAGCTGCACGCCTCGAGCCAGCCGTTCGGCCGGGCTCGGGGTCCCGATCCGTTCTCGTAAGCTGACGCCACAGATCCGCCTGCCACCGGCCCTCGGGGGTGGTTCCCTGGTTCTGACCGGAGGCCCACGACCGCAGCATCTCGGGACGGTGGACGCTGTAGCGGTCGTAGAGGTCGGCGACGTGGCGGACGGTGGCGAAGCGGCGCAGTTGCACCGGGCGGACCGGCGTTCCGCAGGTGGCCGGCCAGCGGGGCGAGCCAGGGCTCGTCGAGGTGGTTGTCGACGACGTCGAGCAGCGGCCACACCGACCGCTCCGGGCGCCAGGGGTCGGTGTCGGGATCGACGCCCGACGCCGAGGCCAGGGCCTGGCCGACCAGCGTTCCCGGAAACGGGAAGTCGATGTTGGCGCACACGCCGTCGGCACCTTCGGTGCTTGTGCCCAGGCGGTCCGACAGCCGCTGCATCAGCCACCGCTCGATGCCGCGGGAGGGGACGGCGACCACCTCGGCCTGCATGACGTCGTCCGAGTGGCTTCTGCAAGCAGACCTCCCAACACATCGACCAGAGCGTCGGCCCGCTCAGACCGATGGATGTACAGCATCCTCCGAACCTACGGTCTTTCGGTCGCCTCGACACATGCGGTCAGGCGTGCGTGTAAACTGCAGCACGATGTCGGACCCTACTCAGGTGGTGTGACCGGCACAGAAACCCCTGATCGGCGTCATGGTCCGCTCGGGTCCTGGCATCACCCCGCGGCAGATGCAGAGGTGCTATCAAGGGATGGCGTGCACGTGTAGGAACACGTCGACTCCCGAGGGGGAACCATGGGACACCTACTGGCAGCGACCTACACCACGACGACGGGCCACGGTGGTGCCGGCGTGGTGTATCCTCGTCCTCGGCATCGTCTTCTACGTACTGGTACTCGCTCGGGCTGTACGGCACGTTCATCAAGGCCGGGACAACCGGGATGGGCCGGGTTCGTCCCCTTCTACAACTTCATCGTGTTGTTGAAGGTGGCCGGTCGACCCACCACGTGGGGATGGTTCCTGCTCATGACTCATCGTCCCGTACATCGGTTCGCTGGCATTCTTCGTCGTCTACATCATCGTGGCCAACGACGTCTCGAAGAGCTTCGGCCACGGCACCGCCTTCACCGTGGGGCTGTGCATCCCCTACGTGTCGGCGGTCTTCTACTACATCCTGTGGCTGGGGCCCAGCCGGTACCTCGGGCCCGGCGGCGGCATCAGGACACCTTCGGCGGTGGTTACCCACCCACGCCCCCCGGTGGCTATCCGGGTGCACCAGGCGGTTACCCGGCCGCACCCGGCGGCTACCCGCCCGCGCCAACCGGGCTACCCGCCCGCCCCGCCCGGCGCCACCGCCTCCCCCCGGACAGGCGCCACCTCCTCCCCCGGCGCCCAATTACCCCCCGCAGCAGCCCGGTCAGGCTCCCCCACCGCCTGGTCCGATGCCCCCCTTGCAGTAGCAGCCTCCCGAGGGCGGTGAACCGGTGGGCCTGCCCTCGGGCCTTCGCGTTCTGACCTAGCCGAGGGTGCGGGCGAGGAACTCCCAGATCCGCTGCCACCCTTCGGCTGGCCGCCTCGGGACGGTAGTTGGGTCGGTTGACGGCGAAGAAGGCGTGGCCGGCGTCCTCATAGGTGTGGAACTCGAACTCCTTGCCGAGGTCGGTGAGCACCTGCTTCGAGCTCGGCGACCTCCGCCGGTGAGGGGTGCTGGTCCTCGGCGCCGAACAGGCCCAGCAACGGGCACGACAGATCCTTGGCCCGGTCGACGATCGGCTCGATCTTGAGCCCGAGCCCTTCGGGTGGGGGGGCGATGACGAAGGCGCCGTAGCAGTCGATGGCGGCATCGAGGTCAAGGCTGCAGGCGGCCAGGAAGGACTGCCGGCCGCCCGAGCAGTAACCGATCGTCGCCACCTTGCCGTTGGATTGAGGAAGCGATCGGAGATAGGCGGCGGCACCGCCCACGTCGCCGACCAGCCGGGGGTCGGGCACACCACCTTGCGCCCGGGCGGCGGCGGCCGCATCCTCGGGGCTGGCGCCCGGGAGCCTCGCGGAAATAGAGGTTCGGGCAGACGGCCAGGTAGCCCTGGGCGGCAAACCTCCGGGTGATCTCCTTGGTGGCCTCGTCGTAGCCCGGCATGTGGTGGATGACCACCACCCCTCCGGTCGGGTGGCCTGTCGACAGGTTGGGCCAGATAGGCCTCGATCTGCGTCACCACCGTCACCGGTGATCTCCACCGTCTCTGCTCTCATCGCGTCATTCATCGCTGGTGGGGCTCCTATCTGTGGTGAGGGGTGCATGCCAGGGTGCCGATGCCACCCGGCAGTCAGGTCACTGTAGGGAGACGGTCACCCGTCCGCATCGTCGTCCAACTCGCGGCGGGCCTCCCGCAACCGGATGGACTTGGCCGCCCGTTCCTCGCGGAAGGCGCCGATCCGGGCCAGGGTGTCGTCGAGGCGCTCCAACAGCTTCTGGTTGGCCTCGATGGCCTCGTCGAGCAGCGCTCGCCGTCGCTCCGGGGAGGAGTCGCCCCACCGGTACTCGGACCGCACCCGATCGAGCACGTCGATGTCCTCGGTGTCGAGCACCACACGGACCTCGGCCAGCGAGAACCCCAACAGTTCCTGGAGCTCGCGGATCCGGGTCACCCGGGCCATGTCGGTCTGCGAGTAGAGGCGCTCACCGCTCCCCCGGTAGCTGCTGGGGCGGATGAGCCCCAGCTCCTCCCAGTACCGGAGGGTGCGGGTGGTCAGCCCGGTCAGCTTGGCCACCTCGCCGATCCGCAGGACCACCGGGGCCGGCTGGGTGGCGGCGTTCCTGGTGATCATCCCGCCTCCACCTGTGCGATCGAGGCTGGCAGACACGTCGTCGGTGGCACCGACCGGGAGTGGCCGGCGTTCCGGAGTGGCCACCTCCTCACCCTCATCGGCGCCACCGCTCCGGTTCGATCGTCGGCTCCCCGGCGCCGGTCCGGCTCGGTGTAGACGTACTTCCCACCGCGGAGCCACGAGGCCGCTGCCGCCAACAGGCTGGCCACGATGGCGAAGTCCAGTGCCGCGTGCAGGCCGGCGCGGAACGGCGCGCTGATCAGCCCGGGGAAGAAGCCGCGTCCGGTGAGCGCCTGCTGTTGGGCCACGGGGAGCTGGGACAGGGTGTGGGCACCGATCAGGTGTTGGATCGGGTCGTAGCCGAGGAAGGCGGCGAACAGGGTGGAGACCGGCGACAGATGGGCGGTGCGTTCGGCCACGTCGGCGGGCACCCCGTGGGACTCCAGTCCGTGGAGGAGATGCTGGGGCAGCGACGACATGAGACCGATGATGATCAAGGTGAAGAAGATCCCGATCGAGAGCACCTGGGCCGAGTTCTGGAAGGTGGTGTTCATCCCCGACCCGGCACCCCGGTGCTGGGCGGGCAGGCTGTTCATGACGCCGGCCCGGTTGGGTGACCCGAAGGCGGCCATGGTCAGCCCGGTGAAGAACAGCAGGAGGCCGAACAGCCAGTAGGGGAAGTCGACCGGCAGCAGCTCGAGGAGGGCGAAGCACACCGCCGTGCCCAGCATGCCGCCGGTGGCGAAGGGGCGGGGACCGAAGCGGTCGGAGAGGATGCCCGAGATGGGTCCGGCGACCAGGAACCCGACGGTGAGGGGCACCATGGCGATGCCCGCCCACAACGGGGTGACGCTGAACGCGTAGCCGTGCAACGGCAGCCAGATCCCCTGGAGCCAGATGATCAGCATGAACATCAGTCCACCCCGGCTCAGTGCGGCCAGAAAGCTGGCCAGCACGCCGCTGGTGAAGGCCCTGATCTTGAACAGCTGGAGGCGGAACATCGGCTCCGCGACCTTGGTCTCGATGACGCAGAAGGCGACCAGCAGCGCCACGCCGATCACCAGCGCCGAGATCACCATCGGGTTGGTCCATCCCATGGGTGGTGGCCGTAGGGCTCGATCCCGTAGGTGATCCCCACCATCACCAGCACCAGGCCGACGGCGAAGGTGATGTTGCCCGGCCAGTCGATGCGCGCCGGCCGGCGCGGGCTCGTCTCGCGGAGTTTGAGGTAGCCGATGACGGTGCCGAGCAGCCCGATGGGAACGGACACCAGAAAGATCAGACGCCAATTGATCGGGGCGAGGACGCCGCCGAGGACCAACCCGATGAACGTGCCGCTGAGCGCGGCGGCCTGGTTGACCCCGAGCGCCATCCCCCGTTGGTTGCTCGGGAACACGTCGGTGAGGATGGCGGCCGAGTTGGCCATCAGCATGGCCGCGCCCACCCCTTGGAAGAGGCGCATGGTGATCAGCCAGACCGCGGCGCCGTGACCGGTCATCCAGGTGATGCTCAACAGCAGCGAGAAGAAGGTGAACACGGCGAAGCCGAGGTTGTAGGTGCGCACCCGGCCGTAGATGTCACCCATCCGACCGAGGCTGACCACCGACACGCTGGTGACCACCAGAAAGCCGAGGATCATCCAGAGGAGGTAGAAGGTGTTGCCCGGCTCCAGCGGATCGATCCCGATGCCCCGGAAGATGTCGGGAAGGGAGATCAGCACGATCGACCCGTCGATGGTGGCCATCAGCATGCCCAGCGTGGAGATGAACAGGGCCACCCACTTGTAGTTGGCCGGGAGCCCGGCCGGCGACCCGGCCAGCCTCACCTTGCGGTCGTCCTTGCCTGTCCTCACCCCGTCCAGCAGCGCCATCGCTCACCTTCGCAATTGATTACGACCACGTAAAGATATCTTAACGTATACGTCAACGTCGGTGCGAGATCGCCGACCACCAGGGGAGCCCGGCCGGCCGGATCAAGGATTCCCGGTTGGTGTCACACCTTCGGGCCGGGCGGCGTCAGAGGGATATGAGAACAGACTGGGATGTGATCGTGGTCGGTGGCGGGCTGGCCGGCCTGGCCGCGGCGGCCACCGCCAGCCAACAGGATGCTCGGGTGGTGCTCCTCGAGGCCCACGGATCCGGGTGGCGGGCCCGCACCGTCGCAGCGGGAGGGCTTCACCCTCAACATGGGTGCGCATGCGCTCTACGTCGGTGGAGTCGGGTGCGCGGGTGCTTCGCGGCGCTCGGCGTCACCCCGCCGGGGGCGGCGCCGCCCCTGGCCCGCTACCGGGCCCTGGTCGGCGAGCAGCCCACCATCTCCTGCCGACCGGACCGGCTGTCGCTCATGCGCACCGATGCGGTCGAGTTCGCGGGGCAAGTCTCAGCTGGTCTGCTTGCTCGGCGGGTTGCCCCGCATGAAGCCGGCCGGGCTGTCCACGACGTCGGTGGCCGAGTGGATCTGCCGGCCTGCCGTCTACGACCGGACGCCGAGGCCGTGGTCCGGGCGCTCATCCGCCTCGAGCACCTACACCGCCGATGTCGACCAGTTCAGCGCCGATGCGGCCGTCGCCCAACTGCAGCTGGCCGCCAAGGGTGGGGTCCTCTACCTCCACGGCGGGTGGCAACAGCTCATCGATGCCCTGGCCGGACCGCTGGACATCCGCACCGGGGCCGAGGTGCTGCGGCGTCGACCGGGCCGGCGACGGCGTCGAGGTGCACACCGGCGAGGGGACGATGACCGCCCGACCGTGGTGGTGGCCACCGGGGGCCCCGGAGCGATCCGCCGGCTGCTGCCGGCCGACCCGGGGTGGGGCGAGCTCGGTGAGCCGCTCACCGCCGCCTGCCTCGATCTGGGGGTCAACACCATCCCCGAGCCCGGGTACGTGCTGTCCGTCGATGACCCGATCTACGTCACCGTGCAGTCCCCGCCCGCCCGCAGTGCCCCGACGGACAGGCGGTGGTGGCCGCCATCCGCTACGGCGCCCGCAGTGCCGACCGAGGACCGGCCCCAGCTCGAGCGGTTGGTCGTCGGGCCGGCGTTCGGCCCGAACAGGTGGTGACCAGCCGGTTCCTCGCCCACCTGACGGTGGCCGGCGCCCTCCCCCGGGCCGCAACCGGCGGACTGGCTGGTCGCCCGACCGTCGTGGACACCGGTGTGCCGGGAGTGACCATGGCCGGCGACTGGGTGGGCCCGGACGGGCTGCTGGCCGATGCCGCCCTGGCCAGCGGCCGGGCCGCCGGGCCGCTGGCCGGTCGACAGGGCCGTCCCGGCTCTTCCACAATGGTGGCATGACCACGGGCCGTCACCGACCCCACCGATGTCTTCGAACGGGAGCGTCCTCGTCTGATCGGGCTGGCCTACCGGATGCTGGGCACGGTCTCCGACGCCGAGGACGTGGTCCAAGACGCCTGGCTCCGATGGCAGACCGTCGACCCCGACCAACTGGAGCGACCCGAGGCGTGGCTGACCACGGTGACCACCCGGATCGCGCTCGACCACATCCGATCCACCCGGCGCCGTCGCGAGACCTATGTGGGACCGTGGCTGCCCGAGCCCCTGGTGTCGCCGGACCGGGCCGGACGACGCCGCCGTGCTGGCCGACTCGCTTCGACTGGGGTTTCCTCGACCGTCCTCGACCAGCTCAAGCCGGTGGACCGGGCGGTGTTCCTGTCTGGCCGACGTGTTCTGCGTGCCCTTTGCCGACATCGCGGACACCGTGGGACAAGTCGGAGGCGGCCTGTCGTCAGATCGCCAGCCGGGCTCGGCGGCGGGTCCGGCAACCGATCGGTCGACCGTGACCCCGATGCCGAACGCGACCATCATCGACGCGCTGCTGACCGCCATCGCCGTCGGCGACATCGACGCCGGTGTTGGAGCCTTGGCCCCGGATGTGGTCTGCGTCGCCGACGGCGGCGCGGCCAGGCGGGCCGCCCGACGCCCGGTGGTCGGGCCCCAGCGGGTGGCCAGGTTGTTGGTCAATCTGGCCCACCGCTACACCGGCGACATCGAGCGTGCGACCGGCCACCGTCAACGCCGAGGTCGGTGCCGTGATCACCATCGCCGGTGTGGTCGACCTGGTGACCGCGTTCGAGGTCCACGGTCGATCGGGTGGTGGCCATCCGGATGGTCCGCAATCCGGACAAACTGGTCCAGTCGGGATGCCCGGTTCCCCTGCGATAGACGTTTCGCGGCCGGTGCGGTCGATGCCACCGTGCCGAACCCAGTTCGCTTCGCCTAGGGCACGCCACGGAGGAAACCACCACCGATCGGGATCCGGGTTGGCTTAACGTCTGGATCAGTGACCGCCCGGACTCCCTCTGCACCTCCGCGCCGACCGGCGCGGCTTCTGCTGCCACACGAATCGTGGCCGCTCGCCGTGTTCGGCGTCCTCCTCGCCGGGTGCAGCAGCTCGCTGATCGGATCGGCGTCGACCACGCCGACCATCGTCGGCCTCGGCCACGGCAACCTCGGCGCCGGCGTCGACGGCGCCGCTCACCGGGGAGGTGGCGGTGGCGTTCCCGGTGGTGGCGTGCACCACCAGCCTCGGGGGGATCGCTCGGGAGCCAGGGGTGGAAGCCGACCGTCCTCCTCGCCCCCATTCCGACCACCCTGGTGGGCACCGTCGAGTTCTACTCCGACGGAGTGCACACCGTGCTCGGGCCCGACCGGCTGGTCATGTGCGCAGACCCCACGGGAACCAGGGCGCCACCGGATTGGCCGTCTACCCGCCGGGCGTCCCCGACCCGAGCGCATTCGGCGTCCCTCCGGCCGGAGCGGAAGGCATCTTCGCCACCTTCGACACCACCGGGCACGCACGGGGAATCGCCCTGGTGTGCCCGTTCTTCACCGTGCTCAAGTGGCAGCAGGCCGAGGCCAACTGCAACGGACTGAAGCCGACCGGCGAGCAGAGCTCGTTGCCCACGCCGGACATCGCCTCGGTCACCGACCCGGCCGGCGTCGCCGGAACGCTCGAGGGCTCCGGAGGAGCCCAAGCGGTGACCGGAACCGTGATCTTCCCCCAGGTGCAGCCGGCGGTCACCTACGGGTCCAGTGTGAACATTGCCGCGGAGTCCTGCTCGCTCACCGACGCCTCACTGTGTCCGACCATCCTCTCCGACTTCGAGGTGAGGGAGTTCCCGGTCCCGGCGTCCACCAACCGGTAGTTCGCGACCCGGTGACAGCGATCGTCGGCGCGTATTGGTCACTCCGCGGGGGCACGTGCACACCCTGGGCGATCATTAATGCGGACTCCGATCGGACCGTCTAGGGTCGACAATTACCACCGCGCTGCGTGGTGCATATATTGCGGAAATTGTCGACAGAGGGGCACTCGTCGAGCCGGTTGTACCGGGTCGATCAGATAGTCCAAAGGTGCTGTCAGGTACCCAGGAGCCCAGCTGGAGGCAAGCCGTGGTGAGCAAAGAACGACTGGAACCGGACACTCGGCAGTACCGGGGTAACCGGGTCGACCATCCGGCGACGAACCGGTCGCGCCGAACACAAGCGCCACGGCACTGGTGAAGAGGACTCGGCGGATCTGAGCCGACTGGTGGCCCCGGGGAACACCGGTGTGGCGGCGGTGGGCACCACCGATGTCGGCGCCCACCAACGGCGGGCTCGCACCTCTCGGTTCCAGCGCCTGTGCCTGGTGCTGGCGCCCGTGGCCCTGTTGCTCGTGTTGCGGGACCTCTTCGATCCCAGGGCCGGCATCCCGATCCCCCACATTCCGGCTTCGCTCGATCCTCTGCTGCCGGCCATGGCCCTGATCACCGTGCTGGCCCTGGTCATGGTGGTCCCGTTGCTGGCCGCCGGCCGCTCACCCCACATCCTCTACCGTCCCGACGAACTGACCATGGGCTTCGACGATGTCCGGGGGTCGGAGACGCTGGTGGAGGAGGTCACCAAGACCCTCAACCTCTTTCTGGCCCATCGGACCTTCGCCGAGCAGATGGGTGGATCGCCGCGTAAGGCGATCCTGTTCGAAGGACCGCCGGGAACCGGCAAGACCTACATGGCCAAGGCCATGGCCGCCGAAGCCGGCGTCCCCTTTCTGTTCGTCTCGTCGTCGGCGTTCCAGTCCATGTTCTATGGCCAGACCAACCGCAAGATACGGGCCTTCTTCAAGGCGTTGCGCAAGCATGCCCGGAACGAAGGCGGGGCGATCGGCTTCATCGAGGAGTTGGATGCCATCGGGGCCGCTCGTAGCTCCGGATCGTCGCATCACAGTGAGGGCATCCCCGGGGTGGTCAACGAGCTGCTGATCCAGCTCCAGTCCTTCGAGCAGACGACCACCTCGCTGCGGCTCAAAGGGGCCATGATCGACGCCATCAACGTCTGGCTGCCCGTCGACCGTCGCCTGCCGAGGCCGGTGCAGGCCCCGGCCAACATTCTGGTCATCGGGGCGACCAACCGGGCCTCCGACCTCGACCCTGCCCTCCTGCGGCCGGGCCGCTTCGACCGCAACATCTACTTCGGCCTGCCCAGCCGGTCCGGTCGCCGTGACATCATCGACTACTACCTGGGCAAGAAGGCCCACGAGACCGACCTCGACGATCCGGCCAGGCGCGAGACCCTGGCCGCCCTCACCGCCGGGTACTCACCGGTGATGATCGAGCACCTGCATGGACGAGGCGTTGGTGTGGGCCCTCCGCCGGGGGGCGGACAGGCTCTCGTGGAACGACCTGCAGCAGGCCAAGATGACCGAGGAGATCGGTCTGGCCCAACCGGTCGAGTACACCGAGGACGAACGGCGGACCATCGCCACCCACGAGGCCGGTCACGCCACCGTCGCCTGGCTGGTGGGCAAGGGTCGCAAGCTCGAGGTGCTCACCATCGTCAAGCGAAGAGACGCGCTCGGGCTGCTCAGCCACGCCGCGGCAGAAGAGCGGTTCACCCAGACCAAGTCGGAAGTGAGAGCCCTGGTCGACATCGCATTCGGGGGCATGGTGGCAGAGGAGCTGTTCTTCGGGGAGGCCTCGACCGGGGTGGCCAGCGACCTTCAGGCGGCCACCCAGAATGCCTGCCAGATGATCGGCCAGCTGGGCATGGGCACCACCCTGGTCTCCTCAGCGGCCCTGGAGTACCCGGCCGGCGGCATCGTCTCCAAGGTCCTCTCCACCGACGACGGTCGCGCCGAGGTCGAAGACCTGCTGGGCACGGCAAAGGCTTCGGTCACCCAGATGCTCGAGGAACACCGGTATGTCGTCGAAGCGCTGCGGGACGCTCTACTCGAACGCCACGAGCTGATCGGCGAGGAGATCCTCGAGGTGATCAGGGCGTCGCTTCCCGCCGGCGACGGGTCGCTCAGCACCACGACCGGCGGGTGACCGCCGACTGATCGTGCTCGGACCTGGCGCCTGCCCGGGATGTTCCAGCCGCCACCCAGCGGTGGCCGGCACCAGGCGCTCCCTACCAGAGGGCGTTCCAATCCTCCTGGGTCAGCCACCCCGACGGCGGCTGGGCCTCGTCCCGCGGGACCCGGAGCGACCCGGTGTCTATCCAGGTAGGACGATCGAAGCCGGCCTGCCTCCAGTAACGAAGGGGCACCGACGTCCAGTCGCGGCTCTTCGACCCCTGCTCGGAGTAGCCGGGCCGTACCAACAATCGGGTCGGGGAACCGGCCACCACCACGCAGCGTCGCGCCTTCCCGTCGAGGGTCGATTGGGACGGATCGACGCCATCGAACGGCACCCAGACGAAGACGACCCCGCCGGTCCACGGATCGTCGCGGTCGAACTCCGCTTCTTCGACCGGGGTGAGCGTGGCCTTTCGTCTGAATCGGGGCACCGTTCGTGCGACCGCCGGTTCGGCTCCCACAGACCCGGGGTCCGAAGCCGTGGGCCGACTCGCCCGTCCCTGCTTTCTGGCCTGTCGCATCTGCTCCCCCGCCTTGCGAGCCGCCTCCATCCTCCTTCGGCGGTCCTCGGCATCCTGCTGCTTCTTCAGCCGCCGTGCCTCACGCTGCTCGGCGCTCGCTGCGCTCTGGACGGCGGTCGACCCGAGCGGGTGCACCGGCCGATCTGTTCGTACTCGGAACGGTCGGTCAGGCCGAAACGCTCATCGTCGGCCAGAATTTCGAAACAGAGATCGGAGGCGGGCATCCCGCCGGCCGGCGACGGTGGCCAGCATGACCGCAACGGTGGCGTCCGAGTACGAGTCGTGGACCCGGTCGAGCGCGGCGAGTAGCTGCTCCCTGGTCGGATCGTCCGACGCGTCCCCCAACTCCTCGATGGTGCGGGACAGACAAGCGTCGGCGATGGCCGCGGCCAGGTAGGGGACGGCGGCCCGGTAGGGGGTCCTCAGTACCGCGTCGACCGGGTCCTTTTGCTTCTGCAGCGCATTGAGAGCATTGCGTACCGCCTTGGGCACCGCGAAACGTCGGATCGGAGGTGGAAGCCAAACCGGCTTTCATCTCCTCCCTGCCCACCCTGGCCAAGGCGGCCCGCATCATGGTCGAACGAGCGTCGTCGGTGATGCCTCCCTCCATCCAATCTCCTTTACTTCGGCCGTTTCCGGGGAACGGCTCCGCTGCTCTCATCATCGCAGAACCAGATCGCGTCCTCTGTCGGGCAGAACGACGATACTGAGCCGGTGCGTGCGGATCACCGATCGGACAGAGACAGGGCCACTGGCTCGCTCGATGGTCGATGACGCCCCCGGTTCGCGCACCGGCCGGAGAGGCGGCCTCGGGCCGTTCATCACCTTCATCGAGTACGAGCGTCCCGATGGGCTGGTGGCCCGGATCGAATCGCGCCGCCGAAGCGCAAGAGCCGGGCACCCGACCGTGCGCCACGGTGGGACGTGGTGGGATCCACGGGCCCGGGGCTGGTGGATCGGCGTCCTGTTCGCGGTGGGATCCGCCCTGTTCGCGATCGGGGCGGCACCCGGGTACGCCGGCGCGGTCGGGGACCGCTCCGATTCGATCACCTTCTTCGTCGGGTCGGTGTTCTTCACCGCGGCCGGATTCCTCCAGTACCGCGAGTCGGTTGATGCCGGTGCCGCGGGTCCGACCCGGGGCTGGGGGCGAATTCTGGTCTGGCGCCCGCACCAGATCGACTGGTGGGCATCGGGGATCCAACTGGTGGGCACGGTGTACTTCAACGTGAGCACCGGCACCGCCATGGGGGTCGACCTCACCACCCAGCAGGCCCATCAGCACATCTGGAGGCCGGATGCCATCGGCTCGGTGTGCTTCCTGGTGGCCAGCAGCCTGGCGTGGTTCGAGGTGTGCCACGGCTGGCTGGCCTGGTCCCCCCACAGGCTGGCGTGGTGGATCACGCTGCTCAACCTGGTCGGATCGATTGCCTTCATGGGGTCGGCAGTGGCCGGATACATCGTCCCCTCGACCGGTCAGGTCCGAAATGCGGAGTCTGTCCAACCTCGGGACATTCATCGGTGCCGTGTGTTTCCTGGCCGGAGCCATCCTCCTCCTGCCCGAGCGAACCGAGGCGCCGGCACCACCCCGGTAGACTGGACAGCCATGTCGTCGGCCGTCGTGGCAGGGAGCAGCACCGACCGGTGCGGACCGGGCAGATGGAAGATGAAGACGACCCACCGGTGTTGTGAAGTGAGAAGGAGGAAGCCCGGGGTGCGGTGCGCCGGGCGACAAGATATGGAACCAGGTGAACGCAGGAGAAGTGCCAGCAGAACGGGAGAGCCAGGACGTGAACCCAGAGGTGAACGGCTCGACGGAGCCAGTGGCGGCCGGTCGGACCGTGGCGACGCGACCCCCGGGGACCTGCTGCGGGCGCTCCCCGCAGAAGCGCAGAAGCGAGGGATCGCAGTTCGTGTCGGCACAGGCCATGCAGGCCCGCCTGTTCTCGGTGTACGACGCCGCGGCCGCGGCCGAGGACGCGCTGGCGCTGGTGCAGCAGCAGCTGACCCTCACCCTCAACCGGGGGTACTACGACGCCGATGAGATCGAGAGCATGGCCGACCAGCTGGATTCCCTGCTGGCCCTGGAGTCGCTCGACCTGTCCGGAGGGAGATCTGGTCGCCGGGGAGTAGTCAGCTCACCCGATCAGGTCCTTGACCTTGGCGATGAGGTCGACCGGGCGCTGATCGCCGACGGGCATGGGGCTCACCTGGAGGTGGGTCACGCCGGCTTCTCCGAAGGCGGCGATGCGCTCGGCCACATAGCTCTCCGGGCCGCACAGCGAAGTCGCCTCGAGGAGGGCGTCGGGTACCACCGCCTCCGCCTCGGTCTTCTTGCCGTCGAGGTAGAGATCCTGAATCCTTTCGGCCTCCTCCTCGAACCCGTACCGCCGGACCACGTCGTTGTAGAAATTCTTTCCCTTGGCGCCCATGCCACCGACGTACAGGGCCACCATCGGCCGGGCGAGCTCCCGCAGCGCGGTGACCTGGTCGCCCTCGCCGATGGCCAGCGGTCCGCCCACGGTGATCTGCAATGGAGGAAGGGCCGGGTCCCGCCTGGCTCGGCCGGCGTCGAGCGAGGCACCCCAGACGTCGCGTGCCTTCTCCGGCATGAACAGCATGGGGATCCAGCCGTCGGCCACCTCAGCGGTCATGGCCACGTTCTTCTCGCCGAGAGCGGCCACCCATATGGGGATGGACGGTCGGACCGGCCGGCCGATGATCTTGAGTGCCTTGCCCAGGCCGGTTCCCTCGCCGGCCGGGAGCGGCATCGAGTAGTAAGTTCCCCTGGTGGACCAGCGGTTCGGTCCGCGCCCACACCTGCCGGCAGACCTCGATGATCTCGCGGGTGCGAGCGACGGGAGCGGTGAACGGGACCCCGTGCCAGCCTTCGACCACCTGGGGCCCCGAGGAGCCCAGACCCAGGTGGAAGCGGCCCTCGGACAAGGTGTCCACTCCGGCCGCGGTCATGGCGATCAACGTCGGGGTCCGGGAGTAGATGGGCAGGATCGACGAGCCGATCTCCACCCGCTCGGTGAGGGCGGCCAGGTAACCCATCTGGCTGGGACTGTCCAGGCCGTACGCTTCGGCCACCCACACCAGGTCGAGCCCGGCCTTCTCCAGCTCGACGACCTCGAGCGCCGACCTGCGGAACCCACCGGCGTAGCTGAGCAATGTGCTGATCTTCATCGTATTCTCCCTCACCTGGTTCACCCCAGCCTCTGTAGGTCCCAGAGCCGCACGCTCATCGACTGGCTGGCGGTGGCCAGCAACGACCCGCTCTGTGACCAGAGGTTGGCGTTGCCGTGCCCGTACCCGTCGACCACCGCGTCGATGTGGATGTCGCACAGGACCCACTCGGTCGGTTCGAGATGGACCACCCGCAAGGTGTTGTCGAGGCTTCGCGACATCGTCCGGCGACCGAGCGGTTGCGAGAGGCCACCGGACACGTAGTCCCCGATGATCGCCAGGGTGGCCGCCGATGGCTCGAGATGCCCGGGGACTCGGGCCCACAGCGCGCTGCTCGGATCGCCCGGTCCGAACCGCTCCGCCATGATCGCCTCGAACGAGAGCCCCTTGGCCAGGCGCACCTCGATCCGGTCGAAGATCGACGCCGCCGAGAAGTCGGGGAAGTGCCGGGGTGGGCACTGGTCCGGCGGGGGCACCTCGGGCGGGCTGACCCACACCCCGCCCACATCGAGAGAGCCGGGCAACCCGACCGCGGCGTTGACCGTCAGGATCTCCTTCTCGCCCACCGTTCCGACCGCCCGAGCCCTGGATGACACGACGTCCCTCGGCCGCCAGGGTCACCGTCAGATCGAGGACCGAATGGGTCGGCGCATAGGACAGGTACTGGGCCGTCGACCAGATGGTCGGCCGGCCCGATGCCGCCTCGATGGCAACCAGGGCCGCACCCAATCCACATCCGCCGAAGAGGAACTGGCCCGGGGTGGTCAACTCGGGCACCACGGTCAGCCGCCAGTGCAGGTGGTCACCATCCACCGGCTCCATTCCCAGAAACTCCGCCGCGTTGGTCACCCGACCGGCACCGCCGTGGCCTGGGGAGCGCCGGTCAACTGCGGGGTACCTTCGACCACGGCAATTCCTTGTCGACCCGGATATCACCCGGAAGCCCGAGAATTCTCTCCCCGAGAATGTTGCGTTGAATCTCGGAGGTGCCGCCCTCGATGGAGTTGGCGCGGGACCGGAGGAACATCTTGCGCGCCGAGCCGGGCCTCCCCACCAGACCGAGCGCCTCAGACCGTCGCATGGTGTAGTCGTACCCGATCAGAGCGGCTGAACCCAGCAGGTCGACACACAGTTCGTAGGTCCGCATGTTGACCTCGGCGAACATCAGCTTGGCGATCGATCCCTCGGGTCCAGGGTTGCCGGCCTTCCGATTCTGGCTCGCCCGCATGTTGGTCAGACGAAGCACCTCGGATTCGATCCACGCTCGGGTGAGCCGGTCGCGATCGATGGGATTCTGGCGGGACTTCTGGCCACGCCAGATCCGCAGCGCCTCGGCGATCGGCCCCGACTCTCTGGTGGATGATCCACCGCCTCCGATGGAGGTCCGTTCGTTGGACAGGGTGGTCATGGCGACTCGCCACCCCTCGCCGACGTCGCCGATCCGGTCGGCGTCGGGAACCCGCGTCTCGGTGATGTAGACCTCATTGAATTCGGCTTCGCCGGTCATCTGGCGCAGCGGGCGCACGTCGACACCGGGCGCGTGCATGTCGAGGGCGAAATAGGTCAGGCCTTTGTGCTTGGGGGCCTCGGTATCGGTACGAGCCACCAGCATGCCCCGGTCGGCGATGTGGGCCAAGGTGTTCCACACCTTCTGACCGGTGATCACCCACTCGTCGCCGTCGCGAACGGCCCGGGTGGACAGGCCGGCCAGATCCGATCCGGAACCGGGCTCGCTGAACAGCTGGCACCACGACTCCTCGCCGGTGAAGGTGGGGCGCAGGATCCGGTTTCGCAGCTCGTCCGAACCATGGGTCACCACGGTCGGACCGGCCATGGTCAACCCGAAGAACTCCCGTGCTCCGGGCGGGGTGGCCCCGGCCTCGACGACCCGACGGTCGACTTCCCGCTGCAGGTCGGGCCGGAGGTCGAGCCCGCCCCGCCCTTCCGGAAAGGAGACCCAGGCCAGCCCGAGGTCGAACTGACGACCGCGGAACTCCTCCACCGGGGCCGTGCGGGGGTCGATCTCTTCGAGCAGTCGGTCGATCCGCTCGCGCACCCGTGTGGTGTCGTCTGTCATACCGTGAACATACTGCGGCCCGCCATGACCGGCTCCGACTGACACCGATCTCAGGGCTGGAGTCGGGAAATCCGCCACCTACCGGACCGCCGGGTGTACTCGAGCCGGTCATGCAGGCGGTCCTGGCGGTTCTGCCAGAACTCGAACCGGTTGGGTCGGACCCGCAACCCGCCCCACCACGACGGACGGGAAACCGGTCGCCCGGCAAGCTCGGCCTCCAGATCGTCCACCGTGGCGTCCAACAGACCGCGGCTTTCGATCGGGTCGCTCTGGCGCGATGCCCACGCGCTGATCTGTCCGCCGCGGGGCCGGGTGGCGAAATAGGCATCGGACTCGTCGTCACCGGTGGGTCCGATCGTTCCTTCGATCCGCACCTGCCGACCGCGGGGTTCCCAATAGAAGAGCAGGGCGGCGTAGGGGTTCTCGGTCAGCTCATGTCCTTTGCGGCTGTTGAAGTTGGTGTGGAACACGAAGCCGTCCTCGTCCCATGCCTTCAGGAGCACCATTCGCACCGATGGCCGACCCTTTCGGTCGGCGGAGGCCACCGCCATCGCCTCCGGGTTGGCCACCACGGTGGCGGCGTCGTCGAACCACCGGCTGAACTGCACCAACGGATCAGGGTCGACGTCACTCTCCAGCAGCGGTTCGAAGGGATCGCTCACCGACTCGACCATAGAACGTGGCCGGTGGTGAAACGATCCAGATCGGGAACTCGAAGGTGGCGACGGCGTGGCGTTGCTAGATTCCGCTGTGATGACCGGGCCTCTCGACGTCGAAGCCGAGCGGGCCGCGACACCCGGGTGCGCGACGGTCGCCCACCTCAACAACGCGGGTGCGGCCCTGCCCACCGAAGCGACGCTGGCGGCGATGATCGAGCATCTGCGGCTGGAGTCGGAACGGGGCGGCTACGAGGCGGCGGGACTGGCGGCCGACCGGATCGCAGGCCTGCGACCGTCAGCGGCCCGCCTGCTCGATTGCGATGCCGCTGAGGTGGTGGTGACCGGCTCGGACACCCAGTCGTGGAGCAAGGCGTTGTGGGGTCTGGCGCTCGGTGGCGGCATCGGCCGCGGTATGCACCTCCTGGTCGACCGGATGGCTTACGACAGCCACTACCTGGGACTACTCCAGGTGTGCGAGCTGACCGGCGCGACCATCGAGGTGGTCCCGAGCACCGGCGACGGCACGCTGGACCTGGAGGCGCTGAACGATGCCCTCCGCTCGGGTCGGGTCGCCCTCGCTTCGGTGACCCACGTCGGGACCCATCGTGGGCTGGTCAATCCGGTCGAGGAGGCCGGCGACGCCTGCCGGCGGGCGGGTGTCCCCTACTTTCTCGACGCCTGTCAGAGCGTCGGGCAGCTTCCCGTCGACGTGACCCGAATCGGCTGCGACGTGGCCACTGCCACCGGTCGCAAGTGGCTGCGCGGCCCTCGAGGGACAGGGCTGCTCTACGTCCGGGCCGGCTTCGCGGAGCGACTCAATCCACCGGGCGTCGGCGGGAGCGCCGCGGTGTGGGAGGACGCTGACCACTACCAGCTCCGACCGGGGGCCGATCGCTTCCTCGAATACGAGGTCCCGGTGGCGGCCCACATCGGGCTCGGCGTGGCCATCGACCATGCGCTGGCCATCGGTATCGAATCGATCGCCGCCCGGGTGCAGGGCCTGGGTGCACAGTTGCGCCGCGATCTGGCCGCCATCGACGGGGTCGAGGTCCGCGACGGGGGTTCCCGTCAGTGCGGCATCGTCACCTTCACTTCGGCCCGGGCCACGCCCACCGAGATGTCCGAAGCGGCGTCAGCGGCCGGCATCAACGTCTGGGTGAGCGACGCTCCGGCCGCCCGTCTGGACATGACGCCCCCCAACCCGGCGTCGGTGGTGCGGGCGTCCCCGCACTACTTCAACACCGGTGCTGAGCTGGACCGCCTGGTGGACCAGGTGGCGGCCATGACCGGGAGCTGAACCCGGGTCGGGTCAACGGCCGGCATCCGGCGAGTCGTGCCCCGGTCGGGCCGACCATCCGGTCATCTCGGTGGTCCGGAACACCAGCAGGTCGGCGAAGGAGCGGTCCCGGTACTGGCGATACTTGCCACGGAGTAGGGACTCCAGCGCCGATCGCTCCTCGGCGGTCCCGCCTACCCGTTCGAGCGAGACCCTCACCCACCACAGTCGGGACCAATCGGTGGAATCCCAGTGGTCGCACAGAAGGGCGGCGCGGGGGTCCTGGGTGAGGTTGCGGGTCCTCTGGAGATCCGACGTGGTCTTCGCCTTGACCCGGTCGATGGGGACGGCCACCCGCAAACCGTCGGCAACGAAGCACACCGGCACCGCGTCCACCCCCCGGGTCGGGTGCCGTGTGGCCAGTACCCCATGCTCCGATCCGGCCAACAACCCCGCGCATTCCTCCCGGTCCAGCCTCATCGATGGGTGCCTGCGGCCATACCGGCCAGGACCTCCGCCTACCGCTTGCTCGGGCAGGTGACCAGGTGGTCGTCGACCACGCCCACCGACTGGAGAAACGAGTAGACGATGGTCGACCCGACGAACGTGAATCCCCGCCGCTTGAGGTCGGCAGACACCCGGTCGGACAGCTCGGTCTTGGCGGGAAGGTCGCCCATCGACCGAGGTCGGTTCACGATCCTGTTGCCGCCGACCCATGCCCACAGATAGGAGGCGAATGACCCCGAGGCGTCACTGATGGTCAGGAATGCCCGTGCGTTGGTCACCGCCGCTCTCACCTTGAGCCGATTGCGGACGATGCCGGCATCCCCGAGCAGCTCGGCCAGCTTGTCCTCGTCGTAGCGGGCGACACGCGCGGGGTCGAAGTGGTCGAACGCCCGGCGGTAGTTCTCCCGCTTGTTGAGAATGGTCGACCAGGAGAGACCGGCCTGGGCGCCTTCGAGTATGAGCATTTCGAACAGATGCGAGTCGTCATGGGAAGGGACACCCCACTCCTCGTCGTGGTAGCGGCGCATCGACTCGGAGCTGTCGGCCCAGTCGCACCGCCGTCCCGGTCCCATGGCAACAGGGTGTCACGCGACCACACGATCCCTCAAGGGCCGGCGTGGTGAACGACTCGGTAACCCCACTCAGGGCGATGGCAGGGCCTGGGCGATCATCCGGGCCTGCCCCAGGGCGTCTCCCAGCGATTCGAGGAGCGAGGGATTGGGCACGCCGTCGGTGAAGTCCGCCCCGGTGGCATACACGATGGCGGGAACGGTCCAGCCACCGAGACTGGCCACGACGGCACGGCCTCCGGTATCCAGGGCGAGGTAGTGCGCGGGTGATCCGGCGGTGGCCGCAAGCACGACCGCGGTCCGGGCCAGCGCATCGGCGGGAAACCGATCGAGAAACGCCTTGAGGGCGCCGCTGTACGTCGCCCGATAGACCGGGGTGGCCAGGACGAGCACGCGGGCGTTGGTGGCGCTGGCCACCGCGTCGTCGACCGCCGGGTGTCGGCCGCGTCCGAGGAGGGCGTCGGCGGGAAGGTCGAGGAGATCGATGAGCTGCCCTCCACCCCCGAGCTCGACGGCGGCCTTGGCCAGCGCGCGGGTCTTCGACGTCGGTGAGTCTCCGGCGCTGACCGCCACCACGTGGCCGGTCAACACGCACCGCCCGTAGGCGTACCGGTCGACCAACGGTACCGGAAACGCTCACCGACTCCCGAGCTGGCAAAGGGCATGGGCATGAACCTACACAGCTCCGCGGCGGGGTGGCGCCACCATGATCCGGTGGCGCCCTGACACCGTGGGCGTCGGCCGAGCGAGTGGAAGGTCTCGATCCACGTAGCCACGACGATCCACTCGAGTCCTCTCACCCAACCGCTACGAACGGTCACCGTGCGCGGTTTTCGTCGAGGGTTCCGACGAAATCGTAGGAACCGGACATCCGGACCCGCTCTGGTTCCGAAGGATCCAAGACAGCAAGGTTCCCTGCCCACGTGACGGTCGTGCCTCCGGCATCCGCCACCCACAGTCGGACGTTGCGGTGGACCACGTCCAAGGAGGTCTTCATGAGTGAGGTAAGTCGCCGTTCGTTCCTCAAAGGTGGCTCGGCGGCCATCGTGACCGCGGGAGCGATCTCCGCGCTCCCCGGCCTCCCGGCCGTGGTCGGCGCGCTCGAGACCCAGGGACCGGCCGACGCCGGCGCCGCCGATGCCGCGGTGACCGACACCGACGGCGCGGCGATGAGCGAACCGTTGGTCGCCCATGTCCGGGACCTGGCCACCGGTGAGATCGGGCTGTTCTCCGGAGCACGCGAGGTCACCGTCCTCGATCCCCAACTGGCCGCCCGGTTGATCCGGGCAGCCCGGTAACAACCGGTGCCATCGCTGACCACAACTCCACAACCATCACCGTCCATGCCAACCAACATCTAAGAATCCGAGGTAGATCATGTCTTCTCATCGCGAAGCCCCCGAAATCTCCAAAGACCCGGTTGCCGACTCGACCGACCTCTATGCGTTCGTCAGCCCCGACAACCCCGACACGGTGACGCTGATCGCCAACTACGTACCCCTCGAGAGCCCCGACGGCGGTCCCAACTTCTACGAGTTCGGCGACGACGTGCTCTATGAGATCCACATCGACAACGACGGCGACGGTGACGCCGACATCAGCTACCAGTTCCAGTTCAACAGCGTGATCCACAATCCCAACACCTTTCTGTACAACACCGGGCCGATCCAAGGTCTTACCGACTCGAACTGGAACCGCCGCCAGACCTATGCGGTGACCAGGGTGGACCACGGCGGCTTCCCGCGCCTGCTGGCGGCGGAGGTGCCGTGCCCGCCGTGCAATATCGGGCCGCTCTCGACTCCGGACTACCTGTCCCTCGCCGATGCCGCCGTGATGACCATTGCGCCGGGAACCAAGGTGTTCGCCGGCCAGCGGGCCGAGGGGTTCTACGTCGACCTCGGCGCCATTTTCGACCTCGGCGATCTGAGGCCGTTCGAGCAGGACCACAACACCTTCGGGTTGATGAACACCGGACTGGGCAAGATGGCCGCAGGGGTCAACTCGACCGCCGGGGTCAACGTCCACACCATCGCCCTCCAGGTGCCGATCAATGACCTCACCGCGAACGGCTCGAACCCGTCCACGGTGACCGACCCGAATGCCGTCATCGGGGTGTGGACCACGGCCAGTCGGCAGAAGGTTCGGATCTTCGGGGGTCAACCGCCATGGGGATCGCCTGGATGGGGGGGCGGCCCGGGCAACGGCGGGCAGCCCCAATCGGACATCGGGGCCGGGCCCTATGTGCAGGTGTCACGGCTGGGGAACCCATTGTTCAACGAGGTGATCGTGGCCATGGCGGACAAGGACTACTGGAACTCGCAGCCGCCCGCCTTCGACAAGCAGTTCGCCTCCCGGGTGGCCAATCCCGAATTGGCCACGCTGCTGCCGGTGCTCTATCCGGGGGTGTTTCCCAATCTCGACGCCTTCAACAAATCCGGCGTCGCCCGAGCCGACCTGTTGGCGATCCTGCTCACCGGGATCCCGTCCGGCATCGTCACCGGGTTCCAGAACTACACCGGGCCGACCCAGGCCGACCTGCTCCGCCTCAACGTGGCCATTCGACCCAGCTCATCGAAGATCTCCAACCTCGGACTGATCGGGGGGGACCCGGGGGGGTATCCGAATGGTCGCCGGGTATTCGACGACGTGGCCACCATCGAGATTCGTGCCATTGCCGGGGCAACCCTCCCCCTGGTCGACAAGACCTACACGCCAGACGGAGCCGCCGGCTCGGTTATCACCGGTTACGCCGGCGCCGTTTCCATGGGGCTCACCTCGGGTCCCACCGATCTGACCGCCATGGGCACCGAGAACTACCTAAGCAGCTTCCCCTATCTGGGCGTTCCCTACTCCGGGTTCGCCGCCCTCACCTAGGAGGCACGGATCGATGAACGCGCACTCCGCGAGTCACTCGCACACCGAATCGGTTCCGGGGCCCAGCGGCGAGGCGACGGTCGTCCTCGACATCGGGGGTGACCGTGGAGCGGCAATCGTCTTCACACCATCATCGTTGGAGGGTTCAGAGCTGGAGATCCGGCCCCGTGGTGAGTCGTGGGCCGGGGTGCACACCGGGGTGAGGCCACGGCACCTGCGTGACGGCGTTTGCTTCGCCGCCGTGTTCGGTACCCTCGCTGCCGGCGAGTACCAGCTCCGGGTCAAAGGCTCCCGATCCGAGCCGATCATGACCATCGATGTCACCGGGGGGTCGATCACCGAGGACCGGTGGCCCCCGGATTGACCCGCACCGCACCATCCTGATCGGGTAGTTCGGCGCGCCCACCGAAGCGCAGCCAGCATCGTTCGGCGATGATGCGGGGGTGCCATTGCCCAGTGCCGACGTCGTGGTCATCGGTGGAGGCCTGGTCGGGGCGTCGCTGGCCTACGAACTGGTCGCCATCGGAGCCGAAACCGTGCTCGTCGATCGCCATGACCCGGGACGGGCGACCGACGCCGGAGCGGGGATACTGTCGCCCGAGACCAACCAGGATCCGGATCCCCGGTTCTTCGAATTCGGGCGCGCCGGCGGCGAGCCACCATGGATCCCTGACCGCGCGATTGCTCGAGGACGGTGTCTCCGACACCGGCTTCGCCGTGACCGGCAAGCTCCTGGTCGCCGAGCGGCCGGGCGACGATGCGGTCATGGACGAGGCGGTCCGCCTCATCAAGCATCGATGCCCCGACCTGGTTGAAGAAATCGATCCATCTGAGGTCGCTCGCTACTTCCCCCCACTCGGGCCGGTTCGGCGGGCGCTGTTCAGCCCGGTTGCTCGCCGAGTCGACGGGCGGATCCTCAACGCCGCCATCAGTCACGCCGCGGTCTCCCGCGGGGTGCGGGTGGTTTCGGGCAGCGTCACCGGCTTCGACCGGGACCGGACGGACACCTCGGTGGTCGCGGTACGTACCACCGAGGGAACCATCCCGACCGGAGCGGTCATCGTGGCCGGAGGTGCGTGGTCGGCCGAGATGGGCGAGGCCCTCGGACGACAACTTCCGGTCGCTCCCCTCAAGGGCCAGGTGGTCCACCTGTCCCTGCCGGACACCGATAGCGGTGGGTGGTCGATCGTCCAGCCGGTGCTGGGTTTCTACCTGGTGCCGTGGCCGGACGGACGGGTCGTCTGTGGAGGCACCATGGAGGAGCAGGCGGGATTCGATCATCGTCCGACTGCCGATGGTCTCCACCAGTTGCTCCGCGAGTGCCTTCGCACCGCGCCGGGAATGTCCCAGGCGACGGTGGCGGAGATCCGGGTGGGATCGCGACCGGTGACGCCGGACGGGTGGCCGGTACTCGGCCGGCTACCCGAATGGTCGAACGCCTACGTGGCCACCGGGCACGGAACCGATGGCCTCCTACTCGGTCCTTACAGCGCGCTGGTCATCGCCCGGCTGGCCATGGGCGCCGACGGTTCGACGACGACAGCCGAACCGGCGATCGCCTCCCAGGTTCTCGACTGGTGTTCTCCCCAACGATTCGCTCCCTGATCGCCCGAGGCTGCACCCGTGGAACGGACCATCCTCAGGCGAGGTGGTCAGCCGATGATCGGTCGGATGCGGTCGTCGAGGAACGCGATCACCGCCTGGGAGAACGCGTCGTTGCGATCACCGGCGATCATGTGCGCCGCCCCGTCCACGCCGACGACCGTGACATCGGGGATGCGGGCGACGAGATCGTCGACGCCCTCTTTGGTCACCACGTCGCTCAGCAAACCGTGCACCAGCAGGGTTGGTACGTGGATGTTGCTGGTGGCAACGTCGAGCAGACCGGCGAGTCGGTCGGGTACCACCTCGGAACGGTCCTGGCCGATGAACCGGGGATCCCAGTGCCAGAACCAACGGTCGCCACGCTGACGCAGCACCTTTTTCAGCCCGTCCGGGTTGACCTTTCGAGTGCGCTGGGGGGTGTAGTCGGCGATGGCCCTTGCCGCATCCTCGAGGGTGGCGAAGCCTTCGGATCCCGACTGCATGAACGACTTGATCCGCTCGATCCCGACGGCGTTGGTCTTCGGGGTGATGTCCACCAGAACCAACCCACACGAAACGGTGCGGTCGCTGGTCCCCTCGGCAAGCATGGCGGACATACCTCCCAGCGATGCCCCGATCAACACCGGTGGCCGTCCCAATTGGTCAGCGACCGCGACACAGTCGGCGCAAAAGGCGGTGAACGAATAGTCGCCGTTCGGCGCCCAGTCGCTGTCCCCGTGACCTCGCAAGTCGAGCGTCACCGATCGCCAACCCCGGTCCGCAACATTCGCGGCAGTCGCTCCCCAGGCATGACGGGTCTGTCCCCCACCATGGAGGAAGAGGACTGGCCACGCTTCGGGATCACCACGGGCGTCTGCCACCAGTCGCAGTCCCTCGAAGCCGTCGAACACGATCGTCTCAGTCTCCATGATCCATCCCTTCCGACCCTATCGGCATGGGAACTCGAGCTACGACGACATCCGATCGGCGACGAAGTGCCGAAGTCAAGGCCAGGTCGAGCTGATTGTGAAGCAGTCGGTAGCGCAGTCGCTCGGGGATGACGGTGGGTATGAGCACCACCAGCTGACACTCGCTTTCGGCGCGGAGCTCGTCCACCAGATCGAGAATCGGCTGCATGATCGAGGCATAGTCGGTGTGCAGGACTCTCAGGGGCACTCCAGGCGACCATTCCTCCCACAGTCGCTCGACGTGGAAGTCGGGCAATCCCGGCTCGACCCCATCATTGACAACGGTTACGGCGAGAACCTCGTCACCCAACGAAATGGCCTCGGAGAGAGCGAGCCGGGTCAGGCGGGACACGTTGATCACCGGCACCACGACCACCGTCCGCTTACGGATGAGCGGACCGGGCACCTGGCCGATGCCCAGTTGCTCGGCGGCCCCCGCGTAGTACAGGTGAACCCGGTTGAAGAGCAGGATCAAGAGCGGGATGGCGACCACGACGACCCATGCACCTTCGATGAATTTGGTGAACAGGAAGATGATGGTCGCCAGTGCGGTGACGAACGCTCCGACGCCGTTGATCGCGGCCCGGCGATGCCATTTGGGTACCCTGGTACGACGCCAGTGCACGACCAAGCCGGCTTGAGAGAGGGTGAAGCCGATGAACACGCCGATGGCGAACAGGGGAATCAGGGTGTTGGTATTGCCGTCCACCGCCACAAGCAATATCCCGGAGAACACCGTCAACACCCACACGCCGTTGCCGAACACCAATCGGCTGTCCCGCACCCCGAAGAGATGCGGTAGGTAGCCGTCTCGCGACAGCAAACTGGTCAGCACCGGCAAACCACCGAATGAGGTATTGGCCGCCAGCGCCAGCACCAGGGTGATGACCAGAGACACGAAGTAGTACGCCCAATTTCGACCAACGGCGTCGACCATGATCTGGCTCAACACGGTCTGTCCGGTCCTGGGTACCACGTGGAACTTGTTGGTGAGCACCGCCAACCCCAGCAACATCACCCCCAGGATCACCCCGAGGAGGAGCTCGGTGCGCTTGGCCCGGATGACTCGTGGTTCCTTGAAGAGCGGGACGCCGTTGGCGATGGCCTCTACCCCGGTGAGGGCGCTGCATCCCGCCGAAAACGCCTTGAGGACCAGGAGGACGGAGATCGCCTCCAGGCCGTGGGTGGCCACCTGGGCCTGTCCGGTCTGGGGAGTTCCCAGGCCCAGGGGATGGATCAAGCCGACCGCGATGACGGCCAGGAGCCCGACGATGAACAGGAGGGTGGGAATGAGAAAGGCGCGAGCTCCTTCTCCCAGTCCGCGGAGATTGAGGGCGGTGATGATCAGAAGGATCCCCAAACACATCGGGATCACGTAGGGAGAGGTCGATGGGTACGCGGACGTCAATTGCCCGACGCCGGCTGCGATCGAGACCGAGACGGTCAGGGTGTAGTCGACGATCAGCGCCGCGCCGGCCAACTTGCTGGCCTGCTGTCCGAAGTTGTCGCGGGTCACCGCGTAGGCACCGCCCCCGTGCGGATAGGCATCGATGACCTGTCGATAGGAGGTCACCAGGACGACCAGCAGAAGGACGATGGCGATGGTGATGGGAAGGATGAGATGCAGCGCGGTGGCACCTGCCGCGGCGAGCACCACCAGGATGGCCTCGGGCCCGTAGGCGACCGATGTCAGCGCATCGAGGGAGAGGGCGGAAAGACCTTCAACCGGAGTGATCTGTTCGGTTGCGGCCTGTTCGGCGGAGAGTGCCGGTCCTTTGAGCAGTCGCTCGATCCGCCGAAGACTGCTCACTGATCGGGTTCGCTTGGCAGTCGCGGGTACGGCATTGGAGACGCAGTCTAAATGGCGCCCGAAGCCACCATGGTGGTCTTGGGGAGCGCGGAGCGATTGTTTACCCGGAGATCCCGCGAGCCGCCCGGCGGCGAGCGGCCATAAGCTCGCCGCATGTGCGGCCGGATCGCTCTCTACTCTG
Source organism: uncultured Acidimicrobiaceae bacterium (assembly GCA_963734395.1). Lineage (GTDB taxonomy): Bacteria > Actinomycetota > Acidimicrobiia > Acidimicrobiales > RAAP-2 > Bog-756. The sequence continues at coordinate 464,055 of CAVTGY010000002.1, read as the reverse complement.
ACCCACCACGTTTCGCACGGCTTCTGGAGGCGGGCCTCGATCCGGAGCTGGTAGACGGAGCGAGTCCCCACTGGAACGTCGGTCCGACCGCCACCATTTTCGGGGCCCGTGAAACCGTTGACGGTGATCGGGTCCTTCGCCCCTACCGCTGGGGTCTGGTGCCCAAGACGGCCAAGGATGCCTCGGCGGTCAAGAACACCTTCAACGCCCGTGCCGAGACCGTCGCCACCAAGCACATGTTCCGGTACGCGTTCATGCGGAGAAGGGCACTGCTACCGGCGGACGGCTTCTTCGAGTGGAAGACGATCGGCAGGGTGAAGCAGCCCTACTACTTCTACCGAGCCGACGGATTCCCGGTCGTATTCGCCGGGCTCACCGAGTACTGGCAAGGTGAAGGCGCCGATCCAATCCACTCGGCAACCATCATCACCACCACAGCGGGCACCGACATGGACGGGGTACACGACAGGATGCCGGTCATCCTGGAGGAGGGGGCGTGGGATCACTGGCTCGACCCTGACCTGGTCGAGCGGGATGATCTGGAGTTGATGCTGCAGGCCGCCCCTCCGGGAACGCTGGTCCACTATCCGGTCGGCCCCGACGTGGGCAACATCAGGAACGATCGCCCCGAACTGCTGCAACCGGTGCCCGAAGTCCCTCCCCTCGACCTGCGGTGGTGAGCGACCGGCCAACCGGGGATCTCGGCCAGCGTTCGGTGGGCGGTCACCCTGTGTACTCGACCGACCTGGTGATCCGAGCCGGCCGGTGTTGCCGCCGGAGCGTCACCCCGGGCCAGAATACGTAGGTGACGTCCCGCTCCCTCATCGCCCGACTGACCGAACGCGGCGAACTTCGGGTGCCCGAGATCACGGCCTACTTCTGGGTCATCAAGGCGTTGTCAACCGCGATGGGAGAGTCGACATCGGACTATCTCGTTCACGCCCTCGGCCCCGGGACCGCCGTCGGGCTGGGCTTCGTCGCCTTCGTCGCCGCCCTCGGGCTGCAGTTCTCGATGCGTCGGTACCTGGCGTGGACCTACTGGCTCGCAGTGGTGATGGTAGGCGTATTCGGGACCATGGCCGCAGACGTCCTCCACGTGGGGTTCAACGTTCCCTACACGGCATCGAGCGCCTTGTACGGCTTGATTCTGTTGGCGGTGTTCGTCATCTGGCAAAGGACCGAGAAGACCCTGTCCATTCACAGCATCGACACCGCTCGACGAGAGGCGTTCTATTGGGCCGCGGTCGTCTCGACGTTCGCGATGGGGACTGCGGTTGGTGACCTGACTGCGACCACCCTGCACTTTGGCTACTTTGCGTCCGCCGTGCTGTTCGCCGCGCTGATGGCCGTGCCCGCCGTGGGTTATTGGCGATTCAACTGGAATCCGATTTTCTCCTTTTGGTTCGCCTACGTGGTCACCCGACCCTTCGGCGCATCCGTGGCCGATTGGTTGGGCAAGCCCAAGAACGTGGGTGGTCTGGGGTGGGGTGACGGAAAGGTGGCCCTCGGACTGGGTCTTCTCATATTCTGCCTGGTCGCGTTTCTGGCCATTACCCGCCGGGACGTGCAGGGCGGCAGCAGGGCGGCAGCGGATTGACCACCGTGGTGCCCCGCCCGGTCAGATCGACGAATAGAGGGAATCGATGAGGGCGCGGTTGCGCGAGCTCTGCCACCGTGGAATCACCTGGTTCATCACATAGCCGAACGCGATACCAGCATCGGGATCCGCGAAGCCGACGGCCCCGCCGGTTCCAAAATGCCCGAAGCTCTTCGGATTGGGGCCAAACGGGCGCCGGGGATGGGTCGGCTTGAAACCCAGGCCGAAGGTGACCTCCTCCTCGAGGACGGGACAGTAGCCGGATGACTGGGGGGAGGTGGCCTCGGCCAGAAGATCAGCGGACACCAGGCGACCGGGCTCGAGCAACCCCGAATAGAGGCGAGCGACGCCCACTGCACTGGCGTGACCGTTGGTCGAGGGAACCTCTGCGCCACGCCAGTCTGCCGTATTGACGACGCCCACCGAGGAGTAGCCCGGTGGATTGAAGTAGCCGAGCATTACCATCAACTGGTCACCGGACAGACCGGCAACGTCGATCTCCCCGACCGTGCGTTGTCCGCCCCAGATCACGTCCGCACACCGCTCCTGGCTGGCCCTGAGGACACCGAAGCACACGTCGGCCTCCATCGGTGCCGACAACGAGTGGAGACGGCTACCGCAGGTCTCCCCGCTGACTCGGCGAACCACTTCGCCGATCAGATGACCGTAGGTGTTGGCATGGTAGGCATGGCGGGTCCCCGGTTCCCACCAGGCCTCCGTCGAGGCCAGGGCGGCGACCATCCGTTCCCAACGCCACAGATCGTCGTTGGTCAACCGTTCCCGAATTGCGGGCACGCCGGCTCGGTGGCACAGCGCCTGACGGAGGGTGACGTCACCCTTCCCTCCCGTCCCGAACTCGGGCCACACCGACGCGATCGGTTGATCGAGCCCAACCAGCCCGGCATCGACGAGTTGCAGCGCCAGCAGGGCCACGAACGGCTTCCCCACCGAATAGACATTCACCAGGGTGCCGGAATCCCATGGGCGGTGATGCGCCTGGTCCGCCCAGCCGCCGGCCAGGTCCACAACGACCGTGCCGTCGACTACGACGCACACGCCGGCGCCGATCTCTCTCCGCTCCGCGAAATTGCAGGCGAATTCATCGTGGACCCCGCTGAATCGAGGGTCGCAACGACCGCTGATCGGGACCTCCATGGGCGGCAGTCTCCCAGAGACCGCAGGTCGTGGGGCCGGATTGGCGGTGGTGGTGGCCGACGTGGCGCACGCCGGCCCGGATCGACTCAAGGCCAAGCCATCACCTGCCGATGTGAACCCCATGAGCGTGCATCCGGACAATCTGGCCTGGACCCAGTCCGAGGTTCCCATCCGAGTGGTCCTCGACGACGACAGCGACTATTCGATGTACGGCAACGACCAACTGATCGCCGAACGGGAGCGGCAGCAGAGTCAGCTGGACGAGCTCACCATGCATCCCAGCAGCTCTCCGGCGGTGGGTCAGCTCCGATCCAGCATCGAGAGCGAAGTGGCGCGGATTACCGACGAGCTGGTGCGACGCGCACGTTCGAGGCACCCCTCGTCACAACGGCTGGGTGAGCGACTTCGGTCGCTGCGATCCCCCACCGGGCTGCCGCCGGTCCGCTAGCCCCGGGAGACCGGGCCGGTCCCCCTCCCTACACTGGGCCCGTGCTCGGTTCAGCCATCAAGAGACGCGCTGCGCCACACGCAGGACCCGGCACCGGGGAGACCGGTGCCGGCTAGCCCCGAACAACGCGACCAGATCGCGGAACCGGATTCCGGTTCCGCCTTGCCGGCGGACACCACCGGCCTGCTCGAAGGGATCTGTACGACCCGGGCAATCCGTCGCTACCGCGACGAGCCGGTTCCCGACGCCGTACTACGCGACATCCTGTTCGCGGCCACCCGCGCGCCGAGCGGTTCGAATCGTCAGCCATTCCGGTTCCTCGTACTCACCGACGGCCCCAATGCCGCGGCAGCCAAACGACTCATCGCTGGGGCGGCGCGCGAAAGCGTGGGACGTAAAACGATCGGAAGACCGCTATGACCAAGGGTCGGGGTCCGACAGCACCTCACCCAAGGCCTCCATGGCCAGGACCATGGAGGCCTACGTCGACCGCCTCGACCGGGTGCCGGTATTGATCCTGCCGTGCATGATCCGGTATCGCCCACCGCACGCCGTAGAGGGAGCATCGATCTATCCGGCATGTCAGAACCTCCTTCTCGCCGCCCGCGCGCTGGGCTACGGGGGAGTGATGACCATATGGAATCTGTTGGTTGATGCCGAGCTTCGGGCGCTGCTCGGCATACCCGACGACGTTTTGGTGGCTGCCTCGATCACCTTGGGACGACCCGTTGGTCACCACGGCCCGGTCCGGCGCCTGCCACTGGACCAGCTGGTCTATCTCGACCAATGGGCCGGACCCGCCCCCTTCGCCATCGACCCACCCGGCACCCGTTACACCCGCGCCGGGCCGCCATAGTCCAGGACCGGGCCGTACGCCACAGGGGCTATAAAAGGCATCGTGACTCTCCGTCCCGTCGCCTGGGTGTTCGTGCTCTTCGGCGTCTTCTGGGGCAGCTGGGCGGTGGCGGCAATCGAGCTGGAGCAGGCACTCCATCTCAGCAACGGGGGATTCGGGCTGCTTCTCTCGCTCGCGCTGGTCGGTGCCGCGGTGACCAACGCCGTCGGTGGGGCGCTGTGCCAGCGCTTCGGGACCGGGAGGGTGCTGGGTTGGTCACTGGTCGGCTGGGCGCTGCTTCTGTCGCTCGGAGCCGCTGCCCGGATATCCCTGGTGTTGGGGTTGCTGATCATCGTCATGGTGGCGATCGCAGGTCTCATCGACGTCGCCATCAACATCTCCGCCACGGCGGCCTTGGCCGACCAGCCCGGCCGGCTTGTCGCCTTTCACGCACGGTTCAATGCGGGTGCCGCCGTGGGTGCTGCGCTGACCGGCTTACTGCTCGGAGTGGGCGCCTCGTGGCGCTGGATGTGGCTGGCTGTGGCGATCGTCTCTGTCGTATTGGCAATGGTGTGCTACCGGGCCCCGCTCCCTGCAAGCGAACCCGGCGACCACGTACCGTTGGGCGGAGCGTTCTCGCTTCTCCGCCGCGAGCGGCTGCTGGTGCTGGCTTCGGCGTTCGCGCTTGCCGCCATGGTGGAGGGAGGCATCGAGCTGTGGGGTGTGCTGTTTCTGCGGACCCACCTCGCCTCGGGCCTCCTCATCGGAGCGGGCGGCGCCGTTCTGGGCTACACCATCGCCGCGGTGGCCAGGTACACCCTCGGACCCATCGTCGGAGGCAGAGGATCCGACCGCGGCGTGACGATCGGGGCCGGGACGGCGGCGCTGGGAGTGGCGATTCTGGCCACCGCTCCAACCGCGGTGATGGCGGCCGTCGGCTTGGTCGTGGCCGCCGGGGGGATCTCGATGTGCTGGCCCCTGTTGCTCGCCCGGGTGGGTGGAGATCGCCCACGAGCAAGTGCGGTAGTCGGGGCGGTCACCGCCGTCGGCTACCTCGGGCTGGTCATTGGACCAGCCCTGGTGGGGTGGGTGGCCGAGGCGGTGGGCCTGCGCGCTGCGTTGGGGTTTCTGGCCGTCGCCGCACTGGTCGTCGCCGTCGTCCCGAAAGGATCACGCCATCCTGTGGTGATCGGGCCGCCGACGGCCTAGCCACGCCCGATGGCGGCTTCGGCATCCTTTTTGATCGCGGCGAGCGTCGTCGGGATTCCCTTCTTCGCAAGTTCGAGCCGGTTGGCGATCTGAGCCTCAGCGTCAGCACCGAAGCGCTCCTCGAACATCGCGATGCCACCGGGGAGGAATTCCCATGACTCGGTCAACCGGGTTCCCCCATCGACCGGGCTGAAGTCGTATCCCCACCGCGTCCAGGTGCCATTGACGACGAATGCGAACTCCCGACCTCGGTCGGCGGCGACGATCTCTGATCGCGTCTCCCATGTTCGCTCGGGTAGCTCGTTTCGCCCGGTGAACCAAGCACCCACCTCAGGGCCGGCTCCCTCGTCCCACCAGCACGCCCTACAGACAGGGCTCCACGCCCCCATTCGGGATATATCGGCAACCATGTCGTAGAGGTCCTCCGGCGAACGATCGATGGAGATCGACTCCGAGTACGTGAGAGTGGTCATGATCATCTCCTCTCATTCCCACAGGGAGCGTCGTCGGATCGACGCTGGGCTTCCTTTCTAGCCCGTGAGTTGCGCCGGTGCGCTGTTACCGCGTCCGAGGAGTGTTCGCCCTTCGGCTCGACGGCGGTGAAACTAAGTTCTGGACACTATGACCAGCCAGGCAGGGCAACTCGACACGCCGGGGAGCCACGGTGGCCCGGCCCGCACCGGAACCTCCACCGTTCGGGTTCCCGGTGTTGCCGACACCGCAACTCGGCATGGGCATCGTCGGATCGTCATTGCCACGTTCGCCGCGGCCGTCGTTCCCATCATCCTGTACTTCGTATTCGTCGCCCGATACGGAGTCAACTACATCTACTTGGACCAGTGGAGCGACGTGGCGATGCTCCATGCGGCGATTCACGGCAATTTGACCTGGAGCATGCTGTGGGCACAGCACAACGAGAACCGCATGCTCTTCCCCAACCTGATCTTCATTCTCTTTGCCCTGAACGGGCACTTCGATACCAGGTCGATCATGTACCTGAGTGCCGCCCTCTTCTCGGTCAGCTATGTCTTCTTCCTCATGCTTTACCGGATCTACGCCAAGCGGTAGCTTGGTCCGCTGCTGACCCTGCTCCTCGGTGTCCTCTGGTTCAGCGTCGCCGACTTCGAGAACGCGTCTATGGGGATTCCAGTTGGCCTGGTACCTGATTGTTTTCTGCGCCATGGCCATGTGCCTCTGCTTGTCATGGAGACGTATCACGGTGCTTGGCGTCGCTGCTGCCGCCGGGTTCGCGATCGTTGCCTCCTATTCCTCGCTCCAAGGTCTCATCCTGTGGGCGATGGGGTTATTGGTGCTCACTTGGCGAATCCGCGATCGTCACCAGGCGATTCGCGTTTGTGGAGCGTGGTTGGTTGCCGGAATCATCACAACCGCTGTCTATTTGGACGGATTCGACACCCAACCCGGGGCCACCGGTGGCGGCTCGGTGAGTTTTGCTGTTCACCATCCGTTGGGAACGATCAAATACTTTCTCGCCGTGGTAGGAAACGTGATCCCGGGACATGTAGGGCTTCGGCCCCATGAACTTCTCGGCCTGGCGCTGACCCTGGTTGCCATCTATGTGTTCATCGGTTGCTGTAGGGAGAACCCCGAGGTCCGAGGTACCCCTCTTCCGGCTGCACTCATTCTCTTCGCTGTCCTGTTCGATCTGTCCATCGCGTTGGGGCGAGTCAGCTTCGGCATCGACCAGGCTCTTTCTTCCCGTTACACCATGGCCAATCTCTTATTGCTCCTTGGCGTGGCGGCTTATCTGATACCAAGGCTCGCGGCTGTGAACTTCCAAGATCGCCGCTTCCTCCAACATCGACGGTTGCAGATCGCAATCGCAGGGGTAGCCGTGCTGTTCTTTGTGGCCCAGGTCCTGGCTTCGACAAAGTTCGGACTCGAGAACTCGGTCATTCATCAACGGACGATGGACACCGGTGCGCGGGTAGTCGTCAACCTTTCGGCGATTCCCGTCTCGCAGCAATCACCGCTGGTGTCGACCTATGTCTACCCATCGCTCCAGGTGGTTGCGCCGCTGATCCGGGATACCGAGAGTGACCGCCTCAGTATGTTCTCCCCCGGAACCAGACAACAGATCGAGAGAGAAGGTCCCCCGCGCTGACCGGTCCACAACGGTGGACCGGTGGGACCCAACGCCGGTTGGCCGGTTCCTACGAAGGGGCCATCGCCCCATGGGCGAGCCAGAAGTCGTTCAACCGGCCTTGGGTCTTGACTACCCAAATGATCCATCCAACGAACGGCAGGAACACCCAGAAGCCGGTGAGGGCGGTCACCGGCTCGGGCTGCCCCTCACGGGAATAGAGTTTGCCCACTTCCAGGGGCAGCATGAAGACATTGACAATCCCCAGCAGAATGGCAAACACGAGGCCGAAGCCCCCACCGATGCCTTCGCCTGAGTAGCCCTTCAGCTCCTTGAACGAGGAATACTGCCAATAGAGCCCGTAGATGCCCAGGGTGATGATGGAGAGCAAGATCACGGCAACTGCGCTTCGTACCTTGCCAACTGGACGCCCCACTGTTTGTTCAACGGTCATCGGTCTCCCCTGTCGCGATCATCGGGAAGCCCCTCCGAGAAAACGACGTTACACAGCACAGCCCGATATGTCCCTGATGCGCCATTATCACCGGAGTGCCGACGCTTCGGCCCCAGAGGCTAGCAGTGATCCTGCGGTTGGGTCCTCACGCTTATTGACGACCAGCCCGGCTCTGCGCGGTCGCCCGCTTTCCCTTGTCAGATGAACGACGGGGTCCTAGGGTCGTGGCCATGAACAAGCGAGTGCCCTTGGCGGCCGGCGCCTTGCTGATCGGCCTGCTCCTGGCGGGCTGCACTTCGGGGAGCACCAGCCCTACCACCAGTCCGACGTCCTCGCCGACCACCGTCGGCGCCGGCAACCACCGCGCCGCCGGCAACCACGACGACCACCGGGGCTGTGACCACCGGTGCCGCCAAATGCCCGACGCTGGCCCAAGCGGAGACCGCGCTTGGCGGGTCCTATAGCGGCCCGATCCAGACATCGACGCCCGGTGGCGGTGTCGTCTGCGAGTACACGGGTGCCGGCGGAAATGCCGGAGTGACCATCTTTGCGCACCAATCGGCAACAATTTTCGCCGGACAAGTGGCCCACGCCCCCGGGGCACCCGCCATGCCGGCGATCTCCGGTGTTGGCGATGGAGCATTCGGAATGACCACGGCCGGCCGTTCCATTGTGAATGCCTATTCCAATGCCAGCCGGACCCTCGTCGCGGCCCAGGCCCCGGGTGCCATAGCCCCGGTGGAGGCTCTGGCCACGGTCGCCCTCGCCGACAACTGACCAGGCGCAGTGTCGAAAGCGTCCGAGCACGATCGGATCCGCGACAGCTACAACGCAGTCGCTCGAGACTATGCAGCGCATTTCAGTGACGAACTGAATCACAAACCACTGGACCGTGCATTGCTGGCGGCCCTCATCGAACAGTCCGATGGGTCAGCGCCTATTGCCGACCTGGGCTGCGGTCCCGGACACGTGGCAGCTTGGCTGGTTGACCACGGCGCCTCGTCGGTCGGCATCGACCTCTCGCCCAAAATGATCGAGGTCGGTCGCCAAGCGCACCCTGAGGTCGAGTTCCGTGAGGGAGACCTTCTCTCTCTTCCGGCGTCGGATGCTGAGTTCGGATCGGCTGTCGCTTTCTACTCGATCATCCATCTCGGGCCTACGGAACTGCGGCCTGCGTTCTCCGAATTTCACCGAGCGTTGCGACCCTCCGGACTTCTTCTCTTGTCGTTCCATATGGGCTCTGAGGTACTCCACCGCTCCGACTGGTGGGGAAACGAAGTCGACGTCGACTTCCGGTTCTTCGAGCCCGATGCGTTGATCGAGACCCTGGAGGGGATGGGGTTCGTCGTAGAGGCTCGGCTGGAACGAACGAACTATCCGGAGGAAGTCGAGACACATCGGGCGTACGTTCTGGCCCGCCGGTCCTCCTAGATCCGAGCGGAACGGAGCGGTGCTTCAGCCGTCGCCTCAGGTTGACCGGGGCTTTCAGGTCACCGACCCGGGACAAGGTACGAGTCCTAAGCTGCGGCCATGACCTCCACGATCGCCTTGACCGACATCGAACGGGCCTACGTGCAGAGCCAACCTCTCGGCCGCCTGGCTACCGTGGATGCCAACGGTGCCCCCCAGAACAACCCGGTTGGCGTGTTCCTCGACGAGCAGACCGGCGATGTCGTCATCGGCGGGGCGGCCATGGGCGCGTCCCGGAAGTTCCGCAACGTTCGGGCCAACCCCCAGGTCGCCCTGGTCATCGACGACCTCGTGTCGATGGACCCGTGGACGGTGCGGGGCCTCGAGATCCGCGGCACCGCGGTGGCGCTTTCGGACGTTGACCCTCCGGTGCAATTCATGAGCCGTGAAGTCATCCGGATCACGCCGGACTGGATTGTCGCCTGGGGACTCGACCCCGCTAAGCAAGGCATGCAGAGTCGGCGCGGGAGCTGAAGCAACAGTTCGATGGCCAGCTGCGCCGCGGCCGCCTCAACTCGGGTTTCCGGTGAACCAGGGTTCGCCACCCAGGCTCCACACCGACACGTCGGTCACGCCCATGTTCTCCACGGTTTGGAGCTTGGCGTTCAGCGCGGTGGCATCGACGTAGTCGTAGGACACCCCGTCCGACTCCCAACGGATCTCTCCGGAGCTCGGGTCGCGCAGGCTTGCCACGGCCGTCGGGGTGGTCGGGAAGCCGGGCTCGCTCTGCATGGTGAGGTAGGCGACGTTCGACGTGATGTGCTGAGCCCTGCGGCAAGTCGTCGTCGTATACCCGTAGGAGGGAAGACCGACGGTGAGATCGGAAGCTGGGACCTGGCTCTGGGCGTAGGCCACCACTTGTTGGAGCCAGGTGTACGGAGTGATCGGCGCGCACGCGACGGCGTACTCGTGGTCGTAGGCCATGACGACCAGGTGCGCACCGGCTGAGGCGACGTTTCCGTAGCGCTCGGCGTCCCATGGAGTCGTGGTGAAGGGCTCGAGATCGACTTCGACGCCGCGCCCCTCGGGGTTCAACGTGCCTGCCAGGTCGCCGACAAAGCCCATATACGCGGACCACATCGCCGCGCTCCAGGCATTCGGTTCGAAGTCGAGGTCGACGCCGTTGAGCCCATTCGAGGCGACGAACGACTCGATGGCCGTAAGCGCCGCCGACTCCTTCGAGGTGCTCGCGAGAAGGGACTTGGTCGCGTGCGAGCCGGCCGAGACCGTCACGTAGACCTGATGGGCGGCCGCTCGGACCTCAGCCAGGTTGGCCGGGCTGAAACCGTTGCACGGCAATTCGGCCGCGGTGTCGATGGTGAGCTTCCCGTTGCCCCTCACGGTCAAGTACTGGGGCTTGAGCAGGGCGATGGGATCGGAGGCGAGCGCCGAGAGCTCGGCCGGTACGTCGCAGGTGGGCTGGCCAACGCTCCCGGGGTAGATCCACGCCTCGACGGTCGCCGGAAGCGGCGTTGCCGAAGCATCGGGCGTGCTGCCGACCAACGGGGCTGCGACCAGAGCCGAACCGAAGAGGGCGAGAACCGAAACCCGGATGCGCCAGGCCGGCTTCCGCTGCCGCGTGTTCGCCCGTCGTCCTGCGCGCCGCGTGATCATGGTGGTCCCTCCCGCCCAGACGTACCTGGTTGTGCCCTAATTCGGTCCATTGGTCCCACAAACGTCGAACCCGGGGCAACGATAGCGCGGCGCCGATGCGCAGGTCGGGGCCCGAATTGACCCATCCTGCGGACCTGTTTGTCTGTGACCGCGCAGGTCAGCGATTGCAATCCATGGGGACTCATGCAAGGGTGGCGAGGGACGGTGGGACAAAGGGGGATCGGAATGGTTCTGCCTGGTCGCGATAACGGGCTCCGGCGCAAGCACGTGTCAGGACTTTGCGCTGTTCTGATCGTCTCGCTCACGCTCGGCACGGTCGCAGTGCTGCCTGGTTCAGCCGGTGCGGCCTCCCATATGAGGGTGCCAAAACCACCCAAGACGCAAGTGTCAGATCTTTCCGCCAGTCCCTCGTCGCTGCCGGCGACAGGTGGGGTACTTACTCTTTCGGCGACGGTCAGCACGGCCACTTCGTGCACGTTCACCGGTGTCACCCCTCGCCAAGGAGAACCCGCCTCCGGTCTTCCCGTCACGGTGCCGTGCAGCAGTGGGCCGGTGAGCATCACCGTCAGTGTTCCTGGCAATGGGTGCTGCACGCTCCTGCGCTACCGGTTCCACCTCACGGTTACCGGAACGCGCACGAAAACGAAGGGCGTGGTGGTGGAGATTCCGCCCGAAACGGTCGTCGACTGCAGCGCCTCGGGAGGAATGGTAGATCTTGAGGGATGTGATTTCTCCAACCAGGACCTCCAGGGCTTTTTCGCTCCCTACTCAGACTTCACATCCGCAAACCTGACCAACACCAACCTGTCGAGCGCCGAACTAACCGGTTCGAACTTCTACTTGGTGACCGCGTCAGGGGCCCAGTTTCTCTACTCCGATCTCACCAACGCCGACTTCGCAGGCGCGACGTTGACCAACGCGAACTTTGGGGATGCAAACCTGACCGGAGCATTCTTCAACACCGATCTGTCCACTGTCGTCTGGGGGGATACCACTTGTCCAGACGGCACGAATAGCAATGCCGACGGCGGCACGTGCGCAAATCACCTCATGAGCTGAGCCTGACGGCCGACCCACCGCCAAATGTGAGCTCGGGCAGCACCTGGCCTCTCTAAGTGATGGTGATGGTAATGGTGAGAGTGGCGTAGGCCTTGTTGGAGGGCAACTCGAATGCGATCTTCGTATCTCGGACGTGGAAGGTCACCGACCAAATCCCTGCCTTGATCGGGGTGCCCGAAAGCACTCCGACCGAGGAGAAGGAAAGGCCCGGGGGTAGCCGACCGCCGCCGAACTTGCCCCACCTGTAGGGCGGGTTGCCTCCGGTGGCCGTAAAGGCGACCGAGTAGGGGGCCCCAACCTTGCCGGGAGGCAGGGACGCGGTGGTGATGCGGAGCCGATTCGTCGAGACGATCGCATACGCAGTATCAAATCCCCCGCTCACGGCGTTGATAGCCCCTGAAGGAAGAGAGACCGGCACTGGCGTTGTACTGCAAGAGACTCTGTCCGCAGGTGTCCGGGCCGGAGGCCAGGCCGTCGCCAAGCTGACCGTCGACGTTGTCGCCCCAGGCATAGAGGTTTCCGTCGGAGCCAATGGCGTAGCCATTGTCATGTCCCGCTTCAATCGACGTCGGGGTAACCGATGATGGAAGCGAGATCTGCAGCGGCGCAGGCACACAATCGGTCGGTGAACCAGAGGCTAGCTCCCCGCCGGAGTTGCCACCCCAACCGTAAAGAGTGTCCCCCGCACTCAGCACGAAGCCGTCGAAGACGCCTGCGGCGATGCTCACCGGAGTGGTGCCGGCGGGGAGAGATACCGGTACGGGCGAGTCTCTGGAAGGATCGGCTTGAAGGTTCTGGCAGTTCTCAGGGCCTGAACCGACCGCGCCAATACCCAGTTGTCCAAATACGTTGTCGCCCCACGCGTAAAGTTTTCCGTCGGAACCGATGGCGTAGGCGCTGGCATAGATGTCCCCCTGGCCATTGGCGGCGACGGCCTTCGCGAACACTCCTGACGGAAGCAGTACCTTCGTCGGCGTATCGATGCCCGTGACGGGGTCGGCTGCCAAGCCGACTCCGAGTGCGCCAAACTGGTTGTAACCCCAGGCATATAGATTGCCATCGGAGCCGATGGCGTAGGCGGAGTCCCCTGCGGATGCGACTGCGGTGGGGGTCACTCCGAGAGGCAGCAGGACCTTAACCGGCACGTCGCTGTTGCCACCGCTGCCACCGCTGCCCAGTTGACCATGGGTGTTGTCGCCCCAGGCATAGAGGTTTCCGTCGGAGCCGATCGCGTACGCATCCGCCCCGCTTCCGCTGCCCGCGGCGATCGCCGTCGGCGTGACGCCGACAGGGAGGGAAATAGCCACCGGCCTCTTCGAACCATGGTGTCGAGGGCCATCCCCGAGAGCCTCGTTGCTACCCCAAGCGTACAGACTTCCGTTCGATCCAATGGCGTAGCCGTCGCTGTAATTGCCGGCAACGGCAGTCGGGGTCACGTCGGACGGAAACAAAACCCGGACCGGCAGGTCGCTCGAGTTAAGGACGGATCCGTTTCCCAACTGGCCGGTGCCGTTGTATCCCCACGCAAACAAAGAGGCCGTTGATTGGTCTGTACTGGCCGCCACAGCCGGATACAGACTGAGAGATTGCAACCCGCCTGTCACGAGCAAGGTCCCGACGGCGACGCTCGTGAGGAGCTTGACCAACTGGGTGATCGGGCGAATGACCATGGCGGCCCCTAGTGCTTGATCGAACTCCAATGCTCTCACCGCTCGTATGCACGGCGCTCCACAAACTACTGGGGTGGACACGGGAACGCTCACAGACTTGCCAATAACGAGAGGTCCGGGCGAAAAATCCCTGACCACCGGATATGCCCTGCAACCGACCGGCTGCGGGTTCAGGGGATCAACGCAAGACATCGGGGGCACCCTGGCCGGAGGGTGATCCGGAATTAGTGGACAGTCCGCCGCGAGATCAGAGACCGGGGGTTCAGGTGATAGTGAGGGAGAAGATCGCCGTGGCAGTGTTTTCCGTGTGGGGCTTGGTGGTCGTTTCACGGTCGACAACCTGCACGGTGAAAGTGAAGGTCCCAGTGGTGGTGGGTTTTCCGATGAGGACGCCGGTGGACCGGCGCAGACGCAGACCGGTCGGCAGAGTGCCGGCGATGTTTGACCACTTGTAGGGCGGGTTCCCGCCACTGGCTTGCAGTGTTGTCGAGTACTTGGTCCCCACGGTCCCCGGAGGGACCGAGCTGGTGGTGATCGCCAAAGAGGGAACCACGGTGAAGTTCTGGGAGGCAACGGCGGATGGGCCCCCGTCATTGCTCATGGTCTGGCCGGTGAAGACCTGGGTCGTCGAGGTCCCGGCCGAATCGGTCTCGGTGACGGTGGCGGTGAAGGTGCCGGGTGTGGCGTAGGTGTGGCTGGTAGTAGGTGCCGACGTGGTGGCCGTCGAACCGTCACCGAAGTCCCAGGCGTAGGTGGTGATGGTGCCGACGGCGACGGTCGAGGCTGAGGCGTCGAAGCCGGTGGGCTGGCCCGCTTCGGCCGGGGTGACCGAGAAGTGGGCCACCGGGGCCTGGTCGGGCGTGATGGCAATGCCAACTGGGCTGTCACCGACCGTGATAGCGGTCCCGGCGGTGTTGGTGGCGGTGTCGATCGGCGTGACCGAATGGCCTTCGAAGTCGGTCACACAGGCCGTAGACCCGTCGGGCGTGATGGCGATGAACAGCGGGCAACCGCCGACCGTGATTGATGTCCCGGCGGTGTTGGTGGCCGTGTCGATCGGTGTAACCGTATTGCTGGAGCAGTTCACTCCGGCGTTGGCCACATAGGCAGTCGCCCCGTTTGGCGTGATGGCGATGCCGCCCGGACTGGCTCCGACTGTGATCGGAGTCTCGGCGGTGTTAGTAGCCGTGTCGATCGGCGTAACCGTTGCATTGGCCACATAGGCCGTAGACCCTTCGGGCGTGATGGCGATTCCGAACGGATTCGGTCCGACTGTGATCGGGGTCCGTGGGGTGTTTGTAGCGATGTCGATCGGCGTAACCGTATTGGTTCCGCCGTCGGTCACGTAAGCAGTGGCGCCGTCGGTGTGATGGCGATGTCCACTGGGTTGGGTCCGACTGTGATCGGGGTACCTGGGGTGTTGGTAGCGATGTTGATCGGCGTAACCGTGGTGGTTCCAGTGTTGGCCACGTACGCGGTGGCCCCGTTGGGCGTAACGGCGATCCCCTCGGGATTAGCTCCGACGGTGATTGGTGTCCCCGCGGTGTTAGTAGCGGTGTCGATCGGCGTAACCGTATTGTTTCCGGCGTCGGCGACATAAACAATCGCTCCGTTTGGGGTGATGGCGACGTTCTGTGGATCAGGTCCGACCGTGATCCGTCTCCCGGCGGTGTTCGTGGCCGTGTCGATTGCCGAGGCCCTGCCGATTGGGGTGCCAGAGTTGGGGCGGAACTCGCTGACTACGAAAGCTGTCCAGGCCTTAGCCCGAGTAGCCCCTGCCGCCCGGGCAGGGCCGGCGCCGATAGGCGTCGCCAAGGCCACGGTCACTCCCAGAATCATGGCCAGGCCGACGAATCTCGAGACCCTACGCACCCCGAAGGCCCTTCGGCGCATACATGACACCTACTTCCGTTGGGTAGTCCAAACCCATGTTGGAGGTTGGACAGCCCAAGATCACCCGCGATCCGTCGGCGACCCTAGATGATATTCCCCATCGTGCGGAAGCGAGCGGCCGTATCCTTGTGGTTGGTGGTCGGGTAGTTCTCCGATGTGGAGGCAAAGGCGATGGGACACAGGGCAAGAGTGGAATTGGTGCTCGACTGCGAAGAGCCAAGGAGGCTCGTTGAGTTCTGGTGTGCTGCGCTCGGCTATCGCGATTACTACACGGACGCGAACATGGCTGTACTGGTTCCCACAGAGGGGACGACGTCACCGCTTATCCTTCAGGGCGTTCCAGAGCCCAAGCTCGGCAAGAATCGGATGCACCTCGACATCGTGGCAGACGACCTCGAAGCCGAGATTCACCGGTTGGAGGAACTCGGCGCTCATAGGATCGACGACGATGTGCAGAGTTTCGGGGGTACCCGATGGGCGAGAATGTCGGACCCCGAGCAAAATGAGTTCTGCGTCAGCACCGGCGTCGAGTGGTGAAGCGTGGGTGACACAGGAACGATTCCGGCCTGGATGCTGATCTGCAATCAGCCCTGGCATGGCGCCCGGTGTCACCCTGCCTCCTATTGGGCCACTGGCACCACAGTCCTCAGTGAGCTTCGAATGTCGATCGGTCCGGTGGAGCCGAACTTGTAGTCCGATGCACCTTGTCGCCCGCTCGGAGAGGCGGGTGCGACACACCTATACGTCGGCCCGCCGGGCGACAAGCAACGGGATGATCCGGGTGGTTGCCGCCTGGTACTCGGCGTACGGTGGATACTCGACGATGGCTCGCTCCCACCAGACGGCCTTCTCATCGCCGGTGACCTCGCGGGCTACGTAGTCGTGGGGATCGGGACCATCCTGTATCACCAGAGCGGCCGGGTCGGCTTTGAGGTTGTAGTACCAGGAGGGGTTGGTCGGCATCCCGCCCTGCGAGGCGACGAGGGCGTACTCGCCTTCGTGTTCGACGCGCATCAGGGCCATCTTGCGGACCTTTCCGCTCTTGTTGCCCCATGTGGTCAGGACGATGATTGGCAGACCCGTGTCCATCAGCGTGTTTGCCCGCTCACCGCCGGACGCCTCATACTCGGCGACCTGATCTCGGACCCAATCCCACGAGCTCGGTTCGTACTCTCCATCGATCGGCATCCCTGCAGCGTATGTGCTCATCGGGCTGGCGATGATCCGCCTCCACGAACGCGAGTGTGCCGGCATTACCGTGATCGGCTCGGGTCACTGCGCCGGATAGAGCGGGACGGGCGCTACATCACGGGCGCGAGTCGATCCTTGATCGAGGCCACGAAGCCGAAGCAGACCGCTCCCCTAGCAACATTCGGTGGGACAGGCAGTTCGCCTGATTGACGGAACATCTCTCTGTACTGCGAGGTCCTCAAAAGGGCTCGTAGTCCCGGGGAATCTCTCCCTTCCGAAAGTCGAACTCGTGCGCCCCATCATCCGACTCGGCCAGGACACGGAAGACTCCGTCCAGTGTTCCGAAGACCTCCATGGTCGTACAGCCGTCCGGACCGGCAACGTGCGGTCCATACCACTCGCCGGGCTTGGCGGTCATAATGTCGCCGGGTCCCAGGATCCTGCCCTCGGTCTCAAGCGATCCCTTCACCACAACCTCGAATCGGTGACAGATGTGAGCGTGGCGAAACAGCACGTATCCCGGAGGTAGATCGAGCATGACGACCGCGGGGGAATCAAGCGAGTCGGGGTTGTCCCCCAGAACGAAGAGTTGCGTCATGTTTCAGTACTGCCGAAGAGGGCGGGCGTGCGTAAGAACCGAAAATCGGTAACTCCTGGTTCGCTCATCTCACAAGCGTAGGACCACCCGACCACTCATGCCTCCTGCCCCACAAGACAGTTCGGTGGATCAGCTAACTCCAGTTGACCAGCTCAGCCCGAGCCCGGCGCCACCCCATTCCGGTAGTGCAAGTGCACCCGAGTCAATCCCCAGGGACGCGCCATGGGGGGAGCTGATCTGCGGTTCGCATTCGACTCCCGACGCAAGCAGTCGTGGTTGATGATCCTGTGTATGCGGGATTGGCTCCGGAGCGGCCCGTCAGCCCAGCGCTTTGCGCCCGACGAGATGAAAGGGGCGACTGAGCTGGCGGTAAGGGTCCCGTCTACTGGCTTCGAGTTCTACTGCGGCCATCGCCGCTATCTGCGTTGAATCCCTGAGGTCCAACTCGACCCCACTGAATTCCAGCCAGTCGGTGAACAGCCATACCCCGTACCAACGCAGTGGTTCCACGCCCTGGCTCTGCATGAGTGCGCTCAGGTGCTCCACCGTGTCAGCCCGGGTCGCCACTCCCAGCACCCCAACCTCACCGGTGGCGTCAAACGCCGCCAAGGCGTCGTCCCACCTCCGTTCCAAGGCTGGGCGCACCGCCATCGTCTTGGCGTTCCCGGCCATGATCGAGACCACGCCACCTGCAGCGGCGCACCGGCACAGCTGGTTGACCAGCGGCTCCGGTTGCTCGAGGTAACCGAGAACGCCATGGCACAACACAGCGTTGAACCGTCGACCATTCACCGCGTCAACGGCGCTCTCACCGTCGGCCTGAAGAAGCGTCACCCGTCGCTGGGCCTCATCAGGCAACCCCTCGAGTCGCTGTCGTGCTTTGTCCAGCATCGCCGGCGATGGATCAAGCAGTGTCACCTCGTAGCCGGCTCGGGCCAGAGGAAACGATTGATGGCCCGCGCCGCCACCGACGTCTAACACCGTGGCCGGTGGCTCGGGCAGATGCTCGAGCAAATGCTGATGTAGCACATACGTGCGCACCCGCCCCTTCGCCGAGGCATAGGCCTCATCGGCAAAGAGGTCAGCCAAACCGGCCCAGTTGTCAGCGCCCACACCACAAAGATACAAGTTGTTGAATTGAGTGGTATTCAGGTTCGCCGAGCAACCAATTGTGCATATGGTCCCGTCGTCCGGGGTGACCCAATTGGGGGAAGTCGGTCAGGTATTGACCGATACCCATCGGGACGTTCGGGGCAATTGGGTGTGCACCGACATACGCACTGATCCGTTCTCGAGAACGGATCAGTGGAATCCGCCGATTCCCTTCCCGATCAGAACGAATCCGATCACCAACATGAGGACTGCCATAACGGTGGCGTTGTTGGCCTTCAGCCACCTGTCCAGTGCGTCGAGGATTGATTCCGCCCGTTGGCCCATGGTCAGTTTGAGGATCACCGGGAGCGCCACCGTGCTGACGGCAATGACAATGAACACGACCATCGCCACCGCCTTCTCGCCGGTGGTTGCCGCCCCCTGGGCGATGGCAATGCCCCCACCTACCAGCAGTATGAGGTTCTTGGGGTTGAGGGCCGACAGCAGGACGCCAAGGCCGCCGGCCCTGGGCGGCGTGATGCTCTCGATGCTTGTCAACCATTTCGGAAGAGTGGGCGCCTCGCCGCCCTTGGGGCGCTTTCGCCACTCGCGGAGTCCCACGGTGAGCAGCAGGATGCCGAGACCGACCTTTACCCAGGAGACGCCGGTCGTCGGATTGGAGGAAGGACCAAGCGTCGCCGTACCGGACACGGCAACGACAACCGAGAGTACGACCGCAATCCCAATGAACCATCCGATCAGGAACGAGGCACCGTTGACGCCCGCCCGCTTTGAAAGAAGCATCAGGATGATGGCGATGATCGGAATTGGGCTGATGGCAACGCCGATGGCCAGCGGTAGGGAGTCCCCGATCGCCTGTCCCACTACGCCACCGGAGCGGTCAGCAGGAACCTGGTGACGTCATCGAAGCTCTCGGGCGCCTGGGACAAGAAGCCGTGGCCCCCCGGGTAGACGTGCAGCTCGGCGCCGGTGATGGCCGATGCCATGGCCTCGCTGTTCTGGAGCGGGGCGATCCCGTCGTAGCGCCCGCATCCGATGAATGTGGGGCAGGTGATGGTGGCCAACCGGTCCCAGGTGTCGTGGTTGCTCCGGGCCTTCAACTGCTCCTGGATCCCTGGCTGATCTGGATCTCGACCCGAAGCACGGGACTCAATCACGGCCACCAAGCGACGATCGTCGGGGTGGGAGTCCAGCCAGGCAGAATCGAACCTCGTGTCCATGAGGGTCCGGCGCCGGGCCTGGCGAGTGGCCGGGTCAAGGCCGTCCAACTCTTCTAACGGGAAGGACGAGCCGCCCGGGCCTCCTGTCGAGGTGCACAGCAAGGCCAGGCGGTCGACGCGCTCGGGGTGGGACACGACCAACTCGAGGGCTACCATTCCGCCGAAGCTCATCCCGACCACCAGGGACGTGGGCCAGCCGGCGGCATCCATCACGGAAACGGCGTCGGTGGCACAGTCGGACATGGTGTACCCGCCAGTGACCTCACCGCTCCTACCCAGGCCCCGATAGTCATAGGCCAGCACCTCGAACTTCGAGGCCAGCAACCCGGTGATCAGTCCGGCATCATCAAGGGTGGAGCCGGACCCGTTGACGTAAAGCAGCCGAGGCCCGGACCCCGACACCTCAAAGTAAAGGTCGGGCCTGTCAGAGCGAGTGACCGGCATCTCGGTCTCGCGTCGGGGACCCGATCATTTTCCGAGTATGGCACATGCCCACTTCCCTGGGCCCGGACCGACCTCTCAGTCCAGATCGGTAGGTGCCCCTGGCCGTGGGGAGTCTCGACGTCGACGAGTCTTCGTTCCCGCGGGACGCGTCGCAGTCCATCGGGGATGCATCACCAGAGGTGTCTGCCTAGCTCCTCTGTCAGTCCCACCTCCCGCCCGGAAGCGTCCCTAGGCTTCGGCTCGTGCCCGAGTCGCCGATCGGCCCGCCACCTGGCTGGTACCCGGATCCAGTAGGGGATCGGACGATCCGATGGTGGGACGGCAGTCGGTGGACTGTCCATCAGGCGCTCATGGTCCCAAACGTGTCGAGCACCGGACCTGGCACACACCAGCCACACCCCAACCGCATCCGGGCGTTGATGGTGCTGGCTGCTCTTGTTCTCGTGTCCATCCCTGTCAACTTGTTAACCGCCGATTGGGGCGAGAGGGCGGGCCAGAACGCGACGCAGTGCAACGCTCCGCTTACTTGGGATCAAACTGCGCTTGGGATCTACCTGCCCTTGCTCTTCATCGTCTTGGCGCTCGCTTGCCTGATCGCCGCAGTCGTGACCCGCATACGTACACGGCATTCCCAACAACCAGTCGGATCGGGCATCATCCTGTTGTCAATCTTCGGGCTGGCCTGTGCTCTAGGGACGGGCTTCCTGGCCTCGTTCAGCGTTGGCTCCATTAACTGGTGCTTCTAAGTAACCGATGACACGTTGGTCCGTGCGCCGCCGACTATGGCGCGCGGAACTGGTCGGTCCAGGTGGAGCCGTCCCAGTAGCGGAGCTGTCCCAGCGCACCTCCGGGGGCCGGAAACCACCCGGCCGGCGGGAGCGCGGTCGACGGTGGCGTACCGGCTGCTGACCGGTCGAAGGGGGCCACCGTAGACACCGTCCCCCCCGCGATGAACTCCCCGAAGGTAGGCAGCATGGCCTCCTCGCCGGGGGTGGATTCAGGTGTTGTCGAGGCCGGGTCAGTCGGAGTGGAGCCCCCGGAATACGGTCCCCTTTGTCCCGGCCCACCAGTGGGCATGCCCCCAGATCCCCCATTGCCCCCATATCGCCCGTAGCCCCGGTTCCCTGCCAGCTGTGCTCGTAGCATCTGCACCTCCTTGGTAACCGGCCAGGTTGAGAAGGCGAAGATGAAGACGAATACCGTTCCAACTAGAGGAATGATTGTGATCAACACCCACCAGCCCGAGTAGCCCGCCTTGGTCACCACCTTTACCGCAGCGAGGATGCCGAGGACGAAGATCGCCAGGTAAACGAACAAAAGGACGCCCAGACCCGCGAAGAGCCCAGCCGACGCGCCGGTGCAGACCGTGCGGCCTGTCGCGTCGGTCACGCAGCCAAGCGCGGCGTGGACGGTACCGATGACCGGCAGGTAGGCCGGTACGTTGTTCATGTTCGCCTCCTCTGCCTCGATCGGCCCGCGAATCTCACAGTGACTGCCCGGACAGAATCTCGTCCACCGTGACCGCCAGAGTCTGGACCCCAGAATTTGGGTACCGCTATATGATCGACAAGGTCGAGGGCGTTCTTGAGCGTCCTCGCCTGTCGCCGCAATATGGGACAATGTCTGACGTGGACGAGCCGCCGGAGCTGCAAAACAACGGACACTGGGGTGTGGCTGTCTGGGCCCTCCGAGTGGGGTACGTCGGGCTGGCCGTCGCCATCGCGGGGCTCATCGTGATGTTGTTGGGATCCACGCCGTGGGTCCTGGCCGTGGGGGCGATCGTCTGGCTCGCCGCCGCCGCCGTGACGCTGGCCGGGTTCTTGTGGTCCCGGCACGACCTTCCCGAGCCACGACCTGGGTACTGGTCGATGCGGTTCATGCTCATCCACGACACGGTCCACGCCCGGTCGTCGGCCCAGCGATCCTGACGGCTCCTCCCATCGAATTGCCACACTCCGGCGTTTACACGAGTGGGCACCCGTAACCGAGCGGTATCCGGCATTATGTGCTCGCTGAGGTGACCGCTACCTGATCATTCCGCATCGTCGTCGCCCAGATGCCTGGTAATGATCCTCCTCACTGCCGATATCGCCGTCGCATGGCCGGTCACCGTCTGAACGAAAAGCTCCCTATCGAGTGTGTAGAGCGAGGCCTCAGTAGCTGCGGTCACCGTTGCCTGTCGAGGAACGTTTCGGATCAGTGCTATCTCACCGAACCCGTCACCTCGCGACACCATTTGGAGGAGCTGGCTATCACGCGAAATTGCCAGCTCTCCGTCAGAAACGGCGTAGTAGCAGTCGCCGCGATCGCCCTCTTTGATCACGACGGTTCCTTGCGACACCGTGAGCGGCTCCAGGTCCCGCGCTATTCCCTCAATCGAAGGGGCTGGAAGAGCGGCAAAGATGGGGATCGAGCGCAGCAGTTGGATCTCGACCTGCGGCACTGTCGCAGAAGCATCGATCTTCTGGATCCGGCGCCACAGCCCGGTAACCAGCAAGAGGGCTACGACGGCCGGGGCGAAAAGTGCTGCTTTCAGGCCACCGATTGCGATCGCGACACGAACCAGGACGGCACCCAAGGCGAGGCCAGAGTCCATGAGGGCTTCAAGGATCGAGAACGACCCGGCGATCGCGTCGGAGGGAGCCGACCGTTGCAGAAGAGTCCGACCGGTGACGTCGAAGACAGCACCCGCCAGACCCACAATACCGATCAGAAGGATGGCGGGAGCCACTCTGGGGATCGCACCGATCAACGCGAGTGCCACCACCGCAATCGAGAGCGTGACGGTGAGCGTGTTCGCGAGATGGCGCCGACCGACGAGAAAGGCAGTGACGAACCCGGCGAGCAGTGCGCCTCCGCCGAGTGCGGCGTTCAGGAATCCCGGGCCGCCCGGCCCCATGTGCAGGTAGTCGACGGCAAGGATGACACAGAGCAAGTCGAGGGCACCGATGAGCATGAAATAGAAGGTGTGCAACGCAAGGAGAACCCTGATCTGCGGGTTGCGCACGGTCACCAGAAGGTTTGAGCCTGCGCCCATTCTGATGGAGGCCAAGGTTCGTCCCATCTCTGACATCAGACCTACAGCATCGCTGTCCTTTTCGCCGTCGCTTTCCTCGTCGTTTTGGACGACATCGGACGAAATGGCAGCAGCAGGTCCGACCACGCGCTGCACCAGAAAAGTGGAGATGACCGTCATGCCTGCCATTGCCGCTACCGCCAGCCCTGGACCTCGCCACACGAGGAAGATGCCAGCCACCACGGGGCCTAACAGGGCGGCGGCGGCATCTGTCCAGCCTGTCATCACGTTGGCCGCGGTCAGCTCATCTGGCGTTCGAACGATAGCGGGCAGGAGCGCGGCTTGTGGCGGCCGTGTCACCGTGAAGCTCAGCGAGGTGAGCGGTGCTAGGACAAAAACCAGGACCGCCGGCGCACCGAGACCGATGGCGACGACCACAGCTCCCATCGAAAGCGCCTGCAGCCCGTAACCGACGCACAACACACGGCTCGGACGTCGGCGATCGGCAAGAGCGCCCAGGAACGGGCCGAGGGCGATGCACGGTATGAGCTGAACCAGAACCATCAGCATGCCCGCGTTCGGTCCGCCGTGACCGTAGGCAAAGACCAACAGCGTTATCCAGACACCAAACTCAGCTGCCCCAAACAGGGCGTAGGCGAAACCGACTCTGCGCAACACAGGGTTCTCGAACGCAGCCCGGAACACCGATAAGACTGCACGAAACCGCAGGAACATCGAACACTCCTGGCCTCAGAATCCAGCCGGCCGAGTGCGTCTCCCCGGACGTCACCACGGTCCCCTGGCGAACACTACCCAACAAATCGCCGGTGGGCGCTAGCTGTTCTGACCAACCCACTGCCCTGTATGCGCGTTCTGTATGTGCCTGAAAATCGAGCGAATTTACCTCCCAGCGTTGATGGAGTCCGCCACATCAATCGGTCCAGTCGATCCCGTATACGTGGATGGGCTCTGGCAGGCCTTTCAAACTGTGTTCGCCTCGGTCATCAAATCGGAACGATTTACCCATGCAGAGTTCACGAACGGCCACCGACACGGCAATGTCGCCGTCGGATGCGGCGGCACAAAGCCGAGCAGCGAGTTGGACTGCGGCACCAAACAGATCGTCACTGTCATCGGTGACGGGTTCACCTGCGCTAATGCCAATACTGATCTGCAGGGGTATATGGGCCTCCGCGTTGCGTTGATGAATACGTCGTTGGACGGCTACCGAAAAGGCGGCAGCGGATACAACGGAGTTGAAGGCTGCCATTATCCCGTCACCGGTGTGCTTGACCTCGCGACCGTGATTGGCAGCGAGCTCGTCCCGAACAATCGAATTGTGTTCACCGAGCAACTCCATGTGACCCTCATCGCCGAGTTGATGTGTTTGAGCAACTGAGCCACAAATATCCGTGAACACAATGGCTCGCATGGCTGGCGCGGTGTACGCAGTGCCCACAGGATGGTCCGGTACGGACCCCATGAAGGCGTTGAGAGGTGTCCGCGCGTCGAACTCCAATACGGTGCTCGCCACCATTCCATGCGACTCTTCATGCACGGCCACGACCGCTTGCTTGTTCGGCCCTTCAGCGAGACAAAACACTGATCCATTCTCCGGATCGAACCAGTAGGTGTGATATCTCACACTGTGTTTGCCTTGCACCTCCACGTCCAGCAGGTGTGCGGCAGCCAGTTGCTCAGGCGACGTTCCCGGAGCATCATGTCGATCGATATACATCGGCACAAAGCCAAAACGTACACCCCCAACAGTTTGCATGGAAGTGTGACCCCACTGTCGGCGACCGGGTCAGGGGGCCGGCGCGTCGATTCGTTAACTCGCCGACGTCTCGGGGCTTGGTCGAAAATCAGTCACGGCTATCGTGTCCTCGGACTGACGTTTGCGGGATTGACCTCTTGATCTCGGGGAACATATGGATTCAGATGATCCGGGGCCCAAGTTGCCTGTGAGACGGAGATCCTCGGGTATCTGGACCTGGGTTCGGCCTGACCGTCCATCCAGACACTGCGGACACAGGTCTTCCGATCGCACACTGCCATCAAGTCTGCGCTTCACGCCGAGCCTTCTTCCGTCGAAGCTCGGAATAGATGATCCAGCCGACCAGGGTGACCAGCCAGAAGCTAACCAGCCGGAACACCAACACGGACCCGAGCGCCTCTGCCGGTCTCAATCCCGTAGCGACGAGCCCCGCTGTGAGCACCGCCTCCGTCACCCCTAGGCCACCTGGTGTCAGGTTGAAGCTGCTCACCGTGGCGCCGGCGCAATAGATAAGGATGACTTTTGTCCACGGCACACTGCCTCCAACGGCGAGAATTGAGGCCACCAGACACCCCACACTGGCGAGCCAGTTGACGAAGGACAGGCCAACGGTCTGTACCCATTCGCGTGGACGCATCCGAAATGCGGACAGTGCGTCGACCGCATGCTGCGCCACGTCCTCAGCGTCACCAACCGGACGACCTCTCATTCGCTGTGAGATGCGAATGAGTCGTACCCCCAGTGGAACGATCGATGTCCGCGAACGCGGTCGATGCAGAGCCACTACTCCAATGATCATGACGACCACTACGCCAGCGCCTCCGACCACGCCGCTGAGGATGGCTGCGGGATTGTCTGAGAGTGTCGCTCCGATAGCGATGAGAAGAACCCACACCAGATTGGAGATCAATCCAGAGATCAGCAGCGTCCAGCCGGCTGGCGCTGGGTCGTCGGCCACCTGACGAAATCGACTGTAGGTAAAGACACTCCCGGCTCCTGGACCGATCAGAGGAAGCGAGACGGAGATGGCATTCCCGGCGAGCGCTGTGGCGGCCATCGACGGGATCGTTGCGTGAACGCCCGCTGCTCGTAGGACAATTCGTTGGGTCCGGGCGAAGGCCATCATCGACAGGAGTTCAAACGCAGCAGCACCTAGCAGCCAGCCCCACTCTGCTCGCCCCACAACCCCGACTGATTGGCTGACGGTGGTGCGCTCGAACCACCCAAAAGCGATCAACGCCCCTAGGACCAGGATTTCTATGACAGTTCGGCGCCACGTTCGACGACGCCACCCTTTTGAGCGCTCTCCTTTTCCAGGCGCTCGCGTGTCGTCGGGTGGTGGACCCGCGTCACGCACAGGGAATGCATCGTTGGCCATCACCGGATCCCTGCGGACAATCTAAAAGGATCATGGTGCCGTGGTCAAAGGGATCAGGCTTCGTCTGTAGCCGGCTTCGGCGAACCCATCGTTGAGGGTCGCCCGGGCATTGGTCCAAATAGTGCCAGGCGGTGTTCAACAACCACCGATGCCGTGGTGGCGCGATGATTGGTCCGTGCACGTCGGGCCAAGCCAGTACGCCACCGAGGACAACCTGGCAGCCCGGCAACGGCTGTGGACGATCAGTCCTCGTCGGCCGCCGTTCTCGCTCCTCTCCTGGCTGCTGGACCTTGCTCGATTACGTGGAGGAGAATACGTGCTCGAAGTGGGCTGTGGAAACGGGGCCTACCTCGAATATCTGGACGGCGTCGGGCTCGACCTGTCGATGGGCATGCTTGCTTCGGCCCGGGAGCGTGCGCGGGGCCCCTTGGTGGCCGGACATGCCATCGCCCTCCCATTTGCAAACGGCTCGTTCGACTTTGTGTTAGCCGCGCACATGCTCTACCACGTCGTCGAACGCAACAAGGCCGTCTCGGAACTGCGAAGGGTTCTACGGGCGTCGGGACGTTGCATCGCCGTGACCAATGGCGAGCGGAATATGGAGGAACTCCTCCGGATGGTGGAGGACGTCGTCGGCCATGCCTGGAGGTGGCGTCGGTCCTCCGAGGCTTTCAACCTGGAGAATGGCGCCGATCAGCTACGTGTGGTCTTCGACGAAGTCGAGAGGGTCGACTGCCCCGACAGCGTCGTCGAGGTCACCGACGCTCACGCTCTGGGCGACTATCTCAGGAGTGTGAGCGACACCTACGAGGGCCAAGTCATTTCATGGACCACATGGGATCGGGTGGTCGAAGAATGCCAGCGTCAGGTGGGAGCCGTGGTGGAGTCAGAAGAGGCCTTTCGACTATCGAGTTCCATGGGTGCCTTTGTCTGTCGGTGACCCACGACAATTCGGCGGCGTTATCGACCGAGGCGCTTGCGGTCTGCTCACTGACCTCAACCTTGGGGACTCCCCTACGCTGAGAATTGCCCCGCTCGGTTGGCAGTTCCAATGGTCCGCTCCAACGAGGCGACCCGCCCCTAAAGTCGGACGATGACCTCTGTCGGCGACTCAACTATCACCGTATACGGGGCCCCGTGGTGTCCCCATTGCAAGCGAGTGAAGAGGTTCCTTGCCGCCCACCGGGTCCCATACGACCATGTCGACATCGAAGAGGAGCCCGAGGCGATCGAGCGCCTCAAAGAGCTGCAGGGTGGCGGGCAAATCATTCCCATGGTCGAGTTTGGGGACGGAACTTACGAAGTGAACCCGAGTGACGAGGCCCTGGCCGCTCACATCGGTCTGGCAGTCGAGGCCGATCGGTCCGCGTATGACCTCGTCATCATCGGGGGCGGACCTGCCGGGTTGGCGGCCGCCATCTACGCCGCTCGGGAAGGCATCGACGCCATCGTCGTCGACGCCAACGCCCTCGGCGGCCAGGCCGGGATCAGTGACCGAATCGATAACTACCCAGGATTCCCTGACGGGATCTCGGGCGCCGAACTGAGCGACCGCTTCGTCGCCCAGGCGAGTCGCTACGGGGTGGAACTCCTATCGGCTGTGTCGGTAACCGCCGTGGAGCACGACGGTCAAGACCTTGTGACGTCTTTGTCGTCTGGCCAGCAGCTCGCCTCGCACGCCGTGATCGTGGCTACGGGGTCGACGTATCGACGACTCGAGGTACCCGGGGAGGAGGAACTCATCGGTGCCGGCATCCACTTCTGCGCCACCTGTGATGGGCCCTTTTACAAGGGAGCCGACGAAGTGATCGTCATCGGAGGCGGCAACTCAGCCTTGGAGGAGGGGCTACACCTCTCCGAGTTCGCCAATCGGGTACGGGTGCTTGCCGCGCTCTGGCCTCTCCGCCTCGCCGCTCCTCCAGGAGCGGGTGCGGTCTGATCCCAAGTTCGACATTCATACGGACGTGGATATCGTTGAGCTAGAGGGCGAGCGGAACAGATTCTCCGCGGTCGTGGTTCGAGATCGAAGCAGCGGCGGAATCCGCCGGTTCCCTGCCGCCGCCGCCTTCGTATTCATCGGCCTCCGGCCCAACAATGGCTTTCTCGGTGATGCCGTCGAGCGCGACGCCGGAGGATTTCTCGTAACCAGTCCCACCATGGAAACCAACGTCGCCGGCGTGTTCGCCGCCGGCGACGTCCGTTCGGGGTCGACCAAGCAACTGGGTTCGGCGGTGGGCGACGGTATCGCCGCTCTCCTCATGGCCCGCCGGTACCTTGAAGCCAATAACCACAAGGCTGTGGCGCTTGTGGACGCCTAAGTGAATGGCCGGATCCACTTCCGGGCCTTGCCGTCGCATACGGCGACGGGGCGAGGGTTGTTAGTCTGCACTCGAATCTACCGACGGGAGGTTCACCTCATGTACGCACGACTTGTCAGGTACTCGCTTGGTGCGGGGAAGCGCGCCGATGCCCAGGCACTTGCTGACCATCTGGCCCCCCTCATCGCAGCCCAACCGGGTTGTGCGAGTGTCACCATTTTCGGCGATGAGAGCAATGGGCAAGGTGGCGTCTTTGTGTTGTGGGATTCGGAGGCCGAGGCCATGGCCGCGGCGGGGATCATCCGCCCACTGCTCGACGAGCACCTGTCGGGCCTTGTGGAAGGCCAACCAGATACTCGCCTCTTCGAGGTCTTCTCGACGGGGTAGACCCCTCCGATTGCCGATACCGGGATGGTTCTGGGTACCCCAGATCCGGCTCGGCGGCGGCTATTGACCGACACTGGATACCCTGACGCTGTGGATCTTCCAGAGCTGTTGGTCGCTGATGGGTCCGAATGGCGTAGCTGGCTGAGTCGTCATCACTCCAAGTCACAAGGCGTAAGGCTTGTCCTGGCTAAGAAGGGTACGACGCATCCGACAACCCTCTCCTATGACGAGGCACTCCAAGAGGCGATCTGCTTTGGCTGGATCGATGGGCAGCTCGGGCGTCGTGACAACACGACCTTCCGGAGACGATTCACTCCTCGAAACACTCGGAGCCCCTGGTCTCAACGGAACGTCGCCATCGCGGTGAGGTTGAGCGCATCGGGTCGAATGCATCGATCAGGGGAAAACGAGGTTCGGCAGGCAAAGGCCGATGGCCGTTGGAAGGCCGCCTACGCCGGACAAGCGAGCGCAGAGGTCCCAGAGGACCTGACGAACGCCTTGATAGCCAATCCCCGTGCTCATGCAATGTTTCAGGAGCTCTCAAGTGCGAACCGGTACTCTATCCTTCACCGGATCGGAAGCGCCAAGAAGTTGGAGACCCGAGCAAAGCGAATCGAGCAGTTTGTGGAGATGCTGGCCCGAGGAGAGACCATCCACCCGCAGGGTTCACGATCACCTGAGTAGTCGGTCAGCGCCAAGAGCAGGTGACCCCTACCACCGGCTCGGGGCACGTTATCGACCGGTGTGTTTAGCTGGTAACTCACTGCCAGCGAGGCCATTTGTGACGGATAGTTCAGATTCATCACAGGTGCCGTTTAACTGGTTCAACCAGACTAGAGCTTGGGCATATTTTCGGAGGTCCTGACTAGTTGACCAAGTGCGTGCAGGAACACCCGGCGCGCTTTGATACCCATATCGATCTGATGTCTCTGCTCACGCCGTCACCATCTTCCGACGCTCCTTGCCAGGATTCATCTGGCGTTCAATACCAGGGAGGACGCTGCGATCCCAGCGAGCTTCCGTCGCAACGCATCGGGGCCATCGACGGCCTGCGGGGCATGGCCGTTGCGTTGGTAGTCGCCTATCACTTGCCTTTGACCGTTTCCGTTGTTCCGGGCGGGACGATCGGCGTGGATGTCTTCTTCGTGCTCTCGGGATTTCTTGTGACCTCACTCATGCTGCGCCCCAAGGTGTCTCAGAGGTCGGCCCGGGCACTTATGGGGGAGCTCCGACGATTCTGGGTGCGTCGTGTCGCTCGCCTCGGGCCTGCGCTCCTTGTCCTCTTGATCGTGAGGGCTCTGGTCTGGGCCGTGTCCGGCAGCAGCGGGATTTTCAACACGTCGGTCGGCCACCCTTCCAACGCTGCCTCGGTGCCGGCCTGGGTCAACCTCCGTGGGCTGGTTGCCGTCATGCTCTACGGGTACAACTGGCTAGCCGCTACAGGTACCCCGCTTCCCTTGGCCTTCGGTCACTTGTGGTCGCTCTCCGTCGAAGAGCAGTTCTATCTGGTTTGGCCCGTGGTGCTTCTCCTGGTGCTCAGGCGAACTCGTCTGCAAACCATGCTCGGTGTAACAGGGGGACTCATCGTGCTCTCGGCGATCGTGTCGGCTTTTCAATCGCCGGCCAACGGCTATGCGTGGTCCTATTACGGAACCGAATCGAGAGCCCAGCAGCTGCTCTTGGGTTCGCTGCTGGCGATGTACTGGGCGCATGGGTTCCTACGCATACCGAAGCGGATCGCCACAGCTCTGGGTTTCGCTGGTGTGTTGATACTGGCATTTGCCAGTCGCCACCTCAACGAGCACGGGTGGTTTGCGGACCACGGCGGAATGCTTATGACTGCTGCTGCCGCCGCGGCGATCGTCGTATGTGTTCTCTGTCGGGGCACGGGTCCCGGTACCTGGATCGGATGGCGTCCGTTGCGTTGGCTCGGTCGACGGTCATACGCAGTCTATTTATGGAGCTTCCCGCTGACCATGTGGTCCGCTCGTCTGGCCCCCATCCCCCAGGCGGCAGTCGTGATTGGGCTCACCTTGGTGCTTGCCGAGCTGTCGTGGCGGTTCGTCGAGGAGCCCGTACAGCGCCATGTACGGATGCGAATGACTGGAGACGGCCCTGAGGCACGTGAGGCACAGAGCCATTCAACTGTGCAGTGCCACGCGGCGGCAGCGAGTGACACCTCCGGTGATCCGTGTCTGGTCGAGTTCGCAAGTAGCTCGGCGCTCACCCCATCGACGGGGACATGGAGATCGGTCCCTAAGAGCTGTCCCTGGGCTTCACGCCACGAGGGCTATCCCGATCAATGACAACGTGCTGAGGATCCGTCGGACATTGCCGTGGATCAAATCATCCATTGGTCTGAGTCCTTCGCTCGTATAGCGCAGCGTGCCAGATCTCGGATTCGCCAGTCGGACCGCTGAGCGCCACGTCAATCTCTCCCTTTGAGCGGAATCCCAGCGTCTCGTAATAGCTCCGAAGACGACCGTTCGAGGCTGGGGTATCGAGCCGTAGCCAGTCTCGACCTCGGTTGGCAGCTGTCATATCCGCCCAGGTGAGCATTTCGACCCCGAAGCCCTGGCGAGCGACCTCGGGATTGGTGCAAAGTCGATGTACGTAACCAGAATCAGGCGGGTGCTCACCCCAGAACATCGGATCTTCCCAGGACAGGGCGAATGTTCCAAGCACTACTCCACGGTCGACTGCGACATAGGTTTCGCAACGAAGCACCGAGTCTTCGAGCACTGCCAGTGGGAAGGGATCCCACCATTGCAGGTATCCAAGGGCAGCTGCTCGGTGAAAGGCAGCCGAGAGCATTCGTTGTACCTCAGGAATGTGGCCTTGCCGAGCAATGATTATGGCGGTTCCGCCTGCGGTCGATCCGACAACTTCATCATTCTGGTCCACATCCATATCCTGACATTCGCGGCTCTCGGGCAAAGCGACCCCGAGCACCGGATCCGGGCCCTTCAAAACGGCGGTTGAGTTGATATATACACTCTGAGTGCATGGGTGCATCTGATCCTGAGACCGTGGCTCGCGCCACTCCATCGGTTGACCTTCTGGAGGCACAGCTGGATGGTCGACAGGTTGGTGTGCTCACGGTTGAGTCGCCTGGTGTCCGAGACGAGTGGGAAATGCATCCCGAACAGGACGAACTGCTGTATCTCCTCGAAGGCGCCATTGACGTGTTCATGCGAGCGGATTTCGAAGAGACCGAAGAGCACATCCTGCGCTTCAGACAGGGCCAGGCCTGCGTAATCCCGAAGGGGATGTGGCACCGTCAAGTAGTGGTTGCTCCTTGCAGGATGTTGTTTCTTACTCCGGCAACAATCCATCGGTCATACGTGCCAGAGTCCGGGTGGGCCAGCTAACCGAAACCACGACTGACGTGCCCCCGATCCCCTGCGAGTTCAGGGGATCACCCAGGATGCCACCGACCGGCACGTTGATGACAGTCGGCGATGGAGGTTTACCGGCGTAAGATGCTGCCGTGGCGGGCACACTCCAGTTTGGTGTCGAAAAGACAAAGATCAACTGGGGAGCCTTTATTCGGAACATGGCGGTGGGCAAGACCACAACGAATAGCCGCTACGACCCCACTTCGGGTCCGGGGCCTTCAGTTGTAGTCCACAATGGCAATGGAGAGAAGCGTGTCCTTGAGGTGACCAGGACCGTGAAAGAAGCTCGGGATCGGGCAACCGTCATCGAGCAGGACTTCAAAGCGCTGAACACGGCACAGTGGTGTGAGCACTACGACGTGCCGGTTTCCTTTGTCACTGGGTGACCCACAACTCAGCTTGGGCGGGACACCGAGCCCTCATCGGTCTTGAGCTAGATGCAGTCGTCTGGCAGATCGACTTTCACCGTTCGACCGATGGCGATCGTTACTGACATCGGACGCGAATACAGGGTGGAAACGACGTAGCTGCCTGGCCCAAGCGTGATTCGGTAGACGTGGTCGCCCCGGACAGTCTGGCTGGCGAGAGTCTGGCCAGCACGAGTCGCAACGACCCTCACCGACTCGTTTTCGATGCCCTTGTTTGTGGGGTAGGGCCAGCACGGAGATGCGACTCCTGTGACGACGCCAACCTTCTGAGGGCTAGGTCTTGACGCCGAGGAGGTCGAGCATCCCGCTGCGTCCCGATGAATGTCACTGTCACGACTTTCATCGGAAGCCCGAAACGAGTGTGGAGGAGGCTCGACACAGATCAAGTGTTGCACCGGTCCGTTTCGAGTTGCATCACCAATCCGGACTGTCCTCGGAGGGTGCCCGATACCACCCGGTCGTGGGCGGTCCGAAATGGCCGGTGATGGCTACGTGGCGGCGTTGGAGGCGAGCTGATCGAGAATCTCGACAGCGTCATTCGGGACTTCGACTGCTAGAACGAGACGATCTGCCTGAATCTCAATAGCGAATGAGAAGAAGGCGCAGCATGCAGCCTCACGCTGAGCGAGGCTGATGACAGAACCAATGTCGGCATCGGGCATGAGACCGAGTTCAAGTCGATTAGGTGAGACACGCTCAGCGCAATCCATGACTCGGCGGAGCAACTCCTGCCACTCGCTGAGTTGAGACCCGGCATCGCTCGGTTGAAGAGTGCAGGCAATTGGGATCCTCACAAGTTGAAGTGTACGCCTGGACAGGACATTCCTAAACGAGCGCCCAGTCCGACAACACCGCTCAGGGTCGGCTATCTGCGTTGGGAGCGGGTCGTCGCTAGCGACGAGTGTGTCGGCGGGCAGGGTAGGCCGTGACAGGTGGACGACGTGCGGGGGCACGCGGGAGAACTCGCCGCTCCTGAGAGCTAGGGGCTCGGAGGAAAGTAGGTGGTGATCGCGCTCATTCCAGCCTGGCCGTAGTCGGGCTGAACCCTCTCCGCGTCGTCGGCCCGTTGCATGTCGTGGCTATCTGAGTGGCCCTCAGCCAGATGTTCGAAGGGACCGGAATAGTCGATCTGGTGTGGCGGATCCTGTGACTCGACCCTGCCGTCCCGAACGAGAGCAGTAGGGATGCCGTCCGAAATCCAACGGGCTTCGTGAATGCCAAATGGATCCACGAACCAGCCTTCTGCGCTCATTGCGTCTCCTCGATCAGTCGACGGTCGCAGCCTACTGTCCAAGCCCTGCTGCTACTCGGGACCGTCTCCTTTCGCCGGATCAGCGGTGGTTATCGCCACCTGCGGCTTACCGGCTCCAGTCTGGATTGCGCCCCAAGAGGGCCAGGAGTTTGGTCTGCGAATCTGAGTCGGCTGGTACTTCCCATACGGGCTCATACATGCCGGTTTTAGATAGCGCCGTCTTCTCAGTAGGAAGTCCGCTCAGAAACATTGCGCACATTTCAGGGTCAAGGACAATCTCGTGACCTGCTGCCTGAGACAGGTCCCATGTGTGGACCAGGACATCCAAGCTCAACAGTGGAACGAGCCGAGTGGCGTCGATCCGCGATGGCGGATTGTTACCGACTGCTGGGACATCGACAACTCCGTCA
The DNA here is from genome assembly GCA_963734395.1 of uncultured Acidimicrobiaceae bacterium. Lineage (GTDB taxonomy): Bacteria > Actinomycetota > Acidimicrobiia > Acidimicrobiales > RAAP-2 > Bog-756. The sequence continues at coordinate 429,617 of CAVTGY010000002.1, read as the reverse complement.
AAAAGGCCCGGACGCCTGAACAGTCGATCGAGCGCTTCCAGTGTGGTTTCCCAGCGACCCGTCGGATCGTCTTTCGGGCGCTGTGGCTTAGCGTCAAAAGGTCTGAGAAGTAGCATGTCGTGAAAGCCGATTACGTGTTCCAAGACGCCTCTGGCGTCCCAGTCGGTGCACGGCGATTGGGCGTGCCACTGGTCACCGACGACTCCGACTTCGTCACCAAATGTCCGACAGATACGAAGGTGACGGTTGGCTATGTCGTCCCCAGATTCGTTCGCCATTCGAGCCTCCTACGAACTCATCATCTCACCGCCAAACCTGAAGTGCTGGGGTGGATGACGAGTTGCGGATCAATATGTTCGACTCCCCAATCCGCGGAGAGACTCCCGCCAGCCCTCAGTACCTGGTGGAGGAAGAGCCAGCCACGTGTTGAGCCAGGAACTGCAGAGACGGCGGCTCCCCGACAGGATGCCCCAACGGCAGGAGTCGGGCACTCTCAGGCGGTCTTGGGCCCGGGGAGAATGGCTTAAGGAGACCATTGCAACTGCCGATTGCATAGGTGTGGCGGATTCGGCGGTGGAGACGAACCCAAATACGGATTCCGTCGGAGCACCCGCTCGGCGAATGATCGACCAGCTGTTGGGTGAGATCAGCTTCGGTGGGTCGCTGAGGATGTGTGGACTGTTTCTGCTTCTCGGGATGGCTGGCGGCTGGTTGGCTGACGTCCACACGATCGTCCCGGGGGTCAACATGGCTGGCGCTGTGATCGGGTTGGGTGCGTACGTTCTGTGTTTGGCCTCCGGCTATGTGAGTGTGCGGGTCTGGCAGCTTCGACACGCCCGGTCGTCCTGAGCCTGGCCGTGCCCGGCGAGGATGCCCTCCTCCGGGAGCGGGGCGGTTATCGACCGTGGCTGATCGGCCTTGTGGGCGTCTGGAGAAGTTGCCAGAGCGCCCTATGCCGGGCGATGACCAATGATCGTGCGAAGACCGGCCGGCAGCTCCTCAGATCCGAAGGAGGAGTGCACCTCGACCTGGAGGCCCTCGGAGGCGAGCACAGCCGGAATTCTTGATGTGTCTATCAGAATGTTGTCATGTCGCTCATCGTCACGTCGCCACGTACCGTCTTCGTTGCGGGTGAACGTTGTCATGTCTCGTACATACCGATCCGGTGACGGAAGTGAGAAGCGGGAGACGATTGCCCAGTCATCTCCCACGCGCCCCAGGTTCTGTTGGATATGGGCAGTGCCCCATTCCAAGTCACAAATGTCGACGGCAATCACGCCTCCAGGCAAGAGTGACTTCGCTAGCGACAACAAGGCACGATCAATTGCACCAGCGTCCGGCAAGTAGTTGAGCGCATGTCCAACTCCGACGATCGCATCAACCATTGGGATGGCGTCATCAGGAAGCGTGAGCCTCACAATCTCCTGTGCTCCTGGCGCCGTGATTCGAGCCAGCCGAAGCATGGCCGGTGAGGCATCGCTTGCCACGACACGGTGGCCTGCTCGGACAAGTTCTTTTGTCAGGAGCCCACTGCCACATCCGATTTCCAAGACCAAGCCATGTCTTTGCCCAATTGGTTCCAACATGGCCAGGATGCCTGGTGCGCAAGCTTCAGCGTGAAAAGCGAAGCCACGGTGGTGGACAAGGGCGAGATCGTCTCGGTAGTACTGGTCTGAAGGCAGGGACATCTGTTTGTTCTCCCAAGGATCCGAGGGATGCCACCGAACACCGGGCCGAGACAATATCCCCGACCTGGCATCATCTTCATCATTAGGTTTGGATACCGGCCCTGGCAGGAGAGAGCGCCCCTGACCCCTGCTCCCCCTCTTGAGATTGTTCAGGAAGGAACGCCCAGTTGAGGAGTCTGGTCCGGCGACCACGATCGACATCGTGGCGCTCAGACCAACGCCAGCAGATCCACCGGACCACACCTCCGAATCCGAGCAGTCCCAACGGGGTTCGAACCCGTGTCTCCACCTTGAGAGGGTGGTGTCCTAGGCCTCTAGACGATGGGACCCTGAAGACCGCACCAATGGGAGCGGCCATGCGGTGTTGATGGTTTCGATGAATGGCGTGCCAGCGACCCCCACAGAGGACGACGCGTGCGCTCGGGGGGGAGGGCTCGAACCTCCAACCTCATGAACCAGAATCATGCCGCGCTGCCAGTTGCGCCACCCCCGAAATGGGCGAACCGCCAATTTAGCCCACCGAGGATGGCCGGTACACCGCCATCGATCAGGTCACCGACCCGTCCGGGGAGTCCTCCGGGCACCGGCCCGCCGTCGCTACGATCGACTCTCGATGACGTTCGGCCTCGACGATGGTCCCGCTCCCGCACCGGGCACCTGGCGTGGGGTGACCGGATGACAACTCCGATCCGGCTGGTCACCCTGGATATGGCCGGCACCACGGTTGCCGACGACGGCGCCGTCGAGGAGGCGTTCCAGGTCGCGCTGGACTCGGTCGGCCTGACCGCCCGGAATCTGAGGGGCGAACCGGACGACTACATCCGACGGACCATGGGCCAGTCCAAGATCACCGTGTTCACCGAGCTTCTCCGTGGGGACCGGCACCGCGCAGAACGGGCCAACCGTGCCTTTGAGGCCGCCTTCGACCAGGCGGTGGAGCGGGGTGAGGTGGCGGCCATGCCCGGGGCCGAAGCGAGCTTGGCCGCCTTGCGCGACGCGGGGATGCGACTGTGTCTGACTACCGGCTTCTCACCGACCACCCGCGACAAGGTGGTGTCCGCACTCGGCTGGGAAGGCGCCGTCGACCTGGTGCTCTCCCCGGCCGATGCCGGCCGGGGACGCCCCTGGCCCGACATGATCCTCACCGCTGTCCTGCGGCTGCGCATCGACGACGTGGCCGAGGTGGCCGTGGTCGGTGATACCTCGAGCGACCTGCTCTCCGGTGCTCGCTCCGGGGCATCGCTGCTCGTCGGCGTACTGAGCGGCGTCCACTCGCGGGCCGAACTGACCGCGGCTCCCCATACTCATCTGATCGACTCGGTTGCCGACCTTCCCGACCTGCTCCTCGGCGCGACCGGAAAAGAGCAGTCCGGGATGAGGGAACGATTGCGGGATCCGACCCAGTTACCTCCGACGCCCTGACTCCCCCGACTCCCCTGCAGCGGTCCTGCCGGTCAGCGCCATTCGTCTCGGGCGACCACCATGCCGTCGGTAGCGGTCAACATGGTGCCGCTCAGCGTCCGATCGTCGTTGCGCATCCTCCACTGCACCAGCTTCTGAGTCGCCTGCCACCCCATCTCGGACGCTCGGTCGGAGTGCGCCAGATCGTTGAGCTGGTGGGGGTCCGCATCCAGGTCGTACAACAACGGGGGGAGGACGGCGCCGTCAGCGGCGAACTGCACGTACTTGAAGTGGGCTCCTCGGACCACGTCGAGGGCGCAGTGGGCCATGGGAACTCCGAAGTACTGCTCGGCCAGTCGGTTGGCGGGATTGGAGAAGTTCCAGCTCCAGTGGGCCTCGGTCCGCCATCCATCGGGCGACCCGCCGTCGGAGACTCCCTCGCCGGTCATGAATGGCTGCAGGGCAAAACCGTCGGCCTGCAACGGCACCTCGATCCCCAGCCATCCACAGATGGTGGGCAGGACATCCACCGACTCGGTGAAGGCGCGGACCACCCGTCCCCGACCGGCCCCTGCTGTCGTATCGGGGTCGCGAATGATCAGGGGCACGTGGTAGGACTCGTCCCAGTAGCCGAGCTTCTCGATCAGCCAGTGGTCGCAACCCATCTCGCCGTGATCGCTGGTGAGAATCACCAGCGTCGAGTCGGCCAGACCTGATCGATCCAGATGCTCGAACAGCCGGGCCAACTGGTCGTCGACCTCCTTTTGGGCGCCGTGGTAGGTGGCCCGCAACTGTCGGCGCTCCCGCTCGTCATCGGGTGCCCCGGTCATCGCCGTTTGCATGGCCACCCGGTTGAACGGATGTGCGGCAGCCTCTTCGGCTCTGGTGGGAGCGGCAACGAAGGGGGGAATGTCATCGGAGTCGTAGAGGTCGTGATAACCCACCGGATTGCGACGCGGAGGATGGGGACGGATGAACGCAGCGTGCACGAAGAAGGGCTGGTCCCCGTTCTGGTCCAGCCAGGTGGTCAGCTCTTCCACCATGAACGCGGTCTCCGACTGCTCGGCCGAGAATCGGGCCGGCGCCCAGGTCGAACCGTGCTGGTCGGCACCGGGGAAATCCGGCTGCGGTCGGTACAGGTCGTGTGGATTGTCCGGCACCTCGACCCCCTGGGCCGCCAGCCACTTACCCCACTGGCGGCTTCCCGCCTCCCACGGTTCATAGAGGACGGCCCGGAACCCGGGCAGCACTTCCTCGTAGCTGTGAAGCCGGCGGTCTCCTCCGGGAAGGGTGCGCGGGTCAAGACTGGTATCGGTGTACCCGAACAGCACCGGGTCGTAGCCCGCGCCCCGAGCCAGCATGGCCACGTTGGTGAAGCGCGCATCGAGTGGGGTGCCGTTGTTCACCGACCGGTTGTGGTGGAGGTAGGTACCCGTGTACAGACAGGCTCGGGACGGTCCGCACGGTGCCGCATTGGCCCAATGGTTTGCGAACAGCGTTCCCTCTGCGGCCAGCCGGTCGAGGGCGGGAGTGGTCACGACCGGATGGCCGAGCGCGGAGAGGCTGTCGCCCCGCCATTGGTCGACGGTTATGAACAGGACGTTCCGGTTCATCGGAGTCCCGACTGCGCGCTCGGGAGTCCGGACACTGCGTCGGTCACCGGATCATCCCAGCGACGCGTGCAGCGAGCTCAAGTGATCGAAGCCGATGATCCGGCCCAGCGCCACCCCCACCGTCTCCTTGGCGTAGTACGGAACGGTGGACAACCCGGTGATCGGCGAGGTCCTGGTCGGTGTGGGGTAGGCAGTGAGCCCTACGTCGGAGGCAATGGCCAGGCTGCGGTCCTCGTGGAACGGGTCGGTCACCACCAGCACCGTACCGTCACCCCGGGCCAGGAGCACAGGTGCGGCCAGCGCCAGGTTGTCCCACGAGTCACTGCCCCCGGCCTGGAGGATGTCCTTGCCGGGAACCCCGCCGGCCATCAGGTACCGCGCCGAGGCCTCCGCCTCGGTGTAGCGGTCGCCGGGCTCCTTGTATCCGGTGACCATGATGTCGGTGGCGTTGTGCTGGCGCCACAGCAGCTTCGCCTCGTCGAGCCGGGAGGCCAGATCGGGTGAGGGCACCCCGTTGTACTGGGCCGCTCCCATCACCACGATGGCGCCGGCATGCCGCGGCTCATAGCGGCGACCGGTCATCCACACCTGCACCGCGGTGACCACCAGGTAGATCAGGACCACCAGGACCACCAGGGCGATCAGTCGCAGGAGGAACCGGAGAAACCGCAACCCGGTGAGTGTGGCGAGCAACCCCACGCCGTTCAGTGCACCCCGAGCCGACAGGCGGTGGCGCAGGCGGAAGGAACAGAAATGGAGAGCTCCAGGCGGCTCACGGCCGCGACCCGCCGGTGCGGGCCAGGGCGCCGGTGAGACGGGCCAGGGTCCGCTCGGGTCCGAGGAGCTCGAGTGCTTCGAACAGCGGCGGGCCCACCCGTCGACCGGTGATGGCCACCCTGATCGGCGCCTGGGCCTTCCCCAACGGGCGGCCCACCTGGTCGCCGACGGCCTTGGTGGCGGCATGGAGGGCGTCACGGGTCCACTCGTCGGCCAGGCCCCGGTAGGCCTCGACCGCCCCGGCCAGGATGGTGCCGGCCAGTTCGTTGTCGGTGACCGCCTTGGTCCAGTCCTGGTCGTCGATCACCGGCTCGTCGAGGAACATGAAGTCGACCATGCCCGGCACTTCGCTGAGGGTGGACACCCGCTCCTGGACCAGCGGGGCCAGCACGGCAAAGACCGCCGCATCGAAATCGGCATCGGCCCAGGGGGTGCGGTCACCGGTCAGCCAGGGTTGCGAGGCCTCGATGAACGACTCGAGGGGCAGGGCCCGGATGTACTCCCCGTTGATGTGGGTCAGCTTGGCCACGTCGAAGAAGGCCGGCGAGTGATTGACGTCCTCGAGGCGGAACCATTCGATCATCTGGTCGACGTCGAAGATCTCCTCTCCGCCCGGTGGGCTCCATCCGAGCAGGCCCAGATAGTTGACGAACGCCTCGGGAAGGTACCCCTGGTCCCGGTACGACTCGACGGCCACCGGGTCGCGTCGCTTGGACAGCTTCTTGCGCTGCTGGTTGACCAGCATGGGCAGGTGGGCGAAGACCGGCAACGGTGGTGTCGGGCGCCCGGCTCTGCCGCAGATGTCGTCGGTCGTCCACCCGATCGAGCGGAGGGCGTCCCAGACCAGCACCCCTTTGGGAGTGGTGGGGAGGAGGTCCTCCCCTCTGATCACGTGGGTGATGGCCATGTCGATGTCGTCCACCACATTGGCCAGGACGAACAACGGAGCCCCGCTGGCCTTCACCGCCACGAAATCCTCCATGGCCGCGCAGGGAAATTCGACGTCCCCCCGGATCACGTCGTGGACCACGGTCGTTCCCTGGTCGGGAGTACGGAACCGGAGCGCCCGCCCGTCACCCGGCGGCAGGCCGCGGTCCCGGCAGAAGCCGTCGTAGCCGGGGGTCTGGATGCCGGCCTCCTTGTTGCGCAGGTCTATCTGCTCGCGGGTGCAGTCGCACGCGTAGAGAAATCCCCCGTCCCACAACGCGTCGACAGCCTGGTGGTAGCGACCGGTGCGCATCGACTGCCGGTACGGCCCCTCGTCGGGATCCATCCCCAGCCAGTGCATGGCCGAGATGATCCCGTCCACCCACTCCTCACGTCCCCGCTCGGCATCGGTGTCCTCGATGCGCAGCACGAAGGTGCCGCCGGACTGCCGGGCCACCAGCCAGTTGAACAGTGCGGTCCGCGCGTTCCCTACGTGGAAGTAACCGGTAGGTGACGGGGCGGAGCGAACCCTCGGGGCGTCCCCGGGCACTCCGTGGCTACTCGTCCTCGATGATGGTGATGGCGCCGGTGGGGCAACCGTTGGCCGCCTGGCGGACCTGCTCGTACAGCTCGGGCCCGGGATTCTCGTTGAGCACATAGAGGAATCCGTCGTCGCGGACCTCGAACACCTCGGGAGCGATCCCCATGCAGACGGCATTGCTTGCGCACTCGTCGAAGTCGACAACAACCTTCATGTGAGGCCTCCGGAGCTCGACGAACCAGCCCGAGTGTACCGGCCACCGAGGGGGTCACGGGGCACCGGGGCACCCCGGTGGGATCGATGGTGGCCGGCACCGAAAGCGATGCGTCGGTGGGGCAACCGGGCGGGTAATAATCGTCCCATGACCGCCACCTCCCCCGACGTCCGGCCGCCGACACCCCGTCAGGGAGCCGGTCCCACCCGATCGGCGAAGGCGGCGGTGGGAGCCATCGCGGTGATCGTGCTGCTCTGCGCCGGCTGCTCCTCGGGCTCCTCGTCGTCTGGCACCACCACCACTCCCCCGCCGACTTCGTCGACCACCTCGTCCGCCTCGTCGACCACCTCAGCCGCCTCGTCCGGGTCCGGCCTGCCCGCCATCCACCACGTGTTCGTCATCGTGCTGGAGAACGAGGGGTACGACACCACCTTCGGCACCCCGTTCAACGACCCCTACCTGGCCTCCACCCTGCCGGCGGCGGGGGCGCTCCTGCCCAACTACTACGGCATCGGGCACTTCTCCAACGACAACTACGTGGCCCTGATCTCCGGCCAGGCCCCCAATCCCCTCAACCAGGCCGACTGTCTGCAGTACGTCGACTTCCCGTCCACCGCCACCATCGCCCCCGACGGGCAGATCTCCGACTCGGGGTGCGTCTTCCCCACGTCGGTCACCACCGTGGCCAACCAGCTCGACCAGGCCCACCTCACCTGGAAGGGGTACATGCAGGACATGGGCAACATCCCCTCCCGCGAGTCGGCGGTGTGCGGCCATCCCACGGTGGGCACACCCGACCAGACCGAGGTGGCCGTGCCCGGGGACGGGTACGCGTCCCGCCACGATCCCTTCGTCTACTTCCATTCGATCATCGACGACACCGCGCTGTGCAACACCTCGTGGTTCCGCTCGGCACCACCACCGGCGCTTTGCCCGCCGGAACGCCGGCGGGGGTCACCGGGCTGGCCACCGACCTCAAGTCGGTGGCCACCACTCCCAACCTCTCCTTCATCACCCCCAACCTGTGTTACGACGGCCACGACGCCCCCTGCCTCAACCAACAGGGTTCCCCCTCCCCGCTGGTCAACATCGACACCTTCCTCCAGACCTGGGTGCCGTTGATCACCGGTTCGCCGGCGTTCAAGAAGGACGGCCTGCTCGAAGTCACCTTCGACGAGGCCGACACCGATCAGGGCGCCGGGGGCGATGCCTCCGCCTGCTGCAACGAGATGCCCGGGCCGGCGGCGGCCCTGCCCGGCGGGTTCGGTCCCGGTGGCGGTCGCATCGGGACCGTGCTGCTCTCCCCGTTCATCAAGGGGGGAACGGTGAGCACCGTTCCCTACAATCACTTCTCGACGCTGGCCACCATCGAGGACATCTTCGGGCTCCCCAAGCTGGGCCAGGCGGCCACCGTGACCGCCACGTTCGGCAGGGACGTGTTCACCAACGCCGGGTGACCGTCAGGGGGTCAGGGCTTCTCGCTCCCCACCACCCACATGGCGAAGAACTGGGACCCTCCGCCGTAGGCCTGGCCGAGGGCCACCTTGGCCCCGTCGATCTGGTGTTCGCCGGCTTGACCACGGACCTGCATGGCCACCTCGAGGAATCGGAGCATCCCCGATGCCCCGATCGGGTTGGAGGACAGGACGCCGCCGGAGGTGTTCCACGGGATGTCGCCGTCGAAGGCGGTGGCGCCCAACTCGGTCAGCTTCCACCCGTCGCCCTGGTCACAGAACCCCAGGTTCTCCAGCCACATCGGCTCGTACCAGCTGAACGGCACGTACACCTCGGCGACATCGAACTGCCGGCGGGGCTCGGTGATCCCGGCCTGGGCGTACACGTCGGCCGAACAGTCCCGACCGGCCCGGGGATTGACCTGGTCCCGGCCGGCGAACATGGTCGGCTCGGACCGCATGGCCATGCCCCGGATCCACGCCGGTGGGTAGGCGCCGGACACCGCGTCCTCCGCCGACAGCACCATGGCCGCGGCTCCGTCCGACGACGGGCACGCCTCGAGATAGCGCAGCGGGTCCCACAACATCATCGAGTCCTCGACCATCTTCATGTCGATGTCGGGCAGGTGCAGATGGGCATAGGGATTGCGCAACGCGTTCTTCCGGTCCTTCACCGCCACCATCCGGCCGATGTGCTCGGGGGCACCGGACCGCCGCATGTAGGCACGGATGTGAGGGGCGAAGTAGCCGCCCGCCCCGGCCAGCAACGGAGCCGCGAACGGCTGAGGCACCGACAGGGCCCACATGGCGTCGGAGTCGGACTGCTTCTCGTAGGCGACCGTAAGCACCCGGCGGTGGATCCCCGAGGTGATCAGGTGGGCGGCGACGATCGCCGTCGATCCCCCCACCGAGCCGGCGGTGTGCACCCGGATCATCGGCTTGCCCACCGCCCCCAACGCAGGGGCCAGATAGAGCTCGGGCATCATGTTGCCCTCGAACATGTCGGGGGCCTTGCCGACAACCACCGCGTCGATGTCGCTCCAGGTCAGGCCGGCGTCGGCCAGGGCCATCACCGCCGCCTCGCGCACCAGGCCGGCGATGGAGACGTCTTCCCGCTTGGCCTTGTGGTGGGTCTGGCCGACCCCGATGACTGCGCAGCGCTCTGCCATCACTCACCCTCCAGGACGCAGACCAGGTTCTGTTGCAGACAGGGACCCGAGGTGGCGTGGGCCACCGCCCGTCGTGCCTGACCCGACCCGATGCGGGCGGCCGCCTCGCCGATGCGGATGAGGCCGGCCGACATGATCGGGTTGGCCGCCAGCGGCCCCCCCGACGGGTTGATGGTGACCCGGTCGTCGAGTCCCAGGGCCTCCTTCACGATGATCTCCTGGTGGGCGTAGGGGGTGTGCAGTTCGGCCACGTCGACCGGACCGTCGGCCACCCCGGCCCGGTCCCCGGCCGCAGCGGTCGAGGGCGATACCGAGAGATCCCGTGCCCCCAGAGAGTGGGTCTCGATCCGATGGTCGAAGCCGGTGATCCACACCGGTTTGTCCGACCAGCTGCGGGCCTTGTCCCCGGCGGCCAGCACGATGGCGGCGGCGCCGTCGGTGATCGGTGGCAACGCATGGCGGCGCAGGGGCGACACCACGTACTCGTCCTCGAGAAGCTCCTCCACCGGAACGTCTTTGGCCACCTGGGCGTTGGGGTTGCCCAGCGCGTCCTTCCGGCTGCGGGCGGCGATCGAGGCAAAGGCCGCCTCCGATCCCCTTCCGGCGTCGATCAGCGCTCTGGCCTGCAGGGCGGCCAGGCTGGTCGGATCCGGCCACAGCGGGGCCAGATAGTAGGGGTCGAGCTGCAGGGCCAGGATCTCGTCGAGGTTCCCGAGCGACGAACGACCGAAGGAGTAGACCAGCGCGGCATCGATCGCCCCTTCCTGGAGGAGGACCCAGGCCTCGTACAAGGCCCAGGCACCGTCCATCTCCACGTGGCTCTCGGCGCGGGGCGGCCACACGCCCACCGCATCGAGGGCCATCACGAAGCTGAACGGGCCGCCGATCAGGTAGTCGGTCGACCCCGAGCAGATGAACCCGACGTCGTCCTTGGTGATCCCGATGTTGCCGAACACCTCGGCGATGACCGGGAGCAGCATCTCCACCTCGTTGTGCTCCTCGTCCCGGCGCACGTTGCGGGCCTGGGCGAAGGAGGCCACCGACACCGGACGGACCGCTCGTTTGGACGCAGCCGGGCTCACAGGTACTCCTTGTAGGTCTCGTAGTCGGCGTCGGGCTCGCCGTTGGGACGGAAGTAGCGGACCGAGGCCAGCGACGGCGTGAGCTGGTCGGGCTCCACCCACACCGCCTCCACCCGCATGCCCATCCGGATCTGGTCGGTGGGGATTTCTTGGATCAGGCCCATGAACGAGAGATTGGCGCCGTCGAGAAGCACCTGCGCACAGATGTAGGGGATCTCGATGGACTGGCCGGCGAAGGGCACATTGACCACGCAGTAGGTGGTGATGGTGCCGGCGTTGGACAAGACCACGTCCTCGGTGGTGGGCACCCCGTCGGTCGGGCACGAGCCCCGCGACGGCACGTAGACCTTCTTGCACACCGGGCAGCGCTGGCCCATGAACCTGCCCTGTTCGAGACCGCGGAGGAACCGGGACTGGGCGACCCCGGGTGTGAAGTCGAAGTCCAGCCGGATCGGTGTGGCCAGGGTGGTGACCGGTGTCGACTCCCCACCGGCGTCGGTCGCCGCCATCAGACCGTCCCCCCGACCGGCACGAACGACTCGATGTCGGCCATCGCCCCGATCCGCTCGGCCGCCGGCCGGAACTTGACGGTGACCCGGTCGCCGCTGGCCAGCCGGTCGGGACCGCCGCTGTCGACCACGTGGAGCAGGGCGGTGTCCGCGCCGTCCAGGCGGATCAGCGCCCAGGCGAACGGTCGGTCCATCGGGTGCTTGGCCAGCGGATGGGACACCCACGCCCAGGACTCGACGGCACCGCCCGGGCCCACCTCGACCATCTCGCCGGTGTCCTCTCCCGTGGTCGGGTCGTACTCGGTGGGGAGGCACGATCACCGATCCCCCCGCCCCTCGGACCCCGAACAGCTTCCCCTCCCGCAGACCGGTCAGGAACGCCCCGATGACCGGACCCACCGAGCGTGAATACGGGTATTCGAGTTGGTGACTGGCGTGCAGTGCTTCACCCTCGGGCATCCGGACCTCCCCCTGCGTGTGGGCAAGACGTCAATTTTGCAAAGTAGAACACATTTCACTTTTGTGTGCCACACCGATCCCCGACCACGGTCCGTCTTCGGCCGGGGCGGGCCGAAGCGGCGCTACCGTGGCACCCCATGGTCACGCCCACCGCCCGACGTCCCAACATCTTGTTGATCGTCTCCGACCAGGAGCGGCAGCGATCGTGGATCCCCCCGGGGGTGGCCCTGCCCTGGCGGGACCGGCTTCGGGCCGAGGGCATGGAATTCACCAACTACTTCACCCACTCCTCCCCCTGCTCGCCGAGCCGGGCCAGCCTGTTCACCGGCCGGTACCTCCCGGGGCACGGCGTGGTCGACAACGTGATCATGCCCGAGCACACCGAGCTCCCCACCTCGACCCCGACCCTGGGGTCACTGCTCGACGGCGCCGGCTACCGCTCCTCCTACATCGGCAAGTGGCACCTCTCCCACTCGCCCACCCCGGACATGGCGGCCTACGGCTTCGCCGACTGGGACGGCAACGATCGCCACTTCATGGGCTGGGCCGGCACCGGCGTGCACTTCGACCCGATCATCGCCGGCAACGCCGCCCACTGGTTGGCCCGCAATGCCGGGGGCGGCGGGGCTGATCCCACCGGAACCGGCTCCGGGGGGACCGAGCCCTGGTTCCTCACCGTGGCCATGGTCAACCCGCACGACGTCATGTGGTTTCCGGTCGATCAGCCGGGCTACCGGGAGCGGCACCCCGACGACGTGGCCGCCATTCGCTCGGTGCTCGAGTCGGCCGCCTGGAAGGACGACGACCCGCTCCCCGTCTTCACCGACCCCTATCCCGAGGTGGTCGACCAGCTCCCCGCCAACTTCGACGACGACCTGCACACCAAGCCCGAAGCCCACCGGCAGTGGCGTTGGGACCAGCAGCACGGCCTGTGGGGCACCATCGACCCGGCCGACAAAGCGGCCTGGTTGCGCCACCTCGACTACTACGTGCACCTCCACCGGCTGGCCGACCGCAACCTCGGCGTCGTGCTGGCCGCCCTCGAGGCGGCCGGGGCGTGGGACGACACCGTCATCATCTTCACCTCCGACCACGGTGACATGTGCGGTTCCCACGGGCTGCGTTCCAAGGGGCCCTTCGTCTACGACGAGATCATGCGGGTTCCCCTCTACCTCAAGGTCCCCGGTGTGACCACCGCCGGTTCGGTCACCTCCTCCCTCGGGAGTCACGTCGACCTGGCGGCCACCATCTGCGCGCTGGCCGGGTCGGAACGGCGTCATCGTCATCGTCGGCGTCGTCCGCGTCGCCGGCGTTGTCGACCTTGCAAGGGGCCGACCTGTCCCCGGTGCTGGCCGACCCGTCGGCGTCGGTGCGGGACGCCGTCCTGTTCGCGCAGGACTCGGCCCAGACCACCGAGCTCAACAAGGTCCGCTATGCCCTGCGCGGCTTCTACGACGGCCACACCAAGTACGCCCGCTACTACGGGGTCGGCGGGGGCAAGCCCTCGACCGGCCTGTGGGGAAAGCCTCCCGGCACCAAGCTCTTCGATGTGGACTGCGCCTTCGACGACAACGACCACGAGTGGTACGACCACGACGCCGATCCCGACGAGCTGGTCAACCTGGCCAACGATCGGACCCGTCGCTCCGAGCTGCGCGACACCTACGAGCGGATGCGGACCTACGAGCGGGAGTCATTCGTCTCGTTCGCCTGAAGGTTCCGGGTTCGACCTCTCCGTCGGTGAATTGGTTTTCGAGAAATTGGCCTACTTATCGTCTTTGGACGATAAGTAGGCCAATTTCCGAGTGGGGAACTGTGGTGTGCCCTCGCTGCTATCCGACCCGGTCGACCCGGTCGACCCGGCCGATCAAGTCGGGAACCAGACCGCGGCATCCGGCCTCCACCAGGTCGAGACACGACTCGAACTCGTCATCGTCGCCGTAGTAGGGATCGGGTACGTCGACCGCGCCCCCGGCACCGGGATCGAACGGGCGCAACAGGACCAGGCGCTCGCGGTACCGGTCGTCGCCGGCATTGGCCCGGGCCAGTCCGAGCAGGGTCTGGCGATGCCCGCGATCCAAACATACGACCAGGTCAATGGAGGCGAACCAAGCGGACTCGAACGCACGGGCCCGGTGGTGATACCCGAGATAACCCCGGCGCTCCAACGCCCGCCGGGCCCTCGGGTCCATCGGCTCCCCGGCGTGCCAGCCTCCGGTGCCGGCGCTCGAGATGACCAGATGATCGGCGAGCATCGACCCGTCGCCCACCGGGGCCGAACCGGCCAGTTGGCTGAGGACCGCCGCCGCCATCGGCGATCGGCAGATGTTGCCGGTGCACACGAAACAGACACTGATCGGGGGCAAGTGGGCGTCGTCGTGGCTCCCGGTCACCGGTCCATTCTGCACCCGGCCGCCGTCCTCACCGATACGCTGCCACCGAGACGACCGGTCGGCGCATTCGAGGGCGCGTACAAGGAGGTTCCGTTGAGCGAGCAGAACATCGAACGGCCGATGGGGCACGGCGTCAAACAACGGGATCTGATCACCATGTCGCCCCAGGAGATCGACGCCTTCCTCCACGAGCGACGGCCGATGACCATGTGCACCCTCAATCACGACGGGTCGATCCACGCCGTGGCCATGTGGTACGGGTTCCTCGACGGGTCGATCGCCATCGAGACCAAGGCCAAGGCGCAGAAAGCCGTCAATCTGTCCCGCGACTCTCGGATCACCTGCATGTTCGAGGACGGCGACTACTACGAGGAGCTGCGCGGCGTGGAGTTGGTCGGTCACGCCGAGATCATCGACCAACCGGACAAGATGTTCGAGCTGGGGGTCGACCTCTTCCAGCGCTATTACGGTTCCTACACCGACGACCTGCGCCCCTTCGTCGAGGCCATGCTCAACAAGAGGATCGTGGCCAAGGTGAACGTGGAGCGGACGGTGTCATGGGACCACCGCAAACTGGGCCTCCCTTCCAGCCGCCCGACCTGATCCGCTCGTCGCCCGGTGAACCCGGGTGCCACTCCTACGATTGGAGCCCGCCATCTCCCACCCCATGAGCGATGAAGAAGTGCTTGCCTTCCTCGACGCCGAACCGGCGCACACCGGCAAGCTGGCCACGGTCAGGGCCGACGGGCGGCCCCATGTCTGCCCGGTCTGGTTCGCCGTCGATCGGTCGTCCGCCGGGACCAGCCCCCCCATCGGCGAAATCGTGTTCGCCACCGCCAAGGACTCCCTCAAGGGGAAGGCACTGCGCCGCGATCCGCGGGTGGCGCTGTGCGTCGACGACGAGCGGCCCCCGTTCTCCTTCGTCTGCATCGAGGGAGTGGTCACGGTGAGCGAGGAGCTGTCCGAGGTACTCCGGTGGTCCACCATCCTCGCCGGCCGATACATGGGCCCGGAGAACGCCGATCGGTACGGGGCCCGCAACGCGGAGCCCGGTGAGCTGCTGGTCCGGGTGCGACCATCGAGCATCGTCGCCATGGCCGGGTTGTCCGAGTGAGGCCAGCTGAAGGAGCGCCTGCTGAGCGAGCCGGGAGAGCGAGGGAGTGCGCATGATTCTTGATCGATTCCGGATGACCGACAAGGTGGCCATCGTCACCGGGGCGGGGCGTGGCATCGGTGCGGCCACCGCCATCGGCCTGGCGGAGGCCGGGGCCGACGTGCTCATCTCGGCCCGGACCGCCGACCAATTGGAGAGTGTGGCCGGCCACATCGAAGCCGCCGGCCGGCGGGCGGTGGCGGTTCCCGCCGACCTGAGCGACCTGGAGGCGGTGGCCGGGTTGGTCGAGAAGGCCCAGAAGGCCTTCGGGCGGCTCGACCTGGTGGTCAACAATGTCGGCGGGGCAATGCCCCGGCCCTTCCTGGACACCTCGCCGGGTCGGCTGGAACAGGCCTTCCACTTCAACGTGGCCACCGCACACGCGTTGCTCCGTCCGGCCGTTCCGGTGATGCTCGAGGGCGGTGGCGGATCGGTGGTCAACATCTCGTCGGCCATGGGCCGACTGTCCGGCCGCGGGTACCTCGCCTACGGCACGGCCAAGGGAGCGCTGGCCCACTACACCCGACTGGCCGCCGCCGATCTGGCCCCGCGCATCCGGGTCAACGCCATCGCCGTCGGTTCGGTGGCCACCTCGGCCCTCGACATCGTGATGGAGAGCGACGAGCTGAGAACGGCAACCGAAGACAGCACCCCACTGGGCCGCATCGGCGACCCCGAGGACATCGCCGCCGCCGTGATCTACCTGGCCTCTGATGCGGGTTCCTACATCACCGGCAAGGTGGTCGAGGTCGACGGGGGCATCGAGTCACCCAATCTCGACATGGGACTCCCCGACCTGTGACGCCCGGTGCACTATCCGAGGTATCCAGAATGGACCCGACGGTGAGGAAGGCCTGATGAGCAGAACGTATCGAGTGGTCGCCTGGAGCACCGGCAACGTCGGCGTCCACGTCATCGCCGGCATCGATGCCCGACCCGACCTCGAGCTGGTCGGCGTGTGGGTGTCCAATCCCGACAAGGCGGGAAAGGACGCCGGCACCCTTGCCCGTCTCGGCCGCACGCTCGGGGTGAGCGCCACCGGCGACGTCGACCAGGTGCTGGCGCTCAGGCCGGATGTGGTGGTGCACACCGCCATGGCCGACAACCGGCTGATGGAGGCGATCGGAGACATCCAACGCCTGCTGGTAGCCGGCATCAACGTGGTGTCGAGCGGACCGGTCTTCCTCCAGTACCCGTTCGGCGTTGTCGACGATCGGATGATCAGCCCGGTGGTGGACGCCGCGCTCAAGGGAGGCGTGTCCCTTTTCGTGAACGGGGTCGACCCCGGATTCGCCAATGACGTCCTCCCCCTGGTGCTGACCGGGGTGAGCGAGCGGATCGACGAGATCCGGGTGTCCGAGGTCCTCAACTACAACACGTACAACCAACCGATGGTGCTCTTCGACATCATGGGGTTCGGTCGCCCCATGGATGACGTTCCCATGCTCCTCCAACCCGGGGTCCTGACCATGGCCTGGGGCAGCGTGGTGCGGCAGTTGGCCGCCGGGCTCGATGTCCAGCTGGACTCGATCGAGGAGACCTACGAGAGGCGACCCGCCACCGAGACCTTCGAGGTCGATGCCGGCACCATCGAAAAAGGCACTGCGGCCGCCCTGCGCTTCGAAGTCCGCGGTAGGCGCGACGGGAAGGCACCCATCGTGCTCGAGCACGTCACCCGGCTCCACGACCAACTGGCTCCGGAATGGCCGCAGCCCGCGGGCCACGGTTGCTACCGGGTGCAGATCAGCGGCGAGCCCAACTACACCCTGGACCTCCAGCTGTTGGGAAGTGACGGCGACCACAACACCGCCGGCCTCAAGGCGACCGCCATGCGTCTGGTCAACGCCATCCCCGCTGTCGTCGAAGGGCCCCCCGGCCTGCTCACCGCGCTCGACCTCCCGCCGGTCACCGGACGCGGCCTGGTGCGCTGACCTGTTTGGCCCTGTTTCGCCGGGGATCGGCCGCGGATCGGACACCACCCGGCGGCTGGCCCGGGCCGGCCGAACAGTAGGGTCCATCGCATGACACAAGGTAAAGGTGTCCCCCGATGAGCATGCCCGGCCACGGGATGGGCATGGGTGGTGGCGGTGGCCAGTTCGGATCGGTCATGCGCTCGATGCGTCGCGACGAATCGGTGACCCAACAGCAAATAACCAAGGGCACCGCCAAGCGGATGGTCCGTTTCGCCATGCCCTACCGCAAGATTCTGGCCTGGTTCTTGGTGCTGGTGATCGTCGACGCGGTGCTCGGGGTCATCAACCCGCTGCTGTTCCGCTCGATCATCAACAACGGCATCATCAAGCACGACAAGTCCCTGATCATCACCCTCTCGTTGGTCGCCGCCGGGGTGGCCTTCGCCGGTACCGGGCTCTCCATCGGCATCCGCTGGGTGTCGGCCAAGGTCGGAGAAGGACTGATCTTCGACATGCGGTCCAAGGTGTTCGCCCACATCCAGCGGATGCCCATCGCCTTCTTCACCCGTACCCAGACCGGGGCGCTGATCAGCCGGCTCAACAACGACGTCATCGGTGCCCAGCAGGCCTTCACCGACACCCTTTCCTCGATCGTCTCCAACCTGATCAGCGTGGCACTGGTGTTGGTGGTCATGTTCTTCCTGTCGTGGAAGATCACCCTGATCAGCCTCATCATCCTTCCTGTGTTCGTGCTGCCGGCCAAGCGGGTCGGTCGCAAGCTTTCGGTGATCACCCGCGAGTCGTACGGCCTCAACGCCCAGATGAACAACACCATGACCGAACGCTTCAACGTGTCGGGCGCCCTCCTGGTCAAGCTGTTCGGCCGTCCCAAGGAGGAGCGGGGCGAGTTCGAGCAGAAGGCGGGGCGGGTTCGTGACATCGGC
Organism: uncultured Acidimicrobiaceae bacterium; assembly: GCA_963734395.1. Lineage (GTDB taxonomy): Bacteria > Actinomycetota > Acidimicrobiia > Acidimicrobiales > RAAP-2 > Bog-756. The sequence continues at coordinate 411,380 of CAVTGY010000002.1, read as the reverse complement.
GTGACCCAGGCCATGTACGCCCGCTTCTTCATCGCCGCCCTCACCCTCACCGCGGCACTGGCCACCGCGGTGGTCTACGGATGGGGCGGGGTGCAGGCGGTCGACGGCGCCCTGAGCGTGGGCACGGTGGTGGCGCTGGCCTCGTACCTCACCCGCCTCTACGCCCCCCTCACCGCGCTGTCCAACGTGCAGATCGACGTGATGACCGCCCTGGTCTCCTTCGACCGGGTGTTCGAGATCCTCGACCTGCCTTCGATGATCACCGACGCACCGGATGCCCAGCCGCTGCCACCCGGGCCGGCCCGCATCGAGTTCGATCACGTCGACTTCCGCTACCCGGACGCCGAGGAGGTGTCCCTCGCCTCACTCGAGTCGGTCGCCGTCCTGGATACCGCCGTTTCCAGCCAGGTGCTCTTCGATGTCTCCTTTACCGCCGAGCCCGGACAACTGGTGGCACTGGTCGGGCCGTCGGGCGCGGGCAAGACCACCATCAGCCAGCTCCTCCCCCGGCTCTACGACGTGCGCTCGGGCGCCATCCGGATCAATGGAATGGACGTGCGCCAGGCCACCATGGAGTCGTTGACCGCCACCATCGGTGTCGTCACCCAGGACGCCCACATGTTCCACGACACCATCCGGGGCAACCTCCTCTTCGCCAAGCCCGACGCCACCGACGCCGAGTTGATGTCGGCCTTGGCCGGTGCCCAGATCGGCCCCATGGTGAGCGCACTGCCCGACGGCATCGACACCGTGGTCGGCGACCGCGGCTACCGCCTGTCCGGTGGGGAGAAGCAGCGTCTGGCCATTGCCCGGATCCTGCTCAAAGCACCCGAGGTGGTCGTGCTCGACGAGGCCACCGCCCACCTCGACTCCGAGTCGGAGATGGCGGTGCAGCAGGCCCTGGCCACCGCCCTGATGGGTCGGACCTCGTTGGTCATCGCCCATCGGCTGTCCACGGTGCGGGAGGCCGACCTGATCCTGGTGCTCGATCACGGGCGCATCGTGCAGCGAGGTCGTCACGACGAGCTGCTCGCCGCCGGAGGTCTGTACGCCGAGCTCTATCGCATCCAGTTCGAACGCCAGGAGCACTCCGAGCTCAGCTGACCCGTCCCGGTGGGCCGCTTCGCCGGCGCTCAGGCCGCTTCGCCGGCGCTCAGGCCGCTTCGCCGACACTCAGGCCGCTTCGCCGACACAGAGCGACTGCTCACCCTTGTCGTGGCTGTCACCGGGGTCGAGGACACGATCGGACGACCACTCCGCTGCTCTGTCCGACGCTGCCCGCCGTGCCCATTCGGGTGCGGCGCGAACCGCGGCTCCGTCCTGTCGATCGGCTTCTGCTGTGCGTTGAAGATCACCCATGGTGGGCTCCTTTCCATGTTTCTCGTAGTTGATGCCTGACTCATTTCGACTAATCAGGCGAGGGCTGCTGTCCGATGGATCCCAAATGCAGCACACCGGGGGTTGCGCTTACTCCGGCCATCGTGGTGGGGTTGGTTGGTTCGGTCGATGAAATCGCTGCGGTGAGGCTCCCCGGGGTGCTCTGGTCGTGCTCTTGAGTCGGTGACGGCCCTTGCCGGCGAGCGGGCCGGCACCAAGGCAAGGACGGGAACGCCGGCTCGGTGAGCGAGTTCTGGATCAGGTCACGTCGACTCGACCACTGGGTCAGAAGAGGACCATCCCGACGACGAAGTACCTGAATCGAGCCTTAAAAAGCAAAAGGAGCCGCTTCTTCAAGAAGCGACTCCTCGACGTGTCCAGACGGTGTGGGTGTCTGTTCAATCCGTCGAGAGTGCCTCCCGAACTGCCTTTGCACTGGATACCAGCGCATCCTTGCTACACGCGGTCGATTCGCCGGCAATCGATACGGCCATGGGCGGCGCAGCAGCGTCGGTGTTCGCCTGCTCCTCGTCTGGGCGGACCTTTTTGCCCGCCCGCACGCCCATGTCCCTCACCGTCACCACTATAGCGGGCCAAGCAGAGGAAGGGGAGTCATTCGAATTCTCTCCAATACGGGCAGGAGATACTGCGGTTCACCTGCATATCAGCGTCGGCCCACCCGACTCGGGCCACCGAGGCCAACCCCGTACCGCCGGCACCAGCCCTGCGGCTCGGACGTTAGCGTTGTCAGGTGGCCCGCCTGTTCGTCGACATCACCCCGTTGCGCAAGCACCGTCATTTCCGCCGCCTCTGGGCCGGTCAGATGGTTTCGGGGATGGGGTCCCAACTGACCCTGGTGGCGGTCTCCTTCCAGGCCTACGGCTTGACCCATTCGACACTGGTGGTCGGTCTCATCGGTCTCGGACAACTGGTGCCGCTCCTGGCGGGGGCGCTCTGGGGCGGCACCCTGGCCGACGCCATCGACCGGAGGAGGGTCCTCATCCTGACCCAGGTGACCATGGCCACCGCGGTCGGCGGCCTGGTGATCAACGCAACCCTCTCCCACCCTGCGGTCTGGCCGTTGTTCGTCTGCACCGCGGCGGCAGCCGGGTTGCAAGGGGTCGACTGGCCGGCGCGCCGGGCGGCTCTCCCCATGCTGGTGGACGCCGACGACGTCACCGCGGCGATCGCACTGCAGACGTCGATCCAACAACTCGCCTTTGTGGTCGGCCCCGCGTTGGCCGGTGTGCTCATCGCCACCATCGGGCTGAGCGCGGTCTACGGCATCGATGTGGCCACCTACGCGGTCGCCCTGGTTGCCGCCCTGGGCCTGCCCCGCCTGTTGCCGGGGGGAGGTGGGACGCCGATGGGACTGCGGTCGATGGCGGAGGGGTTCCGACACCTCCGCCACCAACGGCTGTTGTCGGCCACCTACTGGATCGACCTGAACGCCATGATCTTCGGCATGCCCCGGGCCGTGTTCCCGGCGCTGGGAACCGGGCTGTTCGGCGGTGGTGCCGGGGTGGTCGGTCTCCTGTACGCCGCCCCGGGAGCCGGAGCCCTGGTCGGCTCCCTGTTCACCGGTTGGTGCAGCCGGGTCCACCACCAGGGTCGGGCCATCGCCGCGTGCGTGATGATCTGGGGGGCGACCATCACCCTGTTCGGGATCATCCCGGTGCTGTGGATCGGGCTGGCCCTTCTGGCCCTGGCCGGCGCGGCCGACGTGGTCTCGGCGGTGTTCCGCCAGGCGGTGCAGCAGCGCACGGTGCCCGACCACCTGCAGGGGAGGCTGTCGGGAACCTTCTTCGCCGTGGTTGCCGGGGGCCCCCGCCTAGGCGACGCCGAGACCGGCGTGGCTGCGGCCATCGGCGGTCCTCAGTTCGCCGTCTGGTCGGGAGGGCTGGCCTGTATGGCCGGGGTGCTGGTTCTCCTCTGGCGGGTGCCCGAGCTGTGGCGGGACCACGGGGGCGGCCAGACGCTACCGGTGAGCTCCGAGATCCAGGCCATCGGCCAGGTCACCACCGAGCTGGGCGAGGGCGAGCCCCTCTAGGGCGCCCTTGGTCGGACTAGACCTCGGCCAGGTGGCGCAGTTGCAGGGAGAGCGCGATCTCCAACACCCCATAGATGATCAGCCATATCCCCATGATCACCGCCAACGTCGCCAGGGTCAGATGGGGTACGACCAGGGTAACCACGCCGGCGGCGAAGGCCAGGACGCCCATGGCGATGCGCCAGGTCCTCGCCGGCGACCCGTGGTCGACGTAGGCCGTGAAGAATTCGATGATCCCGCCGATCACCCAGAACAGGCCGATGAGGAAGGCCAGCGTGGTCACCGTCTCCTCGGTCCGGCGCAGGAACAGAATTCCGATGATCACCGAGAGGAGCCCCAGAACGGCCATCAACCACCGCTCGCCGCCGGAGTCGTTGTGTTCGGCGATCGCCATCACGATGCGAAACAGGCCGGCGACGAAGAGCCAGATGCCGAGCAGGATGGCGAAGGCGTAGACGGTGTCCTTCGGTTTGAGCACCACCAGGACCCCGAGAATCAGGGTCACGATCCCGAAGAACAGCACCCAACCCCACGATCTCCCGACGATCCGCAGGATGTCACGCTCCTCCGGCGATACGTCCATTCCCCCCGGACTCGACATGGCAAACCTCCGTCTGGTTCGAGCGTCCCGATCGGGACGCGCCATCCGCCACCCACCTTAGGGCTGGGCAAATGCCAGGACGCGGACCGCAGGCCCGTGGTTCAGGTGTCACTCCGAGCTGGTGACGGCCCGGGCGACGAGCTCCTCGCTGATCGCCCACAGCACGCCCGCGGCCGCCTGGTCCCTGGCCGCCGGCGAAGGCGTGCGGGCCCGGCACTTGGTGAAGTACCCGCCGGTGACGTCGGCGACCTCGGGGGACGAGGCCAGATAGACCGAGGTGCGTGCACCTTTTTCGGGGGTCAGCACGAACGGCTTGATCACCTTCACCCCGAAGGCGAGAAATCCGGATGCATCGTCGTCCCGGGCGAAGCCGGTGGCCACCGTGCCCGGATGGAGCGAGTTGGCCGTGACCCCGGTACCCGCGAGCCGGCGGGCCAACTCGGTGGTGAACAGGATGTTGGCCAACTTGGAACGTGCGTAGGCCTGCATCCCCCGGTAGTGCCGGGTCGACTGCAGGTCGTCAAAGTCCAGTCCCCGTCGGGCGGAGCGGTGCGCGGTGGAGGCCACGTTGACCACCCGGGCGGGCGCGGAGGCAATGATTCGGTCGGTCAGCAACGAGGTCAGAATAGAACGGGCCCAAGTGGTTGGTGGCGAAGGTGGCCTCGAACCCGTCGGTGGTCTCGGTGCGCTCGGACAGGACCAGGCCGGCGTTGTTGACCAGGACGTCGATCCGTTCGTAGCGGTCGAGCAGCTCGCCAGCCCCTCTCCCCACCGACGACAGCGCGGCCAAGTCGAACACCACCAGGTCCACCTGGTCGGAACCGCTGGCACGGCGGATGTCGTCGCGCGCCTCGGCGCCGCGGGGCTCGCTGCGGGCGGTGATGACGGTGCGAGCACCCGCCTTGGCCAGGGCGGTGGCCGTCGCCTTGCCCACCCCCGAGTTGGCTCCGGTGATCACCACAGTGCGCCCGGCCATAGGAGACGCGGGATTCGCTGGGCTCATCCACGGTCCTCACATTCCGTTGGCCGGCGAGCCGGCTCGGGTGCCACCTCCGCTGGTCACGCTATTGCTTGGTGGGCTGTGCCGCCTCCACGGCGTCGGGGAGCGCGGCGGCTCCGGAAATCACCACCTCCACACCCGATTGGTGCCCGGACTGGTCGCCGGATTGCTGCCCGGATTCCGGCGGGCCGGCCGAGTGTCCGCTCTTTCCGCTGCGGCGACCCATCCTGATGAACAGGGTGGCGGTGATCGACACGAAGGCCACCCAGACGATCGCCTGCAGCACGGTGGGCTGGTCGGCGTACCCGAGCAGGCTGTGGAAGACGTCGCCGATCGAGCTGTCCTCGCTCAGCACGCCAGTGGTGTTCCACAGCGTGTGGCCGAGGAAGGGGAGCCAGCCGAGCTGTTGCATGTTCTCGACGGCATCGGCCAGCAGCCCGGCGGCGAACACCATCAGGATCACGCCGATGATCCGGAAGAACAGAGCCAGGTTGATCCGGCGACCCAGCTTGAAGATGGCATAGGCGATCATCAGGGCCACCGCCAGGCCGAGCACCGCCCCGAGCAGGAGTCCGTGGCCATGGGCCGAGGTGGCCGCCTGCTTCGATGACGCGAAGACGATGGCCAGCGTGAACACCATGGTCTCCAGCCCCTCACGGCCGACCGCCTGGAACGCGAGGATGCCCAACCCGAAACGGGCCTTTCCGTTGAGCGCCTCTTGGGAACGGCGCTGGAGGTCCGCGGACATGGTCCGACTGTGGGATTGCATCCAGAACGTCATGTAGGTCAGCACCGTGGCGGCCACCAGAAACGTGATCGTCTCGAAGATGGTCTGGACCGATGACCCTTCGTATTGCTTGATGACCAGGTAGGCGGCGACTCCTCCGCCGATCACCAGTGCGGCGGCCGCCGCCACGCCAACGAAGACGTCCCGGAAATGACGACGCTGGCCGATCTTGTCGAGGTAGGCGAGGAGAATGGCCACGATCATGCTGGCCTCGATGCCCTCCCGGAGGAAGATGACGAAGGTCGGAATCATCGAGGTGCCCGTGCAAGGTGACTCATAGTTCAAACATTAGGTAAGCCTAAACCATCGGCCCTGTCAAGAGCGCGGTGCCCAGCAGTCAGATGGCCAGGACCGCCACCGAGGCCAGGGTCACCATCCGATCCCCCACCCCGGCGTCATGGACGGCCACCCGGATCAGCGTCCGGCCGTTGCCACTACCCAGGACTCGGCACCTGGCCTCCACCGGTCCGACCTTCACCGGGCGCAGGAAATGGAGGACGGTGTCGGCCGCCGCAACCCGGTTGTGGTCTCGGCCGGTCGGTGACCCGGCCGACAGAACGGCCTCGGCGGCGCGACAAGCGGCCACGTCGACGAGAACCGCCAGCGCTCCCCCGTGCAGGATGCCCCACGGGTTGCGGACGCTGTCGGCCACACGGAGCCGGGTCACCGGACCGACGCCGGGTTCGATGCCGAAGAACTCCTCGGGTGCCAATGCATCGGGATCGTGTGGGGCCATCGGAACGGCGAACGGGCGCTCGACATGGAGATCCCGGTCGCCGGGATCGAGAACCGCGCAGGTCATGGTGGCCGCCGCCACCTCCCGATCGTCGTCTCCTTCGTCGGTCACCCCGATGGCAGCCACCACCGAGTTGCGTCCGCGGCGTAGGACCCGGCCCTCCAGTCGCAGCGGCCCCTGATGGGAGAGGCGGGCGACGGTGGCCATCACCGAGGTGGTGACCACCCAGTCGGGCAGCACCGAGATGCCGCACAGGAACCCGCCCAGCGAGTCGATGCCGGCCAGCAACCCGCCGGTCCGCAGACCGCCGCCGGCACCTTCCGGCAGGGGATCCACCGGAAGGCGACCCCCGATGGCGGAGAGATCGCCGCTGTCGGTCGCGGGTGGGATCTCCCAGCGCTCGAGCCGGAAGTAGTCGGCCACCACGTGGCGGCGGTCGACCGCGTCCCTTTCGGCATCGACCGCGTCCCCCTCCGGTGGGCAGCTCATCGCCCCGCGCCGTCCAAGGTGAATCCCGTCGGCGTGGCTCCCACGTTGACCACCGTGGTCAACTGGTCGTCCGCTCCCTGGTCGACCAGTTCGACCACGACCCGCCCTCCGGCCGACTCGTCTCCGGTACCAAGCATTCGCGACCGGGTGACCATGGGTCCAGACCGACCCAGCACCAGATAGGTGACCTGCAGGTCGGTCACCACCAGCGGTCCGTGGTTCGATGCCCGGGCAGATTCGAGCATCGAGGTGGCCGCCACCTCCGCCAGCAATGCCATCACACCACCTTGCACCGCGCCGAACGAGTTGCGCAGGTACTCGCGCGCCGACAGCACGACCCGGCCGGTAGCCGGGTCCTCGACCCGGATGCCCAGCGCGTCGATCACCGGGCCGCCCAGCCCCGCGCTGGTGAAGGACCATTTGACCGGGAACTCGGAGGAGACGGTCCCCACCGGGGCGCCGGTCCGGGCCGGGAGGACGGCGAAGGTCATGGTGGCCCACGCCACCGGATCGGGCCCACCATCGACTCCGACCACTTCGGATCCGTCGTCCGCCACCTCGACCACCAGGGCCTCCACGACCAGGGTGGTGCGACCTCGCCTCAGCACGGTCGCCTGGGCCTCGACGAAGGGACCCCGGGCCGGACGCAGCGACTGAATGGTCAGGTCGGCGGTGGCCAACCAGTCAGGGTGCAGCGAGCGCAGGGCCGCCGAACCACCCACCACGTCCACCAGCGTGGCCAACACCCCGATCCGGACACCTCCATCGGGACCCAGGATGTGGGGGGTGACCGGCATGCGCACCCGGGCCCTCGATTCGGAGATGACCTCTGCTTCCATGCACAAGTCGCTGAGGAAGTGGCGGGTGGCCGGAGCGCGTCCGGGGTTCACGCAGCGATCCTGACGACGTTGCTGACCGGGTTCTTCGTCACCGCGCCAGGCCGCCGTTCGTTGCACACCGGCGACATAGACCTCTTCCGATCGGGGCGATCCTGGCTACAGGACCGGGCTCAACACTGTGGGCTCAGCACCGTGTACTCGGTGCTGTGTCCTCAGCACTGTGTAGCAGCAATCGCCCCGAAGGGCCGAAACTATGCGGCGCTCTGCCTTGCCGACTTCTTGGCCGTGTTCCGCTTCGACGACCGGTTCCGCCGACGTCCCCGCTGCCGGGTCGAGGTGTCGAAGGGCCGTTGCGTCGACGCCGGGCTCTCGTGCAGTGCACACCATTCGGTGCTGTTGTACCGGGACAGGCGAACCTGGCACTGCGGTTCGATACAGATCCTGCCCGCTTCGTATACCTCGGGCGGAGCGCTTCCTGCCAAACCATCGGCTAAGAAAGATCCGTCCTCAATTGGCCGTCGTTCAACCATGTCGGTCTTACCCCTTCGTATCCGAATCAATTCAATCCAATTGCAAATTCATTACTGCTGGGGATTGCTTCGGCATGAAGAGGCACAAACTGTAACGCCGGCCAATCCGTCCCTTTTGTTGGCGACGCCCACCGGACGGTTGGCGGCAAGAGATTCGCGTGAAGAGCTCAGGTGTGGAGGTGCGCCGCGTCTCACCGGTCCGCGCCGGCGCCACGCGGGCCCGCCTGCACGCCGTGGAAACCGGCCCCGCCGGTGTGCGCGGCTAGAGCCAGGTCTCGCACCAGTGGTCAGGCGCACCCATGTCGCCCAACGACATCGAGTGCACGTCGGCGTGGCCGCTGCGCCTGATGCAGCACACCAGGGTCCCCAGCCACGGTCCGTGTTCGATGCAATGGACGGCACCGCAGCGGTGCCACTGTGGTTGCGCCGGCATCTCCATCTCGTCGAGATCGCAATCGGCTTCTGCCCAGTCGCTGATGCGTCGATCGCTGCTGCGCCGAACGTGAAACGGGTCGATCGTCACAATCGTTCCTGCCCCTTTGTGTATCGCTTTCCCTCTACCGAATGATCGGAATGAGTGGGCCGTAGCTGTAGCGGGAATTGCCGATGCCGGCGGTCAGGATCCAGCCCAGGTCGGCCCGGGCCCCGGATCCACCAGGGGTCCACCTGCGGGGTGTTCCCCGGCGTCATCATGGCTACGGGCATTGACCGGCAGACCGGCAGCGACGACGCCGATTGGAGGTCGAAAAGGCGGCCCGATGGTGCAATAGTGCTCGGTGGGGTATCCATCCTGCGCCCAGCGGTAGGGCGCAGCCACTCGGCCGCACTGCCCGCCCATCGATGCAAGCGGCTCGGCATGATTGTCGATTGTTGATCGCTCAACCTCCCGTCATCCACGATCCCTCAGGAATTGGAGCGAAATCCCTGGTAAACGGCTAAATCTCAAACAACGGACGAAATTGTGATGTTCAATTTTCTTACAAAGAGGTACCATAGGGACATGAACGGCGAGCCGACCAAGGGCATCGAGGACATCGTGCGGCGCAATGTGGCCGCCCTACGGTCCAAGGCCAACCTGACCCAGCAGGGCCTGGCCGACGAGATGCTGCTGCGCGGGATCGCCTGGACCCGGGAGACGGTGGCCCAGGTGGAGACCACCAGCCGGCGCCTCGGCTTCACCGAGGCCATCGTGGTGGCCGCCTGCCTCGACGTCCCGGTGGCCCGCCTCACAGCCACCGGGCAGACCTCGGTGGCGGTGGGTGAAAGCGAGTGGTCGGCGGCCTACCTGGGGGCGGCCATCGCCGGGACCACCGGCGACATCTTCCCGCCCGAAGAGCTACGCCTCCCCCTCGGTCAGGACGGCTGGAGCCTCCCGAGCGGGCGCAGACCCCGAGCCGCGCGGGCATTCCCGAGGAGGTCCCCGATCGGCGGCGGGGACCCGGGCGAACGGCGGGTCCCCGGCGACGGCGAGCCCGAGCGCAAGGCCGGCGGTCGACCGACCGGCCGGCCCAGACCCCGCAGAAGACGGCCGAGCGCATCGAACGCCGGCTGCGGTTGCGGGTCACCGCCAGCGACGTCGACGCCACCGCCCAGCAGCTCTGGTCGCGCAGCCTCGACGCCGAGCGCGAGCGGCGGGTGACCGACCGGCACGCGCTGACCGGCGGTTCGCTGAAGACCATCCGCGGTCACGTCTCACGTGATCTCGATCGGGAGATCGCCCACGAGATGGAGCGAAATCCGGAGCGGGCCGAGCCGGTGGCGCCGCTCCTCCCGGCGAGATGAGCCCGGACGAGGCCACCTGGGAGGCCACCCGGCTCAACATCGTTCTGGCCAACAAGGGCTACAGCGACAGCGACGTCACCCGGTGGTGGAACTTCACCCGGCACGCGAGCTCGACGACCAGACCATCGCCGAGGCCTGGAAGGCCGGCGAGTACGCGGCGGTCAGCCGCCTGATCGAATCACTGCCCGACAAGCACGGCTCGGCCAAGGGCTTCTACGTCGACGAGTAGTGCGACCGACGCACGCCCCGGTCGCCGTAGGCAATCCGCTTCCCCTTCGCCAGGCCGCCCGACCGGAGCTGGTCCAGAATCCGACCGCCTCATCATCGAGGCCGACCACCCAGACCGGCATGCTGACCGGGGTGCCATCGCGACGAAAGGTGGTCAGGACCAAGTACTTCTCGTCGGTCAGGGACATCGGAAAACGGAATCCCGTGCGGGTCCGCCTATTGATCGGACCCGATCGGTCCCGGTGGTCGACCGGCCGGGCCGGCGGACCCGCTGATCACCGGCCTGCTGCCGGTGCGCATCCCGCCTTCCTGTGAGAATGGGCGGATGGACAGCGACGAACCACCAGACCGCCGAGGGGAACGCAACCAAGGCGGCGGACATCGTGGCCGCGATGACCGACGGCCGAGAAGCTCTGGTGCCTGGACGGGGATGCGCCCTTCTGGGCCGGCCTGACCTATCTGGCCGAGGCCGGCTACCACAAGAGCCCGTTCCGGGCGGCCGCGGTGGAGCGGGTCGGACTCCCCGGATTCGCCTTCTCCGACGGCCCCCGGGGGGTGGTCGTCGACCAGGCCACCTGCTTCCCGGTGAGCATGGCCCGGGGCGCCACCTGGGACGTCGAGCTGGAGGAGCGGATCGGCGAGGCCATCGGTCAGGAGCTGCGGGCCGTGGGCGCCGACCTCTTCGGCGGGGTCTGCGTGAACGTCCTCCGCCATCCGGCATGGGGCCGGGCCCAGGAGACCTACGGGGAGGACCCCCACCACGTCGGCGAGATGGGGGCGGCCCTGACCCGGGGCGTGCAGCGCCACGCCATGGCCTGCGTCAAGCACTTCGCCTGCAACTCGATGGAGAACGCCCGCTTCACGGTGGACATCACCGTCGACGAGGTGGCGCTGCACGAGGTGTACCTCCCCCACTTCAAGCGCATCGTCGACGAAGGTGTCGCCGTGGTGATGAGCGCCTACAACAGCGTCAACGGCGAGTGGTGCGGCCAGAACCGTGACCTGCTCACCGACGTGCTCCGCGACGAGTGGGGATTCGAGGGCTTCGTGATCAGCGACTGGATCCTCGGCCTCCGACGCGGGCCGGTCGGTCACGCCGGTCTCGACGTGGAGATGCCCTACCGGATGATCAGGGCCGAGCACCTGGGCGACGACCTCGACGGCGACGAGGCCTCCTGGGCCGAGGTCGACCGGGCCGTCGAGCGGGTGGTCGCCACCCGAATGCGGTTCGCCGATGTCCTGGACGGCCGGCTCCCGGGCGGGACGTGCTGGCCAACGCCCGCCCATCGGGCGCTGGCCCGGGAGGCGGCGGCCAAGTCGGTCGTCCTCCTGCGCAACGAGCCGGTCGACGGAACGCCGCTGCTGCCGCTGGATCGCCGGCCCCCGGTGGGTCGGTGGCCCTCATCGGCACGCCTGGCCAGCGCCGTCAACCTGGGGGACGGCGGGTCGAGCGACGTGTGGGCGCCCGAGGTGGTCACCGTGGCCGAGGGATGCGGTCGGCGCTGCCCGACGTCACCGTGGTCGAGGACGACGGGACCGACCCCAAGCGGGCGGCCGCCCTGGCCGCCACCGCCGACGTCGCCGTGGTCGTGGTGGGCTACACCCGGCTCGACGAGGGCGAGTACATCGGCGAGTTCGCCACCGCCCACCTGGCCCACCTGTTCCCCGGCGAGGACGACCCGGCCCTGGTCGAGCGCTTCACCGCCCAGATCGCCGACGAGCGGACGATCGAACCTCCCCGACCACGCCGGCACCCAGTGCCGCCGACGGCGGGTTCGCCGACGGGGGCGACCGCCCGTCGCTGCACCTGCACGACCAGGACGTGGCCCTCATCCGGGCCGTGTCGGCCGCCAACCCGCGCACCGTGGTGGCGCTGGTGGCCGGCAGCGCCGTGGTGATCTCCGAGTGGGACAGCGCGTGCCGGCCATCGTGCAGTCGTGGTACTCGGGGATGGAAGGCGGTCACGGCTCTGGCCGACGTGCTGCTCGGCAAGGTCGACGCCGCCGGTCGACTCCCGTTCTCGTGCCCCGACGGCGATCCGATCTGCCGGCCTTCGAGCGCGATGCCGAGCACCTTCACCTACGACGCCTGGCACGGCTACTGGCACCTCGAGCGACACACGGGATCGCGCCGGCCTACCCGTTCGGGTTCGGGCTGAGCTACACGACCTTCGCCCTCGAGTCGGCCGCGGCGGAGACGGTCGACGGCGACATCCGGGTCCAGGCGTCGGTGCGGAACTCCGGGACCCGGCGGCACCGACGTCGTCCAGGTGTACGCCCACGTCGCCGGGTCCGACCGGCCCGAACGACTGGTCGGCTTCGAGCGGCTCGAGCTCGACGCCGGCGCCACCGGGATCATCGACATACCCGTCGCCAGCTCCTCCCTGGCCGAGCGCGACGTCGCCACCCACTCGATGGTGGTCCTCCCGGGTGTCTACCTTCTTCGGGTCGCCCACCACGCCTCCGATCCCGGAGTCCGGTTAGAGGTCGACTTGGGGGAGGATCAGCCGGCCGGGTCCCACCCGGGTGGCGGCCCCAGCGTGGACGCCTCGGGGCCGAACGCCGCCACATAGCCCGGATGAACGGACTTCCACCGCTCGACGGTGGTGAAGGAGGGCTCGAGCCCGGCGAGCTCCGATTCCATGAGGTCGAGGCAGCTGTGCCAGCCCGCCGCGTCCCGGGCCGCCTTCCCCAGTTGGTCAAAGGTGTCGGTCAACAGCAAGCTGCAGGTGTTGTCCTTGGGGACGATCTCGAAACGCAGGATGTCCGTACCCCACCGGATCTCCAGCAATAGGGGTGGCTCGACGGCGATGACCTGACCTTCGAAACTCGAGTGTCCCCCGTCGAGAGACTCGAAGCGCAAGCCGGCGCCGGGGGCGAGCAGGTCACCCACAACCCGCTGGGGGAACCACGCACTGAGGTGGGCCGACTCGGTCAGGGCCTTCCACACCCGGTCGGGGGGATGGTCGAGATGGCGGGTGAAACGCAACGTCCAGCGACCGTCGCCTTGCTCGCCGAGTGCCCCGTTCATGTCCCGCCCGTATCGGAGCCGGGTGGCGGGGGGTTGCCCTCGACGGCCATGTGTTCGAGGTGCAGCTCCAACGCGTCGAGGCTCGATTCCCACAGGGCGCGGTAGGGCGCCAACCACGTGTCGATCTCGAGCAGGGGCTCGGGTTGGATTCGGTAGAAGCGGTGCTGCGCGTCCACTCGCGCGGTGACCAGCTGCCGCGTCGCGCAGCACCCTGAGGTGTTTCGACGCCGCCGGTTGGCTGGTTCCCAACGTTGCCACCAGTTCACCCACCGAGCGCTCCTCGGTGCAGAGCAGATCCAGAATTCTCCGTCGGGTCGGCTCTGCCAGCGCTTCGAACACCGGATACACGGGGACAGTCTGTCCCTGGCTAATATTCCTGTCAAGGCATATACCCACCCGATCCGAGCCGTGGGGTTGGGTGTCTCACCTCTGCCTTCCCATGTTGGTTTTGGAAAATTGCCGAAATTACTGGGCCGCGGCCGATAATTCTGAGCGTTCTCGGCCCTCGTGGTGGTGCCGCTCCCGTCGGCCCAAATTCCGGAGAGGACGACCCAGCGACCAGGGCTCGAGCCCAAACCCCCGCGACTACCCTTCGCAGGTGGCGTTCCGGCAGGTGGTCGGATGCGAGAGGATCACATGCACATCCCCTCCCCGGATCGAACTCTCGGCGAATCCGAGTGGCGCACGTTCGTGGAGAACAACAGCTTCGGGCACTTGGTGGCCGCCGGGAGGGGACGCGTCGTCCCCATCGTCGTCCCCACACAATTCCTCTTGGATGGCGATCGTGTCCTTCTCCATCTGGCAGCCCCGAATCCCATCTTCGAAGCGATCGCCGAGCAACCGAGGGTCGTCCTCAGTGTCGCCGGTGACTGGGCGTTCATCCCGTCGAACTGGAAGGCGATCGGAGACGAGGACCCCACGCTGGGCATCCCCACCACGTACTACGCAGCCGTCCAGTTGGAAGGGATTGCCACCGTCGGGGTGGAGCCCTCTGACGTGGCCGCGGTGCTCCGACGTCAGCTGAACGCGTTGCAACCAGAGGTACCAGTGGCCGACCCGGAAGTGGCCCACCACGACAAGCTTCGGGTCATCCGGGCGATCACCATCTCGATCGACACGGTGCGGGCAAAGTTCAAGTATGGAGGCAACGTCGACGACGACCACCGTCAATCGGTGATCGCCTGCCTGAAGGCGCGGAACGGTTCCGGTGACAGGGCCGCGGCCGACCATGCAACCGTCAGGAGTCGCTAGGTCCCGCCTTGTCCGTCCACACAGAACCGGATGACCGACCAGCCCCTACAGGGCGTACGTGCGGACCAGCGACAGGACCGCCCCGGCGTCAGGGCCTTCGCCGGTCAGCGAGGTGGCGGACGGCTCGGCCCGTCGGGCCGCCACCTGACACAGTTCGTCCGCTGCCCCGCTGATTGTGGTCACGGCCGGTTCCTCGGGTACGAAGTTCCACTGTTCGCCGCGGGGTGACAGCAATCGAAACGCGACCGGGCCTGCCATGGTGCGACCGTCCGAGGCGAAGGCGTAGGGCAGCGTGCGCCATGCCAGCCTGGCGATGTGAAAGAGCCGATCGGTGGGTGGCAGTTCGACGGACAGGGCGCCGGCCACGTCGCCGGTGTGGATCCATGTCTCCGCCAGTCGGGTGGTGGCCAGGGTGCGGGCCGACAGCTCACCCGCCACCCAGGTGACCCGGGTGGACAGATCCATGCCGTCGAGCACCTCGACCAGTCGATCCGCACCGTTTGACCAACGTTCTGCCAGCTCATCGCCGGGCCGTCCTCGCTCGCGCTCGACCATCAGCGCCGCACCGGCATCGATCGATGCAGGCCGGTCGGTGTTTGCAAAGGGATCTGCGGTCACCGCCGCGAACCGGCCTGCCGCACTGTCAACGGCCATGGCATCGGTTTGGGCCAGGTGGATGACCACGTCAGCGACGTCCCATCCCTCGCATCGGGTCGGGAGGTGCCAGCGCGTCTCCGGAAGCCCGTCAAGCAGGGCGGCCAGCTCCGCGTGTTGGGCGACCAGCGCTCCGACGACCGCGTCCATGCTCAGATCATAAGGGCGGGCTGCCGGTCAGCCACCTGACGGGAAACGTCGCACTGGTACGGTGTGGGGGCGAATTGAACGTCCAATCGCAGACGTCGGAGGGGTTCGATGCAGAGGACAGCACCGTCGGTGGCGAGAGCGTTGGCCGGACTGGTCCTCCTGGCATCGCTGGTTGGCATCGGGGTGTCTGTCGATGTCCATCCAGTCGCGGCCGACACCCAGGGCGACGCCATCGTCAACGCCGCCGCGTCACAAGCCGGCGTTCCCTACTGCGAGGGCGGCGGAGGCGACAGCGGACCGAGCTCCGGCACGGGGTGCACCCCACCCACGGTGGGTTTCGACTGCATGAGCCTGGCCCAGTACGCGGTCTACCAGGTGACCGGCATCACCGTTCCCAGCAATGGGGAGATGCTCCCCGGCCCCAATTCCACCGATTGGGACGGACAGGGCACCTATATCGCGTCAAGTGGTGGTGAGGCAGCGCTGGCACCGGGTGATGTGGTGTTCTTCGGCGGGTCGGACATGTGGCACTACGCCCACTCGGGTATCTACGCGGGCGCAGGAGAGGTGTGGGACGCGCTCCAGACCGGGACGCCCGTCGGCGAGCACACCATGGCCGACCTGAGCAGTATCTACGGAGACTACGACGGCGGAGTCCTGTACTCGGGTTCGGTGACCCCACCTGCCCCTCCCACCTCGCCGACACCCAACAGCTATGACCTGGTCGGATCCGACGGCGGGGTGTTCGCCTTCGCCGGAGGCTTCTACGGCTCGCTCCCCGGGTTGGGAGTGCGGGTGGACAACATCACCGGCATCGTGCCAACCGCCACAGACACCGGCTACTTCCTGGTCGGCTCGGACGGCGGGGTCTTCGCCTTCAACGCCCCGTTTGCCAACTCCCTACCCGGCATCGGGGTCCGGGTGAACAACATCGTCGGCATCGTGCCCACCCTCAATGACCAGGGCTACTTCCTGGTTGGAAGAGATGGGGGTGTGTTCAGCTTCAACGCGCCCTTCGAGAACTCCCTGCCCGGGCTGGGCATCCACGTGGACGACATCACCGGCATCGCCGTCACCCCCGATGACCACGGCTACTGGCTGGTCGGTGCCGACGGCGCGGTCTATGCCCTCGGGGACGCCCAATTCCACGGAACCGCGCCGGCCGGAGCGGTGGGCATCACGGCTACCCATGATGGGGGTGGCTACTGGGTGGTCGGGGCCAACGGGGTGGTGACCAACTTCGGTGACGCCGGCAACTTCTCCGATCTGCCGGCTCTGGGTGTCGCCGTCTCGAACATAGTGGGCATCGTGGTATCGACCGACAGCCAGGGCTACAACCTGATCGGCTCCGATGGGGGCGTGTTCAGTTTCGGCGACGCGGTCAACAAGGGCTCACTCCCAGGACTGGGCATCCATGTGAACAACGTGGTGGGAGCGGTGCCGACCTAGACGACCTCGGTTGGCCGTGGACCGAGGTTGCTGCGAGGTCGTAGGTGCCGTTGAACCTACGGGGCCGGCTTGAGGGTGAGGGTGAGATCTGCCGTGGCCGTCTGCTTCGGCTTGGCGTGATCGGTGACGGTTACCACCAGCGCATACGGGCCGGCAGCCGGCGAGTGCTTCGAGATCTTGACCATGCCGGCGATGACCCCCGTACTGCCGTTGACCTTGAGCCCCCTGGGAAGGCCTTGGACCTTCCACTTATAGGGGGTGGTACCTCCCACGGCGGTGAGTTGACCGCCGGAATAGGTGACACCGATGGTGGCGGCGGGTAGCGAGGTGGTGGAGACGCCGAACGGTGGGGGGGTCCCCGAGCCCGAGTACAGGACTCCGCCGTCGTAGGCTCCGTAGATACTGGTCAGGTCGGCCATGGTGTGCTCGCCGACGGGTGTCCCGGTCTGGAGCGCGTCCCACACCTCTCCTCCGCCCGCGTAGATACCCGAGTGGGCGTAGTGCCACATGTCCGACCCGCCGAAGAACACCACATCACCCGGTGCCAGGGCGGCGACACCACCACTTGCCGCGATATAGGTGCCCTGACCGTCCCAATCGGTGGAATTGGGGCCCGGGAGCATCTCGCCATTGCTGGGAACGGTGATGCCGGTCACCTGGTAGACCGCGTACTGGGCCAGGCTCATGCAGTCGTAACCGGGCGCGCCACATCCGGCCACTTCGGTGGGCCCGTTGATTCCTCCGCCGCCCTCGCAGTAGGGAACCGCCGGATGTCCCGCGTAAGCTCCTTGAGACGCGGCGGCGTTGACAATGGCCTGCCCGGTAGACACCGCCGCGGCGGGATGCATGTCAACCGAGACACCGACGGCGGCCGACGCCACCATCAGGACCGCTACCGCAATCAATGCTCGTAGGACCGTACTCACGCTTGAGAGTGTGCGCATCTCAAACCTCCGACATTCACCCTGGCCCCGATCCCCTCGCGCAAACGGTACCAGTGTCCACGTCATCTTTCGCTGCTGAGCTCCAGTTCACCCGGCCTGGTGACAACGGTCTCACACCGAGTGGCAATAGTTCCCGTTCGGCCATCTGCCAGGCACAATCTCGTCTTCTCTCCGGTTCTCCTGGTGATCACCAAGGGTTCACGTTTTTGTAACCCAGCAAGCGTTCACAGTGATTCCGTCCGTCGATTTCGGCATCAGGAATTCTGCCCGGCGCCGACCACTCCAGGTGAGGTTGTTGCCACCAGGACGCGTACCCACCATCCGTGCGGCCGGGTGCCATTGCGCTTGCTAAATTAAATTGCGCGGTATCCGGAATTCGATCTACCCGTAGAGGAGATCCATGCGTTCGCGTTTCTCAGTTCTTGCCGTCGGCGCCAAGGGGACCGCGGCCGTGCTGCTCATGGTGTCGCTCATCGGCGTTGTCGTCTCCGTCGACGTACCCGCGGCCGCGGCGGTGTCTATCGGGCAGGCCATCGCCAACGCGGCCGCGTCGCAAGCCGGCGTTCCCTACTGTGAGGGTGGCGGAGGCGACAACGGACCCAGCTCCGGTACAGGGTGCACCCCGCCCACGGTGGGTTACGACTGCATGAGCCTGGCCCAGTACGCGGTCTACCAGGTGACCGGCATCACCGTTCCCAGCAATGGCGAGATGCTCCCGGCCCCAATTCCACCGATTGGGACGGTCAGGGCACCTATATCGCGGCAAGTGGTGGTGAGGCGGCGCTGGCACCGGGTGATGTGGTGTTCTTCGGCGGGTCGGACATGTGGCACTACGCCCACTCGGGTATCTACGCGGGCGGAGGAGAGGTGTGGGGACGCGCTCCAGACCGGGACACCCGTCGGCGAGCACACCATGGCCGACCTGACCAGTATCTACGGAGCCTACGACGGCGGAGCCCTGTACTCGGGCTCGGGGACCCCACCACCGACGACATCGATGCTGGTCCCCTCGAATGGGGCAGCTGTGCATGGGACTCTTGCCACCCTGGATGCCCAAGCCGCAGCTTCTGACGGTGTTGGGATCAGCAGTGTGAAGTTCGTGATCACCGGTGGGTCGTACAACCAGTCGGTGATCGGCACGGCGGCGGCCACCGAGTACGGATACGTCTTGCAATGGAACACAACGACCGTTCCCGGGGGCACCTACACGGTGCAGAGCCTGGCCACGGACGGAGCCGGAAACACCACCTACAGCTCGGGGATATCTGTCACCGTGGACAACACCCCGCCGACGACCTCGATGCTGGTCCCCTCGACCGGGGCAGCAGTGCATGGGACCGCTGCCACACTGGACGCCAAAGCCGCTGCCTCTTTCGGCGTAGGGATCAGCAGTGTGAAGTTCGTGATCACCGGTGGGTCGTACAACAAGTCGGTCGTCGGCACGGCGGTCTTGACCGAGTACGGATATCTCTCGCAGTGGAACACCACGACCATTCCCGGGGGCACCTACACGGTGCAGAGCCTGGCCACTGACGGAGCCGGAAACACCACCTACAGCTCGGGGATATCTGTCACCGTGGACAACACCCCGCCGACGACGTCGATGCTGGTCCCCTCGACCGGAGCCGTCCTGAACGGGACCGCTGCCACCCTGGATGCCAAAGCCGCTGCCTCCTTCGGCGTAGGGATCAGCAGTGTGAAGTTCGTGATCACCGGTGGGTCGTACAACAAGACGGTCGTCGGCACGGCGGTCTTCACCGAGTACGGATACCTCTCGCAGTGGAACACCACGACCGTTTCCGATGGCACCTACACGGTGCAGAGCCTGGCCACTGACGGAGCCGGAAACACCACCTACAGCTCGGGGATCTCTGTCACCGTGGACAACTAGTAGCAAATGTGACGGCCACCGCGCTTGTGGTACCTGTTGCACGTGACACGGGCCCGGAGCTGTGCGGACCTATTTACTAAGCGTGCCGGCATGCCAAACACTCGGTGCGGACCGAGGGATCGCGACAGTGGCTCAATTCATGCGGAGATGGAACCGGATCGAACGAACCGGTCTTCGAATTGGGCCATGGCGTGATGCCAGAGCTCGAGGTCGGCCTCGTTGTCCCGAATGACCCGCTGGTATCGGCGCGCACCGAGCGAGTCGGCGACGTGAGTCAGCCGGGTCTCGAGTAACTCCGCCTTACCCGGTGAGACGTTCTCCAGGTGAGGAGACAGATCGAGATCGGGGAAGTTGGGCCGGAGAACCCGATCGAAGGTGGCAACGGACTCATCGAACCGCTCGACCAAGCCGAACATGTCGAGGCTGTCGATCCGTCGCCTGGCCGATTCAAAATGTGCAGGCGTGACGACGGTCTGAGCGTCCGGGATCTCCCGGAGTGCGCCATCGTCGCTCAGAAAGAGGGTCTGGAACGAACTGGCCACGATGCTTCCCTCTGGACTGAGGAGCCAGTCGACGTACTCGGGGAACGTCCTCCCGGTGGTGGTAGTATTGCCAACCCTTATGCCGAAGTCGTAGATGGACCGGATGCGGTCGATCGGGTGGCGGAGCAGGACCAGGGGGAAGACCCGCAAGCCTTCTGCCACCGGCTCCGGCCACCGCAGCTGATGTGAGGAGATGGCACGAAGGTCGGGACGGCGCTCGATTAGCGCCAGAGCCTCCTCCGGCGAGACGTTGCTCCACACCGGGTCTGGGTCGTAGGTCATCCACGCACCCCCGAAGGACGCCGAGAGCGAGGCGTCGATGGACGACCCGGCATTCTTGAAGATGTGGTAGTGAAGGATGACTTTTCTCACGGTTGCTCTCAGATCCTGTCTCTGGGCCCAGCGCGTCTGAGCAAAGTGTAGGCGGCCAACACGGGACGACGGTTGACCGATAATGCCGCTACAAGCCGGTGTGGGCGATGAGCCGGCCCGACTTCACGGCGCGGCCGAGTGCCTCGAAGTCCCGTTCGTTCTGGTCGGCATAGGTGGCGGCAAAGGCGGCGATGGCCCGATCGAAATTGTCGCCTTTGCCCAAATAGGAGGCGATGGCAATCCTGTCCCCCCAGCGAGCATGTGCCCGAGCAAGGGTCGCGCCGCAAATGCGGGAATAGAGCGTGGCCCCGGGCACCAGCATTTCGTCCACTTCCGAGATTCCCTTCCAGTCGTGGAGCTGGCGCACGTAGAAGTCCTGGGGCCAGCCGTCCAGGCCCGCGGCCCGTTGCCAACCGAGAAATGCGTCGGTGGCACCCTGCATGAGGCGCTGGCCGGCCACCACCCGCTGCCCGTGGTGGGGGTACTCGCTGCTTCCCGCGAAGCGCTCGAGGACCGACGTCTGTGCCTCCTTCACCTGAAGGATCAGCGGGTCGGCGTTGTCGCGCCCGACCAGGAGGAGGATGTAGCAGCGTGTGCCAACGCTTCCCACGCCGACCACCTTGCGTGCCGCGTGCACAAACCGGAACTCCTCGAGCGGATGGTGTTCGACACCGAGTGTTCGGCGATACGACGCGAGCATCTCCTTGATCAGGGCCTCCGACTGCTCCCATTCTGAGCCGGGCTCCACAAGGTCTTCGAGCGGAACGATCAGCGGCGGATCGGCGATGAACCGAAGCTGGTCGTGGACCTTGCCGACCCGGCGGGTGAACACCCGCACGCTGTCCCGTGTCCGCGCCTTGGTCACCTGTTCTTTGGCGGACCGGTGCTCCTGCTTGCTCAGCCCGCCCTGCGTAACCTCCTTTTCGACCATCGCCAGCAGGTCGCCCGCCTCCAGATGGTCGTACCAAACCTCGAGGGTTCCCGAAGCAGCAGCCTGACGCATGCGCTCCCGGTATTCCCGAGCCCCCGCCATCACGATGTCCCGGCGATCGGCGCGGGCGAAGCCGCGACCCCTTCCCATGACCTCAAAACTGGTAGCCAGCCGCTTCAGGTCCCACTCCCACGGACCCGGGAGCGTCTCATCGAAGTCGTTGATGTCGAAAATGAGCTTGCGTTCGGGTGTGCCGAACAGACGAAAGTTCAACAGATGAGCATCACCGCAGAGCTGCACAGTGACCTCCGCCCGGGGAGTCGGCGCCAGGTCGGTGGCCATGATCAGTGCCGCCCCTCGATAGAAGGTGAAGGGCGAGACCAGCATCCGTCCATAGCGGATCGGAACCAGCTCGGGCACTCGGGTGGCGCTCTGTTCCTCCAGGAGCGCGATGGGGTCCGGCCGACCTGCTTCCAGCTCAAAGTGGCCGTGGACTGGAACGGGGAGCATGTCGGCGCGCCGCCTTCCCACGGGCCACTCGCTCGGCAACCGTCAGGCGTCGCCTTCTCCACGATGACGCGAACGAACGGTCGGCCGTGAGCTCCTCAGCCTGACGTTCACTCGACTCCCCCGGTTGATCGATCAAAGACTTGGCGGTACCCATCACTCCCCCTCAGAGTTCAGCTGCAGCGGGTCGATCTGGTGCGTCACGGATTCGACATCGATCGTGCCGTGGAAATCCCTCGCCACCCACTGCTCCTTGTCGTCGTGCGGATGCGTTCGTGTTCTCAGTTTCCTACACCTGGTCCCCACGGTGTACCTCCTAGGTCACGCCCGGGCTCGGACCAGGGTGGATGCCTCTGGAGGCGACGATCGATATTTGATGCACTCAACTCGCCGATTTGCCGGACCTCGGCCGGATCCGACCGGCGGATCCGGGCAGCAGTGCCTATCCGGATCTAGTCTCATCCCCAACCACCCAACCGAGCGGGTCGGCAGGCGTCGACATCAACCGCTGCCATCAGATCGGCACACCCGTGACACTTGACCTCATCATCATCGGCCTGGCAATCACGCTGGAACCGGTCCCGCTCACCGCCTTCATTCTCGTGCTCGCCTCTAAGCGCGGCGTCAGAAAGGGGGCGGCGTTCCTCTTCGGATGGTTGCTCTCGCTTGCAATCGTCGTTCCCGCCACCGTCCTGGCTACCGGCAACAAGCCACCGCAGCCGAACACGGCGCCATCCCTCGGCGCGTTGGCGGCCAAGATCGCCATCGGCGTTGCCCTGGTGATCATCGGAGTACGGCAATACCGCAAGATGGGACGACCAAAGAAGCCGAAGAAACAACCGAAGTGGCAGACCGGCATCGACAACATGTCGCCGTGGTACGCCATGGGCCTGGCATTCCTGGTGCAGCCTTGGGGGCTGGTCGCGGCCGGTGTCGCCGACATCACCGAGGCCAAGCTCTCGTCCGGGGAGAGCTACCTGGCGGTGATTCTCTTCTGCCTCGTTTCGACGGGAACCTATCTGGCGTTGGAGCTCTACGCCGGTTTCAGACCCGAAAAGAGTCAGGCCTTCCTCACCAAATCGAGGAATTGGATGGACACCCACACCGATCAGGTCATCATCGTTGTCTCATTGGCACTCGGTTTTTGGCTCATCGGCAAGAGCGTCTACGCGCTTGTTTGACGCCTTCACCAGCTGCGTTGAAGTCTGAACGATCGGGGTCCGTCACCAACCCATAGGCCTGGAGCCAGATTGCTTCAGCGGCGCCGTTGGAGCGTGGGTGTCACCCGCAGCTGGCGGTATAGGCGGGGGTGCCGGGTTGGAGCGCTTGTCCCGAGTTCGGGTCGACCATCAGGCACGACTCGTCGACGGCGACGAAATCGCGGCCGGAATCTGCTTGAGCTGATCGACCTCGGTATCGGTCCAGCGTGTATCGGCCACACCCTGGAAGAACCAATTGCTGCCGTTGTCGGCCAGGATCAAACCGTAGGTCTTCATGGTGGTGATCACCGTCTGGCACATCGAGCTACAGCTGGACGTCGGTAGGGAGAAGTTGGCATCCAACCGGAATCGAGCTCCCATCGGCGGGCAACTCGGCAGGTCCTGGCCGGCTTCGTGTCGGGCGGGCCACAGGTAGGCCTGCTGCGTGCACTGAGCGGTGAACCGGATGGCGTGGTCCATGACGCCGGAGGTCACCTCGTCGTAGTTGACCAGTCCGGGCAGAATGGGCAGACCGGCGGCGTCGGCCGAGGTCCAACCGGCCGGGCGCAACGCGTCAGATTGCAGGCTCCAGATGGCCCCCGACCCGGCCTTGGACTTCCCGTTGGGGTGATAGCGGGTGTCCCAGGTTTCATAGAGAACGCAGTTGACCGGGTCGACCATGATGGCGTGCTTATCGGAACCGGACTCGATGGGCGTGCTCTTGGTCAGCGGATAGGGCCCGGGATCACTCTCCGACCCGTAGAGGAACTTGATCGGTACATAACTGGTCCCGGCCGGCACGGTCTCCCACGGGATCCCGTAGGGCTTCCTCCGGTTTCGGGACGGACCGTAGTCCGGATGGAGGTTGGTCGTGGCCGGGCCCATCGAGGCCAGCCAGGTGGCGCTGTTGGCGTTGACAGGAAGGCCGGTGATGGGTGTGTTCCACACGTTGTCGGCCGGAAACGCTGCGCAGGAGGTACCGGGGAGTGTGGTCCCCGATGTCGATGCGGCGAGCGGCCCGCTTGCCGGTCCCGGTACCGATGCAGATGCAGATGCCCAGGGGGTTACCCCGAGGGTGCCGGCCAGCAAGAGCATCCCGAGCGCCGGCCACATCCGTTTCACGGCTCCGATTCTCATTCGCACTCTTCCTGGTCGCGGGTCATCAGACCGCTGAGCCGGAAAACAGCTACCCAGTCCTCCTCTCATTGCATCATGAGGTGGGAGGCGGTGTCGACCCTGGCCGGAGTGGCCTGCGCTGGTGATTCGGTCACGGTTCCTTGATGGGCCGCGAAACAGACACCCAATGCAGTGACACGTGGTTAACGCCTGGAGTTGCCGGCACCTCCGCCGAGCCACGTTCCAGCACGGGTATTCCGGACAATCCCGAATGCCAGGAGAACGCCCACAATCATGCCTGGGGCCGGTTTCCACTGGTGGACAGGAGTGGTTCCTGGGTATTCAGTTGTTCTAACCGCTGTCATTCCCAGAGCAATCGGCAGAGCGAGCATGAGCAACGGATTCAACCGGAATGCGACGACCGGGCGAAAATGCAACAGCTGGTGGACCGCACGCAAACTTCCACACCCCGGACACAGGAGACCGGTCACGGTTCGGATCGGACATGGGGGGCTCCATCGCATACGGGATGGATCAAAGGCGAAAAGGAAAAGGGCGCTGAGTCCCAAAACGCCCGTCCATTTGGCCCGAGCGTCCAGTGACCACGCTCGTAGAAGCCTGTTTTCTGATGGCTCGGACTCCAGCGGGAACCCTGGCACGGGGTCGATGCCGGTCAGTGACCACACAGGCACAACAACCGCATGTGATCTCAAGGTGGAGGATCAGTGCTCAAGACGCACCCACGCAGTTACGCGCCTTGCGCCGGTGGTGCAACGGGATTCGGCCGCCATTCCGCCCCGTCCCACCAAAAGTGATTGTCATCGGAGTAGGAAGCCGTGTGCGGGACGGTAGTCGCCGCATCCTGCCAGGCATTCCCGTCCCACCACATCTTCCTGTCCGTAGACCATGTGAGATCCTCCGGAGCAGGAAGGGAAGCGGTCATGCCCGGACTGGTGAGTTCACCCTCCTGGGCAACTCGGATGATCACCATCTGGTCTTTCTCGTTGGCGTAGATGATCAGATAGACCAGCAAGGGAATAATGCAGAGGAGGAATCCAACAACCAACCAGAGGATGCTGAATTCCTTCTTCTTGAACAGGGTCACCGACTCCGGGGTGCGACTCTGTACAGAGAATCCCTGCGATATGTACCCCGCGATCGTCATCTCGATCTGGTCGGGACTTGGAACCAAGACCGTTTGCACCGCAGTTGCCATTGTGCTGTCTCTTTCTGATTCAATGCGGTTGAGAGGGGCTTGGGGTTCGAACCTCCATGAGGTCCACGTGAACCAGCCGAGCCTCGTTGATCCGCCTCCGACTTCGAACATGACCGCACGGATCGACCACCCATGAGGTCCCCGGAAATGTACCCCATCTGCTGTTCCCGTGAAGGGTGCCCATTCGGCGCAGGCCAGGCCCCCTGCAAGTGGGGTTCTTCGGCCGCGATACGTTTTGAAATCCGATTCTGACCCCTTCACCTGATGACGGCGTGGACCAGTGTGGTCCGGTGGGGGTTCGGTGAAGGAAGTGCTGATTGAACTCGGCATGGACGCTCGCTCCCATGCGGGGATCAGGCGTTCATGCCTACACTTTGCGAGGATCACGGCGGGTGAGGAACCGTGGCAGGCGAGGAGATGAGATGCCACAGGTGGGCGATGGCGGGTTTTGCAGCAAATGTGGATCGGAGCTCAAGCCGGGCGCGAAATTCTGTGGTCGCTGCGGTAATACCACAGCCAGGCCAGGTCCGGAGTCGAGTCCGGCGAGCGGCCCAGGTGAAGTCGCTTCACCACCGATCCCTCAGCCGGATGACTCTTCCTCCAGGCCCACCCAAGCCACTCCGGCAGCTGCCGTAACCCAACCCGTAGTCGCACCCGCACCACCCCTACCTCCTCCTACCGTGCCAAATGTTGGACCAACTCCGGGTCCACCGTTGCCGCCAGCCACCTACCCTTCCCCCACCCAGACCCCGCCGCAAGGCAACCGACGGGGAGGACTGATCATCGGGGCCGTGGTGATCGGGGTGTGCGTGGTCATCGCCATCGTGGCGCTCATCGTGTTTCGACCGTCTCACCAAAAGACCGTCGTGGTCTACCTGCATCCGACGACAACGACGACCCAACCGTCGACAACCACCTCGTCCAGCGTCGCGCCGACCGGCCAGCTCCAAGAAGCACAGTCGCTCAATGGCCTTCTTGCCCAGAGCTCGTCGGACCGACAGGCGATCACGTCCGCCACTTCCGATATTCAGAACTGTGGCAACCTCTCCGCGGATGTAGCGACCCTCCAATCGGCGGCTCAATCGAGGCAATCGTTGCTGACCCAACTTGCCCAGCTGAATACATCGCAACTTTCAAATGGCTCACAGCTCATCTCATCGCTGACTGCGGCATGGCAGGCGTCCTTGGAATCCGACAACTCGTATGCGGGTTGGGCGTCTGACCTCGAAGGGGGAGGATGTAGCGGGCAGGCGTCGACCAACTATCCAAGCTGGCAAGCGGCACAGAACTTTGACGCGACGGCTACGGCGACAAAATCTCAATTCGTAGCCCTTTGGAACCCCATCGCATCCACATACGGGTTACCGCAGTACCAACAGAGCCAGATCTGACGACTGTGTGAGAGGTGCGATCGCAACGGTGGGCAACCGCACCGGGTCATGATCTGTCGCCGGTCGGAAGGAACTGGGTACTGCTTCACGAGTGGCTCGATCTTTCGGCCCGTGGGGATCGTACGAAGGTGAGATCATGCTGCCGACGCTGAGGGCGCGCCTTCGTGCATTCACAAGTGTGGTTGTGATCGTCATCGTGGCGGCCGGCTGTACGGCTACGGGTGACCACGCCGCGATCAAACCGTCACCCAAGCAGGACGCAGCGAAGCCAACCGCCCCTCCGCAGACCACCGAAGTGCCACCCGAGGCGTCTCCGTTCTCGCCGCTCGGCTCGTACCTCGCCAGTCGCTCCGGCCAAGTGACTGCGGCTGTGTTTGACGACCGGACGCAGAGGATGTGGGAGCTGGCTCCGGGGGTGCTGCAGGATACGGCGAGCATTGTGAAGATAGAGATAATGGGCGCTTCCCTGGAAGATGCCCAAACGTCCGGCAACCCGCTGAGCTCGGCGCAATCTTCCCTGATGCAGACGATGATCGAGAACAGTGACAATGACTCTGCCACTGCGCTCCTCGCCGACGTGGGAGGACCGAGCGCCTTGGCGGAATTCGGCCGGTCTGCCGGCATGGTCCAGACCACTCCCTCAACTCTGGAGTTCATTCCGGGCACCTCACTTCCGGGGTGGGGTTTGACCACCACCAGCGCTCTGGACCAAGTGACTCTCATGGCCAAGTTCGCGTATCCCAATGCGCTGCTGAGCGGAGCGTCGCGTCAGTACGGACTGTCGTTGATGGAGAACGTCGAGTCAGATCAGAGCTGGGGCGTCTCCTACGGTGTCTCCCAGGGGGCAACGGTGGCACTCAAGAACGGTTGGCTACCGCTTGATCCGTCTGACTGGCAGGTCAATAGCGTGGGATGGATCTCCGGTGGAGGTGCCAATTACGTGCTCGCCGTGATGAGCACGGGGAGTCCCACCGAGGCCTACGGGATCTCCACCATCGAGGAGATCTCCAGCACGGTGTTCGCAGCCCTTCACTGAACAAGGCCGGACTCCATCGAAGTCCCGTGGAACCGTGTTTTGTTGGAAGCTATATTCCCCTCCACGGCGTGGCGTTCCAAAGGAGGCAAAGTGGCGGTTTGCTCGGCTTGTGGGTCGGATTTGGTCCCGGAGGACGTTTTCTGCCCAGACTGCGGAACCCGACTGCCCGAGTTGCCCACCATGGCGATGGAGAGCGCAGTGGTGGGTGAGCCGGAATCGGAACAAGGGTCGGTGCAGGGCCTACCTCCCCCTCCCCCGCCGCTTCCGCCTCCGCCGCCACCTCTGCTTCTTCCCCCGCCTCCGCCTGCGCCTCTGCCCCCGCCCCCAATTGCATCCAATCCTCCTGTCGAACCGTCCCTGTCTGCAGAGGCCGGTGACTCTGGCGAGCTCTCAATTGGGCCTCTCTGCCCAAACGGTCACCTCGTTGACGCGACGGCAAGGTTCTGTCCAGCGTGTGGCGCTGCCGTCGAGGCGGCTGCTGGTGAACCGCTCCCAACCTCGTCACCACCGCCACCGCCACCGCCAACTCCGTCGTCCCCACCGATGTCGCCTCCACCTCCACTGGCACCTCCACCGGCCGTTTCCGTAGCGTCGCGTTCGTTTGTGCACAACTACAGCGGAGTTCCAATACAGACGAAGACGAGCGGCTTGGCGATTGCATCACTCATTCTGGGCATCCTCTGGTTGGGAGGCGTGGGCGCAGTCCTCGCCTTGATTTTTGGAATCGCCGGAAAGAGCCGGATCAACCACTCTGAAGGTCAGCAAGGTGGGCAGGGGCTCGCGAACGCAGGGATCATATTGGGCATCATCGGCATCGTTGGAGCCGTTCTCCTCTACGCGGGCATTGCTTTGGCGGCGCACGGCGTCAATCAGTTTTCGACGTCGTACAACGACGGACACAATTATGGGGCGTCCCAATACTCGCCGGGTGGCGACTCAAGCACGGTGTGTAACAACGCGCCGATTCCAGCCGGCGATGACACAGCAGAATTCGATCTGGGCTGCGAGGCAGGTTGGGCATCGGCTTCGAACTCGAGTAATGCGAGCAATTTTGGATGAGCAAGAGATCCACCCGTGAGTGATGTGGGTGAGGTCCCAAAAGCTCACACTCCGGAAGGTGGCTACGGGGTTGAGATGCCGATGCCGATCCTGGGTGCCTCGACCCAGCCCATCGCCGCCGACGCACCCGACCTTCGAGGGCTGTGGAAGGTGGTAGACGCTCGCTCTGCCGAGGGCCCTCTCCCGGAAAACCACCCGATCTGGGAACACGTCGAGCGCATTGAACAGTCGGCTGATCGCCTGATAATCACCGGTGGAGGTGTGATCCACGACATGCACGTCGATGGCACCTACGAGAATGGGGTGAACGACGTGATGGCCGCCGACTTCACCACCCCCATCGTGGTAGCAGCGACATACGAGGATGGAGCGTTGGTGCTCAGACCTCGGGATTTGTCTGGAGTCGAGGTACGTCGCTGGCGGGACGGCAACCAAATGATCTGGATGTACCACTCAGCATTCACGGCCACTCTGGAGCCCGAGGCATCTGACAACCGGCTGTGAATGAGGGTGCAAATGGAGGCCCGCCACGTGGGCGCACCGGTGAAGCGGAATCGACCAGATCCGGCGATGGTCAAGCGCTGCCATTTCGGTCAATTACGTCAGGACTTACCGGCTTCGTAGACCTCGGTGAAGATGTCACCCTGGGCCGCGCCCGAGCCGGCCTTCCCCCCACCCGGACCCCGAAGGACGAATGCGATCACAACGGCGAGCACGGCTCCGGCAATCGGGCCGGCCACGTAGACCCAGTAGCCGGTGAAGGTGGTGCCGACCAGGTCGGGGCCAAACGTGCGGGCCGGGTTCATCGAGGCACCGGAAATGGGGCTCCCCCAGAGACCGGCCAGGGCGATGTACCCGCCAACCCCAAACGCACCGAATAGGCCGATGTTCTGCGCTCCCGACGCCGTGCCCAGGATCACGCTGACCAGACCCAGGGTCAGGATCAGCTCCATCCAGAACGCCGCCACGTCGGAGTAGCCGTGAGCAGGGTAGTTGGAGCCGTAGATGGCCGAGACGTTGACCACTCCATGGAGGAAGAGGGCGGCGAGGGTGGCACCGATGAGCTGGGCGACGATGTAGCCGGGTACCCGCCGCCACGGGAAGTCACGGCGGAGGGCAAAGGCGATGCTGACTGCCGGGTTCAGATGGGCTCCTGACACCCTGCCCATGAACAGGATGATGGCCATGACCGTCAGCGCCGGTGCCACCACCGCAGCCGTGTGGCTGATCACGCCGGGAAAGGCGTGGCCCATCATGCCCGCACCGGCAGCCGCCAGTACGAGGAAGAATGTTCCGAGCAGTTCGGAAAAGAGACGACGCCACTCCTGGTGGGGATCGTTGAAGTCGGTGATGCGCTGGATGATGTTTTGCTCGTAGCGGGCGACGGGGCCAAGCGTGGGAAGTTCCTGTGTTGCTGGCATCTTGGATCACACCTTCCAGACTTTGGGGACTTGCGGCCAATGCCGCGGTTGCCTAGCGGTTGGATGGACATGAGAGACCGGCCACGCCGAGACCGCCGAAAGAAGTAGTAGCAACAGATTGGCTAGTACGCAACCATCTCTAGCGGGGCGAGGGGATCCACGCTCACCGGCGGAGACACGAAGCGGGGATGAAGGGTGCCCCCGATCTGACCAATTTTCCCAGTAGTCCGCCCCCTACGACACGAACTTCGACGAAAGGCTGCGCCGTTTCACCCAGGCATCGCGGTTCAGGCTTGCGTGTCGCCGGGAGGATGCTCGGCGAACCACTGCGCGATGCCGGGCATGCGCTGCTCGAAGTTGCCGGGGGCCGAGACGTTGAGCACCCCGGCACGCTCCGAGCCGCGGTTCTCGAAGTCATGGGTCACGTTGCCCGGCACCAGGACGAACGACCCGGTGCTCGCCTCGATCCATTCGGTGTCGACCAGCACGCTCATGGTGCCGGCGAGGACGTAGAACACGTCGTCCTCCGGATGCGAGTGCGCGCCGGGCCCCTTGGTGTGTGGATCGAGCCACCACTCCGAGATCGAATACCCCTGCCCGGTCTCCGCACCGTCGGCCTTGAAGACCGCCGAGATGCGACCCATCGGGTACGCCCGACCCTCGCCTGGTCCCAGCACCACCGGACGTCGGCCCGCGGTGCCGTCGCTGTCGGTCATCGTCGCTCCTTGGCTCCGCCGCCAGGCTAGTGCCGTCGCCAGTTCCCTTTGCGTCGTCACCTCTGCGCGCGACTTTGAGGGTTGCACGCAATCGGTGGGGTGGTCGAATATCTTGGTTGACACTCGATGTGTTCATTATTCTTAGAGCGAATGAGGCGATCCGGCTTTGGAATGCTCTCGGGGTAAAATCGGTCATGGCAAAGTCGGGGGGTACTGACTCAAGCGTGCTCCCCCATTCTCCAGTCCTGTCGGATTCGGACGTAGCACTCCTCGATCCGAACGTAAAAAAGTCCGAGGGATTCCGAACCGATATCGAGGGGCTCCGGGCGGTCGGGATCCTGCTGATTGTCGGATATCACGCTGGCATCCCGGGTTTTTCCGGCGGATTCATCGGTGTGGACGTGTTCTTTGTCGTGTCCGGGTACCTCATCACTCGACGCCTTCTGACCGATTCTGCAGCAAGTGGATCTGTTGCCTTTGGGACATTTTGGGCTAGACGAATCCGTCGATTAGTGCCTGGATTGGGCCTCATGGTCGCGGCCACGTTGATCGCGAGCTTCCTCATCGTTGCGCCTTTCGACATGTTGGAGATCACCAAAGAGGCAATGGCATCGGCGCTGTACGTCTCGAACCTTCTGTTTGCTCAGAATGCACAGAACTACTTCGGATCGGATCCGAACATGAGTCCGTTCCTGCACACCTGGTCCCTGGGTGTGGAAGAGCAGTTCTATCTGTTGTGGCCCTTTGTCGTATTGGGAATCTTGTTGGTATCTAGGCGGCGACCACACATCCATCGACGAGTCGCTATCGCCGTCCTTGCAATCATCGTCGTTGGGTCCTTTGCCCTCAATCTCCGCTTGACCGGTGAAGGGAGCACCTGGGCCTTCTTCAGTCTTCCGACCCGGGCTTGGGAGTTTGCCGCTGGGGGAATCCTCGGATTGGTCGCAATTCGGAAGTCGGTTTCTTTCCTGGTGGCGACGATCGGTGGGCTCGTGGGCGCCGGGCTGCTGATCGGGGCCACTGAGTTGTTCTCTCCCTACACCACGTATCCGGGCAGCAACGCCCTGGTGCCGGTAGCGGCGACACTCTTGTTGATCTTGGTCGGCAGCAATGCCGACTCCTACGCCCACGCGCCGTTTTCGCGTGCCCTCAGTACGAGGCCCATGCAGTGGGTGGGGCGTCTTTCCTACTCGTGGTACCTGTGGCACTGGCCGTTCATTGTGCTCACCGTCCTGGCCCTGAACAATGGAGACACGCTGGTCCGCACGGTGGCTGCGGTCGCTTCCCTCGGTGCGGCCTATCTCGCGTTTCGCTACGTCGAGAACCCCTTCCGGTTCAATCGACGAAACATCCAATCGGTGCGTCGGACTTTGGTCCTCGGGCTGGTGATCACCGTCGCGGTTGTCGCTTTTGCCGGAGGCATCCGATTCATCTCTGCAAGTAGGACACCAGCCTCTTTCAAAGAGGAATTGGCGATCGACTCCCAGTCGTTCCTGCCGCAGTGCAACGCTCAATACCTGCCCGCCAATACGTACTACTGCTTTGGCGGTGATTTGACCAGCTCGACGACGGTTGCGCTCGTTGGTGATTCACACGCAGAGATGTGGTTCAACGCGCTCAGCGATGTCGGGACAAAAGAAGGCTTTCGGGTGTTGTTGCTGAGCGAGTCGGACTGTCCGTTCATCCCGGTTGAAGTCAGAATCGGGCCTGACCCGGTAGTCGACACGAGCCAATGCGTCGCACGCACAAGCGAAGGCATGCGATTCCTGAGGACGGTAAAGCCCGAGGCGGTCATACTCGCCCAGCATGATTTCTATGTTGGGTCAATCTTGGACAACAACGGCAACATCCCCTCGACCACTGAGCAGGTCCTGCTTTGGAAACGTGCGTACAAGTCATTTATTGAGCAAATGGATGCTGAAGGAAGTCGACCTGGGGTGATCCTTGATAACCCGACGCTTCCTGAGTCACCGGTCGAGTGTGTCTCGAAGACCTCTTCGATCTCCAAATGCGAGCTTTCCCGAAGTGCTGCTCTCGCTCCCGGGCGTCCGTTGCAGGATGCCGAACTTCAGGTGTTGCACGAGGAGACCGACGTTCCCAGTTTGAATCCCGACACCACGCTCTGCAATGCAACCGGATGCCCCATCGCGCTCGATGGTCAGGTCCTATATGCAGATACCAATCATCTCTACTACGGGGCAACGAAATTGATGGAGCCGCAACTGTCGGGACTGGTGAAGTCGCTGTTGTCACAAAACCGCTGAATGGTCGTCGCTCGTTCGCGCTAGGGAGTTTTCCCGTTGAGGCCTTGAGCGGCCACCGGTGAATCAGCGCCGGGCTCATTAGGATCTGACCGTGAATTCAGCCCACATGGAGTTCTGCGCCAGTCCAGAATGGCGACAGATCGTCGAGGAGATGATCATGCCGGATGCTCTTCGCAATACCGATCTGGGAAGAGACATCATCGAGATCGGACCGGGTCCAGGCTTCACAACAGACGTCCTCCGTTCTGTCTCAACCCGCGTCACCGCGGTAGAGGTCGACCCTGACCTCGCAGGCCCGCTGAAGCTGAGGCTGGCGGGTACGAATGTCGAGGTCGTGTGCGGTGACGCCGTCGCCTTGGACTTCCCGGACAACAGATTTACCGGAGCGGCTTCATTTCACATGCTGCATCACATCCCAACGGTTGATGAACAGGATCGTGCCCTTGCCGAGTTGGCGAGGGTGGTCAACAAAGGCGGGGTCTTGGTGGCGGCAGACGGGGTATTCAGTGAGGGCTCCCAGGCCTTCCACGCCGGAGACACCTACAACCCGATCGATCCGGATTCTCTCGCTCAACGACTGGGTTCCGTGGGATTCACGTCGATCAACGTGCAACTGCACGACCTCGGGTGGTTCTGCTCCGGCATTGCCCCCGAGTAGAACGGATTCCCACTGGCTCCCGGGTGACGACCACTGTCCGCCGTCACCGGTCACCGGGTCGGAGGGACACCGGGGGCACGGGTTCGGTAAAATTCTGCTCATGGCACCTACCACCTGCTCCTGCTGCGGGGAGAGTGTCGATCAGACTGTGCAGCTCCACTCCCGACGAGACGTCAACATCTGTTATCAGTGCCTCGACTGGCTCAACATGAGGCGGGACAAGAAGCGTGAGGCTCATGGTGGAGGATGGCAGGTCGCTGGATTCGAGCCGATCTTCACTGTCACCGACGTGCCCCGGTCGACTGATCACTACGAGAAGATGGGCTTTGTGATCAGACGCCATGACGACACCTACGCATTCGCACATCGGGACAAGGACCTCACGATTCACCTGAGGTTGGCAAGCGGTGGGCCAATGCCCAGCAACCTCTATCTCCACTGCGACGATGCCGACGAGCTTGCCGAGGCCTGGCGGAAGGCAGGGCTCGAGGTCGCCGCTCCACAGGACTATGACTACGGCAAGAGAGAAGGGACGCACATCGATCCCGATGGGAACCTCATCCGGTTCGGTTCACCGATACGGCCTAGGTGATTCGGTGACGGATATCCCACGCCGCGGGTAGGCGGCGGTCGTTGACCGTCCGCCAATATTTTGACGATCGCAACGCTCCCGACTGAGACTTTCGGTGATGGGTGTGTAGCATGGCGCAATCCGCAATCAAAAGCCGAGAGTCATTGCTCTCATCGTTGTCTCAGGGCTGGTAATCGCCGCTTGTAGTTCGTCCGGTACAACGTCTACGACCGTTGCCCCCAAGAGCGGATCGTTGCAGCAGGCAGTGACCAACACGCTGTCTGCACCCAGCTACTCGGAGGTGCTCAGCCAGTCCACCCCGCAGGGTAAGCAGACCGATTATCTGCAGTACCAGGCGCCCGATCGTCTGGGTGGCTATATACAGAACGGATCCAAACGCACGTACGTCTACGTCATCGGTAGCACCGAGTACCAGAGCCAGGCGGTTCCCAACGGCACCTCGCTCAAAGATGTCACCTTCCAGTCACAAGCCAGCCAGGGTGTGACGGCATTGGATCCCGCCCACAACTATTTGCCCAATGCCACACAGGCGAAGCACGCGACGCTCTCCGGGAACATCTATTCGTTCACCTTGAGCAACCAAGGTCAGACCGGCGCGTTCACCTACACGGTCAACGGCCACTACGTCTCAACGTTCACCTTGAAGGTCTCGACCGCCTCGGTTCGAGTGGACATCTCGGCCATCGGCACGTCACCCGCGGTCGCGCTACCAGCCGGATCCAAGGTCAGCCCTGCCACTACTGTCCCCACCACTACGCCCTCGTCATAGCTCGCCTCAACCACCATCAGAACCCTGGTGGGCGACGTATCTCGATCGTGGGTCTATCGTATGATCTGCAGCGCCTCCGGAACGACGGAGCCGATCTGGATTGCGAGGCGTATCGATGTTGAATCGATTGAACACGAAGTGGCTGGCGACGATTGGAATCGTCGGCCTGGTCGGGGTGGGGACGACCGTCGGTCTGGTGAACAGCGTCGGGGCAACGCCGGGCACGTCGAGTTCCGTCAGCCCGGCGGTGGGCGACCCAGTAACAACGGCAACCTTCAAGTTCAGTGTGTCGGTCAGCGGTCTCACACCTTCGGCAGTGACAGTGACCGGCGCCGGCCAGGCCGACTTCCAGAATCATGCCTTCTCACTCACGCTCAACGTTCCCGCTGTCGTCACCAAGCTCATTCCAGGTGGGTCGGATTCCCCCGAGGTGATCAACGCCACACTGTCAGGGGGCTCGGTGTACCTCGAAGTACCAGGTGTCGCCTCCAAGATCGGTGCACCTTGGATCTCAGTGGCCTTGCCATCCAAGGCCACGACTGCCGCCCCTGGCATTTTCACAAAGGTTGCTACTGCGCTCGGAAATGTGAATTCCATTGTTGGATTTGCCAAGACCCATCACGCCACCGTGACCTCGTTGGGGAGTGCCATGGTGGATAACGTGCAGGCAACCGGCAGCCAGATTGTCGCCACTCGCTCACAGTCGAGCAAGACTCGCACACTCAATGCGAGCGTCTGGGCAGATTCATCCGATCGCCTGGTTCAGGTGACGGTGACTGCATCGGGAGCCACCAAAAAGGGATCGCTGAATTGCACCGCCACCATCGATTTCACCGGCTACGGATCGCCGGTGACAATCACGGTGCCGGCACCATCGCAGGTGAAGGTGATTCCAATCTCGACGGTGAAGATGTTTCTCGGTATGGCTCATCACCGCGCCCCTCGCATCTGATCACCCCACACGTGGACAGAGCTGTCCGGTCGATCAGCCTGGAGGGGCTTGTTCGTCGCCTTTCAACCGCTGGCAGTCCACAATAGCGATCGCTCTACAACGCAGAGCTCCTTGTAATGGTCCCTGTCCGCATCGTTCCACTCGTTTATCGAGCGATCCTCCACCAGAGCATCCAACTGATGTCGGACGAAACCGATATCCGTCTCTTCTTTGACATATGTGGTCATGAATCAAATTATGGGATCCAGATCTGACGTCCCGCCAGGGACGAAAGTCCCTTATGGCAGCCATGTGGTCGCCGCCCTTGAGAGCAGCAGTCCCTGAGTCCGCCCCAAATTCGGCCATGGGCGCGATCGCAGGAATGGTGCCAGACTGCCCGCGGTTGCCACTAAGTACCGGCATGTCGAGTCCGGCCACTGCTTCGATTCGTCCACTCCGGTGTCGACCACTCGGCCCCACTGCCGGGGCCTGTGGTTCGACAGCGCCAATCGTTGACGGAGGGCCGGCGGTGGCAGGTGGCCGGGCGAGGCGCGCTTGGGACCATCGTCTCTACCAAAGAGCCTTGAGATTCTGGCACCGTAGGGTCATGGTCGTGAATCTCGAAGAGGAGTCGCCTTGTGAGAACCTCGCACTTGGCGACGGCACCGAGGCAACCGTGCGTCCGATCGCGCCCAGTGATGGGGCCGCACTCCTCCGATTTCACGCTCGCCTCTCGCGACGAAGTGTCCAGATGCGGTACTTCTACCCCCACCTCGAGCTCGGGGCCCGACGAGGTTGACCACCTAACCCAGGTCGACGGGACGAACAGGGCAGCATTCGTCGTCGAGCGGGACGGGGATCTCATCGCCGTCGCCCGCTATGACCGACTGGACGACCCGGCCATCGCCGAGGTGGCGTTCGTGGTTGCCGATGGGTGGCAGCACCATGGGATCGCAT
This sequence comes from uncultured Acidimicrobiaceae bacterium, assembly GCA_963734395.1. GTDB lineage: Bacteria > Actinomycetota > Acidimicrobiia > Acidimicrobiales > RAAP-2 > Bog-756. The sequence goes on along the minus strand of CAVTGY010000002.1, from coordinate 373,915 downwards.
CCTTTCTTCTCCAACGGTTAACGTCACGCGCCAAGGAAGTCGGGATCAGCGCCTTCTGCGCCGAGGTTCTCGCTGAGAACGCGCCGATGCTGGCGGTGTTCCATGAGGCCGGATTCCCCATAGCGACCAGGCGTGAGCAGGGTACGGTCTTCGTGTCCATGGCGATAAGGGCAACGGCCGAGGACGCTGGTTAGAGCGGGACGCACCAGATGACCCGGGTTCCTCCGCCATCAGCCGGCTCGATCTCAAAATAGCCTCCGAGCTTCTCCGCCCGGGTACGCAGGTTGCCCAGCCCAAGACCGCCCTGACCATCCAGGGGTAGGTGGATGCCTTTGCCATTGTCTGAGACCTCGAGGGTCAGGTCATCGGCCACACTAAGGCTGACCGCGAAGCTCGAGGCCCGGGCGTGTCTACCTGCATTGGTGAGCGCCTCGCGAATAACCGCCAGGGCATGATCGGCCACGGGTTGGGGAACCATGTTGTCGACTTGACCGTTGAAAATGACCCGAGGACGGGCACCGAGCGTGGGAGCCAGTTCATCCGCAAGGTCCAACACGGCCCGACGGAGTCCTCCTGTGATGGCGGCGTCGCTGAGCTCGAAGATGGTGGCCCGAATTTCATTGATGGTGGTGTCAAGCTCATCGACGACCCTGCTCACCCGTTCGGCCATCTGGTCTCGATCTGGCAGCCGGGTAGCACCTTGCAGGGTCAAGCCGGAGGCGAACAATCTCTGGATCACCTGGTCGTGGAGCGCCATTGCGATGCGGTCCCTGTCGTCGAGCACGCTGAGAACACGCACCCGGTCGTGCAATCGGGCATTCTCGATGGCGATACCCGCAGCGAGGGCGAGCGCTTCTGCCAGCGCCTCGTCCTCGTCACTGAAACCGTCGGCTCCCTGCTTGTCGGTGAGGTAGAGGTTGCCCCACACCTCGTCGCCGGCCCGGACCCGGATGGGGACACCCAGAAAGGACTTCATGGGTGGGTGCCCATCGGGAAAGCCGTAGCTTTCGGAATGAGCCGCCAGGTCCGGGAGGCGAAGCGGCTCAGGGTCGGTGATCAAGAGCCCCAGGACACCTCGGCCGGTTGGCCGGGTACCGATGGCCAACTCCTCGGCTTCTCCGAGCCCGACGGTCAGGAACTGGTCCAGGCCGGTGCGGCCCTCGTTCAGCACACCGAGTGCTCCATAACGGGCCTCCACCAGGCTGGTGGCCTCTTCGACGATGTGGCGCAGGAGGGCTGGAAGCTCAATATCGGCTTCGATCATGAGGACTGCGTCCATCAAGCGCCGGAGCTTTTCGGGGTCGTGCACACGCTGGTATGGCACGACTCCGATGTTACCGAGGAAGTGTCCCCGGGTACCGGCCCACGATCACAAGCCCAGGACGAATTCTGGTGGTTCTGCCCGGATGGACCGGGGTCTTCTGTTTGGTAGGCCGAGACTGGCAAACTAGGCCCATGGCCATCCGCGTCTTCCTCCTCGATGACCACGAAGTGGTGCGCGAGGGCATCCGAACCCTGCTTGAAAGTGACGAGGACATCGAGGTTGTCGGCGAGGCCTCGACGGCCGACGAGGCAATGGCCCGCATTCGGTTGGTCACTCCAGACGTCGCCATCCTCGATGTCCGTCTCGATGCCGGGAATGGAATCGAGGTATGTCGGGAGGTCCGCTCGATCATGCCCGATCTTGTATGCCTGATGCTGACCAGCTTCGCTGACGATGAAGCGCTCTACGCCGCGGTTATGGCCGGAGCGGCTGGGTACGTGCTCAAGACCATCAAGGGGCGGGACCTGGTCGACGATGTGAAGAGAGTGGCCGCCGGTGCGTCACTCATGGATCCAAAGGCGGTGGCGCGAGTCATCGAGAGAATCTCCAATCCACCGAAGGACGATCCTCAACTCAGTTCACTATCACCACAAGAGCTCCGAATCTTGGATCTCATCGCTGAGGGGCAGACCAATCGCCAGATCGCCGAAGCCATGTTTCTCGCAGAGCACACGGTCAAGAACTACACCACCACGCTTCTACGGAAGCTCAGTGTGAGCAACCGGACCGAAGCCGCGATCTATGCCACCAAGAGGCGATCAGGTCGGGCGGACGCTGAGGGGTCTTAGGATCCCCGCTTGCCGGCCAAATCGGACAGCCCGATCCCACGATTTGCCAACTGGCGTTCAAGTCGTGACCGCTCGGCAGCCGGATGGGAGAAACTTTCGGCGCTCACTTCGATGCCGTTGGTGGCGCAGAGCTTGATCAAGGCACGGTCGTAGGCAATCTCTGCGCCCAGGGCGATACAGGCTGATTCGTCCATCCCGCTCCCCGAGCCTCTTGGACGTGACGTCAGTGTCGCGGCTCGGCACACGAGGGCGTAGTCGACGAGCGCCTCGCCGGTGAACTGATCGACCCAGTCATCCATTGCACTCGATAGGAGATGGGTGTACATGTTCACCCGATCCAGTCTGAACTCGGCTGACCCTCTCCGGGTAGGGACGAAAGGCCCAACCTGCCGAGCCCAGCGTGGCAGCGCCGACTGCCCGCGATCAAAATCTGCCACCCAGGCACCATCGTCCCGCTGCACCCTTTTACAGAACAGGCAAAGCCTTTTACAGAACAGGCAAAACGCCGGTCTGAACCGGCACCCGCGGTGTTCCCGACCGGGATCCCGTCGCCGTCAATATTCACTCCCAGGGACTCTTCTCCCTAGCTTTCGGGTCATTGGTCCCTACTGGAGAACTCGCAGGACCAGGACAATGGCTATGAGACCTCCTCTACGGGGGTGATCACAACAAAGGAGAGTCAAATGAGTCGCAAAGTCTTCGACGTCCTCGCCAGCGCCGGTGGTGCACTGATAGTGATCGTGCTCGTGGTGGCCGGTTCGCTGCTCATGGTCGGCTACACCTTCGCCAACAGCAATGTGCACAGCCAACTCGCCGAACAGCAGATCACCTTCCCTCCGGCGGCGGCATTCGCCCACCCGGTGGCAGGAGGTGAGATCACTCCGTCGATGGTTGGAACGGTCTCGAAGTACGCCGGCCAAGAGTTGACCACCGGTCAGCAGGCTCAGGTCTACGCCAACGACTTCATTGCCGTCCATCTCCAGGAGATCGGCGGGGGCCAGACCTATGCTCAGCTCTCGGCCAAGGCAATGGCATTGCCTAAGGGATCACCTGCCTATACCGCGGCCGAGTCGCAGGTGCAGACGGTGTTCCAGGGGACAACGCTACGAGGATTGCTCCTCGAGGCCTACGGCTTCAGCGTCTTTGCCACCATCGCCCTCTGGGGTGCGATTGCGGCCTTTGCGCTGGCTGGACTCATGGCGCTACTGGTCCTCTTCGGAGTGCTCCACGCAAGAAGGACCAATGAGGCCAGGGAGCTACTCCACCACACCCCCACGGTTCAGAACGGGACGCTGGTTACCGCCTGATCGTTCCCCGTACCGTGTCGCTATGACTCCACCCGACCCTCTGCGGGGTCGGGTGGAGTTTTACAATCCAACTCAGATTCACGAGACCGCAGTCGGAAGAGTCGAAAGAAAAGAGACCGCCATGACTAGTAGCAGTTCATCTCCATCTCACCGTATTGTCGTCGGGGTTGACGGGTCCGAGTCCTCGATGCAGGCACTGGCCTGGGCAGTCAGTCAGGCGGAACTAACACACTCATCGTTGCTCGTGCTATCGGCTTGGCACTGGCCGGTGGTTTGGGGCGTACCACTGGCACCTCCCTTTAACCCTGCCGAGGATGCGGAAACTGTGATGAAGGAGGTGCTCGATCCGATCCGGAAGACCCACCCGGATCTCACCATTGAGTCGACAATTGTCGAAGGCCACCCAGCACCTGCGTTGATCGAGGCATCCCGAGGGTCGGATCTGCTTGTGCTCGGAAGCCGTGGCCACGGAGAGTTCGCCGGCATGCTGCTCGGATCAGTCAGCGAACACTGCGTGTCCAATGCGAAGTGTCCGGTTCTTGTGTTTCGTCTGTAGATCCCTGCCCTCGAAATGCGTATCTATTCTGAATAGCCCAGCTGGGTAGCCTTGGCCCCAGAGACCGATTCGCTAGGAGCACGACATGATCAAAGAGCTGAGCGACCTCCCCCCAGGAGTAATCGGGTTCGAGGTTACGGGGAAAGTCAAAGCGGAGGACTTTCGCGACGTCGTTCTTCCCATATTCGAGCGTGCCGCGAAGAACGGCAAATTTCGAGCCGTGATCGCTGTCCCCGAGTTCGAGGGGATGTCGGCCGGTGGACTCTGGGAGGATTTGAAGATCGGTGTCCCTCACTTACGAGATTGGAAACGGATCGCGTTGGTGACCGACATCGACTGGATGACTCATCTGACCCAGATGTTCGGCTGGATGACACCCGGTGAGGTCAAATCATTTCCACTCAGCCAACGCGCTGCCGCGATCGAGTGGGCGTCAGCCAACTAGCGCCAAGTCAGACGAGGTTAGAAAGCGTCCACCCTTTGCCACCCATTGGATGCACGACCGTCGCGACCACGAAGCGCCCGCCGACTAGTTCGGCATTGGTGGTAAGGAGGATCCCATGACTCCCGACTCGCTTGCTGCCGAGCATCGGGTTGCTCGCTGCTACATGCTTTGGGAGCGGGCGTGGCCAAACAGGAGACGACCGTGAGCCAAGGCCCTGACCAGGTGAGCAGTCAGCCACTCACAGAAATGGAACTCGCCAAGATTGATGCCTTCTGGCGGGCGGCCAACTACTGCTCAGTAGGTCAGATTTACCTGATGGACAATCCGCTCCTCCTCGAACCACTGGTTCCGGAGCACGTGAAGCCGCGCCTCCTCGGTCACTTCGGCACGACCCCTGGGCTGAATATGATCTACGCGCACCTCAACAGGGTCATCCGAGCACGTGATCTCAACATGATGTACGTGATCGGACCGGGCCACGGCGGCCCCGGTGTCGTGGCAAACGCATACCTCGAAGGCACCTACTCCGAGGTTTATCCCCATATCGAACAGGACACGGAGGGACTGCGGAGGCTTTTTCGTCAGTTTTCCTTCCCCGGCGGCATCCCGAGTCACGTAGCTCCCCAGACTCCCGGGTCGATCCACGAAGGAGGGGAGCTCGGTTACTCCTTGGCCCACGCCTACGGCGCAGCCTTCGACAATCCAGACCTCATCGTGGCCTGTGTGATCGGGGACGGAGAGGCGGAGACTGGACCGTTGGCGGCGAGTTGGCACTCAAACAAGTTCCTGAGTCCGGTCGGCGACGGTGCCGTGTTGCCCATTCTGCATCTCAACGGATACAAGATCGCCAACCCGACCATCCTCGCCCGCATCGGGCACGAAGAATTGGCCAGCTTGCTCACGGGTTATGGGCATCGCCCGATCTTCGTCGAAGGTGATGATCCAGCTGACGTTCACCAGCAACTTGCGTCGGCGCTCGACGATGCTCTCGATGACATCGCCCGAATCCAACGAGCCGCACGCAGCGTTGGGCTTCCGTCACGTCCTACGTGGCCAATGATCGTTCTTCGGACGCCAAAGGGCTGGACCTGCCCGAAGGAGGTCGACGGCTTACCGATTGAAGGCACGTTCCGAGCTCACCAGGTACCCGTCACCGACGTTCGCGCCAATCCCGAGCACCTCAAGATTCTCGAAGCTTGGCTACGGAGCTATCGGCCTGAGGAGCTCTTCGATGACTCGGGGCATCTGCGACCGGATCTCGGCGCACTCCCGCCGATCGGAAATCGGCGTATGAGTGCCAACCCGATCGCCAACGGCGGCCTGTTGCTCAAGGATCTGGATCTGCCTGACTTCCGTCGGTATGCGGTGGCAGTTGAAAGTCCGGGGGTGGACTTGGTTGAGCCGACGAGAGTCTTGGGCGCTTTACTCCGGGACGTCATCAAAGCAAATCCCACTACATTTCGGATTTTCGGCCCTGATGAAACGCTCTCCAATCGCCTCTCTGCAGTGTTCGAGGCAACGGATCGGGCCTGGGAGGCAGAGATCCTGCCCGGGGACGAATATCTGGCGTCGCAGGGTCGGGTGATTGAAGTACTGAGTGAACACCTGTGCGAAGGCTGGCTGGAGGGATACCTCCTCACTGGTCGGCACGGGCTCTTCAACTGCTATGAGGCGTTCATCCACATCGTCGACTCGATGCTCAATCAGCACGCCAAGTGGCTCAAGACAACCAAGGAGATCCCATGGCGGCGGCCGGTGGGATCTCTCAACTATCTCCTGTCAAGTCACGTTTGGCGTCAGGATCACAACGGGTTCTCCCACCAGGACCCGGGATTCATCGACCACCTGGTGAACAAGAAACCGGCAATCGTCCGGGTCTACTTGCCGCCGGATGCCAACACGCTGCTGTCTGTGGCCGATCATTGCCTTCGAAGTCGCGATTATGTGAATCTCATCGTCGCCGGAAAGCAACCTGCACTGACGTACCTGACGATGGAGGAGGCAGTGGAGCATTGCAACCGGGGGATTGGGATCTTCGAATGGGCGAGCAGCGATGGGGAGGACCTCCCGGACGTGGTTCTTGGATGTGCCGGCGACATACCCACGCTCGAGACCCTTGCCGCCGCATCGATCATTCGCACGCACATGCCGGAACTCAAGGTCCGGGTGATCAACGTCGTTGATCTGATGCGCATGTCCCACGAGAGCGAGCACCCGCACGGGTTGCCCGAGGCCGAGTTCAACGGATTGTTCACCAACGACAAGCCTGTCATCTTCGCCTATCACGGCTACCCATGGCTCATCCACCGCCTTGCCTACCGTCATACCAACCACCACAACTTTCATGTGCGTGGCTACAAGGAGGAAGGTACAACCACGACACCTTTCGACATGGCGATCATGAACGATATTGATCGCTTCCACCTGGTGATGGACGTCATCGACCGAGTGCCTGGCCTCGCAGCTAGGGCCGCCCACGTCCGTCAACAAATGGAGGATGCAAGGCTCGAAGCACGGGCCTACACACGTGAGCACGGGGAAGACGATCCGGCTATCGCCAATTGGGCCTGGACGAAATAGATCCCCACATGCGCGTGCTTGTCGTCAACGGCGGATCTTCCAGTCTCAAGCTTCGGCTCTTGGGTGAAGACGACGCCGTACTGTTCGCCGAGGACCTCCCTGCAGACCACGGCTGGTTCGATCTGGCAGCAGCCGGCGCCTCGATCGGTAGCCATTCTCATCAGATTGATGCCGTCGGCCACAGGGTTGTGCACGGCGGGATCGCGTTTACCAACTCTGTTGTCATTGACGACGCGGTGGACCGCAAATTGCGAGAACTCGCCTCGCTTGCCCCGCTACACCAGCCAAAGTCCCTGGCCGGCATCGACCTGGTCCGAGACGTGCTCCCAGGTATCCCGGCCGTTGCCTGTTTCGACACAGCCTTCCACGCCAACATGCCGGATGAGGCGACAACCTATGCCGTTCCCGAGGATTGGCGAGTGCGACTCGGTGTGCGACGATTTGGTTTTCACGGTCTCAGCCATGAGTACGCCAGTCGCCGAGCCGCAGATATGATCGGCCGTTCTACGGAAGACCTTCGCGTGGTGACCTGCCACTTAGGTGCGGGTGCATCTTTGGCCGCGGTGGCTGAGGGGCGCTGTGTTGACACCACGATGGGGTTCACGCCACTCGAAGGGCTCGTCATGGCGACCAGGTCCGGCACTGTGGACCCAGGTCTGATCACCTGGCTCATTCAGCAGGAGGGCATGAACGTCGACGATGTGGCCGACGCATTGGAGCACCGATCGGGTCTGGTTTCGCTGACCGGCAAGGCCGATATGAAGAGGATCCTGATCGATGCAGAGGGGGGTGACGCCCGGTCCCAACTGGCGATCCGCGTCTACGTGCACCGATTGCGAGCAGGCATTGCGTCGATGGCCAGCGCAATGAACGGCCTCGATCTGCTCGTATTCACAGGAGGGGTCGGCGAGAATGCACCTACGATCCGAACGTCCGCTGTCGGCGGTCTGGCCTTCCTTGGTGCCGAACTGGATGAGAGTGCCAATGTCTCGGTGAACCCGGACGCCGACCTAACCGGTCCACGTTCGACGGTCCGGATTGCGCTCGTGTCTGCCAGAGAAGATCTGCAGATCGCCACGAATGTGCGCAGGATCCTTTCATGAACAGGAGAGGAAGCGGACCATTTCGATACGAAAAATCGAATTGCTTCAGGTGTCGCACGCACGGACGCCCACTCGGGTTGCTCAAATTCGTGGGCCCGTCGGCCGGCCGGCTGGTCCAGGCGATGCCAAGTCAGTGGCCAAACGAGATGGCGGGGGCCGCGCATGCGGTACTCGGACGCTCTGGCCAAACTGGTTGGCTTGGAGCTTCCCATAAATCACCCATTAACAGGGGCGGTGTACTGGCCCACCAGCTCGTTACGACTCAACCCGGCCCGTCGGTAGGGGCCGGGTGGAGTCCCGTCGAACTTCTTGGCGGGACCTTCGGCTCGGGACATAGGGACCTTCGACTCTAGGTAAATCGTCGCCCAGCGTTCAGAGTGGCTCTAAGACGACGGTCGTCGGTGGTCCAACGTCCAGCAAAGCAACTGAGATCGCTAGCGAGGAGTTCAGATGTGCGGATTGGTCATGTACGAATCAATGTTGGGAAGAAGACGGACTAGCAAGGAATCCGGTAATTCCGTCGGAGGATTGACGATGGTTCGTGTTCTCTGGATCCTGCATTCGGAGGTGCAGGGATGAGGTGGGTCATGGGGAGCTTGATCAACCTAAACGGTCCCGGAAGATACGTCCATTGGGGGTTCATCCAGATATCCGTCGCCAACCTGGTCCTAATCGGATTGATGGTCATCGTCTTTGTCGGAGCGATCCTCATCCCGTTCAGGCGCAATGGTGGTGGTGACCGATGACGATCGACACTGGAACGAGAACGAACACCGAGGCCCCAGTAGACGAGGCGGCCGACCTGCCAGAGGACGGAGACCAGTGGACCGCCAAGCTGCGCCATGCTGCGGTTGACGCTCTCCCGCCGCAGCGCCTGTTACCCGATCGCCAGCCCGCCTATGTGGCGTCATGGATCTACGTCTTCGGCGTGGTGACTATCGCCGCCCTTGCCGTTGTAATCGTCAGCGGGATGGTGCTGGCCATCTTTGGGCCGACATGGTGGCATCTGTCTTCGACCGGTCTGTTCGTCAACTCCCTACACCTGTGGAGTGTAGAGGTGTTCTTCTTCGCCATGGTCGTCCACCTGTGGGGAAAATTCTTCATGGCCGCATGGCGGGGCCGCCGACGGGCCACGTGGGTGACCGGCGTCATCGCCTTCGTCATATCCGTCGGAGCAGCCTTCACCGGATACCTTTCCCAGCAGAACTTCGACTCTCAGTGGATCAGTACTCAGGCCAAGGACGGCATCAATTCGACTGGCGCCGGTGCCATCTTCAACGTGACCAACTTCGGCCAGATGCTCATGTGGCACATCATGCTCCTGCCGCTCTGCGTTGTGCTCCTGGTAGGGATCCACGTCCTGCTGGTGCGTCGGCGCGGTGTGGTGCCCCCCTTCGCCCTACCCGACGAGTCGACAGCCGGAACCGAAGAAGATCCCACCGGGCAACCGACTCCAACCGAGGTTCGGTCATGACCGATGTTGCCGGATCAGTCCACATCTCGCGGCCTCGCAAGAGATTCAACCCTGATCGTGATGTGAAGGAATGGCATGGCAGGTACCTTCCCTACGACCTGGTGAAGGAGTTCGTCATTGCCCTGGTCGTGGTGTCGGTGCTCGTTGTCGGACTCGCCGTGATCTTCTCCTCTCCTGACGAAAAGCCGGTGACCGTGAAGTCGTGGTCAACCTCGAACCCGGTCGACTTCGCGCAGACGGCCATCGCCGAGCTAGACGGCACCAGCGCAACCGCCACCTACGGTCCGCCGTACAACGACACAACAGGATCCTCCCAGTCGATAGGCCCGTTCTCTCCTGAGCAGTGGTTGGGTGTTCACCACCCGATTGACACCGCCATACGACTTCGTCATTGCACCGCTCATGACGCTTCCCGACCAGCCACAGCTGGATGCCGCCGTAACCACCTACAACACCGCATCTCCTGCCCAACAGGCAACATGGACGGCCGCATATGAGAAGGCGGTGGCCAATGCCTCCTTCGACCACGGGATCCTCATGGTCCCGTCCGGACCCTACGGTCCGGTGGGCCCGATGATCAGCGGTCTCACATCGATGGCCCGCAGCGGTGCTCTCGATGGTGCGTTGCTCAGCTCCCGTCAGTTCTACGGCACCGACTACACAAAGCCCCTGCTGTTCATCGCCGATGGCAGCTTCTTGGCCAGCCAGGCCCAGGGCCAGCATCTCTCCGGGGACCAATGGGGGATGATGAACGAGACCGGGAACTACCCCGGACAGGCCTGGCTGTGGCTCTACACACTGTGGTACCAGGTGCCTCCGATGAAGACGTCGACCAACGCCGACCTGCAGGTCTGGGCGATCATGATGGTCCTCACCGTGTTGTTGGCCCTGGTTCCATTCATCCCGGGACTACGTTCCATTCCGAGGTGGACCCGGGTCTATCGCCTCATCTGGCGACAGCACTACCGGGACATCGCGAGAGCGACCGGTGCTGGAACGAACGCCTAGTCGACGCCCCACCGACCCTGGTACAGGATGCCAGGGAGGGGTAGCGACGCCTCAGATCGCGTTATCGCGCATCCAGCGTCACCACACTGGTGAAACATCTGGGACCTTTGCCTCTAGTAGCCAAATAGATGCCGTCTTACGATTGACTGGGCTGGGATCCAGCACAAGGAGGTGAGTGGGATGCAGTCGACCTTTGACAACGCACTGAAGGGCATTCGCATGTCGGGTGCCAGCACGGGCTCTCGGGACTTAGTGAGGCACCTGGAGCAACACGGCTCCGACGAGGGTGAACTGCTAGCCGTCTATGAAGACGTAGCCGAACACTCCACCGACGAAGCTGCACGGTACTTGATCAGCCTCATCTTGGAGGATGAGCGCCGCCACCACCGGTTGCTGGTGGAGATGGCGAACTCCATAGCGTGGGGCGATCCGTCAGTGTCGCCTGATCGCGCAACCCCAGCGATCTCGGGATGCGTGGATGGCGAGTTACTGCTTCTGACCAGGAAACTGCGCCGGGCCGAGGAGGCCGACTATCGAAAGCTCCGTCGGATGCGAAGGCGCTTGCGCCCGTTCGCAAAGACCACGATGTGGACCCTTCTGATCGACCTCATGATGCTCGACACCAAGAAGCACGCCACCATCCTACGATTCCTCGAGCGACGCAATCGCCATCACTGAGTTGATCAGATCCGGGTTCAGTTTTTTGGCGTGAATCGTTACTGCCGTTGACAAATCCGACCGGACGCTGGGGGCAGGGGTCCCTAGGTCAGAAGGATTAGCGTCGGTGCTCGGTGGCAAAGGCGGCGGTGAGGCGTGGCCTCCTTCGACGGCCCGGCCGGGACCGGGGTAGGTGTACCCGAATGCCGGCTCGGGGCACGCCGTCACGGGACGTGTGCTTAGAGGCGTATCGGCCTTGCATCGTAGGTCTACACTAAGAACTGCTGCGAGTTCCGAGAGTGCTTGTAAACGCTGATCGAAAAGGGGAGCACCTGAGACTCATAACGCGGCTGATCGAAAAGGGGAGCACCTGACCATCCCCGTGCTCGCTCGATCCCATTCACAGGCTTCTCGCCTGGGGGTCGAGCGAGTGGACGGGAGAAGGGTGCACACCGACATGGAGATGTGGACGGAGATCCGGCGCAAGGTGTTCGTGGAGGGCGCGTCGAAGCGCTCGATCAGACGGGACTACCGGGTCAGCGCTCGGACCCTGGAGAAGATCCTGGCCAACGCCGAGCCGCCCGGCTATCGCCAGAGCGCACCTCGGCCGAAGCCGCAAGCTCGGTCAGTTCCTCGGGGTCATCGACGAGATCCTGGCTCGCCGACCGGGACGCCCCGGCCAAGCAGCGCCACACCGCCAAGCGGATCTTCGAGCGGCTGCGTGACGAGCACGGCTACACCGGCTGCTCGTCCCAGGTCCGGGCCCAGGTGGCAGCGGCCAGGAAGCGCCAGCGAGAGGTCTTCGTCCCGCTCTCGCCATCCACCGGGCGAGGCCCAGTTCGACTTCGGCGAGGCCACCGTGATCATCGCCGGTGAGCAGATGAAGGCGGCGCTGTCGGTCATGACGCTGCCGTATTCGGACGTGTTCCACGTCTCGGCCTACCCGCGCGAGTGCACCGAGACCTTCCAGGCCGGTCACGTGGCCGCCTTCGACTTCTTCGGCGGGGTGCCCACCCGCACCAGCTATGACAACTCGAGGATCGCCGTGGCCAAGGTGACGGGACGCGAACGCGAGCTGACCCGGGAGTTCCTGCGCCTGGAGAGCCACTTCCTCTTCACCCACCACTTCTGCCGGGTGGCCCGGGGCAACGAGAAGGGCCACGTCGAGAGCCTGGTGGGCTTCGGGCGGCGGAACTTCTTGGTCCCGGTCCCGTCGTTCGATTCCTTCGCCGAACTGAACGCCCACCTGGAAGCGGCGTGTCTGGCGGACATGGACCGGTCGGTGCGGGGCAAGCCCGAGGGGAAGGCCGAGCGCCTGGAGGTGGACCGGGCCGCCATGCTCGGCCTGCCCGCAGAGTCCTTCGACCCGCGACGTGTCGCCCAGGCCAGTGCGAACTCGCTGTCGCTCGTGCGCTTCGACCGCAACGACTACTCGGTGCCGACCGCGCATGCCCATCACGAGGTGACCGTGCTCGGCGGCATCGAAGAGGTCCGCATCCTCTCGGGGACCGAGGTGGTGGCCCGACACCCGAGGTGCTGGTCGAAAGAGGAGATCTCCTTCGATCCTCGGCACTACCTGGCCCTCCTGGAACGCAAGCCCGGAGCCCTCGACCACGCCCGACCCCTGGAGGGCTGGGACCTGCCCGCGTGCTTCGGGCACTTGCGTCGACGGCTGGAGGCAGACCTCGGATCGGCAGGCACCCGGGAGTACATCAAGGTGCTGCGCCTCATGGAGCGGGCATCGCTCCGCCAGCTCACCGGAGCCATCGAGGCGGCGCTTTCCATCGGGGCGACCGGAGCGCGACGCCGTCTCGTTGATCCTGTTCCACCGCCAGGAGCGCCCCGTCGGGCTGTTCAGCCTGGACGGCCACCCGCACCTCAAGTCCTTCGTCATCGACCCACCCGATCTCGGTGCCTACAGCACCCTGACCCAGATAGGAGCAAGTGCATGAAGTCCCTTGAAACCAAGTCCATGGTGCTGTTGCACCATCACCTGAAGGCCCTCCGACTGCCGACCATCGGAGCCGAGTGCGAGAAGGTGGCCAGCCAGGCAGCCACCGACAACGTCGACCACCTCGCCTACCTGCTGCAGCTCTCGCGAGCTGGAGCTGCTCGAACGGGAACGCAAGGCGGCCGAGCGTCGCTTGAAGGCAGCCCGGTTCCCGACCATGAAGACGCTCGAGAACTTCGACTTCACCGCCCGACCGTCGGTGAACAAGATGCTGGTCGCCGAGCTGGCCACGGTGCGAGTTCATCGACAAGCGCGAGAACGTGCTGCTGGTCGGGAACCCGGGCACCGGCAAGTCCCACCTGGCCACCGCCCTCGCCGCCGCGGCGTGCGCCAAGGGCTACAAGGTGCGCTTCTTCCGGGCCACCGAGCTGGTGACCACGCTGATCGAGGCCCGAGACGAGCGGACCTTCCTGCGCCTCAAGTCCCAGCTGGCGAAGTTGGACCTGCTCGTCCTCGACGAACTGGGCTACGTGCCTGCCTCCAAGGTCGGCGCCGAGCTGCTCTTCGACGTCATCTCGACGGCCTATGAGCGCACCAGCCTGATCGTGACCACGAACCTGCCGTTCGAGTCCTGGACCGAGGTGCTCGGGATCCGAACGGCTCACCGGGGCCACGCTCGACCGGCTCACCCATCGGTGCCGGATCATCGAGACCAAGGGCGAGAGCTACCGGCTCACCGACGCCAAGACCCGGGCCCGCCGGACGAAGCCAGTCACGACTGTGGACGAGGCTCAGGCCGCCAAGTAGGTTCTGACCGAACTGCTCCCCGTTTCGACCGGCGCGCGCTCCCCTTTTCGATCAGCATTCACAGTCGACACCTTCGCCGACGTGTTGGCCAAATACGAGACCCATCCAGAATCGAAGTCCCTCGGACCAGAAGGGCAGCCCTGCGGTCGGGCCACCGTCGGTCTCCTACAGCGACGACCTGTGATCGTCGGCACGATCACGCTCATCGGCAAGGAGTCCAACCGCCTGGAGGAGCGCTCACGAGGTGAGACGACCATTGGCGATCTCGACGAACGGATCACCACCTATGAGGACCGGGACGAGTGGTATCGGATCGTATTGCCTCGGTTAAAGAAGCTAGGGGTGACGAAAGTGGCGGAAGCGACAGGGGTCAGTGAACGTCGCGCCAGGGATTGGCTGGCGGGAAAAGCGCTGCCGCGCGAGGCACCAAGTGGGAATTCGTCGTCTGACTGGACCGAGGAACTGAGCCAACAGAGCCATCGTGGTTGGTCGACTGCTGAGCTACAAGCCCGTGACTAACGACGATTAGCCATCAACATTGAGGATTCGCTGCATGTGGCTCATCAGCAAATGAAAATTACCGTTGGCCTGCTCTTTTGTGTCTCCCCAGGCACCTGCTCGGTAGGGTGCTGACGGCCCCGCCACCGCCAGCCAGGATCCGTCGCTGGACTCGATGATTGTTGGCGTTACAGAGGTAATGGTTGTCATCTGTCCATTATTAAACAAGAAAGCCCAGGTCACAAGGTTATTTGGCGTTACACCGTACCGGCCGATTGAATCGTGTAGGAGTTAGTGTATGGTTACATCATGCCAATTACAGAGACAGCCCCTTACGCCCCAGCCGGTGGAGTTACCGCCGTCCTTGAGAAGTACAGAGAGACGGGTCTGGGCGGAGCGCCGATTACACCGGCCATCGTTCAAAAATTGTCTGTCGGAGGAGATGAGATCGCCCGCCGGGTGGTTCTCTCTTTGAAGCAACTGGAACTGATCGATGACGATGGAAACCCGATGCAAAGCCTCGTCGCCTTCAAAAAAGCCCCGAGCACCGAGTATCGCCGATTGTTTGCTGCCCACCTCTTTGACGTGTACTCGGTGGTGTTCGCCGTGTTGGGGAGAGACCTATCTAACAAGACTACCGACCAATTGGAGGATGCCTTCCGCGACCTGAAGCCCGACAGCCTCCGTAGACGGATGGTTACCTGCTTTGTTGGTCTGTGTGAGTACGCCGGCATCGTTGATTCAGCGCCCAAGAATCGGCCTGGCCCCAGGTCAACCGGGGCTTCTGTACCCCGAAAACGAACTCAGAGGAGGACCCATACACCCCCTGATACCACTCCACCACCACTCCCACCTTCTGGGACGGCTACTACGGCAGCCCTTGACTCGGGGGGCACGGTGACACTCTCTGTGTCTGTCAGCGTTGTCGATCTGAGTCCTACAGATCGACAGTTTGTGTTTGATCTGATCGACAAGGTCAAGGGATACGGAGACCGCCCAGCGTTGGGTGCAGGTTCGCCAATTGATGGCGATAGCGGAGGTGGTGACTGATTGAAGAAGAAGCTGCCCCCGGACCCTTTAGTGGACTGGGCGTGTTTGATGGACCGACCTTTGTCGCGGTCCGGGGGCAACCCCTTCAAGGGGGCATATCTTGCTCGACCACCGCCGCTTTCGGAATAGCCGGTGTCGAGTCCGATCCTCGAGTGCTGCACCTATTCTATCCCGCGTCGGCCCAATCCGAAGTTCCGATGCGACTCGGGGTTCGGTCCAACTAGGACAACGACACTCTGGTTCTCCGGAGCATGGTGGCGCCGACCTGTGTAGATTCTGCTGGACAGTGGATCTAGGCGGGAGTAATCACCAGATGACTTCGGTTCGCAAGGTAAGTTCCGGTGCAAAGATCGCCCTGGCTGCGATCGTCATCGGGCTCGGGACGTTGATGGCTCTCGGTACGCCAGCTCTGGCGGCCGAACCCCATAGTCGACCGGTCAGTCATTCAGCAGGTGCCTCGTGTTCCGGCTATCTGCCAACAGGCACTGTGGCCGGAATGGCTGCCACCCCGGATGGCGGTGGCTACTGGATTGTCAATCGAGCCGGACTCGTCGTGTCCTGCGGTGATGCCCCAAATCTGGGGTCGATCGGGATTCCCCTTGCTCAACCCATCGTGGGGATGACCGCAACACCCGACGGCGGCGGCTTCTATTTGGTGGCGGCCGATGGCGGTGTCTTTTCCTTCGGCGATGCCCAGTTCTACGGATCGACCGGTGCCATTCACCTCAATCAGCCCATCGTCGGAATGGCCAGCACCCCGGGTGGCGGGGGCTACTGGCTGGTGGCATCCGATGGTGGCGTCTTCTCCTTTGGTAATGCCCAGTTCCACGGATCGACCGGCGCCATCCACCTCAATCAACCGGTAGTGGGCATGGCACCCGATAGCGCCACGGGCGGCTATTGGCTGGTCGCCTCGGATGGAGGAATCTTCGCCTTCGATTCCCCCTTCCAGGGATCGATGGGAGCGGTACCGCTGAATAAGCCAGTGGTTGGCATGGCGGCCACGCTCGACGGCAATGGCTACTGGCTGGTAGCGGCGGATGGAGGGATCTTCTCGTTTGGGGATGCTCCTTTCTACGGATCGACCGGGTCTCTTGTTCTCAATCAGCCCATCGTCGAGATGGCCTCGGATTCCAGCACCGGCGGCTACTGGTTCGTGGCTTCGGATGGAGGCATCTTCGCCTTTGGGGCACCCTTCTTCGGATCGGCAGTGGCTCCTCCGCCACCGGTACCGACACCCGCACCCGCACCTGTTAATCCCGGTGCCCCGAGTTGCAGCGTGTCGATGTCCAATCCGAATCCCTCCGATTACACGGACGAGACGGCGTACATCACGTCGACAGTCCCCAATACTGCTGTGACGGTTACCAAGTACTACAAGACCGTAACGTCACAAGACACAGGTGAGACCGATGGGTCGGGGAGTGCAGCGATCTCGTTCGACATCAGTGGCGCGACGCCTGGGTACCAGGTTGTTGTCACCATCAACGTCGGTGCCGCAACCTGTTCAACGAGTTTCACGCCGGCGTAACGTGGAATGGAGCCTGGGGATGACGAATAGGACGGAGGAACAATGAGCTTTCTGCGAGGACTGTTGCCGAGGCCTGCCCGCCGTGTGATGCACCCAGTGCGGAGTACGGCAGGTTCGATCAAACGACGAGCAACACCTAAGCCGATTCGCAAGATCCAGTACGCCCGACACCCCATAGGGACCGCTACAACGGCAGCGGGGCGGTCCACGCGGAGGGCACTATCTGGACGGAGCGGTTCCCGTAGCCGGTCGCCCGTCTATCACCATGGCACGTGCACAATCAATCACAGGTCGCCGGAGACGGCAGCCAAGTGCCGTCGTACTTACTAGACCTGACCTACACCACCCGCAATCCGAGTAGTCCGGGTTGACCCGCACATCCGGCCGATCCTCCGAAACGGACTCATTAGCTACGAGCGCATTACGATCCGTTGCGGTGTCGATATTTGCGTGGTTCAAACGCCAGAGATGGTTTAGAGGCCGGAAATGCGAGCCGCAGGACGCGGCCGATGCCACCGCCCACGACATGGGGACCGACCCCTTCGGACGGGCGGTGGACCCGGCGGCCGAAGCCAGATCCGGCGGACCCAAAGAAATGGTGGACCCGGTCGGGGCCGCGACAGCCGACGGTCCGAACGCCAAGGACGTCACGACGACCGACCCTGGACCGGACGACGGGTCGGCTCGCGGCGGTGCTGCAGCTACGGATGCGGCTACACCGCTGACGATGAAACCGGGCCCGCCGGTCGGGGATTGGCGACTCCCGCCGGACACGCTGCTCAAGCACGCCAAACCCCACACGGTCGACGAGAAGGAGGTGGACGCCGGTGGGGTGGCCCTGGTCGCCGCCCTGGCCGCCCACGGCGTCGACACCCGCCTGGTAGGGCGGACCGTGGGACCGTCGGTCACCCGATACGAACTGGAGCTCGGTGCCGGGGTCAAGGTGGCCCGGGTGACCTCGTTGTCCAAGGACATCGCCTACGCCATGGCCTCGCCGGACGTCCGAATCCTGGCGCCCATCCCGGGCAAGTCGGCCATCGGGGTTGAGGTGCCCAACCGGCGCCGTGAGCTGGTAGCCCTGGGCGATGTGCTCGCCTCCGCCGAGGCGCACAAGGCCATCCATCCGCTCGAGGTTGCGCTCGGGCGAGACATCGCCGGTCGGGCCAAGATGGTCAACCTGGCCGAAATGCCCCACGTGCTGGTGTCGGGAACGACCGGCTCGGGCAAGTCGTTGTATCTCCATGCTGTACTCACCTCCATCCTGATGCGAGCCACCCCCGACCAGGTCCGGTTGATCCTGGTCGATCCCAAGCGGGTCGAGCTGGGCCAGTACAACGACCTGCCCCACCTGCTGACCCAGGTGGTGGTCGACCCGAAGAAGGCGGCCAACGCCCTGAGCTGGGCGGTCACCGAAATGGAGCGTCGCTACGAACTCCTCGCCGAGGTCCGGATGCGCGATGTGACCGGCTACAACGCCGCCTTCGACGGAGGCGAGCTGGCTGAGTACGAGGAGTCGTATCGGGCCCGGCTGGGTGCCAGCGGAACCGAAAGCGGGGAGCGAGACGACCACCAGCCGGTGCGCTACCAGCGGCTGCCGTTCATCCTCATCGTCGTAGACGAACTCAACGATCTGATGATGCTGGCACGGTGGGATGTCGAGGAGTCAGTGTGCCGGATCGCCCAGATGGCCCGGGCGGTGGGGATCCACCTGGTCCTGGCCACACAACGTCCCTCAGTGGACGTGATCACCGGGGTGATAAAAGCGAACATCCCGTCCCGATTGGCCTTCTCCGTCTCCACCCAGGCCGACAGCCGGGTGATCCTCGACCAGGGGGGCGCCGAACGATTGATCGGCAAGGGTGACATGTTGTTGCTGTCGGCTTCGTCATCCAATCTGCAACGTCTGCAGGGGCCGTGGGTGAGTGAAGAGGAGATCCGTGCCGTCACCGCCCACTGGAAGCGCCAGCGGCCGATGGAGATCGTCGCCGGCATCGAAGAGGTGGTGGGAACCGGTGCCGGCGGGTCGGAGGGTGATGACGGTGACGACGACCTTCTGGATCAGGCCATGGAGCTGGTGGTCCGCTCCCAGTTGGGCTCCACATCGATGCTGCAGCGCAAGCTGCGGGTCGGATTCGCCCGGGCCGGACGTTTGATGGACCTGATGGAGCGCCGGGGAGTAGTGGGTCCGTCCGAGGGATCGAAGGCCCGCGCCGTGCTTATGACCCCCGAGGAGTTGGACGCTCGCTGATCGAATCGCATGTCTCCGCTTTCACCCATAGTCGAACTTCGCTTTGTTCTGGTCAAAGGGTGAGGAGCGTCGCCGGTCGGAGACGGGATTTTGACCAAGTTCAAGAGGAACGCCGGAGCGAGTCTTAGCGCCGTCGCGGTCCGAGTCCGACGGCACGCACGAAGTGGTTGATCTGGCGATTGCCTTCCCTGTAGATGACCCGACGCGCCTCGCGCTGCGCACCGCCGGAAGCAGCTCCCGAAAGCCCCCCTCGCTTATACCCGTGCTCGACGGCCTCAATGTTGCCGAGGTCTCTCGCGAATCTGTAAAGCTGCGATCGGGTTGTGCTCACGATGGCACCTCTTCCTTGGTCGCTCGGTCGGCCAGGATGACCCGCTCCACAATGGCCCGGATCTGCTCGGGATCGTCGGTCGACTCCATCAAGGTGAGGTCTTCTGGTGACACTGCCACGCACCCCAGGCCATTGTCATCGAAGGACTGGCGCCAGCTCATCCAATCTTCGCCGAGTGGGTCCTCGTCGCTTTCCTCAATGGCATTGATGAGCCCCACGACCTCTATCATGCCGTCGTCTCCGACGTCGTATTCAATGAACAGCACCGTCGCTCCTTTTCGCTGCGTCCGCCGTTGTCGGCGCTCGCTCGATCAACTCGCTGAGGTGTGCGCGCAGAGAGGTGAGTTCGGTGTGCAAGCCGTCGATGCTCGCCTTCATTGTTGCCAAATCGTGGGCCACGCTGGACGACTCGGCCTCGATTAGTTCCTCGACTTTGGGTTTCTCATCGTTGCTGGCGATGAAATACGTAGCGACGGCGGCGGTGAAGATTCCGACCAGTGCGACGCCGGTAATGAACATCACTGATGCGACAATCCGTCCGGTTGTCGTCGTCGGGTCGCCGTTGGTGCCGACGGTGGTAATCGTTCCTACCGACCACCACAATGCCTGAGGAAACGTGCGAAGGCTCGCGTGCGCTTGGGTGCGTTCTGAGTTGTAGATGACGGCAGCCCCCGCTAACACCGCGACGACAGCCACGACGCCGACGAACGCCATTGCGCGTCGTGCGAGGTGCCGACGAGAGCGGACGACGTATTCCCCAGCTATCCCAATCACTCGCAGCAGACGAAGTGGTCGAAGAAATGGAACGCATACCACGATGAAATCGAGGACGTGGGTTCTGACGAAACGCCCCCGAGCAGGTGCGAGGTAGAGGCGGACGAAGTAGTCGACGGCGAACGCGACCCAAATCAAGATGTTGGCGACGAGGAATGCAGCCTGCTCCTGTGGTGTCAGATGGACGGCCAGCGGTATTAGGAGAACGGCAAGGAAGATCAACGCCAGCGGGACAAGGACGTAGTCGGCGCTCCGCTCCCATGCTTCGTAGCCGCCGTTCGCCCGGTAGTCCGCTGCACGACCCATCGAGGGGACAATCTACTGGGCCAGGCATGATCTCACCCAGTGAACAAAACCACGACCACCAGCGCCCCCAACGCCCATGCCGCAGCGCACGGCCTCGGGGCAGTATGGCCGTGGCTGGTGCTCATTGCGACGGACGTTTCGACCGGCCCTATCACCTATCCCCTTTTACAACCACAGTGCGCCCACGGCAGGATTTGAACCTGCGACACCTCATTTAGGAAACGAGTGCTCTATCCCCTGAGCTACGTGGGCTTGGACCGGACACGCGATTCTACGTTCTATCCGCTGCTACCGGCTTCAATCTCGAGCCACGTACATGCAGCATCTCAGATCCCGAGTTCACAGCATCATTCTGAGCGACACCAAACCACACACAAGACCGCTCAAACCCGAACCGCCATCCAACTACTGGCACGCCAGTCAGCCATCCCCCGCATCGGAAACCAGCACGCAACGGGTGCCGCTGTAGATGGTCGGCATGCACTTGTTGCAGTGGATGCACAAACCGTCAGAAGCTGCGCCGACCCTCCATCGTTCGACCAGATCGGGTTCTCGTAACAGTGCCCGGGCCATGGCTACCAACGAGAAGCCCTCGGACAGCGCGCCCTCGACCGTCTCGAGTCGATTCACACCTCCGAGGAGGATCAACGGTAACGAGAGGGCATCCAGGAACTGCCGGGCATAGGGAAGGAAGAAGGCCTCCTCGAAGGGGTATTCCTGCAGGAATCTCGAGCCCGCCACCCGAAACCCCGCTCGCAGCGGAGCAGGCAGGGTTGCGGCGAACTCGCGCCGGGGCGCCTCTCCCCGGAACAGATACATCGGATTGGACAGCGAACTACCGCCGGTCAGCTCCAGCGCATCGAGTGTGCCAGCGGACTCGAGCATGCGGGCGAACTGGATGCTCTCATCGAGCCAGAAGCCGCCGGGCACCCCGTCGGCCATGTTGAGCTTGGCGGTGACTGCCACCTGGTCACCGACTGCTTCCTTCACCGCGGTGACCACCTGGCGGGGGAACGCGCTCGGTTGTCCAGGCTCCCACCCCACCGGTCGGTCCGGCGGTTCAACTTGGGACTGAGGAAGGCGCTGAGCAAGTAGTTGTGGCCGAGGTGGATCTCGATGCAGTCGAAACCCGACTCCACTGCCACCTTCGCACCACGTCGGTATGCCTCAGTGATCCGAGTGATGTCCTCATCCGACGCCGCTCGGGTGACCGAGCCGGTCGCGCTCAAGCGGCGCGAAGGCCCCAGCGCGGCAACGCCATTGGAACGACTGTTGGCCACCGGCCCGGCGTGCCCGACCTGTGCCGACACTGCCGCGCCGGAATCGTGGACGGCCTCGGTAAGCCGGCGCAGTCCGGCCTCCGACTCGTCGGTCAGCATGGCGCAGTGACGGTCCGTTCGACCCTCGGGGGACACCGCCAGATAGGCCACCGTGGTCATGGCCACACCGCCGTTCGCCATCCTCCGATGGAACTCGATCAGCTCGTCGGTGATCGCCCCCCTGGGCGTCGCTCCCTCGAAGGTGGCTGCCTTGATGATCCGGTTCTTCAACTCGACCGGACCGAGCCGGGCCGGCTCGAAGACGGCCGGGGCGCGATGATCGCCGGCCTTCGCCATCACCCCGCACCCTCGGCCCTGGTCATAGGCCCCCCAATAGACCGATCTCCCCCAACGCGTCCATCACCGCCGCGGTCAGGGCCGGATGGCAGACCACCAGATCGGGCATCCACGGATCCGGTTGCGAATAACGGAGAGGCGAACCGTCGAGCCGGCTGGCATGGAGGCCACTGGCCAGGGCCACCGACACCGGGGCTTCCGAGTCCCATTCGTATTGCCCACCCGCGTGGACGTAGATCTCGGTCTCCCCGCGTATGACCGAGGCGATCTTGGCGCCGGCGGATCCCATGGCCACCGTGGTCGCCCCCAGGCGCTCAGCCAGAGCGGGAATGAACTCCGGCGGTCGGCTGCGGCTGACCACCAGGCGGGGCACCTCGGCGGGTTCGGCGATCGCCGGCGGGTCTTCCGTACCCAGCACCACCTCCATGGCCGGGAGCGCCACCGCGCCGACCCTTGGCTCGCCGTCTATGGCCAGGCCCACATGGACGGCCCAGTCCTCTCTGCCCTCCGAGAACTCTCGGGTACCGTCGAGCGGATCGATGATCCACACCCGTCCGGCCGGGCTTTCCAGGGTCTCAGCGTGGGTCGCTTCCTCGGATCGGATCCGGTCTCGCGGGAACCGTTCGCCGAGGCGATCCATCAGCATCCGGTGCGAGAGTCGGTCCCCTTCCTTCCCCACGGTCTTTCCCGGCTCGGAACCGGCCCGCAGCTCCATCAGGACCATGCCCGCTTCGGCCGCTAATTCGCGCGCCGATCGGTGCTCTCGGTCCAATCCGTCCATCGTCGATCCGGTCGTCCCCATGATCTCCATCGTCTCGGTCTCGAGTCCACAGTCTGCACGAGAAACCAACCGACCAACGGCACGACCCGACCACAGGTCTGACCGCCGGTGCAGTGGCCTCCCGGGTCGGTCACCGGTCGGATCGGCACTTCTCCCTTGCTACTGCTGCCGCGTTGCGCCGGAATAGCCGTCCGTGTCAGCATCGGGTGATACGCAGACGCAGTTGGGGGGACGTCAGTCATGCACGATCTGATCATCCGAGGGGGAACCGTCATCGACGGAACCGGGTCACCGGCCCGCACCGCCGATGTCACCGTCGACCGGGGACACATCAGCGGCGTCGGATCCTTTCCCGGCGAAGCGGCAAACCGCACCGTGGACGCCGACGGTCTTCTGGTCACACCGGGCTGGGTGGATATCCATACCCACTATGACGGCCAAGCGACCTGGGACGAAGTTCTGGCCCCGAGCAGCTGGCATGGTGTCACCACCGTGGTCACCGGCAACTGCGGAGTCGGTTTCGCCCCGGCCAGGCCGGACCGCCACCAATGGTTGATCGGGCTGATGGAGGGCGTCGAGGACATTCCCGGTAGCGCGTTGGCCGAAGGTATGCACTGGGAGTGGGAGACGTTCCCGGAGTACCTCGACATGCTCGAACGGCGCAAGTGGACCGTCGATGTCGGAACCCAGATCGCCCACGGAGCGGTTCGCTCCTACGTGATGGGCGAGCGCGGCGCGCGGAACGAGCCGGCCACAGCGGAGGACATCGAGGCGATGAAGGAGTTGGTCAAGGACGCGATCACCGCCGGGGCCCTCGGGTTCTCCACGTCGCGGACCATCGCCCATCTGGCCATCGACGGCGAGCCGGTACCGGGCACCTACGCGGCCGAGGACGAACTGTTCGGCATCGGCAGCGCGCTCGGCGAACTGGACCGGGGGATCTTCGAGCTGGCCCCGATGGGCGTCGCCGGCGAAGACATCATCAGTCCCAAGAAGGAGATCGACTGGATGCGGCGCCTGTCCGCCACCATCGGTCGCCCGATCACCTTCGCCCTGGTCCAGGTGGACGACGCCCCCGATCTGTGGCGCGAGTTGATGGACGAGTCACTGCGGGCCGTGTCCGAGGGCGCCGATCTCTGGCCCCAGGTCGCCGGTCGGGGCTTCGGACTGCTTTCCGGCCACTTCACCACCTACTCGCTGTTCGACCAGATCCCCGCCTATCAGCAATTGAAGGAACGGTGTGCCGACCCCGACTCCCTGATCGCCGCACTGCGGGATCCGGAGGTCCGTCGGTCCATCGAGGGGTGGGAGCCCGATCCCGAAACCGCCGCCCGTATGGACCGGGCCTTTCGCACCACCTTCACCCTGGGCAGCCCTCCCGAGTACGAACCCGGACCCGAGCGCTCGCTCACCGCCATCGCCGCCGCCTCCGGCCGTACGCCGCTCTCGGTGGCCTACGACGCCATGCTGGCCGAGGAAGGCTGCGGGTTGCTCTACGTGCCCGTCCTCAACTATTCGGACGGCGACCTCAGCCCGGCCCGCGAGATGCTTTTGCATCCACGTTCCGCTGCCGGACTCGGTGACGGCGGGGCGCACTGTGGCGTCATCTGCGACGCGTCACAACCCACCTTCATGCTCACCCACTGGACACGCGACCGAACCAGGGGCGATCTCCTCCCGTTGGAGTGGATCGTCAAGAAGCAGACCTACGACACGGCACGCCTCTACGGACTCGGCGACCGGGGCACCATCGAGTCCGGGGCACTGGCCGACCTCAATCTGATCGACTACGACAATCTGCAGATGGGGAATCCGACCGTGGTCAACGACCTCCCGGCCGGAGGGAGCCGACTGCTTCAGAATGCCTCCGGCTATGTCGAGACCATCAAGTCGGGGGTCACCACCTTCGCCGACGGGGAGGACACCGGCGCCCGTCCCGGGACGTTGCTGCGGGGAGCGCGCTGACCGCGGTCCGGTTCAGCTCCCGTCGGTGGACACGCCGTCGACGGTGTGCTCGGCCCCGGTGCGGTCCGCCACGTGGTCATCGGTTGCGCCGCCGGTGTCGGCGACCTCGACGTACGCTCCCGACGGGTCGATGGTCCACTCCTGTTGCATCTGCCGGTAGACCCGGTGCTCGACGATGAATGCCAGGAAGGGCACGAACCCGGAGAGCACCACGGCGAGGATGCGACCCAGGCGCCAGTGCGCCCGCCGTGCCACGTCCGCCGCGGTGAACAGGTACACCAGGTAGAGGTATCCGTGGATGGTCCCCTCCACCTTGGCCACCAGATCGAAGTGCCCCCACACCTGGAGCGGGACCCCGAGGAAGACGAGGACGATGAGGGCGGACCCGACGATGAAAGTCATCACCCGGTAACGGACCAGGGCGCCTTCCATGCTCGGCTTGAGCAGAGCGGCGAAGGAGGGCTTTCCGATCCGGCCGTACGGCGCGGACGATTCCGTCAACGCGAGGACTCGGCGTCGGCCGCGTCTAGCTCCGCCAGGTACCGGTTGTACGCGGCCAGCTCCTCGGCCTCTTCGGCGGTCTGGGGCGCGAAGCGCTCGCCCCGACCCCCGCGCTCCTCGTCGATGGGCGAGCTGGCGGCGATGGCCACGTTCTTCCGTCGGCCCCCGCTCAGGGCCCAGCCAGGTTGGCTGTGCTCCTCGCCATCCGGGTCGTCCGCGGCCGCCGACTGAAGGCGGCGGGTCACCGCGGTGGTCTGGTCGTGAATCAATTGCCACCACACGTAGATGGCGTAGACGGCGAACAGGGGCCATTCGAACGTGTAGGCCCAGCTCAGGGTGTTCCCCCCGAGCGCCCGGTTCAGTTGCCACCAGGTGAGCCAGGCGAACGCCGGCAACAGGACGAGCAGCGTCGCATGCATCCAGCAACACCGCGGCGTGAAGTATCGGCCCACCCGGCCATCGTACCGTCGGTCGATCCGGTCTCCCATTCGCGCCGTCCGACCATGCACCCCGGCGGTCACACCCGGGCCCTAACCTGCCTCCCATGACCACCACGCAACACCCGACGCTGTTCCATCCCGACATCGAGGTGCGAGTCAGCAAGCGGCGCAAGAAGACCGCCGGCGCCCACTGGGAGGGAGACCGGATCGTGGTGGTGGTACCCGTCCACCTGCGCGGGACCGAGCGGGACCAGATGGTCGACAGCCTGGCCCGGCGTCTGACCCGTCACCGACCCCACCTGCACGCCTCCGACGATCTGCTCGAGTCACGGGCCGCCACGCTGGGCCGCCGATATCTCGACGGCGTATCCCCCGCCTCCATCCGCTGGTCCACCACCCAGAACAAACGCTGGGGCTCCTGCACGCTGGATACCGGCGAGATCCGTATCTCGGAGCGCCTGCGGGTGGCACCGGACTGGGTGCTCGACGCGGTGATCGTCCACGAGCTCGCCCATCTGCTCGAGCCCAACCACTCGCCCCGTTTCCGAGCGCTGGAGGGGCGGTATCCCCGGCGGAACGATGCGGACGCCTTCCTCGAGGGCTATGCGCTCGGGCTGGCCATGCCGGGGACCACCCTCAACAGTGACGAAGGGGCCGAGTGTGACGGCGACCGCTCGTGGGGCGCCACCGGAGGCTGAACCGGGCCCGAGTAGGCGGAACGCCCCGATCGCGGCTACAACGGAGGTCGTGGGTTACCTGTTGGCGCCGATCGCAGCCTCGGTCAGCGCCTTGACCTCGGTCCTGCAGCGGATCGGGGTGGAGTCGGCCCCCGACTCGACCACCCTCCGGTGGAGTCTGATGGCCCACGCCCTCAAACGGGGCATCTGGCTCATCGGTTTCGGTCTGATGCTGGTGCAGTTCGGGCTGCAGGCCACCGCCTTGCGGTTCGGCCAGCTGAGCGTGGTCCAACCATTGCTGACCACCGAGCTCCTCTTTCTCCTGATCATCCTCGCCGTCTGGTTCCGCTACCGACTGAGCGTCCAGGAGTGGCTCGGCGCGATCATCATCGTGGTCGGGCTCGGTGGGTTCTTCATCGTGGCCGCTCCCAAGGGCGGGAACGCCCTTCCCACCAATCATCAGTGGCTGGTGGCATCGGTGCTGCTCATCGCGGTGATCACCGGATGCATCCTTGCCGCCCTGCGCGGCCCCCGTTGGTGGCGGGCCGCAGCGTTCGGTGCCGCCACCGCGGTCACCGCCGCCTACAGCGCCGCGCTGACCAAGGCGATCACCACCTACACCAGCGAGGGGTGGGGCCATGTCTTCACCCATTTTCAGCCGTACATGCTGGCCATCACCGGCCTGGGTACCGTCTTCCTCATCCAGAACGCGTTGCACGCGGGCCCGATCACCGCTTCGCGTACCACCATGGTGACCATCAACCCGCTGGTCAGCATCGTCCTCGGGCTCACCCTGTTCGCCGACCGCTTGCGATCCGGGCCGGTATGGGTTGCCCTCGAACTGCTCGCCCTGGCAACGCTGGTGGTCGGTGTGGTCATGCTGGCCCGGTCGCCGCTGGTGGCCGGCACCGGGGTCGAGGGCGGCCCCGACGAGATGCTGGGAGATGCCCGACAGCGGGCCGCCGAGGAGATCAGTGCGGCGGACGGATCGATCGATGGATCGGAGACAGGCGAACGCTCGGTCCAACCGGTTCCCTCGGTCGGGGCGAGCCCGGGCGACTGATCCGGCGCTCGCCCGGTGCGGGCGTCATCGGGGGAGGTCAAGGGTGGCCAGATCGGTGGCCAGGACAACCTCCCCGTCGAAATGGTCCGAGGCCAGTTCCAGCCATTGTTTCTCGCTCCCCGGGGCGGGTGGCGGCACCAGGTGGGTGAGCACCAGTGTGCGCACCCCGCCGCGGGCCGCGGTGGTGGCCGCGTCCTCCACCGACGAGTGGTAGTCGAGCACGTCGGACAGTCGGGGCAGACCGATCGACTCGATCAGATCTCGCCGTACCACCGTGTGGATCAACATGTCGGCGTCGTGGCACAGTGTGTCGAGTCCCGCACAGGGCACGGTGTCACCGGCGATGACCACCGAGTGCTCCCCTTGATCGATCCGGTAGCCGATGGTCGGACGTACGGGGGCGTGGTCGGTCGGCGCCGCGGTGACACGCACCCCGCCCTCGTCGAAGACGACACCGTCTTCCACCTCGGTGGCCACGGTGGACGGTGGCCAAGTGAGGTCCTGGTGATGGGCGAGCCGGTAGCCGATGTCCGGCGCCAGCATGGCCTCGGTGGCCCGCACCAGCTCGCTCGTACCCACCGGACCCACCACGGTCAACGGGTTCGGCTGGAACGACATCGCCCACCGCATGGTCACGATGTCGTTGAGGTCGGTGATGTGGTCGCTGTGGAGGTGGGTGATGAACAGCGCCCGCAGAGCACCGGCGGCCGAACCGGCGGCCGCCGCCCGCATCAGCACGCCCCGGCCGCAGTCGAAGAGCAGATCCCCGGCGTCGGTGCGGATCAACGTCGAAGGACCCGCCCGGTCCGGATCGGGCAGCGGGCTCCCGCTCCCCAGGATGACCACCTTCATCGTGCTGCCGGCCGGCGTTCAGGCATCCAGTGATTCGCGGATCAGAGGGCGGATCCGATCGATGAGGGGGACCGAGCGCACCGCCATCGCCCCTTCCGGTTGGGGTTGGTCCCCATCGGTCCAGGCCACCACCAGCCGATCCCACTTCCGTTGGTCACCGATCACCGTGCCCTCGATGTCGAAGCGGGCGCCTTCGACGTGATCGGCATCGGCCGAACCGTGAGGGAGGGCGATGAAACGCACCACCCCGGAGCCATCGGGCTCCCCCACCGGTGGACCGGTCGGGAGCGCGCACATGACGATGGTGAAGTCCATGCCCGCCTCCTTGTGCACGGCCTTCTCCTTGAAGTCGGCGCGGGCCTGCATGTCGATGAACGACTTCCGGGTCGGGTACCGGACCACCGCCATGCGGTGCCACTCCGGATCGCCGCCGCCGTCGGGAGCGATCACATCGCCGAAGTAGGCGACGTCGGCGCCGATCGACTTGAGCACGTCGACCGGTGCGTAACGGTCATCGGCCTCCCGACCGGAGATGCCCGAGTCGCCGGAATCGCCATAGTCGGCCCGCTCCTTGTAGCGCATGAAATTGACCATCCACACCGGCCCGTCGTCCTCGGGCGGCGTGGTGGCCATCTTCCCGGCGAACGCGTAGTCGATGGTCCCGAGGGAATCGAAGTCCATGGCGGCAGGCTAACCGTTGACAGTTACCCTGCCAATTGAGAGGCGGGAGCGGCGGCGCCAGCGTGGCCACCGCGGCCAATGTGACCGGCGGCCGACCGGTTGCGAGCGGGTCCGCAGCGGTGGCGGCTGTCCCGACCCCCCCGGCCATACCGATCCGGGTGCGGAGGCCAGGAGGTCGGTGATCCCCAGGGCCTGGTCACCGAGCCTGGCCCGCATCGATCGGAACAGCGCCGCGGTCACCCGGGCATCGCCCAGAGCACTGTGGTGGTCGTCCCAGGTGAGACCGAAGTGGGTGCAACAATCGACCAGCCTGGCTTTGCCCTTGAGTCCCAGATGACGCTGGGCCACGGCCAACGTGTCCACCGAGAGGACGTGGCACGGCGCCAGCGTCGGGCCCCCGTAGCGTATGCATTCCGCTCGGAGGAAGGCGAGATCGAAACCGTCGACGTTGTGCCCGACCACCACCCGGCCCGAAAGTTGGTCGGCCAGGTAGGCATGGATGGCGTCGAATGTGGGCGCGCCCTCGAGCATCGCCGGCGAGATGCCGTGCACGAAGGTCGGGCCCGGCGGGCGTCCCGGGTCGATCAGCGTGCTGAACGAACCGACCTCGACACCGTCAGCGTCGAGGACCACCACGCCCACCTCGACGATACGCTCGCGGTCGGGCGAGAATCCGGTGGTCTCCACGTCGACCACCGCGAACCCGGATCGATGCTCCCCCTGGATGCCCATCGCGCTCACCGTAGGTCGTCGCTGTGACGGTTTCGGGGAGGGTCATCGGGACGCTCCCCCGCTCAGGCCCGGGCGCCGACCAGTTCGCGCAGCTCCTCGGCCACGTCGGCGTCGTGCTTGGTCTCGTCCTCCCTGGCCCGGGCCGGGCTCCAGCGGCCCCTCATGAGGAAGATGGTGGGAATGAACAGCACCATGCCTCCCACGCACACCCAGAACCAGTGCTGCCACTGCTTCGGCGACTTGGAAACGCCGTTGATAAGCGAGTTCAACTCGTTCTGGTGCGCGGAGAGGTAGGCCAACTGGGTTCGATAGGTGAACACAGGACCGTTGACTTCCTTCAGGTTGGCGACGATGTGGGCGACGACCGCGGGTCCGACCGCTTTGGTGAGAGCTGGCAGCCCGCTGACCGGGTTGTTGTGCGCCGCCACCACCACGGCCGCGTTCTTCGGATCGGAGAGCGGCCTCAGCCAGCTGGCATTGGCCTCGGAGAAGCTGACCAGCTGCGGATGCTCGAGCTGGAACTGCTGGACGTTGAACGGGGCGGTCCCGGTCGGCGGCGTCTGGGCGTAGACCAGGTTGTCCACCACCGGGTTGACCGCGGTGACCACCAGGGGGAGAAAGATGAACGACAGTCCCACCGTGAGGCGCAGGATCCACCCCCACAGCGCCAGCCCGGTACCCACCAGGGCCGGGTTCTTGGCTTCGACCATTTCGGTGTAGCCGGCCATCCACGGCGCATAGACCAGCGAGATGAAGGAGGCCAACAGCACCTCCATGACGATGAGGGTGGAGAAGCTGGTGTAGGGGTGATCGGCCTGGTGGAGGAAGACGATCAGCATGACGATGGCACCGCCGGCGCCGACCAGCATGAGTGGCTTCCGGACCCGCAGCTTGTCGGAGAGCACGCCGAAGACGATCAGGGCGACCGCGTCTGCTCCCCAGTACCAGATGTTGAGGTAGTTGGCATCGGAGGTGGTCAGATTGAGGCCGTCGGAGGTCTTGAACACCGTGGCCCAGTAGATGGTGAAGAAGGCCGAGGCCGCGTAGTACACCAGCAGGAAGAGGGAGATGCCGATGGCCGAGCCCACCAGGTCCCACTTGAGGATCTGCCGCCAGGGATGGGTGGTGGCGGCGAGGAGGTCGGATTCGGACAGTCCACGCGAGCGGGCCTCGATCAGCGCCCGGTCGCGTTCGGACACCATCAGCTGTTCGCGCAGCCGAGAGGAAAGGTCTTTCATCCAGAGCAGGGCGAGAACGAAGACCACCAGTGCGGTCACCCCGGAGATGACGAACTGGCTCTTCCATCCCGACACACCGCTGGTGTGGAGGAAGTGGTCGAGGGTGATGGTGGCCACGATGGAGGTGATCAGGCTGCCGGCCACCGGACCGATCGTCCAGAACCCCATGGCCGTGGCCCGGCCCAGCTGAGGGCTGAAGTCGCGCACCAGCGCCGGGGTGGCCACCAGTATGGCGCCCTCGACCAGACCCAGGGCGGAGATGACCACCGCGAACTGCCATTCGGTGTGTGTCGCCGGTACTCCCACCGCCACCAGCAGACCGATGATCAGCAGGCCGTAGATGATCACGTTGGAACGACCCAGCTTGTCGGTCTTGCTGGCGGGCAGCGAGGCGAAGGCGCCGATCAGGTTGGACACCACCACGATGGCCACGTAGAAGGAAAACGACATGTGGTAGTACTGCAGGATCTGGGGGGTGACCCCGGTCTGGGTGAAGTACGTGTAGTAGAGGACGATGGTGGCGAGCACCGCCAGCGCCAGATAGCCGGTGCGTTTGGTGTTGTCCGGGTACTCGTCGATCTCGTGGACGAACAGGAACCGGAACACCGGCCCGTGACCGGAGGTGGAGCTCCCTCCCGCATTCGCTGTCCCCACCGAGTCTGTTGCCATGCGCTTCCCCCTGGTGCTCGGTTGCGGCGACCTTCGGAGGCCGCATTTCTGACCGTAGCGCAACCGGAAGGCCCAGGTTGGTGACAGCGGCCGCCGAGCACCCGACCCTCGGCTCGGGGTGGTCGCGGGGTCAGCCGTCGAGCACGGCGCCGGCGATCCGCTCTTCGAGCGTGCGCGGATCCCACCACGAGAGCTGCAGTTGCTTGGCCCGCCGGAAGTAGAGCTGGATGTCGAACTCGACGGTGAAACCGATCCCCCCGAATATCTGCTGAGCGGTGGCGGTCACGTCGCGGAAGGTCTGGCACGCGAACAACTTGGCCATCGGGGCCAGCTTGGCCACGCTTCGCCCCTCCGACCTCACCCAGGCCGCCTCGTGGACCAGGACCTCGGCGCCGTCCACCGCGGTGGAGGCATCGGCCATGTTGTGGGCCAGCGCCTGGAACGCACCGAGCGGCTTGTCGAACTGGTGGCGGTCCTTGGCGTACTGCACGGTGATCGCCATGGCGTACTGGGCGCCACCGACCGCCTGGGCGGCAGCCAGGATGATGGCGTCGTGCATCACCGCATCCCAGGTGGACCAGCCGGACCGCGGCGGGCCGATGCGGTCGGCGGCGGTTACCCGGACGCCATCCAGGTCCACCCGGTACTGAGCGTCCGAGGCGATGGTCATCTGCTGGGTGAGGGTGACACCTTGGGCTGTCGGATCGACCATGAACAGGTCGACGTCGCCAGGAGCATCACCGGTACGGGCCACGACCACCAGACCGGTGGCCGCTTTGGCGAAGGCCACGTGGCGCTTGGTGCCGGTGATGATGAAGTCGTTGCCGTCGGGCACCGCGGCGACCTGCACGCCCTTGGGCCCGTACCCGTTCTCCGGCTCCAACCATGCCGGGGTGAGGATGGCCTCACCGGTGACCAGCCGAGGCAGCCACTCCTGCTTCTGTCCGTCGGTGCCGGCCAGAACCAGGACCCCGCCGCACAGGACGGAGCTGACCAGGTGGGGGGACGGCGCCAGCGAGCGGCCGAATTCCTCGTAGAGGATCACGTTCTCCAACGTGGTCATTCCGGAGCCGCCGTACTCCTCGGGAAGCTGCAGGCCGATGAGGTCGAGGTGGGCGAGCTGCTTCCACAGCTCGGGGGAGTACCCGACCGGGTCGTCCTCGAGCTCGCGGACCACGCTGAGCGGGCAGGTGGTGGCGCAGACGCCGCGCACCGTCTCGCGCAGCATCTCCTGCTCGGCGCTGAATTTGAGGTCCAACATGATCGGCTCTCCTCGTTACGTGTCGCGGTGTGTGGGGCGGGTGATGGTGCCGGGGTCGGGGATCATGGGCGCCACTGGTCGCCCCGGCGGACCCAGGGATTGTCGTCCTCGTCGACCGGCAGCGCTACCCGGGCGACACAGCTGGTCTTGACGTCGTCGTCGACCGACACCGCGATGTCGAGCACGGCAAACCCACAGCCGGTGTCGTCCACCCCGGTGTCGGTCACCACCCCGGTGAACACCATGGTGTCGCCGGGGAAGATCGACCCCAGCATGCGGAAGGTCATCCGCTGGAGACGCCCGTAGGGTCCGGTCCAATCGGTCACGAAGCGCTCGAACCAGGCCGCCTGATTGGGCGTGTTGAGGAAGATGTCCCGGGTACCGTTGCGATCGACGGCAAAGTCCTTGTCGTGGTGCATGGGCCGCCAGTCGCGGGTGGCGAGGGCGCCGAGGACCACGGTGGTGGCGGTCACCGGATAGGCCAACGGGGGCAGCCGGTCCCCCACCGCGACGTCCCCCACCAGCAACCTGGTGATCTGCTCGGCGGTCACCTCTGATCCCCTCCCTGATCGACCGGCTCGGCTCGCCGGTAGCCGAAGCCGGTGTAGCTCTCGACCGCCACCAGGTCGCCGCGTTGGTTGTGGTATTCGACGTCGATCACCCAGAACCGACCGGTTCCCAGCTTGGTGGTCTTCTCCTCGCTGACCGACCGCAGGATCTGCCGGGTGACCAACCGGTCGCCGGGTCGCACCGGCTCGTGGAAGACGATGGTGTTGTCACTCATCACCGCCTCCGGTAGGCCGAGGCCCTCCTTGAGGTCGAAGTGGACCTGCAGCGGCAGTCCCGAGGTGGTCCGCCCCGGAGCCCAGTGATGGGGTCGGAACCATACCGACACCATCGTCGGCGGGACGATGGGTCCCCCGGTCACCCGCTCCGCCACCTGGTCGTCCCAGAACAGAGGGTTGCCGTTCTCCACCGACGCGCACGACGTCCAGGCGTAGCCCTGCTCGACGGGGAACTCCCCCACCTCCTCGTAGAGCGGGACGCCGATCAGACCTTCGATGTCGTCGGCACCGATGGCGCTCACGCCACCACCCCCCGCTCCCGGAGACGGGTGATCCGCGCCGGGTCGAGGCCGGCGGCGGCCAGCAGTCGTTCGGTGTCCGACCCCGCCGGGTCGCCGGCCACCACCGGATCGTCGGGGGTGTTCATGCCGGCCATCACCGCGGCCACCTGGCGGAACCGGGTCGGGCTGTCGCCGCCACCGCCGCCCGCGGGAGGGACGATCGCGTCGACAAAGGCATGACGGGCGATGAACTGGTCGTCATCGACCAGTTCGGCCACCGACAGGACCGGTGTGACACAGGTGTCGGCTCCGGCCAGCTCGGCCACCCAGGCGTCGCGGTCCCTGGTGGCGAACGCAGCGCGGAAATCGGCCCGGATCTTGTCCTGCGCCTGGTCGTCGAGCTGGTGGGCGGCCCACTGCTCGCACCCGATGAGCCGGCAGAGGTTGGCGTAGAACTTGGGCTCGATCGCCCCCACCGCCAGCCAGCCGCCGTCGGCGGCCTGGTAGGTGTCGTAACAGGCGTACCGCCCGGTGACCATGTTCTTCCGGGGACCGACCGGGGCCCCGGTGGCCAGGAACTCGTCGACGGCCAACGAGGTGAGCCACAACACGCCGTCGGCGATGGCCACGTCGAGGTGGGTGCCCCGGCCGCTGCTCGCCCGGTCGATGAGCGCGGCCATCACCGCCATGGCCGCCTGCATCCCGCCCCCGGCGGCGTCGGCGATGGTGGCACCGGGAACCGGCGGGCCGCCGTCGGCCCGTCGTTCGGTGTTGTCCAGGTAGCCGCCCACGGCCAGGTAGTTGATGTCGTGGCCCGCCCAGGCGGCGCGGGGCCCGGTCTGGCCGTACCCGGTGGTCGAGCACAGGATGACCGCCGGGTTGACCGCACGGAGATCGGCGTACCCGATCCGCAGCCGGTCGACCACTCCCGGTCGGAAGCTCTCCACCACCACATCCGCCTTCCCGGCCAGCGCCAGGAAGGCCTCACGCCCCTCGGGGTCCTTGAGGTCGATGGCCACGTGTTGGAGATAGCGGGCACCGCTGTAGGCGTAGAAGGGAGGGCGGATGGTCACGGCGTCCCCGCCGGGGACCGCGCCCACCTTGATCACGGTGGCGCCGTAGTCGGCCAGCAGGCGGGTGCACCTGGCCGCCGGGCCGACGGTGGCCAGGTCGAGCACGCAGACGCCCGAAAGCGGGCCCCCGGGACCCTCGGGTTCCGCGGACACCGGCGCGCCGGGGGTGGTGGGCATCTGGGACACAGGGCGCGGCGCGGGTCAGAAGTTCTTCGGAAGGCCGAGCTTGCGGCGGGCGAGGATGTTCTTCTGGATCTCCGAGGAGCCGCCGCCGATGGTGTCGATGACCGTGTACCGGTAGGTCGATTCGGCGCGGCCGGCCATGGGGGCGTCCTCATCACGCACCCGCAACTGACCGCCGGGTCCGGCGATGTCCATCGACGCGTTGGCCAGACGCCGGGAGAACTCGGTGGTGAACAGCTTGTACTCCGATGCCTCCGACGTGGGCGGGGCGCCGCCCTCCGACGAGGCAAACACGAACTTGAGACCCAGCACCCGGGCCACCTCGGCCTGGGTGTGGAGCTGGGCGATCTGAGATCGGACCACCGCGTCCTCCTTGAGCGGCTCACCGTCACGCCGGGCGGTGGCCACGTACTCGGTGAGCAGGTCGAGACGCTGGGCGATGGGCGAGTAGGTGAACAGGGTGAACCGCTCGAGGTCGAGGGCCTCCGAAATGTACTGGAACCCCTTGTTGAGCTCGCCGACCACATAGTCGTCGGACACCCACACCTCGTCCAGGTAGACCTCGTTGGTCCGTTCGTCCCCCATGGTCCAGATGGGCTTGACGGTGATCCCGGGATGGTCCATGGGCACCAGGAAGAGCGTGATCCCGTGGTGCTTGGGGGCGTCGGGGTCGGTGCGGGCTCCCACCCAGTACCAGTCGGCGAAGTGGGCCGAGGTGGTCCATGTCTTCTGTCCGTTGAGCCGCCAGCCGTCGCCGTCGCGGGTGGCCTTGAGCTGCATCGACGCCGCGTCCGACCCGGCGTTGGGCTCGGAGTAGCCCACCGCGAACTCCACCTGGTTGCGGAGGATCTTGGGCAGGAATTCCTGCTTCAACTTGTCGCTGCCGTGGCTGATGATGGTCTTGCCGATGATGCCCACGCCCTTGCCGATCTGGGGCCCACCCCGTGCGGCCAGCGCTTCGTTCAACAGGTATTCGTAGATCCCTTCCCCGTTCTTGCCGCCGTACTCCTCCGGCCAGGTGATGCCCAGCCACCCCTGCTCGCCGACCTTGGCCATGAACCGGCGCCGGAGTGGCGTGTCCACGATCTGGGCCATGTTCTCCCTGGTCACGTCGAACACCTCGGGATCGTCGTTGGCGTCGAGGAACTCCTCCACCTCCTTGACGAATTCGAGCTGTTCGGGAGTGAACTCGAAGTCCATGATCGGGCCTCCATCGGCCGGGCGCGGTGGCGCCTCGGTGGTTTCCTGACTGACCGTCAGATACGGTGGACATCATAGGATGAGGAGACACCCCCGGCCAACGTCGGCGGCGATCTCCGCCTCGATCGGCGACCGATCGAGGACCTGACCTGCGGATCCGCCACCGGCCCCGCCGGGTGCCCGGCTCCACCGACCGCTGCGACCAGACGAAGGGAACACCAGACCGATGAGAGGAATCGTGAGCATCGCCGGGTACGTGCCCTACCGACGGCTGCAGCGTTCGGCGGTGGCCCAGGTGTTCGGGAGGGGCGGCGGCAAGGGCACCCGATCGGTGGCCTCCCACGACGAGGACACCACCACCATGGGCGTCGAGGCGGCACGCCTGGCCCTGCGCTCGGTGCCCGACGCGGCACCCGAGAGCATCTGGTTCGCCACCGCCACGCCCGCCTACCTGGACAAGACAAACGCCGTCGCCATCCACGCCGCGCTGCGACAGCCGTCGACGGCCGCCGCCTTCGACTTCGGCGGCGCCCTGCGGTCGGGGGTGGGGGCCCTGGTGTCCGCCCTGACCGCCGCCGGCACCGGGACCACCCTGGTGGTCATGTCGGACATGAGGGACGGGCTGCCGACCTCGACCGACGAGGCGGCCGGCGGCGACGGGGCCGCCGCGGTGGTGGTCGGCGATCAAGGCCAGGGTCCGCCGGTGATCGCCGAGTACCTGGGTGGCGCCTCGGTCAGCGACGAGTTCCTCGACCGCTGGCGCACCGCCGGCGACCGGCGCTCCCGGGTGTGGGAGGAGAGGTTCGGCGAGACTCGCTATGTCCAGGCCGGCATCGAGGCCTGGGAGTCGGCCCTCGAGCGAACCGGCCTCGACGCCGGGCAGGTCGACCGGGTCGCGGTCACCGGCATGCATGCCCGGGCGGCAAAGGCGGTCGCGGCCAAGCTCGGGGTCGACGGGGACACCGTGGTCGACGATCTCGCATCGACGGTAGGACAGACCGGGACCGCCCATGCGGGGTTGGTCCTGGCGTCCATGCTCGAACGGTCGGAACCGGGCCAGGTGCTGGCGGTGGTGGCGTTGGCCGACGGCGCCGACGTCCTCGTCCTGCGAACCACCGACGCCGTCTCCGCGTGGGCCCGGTCCCACCCGGTGGCCGAGCAGATCGCCGCCGCCGCCGACCTCGGCTACGGGACCTTCATGACCTGGCGGGGGATGGTCACCCCCGAGCCGCCCCGGCGTCCCGAGCCCCAACGGGTCTCCGCCTCGGCGGCCGCACGCAGCGAGGAGTGGAAGTTCGGCTTCGTCGGCTCGAGGGACCGCACCTCGGGAGCGGTCCACCTCCCCCCGTCCCGGGTCTCGATGAAAGGGGGGGCGATCGACGACATGGAGCCCGTCGGCAGGGCCGACACCGACGCCACCATCGTCACCTACACCATCGACCGGATGGCCTACTCCCCGAGTCCGCCCATCGTCTTCGCCGTCCTCGACTTCGACGGTGGCGGGAGGTTTCCGGTCGAGCTGACCGACGTGGACCCCGACCAGGTGGCCATCGGCGATCGGGTGACCATGACCTTCCGGAAGCTGTTCAGCGCCGACGGCATCCACGACTACTTCTGGAAGGCCAAGCCGGTGCGCACGGGTGGCGGCCACGACGGCGGCTCGAATTCGACAGCGAACAGAGGAGAGAACTGATGGCTTCGCATGGGATCAAGGACCGGGTGGCCATCGTGGGCATGGGCTGTACCCGGTTCGCGGAGCACTGGGACAAGGGTCTCGACGACCTGATCATCGAGGCGTCCGAGGACGCCTTCGCCTCGGCCGGCGTGACCAAGGACGACGTCGATGCCTACTGGTTGGGCACCGCCCAGTCGGGTATGAGCGGCATCACCCTGGCCCGACCGCTGCAACTGGTTGCCAAACCGGTCACCCGGGTCGAGAACTACTGCGCCACCGGCTCCGAGGCCCTTCGGGCTGCCGCCTACGCCGTGGCGTCCGGGGCCTACGACGTGGCCATGGCGGTGGGGGCGGAGAAGGTCAAGGATTCGGGGTACCAGGGGCTCAACGCCTTTCCCATCCCCAACGACGGTACGGCGCGGACCCTGACCGCGGCGGCCATGTTCTCGATGGTGGCCCCGGCCTACGGGAACAAGTACGGCGTCAGCGAGGACCAGCTGACTGAAGTGCTGGCCCGGATCTCGTGGAAGAACCATCGCAACGGGGCGCTCAACCCCCGCGCCCAGTTCCGCAAGGAGGTGTCCACCGACACCATCTGTTCCTCACCGCGGGTGGCCGGACGGCTGGGGGTGTTCGATTGCGCCGGTGTGGCGGACGGGGCGGCCGCCGCCATCGTGGTCCGGGCCGAGGACGCCCACCGGTTCACCGACAAGCCCCTCTACGTCAAAGCCTTGTCCTTCGCCGCCGGGTCGGGATCGGGTCTCATCGACCCCGACTACGACTACACCTGGTTCCCCGAATGCGCCCAGGCTGCAGAGGACGCCTATCGCCAAGCCGGGATCACCGACCCCCGCGGCCAACTGGCCATGGCCGAGGTGCACGACTGCTTCACCCCCACCGAGTTGGTGCTGATGGAGGACCTCGGGTTCGCCGCCCGGGGCACGGCGTGGAAGGAGGTGCTGGCCGGTACCTTCGACCGCACCGGCGAGCTCCCGGTCAACCCCGACGGCGGGCTCAAGAGCTTCGGTCACCCGGTTGGCGCCTCGGGGCTCCGGATGTTCTTCGAAACCTGGCTCCAGCTACGCGGCGAGGCCACCCCGGAACGGCAGATCGACACCGACCGGACGCTGGCCCTCACCCACAATCTGGGCGGCTACCCGGGCGAGATGGTTGCGTTCGTGTCAGTGGTGGGAACAGAGCTCGGCTGATCCCGACCAGGCGGACTGGCGCTCGTCCAGCAACGCCCACCAGGCGTCGGCGGCACGCCGAGCGGCGTCGCCGACCACCGCCGGATCCGTGCCCATCTCGGTGAGCGCCTCGGTGGCCCACGCCCCGTGGTCGGCGTCCATCTGCGCATGGACGTCCCAGAACTCGGTGCCCGCCGGGCCCACGTCGTACCACCGTCGCAGCCCGTCGGCTTTGGACGATGCGATGGCCGACGCCTGGGTCTCGTAGGCGGCCAGCCCGGCCAGGGCGGCGGCGGGCCCTTCGGCCACCAGATCGAAGTAGGTGGCCACCAGCGCGTCGGCGGCCGGGCCCCGCACCTCCGAACCGGCGGCGGCACCGACCGACCCGGCAAAGCGGTCGAACAGGGTCAAGTGGGGTTCGGGACGACCCAGCTCGTCACCCAGGTTCCGCTCGACCAGGGTGGCCGCTGCAGGGTTGCCCTCGCTGCGCAGCTGCCCGGCCACCGCGGTGAGCACCGCGGGGAGTGCGGCCTCGAAGGCCCGGTACTGGACGGCGTATTCGGCCAGCTCGCCGGCGGCCAGCTGGCCGGCCTCCCAGCGCAGGTAGAAGGGATGGGTGAGCAGCTCCCTGCCGGTCAGAGCGGTTCGCACCGCCTCGGTCGGCGTGGTCGTCTTCGAGGTCATCGGAGTGGAGGTCATCGGAGTGGAGGTCATGCCGCATCCTACCGAGACGGCGATGCCCCGGCTCAGTGGGCCAGGACCGCCTGGTTGGACGGGTGGGCATACCGTCCACTCATGGCCACACGCGCATCGGCGGTGGCGTCGGCGTCCACCCATCGGTTGTCCTGAGGCGTCAGGTAACGGAGCTTCTGCTCGCGCTCCTCGGCCACCCGGCGCAGGCGGGCCAGCAGCGCCACGTAGGCGACCAGGGCGACCCCGGACACCGCGGTCACCACCCACGCGGCGCCGGCACCGGGTATGAACCCGATCATCATGGTCACGACGAAGACCGCGGCCAGAACCCCCAGGGTGTCGCGCCGGCGGCGGCGGATGAGATGACGGGCGAGAGGATCGGCGGCGCGGGTCGAGGCCGGGCCAGGACCGTCCATCCCGATCCGGAAACCGCGGTCGAGGTCATCGAATGCCTCACCGGGATCGGCCGGTCGATCGTCTCCGATGCGGTCGGGTAGGGCACGGACGGGGGTGGTCGCCTGGCTCACCTTGACCGGTTCGCCCAGAAAGGCCAGGGCGGGACGGGGCAGTTGGTCGGCCCCCACCACGGTCAGAACCGGTGCCGGGGTGGTTCCGGAACCATCCGGTCCCCATCGTGGATCAACGTTGCCGTCGACCGACCGCAGCCGGTAGGCCGGCGCCACGATGGGCTGGGGAGCGGAGTGTTCGAGCACCCGAAGCTGCTGGTGGAAGTGGGAGATCGAACCGATCTCACCGACGGTACGGGAACGACGCCTCATCAAACTCGGGCCCAGAATCACCATCCATGCCGCCACAACGATGATCACCAGGACCATGGGCATCAACTCCTCGACCTACCTTCCGTGCAGAAAAACCCTAACCAGGGGCAATTCGACAGTGGTGGATGGTCGGGGAATGACAGCGCCGACAGTGACCACGAACGTGTGGTTCCGACAGCCCTCCCCGGGCTGCGTCGCAACAATTCCTACCCCGGGTGATATCACCCGCTCAACTCGCCGGCATCGGCCCAGGTGGGAACCGGTCCTTCGTCGACCCGCACGACGGGCCGGCCCGGTTGTCAGTCCAAGCCGAGCACTCGGAGGGCGTTGGTGCGGAGGAACTTGGGCCAGACGTCGTCCTTGAACCCGACCGAGGGCATTTCGGTCATGATCCTCTCCAGGGACAGTCCCATCGGGAAGTAGCCGGCGTAGATGATCTTGTCGGCGCCGCGGGTGTTGGCGTAGTCGACGATGGCCTGGGGGTAGTACCGGGGGGCGAAGGCGCTGGTGGAGTAGTGCAGACCCGGCCACTTGAGCATCAGCTTGACCGCCAGGTCGGTCCACGGCTCGCACCCGTGGCGGGTCACGAACACCAGGTCGGGAAAGTCGAACATCACCTCGTCGATGAGCTCGACGTGCTGGCACGCCGCCTTGAGCCGGGGCCCGGGAATGCCGGCACAGCAGAACACCGGGATACCCAGCTCGACGCACTTTGCATACACCGGGTACATCTTCTTGTCGTTGATCGGCACCTGCGGAAAGGTTCCCGCCGGGAACACCCCGACGGCCCGGATCCCCAGGGTCTCGTATTCGCGGACTAGTCGAGCGATGCCGGCCATGCCGTCGTTGGGATCGGTGTTGGCACAGGGAATGAACCGATCGGGATGCCGCTTCACCGCCTCGGCGCCGAGGCCCTGCGGATCACCGACCCCGATCAGCCCCATCTCGACTCCCCACAGGTCCATCTCCCGCAGGGTCACACCAATCGGATCGACCGAGCCCTTCAGCTCCTTGCCCGGAACGCCCTTGAACAGGAACTCGACCGGGAATTCGAACTCCTCCCGCGACTCGACGTCCTTGGTCTGCCGGGTGATGAACCGGTAGGCCTCCTTCATGTCGGCGTGGGGGAACCCCACCATGGTGTCCACCACCGCGACGTCGTTGACCATCACCATCGAGTCCTCCCCATCGGCTCGGCGCCAACCAGTCTCTGTGGTCGAATCGGTGACACCGCCATCCGGGCTGGGATGATAACCGGCAGGACCCGGTCCCCTACCCGC
Source organism: uncultured Acidimicrobiaceae bacterium (assembly GCA_963734395.1). Lineage (GTDB taxonomy): Bacteria > Actinomycetota > Acidimicrobiia > Acidimicrobiales > RAAP-2 > Bog-756. Next base: position 331,565 of record CAVTGY010000002.1, on the reverse strand, counting down.
TCCGCCGGCGGTGGCGACCCGTCCGGTGGTCTCCCCCGTGTCCCTCGGGTCCTTCGGGTCCTTCGGCACGGGCTGTCCATCGGCCCTCCCGCTGCTCGACCACCACATCGACACCGAACGCTTCCGACACCGCTTCGCCGGTGAGGACCTCGTCGATCCGACCGGCCGCCACCATCCTCGCTCCCCGCATCAGCGCGGCATGGGTGATACCGGAGGGGATCTCCTCGAGGTGATGGGTCACCAGCACCAGCGGAGGCACCGCCGGTTCGCCGGCCAGCGAGGCCAGCCGGGAGAGCAGCCGCTCCCTGGCCCCCAGATCGAGGCCGGCGGCGGGCTCGTCCATCAGGATCAGCTCGGGACGCCCCATCAGCGCTCGGGCCAGAAGCACCTGTTGACGCTCCCCCTCGGACAGCAACCCGAAGGAACGCCCCGCGAATTGGTCTCCGCCGAATCCGGCGTCACCGAGCAACCGCCGAGCTTGGTTGCGATCCTCGTCGGTGTAGTCGTGCCACCAGGTCTCCAGCGCCGCATACCGGCCGGTGAGCACCACGTCGAGCGCGGGGATCGCCGGCCGCAGCGTGCGGGCCACCGAGGCACTCACCACCGCGATGCGCTTGCGCAGTTCCCGCATGTCCACTCGCCCCAGGCGTTCGCCGAGTATCGCCACCACACCGCGGGTGGGCCACAGCGCGGCGCCGACCACGTTCAACAGCGTGGTCTTCCCCGAACCGTTGGGGCCGAGCAGAGCCCATCGCTCCTGTGGGCCGACCGCCCAGGACACGTCGTCGAGGATGGCGACCCGGTCCCGAACCACGAAGACGTGCTCCAATCGGATCACCGATGGGTCGGATGCCGTTAACCCCGTACCCGGATCGATGCGATCCGGATCCGGTGGCACCGCATCAACCTACCGGCAGCTCGTGCCCCTCACACCCTCCTCCGTCTGCCGAGCGCGCCGGCCACCACCGCCAGTCCGAGGAACAGCGCCAGTTGGTCGGGATCGGCGGTACCGACCGTCGGAGGCCGGGTGACCACCGAGGTCAGTGCGACCTGGGGGACCGACGACGGACAGCCACAGTTCTCGATCTGGTGTCGGTAACCCACCTCGAATCGTGGCGGAGGTCCGACGATCGCGTCGGCCTGTATCACGCCGCAGAACGCTGGATAGTTGACGGACAGCACACCGGAGGTGCCGTAGACCTCGCCCACCACCGGCTGGCCGGGCACGTCTGGTTCATTGACGAACAGTTCCCAGGTGCACGCGATGGACTGGTGGTCCGGACGGCACGGAGGGGTCGGGATGGTCAGCGTGACCACTCGACCTATGTCATCGAAATTGATCTGGGCGTGGGAGTCCGCGTTCGCCACCTGTGTGGAGAAGGCCAGCGACAGCGGAACGGCCGCCAGACCCAGCAGGTACCACCACCGGCTACGCATCCTCAAAAGTTTGGCAGATCACTCCTCGCGAAACGCGCATGGTCGGCGGTGGGTGGTCGACGGTCGATGGTGGTTAGACGTTGAATCGGAATTCGACCACGTCGCCGTCGCGCATGACGTACTCCTTGCCCTCGACCCTGGCTTTGCCGGCGGCGCGGACCGCGGCCACCGACCCCGCTTCGACCAGGTCGTCATAGCTGACGATCTCCGCCTTTATGAATCCCCGCTCGAAGTCGGTGTGGATGGTTCCCGCCGCCCGGGGCGCGGTATCCCCGATGTGGATGGTCCAGGCCCGCGCCTCTTTCGGTCCGGCAGTGAGGAAGGTCTGCAGCCCCAGCGCCTCGAACCCGACCCGCACCAGCTGGACCAGGCCGGACTCGTCCTGGCCGTAGCCGGCCAGCAGTTCGGCGGCGTCGTCTGGTTCGAGGGCGGCCACCTCCGCTTCGATCTGTGCGCACACCACCACAGACGGGGCCGGTGCCACCAATTCCTCCAGCTCGGCTCGCAGCGATTGATCGCCCAGCGCGCCCTCGTCGACGTTGAACACGTAGAGGAACGGCTTGGCGCTCAGCAGGTGGAGATCGGCCAGCTGCGCCGCCTCCACCTCGCCTGCGGCCACCGCCGAGGCGATGGTGGTTCCCCGGTCGAGAATCTCTCGAGCCTGTTCGGCCGCCCGCAGCACCGGAACCAGGTCGGGTTGCTTGCGCGACTCCTTGGCCAATTTGACCAAGCGGGTCTCGACCGTCTGCAGATCGGCCAGGATGAGCTCGGTGTTGATGGTCTCGATGTCGTCACCGGGCGAGATCCGCCCGTCGACGTGGATGACATCGGGGTCGGTGAACACCCGGACGACCTGGCATATGGCATCGCTGTCGCGGATGGCGGCAAGGAACTTGTTGCCCAGGCCCTCCCCCTCCGAAGCCCCCTTGACGATGCCGGCGATGTCGACGAAGGTGACCATGGCCGGAACGATCTCTGCGCTGGCGAAGAGCTCGGCCAAGCGCGGGAGGCGTTCATCGGGGACGGCCACCATCCCCACGTTGGGTTCGATGGTGGCGAAGGGATAGTTGGCGGCCAGAGCCTGGTTATGGGTGAGCGCGTTGAACAGGGTCGATTTCCCCACGTTGGGGAGTCCGACGATGCCGATGGACAGTCCCACGGGTGTTTCCTCCGCTCTCAGCCGATGGTCTTGATCAGGTACTCGCTCATGGTCGAGCTTCTCAACCGGGCCAGATCGAGACACGCCTCGACGCTGCCCATCATCCGGCTCACATGTTCGTTCATCTCCTCGGGTGTGGAGGCGTTGAAGAAGAGAAGTGGGTCGGCCACGTGTTCGGTCGAGGGCCAGGCCTCTTCGACGATGCCATCGATCTCGGGAGCACCCTCGGATACCGAACGCACCACCTCGTTCCGCACGTAACGGGTGCGGGGCTGGAGTGCGGCCGATACCGGGCTTTGGGTGCCGTGCCAGCGGGTGATCCATTCGCGGTACGGGAGACCGTCGGGTCGATGGATGAGTGCCACCGTCAACACGCCGGGTGATCGCTCGCCGTCGGCCCAGTCCCTCTCGGCTGCGTGCGGCGTGGTGCCGTAGTCGTCATAGAGGGATTCGACCACCAGGTAGCCGGCCCAGGTCAGGCCGAGGTCATCGAGCGCCGCCTCGACGCCCTCCCGCCGTTCGTAGCAGTCCAGCCAGGTCGACAGCTGGGCCACATGGGGCGCCTCGCCCTCGGGTGGCGGGGCGGGCGACGGCGCGTGCGCCGCCTCGCCATCGTGCACGTTGATGCTCAACCCGCGCACTCCCGACGACAACAGGCGGGGAGCGGTCTCGCCGATGAGCCGGTCCCGGAGGGCGTCCCCGGCCAATCCGCCGTCGGCACCCCACAGCAGGTACACCACCTTCTCCATCGGATCGGCCGGCCGGGTTCAGTGGGGGGCCGGGGCCGGGATCCGGCAGGCACCGTCGATGTCGAAGACCTGGTTGAAGCGACCGAGGGCCAGCCACGACCCCACGCACAGCGCCAGATCGACCAGTTCGTCGTCGCTGAAGTGACGGTGGAGCCGGTCCCACAGCGCATCGTCCATGCCCAGATGGTCGCCGGCGTAGCGTTCGGTGAACTCGGCACTCAATTGTTCCCGCTCGGTGAGCCCCTCCAAATGACGGTCCACGCCGACCTGTTGGTAGAACGACTCCGGGATCGCGTCGGGGTCTTCGGCCCGTCCCGGAACATCGCGCGCCGTGCGCCAGCCGATGCAGATGGCGCACTGGTTGATACGGGCCATGGTGATCCGGGCCGCCTCGAACTCCCGGAGCGAGAGTGAGGACTTCTCGTAGACCGCCGTGCTGTAGCCCCCGGCCGCCGCGGTCAGGGGCGGGGCCAGCTCGGTCCACACGTAGACCAGCGGGTCCTTGCCTGCCGGTACGGTCACCCGCGGCACGGATCCCCCGGAGACGATTCGCTGTTTGCTCTTGGTTCTCTTGGCTCGGTCCGACGACCGGCGGACCGGGTCATGAGCCGGATGCGACCGGCAATCGCCGAACGATCCTTCCGGCGAGGCCGGTGATGAACTGCAGCCACTGGCGATCGCCGATCAGCCAGAGCCACAGCTCGCGCCGGTTGGCGATCACCACGTCGACGAAGTCCTCCCGGCTCAGGCCGCCGGGTTCGAGGGCCGGACGCCACTGCCCCCACAACCAGAGACCGATGCAGATGTCGTCGCTGAATCCATCCTGCCACTTGTGTCCATCGAGCAGCGCGTCGCGCAGTGCCGTCTTGATGTCGACCGGCTCCTCGGGAAGTTCGAGCCGCGGACCCCCGTCCACCTCGAACAGCGTCATGGGGTCACCCTACCCACCGCATGTCCGGTCGGCGACGGCATACGGAACCGGAGGCAATGGGCCAGGTCAACGGGGGTCGACCGACGATCCCTCGGCGGAGGTGGTCCGTCGGGCATCCTCACCGGTCGGCCACCACCGGTGAGCGGTCGCTCCCCTCGTAGGCCTCGACATGCTCGGCGTAGTCGATGAATAGCGGCGCGTCGGGATCGAACTCGCGCTGGAGGGTGTCGAAGGCGATGCGTTTGTCGAACGAGTCCAACTTGACCAATGCCCCGGGATTGTCGAGCTCCCGGAAGTCGAGACGGCCCCGGGCGTTGTCGAGCGCACGCTTGCCTCGTTCCGATCGCACCAGCACGCTGCTCCAACCGTCCATGGCGCCCACACTGCCCACCGACAGGTCGGCGCTCCTTCCCAGAAAGTCGGCGCACTCGTCACACCCCTTGAGGGCGGCGCCGTGGAAGTTCTTGATGGGCTCGTCGACGGCAACTTCGCCGTCCCGGTATTCGACGATCATCCGGCCCCGGATGACGTCGACCTTGCTCACCCGCTCGATGTCGATGTGCCGGTCGTCCCTGAGCAGCTGCAGCATCAGCCCCTTGTAGTCGAAGCTCTTGGTGCACAGGAGGGCGATGGTCAGGACCACCGAGTCGATCCGGTGGGCACCCGTGGGCCACCGTCTCGACTGCATGGCCCGGATCCCCTGGATCTCGCATGGCGTTCCCACCACGGCAATGCGGGGCTTGGCCGGCAGGTCGTAGCGGGAGAGATCCAGCTCGGCCAGCGCCATCGTCTGGTTGTAGTAGCTGCCGGCGGCGTCGATGATCTCCTTGGCGGTGGTGGCCAGGTGGGCCACTCCCTTCCACGGCTCATCGGGGTCGTCGCTCGGCCTGGTGACCAGGGCGCCGTGGATGTCGCCGGCGGCCAGCGCCGCGATCAGCGAGCGCGGTGACCACCCCTCCGTCCTGGACGTAGTCGGGGCGGGAACCGGCCCGCACCGAATAGGCGTCGTGGACGGCACCGAGTCCATCGCCGGGGGGGCCGCCGGTGATCTTCCAGTAGTTGTCGGCCGCATCGGCCCTGACCACCCCGCCGGTCCCCTCTGCCTCACCCTCGAGCGTCTCCAACCCTCCGCTAGTCGAGGGCGGCCACAGGGCCTCGTAGCGCAGTCCGCCGCGGGGGCAGAAGTCCCAGCACAACGAACAGCCGGTGCACATCTTGACCAGCTCGGGCAGCTCGGTGTCCTCGTCGATACCGATGGAGTTGGACGGACAGGCGGCAATGCAGGTCCCACACTGGATGCACCGGTCGGCGTCGATCACCCCGGCCTGGAGCTCCCAGAACCAGGTCTTCCCCGGAGGTTCGGCGATCCCGTTCATCTCCTCGCGGATCCGGTACGCCTTCATCCGGCGCGGCTCTTTGGTTTCCCGGCGCGGCGCTTTGGTTTCGAGGTCAGGAGCACCGGCGTCCCGGTTCCCTCCTCGGCCAGGATCCCGCGCAGGTCGTCGTTGGGAGTCCGGCGGGCCCAATTGTGGAAGGGCTCGTCCTCCCGCCGCTCCGACTGGTATCGACGGACCACCCGCAACATGGCATCAGGCACGTCGTTGACCGGTCGGGCGTGCTCGATCCAGTCGATGAACCCCGAATCCGTGCCCAGCGACCCACCCAGGCCGATGTCGACCGCCTCGGCCAGGTGGTTGCCCACATGGGCGACCTCGCCGCGAAATCCGATGTCGGCGATCTGGGGCTGGGCACAGCTGGCCGAGCAGCCGGAAAAGTGCATGCGGATGAGGCCGGCGTCCTCCCGGGGGTCGGAGTGGCCACCCGGCTGGGGTGCTCTGCCGACGGGCTCGTCGGCCAGCTGCTCGTCGAGGAAACGGGCCCACTTGACGGCGCGCTCCTTGGTCTCCACGATGGCATACCGGCAGAACTCCGACCCGGTGCAGGCCACCACACCCCGGGAGAAGGGTCCCGGGTACGGCGAATACTTCTGGACCAGGTCTTCGGCGAGCAGGCCGTCCACCCGGTCTTCGGGCACCCCGGTGAAGATGAGGTTCTGATCGGTGGTGATGCGGACGGTTCCGTCGCCATAGGCCTCCGACAGGCGTCCTGCCTCGACGAGCTCGAGTCCGTTCACTCGGCCGACCGGTACCGAGCAACCCACATAGAACAGCCCCGCCTGCTTCTGGGGATGGACACCGACATGATCGCCCCGATAGCGACGGGTGAGATCCACCCCGGCCTGGGAAAGGTCGAAGCGGGCTCGCTTGGCCAACTCGGCGCGGAACCCTTCAGGACCCAGCTCCTGGACCAGGTAGCGCATGCGAGCCAGGCCGCGGTTCTCGCGGTTGCCCAATTCACCGAAGAGCTGGGCGATCGCCCGGGTGATCTCGACCGCCTGATCGACCGCCACGAACACGTCGATGTCCGAGGCCATCCGTTCGCCGTCGGACAGCCCCCCGCCCACCAGGAGGTTGAAGCCCAGCGTTCCGTCGGCGGCCTGCGCCGGCCACAGGCCGATGTCGTTGATCTCCGCTTGTGCGCAGTCCTCGATGCACCCGGTGACCGACATCTTGAATTTGCGGGGGAGGTTGGCGTACTCGCGGTTGCCGGTGAAGAAGTCCGAGATGGCCAAGGCGACGGGAAGCGCGTCGAAGGCCTCGTTGGCATCGACACCGGACACCGGACAGCTCAACACGTTGCGCGCCGAGTCCCCGCATGCCTGCACGGTGGTGAGGCCGACCGCCGCCAATCTCCGCCACACCCGCGGGATGTCCTCGATGCGCAACCAGTGGATCTGGACGGACTGGCGGGTGGTCAGATCGGCGAATCGGGAGCCGAAGACCCGGCTTTCGGTTCCGTCGGGACCTTCACCGAAGGCATCGGCCACCACTCCGATCTCACGGATCTGGGCGGCAGTGAGGAACCCACCGGGAATCTTGATCCGCAGCATGAAGGCGTCGCCGCCCTGCTTCTGCGGATAGATACCCGCCCACTTGAGCCGCTCCACCTCACCCGGGACCTTGGCGATGCCCGCAGGTCCCTCCTTCGAGTAGGTGTCGATGATCGCATCGGCGATCTCCAGCGGATGCCTTTCGAGCTTCCACTGCTCGATTTCGTTGAGCTCGCCCTTGGTCCGATAGGGGTTGACGAAGGGCATGGGACGATCGGTGCCACGGATGTTGAGCCCGTAGAGCTCGTCCCGATCCTTGGTCATGTCAGACGTGGAGCCCGCATTCGACCTTGTCCGAGTCGGACCACCGTCCGGCGCGTGGATCCTCGCCGACGTCCACCGGACGGGTGGTGGGAGCGCAGCCGATCGAGAGGTAGCCCTGGGAGATCAGCGGGTGCTCGGGAATCCGGTGGTCGGCCGCGTACCCGTCCACGTCCTGTTCGGTCCAGGTGGCCATCGGGTTGATCTTGACCTTGCCCCAGGTCTCGTCGAACGAGACGATCGGGGCGGCCCGGCGGGTCCACGCGTCTACTCGTTTGAGTCCGGTCATCCACGCATCTTTACCCACCAGCGCCTCCTTGAGGGGGCGCACCTTGCGGAACTCGCAGCATTGGGCCGTACCGCAGGGCCACTGCTCCGCTCCGGGCACCGGGTTGGTGACGGTGAGATTGAGGTCGTAGCGGGCCCGGATCGATTCGACGTACTCGAGGGTTTCGGGGAAGTGGGATCCTGTGTCCAGGAAGATCACTTCGATGCCAGGATCCACCTTGACCGCCATATCGATGAGGACGGCCTCTTGAAAGGAGCAGGCGATGGCCAGCTTCGACCCGAACCGCTCGACCGCCCAGGCGATGACCAGGCCGGCCGGCGCCGACTCGAAGGCGGCGGAACGCTCGTCCAACTCTTCTCGCAACTGCGCCAACTCGAGGCTGCTGTCCACGATGCTCACATTCACGATCCTCTCCGTGTCCCCGGTCGATCGGCGGTCCGGACTGTCGACATCCCAGGCCTGCTCAATTCCTTACCTATTTGGTCCACAATCCACTTGGGTGGAACCCGAAGCCCTCGGATTCCATTCCCTGTTCATCTCGGCAGCAGGCTCGCCGAACGGCCTTCGCCCTGGTTGGGAGAGCCTCGATGCCACCGGATCCACTATACATGACTAAGTAGATCAGGTTTTGCAACAATCGTGCCCGGGCCGGTGGGAGACCGACCGGTCGGGCACCGGGGAAGCAGCACCCGGCCCTTTCAATGAGACGGCCCTTTCAATGGAGACCCCACCCCAGACCAATGCAGACCCCACCCCACACCCCACCGACTCCTCAACCCATGCCCGACCACCCCGGACCCGACTTTCCGGTGGTACTGGCGTTGTCCGGCCGCCGGTGTCTGGTGGTCGGCGGCGGTCCGGTGGCCACCCGCAAGGCTCGAAGCCTGCTCGAATCGGGGGCACGGGTGACCGTGGTCGCCCCGCAGGTGACCGGGGAGATCGAGCGGCTGGCCTCCCCCCCCGCTGGCTCCTCGCCCGCCACCGGATCCCTCGAGGTGAGTCGCCGTCGCTACCGTTCCGGTGAGGCCGCCGAGTACCACCTGGTGGCCACCGCCACCGGGGAGCCGGCGGTCGATGCGTTGGTGGTGGCCGACGCCCTTTCAGCCGGCGTGCTGGTCAACAACGCCGACCGTGACCCACCGGGCACCGTCCAGATGCCGGCCGTCCACCGTGAGGGGCGAGTGACGGTGGCGGTGTCCACCGGCGGAGCCAGTCCGGCGCTGGCCCGGTGGCTCCGCGACCGGATCGCCAGGTCACTCCCCCCGGGAACGGACACCCTGGCTGTTCTTCTCGACCAGGCCCGACTGGCACTCAGGACCGCGGGCCGGCCCACCGATGCCGTCGACTGGGCCGAGGTGCTCGACGCGCTGGCCCCGCTGGTCGCGGCCGGACGGGTCGAGCAGGCGCGGGCGGTCCTGTGGGAGGCCTGTGATCTGGCTCTTCCTCCGGCACCACCCTGAGCCCGGCACGCTGGTCGGCCGGGAGGCACGTCGATAGGGTGGACCGGGTGACACCGGGGCGTGTGCTCGAGCTCGATGAGATCGACCTCTCCGACCTCGCGTTCTGGGAGCGCCCGTGGACCGAACGGGAAGGTGCGTTCCAGCTGCTTCGCCACCGACGCCCGCTGGCCTTCTTCTCCGAGCCCGACGTAACCGGGAGATCCGCACTGGCCCCACCGCCCGGCCCCGGGTACCGGGCGGTGACCCGCTATGCCGACGTGGTCGAGGTAAGCCGACACCCCGAGATCTACTGCTCGGGCAAGGGAGCGGTGAGCATCCTCGACCTGCCTCCGGAGATGGTCGAGTACTTCGCCGGCATGATCTCCACCGACAATCCGCGCCACGCCCGCCTCCGTCGCATCGTGTCGGCCGCGTTCAACCCCCGTCGGATCAAGAGCATCGAACAAACCATCGACCAGGTCGCCGACCGGGTCATCGATCGGGCCGCGGGCCTCGGCCAGTGTGATTTCGTCACCCACTTCGCCGCACCGCTTCCTCTCGAGATCATCTGCGACATGATGGGTGTGCCGGCCTCCGAGTACGCCACCGTGCTCCGCTGCTCGAACATCATTCTCAGCAGCGGTGACCCGGAGTTCATCCCCGAGGAGACCGACCCGGTCCTCGCCCTCATCGGTGCCGGCGAAGAGCTCACCCAGCTGATGAACGAGTTGAGCGCCCGACGCACCGATGAGCCGACCGACGACCTGACCACGGCGCTGATCAACACCAACATCGACGGGGAGGCGCTGACCCCGGGAGAACTCGCCTCGTTCTTCATCCTGCTGCTGACAGCCGGCAACGAGACCACCCGCACTGCCATCGCCCACGGTCTCCTGGCGTTGACCGAGCACCCCGACCAACGCCGGAGGCTGCAGTCCGATCCGGCCGTCATCGATGCCACCGGGGTGGACGAGATCGTTCGTTGGGCGTCGCCGGTCATCTGGATGCGACGCACGGTGACCGAGGACACCGTCCTGTCCGGCCAGGAGCTCAAGCCCGGAGACAAGCTGCTCCTCTTTTACAACTCGGCCAACCGGGACGAATCGGTGTTCGAAGACCCGTTCCGCTTCGACGTCTGCCGCGCTCCCAACCCCCATATCGGCTTCGGAGCGGCGGGACCCCACTTCTGCCTCGGGGCACACCTGGCCCGCCGGGAGATCGGGGTGATGGTGCACAAGCTGCTCGAACGGCTCCCGGACATCGAGGCCACCGGCGAGCCCGACCGGCTGCGATCTGATTTCATAAACGGGATCAAGCACCTTCCCTGTGGTTACTCCCCGCGCTGACCGACGTTCCCCCGCCGGAGCGGGTGGTCAGTCGCCCGGTCAGGGCTTGGCCACCATCACCACCGAAGCCACCACCAGCACGATCAGCAGGACTCCGGCCATGGCCGCCACCCGCAAGCACTGGGCGCGGAGATCGGTGGCGGAAGTCGGGTCGGCGACGGCCGCCTGCAGACGGCGTTCGGCGGGCCACAGGGCTGCTTCCGCCACCACCGCGGCAAAGCCCCACAGGCCGAGCCCGATGATCACCCAGTGGTCGGAATACGACCATTCGCCTTGGCTCAAGGCGATCAGCGCGGCACCGAGGGCGGGCACCAGGAAGATGACCCGGCCGGCCCAGTTGACCCCCGGCCGGTAGTAGCGCCGAACCGCCTCGGTCGGGGGGCTCGTACGCTCGAAGGCCAACGCATAGAGGCCGGCGACCACCACGGCACCGAAGCCGATCAACGCCGACAGCACGTGGGCCAACAGCACCAGGTCATAGGCGGGACTGCGGGAAGGGGTCGCCTCTGCCAGCACCCCGACGACGATGGTCATGCCGGCGATTCTGTCACCCGCGGTCGCCGGCGCCGTAAGCACCGGTGACACCTATAGCGGGCCCGTAATTGCTACGTTAGGCTCATGGTTTCGCTCCCTCCCCGGCCTCTGCGCCCGGGTGCGGCGTCCAACACAGCACCATCACACAGGGGTACCTCGCACATCTGATGAACCAGCTTCGTCTCGACCCGCTCACCGGCCGCTGGGTGGTGGTCAGCACCGACCGGGCCACCCGCCCGGCCCCATTCGCCCCCCGCATTGCATCGATCCAGGCCGACACCTCCCGGCCCTGCCCGTTCTGCCCGGGCAACGAGGAGAGCGCCACCCCGGCCCTGGAGACCATCGGACCCGATGGCCAGTGGCTGGTCCGGGTGGTTCCCAATCTCTATCCCGCGTTCGAGGGCAACGCGCCGTTCGTCGTCACCAACCGCGGCCCGGTGTTCACACAGGCGTCCGCCGGAGGCATCCACGAGGTGATCGTGCTCTCCCCCAGCCACCAGAACACATGGCCGACGCTCAGCGACGAGCAGACCACGGCGGTGATGCTGGCGATGCGGGATCGGATAGAAGAGCACTCCGAAATTCCCGGGCTCCGGTACAGCCAAGCCATCGTCAATGCCGGGCGGGAGGCCGGGGCCTCGGTGGAACATCCCCACGGCCAGCTGCTCGGCATGTCCTTCGTCCCCCGCGAGCTGGTCGAAGAGCAGGCCGGGTTCGCCCGATTTGCCGGACGGTGCCTGCTGTGCACGACCGTCGATGCCGAGGAGAACGTCGGCCACCGGGTGGTCTATGCGGACGAGCGGGTCCTGGTGATCTGTCCGTTCTGGAGCGGGGCGCCCTACGAGATGCTGATCATCCCCCGGGCCCACGGTCCGCACCTCCACCACAGCCCGCCCGCCGACCTGCTGGCGGTGGGCAAGGCGCTCAAGGTAGCCCTGGGCAGCCTGCGCGACCAAGTGGGTGACATCGCCTACAACCTGGTCTTCCACTCGGCGCCCTATCGAGCGCCGGAGCCCTACCACTGGCACGTGCACGTGGTGCCCAAGCTCACCACCGTGGCCGGGTTCGAGCTGGGCACCGGCGTGTTGATCAATATCGTCAACCCGGAGGAGGCGGCCGGGGAGCTCGCCGTCCGGGTTCCGGTGGCCCGGGCCGGTTGAGCCGTCGGGCCCTGTCCCGTTGACTGGGCGAGTCAGGACAGCTCGAAGCACATCGAGCCGTAGGGGCCCAGCGTGACCCCATAGGGCGTCGTACCGATCAGCGGGAACGCCACTCGGCCCAACAGCTCGATGGGCTGTCGGCCCACCCAGCGTTCGACGTGCAGATCCGCCGGCTGAGCCAGGCGGCTCAGATTGTGGACGCACAGAACCGGATTGACCGGTCCCCGGTCGGCCCGGTCCAAGGCAAACCGGGCAAAGGCCAACACCGACGGGTTGGCCGAGGACACCACTTCCAGTTCCCCGGTCCCGAGGACGGGGAACTCGCGCCGCACCGAGAGGATCCTCCGCATCCAGTGCAGAAACGAACTGGGGTTCCGCTGTTGGGCCTCGACGTTGACCGCCGAGAAGCCGTAGACCGGATCCATGAGCGGCGGAAGGTACAGCTGGGCGAAGTCGGCCCGGCTGAATCCGCCGTTGCGGTCGGGGGTCCACTGCATGGGTGTGCGCACCGAGTCACGATCACCCAGATAGACGTTGTCCCCCATCTGGATCTCGTCCCCGTAGTAGAGGACCGGGCTCCCGGGCAAGGTGAACAGCAGGTAGTAGAGGAGCTCGGACAGCCGCCGGTCCTGGTCGAGAAGGGGAGCCAGGCGGCGGCCGATCCCCATGTGACGCTTCATCCTGGGGTCCTTGGCGTACTCGGCGAAGAGATAGTCGCGCTCTTCCTCACTGACCATCTCGAGGGTGAGCTCATCGTGATTGCGCAAGAAGATGGCCCACTGGGCGTTCTCAGGAGCCTCGGGGGTCTGGGCGAGGATTTCGGTGATCGGATAGCTCTGCTCGCGGCGCACCGCCGTGAACAGCCGGGGCATCAAAGGGAAGTTGAAGCACAGATGGCACTCGTCGTCATCACCGAAGTAGTCGGCCACGTCGGCAGGCCACCCGTTGGCCTCGGCCAGCAGAATGCGCCCGGGGTAGTGCGCGTCCAACTCCGCCCTCACCCGCCGGATGAATGCATGGGTCTCCGCCAGGTTCTCTCCGGTGGTTCCATCCCGCTGGAACAGGTACGGAACCGCATCGAGCCGGAACCCGTCCAGGCCCAGGTCGAGCCAGAAGCGTACGACGTCGAGCATGGCCTCGGCCACCTCGGGGTTGTCGTAGTTGAGATCGGGCTGATGTGAGTAGAAGCGGTGCCAGTAGTACTGCTCGCGGCGACCGTCATAGGCCCAGTTCGACCGCTCCACATCGACGAACACCACCCGTGCCTCGGGCCATCGCTGATCGTCGTCGTTCCACACGTACCAGTCGGACTTGGGATTGTCCCTGCTCTGCCGAGATTCGATGAACCAGGGGTGCTGATCACTGGTGTGGTTGATGACCAGGTCGGCGATGACTCGGATCCCCCTGGCATGAGCTTCGTTGAGCAGCCTCCGGAGATCGTCCACGGTGCCGCTCTCCGGGTGCACCGCGTAGAAGTCGCTGATGTCGTAGCCCCCGTCGCGGAGTGGCGACGGGTAGAACGGGAGCAGCCACAGGCAGTCGACGCCCAGCCACTGGAGATAGTCGAGCTTGGCGATCAGTCCCGGGATGTCCCCGATGCCGTCGTTGTTGCCGTCGAAGAATCCCCGGATCAGGACCTCGTAGAAGATCGCCCGTTGGAACCAGAGCGGATCCTCCTCGGGGACCGGCAGCGGCTCACGGTGAACGTTGACGCCGTCGGACAGTGCCCCGAGGCGCCCAATCGGCACTGTCTCCAGTGTCAGCGCAGGATTGGGTTCGACAGCCACGACCGCACGCTACCTGAGCTCCTTGGACATGGGGTTCATGATCACCGGTCCGAGGAAGGCACTTGCTCGCCGGCCACCATGCCGGCCAACAGGGTTTCGGCTGCCTCGTAAGGGTCGAGGTCGCCGGCCATCATCGACGTGGTGACGCCGGCCATCTGTTCGGTGGCCATCATGGCTCCGATCCGTTCGCCGAGTCGCGCCTCGACGATCTGATGGAACTCGCGCATGAGGCGGCTCCGTCTCAAGTCGTCGAGGCGACCCTGATCGACCAGATGGTCCCGATGCCGGGCGACGGTGTCCCAGACGGCATCCACGCCGTCACCCGTCGTGGCCACCGCCTCGAGAATCGGCGGTCGCCAATCGTCGAGCTCGGTGAGATCGAGCATGAGCTCGAGGTCACGCCGAGTCTGGGGTACACCGGGGCGATCAGCCTTGTTGATGACGAAGACATCGGCGATCTCGAGCAACCCTGCCTTGTTGGCCTGAATGGCGTCACCCCAGCCCGGATTGACCACCACCACCGTGGTGTCGGCGGCCGCGGCCACCTCAACCTCCTGTTGACCGACGCCCACCGTCTCGATCAGGACCACCGGAAGACCCACTGCGGAGAGCACCCGCACCGCGTCGGGGACGGCCACCGAGAGACCGCCGAGATGCCCGCGGGTGGCCATCGACCGGATGAACACGCCGTCGTCGAGGGCGTGGCTCTGCATGCGGACCCGGTCGCCGAGGATGGCTCCTCCCGAGAACGGGGACGTGGGATCGATGGCAAGAACGGCCACCTGACCGGGCCGGTCGAGACCACGGTCCCGGGCGGCCCGGATGAGCCGGTCGGTCAGCGTCGACTTGCCGGCGCCCGGTGCGCCGGTGATCCCCACCATGTAGGCCTGGCCAGGAGTCTTGTAGGCCAGACCGGCGACGGTCCGCGCACCGTCTCCTCCTTGTTCCACGATCGACAGCAGGCGAGCCAACGCCACCCGGTCGCCTCCGCAGGCCGCGTCGAACAGCTCGGAGGGATCGGAGGTGCGGGTGACGGGCATGGAGTGACGAGCGTATACGGGAGCAACTGGTCCGTCAGGCTCGTGCGACCTCGGCGCCGAGCGCCACCAGTTTCCCGTCGAGGTCCTCGTAGCCCCGGTCGACGTGATGGGCATCGCTGATCACCGTCTCGCCGTCGGCCACCAGTCCGGCCAACACCGAGCGCGGCTCCTGCCCGCACGTCGAAGGCGGTTACCGGCGCTCCGGAAAGGCGGTCCACTCCCCTGACCACTGCATGGTGACCCTCGGTCCTGATGTCAGCGCCCATGCGACGGAGCTCCTCGACATAGCGGAATCGGCCGAAGAAGAGGTTCTCGGTGACGATTCCCACTCCCTCCGCCACGGTCAGAAGGGTCACCAGCAGTGGCTTGTAGTCGGTGGCGAATCCCGGATAGGGCAGCGTGGCCACATCGACCGGTTGGAGTCGGTCACGTCGACTCATCGCCGCCCGCAACCCGTCGGGACCCTGGGAGATGGCGATGCCGGTTGCCGACAGTTTGCGGATGAGCATGTCCATGTGGTCGGGCCGTCCGTCCTCGACCACCACCTCGCCGCCGGCCAACCCGGCGGCAACCAGAAACGTGGCCACCACCAGCCGGTCGGGGATCACCGCGTGGGTTGCGGGATGCAATCGCTCGACACCCTCGATCTCGATCCGCGACGTGCCCGCCCCGGCGATCTTCGCCCCCATCGAATTGAGGTACCCGGCGAGGTCGGACACCTCGGGCTCCCGTGCGGCGTTCTCGATGACGGTGGTTCCCTTGGCCAGAACCGAAGCCATCAGGATGTTGTCGGTACCGGTGTGACTCGGGTACTCGAGAACCACCCGACTACCGATGAGCCGCGGCGCCCCGGCAACCGTGGAGTCGACCCTGCCCTCCAGGTAGCCATGCGACGATTCGAATTGGGCTCCCAGCGACTCGAGCGCCCGCAGGTGCATGTCGATCGGCCGGGGTCCGAAGTCGTCGCCGCCCGGCATCGACACCCTGGCCTGTCCGTACCGCCCGAGCAGTGGGCCCAGCACCACCACGGAAGCCCGCATCTTGGCAACCAGTTCATGGGGTGCCTCGGGGGTGACATCGGCCGGGGTGACCACCACCAGCTCGTCGGGCGTCCGGCCCCGGTGCACGTCGACTCCCATGGCCCCGAGCACTTCCCCCATGATGTCGACGTCGGTGATCCGGGGGACGTTGGTCAGCACGTGTCGGCCTTCGGCCAGCAGGCAGGCCGCCATCAGCTTGAGAACCGAGTTCTTGGCTCCACCCGCCCGGACGGTTCCCGACAAAGGTCCGTTGGGCGTGACCACGAACCGATCCACGCCACCAGTATGGCTCGCCAGACCCCTTCCTCCGATGATGGTGGTGTGCGGAACGCCGGACCGGCGGCACCCATTTCTGCGCAACGAACCATCCTTTTCGACGCCACCGCGGACCGTAGTCACTTTTCACAATTCGGCCTAATTATCGTCTACAGCGAATAGTGCTGTGGCGGAGCCATCGGCTATAGATGATAATTTCTCCAATTTTTCAAATTGTTCATGCCGACGGTCTCCCTGCTCTCCCTCCCCCTGTGCCGACATCCCGAGTCCCTCCACCGGTCCGAACACGCCGGCACAGCACCGGGCATTCGCCAACCGTTGACGCGACGACGGACATGCACCGGCCGGACACCATCGGTTGGAAACGCGTCAATACCCTTCGGATCCACGCTGATCGGTCAGCGCGCCAGCAACTATCGTCTTGATCCGTGAGCGTCCATTCGCAGGCACCTGATCGCAATTTGGCCATGGAGATGGTCCGGGTCACCGAAGCGGCGGCCCTGGCCGCGTCCCGGTGGATGGGTCGGGGTGACAAGGAGGGTGCAGACGGAGCCGCGGTAAACGCCATGCGCATCGTGTTGTCCTCGATCGCCATGGACGGGGTGGTCATCATCGGCGAGGGCGAGAAGGACAAGGCACCGATGCTGTTCAACGGTGAGCGGATCGGTGACGGCTCCCCGCCCAAGGCAGACATCGCCGTCGACCCGATTGACGGCACGACGCCCACCGCGCTCGGCCGGGGTGGGGCCCTGGCGGTGATCGCGGTGTCCGAAGAGGGAACGATGTTCGACCCTGGCCCCTGCGTGTACATGGAGAAGCTGGCGGTCGGGCCACGTGCGGTCGGCTCCATCGACATCGCCATGCCCATCGAGGACAATCTGAGAGCGGTGGCCAAGGCCAAGGGAACCAGCGTCCGCGACCTCACCGTGGTCATTCTGGATCGGCCCCGCCATGGTGAGCTGATCGCCTCGGTGCGCGAGACCGGGGCTCGGATCCGCCTGATCACCGACGGCGATGTCGCCGGTGCCATCGCCACCGCCTGGCCGGATACGGGAGTCGATCTTCTCATCGGCGTAGGCGGGACACCCGAAGGCGTCATCGCCGCCGCGGCCCTCAAGTCGATGGGGGGCGAGATCCAGGGTCGCCTCTGGCCGCGTGACCCGGCCGAGCGGCAAGCGGCCGTCGATGCCGGCTACGACGTGGAGGCGGTCCTCACCACCGAGGACTTGGTCCGCGGGGACAACTGCTTCTTCGCCGCCACCGGGATCACCGACGGCGAGCTTCTCCAGGGTGTGCGCTATGACGAGTTCGGCGCCAACACCCAGTCGCTGGTCACCCGGTCCAAGTCGGGCACGGTCCGACTCATCTACGCCAAGCACCCGCTCCACAAACTGGCTGGGTACAGCTCCATCGAATTCGGCTGACCACGGCCCGGCGCGGGCCAGGCCACCTGCGCCGTCGGAGAACCCCCGCTACTCGGCGAGGCTCAAGAACCGCTCCAGGCGCCGCTTGTTACGCGCAGCCGTCAGTCGCCTCTCGGTATCCTCGCCGGTCTGCTCGAGTTCTTCCTCGGCGATCCGCAGGCGTTCTCGCAGGTCGTCCGCGTCCAGATCGGCGATGGGATAGGCCTCCTGGACCAGCACCAGCGCATGGTTGTCAGCGACCTGGAGGTACCCTTCCGCCTGCGCGAACCTGACCACCTCGGTATCGGTCTTGTACAGCCGCAGCTCGGTGGGCTCGAGCGATGCCAACAGCGGCGCATGGCGGGCGAGGATGCCGATCTGACCCAGGGTGGTGCGGGTCGAGACCATCTCCACCTCGCCGTTGAACACTTCACCCTCCGGCGTGAGGATTTCGACGGGAAACTTGGCGTGGGCCACCTCAGCCCTCTCCCTCCCCGCGGGTCTCCTTGATCACTTCGTCGATCGTTCCCTTCATGAAGAACGCCCGCTCAGGAAGATCGTCGTGCCTCCCCTCGAGGATCTCCTTGAACCCACGGACCGTTTCGGCAATGGGAACGTAGGCGCCCGGTGTGCCGGTGAACTGCTCGGCGACGTAGAACGGCTGCGAGAGGTACCGCTCGAGCTTGCGGGCCCGGGTGACTGTCACCTTGTCCTCGTCCGAGAGCTCGTCGATCCCGAGGATCGCGATGATGTCCTGAAGCTCCTTGTAACGCTGGAGTACCTGCTTGACCTCGTTGGCCACCCGGAAGTGCTCCTCGCCCACGATCTCCGCCTTGAGGATCGTCGAGGTCGAGTCGAGCGGATCGACGGCCGGATAGATGCCCTTCTCGGCGATCGACCGAGACAGCACGGTCGTGGCGTTCAGGTGGGCGAACACCGACGCGGGGGCGGGGTCGGTGAGGTCGTCGGCGGGCACATAGATCGCCTGCACACTGGTCACCGAGCCCCGGCGGGTGGAGGTGATCCGCTCCTGAAGCTCGCCCATCTCCGATTCGAGCGTCGGCTGATAGCCGACCTGTGAGGGCATCCGACCGAGCAGTGCGGAAACCTCTGAACCCGCTTGGACGAAGCGGAAGATGTTGTCGACGAAGAGCAGCACGTCCTGCCCCTCCTGATCGCGGAAGTACTCCGCCATGGTCAGTCCCGAAAGGGCCACCCGCATACGGGCGCCGGGCGGCTCGTTCATTTGGCCGAAGACGAGGATCGTCTTGTCGAGCACGCCGGATTCCTTCATCTCCAGCCACAGGTCGTTGCCCTCGCGGGAGCGCTCGCCGACACCGCAGAACGCCGACAGTCCACCGTGCTCCTGGGCGAGGTTGTGGATCAACTCCTGGATGATCACGGTCTTGCCGACGCCGGCGCCGCCGAACAGCCCGACCTTGCCCCCCTTGACATAGGGAGCCAGCAGGTCGATCACCTTGATGCCCGTCTCGAAGATCTCTGTCGCCGGGGTCATCGCCTCGACGTTGGGGGCCTCGCGATGGATCGGCCAGCGTTCCATCCCCTCGTCCAGTGGGGCGCCGAGATCGATCGGCTCGCCCAACAGGTTGAAGATCCTTCCCAGCGTGGCTCGCCCTACCGGAACAGTGATCGGGGCACCCGTGTCGATCACCTCGGCGCCGCGGGCCAGACCGTCGGTGGTGTCCAGCACCACCGCCCGGACCCGGTCGTCGCCGAGTTGCTGTTGCACCTCACAGACTAGGAAGTCGTCCTCGGCGGCGCCGATGTCCATGTCCTCCTCGCCGCGGGTGGCCGCCGGTCGGCGCACCTTGATGGCGTGATTGATCTCGGGAAGCTTGCCCGGGAACACCGCCTCGATCACGACGCCTTGGATCGCCTCGATCCGGCCGACGTTCTCCGGGCGGCTCTCCACCTCCGCTGCCTCGTCTGTCAATGTCATAGGACTCTCCACTCTGGGCTCTAGCCGAGCCCCTCGGCTCCGGCGACGACTTCCATGATCTCCTGGGTGATCTCGGCTTGGCGCGCCCGGTTCATCTGCAGCGTCAAGTCCTGGATCAGCTCGCCGGCGTTGTCAGAGGCCTGGCGCATTGCGGTCATCCGCGCACCGTGCTCGGACGCGGTCGATTCGAGCAGCGCTCGGTAGATCGAGATCTCGACGTAGTCGGGGACCAGTCGCCGCAGCACTGCGGCGGCGTCGGGCTCGTACTCGGGCACCACCCGGCGCGGCTCCCCGGAGCCAGCAGGGCCAGAAGAGCCAGAGGAGCTAGTGGCGCCAGCGGTGCCAGCGGTGCTGGCCGCCTCCTCCGGCGGCTCCTCCTCGAGCACGGTTGCCCGCTGCAGGGGAAGCAGCGTCTCACGCAGGACCGTCTGGGATATCGCCGAGAGGTAGCCGTTGTAGAACACCTCGACCTGGTCGACCTCGTCGTCGAGGAAGGCGGCCATCAGCCGCTCGGCGATCCGGCGGGCGTCGGGATAGGTGGGACGGTCGGTGAAGCCGGTGAAGCTTTCCACCGGATCCAGCCCGCGGAAGGAGAGGGACGAAGCGGCTCGGCGGCCGGAGGCGTAGTAGACGACCCGCCGTCCGGCGTCCTCGTGCTCGCGCCCAGCCGCCACTCCGGCGCGAACGATGTTCGAGTTGAACGCACCCGCGAGACCACGATCGCCGGCGACGAGCAACAGGCCGACCGTGCCCACCTCGGCGTGCTCCTGGAGGATCGGGACGCTGGGAACCGCGCCCGCGGCCTCCGCGGCCTGTCGGGTCATCCGTCGGATGGCACTGGCGTACGGCCGCAACGCGGCAATCCGCTGCTCGGATCGCCGCAAACGGGCGGCGGCGACCATGGCCATCGCCCGGGTGATCTTCTCGATGTTCTTGACGGCGCTGATGCGGTTGCGGACGTCGCGCTGCGACTGGGGCATGGGTGGTGAGGCGCGCTGGAATTACTGCACCAAGGCGGCCTGTTCCTCCTTCTCCTCAACCGGTTGCTGGGTGGCGGCCTCCGACCGAGTGGGAGGAAGGATGTCCCCAGCGCCTTCTTCCAGTACATGGCCCTCTTCGTCGAGGTCGAAGCCGAAGTCGGAGGCGAACTGCTCTACCACCGCAGCCACTCGGGCCTGGGTCTCGTCGCCCCAGTCCCCACCCGCGATCTGCTTGAGCAGTTCCGGGTCGCTGCCGTGCACCATCTCGACCAGCTCGGCCAGGAACCGCTCGACCTTGTCGACCGTGACGCGGTCGAGGAACCCGTTGGTGGCCGCATAGATCTGCACCACCTGCTCCTCGACCCGCATCGGGGCGCGTTCGGGCTGATTGAGCGTCTTCACCAGGCGCTCGCCGCGAGCCAGGGTCCGCTGGGTCTCCGGGTCGAGCTCGGAACCGAACTGGGCGAACGCCTCGAGCTCGCGGTACTGGGAAAGCTCGAGCTTCAAGCGGCCCGAGACCTTGCGCATCGGCGCGATCTGGGCACTGCCGCCCACCCGGGAGACCGAGATGCCCACGTTGATGGCCGGGCGCACGCCCGAGTAGAAGAGGCCCGGCTCGAGGAAGATCTGCCCGTCGGTGATCGAGATCACGTTGGTCGGGATGTACGCCGAGACGTCGCCGGCCTGCGTTTCGATCACCGGGAGCGCGGTGAGCGATCCGCCGCCGGGGAGCTTCTTCCCCGTCCGCGGATCGATGAGGTCATCGGCCAGCTTGACCGCACGCTCGAGCAACCGGGAGTGCAGGTAGAAGACATCCCCGGGATATGCCTCGCGGCCCGGGGGGCGACGCAGCAGCAGGGACATCTGGCGGTAGGCGTAGGCATGCTTGGTGAGGTCATCGTAGATGGCCAGCGCGGCCTTGCCGTTGTAAAGGAAGTACTCGGCCATCGCGCAGCCCGCATACGGAGCCAGGAACTTGATCGGCGCGGCCTCGTCGGCGGCCGCCATCACGATGATCGTGTTCTTCGAGCGCGTCGGCCTCCTCGAGCACGGTTGCCAGTCGCGCCACGGTCGACTTGCGCTGTCCGATGGCAACGTAGACGCAGACCAGGTCACGGTCCTTGTTGTTGATGATCGTGTCGATGGCGATGGCTGTCTTGCCGGTCCCGCGATCGCCGATGATCAGCTCTCGCTGGCCGCGGCCGATCGGGATCATCGAATCGATCGCTTTCAGGCCGGTGAGCATCGGCTCCCTGACCGGCTGACGCTGGACGATTCCTGGCGCCTTGTGCTCGGCCGGGCGGGTCCCGGCGGCCCGGATCTCTCCCTTGCCGTCGAGTGGGTTGCCCAATGGATCGACTATTCGTCCGAGCATCTCCTCGCCGACGGGGATCTCCAACAGGCGCTTGGTGCGCCTCACGGTATCGCCCTCGACGATCTTCTCCCACTCACCGAAGAGCACGACGCCCACGTTGTCGGACTCGAGGTTCAGCGCCAGCCCGGTGACGTCGTGCGGGAACTCGAGCATCTCGAGGGACATGCAATTCTCGAGGCCGTGAACGCGGCAGATGCCATCGGCAACCGACAGCACGGTCCCGATCTCGGTGAGGTCGGCGCTCGCGCTGTCGAGGCCTTGGATCCTGCTTTTGAGGATTGAAGTTATCTCGTCAGACTTGATCTGCATTAGGTGGCTCCTTGACTGGCCAGGGTAGCCGCGCCTGTGCGACTTCTTTACGGAGTTGGTTCAGCCGGCTCCTGATCGATGCATCGAGGACCGTGTTGCCCACCCGGAGCACGATCCCACCGAGCATGTCGGGGTCGACCACGGTGGTGAGTTGGATCGTGTTTCCAGTCTGACTGCCGATGCGCTCACCGATGCTGCGCACGGTTTCCTCGTCGAGTCCCACCGCACTGGTCACCTCGACCGGAAGCAGCTTTCTCTCGGCATCCCACAGTTCCTCATAGCGCGCTGGATGTGGGAGATCTCCGACATCCGCTGACGTTCGACCAGGGTCTCGAGGAAGCTCATGAACGTCTCGTCGGCCCCATCGATCATCCGGGCCAGGCCATCCTTCTTCTCCGCGGTGGAAAAATAGGGCGACACGAAGAAGATCTCCAGCTGGCGGTCTGCGGACAGCGCGTCGACGAACTGGGCGAGCTGTTCGCGAACCGTGTCGAGCACGTCGCGCTCGGAGGCGACTTCGAACAGCGCCCGTGCATAGACGCCGGCAACCTGTTCCACTAGCGGGCGCTCTCGGAGATCACGATTGGCGGTGCGCTCCGCCGCTCAGGACGGAGAAATCAAGCTCGGAGAGCGCGTCGTCGACCAGCCGGCGCTGGTCCTCTTCGGTGAGCACCTTGCGGGTCACCCGTTCGGTGGCCAGCACGGTGAGGTCGGCTACATCCCGGAGGATCTCGTCGATCATCCGGCGGCTCTCGGCCTCGATCTCGCGACGGGTCTGGTCCAGCATCTGCTCGCCCCGTTCCTGGGCTGCGGTACGGGCCTCGCGCTCGTGGGCGGCGCCCGCCTGGCGGGCGCGCTCGACGATCTCTTCTGCCTGCTGGCGGGCCTCCTTGAGGTGCTCGCGATACTCCACCAGCAGCTCGTCCGCCTCGCGGCGGGTGCGGTCGGCCGCGTCGATCGATTCCTCGATCACCTTCTGGCGATTGTCGAGTGCCTCCCCGATGCGAGGCAACACCGCCTTGGTGAGGATGAACAGCGAGATCCCGAACACGAGGAGCGTCCAGATCGTCAGCCCGACGTCCGGGGTGATCAGCCAGGAACTGGATGCGAGTAGCACGGTGGCTCCGCCGGCTTACAGGAAGAAGGCGATGAAGCCGCCGACCAGGCCGTAGAAGAAGGTTGCCTCGGTGAGCGCGAACCCGAGCCACTGGATCGAGGTGATCTCGTCCCGCATCTCCGGCTGGCGGGTCACCGACTCGATCACCTTGCCGAACAGCATCCCGATGCCGGCACCGGCCCCCGCGGCACCGCCGCCGGCTCCGACCCCGAGGGCGATTGCTTTACCGGCGTTCTCGCCGACATCGCTGTACGACTGCACCGCAGCCCCGATCAGAGGATGGAAAACCACCGCGATAGTCAAGATATGAAACATTTAGCTCCTAGCTCCCTTTGGTGTTAATGACTGGTGACGGCTCCGCCCAAATAGATGGCGGTCAATATTGCAAAGATGAAGGCCTGCAGGCCGGCGATCAGCACGCACTCGAACAGGTAGATCGCGACCCCGAGGGGCAGGGTGAACAAGCCCACCGCCGGCATGCCCAACAGCACGGCCATGTCACCTGCCATGAAATCGATCAGGAGGTGCCCGGCGAGCAGGTTGGCCCATAACCGGATCGCCAGCGAGAGCAGCCGCAAGAAGTGCGAGATGATCTCCAGCGGGTACAGGAAGAGCAGCATGCCTCCTCCGACGCCCGCCGGGACCAGACTCTTCAGATACCCCCTGAACCCCTGGGCGCGGAAGCCCTCGACGTTGTACGCGATGAAGACGCCGAGGGCCAGCACCAGTGGAAGCGCGACATTGGTGTCGGTGGCGTAGATCTGGAACGACGGAAAACTCGCTCCGGCGATATGGATCTTGTCCGCCGTGTTGACCGGCAGCGGGATGTACCCGAGGAGGTTGGTGATGAGGACGAACACGAACAGCGAGAAGACGAGCGGAAACCACCTCCTGGCCATCGGCCCGCCCATGCTGTCGTTGGTCAACCGCTTGCACAGGTCGTAGCCCCATTCGACAGCAGTTTGGACACGGTTCGGCCGCATCTCCATGCGCCGGGCGACCCACAGCAGGATGCCGATCGTGAGCACGGCGGTGATCAGCAGGTAGAGCACTCCCTTGTTGAGGTTCAGGGGGCCGACCAGGTGCACCCACGTCGTGATTTGGTAGGCGGCGACGATGTTGAACGAGTTGTTCTTGTGGGTGTGGACGCCGTAGATGATCGAGAGTCCGACCAAGCCGGCGAGATACAGCAACACGATGGCGTAGGTGATCTGCCGGCGGCGGCTCATGTTGGCCAGGAAGCTCACTGGACGACCCTCCGCTGCGGTGGTCCGGTGAACACCTTGATGGCGAAGGCCACCGAGTACGCCCCGAAGATCACCAGCGACGCGGTGAGCCCGTCCCGGCGTCCGCCAATGAGGGCCGCGATCACGATCACGATCGCCAGCAGCCAGATCCGTGCGAACCCCTCGAAGAGGGTGACGCCCAGCCGCTTCACGGGCTCGGCCACCTTGCGGGTCCAGCGCCGGTCGGCTTCGCCGATCACCCGCTGCAGGATCCATCCGCCGGTGCCGAGGGCAAGGCCGAGCACAGGTGCGCCGAGCACGATGGCCGGAACCAGTGCGATCACCACCAGCGGTACGTCCAGATATCGAAACACCCCGAGAGAACGCCCGCTGGACTTGGTGGCAGCGTCTACCGCCAACGCAGGCTCCGGGGGTGAGCAGCGTGAGCCCGGCCGACCGCTTGCCGGCCCGCGCCTCGGGATCCCGGAAGGCTCACGGGGAGGGTCACCGGGGAATCCTGGCATGGAAGGGCGGGGAGAGGCAAAAACCCGGGATCACGGTGTGCGCGACTCCTCGGCGGTGCTGAAACTCGGTCGTGAACTGCGATTGCAGGGGTGGCTCGACCAGTTGGGGTGGTGGATCGGGGTAGGCCGCGTCCGGGCCGTGCCGGGTCAGGGAGTCTGGGATGTCGGACCTTCACGAGTCGTTCCTGGGATCACGTAGTGGTGCGGCCGAAACCGATCGCGCCGCCGGCCGGATGGATGCCTTCAGAGGGGGCGTGCGGCCTGCAATTCACGGGGTGCATCATCGCACTTCGGGACCCACGGCGGCAAAACGTAGGAAACACCCCGTTTACACTTCACCGCCCGGTCGGGTGGCGCCTGCCGGGACGCCCGACTGGCGGGTCGTGCCTCCGGGCACCCGGCGACCGTCGGGCGGGGGATCCGCACCGATAACACCGGCCGGCGCCCCCTCCCCCACCCCTGCCAGGGCGGCCGGGCTGCCCGGTTCGGCGAGGTCGGCGGGCTGGGCGGGTTGGGCAGAAGCGGTGGGTTGGTCGGGGTCGGCCAGGACCTCCGGCTCCGGTCCCGGCTCGGCCTGCCTGCGGAGGGAGGGGTGGAACAGGGTGTAGAGCACCACCCCGAGGGCGAGGGCGCCGAAGGGGATGACGGCGTTGACGCTCGAGATGTACAGCGGGAAGAGGATGAACCCCGAGAGGAGAACGGTCCAGGCCCACAGGATGAGCACCGAGCGGCGGTGCCCGTGACCCAGCCGGAGCAGGCGGTGGTGGAGGTGGTTCTTGTCCGGAGTGGAGAACCCGGTGCGATTGGCGGTCCGGCGTACGAAGGCGAAAGCCATGTCCACGATGGGGACCCCGAGGATGAAGAACGGGATGAACAGGGGGGCAAAGAAGAAGTAGGTCTGGCCGGTGTGGGCCGCCACCCCGTTGACCGTTCCCGAGGTGACCGCCCGGCCTCCGATGAGCATGGTGGAGGCGGCCATCAGCAATCCGAGCAGCAGGGCACCGGCGTCGCCCATGAAGATCTTGGCCGGGTGGAAGTTGTGGGGCAGGAAGCCGAGGCAGATGCCGCAGGTGATCACCGCGATGAGCGGCCCGATGTTGTCGGTGGGAAGGGTCCCCAGGTGCTGCAGATGCAGCCCGTACACGGCCAACGTGCCCGCGGCGATGGCCACCACCCCGGTGGCCAGCCCGTCCAGTCCGTCGATCAGGTTGACTGCGTTGGTGATGGCGATGACCCACAGCGCAGTCAACAGCGGGGTCCACTCCGGCGACAGCTGGACCAGCCCGGCCAAGGGGACTTTGAACTGGAACCAGGTGACGCCCATGAAATAGAGGATGGTGGCGGCCAGCACCTCGCCGGCCACCTTGGCCGGCGCCGACATGTCCCGGAAATCGTCGATGATTCCGACAACGAAGATGGCGGCGGCTCCGAGGATCAAGCCCAGGGGTTCCGAGGATCCCCGGAACAGCGGGCTGAGGGCGGGAATCGAGGCGGCCACCGCCCAGGCCACCAGCATGGCCACGAACATGGCCACCCCTCCGGCTTCGGGGGTGACCCGGGTGTGCACCTTACGATCGTCGGGCTGGGCCACGTACCCGATCTGCACGGCGATGTGCCGGGCCGGGAAGGTGAGCGCCCACGCCGACAGCGCGGCCACCACCAGAATCACGCCGTACCAATTGAGCGGTACGACCGAGCTCACGGGTCCCGCCGCCTCCCTGCGGTCACGCTCTGACCAGTGTCGGATACGGCGGGAAGCCCGAGCAAAGCTCGCGCACCTCGGCGCGCACCTGAGCGATCAGTTCGTCGTCGTCACGGCCACGAAGGGTCCGTCCGATCAGCGCGCCGATCGCCCGCATCTCGCTGGGTCCCATTCCCGCCGTGGTCTGGGCGGCCGAGCCCAGCCGCAGACCGGAGGTGATGAACGGCGTACGGGGATCGTCGGGGATGGTATTCCGGTTGCAGGTGATACCGGCCCGGTCGAGCGCCTCCTGGGCCACCTTGCCGGTCAGTTCGGCGTCGAAGGTCCGGAGGTCCACCAACACCTGGTGGTTCTCGGTACCCCCCGACACCAGCCGGAAGCCGGTCTCGGCCAGCGACGCGCCCAGGGCGGCGGCGTTGGCCACCACCTGTTGGGCATAGCGGGCGAACTCGGGGCGGGCCGCCTCGGCGAAGGCAACCGCCTTGGCCGCGATGACATGCTCGAGTGGACCTCCCTGGAACCCGGGGAACACCGCACTGTCCACCGATTTGGCCAGCTCACTGGAAGTGACGATGGCACCTCCCCGCGGACCGCGCAGTGTTTTGTGGGTGGTGAAGGTGACCACGTCGGCCACACCCACCGGTGAGGGATGAACACCGCCGGCGATGAGCCCTGCGGGGTGGGCGGCGTCGAACATGAACCGTGCCCCCACCGAGTCGGCGATCTCCCGAAACGGGAGTGGGTCGATGATCCGGGAGTAGGCGGTGGAGCCGGCCACGATCAGCCGGGGCCGCTCGCGCCGGGCTACCTCGGCTACCTGATCGAAGTCGATGATCTCCCCGGGCTTGTCCGGATCGTCGGAGGCCGAGGAGACCCCGTAGGAAACGAAGCGCCAAACCTTGGAGGTGATGCTGGCCGGCGAACCGTGGGTGAGGTGACCGCCATGATCGAGCCGCATGGCCAGAATGGTGTCGCCGGGCTCGAGGAGGGCCTGATAGACGGCCAGATTGGCGTTGGCCCCGGCATGGGGCTGCACGTTGGCGTGCTCGGCGCCGAACAGTGCCTTGCAACGCTCGCGGGCCAACTCCTCGACCTCGTCGATCACCTGGTTCCCGCCGTAGTACCGGCGCCCGGGATACCCCTCCGCGTACTTGTTGGTGAGCACCGAGCCGGTCGCCGCCAACACCGCCGGCGAAGTGAAGTTCTCCGACGCGATCAGTTGAAGCGTGGTCGACTGGCGGACGGCCTCCTCGCCGAGGAGCCGGGTCACCTCGGGATCACCGGCCAGCCACGAGTCGAAGGGGGATGCGCCGACGTCGGTGCTCATTGTCTCGGCTCCTGCCTCTCTGTTCGTTCGAATTCGGTGATCTCCGCCAGCCGCTGCTGATGGCGACCGCCCTCGAAGGCGGTCCTACAGAATACGTCCACGGCGTCGACCGCCTCGGCCACACCGGTCGTCCTCCCCCCGAGGCAGATCACGTTGGCGTCGTTGTGGCGCCTGGCCAAGCCGGCGGTGGTCACATCATGGACCAGCGCGGCCCGCACTCCGTCGACCTTGTTGGCGGCGATGCTGATGCCGATGCCCGTTCCACACACACAGATCCCACACTCGGCGCGACCTTCGGCCACGGCGCGCCCCACCGCCAAGCCGAACAGGGGGTAGTCGACCGGCACGTCCGGCGAGTCGGTTCCCAGGTCGACCACCTGATGACCGGCGTCGGCCACGTGTTTGGCCAGCGCGCTCTTCAGCTCGAACCCCGCGTGGTCCGAGCCGACGGCAATCCTCATGGCCCGAGTGTACCGAGGGGAAATCAGCGCTGACGGCGCCGGGGACTTCAGGTGGGTGAGGGCTCGGCCCGGACCGGCGGTGGCGCATCGGGGTCGTGGTATCGGAACTTGAACAAGGCGTAGGCGAATGGTCCGGCCGCCAGCGGCAGCCAGTACGACGCCAGGCGATAGGCCAGGGTGGCCAGCACCGCCTGGACCCCGGTGAGACCGGCCAGCACCAGCAGTCCGGAGAGGCTGGCCTCGACGATCCCCAACCCGCCCGGGGTGATCGGCACCAGGCCGATGATCCCGGCCACCGCATAGGCCAGCAGGATGAGCGAGGGCCGAGGGTGGCTGCCGACGGCGCGCACCGAAAAGAGGAGGCACAGATAGTCGAACGCCAGCCGGCCGGCCGACAGCAGGGTTGCCTGCCACCACTGCTTGCCCAGCACCGAGCGGATCAGGTCGCGCTGTTCGAGGAGGCGATCGGCCAGTCCGGTGATCGGGTCCCGCTTGCGAAGTACCCGGTTGCGCACGGTCTCGGCCAGTCCTCCGGCGTAGCGCAAGGGTGCGTCGGTGGCCATCACCACCGTGCCCAGCGCCACGAAGAGGACGAAACCGATGGCGCCGATGATGGCTGCATCGACCAGACCGCTGCTCACCGGCGAGCCGAACAGCACCGCTGGAAGCACGAAGACGGGGAGTGCCAACAGCCCTCCGATCCCGAGGAAGGAAAAGGCGGTCAGGCCCCCCACCGCATCGGCCGCATCCATGCCGCTGACCGCCAGCATGCGGAACTGCACCGCGGCCCCGGCGGCCGCCCCTCCGGGCACGATCAGAGAGATGGCGTTGCCCGACACCTGGGCGGTGATCACCGAGAACCACGCCTTGGTCCTGAGGGCGATCCGCTGGAGGGAGAAGGTGCAGACGAAATGGGCGCCCTCGGCGACCAGCGCGGGGATGAACCAGAGCAGGTTGAGGGTGATCAGCTTGGGCCAGGCGTGGAAGACGGCAATCAGCTCGGGCAACACCAGATAGAGCGCCACTCCGGAGACGCCGACCACGATGGCCCGCTTGACCACCGTCTTCCAGGGGAAGGGACGGTGCTGTTCCTGTTCGAACTGGGCTTGGAACGACCGGGATCGGGGGTCCCCACCAGCATGCGCCGGGCCGGTCACCGGATCAGTTCCAATCGTCCAAGATGAATCCGGTCATCGGTCCGGTCGGTCAGGCTTCCCCGAGAGACGCCGTGGCAACCGCGTCGGTTCCGGCGTCGAGACTCGAGTCCAGAGCGGTGACCACCCTCTCGAAACTCGGTTCCCAGGTTCCCCCGATCTCAGCCATGCCCAGCCTCGCCTTCTCATTGGTTCAGGTAACGATCTTTCCACGAGCGACGTCCGACCGGCACGCCGAAGGTCGGTTTGCGTGGTCTGGGCCCGTGCTCGGTCGGCACCTTTCTTACCGGCTCGTCCTGGACGAGAATCCAGCCATTAACCTGGTGGGCCGTGAGCGAGACCACCGACGACCAACTGACCCGCGACACCTATGACCGGCTGTCCGCCGAGCTCGAGGACCTGACCACCCGGGGCCGGGTGGAGATCGCCTCGGCCATCGAATCGGCCCGGGCGCTCGGCGATCTGTCGGAGAACGGGGACTACCACGCAGCCAAGGACGCTCAGGGAAAGATGGAGTCGAGGATCCGTCGGCTCCAGCACCTGTTGAAGACGGCCACCGTGGTGGATGTCAACCGACCTGCGGATGGCACGGTGGGCCCCGGCTCGGTGGTGACCTTGCGCTACGAGGGCGACGAGGAAGAGGAGACAACAGATTTCTTCGTCGGCTCCATCGAAGAGCGACAGGGGGATCTGACCGTGGTCTCCCCGGGTTCACCGCTCGGCCAGGCTCTGCTCGGACACTCGGTGGGAGATTCCGTGGCGTATGCCGCTCCGGGAGGCACCCTCAAGGTCGCCATCGTCCGGGTGGGGAACTGACCCGATGACCGCCCCACCCCGCACCCTCTCGGAAAAAGTCTGGGACCGCCACGTGGTCCATCAGGGCACGGCCGACGAACCCGACGTCTTGTTCATCGACCTTCACCTGGTCCACGAAGTCACCTCGCCGCAGGCCTTCGAGGGGCTCCGGCTGGAAGGCCGGGCGGTCCACCGACCCGATCTGACCATCGCCACCGCCGACCACAACGTGCCCACCATCAACATCGATCAGCCGGTGACCGACCCGGTGTCGGCCAAGCAGCTGGCGGTGTTGGCGTCCAACTGCGCGGAGTTCGGCATCACCTGCTATCCGATGGGCGACGCCAACCAGGGCATCGTCCACATCATCGGGCCGGAACAGGGACTCACCCAACCGGGCATGACCATCGTCTGCGGCGACAGCCACACCTCCACCCACGGAGCCTTCGGGGCTTTGGCATTCGGCATCGGCACCAGCGAGGTGGAGCACGTGCTGGCCACCCAGACTCTCCCGCAACGCAGACCGGCCACCATGGCCGTGACCGTCGAAGGCCGGCTGCCACCGGGGGTGACCGCCAAGGATCTGGTGTTGGCGGTCATCGGCCGGATCGGCACCATGGGCGGGGCCGGACACATCATCGAGTATCGGGGTCCTGCCATCGAAGGTTTGTCGATGGAAGGTCGAATGACCGTGTGCAACATGTCGATCGAGGCGGGGGCGCGGGCCGGCATGATCGCCCCCGACGACACCACGTTTGCTTACTTGGAAGGTAGGGACCACGCGCCGAAGGGTGCCGAGTGGGAGGAGGCGATGGCCGAGTGGCGCCGCCTGCCCAGCGACCCGGGCGCCTCCTTCGACAAGGAGGTGGTCCTCGACGCCGGTGGATTGGTCCCCCACGTGACCTGGGGCACCAATCCCGCGCAGGTTTCCCCGATAGACGGCGTCGTTCCGACCCCGGCATCCTTCGAGAACGCCAGCGACCGGGAAGCCGCCGATCGCGCCCTCGAGTACATGGGTCTGGTGGCCGGCACCCCGATGCGGGAGATCGCCGTGGACACCGTGTTCATCGGCTCCTGCACCAACGGCCGCATCGAAGACCTGCGAGCTGCCGCTGACGTACTGGACGGCCGCACCGTCCGGTCGGGGTTGCGTGCGCTGGTCGTCCCCGGGTCGCACCGGGTGAAGGCCCTGGCCGAGTCGGAGGGCCTCGATGCCATCTTTACGGCGGCCGGGTTCGAATGGCGGGAGCCGGGATGCTCGATGTGCCTGGCCATGAACCCCGACAAACTGGCTCCCGGCGAGCGGGCGGCGTCGACTTCCAACCGCAATTTCGAAGGGCGGCAGGGACGAGGAGGGCGCACCCACCTGGTCTCCCCGGCGGTGGCCGCCGCCACTGCGGTGGCCGGCCACTTGGCCTCTCCCGAAGATTTGTCCTGATGAAAACGATCCAGTGGGTGAGCGGGCGGGCGGTCCCGCTCGACCGCTCGGACGTCGATACCGACCAGATCATCCCGTCCGACTGGCTGAAGCGGGTCGAACGTACCGGTTTCGGCGCCGGACTGTTCGCCGAGTGGCGTGACGACCGCGACTTCGTCCTCAACCACGAGGAGTTCGCCGGCGCCAACATACTGGTGGCGGGCCCCAACTTCGGTACCGGCTCGTCCAGAGAGCATGCGGTGTGGGCATTGCAGGACTACGGGTTCGAAGCGGTGATCTCCCCTCTGTTCGCCGACATCTTCCGCAACAACTGCACCAAGGCCGGTTTGGTGCCGGTGCAGGTGGATGCTGCAATCGGGCGTCTCCTCATCGAGGCGGTGATCGCAGAGCCGACCACGGAGATCACCATTGACATCGAACGGGGCACTCTCGAAGCGCTTTCGGCGGGAATCGAGACCACGTTCCCACTCGACGAATTCACCAGGGCCCGTTTGCTCAACGGATGGGATGACATCGGCCTCACCCTTCGCTACGAGGAAGAGATCAAGGCTTACGAGTCGGCCCGACCTTCGTGGCTGCCGACTACCCGCTGACCCAAGACCGGAGGAGAGCTCGGGATCGAGAGCCCGCCGGGTCCCCGGCGCCGACTACCACGAGGGGCAGGGGGGCAGCCAACGTCGGGGGACCCGGTGGATGAAGAGTTGCGGAACGTGACGCTCCTTCCGCAACTTCGATCTAGTGAAGACTCTGGTGCAGGAGTGCCTCCGCATATCGGCGACGACCACCAGTACTCGAACAAACGGTACACGAACCGCTGGGACCGGACAGGGACTGGAAACCGCGCACGGACTCACCGTGTACGGCTCGATCCGACGTTGACCTCGATCCCCTCCCTGCTTCCGCCAAAACGTGGATCTCCCCGCTGGTCCGCCGCATGCCACCATCTGTCGCACACGGTGACGACATGCGGTCTGCCAGGCTCATGGTATGCCCGCCCGACCATCCGGTCAATCACGCACCGCTGACCTCCACCGGGGCCGAAAACGGCGGCCGTTTGCACTGCAAGTCACGTCGATGTCACATTTCATGCCATATCTAGTGCCACAACCGATCTGGGCGGCGTCCCCCGGTCAGCGACCTGTCCTCCGGTCACACCTAGGGTGAGGGAATGGCCAGGACCCGGATCCGCCGAGTGGGGCGCCTGTTGGTGATAGGGCTGGTCATCGCGGCCATCGCCCGGGCGGTCGGCCGGGCACGCGGCGGCGCCGGGAGCATGCGCGCCACCAGCGGGGATACCTGGCCGCCGGTGCCGGTCAATGCCGACCGCACGCCGGACTAGGGAGCGTAGGAGACCGCCGCTACCCCCTGACCCGCGACCTGGTCACCCGGTCGGGCGGGACCACTGCGAGACGTAGTCACACGCTCCCACCTGGATCGAGTATTCGAGGTAGAAGTCATCGAGTCCCTGCTGCTTGGCCAGCCGGTGGCGTGGATCGTCCCGCCAGGCCCGCTGTGCGGCGGGAGAGTCGAAGGTGATCAGGGATACCCGCTCACCGTCCTCGGCCACGAACACCTTGAAATCGACGAATCCCGGCATGGCCCGGGCCGCGGCTTCCATCTGCTCGGCCGTCTCCGCATAGGCCGCCTCGGCTTCGGGCCGCTTCCGGGATCGGAAGATGGTCATCACCTGGCCGGTGCCAAAGACGCTGCCCTCCCCCGCCCCGACGGTCATGAGAGAGCAGCGGAGAGAGCGGCGGTCATGACTCGACCGGGTGCACGTCGCTGATCCCCGGGGTCCCGCGCAGCCGGACCAGGGCGTCGTCAGGCACGTGGTGGTCGGTGGAGAGCACCATGAGGGCGGTGTTGCCGGTGGCCGACGGACCCACCGCCATCGAGGAGATGGAGACCCGAGCCTCACCCAAGATGGTCCCGACGGCCCCGATCATGCCGGGCCGGTCGTCGTTGCGCACCACCACCATGTGAGGAGCGGGCGGTACCTCAACGGTGTGATCGTCCATCATCACCAGGCGCGGTTCGGGTACGCGGACCGGTGAGCGTCCCGGCCACCGAGTGTTCGCCACCGCGCAGGGTGATCAGGTTTACGTAGTCGTGCGCGGTAACGGTGGACGTCTCCCGCACCTCGAGTCCACGCTCGGAGGCCAGCTGGGGAGCGTTCACGTAGCTCACCGGCTCGGCGGTGCCGGCGGCGAACAGTCCCTTGAGCACCGACAGGGTGAGAATGCCGGTGCCGGTTCCGGCTAGGCCTCCCTGGTACTCGATCTCCAGGGTGTCGGGCAGCCCGTCGACCAGGCAGGAGAGGATCCGGCCCAGCTGCTCGGCCAGGCCCATGAACGGTCGGACCGTCTCGGAGACATCGCTGGCGGCGACGTTGACGGCGAAGGGCACGAAGTCGCCGTTGAGGGCCAGGATGACCTGCTCGGCGATGGTCACCCCCGCCTTGTCCTGAGCCTCGGCCGTCGACGCACCGAGATGGGGCGCCACCACCACCGAGGGCAGGTCGAAGAGCGGCGACTCGGTGGTGGGTTCCTTGGCGAACACGTCGAGACCGGCCCCTTGCACTACGCCGGATCGAATGGCCTCGGCCAGCGCCTCCTCGTCCACGATTCCGCCTCGGGCGGTGTTGATGATGCGGATGCCGGGCTTGGCCTTGGCCAGTAGTTCCTTTCCGATGAGACCGAGGGTTTCGGGGTTCTTGGGCAGGTGGACCGTGACGAAATCGGAGGTGGCCATCAGCTCCTCGAGACCCATCAGCTCGACACCCATGTGCCTGGCCCGATCGGCGGAGATGTAGGGGTCATAGGCCACCAGCCGCATCCCGAAGGCCAGGGCCCTCTGCGCCACCAGCGCACCCACCCGACCCAGGCCGACCACGCCGAGGGTCTTTCCGTGCAGCTCGACCCCCTCCCACTTGGATCGCTCCCACTTCCCTGCCACCAGGGCGGTGTGGGCCTGGGGGATGTTGCGGGCCTGCGCCAGCAAGAGGGCCATGGCCTGCTCGGCCGCCGACAGGATGTTGGACTGGGGGGCATTGACCACCATCACCCCGCGCTGGGTCGCCGCGTCCACGTCGACGTTGTCGAGGCCGATACCGGCTCGTCCGACCACCACCAGGTCGGATCCGGCCTCCAGCACCTCGGCCGTCACCGTGGTGGCCGAGCGGATGACCAGGGCGTCGGCGCCAACTACCGCCGACACCAGTTCCTCGGGGGAAAGTTCGAGTTGCACGTCGACCTGGTGACCGGCGTCGGCCATCAGATCCAGGCCCGGCTGGGCCAGTTTTTCGGTGACCAGCACCCTACCCATGGAGTTCCTTTCGCTCGTCGATCGAAGTGGTGGCGGCTGCGTCCATGCTCAAGCGGCGTCGGAAAAGAGCTTGGCCAGGCGGGAGACGCCCTCGACCAGATCGTCGTCGCCCAGGGCATAGGACATCCGGAAGTAGCCCGGCGCGCCGAACGCCTCTCCCGGCACCACGGCAACCTTGGCCTCGTCGATGGCCAGTTCGGCCAAGTCGGCGCTGGATGAGGCACGCCGGCCACGGATGTCCCTGCCGATCAGCCCGGCGACCGAGGGGAACGCGTAGAAGGCACCCTCGGGCAGGATGCAGGTCACCCCGTCGATCTCGTTGAGCATGGCGTAGATGGTCAGTCGGCGACGGTCGAAGGCGCGACGCATCTCCCCGGCTGCCACCAAGTCGCCGGACACGGCAGCCAACGCCGCCTGCTGGGACACGTTGGCCACGTTGGAGGTCTCGTGCGACTGCAGATTTGTGGCCGCGGTGATCACGTCGGCCGGGCCGATGAGCCACCCCACCCGCCATCCGGTCATGGCATAGGTCTTGGCCACGCCGTTGACCACGATGCAGCGTTCGGCCAGCTCGGGCACGAGCACCGGCATCGAGTGGTGCTCGGCATCGCCGTAGACCAGGTGCTCGTAGATCTCGTCGGTCACCACCCACAACCCCTTGTCCACCGCCCACCGCCCGATGGCCTCGATCTGGTCGCGCGGGTAGACAGCACCGGTGGGGTTGGACGGCGACACGAACAGCAGCACCTTGGTGCGCGACGACGTATGCGCTTCGAGCTGGTCGAGGGTGACCCGGAATCCACTGGACTCGTCGGTGGTGATGACCACGGGCACGCCGCCGGCCAGCGTGATCACCTCGGGGTAGGTGGTCCAGTAGGGGGCGAGTACCAGCACCTCGTCGCCCGGATCGCACAGGGTGGCGAATGCGTTGGCGACCGCGTGCTTGCCTCCGTTGGTCACCAGGATCTGCGACGGGGCCGCCTCGAACCCGGAATCCCGAAGGGTTTTGACGGCCAGCGCCTCCCGCAACTCCGGGAGCCCGGCGGTGGGCGAGTACTTGTGGGAAGCGGGGTTGCGACAGGCCCGCTCGGCGGCGGCCACGATGTGATCGGGGGTGGGAAAGTCGGGCTCGCCGGCCCCGAACCCGATGACGTTCTCTCCTTTGGCCTTGAGCGCGCGGGCTCTGGCGTCCACCGCCAGGGTGGCCGAAGGGGACACCGCGGCGATCCGCGTGGAGACGCGTCGGTCGGTCATGGCAGTGGAGAGCGCCGGCAGCAAAGCGGCCGGCCGATTTCTGTCGGGAGTGCCATGGTGCCATGATTCCATACGTGACCGATGCTCCCGACATCACGATTCCCGACCATTTGCTCCCCATCGATCGGCGCTTCGGCTCGGGGCCCTCGAAGGTGCGGCCGGAGGCGATCGGCGCTCTTGCCGCCGCCGCCGACGGGTACCTGGGGACCAGTCACCGGCAGAAGCCGGTCAAGTCGGTGGTGGCCAGCTTGCGAGAGGGGCTGGCCCACCTCTTCTCGCTACCCGACGACTACGTGGTGGCGTTGGGCAACGGGGGAACCACGTGCTTCTGGGACGCGGCCACCTTCGGTCTCATCGACCGCAAGAGCCAGCACCTCAGTTTCGGTGAGTTCTCTTCCAAATTCGCCACCGCGGCAGCCGAGGCCCCCCACCTCGACGACCCGGAGATCATCGTCTCCGAGGTAGGGACGCACCCGGTGCCGGTGGCCCGCGAGGACGTCGACCTCTATGCCCTCACCCACAACGAGACATCCACCGGGGTGATGATGCCCATCCTCCGACCCGATGGTGCCCGGCCGCCGACCGAGGGCGGAGGCCTGGTGGCGGTGGACGCCACCTCCGGAGCCGGCGGGCTACCGGTCGATCCCGCCCAATTCGACGCCTACTACTTCGCCCCCCAGAAGTGCTTCGGTTCGGATGGCGGGCTGTGGCTGGCCCTGCTCTCCCCGGCCGCGCAGGACCGCATCGTCGCCATCGCCGCCACCACCCGGTGGGTACCGGCGTCGATGGACCTGGCCATCGCCCTGGACAACTCGAAACTCGATCAGACCTACAACACCCCGGCGCTGGCCACCCTGTTCCTCCTCGACAACCAGGTGACCTGGTTCAACGAGAACGGTGGCCTGTCGTTTTCGGTAGGTCGGTGCGACAAGAGCTCGGAGATCCTCTACACCTGGGCCGAGAACTCCGATTTCGCGGTCCCCTTCGTGACCCGCGAGCAGGATCGCAGCCACGTGGTCGGGACCATCGACTTCGTCGACTCCATCGACGCAGCCACCGTGGCCGCGGTGCTGCGGGCCAACGGGATACTGGACACCGAGCCCTATCGCAAGCTGGGCCGGAACCAGCTACGCATTGCGATGTTCCCGGCCATCGAATCGGACGACGTCGCCTCGGTGTGCGGATGCATCAACTACGTGGTGGGTGCCATCGCCGGCTGAGCCGCCATGCCGGCGACGCGTGCCATCATCGGGCTCAGCCGTCGCCGGCCGGCTCTCCTTCGACCACCCAACGGGAACGGAGGTCCTGGAGCCACGCCGGCAGATCGATCGGGGGATCAGGCAACGCTTCGGCCCCTTGCTTGTCGAGCGCGGCGGCGAACGACTCGGGACGGTCACCCCACGATCGGGGGTCACCCATCATCACCTCGAGCAACTCGGTGCCGCCGGCACCGGCCACGAAGGGGCCGAAGGAGGCGCCCAGGGGCAATTCGATGTGGGTACCGGCCGGGCAGTACCGGTCGCCGCACCACATGTCCCCGCTGATGACATAGACGACGTGCGGGCTGAAGTGGCCGTGGCAACGGATGACCATCCCCGGGTCCCAGCGGGCAAAGAGCGAGAGGTATTGGGGATCGGGCGAGAAGGCCAGCCACTTCTCCCACACCGACGAGGTCGAACCGTCGGCATTTCGGATGGCCTTGACCTGCTGCCAGCCGATCTCGGGATCGGCGGTGTTCCGGAAGGTGGGTTCGAGCCCGGCCACCTTCACATCGGGCACCACCGGTTCATCAGCCACAGGTCGCTCCCCCCGAGTCCGGGTCTCCGAGTCTCAGCCTCCCGAGACGTCCTGGATCTTCTGTCTTCCCGCGGTTACGAACGGCATCATGTCCCGGAGCTCGGCGCCGACCTTTTCGATGGGGTGATCCAGTCCCGCCTGCCGCAACCGGTTGAAGTTGGGTCGGCCCTCGGCGTTCTCCGCCACCCACTCCTTGGCAAAGGTGCCATCCTGGATCTCGCCGAGGATCCGGCCCATCTCCTCCCGGACCGAGTCGTTGATGACCCGGGGCCCACGGGTGAGGTCGCCGTACTCGGCGGTGTCCGAGATGGAGAACCGCATCCCGCTCACCCCCTGCTCGTACATCAGGTCGACGATCAGCTTGAGCTCGTGCAGGCACTCGAAGTACGCGCTCTCCGGTTGGTAGCCGGCCCCGACCAGCGTCTCGTACCCAGCCTGCACCAGGGCGGTCAGACCGCCACACAGCACCACTTGCTCCCCGAACAGGTCGGTCTCGGTCTCCTCGGCGAAGGTGGTGTCGAGGACGCCGGCTCGGGTGGCCCCGATGGCGTGCGCATAGGACAGTGCCAGCGCGTGGGTCTGACCGGACGGATCGGCGGACACCGCCACCAGGGACGGCACCCCGCCACCTTCGGTGTAGGTCCGGCGCACCAGATGGCCGGGGCCCTTGGGGGCGACCATGGCCACGTCCACCTCGGCCGGCGGCGCGATCAACCCGAAGCGGATGTTGAAGCCGTGGGCGAAGAACAGGGCGTCGCCGGCCCGCAGATGGGGGGCGATCTCCGCCTCGTACACCGAGGCCTGCTCGGTGTCGGGCAACAGGATCATGATGACGTCGGCCTGGTCCGCTGCGTCGGCCACCGACAGCACCGAGAGCCCGGCTTCTTCGGCCTTCTGCCGGGACGACGAGTCGGCACGCAGACCGACCCGGACATCGACACCGCTCTCGGAGAGGTTGAGGGCATGGGCGTGCCCCTGT
Organism: uncultured Acidimicrobiaceae bacterium; assembly: GCA_963734395.1. Classification (GTDB taxonomy): domain Bacteria; phylum Actinomycetota; class Acidimicrobiia; order Acidimicrobiales; family RAAP-2; genus Bog-756. Next base: position 292,042 of record CAVTGY010000002.1, on the reverse strand, counting down.
GATCCATAGCCGATGACGGCCACCTTGCGGCCCCGGATGAGACTCGGGTCGGCGTCCTTCTCGTAGTAAAGCGTGGCCATGACGGTCAACCTGCCTTTTCTGTATCGGGTCCGAGTGCGGTTCCTGCAACCAGACGAGGCTCCCGATCACCGGACCGGTCAAGCATAGGCAACGCCACCCGTCCGGTCCGCTGCATCTCGACGATTCCATAACTGCGTATCAGGTCCTCGAAGTCATCGAGCTTGGTGGGAGCGCCGGCCAGCATCACGGTGAGCCGGTCGTGGCCGACATCGACGATCTTGCCTTCGAACACCCCGACCAGTTGGATCACCTGTCCCCGGGTTTCCGGTCCGGCCTCGACCGTAGCCAACAACAGCTCCCGCTCGCGGGAGACCGCCGGATCGAGCTCGGTGATCGACACGACCGGAACCAGCTTGTCCAGCTGCTTGATGATCTGGTCCAGCGGCGCCGACTCCACATCCACCACGATGGTGATCCGGCTGAATCGCTCGTCGTCGGACGGGGCCACGGCCAGGCTGAAGATGTTGTAGCCGCGCCGGGCGAACAGCGAGGCCACCCTGGCCAATACCCCGGACTTGTTCTCGACCACCACGGTGAGGGTGTGGTGACGCTTGTCGGTTCCGTACACGCTCATCGGGGGTCGGTCCCACCCAGCGAGGGATCCACGATGATGTCGTCATTGGAGGCGCCGGCGGCGACCATGGGGAACACCTTCTCGAAGGCGTCGGTGCGGAAGTCGATCACCACCGGCCTGTCATCGATGTCGTTCGCCTTGTCGATGGCCGGCGCAACCTCCTCGGCCGATTCGACCCGCAGGCCCACACAGCCCATGGAATCGGCCCATCCCACGTAGTCGGGGAGGTCGGGTGACAGGTACACCTCGGAGTAGCGCTCCTCGTAGAACATCTCCTGCCATTGGCGGACCATGCCCAGATAGGCATTGTTGAGGATGGCGATCTTGACCGGAATCCGTTCCGAGCTGGCGGTGACCAGCTCCTGGGCGGTCATCTGGAAGCAGCCGTCGCCGTCCACCGCCCACACCATCCGGTCCGGTCGGCCCACTTTGGCGCCGATCGAGGCGGGCACGGCGAACCCCATGGTGCCCAGGCCGCCCGAATTGACCCAGGTGTAGGGGTAGTCGAACTGCCACCACTGGGAGGCGAACATCTGATGCTGTCCCACCCCGGAGGCCACGATGGCGTCGTCGGGGGTGGCGTCGCGCAGGGTCTCCAGCACGAATTGCGGCTTGAGCGCACCCGACCCCGGCTGCTGGTCGTAGACCAGGGGGTAGCGCCGCTGCCATTCGCTCAGCTGGGCCCGCCAGGGGATCAACCGGTCGCGTGGGAGTAGCGCGGCGGTCGACCCGGCACCAGCCGGTGCGCCGGCAACCGCATCGCTCGGGGCTCCCCCCGACCCGCCGCGGGTGGCGTCGGAGTGCGGGAGACCGAGCCCGTCGAGGGCCTCCAACAGCTCGTCGATGACCAGGCGGCAGTCGCCGGCGATGGCCACGTCGGCGCGCCGCACCTTGTGGAGCTCGGCCGGATCGACGTCGACATGGATGATCTTGGCGCCGGGGGCGAAGGCGTCGATCTTGCCGGTGACCCGGTCGTCGAAGCGGCTGCCCAGGGCGATCAACAGGTCCGATCGCTGCATGGCGGTGACCGCGGTGTAGTTGCCGTGCATGCCGGGCATCCCCAGGCACAGTGGATGGGAGTCGGGGAAGCACCCCCGGGCCATCAGGGTGGTGACCACCGGGATGCCGGTCCGCTCGGCCAGTTCGCGCAGCGATTCTGTGGCGCGGGCCTTGAGGATCCCCCCGCCGGCGTAGATGACCGGACGCTCGGCGGCCAACAGCAGCTCGGCGGCCTCGGCCACCAGTTCCGGGTCCCCCTCGGTCATCGGGTGATACCCGGGGAGGTCGAGGTCGGAAGCGTCGGGCCAGTACCACTCCATGGGTTTGTTGGCCACGTCCTTGGGGATGTCGATGAGGACCGGACCCGGTCGCCCGGTGGTGGCCACGTGGAATGCCTCGGCCACCACCCGGGGGATGTCGGCCCCATCGGTGATCAACCAGTTGTGCTTGGTGATCCCCATGGTGATGCCGGTGATGTCGCTCTCCTGGAACGCGTCGGTGCCGATCGCGGTGGTGGCCACCTGACCGGTCACCACCACCAGCGGGATCGAGTCCATGTAGGCGTCGGCCAACGGGGTCACGATGTTGGTGGCCCCGGGCCCACTGGTGACGATGGCCACGCCCGGCCGGCCGGTCACCTGTGCGTAACCCTCGGCCATGTGTCCGGCACCCTGTTCATGGCGAACAAGGATGTGCCGGATCGACGAATCGATGATCGGATCGTAGACGGGCAGGATGGCTCCGCCCGGGAGGCCGAACATGACCTCCACCCGTTGCATTTCCAAGCTCTTGATCAGTGCCTGGGCTCCGGTGAGTTCCATCGCTTGCTCCCTTGTATGTCGATGGTTGTGTTCGAGGGCTTTCCGGTCGGGAATCCCCGAGCCGGTCGTGAGAGTCGTCTGTGGCGGGACATGAAAACGACCTCCCATCTGGGAGGTCGGAGGGCGCACACGGCGAGAGCGTCGTGTGCGCTACGAAACGATTACCAGGGTGATCAGTGGGCGGCGGTAGTTGGCGTACATGGTCCAGCCATTGTGACACGGACCGGGCGGTCCCGACAAGCATCGGGCCGAGCACGGCCCGCGCCGCCTGGGAGCGGGGCCGGCCGGCGGGTCGGCTAGGACGGCCGCCAGGTCCTGGTCCGGTGACCACCGTCGGCCACCACGAAGTAGCCCACCTCGGTGATATCCACCGCGAACAGATGGAAGTAGCCCTCGGGCCGCCAACCGATCCTCGCCTCCAGGGCGACGCAGTAGCGCTCCTTCTGGTCGGGTGCCTCGACGGCGAGCGCCCTGCCGTAGACCTTGACGTCCCCCTCGGTGCCCGCCTTGTCCGACACGATGGTGTGCACCAGCACCAGGCCATCCCGTTCTATCCGCTCCTGGGCCAGGTGGCCGAAGGCGGGATCGGCCCCGACGAACTCGTCCCAGGTGGCCATGGCCGCAACTCCTCCGGCTCAGGGTTCGGTGATCGCGCCCCGCTCGGCCCCGGTGACCAGACGGGCGTACTTGGCCAGCACCCCGGTCGAATACCGCGGGGCCGGATGCTTGAGCTGGGTGCGCCGGCGGTCGAGCTCCTCGTCACCGACCACCAGATCGATGGTGTGGTCGACCACATCCACGGTGATCCGGTCGCCGTCGGCCACCAGCGAGATCGGCCCGCCGTCGACCGCCTCGGGGGCCACGTGGCCGATGCAGAACCCGTGGGTACCCCCGGAGAACCGCCCGTCGGTCACCAGCGCACAGTCCGCCCCCCGGCCCACGCCCTTCATCGCGCCGGTGACCGCCAGCATCTCCCGCATGCCCGGCCCCCCCTTGGGACCCTCGTACCGGATGACAACCACGGTGCCGGGCTGGATCGTACCGGCCAGGATCGCCTCCATGGCCCGATCCTCGCCGTCGAACACCCGGGCGGTCCCGTCGAAGCGCAGATGGTCGATGCCGGCCACCTTGACCACCGCCCCCTTGGGTGCCAGCGTGCCGGACAGGACGGCGATGCCCCCCTGGGCGTGGATGGGGCGATCGAGGGCGTGGACCACGTCGCCGTCCGGCGGTGGCGGAGACAGGGCGGCCAGGTTCTCGGCCACCGTCCGTCCGGTCACCGTCATGCAGTCGCCGTGGAGCAGCCCGGCGGCGAGCAGCTCGGCCATCACCACCGGCACTCCTCCGATGCGGTCGAGATCGCTCATGTGGTACTTGCCATGCGGCTTGGTGTCGGCCAGGTGGGGCACACGGGCAGCGACGACGTTGAAGTCGTCCAGGCTCAGGTCGACCCGGGCCTCGTTGGCGATCGCCAACAGATGAAGGACCGCGTTGGTCGATCCGCCGAGAGCCATGGTCACCGCGATGGCGTTCTCGAACGCCTCCTTGGTCATCACCTGCCGCGGCCGGATGCCGGCGCGGAGCAGGGCGACCACCGACCGGCCGGATTCGAAGGCGTCGTCGTCCCGCCGGCGGTCCACCGCGGGAGCCGATGCACCCCCCGGAAGGGACATGCCCAGGGCCTCGGCCACTGCCGCCATGGTGTTGGCGGTGAACATCCCGGCGCACGACCCCTCGGTAGGACAGGCGTTGTGCTCGATGAGGCTGAGCTCCTCGTCGGAGAGGGCGTCCACCGCGTGGGCCCCCACCGCCTCGAAGACCGAGGTGATGTCGAGGGCCCGGTCCCGCACCCGCCCCGGGAGGATCGACCCCCCGTAGACGAAGACGCTGGGCAGGTTGATCCGGGCGGCGGCCATCAGCATGCCGGGCAGGGACTTGTCGCACCCGGCCAAGGTGACCATCCCGTCGAACCGCTCTGCGTGCATCATGGTCTCCACCGAGTCGGCGATGACCTCGCGGCTGACCAAGGAGGCCCGCATGCCCTCGTGGCCCATGGAGATGCCGTCGGAGACGGCGATGGTCATGAACTCGAGGGGGTAACCGCCGGCCTGGCGGACTCCCTCCTTGGCCCTCTTGGCCAGACGGTCGAGGGGGAGGTTGCACGGGGTCACCTCGTTCCAGGACGAGACCACCCCGATCTGCGGCTTGTCCCAGTCGTCGTCGGTCATCCCCACCGCACGGAGCATGGCCCGGGCCGGCGCCCGGGTCGGGCCGTCGGTCACCTGGTAGCTGCGGGGTTTGAGACCGACCAGGGGCTCCTCGGCGGGATCCGCGGGATCGTTGCCTGTCGCTTCGCTCATCTCTGCATGGTACGACCTACGCGCAGGTTGGTAGCCCACTTGTGTCCGGCAACGACGAAGGCCGGGGGCAGATGCCCCCGGCCTTCGGTACAACGATGTGACGGTGTGATCAGCCGGCGGAGGCCATTCCCACCATTGGCTGGTTCAGCGGGATGTTGCCGGCCGAGCCGTAGAAGGTGGCGTCCCCGTAGGAGAAGATGCCTCCGTCCGATGCGTCGATCCAGTAGCCACCACCGTCAGGCGATGCGGCGATGCCCACTACCGGCTTGTTCAGCTTGAGGTTGCCGGCCGAGCCCTGGAAGACGGCGTCTCCGAAGGAGAACACGCCGCCGTCGGCGGCCACCAGCCAGTAGCCACCGCCGTCAGGCGTCGAGGTGATGCCCACCACCGGCTGGTTGAGCTTTTGACCGCCCATCGAGCCATGGAAGGCGGCGTCACCGAAGGCGAACACGCCGCCGTCGGCGGCAACCAGCCAGTAGCCACCGCCGTCAGGCGTCGAAGCGATGCCCACGACCGGCTGGTTGAGGGTCATCCCTCCGGTGGACCCGAAGAACTGGGCGTCCCCGTAGGAGAACACGCCGCCGTCGGAGGCCACCAGCCAGTACCCGAAGCCGTCAGGAGTGGCAGCGATGCCGACCACCGGCTTGTTGAGGGTGAGCGCACCGGCCGAGCCGAAGAAATTGGCGTCCTGGAAGGCGAAGACGCCGCCGTCGGAGGCGGCCAGCCAGTAGCCGTTGGCGGTAGGAGTCGATGCCATGCCCACGACCGGCTTGTTGAGGGTGATCCCTCCGGTGGAGCCCCTGAACGGCGAGAAGCCGTAGGAGAAGACGCCGCCGTCGCCGGCGGTCAGCCAGTAGCCGGCCTGGTAGTTGAAGCTGTCAAGGGCGCTGGTGATCGACGGAATGCCTCCGGCCCTGACCACCACGTTGACCACACCGGTGCCGGCGGGCGACGTGGCCGTGATCGACGTGGCCGAGTCGGCGCTGACGGTGCCCGGGTTGGAGCCGAAGTTGACCCCGGTGGCGCCGTTCAGCTGCAAGCCCTTGATGGTCACCGTCGTCCCGCCAGACGGTGTCGCCGTGTTCGGGCTCACCCCGGTGACGATCGGACCATTGGTGTAGGTCAGTTGGTCACCTGGCGCATTGGTCGGCGACTTGCCGCCGGCCGTCACCACATGGACGTCGACTGTCGTTCCAGAGACGCCGGCCGGGACGACCGCGGAGATCGAATTGGCGGTCAGGCTCTTGAAGCTGGGCGAGGCCGTGGTGCCGAAGTCGACCGCAGTCGGGCTTCCGAGCGAGGTGCCGTGGATGGTCACGGTGTTACCGCCGGCCACAGGGGCACTGTTCGGGAGTACCGCGGTCACCGCCGCAGGAGTCGGTGCCGAGGCAACGACCTGGGGAGTGGAAGTGCAGGACCCGGTCACCGCGCCGATCCCTCCGGTGATGTTGATATTCACCGTCGTGGTGCCGCCGGTGGAGATCGCTGCCGCCGGCGTTCCACTGCCGTTGGTGAAGCTCACCGCTGATCCGGGAGCCGTGATCGGCGGTTGATCAGCCACGACCGTCGTTGCCGGGATGGTGTAGGTGACCGCTTGACTTGCCGGGGTGGCGCCGGTGGCGGTCAGCGTTGTCGTTTCGGTGCCCGAAACAGTATCGCCGATGATATCGGCCGAGAGGCTCCCGAAGCTGAACAGCAGCGCCAGATTCGAGACGGTGAAAGTACCCCCGGGCGCCGGCGCCGTCGGGCTCAACGAGCCGGTGATGACCAGGCCGGTGAGCGTCTCGGCCACGGGACTTCCAGCCACCATGAAGTTGCAGCTGGCGGAAAAGGCAGGGGTGTCGGCTCCAGCGGTCGTGCTCGAAGCAACGAGACCTACCGAACCGGCAAGGCCCGCGCCGATCAGCGCAACAGCAGCGCCGAGCGATGCCACGCGTAGGGTAAACGGTCGTTTTGATCTCATCTGCGTCTCTCCTCAAACTTCTTCACGCGGAGCGGCCGATGGGCCGTCCCTCCCATTCCGACACGTTGATTGGTTGACGCAGTATCCCCCTGCTCGGATCGTTCAACTCCTCCAACCAGGGCGAAACCTAGGGGATGCCCTGTTCGATTGCAACCGCGATGTGCGAATTCGATGCCTCTCACCGCTCGGGTCACCGCTCGGGTCACCGCTCGGGTCACCACTCGGGTCACCGCTCGGGTCGCTCGTTCGGGCGGGCCGGGGCAGCGCCACAGGTCTGGCTCTTCATTCACGCTGTTAGGGTCCGAACATACGGCGGGTACCCGGCCGGCAAACGGCTGGCGAACCAAGGAAGGTGACAGGTCCGATGGAAGTTCTCCGCACCCCTGACCACTGCTTCGAAGGGCTTCCCGGTTTCGCGTTCGAGCCCCACTACGCCGAGGTCCCCGACCAGGATGGGGGCACCCTGCGGATCCACTACCTCGACGAGGGACCCGAAAATGGACCCTGCGTCCTCCTGCTCCACGGTGAGCCGTCGTGGTGTTACCTCTACCGGCACATGGTCCCGGTGCTGGCCGCCGCCGGTCTGCGGACCGTGGCTCCCGATCTGGTCGGGTTCGGTCGCTCGGACAAACCGACTCCCCGCACCGAGTACACCTTTGCCCGCCACGTCGAGTGGATGCGCTCCCTGGTCTTCGACGCGCTCGACCTGACCGGGGTGACCCTGGTCTGTCAGGACTGGGGCGGGCTCATCGGCCTCCGCCTGGTCGCCGAGCACACCGGTCGATTCGATCGGGTTGTGGCGGCGAACACCTTTCTGCCCACCGGCGACGGCACCCCGAGTGAGGCGTTCCTCGGGTGGCTCAAGTTCTCCCAGGAGGTGGAGACGTTTCCCACCGGGACCATCGTCAATGGCGGCTGCACCACCGACCTCAGCCCGGAGGTCATCGCCGCGTACGACGCACCGTTTCCCGACCAGACTTTCGCCGAAGGGGCACGCCAGTTCCCCACGCTGGTCCCCATCTCGCCCGAGGACCCGGCGTCGCCGGCCAACCGCGCTGCCTGGAAGATTCTCGCGGCACTGGAAAAGCCGTTCCTGACCGCATTCAGCGACGGTGATCCGATCACCGCGGGATCCGACCGCGTCCTGCAGGACCGCATTCCGGGGGCAAAGGGCCAACACCATGTGACCATTGCCGGATGCGGGCACTTCCTCCAAGAGGACCGGGGTCCTGAGTTGGCCCGGGTGGTCGTCGACTTCGTCAACAACACCTGAAAGGCGCCTGATCCCTGAAGCAGGCCGGCCTTGGACCACTATCGTTCCGGGCATGCATTTGTATGCCGCGTTCCTCGGTGGTCCGATGTCCGAGGGAAGAATGGGCGAGGGTCATGAGGTGGTCATGGTCGTCGCCGAGGACGCCAGGGAGGCGAAGGTCAGGGCCAAGGCCAAGTGGACCGGGAAGGGGCACGGGCACGTCGATGCCGTGCAACGGATCGACATGGTCGATGGCTTCGAGGTCAGCCTGGCTCTTCGGGGGGTCGGCGACCACACCGAGCTCGACAGCTACAACTGATGGAGGATCGCAACGTCCTGGGCGGCTCACTGGAGCCGTGCAGCTCCGATCCCCTGACCGGGTTCTACCGGGACGGGTGCTGCAACACCGGCTCGGAGGATCTCGGCAGCCACACCATCTGTGCGGTCGTGACCGCCGAATTCTTGGAGCATCAGCGCGCCATCGGGAACGACCTGGTCACCCCGATGCCCCAGTTCCGATTTCCCGGCCTGGTGCCCGGTGATCGATGGTGTGTGACCGCGGTCAACTGGCTTCGGGCCCACCATGACGGTGCCGCCGCCTACGTGGTCCTGGCCTCCACCCACCAACGTGCCCTCGAGATCGTCCCGCTGGCCGTGCTCGAGGAGCACGCCGTCGATGTCCCCGCCGGACCCGGCGATCTCGGCGGCTGAGGGCCTGGGGGCTTGGGGACCAGGGGGCCCGAAGTCAGCCCGATCTCTTGCGAACGGCTTTTTTGAGCACGGAACCGTAGGCGTCGAGGCCTTCGCGGAAAAGCCGGGCCTCCGGGCCGGAGGCGATCCCGACCCGCTCGGGGACGACTCCCCAGATCGGGACCTTCGAATCCGACCACCAGGCGATGGCCTCCTCCAAGTCGTTGGTGCCCAGCCGGGCGGCGCAGATGACCAGACCGTGCGGGGTGCGGGCATTGATCATCTCCAGGGTGGCCAGCACCCGCGAGTACTCCACGCCACCGGCCCTGGTCGGCACGACCACGGCGTCGGCGCGGTCCATGGCCGCCCGGACGATGCGCTCGTCACCGGGAGGCGTATCCACGACGACCAGACCGTCGGGGGTGGCCAGTGCGCGGGCCACCGTCCGCTCCGACGGGGCCTCCACCAGCTCCACACCCTCGACCGGTCTCTCCTCGAGCCACTCGGCCGAGGACCCCTGACGGTCGGAATCGACTAGGAGAACCGGTTCCCAACCCCGCTCGACCGCGGCAGCGGCGAGGTACACGGAGGTGGTGGTTTTGCCCACTCCCCCCTTGACATTGCTGACCACGATGTTCATCGATCCACCCGCGTTCGCACCGCGCGGACCGCGGCGATGTTCTTTTTTAGAAGTCCAATTGCTGACACGGTGGTGACGTTAGCCGTCGGTAGACTCCCCGAATCAACGGTCAGAACTAAGGAGGCGGCATGGCGGTAACCGGTCTGGCCAACCTGGCAGTGAAGGTGGAGGACCTCGACGCCGCCTGCCGGTACTACGAGGACGCCGGAGCCGAAGTTCGGGACCGCATGCAGTGGCGCAACGGAGAACGCGCCGACGTGTTCCTGGGCCCGGTGATGATCACGCTGTTCACCCGCGCCATCTATGAAGACGACGTCGACCTCCCTGCCGAGGGATTCCTACACCCCGCGCTCTTCACTGACGATCTGGACCAACAGCTCGAGGGCCACTCGGTGGTGTGGGGGCCCGAGGTGGTCGAAGGCGCATTCGGAAGGCGGCGCATCGCCTTCGTGAACGCTCCCGGTGGAATCCGGCTCGAGTTCATGGAGCAGCTCGACCCCCCGGCGGGGATACCTGCCGACTGATTCCCGTCTGTTCTTGTCCTTGCCTGTTGCGCTTCCTTCTTCCTCTTCGTTCCTTCTGGGTGCGGGATGCGGCTGTCTCCCTTGGCCAATCACTTTTCGAAAATTGGCCAAATTATCGCTTGTAGCCGCTAGGTACGGCTCGGCCCATTGCCTATAGGCGATAAATCGGGCATCTTCGAAAAATTGATTCCTGCCCGGGCTGCCCGACTCATTCGCCCCGCCCGGGCTACCCGAGGTCCCCGAGTGCGACCGGCGCTCCCTTGTCGCGCGCCGAACGGTAGGCCGCCTCGACCAGTGCGTGGGCCGAAAGCGCGTCGGCAAATCCGGGGGTTGCCATGATCTGATCCCTCATCGCGTGGACGAACGCCCGGTCGGCCAGGTACTGGTAGAAGATGAAATCTCGCCGCTGCACCCCCGACGAGGCGAAAGCGGCCTCCCGAAGGGTGCCCAGATCGACCGCCTCGGGGGCGACTCTCGGTCGGTGGACGACGAGCACATCCTCGACGGCGCCGATGATGAAGTCGCCGGTCAGCTCGACCGTGCCCTGCTCGAAGAAGACCTCGAGCCGACGTTCCTCACGACCCTCTACTCCGTTGAAGACCGTGGTGATGGTGCCGATGACACCGCCGGCATGTTCGACGTGGGCGGTGACAATGTCCTCAACGCCGAAATCAAACAATGAGCGGGTCCGCGCCGCCACCGATCTGGCCGGACCGAACATCCATACCAATAGGTCGCATCCGTGGATGGTGTGCTCCAGAAGCGGACCACCGCCCGCCTGGACCGGGTCTGACCGCCACGACGAATGGCCGGGCACCACCGAACCGGTTGGCCAGAACTGGTCCTCGCGCAGCATGTACCCCAACGGAGCGCCGAGCTCGGCATCGGCGATCATCTCGCGGAGCCTGCTGAACATCGGGTTGAAACGCGATTGGAAGCCGACCTGTCCGACCACGCCCGACGCGGCCACGGCCTGCGCCAACTCGCGAACCTGATCGAACGAGGGAGCCAATGGCTTCTCGCACATGACCGCCTTTCCCGCCGACACCGCGGCCAGCACCGCCTCCCGATGAGTAGCGGTGGGACCGGCGATCAGTACGGCCTCGACATCCGGGTGGGAGATCACTTCGCTCGGTGACCCGGTCAGCTGCTCGAAGCGACAGTTGCGGTTCGCCGCACGTTGAGCATCCGGAGATGGGTCGCCGGCGATGACCGCCCGAATCTCACCTTCCTCGACCAGCTTGGCCAAACCGTCGGCGTGGATCTGTCCATTCGATCCGCACCCGACCAGTCCGATCCCGATGGCGCGTGGCACCAGTCACTCTCCCTGTAAGGGCCTTTTTCATGGCCTTCGTGGTCAACCGGGCTGACCGTACAGCGAATTCGGCTCAGTCGCCGAGCATCTCTGCGAATGTCTTGGCAAAGGTATGGGCATCACCCGGCCACCGTGCCGACAGATAGGTTCCGTCCCGGACAACGAACGCGGGACGGTCGTCGTGTGGGTTGTCCCGAGCCCGTCCACTCCGCTTGACCGCGGCGTCGGCGGCGGACGGATCGACGTCGCAAAAGTCTTCGGGTCGGGCCAATGCCCGAGTTACCTCCTGCTGCACGGACATGTACCCCTGGGGCTGGCCGGGCTGTTCGGGGTAGGTCCGGTAGTAGCCGGAATCCCAGAAGCGGGTGACACGGGCCACATGCCATGCCCGCTGTTCGAGGGACCAGGTGAGGGCGGTGGTGCGGCGGCCGTGGAGCACGGAATGGCCGGTTCGGGGGTCGACGGTCCGCGCCGCCAACAGCACCCCGTGGCACACCGCGGCGACCGGCATCTCCTGACCAAAGGCGTCCGCCACCACCTCGAAGAGGATCCGGCTCTCCAAATAGGGCCGCATGCCGCGGGCCCGGTGGCCTCCGGGGAGCAACAGGCCATCTACTGCGCCGAGATCGATCGCGTCCCAAGCATCGGGGTGGAGGAACTCGGATGAGCGCACCATGCTCGCGTACGCGTCACGACCGCGATGGTCGGCGCGGAAGAGGCGGCCAAGACCGACGACGTGGGACAGACCGGGGATGAAGCCCCAGGGGTCCAGCCCGCGACCGCTGAGCATCATCTCGTCCCCGCGGGCAATGGAACCCATCGGGGTGGCGAACCGCACCCGGTGCCCCGAACGGACGAGCATCATCCAGCTCACCGCCGCCTCGGTCGGATCGAAGTCCGATTCGGGAAGTGGCATCAGCACGGTGGCCACGGTTTCCTCCTTGGGGTTCGATCCCCTGGGGCTCCTGCGTGGGGCAGGTTCCTTGGGAACGAACCTGCCTGCGCCGTACCGGAACGCCTCAGATCAGCCCACGATAGGACGCCAATATGATGGCGGGACTTGGATCCACCGATTAGCGGTCGATTTGGCCTCCCACTACGGTTCGATCCAGCTTCGACGAAGAAGGGGAGACAAGAGGGCGCATGGCCGAGCAGATTCCATTGGTCGACTATCTGGTCCTGGGAGACGATCCGCATCTGATCGCCAACCAGTGCACGACGTGCGGCGCCCGCTTCTTCGACCGGCGAAACGCCTGCGCCCATTGCGGCAAGACCGAGTTCACCAAGGCCGACGTCGCAACCTCCGGCGAAGTCCGCGCATTCACGATCGTGGCCTTCGCGGCGCCAGGAATTCCGGTCCCCTATGTCGCCGCGCTGGTGGACTGCGACGGCACGAGCGTGCGGGCCAATCTGATCAATGTGGAGCCCGATCCTGAACATGTAACCCTGGGCATGAAGGTACAGCTGGCCACCTATCCGGTCGGCACCGACGCCCGCGGCACCGAGGCAATCGGGTTCGGATTCGAACCCCAAGGAGGTTGAGCGACGTGGCGTCAGATGACCTGTGGATTCTGGGAATCCACATGACGAAATTCGGCAAGCACCCGGATATGGACCTGGTCGACTTGGCCTCGGAGGCAGTATTGGGCGCCCTGGCCGATGGCGGTGTCGAAATGAAGGACATGGGGGTGATCGCAGCCGGCAACCTGATGGCGGCCAACGCCGGCATCGGTCAGCAGTTGCAGAAGCAGATCGGCCAGACCGGAATCCCCGTCTACAACGTGGCCAACGCCTGCGCCACCGGCGCCACCGCCCTTCGGGTCGCCTGCATGGCGGTCAAGTCGGGAGAAACCGACATGGGCCTGGCCTTCGGTGTGGAGAAGCTCTCCGGTGCCGGGCTGCTGTCCGGCGGCAGTCGGAAGGCCGACTCGGACACCTTCACGCCGTCGGGCCGCTTCGGCTCGGTGGCGCCGGTCGACGGTCGCATCGGCACCGAGACCATGCCCGGCGTGTTCGCCCAGATCGGCATGGAGTACGGCCACCGCTACGGGGGTACCAGCTTCGAGCTCTTCGCCAGGATCAGCGAGAAGAACCACGCCCACTCGACCCTCAATCCACTGGCTGCCTACACCAAGAGGATGTCACTCGAAGAGATCATGGGCGACGTCATGATCGCCTACCCCAACACCCGGCCCATGTGCTCGGCCAACTGCGATGGCGCATCCGCCGCCGTTGTGGTGAGCGGCTCGAAGCTCAAGACCCTGTCGCTGGAACAGCAACGGCGGGCGGTGAAGATCTCGGCCTCCGTGCTGACCACCGACCCATGGGAGGAATCGTGTCAGATCCTCCCCGACGTCAACACCCTGACCCGCAACGCGGCGGACCAGGCGTACGAGCAAGCGGGGGTCGGACCGGCCGATCTCGACCTGGTCGAACTGCACGATTGTTTCGCTACGGCCGAACTCGTTCACTACGACAACCTCAGATTGTGTGACGTCGGCGGTGCGGTCGACTTCTTCACGTCTGGAGCCACCTGGCGTGACGGATCGACACCGGTCAACGTGTCGGGAGGCCTGGAGTCCAAGGGCCATCCCATCGCCGCCACCGGCATCGCCAATGTCTGGGAGGTAGCGACCCACCTTCGTGGCGAAGCGGGAGACCGCCAGATCAAAGGGGCCAGGGTCGGATTGACCCATGTCATCGGATTGGGCTCCGCCTGCGGTGTGCACATCCTGGAGAAGGCGGCCTGAGCGTTTGTCCTTCTCCCCGGACACCAAGCGATACGACAGTATGGAGTACCGCCGCTGCGGTCGGAGCGGCCTCAAGCTTCCCGCCATCTCGCTCGGCCTGTGGCAGAACTTCGGCGATGCCCGACCCCACGACGAGGTCAGCGCCATGCTCACCAGGGCATTCGACCTGGGGGTCACCCACTTCGACCTGGCCAACAATTACGGCCCAGCTCCCGGAGCGGCGGAGTCAAACTTCGGCCTGGTGATGGCCGGGCAACTTGCCCCCTACCGCGATGAACTGATCATCTCGACCAAGGCAGGGTACGACATGGGACCCGGGCCCGTACGGCGACGGGGGTTCGCGCAAGTACATGCTGGCCAGCCTGGATGCCAGCCTGCGGCGGATGAATCTGGAGTACGTGGACATCTTCTATTCCCACCGCTTCGATCCCGAGACTCCTCTGACGGAGACGATGGGAGCGCTGGACACTGCCGTGCGCAGCGGGAAGGCGCTGTACGTGGGGATCTCCAACTACCCGCCGCAGCAGACCACCGATGCCGCCGAAATTCTCTCGCAACTGGGCACGCCGCTCCTCATCCAGCAGCCCGCCTATTCCATGTTCAACCGGTGGTTGGAACACGGGCTGTTGGATGCCATCGGAGAGGCCGGAGCCGGCTGCATCGTCTACTCGCCGCTGGAACAGGGAATTCTCACCGACCGGTATCTCGACGGTGTACCGGCCGGCTCCCGAGCGAGCCAGGCAGAGACCCTGGACCGGAGCCAGCTCGACGAGAAAACACTGGCCAAGGTGCGGGACCTGCGCGAAATCGCCCGGCGCCGGGGACAGTCGATGGCCCAGTTGGCGCTGGCCTGGACTCAGCGCGATCCCAGGGTGACCTCGACGCTGGTCGGAGCCAGCAGTCTGGCCCAGTTGGAGCAAAACGTGGCCACCGTCGACGGCCTCGGCTTCTCCGATCAGGAACTGGGTGAGATCGAGGCCATTCTGAGCAGGTGACCGACCTTCCACCCATCGATCCGTCGGTCCTCCGGGTTGACGACGACGGCGTCATTCTGCTGGGCGGATGGTCGCCAACCAGTGGGCTCCGGCATTTCCCGCGCATGCCGGTCTGTCCTTACACCGGTGCCGATGACGTGGAAGCCCTGGACCTGCCACGATCCGGCACCGTGTGGCTGCACACGTCGGTCAATGTGGCGCCACCCGGCTACCGCGGCCCGGTCCCCTACGGGTTCGGCATCGTGGAGCTGGACGGGACCCCGATGCTGCGGATCGTCACCCGGTTGGCCGGCGAAGAAGTCGCGCCCGGCCGGCGGGTCCACCTCGACGGTGAGTCCATCCCCGGTCCCGAGGGAGAGCCGCTCTGACCTGGATCTTCCGCACATGAGCGACGTGCGCATCGCCGGGATCGGGCTGCATCCGTTCGGACGTTTCGACGGGATGACCGGGACGGCCATGGGCGTGGTCGCGGTCCGCGCCGCGCTCGACGAGGCAGGTATCGGCATCCACGACGTGCAGGCAGCGTTCTGCGGAACTGCCTACGGCGGCGTCGCTGCCGGGCACCGGGTGGTCGGCTCGCTGGCCGGCACCGGCATCCCGATCTACGACGTCGAGGCGGGCTGCGCATCGGGCGGCGCGGCGCTCCAGCTGGCAGCGGCGTCGATCGCATCTGGACAGCACGACCGTGTGCTGGTCTTCGGAATAGAGAAGATGCCCAAGGGTCTCATCCGTTCGTCGTACTTCGCTCCCTGGCAGGAAGCAGCCGGCCTCAGCCCGGCGCCGGCCTACTTCGCGCTACGCGCCCAGAGGCTGCTGGCCGAAGCGGGGCTCGGCGTCGAACACCTGGCCCACCTCGTGGTCAAGAACCGTCGTCACGGTGTCGCCAACCCCGACGCCATGTTCCGCAAGGCGGTGACGGTCGAAGAGGTGCTCGACCTCCCGGATGATCTGTGAGCCGCTGACCCTCTTCATGTTGTGTTCGCCCAACGAGGGCGCCGCTGCGCTGGTACTCGCCCGGGGCGACGAAGGGGTGACCGTGGCCGGCATCTCGCTCCGCTCGCACCTCCCGGGAAACGTTCTGGGCGAGGACTCACCGCTGTGCGGGATCGACGACATCGCCATCACCCCACCAACGGCACTAGCCGCGCACGATGCCTACGCGGCGGCCGGACTCGGGCCTGACGACGTCGACGTCGTCGAGTGCCAGGACACCGATGCGGCACGCGAATTGCTGGCGTGGTCCGAACTCGGGCTGTGTGCCCAGGGAGACCAGGCCGGCATTCTCGCCGCGGGTGATGCGTCGGTCGGCGGACGTCTGCCGATCAATCCCTCGGGCGGCCTTCTGTCCAAGGGTGAGCCGCTCGGCGCCTCCGCCCTGGGACAGGTCGTCGAATTGGTGAGACAACTGCGAGGAACCGCCGGTGACCGTCAGGTCGAAGGAGCGCGAGTCGGCTTGGCCCACGTGATCGGGAGGGGTGCCAACGCCTGCGTCACCATCCTGGTGGGCTGAACCCGCGGCGACCACCAGGTCCACCGGGTGAGACTCAGGCGATCATGCCACTCGGCTTCAGCCACTCCTCGCCCGCGACGATCTGCCGGCTGCCAACCACCGAGATCGTCCTCGGGATACGGGGCCAGAACCTCTGCGGGAAGAGGCCGGCCGAACAGGAATCCCTGCGCCAGCTGACAGCCGAGGTCTTGCAGGACGCGCAACTGCGCCTCCGTTTCAACGCCTTCGCCGATACAGGCGAGTCCCAGAGCGTCCGACAATGCGATGACCGCCTTGACGATGGCCGCACTTTCCGTGCTCTTGTCCAGCCCGTCGACGAAGCCGCGGTCGATCTTGAGGCACTCGACGGGAAGTTGCTTGAGGTAGCTCAGGGACGAGTAACCGGTGCCGAAGTCGTCGATGGAGATGTGCAGCCCCTGGTCGCAGAGCAGACCGAGCGTTCGAATGGTACGCTCCGGATCCCGCAGGAGGGTGCCTTCGGTGATCTCGAGCCACACGTAATTCGGGTCGACTCCCGTTTCGCTGATGATCTCTGCCACCTGTTCGGGAAACTGCTTTTCCGCCAGCTGTCGGGGGGCCACGTTGATCGAGACCGCCGATCGCCATCGCTCCAAGCCGGATTGTGCACGGAGCTCGGACCACCGCGCCGACTGCATGCACGCCTCTCGGAGAACCCAGCTACCGATGGGGACGATCAATCCCGTGTCTTCGGCAAGTTCGATGAATTCGCCGGGCGGCAACAGACCCCGGGTCGGATGACGCCAACGGACCAGCGCTTCGACTGCGATGAGGCTCGACGTGTGAAGATCGATGAACGGCTGATAGTGAAGCTCGAATTCGTTTCGGGAGATCGCTCGGTGGAGATCGTTGCCGACCCGTAGCCGTCCGATCGACCAGATGTCCTTCCGCTCGTCATACAACTCGATGCTGGCGCGGCCGCTCTCCTTGGCCCGGTACATGGCGGAGTCGGCGTCACTCAAGAGCCGCTCGGGAGAGGTGTCGCGATGGTGGGCCAGGGCGAGCCCGATGCTGGCGGTCACGAAGGCCTCGTGACCCTCTACCCGTAGTGGTACCCGCAGGTCGGCAGCGATTCGATCGGCAAGTTCGAAGGCCATTGCGTCGTCGGGAACTGAGTCACAGAGAACGACGAACTCGTCGCCACCCAACCGGGCGACGGTGTCACTCGGTCTCACCGCCGCCTTGATTCGCTCCGCGACCAGACAGAGAACCCGGTCACCCCATTCATGCCCCATGCTGTCGTTGATGATCTTGAAATGATCGATGTCCACGAATGCGACCATCACGTTTCCTTCGCTCCGGTCGGTGCGCGTCGAGGGCACCCTCCAGTCGGTCCATGAACAGGGTCCTGTTGGGAAGGTCGGTCAAAGGATCGTGAATGGCGGCGTGGGCGATCAGTTCGTTCATGGCTCGACGCTCGGTGACGTCCTCGATCTGGCAGATGCCGTACTTTGCGGTTCCCGAGGCGATCGCTGATCTGGCTCACGCTGAGCGACACCCACACTGCATGGCCGTCGGCATGGAGGTAACGCACCTCGAGCTGACGGGTGGCAACGTCGGAATCAAACCTGAGCTGGGTCCACGATTCACTGATCTGGCGGTCATCGGGATGGGTCAGGCTCTCGATACCCACCCCCACCAGCTCGCCGGGTTGGTATCCCAGAATTGACCCGAACGAGGGGTTGGCCTGCAGAATCGTCCCATCGGTCCCGACGAGGCAGATTCCGATGGGCGCCCCGTCGAACGAGCTCTTGAACCGCGCTTCGGCTTCGCCGAGCGCGGTGTCCGAGAGCTCCTTGGCACCGAAGACCCAACCGATCAGCTGGATGGTGAAGACCAGTCCGGCCATGGCCAGGACGGCGAGCGCCTGGACGAATGGCTGGGGAACCAGGGTGGGGACGACTCCGATGGCGATTCCGATCTGACCGGCGCCGATGAGAATGGCGCTCAGGATGATTGCCGGTCTGGTCGTGGCCGCACCCACCGATCGCATGCAGTCGGCGACTCCGAAGACAAGGCCCACCACCAGGGTGGGTCCCCAGCCGACCGCATAGATGACGATGGTGATACCGGTGAGCTCGGCTCCCACTCGCATGTAGAGACGCCAGCCGGTCAGATTCTCCGGCCACGCCTCGTTGGCCATGGCGGTGAGTATGGACGCTCCGGCGACCAGGACCACGAGGGCCCAGATCGGCAGGTCGGCGATCAGGTGATGAGATCGGAGCACCCAGAGCAGCACGACGGCGATGGGCACGGCAATGATCGTGGGGTCGACCATGCGACTGAGAACACGTGCGGGAAAACGCCGCCTGGTCGAACTGCCCGTAAGAACGGGGATTGGTGCCACTCTTCAACATCGACCCGCGTCCGGCGCGGCTTTAGTTGTGGGGGTTCTTATAGCCGCCCGACCCTCTGACCAGGGACAAATACCGTTTCGAGACCGCGCCGTTCGGTCGACAGATCGCTTCGGTCACCACCGGTCCGGCCGGGGCCGGCGGGGATCCATTCGACGCACTCGTCGAGCGCGGTGCCCTCGGAGGGCGCAGGGTCCCTCAGGTGGGCAGGGTCACTCCGGCAGGACGCGAATGTGTGACTGACGGAGCGCATCGGTGCGGTGAATGACATCCTCCTCCGACAGCTGATTGTCCATGGTCGGGATCTGGGGCATGCCCAGGGTGGTGGTCGGACGGCTCACTTCGAGGTAACGGCGGATGCGACCCGCCAGTGCCGAAAAGTGAACGGCGTCCTCCGGCGAGTCACAGGCACTTCCGGCCAGATCGAGCGAACGGGCGGCCTCGACAAGGAGGTCCATGCCGGTGTCACGATCAGCACTCACTAGCCGGCTCCGTCCGATCGGTGATGCCGGGCCCCGTCGGCCCACCCCGACGCCGGGGGCGCACTCCCCCGAGCGGCTCGGTGGTCAATAGATCCGAGCGTATGAACCCGGTGGTTGGTTCCCATGGGGACCCTCCCTCCTGTTGCCATGAACGCGGACGCCGGCGCTTTCGTTGAACGGTACACCCCGGGGTGCCGATCCAGTCAACCATCGCCGGTCCCTGACGATATCCTGAGCCGACCGGTCGACCGGGGTCGCCCGGGCCGCCTGGGTGCGCCGGGACGCCAGCGAGCGGGGGGGCCCGACAGACCCGGTGGCGGCTACCGTTCGAGGTATGAGCACACCACGGGTCACCATCATCGGCGGCGGCAGCACCCATTGGACGCCACGACTTCTGGTGGACTTCGCCAATACCGAAGCACTCCACGACACTGCCGTCACCCTCATGGACGTCGATCCGGACTCGCTGCCCCAGATGGCGGAGGTCGCCGAGCATGTTGCCAAGGTCCGCGGCATCGGACTGTCGGTGCGCACCACCACCGACATCGGTGATGCTCTGGACGGCGCCGATGTGGTGATCATCGCCCTGTCGGTGGGGGGCTTCGCCAGCATGCGCCACGATCTGGAGATCCCGGCCCGCTATGGCATACGCCAGCCGGTCGGAGACAGCGTCGGTCCGGGCGGCATCTCCCGCGCGCTGCGAAGCGTACCGGTGGTCGCTGACGTGGCGCGACAGATGGATCGCCATTGCCCGCAGGCACTCCTGGTGAACGTGAGCAACCCCCTGACCGCGCTGTGCCGGGCGGCAAGCCGCGAGTCGAGCGTCCGAGTCGTCGGCCTGTGCAACGAGCTGGTGGGCCTCAAGTTCTCGATGAGCCTGCTCTTCGACGCCCCAATGCACAAGGTCGATCCGGTATCGGCAGGGGTCAACCACTTCCCGCTGGTGACCGAGCTGCGGATCGACGGCGCCGACGGATTCGCCATGCTGCGATCGCTCCTCGAGGCGCCCGACGTGCATGGCGGGGAGCCGCTCTGGATGGATCCGGTCGAGGGAATGCACTGGCAGAAGGCGTCCGAAGGCGAACGTTGGACCAAAGCCGATGTCGTGGCCAACAACCGACTCAAGCTAGAGCTCTTCCGGCGCTTCGGCGTCCTGCCGCGGCGCGTCCGACACCCACGTCGCCGAGTTCCTGCCTGGATTCGTCACCGCTGCGTCAGACTTCGGACGGGAATGGGGGGTCCACCACTACGGACTCTCCGGCCACCAGCAGGACAAGGCCGATGACGATCGAGGAGTGGGAGAACTGCTCGCCGACGACGAGATCTCGCCGTGGCCCTCTGGCGAGCTGGTGGCCGAGCTGATCGGAGGGATCGCCACCGACACCGAACGCCAGCTCCCGATGAACCTGCCCAACCGAGGGCAGGTCGAGAACCTCCCCGACGACGTCGTGGTGGAATGCATCGGGGTGACCGGAGCGTTCGGGGTGCGCCCACGGGATACGGCCAACGTCGGATCGGTGCTCGGTGAGTACCTGCGCCGGATCTCGATCTCCCAGGAGCTCACCGTCGAGGCCGCCTTGACCGGAGATCGGACCCGGGTGCTCGAAGCCATGCTCACCGACCAGTTGGCCGGGCACCTCCCGTACGAGCAGCTGGTCGCCATGACCGACGAGTTGTTGACGGCAACGGCACCCTGGCTTCCCCAGTTCGCGCCTTCCTAGACGAAGCAGCAGATGCCTCTTGTCGCAGGAGTCGACTCGTCCACCCAGTCGACAAAGGTGGAGCTTCGTGATGTCTTCACCGGGCAGGTGGTCGGCACCGGCCGAGCCGACCACCCGACCACGGCGCCGCCCCGCAGCGAGCAGGCGCCGAGTGCCTGGTGGGCAGCCCTGGTCGAGGCGATGGCCAAGGCCCTCGCCGCGGCCGACCGGCGGGCCACGCCGGCCGACGTGGGTGCCATCGCCGTGGCAGCGCAGCAGCACGGCCTGGTCGTCCTGGACCGCGGGAAGGAGGTGTTGCGCCCGGCCAAGCTGTGGAACGACACCGAGTCCGCCGAGGATTCCGATCGCCTGATCGGCCGGCTCGGCGCAAACGGATGGGTCGATGCCTGCGGCAGCGTTCCGGGGCCGTCGTTCACCGTGTCCAAACTTGCCTGGCTCGGTCGCAGCGAACCCGAGACGTTTGCACGGATCGCGCATGTCCTCCTTCCTCACGACTGGCTCACGTTCCGCCTCACCGGCCAGTTGGTCACCGACCGGGGCGATGCTTCCGGCACCGGCTACTGGTCGCCGGGTGAGAACAGGTATCGACTCGGCCTCCTCTCGCTGGTCGACAGCGAGATGGACTGGGCTCCGACCCTTCCCACCGTCCTCGGTCCGTGGGACCAGGCCGGCACCCTCACCCGTGCAGCCGCCGAACAACTCGGGCTTCCCGTCGACACCCCGGTGGCGGCCGGGACCGGAGACAACATGGCCGGCGCCCTCGGTGCCGGTTTGCGCCCCGGGGAAGTCGGCATCTCCATCGGTACCTCCGGCACCGTGTTCTCCCGGTCCGAACGACCCTGCGCGGACCCGACCGGAACCATTGCCGGGTTTGCCGACGCCACCGGTCGGTTCCTGCCCCTGGTCTGCACGCTCAATGCGTCGCTGGTTACCGAGTCCATCGGCAGGATTCTCGCCGTGGACCACTCCGGCCTCGACCGGCTGGCCCTGGCCGCTCCTTCCGGCAGTGGTGGTCTGGTGCTGGTGCCCTACCTGGCCGGTGAGCGCACGCCGAACCGGCCCGACGCCACCGGCACCCTCAGCGGCATTCGGACCGACCTGACCCGCGAGCGGTTGGCCCGGGCTGCCTTCGAAGGTGTGGTCTGCAGCCTGCTGGACGGACTCGACGCGCTCGGCGGCGGCGGGCGTGCCCACCGGCGCCGGACCGATTGTCCTCCTGGGTGGGGGCGCCCGTTCCGCGGGCTACCGACGGGTGCTCGCTTCGCTGTCCGGTCGACCGGTCACTGTCCCGACCGACGGCGAATCGGTGTCGGCCGGGGCCGCGCTCCAGGCCGGCGTCCTGGTCACCCGTACCGATCCTGAGGTCATGGCCGACGCCTGGGGGCTCCGCCAGGGCAGCGTCACCGCTCCGACGGCCAAGACGGGGACTCCTCCGACGCTGGTCCGGCGGCGGTTCGCCGCCGCCAGAGGCTGACCGGGCAGTTCCACCCTCAACCGACCGCGACCGATTCGCGCACCGGCCTCCACCGGATCGGTAGTCTCGTTGTGACAGACCAGCCATTTTCCGATCGACCTCCCCGAGGGCGAGGAGTCACGCCATGACGGACGCCTTCGAGCCGCACCCCGAGGACCACTTCACATTCGGCCTGTGGACGGTCGGCAATCCGGGGCGCGATCCGTTCGGGCAGGAGACCCGACTCCCCCTCGATCCGGTGGACACGGTCCACCGCCTGGCCGACCTCGGTGCCTTCGGAGTGAGCTTCCACGACAACGACCTGGTGCCCTGGGGATCGTCCCCTTCCGAACGCGAAGCGATCCTCAAGCGATTCCGGAAAGCCCTCGACGCCACCGGCCTCAAGGTGCCCATGGCCACCACCAACCTGTTCTCCCGTCCGGTCTTCAAAGAAGGCGCCTTTACCGCCAACGACCCTGCCATCCGCCGGTTGGCGGTGGCCAAGGCCTTGGACGCCATCGACATCGGTGTCGAGCTGGGGGCCACCACCTTCGTGCTGTGGGGAGGACGCGAGGGGGTCGAAGCCGACGCGGCCAAGGACGTGCGCGGGGCACTCGACCGGTATGCCGAGGCCGTCAATGTCTGTTGCGCGTACACCCGCCAGCGTGGGTACGACCTGCGGTTCGCGCTCGAGCCCAAACCCAACGAGCCCCGAGGTGATCTTCTCTTGCCCACCGTCGGGCACGCGCTGGCGTTCATCGGCGAGCTCGAATGGCCCGACATGGTGGGACTCAACCCCGAATTCGCTCACGAGACCATGAGCGGGCTCTCGTTCTCCCACGCAGTGGCGCAGACCCTGTGGCACGACAAGCTCTTCCACATCGACCTCAACGCTCAACGAATCGGGAAGTACGACCAGGACTTCCGTTTCGGTTCCGAGGGCGTTCGCGATGCCTTCTACACGGTCCTCGTGCTCGAAGACGCCGGTTGGGACGGCATGCGCCACTTCGATGCCCATCCGTACCGCACCGAGGACTCCGACGGTGTATGGGACTTCGCCCGTGGATGCATGCGGACGTACCTGATCCTGCGGGACAAGGTCCGTCGTTTCCATCAGGACTCCGAGATCGCCGAGGCGCTGGCCACCGCTCGCCGGGAGGAGATCGCCGAGCCCACCTCACCGGGCGGCCTGGGCCCCGATGCCCTTGCCGCCTTGCGTTCGGCGGCGGCGGCCACGTCTGAAGACACCATGGCCACCGGCGGCTACGGCCACGAACGTCTCGATCAGCTGGTGACCGAGCTACTGCTCGGAGTGCGGTGACCGGCCGGTCCTCGGACGGCTGGCCGGCGACGGTGGCGACGATCGGTGCCGCCAGGTTGGCCCCGACCAGCGAGCCCAGATAGTTGGCATCACCGTAGGAATAGAGCGCCCCGTCCTGGCCCACAATCCAGTACCCGCCGCCGTCGGGAGTGGCGGCCATGCCCACGACGGGCTGGTGACGGGTGATGCCCTGGCCGGGCAGGGAGCCGTAGAAGCTGGCGTCGCCGAACGCGAACACCCCGCCGTCGGAGGCCACCAGCCAGTACCCACCACCGTCGGGGGTGGCGGCCATGCCCACGATGGGCGACGACAACACCAGGGCACCGGTCGATCCGGCGAAGCCGGCGTCGCCGTAGGAGAAGATGCCGCCGTCGGAGGCCACCAGCCAGTACCCACCGCCGTCGGGGGTGGCGGCCATGCCCACCACCGGCTTGTTGAGGGTCATGGCACCGGCCGATCCGGCGAAGCCGGCGTCGCCGTAGGAGAAGATGCCACCGTCGGAGGCCACCAGCCAGTACCCACCGCCGTCGGGGGTGGTGGCCATGCCCACCACCGGCTTGTTGAGGGTCATGCCACCGGCCGATCCGTGAGAAGCCGGCGTCGCCGTAGGAGAAGATGCCACCGTCAGAGGCCGCCAGCCAGTACCCACCGCCGTCGGGGGTGGCGGCCATGCCCACCACCGGCTTGTTGAGGGTCATCCCACCGGCCGATCCGAAGAAGCCGGCGTTGCCCAGGGCGAACACCCCGCCGTCAGACCCGGTCATCCACAATCCCTGATTGCCGACGGGCGGCAACTGAAGTTGCTCGATCAGCGTCTGAAACGTCGTGTTGTTGCTGACACTGGTCGCCGTAAATCCGGTGGCAAAGCACCCGGTGCTCCGGAGACAGGCCACGATTGGTCAGAAACCCGAAGACGACCACGTTGGGACTGGGATCGACGGTCCAGGCCGAACCGTTCCAGTTCTCGATGAACGGGGTGGGGGTCTGATTCTGTCCGCTGGCAGCATTCGTGGCCCCGGTGGCCCAGCAGTCCGACGCGTCGATACAGGTGACCGCGTTGATGATGTTGGCCGGCGTGGGTGGGTTGAGACTCGGCGTGACGGTCCAGGCCGAACCGTCCCAGTGCTCGGCCAGGGTGGTCGACGGATTGCCGCTGGCATCCATGGTCGATCCCATCGCCCAGCAATTCGACGTGCCGGTACAGGTGACCGAGGTCAGGTACTGCCCCATCGGCGCGGCGGCGCCTGTGGTGGGGAACGACCGACCACGTAGCACCGTTCCAGTGCTCGAACAATGCCTGTGCACCGACAACAGTGGGCGCCACCCCGGGGATGAAATTGAATTGCACCTGATTGGGCCCGGCGTAACCTACGGCCCAGCAATCCGAGCCACTGGTGCAGGTCACCGAGTCCAGCTGGTCGAACGGCTGACCCGAGGGAGCGGACGACACCTGGGTCCACTGCGACCCGTCCCAGTGGACGATGATGCTGGCAACCGGGTTGCCCTGGTTGTCCAGGCTGTCACCCACCGCCCAGCAATTGGACGTGCTGACACAGGTCACCGAGAAGAGATACCCGTTGACGTTTCCGGCCGGAACCACCGACCAGGCAGTGCCGTTCCAGTGCTCCGCCAGGTCGACCGGGTCTGTTCTGGTCGTCCGGCTCCTGTGCGCCGACCGCCCAACAGTCGGAACCGGTCACGCAATCAACGCTCCACAGCAGAGATGCATTCGAGGAGGGTGGGGCTACATCGGGACCGGCCGACCACGTCGATCCGTTCCAGTGATCGACGAGGGCGCTGGGCTGGGAATTGTTCCCCAACGAGGAGAAGACACCGCCCACCGCCCAACAGTTCCAGGCGTTGGTACAGGTGCTCCCCATCAGGAGGTTGCTCTCGGTTGGTCCGCTGTTCGGGCTGGTGATGATGTTCCATCCCGACGGGCTGGCGGCCCGGGCGGTCGGGAGCGGCCACGGTGAGCGTCAAGACCCCGGTGGTCAGCGCTCCCAGGCAGAGGGCTGTACGCCAGCCCTTTCGGCGTGTGCAGGTATTGGACATGTCTTCATATCGTCAGGCCGTGTGACAGCTTGAGCGATGCATCCGAAGTGGGGCCCGCCGGTGCGGCGGATCACCCTGGGGTGTCAACCATGGGCGGGGGCTCAAAACCGCCGGTCAACGCCTCGAGACGCTCAGCCACCCGAAGAGTGGTGAGGTCGCCGAGGTAGGGGCCCACGATCTGGATACCGACCGGGAGCCCGCTGCTGGTGCGACCGACCGGGACCACGGTGGACGGCAGGTAGGCCACGCCGATCAGGCCCGGCCAGCGGATCAAGTCGTTGGCCGGCCGCTCCAGCCCGTTCACCATCATCGTTCGGCTCATCAGGTCCTTGATCGGACAGTGGTTGGGCAGCCACCGGCCCGACCGGGCAGAGCAGCGCATCGTGGTCTGAGAACCAGGCGGCCCACTGGCGCCGAAGCCGCTCCCTGTGCTCGTCGACCCTGATCCAGTCGCGGTGGCGCATCATCGGGCCCCGACCCAGGGCGAGAAGCGGGTCTTCCCCGGGCGATTCGGGGATGGCCTCGACCTGTCGGGCCAGTTCGAGGAGATCGTCGGGGAGGCCGGGCGAGATGGCCGAGGAGATCAGCGGCAGGAAGACCCTCATCGACTCCTCGAAGTCGACCGGGCGCGAATCGGCGTCGATGGATGCACCGTCGGTCCGCAGCAACTCGACCGCCGCCTCGAGGATGGCTCGGACCTCGCCATCGGTCGGACAACCCGGATCATCCAGCCACACCCCGAGCCTGGTTGCCGGCCGGGCCGGCGGAAACTCGAGACGCCATCCGCCACGGCGATCGCCATCGACCCCGGCGAGGATGCCGAGGAGCAGGCCGAGATCGGCGACGCTGCGTGCCATTGGCCCGACCACGTTGATGTCGGCTTCGGTCAGCCCGCCACCGATGTGGTCGAGGTAGCCCCGCGACGGCACGATCCCAAAACTCGGCTTGTGCCCACAGATCCCAGTGAAGTGCGCCGGCATCCGGATCGAGCCACCGATGTCCGTACCGATCTCGAAGGCAGAGAACCCACACGCCACCGAGACAGCCGGACCCCCGGACGAGCCACCGGGTGACCGCGAGTCATCCCACGGGTTGCGGGTCACGCCGAACAGCTCATTGTGGGTCTGATTGTTCATCGACCATTTGGGTGCATTGGTCTTTGCAAATACGATTGCTCCGGCCTCCTTGACTCGCGCCACCGCCGGCGCATCCTCGGTCGGAACGTGGTCACGGAGCTCGGTGGCGCCGCCGGTTGAGCGGATGCCCTGCGTCTCCAACGCATCCTTTACCGTGATCGGGAGCCCGTGAAGCGGACCGAGATCCTCGCCCCGCACCACAGCATCGTCGGCCGCCGACGCGGCGCGGCGGGCGCCGATCGGCGTCTATCGTCACCACCGCATTGAGCCGAGGGTTGTGGCGGTCGATCCTGTCCAGATAGACCTCGAGGAGCTCTGAGCTGCTGACCGCCTTGGACCGAATCGCCGCGGCCGCCTTTCCCGCATCCAGCCTCCACAGATCGGTCATGTCACCAACTCCTTCTCGAGCGCCTCCGCACCGGTGAGGCAAGCTGTGACCATGACCAATGATCCCGCTCGCCTCCGTGTTGTCATCCTGGCACCGATGCCCCTCGAGATGAAGGCCATCGTCACCGCCTTCGGGCTCAGCCCCACCAGCGATGACCGGAGCGAACCCTGGACGGGCGTGGTTGGCAGTGCCGACGTGACCGCCATCCACATCGGCATGGGTCCGCCACTGACTCGAGTGGCGACCTCCCGCCTGTTCGACACGACGGTGGCCGACCACGTCCCGGTGGACCACGTGATGATCGCCGGCATCTGCGGCGGGCTCGACCCCGACCTCGAGGTCGGCACCCTGATCAATCCGGAGATCATCATCGACCACAACAGCGGTGCCACCTTCCGGCACCGCCCGCCCGGCGACGCACCCAAGGCCGGCAAGCTCATCACCACCGAAGAGGCGACGCTCGACCACGAACTGAGCCGACGCTTCTTCGAGGAAGGCTGCCTCGGGGTGGACATGGAGTCCTCGGCCGTCGCCGAGGTCTGCGAGGCGAACGGTTGTCCGTGGTCGGTCTACCGGTGCATCGGCGACCGGCTCTTCGATGGCCTGCTCGACGAGCGGGTACTTGCCGCCACCAACCCGGACGGTTCGGGCAATGTCGCCGAACTCAATCGGCTCCTCGCCGCCGAGCCCGAACTGGCGGTGAAGCTCGAGCGTCTGAGCCACGACACCACCCTCGCCGCCCGCTTGGCGGCCGAGGCCGCCGTACGCGGTTGCCTGGCACTGGACGACTGAGTCCTGCGAGGAGAGGGCTCGGACGTCCTGGTACCGAAAAGATCGCCGGCGGTCAGCGATTCTCCGAGACCAGGGTGACGTGCTGCCGATAATCGATTCGATCAACTGCCCACGGACCGTCAGGCGTATCCGGCGGAATCGGACGTGCGTCCTTGACGATGAAGGTCATGGCGTAGCGGTCGTGCCCCGGACATCCCAACTCCACCCAGCTGCGGCCGAGCGCCACGAGGCGCTCAGCCAGCTCACCGCCACCCGGGCCGGCGATGGCCAGCGTGTCACCACGAATCACGGCCAGCGAACTGTGGTCGCCCAGACCTGGCCCCGACACCGCTCGCCGGTCCCGTATGCCCAGGTAAGTGGCGAAGTCCCACAGTCCTGACATTCGACGGGTTGACTCGGGACTCGGAGGGTCGAAGGCCTCGGCCAAGCCGGTCGGGAGCCGCTCGACTCGATGGTGGACCGCGACGGGTGAAGAGCCGGCCCACACCCGGTGCGAGGCTTGTGATCCTTGGATGCGCACGAATCCGGACCGACCCATGAACCTACCCACCAGGCCGGTTTCGGACCGCCTGACCGCCACCCGTGGGTGCATCGGACCATGTTCGAGCGGCGCCAGCAACCGGCCACCGTCGGCGAGTTGGTCAACCCATGACGGCGAGATATCGACACAACCCACAGTGGCCACCACCCGGTCGAAGGGAGCCCGCTCGGGCACCCCGTCAGCCCCGTCCCCACAGGACACCATGATGCGGCTGTAGCCCAGTCGGTCGAGCCGCGGAATCGCCTCGGCGGTGAGCGTAGGGTCGATGTCAACTGATGTCACCAGTGCGGGTTCACCGACCAGTCCGGCAATCAGCGCGGCGTTGTAGCCGCTTCCGGTGCCGATCTCCAGCACTCGTGAGCCACGCCGCAATCCCATCTCTGAGAGCATCAAGGCGACGATCACGGGAGCGGAAAGGCTGGTCGTGGCGGCGAGGTGCCCGGTCGGTTGTCTGATGGCCACCGCTGTCATCGGGTCGTAGAGGAGGGCCAGGGCTTCGTCGCTGCTGTCTTCGGCCACTTCGTACTCTTTGGTGTTGTCCCACTTTCCGATGGTTGCAGGAGTCACCGCCCAGAACCGGTCCACAAACCGATGTCTTGGCACCGATGCCAGGACGCTCAGGACCATCTCGTCCACGACACCGAGTCGACGCAGAGAACACGATCATCTGTTCCCGAAATCCTGCCGCTCGGGTATCGAGATCGACCATGCAGAACTCTGATCCCGCCAGCCGCTCAAGGCAAGCCGAACCGGAAACCGGGTGCTGGGTGGGTGGCCCGATTTCCAGCTGGACAGTCCGCCGATGCCTTTGCGGCGGGCGGTCGAACCAGCGTTGGATGCGGCTGGTACCGAATGCACTCTTGTCCGCGGCAATTTCCTCGGAAGGCCCTTCGATGTCCCCGACAGGAGCGCTCCCGCTGAGGAAGGTCACATCCACTCGAGCGACAAGGTCGTCGCCGAATTCGATAAGCACTACGCCGATGACCACCAGCAGGACGGCCATGACCGTGGCGTTGTTCTGACTCAGCCAGATCTTGGTCGTATCCAGGCGATGCTGCGCCTTGTTTCCCGCTCACGGCGAAGATCAGCACCGGGGCAGCCACGGTGGAGTACGGCTAACAGCACGACCAACCGACGGCGATGGCAATGACGATGTCACCATCCGGCAGCGTGGTACTGGGACAACGTCACCATGGCACCGGCGATCATCAGCACGGGTTGCGTCCGATTCCACGCCGATAACAGCACACCCAGGGCCGCTGCTTTCGCCGGTGTGAGCGTATCCATGGAAGCCAACCACTTGGGGAGCTCGCGCTGTCCCCGCCTGGTTTGGGTCGCTTCCGGATGTTCCGTCTGGCAAGCAGCAACGAGCCCGACTCCGCGACCAACTTGAAGACGGACGAGGACGTCGAAGGAGCTCCATTGGTTCCGGAACCGATGCTTGTCGAAACGGCGAAGAGAACGACGCTCGCCCCGGTCATCCCGACCACCCAACCCACGAGGAACGACACACCGTTGGCGCCGGCACGGGTCGACAGCAGCATCAGAATGATGGCGATGATCGGAGGATGGACCTGAGCGCCGCTCCCACACGCGAGGGAAGCAGGTCTCCGATGGCTTGGCCCACGCTCACTCCCTATTCCTCGGGATGACCACTGCACGGTCAAATGGAGAGCCCGACCCACGATTGTGACACCAGCATGGGGCACCGGCACGGATGGGCGCCCAGGATCGCTGTCGCATGTCTGGCAACGGCGCTCACACTCATTTGCCGGGTGCGGCATGATTTCGGGATGAGCTCGCTCGCCACCTATGAACTCGAAGGTCATGTTGCCACAATCACCTACAACCGGCCCGACTCCCTCAACGCCGTAAATGCGGAGATGCGGCGCGACCTCAATGAGGCGTTTGGCCGATTTCGAGATGACCAGGACGCGTGGGTGGGTATCGTCACCGGCGCGGGCAAGGCATTCTGTGCTGGTGCGGACATCCGCGCCGGGATCGGGTCAACCGGAGAGTTCGCCGGCACGTTCTGGGAGAAGCCCACAGTCAACTCGTTCGAGAGCGGATGGGAGATCTTCAAACCGGTCATCGCCGCGGTAAACGGGTACTGCTTGGGATACGGGCTCACCCTGGTCACCTGGTGTGACTTCGTGATCGCCAGCGAGCACGCGGAGTTCGGATTTCCCGAGGTGCGCCTGGGCGTTCCTGCAATGGTCGGTGCGATCCGGTTGCCACAGAGGATCAACTGGCAATACGCCATGGAGATGCTTCTCACCGGTGAACGGGTCGGTGCGGCCCGCGCCAAGGAGATCGGTCTGGCGGGCTGGGTAGTGCCCCACGACCAGTTGATGAACGAGGCGCGAGCCCTCGCCGGTCGCTTGCTTGCCGCAGCTCCCTTGGCGGCGCGGGCCAGCAAGGAAGTGGCAATGCGAACCCAGAGTCTCTCTCCCGTCGAGGCCATCCGATTCGCCGAGACCATGCGGATCGTGGCAACCGCGACCGAGGACGCCAAAGAGGGACTGCGTGCGGCAGCAGAGGGAAGGGCCCCCAGGTGGCAAGCCCGCTGAGCACCGTCTTCAGCCGGCTGTTGCCGGCGGCCTCGCTCAGGTGGTGATCTCAGCGAGAATCTTGGCGAAGGATGCCGGTGCAGTGACCGGAAGGAGATGGCCTGAATCGACCCGAATGACGGTGGCAGGCTGCGGAAGCCGACCGACCATCTCTTCTTGCGATTCCGGTGGTATCGGTCGATCACGTCGGTTCAGTACATAGAAGATCGGTGTTCCGGCGACGGCAGACCAGTGGACCGGCTGGAAGTAGTGGTGCACGGTGTCCGCGACGCACCGCATGGGATCGACGACGAACGCCAACGTATCGTCATCCAGCGGGTCCCCGCCGTAGGCGTTCCGGAACGACTCGCGATCCTCCGGTGGTCCTGGAAGCGTGAT
Source organism: uncultured Acidimicrobiaceae bacterium (assembly GCA_963734395.1). Classification (GTDB taxonomy): domain Bacteria; phylum Actinomycetota; class Acidimicrobiia; order Acidimicrobiales; family RAAP-2; genus Bog-756. The sequence continues at coordinate 260,359 of CAVTGY010000002.1, read as the reverse complement.
CGACGTGCCCTCGCGCTCGGCAGCTTCACGAGCCAGTTGCAGTCCCTCACGGTGACGTTCTTTCATGCAGTCGACTCCGCATCCACCCTCGGTCGGGACCAGCGCCGGCGTTCAATACCACGGCACTGACACGGCCTTCGAGTGCGGCGGCGACCCCAGGAACGACCAGGCCTCCGGAGGAGTGTGCGACCAGGATCAGTTGCCCCTCGATGCGCCGAGGAAGAGAGATCGGCAACCACCGATGCGACCTCGTCCTCGACAGACAGCGTGGCAAGGTCGGCGGGATTTCCGGCCCGGCCAGGCAGATCGACTGCGATCACCGGGTCGATCGAGATGCGGGAGAAGTCGATCCCAGAAGCGAGCCGTCGATCCCCCTCCATGAATGAGCACGACTGTCATCTCGGTCGTGCCCGTTCCCCTCAGGTTCGGCTCGACAGAACCTCGAGACCCTCGCCAGCCAGATCAGGATGAACCTGCTTTCTGCCTACCATGGCCAGGATCAACGACGCCAGCGGACCGGATACCTCGGGGCCATCGCCGTGAAGCCACTCGGCGTCTGTCGCCTGCAGACGCAATCCGGCGATCCGTCGTTTTGCTCCAATGAGCAGGTTCGAGTTCTTCCAGCTGTCAGCGACTGCCACCAGGGCCGGTTGCGGGGATTGGTGCTCGAGCCCGAGCGGTCGTCTGATGTCCTCGCCGTGGACCACTATCTCGCCGAGCATCGCCATTACCGGCGCCGGTGGATGATTTGTGGTTGTGGTCCGGGCCCGCAGTCGACGTACCAGCTCGTCCGATTCGATGCTGGCCAAGCGCATGGCGGCTCGGTCGGTGAAAACATGGAATCTGAATCGGGCCAGAAGCAGCTCTTTGTAGAAGTTGGCAGGAGTCTGCTCGGCGGCGGCGAGGATATGGCCCGCGGTGTCCTTGACCGACCAGCTCTGGCACCAGGAGGCGGTCGACCACTGTTCTCCCGACAGCGAGTCCAGCGTGTCCGCCATTTCGCTCCGTTCACCATGGATGTACTTCCATGTTTCCGCCGACTGCATATCGCACTCACTCTCTGGCTTTCGGTCGGGCCGACGCTAGCGCGGCAGGCGGCGCATGCTCCAATAGCGACGGGGTCGGGAGCTGCGCACCATCCCGGTCACCAAGCTCCAGGTCATCTTGCTTACCCTCGAACATCTCTCAGCGGACAGCAATCGCTCCTATCCTCTCTCTTTGAGCGGGACCGAGTTTGAGAGAAGGAGGGCGATGAGCTCGAGGCTTGCAAGCGACGCCGAGATCAGCACATGGAGCGACGAGGGGTGGGTCCTGCTCGAGGGACTCATCGGAACCGAAGAGATCGACGCGGCCTCCGATGACATCCGATTGCTCTTCCCGAGCGTGGAGGAGTACTACTCGGATCCGGACGGCGTCACCTTGCGTCGCAGGGGTAGTCCGTTGACGCCCAAGCAGGACTACGTCTGGCCGGAGGACGGTCCTGGGTTCCGGAGTGAGCAACAGAGGTGGATGGGTACGTTTCCCTTCGATGGATCGGGCGCTCTCAACCGCCTGTGTGTCCATCCCTCCCTGATCGACTTCGCCGAACGCGCCATACAGTCCACCGATCTTCGTCTCTACCAGGCGCACGCCAGCGCCAAGTACTCCGGGCTGACCAACTACGAGCAACCGATGCACACCGACCGCAATCACTCATGGCTGCCGGCAATCGGCGAGCCACCGTGGTGGAACCTGACCGGCTTCCTCTACCTGACCGACGTCACCGAGGACGAGAACCCCACCAGGTTGGTTACGGTGGATGACTCGGCCGCAATCGACTCCCCCTACCCGGTGGTCCTGCCTCGGATGGACCCCAAGCTCTACGCCGCTGAGCGCTCTGCCCCTGGGATCCGTGGCTCCTACCTCGCCTACCGGTCGGTTGTCTGGCACCGCGGTGCTTCGTTCAAGGCACCGAACACCGCCCGCTTCAACGTGGGACTGGCGTTCAAGCGTGCCGGTCAGGATTGGATCGGCTACGACACCCAGCAGTCCCGGTCAACCGGTGAGCCGTGGACCCACTTCGTCGAACGTTCGACGCCGCGCGAACTTGCGTTGTTCGGCTTCCCGGAACCCGGACATCCGATCTGGAGCGAATCCGTCCTCGCCGAGACCGCCCGGCGCTACCCCAAGCTGGATCTCACCCCGTGGCGGGAGAGGCTGAGCGCGAACGGCTCCTGAACCGGGGGCGCACTGGATGACCCCGATCGGCCGGGATCATCGCTCGAGCATCCGCATCTGTTCCTCGCTGTGGTGGTCGCCGGCGGCTGGGGGGAGGTTGTTGAGCCTGTCGACCTGCTCGGCGCTCAGGTGGACGCGGTCAGCGGCGGCGTTCTCCTCCACCCGGCGGACGTGCTTGGTGCCGGGGATCGGGGCGATGTCGTCGCCCTGGGCGAGCAACCAGGCCAGGGCGACCTGCGCCGGCGCGGCGCCTACCTCAGCGGCGACCGCCTCGACCTGGTCGGCGATCCGCAGGTTGCGCTGGAAGTTCTCACCGGTGAAGCGTGGGTTCGTCTTGCGCGAGTCGTTGTCGGCGAACTGGTCGGTCGAGCGAATCTTCCCGGTGAGGAATCCGCGGCCGAGCGGCGAGTAGGGCACGAAGCCAATGCCAAGTTCACGCAGAAGCGGTAGCACCTCGGCCTCCTGGTCACGGGTCCACAGGGAGTACTCCGACTGCAGGGCCGTGACCCGGTGAACCGCGTGCGCACGGCGGATGGTCCCGACCCAGGCCTCGGACAAGCCGATGTGGCGGATCTTGCCCTCGGCGATCAGCTCGGCAAGGGTGGCGACGGTGTCCTCGATCGCTGTGTCCGGGTCGACGCGGTGCTGGTAGTACAGATCGATATGGTCGGTGCCCAGTCGCTTCAATGACCCCTCGATCGCAATGCGAACATTTTCGGGGCTGCTGTCGAGGTGGCCGGGGCCACCGTTGGTGTGCGAGTAGAAACCGAACTTGGTTGCCAGCACGACCTCGTCGCGGCGATCCTTGATGGCCCGACCGACGAGCTCTTCGTTGGTGAACGGGCCGTAGATCTCGGCGGTGTCGATGAGGGTGACGCCAAGATCGAGGGCCCGGTGGATGGTGCGAATGGACTCGGAATCATCGGTCCCCGCCCCGGTGTAGGCAGCGGACATCCCCATAGCCCCGAGGCCGATCCGGGAAACCTCCAGAGTCCCCAAGCTGATGCGCTCCAAGGGTGGTGCTCCTTTCCGATCGTCGAATCTGGTTCGGTCCTGGTGGTTCGCCCCCTCACACCATCCGTGCCCCCGACCGGCACGCCCAAAAGAGTCAGTCGATGCGGGGTGACCTCATGGTGAATGTGACCTCATCACCAGCGCTCGGACTCATGCAGCGCCGATTTGAGAAGGCTCACTTGCTCCCGCGTGTGCAATGCGGAAAACGCTATGCGCAACCGAGACGTACCAGCCGGGACGGTGGGTGGCCGGATGGCGGGCACCACAAGGCCCCGCTCGAGTAGGTCGGACGAGGTCCTGATGGCCAGCTCCTCACTGCCGAGGACGACCGGGACGATCGGCGACGGATGACCACAAAGAAAGGCATCGACGTTTTCCCGCAGGCGCTTGCGTAGCAGTTCGCCCTCTTCGGATCGGAAAATGCCAATGGCGGCGATCGCGGCAGCGGTATCTGCAGCACTTGGCGCCGTGGTGAAGATGAACGTGCGTGCCCGGTTTATCAGGAGGTCGATGATCCGGCCGCTGGCGGCAACGTAACCACCCAGTGAGCCGAGCGTCTTGGACAAAGTCCCGATACGCACGCATTCGACATCGGGGTCCGGGCGGGGGACCTCGAGCACGGCATGCGCATCGTCGAGCACCAGCATGGATCCTGTCCGAACGCACAGCTCGGACAGCTCGTCGACGGGAGCGAGGTCACCGTCCATGGAGAACACGGTGTCGCTAACCAGCAGGGTGCGATGTGGCGCATTCCCGACCAAGGACGCCGCATGTTCGACGTCTCCGTGCCGGTAGACGCAGACCTCCGAGCGAGCCAACCGAGTTCCGTCAATGATCGACGCGTGATTGAGCTCGTCGGACACCAGCCGGGCCCCCTCCCCGAGCGTGGACAGCACGGCCAAATTCGCTGCATAGCCAGTCGAGAACATCAGCGCTCGCTCGGTACCTCGCCATTCCGCCACGGTCGATTCCAGATCAGCATGAATCGGGCGAGAGCCGACGACCAATCGAGACGAACCGCTCCCCGTACCAAATCGATCGAGCGCGTCGTGAGCAGCGGCGATGACCTCGGGATGCCGCGACAGGCCCAGGTAGTCATTCGACGCAAACGACACCGCCCTCGACCCGTCCGGGAGTGCGAAGTCTGGTCCTTGCCCATCCAAAACACGGGGTGACCGCCAACAGCCACGCTGCCTGACGTCATCCAGTTGGGTGTCGATCCATTCGCCCCAGCTCATGACTCGAACCCGCACACTTCGGAAATGGTTTCCGCTACTGCGTCGACAATTCGATCGATCTCCGAGATCGTCGAGGTCAGTATGGGCATGAGGACGATCACATCACCGAGTGGGCGCAGCAGCACGCCGCGCTCCACCGCACCGGCGCACACCTTCCGGCCCCACTTCAGGTTGGCCGTGGGCGGCGCAAGCTCGATTCCGCCCATCAGGCCCTGAAGCCGGAATTCACCGACGCCACGAAGAGGGGCCACGTCTCGCCTGATCCGATCTTCGAGCGCATTCGAACATAGGGCCACGTTGGCCAGGACATCCCACTCCGCAAACAGTTCGAGGTGGCGGAGAGCCACTGCGGCGCCAAGGGCGTTCCCGCCGTAACTGTGGCCGTGATAGAAGGTCTCCGGTCCGAGGTCCTCCCCGAGAAAGGCCTCAGCGACTTGGCCGGACGCGACGGTGGCACTCATCGGGAGGTAACCGCCGGTCATCCCTTTCCCGATGCACATGATGTCAGGTTGGATCCCGCACTTCTCCGAGGCAAAGAGGGTTCCCGGTGCGGCCAAAGCCGGTGGCCACTTCATCGCATATGAGAATCACCCCGTGACTCACGACAGGCCTTGGCGAAGACATGCACGTGATCCGGCGCAGCCACCTGCATGCCCGCCGCACCCTGCACCAGTGGTTCGATAACAGCTGCAGACAGTGACGACCCGTGAATCTCCAGCAGGGCGAGAGCCGACTCGAGCCACTCGGGATCCTCATAGCCCGCTGATCGGATGACTCCGCCGAAACGCAACGGATCAAACAGATCGGTGCCGAACCCTCCTGCACCGAGCGAGAGACCCCCTACGGTGTCACCGTGGTAGGAGCCTCCGAGGGTGAGGTACTTGGTCCGACGGTTGGATCCCTTGTTCCACCAGTACTGGAATGCCATCTTCAACGCCTGCTCGACGGCTGACGCACCATCGGATGCGAAGAGGAAGTGGGGGTCCTCGACAGGTACCACGCCAGCCATGGCCTCAGCCAGCTCTACCACTACTTTGTTCCCGTTTCCGAGCAATGTCGAATGGGCGACACGACCTAGTTGGGATGTGACAGCAGCATCCAACTGGGGCACCCCGTGCCCAAGTGTGGTCACCCACAGACTCGAGATCGCGTCGAGGTAGCGGCGGCCCTCCACGTCGATCAGTTCTCGCCCCTCGGCTCGTTCGACCATCACCGGTCGGTTCTCGCCGTAGCTGCTCATCTGGGTGAAGCCATGCCAGACCCGGGCAGCGTCCCTCTCGATCCAGTCTGCGTTCGCGTCCATTGCTTCCTTCCAGCCTTCAGAGGCTGAGCGGAGCATATCGTTGGAGGAGATACTGCTCTTTGGCGTCGACCCCCGGGCTCGCCATCTCGACCAGGCCGGTGGTCCGCCCCGGGAACAGGCCTTCCTCCCACCAACGGTTGGTCACATAACGAACAAGTCCCTCAATTCGTTACACCCCCAGATGCGAGGCTGATTCGAGCCGATTGGGCTGGACGCCTGTTCCGCTCGGGTGTAGGAAGTGGTGAGATCGAGCTCCGGCCGCCGAGAGGATTCGCAGGTGGTGTAAGCGTTGATCAATTTCGAGGGGACCCTGCGAGCTGCCAAGAAGGGCAACGAGGACGCGTTTGCATCAATCTGGAGGGAGTTCCATCCAGGTCTGCTCCGTTACCTGAAGGTCAAGGCAGCTCCCGACGCCGAGGATCTGGCGGCTGACATCTGGCACCGAGTCATTCGAGCGCTGCCAACGTTCGAAGGCGACGAGGACGGCTTTCGCGGTTGGCTGTTCACTTCGGCTCGCAATCGACTGACTGATTGGTATCGTCGCAGTTCCTCACGGCCCGAGTCGATCGACTATTCCATGCTCGTCGAATTGCCGGCAAGCAACAGTGTTGAAGCGGAGGCCGAGGAGAACTGGTCGACAGATTTTGCAATAACGATGATCGGGCAACTTCCACCCGATCAGGCGGAGGCGGTGATGCTGCGGATTGTTGCGGGATTGGACGTTGGCTCGGTTGCCAAGATCATGAGACGTTCTCCAGGGTCGGTGCGAGTGCTGTCCCACCGCGGTCTCCGACGCTTGGAGGTCGCATTGAATCCCCCTTCAACCGCCGAGGGCGATGTCGCGGAATTGGCGGGGGCGGCCTGTGCCGTCGGGGCAGCATCTGGCATGTCAACAGACATGCAAGGGAGTCGACGCCATGGCTGAGAGGTACGTCGATCGACGGCTGGAAGTCGCCAACGCGGGCACGGCCACAGTGGTGGAGTTGCCCAACGTCGTCGCCGGGCCCCTCGCAGAGCTCATCGCATCGGCAGCGGCTCCGGGGGGACGACACGAGTTGCGCAGAGAGCAAGCTGTTCGTGGAGTCTTCCGATCGGAGGTCGAATCAGGGCCTCGCCTGCAGCGGCGATGGTGGCGGAGACCGGCGATCGTGGCAGCGGCCTCGGCGGCAAGCATCATCATTGTCTCGGGCAGCCTCGCAGCCGCCACTGGAGCCCCCAGTCCGGTAGCACACCTCGTTGATCGGGCGCTCGGGCACGCTGGTGCCACAGGCACTCGAACCAATCCGGCAAGTACCCCCAACGCAGGTACGACCAACGGGGTGTCGACAGCTCCCGTCATTCGAGGAGATCAGCCACCGAGAGCAGGTTCAGGGTCTGGTCAGCAACGCAGGAGGATCGTTGCCTGCCCGGGACGGGACCATGCCAACGCCAGTTCGGTTGCCGCAAATGCCTCTGGCTCGTCGGGATCTTGTAATCGCCAGCCCGAATCGAACACCCAATCAGCGGGACGGGGAACGGCGACTCCCACAGGCGCCGACCAAAGCAGCACCAAGAGCGCCCCAATATGGACTCGGAGCCGAGGCACTGGAACGGGCACCGGAACCGATGCCGGAACAGGCACCGGAACAGGGTCCGGAACAGGAACCGGGTCCGGAACAGGCACCGGAACAGGCACCGGAACAGGCACCGGTACAGGCACCGGAACAGGCACGGGGTCGGGGACCAACCGGGGAGGAAACCGGGGGACGGGGACGGGGACCAACCGGGGAGGAAACCGGGGGACGGGGACGGGGACCAACCGGGGTGGAAGGCACAAATCTGGGGTAGGCGGTACCAAGACTGTCAGGCATCCCAAGCACGGCACCGCGGTGATTGTGCCCGCCGGTACCGGAAGGACGTAGTTCCACAATGTCCGGTCGAAGCAACCAGTCGTCGCAGTTCTTTCGTTTGACAATGCGCGGCTTGGTGGCACTCGGGGCTGGTCTTCTTTGGGTGGGAGCGAGTGTCATTTCGTCCAGTCCAGTTGGGGCCACGCCTACCCCTGCCGCCGATTATGCGCCCCCGATGGTGCCTGCCACACCCACGCATCTCTTGCTGCCTTCAAACGCAAGACCTTCAAACTCAAGAGAAGCGGGACCGGCCACACAGACATCGGTGAATTGGGCCGGCTACGCAGTGACCGGACCGACGGTGTCCAGCGTTGCCGGTGGTTGGGTCCAACCGGCGGCGACCTGTCCCAAGAACCAGAATCAACAGGCCGCCTTCTGGGTCGGCATCGACGGCTATTCGGCAACGGACCCGACGGTTGAACAGATCGGGACCGACTCGGATTGTACGAAAGCCACGAAGAAGAAGCCCGGTGGCCCGACCTACTACGCCTGGTACCAGCTGTACCCACAATCAGAGGTGGCGCTCAGCTCATCGTTATACCCTGTCAAACAAAATGACTCCATCAGCTCAAGCGTCTCGGTCACAGGTTCGGCGTACACGTTGACAATCGTCGATGGAACGAAATGGCACTTTTCGACAACGCAGCGTCCGCCGACAACTCCTCAGAATTCATCCGCCGAATGGATCACTGAGGCGACTTCATCCTGCAGTCCGACGCGGTGCAAACAACTGCCACTGGCAGATTTTGGTTCGCTCTCCATCAGTGGCGCCTCAGCCAACGGACAGCCGATCTCCGCGCCAGCCTTCACCAGCTACCAAATCAACATGACCACCCGCAACGCGAAAAAAACTTTGGCCAAGACTTCCGCGTTGTCATCATCCGGAACTGGGTTCAGTATCACCTGGCTGAGGACTTGATCGGTTGACTCGGCACCCGACCTCCATTAGAACAAGTAACAGGTTGCAGAAATAGTGCACTGATCGGGGGGGTGCGATGAAACAGAATCGTCGTCGAAGCCAGGCACATCAAACATCTGGACCGTCAGGACACGGGGGATCTCCCGCCGACAGTTCCTCGCCGCATCCGCGGGCGTTGCCGCACTCAGTGCCGTCGAGTGGACGCCAATCTTTCAAGTCCCAGCAGCGAGCGCTCAGAGCACGCTTTCCACACCGCCGGACTTTCCGTCGACCATTCCGCTCTATCAGCAGGCGTTTCAGAACTGGTCGGGTGAGATCGTGCTCGAGAACGCTTGGACCTGCGCCCCGAGTTCCGAGTCGGACGTCGTCACGCTGGCCAACTGGGCGTTTCCGGTCGGATACGAGATCCGAGCCCGGGGCATGATGCACAACTGGTCACCCCTCGTGATTCCCGTGGATTTCAATGGTGCCAACGTCGTTCTCGCCGACACAACACGGTTCCTGACCTCGGTGACCATCGATGCCTCCGGCTCACCTTCCACGGTCACCACGCAGACCGGGGTGACCATGGACGTACTCCTTCAGGATCTCGAGAACGTCAGGTCTGGGACTGACCGCCCACCCGGCTCCCGGGGACATCACCATCGGTGGTGCCCTGGCCATCGATGGTCATGGCACCGCCATCCCGGCCCAAGGCGAGACGATCATCCCCGGCCACACCTACGGCTCGGTGAGCAACCTTCTCCTGTCCGTCAGAGCAGTGGTCTGGAACCCGGCTCAGAGCCAGTACGTCGCGCAAAGCTTTGAACGATCAGATCCAGCGATTCTGCCCCTTCTCGTCCACCTCGGGAGGACGTTCGTCACCGAAGTGACCCTCCAGGTGGGGGCCAACACTCGCCTTCGATGCCAGAGCTTCACGAGTGTCCCGGCCAGCAAGCTCTTCGGTGCGCCCGGCTCGAGCTCTCAGACCTTTGACAGTTACGTCGAGCAATCGGGCCGGGTGGAAACGATCTGGTTCCCGTTTACGTCAGCGCCCTGGCTCAAAGTATGGACAGTCTCTCCTGAGAAGCCGTTGCTCTCACGCGAGGTCGGCTCTGCCTACAACTACGTCTTCGCAGATGTCATACCGCAGACGCTGTCGGGACTCATCAAGGAGATACTCGAGGGCGATGTGGCCATGACCCCCACCTTCGGTGAGGCCGAGCTCGAGATCGTCACCGCCGGGCTCCTCGCCACCCTGACCGCCGACATCTGGGGCTGGGCAAAAGACCTGCTGCTCTACGTCAAGCCCACCACGCTCAGGGTGACGGCCAACGGCTACGCCGTTCTCACCGGCCGATCCAGCATCCAACAGGTCATCTACGACTTCATTACCTACTACCAGAGCCAGAGTAACGCCTATCAGACGGACGGGAACTACCCCATGAACGGGCCCGTCGAAATCCGGGTGAGCGGCCTGGACGACCCTTCTGACGTCGAGATCGCTTCTGCGACATCGCCACAGCTGTCGGCACTTGCGGCCCCGACCGGACCAACCGGGGTGGGACGTCGCCGTCTGGTTCGACATTCTCACCATGCCGGGGACTCCGCTGTCAGACCAATTTTACCGGGACATCGAACAATGGATGTTCACCCATTACACCGGATCCTATGCAGCGGTTCGTCCCGAGTGGTCAAAAGGATGGGCGTACACGGACACGGCAGCGTGGGCTGATCCCACCATGCTGGCGAGCACCATCCCCAACGCCATCAACGCAGGGCAGACTGCAGGTGACAACTGGGACTCCGCACTGGCCACCCTGGATTCCTACGACCCCTACAAGGTGTTCAGCAACGTATTCCTCAACTCCTTCATGCCCTAGGAATTGGGGCAGGCAAACCACGAGTTGCTCGCCCGGTGACTATCTCTTGCAGGGCCGGCCGGGTCCCATGCCCGCAAAGATGGTGTCAACGGCTCGCTGTGCCCAATTTGGTGTCGGAGAGCTCGCCGGACACCCGCCGGGTGAACACCGAACCGGCCAACATCTGGACGGCCAGGTCAAGATCGGCGTCGTGTCGCGAGCTGGCCGAGCTCGATGGCTCGGGTCAGCAGGGAACGCACGTAGCCCAAACGAGGCTCGACCACCCGTTGACGGTGCAAGGCCAATGCCGCCGGGTCCTCCCGGGACGCAATGAGCGCGCCCACCACCTCGAGTCCACCCTCGGCGAAGCGGTCGTTGAATTCGTTGAGGTAGGCGATCAGGTCGGAACGGGGATCCGCTGAAGGGTGACGACGCCAAGTGAGTAGCGCTGTTGGCCGCGATGGCCGCGGTGATCAGGTCGGCCTTGTCCCGGTAGCGACGGTAAATGGTGGCTCGGGCCACGCCCGCCTCGCCGGCCACGCTGTCCATGGACACCCGGGCATACCCCACCTCGGCCAGTTGGCGGAGGGCAGCGTCAACGATGGCCTGACTGGCTCGCTGGTCACGTGGGCGACCGGGTCCTCTTGTCGCCTTGTCCACCACCGCGAGGCGCTGTCTCCGGCAGTCACACCGCCACCGCCGGTGCTGGGCTCGAGCCGGGCTCCCCTCGGCGGGGGCCGCGTAACTCGGGACAAAATCGCGCTGACGCACAAGCGCGAAGGCGGCAACCGAGCCGAGGAAGGCAATCACCGCACCGATCACCATCAGATGGTCGAGGGTCTGCGAAAAGCCGACCCGGTAGGCCTGCAGCAGGGCATCCCGGGCGGCAGCCGAGGGAATGGCGGTCACCGCCTCCCGCACGCCGCCACCGGCCAGGGCGCCGTTGAGCGCGGCACCTCCATGAGCCACGACCGCCTGGCCTGCCGGGGTCTGGCCGAGGGCAGCCAGCGTGTTGTGCTGGATCTGGCTCTGAAACACGGTTCCGAGTCCGGCGATGCCGGTGGCGATCCCCACTTGTCGGAAGGTGTTGTTGGCACCCGAGGCCATCCCGCTTCGTTCCGGTGGCACAACAGAGATGGCCGACGAGGCCAGGACCGGGTTCACGGTCCCGATACCGATCCCGGTGACGACGAAGCCGGGCAGCAGCACCGTCCAGCCCGAGGAGGCGTGGGTGGTGGCCATGAGCAGGCAACCTGCGGCAATCAGCAGCAGCCGCTGCCCAGGAGATACCGCGACTTGATGCGGACGGTCAGCTTTCCGGCGATGGGCGCCACGATGAAGGCGAGCATGGTGATCGGGAGGAAGCGCACACCGGCCTGGAGGGGTCCGTAGCCCAGGTCGTCCTGGATGTAGAGGGTCAGGTAGAGGAACAGCGCGAAGATCGAGGCCGAGAGGGTGAAAGCGGCCAGCGACACTCCGACCATGGCCGGGCGCCGGAACAGGTTGAGGTCCAGCATCGGGTCGTCCTGGCGCCATTCGGCGATCACGAAGACCGTCAACAGGACGGCGGCACCGACCAACAGCCCGACGATCAGGGTGCTCCCCCATCCGTCGTCGTTGCCGCGGACCAGGGCAAAAACCAGCATGAACAGGGCCACGGAAAAAGATACGAACCCGATCCAGTCGATGCGCCGACTGCTCGGATCTCGGGACTCCTGGATCCGGGTGAGCGTGACGGCCACGGCCACGATCCCGATGGGCACGTTGACGAAGAAGATCCACCGCCAACCGATCCCGCTGGTAATGGCACCACCGACCAGCGGACCCACCGCAACCGCTCCCCCGATCACCGCGCCGTAGATACCGAAGGCGGTGCCGCGTTCCCGGCCGGAGAAGGCCGCGGCGATCAGCGCGAGGGAGGTGGCGAACATGATCGCCCCGCCCACTCCCTGTACTGCCCGTGCCAAGTTGAGCATGAGCGAAGAGGTGGCCAGCCCGCAGACCAGTGACGAGGCGGAGAAGACGCCGAGTCCGACGGCGAACACCTCGCGTCGACCAAACATGTCCCCGACCACTCCCGCGGTGAGGAGGAAGGCGGCCAGGGTCAGGGAATAGGCGTCGATGACCCACTGGAGATCGCTGAACGAGGCATGCAGCGACCGCTGGATGTCGGGGAGTGCGACATTGACCACGGTGATGTCCAACAGGAGCATGAAGGTGGCGGTGCAGACGGCGATGAGCGTCCACCACTTGCGTTCGAGTGCGGGCATTGGGACTCCAGAGCGGGTTGGGCTGATATACGATCCAATACGTATTGTATTCTAGTTTCGCCCAATTGCAAGACCTGCAGCTGCCAAGCACACACGATGCCGCAGGGCTGCCACGACCGCTCCATCGACTGCACATCGAAGTAGATCGGCAGCAGATACTTCACGTAGAAGGCGTGCACGGTGACCCCGGGGTACACCAGGTCTTCGTACTCCTGGATCTGGACACGGTCGTCCTTGTCCCGGTAGCGCTTGCACGCCTCGAGCAGGTCGTCGACCTCGGAGCGGGTGTCCTGAAGCAGACCGAGGTGGTCGAACCCCGGTGAGCTCATCGGCTTGCCACTCTCGGCCAGCAGGATGAACTGGTCGGGGTCGGGCAGCAGGATGTGGCAGCGCTGGCCGACCACCTCGGCGTCGGTCGCCTCCCAGCCGAAGACCGAGCCGTAGAAGGCGTCCACCTCCTGTCGGAACTGGTCGGTCAGCGTACCCCGTGGCGAAGGTGAGCTCCATGTGGTTGAACCGCATGCAACTACGGTAGTTCAGCCGACGTCGGGCTGGCCCCGGACCCCGTGGCGGCGGAAACGCCAGCATGTGGTCGTTGTCTGAACACGTATCCAGTCTGGCCGACAGCGGCGAAGTGGTGGTTTAATCCGTCTGCGAGGCCTCACGCGGGTCGGCCTCCGGTTTGGAAAGAGACCTTGATGCAGAGCGACGTGAGATGACTCGAAGGACGCGTGGCCGGAAAAGTGGCCATGGTGACCGGCGGCGCCGGAGGCATTGGCGGAGCGACTGCCCGAGCGCTGTCGGAAGAAGGTGCGGCAGTGGCGGTGGTCGACATTGACGGCGATGGCGCTGCCCGATCGTCGAAGTGATCGAGGCATCGGGCGGCACAGCGATGCGGCTGGAAGCCGATCTCTCCAAGGAAGGTCGACGTAGTATGCGGCAATCCGGTCGGCGGTTGCTCAGTTCGGTCGGCTCGACGTCCTCCACAACAACGCCGCCCTCACCGATTCCGACTTCCTGACCCGAGACACCAAGGTGACCGACCTGTCGGTAGAGACCTGGGAACGAGCAATGGAGGTCAACCTGCGCAGCCAGATGCTCACCTGCAAGCACGCGATCCCCGAAATGGTGAGCAACGGCGGTGGATCCATCGTCAACATGTCGTCGGGGGCGTCGCTCAAGGGTGACCGGACTCGCACTGCCTATGGCGTGTCCAAGGGCGGTGTCAACACGCTGACCATGTACGTGGCCGCCGGACACGGCAAAGCAGGGCGTCCGTGCCAACACGATCGTGCCAGGACTCATCCTCACCGATGCCGTGCGGGCTCATCTGACCGAGGACATGTTGGCTGGACTCGGTCGATCGACCCTCACGCCCTACGTTGGCAGTCCCGAAGACGTCGCCAACCTGGTTGTCTTTCTGGCATCGGATGAATCCCGCTACATCACCGGGCAGATGATCGTCATCGACGGCGGCATGTCCGCCCACGTCGGATTCATGGAACCGGACAGCCAGTGAGCTTGCGCAGCGATGGTGCCTGATGGCCGGATCACCCCGGTTCTTCTGCGGAGGGAACGACCGACGACGGAGCCAATGAGTTCCGAAATGCCCAAACGACGTACGATGGGTCACGAAAATCCGACGCGGCTCACCAGGCAGAGAGCGTCGGCCAGTTGAGAGTGGGTGAATATGCCAAGGATCGAACCGATCCCGTTGGAAGAGCTGGCCGAGGAGCCACGACGGATCATCGTGGACGGGGTGGCGAACGGCACATACGCCACACCCATCCCGCTTCAGATCTTCGCCTATCGCACGCAGCAAATCCTGATGACGAATGCGGCGCGTGGCGCCTGGGGACAACAGAGTCTCCTTGGAGGTCGAATTCTGGAACTCATTCGGATCCGCAGTGCGCAGCTGGGCGAATGCCAGCCCTGCATGCAGTCCCGCAAGCACGATTCGATCACCGACGATGACGTCGCGTGCCTCATTTCGCCAGGTGATTCGACACTTACCGAGCAGGAGCGCCTAGCCGTAGCGTTTCTCGACCTACTGTCGGCCGATCACCATGCCATCGACGACGATGTCTACCGCGAACTGAGTCAGGTCTTCACCGCTGCGCAGATCATCGAGCTCGGGTTCACCTGCGCCAACGCAATGGGGCTCCATCGATTCATTCACACACTCGATGTGTTCGGAACGAATCCACCAGTAATTCCCTTCGACCCTGGTCAGGTCGACACTGCATTCATCGATGCAACGGAACCGTCTGCCCGATGAGCCAGACCATATTTGTCACCGGTGCCACCGGACTGGCAGGTGCCAATATCTGCAGGGTTCTCATCGAACGAGGCGACTATGTTCGTGCTCTTGCTCGCAGCGGTGCGGACATTGATCCGCTCATCGCCATGGGAGTCGAGGTGATTACCGGCGACATCACCGATAGTGACGACGTGCTTCGAGGTGCGACCGGATCACGACGCCGCGATCCACTGTGCTGCTCTTCTGGGCGGTGCGAGCCAGAGTCTTCCCGACTTCGAGGCTGTGAACGTCGACGGCACCAGACACGTTCTCGACGCCGCGCAAGCCCTCGGCCTGGGTCGGGTGGTCGCGGTAAGCACGGGTACGTTCTTCGATACGACCAAAGGTCTCGAACGGGAAGACGCCCCGGTGTCAAAAGAGCCGAGCTCGGATCCCTACACGATCACCAAGATGCTCGCCTTTGAGGACGTCCATGGCTCGAGCAGCTGCTGGTCAGGACGTGGTCACCGCCCATCCCGGCGCGATATTCGGTCCATCTCCGGTGGCGAGCAACGCACTCGGAATGACCAGCTTCAACAGGGTGCTCGTTTCCGCGCTCCGCCAGCGACTGAGTCGGTATCTGCGATTTCCGGTGAGTTGGGTCTTTGCCGACGATGTCGCACGTGGTTGCGTACTGGCTCTCGATCGCGGCGTTTCGGGCGAGCGATACATGTTCGATGGCCGTCCTGAGGATGTCGTCAGCATTGCCGAAGGGTGCAATCGGATCTGCGAACTGGCCGGTCTCGAACACCGGGTGGAAGACATCGAACCATCCGACGATCCCGAGCTGGTCCGAACGTTCGGGCCCACACTGGTGGCGATCGCCTCCAAATCGGCGGCGGAACGACCGGTGCGTCCGAAGTTGACTGATTCGAAGACCTACAAGAGGCTTGGCTACAGCCCGATCGGGATCGACGATGGGATGCGCACCACCATCGAGTGGCTTCGAGCAATCGGCAAAGTGGACTGAACCAGAACTCTGAGAGCCACGGATGCCGATCACCCAATCGAGCCGGACCAACACGTGAATGGTATTCCTCACGGTTGACTGGTCGACGATCGCTTCCCTGGCCACTGCGGCCGGCACTCTGGTGCTTGGTTTGGCCACCTTCGCGGCAGTGCGATCCTCCAACCGGTCGGCGCGCATTGCCGAAGCAGCCCTCCAGGAACAACGACGACCGCTCCTGGCCCCCTCCCGCCTGGAGGATCCCGTACAGAAAATTATGTTCATGGAGGGAAACTGGGTAAGCGCCGAAGGTGGCCGTGCCGGGGTGGAGCACATCGATGGCGCGGTGTACCTGGCGATCAGCCTCAGGAACGTCGGCAGCGGAATCGCTGTTTGCCAGGGTTGGTCGGTCAGGGTAGGGGCGGGTACTTCACGCGACTTTCCCACGCACTCCCCTTTGGAGACCTTCCGCCTTCAGTCGCGGGACCTTTACATCCCTAACGGTGACATCGGCATGTGGCAGGGGGCACTGCGTAACCCGGGCGATCCGGTTCGCTCGGACCTGGTCGATGCCATCGAGACGGACCAACGGTTCATGGTGGAGCTGCTCTATTCCGACCAGGTTGGCACGCAGCGGACCATCTCTCGGTTCGCCCTGATCCCGGCGGGCGACACGTGGATCGCCAGCCTCAACAGACATTGGTATCTCGATTGGCAGGGACCCCGTCCGGACGAACTGACGCTGGCCGCGGCCGAGGTGGTCGTTCGGGATCAAGAAGCCGCTGCCAAGAGGCGGGCAGCCGCCGAGAGCGTGGACTCCGAGGCGGACGGTGGCCCGAGATGACCGTTCAGTTGCCCCTGGCTACGACGGCGGCGCAGAGAGCAGTGGACCGCTTTCGCCTGCGGAACTAGCATTGGAGCACAGGCCAATGTTCCAAGAAGTTCTTGGTTCCGATTTGGAGCAGGAGGCCATCATGGCGTTGTTCCGAAAGCCGCGGTTGGTCGGAATCTGTCTGCTCCTCGGAGCCGCCCCGGTTGCTGCGGCGATCGCCTTGGTTCCGGCAGGCTCAGCCGCTGCCCGAGCACCGAGTCGCTGCAGCCTGCCCCCGCATGCCGGTTCGGACTACCGCGCGCTGCAACCTCACCGGCGTCAACTTCACCGGCGCCGATCTGGCCGGCGCCGACCTCAAGAACGCGACCCTCACCAGCGCCATGGTCGGTGGAGCCGACCTCTCGGGCGCCACCCTCGCCAACGTCGTCTCCGGCGGCTTGACCGGCAGCCCGGCCTCGTTGCCGTCGGGTTGGTCTGTCGTGGATGGCTACCTGGTCGGCCCCCAAACCAACCTGACCGGCGCCAGCCTCTCGGGAGCCGCTCTCACCGGAGCCGACCTCTACAAAGCCAATCTCTCCGACGCCGATCTCTCGGGTGCCAACCTCACCGATGCCACCCTCAAACGTTCCGACCTTCGGGGCACGGTCCTCGCCGGCGCCACGCTCACCGGGATTGTCTCGGGAGGCAAGATCATCGGAACGCCAGCCTCGCTCCCGGCAAATTGGGCACTGGTGGGGACCACCGTCCGCTATCTGGTGGGTCCGACGGCCAACCTCGACAAAGCCGATTTCTATGGGACCAATCTCGCCAACACCGACCTCACCGACGCCAACATGTCCGGTGCCAACTTCACCTTCGCCAACCTGACCGGCGCAACCCTCACCGGCGCCACTTTGACGGGGGCGACCTGGTCCGACACCACCTGTCCGGATGGCACGAACAGCAATGACGACGGCAACACCTGCGTCAATAACCTCGGCTGACACGACGCCGGTCAGATCCTCAGCCAGATCGAGGTTCCCCACCGTCGCCTCCGAGTGTTTGGTCCTCGAACGGTGAGAGCGCCGGATGTCATAGTCGTCGGGTCCGGACCCAACGGGCTGGCTGCCGCGGTGACCATGGCCCGGGCCGGGCTGACCGTCGATGTCTACGAGGGTTCCGAGACACCCGGCGGCGGATGCCGAACCCAGGAGCTGACGCTGCCCGGATTCCACCACGATGTCTGCTCGGCCGTTCATCCCCTGGTGGCGGCCTCGCCGTTCTTCCGCGGCGTCGACCTGGCGGCGGCCGGGGTCAAGCTCTGCACTCCCCCGGTGGCGTTCGCCCATCCCTTCGACGGCGGACGGGCGGCGGCCGTGGTGGCCTCGGTCGGTGGGACCGCCGGGACGCTGGGCGAGGATGCGACGCGCTACCGACGACTCTTCGCCCCGTTGGTGCATGACGCTGCAACCATCATTCCGACGACGCTGGCCCCGCTCCGATCGGTGCCCCGCCATCCCATCGCCATGGCCCGCTTCGGCCTCCCCGGGCTCCTGCCGGCCAGCATCCTGGCGAAACGCTTTGCCACCCCTGAGGCCCGAGGGCTGCTGGCCGGCGCCGCCGCGCACTGCATGCTCCCGCTGTCGGCGCCCCTTTCGGGGGCCTTCGGGATCCTGCTGACCACATTGGCACATGAGGTCGGCTGGCCGGTGATCGAAGGCGGCTCTGCTCGGCTCATCGACGCGCTGGTGACCGAGTTGGCCACGCTCGGGGGTCAGGTCACCACCGGACGATGGATCCGGACTCTCGACGAACTGCCCTCGGCGACCACCGTGCTCCTCGACGTGACCGCCCGCCGGTTCGTGGACCTGGCCGGTGACAGGCTTCCCCCCGGGAGCGGCGGGCCCTGCGCAGGTTCAGGTACGGACCGGGCGTCTGCAAGGTGGACTGGGCGCTCTCCGGACCGGTCCCGTGGCTGGCCGAGTCGTGCCACAAGACGGCGACCGTGCATCTGGGGGGGACCTTGGAAGAGGTGGTGGCCAGCGAAGCAGAGGTGGCCGCCCACCGCCATCCGGCTCGGCCGTACTGCATCGTGGTCCAGCCGGGGGTGGTCGATCCGACCCGGGCCCCCAGTGGGCGGCACACGCTGTGGGCTTACTGCCATGTGCCGTCGGGCTCGACAGTGGACATGACCGATCGGATCGAGGCGCAGATCGAGCGGTTCGCCCCTGGCTTTCGTGATCTCGTCGTGGCCCGGGTGGCGACATCCGCGGTGGCGGGCGAGGAGCACAATCCGAACTACATCGGCGGGGACATCAACGGTGGTGCCGCCACGCTGGGTCAGACGATCTTCCGGCCCACCGTGCGGTGGAATCCCTATCGGACCGGAATCGAGAATGTGTACCTGTGCTCGGCCTCCACCCCACCCGGTGGGGGGGTCCACGGTATGTGTGGAGTGGGAGCCGCCCGGGCAGCCCTGGCCGATTTGGGCATGGGGGAGGTCACTGCCGCCGAGCACGGTCCCATCGGCACCCGTGGGTGACCAGGTCGTTTGCCCAGAGGGCGGTCTGGGCGCGCTGGACCGGCTCCGATGCAGATTCGACGGGGCCCGGGTCTCGGTTCTACGGTGTGCGCCGTGGCTCTGGTCGGAGCGCCCTATCGCTACAGGCTGCATTTGGTTCCGCACGACTTTGTCGAACGGGACGGCACCGAGGTCGAGGCGGACAGTGGGGCGCGACCGGTCCCCGGATGGGAGCTGGTGAGCTCGCGTGTGACCAGTGACGGTGACGAGCTGTCGGTGTTCCGCCGACCCGTCTCATCTGAGCGAGTCTCGGAGACCGACGGCCTCTAGGAGGCCCAGAGTTGGCTTTCGTCCGACCAGTCGAAGTGGCAACTACGACACTCCCACCTCGATCCGGCGGAGTACGTCCTCGCTGAGCCCACGATCAGCTTTGGCACCTCTCGCGATCCACAGTGCGGGCATATACGGAACGCCTCGGACTCGGTCATTCGCCGACCTCCGACATAGGTGGCTTCGTGTCACTCAGGACTTCTCAAGGCGAGCGTACTGCGTTGGACCGCGGCGAACTAGTCATGAAGTGAGAATTTTTCCTGTCGGCAGGTGGAAATTTGTCCGCGAGGTGACAGAAAGAGCATCGCTACTCCGTCCAGTGGCGGGGATGTCACCGAAGGTTCGTCTGGACTTCAGCTTTCCGTGACGGTGGATTCACCCAGCCGGTGTTAGATCTGAAGTGGTTCGAGCACACCTCCCCCGTGCCACTGTCGGCGAACCGAGGGGTTGCAGCTCCTCGCGCTGGATCTCGCACCGACCGGCGCGAGGAGCTGCACTGATGCGGTCGACGCGGGAGATTGGGGTGACCTGATGGAATCATCACTCAGAGCGGGAGGTTTACGCAGGCTGAGGCAGCAGCCCGCTCTTCAATCGCCCAGGTACTCGGAAGGGAGGATGACTCCTTCGACGTGGCGGTGGAGCTTCGCTCGGCGGAGCAGAGGACCGCGTCGGATCACTGGCTCAACCCTGCCGGCTGACGGCCATCCCAGCATCATCGTTTGCGCCAATCCATGAACATCCTGCTCAGATGACCGGATGACATTTCGACACCCATAGGCGCCAATCAGGGCTCGGCGACAAACACCTCTCGCAATTTGGCCAGACTCGAGGTCAACAGCCTGGAGACGTGCATCTGGCTGATTCCAAGTTCTGAGGCGATCTGGGACTGGGTCAGCCCGTCCGCGAACCGCAGTTTCAGAATGGTTCGCTCACGATCCGCTAGTCGGGGCAGTGACAGAGCCAGCACCATGCGGTTCTCCGCCCCTACGAGACCTGAGTCGATCTCACCCAACCGAGAGGCGATCGTGCCTTCGTGACGGTCGGGAGCGTCGATGGACGAAGTCCGATAACTCTGCCCTGCCTCCAGCGCCTCGAGAACCGCCTCCTCCGAAGCCCCCGTGATTCGGGCCATTTCGGAGATCGTCGGTGGTCGCCCCAACTCTTGGGACAACGACTCGATCGACTGACCGAGCTCCAAATACAGCTCCTGAACTCGTCTTGGAGCCCGAACGGCCCACCCGCTGTCTCGAAAGTGGCGCTTGATCTCGCCCATCATGGTGCGGGTGGCATACGTCGAGAACTCAACTCCCATTTCGAGATCGAAGCGTTCTACGGACTTGATCAAGGCGATGGAGGCGACCTGGACAAGATCCTCGTAGGACTCCCCACGGTTTGTGAAACGTCGAGCCAACTGATGAGCCAACCCGAGGTGCGCCTCGACCAATTCGTCCCGAAGGCGTTCGTCGTGGGTTCTGGCGAACTCGACGAAGATCTCGTGCGTTTCCCCGGACGAATGGACCGGTGACACCATCAGTCAGATCGCTGGGCTCGCCGCTTACGCAACCATGCCCGCCGTTGCCCACCCTTCTTGTTGTGCCCGTGCTCGTCGACCAATGCGTCGAGAATCCGCTCTGAGAGCCCGTCCGATGATTCGTCCGACGGGGGGGGAACGCTCGCTAAAGCGCCGTCGAGCTGGCAGGACACCTCGATCTCATCGTCGTCCCGACTGAACTGCAGGTCTAACCGGCCATCTGGGCTGCCCTGGATCACCGAGATGCACAATTCGTCCACCGCCAACCGCAGATCTTCGATCTCTTCGACGTCAAAGTCTGCCCGCGAGGCCACGGTGGCCGCCGCCAGCCTCGCCAGCACCACCAGGTCCGCCGTAACCGGAATGGTCAGTTCGACAATATCAGTCATCCAGGGATCCCAACAGGCTCAGCGACACCGACGAGGAATCCGGAGGGATCCTCATCGCGAGGTGGCCTCCGCCCGCGTGTCAAAAATGGAGAAGAGATCGGTGAGGCCGGTGATCTCGAATATCTTGAGAATGCGCGGCTCAGCGACTACCAGCCGGAACAAGCCGCCGGCACTCTGGCTGCGTTTCAACCCACCGATGAGCACACCGAGTGCGGTCGAGTCGATGAACGAAACCCTGAGCAGATCCACCACCACGGTTCCCTGCGGCACTCGGTCGATCGCATCACCGAGGCGATCACCCAGCTCGGGTGCCGTGGCGATATCCAACTCGCCGGCCACCGCCAGCACCGTAGTGCCGCCGCTGCTCTCTTCCGCAATACCGAATGTCTCTTCCACGTACCCTTGCCTCCTCGACCGGGCTGTGAATCGTCGACCGGTGGGCTGCCCTGCCGTCCTCTCGAGAATCGGCACGCCCCTGCGTAATCAGCAACAGCGTACCGTCATCAGAGCTCCTGTTGCGGGGCTGACCGAGCCGACCGTTTCGCCTTGTCGTTCCCTCGAAGCGCCGACGGGGTTTGTGTCCGGGCAGATGACAGATGGGAGCCTGTCCCGGACCGGACCCGACCGGTCGACAGGATTTCCCCTGCCTGGGGCTGATACAGGTTTGCAGCCCCGGTGACAGATGGTGTCCAATTGTGGGAGGTGGGCAGGCTCGGAGAGTGGCGGGTTCACAGGAACACCTCGACCAGATGAACGGGAGGCGCCGCATTGGGAGAGCCGGAGAGGAGAGAGACCTTCTCGCCTCGCTTGGTAGACAGCCTGGTCGACGCCGTTGTGCTCGTTGATGAACGCGGAACGGTGCTCTATGCGAATCCAGCCGTTCAGCGGCTGCTGGGATGGGAGGTTCACTCGCTATTCGGTGAGCCCTTCACCAAGCTCCTCCCGGCGCAACGAAACGGCTCTGAGGCCATTCTTGACGCGCTGATGGAAGCGGATCCGCTTCACCGAAGCAGAGCGCCGACGCGGACGTCGCTCATCTGTGCCGACGGCTCCGAACTTCCTGTGGACATGGCTGTCTCGGTTGTGGAACCCCCGGTGGGGCCGCACCTGGTGATCGCCGTGATTTGGGATGCCAGCGACAGGATCGACATCGAGAGCTACCAGCGGGTGTCCGAGGACCTATTGGCGTTCCTCGCCGGTGCAACGGGGACAACCGAGGAGATCGTCCCCCAGCTCCTCGGAATTCTCTGCTCGACGCTGGACTTCGAGGTGGCCACCGCGTGGCGTTGGGATTCTGATGCGGAGCTGCTCCTCTGTGAGCACGCCTGGCGTGTCGATACCGGGGACTTTCAGACGGTCCTCTCGGCGTCCCTCGGTAAAACCGCCCGCACGGGTGAGGGCCTTCCCGGGCTCGTGGTCCGCGCAAACGAGCCCGTCTGGATGCCCGAACTCACGACTGCCACCCAGCTTCGCCGCCACCAGGCCATCGTCGCGGATGACCTGCACACGGCCTTCGTCTTCCCGATCAGGACCCGCGAGGGGCTCGTTGGGGTCATCGAGTTGCTCACCAGAGCCCACAGAAAGCCCAATCAGCCTCTGTTCGATGCCGTCGCCGACGTGGGGGCAAAGCTCGGCGAGTTCATCGAGCGGCTCGAGCTCGAATCGGAGCGAAAGGATCTCCTCGCGCAGCTCGAGCGATCAGATCGGCACCAGGAGTTCCTGCTCAGAGCCAATCGAGCGCTTGCTGGAGCGAGCGGTTTTCAGGACGCGGTGCAAAAGCTGGCGGAGGTCGCCGTGCCCACGCTTGGGGACATCTGCCTCATCGACGTCCTCAATTCCCACGGCGCGCTGGATCGCATGGCAGCGAGAAATGCCGATCCAACTGCCCAGCCCCTCACCGACCAGCTGGGCAAGCACGCCCCTGATCTGGCTGGTTCTCATCCTGCCGCCCTAGCGGTGCGCCAACGTGAGTCCCAGTGGTCCGCCGACATGAGCGAGAAATTCATGAGGATCACCACACAGGGAGACGATCACTATCGACTCACCAAGGCTCTCGGGTTTGAGTCTTATCTGTCGGTACCCCTTCTGGCGGACGGCGAGGCGATTGGTGCGCTGACCCTTGTCGCCGCCGGATCAGGCAGGACGATCGGAAGCGAGGAGCTCTGGCTTGCCGAAGATCTCGCCGAGCAGGTTGCCACTGTCATCCGTCGTGCTCGAGCCTTCGACGAACAGACGACGATCGCGCGACACCTCCAGAGCAGCCTGCTTCCTCAAAGCGTCGACCAAAACCCTCGTATCACCGTCGCCGTCCGCTACGTCACCGGTGATCGCGGAACACAGGTTGGCGGTGACTTCTATGACGTAATCCCGCTGCCCAAGGGCCATGTCGCCCTGGTGATCGGTGACGTCGAGGGCCACGACATGACCGCAGCCACAGTGATGGGGCAGTTTCGAAGCGCGTTGCGCGCGTACCTCATGCTCAATCGTGACCCCGGAGTGGTCCTTTCGCTCCTGAACGAGTTCTCGATCAAATCGGAGTCACCGCGATTGGCCACCGCCGCACTCGCGGTTCTCAACTCGGAGAGCGGAGTCATCGAGCTGGCTTCGGCAGGCCACCCGGCGCCGCTGATGTCCGTTGGCCAAACACGGGCCACCTCGGTTCCAATGACCACTGGACCACCACTCGGCGTACATCGCTACACCTACCCGGTGGTAACTTCCACGCTCCAGCCGGGGGCCCGACTGGTCTTCTATACCGATGGCCTCATCGACGTGGGGCGTCCCGGAGCAGAGCAAAAACTCGCCCAGCTGGCTCTGTCGATGGCAAGCCACCCATCGGGAGCAATCTGACCAGCTGGCCGACGCGATTCTCCTCGAGCAGATCGGGTCGGATAGGAAGAGCCTGGACGATGTCGCCCTTCTCGTCGTCGAATGGGAGGGCTCGCCTCCTGGGCACCCGCACGGCGTGCAGGACTCCAAATCACCCGATGCCGAACCGCCGCTCCCCCAGTGAGAGAAACCAACGCTCCCGACCCGTGGGTAACCATGTGCAGGTCCGCGGACCCGACCACGATTTCTGAGATGCCCAACGGAGATGCCCGGATCCCACGCGATCTATCCACTCGTCAGTCACCAAGGCGCCGGCCGACGACCCGCACTGGAGACGTTCGCTCGGATGTTTTGTCTTCGTTTCCCCTGGGTACAGCTCACACGAGCACATTGTCCTTTTCCGCACTCACAGCATCCGCGTCGGTCCCTGTAGCCGTAGGACGGGGGCCGACGTCGCGTCCGGATCCTCCCGCTGTCAACCCGTGTTGCGTGTGGCATGTACCGATCCCCGGAGGTCGCTGCCCTGGGCCAGATCACCTCGGCGCCGGAGAGTGACGTATCCGGCCGTGTTCCCCGTTCAATGTCGTCGACATGGGTATGGTCAGTGCGGATGTATGGCAAGGAGCTAACACTCGACTCCACACCTGAATCGGTCCGGATCAGCCGGGAGCTGGTCCGGCGCACCCTCGACTCGATCGATGCCGACCTGGTGGAGGTGGCAGCCATCCTCACAGACGAAGTGGTGGCCAATGCCGTCAAGCATGGTCGGCCGCCGATCTCCTTGTCCATTGAGAGTGACAATGACGGAATCGTCATCTCAGTCGCCGACTGCGGGCCCGGGTTTCCCGTAGCGCGAACGGTGAGCCACACCGATGAAAACGGCAGAGGCCTGATGATCGTCGACATACTGGCGGACGAGTGGGGTGTTGTTCCGCTTTACCGGGGCAAGCAGGTCTGGTTCCGGTTGCATGTGCGCGATGTGACGAGTTGATGCGGTTCCGTCCACACCCGGCTGCGACGAACCGGGGCCGGACCCTCGACCGAGCTCGGTACCTCCCTGCGAGAGACGCTGCGCCGATTTCCCGAGGGGGCGAGCTCGCGCAGCCGGCTCGACTCCGTGTTGTATTCCGATGCGCGATCTTCGATCAACTCGAGCGGGCCGGTTGAACCGTTTCACAAGACCGTCACACTCGGCTGACGCCCATCGGCTCGAGCGAGCCATGTCTGAACAGTGAAAACGAAAAATAGTCAAAAATGAGGAAGGCTCCGACCTCTACCCTTCCCACCTGGATCAAGAGGCATCTCTAGTCGGCGGTTCGAATGATTCTCCGACATGCCCGGGGACGAATAGAAAGTTGGCGTTTAGGTCAGTGCTCGTGGGGTAAGGGCTGGCAGTGGACTGGCGTAAGGCCCTCACCCGGTGGGGGATTCGAGTGATTGTGGGCGCGTTCGGCACATTCGTGCTCATCGTCATCCTTCAGGGCGTAGCGTCAGCGGGGACACTCCTGGGGCAATCTCCCGTGTCAACCCTGACCAGTTCGCTACTGCCCACGGGCAATTCGGGATCGCCGACTCCTGCGCCGGCGACCACTGGAGTTTCCTCGGTTGTTCCCGCGCTCACCCCGGTTGTGTCGGACGTTGCAACTCCGACGACAGGGAAAGCCAGCGCGGCTGTTACGAGTTCCTCACCAACCGCCAAAACCCCACCGGCCGTCAGTAGCGTCACTCAGCCGGCCACGTCCGCGGTTGTCGGCGTAACACACAGCGCCGGTGCGACAACACCGGTTGCGAACTCGACCGCGGCACCGGTCGTCCAGACGGTGGCTCCAGTAGTCCAGTCGGTGGCGGCCCCGGTGGCTCAGGCGGTTGCTCCAGTCGCCCAGTCGGTCGCTCCGGTCGTCCAGACGGTGGCTCCAGTAGTCCAGTCGGTGGCGGCCCCGGTGGCTCAGGCGGTTGCTCCAGTCGCCCAGTCGGTCGCTCCGGTCGTCCAGTCGGTGGCGGCCCCGGTGGTCCAGAACGTCGCTCCGGTCGTCCAGTCGGTGGCGGCCCCGGTGGTCCAGAACGTCGCTCCGGTCGTCCAGTCGGTTGCTCCGGTCGTCCAGTCGGTGGCGGCCCCGGTAGTTAAGACCGTTGCTCCGGTAGTTCAGACCGTTGCTCCGGTGGTCCAGTCGGTGGCTCCGGTGGTCCAGTCGGTCGCTCCGGTGGTCCAGTCGGTCGCTCCGGTGGTCCAGGCCGTTGCTCCGGTCGTCCAGGCCGTTGCTCCGGTGGTCCAGTCGGTGGCTCCGGTGGTCCAGGCCGTTGCTCCGGTCGTCCAGGCCGTTGCTCCGGTGGTCCAGTCGGTGGCTCCGGTGGTCCAGACCGTTGCTCCGGTCGTCCAGGCCGTTGCTCCGGTGGTCCAGTCGGTGGCTCCGGTGGTCCAGGCCGTTGCTCCGGTGGTCCAGTCCGGTGGCTCCGGTGGTCCAGTCGGTGGCTCCGGTGGTCCAGGCCGTTGCTCCGGTCGTCCAGGCCGTTGCTCCGGTGGTCCAGTCGGTGGCTCCGGTGGTCCAGTCGGTCGCTCCGGTGGTCCAGTCGGTCGCTCCGGTGGTCCAGTCGGTCGCTCCGGTGGTCCAGTCGGTCGCTCCGGTGGTCCAGGCCGTTGCTCCGGTCGTCCAGGCCGTTGCTCCGGTGGTCCAGTCGGTGGCTCCGGTGGTCCAGGCCGTTGCTCCGGTCGTCCAGGCCGTTGCTCCGGTGGTCCAGTCGGTGGCTCCGGTGGTCCAGGCCGTTGCTCCGGTCGTCCAGGCCGTTGCTCCGGTGGTCCAGTCGGTGGCTCCGGTGGTCCAGACGGTGGTGGCTCCGGTAGTCCAGTCGGTCGCTCCGGTGGTCCAGTCGGTGGCTCCGGTGGTCCAGGCCGTTGCTCCGGTCGTCCAGTCGGTGGCTCCGGTGGTCCAGTCGGTGGCTCCGGTGGTCCAGACGGTGGTGGCTCCGGTGGTCCAGTCGGTCGCTCCGGTGGTCCAGTCGGTCGCTCCGGTGGTCCAGGCCGTTGCTCCGGTCGTCACCAGCGTCTCTCCAGTCTTCGCTCCGGTGTCCCCAGCAGCCCCCGTCTCCGTAATAGCTTCGAGCCCTCCAACCGTCACGACAAGCGGGCCTCCGCCGGCTGGATCGTCAAGTCCGACCAGCCCCGGCACCTCGATTCTCTCGGGAGGATCCACGGCGCCGAGCTCCTCGGCATCCGCCGGTCTTTTGGTCACTGTGTCCAGCGGGGCCTCGAGTGCTCTTTCAGGGTCACAGAGCCCCGGATCTGGCTCACGCACCTCGGAGGCGTTCGTGCCTGAGTTCGCAGGCTGGCGTACTCCAGGCTCTCAAGGCCCACCGATCGCACCTACACCCGTGCAGCTCCCATTTTCACTTCAATTTCCGATCCAAGTTCCCATGGGTTCAGGCTTGGGCTCGGGGACGGCCCACACCGGTGGGTCGTCCTCGGCGGCATTCCTGGGAAGGTGGCTTGACGCCTGGCGCGACCCTCCCTGCCTAGGTCGTATCTGTACCGCTGGTGAGCAGGTTGTTGCTCCCCCAGCGACGATCCTCGTCCCTCCTGGGTAGCCCAACGGCGTTTCCGATGAGAACCGCTACGACGTCGTCGTAGACGGACTTCTCCGGGACATCCAGGCCGTTCGGCCAGGTTCTGGCACAAACCGTGCCGTTGGCCGCCGCGCCCGCTCGGAGAACTTCAGAACTCGTGCCAGATCGGCACGTCCAAATTGGAAAGGAAACAGCTGTTATGGGTAATCGACTTACCAATACGCTGTGCGCTGCCGGGATAACAGG
Source organism: uncultured Acidimicrobiaceae bacterium (assembly GCA_963734395.1). Taxonomy (GTDB): domain Bacteria; phylum Actinomycetota; class Acidimicrobiia; order Acidimicrobiales; family RAAP-2; genus Bog-756. The sequence goes on along the minus strand of CAVTGY010000002.1, from coordinate 232,208 downwards.
AGTAGCACTAGCGCTCCTGCTCTCCATGGGCACTGCACAGGCATCAACAGCGTGGCAATCACCGAGCGGCATACAAAGTGTCGTCTCGGCCGCCAAGTCGGGGACCGCCATCGGTTCGGCCAGCTCAGGCCAGACCGGGAGCGCCAACGACGGCTCCACGTCCACCGCAACCTCGGGCAACAGCGGAGACAGCTCCGCCACCGGCTCGACGACCGGAGGAACGACGGGGAATGCCACGTCATCCAGCACCAATCAAACGGATGCTGCTTCAGGCAACGCCAACTCGGGCAACACCGGGCCGGCCACTGCTACGGGCACCGCACGTTCCGGCAACTCGGGGAACTCCGGTAATTCGGGGAACTCCGGTCCGGCCGGTACGATCCAGCCCAACCCAGGCAAGAACCCGAGCTCGGGCAAATGCCAGGTCAGCGGGCAGTACTGGGGCCAGGACAACGGCCAAGGCCAGGACAACGGCCAAGGCCCTTGCCCGGTCAAATGCATGAGCTACGACGGCCAGTACTCGGGCCAGGGCAACGGCCAAAGCCAGTGCCCGGTCAAATGCCAGGGCAACGGTGAGTACTGGGTGCAGGGCAACGGCCAAGGCCAGGAGAACGGCCAAGGTCAGTGCCCGGTCCAATGCAAGGGCAGCGGTCAGTACTGGAACCAGGGCAACGGCCAAGGCCAGGAGAACGGCCAAGGTCAGTGCCACGGGACAGGGGGCCAGAAGCACTTGAATCCCCCGACCCTCCCGATGGGCGCCACCTCGGGGAACACCGGTTCGACCGGTTCGACCGATACCGGCAGTGCCACCGCCAACCCTGTCGCCGTCTCTGGTGACTCGGGTAACGGTGGCCAGTCCGGCGCGGTCAACACCACGTCGAACTCGTCCTCCAGCGCCAAGTCTGGGGATGCCAACACCACCGGCATCACCCAGTCGGGCAACACTGGTGCCACCGGGCCGGCCACGGCCGGAAACAGCTCCACCAACAGCACGGGCAACAGCGGGTCGGCGAATGCCAACCCGAAGAGCGGACCGGCAACCACCGGTTCTCAGAGTGGCTCGGGCAAGAAGTGGGACAACCAGCACGGCTCCAAGGGGAATGGCCAGAAGCCAGGAAATGGTTCTGGACAGCCCCAGTCGGGCAGTGCCACCGGGACAGCCAGCTCCGGGAACACCGGGAATGCCCAGGACACCTCCACGGCCACCGCGACGTCGGGCCAGAGCGGTAATTCCACCGCCACCGGCACGACCACCGGAGGCACTTCGGGGGCGGCCACTTCCTCGAGCAGCAACGACACCACCGCCTCGTCGGGCGACGCCAACTCCGGGAACACCGGCGCGGCGACATCCACCGGGACGGCGACGTCGGGGAATTCGGGGAATTCGGGCAACTCGGGGAACTCGGGGAATTCGGGCAACTCGGGTCACTCGGGGAACACCGGTTCGACCGGTTCGACCGATACCGGCAGTGCCACCGCCAACCCTGTCGCCGTCTCTGGTGACTCGGGCAACGGTGGCCAGTCCGGCGCGGTCAACACCACGTCGAACTCGTCCTCAAGCGCCAAGTCTGGGGATGCCAACACCACCGGCATCACCCAGTCGGGCAACACTGGTGCCACCGGGCCGGCCACGGCCGGAAACAGCTCCACCAACAGCACGGGCAACAGCGGGTCGGCGAATGCCAACCCGAAGAGCGGACCGGCAACCACCGGTTCTCAGAGTGGCTCGGGCAAGAAGTGGGACAACCAGCACGGCTCCAAGGGGAATGGCCAGAAGCCAGGAAATGGTTCTGGACAGCCCCAGTCGGGCAGTGCCACCGGGACAGCCAGCTCCGGGAACACCGGGAATGCCCAGGACACCTCCACGGCCACCGCGACGTCGGGCCAGAGCGGTAATTCCACCGCCACCGGCACGACCACCGGAGGCACTTCGGGGGCGGCCACTTCCTCGAGCAGCAACGACACCACCGCCTCGTCGGGCGACGCCAACTCCGGGAACACCGGCGCGGCGACATCCACCGGGACGGCGACGTCGGGGAATTCGGGGAATTCGGGCAACTCGGGGAACTCGGGATCGGCAACGACGATTGCCCCCTGTGTCGCCGTCCTTGGCGGCTCGTGCGGCAACGCCAGCGCCACCTCGGGGAACACCGGTTCGACCGGTTCGACCGATACCGGAAATGCCACCGCCAACCCTGTCGCCGCCTCTGGTGACTCGGGCAACGGTGGCCAGTCCGGCGCGGTCAACACCACGTCGAACTCGTCCTCCAGCGCCAAGTCTGGGAATGCCAACACCACCGGCGACACCCAGTCAGGCAACACTGGTGCCACCGGTCCGGCCACGGCCGGAAACAGCTCCACCAACAGCACGGGCAACAGCGGGCCGGCAACTGCCAACCCGCAAAGCGGCTCGGCTATTGCGAGCCAGGTGAGCCAGACGCTGCAGGGCCTCGGACTCTGAGCAACGCATGAAAGCACGTTGAGGTATGGCGCCTCTGTCGGGACAACCACCGGCAGGGGCGCCCGCCTCGGCGGGCCCTCACTGTGGCGTGTGGCTGGGGAGACGTCGTCAGGAAGAAGGAGGTGCCACCAAGCCGTTGGCCCTTGCTACAGCCCCGAACCACGATGCGCTGGGCTTGGGCCGACGGGCGAACGTCTCCCGATCGACGCTGTGGAGTCCGAACTTGGGCCCAAACCCGTGGGACCACTCGAAGTTGTCGAGCAGGCTCCACACGAAGTACCCACGTATGTCGACACCATCGTCCAGAGCGCGCTTCACACCGCGTAGGACCTCACCCAGATAGGAGATTCGTTCGGCGTCGTCATCGGTGGCGATCCCGCTCTCGGTCAGAAGCACCGGTAGACCGGTCATCGCCGCGGCTCGCCGGGCACAGTGCTCGACGCCCTGTGGCCAGTACTCGTACCCCATTTGGGTGATGGGCACTCCCGGCTGGTTGGGAGCCTGGCCCTCGGGACCGAAGTGCACACGCGAATAGCACTGGACCCCGATGAAGTCGTCCCCTTCGGTGGCCCGAAAGAACCGGTCTTCCAGAATCTCGCGGGCCGCTTCGAGCACGCCTTCCCCGCCCGGTTCGGCCACCATCTCGTCCATGGACAACGTCAGGCCGACATGGAAGCCGCCGGGCCCCGACCGCAAGACGTCGACCGCCAGACGGTGTGCTCGCACCATGGCTTCGTTGATCGCCAGGTGACGGACGAAGGCATCCTTCACGTCCGGTGAGGAGGTCCCAACGCCGTAGCCCCTGGCGCCGATCAGGTTGAGCTCGTTGATCGTGCAGGCCCAGCCGATGAGATCGCCCAGATGAGCCCCGGCCCGGGTCACGAAACGGGAGAAGGTCTCCGGCGCGTCCGCGGCCTCCCAACCACCCCGCGCCGCCAGCCATTTCGGGATCGTGAAATGGTGGAAGGTCACCACGGGGACGATGTCCCGTTCACGGCACGCTGCACAGATCCGGCGGTAGTGGTCCATTGCGGCGTTGGAGAACTCGCCTTCAGCGGGCTCGATTCGGCTCCACTCGAGTGAGAACCGATAGGCCCCGAGCCGCATGGCTGCAATGAGCTCGACATCCTCAGGCCAGCGATGCAGCGAATCACATGCGTCCCCGCTCGACTCGGAATAGGTGGAGTTGCGCTCGTGCTCCCGTGCCCACGAGTCGTTGTTTACGTTGCCACCCTCGATCTGATGAGCTGCGGTCGCCGCGCCCCAGAGGAAGCCTTCGGGGAAGCTGGTTTCCGCGGGATCGGTCTCGGCTCGGTCCACGACCGATCACTGTATCGGCGGGCGTTATCCCTGTTCAGCCGATGGTCGTCGCCAACCGGAGCGTCAACCCGTGGGCAGTGGAGCGTAGGGCTGAACGGAGACCCAGCACGTTGCCGCTGGTGGGAAACCCACGGTCGTCTTGCACAGAGGCGACGGCGGCGAGTTCACGCGCAATTTGACCACCTGGTACTCGGTGGGCCCGTACCGCTTGTCCGGTCCGTAGCTGAGGACATTCGCCCAGGTGCCCGGGAAGTCGGTGATCTTGGACATGGCGGTGACGAAGGTGCGCCGGTTGAGATCTGGTCCCGCATTCTTGGCCGCGGTGGCGAAGAGCGCGATGGCCTGGCACCAGCCGGCGATGGGGCCCTGCTCCTCGATGAGGTCGTTCATGTTCCCCGGTGGTGTCTGAGGATAGGCCTGGTGCCAGACGGTCCAGCACTTGCGCACCCCGGTGTTGTAGCCGCCCTGGCTCTCCGGGCGGGGGCTGTCAATGCCGCCCAGGGTCTCGGTGGTCAGACCCTCCTGGCCGTTGAGGGCGTTGGCGTAGGGGATGGGGAGGAGGCCGAGGGACGACTCGATGCTCCCCTCGTAGTCGCTCAGGAGGAGCTTGGGGTACCACTGTTGCGTGGTCTCGGCCTGGAGCACCGGGTAGAAGACGTTGAAGGGCATCAGGGGGATGATCGAGGTGATCCCGGCGCTGCGCAGTTGCTGGACGACGAGTGGGGCCTGGGTGTCGGTGGTGGCGGTGTCGTCGGGGTTGGCGTCGATGGTCTTGACCACAGGGGTGATGCCGGCATTGCGCAGATCGGGCAGGAGATAGTCGTCGAGGGCCAACTGGTCCGAGGCCCTGTTGCCGGCGATGATCCCGACCTTGATGGTTCCTCCGATCAGATGGGCGCTGAGTCCCCAGTTGACCAGAGCCTGGAGGATGGCGGCCTGGTCCGGCCCGGTCCACCAGAGGTAGGGAGAGCCCTCGTTGGTCCAGTTGGTGACCGTGGTCCACGCGCCGAGGAACGGGGTGTGGCCCTCCTGGGTGATGCAGAGCTCGTCGTCACCGGTCCAGTCCCCGATGCCGTCCAGGACGGCGAATGCCGCCGGCGAGCCCTCGGTCCAGGTCTTGCAGAGCGCCCGCATCTCCGTCTCGTTGGTCGGGTCGAAGGTGGTGATGATCGGGTTGATCTTCCGGCCGTTGATCCCCCCACTGTCATTGATCTGCTTGACGAAGAGTTCGATGGCCTTGGTCTGCTCCCCGTACTCGGCATCCTCGGCGAATCCCTCCTTTCCGGCCAGTGAGTTGAGCGACACCACCGGGAAGACAACGTTGATGCTGTTGGCGGTGACCCCGCGGGACGAGGTGCTGGCCGAGCTCACCGGGGAAGGTCCGGCGGTGGCCGTCCCCGTCGATGCCGCGGTCGTAGACGAGGCCGTTGAAGAAGTGCTCGACCCACAGGCGGCCGTGCCGACGATGACCGCGCCCACCACCAAGGTGCGGATCCCCATTGAGCGGGGGCGCCGCACCGAGAGGTCCCGTGACCGAATCAGTCTTCCCATCGGATTCCAGCGGTTCAGCCCGCTCATCTGCATCGCTCCTTCGAGTGTCCCGGTTCCGTGCCGATGACACCGACTCGGCTGCCACGCCACACATGCCGGCCACACTCTAAAGTGTCTTTGGTCTCCAGAGTCGGTACGGCCTGGGTCGCCTTTCGCCAACCCGTCGACCTCCCACACGAAGGTTGTGAACGTGTTCTCAAGCCCTTTCGATCAGCGTCTATACCCGCTCGATGCCTGGAGACCTGAGTATGTCCCGCTGCTGCGCGGTGAGGTCCGGGTACTCGGTCGGATCGTAAAGGGTCCTCGACCACGCCAGAGGCCTGCGGACTGTACTTGTAGAACACCGTCCGACGTTCGTCGCTCCCCCGCCATGGCAGCGTCCCGTGTGTCAGTGCCTCGGTGAAGATGATCGCGCTACCCGGAGGTCCGGTGACACGTTCGAACGCACGGGTGCGGATCAGTGAGGTCCTTCCAGTTGTCGGGAAATGCAAAGGCGGACTTGTGGCTCCCCGGGACGCACGCGAAGCCGCCGTCATCAGGACCCACGCACTTGAGGTTGTAGGCGACGACGACCAGACCGCTGTGGAGTTGTCCGTCACCGCTCCAGTAGTACTCGACGGGACGAAATGGAACAGCTCCGCCGTGTAGTCCTGCGCCGATCGGCCCCATCCCCGAGCGGATGAGGTCGACGTACTCGTGATCCAGCCGGAACTCCTTTCCGAGCAGCTCCTCGAGAATGGGCAGGACCGGTGGATTGTCGATCAGGTCTCGAAAGGAGCGGCTCCGCGCCAGCAGGTCGAACCACCGATGGGTCGTCTCCTCGCCATCCATCTCCTGTTCGGCCATCTCGTCGATGACCTCATTGAGTTGCTCGACGGCCTTCTCGGAAAGGGCGTTCGGAACGCTCAGATACCCCTGCAGGTCGAACAGGTAGCGGTCCCGGTAGCGCACGACTCTCCTCCTTCGGACGTCCGCCGAAACTACCACCGCGTGAAACGATCGTGGCTCCCCCGTGCAGCCGTGAACAGCCGTTCTCCAGGCCCTTGTCTTCGGCGAATGCCATGTCGTCTACATCGCCGTACGCTCAACACGACACCCGGCGACCTTCACGGGATCCGCTTCTGGTCCGGTGCTACTCGTCGTAGTGTGGCGGGCATGGCAGCCCGTCGTATCGCAATCGTTCCGCATACTCACTGGGACCGTGAGTGGTACAGGCCCTACCAGGAATTTCGCCTGAATCTGGTCGACTTGTTCGACACGCTTCTTGCTCTGCTCGAATCCGACGACAGCTATCCCTACTTCATGCTCGACGGACAGATGGCCGTCGTCGACGACTACCTCGAGGTGCGGCCGGAGAACGAAGAGCGCATTCGGGCGCTGGCAACGGCCGGGCGGATCAGCATGGGACCCTGGTACATCCTGATGGACGAGTTCCTGACGTCGGGCGAGACCATCATCCGCAACCTGCAGATGGGTCTTGGCCGCGCCGCGGCCTTCGGTGGCGCCATGGACGTCGGCTACCTCCCCGACATGTTCGGTCACATCGCGCAGATGCCCCAGATCCTCCGACTGGCCGGCTTCACCAACGCGGTCGTCTGGCGAGGTGTACCGTCGACGATCACCAAGGACGGATTCTTCTGGGAAGCACCCGATGGATCCATCGTTCGGGCCGAATATCTTCCCGCCGGCTACAGCAATGGGGCCACCCTCCCTGATGACGCCAAAGCCCTCGTGCAACGTCTGGCCAACCATCTCGACGAAGTCGGGGATCTGGTTCTGGATGACCTGTTGTGGATGAACGGCTCCGATCATCTCATGCCCCAGCCTTGGCTGGGCCGGGTCGTGGCCGAGGCCAACGATCTTCAAGATGGCTTCTTCTTCGATGTCACATCCCTACCCGAGTACCTGGCAACCGCGCCGACAAAAGGCCTGGAGCGCTGGAAGGGAGAACTTCGCTCGGGATTCCGCGCCGACATGCTGATGGGTGTCACTTCGAATCGGGTCGACGTAAAGCGGATGGGCGGATTAGCCGCGCGGCGAACTGGAGCGGCGAGCGGAACCTCTGGCCGCTCTCTTCCAGAGACCGACGGAGTGGCCAAAGCGCCAGCTCGAACTGGCCTGGAAGGAAATCGTCCGCAACTCGGCCCACGATTCCATCTGTGCCTGCTCGGTCGACGACGTCGTCGACGCCGTCATGCACCGCTACGCAGAAGCGCGCACCATCGCGACGGGAGTGGCTGAGCGGGCCACCAAATCGTTGGCGCGATCGCTGGCCGAGTCGGGCTCCTACGTACTCAATCCGACTCAGCGTGCCCGTTCGGGAGTCGTGGAGTTGACGGTCGACGCAGTCGAACCACCGACCGCCGAGATGCAGGTGCTGTCCGAACGTACGGGCCACCCCGATGGGATGGTGCTCGATGCCGACACGGTGCGCACAATCATCGGGATGCTCCAGAGCCCGCAGATCGACCACGACTCCTGGCTGCAGGACATCGCCATCGAAGAGGACGATGAGTCCATCGACATCACCTTCTCGATAGGACCCGAAGAGCGTCACGACGCGCCGATCGCCGAGGCCAAGCGGGACATCTCCGCTCGCATGGAGGCACGACCCGATGCCGTTATCCGGTTAGGCATGAACGAGCCGTCCACTCGGCGCATCGCGGCCCGCGTGGCCGAGGTGCCTGGCTACGGATGGCAGCCGTTCGAACCGGTGGCGTTGACCCACCCGGTGGAAGTCAGCGCATCCGGAGAGTCGACAACACTCTCCAACGGACTGGTGTCGGTCGAAGTCGACAAGACGCTCGGCACGTTTTCGATCAATGGGCAGGCAGGTTATGGCCGGCTGGTCGACGGCGGGGACTTCGGTGACTCCTACAACTATTCCCCTCCTCGCCAGGACGCCATCGTGGACAAGCCGATCGCGGTGGCGATCCGAATTGCCGAGCAAGGGCCAGTGCGGGCGCGGGTGGTGATCACCGGTAGCTACCTATGGCCTGATCATGTTGACGGCGGCTCGCAGACCCGGGTCGGGGAGCGATCCGTGGAGGTCGAGACTTCGATCGAGCTCAGAGCGGACGAGCCGGCGGTACGGGTGACCACCTCGTTTGTGAACCCGAGCCGCGACCACCGTCTTCGAGTGCACCTGCCACTGCCCGAGCCGGCCCGGACGTCGCAGGCCGAATGCGCATTCGCCGTTGTCGAACGGGGTCTCACGGCCGAGGGCCGCCCGGAAGAATTTGGCCTGCCCACGGCTCCGTCCCGTCGTTTCGTATCGGCGGGGAACCTGACCGTCGTCCACGATGGCGTTTGCGAGTACGAGCTCATTGACATCGCGGCCTCCCCCCTTGGCGATGCCGCCTCGACGATCGCGTTGACCGTGCTCCGCTCGACAGGAATGCTGTCGCGGGCCGGCATGGCTTATCGACCCTTCCCGGCCGGCCCCTTGACCCCGGTAGCGGGACTCCAGATGGTCGGACGTCCGATCGCATTGCACTACGCACTGGCGGTCGGCGTCGACGACCCCTATGCGTTTGCCGACGACGTTCTTCTGCCGCTCGAGGTGTTGGCCAGCCCGGGTGGAGGCATGCGCCCTTCGACCGGGAGCGGGCTGGGCATCAGCGGCGCCGAGGTGAGCGCCGTTCGCCGGGATGGCGGGATCGCACGAGGTGAGGGTGTTCAACCCTCGGTCTGAACCAACCACGGTCACCATCGACGGACGGGCCGGCTGGCTGGTCGACCTGCGCGGCTATCCCGAGCGCTCGTTCGAGGAATCCTTCGAACTACGCCCATTCGAGATCGCCACCGCCCGGCTGCACAGCACCTAGACCGATAGGCGGTGGCGTTCAGCCAAGTCGACGCCCAGCGCTCGCCTGGTGTGACGTCACCAGAGGTGGCGAGTGACCTGGCCCAGTTAGGGTCGGGAGATGGGTCGTGAAGTGGTGACGGGGTACTGCTGGCCGCAATCAGTGTGCCCGGGCGGGCAGGTCGGTCTGCACATGTCGTCGTCCGCCGGGCGGCCGGTGCGCGTCGAGGTGGCACGGGTCGGCGCGCGACGGGAGGTCGTGTTCAGTTCTGATGCGGTCGCGGCCGACGAGCACGAGACGCCGAAGGACGCCTCCTCGAAGGGGTGCGGTTGGCCTGTCGCTCTCACGCTGGACGTCGACCCGACGTGGCGGTCGGGCTACTACGAGGTCGTCATGGAGATCGACGTTGGCGAGAAGGTGCGGCGCGACTACGCGTTCTTCGTCGTGCGTCCGTCTTCAGGCGCGCGCATCGTGATCGCGCTGGCGACCAATACGTGGCACGCCTACAACGACTTTGGCGGACCGAACCTGTACACCGGCGGCACCCACGTTGCCATGCAGCGGCCGATGTCGGCGGGCTACCTCTACAAGCCGCCGGGCAAGGGCCGTCGGGTGACGGGGACGGGCGCGCCCGATCCGCAGAACGCCGCGCACGTCGGCTACATCCAGATCAACCATCTGTCGGGCTATGCCGGTTCGGCGGGTTGGCCCGACTGGGAGCTGCCGTTCATCGAGTGGGCCGAACGCGAGGGGTTCGAGATCGGTGTGTGCACCAATGCCGATCTCGAAGAACACCCCGAGGTGTTGGACGGCGCCAGTCTGTATCTATCCGTCGGCCACGACGAGTACTGGTCCCGCGGCATGCGCGACACGGTCGAAGCATTCATCGCCAGCGGCGGCAACGCGGCGTTCTTCTCGGGCAATACGTCGTTGTGGCAGGTGCGCATCGAGGGTGACGATCACGACGTGATGGTCGGGTACAAGGGCTTCTTCAAGAACGACCCGCTGATGGGAACCGACCAGCGAAGCGGAGGTGACGACGTTCTGGTCCGACGTGGTCGTCGGTCGTCCCGAGAACTACATGACCGGCGTCTCGTTCACCCGCGGGGGCTATCACCGCATCGGTCGCAATGTGACCGCCGGCCTCGGTGGCTACACCGTGCACCGCGCCGGTCACTGGATCTTCGACGGCACCGGGCTCGGCTACGGCGACGTGCTCGGTGCCGGCGCGACCGTCGTCGGCTACGAGTGCGACGGGTGCGTGTTCACCTACCGCGACGGGCTGCCGTACCCGACCGGCGAGGACGGCACGCCGTCGACCTTCGAGATCCTCGGCACGTGCCCGACCCAGCACTTCACGCGCGAGACCGCGCCTCGTCCGCCCAAGCCGGGCGAGCCGAGCGAGTTGGAGTACATCGCGTCACGCGTGTTCGGGACGCGTGAGCCCGAGGCGATGGAGCGCATCCGTCACGGCCACGCGGTGCTGGGTGCGTACACGAACGAGGCGGGCGCGACGGTGGTGACGTCGGGGTCGACCGACTGGGCTCACGGGCTGGCAGGGCGAGACCCGCAGATTGAACAGATCACCCGGAACGTGCTGACGCAGTTGGGGTAGAGCTACACAACCGCGCTGTTGGTGAGAAAGGCACCGCTCCGCGTGGCTGGTATCGACGAGACGGATGTGCCTGGTTATGACTTCCCCGAGCAAACGAGGCTCGCCTCTGGAACAATGGCCACCGTGTCGCAACAAGGGGGATCGGAGCGGGGCGGTCCGATGAGAGATGGCGGGCTATCGGTGGTCGGACGATCTGGCCGATGTGGTTCCGACCCAAGCGGTCTTCGGACGTTTCTGTGACGATGATCGGCGATCGGCGGCGGCACCACTTAGTGCCGGTGGGCCTGGTCGTTGTGGTCGTCTGTGCGGCGGGAATCGCCGCCGGTCTCTCGTTCGCCGGGCCACCGTCCTCGATCCTGACCAGCCATCGGTGGGACCGGTGCCGGTCAGGGGATCACGGTGGCGCAGAACCCGGTCTCGTTGGCGACGACCCCGTCGGGCGGTCTCGAAATCGGGGACGGGACACTCATGGTGATCAGGGGCCTCACCTCTTCCGGCAGCGAGGCGAACGTGGCCTGTTCGGGCAACATCGCCACATCGGGGTACGGAGGGGACGGAGGACCGGCCGCCGATGCCTCGTGCGACGGGCCCTATGGGCTGGCCGTGGACGGAGGCGGCAACCTTTACATCGCCGACAACCAGAACAACCGCATCCGGGTGGTGGCGACGACGACAGGAACGCTGTTGGGGACACCGGTGACCGCTGGTCAGATCACAACGGTTGCCGGCGATGGCACGTGGGGCTACGCCGGGAACGCCGGTGCGGCGACGAACGCCCAACTGGCCTATCCGGCCGGGATCGCCCTGGATGGCTCGGGGAACCTCGTCATCTGCGACTCCGGCAACAACGTGGTCCGGGTGGTGGCCGCCACCACCGGCTCCTTCTACGGGCAGTCGATGACCGCCGGCGACATCTACACCGTGGCCGGTGACGGCACGGCCGGGGATGCCGGCAGCGGCACCAGTGCCGTCGGCGCCGAGCTCGACCAACCCACGGGCGTGACCGTCGACGCACACGGCAACCTGGTCATCGCCGACCTCGGCAACAACGAGATCCGGGTGGTGGCCGCGGCGACCGGAACCTTCTACGGGCAGTCGATGACCGCCGGCGACATCTACACGGTGGCCGGTGACGGCACGGCCGGCTATGCCGGCGACGGGGCCGCCGCTACCGGCGCCGAGCTCGACAATGCCCGAAAGCGTGGCCGTCGACGCCCACGGGAACGTGGTGGTCGCCGACTACGGCAACAACCGGGTGAGGCTGGTCGCCGAGGAGTCCGGGACCGCCTACGGGTTGCCGGTCGTCGCCGGGGACATCTACACGGTGGCCGGTACAGGTAGCCCACAGTTCTCGGGAGACGGTGGCCCGGCAGTGGACTCCGCTCTCTCCTCGCCCCGGGACGTGGTGGTCGACGCCAACGGCAACATCGTCGTGGCGGACTCGGGGAACAACCGGGTCCGGGTGATCGCTGCCTCTACGGGCACCGATTACGGCCAATCCGTCGCCGCCGACGACATCCAAACCGTGGCGGGCACCGGCTCACTGGGTGGATTCTCCGGTGACGGCGGCCCTGCCGCCGACGCCGTCTTCAACCTGCCCACCGGGGTTGCCGCCGACGGAGCGGGAGACGTAGCCGTGGCCGACCAGAACAACAATCGCGTACGGTTCGTACCCGTGGGCTCGGGGACGTATTTCGGTCAGACCATGACGGGGGGCGACCTCTACACGGTGGCCGGAGACGGGACCGCCGGGACGAGTCCGGATGGAACCAACGGCACCAGCGCCGAGATCGACGCCCCCACCGGGGTCGCATTCGATACGGCGGGAAATCTGCTCGTCGCCGAGTTCGCCGGAAACCGGATCCGGGTGGTGGCCAACACCACCGGCACGTTCTACGGACAGTCGATGACCGCCGGCGGCATCTACACCATCGCCGGCACCGGAGCCATCGGCAGCACCGGTGACGGTAGGCCCGCTTCCCGGGCCAAGGTCAATGCGCCCGAGAACCTGGCTGTGGACGGATCCGGCAACATCATCTTCACCGAGTTCTACGGGAACAGGATCCGGGTCATCGCCAGCAGCCACCGGCATCCTTCTACGGGCGTTCGATGACCGCCGGTGACATCTACACCGTCGCCGGCACCGGGTCCACGGGCGACACCGGCGACGGGGGCCCCGCCCAGCGATGCGACCTTCCAACTGCCGGTGGGTGTGGCCGTCGACCGATTCGGGAACCTGGTGGTGGGTGACTACGAGAACAACGCAGGTGCGGGTGGTGGCCGCCGCAACCGGAACCTTCTACGCAGTGCCCATGGAGGCCGGCGATGTCTACACACTGGCCGGTGACGGCGTCCAGGGCTTTGCCGGAGACGGCGGCCCGGCAGGGCGCGGCCGAGCTGTCCTTCCCGGCCGGGATCACCGTCGACCCCACCGGGAACGTGATCTTCGCCGACTCGGCCAACAACGTGGTCCGGGTGGTGGCCGCGGCCACCGGCACCTTCTACGGGCAGTCGATGACCACCGGGGACATCTACACCATTGCCGGAGGCGGGACGACCAGCTGCCCGGCCGGCATCGGAGCACCGGCACCGGGGACGGCCGCCGCACTCTCGGTGCCGCTCGGTGTGGCATTCGCCGGAAGGCAACTCGCTCTTCATCTCCGACACCGCCAACAACTGTGTGCGCAATCTCACCGCCGGCCAGGCGGTCCCCGGACCGCCTGGTTCGGTCACCGCCACCTCCGGCAATGGCTCGGCCACCGTCAGCTGGCGTCCGCCGGTCAACCCCGGCGGTCTTCCGGTGTCGGGTTACGTGGTGGCGACCGTCGGGGGTACGGCCACCGTGGATGTCGGTGGCGGGTCCACGTCGGCCGTGGTGACCGGGCTCACCAACGGCGACTCACTACGCCTTCACGGTGACCGCACAGAACACGCTGGGGTCGGGTCCGGCGTCGGCGGACTCGAACAGCGTGAGGGTCCGGCGATGACGACGACGCCCACGCTCAAGACGGCATACAGGAAACAGGGCGCGGCCAACCGCACCGGCCGGCGCCCGAACCTGGTGGCTCTCGGATTGATCCCGTTGCTGGTGCTGGTTGCCTGCATCTCGACCAGCGCAACGGCCGCCACCAGTGGTCAAACAGAATCGGGTTTTTCCGCCCCCCGATCGGGCTACCTCGTCTATTGGGACCAGGACGAGGAGGTCGACTACTACGAGTCGGCCAACCACAGCCAGGGCCAGCTGATGGCGCCGTGGGATCTGAACGGTCAGGTCTGCCCTCTCAATGACGGGACCGGTCGCTGGGTGGGCGGTTCCGACCCCACCAACGAGAGTCAGCACAATCCCGGGGGCCCGCCGACCTATCCGTTCAAACAGCCGGCGATCAGCGAAGAGATGAACGATGTCAACGGGAACTTCACCGGCAAGACCCTCTACGTCCCCGGTCCCTACCGGATGGCACCGGGGCTTCCCGGTGAAGACTCGCCGCCCGATCCGACCGGCGTCTACAACGGCCAGGCCACCTACACGGGATGCGCCGTCGACGCTCAGCACAACGTGTTCGCCAACGACATCGGCACGGCCCAGGGGGCGTTCCCGATTCCGACCTCGGGCCGATTGATCGAGTGGTTCGCACCCTCCTACACCACCTCGTGTGTCCTCTACGGGCCGACCAGCCGGTGGTCGTGGGCAGTGACCACGACGACGGCACCGGCGGGCTGGCCCAGCCAGGGATGATGACCACCATGCCCAACGGGAACCTGCTCGTGCCCCAGGCCGGGTCGTCGACCGGGGGCTTCCCGGGCGACGTCGCTCGAGTTCGATCACTCGTCGTTTCCCACCAGCGCATCCCAGTGCCCGGGCGGCGTCTATCCACGGGCCGACATCACCTCGTCGGTGTTCTTCCAGGGCAGCGATCAGCAATCTGCCCGTCCCGGGGGGGGTGGCCGAGGACCCGACCTGTGGCTGCTACGCCATCTCCTCCATCTTCGGTGGGGGGAGTGCCAACGACGTGATCGAGTGGTTCAGCTCCACCGGCCAACCGATTGCCCGGCCGGGCGTCCCCGGCGAGTCGCTCTCCGATTTCGGGGCCGATCCCAATGGCTTCAACCCGTTCGGGATGGCCTTCGCCCCGAACGGGACCCTGTACTTCATCGACATCCACATCGTGTGCTCGGGTGGGTTCAGCAATTGTGGACCGCAGGACTTCAACGGCCGGCTGATGAAGGTGACCTTCGACGCCAACCAGACGCCCAACCCGCCGGTGACGGTCGCCGGTCACTTCGCCTTTCCCACCAGTGCCACCGTGTGCGTCCCCAGCCGAGTCGAGGTCTGCCCGTTCCCGAACCATCCCACGCCGTTGCCCACGCCGGAGAGTCCTTCGGAGGGCGAATGAGGTGAGCGGGGGCCAGTGAGATGACCGACCGGGGGAAGAAGAGGGCGCGCCGCCCGGTGCTCGCATTCGGCGTCGCCGTGCTCGCCGTGTGTTCGATCAGCTCGGTGGCTCTGGCCGCCGGGGCGAGCACCACCCCGCGGCACACGCCGGCCACCTGGGGCGTGAAGAAATGGGCCAGTTTCGGCAACGGCCCCGAGCACGACTTCGTGACCCACACCTCCATCACTCCCGCCAACGTGGGGACCCTGCACGAGGCCTGGTTCTTCCCCACCGGGGACGCGGTGACGGCCACCCCGACCATCGTGGGAGGCGTGGCCTACTTCGGGTCGTGGGACACCAAGTTCTACGCCGTGGACATGGCCACGGGGAAGCTGCGGTGGTCCTATCAGCTCGATTCCCAGACGGCGGTCACGCCCTACCCCGGCGAGAACCCCCGCGATATCGGATCAGACGGGGGGCTGGTGACCTCTTCGGCCTGGTACCAGCCCGGCGACAGGTCGCATCCCGCCTGGTCATCTTCGGTGGTGGGTTCACCCTCTACGCGCTGGACGCCAGATACGGGGACATTGTTCTGGAAGCACGTCTACGACGGCATGCCATCGATGCCCCCGTCGCCGACCACCGATCAGACCAGGATCTTCTCCTCCCCCATCGTCGAGGACGGGAACGTCTACGTCGGCGTCGACACCGACGGCGAGGCCAACGAGCGGGGTTACATCGTGGCCGCCAGCGTGTTGACCGGCGACCCCGTCTGGATCTACCAGACCGACGTCTCCCCTTCCGGGCAGATCCTCGACGACGGGTGTGGGAACGTCTGGTCCTCGGGCAGCTATCTTCCCGGCCTCGACGACGTCGTGTTCACCGTCGCCGACTGCAACGGCTCCAATACCGAGACGACGACCGCCGAGCAGGTCCTCTCCCTCGACGCCAAGGACGGAAACCTGCGCTGGTCCACCAACGTGGTCGGGGTCGATCCCGGGTGCGACTTCGACGAGGTCGGTACCAACGTCGGCCTGTCGGCGGACGGCACCCCGGACTTCCTGGGGGCATTCGGCAAGAACGGTGCCTACGTCTCGCTCGATCCCGCCACCGGAGCCATCCGGTGGTCGACCCGAGTCGTCTTCGGCGGAGGTGCCGGCGGCTTCATCGGTAGCCCGGCGTTCAACGGCACGACGATCTACGGGGCGACCGCCATCGGTGACTACGGCGGCCCGGTCTGTGCGCCCTCGGATCCGACCGACACCCCGATACAGAACCCGAGCTTCTTCGCCATCGACGCCGCCACCGGCAAGGTCCTCTGGGACGCCAACAACGCCCAGTCCTTCGGTGCCACCACCTATGCCGGTGGGTTCACCTTCAACTGCCAGGTCTTCAGCTCCGTCGCCCAGGTGCGCGATGCCGACACCGGGGCGGTGGTGGCCACGCCTCAACCTACCCAACTGGTGCTGGAGTGGCATTGCCGTATCCGGCGGCATGGTGGTCATGGGGGTGGGCACCACGGCATCGGGCACGCCGGGAGGCGTGGTCGCCTTCAAACCGAAATGGGGCCGCTCCCCGGCGTCCTGACCGGCCCACTCTCCGCCCATTGGCCTCGCGACCTCGGTGGCTACACCGTGCATCGAGCCGGTTACTCGATCTTCGACGGGCTCGGCCATGGCCTGCCGGTCCGCTCCATCCACACGGTGGCCGATTCCCCCGCTTGTCTATCAGTAACGTATTGTTACGGTAACCAAATCGTTACTGAGTTGAGTCGGAGGTCGGATGCCCAGTGCGACGAATCGGGCGAACCAGCGAGTGAGTCGACCGTCCATCGCGGGACCCGTTCGAGGCGTTGGGTGACCCCAACCGACGCGAGATCCTGCGCCTGCTCAGCGATGGGGACAAGCCGGTCCAGAGAGATCGCGGCGGCCATGCCCATCAGCCGGCCGGCCGTCTCCCGTCACCTGCGTTTGTTGAAGGATGCCGGACTGGTGGCCGAGGAGGCCCAGGGGACCCGGCGGATCTATCACCTCCAGGAGCAAGGGATGCACGCCGTCCAGACCTATCTGGAGGGCATCTGGGGCAACGCTGCCGTCCGGTTTCGATTGGTGGCCGAAAATACCCGTCGGACCTCGAGGAAATGACCGAGCCGCTGTCGATGTCCTTCGACGTCGCCTGCTCCGCCGATCACGCATTTGCCGTCTGGACGTCGGGAATCGGCACCTGGTGGCCGTCGGGATCACACCGTGAGTGGGCGGCCGACGTCGTCGTCCTGCAAAGCGGTGTTGGGGGGCGAATCTACGAACGCACCGTCGATGGCGTCGAGCACGACTGGGGCGAGGTCACGGTCTGGGATCCACCGACCCGACTGGCCTACCTCTGGCACATCGGCCATGACCGGAGTGACGCCACCGAGGTGGAGATCCGCTTTGTCGCCCGGGACCCCGCCACCACCCGTATCGAGATCGAGCACCGCGGCTGGGAACGCCTCGGAGCGGTCGGTGCCGAACGGCGCAACCAGAATCGCAGCGGCTGGCAGGCACTCCTGCCGGCCTTTCAAGCCGCCGTCACCAAGGAGGATGACCGATGACCGCTGGGACCAAGGACGATCCGTGGATGCTCAAGACGCCACCGGGAACCTCGGAGTACACCATGTACAAGGACGAGCAGGCCGATCCGCCGACGCTCGTCTGCCAAGTCGGGTCCACCACCTTGAAGTACCACCTCCGGGCCATCGACGATCTCCACGGTTGGCTCACCGAGCAGGACGACTGGGTCATTCTGGGCGCCGCCGACGAGAAGAAGCCGGCAGCGGAAGGCACCGTCGAAGCGTGGGGGCGATCACCGGACAATCCCGTCGGTGGCTGGTACGGCCTGCGCAACGGCTACCGCGGTCGATTCGGGATGTATCTCCCACCGCTCCTCGAGGCGCTGGGGCTCGCCGAAGTCACCCACGATCCCCGCAACAACAAAATGCGGGCAATCTGATTGTCCAGTGATTGAGGAGTGAATGTCGATCGCCGACCTATGACGTTGTTGAATACCGATGAGAAGGAGATGACTGATGACAGTGACCAAGGTGGTCCGCTACCGGACCAAACCAGAGTGTGCGGACGAGAATGAACGCCTCATACGGGGGGTGTTTGCCGAATTGGCCGATAGTACAACCCGACGGACTGCAGTACGCGTCCTTCCGGCTCGACGATGGAGTCAGCTTTGTCCATGTTGCGATGATCGAGGGAGACGTAAATCCACTGCAGTCATCGGATGCATTCGCTCGGTTTCAGTCAGATATCCAGCACCGGGTGGAGGAGGGCCCGGTCACAGCCGATGCTGCTGTCGTCGGTTCTTACCGGCTGGCCAACAATTGATTCGGGTGACGGGGACCAAGATCGCCGGCATACCACTGGTCCGTCGGTGATCGACCATCCCAGCCAATCGGGCGAGGATCACTCTTGAGAGTATGGCCCGGAGCAAACCTCGGTAGGTCTCCTCCAGATCTCCGTCGACGACGCCAACTCTGCGTGTGTTCGGGCGAGCACGCACGACGCTCTCCAAGCGGGTCTGCATCTCGGCGAGCGCGTCTGGTCCGCCGGCCCGATCGAGGAGGAGGGCTGCGTCCCTGTGCTCTGGACGGCTGTCGTTTCTCGAACGTCGCAGGAACCGCTCCAGGGATTCGCCAAGCTCGGTCACCAGCGCGACTTCGACGAATGGAACCCCCGCGACAGCCGCCATCTGATCCAGGGCCTCCACGAAATCGAGCCGTCCGAGGAACTGACACACCAGCACGTCGTGGCCAGCCTGGAGGTGGGTCCGGGCCATGGCACGAGCAAGATCCCGCGCCGCGAGCCCCGACATCGACGGCTCCTCAAGGGAACGCCCAAGCATCGACCGGATGACGTCGATGTCCACTGCCAACGCCAGCTGGTGATCGTCAAGGTGCCGGCGTCCGAGCGCCGATTTGCCGGCGCCGGGTATGCCATTGATGAGGATCAGCCGCGCCACCTCCGTACGGTACTTGAGGCACCCGGAATGGGATCGCTCAGCGGGAGCGGCTGAAGCGAAGGAGGAGCTTCTGGTCGCAGTAGTACTCCAGCCAGTCGAGTAGCCGCCCCTCGCCATGGTGCCCGTTGCCGGCGGTGGGTACGAAGCGAATCGCGAGCCGGCCGACGGATGCGTCGAATCCTGTCCCCTCGAAGGCGGCCACTACCTCGTCGATGTCGTAAAGCTTGGGTAGATGCAACTCCTCGATGTTGACCTGGTGCCACGCCGCCATCAGCGGGCTGGCGGCATGAACACCCATGACCGCGTAGTACACACCACCGGGCACCAACGCGTTGAAGATCGCTCGGGCGTGGTCGGGGAGGTCGTCGAGGAGGTAGAGCACCTCGTGACTGAACGCGACGTCGAAGCCCTGCCACCCGGCGGGTACCGTGGCGGCGGCCTCGAACTCAAGCGGTCGCTGCCCAGCGAGCTGCCGGGCATCCGCGATGGCGCTCGAGGCCGGGTCGTAACCGAATCCTTCGTCGATGCCGCAATGATCTGCGATCAGCCGGAGGAACCCGCCCTGGTTGCAGCCGGCATCGAGCACCCGCTTCTCAACGAGGTCGACGTCGATCGTCTCAAGAATCGCCCGCCAGATGAACGCGTGGTCGCTCTGCATCGCCTCGTCAGCGGTCGCGCTGCGCCAATACCGCTGCCTCATCACGCTCACTCTACGTCCCATACCCAGAATGGCCGTGTGCTCAGGCTGGTTGTCGGTACCGATCAGCCAAGCGACATCCCCACGACCGGCTGATTGAGCACGATGCCGCCCGTCGAGCCCTGGAAGTGTGCTCCGGTTCCAAAGGCGAACACACCGCCATCGGCGGCCACCAGGTAGTAACCGTCACCGGTCGGTGCGGAGGCGATACCCACGATTGGCTTGTTGATCTTCTGGCCGCCAAGCGAGCCGAGGAAGGGAGCATTGAAGCTGAAGACGCCGCCGTCGGCCGCCACCAGCCAATACCCACCGGTTACCGGATCCATCGCCATGCCGACGACGGGCTGATTGAGGTGCTGACCACCCATCGAACCCTGGAAGGTGGCGCCGGGCCCGTAGCTGAACACGCCGCCGTCGGAGGCCACCAGGTCGTAGCCATTGTTTGTGGGGGCCGCGGCCACGCCAACCACCGGCTTATTGAGGGTGAGGCTCCCAGCCGATCCGTAGAACGGCGCGTTCGAGCCGAAGGCGAAGACGCCGCCGTCGGCCGCGGCGAGCCAGCATCCGTTGCCTCCCGGGGCCGCGGCAATCCCGACCACCGGCTTGTTGAGCGCGGAGGTCAGGCCGGTGCAATCGGAGGCATGGGGTCCGAACCCATAGGCAGCACCGCTGGCGTCGGCGAGGTTGTAGCTACTCCCACCAGGTACCGCGGCCATGCCGGCAATGGGTTGGGCCAAGGGTGTGCCGGATTCGGAGCCCAAGAACGGCGGGCCGAAGCTGAACACGCCCCCGTCCTTGGCCACCAGCCAGTACCCGGGCGGCGTCGAATTGGGCAACGAGATGGGAGCGAGAGGTCCGGCGGGGTTCCCGCCGGGACCGGGCACGGGAGCCGGCCTCGGCTGTTCCACGCCGAAGGCGCACTGACCGGTGGCAAAGCCCCCAACCACGTTGGGCGTCGATGGGGTTACGTCCTCGCTCGAGTCCCCGTACTGAATCGCAGGCGAGTTCCCCGAACACAGGAGATTGCCGGCGATGTGACTGGACAGGATCTCGTTGGCATCGGGATCGGTGAGGTTGTTGTCGGAGTAGGTGACGCTACCGCCGATGGTATTGCGCAATCCGCCAAGCCAACAGGAGGTGAGCCCGGTGATCCGCAGGTTGCCGCCGATGGCGTTGTCCTCGTAGTCGCTGTAGACGGGAGACATGAACACTGCGAAGATCCCGCTCGGGGTGCAGCTGGCGCCACCGCCCCCGCCCGACTGGATGGCATCCCCTCCGATCGTCGAGTCATGAATCACAACTCCCAGGGGATCGGTGGCAACCACACTTCCCTGGACGCTGTCGGGAGAGTTGAGGGTCGGATTGTTCTGATCAGGATCGTCGACGCAGGCAAAATGTAGAGCCTCGCATCCCAAGAGCAGCGTGCCTCCGCTGGCGACGTCGATGTTGCCGTCGACGGTCAATCCTGATGTTCCCGGGCCACCGAGGTCATTTTTGGCAAAGGCGGCAACCAGGGCCGCCCCCGAGGCCACGGTGACGTCGCCGGTGACGATCACCTGTCCCGCGTTGACGGCGCACACCCCGGTGACGGACACCGAGGTGTAGGTCCCGCCGGCCAGCGGGGCGGGACTCGTGGGAGTGCCGCCACAGGTCGTTGAAGAGGGCGTGGCCGCCGAGGCGGTGGTCGAGCCGCCCATCAATGCGATCGGCACAATCAAGGAAGCGGCAGCCAGCATGGTGCCGACCAGAAGCCGCACCCGCCCCACCCCGGTCCTTGTTCCGCCGTGACGACCTCGCCTGCCACCGTTCATCGCTTTCGCCGTCACTCTTTCGCCTCCGTGCTGGTCGTCGTGCCTCGGTTCGCGCACCGTCACCGAGAACTATGCCGTCCGGCCAGAGGGTCCGCGATCCTTGATCCTACGCACGCATTCCGACCGTCCTCAAGCGGTAGTAGAGCTGGGGGGAGAATCGGACTCCAGACCTACCTAGAAACAGGTGCAAAAACGGCCATACCGGGCTCGTCCAGGACCGGACCACCCGGGCCGCGGTCGAGCTCGGAAGAAGCCCTCATTCCATCGGCTGCCAGGCAAGGCCGGAAGGCTGACGCCCGGCGAAGAGCCACCCGACGATCGCCGCGAACAGCGGCATACCGACGAGGATCAGGAGGAGGTCGGCGATAGGAACGTTCCCGAGCGCGGCGATCCCCCCGTTCAGTGAGTTACTCCGAAGCCAACCGATCATGCCGATGTAACCTCCCACCACCCCGAGGAGCGCACCGAGAAAGCCGAGCGCCCCGGCCGTCACGGCGGTCAGGGTGCGCCGCGTGAAGCTGGACGCGCCGGTCGCCGCGAGCGTGCGGAGGTCGCTCGCCGTCTCGCTCCGAACGAGCCCGACCGACATTCCGAGCACACCGAGGGCGATGATGATGCCGAAGATCGTCGCCCAGCCGATGACGGCGGACGAAGTCGGCTGATCGTTCTTCGACTCGACCGAGAGCTGCGACGTCGATGCGGCGAGCTCGGCGCTACTGATCTGTGCCGCGGTGAAGGGTTGGGTTCCCTGCACCAACCAGTCGTTGGTGCTCGCCGTGATGTGGAACTCGCGCATCGCGTGCTCGGTGATCACCGTGTTCGGAGCCGAGGTTCCACTTGGTAGTGCACTGACCTCTTGAATCACCGGGTTCGAAAGACAGCCTGTGGCGGCCGTACAGCTCTGGGAAGATCCGGCTGGCCCGCCAGGGGCGCCAGGACCATCCGCTGACTTGCCTCCTGACGTGTAGTTGAGGACGAGACTCGAGACGCCCGAGAGTCCGGGGCGCGAGCTCAAGACGTCCGCGTTCGGGTTGATGTCGGACTGGGTGATCCCGAACGCCCGCAGCAACTGCGGCGTCGCCACGTAGATCTGACCGTCCCACTGACGACCACCCTGGGTCCCGTTCAGTTGCGCATTCGGCGACTCGAGAGCAACGAGCTGCCCACCGATACCCTTGGCGATCTGCTCGGCGCTCGCCGCCGAATTGATCGGGAGTCGCCACGCTGGTCGAGGGCTGCCCGGCCACCTGAGTACGACCGTTCGGTTGCACCTCGTACCGTTCCCGCCGGTGGCGGGGTATTGGCGTGGAGGGCGAGCTCGTTCGACGAAACGTTCGGGCCCGCGTAGTCGAGGACATTCCCATACCGGGCCGCCGCGGCCAGCATCACGATCACCGCGACCAGCACACCGATGCTGATCGCCGCGAGTGCCGAACCCGAACGTGCCCGGATAGCGGGCCAGATCGCGCAGTGCGAGCCGGGTCGCGATCGGTGCTCGGCGACCCAGATGGGCGGCCAACGACAGGACGAACGGTGCCAGCAGGATCAGTCCAGGAACCAGAAGGACGATTCCGAGGAGAAGCTCCGGTGTTCCACCGCTCCCGTTGCCGTTATTGGTGCCCCCTGAGTAGCCGAGCAATAGGAAGGCAAGGGCGAGAAGAACGATGCCAGGGATCGCTGACCGGTGGATCTGACGAGGAGGGGCCGGTCGGCCCGACAACGCCTGGACGATCGGCACCTTGGTGATCGCCCGCGCCGGGCGGGAGGCGGCGAAGAGTGCCGCCACGACGGCGAGCACCATCGCGGCAATCACCACGGTCCACGGGAGCGCGAGCACACCGATGAGGTGGTGTGAGCTCTGTTCGAGACTTGGCCGGTAGATGAGCCAGACGAGGAGGCCCAGGATGAAACCGAGAATCGCACCAACGACGCCGACCACGGCGCCGTTGGCGCTGACGACGAGGCGGACGTGACGGTCAGTCGCGCCGGTCGACTCGAGCATTCCAATCGATCGCATTCGGCGTTGTGCGAGCACGGTAAAGCCACCGATCGAGACCAGCGCGATGAGCAGCATCCCGAGGACCAGTGCGACGAGTGAGATCGTCTCGGGATTGATTGGATTGGACTGCGCAACTGATCCCGGGGTCTCGACCTGAGTGCCCTTGAACGAACTCAACGGAGCGCCCGGGTCGTCGAACAACACCGTGATCCCGGTGGGATTTGTAACCTGCCCGGGTGCGACGAGCGCGAACTCGTCGAGGAGACTCTGGGGGTTCTCGACGATTCCCACCACTTGGCGCTCCTCACCGCCGACTCGCCAGGTGTCCCCCACCGACAGGTGGAACGCCGAGGCAACGCCGCTGGTCACGGCGACCTGGTCCGCGCCTGACGGGTAATGACCGGAGAGGAGGGAGAGCATCGGACCGCCAAAGGGACCGTGGGGGTCTTGCGCACGGAGCTGGTAGGTGTTGATCGAACCGGGGATGGACAGCGTTTCGTTCTCGATGACATCGACCGGGCCTGCGTGCTCCAGCCTGGCGATGACGCTCGCCGCCTGGGGGTCGTAGGCGCTGAAGGACGCGGAATACCGGGCCGTTCCGAAACCGGCGTTCTTAGGCGGAGGGTTGTTCATCGCCACGGTCGAACCGACAATCGTCGCCGCCACGGCGACGGTGATGAGAGCGAGGATCAGGAACTGCTGGCGCCACTCGCGCCAGAACAGACGCCATGACCATCGCACCACGGCCCGTCGCGCCGGAAGGCCCCCGTTGGCCGGCAGTGCCTCAAGCTGGCGGTCGCTCGAGCATCGTGGTCATGAACGCGGAGCGGACTGGAGCAACGACTCGGGGCTGGGCGGCGCCATGGTCTGGTCGACCACCCGCCCGTCCCGGAGGAAAACCACCCGTCGGCCCACGAGGCCAGCTGGGCATCATGGGTGACGACGACTGCGGCCATACCACGCTTGCAGGCGCCGAGGATCATGCGCATCACCGCCTCACCGTTGGTCGAGTCCAGTGCTCCTGAAGGCTCGTCGGCCAGGAGCAGGTGGCGATCGCCGACCACGGCCCGGGCGATGGAGACCCGCTGGCGCTCGCCACCCGAGAGCTCGTCGGGGAAGTGCGAGGCCCGATCGGCAAGACCGAGCTCTTCGAGGACCGCCATTCCCGCCGCCTGTGCCTTCCTGCCCGAGACACCGTCGAGCTCGAGCGGGAGCGAGACGTTCTCCACCGCGGTCAGCCCGGCCAACAGGTTGTAGTCCTGGAACACGTAGCCGATCGAGCGGCGACGCATGCGGGCCTGATCGTTGCGGGTCATCTTGGACAGGAGTGCCCCGCCGACGAGCACCTCACCGCTGGTCGGTGCCTCCAGGCTCCCGGCGATGGTCAGCAGCGTGCTCTTGCCCGATCCGCTCGCTCCCATCACCGCCACCAGTGAGCCGGGATCGACCCACAGCTCGACGTCGTACAGGGCCTGGACCTGCGCGGCGCCCTCGCCGTAGACCTTGGATACCTTCCGCAGTTCGAGCATGCTCATGGCCGCACCCCTATTCTCCGTCGCAACTTCGGCATCGGGAATGACTCCGGTCGAGGAGGATCGGATGCCGCACGCTTGATCCGACCGTCCGCGGCATCCAGCCACCGGACCAGCGCGTCGAGCCGAAACAACTCGGCGTCGACTACCAGGGCGAACCCGAGGTCGAACTCGGCCTCGTCCTCCTTGAGCCGGGTCCACTGCTGCATGAGCTCGACCAGGTAGCGGCGATGGACCTGGATCACCTCATGGACATCGGCGCCGGGCATCCGAAGCGCCACCATCACCTTGATCACCAGCTCGTCACGGGGCGGCGAGCTGAGGTCAGGCGGAGTATGGAGCCAGCGCGCCAGCTCATCCTGACCCTCGGGGGTGAGGTGGAATCCCTTTTGGGGCCCTTCGTCGGCGTCGTCCTCAGATTCCACCAGCCCGTCACGCTCTAGGCGTTGCAAGGTGGTGTACACCTGCCCGACGTTCAACGGCCAGACCTCACCGGTTCGGGCCTCAAACTCCTGGCGCAGTTGAAGGCCGTACTTGGGGCCTTCACTCAGAAGCGCCAACAGGGCGTGGCGGACGCTCACAAGATTTCCGAGTTCGTTAGCATACCCAGTATCTTACCTTATAGCTCTACGAGTGTCCAGACCCATGCCGCTTGACGAGCCTCGGCCGGGTGACGACGACAAACCTGGCGATGTTTTGTCGACGAGCCCCGTCCTTCGGTCGTGGATGACTGTGCTGCCCAGACTGGGGGCAGGTCCGGCATCCGATCGCCTTGGATGGCCTACTCCGGTCTGCATCAAGGAGCCTCGCCGACCTCCGCACCACCGGCAATGTGATGCTGCCCCGACCGGTGAGAGCTGGTCCCTTGTACCGCGCTCACATTGGCGATGGGCAGGAGTTCTCCATTCTGCGGCTAGCCAGGAGGCGACACCGGTTCCAACGGATCGTCTCCTACGATGATCCTGTGGTAGAGCAGCGGATCCTCCCATCGGATCGTCCGAAGCGGGTAGGGCGGCGGGTATTTGTCGGTATGGTCGCCGCCGGCGCGGCCGGCATCGTGTTCGGGGCACGGATCCAGAACGTGGTCGGGAGCGCGCTCGGTTCGGGACTCGGTGGCTTGCTGCCCGGAGGAGACCGCTTTCGGATCTACACCGTGACCAATTCGTTCCCGTACATCTCGGATTCCGACTATCGCCTGCAGGTCACCGGACTCGTTGACCACCCCGTGACCCTCACCCTCGACGACCTCAAGTCGATGCCGAAAACCAAGCTGGTGAAGGACTTCCAGTGTGTGACCGGCTGGAGGGTCCCCGACGTCCACTGGGAGGGGGTCAAGCTGTCCGACGTCCTTGACCTGGTCGGGGTTCGATCCGAAGCCATAGCCCTCGCATTCGACTCCTACGACGGTCTGGACACCGAGAGTCTCACCCTCGACCAAGCCCACCGTCCCGACGTCATCGTCGCCTATCGGATGCTCGGAGCCCCGATCACCACCGAGCACGGCGGGCCCGTTCGGCTGTACGTAGCCCCAATGTACGGCTACAAGTCGCTGAAGTGGCTGTCAGCCATACGGGTGGTGGACCAAGTCGAACCGGGCTACTGGGAGCAGAACGGGTACGCCGTCGACGGCTGGATCGGCAGCTCCAACGGCGGTACCGAGCAACCCGTTGACTGATCACGCTAGCGGCTCGCCAGTTCTTGCTCAGGCAAGCCGGTCCTTGATCGGTTCACGCCGGATCCTACGGTTCGATCGGGTGGAGCGGGCTGCTCACTGGGCCAATGCCGTTCTCTTCGGCATCCTCATGGCCACCGCCCTACCGCTGTACTTCGTGCAGGTGGACCAATTCGTCGGGCGCCGGGTCCTCGTCGAAAACATCCACACGTGGTCGGGAGTGGCACTGCCCATCCCGCTGATCATCTCGTTGGCAGGTCCGTGGGGAGAACGCCTGCGCAATGACGTCCGACGGTTCAACCTTTGGACCGCAAGCGAGATTCGTTGGCTGTGGTCGCTCGGGCGCCGGCGGATACCCGAACCGGACAAGTTCAACCCGGGCCAGAAGCTCAACGCTCTCTTCACCGCAGGTGCCATCGTGGTGATGCTCGCCACGGGTTCCATCCTCAAGTGGTATCGATTCTTTCCCCTCGACTGGCGCACCGGTGCGACCTTCGTCCACGACGTGCTGGCCCTGGCCATCTTCATCGTCGTCTTTAGCCACATCATGTTTGCTCTCACCCACCGCGACGCGTTGCGATCGATCTTCAAGGGCTGGGTTACCGAGTCATGGGCGAGACGGCACGCCTCAGGATGGCTGAAGCAGGAAGACGCAGTCTCGAGCGAGCAGGGATCGTCTTCGCCCACGTAGTGGTGTAGACCGTCGCCGGACTAGAGGTCCGACTGATTGCCGACTCGTCGACGGCGGACCCAAGCCGCCCAGACGAGAAAGGCCAGACCAACCAGCAGCACGACGATGCCGAGAAGGGTGTACTGGCCATGTCCGCTCATCATCTTGGATCCACTGAGGGCGTTGGTGCCCTGTCCGATCCATACCAGCCCAACGAGACAGAGCACAACGCCGATGATGCCCCGAGTCCACATGGGTTGCTCCCGTCTTGATCTTGCCGCCCTGTCTACTTCCAGCACCGTAGCTCCGCTCGCCTCGCCGTTTCCGTCAGCGCAGAGGATGCGGCCACACGCACATCTGATTCCGGGTGTGGAACCGGCGATTTCGTTGTGAAGCCCGCATTACCATCACCTCCATGTCGCATCACGCCAAGGTGCTGACGGTATCGGACACAGTCAGTGCGGGCATGAGGGAGGACCGTTCCGGTCCCGCATTGGTCTCTCTCTTGACCACTGGAGGTTTTCAGGTGGTCGAGTGCCGTACCGTACCGGACGGTGTAGCTCCTGTGGCTGCCGCCCTGAGGGAACTGGCCGCCGGATTCGAAGGTCTCGTCATCACGACAGGAGGCACCGGATTCTCGCCGACTGACCTCACCCCCGAGGCGACCCGGACCGTGCTCGAACGCGAAGCGCCGGGCCTCTCTGAGGCCATCCGGGCTGCCAGCGCTCTCGGACGGCTCTCGCGTGGCATCGCCGGAACCGTCGGTTCATGCCTGATTGTCAATGTTCCCGGTTCCCCCAAGGGGGCAGCCGAGTCGATCGAAGCCATTCTCGACGTCGTCCCCCATGCCTTGGATCTTCTAACCGGGGGCACTCCCCATTGACCCGCTGCACCGTTGCAGGGGGTGAGGGGTAGCCTTGTTCTGAGTGACACCTCCCGACGCGCCTGTTACCGACCAATCGCCCCATGGTGAGAATGTGATCGATGGCGAGAACGTGGCCCGGCCACCGCTGCGATCTGATCAACAGGACTGGATCGCCGTATCCGCCGCGCCGCTCCCAGTGGAACATGCCCTCCACTGGGTGTCGCGCCCGGACTGCGGCGGCATCGTGACCTTCTGCGGCACCGTCCGCGACTTCTCCGACGGTCGCCCCGGGGTCACGGCCCTCGAGTACGAGGTGTACCCCGAGCAGGCCGTCTCCCGCCTGGAACAGGTGGCCGGCTCGGCCCGGCAGCGGTGGCCGATGGTGGGTCGATTGGCCCTGCTCCACCGGATCGGTCGCCTGGAAGTGGGCGAGGTCTCCGTGGTGGTGGCCGTCTCGACCCCGCACCGTGCCGAGGCCTTCGACGCTGCCCGGTACTGCATCGACACCCTCAAGCACACCGTCCCCATCTGGAAGCGCGAGACCTGGGCGGGCGGTACCGACTGGAGCGTCTGCTCCCACGAGGCCGAGGACGTCGGGACATGATGCCCCTGGGCGAAGCCCAGGCGCTCGTGCTCGAAGCCTGCCGGCCGGGGACACCTCGCTTCGTCCCCATCGACGAGGCCCTGGGTTGCGTGGTCGCCGCGCCGGTGACGGCCACCGAGCCGGTCCCGCCTTTCGTCGAACTCGTCGAGGGACGGGTACGCCCTCCGAGCGGATGACACCCCGCGGCCGACACCGGACCCCGGTGCGCCTGGACGTCGTGGGATCGATCATGGCCGGTTCGTCGCTCGACCGGCCGATCGGTCCGGGTCAGGCCGCCCGCATCATGACCGGGGCTCCACTCCCTGCCGGCGCCGACGCCGTGTGCATGCTCGAGGACTGCTCGCACGAAGACGATGGCACCGTGGTCGTGATCGATCACCCGTTGGTCGCTGGGGAGGCGGTCCGGCATGCCGGAGAGGACGTCCGCATCGGCGACGTCGTGATCGAGGCGGGTACCGTCCTGACACCCGGTCACCTCGGGGTCCTGGCCAACCAGGGGCTCGACGAGGTCCGCATTCATCCCCGACCCCGCGTCGGCGTCCTCTCCACCGGCGACGAGCTCGTCTCGGGTCCCGGACCGTTGGCCCCCGGCCAGATTCGCGACGCCAACCGCCACACGCTTCTGGCCCTGGTGCGCCGTGAAGGCTGGGACGCGGTCGACCTCGGGATCGTGGGAGACGACGAGGACGAACTGGGCGACGCACTGGACCGGGCCGCGTCGACTGCGACGCCATCGTCACCAGCGGCGGAGTGAGCGTCGGAGACCTCGACATCGTGAAGGTGGTCCTGGAAAAGCGAAGCGGGGGGACCATGCGGTGGATGCAGGTGGCCATCCGGCCGGCCAAGCCGTTCGCCTTCGGCACCCTCGAGGGATCGCTCACGCCGGTCTTCGGGCTGCCCGGCAATCCGGTCTCGGCCATGGTCAGTTTCGAGCTCTTCGTCCGACCAGGTGTTCGCCGCATCGCCGGCCACCATGTCCTCCACCGGGTGGTCGTCCCGGCGGTGACCGAATGCCGACCTGGCCCGGACGTCCGACGGGAAGATCCACTTCGTCCGGCGGCCGCGGTGCGCTGGACGCGGACGGACGGTGGCGACTGCGACCGATGGTCGGACAGGACTCCCACCAGTTGCTGGCCATGGCCGAGGCCAACGCCCTGGCTGTCCTCCCCGACGGCGGGGGCGTCGCCGCCGGGGAGACCGGTCGCCGTGCTGCTCACCGATCCCGAGGTTCGCGCATCGGGACAGACGATCGGCGGTCCGCCATGGTGACCGCGGTGCCCGTCGGCATCACCGCCACCCCCCCGACGGCACCGGAACCGGGTCCGGTGCTCCGGCCGGGCTCCCGGCCTTGCCGGAGATGCCCACCGACGGCCAGCTGGTCGACCGGTTCGGCCGGGTCCACGACGATCTGCGCATCTCGGTGACCGACCGCTGCAATCTGCGCTGCACCTACTGCATGCCCGAGGAGGGAATGACCTTCCTGCCCCGTACCGACGGTGCTGTCGTTCGACGAGATCGTCCGAGTGGCCGGCGTGGCCCGCTCCCTCGGCGTCACCTCGATCCGGCTCACCGGCGGCGAGCCGCTGGTGCGGAAAGGGCTTCCCGACACTGGTGGGTCGCCTGGCCACTTGGGATTCGAGGACCTGGCGCTCACCACCAACGGCATGCTGCTGGCCGACCAGGCGGCGCACTGGCCGCAGCCGGGCCTGCGCCGGGTGAACATCAGCTGCGACTCCCTGCGGCCGGAACGGTTCGCCGCCATCCGGCGGCACGGCGAGCTGGCCACCGTCCTGGCGGCCATGGACGCGGCCGAGGAGGCCGGCCTCACCCCTCTGAAGGTGAACGTCGTCCTGCTGCGCGGACAGAACGACGACGAGATCCTCGACTTCGCCGCCTTCGCCCGGGAGACCGGCCGGATCGTCCGATTCATCGAGTTCATGCCACTCGACGCCCAGGGTCGGTGGGAACGCGACCAGCTGGTGCCCGGCCGGGAGGTCTTCGACCGGATCGCGGCGGCGTGGCCCCTCGAACCGGCCGATCGACCCGCGGTCCGGCGCCGGCCGAGCGTTTCCGGTTCGTCGACGGAGCGGGGAGATCGGGCTCATCTCGAGCGTGACCCAGCCCTTCTGCGGTACCTGCAACCGTCTCCGCCTGACCGCAGACGGCGCCGTGCGCAACTGTCTCTTCTCCGACGACGAGCACGAGCTCCGAGAGCTCCTGCGCCATGAGGGTACCGACGGCGATCTGGAGTTCCACTTGCGAGCGGCAGTCTGGGGCAAGCAGGCCGGACACGGCATCAACGATCCGGGGTTCCTCCGACCGGCTCGATCCATGTCGATGATCGGAGGCTAGCCATGGCCCACCTCCGGCTCTTCGGGCCGGCGCGAGAGGCCGCCGGTGTGGCCCGTGCCGACATCGCCGGGAGCTACCGTCGAGCAGGTGCTGACCGCGGCCGAGTCCCTCTACGGCGCCGCGTTCACCGAGCGTGGCTGGCCACCTCGAGGATCTGGGTCAACGGGGAGTCGGCCACCGCCTGCGCATCCCGGTGGCCGACGACGACGAGGTGGCCGTCATCCCGCCGGTGTCGGGCGGATGACGGTGGCCGGACCGTCTGGCCCGAGGGCGGGCGGCTGACCCATGTCGACGAGCACGGCAAGGCCCACATGGTCGATGTCACCGGCAAGGTGCCCACCCTCAGGATCGCCGAGGCCCGGTGCTCGGTCCGCACCACGGCCGATGTGTCCGCCGTGCTCGCCGATCCGGCGGTCGGCTCAGATCTGCTCGAAGCGGCCCGGTTCTCCGGGATCCTGGCCGCCAAGACAGACGTCGTCCCTCGTCCCCCTCTGCCACCCGATCCGCCTCGACGGCGTGGCCGTCGACGTCCGTCAGGTTGCGGACGGTTTTCGGATCATCGCCGAGGCCACCATCACCGACCGCACCGGGGTGGAGATGGAGGCCCTCACCGCCTGCACGGCCGCCGCCCTGGTGTTGCTCCAGCCGTCTGCTCGACGTCGATCCGCTCACCTCCATCGAAGAGCTCACCCTGTGGCGCAAGACCGGTGGCCGCTCAGGCACGTGGCAGCGCGCCGAGGACGGCGAGATGCGGACAGCAGGATGAATCCTCGCTTCCTCGATAGCCTTTGACATTTGTTCCTCGTATCTACTGACTCAATAGGCCACGTTCAATGGACATTTGCGAGGTTGATGACTAACTTCACCGGTCATGGCACAGTACCGGCCCGGTCAGCTGGCGGAACTCCTCGGGGTCAGCGCCGACACGGTGCGCCGATGGTGCGACGAGGGCCGGCTGGAGACGGTGCGCTCCGAGGGCGGGCACCGGATGGTCGATGGCGCTTCGCTGGCCCGCTTCGTCCGGGAGCAGCAGGACGCCTACCAGCCCGAGCAGCTCCTGACCCAGTCGGCCCGCAACCGTTTCAGCGGCGTGGTGACCAGAGTGGAGCGTGACGCACTGACCGCCATCATCGAGATCCGGGCCGGACGCTTCCGCATCGTCTCGCTCCTCACCCGGGAGGCGGTCGACGACCTCCGGCTCCAAGAGGGCGATCTGGCCACCGCCGTCGTCAAGTCCACCGACGTGATCATGGAGGTACCGCACCGCAATGACCGACCCGACCGCCCACGGCCGTCCGGCGAGCCCTGGCTCATCGCCGGGAGCGTCGCCGTTCTGGCCCTGGCCCTCACCGCCTGCGGGAGTTCGTCGTCGACCTCCACCACGACCACGAGCACGCCCGAAGGTCACCGGGTCGATCACCGTGTCGGCGGCATCCTCGCTGACCAAGGCGTTCACACAGCTGGGCGCCACCTTCCAGTCCGATCATCCCGGGACCACCGTGGCGTTCAACTTCGGTTCGTCGGGCACGCTGGCCACCCAGATCCAACAAGGGGCACCGGCCGACGTATTCGCCTCCGCTTCCCCCGGGGACATGCAGACCGTGCAGAAATCCGGTGACATCGAGGGGACGCCGGTCATCTTCGCCCGCAACTCGTTGGAGATCGTGGTGAAACCCGGGAATCCGCTGGGCATCCACTCTCTGGCCGACCTGAACAAGGCCAACGTGGTGGCCATCTGTGTGTCCAGCGCGCCGTGCGGGGCCACGGCCGAAGCAGGCGCTCAAGAACGCCCACGTCACGATCCCCACGTCAAAGGTCACCCTCGGCCAGGACGTCGACACGACCTTGTCGGAGGTCACCACCGGTGATGCCGAGGCGGCCATTGTCTACGTGACCAATGCCAAGAGTGTCGGCGCCCAGGGCGAAGGTGTTCCCATCCCGAGCTCCGTCAACGTGACCACCAGCTATCCCATCGCCGTGGTCAAGTCGACCAAGAACAAGCCACTGGCCCAAGCGTGGATCGCCTTCGTGCTCAGCCCGTCGGCCCAGAAGGTGCTGCACCAGGCCAGCTTCCTGCCGCCACTTGACCGCGGCCGAGACCTGGCGCCGGTGCCATCGATGACCTCCCCCACCCGGGGTCGTCGCCCCCCGGTCTTCGTACTGGCCGTCGCCTCCCTCACGGTGGCGTTCCTGGCCATCCCCCTGATCGGGCTCCTGAGCAAGGCCCCCTGGTCCACCCTGTGGTCCGACCTCACCAACCCGGTGGCGGTCGATGCCCTCAAGCTGTCGCTCATCTGCTCCCTGTGGGCCACCGGCCCTTTCGCTGGTGCTGGGCGTCCCCCTGGCCTGGGTGCTGGCCCGGACCCGTCTCCCCGGGCGCAACCTGGTGCGGGCCCTCACCACGCTGCCCATGGTGCTGCCGCCGGTCGTGGGCGGCGTGGCCCTGCTCCTGGCCTTCGGACGCGACGGCCTCCTCGGGACGGCTGCTCTACGACTGGTTCGGTATCCAGCTGACCTTCTCCACCGCCGGGGCGGTGCTGGCCGAGACCTTCGTGGCCATGCCATTCCTCATCATCACGGTGGAGGCCGCCCTGCGGTCCATGGACGGCCGTTACGAGGAAGCGGCAGCCAGCCTGGGCGCCAACCGCTGGACCACCTTCCGTCGGGTGACCCTCCCGACCATCTCGCCTTCCCTGGTGGCCGGCGCCGCGCTCACCTGGGCCCGGGCCCTGGGCGAGTTCGGTGCCACCATCACCTTTGCCGGCGACATCCAGGGGCGGACCCAGACCCTTCCACTGGCCGTGTACCTGGCCCTACAGGAGAACGAACCCGTCGCCATCGCCCTGTCCCTGGCCCTGCTGGCCATCTCCATCGTGGTGCTGGTGTCACTGCGGGGACGGTGGTTGGGAGCGATCAGCTCGTGAGTCTCGTCGCCGAGGTGCGGGGTCATCGTGGGGACGTTCGAAGAGTGTCTCGACCTCGAGGTGGCCGACGGCGAAGTGGTGGCCGTGCTCGGACCCAACGGCAGTGGGAAGTCGACGCTCCTCCGGTCCCTGGCCGGGCTGCAGCCACTGTCGGCCGGCCGCATCGTCCTGGACGGCCGGGTCCTCGACGACCCGGCCTCGAACGTGCTCATCCCGCCGGAACGTCGGCCGTGCGCCATGGTGTTCCAGGAGTACCTGCTCTTCCCTCACCTCACGGTCTTGGCCAACGTGGCCTTCGGGCTCCGGAGCCGGGGCAGCTCCAAGGCCGACGCCGAGCGGCTGGCCACGGAGTGGCTGCGACCGGATGGAGCTGGGCGACAAGGCCCAGTCCAAACCCCGGCGGCTCTCGGGCGGCCAAGCCCAACGGGTGGCCCTGGCCCGGGCCCTGGCCACCGACCCGAGGCTCCTGCTCCTCGATGAGCCCATGGCTGCCCTCGACGTCTCGACCCGCGGATCGGTCCGGCACCAGCTCCGCCGCCACCTTGGCGAGTTCGGTGGATCGTGCGTGCTGGTCACCCACGACCCGCTCGACGCCGCCGCCATCGCCGACCGTCTGGTCATCGTCGAGGCCGGGCGGATCGTGCAGCAGGGCACCCTCGAAGCCGTGACCACCCGGCCCCGCACCCACTATGTGGCCCAACTCATGGGCACTCAACCTGCTCCGGGGCCGGGGACGCGGTACCAATCTGGTGCTCCCCGACGGTCGAACCTCGAGGTGGCCAGTCCGGTGGACGGTGAGACGCTCGCCGTGGTTGCCCCCCGGGACATAGCGCTGTACCTCGAGCGCCCCCGAGGGGAGTCCGCGCAACACGTGGGCCACGACGAGTGGCCGAGGTCCACCTCATGGGCGACCGGGTGCGAGTACTGCTCGACGCGCCGATCCGGATGGCGGCGGAGATCACCGCGGTGTCCCTGGCCGAGCTAGGCCTAACCGACGGATCCCCCGTGTGGGCGTCGGTGAAGGCCACCCAGATCGACGTCTACGGCGATGACCAGCGCTAGCGGGTCGCTGCCGGGTCTGGCATGGTGGGCCGATGAAACTCAGCACCAGGAACCAGCTCCCCGGCGTCGTCACCGACGTCCACCACGGTGAGTCCATCTCCACCGTGAAGGTCGAGCTGCGGAGCGGTGACGTGATCACCTCAGCCATCACCCGTGAAGCAGCCGAAGAACTCGGATTGGCTGCAGGATCGGAGGTGACCGTCCTGGTCAAAGCCACCGACGTGGCCCTGGCTGTCCAGGAGTAGGGCTTCGGCTCCGCCGTCGATCCGAGCGCCTGAAATACGTTCCCCGGGGCGGTTGTCCGGTCACTTCCAGCGACGGTTCCGTCCAGTGAGCTCCTGTATGTAGCCGACGACCGAGAACGTCGACATGAACAGTTGGTAGATCACCACGAAGAGGAAGAAGTAGAGCCGGTTCCTCCGGACCCGGAGCCCGAGCGGTTGAAAGACCCGCTTGTTCTGGTAGTGGTAGAGCACGGCGTAGACGGCCAGGGTGAGGGGGATGACGGCGATCGTCATCGGACCCACGATCCAAAACTCGCCAAAGCACGCCAGCACCAGGCCCGGGATCCAAAGGAATACATAGGCGGCGTCGAGGAACGGGATGGCAACGTCAAGCCCGGTGAAGACCTTGGCCAGCCCGTGCTGCTGGCGCCAGGGGGGCACGGTGCGCAGGCCCTCGATCATCCCCCGGGACCAGCGCGATCGCTGCCGGGCGAAGACCGTAAAGGTCTCCGGCACCCTGGTGAACCCGACGGCAAGGGGCTCGAAGTAGATCCGGGCGCCTTGTTCCATGATCTTCCAGGTGAGGACGATGTCCTCGCCGATGGCATCGGGCCATCCCCCGGCGGCCCGAAGGGGTGTTGCACGGTAGAGGCTGAAGGCGCCCTGGGCGACGAGGGTGCTCTGAAAGAGGCCCTGCATCCGCTTCACCGATGCGATCCCGAGGAAGTAGTCCCACGTTTGGAGCCGGCTCCAGAACGTGCTCCGGCTGTTGCGCACGAGCACACACCCGGCCACGGCGGCGACCTCGGGGGGCGACGACTCGAGTCGAGCGACCAGCAGTCGGATCGCCGAGCGTTGTA
The DNA here is from genome assembly GCA_963734395.1 of uncultured Acidimicrobiaceae bacterium. Taxonomy (GTDB): domain Bacteria; phylum Actinomycetota; class Acidimicrobiia; order Acidimicrobiales; family RAAP-2; genus Bog-756. Next base: position 195,805 of record CAVTGY010000002.1, on the reverse strand, counting down.
GCAGGGTGTCGGCATCGACGGTGATCACCAAGTCCGTCGTTACGTGGGCGAGACCCGTATTGAGAGCGTGGTTCTTGCCGGGTTCTCCTTCGGAGACGATCTCCAGGTCGAGGTCGGCCTCAGCCGCCGCCTCCCGGGCGACTGCGATCGTTCTGTCGGTAGAGCCGTTGTCGACGAGGATGACGGCACATCGGCCGGCGTAGTCCTGCTTCGCCAGGGAGTGGACGGTGTCACTGATCGCACCCTCCTCGTTTCGGGCGGCGATGAGCACGGTGACGCCCGTTGTCGGTGATGTCACTTTGAACGACGGCTGCCTGTCCATCACGAGGGAGGCGAACAGCAGGGCCACGACGAACCCCGGGAGGAATGCCAGCAGGGTGACGATGACGATGGAAGCGGCGAGCGAGATGTGTGTGGCGAGTCCGGCGATCCAGGGGATGGAGAGCCAGATCGAGAATCCCAGCCACGCCGCGGCGAAGGTGACGGCGAGGCCGAACTTCCACCGCACGGAAACGTAGAAACGGGACGTTGTCGGCGCCGGCACCGAGTAGGAGCGGTGCATACCGGGGGCCTGATCGAGTTCGGCAGGTCCGGGATCGACCCGGGACTCGATCACACTGGTCACCGTGTCCTCCCACCGGCGGATGCCCGCATCGCTGTGTCCGTAAAGCCCACTGGTTGCTGCATCGGCAGGTACTTGTTATCGTTCTCGCCGTCTCCAACCGCCGGAGCCGTTTTGCATGTTCGCCAGGGACCCGGAACGTGAGGATGACCTGTGGTCCGAGCCCGTCGTCCCTCCATCGACAGGTTGGGCTTCCCCCTTGAGGGGTGCGAAACGCTCCGGCCTGCCGGGAGCAGGGCAGGCACGGCTGGTTGTAGGCACCTGCGTGACCATCACCTGGGCCACCCTCGAACTGCGATGCCCCCGTTCTGCCAGGTCTGTCGTATGTGGTCTCGGCTACCGGGCAGGTCCAGGCTTCCTCATGACCTACTGACCTGGGTCTGTGAGGGCCCCGGCCCGGCCAGGATTCTTTGCCTCGAATCTGATTAGGGGTTTTGGACGTTCGTGCGCGGGTACATAACACGGGGACCTTCCGATCCGTTGGTCGTTGGCCTCGGGGCAATGACTGACCACCTAACCGGAATCACTCGACACACTCCGCGGAGAAGCCTGTTCATGCTCCTTACTCTTTCTTGTCCTTACTGTGGTTCAAGTGCTGTGCAGATTGAACGCCCAGTGTGGGACTACCAGGATGACCGACCATTCCCAACGGCAGACACTTGCCACTGTGCTTACTGTGACCTCCGTTGGACCTTGACAATCCCCCTTCATTCCGAGGAGGAATGACTTATGCCGACGTATCCTTCGTGTCCCCAGTGCGAATCTTCCCGCGTCCGACCGGTGCTGGCCATTGAGCACAGCGCACGTCACACCTACCGCGGATTGGTCCGACTTCGGTGTCGCACTTGTGATCACCGATGGGACTCGACCACCCAACAAGAAGGTGAGTTGGCGTCTGCCGGCACTGCCCCCCTACGGATGGTCGGGATGAAGTCTTCTGGGGAGATGGCGGCCATCTCCTATTCAAGACCGGACTGGGACCGGTCGGTTTCATTCCGATGAGTACGCATCCAGTGGGCTTGGGCTTGACCCAATCCAGCAACCCGATTCAAGAGGTCCTGGGTGCTGGTACTGACTACACGGTGATCGACGACGAACATCTCATCATCGAACGCGACCGGCAACGGAGACAGTTGGACGAGCTCACGGAGAACCCTGGCAGTTCAACCGCCGTGGGTCAACTTCTTTCCAGCATTGAACGTGAAGTCGAACGAATAACCGACGAGCTAATGCGGCGGGCTCTATCCAGGCACCCAGCGTCGCGGGGTGTGCGGGGCCGATTGCGATCAATACGCTCACTGGCAAGGTGACCACGCAACGGTCAGGCCGAATCCCCGAGGAGGTGGTGTTGGCCACCGATTCGTGTGCATCAGGCGTTGGAATCTTGCTCGCGAGTGGGGGCAGGAGCACATTGGGCTCGTCCGGTTTCACAGCCGCGAACCGATGTTCCAGGTCAGACCGGAGGGGTGGGGTGCGCCGCTAGGCCCGTCGTGGGCGATCTTTGGAAGGCGGTCGAGTCCTGATGCGGTGCCGCGAACGCCAGACAGGATCCCTTCGGAGGGAATCGTGCAAGGACGCAGACCGGGAAACCAGAGTGACCAGAAACTAAGCCGCCAGGCGTTGGCGGCCATTGCCGAGGCGGCACGCCGCTCTCGCGAGACGGGGGACGGCCCGGAGCCACGCCGGGGCCGGCCGGATGTGCTCCGTGTGTACAGGGCCACCGACCAACCGGTCACCGCACTCGTTGCGCCACATGTGCCACGAGTGCCGCCGACAACACCGCACGCGGGCCACGTTCCCACCGTGCCGGTAGCGGCAAACGAGAGGTTGGCGGCTCCCGAGATCCGATGGGCGGGGTTCCCACATCCGCCCGGCGGCGCCGGCTTCACCCAATCTCCCACTGGAGTCCCCCGACGCCGGACCCGACAATCGGGCTCCGGTGAACGTCGATTGAGATGGGCGATCGCTATCGCCACCGGCGTCCTCGTCGTAATGGTGGCTGCCCTGGTCGGTACCGCGAAAGATGGTGACCGACACCCCGACGGTCAGGTGACGGCGACCACCGGATCCCCCGGGCCTGCGCGCGCTAGGGCACCGAGCGGCTCGGCGGGCACTACTTCAGGACACGGTGGGCGTTCGTCCACGTCTTCAGGAAATGGCGGGGTGTCGTCCCCGTCCACCTCGACGACGCTGGCAGAGCCCGGCGGAGCTCCCGCGCTTTCGGCCCTGGCGCCGGCGAGCGGTCAGGCCGGCCAGGTGGTGACTGTGACCGGATCGAATTTCTTGAGCTCGTCCGGTCACATCAGCGCACAGATAGGCGGCCAGATGGCGCCTGTGGACTGTCCCGATCAGACGACCTGTACCGTCACTATTCCCCCGGACAGAGGGTCGACCTCATCTACCTCTGTGACCATCACGACCGACACGGGGACATCGAACGCTCTCGTCTTTACCTATGGGTCGCTCGGGGCGCCAGCGGTGGCATCGAGTCCCGAGAACGGTAGGGAGCGTCGTCGCATTGGTCTTGGTGGGCAGGGCTTTTACCAGTCAGGGCGGATGTTTCTCGGGCCTAGGGCGGATCCTTCTCGGGCCTAGGGCGGATCTCGGGCCATTGACGTTCCGACTGCGTCCCGGGCACGGATTTGCCGTCATCCAGCCGAGAGCTGGTTCTCCACGATGCGCAGGCCGTAACCGCTGGAGCATGATGGACGCTGCGCACGCACGGCGCTCCAACCAGGATCGGGGGAGCCATGACCAATCAGACGGAGAACGCAGGTCCAACCGGCCAGGAGGTGCGGCACCTCACTTCGGAGGAGCGAGCGAAGAATGGCAAGGAGGCTCGTAACTGGGCCCCGCGCTCCTCTCAGGCGGAGTTCAGACCAGGGGTTGACCGCCCGGACCCGGTAGCGCTGCTCGAGCGCCAGGCCACTACCCGGGTACCCGAGCTGGTCCCAATCCGGTACGGGCGAATGCTCGTCTCGCCGTTCACTTTCTTCCGTGGTGCGGCGCTGGTGATGGCCTCGGACTTAGCCTCCACGCCCCGTTCGGGGCTCAAGGCGCAGATATGCGGCGATGCCCACTTGTCCAACTTCGGACTGTTTGCCTCGCCTGAACGGGCCCTGATGTTCGACGTCAACGACTTCGACGAGACCCTCCCCGGCCCCTGGGAGTGGGACGTGAAGCGACTGGCCGCGAGTGTGGTCATTGCCGCACGCGACCGGGAGTTCACCGCCAAAGAGGCTCGAACTGCGGCCGTCGAGGTCGGGGCCAGCTACCGCCAGGAGATGGCTCGGCTGGCCGGGATGGCAACGCTGGACGTGTGGTACTCGCATATCGACGTGGCTGCCCTCCTCGCCGAGCTCGAGGCCACTGCCGGTACGACGGGGTCGAAGACCGACAAACGAATGGCCGCTCGTACGTCCAAGATAGTTTCCAAGGCCCGCACCCGGGACAGCATTCAGGCCCTCGCCAAGCTCACCACAACTGTCGATGGCCAACTCCAGATCGTGAGCGACCCTCCCCTCATCGTGCCGGTCGAGGAGTTGTTCCCCCAACTCGAAAGCGACGCGCTCCGAGAGTCGTTTCACAGTCTCGTACGCGGCTACCGCCGGAGTCTCCAGACCGACCGACGCCATCTGCTCGAGCAGTTCGAGTTCCTGCAGATCGCCCGGAAGGTGGTGGGAGTGGGCAGCGTGGGCACCCGAGCCTGGATACTTCTGCTGGTCGGCCTGGACAACAACGATCCACTCTTCCTCCAGGCCAAGGAAGCCGAGGCGTCAGTGCTCGAGGAGTTCGTGGGCAAGAGCGGTTACGCAAATCACGGGGAACGAGTGGTGGCGGGCCAGCACCTTATGCAGGCGGCCAGCGACATCTTTCTTGGCTGGCAACAGGCAGAGGGACCCGACGGTGTGAACCGTGACTTCTACATACGACAACTCCGGGATTGGAAGGGCTCCTTCGAGGTCGAGGGGTCCGTACCGCAAGGTCTCACCAAATACTCAGGAGTCTGCGCTCAGGCGCTCGCCCGAGCTCACGCCCGCTCAGGAGACCGCATCGCCATTGCCAGCTACTTGGGGAACGGACCTACCTTCGACCGGGCGATCGCTGATTTCGCCGAGGTGTATGCCGATCAGAACGAGCGCGACTACGAGGCGCTGCAGCAGGCGGCGGCCACGGGACGGATTACGGTCGAATCGGGTCTCTAGGACGACACTGGCCCTTTCTGGAGGCTGGAGTGGCTTGATCTATACCGATGTGATCCCTGCACCCTTCAGCATTCGACGAAGGTCGATCACCATTTGCTCATCGACATCGTGTCCCAGTGGAGCATCCAGCGTCTCCGTTTCAGGCCCCAAGGTCACTTTGTAACGCCCGTCGTGCCCTTCGGTGACCTCGGCCACACTCTCTAGTAGGGACAGAACGTCATGCCATTGGATGTTGTGGCTGACCGGGTGCTGGAAGATCTTCTCTACGGTCGCCCGATGGTGCCCATTGAGCTTTGCGCCTTCTGCCACTTTGGTCTCCCACGGCCTGCCTGAGCACTCCAGGCACTCACACTTCTCTAGTGTAAACCTCCGATGCAAGGCCTATACACGGGCCCAACCTGCTCTTCCAAACCACGTCAGGATTAGGGTGACGCCGACCGAGCCCGGGGACTCCTTGAGCAGGCACGGGAGAGCGCGTTGGGAGGCGGCAAGACCTGAGGTAGACCTTGGCATGGACACTCTCCACGAGCCACCCGTACCCTCAAACCACACCCCAGAGGGCGGCGTGTTGATCGGCAACGCAAACGCTCCGCGGCGGCTCATTTTGTTCGAGGACCCGCAGTGCCCCTATTGCCGACAATTCGAGGAAGCCTCCGGGGCCCTTCTGCGCAACGAGGTGACAAAAGGTGACGTGGCGATCGAGTACCGGATGCGATGCTTCCTCGGCGATGAGTCGGTACGGGCGGACAACGCCTTGGCCCTGGCCGCAGAGTCCGCTCGCTTCGACGAGCTACGCCGTGAGCTATTCGCGCATCAACCGGCCGAGAACAGCGGTGGCTTCACCATCGCCGATCTGACCGCCCTGGGACGTCGGGTCGGCCTGACCAGCTCGGCCTACGTGACCGGCCTCAGGGAGGGGCGGTACGAGGCGTGGGCGGTCGAGGTCGACCAATCGTTCCAGAAACAGGATCCACAGGGGACTCCAGCTGCCCTGCTCGATGGCCATGAAGTGGATCCGCAATCACTATTCGACCCCGAAGCTCTCGCAGCCTTGCTGCGTCCGTGAACACGGGCCCGTTGGGCTTCACACAACCGTCGCATCGTCACCATCACACCAAAAGGTCCTGCCAGTTGGCGGGGACCCGTCCCTCCGGCCCAGGCACGGGTTGGTCGAGGGGATGATGCTGCGGGGGTGCAAGAGGAGGCCCTTCCGTGTATTGGTTTGTTCGATAGCTCCAAAACCAATCCTCGCCCGGCTCGAAGCTGCGGATGACAGGGTGACCTGACGAGGTCGCATGCGCGGTCGCATGCTTGCTCAACGACTCGTCACAGCACCCAATGTGGCCGCACTCCGTGCACCGTCGTAAATGGAGCCACCAGCCCCCAGAATCGAGACACTCCACGCAACCGGTACCGCTCGGTGGAACGGCTGGATCGATGGCATTCGTCATGCTTCAACCTCCTGCTTCAATTCGGTCAACGGTAGGAGAAAGCGCAGTGACTCCGGGTCAGAAGACCAGGTGCTGGTGTTCCCGGCCAACATCGGGTTGGCGACATAATCGCACGCCGCTGCGCCAGTTGCCCAGCGGAAGCACCACTGCCGCTCGTCAGGCAAAGTGGGAAAGCCGAAAATGCTCAGTTAAGACTCGGTGGAATTGGGACCGGTGGCGCGACGGTAGCTAGAGGAGGAGTGATATAGGTCCCAATCGAGTACGAACACAAAGTTGGGGGAGCGCCGGGTTGTAGCGGCACTTCGACAGACCACTGGCCACCGTGGTTTATGTACCCGGTCTGCTGGTTCGATGCTGAAACTCCGTCCACAGTATCTGGGCCGTCGAACGCAGCGACAGTCACATTGTAAGTCGTGCCAGCGGGCAAGACGGGAAGCGGCATGCCTTGCGTGCCCGCGAATGTTCCGGTTGCCAACACCGTCGTATTCGACTTGTTGACTATGCAACGGGCGTTTTGTATTGCGTAGCCATCATTGTTGCCTGGCATATTATCCACGGGATCGATGACCGTTCCGCCGCCAAATGCATCACTGTTGGGCAGTGCCACCCGTTCGCTCAATCGAGTAGTGATGACATTGACCAATTGTTTCAGTAGCAAAGCAGGGAACGCCGGAGGGGATTCGCTGTCCGTGTAATCAAGCTCGATGCCCACCCTCGAAACAACAGGACCCTCCTGAAGAGTCATTGTTTGACCAATGACGGAGACAGATCCGTGGCTGCCGTCCGCAACTTGAAACGCTGTTGACATGGTGGTGGAGCGCACGCCACTTGAAGTCGCGTTCACAGTGACCTGCACGGCAACTGGACCCAGCTCGGCTCCGGGGTTCTCCTTGAGGAGAGGTCCCAATATACGACGCAGATAGCTACCATCTACCAGTGACATGCACTGAGGGTAAGACGAGTTCGTGAGAGCGGCCATTCGGGATTCTGCGTTTGCTGTTGAGTCATCGACTTCGGTGACGACTGATGCCACTTCTTTATCATTCGGGTCGTGAAAGACCTTTGACTTAAGTTCGGCATGTGAAAGCGACCACGGATTAGGAATGCTCATGCACTCTGCAAGGGCACTATCAACTTCATTCACATCCGGTAATGCCGGTTGCGATGTCAGGCCTGTCGAGCCCGAACTCCATCCTTGCGGCATATCGGACCGATAGAGCTGCACCTGTGTAGCCAAGGCGTCGGCAAAGCCGCTGGATGTCGTCCCCTGTCCTTGACTGTTGGAGCAAGCTGCAAGTCCAGGGGAAGCGGCGAGTGCGAGCGCAAACGCGGCAGCAGGCCGAGCCACCCGCCTCAAGACTCTTGCCACTCGGCAAGCATAACCTTCTCAATGTCAATAGTCGTTGCCGCTCAGCGTGCTCCCCGAAAGTCTCCAGTGGACGAAAGGTCTGGCATGGCCCGACATTGCTCGGCCGATTTCCGATCCGATGCCACCGGAAAATCTCCTGGACCGCAACGGTTGATGGGTCGGCCGTTCAGGCTGCAGCGACGGAGGCCAAAGTTGTCTGGACCTGAAGCTGGTGCCCGACCGATCTGGTCCTCGGACAACGCCGAGGTACTGCGCAACCGGTGATCTGGTACAACCTCCCACATGGATGGCTGGAAGCCAGAGAACCAGGAACAGCACACCCGACTGACGCGTGAGGTATATGACCGGCTTGCCTCGGTGTGGTCGGCAACCACCGACGAAGGGCCATTCAATGGGCTCCTAGAGCGACCGGCATTGCGCTCCGTGATTCCTCGTCCCCTCACGGGTTTGACGGTCCTAGATGTTGGCTGTGGATCGGGCGCTCAGTGCGAGTGGATGCTCGGTGAAGGGGCACAGGTGATAGGTCTTGACCTGAGCCCAGCCATGATTGAGGAAGCCCGGATTAGGTGCGGAGACCGTGGCCGATTCCTCGTCGCAGATCTTGCCGAATCGATTCCCCTGGAATCCCAGTCGGTCGACGGCATCACCTGCTCACTCGCCCTTCACTACCTGGAGGAGTGGCTGGTGCCGCTGAGATCGTTCGCGTCTCTTCTTCGTCCTGGTGGTTGGGCCGTCATCTCACTGGACCATCCCTTTGGCCATCCACTTCCCAGCCAACGCGGCGGCTACTTTGACACGGAACTCGTGTCGGACACCTGGGCGAAGGGCGATGTAGAGGTGACCCAGCACTTCTGGCGTCGCCCGCTCGCTTCTGTGATCAACGCATTTGCGAACGCAGGATTTGTCGTCGACTGCATCCGAGAGACACGACCAGACCAGGACGCAATCAGCCGCTTTCCTCAAGAGCTGGTAAGGGCCGAGAATATGCCGTCGTTCATTATCTACCGACTTCTGCTCAGAACCCCGCCGAACCTGGTCGTCCTGAGTGATCAGCACGTAATCCGCACGCTTCCATTTGCCGATCATGGGCAGGCAACAGTCGCGCGCGTGTCCTCTATAACGTGCCCCGAGCCGGTGGTATGGGTAGCCCCACAGCAAACGAAGCCGGAATGTCGTATTTCTCGCACCATGCTGTACTGAGCAACTCGTAGTCCCTCTGGATCGCACGCATCTGTTTTCGACTGTCCGGTCCGAGTCCAGAACAGCCAGCACTCGTCGCTCACCGTCGTCGTTGGTCGAACCGGAGGTGAGGTCGATGAAGCTGATACCGTCCGGGCTTCCTATGATCCAAAGCTGATCGGGATCCTGACCGATGCGGTCGGCGCCGTTGAGCTGGCATTGTTGACCACGATCAAGCACCCTGGGTGTGCCGCATCGCAAGTGCCGGTCCCCACCGTCCCCGTGACCATCCGAAGCTGGACCGACCCGTGCCCGGTGGGATCCGGGGTAAGGATCTTGGCACCAGAGAAACTGCACGCCGATGAGCTGTTCGACTGCACCACACTCGGGGCGCACTCCAGAATGTTGACGACCGCTCCGGGCGTATAGTCGCTCCAGCGCACCGTCACCTTCTGTCCGTCCACGAGGTTGGCAGTTGGCGTCACAGAGGCGTGCAGATGGAGCGTCGGCGTCGGCGGCAGCGGGATCACGGCAGCCGATCCGACCTGTGGAACGAACCGGATCGTTGTTACACCAGCCTGGGTGTCACCGGAGATGCGGGCCAAGGCCGCGTGATCGCCACGGAGATATGCCGCGAAGAAGTCGGTGGTTGTGCGTAGCACGCTCGAAGACGACGATGCCGACAAAGCCGCAGCAGACTCGTGCCCACCTCCTTGGATGGTGAGGAGACCCTTGGGTCCCCGGGCGGCATTGAACATGCCGATGGCTAACGGGTACGGGAGCAACTGGTCTGCCGTGCCGTGCACGAGAAGAAGAGGCGGAGCGTTGGCCATCTCATAGGTTCCGCCCGAGAACGAAACCTCGTCGCCTGCCATCACTACCGCCGCCTTGACTCGTTGGTCCTTGCAGCATGTGTTGGCGATGAGACCGAGCGTTGTGATCGCGCCGTTCGAGTGGCCTGCGGCTCCTACTTCATTGGGATTCACCAGACTGCTGAGGACGCTATTCGGATGCGCCGAGGCATCGATCACCGAGGTGATAACGAAGCTCATGTCCCCTGGCTGATTGACCACGTCACCAGCATCAGGGCCACCCGGGGTGTGGTCGTTGGTCAGAGGGAACAGCGGTGCCGCCACGACGAAGCCTGCCGCCGCCCAATAGCTCAGGAGCTTCTCATACTGAAGTGGATCGGATCCGAGTCCGTGAGCAAACACGATGAGTGGGTAGGGACCACCGCTTCTGTCCGGCGTGGCCCCGATGCCTGGAGATCGGGACGAGGGTGATCCTGTGGCTGGGTAGAAGATCGTGGTCACCAGAGTTCGCGATGGCTTTTGCGGGTTAGGACCCCACGCCACTGTGGACCTCTGAGTATCGACGAAGGTCTCGGTCAAGATGCCGATCGCATGCGTCTTCTGCATTACATGCTCGGTAGCTGGCGACGAGGCCGTCGAGCACGCCGCCACCAAGAGGCCGACGGTGAGGACCACGCCTAGCCCGATCCGCCGCCTCTTCACGACGCAAGCTTTCAAGGAGTCCCCGAACTTGTCAAACTATCTCTGTCAGGACTGGACTGGACCAATGATGGCAAGGCCTGCTCAGACTGCTTCAAGCTCACTGACAACGGGCAACAACAAGCGCTCGGTCATTTCCCCGCTCTGCAACGGACCCATCAGGGTCTGGAGTAGTTCGGTCGGCGCTCCTGACACTGAACCTCAGTCGGCCAAGATGTCAGTTTCGCCCGGGTGGGATCGACCAGGGGATTTCACAGGAATCCTCGGTGCTACTAGGGCATGATCACTATCGGGATTATCGGGGACTACAACGACACGCGGCAGCATCCACGTTGATATCCGCCTGCTGCCGGTGTACTGGGGCAGTCCCTAAATGCCAGAAGGTCGAGCGTAGAGCGGGGCGCCACACCAGATGACGAGCGCGAGACCTACTCTCAAGATCAGCATATTGGCGCTGACCACGGTGAAGGGAGCCCCGATGCCCTACGGTAGCGGTCAACTCATCCGACAGGCCCTAGTTCACGCGAAACCGTGGCAGCGCTATGTGATCGGGATTGCGATGGTTGCTGTCGGTGTGGTGCTGGTGCTTATTGGACACATCGCCGGGGGTCTTCTGGGTGTAGCGGGCGTTATTCTCCTCTGGCGGATGACTCGCTACCGGCTCCGCCGCAGGAGCGCTGTGCCAGGGAACGCAGGCAAGGATGAACTGCTCTGACTTGGCCGTCATCGTCATCTTGTGGATCGCCTAAATCCGGTGTTCGGGGACAGGGCAGCGGTTGATTAGACACCGGTTTATCGGGGCACCGCCGTCCATGGTGAATCGTATGCGTCAACGAGCAGAATTTGCCGTTACCGGCGACGATCCAGGAACAATCCCCGTCGATTGTTAACTCTGTGCCAGGTGGGCCAAGGACCCAACCAACTCTGCGGCGTCGACGGTGCCCAGACCAGTAGCAAGGTTGTACCCAGCCGCCGCTTCATACCCAGGGACAGTGACGGGGGTCCCATTGGAAGACTCGATTGTGACCGTGTTGTTCCCTGATGTCACGGGCACAAGACCACCGTGATCGTGGAGTTGGTAGGCGGCGTACAGATAGGGGTTGAGTGGGCCTAGCGGCCGTCCGGCAGCTTGATCGGCGATGGCGACAATCCCGGCGAACAAAGGTGCCGATTCGCTGGTGCCCCCTACCGAAATCCACCCTGCGGGACCCTCGCCATTCGGGGTTGTGGAGTTCACGTACAGCTCGAAGCCACTGTCGATATCCCCATTCATTGATATGTCGGGTCCTCCCCTGTGGGATTCAACGACAGACGCGACAAAGTCTTGATAAGAGGGTCGGCCGAAGATGGTCGATAGTCCGCCGCCACTTGCACCCTCCTGATCGTTGGCCACTGTGTCGGGGCTCGTCCGTGTGCCCGTTGCGTTGAGATGGAGTCGAGTAGCTCCCACGGCAGTGACAGAGGGGTCGGAAGCCGGGTAGCCCCGCATGCGTACTGTGAAGCAACACCCAGGTCCGCCCGGCCCGGCGAGGGTCTGCCGGCTCGACGAGCCGAAGTCACCCGACGCGTCGATAACGCTTACGTGTTGATCGGCGGCGTCCTGGAAGCTTTGGTGAAGATCCGCAACGGTTGTTGCGCCAAGGGCAGCCTCGCCAATGTTGCCCAGACTTGTCGTGATCACCTGCCCCAACCGACGCGCTGCGGCAAATCGAACCGCCGCAGCCTGTGGCTCGATGCTCGATGGATTCGCACTCGCGGGGACGACGAGAACCACGATGCTGGCACCTGGAGCCATTGTGTGAACGGCCTCTGTATCGAGTGCCAGTTCGGTTGATCCCCCAAGTCTGGTCTCGGAACCGGCCATAGAGATGACGCGGATGCTCGGGGTTGGCAAGTGGAATGCCGCGTCGAATACACGCAGCTCTGACCTGAGCGCGGATGACACCCCCTCCGCCAAGACGACAACGGTGACGCCCTTGCCGTCCAGACCTTTCGAAAACAGGGGTTTGAGGTCGTAGGCTTCCTGAAGCTGCAGTGCAGTGTAACAGGGGCTCGCGGCGTTCTGGACGGCACATGATGCGGCGTAAGGAGACGGAAACGCTTGAACTTTTGAGGTCGCCTGCGAGCTACAGGCTGTGAGCGCCAACGCTGTCAGCGTTGCCGCTACCAACGAAGCCCTGCGCACAACTGCAACTGTAGGCAGTGGGGACCCGAGAGTTGGGCCGGGAGCCGTTCTCCAGACGGCATGCGTCCCATCGACTCGCTGAGGGCTAGTTCACAAGGCCCATCGGTGGCGGTGCATAGCCGGTGTTCGGGTCTACCCCGACTGGCGATGGAGTTGACCGCTCTCGTGGACACTTTACGATCCGAACCCCGCGTTATGGGGCGGTTGTGACTGCTGGCTTGCTGAATACCTTCTCAACACCCACGGTATCCTTTCGGGTCATCACCCCAGCCTAGAAGGATCAATCCGGTCGGTAGTGAACGAGGAGCTGTCGGTGCTTGAACCCATCATCCCGCGCGACCATCCCCGAGGGCCCGAACTGGCTGTGTTCCGTACCGAGCTTCAGCGGCACTGGTGTGCCGAGACATCATTCTGGCCGGACGAATGGACGCCGGAAAGGCCGAGCTTCGGTCAATGCGCCGTTACCGCCATGATCGTCTACGACCGATTCGGCGGCGAGATGCTTCGTACCGTCAACGAGGGAGTCATTCACTACTGGAACCGCGTCGGCGACATCGACGTCGACCTCACGCGTGACCAGTTCGATACTTGGGCTCCCGAGGAGGGAATCGTCAACGTAGGACGTGAATACGTCGGAACGAGTGGACCGAGTATCGCCGCTCGCCACGGTCGACTGGCAGCCGCGCTAGGTCGCTGATCGCTCCATCTGCGCCGAAGTGGTCGGGTCGCACGAAATCGCGATCGTGCGACGCTCTGGGCCGCAACTTACGGGCCACGCCTGGCTCGTGGTGGTAGGGGATGCTTTGACGCTAGGTGGAAGCAGAACCTACATACACTGCCCGACCAGGTCGCAACAGATCAGGAAGCCTCTCGAAGCTGAGACCGGCGAGGTCGTATGCACTGAGCGCTGTTGCTATTGTCACAGCCGCCGAGCATCAGGCCGATCAGCAGCAGGCTCCCTGCCATCACCGCTCTTATGGGGATCGCCAGTCCACACCCACTCACCATTGCAGGGTAGCTGCGTATAGGGCGTGTCCCGAACGGGTGCCCCTAAGTTGCCGTTTAGCCACGCTCGATAACCGCCCCGCACATGGTCGGAGGCAAAGGGCATCCGCGTTGCAATAGCGCAACGCCTGAACAGCCCTGCGTTGTTGTCCATCCCCGAATCTTCGTCACTAAGGACAGCGGGAGCGGCACCTCGAGACTGAACCAAGAGAGCACGACGCCCGTGCCATTCGATGGTGGTGCTGGCTGGAACTCCGCTTCGCCCGTCATCACGCCGCCACCTCCGCCAGAACGATGGCCCCTTTGGAAATAGGCAGTACCAACATCATCCGTGAGACCGAAACGATAAAGACGCCACATGTGCATCCTTTGATCGGCCTTGCGTCTCAGTTCAGCCGCAGCCCAGTCCTCCAATCCCTCCATGTCCCGTTCAAGCGCATCAGCTTCAGCCGGGAATGCCAGTGAAAGGTCCGGCTCAGGCGCAACTCGCCATCTCACCACGACGGCGCTGTCGTAGACCTCAACGGCGATAACTCTCAGCTTGCCGCCATATAACTCGAACTCCTGGTTAGGTCCGGGGTGAGATCGGACGAAGGTGGGAGCTTGCTCGGACACTGGTTGTGCTGCTGGCCGCTTCTTTGGATCACCGACGTAAATGGCCTGAGCTACTCCCCGTGGTGCAGGCTCGGGGAGTTAGTACCCGAGTGCAACCAGCATTTTGCGATGCCAGGTCTGCTCTTCCTCCTGAGTGACTGCGCTGAGGTAGCGAAACCCGGCCAAGACCCCGGCGAAATGGCTCAAAGTCCTTTGCTTGGCCTCGTAGTCATCTCGGACGCCCACCTCTGCCCGAGCGTTGGCGAGCGCTTCCACGAGGTACCACTGGGTTTCTGCCTCCACGGCCCAACCGTATCTGCTTGATCCTCCGCCACCCATCCGCTTTTAGATGTCCTAGGGACTAGACGGCATCCATTTCGCAACCCCGCACGGCATTAGGGAGAGCGCAAGACTCACATGCCTTCGCAAACCACCGTGATCGTAGACGTGACTCCCGTCTGTACGACCACCGGGGACCGGCTGCGGCACGGCCATCTTGTGTCGTCGTCCAACAGATAGTTCGGACTCCGTCCTATGGCTGTGTAGTTTCCCGCTGGCACACTCATCAGGAACTTGCCATCACTTCCGACGTTCATCGAGTGTGCCATGCCACGAGAACTGATAAGCGACACCTCGCCGGGAAGCCCATGAAAGCCAGCCGGAGAGAGACCGGCTTCCAGCTTGAGGACACCTGAGACCATTCCGGGACTGCCGTTTACCAGTGGCTCCGATGATCCTGGTGCGTGAGGTCGACTCCCTCTAAGGCCGCCAGCGACGACACCGGCTGTGAGTTCGATGGCCACGAGCAAGAGTCCCAAAGCGACGATTCCAGCGACGATTCGCCGCCGCCGCCGCCGCCGTCGCCGGGCTTCCGGGAAGAGCAAATCAGCAGGGCCGGGTCCTACACCCTCTAGGCCCGGGGATCGGTCAACAACGGTCACGAAGGACTCCACTATCCGCCCTCGTTGGGTTCTCGATGAACGGCTATGGCAGACGGAAGCGCGGCAAGCTTGTAGCAGGGAAGCAGCGACGCTGATGACTTCGTGCCAGGTGGCAGCAGAGCCGCGATTTCTTTGTTGCAGACTGAGGGGCGGGCCTTTATCGGAGTCGGCTGACTGTGACTAGGGGAAGGTGACTTTTGGATGGTCACTCCGCCCGAAGGACCCTCGCTTGATGCAGTCAGAGGGCCACCGAAGAAGTGATCACCTCCTCCGGTAGCGAGGAAGGTGGTCCCGAGGCAGAACACGCCGAACATGATTGCTCCGACCATGAGAATCCTGCGGCGGCGCCGCCGCTGACGAGCCTCTCGAAACAGCAGTTCGACATCGTCGACCCTGAGTTGCGAACTCGCTACCTCGACATCGTTCACGACAGGGGCTTGTAGGACTGATGACATAGATCTACTATGACTAGCACCATGATCTCTGTCAATATCGACCGTTCGGAGCCCGTCGCCCTTCACGACCAGGTGGCGGCGGAGATCCGTCGAGCCATTGCCGAAGGTGAAGCGGGGCCGGGAGATCGCCTTCCTCTAGCCAAGGACATTGCCGCCGTGCTCGGGGTGAACAAGAACACCGTGCTCAGAGCGATGCACATACTCAGGGATGAGGGCCTGGTCGAGTTCGGTCGTGGGAATGGCATCACGGTCACCGGTACACGTCAGCAAAGTGCGGTGGTCAAGCGAGTTCGGGAGTTAGTCGAGTTCTGCCGTGTTCAGGGCTACCGACGTGACGAGGTCATTCAGATGATCGAGAGCTTGCCTTGACGACGGAGATGTGACAATGACGGTGCTCGATGAGACCACACACGCCACCGCCAACGATCAGGGCGACGCACTCTTCAAGGAGGCCAGGCAGAGACGGCGGCGCAGACGGGCCTGGACGGCTGCTGGCATCGTGGTTGTTCTGGCTGTTGCGGCTACAGCGGTGGGCGTTACCCGCAATCATCCGAGTGGACCTCCGCTCGTTCCCGTTCATCGAGTCGGAGGCTCTCGAACCCTCCCAGCCGCTCCAAGTCCATCCAACCCAGAAGTGAGTGGGGCCCTGGTGTACACACCCGTACAGGCGATTGGGCTGGCCGACTACGGCGTCGGTTGGGTGGCTGACGTCACCGGCATCTATCTGACGACCGATCAGGGCCGGAGCTGGCGGACAATCACGCCACCGAACCTTGCGAACGAGGCCGTGTCCGACCGTATCGGTGCGCTGGACGCCGTAGGACAGAACGACCTGTGGTTAGCGCTCGAAGATGTCCCTGGACTGGTGCCCTACTCACCACAGTCGCCAGACGGATCGTATCGAGGTGAGGGAATAGACCGTTCGACTGACGACGGACAGACGTGGACCTTCGGCACTTTGCCGGGATGCTTGCAGGCTTGTGGGGCCAACCTCTCGATGAGCTTCGTAGACCCTGAGCACGGGTTCGCCGCCATCGGATCAGGACAAGCCGGGTCGACGATGATGTTCTCGACTGATGACGGTGGCGCAACCTGGACCGGATTGGGGGCTAAGCACAATCTGGGAGGTAGTGCGCAGATCGTTTTCAGCAGCGCTCTCGACGGTTGGGCCGTTACCGGGCCAACATTTGGAGACCACGGCCAGCAGAAATCTTCGGGAGGAGTCCTCTATCGCACGGGCGATGGCGGTGCCTCGTGGTCGCCTGCGCCCGGCCTGCCCTCGACGGACCAGTTCGCTCTTCCCACGTTCTTCGGCACCAAAACGGGAGTTACGCTGAGCAACCCCGACGGTGTACCTGCACGGTCGACCTTGATCTTCGCCACCGACGATGCAGGGGTGACCTGGACCGCTCACGCCCTTCCGACAATCGGAGGGCTTGCGAGCCTCAAGCCCAGGGGACTCGGGTCAAGCTTCGCCGCCATCGGACCAACGAGTTGGAAGATTGACATCGGTTCAGCCCTTTACAGCACCTCGAATGCCGGACGCACCTGGACCTGGTTCGAGCCGGCACCTATGTCGGAAGCCGGAAGTGTCTCGTCGGTCGTGTTTTCGTCCTCCGGTGATGGGATGGCTATCTCCCTCCCGCCGGGCTGCTCTGTTCCCAACTTCGCTGCACATGGGCCCCAGTGCTTCCCGAGTCTCACGGTGAGCACGGATGGTGGAAGCCAGTGGGTACCCGAGCAGCCATAGCTGCCCGGCACCGAACCGGTGTCATTGATCAGGGGCAGGGGTGTGGGTGGGCCCATGAAGCCCGGAGGACGTGTAACGACGCTGACCTTGTTTCGTTGTCCCAGGGGGGCGAAAAGGGCTCTCCGCCAATACGCAAGGAGATGCATATACGCAAAGCGATTCTGGGACCGGCAAGCGGCCCGGTGACTCGAACGCAATGGCAGACACTCAAACGGGGTCGTTAGCAACATTCTGGGTCATTGGCCTTGGCGTCGCGACCGGGGTGGCAGCTCATGGAGGACAGCCGACCAAACAGGCACTAACTGCATCAGGGGGATTGACTATGTTCAAGAAAGTTCTCATCGGAACGGCCGCGTTGGCGGTTGCCACATCAGGTCTCGTTGCCGCGACCACCGGGGTGTCGGTCGCAGCCAAACCGACCATCACCGCCGGGCCGGGCAGCAGCCTGAGCTGCAATATCACCGCATCTGCCAAACTCAGTCCCGGATTAAAGAACGACTGGGTGCAGGCTGACCATTCCACTGATCCGGACCCTGCCGTAGTCGCCCTTCCCAACACGACCTTCGGCGCCGCCGGACCGGTGATCGTGTCGGTCAAGGGCTCTGGGACCTGCACTGGAACGGTCACCGACGGTGTCAACACCGCATCGGTCACCGCCGTCAAGTTCTCCTTGACTAACGATCCCGCCCACCTCGGCAACAACTCCGAGGCGACCTGCTCGAGCCTGGTCACCGGAATGCCACCGAGCACTGCCGAGTACGACACCACCATTGACTACACGGCGATAGGTGCGAAGGTCACCCCGACGACCGTCACCGACCAAACCATTCCACCGGCGTCGTTCAACATCCAAGGTGGCGTCGTCACTGGTTCGTTCGCCGGAGGCACGGCATCGGCAAGTGGTGTTCCGGACTCGACGACGATCAACGCCGTCCTTCAGGGTGCGCCCACGTCCACCGATCCGGTTCCTGCCTACCCACAGTGCCAGCCATCCCTCAAGCTCAAGACGGGCAAGCATGGTCCAGAGGCTTCTCTGAAGGCTCCGAAGGGCCTCAAGAAGCTCTCGCTGGTCAGCGGGTCCACGCTCTCGATCTCACGCTAAAGGACCAGCTCGAACACCAACAACATCAAGACGACAGAAGGGCGGGACCACGGTCTCGCCCTTCTGTCGCGCCAGCAATCGCTCAAGTGGTAGAGGGCACCTGGGCGGCCGGCGACATTCTTCAGGAGACGGTTGCAACTTCGAGTTGCAATGTCGGGCTGAGTGCCTAATACTTCCCTGAGGGCGGCGGATTCCGCAACAGCTGATGACCATGGCCTGGCGTCTCGCCTTCCGAGGAGGCTCAGGGCATGGTGCATCGGCGCAATCGGACCGCCTCAGTCCCGGCGTAGACCCCCGCTGTCCGCGACATCCCTGCGCGCCGGTTCCCAATCCGGGTCGATCTCGAAGAACTGGTGAACAAGCGCCTCGAGTCCGAGGGCGAATAGCGTCCAGTCCTGATTCTCCCCGTTCAGCCCGGTCGGCCGGGTGACGTACTCGATCTTTCCATTGATGCGGTGCCGTAAGGAGAATCCCTGGTCTAACGCCGTAAGCACCATCACGAACTGCGACATGTCCAATTCAGGTCGGATCCGCAATCCAAGGAGCGCTGCCAATGCGGCGAAGGTCTCCTCCCAAAGCTTGGTGAACGACGTGTACCCCTCGCGGAGGGGCAGCAAGATCCGTTCCCGCTGTTGTGCGTGTGAGGTCGTAATGGCCGTCGCGACCACATGCATCCAGAGCGGATAGTTGGGCGACTCGGCCGTGGCGACGGTGTTGGCCTGACCACCTACCCGGCACACTTGTTGCACGAGCCGGGCTCGTGACTCCGAATTCGAAGGGACGGCTTCCTCTAGCAGCGGTCCGAGGGCATTGAAGATGAGACCGAGCTCCGGCCGGGACTGGTCGTTCGCCACTGCCACAAGGACGTCAGCTTGGAACTCGGCCTGGTTCTCCCAGATTCGCTTGATCACCGAGCCGTTGGTTACTTGGAAGCCGGTGCGTACCTGGACCCGGTCGCAGACGCGCTTGAAGGTGATATTCACGGATCCGGTTTGAAGACCTTCCTCACGCAGGATCTCAAGTGCCGCCTCGAGGAGCATCGAGCGCAGTTCCGCCCTCGGCATGCGTGGCCTGCGCCCCCGGCCCCCCGTGCGAACTTCCGCCATTGTCGTCAACTCTATCCAAGTCGAGACAAGGCCGATTCACGGAGCGCCCCTGTAGGGTCACCGTGTGGCCCACCATGCCGAAGCCTCCTATGTAGCACCCGGCCAGTGCTTCCGGTACACAACGGTGTCGGCCACGCCAAGCACTGTCCCGAGCCGGTGGTCAGCCGTGGTCGGTTCACCGACCGAACCGGCAAGCGGTGGAAGGCGGACGCTTGCCGAGAGCACGCGGAGGAGTCCAACGCGCTCTCATACGTCTGCCTACCCCCTCCCTACCCAGCTCATATCCGACGCTCCTATTGATGAAGTCAAGCCTTTTTGAGGGGTTTTCGGATGTGAAGACAGCGGACAGACCAATGACGGGCCACTCGATGTCGAGGGCAAGCTCTTATTAGGTCACGCGTCTTGGAGAACTCGTGGTCCCGGACAATGGACCGGCAGATCGGTTAGAGGCCAGTCCTGAGGGGCGGCAGGTGTTTAGAGAGCCAGGCCCATTGTCCGAGGAGTTAGCCGCGAGGCAAGGAGCGGGCGGGCTCAACCGGTCAGCGCAAGTAGCCCTTCTAGCTTCTCACATGGTTTGAGCCAGCCCAATGTTTCTCGAGGGCGGCCATTGAGTTTGCGCTCGATCTCATGGAGATCCGCCGGGCTATGAACGCTTAGGTCTGTTCCCTTGGGCAAGAACTGTCGAAGGAGCCCGTTTGTGTTCTCATTGCTTCCCCTCTGCCAGGGTGAGTGGGGATCACAAAAGTAAATCTGGATTCCGGTGTCGACGGTGAACGTTCGGTGTTGAGCCATCTCGCTGCCCTGGTCCCAGGTGATGCTCTTGACGAGCTCGGCGGGAAGACGACCGATGGCGTTGGCCATCGCGATCCGGACCTTGTCGGCTGTGTGGCCGTCAGGCAGGTGCAGGAGAAGGACGTAGCGGGTGGACCGCTCCACCAAAGTCCCGACGGCTGAGCGAGTCTTTGGGCCTACGATCAGGTCACCTTCCCAGTGGCCAGGGACCGCTCGGTCTTTGACCTCAGCTGGGCGCTCGCTGATCATGACCATGTCCGTCAACCTGCCGCGTCGCTCCACGCGACGTTGGAGACGGCGAACGACTCGCCCACTACGCAGGCATGCCGTCAACTCGCGGCGGAGCGCACCGCGGCCTTGGACGAATAGGGACTTGTAAATCGTCTCGTGGGACACCTGCATCATCGGATCGTCTGGGAACTCGTGGCGCAAGCGCCGGGCGATCTGTTCGGGAGACCACAGCTCAATCAGCCACTCGCTGACCTGGGCAACCAGGACGGGGCGGCTGTCCAGCTTCTGCTTCTTGGGTCGCCGAGCGCACTCTGCCGCCCGGCGGTGTGCGGCCACGGCTCGATAAGCCCTGCGTCCTCCGTTGTTTGCCACCTCACGGGACACTGTGGAAATCGCTCGTTCGAGAGTGGCAGCGATCGCCGTCAAGGTCTCCCCACGGACCAGGCCAGCTCTGATCTCCTCCCTATCGATCATCGACAACCGCGCCGGTGAGGGGGTCCAAAGCCACAGTTTGGTGTCCGGTGTTGGACGAAGGGCCATCTCCACCCCCCACCACGATCGCCCCATTATGCGGGCGATGTCGTTGATGGCAAGACCCTTCTTGCGAAGCCGAATTACCTCGATGCGCTCTTGAATTGTCAACTTGGTGACCACTCACAACTCCTTCGCTCGTGACCAGCCGATCATGGCTGGTGCTCTGAGCTATTGCGGTGATCCCTTGAGCCCGCCAGCGATACACCTCGCGGGCTACGTAGCGCTTGAGCATGCGGATGATCTCGCGCTTGGAGCGACCCTCCTTCATTCGGCGCTCCATGTAGGACTGGGTTTCGGGATCTGAGGCCAGTCTGGAGATCACGATGACCCAGAGGGCCCGGTTGGCCTGGCGGTCCCCGCCTCGGTTGAGCCGGTGACGGGTGATCCTGCCAGAGGAGGCCTGGAGTGGTGATACCCCGCACAGGTGGGCCCAGGCCGCCTCCGATCGCAGCCGTTCCGGGTTGTCACCAGCGGTCACGAGCAGGGTGGCCGCAGTGTCGATACCGACTCCATAGACGTTCAGGAGTTCGGGAGCGTGAGTCTCGAGGAGCGGAGTGATCCGGTCGTCGAGTCGAGCAACCTCTTCGTCGAGCTCGCCGATGCGATGGGCCAGCGACGACAGCGCCACCTTGGTGGCTGCGGTCACAGTGTCGCTCGACTGCGCTGGCCGAAGGCCTTTGGCGGCGACAATGAACTGCGGGGTGGGTAGTCCTTTGATGCGACATTGGAGCTGGTCAGGAGCCGTGAAGGTCAGCTGGCGCATCTGGGTGAGGGCCTTGACCCTGGCCTGGCGAGCCGACCGTTTGGCAACCACGAGGACCCGGATGGCCTCGACCGCTCCGTCTCTGCTCTTGGCGTGGCCGTGGGCTCTCCCCGACAGGGCAGCTCGCGCTGCCGCAACGGCATCGATCGGATCGGACTTGCCTTGGCGACGCCGATCCTGTCTGTTGTGTCGATCAACCTCAATCACCTCGACACCTGCCTGGGCAAGAAACCGGGCCAGGCCGGCACCGTAGGAACCGGTCCCTTCCACACCCACCTTGCCAACTGCCCCGAAGCCGGCCAGCCACGAAAACAGGGCCGAATAGCCGTCGGGTGTGGCATCGAAACGATTCGGTGCCGAGTAGTCCGCCGACCTCATCCAAGGCGGCGGCCACATGGACCTCGCCATGGGTGTCGATTCCGCCAGTGATTGCACGCGGCAGCTTCTACGATGGTCACGGCCATCCCTTCCTTTCCTTAAGTTGGTTGAGGGGTGGCTCGGCCGTCCCGGAAAGGAGTGACGGTGCGGGTCGATCTGCTCGTAACAGACCGGCCCATCACCCCCTCTGGAACGGGGCGCGCCGCGCCTCGATTCTGTTGGTCCAGAATCTCCGACCGACGGAGTGCAGATGCAGAGCTGCATCCACGTGATCTGAAGTCAGGTCGAGGACCCTGGTGCTCCCGAAATTACAAAGGACCAGCCACTCGGCGGTGGATCCTCACGGAGGCTCAACAACATCATTGGTGGTGTGGGACCGGCTCAGCGAGACTATTTCTTCACCTCGACCTCAGCACGAACGAATACTTCAAGCAGGCGTTCTGCTCGACAGTTGATCGGAGCCCATACAAACAATTCAGAGTTCGTCAAGTGGCCAACCAACACGTGTTGGCATACGGATCGCTCCAATATCTCACCATGAAGGTCGAGAGCGCGTCCACCTAATGCCGATCGATGTTCAAGTTGGACCCACTCAAATTCGCTCCACAAATACTGCACTGTTTCGAGTAGGTCGCCGCCCGTCACAAAAAAGTTCACGCAGTCCGACGCGGTGACAGCACGATCGTCAACCCGGAATACGCCCTCCGTTACTGTCGTCAGCTCACCTTCGATCCAGCCTACCGAGTTGAGAATGTGCTCCACTTTGCCGCGTATCTGTCTTTCGTTTCGGCACGTGCAAACGCTATCGGATTTGCCAGAGTGTCCCGCTTACACCGGTTCGGGGGCAGTCCGCTGGAGCCGTGCCGGACGGCTCCAGCGGCGCCTCGGAGTTAGCTGATCTTGCCGGTGACAGTGCCCGACAGGCTGCCCCCACCGCTGACGGTTGCCGAGATGGTGCAGACAGTGGAGCCCGGTCCGTTGTGCGAAGCGATCTCTGTATATGACTGACCGTCGAAGGTGAATACTAGGTCGAACACTCGTGGCTGGAACACCGCGGTGCTGCCGTCTGAGAATGTCAAATGTGCAACATTCCAGGTAGTCGGTGCGTGCGTGTTACCGCTGTTGGTCACGAATGTGCCACTTCCAGCAGCACCACAATCGAAGGTCCCGCTTATGGCGCTCGGAGCATTGGAGGGTGCGGCCGAAGCACTGGCAGCCCCGATACCTATGACCCCAGCGGGGATGGCCGCTGCGATCAGACCCGCTCCGAAGACGCGTACCTTCCGATTCAACTTTGTCATGATGAGTAAGCCCCTTTCGGTGACGTCGGCAACTTGCCTGTCGAGCAAACTTGCTAGGCCTCCGATGACGGTTATCGACGAATTGAAAGCGCAGCCACCTCACATCGACGATGCTCAACTCCTCTTCCAGGAGGCAAAGCAGCGGCGTCGGCGCAGATGGTTGATCTCGGGAATCGTCACGGTGTTCGTGTTAGCGGTGCTCGGTGTCACGCTGGGCCTCACGTGGGGTAAAGACGGTGGAGGGCCACCCAAATCGGTAGCCATCCCTGCATCAGCCACCGGGACAGCTCATACGGCCGCCAATCTCAGCTTTCGGTCGGTGCTCTGCTACGCACCACCGCTGACACTGGCCGCCGGGCAGGCACCATCAACGGGTCCATTGCCGTCCTGCTCACCGTCGACGAACCTCACGGCCTCCAACCTTCAGATCACGCCGGACTCCGGCAACGTCAACGGGTACACCAGCAACACCAACATCCAAGAGGACACTCAGTTCGCCCCGTTTCCGTCGACCCCGTCGACCAACGGCAACGAGGGTGCCACCGTGCTCCTGCCTGGAACGGCGGCGTTGGGCGGGGGACGCTATGTGCTGGGACCCGCCCAGCTCACCGGTGCCGCCGTCAAGTCGGCGAACGCCCTGCTGAACAATGGCCAGTGGGCGGTCAACCTCACCTTGACCCCTTCTGGTTCCGTAGCCTGGGACAGCCTCACCAAACAGCAGTTCCACCAGATCATCGGCATCGTCCTCAACGGCCAGGTCGTGTCGGCCCCGATCACCCAACCCACCCAATCGACGTGGTCCTCGTTCGACGGACAGGTGCAGATCTCCGGTTCATTCAGGAAAAGCCAGGCCAAGGCGATCGCGGCGGAGTTCTAGCCCGCAGCTTTTCCCTTGAGGCTGGTACAGCTGGGTCTCACCGTCGCTGATCTGGTCCAGCAGAGCGGCAACACGTGTCCGCCCCATTCGGCGAGCCCGGATCGAACATCAAAGATGGGGAGATGCGGGAAGAGGACGGTCATGCGAACGCTGGCGAAGGTAGCGACCACATCGGTACTCGCACTGGTCTTGACGAGTTGCGCTTCGGCCAACACGACCTCGCCTCCCACGGAAGCACGACCAACACCCTCTCCATATTCGGCGGCATGCGCCGCCGCTGTAACCGTTGGCCCCTGTTACACCGCACTCCAACTCCAACGGGCCTACGACCTCAAGCCGCTCTTCGCTGAGGGATTGGACGGTCGGGGAGTTACGGTCGTCGTGTTGGCTACCAACGATTCGCCAACCCTTGTTCACGACCTTGATGTCTTTGACGAGGCCTATCATCTTCGGACACCGCGTATCCGAGTCGTGTCGCCGTCGGGGAACCCGACGCGATTCGAGCCCACATCATCTGACGATGTGGGTGGAGCTGCCGAGGTGACCCTTGATACCGAGGCCGTCCATACCATGGCACCCGGAGCCAGGATCGTCATTCTTGTGGTTTCGCGCCAGGCGGCCAATGTAAGCGTCGGCTCAGAAGCGGCGGCGGTGTACTACGCCGCCCAGCACCGCCTCGGGCAGGTCATCACCACAAGCCTTGGCAACGTCGGCGAGGCGGCCCTTGGGACTGGGACAATCAATCGGCTCCACCGAGACTTCCAGTACGCCGCCGCCCACCAGGTCAGCGTCATCGACGCCTCCGGCGATTTCGGGGCCTCCAGCCGACGGACGCTGAATGGCCCCGCAGGACCGGGGTGCTGTTTCACCGAGCGAATGCGCGGGTACCCGGCTTCTGATCCCCTGGTCACTGCCGTCGGAGCCACCCGCCTCCACCTCGACGTGACGGGCGACCGCAACAGTCCGGACACCGTCGCCAACGACCCGAACATCGGGGGTGCTAGTGGTGGCGGTCTCTCCACCATTTTCTCCCGGCCGAGCTACCAGGACCAGGTCGAGGCTGTCGTCGGAGATCAGAGAGGAGGCCCCGACGTCTCCAGGAGTGGTGATCTCATCGGTGGCTTCGAGATGTACTCGAGCTTCCCAAACCGAAGCATTGATCCTCCGACCGAAGGCTGGACCTCGGTAGGTGGAACGAGTGAGTCGGCTCCTCTGTTTGCGGGCATCGCCGCAATCATCGACCAGGCCGTTGAGCGGTCGCTCGGTCCGCTCAACCCCGATCTATATAGCGACTACCAACTTCCCGGGCACGGCGGCCTTGTCCCGGTCACATCCGGGAACAACACGGTTACCATCGAGGCCTCCAATGGGACCCCAGTCGTTGTGCAAGGGTACGTGGCGACAGCTGGCTACAACCTTGCCACTGGTCTCGGTACGGTCGATGCCGCAGAATTGGTCAGATCCCTGGTGGAACTGACACGAAAGTGACGAACCGTTCGTGAAGCCTCAGCAGTACCGAACGACGATCGTTCAGCGAAAGCGTGCTCTAAGGGTCACTTTGAACGTGCCGTATTGGGCTCAAATCGACCCGGAGACGGCTCGGGCTTGGGTCTCCGTACGCCGCACAAAAACCTCCCACCAAGTTTTTAGATCCCGCTGTCGTAAAAGCTGGGGTCTCACCGGTCTGTATAGATATTGGCGCAATGAGAAAGCCAGATCATCAGGAGTTTGAGGCATTCGTTCTTGCGGTTGAGCCGGGGCTTCGCCGCGCGCTCTTCTCGGTAGTTGGAGTTGATCGGGGTCGCGACGCAACAGCTGAGGCTCTGGCGTGGGCATGGGAACACTGGGGACGTATCCAGAGGATGGACAATCCAACTGCGTTTCTGTTCAGGGTTGGCCAAAGCCGGACTCGGACCCGGCTGACCCCGCCGATGTTCGAACGGTCGGAATGGCACGAGCCAGTAGTGGAGCCAGGTTTGGGTAAAGCGCTTCAACAGCTTTCAGAATCCCAGAGGATGGCGGTCATCTTGATTCACGGGTTCGGTTGGAAGCTCCGGGAGGTCGCTGAGCTGAGCGGTACGAAGGTGACGACGATCCAAACCCACATGGAGCGCGGTTTGGAGAAGCTGAGGGCGGCATTGGAGGTGCAGGATCATGCCTGATTTGTCTGAGCGGGTTCGAGAGTACGTCGATGCAGTTGAGCCCCCAGTGACCCTCGACGACGTGTGGGCCGTGTTGAGGAATGGTCAACCTCGGCGCAGGCGATCTGGACCAGCGCTCATGCTGAGTGGTGCGGTCGCCGCCGCGGCCGTCGCGCTGATCGTTGTCCTGCTTCCAAACCTTCCTAACGCCCCGCTGCATCAACCCGTTGCGGCTGCAGCTCAGCTCCGCCAAATCGCGGGACGCGCCGCCAGCCACCCCATCCCGTACCTGGGCGGAGACCAGTGGCTCCGAACCCAGCAGACGGTCGCGTTCTCTGCCCGGGTGATCGAAGTGGGCACGATCCCGACGCCCGATGCCCAGGCCTCTGTCCAAGCCACCATCAACACCTGGTCGAACACCAATGGACAAGCATGCGTCTCCGCTTCCGCGGCTCCGGCCCAGTTTGAGGACTCAACTAACAAGGCGGCATGGAAAGCTGCCGGACTGTTGGACATGCCGGTCGATCAACCGGTAACCGGGTGCACCAACATCACAGCAGATGAAAACCAATCGGGTGACGTGTCAGCTACCACAGGAGTCACCGACGTGTCGGGCCTTCCGACGAACACCTCCGTGCTCGCCCATGAATTGACGGCGGGGACAACTGGAATTCGGGCACTGGATCAGCTCACCACCGAAGATGGCCAGAACCTCGGATTCGAGCGCGCGGCGATCCTTTTGGTAGGACCGGATGCGGGGGCCAGCCCGACGTTCCGTTCAGCGCTGTATGGCGCCCTGGCGACTATGCCCGGCATAAGGAGCCTGGGCACGGTGAAATCCCACACGGGAACGAGTGGGAAGGGCTTCTCCTCTGGGACCTCAGCGGGTCAGAGCACGATCGTCGTTGATCCCACCAGCGGGCAGCTTGTGGAGGCGAGCAATCTGCAAGACCCGACGCTCTTCAACGCCATCGCCGACTCGTATCTCTCGCAACCTGTGGCCGGGATCGGCGCCGAGGGGGGATCGTGGAATGCCACGATTCAGTGGCTCGATCCACAGGGGGTGCCAGGCATCGTCAACAACCAGACCTTACCTATGACCACCGATGTGGCCATCTTCGCCACCGCACAGCTGAATGCGACCTACAGCCAGCTCAACGCCTTCATCGGTGAGTTGGATACACGCCTGGGGCGTCCTCTAGGTGGGTTTTCGTACTCGGGCCCGTCAGCGCAGAGCGAAAATCAGCTCGCACCACCGCCGACAACTGCCAACGGCCACACCATCAGTACCGGCGCGACCATGCAATGGACCTTTGGTGCCGCCTCCCATCAACTGAACGAGTACCTGGCGGCGCTGAGGTCATCAGGGATGTTCGTATCGGTCATTCCGATCTAGTGGCGTTCTCGAGTACCAGCGGGAGTCAGGACATGTACGTGGCGGGCCGACAGAAGGCACCATTGGAGAGGGCGAGCAGAGTGATGGATGGCCGTCCAGTTCGTGCCTCCGAGCCAGGCAGGAAGCCCGACGCACGAGTCCTCCTCGTCGTCGAGCAGCTTCGGCGTTCGGTTCCAGGGGGTATCGGCACCTATGTCCGAGGATTGATCCAGGGCCTGTCTGAGATCAACGCAGACACTTCCCCGCCGAGTGGTCTCACGCTGCATGCGAGCAGACCCTCTCGACGCGTGGCTCGTCTCCACGAGTCCGACCCTCTCGCCGGTTTTGGGCTCGAGATGGCCATCTCTCGGCTTCCGGGCCCAGTGCTCACCCGGGCGTGGGGCGTTGGGATGGTACGTGCACCGATCGGTTTCGACATCGTTCACTCGACATCCCTGGCCGCGCCACCCCTTGGCACGAATCGCACCTCACGCCGGGGGAGATCGGTGGTGACCGTTCAAGACCTTGCGTGGCGCCACTTCCCCGAGACGACGACCAGACGCGGACGAAAGTGGCACGAAGTCGCCCTAGACCGCGCCCTACGCACGGCCGCTGCCTTCGTCGCTCCCTCGGAGGCCACAGCAGATGACCTCGAGCAGGCCGGTGCTCTGCGTTCCACGATCAGCGTGATTCCCTATGGCGCCGACCACCTGCCCGCTCCAGACGTGGTGGGAACCGATGATCTACTCCGTCGGCGAGGTGTAGAAGGGGAGTTTCTCCTGTCGGTCAGTACCGCGGAGCCCCGGAAGAACCTCGACCGGCTTATGGCCGCGTATGCAGCCGCGAGATCCAGCCTTCCCGAGCTCTGGCCGCTGCTCCTCGTCGGTCCCACCGGATGGAGGAACGACTCGTATTCGATCGATCCCGTCGGCGTGAAGCGTCTCGGAGAGGTCGAGCCGCGGATTCTCGCCGGCCTCTATGCCAGGGCTCGGCTCTTTGCCTACGTGCCGCTCATGGAGGGATTCGGCTTTCCGCCGCTGGAGGCAATGAGAGCGGGAACCCCGGTGGTCGTCGGTCCCCGAGTCCCAAGCGTGACAGAGGCACTCGACGACGGTATTGCCTTCATTGTCGATCCCTATGATCTTGATTCGATTGCCAACGGGCTGTTTAGGGCGGCAACGGACGAGACGATGCGGGCATCGGTAATCGACCACGGTATGTCGTATGCCAGGCGGCGGACGTGGAGCGTGGCCGCGGACTCTCCATAGGCAACTATGGGCCGCACTGCAGTGAACGGGAGGGATCGTCATGAGATTTGATTGGGTGAGGATTCAGGCGGAATGGGTCCGTGGCAGGCGGGAGGCTGTTCCTCACGGCAATGCTGGCCGACCATGTCCAATGTTCGGCGTAGGCCCGGGTCTCTAGCGATGGGCCGGTTCTCCCGAAGGCTGCGCGAACAAGAGAGTGCGATTGCACCCCTACCGCTCCGCGCCGGACCCGTCTCCAACGGGGAGTTCGTCCCTGCGCGCCGAGACTCCTCGAGATCGAGCGATCAACGAGATGATACGGACATCGATCGATGACGCTGCCCGTCGCTCCGGCATCGACCGTCGACGCTTTTTGCAAGGTGCTGGGGCCGTGGCCGCGTCACTCGCTGCATTCGAGCTTGCCGGTTGTGCGGCATCGGGAACCTCCTCCACATCCCCCCGACATCAGCGGGGCGGGTCATTTAGTGCACCACCGCCCGAGGACACCGCGGCGTGTCAAAACGCTCTTTCGGATACCGGTGAGTTCATCTTTGATGTCCACACTCACCATGTCATTCCCGCTGGTCCGTGGGTCCAGAACTCACCGGAAACAGTAGGGCTCGTGCTCGGCATGCTTCCACCAGACTGTACGGATAACCCAGAACTCGACTGCGTGGATCGGGCGTCGTACCTCCACGACCTATTCCTGGCCAGCGACACCACGGTGGCGGTGCTGACTGATGTCCCGAACTCTGGCCCGTCGAATGCGCCTATCCCGTTCCCCGACGCCCTGAGCACCCAGCGGATCACTGAAGGGCTCGTCCACGGAGGAGCCCAGCGTCTGCTCGTGGAGAACATCATCGCCCCGAATGTCGGACCCCTGAGCGCCACGTTGGACGAGATGTCGAGCGCCGTAGAATCCGGTCCTCCTTCTGCGTTCAAGGTCTACACCGCATGGAGTCCCACGGGCGGAGGATTTTCGTTGGAGGACCCATCGATTGGTCTCCCTACGGTCCAACACGCACACGACCTGGGCGTCAAGATCTTTGTCGCCCACAAGGGACTTCCGTTGGTGGACTTCGACCCTTCGTTCAATCATCCCGAGGACATGGTGGCGATCTCCCGGCAATTCCCAGACATGAACTTCGTCGTCTACCACGCGGCCTGGGACCCGTCGCACATCGAAGGCCCCTACGATCCCACTGCTTCAATCGGCATCGACACCTTGTTAGCTGCCCTCGATCGCCACCAGGTGCCGCCAAACGACAATGTATGGGTGGACCTGGCAACTGTGTGGCGTCAGCTCATTACCCAACCCGACCAGGCAGCTCACGCCGTGGGGAAGCTGCTCAGTCGACTAGGTCAGAACAGGGTGATGTGGGGAACTGACGCCATTTGGTACGGCAGCCCGCAACCGCAGATCATGGCCATGAGGGCCTTTCAGATCACGACTGAGTTTCAGGAGACTTACGGCTATCCCGCCTTAACCGACGATGTGAAAGCCAACGTCTTCGGCCTCAACGCCGCCAGTCTTTTCGGAATCGACCCAACTGCTACTCGCTGTGCCATGACAACGGA
The DNA here is from genome assembly GCA_963734395.1 of uncultured Acidimicrobiaceae bacterium. Taxonomy (GTDB): domain Bacteria; phylum Actinomycetota; class Acidimicrobiia; order Acidimicrobiales; family RAAP-2; genus Bog-756. The sequence continues at coordinate 165,113 of CAVTGY010000002.1, read as the reverse complement.
TCCACTCACCGCCAACATCGCTGAGTCCGCTCAGCTTCGAAGCGATGGCGCGCTTCCCTCCCCATGGGCTCCCCACGGACCGACGACTCGCCGTCAGGTCCTCAGCTGGCTTGCCTCGACCACTACCGGCTGGACGCCGATGTAAACGAGATTCGGCGCTACTAGCGGTTCACAAGTGACCTACCGAGGTGCGCTCTCCGATGACTAACACCGGGCCTTCGCGTGTGTTCAGGGTCGCAGAAGGCCCTGCCATACATCCCGTAAGCCGAACAATAAATGAAGCATTGCACCGGTCCGATTCAGACTGGGGCCCGGTACCGGAAGGGGATCCGCTATCGGTGATGCTCCGGACCCAATCCACGTCTTGATAATGGGTGTCAATCGGCGTCCGAGGATGCTCGCCTACGGCCATGCCGCAGGAGTAAACACTCGACACCGCGTTGTGCTGATGTTGTATCCGTGATTCGGGTTTCGCTTCAAGGCCAACTGAAGAGCGCGCCACGCTGGCTAGAGGTGGCGAGGACAGCAGACGCTGGGGGCTTCGACACCCTGTATGTGGCCGACCATCCTGGGACCTCACCTGCTCCTTTCGTGGCGCTGGCCGCTGCCGCCACGGTCACCGAGAGAATCCGACTGGGAACGTGTGTGGTGAATGCGGGCCGGTGGGAGCCCCTTGCGCTCGCCACTGAGGTGGCCACGCTCGACGTGCTCTCCGGTGGCCGATCCGTGCTGGGAATTGGGGCCGGCCACACACCAGCGGAGTGGTCAATGGCCGAACTGGAGATCCCCCGGCCATTTGCCCGCGTTGCGCGTCTCAAAGAGGTCGTTGAGGCGGTGCAGCCCCTACTCGTAGGCAACGAAGTGTCGCTTTCCGGTGTGCATGTCCGACTGAAGGAGGCGATCCTGAAGGTACCTAGGCCGATCCAAGATCCCATCCCACTCATGATCGGGGGGAACGGCCCGAGCCTTCTCAGGTTCGCCAGCGGATGCGCAGACATCGTGGGTGTTACCGGCCTCGGGAAGACATTGGCTGACGGACACTCCCATGAGGCCAATTGGAGTTCCGACGTCCTCGACTCCACATTCGGTCTGATCCGGTCGGCGGCTGGATCGGCCGACCGCACGCCAAGCATTGAGGCACTCGTCCAACATGCTGAGTTCACCGAATATGCGGAGGGCCGTGCTGGCGAGATCGCCAAGATCATTCCCGGAGCCTCTGCGGGCGATGTACTGGCATCGCCCTTCGTATGGATCGGGACTCCCGAGGAGATCGTCTTGCAGTTGCACGGATTCGAGGAGCGTTGGGGGGTTACTCGGTACGTCGTTCGTGAAGCCGCTCTCGTGCAGGCCACGGAGATCCTCAAGTTGCTTAATGCTGGGGGGTGACCCACAACCATCACGCACCAGGTGACAAAGGGCATTGGTCCGAATGGCGATCCCTCAATGGAGATGAGGCCAGAGCCGCAGAATCTAACTATGGTCGCTAAATGACAGATGCGAGTTTGGACTTTACAAGCCTGAAGGCACTATTCATCAACACGACCCTGACTCGATCTCCAGGAGTGAGTCACACCCAGCTTCTGGTCGACGTGAGTGCAGCTATTATGTCCAAGCAGGGGGTCTCCGTCGACCAGTTCCGCGCCGTCGACCATCCGATTGCCACCGGCGTGTTTCCGGATATGCGGGAGCACGGATGGTCGGAAGATGCGTGGCCGGATCTATTCGAACGCGTACAAGCGGCCGATATCTTGGTCATCGCGGGGCCGATCTGGCTGGGCGACAACAGCAGCGAGACCAAGAAGATCATTGAACGGTTGTATGCCCATTCGGGCGAGCTGAACGACAAGGGTCAATGGCTCTATTACGGTAAAGTTGGGGGTTGCCTGATTACGGGCAACGAGGACGGCATCAAACATTGCGCTTCGAACGTGCTCTACAGCCTTCAACACATTGGCTACTCAGTAGCGCCCCAGTCGGACGCTGGGTGGATCGGTGAAGCCGGGCCTGGCCCCAGCTACGGCGACGCTCTGGACGATGGCACCCGTGTCGGCGTGGACAATGAGTTCACCAACCGCAATACCACATTCATGACGTGGAACCTGCTTCACCTAGCCAGGATGCTGACGTCGGCCGGCGGGTTCCCTGCCTTTGGCAACCAAAGAAGCGAATGGGACGCCGGAGCGCGCTTTGATTTCCAGAACCCCGAGTACAGGTCGTGAGATTCCAAAACGAACTCTAGGTGTCGACGGATGTTCGATCCCATGCCAGACGGTCCGTAACTCGCTGCGACTTCAACTTTGCACCTAACCCGTCAGATGAAATCGCCAACCGCAAGTGGATCCCCAACCGGGCGGTCAAGGCAGCGTCTTCGGTGGTTCCCCGCGAGCCAGATGGGCGGTCAGAGTCTGCCGGCGCGCGCCAGAGCCTCCTCGGCGTCGGCGGCCAACGTCTCAACGAGTTCGGCTGCCGGTGACAGCTCGTTAATGAGATCGGCTGCCTCGCTCGCCCAAGCCGGGAGCGGGGGCAACTCACCTCGCTCCACGCCGTCTTGATAGGCCACCTTGGCGTCGGCGTCCGCAGCGAGGTCGTCCTCTCGGCCCCGCCACATCTCCAGAAATGGGTGACCGAGCGTGCGGGCCGGGTACTTGGACGGCCAACTGGAACCCCTGGCAATGTCGAGCACCGTGCTGCGCTCGGTGTCCTCCCCCACGCCCCTCGATAATCGCCCTGGCGATCGAGGGATGGACGAGAGCCTCAACCGAGGCCTGGAAGCGACTCCCGATCAGCGCCCCAGCAGCTCCGAGAGCCAACGCCGCCGCCACGCCTCGCCCATCGGCGATCCCTCCCGCGGCCAGCACAGGTGTCGGCGCCGCCATGTCAACCACGATCGGCACGAAAGGCAATGTAGAACGCCCGCGCCGGGCACCATGACCACCACCTTCGGTTCCCTGCGCCACGATCACATCGGCGCCGACATCTACTGCTTGCCTAGCTTCTTCAAGGTCCGTGACCTGGATGATCAGCGCCGCGCCGGCGTGGCGAATCGGCGCCAGAAACGGGCGCGGGTCGCCGAAGGACAGCATCACCGCTCTGGGCTTGTGAACCAGCGCACGTTCGACGGTGTCGATGTCGACCGCCCAGCTCTGAAACCCGACACCCCAGGGCTTGTCGGTGCCCTCGGCAACGATCGGCAACTCGCGCTCCAGCCAATCCCGGTCACCGCTGCCGCCGCCGAGCAATCCGAGCGCTCCACCGTTGGAAACGGCCGCCGCCAAAGCACCGCCGGCTGACCCGCCCATTGGGGCCAGCGCGATCGGGTGCCGCAACGAGAACAACTCAGTGAACTGCGTACGCAACGCCATGCCTGCAATCATTGCCGCGCGGCGTCCCCGCTGTGGGCCAGCACCTGCTCCACCAGCCGGCCCGGGCACGTGTCACTGGCCCAACCGAGAACGGTGCCAGAGGACCTCATTCCTTGGGCAGCTGGAACCGCTCCCGCAGGGGTATTCCCTACGGGGCGGTCATCAACCTCAGTTCTAACCCTTCGGCGTTGGGATCGGCAGTGCTGAAGCCTTAAGGACTCGCTCTCGTTCGACGGCCCGGTACACCGTGGACCGGCCGACGCTGAACAGGTCTGCCAGTTCAGAAGTGGTGTACTCGCCGGTCTCCAGCAGGGCCACGAGATGGGCTTCTTGTCGATGGTTGAGCTTGGGTTGCTTCCCCTTCAGGTGGCCTTTGGCCTTCGCCACCTTCATGCCTTCACGGGTCCGCAGCCGGATGAGATCGGACTCGAACTCCGCAACCATGGCGAGGACATTGAAGAGGAGCCGTCCGACTGGATCGGTGGGATCGTAGACGGACCCACCCAGATTGAGGCTCACCTGGCGAATCGTGAGTTCGTCGGCGATCGACCGCGCATCTGGGAGGGACCGCGCCAACCGATCGAGCTTGGTGACAACCAATGTGTCGCCTTCTCTGCAGGCAGCTAGGGCTTCACGCAGTCCAGGCCGTTCGCGGTTGGTTCCAGTGAGCCCATGGTCAACGTAGATTCGGTTGGAAGCCACTCCAAGCGCGGCCAGGCCATCGCGTTGGGAAGTGAGGTCCTGTTGATCTGTGGACACTCGGGCGTATCCGACAAGTAGCGCCGACATAGCGCACCTCCAGTTATGGGTCGGACCAGAGGATCCCCAGGTTACCGACGACGACGAAAGCCGCTTCATCATGGATCGACCGCTCCTCAGTCAATCTGCAGATGACAATCACTGAGCGTTGAGCGGTCGACGCTGGCAATCGACTACGCGGCTTGGCCGACAGACTGATCCTCCTGCGTTAAACAGAGGGAAAGATCCGGCGGTTCGGGACGCTGCCAACAGCGGCAGCTCGGGGCTTGACCCAGCCCCTAGGGCAGGAACGAGGATGGTCCGGTGCATGACTATCCCCGACAGCCACTGCTTTCCAGCGGCGAGTTCACGGCCCGTACCCGGCTGAGCCCGAAGGCTCTTCGGATCTACGATCGGATCGGCTTACTGCGCCCCGCCTTTGTCGACGACACCAACGGTTACCGTCGCTACAGCGTCGCCCAGGTTCGCACCGGCCAGCTCATCGGTCTTCTCCGCAGCGCAGGGCTGCCACTGTCCGACATCGCCGCTGTACTGGACGATCTTGGCGCTGGGCAGAAGCCGCCGCCGCCGCCCGCCTCGACGAGCTGGCCACCGAGATGACCCGCCGCCACGATGACCACCTTCTCGTTATTCGCCACGTCCAAGCCACCCTCAAAGGAGACGACGACCCCATGTTCCCCATACATACGCGCCGTATCGCCGCCACACGGGTCATGTCGATCCAGCGTCGCCTGCACGCCGCCGATGTCGACCACTTCGTTCGGGAGGCCAAGGCCACGTTCGCCGCCCACCTGGGCACGACTCCGGCGACCGGGCCGTTCACCTTGATCTTTCATGGGCTCATTGATGCTGAGAGCGACGGCCCCCTGGAGGCCGTACTCGGATGCCCCGAGACCGTCGCCCCAACCGAAGTGATCGGGATCCGTACCGAACCCGCGCATGACGAGGCGTACACGACTATCACCAAAGCCCAGTGGGCCTACCCGGCGATCCTCGCCGCATACGACGCCGTCGCCTGCTCCCCGGAGACCAAGGTCCGACCCGGTAGCCGCCTGTCATGCCGCGAGATCTACCTCACCGAGCCTGACACCGTCAGCGACAGGGAGTTCGTGTGCGACATCGCCTTCCCGCTCGGCGCCACATAAGCAGCCCGGCAGTCGATCCACTACTGGCGATACCGCCGCCGAGCCGGTATGGGCAGACGCCCCAGGGCCCCAATAACCTTGCTCCGTGACCTCAGATGGGACGACTGACGATGTTGCCGCTGGTCCCCCGGTTCGGCTCGTGCTGATCTGTGGACTCCCAGCCTCAGGAAAGTCGACACTTGCTCGGCGGCTCGCCCCCAAGATTCCGGCGATCAGGCTGGACAAGGACCAGTGGACGATCCAATTGGGCCACGACCCGTGGGACGACGACTTTCGCCCCCTTGTCGAAGGGCAGTTGTGGACACTCACCCAGGAACTCCTTTCCAAAGGTCAAAGCGTGATCTTGGAATGGGGCCACTGGGCGCGAGTTGAACGGGATGAGAAACGATTCGGAGCGCGTGCTCTGGGAGCGGGCGTTGAGTTGCATTACGTCGATGCGCCGTTGGAAGAACTGATCAAGCGAGCTGACCGTCGAACTGCATCCGGAGAGTGGACGGCCTCGCCAATGACAAAGGCGCACTTTGAGGAGTGGGCAACGATCTTTCAGCCTCCCGACGAGGACGAGTTCCTGTTATTCGACAAGCCCGTGGCCGAAGGTTGATCTCGTCGAACTCGCGTCGCCCGCCGTCAGCCCAGTAATCGAGTTGCCGGACCGAAATGCGGCAATATAGCGCCGGGAGGATGCGTGACTGGCTTTGACCTGGATGTCTTAGTGACTGCGCGCCTCCTGGTGCGCCCACCCCGGGAGGCTGACCGGGACCGGTTCGTCGAGTTCTTCTGCAACGAGGACTTCATGGTGTTCTGCCCCGCTGTCCTCACCGCGGAGGAGGCTCGGGACCGGTTCGACCACATGATCGCCGTCTGCCAGGCCGTCCCGTTTGGCAAGCAGCCGGTCGTCGAGCTGTCTTCTGGACTTGTCGTGGGATATGCCGGCGTCGACTACATCGACTTTGAGGGCAAGACCTGGCTGGAGTGGGGATACCGGCTGGCACCAGAGTTCAGGGGTCTTGGGTATGCCACAGAGGCCAGCCAGGCTCTTCTGGCTAAAGCTCACCAGGCGTATGCGGGAAAGCTGCTAGCCATCATCGCTCCAGAGAACTTTGCTTCGCAGAAGGTCTGCCAAAAGCTTGGATTCACCTTTTGGAAGCAGACGCCAGTGGATAGCGACATCCGGAACCTCTACATTCTTGATGTCGGAAATCCGGCCCCGTAGGGCAGATCAGCAGCCCATAAGAGAGGACCGGCGGTCCATGGCGACTCTGGCCAGCAGACGTCCACTAGCCTCGATCATTCGTCCGACCCCGGCTGACTGTGTAGTCGTCATCGAGGCGGTAGACATGACCGGCATGGTGGTCCGGACCGCATCGATGGCGTGAAGTGCCGCTGTTGGCATTTCGATTCGAATGTCACGCCCTGCAGGTCTGCTTCCGGGTCGGGCGTCGTGACCCGCGTCGTCAGGGGATCCTTGATCGGTGCAGTGACGGTTTAGCCATGGGCTCGGCCGCATGTGCCTGGTCGCCGATTGCCTGCTACGTATGTGACATGAGAAATTGTTGTCACCGGTAGTTCCGGCCACCTTGGTGAGGCCTTGGTCCGCGTCCTCGGCGATGAAGGCAACGACGTCGTCGGACTTGATGTGCTCGACTCACCATTCACCAGCGTCGTGGGCTCGATAGCCGATAGCGCCTGTGTGCGTCGGAGCCTGAAAGGCGCCGACGCCGTCCTACACAGCGCAACCCTTCACAAGCCTCACATCGGCTCACACGGACGCAAGGCATTCATAGACACCAACATCACCGGCACCTTGACCTTGCTCGAGGCGGCCGTTGCTGCAGGCGTCAAGCGTTTCATATTCACCAGCACGACAAGTGTTTTCGGGAGAGCACTGACTCCTGCAGCGGGCGCTCCGGCAACGTGGGTCACTGAGGAATTGGTGCCCGTTCCTCGCAACGTCTACAGCGTCACCAAGTCGGCCGCAGAGGACCTCTGTGAGCTCATCTCCCGAGAGCACGGGCTGCCGTGCGTGATCCTGCGCACCTCCAGGTTCTTTCCTGAGGGGGACGATCTCGACGAAGTTCGAACGACCTACGAGGATGCCAACGTGAAGGCCAATGAGCTGTTGTATCGCCGGGTCGACCTCGAGGACGTGGTCAACGCCCACCGACTTGCGATGGATCGCGCCCCCGATATCGGCTTCGGTCGGTACATCATCAGCGCTACCTCGCCATTCCAGCCCGACGACGGTGCCGAACTGCGCGCCGACGCCCCAGCCGTTCTACTTCGGTACTTTCCCGACTATCGGACCATCTATGCGGAGCTCGGTTGGCGAATGTTCCCAACCATCGATCGCGTGTATGTCAATACTCGTGCACGGGAAGCTCTGAACTGGGTTCCGCGTTACGACTTCCGCCACGTTCTCGACAGTCTCGCAGCTGGTCAGGACCCGCGCAGTCCGCTCGCCAAGATGGTGGGCGCAAAAGGCTCTCACACCACCTCGACCGCACCTTACACCTAGCGATAGCCGTGCAGGGACTCCTCTCATGGGTGCCAAGGCCGGCTCCAATAAGAGGATCCCCTCAGGTGACCTCATCTGCTCGAATTTCATAGACCCGAGCGAAACCCTCCTCGTGGCTTCGAGGCATGTCACACAAGTGGCGCATCCCAAGCTTTGCCATGACTTTCCCCGACGCGAGGTTTGCCGGATCGTACCTGGCAACAATCCGATCAAGACCCAGGTCCTCAAATCCAAAGGTCAGTGAGCGCCGGCCGCCTTCAGTGGCCAACCCGCTACCCCAGTACCTTCGGTCGACGAACCATCCCACTTCGACCGCCGGCAAAAGTACCTCCGGCTCCCAGACCTTCGTCAATCCGATCCAGCCAATAAAATGGCCGCCATCCTTCAACTCTGCGGCCCAGTGGCTGTAGCCCTCCTGCTCCCACATTGCTAAGTGCCATTCAAGCCACGTATCCGTCTGCTCCCGTTGATATGGCCCACCGAAGTACCTCATCATCTCGCCATCGCGCTGGAGAGCGTAGAGGGCGTCCCCGTCGCTCATGGCCAACGGACGAAGTCGAAGCCGCTCGGTCTCATAAGTTTCCCGCCAGATCCTGGTCACAGACCAATTCCTACAACTATTTTGAGCGAGTCGACGATGCACCTTCTCCCGGACGCCCGGCTACCGTGATAGCGACCTCCGCCCCATGCTGGTTCACGTGAGCGACCGCTCAAGGTTGTGCTGCATGAGAACGAGATCAAGTCGCTGTCCCCACTTCTCGCCGACTCCAGGCATACGAGCGACCTCAATGAAACCCAGCTTGGTATGGAACTGGATCGATCGAACATTGGTCGAGTCGATCCCGGCAACCAGCACCCGTTTGCCCGCCGACCGAGCGTGGCCAGCGAGTCCGATGATGAGCGAACGGCCGATGCCACGGCCCCAGTGGCTCTCGAGTACATGGATCGTGTGCTCAACCGTGTAGCGGTAACCGGGCCAACGCTTGGAGTCGCGGAAATCCCCATAGCTGGTCCAGCCCACTACTCGCTCGTCGTCGGTAGCAACGAGTACCGGATGGTCCGCCGAACTTTGTTCTTTGAGCCACTGAGCCCGCTCGTCGACGGAATACGGCGTCTCGGTCCATTCGTAAGTCGTGCTCGACAACAGGGCGTTCGCAATGTCGGTGATAGCCGGGAGGTCGTCAGGCGTGGCATTGTCGGATCAGCACGGCTCCAATATATACACTTGTAGAGTTATGGGTAGGCCCACCGTGTTCGACATCGAGCAGTTAGGAGAGAGCCGGACTGTCCGTCGTCAATCGTGCGGGCTGGTCGGCCGTGTCGGTCCGCTCCGTGGCCGATGAGCTCGAGCGTATCGCCGATGGCCCTCTATCGCCTTGTGCCTGACGCAAGCCGATCTCCGGAGACTGATCGCCGACGCAGCCGCTGGTTCGATCCAGCCCGAGCCTGATGCCACGTCATTTTCCGCACTACTTGGCGATATGGGCAGGTGACGCGTACGACCACCTCAAGCACTATCCCGGTCTCGCGTCATTCGTCATTGCCGAATGGACCGAACTCCCTCGATGGCTGGACATAGTCGAGACTCTCCTCGCCAACGCCAACGATGAAGGTATCTCCGGAGCGGCAGCCGTCGGGACAACAAATGCCGTGTTTTCATATGTCCTGGTGACGAGCTCAGCTCCACGACTCTGCGGTTGCAGCACCCCGCCGATCGCTAGCTCCGTTGAACGATCACCCTGGTCGGTACCCCCACCTGCTGGGCAACCGTTCCGAGTTCACAGTCGCTCAAACCAATCGACACTTCGCTTTCGGCCTCGACGCGCTGGTTGAAGGACTTGAGTTCAAGAAAAGCTGGCGCTACTGATCCTAACCATGCGCCTTTTCGTGCCTGCCGGGTGGGTCGGGCAGTGCCGGATGGGCCACGCGGGAGAACGTCCCACAAGCCGATCCGCTTACGGGCATCCGAGCTTTGCCTCGCAGGATGACTGCGGAGTGCCATGCCGTTGGTGATGTCAGCCTTTGAGAGCGCGGCTCCCAAATAAGAGCCACTTCTCATTTCTCGTTTCCAGGCATCGCGTGCCGCCCGGCGCCGGTAATGAGCGATGGCGCGTCCTCGGCCTTCCCGTAGGCGTGCACCACGTCTTCTAGCCGCGCCACGCGACTGCCTTTGACCAGCACTGCGTCACCCGGGCCCATCGTGCGCAACAAGCCGACAGCCTCGTCAACGTCCGTCACGTGCATTTCGCCATAAAAACCGGTCCCGTATCCGACCACCTCAATCCCGAGCTTTTCCGCCATGTGGGCGATCTGACGATGCTCGGACTCGCTCTGGTCCCCGAGTTCGGCCATCAGCCCGAGGACTGCCAGCTTGCGTTCTCCCGGCAACGCGGCCAGCGAGCGCACAGCCGCCTCCACCGACGCGGGGTTCGCGTTGTAACAGTCGACGACCAGGACGGGGCCGTCGGGGACGTAATGGACCTCCATGCGCAAGGGGGAGCCCTGGGTTACCGCCAGTGTCGCGGCCACGGTCTCGATGGGGACTCCACACCACAGGGCGACCGCCGCCGCGGCCAGCGCGTTGGAAACCTGCTGCACGCCGCACACCGCCAGCCGGACCTCGGTCCTCCCCCACGGCGACGACAAGCGAAACCGTGCACGCAGGTCCCGGTCGAGAATGACATCGTCGGCCCGCACCTCGGCGTCCGCACCCACCGCATACCCCAGCACCGGACACACGCTGAGCGTCGCCATGTCTCGGACCCGGGGGTCGTCGAAGTTCAAGACCGCGAGACCCGATGCCGGCAAGGCGGCCACGAGCTCGCCCTTGGCGCGGGCCACGCCGTCGAGGTCACCGAAGTACTCCACGTGTGCCTTGGCGACCCTGGTCACGATGCCGACCTCGGGATGTGCGATCTCGGCCAGTTGCTCGATCTGCCCCGCACCCCGGGCCCCCATCTCGACGACCACCCACTGTGCGTCGTCCGGCGCATTGAGCAACGTCAGGGGGACGCCCAGCTCGTTGTTGAAGGAACCCTCGCTGGCGGCGGTTCGGAACGTCGAGGCCAGACAGCTAGCCAGGAGGTCCTTCGTGGTGGTCTTGCCGACCGACCCGGTGATGCCAATGGCGCCGCCAACGCGGCCGCGGGCGAAAGCCCCGAGGCTCAACAGTGCGGCGGCCGTGTCGGGGACACGGATGGCCGTCCCGCCAACCGGCTCCTGCGCGGTGAGATAGGCCGCTGCGCCCGCCTGGAGAGCTGCCGGGATGAAGGCGTGGCCGTTGCGCTCGGCCACGATGGGAACGTAGAGCTGCCCGGGAGGGATCGTCCTCGAGTCGATGCTCGCTCCGTCGCTGCTGACATCGGGTCCAACCAGTTCACCGCCCAGATGGGCCGACAGCTCAGCTGCCGAACAGCGCACGTGTCGTCCTAATGGGAAAGTCAAAATAGGTGTTCGGATACGGTTCGTCCTTCAGCGAGTAGTGCCACCACTCGCAATCGTACGAATTAAAGCCGCAGTCCTCCATGATGGAACGGAGGTATTGACGGTTTCTGGCTTCGGCGGGCGTGATTCCTTTCGCCCCATGATGCGAGATTGGATCCATCAAGTCATGGTCACCGCCCATTGGAGCAAGTTCACCGCTAGCCAAATGAAAGAGCGTCAAGTCGACGGTGCTGCCCCGACTGTGGCCCGACTGAGGCGCCACGTAACCTCTTTCGAACATCTCGGGTCGGTCAATATTCGGATAGTGCCGTAGCTTTCGTCCGGCCATCTTCCGGCTTATGTGACCAGCGCAGAAAGCAATCAACGGCACGTTGAGGGCGATACCCATCCCACAAGAAGTAAGCCGAAGCCGAAGGATGCGGCTACTGCTTGCGCCGTTTGTAGGGCTGCGCACAAAGCCATCGTGCCGACGATTCGATTTGCGAGATATCCGTCCACCGGCTTGCCGGTGAAGTTATCCCAGGTGGCGTACTTGGCATCCCAACGTATTCCCGGTACACGACTCGTCGACGAAGACGAAATTGCGATTCATCGGCATCTTTCTGCCAATGCCAACGACACGATCCGGTCGATCACTTCGGCAAGTGGGAGCCCGGCGGCGGCCATCATTCTCGGATAACGGCTGTAGGAGGTCATTCCGGGCAACGTGTTGACCTCGTTGAGGACGACGGTTCCATCGTCCATCAGGAACATGTCCACCCGCGACAGCCCCCGGCACCCCAAGGCGCGGTAGAGGGTCTTCGCGGTCTCCTGGACGAGCTCACGCGCCTCCGCCGAGATGTCGGCGGGAACGATGAACGTTGCGTTCTCAGAACCGCTTTCAGGCTCCTTCTCCTGGTGGATTCTGAAGAACCCATGAGAGAAGCGAGATGCGATCTGGCTCGCCCACGATCAGACTCCCCGTCGTTCCCGAGGATCGCACACCCGACCTCGCTGCCGACGACCGCCTCTTCGATCAACACCTTCGAGTCGTACTGTCGTGCGCCTTCGACCGCGGCCAGGAGCTTCTCCTTTTGATCGACGCGACTGACGCCGAACGAGGAACCCGAACGGGCCGGCTTCACAAAGACGGGATAGGTAAACCGGTCGGGGTCAATATGCTCGTTCGCCGTGACGGTCCAGAAGTTCGGCGTCGCGATTCCTGCGCTTCTCGCGACGACGTAGGCAAGGGACTTGTCCATGCAGAGAGCAGAACTTTGGACGTCGCAGCCGACATAGGGGATGCCGGAGAGCTCCAACAAGCCCTGCATCGCCCCGTCCTCGCCGAGCTTGCCGTGGAGAACGGGAAACACCACATCCAAACGGATCGTCTCGTAGTGCCCCTGCTCTAGAACGAACAATCCGTGTACGCTCGCTGTCCGGTGACAGCATCACCGGACGACAACGGCCGTCTTCCCAATCCGCGTCAGGGCCGTCACACAGCTTCCAGGCACCGCTCTTCGTGATCCCGATATAGAACGGCTCATACTTCTCGAGGTCGAGGTTCTTTGCGACCTCTTGCGCCGACTTGACGGAGATGGGATGCTCTTCGGAACAACCTCCGAAGATGATGGCGACCCTCAACCGACCCATGCCGCTCTTCTCTCGAAACGCCGGCAATTGATGAGCGTGTTCTCGACGATGTCGCGCAGGGCGTGCTCCGTGTAGTAGGCGGTGTGCGGAGTGATCAGCACATTCGGCAACTGTTGGAGCCGCAGCAACAGCTGGGATCTCGATGGGCCTCTCGCGGTGGTCGGAGTAGAAGACTCCTTCTTCGCCTTCGAGGACATCCAACGCCGCGCCACCGAGCTGACCGCTTTCCAAGGCCAGAGAGAAGCGCCTCGGTGTCGAGAAGTGAACCGCGTCCCGTGTTGATGATGAATGCGCCGTATCGCATCTGCTCGATACGTCGACGATTGAGGAGATGGTGCGTGTTCCGCGCTGAGTGGGGTGTGGAGCGTCACAACATCGCTCTGCTGCAACAGCTCGTCGAGCGGCACGTACTCGGCGGAGGTTTTGGGACAACGGTCGTAGGCCAGGACACGACAGCCAAAGCCTCGCAGCCTGTCGATCACCGCTGCGCCGATACGTCCGGTTCCGATGACCCCAATGGTCATGTCGCGGAGTTCTTTCCCGCGCACGTCGTTCAACCGGTAATCATGAACCTGAGCGCGACTGATGGTGGATTTGGCATTTCGCACCGCCATCAGCATCAGCATCAACGTGTAATCAGCGACGCTGTCGGGCGAATAGGCGACTGTCTCGACGGAGATGCCCATGCTCTGAGCGCATTGCACGTCGATATGGTTGTATCCAACACTTCTCGTGGAGATGTACTCCACGCCGGCTCGGCTGAGCGCAAGAAGAGTGGAATTTGGGATTTGAGTCTTGTGACCGACGCTGATGCAGTCGATTCTCAGATACCAGTTCGAGATTGGCTTCAGATACCGCTGCATCGGTGATAGTCGGCATGATGCCGAGGCGAGGCGCCATCTCTCGGAAAAGGCCGGCCTCGTCCTGCCCGCATCCATAGATGGTGATTCCCATTTGTGGAACGGCGGAATCTGCATCGACAAGGACACCGGTGTGGTCGGAGGCGGCGGCCGAGGAGAAGGAGGTCGCCGGCGGTCGGCTGCGGCGGGTCGCGGTCCGTGCCGGTGCGGTATGGTTCACGCTCCTAGTCAACCCAGCGTGGTGTTGCCAGCACGTATGGGGTTTTCGATACGCCGACGATATGTCCCGAGGCGTAGGATCATGTCAGTGTGCGTGTGTTGATCGTCGAGGACGAGCCCTACATGGCAGAAGCCATCCGCGATGGCCTCCGCCTGGAAGCGATCGCCGCCGACATCGCCGGTGACGGCGACGCCGCTCTAGAACTGCTGAGGATCAACGCCTACGATATAGCCGTCCTTGACCGCGACATCCCTGGGCCCTCTGGCGACGAGATCGCCGAACGCATCGTCGCCTCCGGCAGCGGCATGCCCATCCTCATGCTCACCGCGGCCGACCGCCTCGACGACAAGGCCACCGGGTTCGAACTCGGCGCCGACGACTACCTCACCAAGCCGTTCGAGCTCCAAGAGCTCGTGCTCCGTCTCAGAGCGCTCGACCGCAGGCGCGCCCACAACAGGCCACCCGTGCGCGAGATCGCCGGTCTGCGTCTGGACCCCTTCCGCCGCGAGGTCTACCGCGACGGCCGCTACGTCGCCCTCACCCGGAAGCAGTTCGCCGTGCTCGAAGTCCTCGTCGCTGCCCAAGGCGGTGTCGTCAGCGCCGAGGAGCTGCTGGCGCAGGCGTGGGATGAGCATGCAGACCCGTTCACCAACGCTCCGCGCATCACCGTCTCAGCACTGCGCAAACGCCTCGGCGAGCCCTCGATCATCGCCACCGTCACCGGCGTCGGCTACCGCATCGACGCTGAACCGAACGCCAGCGTTGAGGGAGGAGAATGTGGATAGAGCCCCTGGGTTGAGCGTTCGCATCAAACTCACCCTCAGCTATGCCGGCTTCCTGATGATCGCTGGCGGCTTGCTGCTCGGCGCCGTGTGGGTGTTCCTCCTGCGAGACGTACCCAGAAATGAGACCTTCATCGCCCATTTTGGCTCAAGCTCCCACCTTGTCGTAGACCCCAGCCGTGACGCTCTGCTACGGGATTTCGGCCCGGCCGCGGCAACCTTGGGGGTGTTCCTGATGGTAGTCGGTCTCCTCGGAGGGTGGCTGCTCGCCGGTCGGATGCTCGCCCCCCTCACTCGCATAGCCGACGCCACCCGCACGGCTGGGACCGGCTCGCTCTCCCACCGAATCGCGCTCCCGGGCCGCAAAGACGAGTTTCGCGACCTGGCCGACGCCTTCGACACCATGCTCGCCCGGCTTGAAGCACACAGCGCCGAACAGCGGAGATTCGCAGCCAACGCCTCCCACGAACTACGCACCCCACTCGCGATCACGCAGACCCTTCTCGACGTGGCCCGCAACGATCCGAACCGCGAGAACAGCGAGCTCGATGAACGGCTTCGTGCTGTCAACGCCCGAGCGATTGACCTCACCGAAGCCTTGCTCCTGCTCAGTCGCGCCGAGCAGCAGTCATTCACCCCGGTACCCATCGACCTGTCCCTCATAGCGGAAGAAGCGACTGAAACGCTCCTCCCCTTCGCGGAAATGCATGGCGTAACCATCGAGACCTCCGGCGACGTGACTTCCGCCATCGGCTCAGAGGCGCTCCTACTGCAATTGACTACGAACCTCGTACACAACGCGATCGTCCACAATCTGCCTGAACAGGGCACCGTGTGGGTCACGACCAGCGTTCACCCCAAGACCGTGGTGCTCAAAGTCGAGAACACCGGTGAGAAACTCACCCCACAGACAGTTTCCACGCTTATCGAACCGTTTCAGCGCGGCACCGAACGCACGCACACCGACGACGCAGGTGTCGGCCTCGGCCTGGCCATCGTCAAAAGCATCACCCAAGCACACGAAGGAACCCTCACCCTCACTCCCCGCCCTGCGGGCGGGCTCTGCGTCACAGTCCAACTACCTGCCGCACCACCGCATGCTGACGAGATGACGATCAGGGAGCGGCTGGACGGTCCCAGAGGAATTAGTTGAGGCCTGTGGATCCGCGTGTCATGCGGCGTGAGTGTCACCGCTTGCTGATTCGTCGAATCGTTTCGACGAGCGCGTCCTTCTCGAACTTCGACGCCGGCTCTAACCAGCGACGATGTGGTGGGCGGAATAGCCGGAACGCCAGCAGCGCCGTGTCGACGGCTCGCTAGCCGAGTCCCTTGGTGATTCGCTGCCTAGTTTGACAAGTTTGATCTCCGGCTGGCCATCGCCGTAAGCCGAACGGTGTCCGGTACTGACAGACTCGTCCTTTCGGGCAGCGTCATGATGTCCGCAGGAGATCGGCTTACGAGTCACTGGGGGCTGGTTCGTCCAAACGCTTCCAGAGGAAGTAGCGATGGCTACCGGGCGGAAAGTCGGGCAGCTCACCGAACCGTCGATAGCCAATGGCCTCATAGAAGTCCGGGGCCTGGAAGCTGAATGTGTCCAGCCATGAGCCACAGCATCCCCGCCTCCATGCACGATGCTCAATGGTGGTCATGAGGTGCCTTCCTACCCCTTCACCTCGCATATCATCGCGCACCCACAGATGGCTCACGTAAAGCCATTGCCAATGGGTGTATCCGTCAACGCCTCCCAGTATCTCGTCGCCACGACGAGCAAAGACTCCGAGTGGACTGCGATTCTCTGCTTCGGCTCGCCCATCATTGAAGTGAACCAGGCCAGCGACCAACTGCCGAACGTGGTTTGGGGCAGGTTCGTCCTCGACGATGTAGTCGAAATCGCTGTTGGCCACGTTGCTGTCTCCGTTAAAAAGGGATCACGAAACAGTAGACGGACAAGTACTGATCGACCCGCTTTCCGGCGGCTTTGCGGGCTGAGGTGGCAGAATGGCCCACGTGCCGAGTTGGGGAGACTTCGAAGCCCAAGCACCAAATCTGGCTGAGTTTGGCGCGTCATGCCTAGCTGCTGCGCCGGCCTACCTCGCAACCATTCGACGGGTTGGAACACCCCGCGTCCACCCGGTTTCACCAATCATCGGTAGCGGACATCTCTTTGTTTTCATGGAGCCAACCTCACCCAAGGGAGGCGACCTTCGCGAGCGGCATTGGTACGCACTGCACAATGGCGTGCCTGACACATTTGGGACCGGCGGCGAGCTCCTCGTCAGTGGCCAAGCCATGCTGATAGACGACCCCGACCTACGTACAATCGCCAGCGGAGCTGCAGGATACCAGCCGGAAGAGCGTTATATCTTGTTCGAGTTGGACGTCAACGAGGTTCGTTGCAACGGTTACGGCGACGTGCCTCTACCGGAACCAAGGCGTTGGTTGTTCTCGCAAGGATGAGTGGTGCGCAGCGTTTCCGCAACATCGACATTCACAAGGGTAACCAAGGCAAACGCACCATAAGACGATCGGTGCACGGCGACGGTCGACGCCGGCAATCGATTACGCCGGCTTGGTCTTCTGCGCAATGCAGAGAGAAAGGACCGGTTCGGGATGCCTAGCTACAGCGGCAGCTCGGGAGCTTGACCTGGCCCCTGGGGCAGGAACGAGGATGGTCTGGTGCATGACGATCCCCGAGAACCACTGCTATCCAGCGGCGAGTTCACGGCCCGTACTCGACTGACCTCAAAGGCGCTCCGGATTTACGACCGAATCGGGTTGCTGCGGCCTGTCTCTGTCGGCGACACCGGCTACCGCCGTTACAGCACTGCCCAGGTCCGCACCGGTCAGCTCATCGGTCTGCTCCGCAGCGCGGGGCTGCCCCTGTCCGACATCGCCGCGGTACTGGACGATCTCGACTCTGGGGCCGACGCGGCCGCTGCCCGCCTCGACGCTCTCGCCACGGAGATGACCCGGCGCCACGGTGACCACCTCCTCGTCATTCGCCACGTCCAAGCCACCTTCAAAGGAGATGACGACCCCATGTTCCCCGTCCACACCCCGTACTGTCCGAAAACTCGAACCTCGGCTCATGCGGCCAGCTCGTACTCATGGATCAGTCCGGCCAGCCGGTCATGTCGACGAATCCGTCGTGTTTGACGCTGGTGTCGACTATGAGTGGGTAAAAGCTGCAGGGAAGCATTTTTCTCCGGCGACGGGACCTCCTGAGCGATTCCCTGGTGCGGGCGATGCCCGTTGTAGTGGCGGGCGTAGCTGCGCAGGATGCGCTTCAGGTGGGCTTCGTTCACGATCAGAAGGTGGTCGAGACACTCCGATCTCACAGTGCGCACGAACCGCTCGGCGAAGGCGTTCGCATTCGGGGTCCGGATAGGGCGTCTGGAGGATCTCGGCGCCCTCGGCCCCGAACACGTTGTCGAAGCTCGCCACGTACTTGGTGTACCGGTCGCGGACCAAGAACCTGGTGGTGATCTCTGCGTCGGCGAGGTCGCCGGTGACGTTCCTGGCCTGTTGGGTGACCCATCCCGCATTGGGGTGAGCGGTGACCCCGGTGATCCAGACCCTCCTGCGGCCGAGCTCGATAAAGAACAGGACATAGAGGCGTTTGAACAAGACGGTGTCGACGTGGAAGAAGTCCGTAGCCACGACACCCGACGCCTGAGTACGCAGGAACTGGCGCCAAGTGGGGCCGTTGCGCCGGGGAGCCGGACCAAGGCCGTAATACTTCAAGATCTGGGCGATGGTGCTCGCCGCAAGACGTACTCCGAGCTTGACCATCTCACCCTGGATCCGTCGGTAGCCCCATCTTGGATTCTCCTCTGCCAAACGAACCACGAGTTTGGCTGTCTCGTCGTCGATCGATGGACGACCTGGTGAGCGGTGGGCGTACGTCCAGCGTCTGGCCACCAGCTGGCGGTGCCAGGCCAGCACCGTGCCCGGCGTCACGCCGAAAGTTCGCCAGTCTGAACGAGGTAGGAATCGGCTGAGAGCCGCCAAGAGCGCACGATCGGCGGGCTGGTAGGCGGGACGTCCGACCTGGCGTCGAAGTATTGCCACCTCGTGGCGGAGAGCGAGCAGTTCGATCCGGTTGGATCGATTGGAGCGAAACAACAACACGACCAACCCGAGGAGGTGCCGCACGGCGAGATAGGCGAAGGCCCATAGCTGCCCTCGTGTCCGGTGCCGTCGCATCGGGCCGAAGGTAGTCGAGACGATCAATGTTCCGCAGGGTCCCTGCTAGGGCGTGTGATCGCGTTTTCGGACACTACGGATCCAGGAATCGGCCCCCAATCAGTCTTCGGGCGCAGAGGTCCCCCGGTCATAACCGGGCAGCTCGGCCAAGAACATGTAGGTCAGCCGGGTCAACGCCGGAGCTCCTTCGCGGCCACGGGACGTTTGCTGACTTGTCGGTCGGACAGCGACGCGAGCTCGGGACCACCCGCGAGTTGAAGATGAACCTTGGCGGCTGGAGCAGCACTCGACCCGGGACCGCTCTGTCGTCAGCTGTGGTCCGCCTGCCCCTGCCACCGGCTCAGGGTGCGCTGTCCGCATCAAAAGTCCAACCGCGCTTGCTGAAGCGAGCATCCACATCTTGGAAAGAGTCAGTTGTTACCCGACGGAACCAGGCGTGCCGCACCCCGAAGTAACCATGGGGTACGGCGAGCAATTGTGGCGACCGCACGGTCGGAGCGGCGCATGGCGCTCTGCGGTGAAGGCGTGGGGAGCGAGATGAGCGCCTCCTCGGATGATCCCTTTGCGGGACCGTTCGCGTCGACAGCGAGCAGTTGCCATTGTCCTGGCACACCTTTCAGCTCGTGCGACCCTCGGTCCTCGAAGCCAATTCCCGAGCCGACGACGAGGTCACGAAGCGAGCTTGAGACGAGAATCTCACCGGGAGCCGCTTGCGACATGATCCGGGCCGCGATGTGCACGGCGATACCGCCGATGTCGCGGCCCATCAGCTCGCATTCACCAGTATGAACTCCGGTGCGTATCTCGATGTCCAGGGATTCCGCTTCGCTCCGAAGAGCCTCCGCGCAGCGAATAGCGTGGGTCGGTCCATCGAACGTAGCCAGATGGCCGTCGCCGGTGCTCTTCACGACCGTTCCACCGAAGCGATCGGCGAGACTGGTTGTGAGCTCGTGGAAGCGCTGGAGCAGTGCTCTCCATCGCTCGTCGCCCATGGCGGCCGCTCGCGCCGTGGAGGACACGATGTCGCTGAACAGCACCGTCTTCAGTGCCCGGTCTGAGTGGCGTGAGGCACCATGAGTGCCGGTCAGGAACTCCTCGATCGACCGGGAGATCCGATCGGGCTCGGTCAGGAATGGTGCGTGGTCGTGGCCGTCGACCTCCAACAGCTGTGCGCCAGGAATATGGTCAGCGAGGTAGCGGCCACCTTGGATTGGAATAGGGTCACCCGTGGCGTGGATCACCAGCGTCGGCACAGAGATCGTTGGCAGCACTGATCGAACGTCGATGCGGAAGATAGCTTCGACAGTGGCTCGCGCCATGCCTGGGCTCGCGCTCATTCGTTCGAGCATCCCGAGCTGGGACAGTGACTTCACCGACGGCAGCAGGACCTGCAATGCCGCACCCGTCCCCCAGCCTGAGCGCACCAGTGGCCCCATCTGGAGAATCCGAGCGATCTGTTCTGCAGAGGGCGCGTAAGCATCACCCAACGTCCCTCGCAGACGGTCGACGATTTCGTCACGGTCCCGATCCAGATCATCCCAGCCGGCCAGCGGGAACATAGCAAAGGTGCCGGTGAGTATGAGCGCCCGCACTCGATCAGGTCGTGTCGCGGCGAACAAGGTTGAGGCCGGACCACCTTCGCTGATACCCATGAGGACGGCAGTGTCGAACCCGGCGGCGTCCATCACGGCTTCGATCTCGGTCGCACGATCGTCGAGTGAACGGACCTGCGGCACAGGGTCCGACAGTCCCACACCGGCCTTGTCGAACAGCAGAACTCGGCAAAACGAAGTGAGCTGGTCGTACCAAACCTTGACCTCCGGCACAGTCCACCCCAGCTCAATGTGGCTGATGAATGACGACGCGACTACCAGGTTGATAGGGGCCTCACCGACAACCTGGTAGGCGAGGCTCAATTCACCACATGGCGCGTATTTCGTCTGGGGGATGGCCTGAGAATACGTCAGACTGCCTCTTGATCGCTCGCTGTCGTGATCACATTGGGAATCAAACGTACGAGAAGTGCCAATTCAGAGCAGTCAAGGTGCCCCATTGGCAGTCAGGGGCGCAGTACTGAACGAAGAACTGGTCGGGCTCATCGTCCGGCTTGGATCGGGAGAACCGGACGCTGGGGATGTGTCCGCATCCAGGGAGAACTGCGAAAGCTCGGGATCCGCGTCTCGGCCAGCTCGATCCGCAGGGTGCTGCGTCGACATGGTCTCGGGCCAGCTACCACGAGGAGGACCCACCTGGTCCGAGTTCCTGCGTGCCCAGGCGCACAGCGTGCTGGCCACGGACTTCTTCACGGTGGACACCGTGTCGCTGCGCCAGCTCTACGTGCTCTTCGTGATCGAACTGTCGACGCGAGAGGTCCACATCCTCGGCGTCACAGATCATCCGAACGGTGCCTTCGTCACGCAGGTAGCCCGCAACCTGGTCGCCGACCTGGCAGATCGCGCGCTTCGCATCAGGTTCCTCATCAGGGATCGCGACACCAAGTTCACCGCCAGCTTCGACGAGGTGTTCAGATCCGAGGGCATCCGGGTGATCAAGACGCCCGTGCGATCACCTCGGGCGAACGCGTATGCGGAACGCTGGGTGCGCACAGTGCGCACCGAATGCCTCGACCAGCTGCTCATCGTTGGTCGTGGTCATCTTGAACGAGTCCTCCGCCAGTACGTCAGCCACTACAACCAGCAACGTCCGCACCGTGGAATCGATCTCGGAGTGCCCACCGGCGAGGTCGGCGCTCCGGCCGCTCCCTGTCGCATGGACGTCTGACCGCCACGACGTGCTGGGCGGCCTCATCCACGAGTACTACCCGGTGGCTGCGTAGCCGAAGACCGCTGCGCTCTCATGATGACGTCGCAGCGGACTGGGCATTGCTCAGGATTCCCGCTCCCTCGCGGTCTCGGCGCCTTCCACGAGGCGGCATTCGGTTGCCGGCGATCGCCGTCCGGCGGCGGCATCAGCCTTCGAGTCGCGATCGGTAGGCCAGATCGAGATTTTGGAGCCCTTCAGCCCGGCGGCATTCGAGCGGCCCGACCCCACGAACTTCTGGTTATTAGCCCGAGGCAGCGACCGACCATCGCCTTTCGTCTCAACGACGATGCTGACGCGTTGTGTCCCGGAAGTCAGCATTGAGTCGGCTGTTCGATCGTTAGTGGCCGCTGTTGGCCGCTCCTACGCGCACGGATCGCGCACGAAACATCTCCGAACGGGAGTCAGCCGTGGCCTAAACCCCAGCTGACCTGCACTTTCCGGGTGGACCTTGGGTCACACAATAAGAACCGTCTGGTTGGCGTCGACGGACCGGCGATTTCCCTGGTCAGCTGACATCAGCCCGGTCGGAAGCTGTCCTTCCCGCTACAGAAGCGCCGTGAACTCTTCCGGAGATATCCCGGCTTGTCGCAGCACGGACCGCAGAGTCCCACGAGCAAGCTCTTTGTGGAGCGGCACGATGGCAATGCGACCGTCATCGTGACGCAGCTTGACGTGACTGCCACGTTGGCCAGCCCGAACGAATCCCACTTTAGCGAGAGCCCGGACTACTTCCGCCCCTGAGACGACTGGGAGAACTGGACTCACGCAGTCAAGCGCAAGGTGGCAATGATCGGAGGCTCCAATCCTTCAGGAAGGACTTCGTCCTCGAAATAGAGCTCGAGAGCTTCCTTCAGATTCCGCGAGGGCCTCCTCAGCCGTCTCACCCTGACTGGCGACCTCAACGTCGAGACAACGTGCGACGTACCAGGGATCCTCGTGAGTGATCGCTGCCGTGAAGTCCATGGGCTCATCGTACCGGACGGTTCGCGCGCCGTACCGATCAGAATTTCGAACATCCAGGTCACGGACCCGGGTGGAGGTTGGGGGGACACAATAAGAAGCGTTCAACGACCATTGAAGGTCCTGTAATCGGCCTTTTGGCATGATCCTGTGAAATCCAAGCAGCAAGCACGATCGTGAGGCGGATATGGACCCCTGGTCCTGCAGCTGGGCCTCCCCCGCCGCGGCCACCAAGTTATGCTCCGCGCCTCCGGGCCGATGGGTTGAACGCTCTGCGGCGTTAGTCACCACTAGTCGGCTCCAGCGGGTGCATGATTGATTGGTGTTCGTACCCGACACTTCGACCGATCACAAACACCGACCAAGATGTGCTCGAAAGTATTGCCCGGTAGAAAGCCAGAGAGCGTGGTCAGGACGCGTCCGAACTACGCCGCTACCTGGTTAATCGCTACTACGACCCGGCGACGGCGCAGTTCATCTCGGTTGATCCGCTAGTCAGTATGACCGGAGAGCCGTTCAGCTACGCCGGAGACGATCCGGTGAATGAGAGTGATCCGAGTGGGATGTCAGGTGACGCTCTGGCGGACGAGCAATACGATGTACAGCACTCCTGCAAGGGACAATACGCACATGCGCAAGGATGTGGGCAGCAGTGGTATCAACCCGCCTGCTCTCTACTCTCAGGCATCGCGCAGGGTGTCGCTCATGTTGATTCGGAGGCATACAACGGTGCCTTCAATACCTACGAGAGATTGTTTGGGGCACTTGAGGCTGCCTACTATCAAGCCAAATGGGGGATGGACTTAGACGACGCCCTCCTCTTCGACGCTCTGTCAGGCCTGGCTGAGGTGGGAAGCAATCCCGAAGATGATCAAATAGCAGTGATAGTCGTTATCATTGTTCTCGGATGACCGATTCTTCGAGTAACCGGGAATTTCTCAAGGGCGGAGGCATCCGACTGTGCGGTGCAGTCGTCACCATCGATTGGGATCGAGGGCGTAGTCGGTTTCTCAATGGGGTTTGGATTATCTTTCAAATCCTGATTCAAGGAGGGATATCTCGTATGCGACGAGACGTTGTCGTGCGTGATGCTTCAGACAATCGGGAGCTCTACAGGGAGGGTCCATATAACGCTATTACGGTCCAGAGGCCCCTGGAGGGGATATTGCAAGAACTCGAGCAAAGTGGATTGGATCAGTTCCTGCGGAAACGCAACCTAGAGCAATCTCGAATCGGACCGATATCCGAACCTACTGGAAGTCTAAGTTCCATTGAACTTTCGAGACAATCCATTGGCTACTCGTGGAGGTCGCTGCGCGATCTTCTCTCTGGACACAAATCGGACTAGCTCCAGCTCCAGGGAGCTGGAGTGGATTTTGCAAACACGAAGTCCGGCCCTAACAAATCGGATGTTGGGCCGTCTTGTTCGCCCAGGTCGTAGTAGCCCTCTACTGAGAATCCTGCCGATGTGGATCGACTCGGAGACACATCGGCGAGACGTCCGATGGTGCAGGCGCTCGCGGGTGCAGCAAAACGCACGCAACATGTGTTGAGATGCGTGGAAGCAGTCTTAGCAGAGCGAGCAGAGGACACCTTGACCGTCGCCGCTCCGAGCAGTCGTTCTACAGCCGCTCTAGCAAGTGGCAATCCGCTCACCGGACAACGTCACCCTCAACGTCACCCTTCCTGCTCAAGCCGCCAATTGCCTGTTGTGTGATGGAAGACCGGGCGGCGTCGACGGATCGGACCATGGCCCCCACCCAGTATCAGTGTCGAGAGCTCATTGGCGCGCCGAGCCCGCGGAAGTTCGGACCTGCCCCGCCGAACGGCCGAGCACTCCTGGCCGAGCACGTGCGTCCGGTTCCCTGACGGATGACCACCCGGGCCCTGCTCACTCCTCCGCTCGGACCGACCTCGGGGACGGATATCCGCTGACGCCCAATCTCACCGTGATGCGTTGCGCATGAGCACTCTCGCCCGTGCTCCCGAACCAAGCGGCGCCCAGGCGGGCATCGAGCCCGCCATGACCGCCGATGCAACGTCACTCTGATCGGCTCCGCCAGAGCGGTACAAATTGTCCACACACCTGCACCATCAGGGTGCGCACTTCGGACGCTCACGTGAACTCCGCAGATTCGGTGGTCCGTGCCGCTCACTGGTGATTGTTTCGTGAAAACAGCTGAAGATCTTCCCTTCAGTAGCTGGGCACCACAACGAGCGGGGGTGACGTTCGCATCGATGATGCACGGGTGTGCACAGTTCGTACCGCCGTCGGGGCACCGACCTGCTGGTGAGTTTTACGCGGTCATGGTGGGCTCGATGCCCGCCTGACCGCCCACCGTTCGGACCCACTGACGGGTTGTTTCCGAAGCCCCCGCTCGGGGGGACGGGAGCAGAGCTGACGGAGCGCCAAAGGACCACGAGCGGCGACATGGCCGGCGTTGCGCCAGAGGGCGCCAGACCCCCGCAAGGGGACCTTGCAATCGTGTTCCGCCCCTCACGGCGGCGTCGCGCCGAT
Source organism: uncultured Acidimicrobiaceae bacterium (assembly GCA_963734395.1). Classification (GTDB taxonomy): domain Bacteria; phylum Actinomycetota; class Acidimicrobiia; order Acidimicrobiales; family RAAP-2; genus Bog-756. The sequence continues at coordinate 139,887 of CAVTGY010000002.1, read as the reverse complement.
GTTTGGTACCCACGCGCTCCCAGACGCAGCACACTGGCTTGCTGGGGAGCGACTGAGACGGGGGGTCAGCTGGTCCCGGCGACGGCCTCGGGGCCGTTGTGAGCGGTGGGAAGCAAGGACCTCAGTCCCTTGCTTCCGTGACCGCCGAGAACCCAGGACATCGATTCGGGGTCAATGGGCGGCCTCCCTGCCGAGCGAGGAGCGAAGCCCGGTGACACAGCCGAGCTCGTCGAGGCGACGGCAGAGCCGGGCATCACCGTGGCGGCGCCCCACAGTGTCCCTTGATGCCGGATCGAGGTCCTGGCGTTTTCCTTCCCTTCACATCACGGGGCGCGTTTCCAACAACGGCGCCGTTGTCAGGCGAGAGGGTGACGTTGCCAGAACCCGAGGTGACGTTGGAGCGGGCCCAAGAAGTGGTGAGGGTGACGTTCGACCATGACGCCGGTTCGGCGGGGATGACGATCGGGGTGACGTCCATCAGGACCATGGGATTGGCCGGGACATGTGCCCGGTGCGGACGATGGAGGACTGGTGACCAAGCGACCACCGCGAGACAGGCGCCCTCGACCTAAGACGGCTCCTCGTGGCTCGACCCGGCCGCGAGAGGCTCCCCGGCCCGTCCGCCGGTTCCGATCCGGTGGTGCTGCCATCCGTGTGTCGGCTCCCTCCTTCGTGGACCTCTCGGCTGACGATGAAGGCCGGGCGGTCGAGGCTCTGGCCGACCTGCTGGTGCCCGTCCTTGTCCAGGCGATCCCACAACAGGCCGACTCGCCGGCCCGGACTGATGTCACAGCCAGGGGAGAGGCTTGATTCGGTTGAACTGGGGTCCCCCCTGGTCGGAGGCCACTCCGGTGCCACCATGAGTTGGAGACCACAATGGGCCGGACCACCAAAGGAGCCCGACGTGCGGATCGCCACCTACACCCGGATCTCGACCGACGAGGTCAACCAGCCCTACTCGCTCGGAGCTCAGTCCGAACGGCTGGCCTCCTATGTGGCCAGCCAGGGCTGGGACCTGGTCGGCAGCTTCACCGATCAGATGTCCGGGGCCAAGCTGGAACGCCCGGGCCTGCAGAAGGCACTCCGGGCCGCCCGGGCCGGTCGGTTCGATCTTCTTCTCGTCTACCGGGTGGACCGACTGGCCCGATCAGTTCGGGGCCTGGCCGAGGTTCTCGAGACGCTGGACGCAGCCGGGGTCGGCTTCCGATCGGCCACGGAACCGTTCGACACCACCTCTCCCGCCGGGCGGATGATGGTCCAGATGCTTGGGGTGTTCGCGGAGTTTGAACGAGCCACCATCATCGACCGGGTGATCGCTGGCATGGAGCGGAAGTCGGCCCAGGGCGGTTGGTGTGGCGGAACCCAGCCCTTCGGCTATCGAGCGGTCAAGGGAGAAGGGCGCCTCGAGGTCGACGAGGACGAGGCACCGTTGATCCCTGTCATCTTCGACCTCTATGCCAACAAGCGCCTGGGCAGCCACGCCATCGCCAACCGGCTCACGACTGCAGGCCTGTCCACCCGCTCGGGGCGACCGTGGCAGTTCAAGTCAATACTCACCGTGTTGCGCAACCGCACCTATCTCGGCCAGGTCAACTTCCGGGACACTTGGAGCGACAGTAATCACCCTCCCCTGGTCGAACAGGGCCTGTTCGATGCGGCCCAGGCCATCCTGGTCGAACGGGGAGAAGACGTCTCGAAACGGGCCGCCAACAGTTCGGACTACCTGTTGACGGGGCTGGTGGTGTGCGGGACGTGCGGGAGCCGGTTCACCGGCACGACGGCCACTGGTCGTAGCGCCACCTACCGTTACTACACGTGCGGTGAACGACAGCGCTATGGCACGAAGAGATGCGCCGCCGACCGGCTCCCGGCCCAGGCCCTCGACGACGCAGTCATTGATTCGCTTCTCTCCGTCTACAAGGACACCGATCTGTTCTCAAAGTCCATCGCCGAGGCCCAGGAGCGGACCGACCTGGGAGAATCAGCCCACGAGGGGGAGCGAGCTGCTCTTGTTGCTGAGCTGGAGAAGGCGGAGCGGGGCATCGATCGGTACCTGCGGGCCTTCGAGACCGGGACGATGCCAGAAGCGATCTGTGGCGAACGGGTGAAGGATCTTGGGGCAAAGGCGGCGGCCCTGCGAGCCCGTTGTCTCGAAATCGATGCGGAGCTGACCGAAGCTGAGCTTGTTGCTCCCACATCGGTCGAACTCAGCGAGATTCGTCAACGCGTCGAGGAATCGATAGCCGGCGGATCGAGTGCCCTGGTCAAGGTGCTTCTCCAGGCCCTCATCCACGAAATCCGGGTGGACAGCCGACAGGCCATCCACCCGGTCTTCCGTGTGCCATTGGGAGGGAACCACCTGGTGGACGATGCGGTTCGCGCACCGTCCGGGTCGGTGGAGGTGAACGGACTCGAACCGTCGGCCTCTACATTGCGAACGTAGCGCTCTACCAGCTGAGCTACACCCCCGGGTGCTTGACGAGATTACCCGCCCCGACGACCTCGATTGACCGGACAACCGACGACCGAACCCGCCTCGGGGTTGGTCCGGCTCATCCGTGCGAACCAGGCCGGACCGATTCGACCCAGGAGCCGCAATCATGTTGCCGGCGACCACATGGTCCGGTCCGAAGCTAGGGGCCTGTCCCCAGTGTGGTTGTCGTGCTGGTAGTGGTGGTGGTGGGCGGAACCGTGGTGGTGGTGGTCGTGGTCGTGGTGGTGGTTGTCGTGGTCGTGGTGGTGGCCGGGTGTGCCGGACTCGTGGTGGTGGTGGTGGTCGGACTGGGTCCTGTTCTGGTGCTGTTGGATGCCGGGGTCGGGAATGTCCACAGTGCGGCGGTGCAGTCCTGTGGCTGGGCGGCGACGACCACATCGACCCCGGGCATCGAGCTGTAGCTCCACACGCTGAGTGCAGGACCGCTCTGCAGACAGGTCAGCGACGGGTCATTGGTGGTGAATTGACTGAGCGTGCCCAGGTACTGGGCCGAGCCCTCCGATGAGGGAGGAGCGACCGGGGTCAGGAGGACCTGCGTGTTGTTCCAGGTGGCCATCGTTGTGTATCCGCTTCCCGGAGGCCCGGTCGGCGTCGTGGTCGACGACGCGGACGGGGTCAGAGTGGTCGGTCCTGTCTGGTAGTCCTTCACCGCCGGCGCGTTGCCCAACAATGCGGCCAACATGGCCGGGTTGTTCCCGTCCATCCCCAATGCCCAGATACCCAGTCCCCCGATGTGGAACCAGGCGGCCAGCTGCGCTTTCAGGGACAGCGACGTCGGGTCGTCAAAATAGGTCTCGTGCCACTGGGTGCCGACCTGGTACGAGGTCCAGGCGGTCATCGTCGACGGGTCCCAATAGGTGGGATGCCCCGATGCGGCGATCACCCCGTCACTGAGCGGGCTTTCGCTACCCGTCGCCTGCGCCGTGCTGGTTCCGTCGGTGGTTGGCCAGTCGTATCCGTAGAACGGGACGCCGAGGATCACCTTGTCGGCCGGTACCACGGCGGTGAACTGCTGCAGCGCCTCGGTGTCGTTGAAGCTTCCGCCGATGATCGGTGCGGTTGCGCTCGGTCTGCTCCTGTCGTTCATGTCGTAGGCCATGACGAAGAACCCGTCGAGAGCCGGCGCCAGAGCGGCAATGTCATAGAAGCCCCCGCTGTCGGCGGCCGCGCTGGCATAGGTGGCCATGGTCACCTGCCAGTGAGGGTTGGCGGCATGCAGTGCTCCGGACACCTGGGTGATCAGTGCGGTCAGTCCTTGCCGGTCCGCACTTCCCTCACCCTCGAAATCGAAGTTGACGCCATCGAGGTTCTTCGCCGAAACCGCTGCGATCAGCGCTGCTGACAAGCGGGTGCCGGCGTTGGGATCCGAGGTGATGGCATTCAGCGAGCTCTGGCTGAAGTCGGTGACCGTCAGCACCACCCGATCGCCCGCGGCATGGGACCTGTTGACCAGGTTGACCAGATCCTGGCTCTCGTAGCCGTTCCACCCCGAGCCGCTCTCGTCGAGCGTCCCGTCGGCATTGGCGTCGACGCTGAAGTACGCCAGCGTGGTCAGGTCGGCGACGTCGAAACCCGACGACTGCGGCAACGTCCAGTACGGGGCGTACCCGAAGATCTCGTGGGACTGCAGCGGAGGCGACCCCGCCAGTGACGGCGGTGCCGGCTCGGGGGTGGAGGTGGCCGGCGGGAGTTTCACCGCCGGGTGCGCCTGGGAAGCCTGCAGTCGGTTGCCGGCGTCGGCCATCGCTCCACGGGCGGACGCGTCGACCGGATGCACCGCTGGCCGAAGAGAACGAGGTGCTGGTACTCCCGGCCAGCAGGACCAGGGCCAAGCCGGCAACGATCACCGGTCCGATCCGTCGGCGGCCGACTCCATGGTCGGGGTCATCGTTCCATCGGGAAGCAAGGGAGCCGATGGCTGCTCGCACGCCGGTGACTCCGCCCTCCACCGTGCCGTCGGGACCCTCTCCATCGCCATTCTTCGACGCCTCGATGCCGGATGAAGCGGTCAGCAAGAACCCGTCCAACCCGGCTTCGAGAACCGCGAATCTGTGCACACGATTTCCACCGAGCCACCCTCCGTCGACCAGTCCGACCTCGAGTACCTGGCCACACGATCCGTCGGGCAGCTCGGCCACGGCCTCCGCGGCGACACTACTCGAATTCTGACCACGGCACAAGGTCGGGAACCGACCGTGGCCGCCCGGAGCAGCACTCGATGATCAGGCCGGATCTCGATGGCGTGAAGGTCGTACCGGGCCCAGAGTCACCGAACCCCCCGATGGATCCGGCCGGTCAGCCGGTGACCCGCCTCGTCGCCATTGCCGTCCAGCCCCACCACCCCGACCAGGGACGCCTCGGTGAGCGGCGGCTGATCACGGGTCGGACGGCGGAGGGCTCTCATGGGAAGGTCGTCGTAACGCTGGTTGGCTGTTGCCGGCGGCGATGCGGCTATCCGCACTATCAGTGGTTACTCTACCACTCTGCGTACTATTAGGCCAGACACAAGGGCGTTTTCCATGCCATTTGTTGCGACCTGGCCACCGGGAAATGCCTACTCACCGTGGTCGGGCCTAAAGGTTTACCCCACCGACCCGACAATTACGATGCGGCCCTTGTCACCCGGCCAAATCGAAGCGATCCACAGATGAAGTCACACCCACAAACTCGAATCCCCCGGAGCCGGGTTGATCTTCGTCGAAGGATTCCGCCTCCTCTTCGTCCTGGCCGGCTCCTTGGCCGGGTACGAGCTCGGTCATACGGTCAACGGCAGCCCGCACGCACCGGTCGTCGGCCTGCTGTTCGGTGCCGCCATCAGCTACGTGCTGGGCGGCGTCGGCGGTCGCGCTCGTCGACCGGGGTCTCCAGCACGCGGTGTTCCTCTTCCGCAACACACCGTCCGGGGAGATCTTCGCCGCCTCGATCATCTCCACCACCGGCATGCTGCTGGGACTGGTGATCGGGCTGCCCCTGCTGGTGCTGCTTCGATCGGGCATCGCCCTGTTGATCACCGCCTTCATCGCCTGGGGGCTGGCCACCCTGGGCTGGCGGCTCGGGTCGGTCAAGGGCAGGCAGGTCGTGGCGTCCGCCGGTCTCTCCCGCATACTGGCCCCGCCACCCGAACCCACCCATGGGTGACGCCCTGCTGGTGGACGACTCCGCCATCATGGACCGGTTCTTGTTGGTACTCGGCCGAGGTGGACTGCTCCCGGGCGGCATCATCATCCCCCAGTTCGTCCTCGATCACGTACGTTCTGTGGCCGCCGCACCGGATCCGGTCACGTCCCGTCGTGCCCGACGGGGCCTCGAGTCGGCCGAGGCCCTCAGGGAGATGGGCGTGCCGGTGCACACGGCTCCGGACGAGGTTCCCGAGGTCGACGATCCGACCACCAAGCTGCTCACGGTGGCCCGCCGCCTGGGACTGCGGATAGGAACCTGTTCCTCGGTGGTGGTGGACGAGGCGACCAGGTGGGAGCTGCCGGTCAGCGACCTGCGGGCGATCGCCCGGGCCCTGACCCCCGACCATCTCCCCGGCGAACGACTGCGTATCGACCTGATCAAGGAGGGACGCCAGCCCCGCCAGGCGATCGGCTACCTGCCCGACGGCGACCTGGTGGTGGTCAACGATGCCATCCACCTGGTCGGTCGTGGTGCCGATCGACGTCACCGTGCTCTCCACCCGGCTCACCACCCAGGGCGTGATGGTGTTCGCCAAGCTGTCGGACGAGCAGCGAGACCGCCGGCGAGGAACTGAGCAAGCTGGGCCTGAATCTCGATCTCACGCGTCCTTCACCGCTGCCACCAGCTTGGTCAGCGTGTCCTTGGCGTCACCGAACAACAGGGTGGTCTTCGGGTCGAAGAGCAGTTCGTTGTCGATGCCGGCGAACCCGGGCCGCATCGAGCGCTTGAGGAACACGATGTTCTCCGCCTCGTCGGCGTTGATGATGGGCATGCCGTAGATGGGGCTCCCCACGCGTGTTCTTGGCCGCCGGGTTCACCGTGTCGTTGGCCCCGACCACCAGGGCCACGTCGGCGGTGGCCATCTCCGGATTGGCTTCGTCCATCTCCTTGAGCTCGTCGTAGGGAACATTGGCCTCGGCCAGCAGCACGTTCATGTGGCCCGGCATGCGACCGGCCACCGGATGGATGGCGTAGAAGACCTCCACCCCTTTCGCCATCAACAGGTCGGCGAGCTCCCGCACCGTGTGCTGGGCCTGGGCAACGGCCAGTCCGTAACCGGGAATGATCACCACCTTCCTGGCGTAGGCGATGAGGACGCCGATGTCTTCGGGGGTGCCGGCCTTGACCGGACGGGTCTCCCCCGATCCGTCGGCGCCACCGGTGGCGGTCACCACCGACCCGAACGCGCTGAACAGCACGTTGGCCAGCGAGCGGCCCATCGCCTTGCTCATCATCCGGGTGAGCAGGATGCCCGACGCTCCGACCAGGGTGCCGGCGATGATCAGCAGGTTGTTGTCGAGGGTGAAGCCCGATGCGGCCACGGCCAGACCGGTGAACGAGTTGAGCAGCGAGATCAGCACCGGCACATCGGCACCGCCGATCGGGAGCACGAAGATCACGCCCAGCACCAAGGAGAGGACGGCGGTCGCCACCAGCAGGGGACGCTGCCGGTCACCAGCGTCCCGATGGCCAGGGCCAGGATGGCCGCCGCCACCACCGCGTTGATGACCTGTTGCGCAGGGTAGGTGACCGGCCGGCCGGGCATCAGCTCCTGCAGCTTGGCGAAGGCGATGGCGCTACCGGAAAAGGACACGCATCCGACCAGCACACCGAACAGCACCTCGGCGATCCGGTACACGGCCGGCTTGCCCGGTGCCTCGATGAGGAAGACCACGATCGAAACCAGGGCGGCGGCGCCACCACCGACCCCGTTGAACATGGCCACCATCTGGGGCATGGCGGTCATCTTCACCATGCGCGCCGCCGGCACGGCGATGACCGCGCCGACGGCCATGGCCGCAAAGGTGAGTCCCAGGTTCAAGGCGTGTTCGCGGACCTGGGGGTAGGCGAAGGTGAAACCAACCGCCACCGCGGCAGCGGCCGCGGCCAGCAGGTTGCCGTTACGGGCGTGCTTGGGCGAGCTCAGCCCTTTGAGGGCGAGGATGAAACCGATGGCGGCCAGCAGATAGACCAGGTCGATCCATGTGTCGAGGGTCATTGGGTACCACCCGAGGCGTCATCGGGTCCGCCTTGTCGCGGTCGGCGGACCGGGCGGCCCGTTCGGTCGGCTTGGTCTTGAACATCTCCAGCATGCGGTCGGTGACCACGAAGCCGCCGACGATGTTGAGGGTGGCCAGAAGGACGGCGAAGAAGGCCAGGGTGATCTGCACTGCGCCATGGGCACTCCCCATGATCAGGATGGTCCCCACCAGCACGATCCCGTGGATGGCGTTGCTCCCCGACATGAGCGGGGTGTGCAGGATGCTCGGCACCCGGCCGATGACTTCGTTGCCGACGAATGCGGCCAGCACGAAGATGGTCACGAATTCGAGAATCCCGGTGGTCATGATCCGTCCTCCTTCGACTCGGATTTCCTGTCCCCGCCAGAGGCGGCTGGGGGAGGAGTCGGATGCGACATCACCACCGGCCTTCGGGGGTCCCAGACCCAACACCTCGGCGGTGGGTCCGTGCACGACCGTTCCGTTCCTGACCACACAGGTGCCGGCCACGATCTCATCGTCGAAGTCGGGCGCCAGCGCTCCGTCCTTGACCAGCAGCCCCAGGAAGTTGGCGATGTTGCGCGCGTAGAGAAAGCTGGCGTGGGTCGGCATCGATGCCGGTGGATTGGCCAGTCCCACCACGGTCACCCCGCCGACCCGGACATCCTCACCGGCCACGGTCAGCTCGCAGTTGCCACCCGAATCGGCCGCCGCGTCCACGATGATCGACCCCTCGGACATGCCGGCGACCATGTCGGCGGTCACCAGCACCGGTGCCTTCCGGCCGGGTATCTGTGCGGTGGTGATGACCACATCGGACGGCCCTCACCTCGGCGGCGAGGAGCTCCTGCTGTTTGGCCAGGTATTCCGACGACTGCTCCTTTGCGTACCCGCCCGCACCCTCCTGGGTCTCGAGGTCGAGCTCGACGAACTTGGCTCCGAGGCTCTGCACCTCTTCTTTGGCCGCGGCCCGCACGTCGTAGCCACGCACCACCGCGCCCAGACGGCGGGCGGTGGCGATGGCCTGCAACCCGGCGACGCCGGCTCCCATCACCAGGACCTTGGCCGGTGGAACGGTACCCGCAGCGGTCATGAACATGGGAAAGAACTTGGCCAGATGCTCGGCCGCGGACAGCCCGGCACGGTATCCGGTCACCGTCGCCTGCGATGAGAGTGCATCCATGGACTGCGCACGGCTGATTCGGGGAAGCAGGTCGAGGCTGTAGACCGTCGCCCCCCTGTCGGCCAGCGCCTTCACCACGTCGGAAGCGGCGACCGGTTGGAAGAAGCTGACCGTGGACACTCCCCCGGGAAGATCGGCCACCTCTTCGATCGTCGGCGGCTGCACCCGGGCGACGATGGCGGCGTCGGCCAGCGCAGACCTTGCGTCCGGCGCCACGGTCGCACCCGCACGTTCGAAGTCCTCGTCCGAGAATCGGGCCGCCGATCCCGCCCCCGACTCCACCACCACGTCGATCCCGGTTTCGGCCAGCCTGGATGCCACCTCGGGCACGATCGCCACGCGATCCTCGCCCGGTCGGGACTCTCTGACGACGGCTAGTTTCACGGCCAGAGGTATACAGGCAAAACGGGCGGACGACCACTCCCGGCTGGATCGCGGCTCCGATCGGGCCGATCACCCTCCCTCGGCGCTCACCCCGGCCCCTTCACCACTCGGTCATCGGCGTCAGGCACACCCGCTCGGCGCCCGTTCGGGGACGACACAGAGCAGGTGAGAAATCAGGCGGCGTCGGTCGAAGAGTGTGACGGATCCTGCGATCCGTCGCCCGGCTGGTCGACCGGCACGGTGTCCTCGGTCGACTCCTCCCACGCTCGGCGGAGTCGTCGATCGCCGGCGTCTCGCTCGGGGGTCGGATCGGAGGTGACCAGCCCGACGGCATCCCACGGTGGAGGGGTCTGCCTCGACCTCACCGACCGGGTCGTCGCCACTACCGGTGTCCTCGGTGGCCTCCTCGTCGGCATCGCTCGCCTATCGGGCAACGTCGGCATCGTCCCCGGTCGACGTCGGGATGGCCACCGGACAACATCGATGAGTCCAGACCCGGGCTGGGACACCACCAGGGTCCTCACCTCGGTACAGGAGAACTGGGGTACCTCGGCGCCGGCGGTGAAGGTGACCGCGTCATCGCTCGACATCGGTCGCGAGAAGAAGAACCCTTGCGCGGCATCGGCATTGAACGCCCGCACGATCTCCACCTGGGCCGCGGTCTCGACCCACTCGACGATGGTGGACATACCCAACGAGTGGGCCATGTGGATCACCGTCTCCACCACCAACCGGTTGATTCCCTGGGTCGACTCGAGTCCGGCGATGAAGGAGCCGTCGATCTTGACCGTGCTGATCGAATTGCGCTTGAACGGCTCGAACGACGACCAGTTGGTACCGACGTCGTCCACCGACAACTGGACACCCATCTCCGAGAGGTTCTTCAGGTCGGCCGACGCCGACGAGTCGACGATGGCGTCCTCGGTGACCTCCAGCGTCAGTTGCCCGGCTCGGAATCCGGTGTGGTCCAGCGCGTTGGCCACCGCTTTGGACACATCACCGCGACGAAGCTGGTGGATGGTGCAGTTGACGCCCAACTGCACGCTCGGCGACCAGTTGCATGCCTTCTCGCAGGCCTCCATGAGGATCCACCGGGTGAGCGGTCCGATGTCACCGCTCACTTCGGCGTGGGGAATCAGACGGGCGGGCGAGATCAGCCCGTGGGTCGGGTGCTGCCAGCGGACAAGGGCCTCCATGCCGAGGAGCCGGCCGGTGGACAGGTCGACCACCGGGAGATATTCGAGATACGGCGTGCCGACGAGCGCAAAGGTCGGCTTGGTGTCGGTCGCACCACCGTTCGACCGCCGCGCGCTCACCCGAGTTGCCGCCTCCGAGAAGCGGGACGCCCGACCGTTCTGGTCTCACATGAGAAACATCGACCGTCTGAGGTCGTGCACTTGAGCGGTTTACTGGCCTGACCAGCCCCGTCTTCTACCCGGCCGGTCCGGCGTGGTTCCGGATCGTCCCGCCGTCGACCGAAGGCCCGAGTTCGCCTTCTACCTGGGGTTTTCCTCGACTTCTACCGGGGTTTTCCCCACGGCCCGCTCGGACCGCGGCCAGGAACGCCGGTCGCTCCCCACCGCCGTGAGCCACCAGATTGGCCCCGGTCACGTACCCGGCCAGGGGCGATGCCAGAAACAGGCACAGACCGGCCACGTCCTCGATCGTCCCGAACCTGCCCAGTGGCACGGTGGCGGCCGCCTCGGCAATCCCTTCGGGGCCGCCGTAGTGATCGTCGGCGGCGTCGGTGGCCACCATTCCGGCGCTGAGGCAGTTCACCCGCACCTTGGGGGCCCATTCGATGGCCAGTGACTGGGTGAGATTGATCAGCCCGGCCTTGGCCGCACCGTAGGCCGCGGTTCCCGGTGACGGCCTGATTCCGCTGACCGAGGCGATATTGACGATCGATCCGCCCTCGGTTTGGTCCTGCATGACCGAATTGGCCGCCTGGGCGCAGTAGAGAGGGGCGAGGAGGTTGAGGGCCACGATCGACTCGAAGAAACGGGGGGAGGCGGTGGCGGCGGCGGCCTCGGGCGAGCCCCCGGCGTTGTTGACCAGGGTGTCGATCCTCCCGAACCGTTGAGCGGTCGTTTCGATGAGCGAGGACGCCTGATCCGGGTGCCGGACATCGGCGCTGAGGAACACCGCCCGGCGGTCGGTTCCCCCCGCATCGGAGACGGTGGGGAGCTCGCGCTCCTTGCCGTTTCGGTGCGCCCGCACACCACCACCTCGGCACCCGCAGCCAGAAACGCCTCGGCGATTCCCCGTCCGATCCCACGAGATCCGCCAGTCACCACCACCACCCGGTCGGTGAAGTCGAGCACTCCGGTCGACCGGGCGAAATCGAATGTGGCCACAGCTGCCTCCCCGTCTCCGACTGGTACTGTCCTGACGCTGTATCAGATCACGCCGAGTGCGTGCCCGTCGCCACTGCCGGCGACGCCCGATGCCTCGGGCGTCTCCAGTAGGGCGGGGGTCCGCCTCCGAATCCGCTGGAGCAGGTCATGCCCATCACGTCGCACCAGAGTCGGCCCGGCATCGCCGAAGTGGTCATCGACCATCCGCCGGTCAATGCCCTCGACGTGGCCGGGTGGTTCGACCTGGCCGACCGGGTGACCGCCGCCGGGCGGGTTCCCGACAACCGGGTGGTCATCGTCAGAGCCGAGGGTCGGGGGTTCTGCGCCGGCGTGGACATCAAGGAGATCCAGGCGCTCGGGAGACCAGGCGCTGATCGGCGCCAACCGCGGATGCTTCGCCGCCTTCGCCGCGGTATACGAGTGCGAGGTGCCGGTCATCGCCGCCGTTCACGGGTTCTGCCTCGGGGGCGGGATCGGCATCGTGGGCAACGCGGACATCGTCATCGCCTCCGACGACGCCACCTTTGGATTGCCCGAGGTCGATCGGGGCGCCTTGGGTGCGGCCACCCACCTGTCGAGGCTGGTCCCCCAGCACCGGATGCGTTCGATGGTCTATACCGCGCAGCCGGCCACCGCCGACGAGCTGCTCGGCTACGGATCGGTTCTCCGGGTGGTACCCGCCGCCCAGCTGATCGAGGCGGCCCACCGAGGTCGCCGAGGACATCGCCGCCAAGAGCCCGACCATCATCAGGCGGGCCAAGGAATCGCTCAACGGGATCGACCCGGTGGACGTGAAGACCAGCTACCGCTTCGAACAGGGATTCACCTACGAGCTGCATGTCGCCGGGGTCGCCGACGAGCAGCGGGCGGCGTTCGTGGAGAAGCGCGACGCCGACACCACCAAGTAGGTCGGGCGACCATGGCTGACAAGCGACTCTCGCTCGACGATCTGGTCGGCGAATTGCGAAGCGGGATGACCATCGGTATCGGGGGATGGGGCTCGCGGCGAAAGCCGATGGCCGCGGTCCGGGCCATTCTCCGCTCGGACCTGACCGATCTCACCGTGGTCTCCTACGGGGGGCCCGATGTCGGATTGCTGTGTGCCGCCGGCAAGGTGGCCAAGGTGGTGTTCGGATTCGTGACCCTCGACTCCATCCCCACCGATCCCCACTTCAAGGTGGCTCGCCAGACCGCGGCCATCGAGTGCAGGAGATCGACGAGGGCATGTTCTACCTGGGACTGCTGGCCGCCTCGCAACGGCTTCCCTTCCTTCCCACCCGGGCCGGACTCGGGTCCGACGTGCTGACGGTCAATCCGTGGTTGCGCACGGTGACCTCGCCCTACGACGACGCCGAAGAGCTGGTGGCCATGCCGGCACTTCGGCTCGATGCCGCCCTGGTCCACGTCAACCGGGCCGATACCCGGAGGTTCCGGGCAGATCCTCGGACCGGATCCCTTCTTCGACGAGCTCTTCCTCGGCGCCGCCGAGCGTCGGTACATGACCACCGAGCGAATCGTCGACACCGACCAGTTCGCGTCGGAGGGCTCCCTCCAGACCATGTGCATCAGCCGGCTGTTGACCGATGGCGTCGTCGAGGCACCGGGTGGCGCCCACTTCACCGCGTGCGTTCCCGACTATCCGCGCGACGAAGAGTTCCAGAGGGCCTATGTGGCCGCGGCCGCCGAACCCGACCGTTGGGCCGCCTTCACCCGGCAGTACCTCGAGGTGACCCGAAGCCGACTACCAGACGGCCACCGTTCGGGCCTCGGACGGGAACGGTGCGACGTGACACCACCCGCCGATGACTCCGACGGCACCGGCGTCAGCAGGGCCGAGTACTGCGCCGTCGCCTGTGCCGAGGTGTTCCGCGGCGACGGCGAGGTGATGGCCAGCGCCTTTGGGACCGCGCCCGCCCTCGGCGCCCGGCTGGCCCGCCATGACCTTCGCCCCCGACCTGGTGCTCACCGACGGCGACGCCTCGCTGGTGTTCGGTACACCGCCGCTGGGAGCGGCGCCGGACACACTGGTCATCGAGTCGCACATGCCCTACCGGAAGGTGTTCGAGGTGGTGTGGTCCGGCCGTCGCAACCTGATCATGATGGCCAGCCAGATCGATCGCGACGGCAATCAGAACATCAGCGCCATCGGGGACTGGGCACACCCGAAGGCCCAACTGGTCGGCGTTCGAGGAGCACCTGGCAACACCGTCAACCATTCGACCAGTTACTGGGTGCCCAATCACTCACCGACGGTCGTTCGTCGCCCATGTCGACATGGTGTGCGGTGTCGGCTACCAACGGGCCCGATCGGCCGGCGCCTCGGCCAGCCGATTCCACGAGATCCGTCACGTGATCTCCAACCTCGGGGTCTTCGACTTCGAGACGCCGGACAAGGTGATGCGGCTGCGATCGGTCCACCCCGGGGTGACCGTCGACGAGATCGCCGAGGCCACCGGGTTCGACCTGGTGGTGCCGTCCGAGGTGCCCGAGACCCGCCTCCCCACCCCGGACGAGATCGAGCTCCTCCGCACCGTGCTCGACCCCCGGGGTATGCGGGACCGCGAGGTACGACCTTGACCGCATCCGGTCCCCCCTCAACACCCGGTTCTGCCGGCTGGTCGGCGTTCGGTATCCGATCGTCCAGACCGGCATGGGCTGGGTGGCCGGCCCCCGGCTGGTGGCGGCCACGGCCGAGGCCGGGGGACTGGGCATTCTGGCCTCGACCACCATGACCTACCCGGAGCTGGTCACCGCCATCGCCGACGTCCGCTCGCGCACCGACAAGCCCTTCGGGGTGAACATGCGCACCGACGCCGACGACGTCGGGGAGCGTGTGGCGCTGATGATCGACAACGGAGTGAGGGTGGCCAGCTTTGCCCAGGCCCCCAACCCCGAGTTGGTCGCCCGTTGCCGCCAGGCCGGCCTGGTGGTCATGCCGACCATCGGGGCCCGTCGTGCACGCGGAGAAGGTGGCCGGAGTGGGGTGTCGACGCGGTCATCGCCCAGGGCGGCGAAGGCGGCGGGCACACCGGGTCGGTGCCGACGTCGTTGCTGACCCCGGCGGTGGTGGACGCGGTGGGCGACGACGTGGCGGTGATCGCCGCCGGTGGATTCTTCGACGGTCGAGGCCTGGTGGCCGCGCTCGCCTACGGCGCCGACGGGATCGCCATGGGCACCCGCTTCCTGCTCACCCAAGAGAGCCGGGTTCCCGACCCGGTCAAGCAGGTCTACCTGGGCACACCGGTGACCGGCACCGTGGTGTCCACCGCGGTGGACGGAGCCCCCCAACGGGTCATCCGCACCGCGCTGGTCGACCGGCTCGAACGATCGAGCTGGTTGCGCAACCTGCCCCGGTCGTACCTCAACGCCCGCGCCTTTCGCCAGCAGACGGATACCTCGCTGCTCTCCCTGCTGAAAGAGGGACGAGCCCTCAAGCACGGCAACGAGCTCTCCTGGCCCCAGGTGGTGATGGCCGCCAACGCCCCCATGATGACCAAGGCTGCGCTGGTCGATGGCCGCACCGACGTCGGCGTGCTCCCGACCGGCCAGGTGGTGGGGAGCATCGACGAACTGCCGACCGTCGCCGAACTGATCGGGCGGGTCATCGATGAGGCCACCGCCGTGCTCGACCGGTTGGGACAAGCCGCCCCGAGGTCGTCGTAAATGGGGTCGTCCACGCTGTTGTTGCCCTCCACGCCGGATCGGCCGGCCAGGACACCGGTTGCCGGCCGCACAACCCCCTGTCAGCAATGGTGACGGATAGCATGACTCGCCGATGACCTCGTCAGCGGTGGAACCGACATCCGATCAACCCGTCTTCGATCCGCTGGATCCCCAGTGGGCGAGCGATCCGTTTCCCCTGTATGCCGAACTCCGGGAGCGGGCACCGATCCATCGCAACGAGATGGGTTTTTGGGTGCTCGCCCGTCACGCCGACTGCCTCGCCGTCCTGAGAGACCGCCGTGCCAGTTCGGACAGCATGAACATGGACGAAGGGGGAATTCCGGAACGATTTCGTCGAGCGCCGACCCGCGAGGAGAGACCCGAAGACAGTCGGCGCGGTGGCCCTCAGACCGTTCATCTTCCGAGATCCGCCCGACCACACTCGTCTACGCGGCCTGGTGGCCGCTGCGTTCACCCCCAAGGTGGTGCAGTCGCTACAGGATCAGACCCAGAAAGTGGTCGACGATCTGCTCGACGCCATCGTTGACGCCGGCGACGTCGACCTGATGACCGAGTTCACCCATCCACTTCCGGTGCGGGTCATCTGCGACCTGCTTGGCGTCCCGGTGGCCGATCACGACCGGTTCAAGGTCTGGTCCGCGGCACTGGCCCAAGGGCTCGATCCCGACTTCCTCCTGACCGACGAGATCATCGAGGCGCGGGGTGAAGCGGTGATGCAGTTCGCCCAGTACTTCTTCGAACTGCTGGCCGAACGGAGGAAGTCACCGGGCCCAGACCTGATCAGCAGGTTGATCGAGGTGAAGGACGGCAGCGAGGTGTTGACGCGAGACCGAGATGATGTCGACCTCGATCCTGTTGTTGGTCGCCGGCCACGAGACCACCGTCAACCTTCTCTCCGGTGGGATTCTGGCCCTCTTGCGCAACCCCGACCAGCTGGCCAGATTCCGCTCCGATGCCGGTGTGCACCGGACCGGCATCGAGGAGATGATGCGCTTTGTCTCGCCGGTGCAACTCACCACCAGGACGTTCACCGAGGACTGCGAGTTCGGTGGCACCGAGTTCGCCGCCGGCGACTTCGCCATGCTGCTGATCGCGTCGGCCAATCACGACTCGACCCAGTTCGAAGACGCGGAGCGCTTCGATGTCACCCGGAGCCCCAACAACCACCTGGGGTTGGGGTTCGGGATCCACCACTGCCTGGGTGCTCCACTGGCCAGGATGCAGGCGAACGTGGCGCTGACCTCGCTGCTGCGGCGAGCACCAAAGCTCGCCCTCGCCACCGACGACGTTGCCTACAAGTCCAACATCATCTTCCGGGGCATGAAAGCACTCCCGGTGTCCATGGGCGGATGAGCGGGGGCGAGCACTCGACCCCGCCTCACTCGCGGAGACGGACGCTGAGGCTGACCGGGCCGTACATCACCAAGTTCGATCCCCAGGTGATCGATTCGAAGGCCACCGTTCGGTACCGGCCGGCCAGACCACGCAGTGCCGCCAGCGTCGTCGCCTTGGCATGAGCGGCACCCAGGCAGGCGTGGGCCCCTGATCCGAATGCCAAGTGGGTGGTCCGCCTCCGCGACCCGTCGAACTCATCGGGATTGGGAAAGACATCCGGGTCCCGGTTGGCCATCCCGATGGCCAGAATGACGATCTCGCCCTTGCCGATTGCAGTGCTGCCGATGGTCAAGTCCTCGCTGGCCCGGCGGATGAGGAATCGGGCCGGGGATCCCAGTCGGAGCAGCTCTTCCACGCAGCTCCGCTGCTCCGCGGGACTCCCCTGGGTGATGGCGGCACGTGCATCGGGGTTGGAAATGGTCTCCAGCGACGCAAAACTGAGCAGGTTCATCGAATTCTGGTACGAGGCGTGAGCCAGCATGATGGAGGAAGCGAGCATCTCCCGGATGGACAGCTCACCGGACAATCTCGCTTGATTTAGCAGGTCCAGAGCAGAACCGCACCCATAGCTCTTTTGACGCACGATCAGTCGAAGACGGGACAACAGCTCCGTTCCCGCCTGTCTTGACATGGCCAGGGTGGACGGATCAGAGCCGGGATCGAAGAGACCGGTGATGGCGGCCAGGACCGGTGCCAGGCGGCCGGGCTCATCGTTACCGAGACCGAGCACAGAACACGCGGTGTTCTCGGCTATGGGCACGGCGAAGTCATTCACCAGATCGATTGCCGCATCGGCGGGCAATCCTCGCAAGAGATGCTCGGTGAAACGGCGGGAGGAAGCAGCGGTCGACTTCCAGCTGGGAATGGCGCCGCTTACGATTGTGCGAATGCGAGTGTGGGCGTCGCCGTCGAGAAACAGCAGATTGGAGCTGCTCTGTTGCAGATTGCTGTTGTCGATCTGCGATTCCAACTCGGTCCTGGATATTGCCTGTCGGCAGTCCTCGTACCGGGTGATGCCATGGACGGTTTCCCCCGGACCCCACAGGTTGTCGTCTTGAGGGCCCCACGAAGGCAGCCGGCTCTCAATCAGGCGTTCCGATTCCTCGTCCCACAGTTGGAGACCGAGGCCCCTCACCACGTGTAAGGAATCGCCGGAATACAGCGTCAAGGAACTCGACATTTGCGGCGCATCTTAGCTTGCATCATCGAGCAAACCGTTGATCTCAGACTGAAAACATGGAAAGGAGCGGTCCATTTGGGGGGCAAGATTGAGCCTATTGTGTATCGCCTCCAAGTCGGCAATAATCGTGGTTCTTCTACCTGCTTCAACTGCCCCGGCCCAACCGAGATCGATGCGCCCTGGCAAGGACATATCGGTCCATTTGATTGACCTGATTCTGAGGAGTGCTGATGTCGGATCCTGCACCGTTCCAAGCGGCCGAATCATATTCCGGCAAGAGCCGGCACGATCTTCTCACCAGCATCGTCGGGGTGGGCGCGGTGACCGGCTACGGATGGGGAGCCAAGCACCTCTGGGACGGGTTCCTGGTCGGTGAGAGCGCGGTCAAACTGGTCACCGGCCTCGACGGTTACGTCAAGGGAGGCCAGTGCTACATCTCGACGATCTCCGACGAAGGCGACCGGAGCGACGGACCCAGCCGGTTCACCCGGTCGGTGCGCTTTGCCGCACGGGAAGCGGTCACCGACGCCCTGGCCCGGGGATGGAAACCCGGACCGGTGGTCGGACTGATCCACGGCGTCGAAAAGGGTGACGTCGAAATGTGGAGCGAATTGTACAAGTCCGGCGAGAGCCGGATCCGGCCCAAGACGTGGATAAACATGATGCCTTCCACCTGCTTGACCATGGTGATGAAGGAGTTCGATTTCCACGGTCCGACCATGTCGGTTTCTGCCATGTGCGCCAGCGCCAGCGCGGGGATGATCACCGCCAGGGCGTGGCTGGATGCGGGCATCGTGTCCGACGTGATCCTGCTGGCCACCGATGTCTCCGGCATCCCCCAGCACCTGCGGGCCTTCAACGATCTGGGCGCTTGTGTCCTCGACGCACCCGCCTTCGAAGGCTGTCGTCCGTTCCAGGAGGGCAGCCGGGGCTTTGTCGGCGGCGAAGCCGCGGTGGCCATGGTGCTCTCGAACAACACTGCCGGTTCCTATGCGTCGATCCTCGGCGGCGCCATGACCATGGACGGCTACCATTCAGCGGCGATCGCCCCCGATTTTGCCGAGATACTTCGCTGCTTCCGGTTGGCGATAGCCAATGCCGGGATCAATCCCAACGACGTCGCCTATCTCAACGCCCATGGGCCGGGAACCGCCCTGTGTGATGCGGCCGAAGATGAGGGCGCTCGATGAGCTGTTCCCCGATGCCGCCGGAATCTTCTCGGTCAAACCACTGGTCGGCCACTGCCAGTCGGCCGCCGCCGCGGTGGAGACGCTGGCGACCATCTACTCGTTCCAGACCGGATTCGTTCCTGCTCCACCCCAGGTGGCGCCCGGCCATCCCAAGCTGGTCAACGGCAGGACGCCACGGATGCCCGGCTTGGTGATGAAGTCGTCCCTCGGGCTTGGGGGGCTACAACACGGCCATGGTCATCGCAGAACCCGGCGAGTCGCCCTGGAATTGAGGTAGCACCCAGGGCCGGCTCACGGCACGTCAGGTAGGGCACCCACCTGGCGAGCACCGCCCGATGCCGGTCGATGTCAGCGCCTGATCAGGCGCTGACCAGGCTAAAGGTGGGCTCCCAAACAGCCGATACCTGAGGTCTATGGCCACTGCGAGCAGCTTCGGCGAACGCGGCTCGAGGGTGTCGTTCGATCGGATCGAGCTCGACGAGACCGCCCTCGGCGAACGTGCCTACGAGCTGTCCGAGGCGGTCGCAGCTCGCCGAGAACCAGTTCCAGTCGGTGACCTGGGTCTATGACACGGCGACCGACGAGGTCATCTGGTCGTACCCGATCGAGCGAGCTGTTCGGATTCGAGGAAGGGATCCGCGGCTTCACCGTGCTCGGCGACCCGTCGACGGCTCCGCTCGGCTGACCAATCCGGGCCCAAACCGACGTGAGACGTGGACCGATCCGGCACGGTCTCGACCTTCCCCACCGGGGTCGACACCGGCGAAGAACTGCTGGCCCCCATCCTGGCCCCCATCCGCCACGGCGTTCCCCCGGCCGAGTTCGACCTCACCGTGGACGTCCGCTGTCCCGACGGGATCGTCCACAACGTGGTGGTCCGCGCCTCACCCATGCCGCTCCGGTGATCGCGTCTCCATCCGACGACCATCACGTCTTCTACGTCGGAGTGGTGGTCGACATCACCGCGCAGCAGCGATTCGAACGGGAGCTCGGCGAGCTGGTCGACCGCTACCGGCTGCTCACCGAGGTCTCCCCCGACGTGGTGTTCGTCCACCAGAACGGGCGATTCGTCTACGGGAACCGGGCCATGGCGCCGAATGATCGGTGCGCAAACCGACGAGGAGTACGCCCAGGCATTCGCCGACTACTACGGCGCCTCGATCACCGATTTCACCGACCCCGCCGACCTCGCCGACATCGCCGAGCGCCTGGCCCAGCTCACCGAGCCGGGGCAGTTCTTCGAGCACGGCGAGGTCCGGTTCGTGCTGCCCACCGGCGACGTCAAGATGATGGAGATCACCAGCATTCGGACCAGCTGGGCCGGCGAGCCCGCCTACCAGGTCATCGCCCGTGACATGTCCGAACGCAGAGCGGCCGAGGCGGCCGACCGCTACCGTGCCAGCCTGGTCGCCCATGTCTCGGATGCGATCATCGGTATCGAGGCCGACGGGTCCATCGAGAGCTGGAACGAGGCGGCCCAGGCCATTTACGGGTGGACAGAGGATGAGGTGGTCGGCCTTTCCATCGGCGCGGTGGTCACCGCCAACCGCACCGACAGCGCCGCAGTGCTCGAGCGCGGCCAGCGAACCCACCGCCGCAAGGACGGCTCGGAGGTCAACGTCCTGGTCTCCATCGACCCGCTCATCGACGACGAGCTCCAACCGTCTGGCTGGGTGGTGGTGTGCACCGAGCTCACCGATGCCCGTCAGGCCGAGGCGGGGCGCCGGGCCGCCGAAGAGCGCTACGAGGCGGTGGTGGCCTCCCTCAGCGAAGGCATCGTGCTGTTCGACGAGTTCGGCAACGTCAGCGCCCACAACGAGGCGGCCTCCCGCATCCTGGGCAAGCGGCTGGCGGCCGGAAGCGGACACCAGATCTTCACCGGGTCCTCCATCGCCATCGAATCCAACGGACACCCCCTGTCGGCGGAGATGTTCCCCCACGCGCAGACGCTTGATCACCGGCGAGTCCCAGGACGACGTCACCGTCGGGGTCACCGACGGTACGGGCAAGCGCCAATGGCTGTCGCTCAGCTCGCGGCTCCTCTCCGGCGCCGGCCAGGTCGACGTGCCGATGGTGGTGTGCTCGTTCACCGACGTGACCGACCGCAAGGCGGCCGAAGCCCAGCTCCACTGGCTGGCCTATCACGACTCCCTCACCGGGCTCGGCAACCGTTCCCTCTTCAACGACGAGCTCGAGCGCGAGCTGCTGGTGTCGATGCAGCGGGGAACCAACCTGGCGGTGCTGTTCATCGACCTCGACCGCTTCAAACTGGTCAACGACTCCTTCGGCCACGCCAGTGGCGACGAGGTGCTGTTGGCTCTGGCCCAGAGGTTCAAGTCGGCCGTACGCGGCGGCGACGTTGTCAGCCGTTTCTCGGGCGACGAGTTCGTCGTCCTTTGCCGCAATGTCCACGATGTCAATGTCGCGGTTTCCCTGGCCACCGAGTATTCCCGGTTGCTGTCCGAGCCGGTCCAGCTCTCGGCCGGCCGCAACGTGGTGGTCACCTCCAGTGTCGGGGTGTCGTTCGTGATGAGGGGTCGGCAGTCCGCCCAGGACATCCTCCAGCAGGCCGACGTGGCCATGTTCCAGGCCAAGGACAAGGGGCGCAGCCGGGTCGAGGTGTTCGACGAGTCGCTCCGGGCCAAGTCGGTCGCCCGACTCGAGATCTACGACGACCTTCGCCACTCGATCGATCACAACGAGATGGCCGTGCACTACCAGCCGATCGCGTCGGTACGCGACGACCGGATCGTGGCCATGGAGGCGCTGGTCCGTTGGCACCACCCGTCGCGAGGCCTGTTGGGCCCGATGGAGTTCATCCCGTTCGCCGAGGAGACCGACCTCATCTTCTCGCTCGGTCGGTGGGTGCTGCGGGAGGCGTGCAAGACCATGGCCACCTGGCGCAAGGAACTGTCCGGCGCCCAGGATGCCTACATCACCGTCAACCTGTCAGCCCACCAGCTGAGCGATCCCGAGCTGTTGGAGACCATCTCGGCCGCACTGAACGATTCCGGCCTTCCGGCCGAGGCGCTGGTGATGGAGGTCACCGAGAGCATGCTGATGAGCGACACCTCGGCCACCATCGCCATGCTCGGCGGCATCCATGAGATGGGGGTCGGCCTGGCCATCGACGACTTCGGCACCGGGTACTCGTCACTGGCCCAGCTCAAGCGCTTCCCGGTCAAGATCCTCAAGATCGACAAGTCATTCGTCGACGGGCTGGGGACGTTCGAGAACGACGAGGCAATCGTCGCCGCCATCGTCCAGTTGAGCAAGGCGCTCGGCCTGGTGGTGCTGGCCGAAGGGGTGGAGACCCCGATCCAGCTGCAGCGGGTCACCGAGCTCGGATGCGACCTCTACCAGGGCTACCTGATGTCCCGCCCCACCCGGGCCGATCGGGTCGACTTCAACAAGAGGCTCTTCCTGGACCAGGGCGCCGATCCCTCCTGACGCCGTCGACGGCGTGGTCGCCCGGCGACACACCCCGACCAGAACCCGTGGGTACCTAGCCGAGCCTCTCGATGATGGTGGCGTTGGCCTGGCCCCCGCCCTCGCACATGGTCTGGAGGCCGTAGCGGGCCCCGGTGCGCTCCATCTCGTTGACCAGGGTGGCCAACAACCGGGCCCCGGATCCGCCGGTCGGATGACCGATGGCGATGGCGCCCCCGTTGACGTTGACCTTCTCCATGTCCGGATGGTGCTCCTTGGCCCACGCCAGCACCACCGAGGCGAAGGCTTCGTTGATCTCGACCAGATCGATGTCCTCGAGGGAGAGCTTGGACTTGGCCAACACCAGGGAAGTGGCGGGGATGGGCGCGGTCAACATGATGACCGGGTCGTTGGCCGCGACGGCAAAGGTGTGGAACCGGGCCCGGGGGCGCAAGCCAAGTTGGACTGCTCGCTCCTCGGACATGATCAGGGCAGCGGCGGCGCCGTCGGAGATCTGGGAGGAGGTGGCTGCGGTGACAAGGCCGCCCTCGACGAAGCACGGGGGGAGCGACGCCAGCTTCTCGTAGGTGGAATCGGCCCGGACACCCTCGTCGAAGGCCAGCGGACCCTCGCCACCCGGATCCCCTTCGTCGCTTCCCGCCTGGGCCACCTTCCCCTCGAGATGCGCCCGCCGGGTCGCCAACGGCACGATCTCGTCGTCGAACCGACCTTCGGCGATAGCCCGTGCGGCCCGGTCATGGGATTGGAGGGCGAACCGGTCCATCGCCTCGCGGCTGATCTTCCACCGAGTGGCGATCGCCTCGGCGGACAAACCCTGATGGACGAACTCGAACCGCTCGTGCACGGTCGGTCCGTAGGCGTCCCCCGGCCCGTGATCGGTGGTCGACCCGATCGGCACCCGGCTCATCGCCTCGACACCGCCGGCGATCACCACGTCCATGGCCCCGGACATCACCGCCTGGGCGGCGAAGTGGACCGCCTGTTGCGCCGAGCCACACTGCCGATCGACGGTGGTTCCGGGCACGGTGTCGGGAAAGCCGGCGGCCAGCGCCGCGTTGCGGCCGATGTTCATGGCCTGCTCCCCCACCGTCATGGTGCAGCCGTAGACCACATCCTCGACCAGTGTCGGGTCGAGGTCGTTCCGTTCGAGTAGCCACCGGAGGGGTTGGGCGGCCAGGTCGACGGCGTGCCAGCCAGAGAGGCGGCCGTTCTTCTTGCCCACCGGGGTCCGGACCACGTCGACGATCACTGCGTTCGGCATCCACTCATTGTTGCCCATCGACCGTGGTTGCCGGAAATCTGGCGGTGTGCCAGATTTCGGGTCCGACCCCGCACAGCGAACGGACCATGGACGCTCCGATGGATCTGCGATTCACCCCGGCCCAGGAGGCCTTCCGCCACCAGGCGCGCTCGTGGCTCGCCGCCCACGCCCCGGCGCCGGGCTCGCTCCCCTCCCTGGACACGCCGGAAGGATTCGAGGCCCACCGCCGATGGGAGCGGGCCATGCACGAGGATCGTTGGTCGGTGGTCTCGTGGCCCGAGGAGTACGGCGGTCGGGGCGTCGGCATCCTCGAGTGGCTCGTCTTCGAAGAGGAGTACTGGCGGGCCCAGGCACCCTCGAGAGTGAGCCAGAACGGCGTGTTCCTGCTGGCGCCGACCATGTTCGAGTTCGGGACCGACCAGCAGCGGGAACGGTTCCTGCCCGCCATGGCCTCCGGCGAGGAGATCTGGTGCCAGGGCTGGTCCGAGCCCGACGCCGGGAGCGACCTGGCCGGCATCCGCAGCCGGGCCACCCGCGCCCCCTCCGGTGCAGGATGGCTGCTGTCGGGTCAGAAGACCTGGGCCTCCCGCGGCGCGTTCGCAGAATGGTGCTTCGGGCTGTTCCGCACCGACCCCGAGGCCGAGCGGCACCGGGGCCTGACCTATTTCCTCATCGCCATGGACAGCCCGGGGGTGACCGTCCGACCAATTCCCCAGCTGGACGGCGAGACAGGGTTCGCCGAGATCTTCTTCGAGGAGGTACTGGTTCCGGACTCACAGGTCCTCGGAGGGGTGGACCAAGGATGGAATGTGGCCATGGCCACGGCGGGATCGGAGCGGGGGCTGAGCCTGCGCAGCCCCGCTCGCTACACCGAGGCGGCCTCCCGCCTGGTGGCGCTGTACCGGGAACGCATGGCGGCCGAGCCGGAGCGTACGGCCAGGAGCGGACAAGCAGTGGCCCAGGCCTGGATGGACGCCGAGGCCTACCGCCTCGCTACCTTGTGGACGGCGACCCGGGTCATCGACGGTGGCTCGGTCGGGCCCGAGGCCAGCGCCAACAAGATCCACTGGTCCGAAACCGACCTGGCCATCCACCGGGCCGCCCTGGCCCTGCTGGGCCCCGAAGCGGAACTGCACGGTGGAACGATCCCGGCGCCGTGGTTGGATGGCTACCTGTTCGCCCTGGCCGGTCCCATCTACGCCGGTACCAACGAGATCCAGCGAAATGTGGTGGCCGAGCGCATGCTCGGACTGCCCCGCCGCTGAAGGTCGGAGCCCGGTGCGCTTCGCCTTCACCGCCCAGCAGTGCGAGTTCCGCGACGCGGTCCGCCAGCTCCTCGACAACGAGTGCACGACCGCCGACCTGCGCGCCGCCTTCGAGTCACCCGCGGCCCGCTCCCCCCGGTGGACCAGGTTGGCGGCGATGGGGGTGATCGGCCTTTCGGTCCCCGAGAACCTCGGTGGCCTGGGACTGGGCCTGGTCGACCTGGTTCCGCTGCTCGAGGAGTCCGGACGGGTGGCCCTGCCCGAACCCCTGGTCGAGTCGACGGCCCTCGCCGCACCGTTGTTGGCCGAGCTGGGTGGGACGGACCCGGCCGCAGCACCCTCCCTGTCCTCGTGGTTGTCCGGCCTGGCCCGAGGCGAGGTTGCCGCTGCGGTGGGCGGGCCCTCCCCGGATCCCGCCTCGGGTCCGGCCATCGTGGCCGGGGCGGCAGGAGCCGACCTTTTCGTGCTGGTGGCCGACGGCGCCGATGGACCGGAGATCCACGTAGTCGGCTCGGACCGTGTCGACGTTACCCCTCTGGCCAGCCTCGACCCCACCCGGCGTCTGGGCGTGCCCGAGTGGACCCCCACACCCGACACCCGCGCCGCCTCGGGGCCGGAGGCGGCGGCCGCCGTGGCCAGGACGTCCGATCGCGCCGCGGTGGCCACCGCCGCGCAACTGCTCGGGTTGAGCGATCGAATGATCACAATGGCCGCCGACTACGCCAAGGGTCGCCATCAGTTCGGGAAGGCGATCGGCAGTTTCCAGGCGGTCAAGCACATGCTGGCCGGAGCCCAGGTCAAGCTCGAGTTCGCCCGGCCGGTGGTCTACGCCGCAGCATGGTCCCTCGACGAGGGCGAACCCACGGCCTCGAGGGCGGCGTCGACCGCCAAGGCCCTGGCCTCGGACGCGGCCACCGAGGCGGCCCGGGTGTCCCTGCAGGTCCACGGGGCCATCGGCTACACCTGGGAGTGCGACCTCCATCTCTTCCTCAAACGTGCCTGGGCGCTAGCGGAGGCCTGGGGATCGGCCTCGGACCACCGTCAATCGGTGCTGGCCTCGCTCACCGCACGCCCCTGATCGGTCGCTGCCCGATCGTCGGTCTGGTGCCTACGGAACGGCGAAGCCGTAGACGGGCATCCCGTTGTACTGGGCGGACAGTGACGGCAGGTAGGGGCCGTTGACCACCACCGCCAGCGAGCCGGTCGGTGCCGGTCCGGCGTCCCCTTCGATGGTGACGATGGCCCCGTCCGGCCATACCTGCATGACCAGGCCCACGTGGAGGGAGGTCGACGTGGAGGAGGGTCCGGTGCCGTACAACACCGCGTCCCCGGGCACGGGATCGCCGGTCGAGGGGAGTACGCCGGTGTTGGCTGCCGCCCAGTCGAAGATGCTGCCGGTGAAGGCATACGAGGAGATCGGCACGCCCGCCTGTCCCCACACCCAGGTGGCGAACAGCGCACACCACTCCTCGCACGGTCCGTAGGGATTGCAGAAGCTGCCACGATCCGGGTCGCTGTTCACCTGGCTGTCGGCCACCGAGACGATCGCCTGGGTAGTGTCGGTGGGAGCAGGGCTCGAAGGGTTGGCAAACGAGTAGTTCCAACCGTCGGGCTCCAACAGCCAATAGCCGTCTGCGTCGGGAGTGAGGGCGATGGCGGCGACCGGGGGGACATCGGCCTGGTCGCCTCCCAACCCGCCGCCGAGGGATCCGAAGAAGTTGACCGATCCGAACCCGAAGATACCGCCGTCGGTCGAGACCAACAGGTAGCCACTGTCGTGGGGAGAGGGTGCCATTCCCACCACCGGATTGTTGATCGGCGTGCCGCCGGTGGAACCGTAGAAGGGGGCGTCACCGAAGGAGAAGATGCCGCCGTCAGCGGCCACCAACCAGTAGCCGTGCCCGTCGGCGGTCGGCGCCATGCCGGTGACCGGCTGCGCCAGAGGAGTTCCGCCCATCGAACCGTCGAACTGCGGCGTCACCGAAGGCGAAGATGCCGCCGTCGGCGGCCACCAACCAGTAGCCCTTGCCGTCGGTGGTGGAAGCCATCCCCACGATGGGTTGGTTCAAGTGGGTGGCGCCCATCGAACCGTAGAAACCCGCATCACCGAACGCGAAGACACCGCCGTCCATGGCGGCCAACCAGTAGCCCTTGCCGTCGGCGGTGGCCGACATGGCCACGATCGGGCCCTTGGAGTCTGAGGGAGCCGAGCGATCCGTAGAAACCGGCACTGCCCCGGTTGAACACCCCGCCGTCGGCCGAGGCCAACCAGTAGCCCTGATCGGCGGCGGTCGACGCCGGATCGGTGGCCATGGTCACCATCACCGAGTTGAGCGGCGTGGCCTGGGTCGGATTGATCGACGCGGCGTCGCCAAAACCGATGACCCCGCCTCCCCCGTAGACGTGGGGCCGTGCCGCCTGCCCGATCTCGGCGGCGCGGGCCGGCGCCGACGCGGCCAGGAGGTGCCATGCCGCACACCACCGCCCCGGTGAGTACGGCCACCAGCACGCGGCCACCTGCTCGCACCGAGCGTTCTGGGGGTCACCGGTTCACCTCGCACGGCGCGACTGGGAACCCTGATCCGCTCCGCACGTGGACATCGTACAAACGCGACTCGGACCTGCTGGGCAGCGCCCGCTTCGGGCAGTCCCCCGCCCAGTGCACCGGACCCGGCCCCCGAGGGGCGGCCGAGTCCGAGGGGACGGCGGCCGGTGACCAGGTGAAAATTGCCCGATTGGATGATATTGTGGTCATACCACTACTGAGAGTGGTAAATCGCTGAGAGGGGCGCACATGGGAGCAGGACAGCGGTGACGTCGCGACCAGAGCAACCCGAACCCTTCATTCGGGGTGCGGCCTACCCGGCGACGGGGGACGTCCCCTACCCACGGGCAAATCCCGCCGACACCTCCCGCCTCCCTGCCGACGTCTGGCACGCGGTCGAGCGTGCCGGTCGGTGTCAGGATCGAGCTGGTCGGCGACGCCCAGGCCATCGACATCGCCTACCGCACCACCTCGGGCAACCTCGGCTACCGGGGCGACGGCGCCGGCGTCACCTTTTCGGTGTGGCGCAACGGCCACAACGTGTGCGAAGAGGAAGCGGTCCTCGGGGACGGCCTCATCCGACTGGCCCTCGGCACCGTGGCCGCCGACAAACCGGCGGTCATCTATCTCCCCGAGGGAATGCAGCCGCTCATCCAGTCCCTCACCGCGGTCAAGGGGGAGATCGCCCCGGCCCCGGCCCTCCCCCGCTGGATCGCCTACGGCGACTGGACCACCCAGGGATGGATCGCGTCGGGCCCGTCGCAGGGCTGGGCCGCCATCGCGGCCCGGAAGGCCGGGGTCAACTTG
This sequence comes from uncultured Acidimicrobiaceae bacterium, assembly GCA_963734395.1. Classification (GTDB taxonomy): domain Bacteria; phylum Actinomycetota; class Acidimicrobiia; order Acidimicrobiales; family RAAP-2; genus Bog-756. Next base: position 111,512 of record CAVTGY010000002.1, on the reverse strand, counting down.
ATCAACATGGGCTATGCCGGCGCAGGTCGGGGCGAGATCGTTTCGGCCGAGCACATCGCCGGACTGGGAGCCGAGATCGTGACCATCGCCTACGGCGAGAGTTGCTGGACCCGCATACCCCACAGCCTGGGCATGGTCGGCGAAGGGTTCAAGTCGTTCCTCGACGTGGTCCGTCAGGGACACCCGAACACACCGATCGTGGTCATCAGCCCGGTGCTCCGACCCGACGCCGAGGACGTGCCCAACAAGCTCGGCGCCACACTGGCCGACATCCGAAATGCCATCGAGTCGGTGACCCGCGACCGTGTCGTGGCCGGAGACGACGCCCTGTCGCTGGTCCCGGGCGAGACGATCATCGACGCCGGGCATCTGGCCGACGGCATCCATCCCGGCGATGAGGGGCACAAGCGCATCGCGGCGGCGGCGGCCAAGGCGCTCAACGCGGCCATGAACCCGGTCGGGCAGAAGCTGCCCGCCGAACGATGAGTGACGGCATGAGTGAATTCCGGCCCCGAGGAGAGCCCGGGGACCTGGTGGAGGAGCCCCTCGGTGGGCGACGCCAGGACAGGACTGCCGCCTCGTCCCTCTACTGACCTTCCTCGCCTCCCCGCCACTGACCTACTCTTCGCCACAACGGGAAGCGGCTCGCTGCCGTGGTGCCCGGCAACCGAGGCGAACAACCGAAGGCGAAAGGGGTGGCGACGCAACCATGGATGCGAACTCGCTCATCGAATCGTTCCGGGTCGACGGCAAGGTGGCCGTTGTCACCGGCGCAGGTAGCGGGATCGGCAAGGCCAGCGCCCTGGCCCTGGCCGGGGCCGGAGCCGTGGTGGTGTGCGCGGACATCCACGGCGACACGGCGCAGGCCACCGCCGCCGAGATCACCTCCCACGGGGGTACGGCCGAGGGCGCCGCCCTCGACGTGTCCCGCCGCGTCGAGGTCGATGCCCTGGCCGCGCGGGTGGCCATGGAGCGTGGGGGCATCCACGTGTGGTGCAACATCGCCGGCATCATGCTCGGAGGTCCGTTCCTCGACGAGCCCGAGGAGGACCTCGACCGCATCCTGGCGGTCAACCTGAAGGGGGTGTTCTTCGGCTGCCAGGCCGCCGGGCGGGTCATGGTCACCCAACCGGAAGGGGGCAGCATCATCAACGCATCCTCTGCGGCTGCCGACACCCCCAGCCCCAACATCGTCAGCTACGCCATCTGCAAGGCCGGGGTGGTGCAGATGACCAAGACACTGGCCACCGAGATCGGCAAGTTGCACGTGCGGGTCAACGCCGTGGCACCGGGCTTCGTCATCACCGGCATGACCACCGGTTACTTCCAACTCCCCGACGGGAGCTACGACGAGACGATGCAGGACGCGCTGGTGACCACCATGCGCAAGGGCGCGCCCCTGCGCATGGTCGGGCGAACCCGAGGACATCGCCGCCGCTGTCCTCTACCTGGCCTCGGACGCCTCTCGATTCATGACCGGCCAGGTGCTCCGACCCAACGGCGGCGTGGCCATGGTCTGACGATCAGGTCTGACAATCACCCGTTGCTGCACCTGACGCACCGTCAGGACAAGGGTTACACTCGGCGCATGGCCGACATGCCGATGATCATCTCCGTCGACGACCACGTGGTCGAGCCGGCCAACGTGTGGATGGACCGCCTCCCGGGCAAGTACGCCGACGTGGGACCCCGGGTGGTCCGGGCCCCGATGGGCGAGATCACCTTCATCGGTGGTCAAGCTCACCGTGAAGCCCGGCTCCAAGGGTCTGCCCACCGACTGGTGGTACTACGAGGACCTGAAACGCCCGCTGCTGCGGGTCGACTCCGCGGTCGGGGTGCCCCGCGACGAGGTCACCATGCGCGGCATCACCTACGAGGACATGCGTCCCGGCTCCTACGAAGTGGCACCGCGGCTCGAGGACATGGACCTCAACCACCTCGAGGCCTCCCTCTGCTTCCCGACCTTCCCCCGGTTCTGCGGCCAGACCTTCACCGAGGCCAAGGACAAAGAGCTCGCCCTGCTGTGCGTGAAGGCCTACAACGACTGGATGGTCGAAGACTGGTGCGGTCCCGAGGCCAAGGGCCGGCTCATTCCCCTGACCCTCATCCCCCTGTGGGACGCGGAGCTGGCCGCCGACGAGGTGCGCCGCAACGCGTGCCCGGGGCGTTCGGGCGGTGTGCTTCAGCGAGATCCCCCCGTTCCTCGGGCTGCCGTCGGTGCACGATCCCGACCACTACTGGGATCCGTTCTTTGCCGCGCTGCGCCGAAACCGGCACGGTGGTCAACATGCACATCGGCTCGTCCTCGAAGATGCCGTCCACCTCGGCCGACGCCCCGCCCGCCGTGGGGTCGACCCTCACCCACTCCAATGCCACCTACTCGATGGTGGACTTCATGTTCTCGGGCGTGCTGGTGCGCTTCCCCGACCTGAAGCTGGCCTACGCCGAGGGACAGATCGGCTGGATCCCCTACATCCTGGAGCGGGCCGACAAGGTCTGGGAGGACAACCGGGGCTGGGGCGGGGTGGCCGACATCGTGCCCGAGCCGCCATCGACCTACTTCCACCGCCAGATCTTCGGCTGCTTCTTCGACGACGCATTCGGCCTCAAGAACGTGGAGTCCATCGGCGTGGACAACATCACCTACGAGTCCGACTACCCGCACTCCGACTCGACCTGGCCCCAGACCCGTCAGATCGCCGAGAAGCAGATGAAGGACCTGACCGACGAGCAGGTGTTCAAGATCGTCCGGGGCAACGCCATCGCGCTCTACGATCTCGACTTCACGTGATCCTTCGGGCGTAGTCCGCTCCACCAATGGATCTTCGCAACACTGACGCCGAGCAGGCGTTCCGAAGCGAGCTCAGCCGATGGCTCGCCCGGACGCTGCCCGCGCTGCCTCCCAAGCCCTCCCTCGACGACTGGCCGGGTCGGCGCGCCTATGACACCCACTGGCAGCGGTTGCTCTTCGACGCCGGCTACGCCGGGGTCGACTGGCCGGTCGAAGGGGGTGGACGTGGTTCCTCGCCGGTCGAGGAGCTCATCTTCAAAGAGGAGCTCGAACGGGCCCACGCCCCGTATGTGGGGGTCAACTTCGTCGGCCTCCTGCATGCCGGTCCCACCATCATCGCCGAAGGGACCCCCGAGCAGAGGCGGCGATACCTTCCGGCCATCCTCAGAGGTGACGAGGTCTGGTGTCAAGGGTTCTCCGAGCCGGACGCCGGGAGCGACCTGGCCTCGTTGCGCACCCGGGCCGTCCGTGACGGTGACCACTACGTGGTCAGTGGATCGAAGATCTGGACGTCCTTTGCCAAGGTGGCAGACCACTGCGAGCTTCTGGTACGCACCGGGGCCGAGGACAGCCGTCACCGAGGGATCACGTGGTTGATCCTGCCCATGGACACTCCCGGGGTGGAGATCCGGCCGCTCACCACCATTGCCGGCTCCACCGAGTTCGCCGAGCTGTTCCTCGACCAGGTGCGGGTGCCGGTGGCCAACAGGGTCGGCGATGAGAACGACGGCTGGCGGGTGACCATGGTCACCCTCAGCTTCGAACGGGGAACCGCCTTCGTCGGGGACCTGCTGGAAGCGGTCGAGCTGTTGGCCGACACCGTGGCACTCGCCCGGCGGACCGGAGCATGGGAGGACCCGGGGGTGCGTCGCCAGGCCGGCCACCTACGGGCCGAGCTCGACGCCCTGTGGGCGCTCACCAAACGCAACGTCTCCCAGGCCGCAAGGACCGGTGCCCCCGGGATCGGCGGAACCTTGTTCAAGCTGGCCTACTCGGAGACCCGGAGCAAGCTCGGCGAGTTCTCGCTCTCCGTGCTCGGTCGGGCATCCCTGGCTGCAGACGATCCCGAGGGGACAGACGGTCAAGGGGTCCTCCCGGCCGAGACCATGGTCGAAGACTGGCTCCGAGGGATCTCACTGACCATCGCCGCCGGAACATCGCAGATACAGCGCAACATCGTCGGCGAACGAATCCTCGGCCTGCCCAAGGAACCGGTGGCCGCTGCGGCTTCGTCTGCTTCTTCTTCGTCTGGCTCCTCCTCTTCCGGCTCCGCCGGGGCCGGCTAGGGCGGCCGGCCCGTGGATTTCGAGCTCACCGAATCCCAGGTGGACCTGGCCGACGGGGTCCGGAACCTCTGTCGGGCCCACTTCGCCCTCGAACAGGTGCGCACGCTCGAGCTGGCCGATCGAGTGGTCGACCGTCCGGGTTGGCGACGTCTGGGGGAAGCCGGCGTGTTCAACCTCTGCCTGGCCGAGGAGGCCGGCGGCGTCGGTCTCGGTCTGGCCGAGGCGGCGCTGGTCTTCGAGGAGTTGGGGCGTTCGCTGGTGCCCGGTCCGCTGGTCGCCTCCCATCTGGCCGCCGGCCTGGTCGACGGGGCCGACGACGGCTCGGTGGTGGTCGGGTTGATCGAGGCCGGTCCGTCGACCGGCACCGCCGTGCCGGTGTTCATCGAAAACCTCGAGGATCTCGACGTCCTGCTGGTGCTCTCCGACCACGGAATCGCCTCGGTCGATCCCGGATCGCTGGACGCCAACCGCCGAACCCGTCCCATGGATCCGCTCACACCGGTGTGGTCGGTGCCTGCCCTCCCGTCGGGCGCGCCGCTGGCCGGGCCCGACATCGCAGCTTGGTGGCGCCGAGACGGGATGGTGCTCACCGCATGCCCTCCAGGTCGGATTGGCGGGGTGGACCACCGAGCTGGCCGTCGAGTACGCCAAGCAGCGTCAGCAGTTCGGCAGGCCCATCGGTGGATTCCAGGCGGTCAAGCACCTGTGCGCGGACATGGCGGTGCGCGCCGAAGTGGCCCGTTGTTCCGTCCATGCCGCCGCGGTGACCGTCGACCAACCCGATGTCGGTGACGCACTGGTGGCCGCGCAAGGAGCCAAATTGCTGGCCGACGAAGCGGCGATGGCCAACGGGCGGTCGTGCATCCAGGTCCACGGGGGCATGGGGTTCACCTGGGAGGTCCCGGCGCACCTGGCGTACAAGCGAGCCAGGGTGCTCGCCAGCCAGTTCGGTACGGTCGACCAGCTGGCCGATTCGCTGGCCGATTCGCTGGCCGACTCCTTGGCCGACTAGAGCTCCCTTGTCTCTTCGGGATCGGGCCGACCGGAAAGGACGACGGTAGCCTGCAGGCGTGCCATCCGACGTCCCCTCTACATCCGACCCGGCCATCAGCCCGCCCGACGATGTGGTCACCGTGCTTCCCCCCGGTCGGACGGTGTTCGGGATGCAACTTCCGGTGCAGTCTCAGTCGACCATCTATGTGCAGCCCTGGGAGCCGGCCGCCGGCCCGGAACAGCTGGCCCAGGTGGCGCTGGCCTGTCAGTCCGCCGGATTCTTCTATGTCGGCGTCTGTGACCATACCTTCATCCCGGACCGCCTGGCCGGAGCCATGAACACAACCTGGTACGACACCATCGCCACCCTCGGCTGGTTGGCCGGGATCACCACCGACATCCGACTGCTCTCGCACATCTACGTGGTGGCCTTGCGTCACCCGCTGCGGTCGGCCAAGGAGTTCGCCACGCTCGACGTCCTTTCCGGCGGACGGGTCATCTGCGGCGTCGGTGCCGGGCACCTCCCCGAAGAGTTCGAACTCATGGGCCAGGACTTCGACCGGCGGGGGAAGGCGACCGACGAGGCTGTTGCCGGGCTGGCCAAGGGCCTGGTCGACGAGTTCCCCGTCCTGGACGGTCCACAATGGGAGGCGTCGGGTGTCGGGCTCAAGCCCCGACCGGTACAGTCCCCCCGGCCTCCGATCTGGGTGGGCGGTTCTTCGCCGGCCGCGCTCAAGCGCGCCGCCCGGTTCGGCGACGGGTGGCTCCCGCAGTCACTCGGACCCAACACCGAGCTGCTGTCCACTCTGCGCCGGCTGCGCGACGAGTTCCGCAACGGTTCGCCTCTCGACATCGGTGGCATCGCCGACTTCCTCTACGTCGGAACGCCGCCGTCTGACCTCGAGCTCCCACCGGGCACGGTGTCGGGTTCGGCCGCGAGGATCGCCGAGTACCTGCGTACCTTCGCCGATGCCGGCGTGGGTCAGGTGCAGGTGCGTTTCCCGTCCCGCACCGCCGGGGAACTCTGCGATCAGATCGCTGCCTTCGGGAGCGAAGTCATCCCCCTGACCTGAGGGCCCCCGCCCATGGGCGGGTCACGGGGCTTTGGTGGTCGTGGTCCCCGGGCTCACCCCGGTTCGAGGCGGCGAGGTGGTGGTGGTGGTTGCACCCGACCCACCCCGGGTAGGGGTCGTCGTGGTGGTCGTGGTGGTCGGAGCAACCACCGGCCGGGTCGTGGTCGCACTGACCGCCGGCCCGGTGGTGGTGGTCGAGGGATTGGTCGCCGCGGGAGCCGTCGTGGTCGTCGTGGTGGTGGTCGTCGTGGTGGTGGTGGCGGTCGGCAACTTGATCGCACCGGGAATGAGAAAATCACCGCTCGGGGTATGCACGACCTGCCCGGTGGCCGCCGGTGTGCTGTCGGGCGGATTGAAGTACAGCAGTGTGGCGAACCCGACGAAGGCGACCGTCATCAGCAACGTGGATCGGCGGATCGGCAAGCGCCGGTGCACCGGAACGGACATGAATCCCACCAACGGGCTGTGGGCGAGCAGGTCCGCAGACGGTCCGCCTCGTCCGGCTGGTCCCCCATCAGGATGCCGGGGTGGTCGCGTCGATCGACGGCGATGTCACTCCCGCCGACCGGAGTGCGGTGGCGGCGCGGAGCCGGATCTCCCGCGCCACTTCGAACTGGCGTCCGGGAAGGGTGCGGGCGATGAGTCGCAGCTGGACGTAGCCGACGTCGATGGTCTCAACCCCGGCCACCACCGGTGCCCCATCAGCAGGTCGCTCCACTGGGGATCGGCTCCCATCTGCTCGACCACCTGCTTCAAGAGGCCGGTCACCTGCTCGAGGTCCTCGCTCACCGCCACCGGGATGTCGATGACCGCCCGTGACCAGTCCTTGGACAGGTTGGTGACCTGGCGCAGGGCGCTGTTGGGCACCACCACCAGTTCGCCCTGGGCCGTACGAACCTTGGTGACCCGCAGGGTCAGCTCCTCGACGGTGCCGGTGATACCGGTCGTCTGCCCGGGCACCGACAGACGGATCACGTCGCCAAAGGCGAATTGGTGCTCGGCGAAGAGAAAGAAGCCGGCCAGCAGGTCACCCACCATCTGCTGGGCACCGAACCCGAGCCCGATGCCGATCACGGTGGCCGGCGCCACCAGCGTGGTGAGGGGGAGGCCCAGCCTGTCCAGGGCGACGATCCCGCCGACGAAAAAGGTGAACGCCACCACCGCCCACTCGATTGCCTCACTCACGGCACGGGACCGCTTGAGCCCTTCGGAGGCCACCGAGCCCGACTCGATCTGACCGCGGATCTGGGTGTCGATCCACCTCCGCCGCCGAGCCCCGGACCAGTGGGCGAAACGCACGAGCAGGCCGGCACCGAGCAGGATCACGATGACCGGGAGGAGATGGTTCTGGAACCAGTGCTGGTGGATGCCCGGAAACTACCATCGACGGTCCATGCGCAACCCCCGTCGGGACCCTGCGATCCTGCTGGCAGCGGGCCGCTGCGGCGCGCCGGCCGGTGCCGTAAACTGACGGTCTGTCAGGTCCGATCCCCGTGGCTTCGGTGAGTCCACAACCGGACCGCTGTCCGGCCACGATGGCCTGGACCGCATCGCCCCAGGGAGGAACCGCATGCTCGACTACGTGATCCGCAACGGCCTGGTCGTCGACGGTACCGGCAGTCCGGGTCGGCGGGCCGACGTCGGGATCCGGGACGGGAGGATCGTCAGCCTGGGCCGGGTCGAGGAATCCGGTGCCACCGAGCTCGACGCCGAGGGCCTGGTGGTCGCCCCGGGAATCATCGATCCCCACACCCATTACGACGCCCAGCTGTTTTGGGATCCGACCGCATCGCCGTCCAACCTGCACGGGGTGACCACGGTCATCGGCGGGAACTGCGGCTTCACCCTGGCGCCGATCAAAGCCGAGGACCACGACTACATCCGTCGGATGATGGCCAAGGTCGAGGGCATGCCGCTGGTGGCACTCGAGAGCGGAATCACCTGGGACTGGACGAGCTTCGGGGAGTACCTTGCCCGTCTCGAAGGGAACCTCGGGGTGAATGCCGGATTCCTGGTGGGACACTGTGCGGTCCGCCGGTGGGTGATGGGTGACGGCCGGGCAGGAGAGGTGGCCACCGACGACGAGGTGGCCGAGATGTGCAGGTTGTTGGCCGAGTCGATCGAGGCCGGCGGGCTCGGCTTCTCGTCCTCCCAGTCGAGGACCCACTCCGACGGCGACGGCAAGCCCATCTCGTCGCGGAATGCCGACCGGCGCGAGATGCTCGCCTTCTGCGAGGTGGTGCGAGACCACCCGGGCACCACCCTCGAGTACATCACCAACGGGTGCCTCGACTCCTTCTCCGATGAGGAGATCGACCTGATGGTGGCCATGACCACCGTCGCCCGGCGTCCGCTCAACTGGAACCTGCTCACCGTCGACTCGCGCACACCGGAGAAGACCGCTCGCCAGCTGGAGGCCTCGACAGCGGGCGGCCGATGCCGGCGGGCGGATCGTGGCGCTGACCATGCCCACCCTTGTGCCGATGAACATGAGCTTCCGTACCCACTGCGCGCTCTTCCTCATCCCCGGATGGGGCGACGTGATGGGGCTTCCGCTGGAGGAGCGCATCGAGAAGCTGCGCCGACCCGGACGTGCGGGACCAACTGGACGAGTTGGCCCACTCGGAGAGCGCCGGCGTCTTCCGCCGGTTGTCACACTGGGCCAACTACATCATCGGGGACACCTTCGCCCCCGAAAACGCCGGTCTGAGCTGGCGCGACGTGGGCTCGATCGCCGAGGAGCAGGGGAAGGCCCCCTTCGACACCCTTCTCGACCTGGTCATCGCCGACGATCTCCGGACGGTGTTGTGGCCCAAGGCATCCGACGGAGACGACGCTTCGTGGCAAGCCCGAGTCGAAGTGTGGAACGACCCTGGGGCAATGGTCGGCGGGTCCGACGCCGGCGCCCACCTCGACCGGATGTGCGGATCCAACTACCCGACGTCGTTCCTCGGCGACTGCATCCGCAAGCGCCGGCTGGTGCCGATGGAACGGGCTGTCCAGTTGATGACCGAGGATCCGGCCCAACTGTTCGGGCTCCACGACCGAGGGCGGCTGGCCGAGGGAATGCGTGCCGACGTGTTCATCTTCGATCCCGAGACGGTGGGCTCCGAACCGGCAACCCTGGTCAACGACCTGCCCGGGGGAAGTCCACGGCTGATCGCCGATGCCATCGGCGTGGTTCGGGTGTTGGTCAACGGAATCGAGACCATCGCCGACGGCAAGCCGACCGGGAACTTGCCCGGCATCCTTCTCAAGTCCGGACGGGACACGGTGACGGTCGCTGATCCGTCGGCCTCGCCCGCCTGACACCGGTCAACCAGCGCTCGAATCGATAGCGCCGTTGCCGGTATAGGGTCATCCACCGCGAAAGGGGACACATGATGGGAACTCAGACCACCAGGGACGAAACGCAGCTGCTGATCGGCGGCAAGTGGATCGAAGCCGGCAACGGCACCTACGACGTGATCAACCCGGCCACCGAGCAGGTGGTCGGGCAGGCTCCCAACGCGTCGGTCGCCGATGCCGAAGCGGCCGCTGCCGCCGCTCGCGAGGCGTCTCCGGCGTGGGCCGCCACCCCGGTCGAAGAGCGGTTGGCTCTGCTGAAGGAGGCCGCCACCGCCATCCGGGCCAAGGGAGACGAGCTGGTCCCCCTGGTCATCGCCGAATGCGGGGCCACCGCGTCGGTGGGGTCGCGGATGCAGGTACCGGTGTGCGCCGATCGGTTCGACCGCTACTCACGAGATCTCCGTCACGTGCAAGAGTCGATGCTGCCCCCGATCGCCACGGCCGCCACCCCACTGGCCCCGGGTGGATTGATCAGCGCGCTGGCCTATCGCCAGCCGATCGGCGTGGTGGCGGCCATCGCCAGCTACAACTTCCCGCTCACCAACATGGCCGGCAAAGTGGCGCCGGCTTTGGCCATGGGCAATACGGTGATCCTCAAGCCGGCACCCCAGGACCCACTGGCCATCGTCGAGCTGGTCCGGGTCCTCGAAGAGGTGGGGTTCCCGCCCGGCGTCGTCAATCTGGTCAATTCGAAGGACCCCGAACCGGCTGCGTCCCTGACCACTTCTCCTGACGTCGACATGGTCTCGTTCACCGGATCCACCGCCGTGGGTCAGCAGATCGCGGCCGCCGGAGCGCCGTCGATGAAGCGGTTGCTCATGGAGCTGGGCGGAAAGGGCGCGGCGGTGGTCTTCGAGGACGCGGACATCAAGTCGGTGGTGACCGCCATCGGCTCGACCTGGGCGTTCCACTCGGGCCAGATCTGCACCGCCCCTACCCGCGCCGTGGTCCACCGGAGCATCTTCGACCAGGTGGTGTCGGGCCTCTCCACGTTCGCCGGCTACCTCAAGGTCGGCGACCCCACCGACAAGGAGACCGTGGTCGGGCCGCTCATCTCGGCTGCCCATCGCCAGCGGGTCCTCGACTACATCGAATCCGGTCGTAGCCAGGGCGAAATCGTCGTGGGCGGAGGTCGTCCCGACCATCTGCCCACCGGCTTCTACGTGGAGCCCACGCTGATCACCGGCACCAACGACATGATCGCGGCGCGCGAGGAGATCTTCGGCCCGGTGGTGGTGGCCATACCCTTCGACGACGAAGACGAGGGGATCGCCATCGCCAACGATTCGGCGTTCGGTCTCTACGACTACGTGTTCTCCGGCGACACCGCCAGGGCCTTCCGGGTGGCCAAGTTGCTGCAGGCCGGCCACGTGGGCATCAACACCGCCCAGCGCAACATGGACGCTCCCTTTGGCGGGTTCAAGATGAGTGGCATCGGACGGGACGGCGGCGACTACAGCCTGGAGGCGTACTCAGAATTGCAGTCGATCATCTGGGCCGGATGAGCGCCAGGCCGGGTTGAGGCCTGGGCCGGTCAGCCCGATCCGAAGAACGGGGCGTCGAAGGAGAACACGCCGCCGTCGGAACCGACCAACCAGTAGCCCCCGGTCGCCACGTCAGAGGTCATTCCCACCACCGGTGCGTTGAGGGTCATCCCTCCGGTGCTCCCGTGGAAGTGGGCGTCGCCGAAGGCGAAGATGGCGCCATCGGAGGCCACCAACCAGTAGCCCTGGCCGTCGGCGGTTGCGGCCATCCCGTTCACCGGCTGGTTGAGCACCATGGCCTCCGGTGGATCCGACGAACGGCGCATCGAAGGCAGAAGATGCCGCCGTCGGTACCGACCATCCAGTACCCGCCGGTGGCATCGTCAGGAGCGATGCCCACCACCGGCGCATGCAGGGGTTGACCTCCCATCGAGCCATGGAAGGCGTGCGTCGCCGAAGGCGAAGATGCCTCCGTCGGCGGCCACCAACCAGTAGCCCTTGCCGTCGGCGGTCGGCGCGCAGATCGACGACTGGCGCGTTGAGCGGCTTGCCCCCCATCGAACCGTAGAACCCGGCGTCACCGAAGGCGAAGATCCCACCGTCGCCGGCGACCAGCCAGTAGCCCTTTGCCGTCAGCGGTCGACACGATGTGTTGCATGGGGGCGTCCAGGTTTGCGCCCGCCATCGATCCATAGCTGACCGCGTCACCGTGGGTGGCGATCGATCCGTCCGATCGGGCCAGCCAGTAGCCGCCGGAATCCGGAGTGGACGAGATGCCCACCACCGGAGGCCACGCCATTGCCGGGCTCGCCCGGTACGGCCGGTACGGGGTACGGGTACGGGACCTGACCACCGGCCACCGAAATCTGCCCGTTGGGGCCGTCGGTCTGACCCGGGCAGTACACCGGATCGCCCGGACGGCGTTCCGGCCACGATCGGGGTTCTGCCCGACCGGATCCCCATCGACCGCGTTCTGTGCGCTCGCCCGGGCGTTGGCCGAAGGCAAGATGCTGGGGGAGTATCCGAAGATCTCGACCGTCCACGCCTGGTCGGCGCTGCAGGTGACGCCGACCCCGATCGAGGTGTACGCGGCACCGAGCTCGTTCTGCCGGTGCGCAGCCGACAACATGTAATCGTCGTCCATCCCGTCCGACCCGTCGCCCGGCCAGAAGCCGTACCCCGAATTTCCCGAGTTGGCGGCCAGTGCGCACACCTGGTTACCGCCGGTGCACGGCGGGAGCGTCGGGTCGGCCACCGTTCCCGACGCGGCGATCTGTGCGGACCACGCCTGGGCCTCGGCCTCCAACCCAGGGTCGACCTGGAGATCGGGGTATGGGCACGACGGGCGATGATCGTGCTGCTCGCTCCGCGTTGACCCGGGCCACCAGGTCCTGGGCATAGAGAGCGCCCGACCGACTCGGAGCGGTGAAGGGAAGGTCCGTGCTCTTCCCCTTCGGTGCGGCGCCGTTGATCGGCGTCGAGCAACCCATCAGGGCGAGCAGTGCGCCGGTGGCCAGCCACGGCGGCAACCCGGCGCCGGATGGACCGGTGGTCCTGATCGAACCAATGCAGCCGGCGGTCGGACGTCGCTGACCCTGGCTGGCCCTCTGACCTGGCCGGGAGCGGCCTTCACTCGCTTCTCATTCACGCCCAGTTGCCCCTTTCGGTCCGAATTCCCCATCGGGTCCCGACGAACTCCAATCGCTGCGAATGACCCTCACCCCTTCTCATCGGCCGCAAACGTCGAAAACTGTTGCCTCCATGGAGTACAAAAGGTCCGTGCCGGTGCCTGTACCCAGCTCGATCCCCGCCTGGTTCACCGAAGTGGCATCTCGGGTCTCCAATTGGGGCCGGTGGGGGTCGGAAGACCAGATCGGCACCCTCAATCTCATCGACCAGGCGGCCCGGCTCCGAGGCGTGGCGTCGGTGCGGGATGGTAACCGCATTCGCCCTTGGCCCTGCCCCTGTCGGCCGACGAGGGCATCCAGATGGGCTTCGTCCCCGGACGAGTCAATCCGAATCGAACGATGATATGCGTGAACGAGCCCCTCAGCGCGGACCCACAGTGGATCGCCTCCTCCGAGGACCTGGTCACCCTGGCCATGCAGTGTGCCACCCACTGGGACGGGCTCGCCCACGTGTCCTACGGCGCCGGACCCGATGGCGCCAAGCTCTACAACGGCTATCCGGCCTCGACCGTCACCGAAGAAGGTGCCGGCAAACTGGGGATCCATCTGATCACGTCGCTGGTGTCCCGGGGGATCCTGCTCGACGTCGCCCGGGCCAAGGGCGTGGACATTCTCGAACCCGGCTACCCGATCGCTCCCGCCGATCTCGACGATGCCTGCGCGCTCGGTGGACTCGACCATCGAGGCGGGCGACGTGCTGTTGATACGCACGGGTCAGGTCGCCCACCTCGCGCTCCCCGGCCGACCTGGTCTCGGAGGCGCCGGACCGGCGCGGGACCTGGTCGCGTACACCTGGCCCTCTCCCGGTCTGACCGTTGCCACGGCCGAGTGGTTCCACGCCCACGACGTTGCAGCCGTGGCCACCGACACGCTGGTCCTCGAGGTCTACCCCTGCGAATCGGAGGATGTCTTTCTGCCGGTCCACCTCCTCCACCTGGTGGAGATGGGGATGACCCAGGGACAGAACTGGTTCCTCGACGAGTTGGCCGATGCATGCGCGGCCGATGGCCGGTACGAGTTCCTGCTCGACGCCACGCCGCTCCCCTTCACCAATGCCCTCGGCTCACCGGTCAATCCGGTGGCCATGCGCTGAGGAGCCGGGGTGGTCCTCGTTCGCCAGGGCGGCCGGCGACGGCTCTGGGCTTGAGGGTCGCCTTGGCCCGGCCGCCTTGGCCCGGGCCGCCTTGGCCTGGGCCGTGCGTGCCGCCGCCGCTCCCCCGCCCACCACCGGGCCGGTGCGAGGAAGCGGAGCGCTGGCGCCGGCGACCTCGGCCCCCTCGGGAGCGGCCCGTCCGGTCACCGCCCAGTGGAGCAGTCGGGCCTGGCTGTCGACCAACGAGGCGGTCCGGATACCCCAGAACTCGAATCCGTAGCGGTGCCCGGCCACCTGGGCCAGCATGGCGATGAGCGTGCCCGCGGCAGCCATCGGATCGGCGCCGACCGGAGACCGTGAGCCGTCGCCGTTGGTGGCGATCACCCTGGCCAGGGTCACCGTCACTGCGTTGAGGGCGCGAACCCGCAGACCCTGAAAGCGCAAGTCGCCTTCGACGGTGGTCAATTCCACAACCCGGAAGACGGCGCGGTTGCGCTCCCAGTACTCCATGAAGCCTTCGACGACGGCGACCGAGGTGGCCCAGCCGGCCTCCTCGGACCAGTCACCGTCCACCAACCCGGCCAGTAGCCCCACCCCTTCGACGAGCTCCTCGGCCAAGACGGTGATGGCCGCCTCCACGTTTTCGAAGTACTGGTAGAAGGTCGCCGGCGATGTCCCCGCCCGGCGGGCGATGTCGATCACCTTGATCGAACGCCAAGGCGTCGCCACCAACAGCTCTGCGGTGCACTCCAGCAGGCGCTGGCGGGTGGCCCGGCCCCGATGCCCGGGAACGCGGCCGTCGGTGGTGGCGATGAGCTCGGGATCCTCGGCAGTCCTCGGCAAGTTGCATGGCGGACCATCGTACCGAGGGTCGTGGCACCGGAAATGAAGGGACGTCAGATGTGGTCCGGCTACGAGCTGACCGGTTCGGTCTTCTGGAGATGTTCCTCGTGGCCGATCCACGGCTGTTTTAGGGACGAAACCCCTGAAGACTAGGGTGAACGGTCATGGCGAACCGTCCGGTGCCACGCACCTTGACGCGAGCCCAGCAAGCCCGTCGCCAGCGTGTCGTCGACGCCGCCATGACGCTCGGGCTCGACGGGGGGTACGAAGCGGTGCAGATGCGCGACGTCGCCTCGCTGGCCGACGTGGCCATGGGCACTGTCTACCGGTACTTCACCAGCAAGGACCATCTGTTGGCCGCCGCCCTGGTCCACTGGGTGGAACAACTGGACGCGCGGTTGGCCCAACTCCCTGCTCAAGGCGACTCGGCCGCCGCTCGGGTCATCGACGTCCTCGACCGGGCGCTCCGGGCCATGGGTCGCCAGCCACAGCTGGTCGGTGCCGTCTTCACCGCGCTCGCCTCCCCGGACCCCGCCGCCATCGAGTGCCAGCAACAGGTGTCACTGCTGATGGAGGGGATCATCACCCGGGCCATCGGCGAGCCCCACCCTCCCGACATCGGCGACCGGGCCCGCATCCTCGGCCACGTCTGGTACTCGGCGCTGGTGGGGTGGGTGAACGGCTGGAGCAACATGGGCCGGGTCCACGACGAGCTGGTGGTCGCAGTCGGATTCCTGCTCCCGACCGATATCTATGCCGAGGTCCTGAGCCCGAACTGAGCCCGAATCGAGCAGCTGTGGTGGACCTGGCGGGGCCTCCTGCCGTGAGGCATGACCCTCCTCATCGAATGCCACGGGGTACCGTCTGGCATGCCGTCGGCCATCGAGGTGCGCGAGTTGTCCAAACAGTTCGGCCCGGTGCTCGCTGTCGACGACCTCAGCTTCGAAGTGGCCCCGGGACGGGTCACCGGCTTCCTCGGACCCAACGGATCGGGCAAGACGACAACGTTGCGCATTCTACTTGGCCTGGTCAACGGGACCGGTGGCTCAGCGACATTCGGGGGTCGGCGCTACGTCGACATCGAGAAGCCGGTCCATCATGTGGGGGCGGTGCTCGAGGCGACCAGCTTCCACCCCAGTCGTCGGGCGGAGGATCACCTCAAGATGGTGGCCATCGGAGCGGGGATCCCCCTCAGCAGAGTCGGCGAGACGCTGGACCTGGTCGGTCTCTCCGATGTCGCCAGGCGCCGAGTAGGAAAATTCTCCATGGGCATGCGCCAACGCCTGCAACTGGCCACTGCCCTACTCGGCGACCCCGAGATCCTCATCCTGGACGAGCCCTCCAACGGTCTCGACCCCCAGGGCATTCAATGGCTGCGCACCTTCATCCGTCACCAGGCTTCGATCGGCCACTCGGTCCTGGTCTCCTCCCATCTGCTCGCAGAGATGGAAGAGACGGTCGACGACGTGGTGATCGTGTCCCACGGGAGGTTGGTGCTGCAGACCACGTTGGCCGAGTTGGCCACACAGGCCGGAACCGCCACCGGACTGCGTATCCGATCGCCAGAGCTGCCCCGCCTCATCGCCGTGCTGCAGGCGGTACCGGTGGCTTTCCGGCAGGTGGCCCCCGACACCCTGGTGATCGACCGTGGCACCCCTGAGTGGTTCGGTCCGCTGGCCGCGCAGCACCAGATCGTCCTCTACGAGCTGGCCCACGGAACGAGGCAGCCTCGAAGAGGTCTTCCTCAGCCTGACTCATGGCTTCGATGCCGCCGATCCCCGCCAGGCGGCGGCGCAGTCCTTGCCGGGAGCGCCATGATCGCCAGTGTTCGATCCGAGTGGCTCAAGATCAGGACCACCGCCGTTCCGTGGGTGCTCGCCGGGATCGCCATCGTCATCAATGCTCTGCTCATTCTGGTGTACTTCATTTCCCACGACACGAACGGCGGTGGCAACGGCGGTGGTGGCAACGGTAACGGTAACGGCACCTTCGGAATTCCCAACTACCCCCATACCACGCAGCAACTTCGGAACCTGTTGGGGTCTGGATTCGAGTGCTATCTGCTCGCTCTGCTTCTCGGCGTTCTCATCGTGACCACCGAGTTCCGGCACAAGACGGTGACCACCTCCTTTCTGGTCACCCCCCACCGACCCCGGTTCGTAGGAGCGAAGCTGATCCTCGCCGCGGTGCTCGGGGCATTGCTGGCGGTGATCATGCTGGTGGCCACCCTGATCGGCGGCGGCGCCACCCTGGTGGCCCAGGGCGGCTCGTTGTCGGCCTTGAT
Source organism: uncultured Acidimicrobiaceae bacterium (assembly GCA_963734395.1). Classification (GTDB taxonomy): domain Bacteria; phylum Actinomycetota; class Acidimicrobiia; order Acidimicrobiales; family RAAP-2; genus Bog-756. The sequence continues at coordinate 94,629 of CAVTGY010000002.1, read as the reverse complement.
CCGCCAGCTACCGGCGGTGGCCCCGGGGATGATCCTGGTGTTCGCCCTTTTCGGCATCCTCGGCCTCGGGGTCGGGTCGGTACTGACCAATCAGGTGGCGGCCATCATCGTCTGCCTGGGCTGGTTCATCATCCTCGAGGGCATCCTGGTGGGGCTGGTCCACGGCGCGGAAAGGTGGGTGCCCACCGGGGCTGCGACTGCCGCGGCAAACCTCACCCGCGGTCGCGGAGCCGACTTCGGGCTCTTCAACTGGTGGCAAGGGACACTGCTGATGCTGGCCTACGGGCTGGTCTTCGCCGGAGTGGGGTCGATCATCCTCACCCGGCGCGACATCACCTGACCCGCAACTCCCCCAAAGGTGGGATCGTTGCCCACGGGCATGTTCTCGTCTATACATGCGGAGTCGGCCTTGCTACAGGCGGTGTCGCCCTGCCCGGTGGCGATCGGACCTGATCATGGCGAGGAGGTCGGATGGACCGCAAGTGGTGGACGCTCATTGCGGGATGCACCGGCACCTTCATGCTCCTGTTGGACATCACCGTGGTCAACGTCGCCCTTCCGGCGATCCAACGATCGCTTCACTCCTCGTTTGCCGACTTGCAATGGGTGATCGACGCCTACTCGATCACGCTGGCCTCGTTCCTCCTCACCGCCGGGGTCGTGGGGGACATGTTCGGCCGGCGCCGGCTCTTCGCCACCGGATTGGCCATCTTTTCGGCATCGTCGCTGGCTTGTGGGCTCTCCACCAACCCTCTGATGCTCAACGTGATGCGCGGGGTCCAAGGGGTGGGCGGCGCCATCATGTTCGCAACGTCACTCGCCCTGATCGCCCAGGCGTTCTCGGGCAAGGAACGTGGAACTGCATTCGGCATCTACGGTGCCGTCCTTGGAGGCGCGGTTGCCGTCGGCCCGCTGATCGGTGGGGCGCTCACCAGCGGTATCGGGTGGCGGTGGATCTTCTTCGTCAACGTGCCCATCGGTTTGGTGGCCATCGCCATCACGCTGGCCAAGGTGGTGGACTCCAAGGATCCGACCAGACGCAGGGTCGATTGGATCGGGTTCATCACGTTTTCGGCATCGCTCTTCATGCTGGTGTTCGCCTTGGTGGAGGGCAACTCCAAGGGTTGGAGCAGCCCAACCATCGTGCTCTTGCTGGTCGGGGCCGCCGTCCTGATGGGCGTCTTCCTGGTCGCCGAATGGCGCGGGAGCGATCCCATGCTCGACCTGGCGCTGTTCAAGCGACCGGCCATGGTCGGTGTGTCGCTGACCGCCTTCACCATCTCCGCGTCCATCTTCGCCATGTTCCTCTACCTCACCCTCTACCTGCAGGACGTCCTCGGGTACGGGCCGTTTGCTGCCGGCCTACGGTTCCTACCCATCACCATGCTGTCCTTCATCGTCGCCCCCTTCGCCGGCAAGCTCACCGTCCGGGTCCACTCCCGCTACCTGATGGGACTGGGCATGATGCTCATTGCACTGGGGTGCAAGCTGATGACCGACATCCAGCCCACTTCGACCTGGACGGTGCTCCTGCCCGGATTCATCGTGGCCGGGATCGGCGTCGGCTTCACCAACCCGGTACTGGCTGCCGCCACCGTGTCAGTGGTGCCTCCCCAGCGCAGCGGCATGTCGTCCGGCTCGTCCAATACGTTCCGGCTGGTCGGGATTGCCACCGGCATCGCCGCCCTTGGGGCGGTCTTCCTCAGTGAGATCCGTGCCTACACTGCCAATGCGCTTGCGTCCACGCCCGGTCGGCCGGCTCGTACTCGCTCATGGAGGATCACGCCTGTTCGGATCCGCTGGCCGGTGGCGGAATACGGCAGACCGCATGCGGTCATCCCGATTGCCGCGGCTCGAAACGCGCTGGTGAATGCCTACACGGTGGGATTCACCACCACCTTCAATCACCTGATGACGATCGCAACGGTCGTCGCCTTCGTCGGAGCAGTGGGTGCCCTCGCCCTGGTGCGCCAGCGCGACTTCGTCCCCAGTGTGTCCCCGGTCCGTCGACGAGGCGACGGCCACCTCCCCGGAGTCGGTCGAGCCGCCCAGCCCGGCCGACTCCCGACCCGTGCCCGTTGCGGGGGCGGACTTCCCCGAGTCGGCACTGCCCGGATCCTTGCGCAGCGCCCACCGGCGCCGCACCAGGAGCAGATGACACCGGTCGGGAGAGCGACCCGTCCGGCCACCGGACACTCCACACCCGTCCCGACTGCCCCCTGACCATCCCCACCGCGAGTGAGATCATGGCCGCCCACCACGCAGCGATGTCCCGCGGAGACCCCGGCTACTCCGATCCCGAAACCGGCCTCTTCGTGCTGACGGCTGCCTTTCTGACCGACCGAGCCGAGTGCTGCGGATCCGGTTGCCGACACTGCCCTTACCTGGTGTGACCGGGCCACCACGGTCCTCCAACGGCATCGACGAGATCAGCGCACCGAGCGCGTCGCCCACCGACCAGGCAAGAATCAACCTGCGACCGGCGCTCCGCCGGATCAATTCAGCGAACACGATCGGGAGGTCGTAATGGAGACTCCACCGTTCCAAGGCGTCATCGGTGATGACTGGCGGGACTCCACGCCCTGGTGGCCGGACGTGCCAAGGCCGCCGGACGGTGCTCCCAACGTGATGGTGGTCGTTCTCGACGACGTCGGCTTCGCCCAGCTGGGCTGCTACGGGTCGGATATCGCAACGCCGACCATCGACGGATTGGCCGCACAAGGCGTCCGCCTCACCAACTTTCACACCACCGCGCTCTGTTCCCCGACCCGAGCTTGCCTGCTGACCGGACGCAACCACCACCGCAATGGTCTCGGCCGGATCGCCGACCTGACCGTCGGGTACCCCGGCTACAACGGCGAGGTCCCGAAAGAGAACGGATTCCTGTCCGAGATACTCCGCCAACAGGGCTACGCCACCTACGCCGTAGGCAAGTGGCACCTCACCCCCGACGACGAGACCAACATGGCCGCTCCACGGCACAGCTGGCCCTTGGCCCGGGGGTTCGATCGCTGGTACGGCTTTCACGGGGGCGAAACCCACCAGTTCGTCCCCACCCTGTACCACGACAATCATGCAATCCAGCCGCCCCGCTCGATCGACGAGGGCTACCACCTGAGTGCGGATCTCGCCGACCAGGCCATTGCCCAGTTGGCCGATCTCCGGGCGGTCGACGTGGATCGCCGCTTCTTTCTCTACTTGTGCACCGGCGCCTGCCATTCGCCCCACCACGCCCCACCCGAGTGGATCGAGCGGTACGCCGGGCACTTCGACAAGGGCTGGGACCAGATGGCGGGAGGAGATCTTCGCCCGCCAGCTGGAGGCCGGCTTGTTCGAACCGGGTGCGGAGATGGCCCCCCGACCGCCGTGGGTGCCGGCCTGGGAGGACCTCCCCGCCGAGGAGAGGCGGGTGGCAGCTCGGTTCATGGAGTGCTTCGCCGCGTTCCTGTCCTACACCGATGCCCAGCTGGCCCGGGTGCTCGACTTTCTCGAGACGACCGGAGACCGTGACGACACCCTGATCATTCTGGTCTCTGACAACGGTGCCAGCTCGGAAGGGGGTCCGAGCGGCTCGATCAACGACAACCGCCTGCAGAACTTCGACCCGGCCGGCGTGGACGAGTTGTCCCGGCGTATCGACGAGCTGGGCGGACCCAGTGCCCACAACAATTACCCCTGGGGTTGGACCATGGCCGGCAACACCCCCTTCAAGCGATGGAAGCGGGAGGTCCACGAGGGAGGGGTGGCCGACCCCTGCATCGTGAGCTGGCCCGGCGGTCTCGGGTCAAAGGGCGGGATCCGCCGCCAGTTCGCCCACGCCGTCGACATCCTCCCCACCGTGCTCGAGCTGGCCGGCATCGAGGCCCCCCCGACGATCGACTACGTGCCTCAAACCGCGCCTCGACGGCGTCAGCTTCGCTTCCCTGTTGGAACCCGACGGGGACGGCGTCCCCGGTCACCACACCACCCAGTACTTCGAGATGTTCGGCAGTCGTGCCCTGTACCACGACGGCTGGAAGGCGGTGACCTTCAAACCCATTGGGCCGGTCTACAACGACGGCTTGAACTGGAACGCACCATTCAGCGAGGATCGCTGGGAGCTCTACCACGTGGCTGTCGACCCGGCCGAGATCCACGACCTGACCGATCGCCACCCGGACCGTCTGGCCGACATGGTCGAACGCTGGTGGGTCGAAGCCCGTCGCAACCAGGTGCTCCCGCTCGACAACCGGGTCCTGCACACCTTGAACAACCCGAAGCCTGACCGGCGACACCCCCGCCTCGCCACCACCTACTACCCGGGAACCTCCCCGGTGCCGGAGCCGGTGGCCGCCAACGTCAAGAACCGAAGTCACGTCATCGAGGTCGACGTCACCATTCCGCCCGGCCGTGCTGCCGAGGGAGTGCTCCTGGCGCAGGGTTCCGTGCTCGGGGGATTCTCCTTCCACCTGTGGAAGGGGCGCCCACGGTATGTTCACAACCTCTACGGCAAAGAGCGCCACGTGATCGCCGCCTCCAAGGCAGTGGACGCCGGCCGCCATCGGTTGATATTCCGCTTCGACCGCGACGACTCGGGTGGCTCGGGTGGCTCGGGTGGCCAAGGAGGATCGTCGGCGCTCGAGGTCGACGGCGACGTGGTGGCCGAGGGCTTGATCCCGACCTTCACCGTTGCCGCCTTCAGCGCCACCGGCGCCGGAATGACCTGCGGCTACGAGTTGGGACCGGCGGTGGGCGACGACTATCAGGCGCCGTTCGATTGCACGGCCACCATCCATTCGGTCACCGTTACCCTCGGTGAACACGTCCCGGTCAGCCCGATGGTGGAGTTCGAGCGGATCATGTCCGAGCAATGAGGAGATCACGATGAAAACGAGACTCACCGAACTGCTCGGGATCGATCATCCGGTGATGTTGGCAGGCATGGGTGGCGTCTCGTACGCACCCCTGGTCACGGCGGTCTCAGACGCCGGAGGGTTCGGCTGCCTGGGTGCGTCCACCATGAGCAACGACCGGATGGTGGCCGAGATCGCCGCGGTCCGCAACGCCACCGACAAGCCGTTCGGTGTGGACCTGCTGACCGCGATGCCGGGCGACATGGTCAAACAGGTCGAGCAGATCATCGAGGGCGGTGCGTCGGTGTTCGTGGCCGGATTGGGAGTGCCCGCCGATGTGGTCGACCTGTGCCACCGGCATGACATCCTGGTGGTCAACATGTGCGGCAAAGTGAGCCATGCCCGGCGTGCGCTCGAGGCCGGGTGCGACATCGTTGTGGCCCAGGGAACCGAGGCCGGCGGTCACACCGGGCTTGTCGCCACCATGCCCCTGGTTCCCCAGATCGTCGACGCGGTCGGTGGCGATATTCCGGTGGTGGCGGCCGGTGGCATCTTCGACGGCAGGGGGCTCGCCGCCGCTCTGGCCCTCGGAGCGGATGGGGTGTGGATCGGCACCCGGTTCATTGCGACCCCCGAGGCCCGCAGCGTGGCCGGATACAAGGACGCTTTGATCCAGACCGCTGAGGACGGGACCACCATCAGTCGCGCATTCTCGGGCAAGACGATGCGAGTGGTGCGAAACCAATACACCACGTTCTTCGAGGAGAACGCCGGCGAGCTCAGCCCGTTCCCGGCACAGCTGAGTCGATCGATGCACGATGGCGCCTTCCATCTGGGCGGCGGCGAGAACACCGCCGGTGTCGATCCCGACCGTGAGTGCTATCCGAGCGGCCAGGGAGTGGGTGCCATCCAGACTCTGGTACCCGCAGCCAGCCTGGTCGTCCAGATCGTCTCTCAGGCCGAACGGATTCTGGCCGACCTGGGCAAGGTGGCCGCCGATTGACCGGGGGTGCCATCGGCGTGGCATCGGCGTGGCGGGCGTGGCGGCGCGGAGCTGTGGTCAATTGGTTTTCAAGAATTGGCCAATTTATCGTCTACAGCCGATGGTTGCGAGGAACAATATTCGCTAGAGGCGATAATTAGCCCGAATTTCCAGAACCAATTGGCCAGAGGAGGCTCTCCGCTTACCGACTTCTGCCCACTCAGACCGGATCGATGACCCCTCGGTTCCCGGAACGTAAACCGGCAATGATCGATCGGTAGGCGCCTGGAGCATCGTCTCCCATCGAGTCGCAGTCCAGCCACCGACTCCAACCGCTACCCGGCTGGCGGTCGACCCCGTAGAGGCCGAATCGCGGCTGGAACGATCCCCACTCGTAGTTGTCGACCAGCGACCAATGCCAGTACCCCTGGACCGGGACGCCCCGGTCGATGGCCGATGCCACCGCAGCGATGTGCTCCCGCAGGTAGCGGGGACGGTCCCATCCATCCAGGCGGGCATAGGAGTTGCCGTTCCGGACCCTGTTGCACAACCCGTTCTCCAACACCCAGATAGGTACCCCCGGCGCCAGGGAACTCTCGGCGAGGAGCCTCTGGGTGAGACCGTCGGGACCGGGCACGTCGTCCCAGAGCTCTCTGGTTGGGCGACGATTGCGGCCACCTGCGGTCCGACGGCCCGGCACGCTGAGGCGCCGGGTTACCACCGGGTCGTAGTAGTCGAGGCCGATTACATCGAGCGAGCGATCCCAGGGACTTTCGTAGACCGCCTCGAGGGCGCGGCTTCTGCGCCGTCGACTCAATCCTGGTGCGGCGCCGCAGCGTGTCCCCGACGCGCTCATCCGTCTCAGCAGTTGTTCGCCCGCGCCGCTCACCGGGATCAGGGAGTCATGCAACCGGCGGCGCTCGACGAGCCAGTCGCCGATGTCACCTCGATCGACTCCCATGCTTCGAGCGAACAGCAGATCGGTGAGCACCCGGTCGTACTCGTAGATGCTCAGGCACGAGCTGTTGGTGGTGACCACGGCATCGTCCACCATCCGATGGACGACCTCGTAACCCGCCACGTGTGCAGCCAACAAATTGTCCAACGCGATCGCCGCGTCCTCGAACCCGAGAATGCGACCCGGGGGGAACTTCCCGAGAAGCCACGATCCGATGACCAAGATGTTGATTTCATTGATGGTGACCCATCGGCGTACCCACGGGGCCAGTGCGTCGACCGCGAGCTCTACCCACCCGCGGTAACGATCCGGGGCGTCGGGGCGCAACCAAAAATCCTCTCCGAGCCAGGCTGGATGGGTGAAGTGGTGAAGGGTGACCAGCGGCTCGAGGCCGCGGTCCAGGCAGCCGGCGACGATCGCGGCATAGCGAGCGAGCGCGTCATGGTCGACCGTGGATGCATCGGGCACTACCCGGGCCCACTCGACGCTCAAGCGGAAACTGTTGCAGCCCAATCCCGCCGCACGATCCAGAGCCTCCTCTGGTCGGTCCCAGAACCCCACCGCATCCCCGGACTGCTCCACCCTGCCCACTTGTTCCCAGGCCGACCAATTATTGGCCACCTGTCCGATGCCGTTGTAGCCACCCTCGATCTGGAATCCCGCCGTGGCCACCCCCAACAGGAACCCTTCGGAGAAGGCTCCGGCACCGGACCGCGGACTAATGTGTGGCTCTTCCATCGAATCCATCGAATCCATCGAATCCAGTCTCTCCGCCTTCCATGGGTATGACATCGTGGGCACGACTGGGCAATCCACGGCCCGCACTGTGCAGCGGATCGCAGTGCGGTGGATACCGCCGGACAGCGGCGATGGTAGCTTGCGCTCTGAACGCACCTGCGTCCATTGTTGCCCCATGAGCGCTGCCGACCACGACCCCGAGCGCATCCCGGTGGTCATCGCCTCGGGGCAGTCCATCGAGCGCAATCAGTTGGTGACGCCAATCGACCTGATGGAGCGGGCCTGCGACGCTGCCCTAGACACGGTCCCGGTGCTGAGGGGCCGCGTCGATCGGCTGTCGGTAGTGAACATCATGACCCGCACCGGGCCCGCACCAGCCACCGAACTGGATGGACGGATCGGAACCGGCGCGGCCACGTGCGAAGCGACCACCGTGGGCGGGAACAGCCCCCAATGGTTGGTCAATCGAGCCGCCACCGACATCGTTGCCGGGGCGCTGACGGTGACGGTCATCGCCGGCGCCGAGGCCATCAGATCCTCCCGCGCACGACGGGCGCAGGGCCTGCCCAGGGTGACCGATTCCGAGCTGCCCGCGGACCCAATCGTGGGCGACGATCTCCCCGGCGTCGGACCTGCCGAGAGCGCGATCGGGCTTCTGGCTCCGATACACGTCTACCCACTGTTCGAAAGTGTGGTGGCGGCGCGGCGGGGACGAGACGCTCCCGGGCATCGGCGGGCAATGGGCCAGCTGTTGGCGCCGTTCACCGAGGTGGCCGCCAAACATCCCTATGCCTGGTTCCCTGAGGTCCTCAGCGCCCAAGAGATCGCCGATCCGACGGCGAACAACCGCATTGTGTGCGAGCCATACACCAAGAGGATGACCGCGTTTCTCGGATCGGATCAAGGGGCGGCACTGGTCGTCTGCTCCCTGGCGGCGGCCCGCCGGGCCGGAGTCGCCGATCGAGCCGTCTTCATCTGGTCCGGCGCCGAGACCACGGACGTTCGGTCTCCCACTGCCCGTCCCGACCTCGGGCGTTCACCGGCCATCGCCGCCGCGGGCCGGGCGGTGTTCGACGCGGCCACGGCGGCCTCGGGGCGCGAATCGAGTGTCGGGATCGACGACATCGACGTCCTCGACCTCTATTCGTGCTTCCCATCGGCCGTGGAGTTGGCTATGGATGCCTTGGGGATTTCCAGCGGAGATCGACGGGAACTCTCTGTCACCGGCGGGCTTCCCTACTTCGGAGGACCGGGCAACAACTACACCACCCACGCCATCGGAACGGTGACGGACATCCTTCGGGGTTCAGCGCGCCGCCTGGGCCTGGTCAGTGGACTCGGGTGGTTCATCACCAAGCATGCACTCGGGGTGTACGGAACCGAACCCCCTCCAGGTGGATACCGGCAGGCAGATACTTCTGCGGCACAGTCGGACATCGACGATTCCGCGCAGCTCGTGGCGCTTGCGGTAGACCGACCCACTTCTGCCACGGTCGCCGCCGCCACCGTGGTCCGTGACTACGACGGGACCCCTACCGGGGCCCCGCTCATCGTCCGTCTCCCCGATGGCCGCCAGATGGCGCTGTCGGCGGCTGACGACGGCGTCGTGAAAGAGATTGGCCGTCTCGACGTGCCCGGTCTTGTCGGCACCGAGGTTGTCGTCCAGCGCGGGACGGCGCGCTACCGTCTGCCTTAGGCAGACATATCAACCGGGAGGCCGCCATGTCCGAATTGCTCCGTGAACGCCGGGGTCACATCGAGATCCTTACCATCAACAGACCCAAGGCTCGCAATGCCATCAATGGGGCCGTCTCGCTCGCATTCGCCGGCGCCTTCGATGAGCTCGAGGCCGATGACGACTGTTGGGTGGTCATCGTCACCGGTGCGGGAGACCAGGCGTTCAGCGCGGGCATGGATCTGAAGGCGTTCACTGCCGGCGAGGCCGGGGACATCATGGGAGCCAAGGGGGGTTTCGGCGGCATCGTCCAGCGCGATTTCAGCAAGCCGCTCATCGCCGCGGTAAACGGTTCGGCCCTGGCCGGCGGATGCGAGATCATGCTCGCGTGCGACCTGGTAGTCGCCGTCGAAGGGGCGGTCTTCGGCATCCCCGAGGTCAAGCGGGGCCTGATGGCCGGCGCCGGTGCGCTCATCCGTCTCCCCAAGAGAATCCCACCTACCATCGCTCTCGAGTTGGCCCTGACCGGAGCGTCGATCGACGCACAGCGCGCACTGGCTCTTGGGTTGATCAACCGGGTGGTCCCCGCGGAGAAGTTGATGGAGGAGTCGCTGGCGCTGGCCAATGCCATTGCCAAGAACGCTCCCCTCGCCGTGCGCGCATCGAAGCGGGTGATGAAGCAAGCCGGCGAGCTGCCCGACGCCGAGGGATGGACCATCAACAACGCTGCCGTGCCCGAAGTGTTCGGTTCGGCCGACGCCATGGAGGGTCCGATCGCCTTCGCCGAAAAGCGCGAGCCCGTCTGGTCGGGTAGGTAAGGCCACCGCCCTCACCAGCGGATCGACACCATGACCATCGTTGGACATGTGGCCCAGGGGAGCAACGTACCTACCCTCTCTGATGGCCTTGGCGGCTTTCGCCTCATCCTTCACGTTCTGGCCGCCACTATCTGGGTGGGCGGACAGTTCACCGTGGCCGGGCTGCTCCCCACGGTGCGCACGCTGGGAGAGGAGGCACCGAAGAAGGTGGCCAAGGCCTTCGGGCGCCTGCTGTGGCCTGCCTACGCCGTGTTGTTGGTCACCGGCTTCTGGAACATTGGTTCCCTTACCGTGAAGGATGCGTCGTCCGCCTGGAAGACCGTCCTGGTCGTCAAGATCGTGGTGGTGATCATCGCCGGGGTAGCCGTTTTCCTCCATCAGCGGGCCCAGACCAAGCGGGCCACCGCCATATGGGGAGCGCTGGGGGCGCTGGCTTCAGTGGCTGCCCTCTGCCTCGGGGTCTTCCTGGCCGGCTGAGCCGGAGCGGATGAATTGAGCCGGTTTGATGGTTTGAGCCGGTGGGCGGGCCATCCGATCGGAATCGCAGAACCGAAGAGCTAGAAAGACCGCTGCGCAGCGGGTACGGGCGGACAGGTCTAACCTTGTACCAGCAGCAGACAAAGGAGACGCCATCGTGCACTTCGGCACCCCAGCAGAGATTTTCGGCGTGGACGGCATCATCGTGCTCGTTGTGGTGGTTCTGGTTCTGTTCGGATCCACCCAGATTCCCAAGTTGGCCCGCTCTCTCGGCTCCGCCCAAAAGGAGTTCAAGAAGGGTCTCGACGAGGGCTCGGCAGAAGATCCCGCCAGCAGCCAGTCGCTGTCCCAGGCGACACCACCTGCCGCCATGAACCCGCCGAGCCCGGCCGCCACTCCCGTCGAAACCAACGGAGACGGGTCCGCCGGCTCCACGTCCTGAATCCCCCCGCTTCCAGTCGATGAGCACCGGGGGCGCACGGGGGCGAAGTCTTCTATCGGGCCGATCAACGAGCCGCCGGCGTTGGATCCCGTTTTGGGTCATGCAGGCCGTCGAAATCATCGTGGCCCTGATCTTCGTGGACGTCTCCGCCCACATCCACGATGGGGGTCTGCTGGTGGCTTCGGCCCTCGCCTTCCTCGTCCTGGCCGTCTCCGCCGATGGGCCGCTCGGCATCGTTCGCATCTGCGCTCAGCCGCTGCACGTCACCGTGGCCATCGCCGTCTCCATAGCGGTCGCCCTGGCGCCGATCATCCCCGGGATTCGACCGGACATCGAAGGTCTCATCGTGCTCGAGTTCGGGGCCGTGGGCGTCATCCGGCTCGCCACCCTCACCCAGATCACCGCCTCCCCCCGGACCCGCCCGTCCAACCGTCGCCACGGATCGAAGGTGATCGACACCACGGCAACCGTGGTGGACGCCACTGCCTCCGCCGACCAGGCCGGCACCACCAGGGAGGATGGCATCCGGCCAGGGAACGGCCCATCGCGGAAACAACCGGCGGCGGAGTCCGCCGCACGGTGGGCCGGTCGGACCGCCGGCGCCGCCGCCAAGCACCGGCCTGAGGCCGAAGCACAGGTCAGACGTACCATCCGGGGAGCCGGGAAGCTCGCAGGCAAGGTTGCGGCCCGGCTGGCGCCGCGCGACGACTGATTCAGCGGACACCCGGACCTTCACGTCGTCGATGCAGCACCACCTGGTCGATACGGCACGGCTACATTGCCCAGGATCGAAAGGGGGGCTCGATGCCCGAGTCGCATGATGTGCTGGCCACGGCCGACCGACTCTGGAAGGGCGAGGTAACCACCTCCGAGGTCCACCCGCTCCGCCCGACACCCGGTTTCGCCGAGGTGGCAGACGGGGTTTCCTTCGTTCCCTCCCTGGCCAACGTTTCGGCGATGAACACCGAGGAGGGTCTCCTGTTGGTGGACACCGGGAGCGCATTCGTGGCCGGTGAGGTCCACCGCACGCTGCGCGCCTGGTCGCCGCGCCGCCTGCACACGGCCGTCTACTCCCACGGGCACATCGATCACGTCTTCGGGGTGCCGGTGTGGGCCGCCGAGTCTGCCGAGGCCGGATGGCCCGAACCGGTGGTGGTGGCCCACGAAGCGCTGCCTGCTCGATTCGACCGCTACATCATGACCGCCGGTTACAACGGGATCATCAACCGCCGGCAGTTCAACTTCGAGTCGTTCGAGTGGCCCACCGAGTACCGCTATCCCGACCGCACCTACCGCGACCATCTCCAGCTCGAGATCGGCGGACGACGGGCCGAGCTCCACCATGCGAAAGGGGAGACCGACGACCACACCTGGACCTACCTCCCCGATGCTCGGGTGCTCTGCTGCGGCGATCTGTTCATCTGGGCCTCGCCCAACGCGGAAACCCGCAGAAAGTCCAGCGCTATCCCATCGAGTGGGCCGACGCCTTGCGCTCGATGCTCTCGCTCTACGATTCGCCGGGCGGCGGGCCAGAGGTCCTCCTGCCTGGGCACGGCTACCCGGTGGTCGGGGCCGACCGGGTGCGCCAGGCCCTGGGTGACACCGCTGAGCTTCTCGAGTCGTTGGTGCAACAGACGATCGCACTCATGAACGAAGGCGCCCGACTCGACGAGGTGATCCACACCGTCACCCCGCCGGCGACGCTCATGGCCCGTCCCTACCTCAAACCCGTCTACGACGAACCCGAATTCATCGTGCGGAACGTGTGGCGCCTCTACGGCGGGTGGTGGGACGGCAATCCGGCCACGCTCAAACCCGCTCCGGAACGGGCGATCGCTCTCGAAATGGCCGACCTGGCCGGAGGAGCGGGCGCATTGGCCGACCGGGCACTTGCCCTGATCGGCGGGGCGGAAGGCAATGGCGACGCGGCCATGCGCCTGGCTGGGCACCTGGTCGAACTGGCCCTGTTGGCCGCACCGGACGACCCCGGCATTGGCGAAGCGCACCGAACCGTGTTCAGCCGACGGGCCGAGGCGGCGACATCGACGATGGCGCAAGGGGTGTTCTCCTGGGCGGCACGAGCCTCTGGGAACTGACCTTCCGCCCGGGTTCCCCGACGCCGGGTTGCGCCCCCGTTTCGACCCCGGTTTCCACCTCTGTGAACAGGGAGTTTGCCCAGGCCGTCAGCGTGGCCGTCTGAACTTCTAATTGTGCCGCCGTGCCCACTAGTGTCATCGCCGTGAACGCAGTCACAAACGACTCCCGGCGCCGACCGCGCCGAGCGGATCGGCTCACGGCGGAGGCTTCGGACACCCAGAGTCCGGACCGGCCTGAGCGGGCCCGGCGATGGCGCCGTCCGGCGCTGGTGGCGGCCATCGGTGCACCCCTGGTGCTGGGCGGGTGCAGCTTCTACCCCAGCTACGGCGCCAGCCGGGGGGCGACCACACAGGGCCAGGAGACGTTCAAGCTGTACTCGGGCATGATGACGACCGGCATCATCGTCGGTGGCCTGGTCTTCCTGCTCATCGTGTTCACCATCTTCCGCTACCGCAAGCGGTCCGACGACATGCCTCGCCAGTTCCACGACAACTTCCGCATCGAGATCCTCTACACGGTGATCCCGGTGATCATCGTCGGGTTCCTCTTCTACTTCACGGTGATCACCGAGAACAGCGTCGATGCCATCGTGCCGGTGAACGCGAACGTGACCGCTACCGGAAACCCGGTGGTCGACATCCGGGTGACGGCTTTCCAGTGGGGATGGCGATTCGACTACACCGGGCTCAACGTGGGGGTGGCCGGAGAGACCACCGAGGGGCCGAACAACCATGGCCCCCAGATGGTGGTCCCGGTCGGGCAGACCGTGCAGATAACCCTGGTGTCCGATGACGTCATTCACGGCTTCTACGTGCGGGACTTCAACTTCAGCCGTTATGCGCTGCCCGGTGTCACCAATTTCTTCGACCTCGACGTGCTGCACGCCGGCACCTACAACGGCCAGTGCACCCAGATCTGTGGCCTCTACCATTCGGAGATGCTCTTCAGCGTGCGGGCGGTCAGCCCGCCGGCGTTTCAGCTATGGGCCAGATCCGAAGTGGCAGCCGGCAATACCCTGCAACGCTCGGGCTCTTCGGCCCAGGACAATCCACCCCCCGATACCCACATCACCAACGGAAGTGGGTACAACACCCCTGCTGAGGCAAAGGGAGATCAATGACCACCACGATCGAGCCCCCTGAGCTGATCTCTCCGGAGGAGCCGGGTGGTCCCGACGGGCACGCTCCCGCTCCGCACCATGGGGAGGACGGTCACGCCCACCACGAGGGTCCCACCGGGATCCTCAACTGGCTTACCTCCACCGACCACAAGGTGATCGGCAAGAGCTACATGATCACCTCGTTGGTGCTCTTCTTCATCGCCGGCATCATGGCCCTGGTCATCCGGGCCCAACTCACCACGCCCACCGCCTCGCTGGTCTCGTTCCAGACCTACAACGAGCTGTTCACCATGCACGGCAGCCTCATGCTCTACCTGTTTGCCGGGCCCTTCGCCTTCGGAGGTCTGGCCAACTACATCGTGCCGCTCCAGGTGGGCGCACCGGACATGGCCTTTCCCCGCCTGAATGCCCTTTCCTACTGGCTCTACCTGGGCGGATCGATCACCATGATGTCCGGATTCCTGGTGGCCGGCGGCGCCGCCAGCTTCGGCTGGGTGTCCTATGCGCCACTGTCCAACGCCACCAACTCACCCGGAGCCGGGGCCGACCTCTGGCTCATGGCCCTGGCCCTCACCGGATTCTCAGCCATCTTCACCGGGGTAAACCTGTGCGCCACCATCTTCTACCTCCGGGCCCCGGGGATGACCATGTTCCGGGTGCCCATCTTCTCGTGGAACATGCTGGTCACCGCCATCCTCATCCTGATCGCCTTCCCGGTCCTGTTCGGCGCGGTGGTCATGCTCTTCTGCGACCGCCATTTCGGTACCCACATCTTCACCGTGCAGGGAGGAGGCGTCCCGGTGCTGTGGCAGAACCTGTTCTGGTTCTTCGGGCATCCCGAGGTGTACATCCTGGCGCTGCCCTATTTCGGCATGGTCACCGACATCATCCCGGTGTTCTCCCGGAAGCCGCTCTTCGGCTACAAGGGGATGGTCTTCGCCACCATGTCCATCGCCGCCCTGTCCACCGGGGTGTGGGCCCACCACATGTTCACCACCGGTGTGGTGCTGCTGCCGTTCTTCTCGCTGCTGTCCTACATGATCGCCATCCCCACCGGGATCAAGTTCTTCAACTGGATCGGCACCATGTGGGGAGGCCAGCTGAGCTTCCAGACCCCGATGCTCTTCTCCATCGGATTCCTCTTCGCCTTCCTGATGGGTGGGGTGACTGGCGTGCTCCTCGCCTCGCCCCCTGTCGACTTCATGACCCACGACACCTACTTCGTGGTGGCCCACTTCCACCAGGTGCTGATCGGAACGGCGGTCTTTGCCGGGTTTGCCGGCTTCTATTTCTGGTACCCCAAGATGTTCGGGCGCATGCTGCGGGACAACCTGGGCAAGCTCCACTTCTGGGGTCTGTTCATCGGGTTTTGGGTGACCTTCATGCCTCAGTACGTCCTCGGCCTCGACGGCATGCCCCGACGGGTGGCCGCTTATCTGCCGACCAACGGGTGGACCACACTCAACGTGATCTCGACGGTGGGCGCCTTCATCATCGGGGCCTCGTTCCTCTTCTTCCTGTACAACCTGTACATCTCATGGCGGCACCCGATCCCGGCCGGCGACAACCCCTGGGACGGCCACACCCTCGAGTGGTTCACCTCCTCACCGCCACCTCACCACAACTACAGCCACCTGCCCCCGATCCGCTCGGAGCGACCTACCTGGGATTACAACCATCCCGAGCACCGAACCATTCACACCGGCCGTCCGGTGAAGCCGTCGGACACGCCTTCGGAGGATGAGAAGGTCGGGGCCAGCTCGTGAGGGTCTACGGGCTCTTCCTTGCCGGGCTCGGTGTCTTCTTCGGCATCATCGGCCTCGTCTACTGGTTCAGCAGCTATGAAGACGGTGGATTCCTGATGCTGATCGGCACTGCGCTGCTCGGCCTGTTCCCCGGCTCCTACTACCTGTGGTGGTCGGCCAAGATGAAGCCGCAAGCCGACGACGACCCACAGGCGGACATCGCTGAAGGAGCCGGCGCCGTCGAGTCGTTCCCCAGCTCCAGCATCTGGCCCTTCATCCTCGGAATGGGAGCGCTCTTCACGGTGCTGACCTTCGTGTTCGGGCTGTGGCTGGCACCGATGGCCGCCACGCTGATCCTGTCGGGAGCCATCGGGGCCACCGTCGAGAGCCGACGGGGCGGCACCGCGGTCGGGGCCGCCGTCGAAAGCCCACAGGGCGACACGGTCTGACCCCACCATCGGCAACCGGGTGAGGTCGGGCTCGCCGTCCTACACTCGGGCATGGGTCTGTGGGAGAACCACCTCCTGCCCCGGGTCATCGACGTTCTCCTCGGCACTCGGGAAGTCCGTCGGCATCGGGAGGACGTGCTCACCGGCCTTGGCGGCTCCGTCGTCGAGATCGGCTTCGGATCCGGGCTGAACGTTCCTCTCTATCCTGTCGAGGTCAGCAGCGTCTTTGCCGTCGAGCCTTCCTCCACGGGGCGCAAGCTCGGTGCAAAGCGGATCTACAGGTCACCGGTTTCGGTCCGGTACGTGGGCCTGGACGGACAGGAGCTCCAGCTGGACGACGAGTCCGTCGACGCCGCGCTGAGCACCTTCACCCTGTGCACGATTCCCGATTGCAGCCAGGCCCTCGACGAACTGATACGGGTCCTGCGTCCCGGTGGTCAGATCCACTTTCTCGAGCACGGGCTGGCCGACGACCCGGACGTCGCCGCCAAACAGCAACGCTTCAATGGCTGGCAACAACGCTTTGCCGGCGGGTGCAATCTCAATCGGCCGATTGACCGTTTGGTGGGCCAGGCGGGTTTCGAGATGATCGAGCTGAGAAACGAATGGATGAATGGCCCCCGCACGATGAAACCGTGGAACTACCTCTACAAAGGGACCGCCATCAAGCCGGGCTGACCATCGGCCCAAAAGGCACTGCCGCCGGCTCAGTGGTCCCTGCCACGGATGATGTTGAGCGCGCTACCCGCCTTGAACCAATCGATCTGGCCCGCACTGAATGTATGGGCGCACTCGAATTCGATGGACCGACCGTGGGGCTTGGTGATGCGGCAACCCAACGATCGATCAGGTGCGAGCGAGGACAGACCGAGCACGCTGATTCGGTCGTCCGGATCGATCATGTCGTAGGTGGACGGATCGGCGAAGGTCAGGGGCAACAGGCCCTGTTTCTTCAGGTTGGTCTCGTGGATCCGGGCGAAGGATCGGGCGAGGATGACCACGCCTCCTCGATAGCGCGGCTCCATCGCCGCATGCTCGCGTGATGAGCCTTCGCCATAGTTCTGGTCACCCACTGCACACCAGCGCACGCCCTGTTCGGCAAGATGCTTGGCGATGTCGGGGAGGGATCGAACCAGGCCGTCGAGTGGATCCTTGCCCTGACCTACCGTCCCGGTGAACGCGTTGTTCACCCCGAGGAACAGGTTGCCGGAGATGTTCTCGAGGTGACCGCGGTAGGTGAGCCAGGGGCCGGCAGCAGAGATGTGATCGGTGGTGCACTTGCCGGTCGCCTTGACCAGCACCGGCAGGTCGATGTAGTCGCACCCGTCCCAGGCCGGAAACGGGGTCAGTGACTGCAACCGATCGGAGGTGGGCGAGATGACTATTTCGATACCGGAACTCTCGTCCGGGGCGGGGAGAAACCCGTCCCCACCTGGGTCGAAGCCCTCGGGAGGCAGGTCGCGGCCCACGGGCGCCTCGAGACGAACCCAGCTGCCCGATTCCGACCGTATGGCATCGACCAGCGGATTGAAATCGAGCGTTCCGGCCAGCGAATAGGCCACCACCATGTCCGGTGACGTCACGAAGGCCTTGGTGTTGGCACTGCCGTCGTTGCGTTTGGGGAAGTTGCGATTGAAGCTGTTGAGGATGGTATTCGGGATTGTCGTATCGATGTCGGTGCGGTCCCACTGACCGATACAGGGGCCGCAGGCGTTGGCGAAGACGGTGCCGCCGATGGCCTCCAGGTCGGCCAGCAGCCCGTCGCGCTCGATAGTGGCACGCACCTGCTCCGAGCCGGGCGTGATGAACAGCTTCGACTTGGTCCGCAGACCCTGGGCCGATGCCTGCCGCGCAATGGACGCAGCCCGGGTGATGTCCTCGTAGGACGAGTTGGTGCAGGAGCCGATCAGGGCCGCGGAGATCTCGCTGGGCACACCGTTCTCACCAACCCAGGCGCCGATCTCATCGACCGGGTGGGCGAGATCGGGTGAGTCGGGGCCATTGATCATCGGCTGCAGGGTGGAAAGGTCGATCTCGATGACCTCATCGAAGAACCGTCGGGGGTCGGCCGCCACCTCCCGATCGGCGCGCAGATCACCGGCAACCTGGTCGGCAGCATCGGCCATCTCGGCGCGCCGGGTGACCCTCAGATAGTCGGCGGTGGCCTCGTCGTAGGGGAAGAGCGACGTGGTGGCTCCGATTTCGGCCCCCATATTGCAGATCGTTGCCTTGCCGGTGGCCGAGATGGTGTCGGCACCCGGGCCCAGGTACTCGACGATGGAACCGGTGCCGCCGCTGACCGTCAACACGCTGGCCACCTCGAGGATCACGTCCTTGGGCGTGGTCCACCCCGACAGCGATCCGCTCAGGTGCACACCGATCAGCCTGGGCCAGCGCACGTTGAAGGCCAACCCGGTCATGGCGTCGATGGCGTCGCCGCCACCCACCCCGATGGCGATCATTCCCAAACCTCCTGCGTTCGGGGTGTGGCTGTCGGTACCGATCATCATTCCTCCGGGAAAGGCGTAATTCTCGAGGAGGACCTGGTGGATGATCCCGGAGCCCGGCTTCCAGAACCCGATCCCGTACTTGGCACAGAACGACCGCAGGAACTCGTAGACCTCGGTGTTCCCATCCAGGGCGACTCGCAGATCGGCAGCGGCTCCAACCTTGGCCTGGATCAGATGGTCACAATGGACGGTCGTCGGCAACACGGTCCTGTCCAGGCCCGCAATCATGAACTGCAGCGCCACGATCTGTGCGAGCGCATCTTGGAGAGCGACCCGGTCCGGGTCGAAGTCCGCGTAGCTGAGCCCCCGCTCGAGCGGCTGGTTGGCCGGATCGCGCAGATGGTTGACCAGCACCTTTTCGGCCAACGTCATCGGTCGGCCGAGCCGCTCCCGACCGAGGACGGTCCGTTCGGACAAACGGCCATAGACCCCTTTGGCCAGCGAAACCGGGGTTGACGAACTCTCCACCATTGTCGTGCTCCTCTATGTCTTGATATCAAGATATGTAATCCCTGGATCCTCTTGATGTCAAGACGTTAGGGTGGGGCAGCGACCGGAACAGAGGACGGAATGGAAGACCAAGCGGGATGGAAGACGAAGTCGACCACCTGATCGCGGGGTGGCGACGGGCATTGCCGGAGGTGGACAGCTCCCCCCTCGAGGTGCTGTCCAGAGTCACCCGTCTGGCCCGTCACCTCGATCGCCAGCGCACGACCGTCCTCGCCCGTCACGATCTGGAGATCTGGACCTTCGACGTGCTGTCAGCACTGCGCCGCTCCGAACCTCCCCATCAGCTCTCCCCCGGCCAGCTGGTCGCCCAGACCATGGTCACCTCGGGCACCATGACCAATCGGATCGACCATCTGGAACAACGTGGGCTGGTACGTCGCCGGCCGGATCCCGCCGATGCCCGCTCGGTGCGGGTGCAACTCACCGCTGCTGGTCGTCGGCGGGTAGACGCCGCGCTCGAAGATCTGGTCGCGCGGGAGGACGCCATCCTCGGTGCGCTGGACGACGATGCCCGAGCAACCCTCGCCGATTTGCTCCGTCGTGTCGTCGCGCCCTTCGACGCCTAGCGGGTCAGTGCTTGGAGGAGTGGTGGCGGCAGTGCGGGCTGAGGGTGGCCGGCGGGGAGGACGCTCAGCGCATCACCCGGCGCACACCCTCATCGGTAGCCAACTCGGGCGGAACCAGGTCGATGAAGGTGGGCACCGGAATGGCATCGAGCTCGGCGGAGCCGTCACCGGGCCGGGGCTCGGTCTCGACGGTGGAGTACTCACCGGTTTCGGACCGGGCGATGATCACCGCCCGTTTGCGCTTGCCGATGCCCTCGGCAGCCCGCATCTCGAGGCAGATCTTGTAGGTCACCACGTAGGCGATGATCGGGGACACCACCACCGCGATACGGAAGAACCACAGGACATCCTTGAGCGGCAGTTCGAAGAAGTTGGCCATGACGTCGGTGGACGACGCGAAGAAGGTCATGCCCAGCAAGGTGAGCATGGCGGCGCCGGCCGAGGTCCTCTTCGGACGGTCACGGGGGCGGTCGAGGAGGTTGTGGTACGCCAGATCCTTGGTGTAGCGGGACTCGATGAACGGCCAGACGATGAGGATGTTGAAGATGATGCCCGGGAATATCACCGCCGGCAAGAAGACTTCGAGTGGGAGGGTGTGGCCCCAACCCACCCACTCCCAGCTGGGCATGATACGCAGGGCGCCGTCCAACCAGCCCATGTACCAGTCGGGCTGGACGGCATAGGAGATCTGGTAGGGCTCGTACTGGCCGAACTGCCAGATCGGGTTGATCTGGGCGAAGCCTCCCAACAGGAAGAGGGACGCGCTGACCATGAACAAGAACCCGGTGGTCTTGGCCATGAAGGTCGGGAACATCGGGGATCCGACCACGTTGTGTTCGGTTTTCCCCTTGCCGGGGAACTGGGTGTGCTTCTGTTTGACCAGCAGGCCGAGGTGGGCAGCGAGCAGGCCGATCAGTATCAACGGAACGATCAGCACGTGGATGATGAAGAACCGGGGGATGATCAACCCGTTGCCGGGATAGTTGCCCCCGAAGAGGAAGAAAGCGATGTAGCTGCCGACCAACGGGATCGATTCGATGATCGAGTAGGCGATGCGGATCCCGGTACCGGACACCAGGTCATCGGGGAGGGAGTAGCCGAGGAATCCGTTGACGATCCCCAGGATGAGCATGGTCACACCGACGATCCAGTTGAACTCCCGAGGCTTACGGAATGCGCCGGTGAAGAACACCCGAGCCATGTGGACAGCGATCGATCCGAGGAAGATGTCGGCGGCCCAGTGGTGGGCCTGACGCATCAGGAGACCCGACCGCACGTCGAAGGAGAGTCCCACGGTGGAGGCGTAGGCCTCGGAGACTCTCTGACCTCGCAGGGGGAGATACGAGCCCTGGTAGACGATTTCGTGGGCGGACGGCACGTAATAGAGCGAGAGGAACACCCCGGTGACTAACAGCACGACGAATGAATAGAGGGCGATCTCACCGAGCATGAACGACCAGTGGTCGGGAAAGATCTTGTCGAGGAAGGTCCGACCGCCCTTGGCCACGCCCAGGCGATCGTCTACCCAGCGGAGCGACTTGTCGATGGTCTTGTCGATCACGGGCGCTCCCAGAATCCGGGCCCGACCGCCTGGTTGAATCCGCCTTTTGCCACCAGCGTGCCCGTGGCGTCCACGGTGATCGGCAACTGGGGCAGCGGCCGCGGGGCGGGACCGAATTCGGGCACCGCACCGGCCACCACGTTGAAGATCGACTGGTGGCACGGGCAAACCAGTTGCTGGGTCTGCTCCTGGTAGAGGCCGACCGGGCAGCCGAGGTGGGTGCACATCTTCGAGTAGGCCACGTATCCCAGCACACCCCAGTCGGTGCGTCCGGGTGGCGTGAGCCGCTGGAGGGTCTGGCTGAGCCGGAGCAGGATCACCTGGTCGGGAGACGAGCCGGTGAATCCCTTGGGAAAGACGGTGAGCACACCACCCACTTCGAGGTCGTCGGAGGTGACCTCCCGCCCGTCGATGGTGACCAGCGTGGACCCCTTCTTCCAGTTGGTCAGGAAGAGGGTGTCACCCGGCTTGGGCCCGAGCGACCGCAGCAAGGGGAACAGGAGGACGATCCCCATGGCCGTCGATCCCAGCAGGAACAGACCGCCCAGCAATTTCCGGCGCTTGACCACCATGCCGCCTCGCTCGTTGATCGCGGCGGTCATCGCCTCCCGCTCGGCTTCGGTGGAGTGGAAGGCGTGTCGCTCCTCGACGAACGGTCCCTGGGGCATCAGGTACTTGCCCCAGGCGGTCACCCCGAAGCCCAGGAACAGCAAGCCGACACCGAGGGTCACGGCCTCCCACTGGGTGCTGGCCGCCTCCCAGTAGGCCACGCCGAATCCGATGAAACCGAGGAATCCCACCACCATCGCGGTCGCCGCCACCGCCTGGGCCCGTTCGGGGTGCTTGGCGTAGGGCGTCAGGTGGGGGTCGTCCAGCGCGGCCGGCGGCAGTGGCCCTTCGAGACTGGGGGGGCCGTCGCTCACGTTCGATCTCCGATCCAGAAGCAGACGAGCATCAGCGCACCCACCCCGACCAGAAGCCCGACAAAGCCCTCGCCGACCGGACCGATCCCGCCCAGACCGACCCCGCCGGGGTTGGCGGGGTGCTGGAGAACGCCGGTCACGTAGGCGGAGATGTCCCGGGCTTCGGTGTCGGTGATGTTGCCCGGACCGAAGTGGGGCATGTTGCCGGGGCCGGAACGGATGGCCTCGACCACCTGGGTGGGGGTGGCCAGGTGGAGGCTGGGCGCGTAGGCACCGTCCATCAGCGCGTCACCGGCGCCGGTGATGGTGTGGCAGGCCGCGCAGTTGAGGGTGAACAGGGTGCCGCCGGACTCGAGGTCGGCGCCGCTGGTGTTGACCAGCGGCACCGGCACTCCCACCCCCGGGGTGAGGGACTGCACCCAGGCCGCGATCTCCAGGGTCTGCAGGCGGTTGAACCGGGGTGGCTTGCGAGTGGCCTGGACGCTGGAGTTGGCCAGCGGCATCCGACCGGTGGACACCCAGAAGTCGACGGTTCCCGCCCCCAGCCCCTGGAGCGGGGGCGCCCGGACCGTTCCAAGGGCCTCGGGCCCGTGGCAGCTCGAGCAGTTGGCGGCAAACAGCGCCTGCCCCGGGGCGATCAGGGAAGCGGGGAGCTCGACGTTGTAGATGCCGGTCTGATTGGAGGGCGCTCGGTTGGCCAGCACACTGGACACGCTCGGGGTCGACCGCTGGCCGATCGGGGTGGTGGTGGAGGTGGTGGCGGTGAGCGGCGGCAGGGTGGTGGTGGGCGTCGCGTCGGCCGGCGCCATACCCGGCGAGAAGGCGAGCAGGCCCACGATGCCGACACCCATCACCAAAGCGGCGGGTGCCGCGTACCCGGGCCTTGAGCAGGCTGCGCATCCGGTGTCTCACCTATTTGAGGAGGAACAGGCAGGAGTAGAGGCCGACCCACACGATGTCCACGAAGTGCCAGTAGTAGCTGACGCCCTGGAAGACGGCCGTCTCCCCCGGATCCCCCTTGGGACCCTTGAGCCGGCCCAACAGGAAGATCATGGCCACCAATCCCAGGGTGACGTGAAGGCCGTGCAGTCCGGACATGATGTAGAAGAGTGAGCCGTACGAAGTGTGGGTCGGATCGGTGGCCGGGTTGTGCGAGAGGGTGACCCACTCGTAGAACTGGTTGGCCACGAACAGCGCTCCGAGGACGAACGTGGCCATGACCATGATCTTGGCGCTGCGCCGATTGCCCTTTTCCTGGTCCCAGACCGCCTTTTGCATGGTGAAGCTGGAGGACACCAGGATCAACGTGAAGAAGCCCGCCCGCAGGGTGTCCAGATGGGTTCCCACCGGCGGCCAGACCGAGGCGTGGGACCGGATGGTGAAGAACGCGGCGAACAGGGAGCTGAAGAACATCACCTCCGAGCCCAGCCAGATGATCACCCCCACGGCCAGCATGGACGGCTTGTCGGGCCGGTGCCGCTGGCGGTTGGTGAGCGCCGGAGCGGTCGCGAGGGCCTGAGTCACGCCGTATTTTTAGTCGATCCGTAGTGCGGGGGGCCAACTCATCCGGCCGGGGACCGGTGGCCCCTATCGGAGAGGTGCCGGGCCGGCGGCGGGAACCTGGGCGGGCGTCGCGCCAGCCCCCGGCCGGGGCCACAAAGACCCAGCTCCCGGCGGCGAATCCCGGGTGATTCAGCCCCCGCCGACCAACGGCGCCGGTGGAGGTGTCAGGTAGACCACGCTGAGACGCTGGGTGGGCCGGGTCAACGCCACGTACAGCGTCCGCAGGCCCCGTGCCGTCTCACCGGCGATGATCCCCGGCTCGACCACGACGACCGAATCGAACTCGAGGCCGTTGGCCGCTTCGGCGGCCAGCAGTACCAACGGTTCGAAGAGCCCGCCTTTGCGCATGTCACGAGCGTCCACCACCGAGAGACCGGCAACCGCCAGTGCCTCCGCCAACACGGTGAGCATGGCCTCGGGGGCGACGATGGCCACCCGACCCGGGGTCACCGCGGCCATCTCCTCGCCCGCCACCCGGGCCACCAACTCGAGCAGGTCCGCTCGGGTGGCACCGTGGCGGGATCCGGAGTGACCCTTCGCCGCCATCATTCGCGGTTCGACTCCGGTCCGCCGCACCGGCCGGGGCGGTGTGAGCTCCGGAGCAGCGACCGCCAGCACCTGGCTGGCCACCGCCAATACTTCGGCCGGAGTCCGGTAGCTCACCGTCAGCTCCACTGTTGTAACCGGGCGGCGGTGGGGCAGGTGTTCGGTGATGTCCTCCCACGAGTGGGGAGCCCATGGCGCGGTGGCTTGGGCGATGTCTCCGACCACGGTCATCGAACCCGAAAGCGATCGCCGGGTGAGCATCCGCAACTGCATGGGGGAAAGGTCCTGCACCTCGTCGACCACGATGTGCCCGTACTTGCGGAGCCCGTCCTCGGCGGTGCCGCTTCTCGGGCCCAGCAGATGGCGGGCCTCGTCGACCAGGGCGGCGTCGGCTGGCGTCCAGGCCACCGAGTCGAGTGACGCTGACCGGGGGCGCACCAGGAGGTCCTGCTCATCGGGAGTCAGTACCCCGCGGCCGGCCGCCTTTATCAACGGCCGCGCCCCGAACAGGTCGTGGAGCAGCTCGTGGGGGGAAAGCCTCGGCCACATCCGGTCGAGCGCCTCCGCCAGCTCGGGAACCCTCCTGACCTTGCGGGAGAAGTCCTCGATGTCGAATTCGTCGTCGGACAGCTGCGAAGGGTCTTCATAGCCGGGAAAGGGGGTTACCGACGCCGGGGTTCCGGCGCCCAGCGTCTGCTGGGTCTGGCGGGCGCGGTCGGCCAGCAACCGGGCCACCGCCTGTTCGACCAGCCGACGCCTGCTGTTGTGGGTCCCGGGCCGGCGTCGGACCACGTCGACGACTTCTCGGCTGTCCTCGACGGAGAGCCGTAGTAACAGCGCCCCGTAGGGGATGCTCACATCGTGGGACAGATGGCGCTGGCGGGTCCGCACGGCGCGGGCGATGACCTTGGCCATGCGAGCGTCCCCTTTGAGCCGGGCCACCTCGACCGAACCGGTGTCACTGGACCGCACCTCCGAGACCAGGCCCGAGACCGTCGACAGGGTCACGCCGGTTTCCCCCAGCGAGGGAAGGACCTGTTCGATGTAGCGGAGAAAGAGGGGGTTGGGCCCGACCACCAGTACGCCCTGCCGTTCGAGGGGGAACCGGTGGGTGTAGAGCAAATAGGCAGCGCGGTGAAGTGCCACCGCCGTCTTTCCCGTCCCCGGGCCGCCCTGGACCACCAACACGCCGGCCAACGGAGCCCGGATGATCTCGTCCTGTTCGCGCTGGATGGTGGAGACGATGTCGGTCATCCGGCCGGATCGTGCCCGGTCGAGGGCGGCCAACAGAGCGGCCGGTCCGCCGATGGGGAGGTCGCTCAGGATCAGCTCCCCTGATCCCTCACCGTCGGCGTGACCCTGCCCGACCCCCTGCTCGTCGTCGACGACCGCCGATCCGGTGGCGCTGAAGCGCTCGTCCTCCAGACCGACGACCCGTCGTCCTTCCATGGCCAGGTGGCGCCGCAGCACCAGGCCTTGCGGATCCCGGCCGGTGGCTCGGTAGAAGGGTTCTGCGATCGGCGCTCGCCAGTCCACCACCAGGGGGTCGTGTCCGGCACTGTGAATGGCCAGGCGTCCGATGTGAAAGGTCTCGGTCTCCGGCTGATCGCCATTGGCAGTCGAGTCGCCGGTGGCCGACGATTCGTCGGTGTGTGCCTCGTTCACCCGATCGATGCGGCCGAAGGTGAGGGCCTGGTCGCCGATGTCCAGTTGCTCGAGCCGGGCCATGCTGGTCCGCACGATCACGTCCCGCTCGGTCCGCGATTGGAAGGTGCCCCCTCTGCCCAGGTCGAGTACCCCTTCGAGCATGGAGTTGGCGTCGCTCCGCATTGCGTCGAGGCGTGCGTACGCCATGTCCACGAACTCCTGCTCGCCCTGAAGCTCGGTCTCCACCCCACCTCCCATCCTTCCCCGGCCGTGCGTCCCCGGCTCAGGGGAACCCTCGATTGTATGCCCCCGGTCGTGCCGGCGCGACCGGGTCCTCCGTCATGGAAGGGCGGGCCCGCTCTCGTAGACTCGGGTGATGGACCGTTCCGCACGAGCCGCCCCTGCTACCGACGGTTGTCCCCACGGTTCCGGTGCAGCCGCACCAGGCGGCGCCGCCGCGGCTGTCGGCTGAACCATGACGGAGCGTCACGGCGTGGGCTCACCCGCAGAGGGACGATTCGCCGACACCCCGTTCATTCGGGCCTGCCGCTCCCAAAGCGTCGAGCGGGTTCCGGTCTGGTTCATGCGTCAGGCGGGCCGATCGCTTCCGGAGTACCGCGCCGCCCGCGGAGGGGGCAGCATCCTCGACGCCATCGCCCAACCCGACCTGGTCGCCGAGCTCACCCGACAGCCGGTCGACCGCTACGGCGTCGATGCCGCCATCCTGTTCTCCGACATCGTGGTACCGGTGGCGTCCATCGGATTCGGTGTCGACGTGGCCCCGGGGACCGGGCCGGTGGTGGCCGAACCCTTCCGGGCCAAGGACGACCTCCAACGCCTCCGCCCGCTCGAGCCGGAGATCGACACGCCCCACGTCATCGAGGCGGTCACCCTCCTGGCCGGGCAGCTGCAGGTGCCGCTCATCGGTTTTGCCGGGGGACCCTTCACCGTGGCCAGCTACCTGGTGGAAGGCGGCCCTTCGAAGAACTTCGCGCGGGTCAAGGCCCTCATGCAGGCAGAGCCGTCGGTCTGGTACGAGCTGGTCGATCGACTCGGGGACCTGGCGGTGAGCTCGTTGCGTTCGCAGCTGGATGCCGGAGCCTCGGCGGTACAGGTCTTCGACAGTTGGGCGGGCATCCTGACCCCCCGCCACTACGAGGAGCTGGTCCTGCCCTCCACCGCCCGGATCTTCGATGCGTTGGCCGACTCCCACCCGGGGGTTCCCACCATCCTGTTCGGCGTCGGCACCGGCGAGCTGCTGCCGTCGATGTCGAGAGCCGGGAGTGCAGTGGTGGGAATCGATTGGCGTGTCCGGATCGACGAGGCGCGGCGGCGGCTGGGACCGGGCATTGCCGTCCAGGGCAACCTCGATCCCGCCATGTGCCTGACCACCTGGGAGGTGGCCGCGGCCGAGACCCGCGAAGTCCTCGACCGTGCCGGGGACACCCCGGGCCACATCTTCAACCTGGGCCACGGTGTTCTCCCCGAAACCGACCCGGCCATCCTCGAACGGGTGGTCGAGCTGGTCCATACCGAGGGTCGGGCCGGGGTGGGTGCCTCCCGATGAGCCGGGCCGTTCGCCCGCCGATCGGCGTACTGGTCATGGCCCACGGAACCCCCGACTCGCCGGCCGACGTCGAATCCTTCTACACGGCTATCCGGCACGGGCGCCCTCCACCTCCCGAGCTCCTCGATCAGCTGGTGCGACGCTACGAGGCCATCGGGGGGACCTCGCCGCTGACCGAGCGGACCCGCGACCAGATCCACGGGTTGTCCTCGGCACTGGAGGCGGCGGCACCTGGCACGTTCATGGTCGGCTACGGGACCAAGTACGCCTCGCCGTCCATCGAGGAGGGGATGGCGACGCTGGTCGGTGCCGGCGTGGACCGGGTGATCGGCGTGGTGCTCACCCCCCATCAGTCCTCACTCGGATCGAACGAGTACCTCCGCCGCGCCCGGCAGGCGGCCGAATCTCCTCCGGTCCCCGTCGAGTTCACCGCGGTCCCCTCGTGGCACCGTGCTCATGGACTGGCCGAGCTGCTGGCCGCTCGGGTTCGGGTGGTGCTGGCGGCGATGGACGCCGATGACGCCCGGCGAACGGTGGTGTTGTTCACCGCCCACAGCCTTCCCCAACGGGTGATCGCCGAGGGTGACCGGTACCCCGACCAGGTGGCTGAGTCCGCCTCGGACATCGCCGCGGCGGCCGGGTTGGACGACGTGCCCGGTCTGAACTGGGGAGTGGCCTGGCAGAGTGCGGGGCGGACCGGGGAACCATGGATCGGCCCCGATCTCTTGACGGAATTGGCCAGGGTGGCCGACGCCGGCGCCACCTCGGTGGTGGTCTGCCCGGTCGGGTTCGTCTCCGACCATCTGGAGATCCTCTACGACCTGGACATCGAAGCCGCGGCCACGGCCCGGTCCCTCGGGGTGGCGTTCGCCCGGACGCCGTCGCTCAACGACGATCCCCGCTTTACCGCGCTGCTGGCGGAGGTGGTGTGCCGGGCGGCGGTGCCGGCAACCAAAGGAGAGGTCTCCGCGGTGATCGGCCCGACGCCCCCGACCCACCCCGCGTGACCCGACAGCCCCGGGCCACGGTGGCCGTGGTCGGCGCCGGCATTGCCGGGCTGGCGGCGGCGTGGGAGCTGGTTGCCGGATCGGGACGGGACGGTGCCGCCCCACCGGTCGTGCATGTATTCGAGTCGGGCGATCGGGTGGGAGGCAAGCTGGCTTCGGCCGAATTCGCCGGCCGCACGGTCGACCTGGCCGCCGACGCCTTCCTGGCCAGGCGTCCCGAAGCCACCGAGCTCTGCGACGAGCTCGGGTTGGCCGACGAACTGGTTGCGGTCGGAGCCGCCGGCGCCTCGGTGTGGGCACGCGGCCGCCTGTCCGCCATGCCCGACGGGCTGAACCTCGGGGTGCCCACCCGTTGGTGGCCGCTGGCCCGCTCGAGGATCCTGAGCCCGGGTGAGTCGCTCCGGGTGGCGACCGACCTGTTCGTCCCGCACCGAGCCGGCGGAGGCGTTGGCGACCGGTCGGTGGGAGCGATCGTCGGCCAACGACTCGGGCGACCGGTCGTCGACCGTCTGGTGGACCCGCTCATCGGCGGGATCCACGCCGCGTGCGTCGACGACCTCGAGCGCGGCGGCCACCTTTCCCTTGCTCATCGCCGCCTCGCACCAGCCGGGAAGCTTCATGCGCCGGATGGCTCGGGCCATGAGGGAGCCGGCATCGGCCCCCCACTCGGAGAAGGGTCCCCCTGCCTTTTGGTCCTTGGCCGGGAGCACCGCCAGCCTGGCCGAACATCTCGCCGAGGCCCTCGAGAGCCGTGGCGTGAACATCCACACCGACGCGCGGGTCGACGCCGTCGGGCGCGGACGCAGCAACGATGGGAATGGGGGGGCCGGCTCGCGGTGGCGCCTCGTGGTCGACGGCGCCGACAACTGGCCGGCCGACGGCGTGGTACTGGCCGCCCCGGCGGGCGAGACCGCGGTGCTGCTGGCTCCCCACACGCCGGAGGCCGCGGGCCTGCTCAGCACCATCGACTACGCATCGGTGGGCCTGGTCACCCTGTCCATACCCACCGGGGCGATCGGGTCACCACTGTCGGGCACCGGCTTTCTGGTCCCCCGCACCTCGACGGTCGAGGGGAGGCAGGCGTTGATCACCGGGTGCACCTATCTGGGGAGGAAGTGGCCGCACCTGTCACGCTCCGGGGACCATCTCGTACGCGCCTCGGTGGGCCGGTTCGGCGATGAGCGTTATGGCGATCTCGACGACGAGGAGCTGGCCGCGACCGTCTTCTCCGAACTGGCGACCATCCTTGGCATCGACGGGGCGCCCCTCGAGTCGAAGGTGACCCGGTGGGATCGGGCCTTTCCGCAATATCGGGTGGGCCACCTGATCCGGGTGGCGAGGATTGAACAGGAGGTGGCCGGCCTCGACGGGGTGGGGGTGGCCGGGGCCGCGTTGGGTGGGGTGGGCATCCCCGCCTGCATCGGAAGTGGTCGGGCGGCGGCACGAACGGGTGCTGGCCTCGGTCGCCCGGCCGGGCGCGATGACGGAGGGCCGGTGACTCCGGGACTTTCCCCGCCGGTCCCCCTCTCCCAGCCGGTGGTCGAGAGCACGGTCACGCCGCGGTGGCGCCCGTCGCAGGTGCGGATGACCGGAAAGAGGGACGCCACCGTCCTACCCCGCCGGGGCATGGTCGCCCTTCCCGCTCTCGCCTCGGGAGCCGGGCTGGCCCTCTCCCTCCCGCCGTGGGGATGGTGGATCCTGGCCTTCCCCGCCGCCGGCCTGCTCTGGTGGCGACTCGGCGGCCTCCGACCGCGGACCCGTTTGCTCGCCGGATTTCTGGCCGGCCTCGGCTGCTACATCCCCGGCCTGATGTGGGCTCGTGCCTTCACCCTGCCCGGGGCCATCACCCTGATGGTGGTGGAGTCCGGGTTCACCGCCCTGGCCTGCCTGGCTGTACCCGCCGCACCTCCCGCGGCCCGGGCCTTGGCGTTTCCGGCCGCGCTCACCCTGGCCGAGGCGCTGCGCACGTCCTGGCCGTTCGGAGGGTTGCCCATGGGTGGGGTGTTCCTCGGACAGGCCGGCGGACCGTTGCTCGGGGTGGCCCGCCTGGGCGGTCCACTCGGCCTCACCGCGGCCGTCTACCTCGGTGGCGTGGGGGTGGCGGCACTCGTCGAAGCCTTGGTCCGCGCCGTGCGCGACAGATGGCGCGCCCATCGGTTCGCTCAGGCCGATCCGGAGAACCCGCCGACACCGGGGACGGCGAGGACGGCAGAAGACAAGAGGACGGCAGAAGACAAGAGAGAGGGGGGCGGCATCACCAGCCTGGTGTCGGGCGCAGTAGCCGGCCTCGGGTCGTTGGCACTGATCGGCTGCATCGCCGCGCTGGTCGTCATCGGATTCGGTGTCGCCGCCGAGCATGCCCCCGATGGAGGACCTTCTGTGGGGGCAGTGTCCGTGGCGGCCGTCCAGGGCGGCGGTCCCCGCGGTTACCGCAAGTCCGATATCGACCCGAGTGTCGTGTTGGCCGCCCAGATGTCGGCCACACGGCGCATGGAGCAGCTCGACCACGGCGACAACCCGCAGCTGGTGCTCTGGCCCGAGGACGTGGTGTCCCTGCCCACCGCGCTCGCCCAGTCACCGGAGGAGGCGGTGCTGGCCAACCTGGCCCGGACCCTGCACACCACATTGGTGGTCGGGATCACCGAGAACGTGTCGGCAACCGCCTTCCGGAACGAGGTGGTGGCCTGGGGTCCCGACGGGACCCTGGTGGCGCGCTACGAGAAGGTCCACCGGGTCCCCTTCGGGGAGTACGTGCCCTACCGGGGTTTCTTCGCCCATTTTGCCAACCTCTCGGGGGTCCCCCTCGATGCAATTCCCGGGACCGGGACCGGGCTCTTGCCCACCCCGGCCGGGCCGCTGGGTGCCATGGTCTCCTATGAGGTCTTCTATGCCGACCGCGGTCGTTCGTCGGTGCGAAACGGTGCCCAGCTGTTGATCGTTCCCACCAACACCTCGTCGTACGCCACCGCGCAGGTCCCCACCCAGGAGATCGCCGCCGCCAGGATTCAGGCCGTGCAACAGGGTCGCGATCTGCTGCAGGCGGCGCCGACCGGATACAGCGCCGTCATCACCCATCGCGGCGTGGTGCTGCAACGCTCGGTGCTCGGTACCGCCCAGGTCGTCACCAGCACGCTCTTCCGCCGGAGCGGCTCGACAGTGTACGTCCGCTTGGGAGACCTACCGGTGCTCCTCGCCTCCACCGCCGCGCTGCTGGTCGGCTGGGTGGTGGCCGGCCGTCGGCCCCGGAGCGGGACCCGCCGCCGGAATCGGTAGACAACGCGCCGTCCGGTGCCGGACACCGTCTGCCCTATCGTTCGGGGATGGACGACAGCGAGTCGATCATCAGTCACTACCAATCGATCGACGAAGGGGAGCGGATCACCAGCGGACTCGGACAACTCGAGCTGGTCCGCACCCAAGAAGTTCTTCGCCGTCACCTTCCGGCTCCCCCGGCGCACCTGTTGGACGTAGGTGGGGCCACCGGTGTCCACGCCGCCTGGTTGGCGGAGGCCGGGTATCGCGTCCACGTCGTCGACCTCATTCCGGGACACGTCGAGACCGCCCGCGCCCAACTGGGCCCACTGGGCGTGACCGCAGAGGTCGGCGATGCCCGACACCTGGACTGCGAGGACAATTCATTCGACGGGGTGCTGCTCCTCGGTCCCCTCTATCACCTCACCCACCGGTCCGAGCGGGTCCAGGCCCTGGCCGAGGCGCGTCGGGTGGTGCGGCCACAGGGGGTGGTGGCTGCCGCGGCCATCAGCAGATTCGCTTCCCTTTTCGACGGTCTGGCCAGGGGATTTCTTTTCGACCCGGCCTTTGTCCCCATCGTGGAACG
Organism: uncultured Acidimicrobiaceae bacterium; assembly: GCA_963734395.1. Taxonomy (GTDB): domain Bacteria; phylum Actinomycetota; class Acidimicrobiia; order Acidimicrobiales; family RAAP-2; genus Bog-756. The sequence goes on along the minus strand of CAVTGY010000002.1, from coordinate 62,058 downwards.
CGATCTGGCCGAGGGCCAGCACCGCAATCCCGATGAGCACCAGCACTGGTTCACCACCGCGTACTTCCACGAGCCCGACGAGCTCCGGTCAGAAGTCGAAGCGGCCGCCTTCGAGGTGGTCGAACTGGTGGGTTTGGAGGGTCTCGCCGGCTGGTTGGGAAATCTCGCCGACCGCTGGGAGAACGAGCAGGGGCGCACCACCATCCTGTATGCCGCCCGCGCCGTGGAGAGCGAACCCTCGGTGCTCGGGCTGAGCGCCCATCTTCTTGCGGTGGCCCGACCGCGGATCGCCCACACCGCCGCCGGTGCCACCGGGAGTGCCTACTCGTAATACCCCGAGTGGATGTACACGCAGGGGATGCCCTCAGCGTGGAACATGGCAAAATTGTCGGGGTCGTCCTCGAAGGCCAGCCTCAGGTCGAACCCGAACGAGCGCAGCTCCTCGACACTGTCCTTCTTGTACCAGGTCACCTGGGAGTAGTCCCCCCGGGACCGCATTACCAGCAGATCCCATCGCAGGCCGTACCGCTCCAGCCACGCCAGCGTCTGGGGCTGCACCCGCATCGGTCGACCGGTGAGCAGGATGACCTGCAGCCGGTGGTCGAGGAGCTCGAGAACCCGGGCCAACTCCTCGATGACCGGATCGTCGCCGCAGGCGTTGAAGAACGCGTCCCAGTTCGCGACGCCCCCGCTCGATGAAGTGCTGCCGGCCGACCGCGTCGGACAGCACGCCGTCCATGTCGAAGACGACCGCCTCTCCCGGCGCGTCCAGGGGTGCCACCCGCCATGCCCAGTTGGCCGGCCCGGTAGTCGTGCTCACTCGTCGGTCGACCCGGCAGCCGCCAACCGCCGGATCTCGTCCACCACCGCCGGATCGGCCAGGGTGGTGGTGTCTCCCAGCATCCGGCCCTCGGCCACGTCACGCAACAGACGACGCATGATCTTCCCGCTGCGGGTCTTGGGGAGCTCGTCGGTGAAGATGATCGTCCTGGGTCGGGCGATGGGCCCTATCTTTTCCGCCACGTGGGCCCGGAGCTCTTGGCCCCGGCGGTCATCGGCCGGCCCCGCATTCGCCCGCAGGGTGACGAAGGCCACGATGGCCTGCCCGGTGGTGGGGTCGGTGGCGCCGACCACCGCCGACTCTGCCACTGCCGGGTGGTCGACCAACGCCGACTCCACCTCGGTGGTGGAGATGCGGTGACCCGAAACGTTCATCACGTCGTCGACCCGCCCGAGGAGCCACAGGTAGCCGTCGTCGTCCACCTTGGCGCCGTCACCGGCGAAGTAACGGCCGGTAAAACGGCTCCAGTAGGTCTCCCGGTACCGCGCCGGGTCGCCGTAGATGCCCCGCAACATCGACGGCCAGGGCCGGGTCAGGGTGAGGTAGCCACCTCCCTTGTCCACCCGCTCGCCCGCCTCGTCGACCACTTCGGCACCGATGCCGGGCAGGGGGAAGGTGGCCGATCCCGGTTTGGTGGTCACGATGGCGGGCAGGGGCGCGATCATGATGGCGCCCGTTTCGGTCTGCCACCAGGTGTCGACCACCGGGCAGCGCCCACCGCCGATGGTCGTCGAGTACCACATCCAGGCTTCCGGGTTTATCGGCTCACCCACGGAACCGAGGACCCGCAACGAGGTCAGGTCGTGGCGCGCCGGGTACTCGGTCCCCCACTTCATGAAGGTACGTATGGCGGTGGGTGCCGTATAGAGGATGGTGACCCCGTAGCGATCGATGATCGACCACCAACGATCGCGGTCGGGGAAGTCAGGAGTCCCCTCGTACATCACCGATGTAGCGCCGTTGGCCAGGGGTCCGTAGACGATGTAGCTGTGACCGGTGACCCACCCGATGTCGGCCGCGCACCAGTAGACGTCGCTTTTCGGATGCAGATCGAACACGGTTCGATGGGTGAACGCGACCTGGGTCAGGTAGCCGCCCGTGGTGTGCATGATTCCCTTGGGAACCGCCGTGGTGCCCGATGTGTAGAGGATGAACAACAGGTCCTCGGCCGCCATGTGCTCGGGATCGCAGCGATCCGACGGCGGCCCACCGGCGGCGGGATCCTCGCCGCTCAGCAACTCGTCCCACCAGTGGTCGCGCCCTGCCGTCATCGGTGCGTCGGTCCCGCCGGCATCCCCGATCCGGCGCGCCACCACCACGTGCTCCACGCACGGCGACTCGCCCACCGCGGTGTCGACATTCGGCTTGAGTGCTGCCGGCGCCCCTCGCCGCCAACCGCCGTCGGCGGTGATCACCACCCGCGCCTGCGCGTCGAGGATCCTGTCCCGCAGCGCGTCGGATGAGAATCCTCCGAACACCACCGAGTGGACCGCACCGATCCGAGTGCAGGCCTGCATGGCCACGACCAGCTCGGGGATCATCGGCATGTAGACGGCAACTCGGTCGCCGCGCCCGACACCGAGACCGCGCAGAACGTTGGCGAAGGTCGACACGTCGGCCAGCAGTCCTCGGTAGGTGATCGTGCGGGTGTCGCCGGGCTCACCTTCCCAGTGGAACGCCACCTTGTCGCCGTGTCCGGCGGCAACATGCCGGTCGATGCAGTTGTAGGAGACATTGAGCGTGCCCCCGTCGAACCATCGGGCAAAGGGCAGATCCCACTCGAGGACCGAGTCCCAGGGCCGGAACCAGTCGAGAGCGCCAGCCTGCTCCGCCCAAAACCCGCGCCAGTCCGACTCCGCACGCTGGTAGACGCCGGCGTCGGCGAGCACCGCCTCCGCCTGGAACGCCTCGGAGGGGGGGAAGACCCGGTCCTCGGAGAAATAGTCCTCGATGGTGGCCTCGCCCGAGCGCGATGCCGTTTCCCCCTGGTGCCCTGCTGTGCCGTCAGGCATCGCTCCCCACTCCTTCGCACCGGCGGGAATCGCACCGCCCGGACGCGGCTCAGCCTAACGCCGGCGGGCCTCTACGATGGAAGGGCTGTGACAGCGAATGCACCTCCGTCGGAAAGGGTGGGTCCCGACGGTCGGAAACCCGGCACCCGACCCGAGCCCTCGTCGACCGACTCGGAGGCCACCCGGGTCGAGGTCCCGCTTGGGCGCCGGGTCATGGTGGTCAGCGACCTGCTGCTCACCCCCGAGCCCACTCCGTCGTCGACGGCGGTGAGCAACGAGCTGGCCCGCGGCGCTGGACACGTGGGACGGGCCCGGAATCCTGATCATCGCCGGCAATCTGTTCGACCTCACCGGCACCGGGTCGGCACTGAACGAGTGCGAGGCATCACTCGATGCACATCCTGCACTGGGCGGGGCGCTCAGCCGGTTCCTCGACGTCGACGAGCGACGGGTCATCCGCCAGACCGGCACGCACGAACCCGGGATCGACAGCGACCCCGAAACCCTTGCGGCGATTGCCGCAAAAGGTGTCGAGCAACTCGGCCCGGTCGATCTTCATCTGCACACGGCCACGGCGGTGAGGGTGGTGCGGGTCGAGCCCGGCGAGCATGCCTACGCCTCGGGGTGCAGCGGGCCGGAGACGCAATTCGATCCGGCGGCAGACGCCAAGCCCGGGATCATCGGCCACTCACCGGCCGGACGAGGGTGGCGGATGTTGGCCGCGCAACCCACCGACGAGGTCCCGTGGCTGGTCGGGCTCAACCGGTTGAGCGACCCCTCGGCGCTGTCGCGGTTCGTCGTCTCCCGCACGCTGTATCGGCGACTGGGTCGCTACGCCTGGTGGTTGTTGGTCCCCTTCCTGGTCGCCGGCCTGCTCCGGGTGGGAGTGACCCCGTGGGTGCTGGGCCACATCGGTTCGGGGTTGCCGGCACGGGCCATTCGTCACGCGCATCAGGCAGACATCGGGGACCAGGTCGTGGTCGCCCTGTGTGTCGCCCTGGTGGTGCTGGCCGTGCTGGCGCTGGTGCTGGGATTGTTGAGCCGTCGGATGTGGTCGATCCTGGGTGGGGGCGCTCTCGAGAGCTTGCAGTCGGAGGCACGGGCCAACGACGCCGCCCGCGACGCGGGCCGGCTGCTGATCGGGCGCGGCTATGCCGGCCTGATCACCGCGGCCACCTTCCAGTCGGAGCTCACCCACTTCGGGGTCGGCTTCTACGCCAACGTGGGTGCCTCCACCGAGGTGGTGGAGGAGCACCGTGGACGGGTGGGCCTGCCCCCGGTCTTCCTCCACCACCAACGGGTGAGCTGGGTCGAGCTGGAAACCGGCGCCGAACTGCACGTCCGGATGCTCCTGGCCCGCAACGACTTGCGGTCCCCCAGTCTCCTCGAGCGTCTGGTCACCCGGGGGCGGAGCCTGCGGACCCTGCGTCCTGCGCTGGTGGCCTCCTATCCGATGGGAGAATCGTGGCCTCCCGCTCCCGATCTCCGCCAGGCCCACCGCCGGACCCGGCGGGTGCGGCGGTGGGCCTCGGGGGCCATCCTCTTTGCCGGAATCGTCGACCTGGTCGACACGGTCACCCCGCCATTGCGCGGCCGGTTGCACATCGTGCTCGAGTTCCTCCCGCTGCGGGCCAGCGTGGCCGCCGGGGCCCTGATCGCCATGGCCGGGCTGGCACTGGTGGCCCTGGGCCGGGGCATCCTGCGCGGTCAGCGACGGGCGTGGCGGGTGGCGGTGGTACTGCTGGCCGCCACCATCGTCCTCCACCTGATCGCCGGCGCCGACTTCGAGGAGTCGCTGGTGGCTCTGGCGGTACTGATCCTGCTGGTCGTCAATCGACGGGACTTCCAGGCGGCGTCGGACTGGTCGTCCCTCCGTTCGGCCCTGTTGGCACTGGTTGTGGGGGCGGTGGGAATCACGGTGCTCACCACCGCGTCGATCGAGCTGTTCATACACATAGGCCGGCACGGTCACTCACTGCCGTGGTGGACGGCGATGTGGGCGGTCTCCGAGCGCTTCGTCGGGATCCAGACCGTGGCGCTGCCCCGACGTGCCGATCGATTTCTGGCACCCACCCTGCTGACCATCGGCCTGTCGCTGGTTGCGATCACCCTGTTCCTCCTGACCCGCCCGGTGGTGGACCGCCGACTGAGCTCGGGGCGGGCCGCCGAGTTCCGCGCCCGAGACATCGTTCGGCGTCACGGAATCTCGACCCTCGACTACTTCGCCCTACGGTCGGACAAGAGGTGGTTCTTCCATCGGGACAGCCTGGTGGCGTACGCGGTATACGGCGGCGTCTGCTTGATCTCACCGGATCCGATAGGTCCCCCCAACGAGCGGGAGCAGGTGTGGGGAGCGTTCCGCCGCTTCGCCGACAGCCACGGTTGGGTGCCGGCGGTCATGGGCGCCGGTGAGGACTGGCTGTCCATCTACCGCGAACTCGGGTATGCACCACATCTACCTCGGGGACGAGGCCGTGGTGAAGGTCCAAGCGTTCTCCTTGAGCGGTGGGGGCATGAAGGGACTGCGTCAGGCACACAACCGGATCACGAAGTACGGGTATTCATCCACGTTCCACGATCCGGCCCATCTCGATCCCGCGCTGTCCGACGAGCTGGCCACCCTGATGAACCTGAGCCGCCAGGGGGAACACGACCGCGGTTTTTCGATGATGCTCGGGCGAGTGTTCGACCCGCGTGATACCGGCCTCCTGCTCACCGTGGTGCGCGGGCCGGACGGGGCCGCCGCGGCCATGTGCCAATTCGTTCCGGCCCCGGGCATCAACGGGTACTCGCTGGATCTCATGCGCCGCGACCCGGGCGACCATCCCAACGGCCTGTTGGACTTCGCGCTGTGCTCGACCATCGAGCACCTGCAAGCCGGCGGTTACCAGGGTCTCAGCCTCAACTTCGCCACCATGCGCTCGACCCTCTCGGGAGACAAGGGCGAGGGAACCGTCCAGCGGGCCGAACGATGGTTCCTCAAGCGGCTCTCCAATTTTGCCCAGATCGAGTCACTGTGGCGCTTCAACGCCAAATACGATCCCGAGTGGCTGCCCCGCTATGCGGTGTTCGACACCGCCGAGCACCTGGTCCCGGTGGTCATGGCCATTCTCCGCGCCGAGTCAGTGTGGGAGATACCGGTCCTGGGCAAGCTGCTGGCGGCCGGGGCGGAGAAGCGGGTGCTGGCCGCGCAGCGAGAGACCGAGGAGTTCATCGCCGCGTCATTCGGTCCTCTGGGCGGAGACAGTGATCCCGACGGCCTCGGACCCGGCGATCGGCACAGCCCGTCGCCGCAACCCGCCGGCGTCGAAGCCCCGGTCGACCGAGGGACTCCGGTGGCGTCGGGATGGCGGGATCCGGCGGCCTGAGTCGCGCCGTTGCCCCGGGGAGCACGCGTCGGTGATCAGGGGAAACGGGGGTGGGAGGGGGTGCACTGGCGCAGCACCGGTCCCTCATCCACAATACGGGCGTGCTGCCAACGCTGGGAACGTCTCTCATCGAGGCGATCAACAGGCGTGGCCACTCCTATGAGGACGCCGCCGATGCTCTGGGAGTTTCCGCTTCGGACGTCGAGTCGTGGGCCGGCGACCGGCAGGTGCCGGTAGCCAAGGACTTCGACCTCCTGTTGGGTTACCTCGAGGTGGACCTCGAAGAACTGCAGGGGCTCATCCTCCGGTCACAGATGCTCCAGGCGCAGCGGCAGATCCACGGAATTCCCGCCGCATAAGACGTGGCGGCGCGCCACCGCCCCGACGCCCGTGCGCCGGAGCGGTGGTCACCCACCGTTGGATCAGCTGAGCAGCTTGGCCTTCTCCGCGTCGAACTCAGCGTCGGTGATGACGCCCTTCGATTTGAGATCCGCCAATTTGGCCAGCTCGTCGACATTGCTGCCCGACCCGGCGGTCTGCTTCACGTAGTCGTCGAACGCCTTCTGCTGATTCGCCGCCTGGGCCGCGGCCCGTTCGTGCATCTGGCCGCCGCGAGCGATGAGGTAGATGAGGACTCCGAGGAAGGGGATGATGATGACGAAGATCACCCACAACGCCTTGGCCAGTCCACCCAAGTCGTGGCTGCGAAAGATGTCGCTGAAGATGACGATGAGGAGCCAGATCCACAAGAAGAAGAGGAAGAACTCCAACATCGTCCAGAAGATGCTCAGTAAGGGATAGGTGTAAGCAATCATGTTCGGTGTTGCTCCTTGGTTTGGGGACTGGGGGAAACACTAGTGTCAGGCCAGGTGCCGATGCTGGGACGCACCGGTCGACTCGTCCCCCACCGGCGGGCCGAAAGCACCTAATGTCCCAGCAATGCGGTCGCAGGCGACGGAGTGAAGTGCGGTGACCAATCCTCCGAGCGCACCCGAGGCAAGCACTGACACCACCGATTCGGCGCCTGATCCGATGGCCATGCTCCGGTCGAAGGATTACGTCCGGCTTTTGGTTCTCGCCGGCATCCTGGGCGTGCCGGTAGCGGCGGTCGCCTACGGATTCCTCAAGCTGGTCAACCTGCTCCAGAACTGGCTGTTCGATTCGGTGCCCAAGGAGCTCGGGTTCGCCGGGACGCCGGTGTGGTGGCCGCTTCCGCTCCTCGCCCTGTCCGGCGTGCTGGTGGCACTGGCCATCACCTACCTGCCCGGAACCGGCGGGCACGTGCCGGCCGAGGGATTCAAGGCGGCGGGCGCTCCAACCCCTGTCGAACTACCCGGGGTCATCGCGGCCGCGCTTGCCACCCTGGTCCTCGGGGCCGTAGTCGGTCCCGAAGCGCCGCTGATCGCCATCGGTGGCGGCCTCGGGATGATCGCCGTAAAGATGGCCAACAGGGACGCGCCGCCCACCGCCACGGTGGTGATCGCGTCGGCAGGCGCCTTTGCGGCCATCAGTACATTGTTCGGGTCACCCATCCTCGCTGCGTTCCTTCTGATGGAGGCGTCGGGCCTCGGCGGACCGGTACTCGGGTTGGTGCTGGTACCCGGCCTTCTCGCCGCCGGGGTGGGGACGCTGATCTTCGTCGGGTTGGATTCGCTGACTGGGTTCGGGACCTTCTCACTGGCCATCCCCGGTCTCCCGCCCTTCGGTCATCCAACCGGGGCCATGTTCGGATGGGCCATCGTGTTCGGCCTGGTCGCTGCCGTGCTTGGATCAGGTATTCGACTGATGGGCCTGGCCCTCCTCCCCCCGGTCACCCGACACCGGATGGTGGTCACACCCCTGCTCGGCCTGGCGGTGGCCGGTCTGGCCATCGCCTTCGCCGAAGGGTCCGGGAAGAGCTTCACCGAGGTTCTCTTCTCCGGGCAGTCCGCCCTCCCCACCCTGGTCCTTCATGCCGGCGCGTGGACGGTGGGAGCACTGGTGTTGCTGCTCGTCTGCAAATCGTTGGCCTACGGGCTCTCCCTGTCCGGATTTCGGGGCGGTCCGGTGTTCCCGGCCCTGTTCATCGGCGGCGCCGCTGGCGTGGCCGCATCCCATCTCCCGGGCTTGTCACTGGTGCCGGCGGTGTCCATGGGGATCGGAGCCATGGCCACCGTCATGCTCAAGCTCCCGATGACCTCGACGCTGCTGGCGGCACTCCTGATGTCCAGTGCCGGAACCGGCGAGGTTCCCCTGATCATCGTGGCGGTGGTGGTCGCCTACGTCGCCACCGCGTGGCTGCCGCAAACCCCCGAGGAGCTCACCCGGAAATCTTCGGGTCCATCGCAGCGAGCGGTGGCGAGCAGTCCACCGGCACCGTAGAAGTCATGATCGTCCTCGAGATCGCAGCCGTGGTGTTCGGCGCCGTGCTGGTCATGGCCGTGCTCATCTCGTCCCTGGAGACGGTGGTCCTCCCCCGAAACGGGTTCACCCGGATCTCCCGAGCCGTGTTCGCGGTCGCCGACCGCCTCTTGGTCCGACCATGGCGGGACAAGGACCGGCGCGACAACCTCCGTGGGCTGTATGCGCCACTCTCGCTGGTCAGCCTCCCACTGGTCTGGATGTTGACGGTCATCGTCGGCTTCACCTTCGTCTTCTGGGGCATCAACGCCGGCTCCGTGGAGCGCTCGTTCGAGATCAGCGGCTCGTCGCTGACCACGTTGGGATTCGCCGCCCCCCAAGGCAACAGCCGAGTCTGGGTGACCTTCGTGGAGGCGATCATCGGACTCGGGTTGGTGGCTCTGTTGATCAGCTACCTGCCCACCATCTACGCGGCGCATCACCAGCGTGAGAAGGGGATCAGCGTAATGCGGCCGTTCGTGGGCACTCCCCCGTCGCCGGTCGACATGCTGGCATCCATGCAGCGCCTCAATGTCCTGGACAATCCGGAGATCTGGCGGACGGCAACCAGTTGGATCCTCGACCTGGACGAGACACACTGCGCATTTCCCGTCCTCTGCTACTTTCCCGAATCCAACCCCGACCAGTCGTGGGTGGCCTCGATCGGGACCGTGCTCGACGCGGCAGCCCTGCTCCTGTCGGCGTCCGACTTCAGCACCGAGCAGCACCCGGCCGAGGAGATCAAGGGCCCGATGATGGCACTGGCCTACGGGATGCCAACAGTGGTCAAGATCGGCATCGCCGCCTCCTTGCCCATCGCCCCACCGGTGAGACTCAACGATCTGATCGCTGCCTTCCCACAGGCGCCCCCGGAGGTCTCCATCCGCCGTGAGGAGTACATCGCCGCCCTCGACCGCCTCCACCCGCTGCTTCCGGTCCCCGACGACCAGCGCGAGGCCTGTTGGCGGCGGTTCGCCTGGATCCGCTCCGGCTACGACCACGCACTGCGGGGACTGGCCGGCTTGACGCTGGCCGCGTCCGCACCGTGGACGACCGACCGACCGGCCCGCACCGACCGTCCGCGTCTGCTGCTCCGCCACCCGATTGGCGTGGACTGGACGGTGCCGGATCCCGACTGACGCCGGCACCGAGCCGTCCGTCCAGCTACAGGTGGCTGAATCCGCCAGACTCCTCCTTGGTCATCGCCACCGACACCGGGTGCTTGCGGAAGTGATCGATGGACGCCTTGATGTCGGCGAGGAGCAGCGTGGCAAGATCGCGACTCACCCCCTGGCGCACCAGAATCCGCTGCACGGAAATGTCCGACACCGATCCGGTCAAGGGGTACGCCGGTACCTGCCAACCCCTCACCCGCAATCGGTCGGCGATGTCGTACAGGGTGTACCCGGGGTCCTCTCCCTCCTTGATCCTCCATGCCACCGAAGGGATCCCGGTCTGGGGATTGGAATCGCAGAGCAACTCGAACGGACCCAGCTTGACGATCGACTTGGCCAGGAAGGCGCCGGTGGCGTAGGACGCGTCGTGGACCTGCTGGTAGCCGGTTCTACCCAGCCGCACGAAGTTGTAGTACTGGGCGACGATCTGCCCGGCCGGACGCGAGAAGTTGATCTGGAACACCGGCATGTCACCGCCCAGGTAGGTGACATGAAAGATGAGGTCGTCGGGCAGAAAGGCCGCGTCACGCCAGAGCACCCAACCCACACCGAGGGGAGCGAGGCCGAACTTGTGGCCCGAGGTGCTGATCGACTTGACCCGGGGGATTCGGAAGTCCCACTCGACGTCGGGAGCACAGAAGGGAGCCAGAAAGGCCCCCGACGCCCCGTCCACATGGATGTCGACGTCCAGACCGGTGTTCTTCTGCAGCTCGTCGAGCGCGTTGGCCAGTTCGAGAACCGGCTCGTAGGAACCGGTGTAGGTCACCCCGAAGGTGGGAACCACCACGATGGTGTTCTCGTCCACCCGTTCCAGCATCTGTTCGACGTCCATGCTGTACTTGCCCGCAGACATGGGGACCTCGCGCATCTCGATGTCCCAGTACTTGGCGAACTTGTGCCACACCACCTGGACCGGGCCGCACACCATGTTGGGTCGATCGGTCGACTCGCCCGCCGCCCGCCGCCTCTCCCGCCAGCGCCACTTTGCGGCCATGCCGCCCAACATGCACGCTTCCGACGAACCGATGGCCGAGCAGCCGACGGCGTCGCCGTCGGCGGGAGCGTTCCACAGATCGGCCAGCATCTGCACGCAGCGCCGTTCGATCTCGGCAGTCTGCGGGTACTCGTCCTTGTCGATCATGTTCTTGTTCATCGACAGGTCCATCAGCAGGTGGACCTCGGGCTCCTCCCAGGTCTGGCAGAAGGTGGCCAGGTTCTGACTGGCGTTGCCGTCCAGCATCAGCTCGTCGGTGATCGCTTGCACCGCCACCTCGCATCGCATCTCGTGCTCCGGGAAACGCTCGGATGGCAAGCAAAACGCCTGGTCCTGTCCCGAATAAATGGAACCGATTACTTCGTCGCGGACGGATTGGTGTTTGTGAAGGGGCATGCGCTCAACTACCTCGTCTCTCGATAACCACGGGCTGGATCAAAAGGTTGTCACACCCCACGGACGGCGTGGATGCGGCCGGCGGCGATGGCCGCAGTCAGTGCTTCGAAGTCCCGCTGGTTCTGGTCGGCATAGGCGGCGGCGAAGGTGCAGATCGCCCGGTCGAACTGGTTGCCGGCACCCAGGTAGGAGCCCATGGCGATGGCATCCCCCGAGCGGGCGTGGGCTCGGGCCAGGGTCCACCCGCATATCTGCGCGTAGATCCCGAGCGCCTCGGGGGTCATCGTGTCCACGTCCGCCGAGGCCTTCCAGTCCCACAGTTGGCGCAGATAGAAGTCGCGGGTGATTCCGTCATCGCCCCGGAAGCTGTCCCACCCGAGGAAGATGTCGCTGGCCCCCTGCATGAGCCGCTGGCCCTCGACCACCCGCCGGCCGTGGTGGGAGTACTCGCTCGGTCCGACGAACGGTTCACCGACGGCGGCTTCCGCCTCTTTGATCTGGAGGAACAGGGGATCGGCATTGTCGCGGCCCACGAACAGGGCCACCCAGCACCGGGTGCCCACCGAGCCCACCCCGACCACCTTGCGGGCCAAATCGACGAATTCGTGCTTGTCCAGGAGCCGCTGGCGATCGCCGGAGAGGGTGCGGCGGTACTCGCCCAATGCGTCGTGGAGGCTCCCCAGCGTCTGTCCGGAGTAGATATCGGTGAAGACGGATTCGGCGGGGACCATCAGTGGTGGGTTCTCGACGAAGCGGAGGGATCCGTCGACCTCGGTGGTCAACTTGGCCAGCGCGGCAAGGCGGTCTTTCGACTGGGCCTTGACCACCTGTCTTCGAAGGTTGGCGATCAATTTGCGGCTGGCCTGGGCACCCCACCGGGCATCGATGGCGCCGGCATCGAGGCGCGAGTACCAGATGTCCAGGTCCCCCATGCCGGCGAACTCCCTCATGGCGGTGCGGTAGGAGCGGGTTCCCTGCATCACGATCGACCGGCGGGTGCGATCATCGAGCTCGCGACCCCGAGCGGCGACCTCGAGGCTGGCCGCCAGACGCTTGAGATCCCACTCGAACGGACCGGGGATGGTCTCGTCGAAATCGTTGACGTCGAAGATGAGATCGCGATCCGGTGAGGCGAAACCGCCGAAGTTGACCAGGTGGGCGTCCCCGCACAGCTGGACCTCGAGGCCGGTCTGGTCGTCGCGGGCCAGGTCGGCCGCCATCACCGCGGCGGCGCCCCTGAAGAAGGCGAAGGCGGACTCGGCCATCCTGCCGTAGCGAATGGGAACCAGATCGGGAAGCCGGGTGGTGCCCTGCAGGGCCAGGATCTCCACGGGATCGGTGCGGTCGGCTCCCGGCTCCCACTGGCCATGGCGAGACCGGGGGACCTTGGCCCGGGCCCGACGCCCGAACGCCGCTCGTTCCTCAGGGGTGGCCTCCCTCATCGGCCCATCATCCCACTGCGGGCCTCTCCCCGCTCCGGGACTCCGCCGGCGCGGGGACCAGCTACTGCTTCGGCGCGGTTCGCCTCCGGCGCCGTTGTCCCATCAGGATCACCAAACGGTCGACCAGTGCCCCGAGGAAGGCGGCGATGATCAGTACCCAGATCAGGCTGACATTGGCGTTGAAGAACACGAAACCCACCCGGACCGTCTGGCTGTTGTCGAGAACGAAGGCAATCAACAGGGCCAGTGCCACCACCGCGGCCACGATGCGGACGATCTCACGGGTGTCGCGCTTTGCCGTCGGCGATCCACCACCCGGATACTGCGCGGACTTGGATTTGGCCATCGCGTGCTCCTTCCCTCACCGGCACTGCCGTCCGGTTGGCGGGCACTGCCGTCCGGTTGGAGGGCTCTGCCGTCCGGTTGCCCGGCACTGCCCTCCGGTTGGACAGTACCCGGGGGCGACCTCCCGGCGCAGGGATCGGCCCATAGCGAGGGGTGCGGTTCAGGTGAACAGCAGGGTGGCCTGATGGGCGAAGTCGAGTATCGGGCCGGGGATGATCCCGAACACCACGGTGAAGGCCACCGAAAGGCCGATGGCCAACCAGGTCAGCGACGGAACCCGCACCACGCCGCGGTCGGTCACCGCTTCTTCCGGAGGCGCATCGGTGAGGACGGACAGACTGGCCACCGGCTCCAGCGACCCGTCCTGACCACGTCGGGCACCCTCATCGTCGGGCGGCACCCCGTACCCTGCTGGTGGATCACCCTGGGGGTCGTCGACCAGGTCGCCGACCGGCCCCACGGGGGAGTACATGGTCACCGCCACCCGGAGGTAGAAGAAGGCGGCCACCGCCGCCGAGACCATGGCCAGCGTGGCCAACACGTAGGCATGGGTGTCCACCGAGGCACCGACCACCCCGAACTTGGCCAGGAATCCGGTGGTGAAGGGCACGCCGGCCTGGCCGAGCAACAGCACCGCGAGGGACAGGGCGAGTAGCGGCTGTCGTTTGGCAAGTCCCCGATAGTCGGCGAGCTGGTTCCCGGTGTCGCCGTCGCGGGCCATCACCGTGATCACGCCGAAGGACCCGATGACCATGAACATGTAGGTGAAGATGTAGTACAGCGAAGCGGATACCCCGCGGCTGGTGGCCGCCTCCACCCCGAGCAGGATGAAGCCGGCGTGGTTGATGGACGAGTAGGCCATCATCCGTTTGACGTCCTTTTGGACCAGGGCCACGACCGCCCCCAGCACGAGGCTGAGCGCGGCGATCCCCCACACGATCGGCTGCCAGTCGGTGCGCACCGTTCCGAACGAGGAGACGAACACCCGGAGCAGGGCGGCAAAGGCCCCGGCCTTGGCCACCGCGGCCATGAACCCGGTGACCGGGGACGGCGAGCCCTGGTAGACGTCGGGCGACCACATGTGGAAAGGCACCGCGGCGATCTTGAAACCGAATCCGACCAGCAGGAGCGCCAGTCCGGCCAGTAGCACCCCGTTGGAGGCGATGACGTTGGCGGACAGGTAGTCGGCTATTTGGGGCAGGTTGGTCGATCCGGTCGCCCCGTAGACGAGTGCGATGCCGTAGACGAACACCGCCGAAGAGAAGGCGCCCAGTACGAAGTACTTGAGGGCGGCCTCGCCCGACTCGGTCCGCTTGTGGTTGAAGGCGGCCAGTACGTAGAGGGCGATGGACATGATCTCGAGACCGAGGAAGACCACGATGAGATCGTTGGCCGCCCCCATCATCATCGCCCCCGACGCGGACATCATGGCCAATACGTGGAATTCCGGCCCCTCGATCGCTTCGCGCTTGAGGTAACCGTCCCCGACCAGAGCGGTCAACAACATGGCGATGGCCACCACGATCTGGATGAACACATCGAACCCGTCGAAGGCGATGGCGCCGGCGATGGTGACCTGGGGGCCGTGCGTGCTCACCTGGTCCCACTGGAAGAGGGCGGCAACCAGGGCGGCGATGGACACGACCGAGGCGACCAGGGTCCCGGTACCCACACCGAGGATCTTTCGGAACAACGAGGAGACGACCATCAGGGTCAGCGCCCCGCCCATCATGATCAGCATGGGCAGGATGCTCAGGTAGTCGACATGGGGGGTGTGGATGGTCGGGGTCGAGGCCGCCAAGAGGAACCGGAGACTGGTCACCGCGCCTCCCCTCGGACCGGCGACGGTTCCGCCACCGCCGTCGACTGCCTGGGCTCGGCCAGCGACCGCAGCGGCCGGCGACCAGGCGTCACCCCGGACACCGGGCCGGCGTCCAGGCCGGCGGGAATCGGGGTATTGGTCACCCGGTCCACGTGGATCACCAACTGGTCGACCGACGGGGTGATCCGATCCAGCACCGGCTTGGGGAACACCCCGAGGGCCACGATGAGGATGATCAGGGGCGCCACGATCAGCCGCTCGCTCCACCCCAGGTCACGGGTCTTGGCGTCCACCGGGGTGGGTTCCCCATGGAAGACCTGCTGGTAGGCCCACAGGAGGTAGACGGCGGCCACGATGACCCCCATGACCGCGAACACCGCCCACCAGCGATGGACCAGGAACGTCCCGATCAACACCAGAAACTCGCCGACGAAGCCGTTGAGTCCGGGCACGCCGATCGAGGCCAGCATGGCCACGGTGAAGACGGCGGCCATAACCGGCGCCGAGGCCTGCAGCCCCTTGAGGGACGACACCTGCCAGGTGCCGCGGCGCTCGTAGATCCATCCCACCACGATGAACAGGGTGGCGATGATCAGCCCGTGGTTGACCATCTGGAGCACGCCGCCGGTGAGCCCCTGGCTGTTGAGTGCGAAGGTACCAAGCACGATGAATCCGATCTGGGCCAGCGAGGAGTAGGCCAGCAACCGTTTCAGGTCGCGTTGTGCACAGGCGACCAACGCCCCGTAGAGGATGCCGATCACCGCCAGGGTGAGCAGCCAGGGTGCCAGGGTTCGGGTGGCCTGGGGGAAGAGGTTGAGGTCGAAGCGGACGATCCCGTAGGTGCCGAGTTTTGCCATCACCGCGGCCAGCAGCACGGCACCGGCGGTGGGCGCCTCCGCGTAGGCGTCCGGCGACCAGGTGTGGAACGGAAAGATCGGCGCCTTCACCGCGAAGGCGGCGGTGAAGGACAGGAACAGGAGCACGCCCTCGGTCCCCGAGAGGTGGGTATGCATGAGCGCCGGCAGCTCGAAGGTGAGCACGCCGGTCTGTGAGTTGTGGATGAAGGCAATGGCCAGGATTCCCACCAGCAGGAACGCCGACCCGGCAAACGTGTAGATGAAGAACTTGATGGCGGCGTAGCCGCGTCTGGCATAGCCCCAACCGCCGATGATGAAGTAGGCGGGCACCAGGGTGAGCTCGAAGAAGAGGAAGAAGAAGACCAGATCGAGGGAGACGAAACTGCCCAGGCACGCCGACTCCAACAGCAACAGCCACGCCACGAACGAGCGGGGATCCCGGCGTGCTCGGGCCCCGAGCTGGGCCAGCGGGAACAGCAGCGTGGTCATCAGCACCAGGAACAGGGAGATGCCGTCGACCCCGAGCGACCAGTGGATACCCAACTGGGCGGCCCAGGTGTGGTCGGAGACCAGCTGGTACCCGCCGTCGCCGGTCTTGAACTCGACGGCCACGGCCACGGCCACGGCCAGGGTGCCCAGCGCCACCATGGCACCCGCGTACTGGTAGAACCAGGAGGGGACCACCCGGGGCGGCACCAACGCCACCACGGCGGCACCGGCGGCGGGCAGCAACACCAGCACGGTGAGGAAGGGGAACGAGGCGTTGCCCATCAGCCCCACCACAACCGGCTGAGCATGAACGCCAGGACCAGCACGGTCCCCAGGACGATGCCCAATACGTAGTTGCGCACATACCCGGTCTGGGTGCGTCGCAGGAGCGAGCCCGACTTGCGCACCGCGGTGGCCACGCCGTTGACCGCCCCGTCGATGACCTGGTTGTCGACCACGGTGGCGCTGAAGGCGGCCAACCGCTCCGACGGCCTGCCGAAGACGGTGTCGTAGGCCTCGTTGATGTACCACGAGCGTTCGAGGAATGCGGTCTCCAGGGTCGGGCGTTCGGCCCTGGTCATCCACAGCCGGAGGCCGATGCTCACGCCGACCACCGCGATGATTGCGTCGGTGATCGACAGTGCCCAGATGGATGCGGTGCTCAGGTGGTCGTCGTAGAGGTTGGAACCGAAGACCGGATCGACCCAGCTGGACAGCGAGAAGTGATTGTTCGACGCCGCCAGCACCCCGGCCACCGCGGCAAAGAACGCCAGGATCCACAAGGGAATGGTCATCACCGGCCGCGACTCGTGGGGCTCGGTGATCTCCCCTTCGGCGTGGTGGGCGCCGGGCATGTCGGTGTCAGCGTCGATGGGGGTCTTCTTCGACCACCGGTCGGTGCCGAAGAAGGCCAACCCGGTCAACCTGCTCATGTAGTAAGCGGTGAGCAGGGCGGTGACCAACCCGACCACCCACAATTCCGGATGGGCGGCAAAGGCGTTCTCGAGCACGTCGCCCTTGGCCCAGAAGCCGGACAACGGCGGTACGGCGGCAATCGCCAGCCAACCGATGCCGAAGGTGATGAAGGTGATCGGCATGTAGCGGCGGAGATTTCCCATCCGCTTGAGGTCCTGCTCGTCGTGGAGGCCGTGGATCACCGATCCGGCGCCGAGGAACAGGAGGCCCTTGAAGAATGCATGGGCGATCATCAGGAAGATGGCCGCCTCGTAGGCGCCGCACCCGATGGCCAGAAACATGTACCCGAGCTGGGACACCGTCGAGTAGGCGAGCACCTTCTTGATGTCCTGTTGCGCACAGGCGATGGTGGCAGCGACGAAGGCGGTTGCCGCACCGACGCAGGCCACGGTGAGCGCGGCCGCGCTGGAGGCATGGAGGAGGGGGTTGACCCGGCACAGGAGGTAGACGCCGGCGGTGACCATGGTGGCGGCGTGGATGAGCGCCGACACCGGGGTCGGGCCCTCCATGGCGTCGGCCAACCACGGGAACAGTGGGATCTGGGCCGACTTGCCCATCACCCCCACCAGCAGCAGCAGGCAGATGGCGGTGATGTTGCCGGCGCCGATGGTGCCGACATTGGCGAAGATGGTGGTGTACTCGAGCGAATGCACCCGCTCGAACGTCAGGAAGATGGCCAGCAGGAACCCGACGTCACCGATCCGGTTGTAGATGAAGGCCTTCTTGCCGGCGCTGGCCGCCGATTCCCGGGTGAACCAGAACGAGACCAGTAGATACGAGCAGGTCCCCACCCCTTCCCACCCGACGAAGGTGACCAACATGTTGCTTCCCAGAACCAGAATCAGCATCGAGGCGACGAAGAGGTTCATGTACAGGAAGAATTTCGGGTAGTCCCGATCGCCTTTCATGTACCCGATCGAGTACAGGTGGATGAGGGCGCTCACCCCGGTGACGAACAGCACCATGGTCATCGACAGAGGATCGACGTAGAGGCTGGCGTGGACGTTCAGGCGGTCGACCGGGATCCACGTCCAGAGGTTCTGGGTGTAGGTCCGAACCGGGGCATTGACGGTGAGCAGGTCGAGGTAGACGCCGACGGCGACCACGAACGACGCCCCGACGAATGCCGTGGCCACCACGCCGGCCAACGGGTCTCCGAGCTTGCGGCCGATGGTCGCCTGGACGGCGAACCCGACCAGGGGCAGCAAGATGATCAGGTACGTCACGGACAGCATCGAGCGCTCAGCCCTTCATCACGTGGAGATCGTCGGCGGTGGTGTTGGCCCGGCGGCGGAAGATGGCGACCACCAGCCCGAGCCCGACCACAACTTCCGCCGCTGCCACCACCAGAACGAAGAACACCAGCACCTGGCCCCCGATGTCGTTGAGCGCGCGGGCAAAGGTCACGAAGGTCAGGTTTGCCGCGTTGAGCATCAGCTCGACGCACATGAACATCACCAGCACGTTGCGCCGGACCAGAACCCCCAGTGCGCCGATGGCAAAGAGGACGACCGAGAGTGCCAGATACCAGTCGGGGTTGATGGTCACCCGGTCGCCTCCCCGGCACCGGCTTCCCCGACCCGGTCGCCTGCGGCGTAGGCGTCGTCGGCGCTGTCAGCCGGCGAGAGGTGATCAGCCGGTCCCCCGGCCCCGTCACCGTCGGCGGCGCCAACCGCAGCCGGAGGCCGCCGAGCCAGCACCACGGCACCGACCACCGCGATGATCAGCAGCGCCGCGGTGGCCTCGAACGGAAACAGGTAGGTGGTGTACACCGACTTGCCCAGCAGGTAGACGTTGGAATAGCGGCCGTTGGCCACACCGGCCACATGGGGTGCCCCGGTGGTCCACTTGGACACCTGGCCCAGCAACAGAAGGCCGGTGGTCCCGAGGACGACCAGTCCGATGGCCAACGGGCGCTGGCCCCGCAACGGCTCGGCGGCGATGTTCTCCTCCCGGTCGACGCCGAGGAACATGATCACGAAGAGGAAGAGCACCACGATGGCACCCGCGTAGACGATCACCTGCACCGCGGCCAGAAAGGGGTCGCGCTGGAGGACGAAGAGCACGGCCACACCGAACAGGGTCATCACCAACATGAGTGCGGCGTGGACCGGGTTACGGGACACCACCACCCCGATGGCGCCCGACAGCACGATGGCGGCGGCGACCGCGAAGGTACCCACGTCGACCCACGAGGCATGACCCGACGACGCCGCGGTGAGCGCCGCTCCGACCAGGGCGACCATCAGGGGGCGCCCGATCCGGTGGCATCGTCCGGCTCCGGGCCGGCGGACGGCACTGGCGAATCAGGACCGGCGGACAGATCCCGTTCGGCGTTTCCGTCCACCACCGCCTGTTCGTAGTCCGAATCCGCCTTCTCCCGGTGCTTCTTGCCTGCTCCCGGGGCGAACCGCTCGGCCTTCTCCAGCATGCGGCCGATGGCGCCGCGGGGTCCTCGCTTGGCGGGCGGCATGTCGGAAGGGCGGAGGTGTCGCTCCAGGGTGTCCCGGAGCTGTCGGCTCCCGGTGGCGGCGTCGTCGGGCACCGCGGCTTGGCCGCTCTCCGGTGCCCGGACCCCGTAGCCGAGCTCCCCCGACCACTGGACCCGTCCCTCGAGCTCCGCGCTCCCCGATGGCGAGGTGGCCCTCATCCAACCCGAGGTGTGCAGGTCGTCGCCCTCACGCCAGTCCTCCCAGGGCAGATGGCGGGGTCTGCCGTCGTCGTCGACCAACAGCTCGTCCTTGGTGTAGATGGCGTCATTGCGGTTGGTGAAGGAGAACTCCATCAACTTCGACTCGGTGATGGCCTCGGTGGGGCAGGCTTCCACGCACAGGTCGCAGTGGATGCACCGGAGGAAATTGATCTCGTAGACGTAGCCGTAGCGCTCGCCGGGGGACACCGGGTGATCCGGCGGGTTGTCCAGGCCGCGCACGTAGATGCAGTCGGCGGGGCACACGCCGGCGCAGAGCTCACAACCGATGCATTTCTCCATGCCGTCCTCGTAGCGGTTGAGGACATGCCGGCCGTGCTGGCGGGGCTGCTTGGGTCGCTTCTCCTCGGGGTACTGGCGGGTGACCGGCGGCCGGCCCAGATGCTCGAGGGTCAGCTTGAAGCCGCCGAGAAAGTTCTGCCGTTGACGGGGGACCTCGGGGTCGGCCATCAGCGATCACCTCCCGATGCCGAAGGAGCGCCGGCGGGATCGGCGGCGGGCTCCGGTGGTCGGCTCCACAGGCGGACGCCGACCGGAGGCACGATGGCCCGGCTCTCTTCCCGCTCGGCCCCCACCGAGAACGCCATGGTGATAGTCACCGCGGCCACCACCACCGCGGCGGCCATGCCCAGTCCCCACCAGCCGTCGATCACGAATCCGGCCACGATCAGCAGCCACCCCAGCGAGAGGGGGATCAGCCGCTTCCACCCCAGATCCATAAGCTGGTCGTAGCGGAGCCGGGGCAGCGCCGCCCGCAGCCACACGAACACGAACAGGAAGATGATGGTCTTGCCCAGGAACCACAGGATGGGCCAGAGCCAGTAGAGGTGGGCGATGTGGGGGATCGGCCCGTCAGGGCCACCGAAGAAGAGGGTCACCGTGATCGCCGACATGGTGATGGTGTTCATGAACTCGGCCAGGAAGAACAGCGCGAAGCGGATCGACGAGTACTCGGTGTGGAAACCGCCGACCAGCTCCGAGTCGGCCTCGACCAGGTCGAACGGGGGCCGGTTGGTCTCGGCCACGATGGCGATGAAGAAGATGAGGAAGGGCACCACCGCCAGCCGGAAGACGTTCCACTGCCAGAGGTGCCCGGCCTGGGAGTCGACCATGGCCCGGGTACTCAGCGAGCCGGTGATCAGCACCACGGTGACGACGGTCATGCCCAGGGCCGCCTCGTAGGAGATCATCTGGGCGGACGCTCGCACCGACCCGAGCAGCGGATACTTCGAGCCCGATGACCACCCGGCCAGCATGACCCCGTAGACCCCGATCGAGGACATGGCCAACAAGAACAGGATCCCCATCGGGGGGTCGGCCAACTGCAATTCGAAGGTGTGCCCGGCGACGGTCACCACCCCACCGATCGGCACGATGGCGAAGATGAGGAAAGCGGGGATGATGGTCAGGTAGGGCGCCAGCTTGAACACCGTCCGGTCGGCCTTGTCGGGGATCAGATCCTCCTTGAAGAACAGCTTGATCCCGTCGGCCATGGTCTGGGCGATGCCGAAGGGGCCCGCCCGGTTGGGCCCGATGCGGCTCTGCATGTCCGAGATAACCTTGCGCTCGAACCAGATCATCAACATGACCGAGACCATCAGAGCGCCGAAGACCACCAGCACCTTGATCAAGACGATGAGGAACACCACCCAGCCCACGCCGTTGGCGTAGAGCGGGTCCCCGGCGCCGAGCAGCGACTGCACCACCTGCACCATCGGGCTCATGGTGTCTCCATCCGCACTTCGACCACCGGCGAGTCGGTGTCGATGAGGTCGGCCACGGTCCCCTCGGCGAACGGCACGTTGAAGTCGGCGGCCACCACCTTGCGGGGCAGCGATCCGTCGGGCACCGCCGTCACCACCAGGGAGGTGGACGAGCTTCGCAGCCTGACGGTTCCGCCCGCGGAGATGCCGAGGTCGTCGAGATCGTGGGGGTTCACTCGCAACGGGGCGGCGGCCACTAGACCGGCCAGCGACGGCACCGCGCTCACCGCTGCCCCGCGGTCGTAGAGCACCCGTGACGCCACCAGCCGCAACGAATAGCTGTCGACGGGGGCTACCTGGGGGACCACGAGATCGACCGCGCCGCCGAGCAGAGGCGGCGGCGCGGCGCGATCCGGGTCCTCGTCCTCGGCTAGTGCCGATCCGATCCCGGCGGTCGGCGACTCGGCCAGTCCGGCTCGGGGTGGCGCCCCCTGACGTTCGACCGACTCGACCCCGGGAACGGCGATCGGGTCGAGCGGTTGTGGAGCTCCCCGTCGCCCGCCGGGGGCCGCGCCGACCACCAGCGGGACGACCACGCCGTCGGCGGCGCCCGCCCCGTCCAGCACGGCCCGGGTGACCCCCCGGTAGGCGGGGGCTACCCGCTCCACCTCGTCCCACACCTCACCGACCGAACCGAGACCCAGGTCGGCACCGAGGTGTACGGCCAGCTCCGCGGCGATCATCCAGTCCGGCCAGGCCTGGCCGGGCGGTACCAGCTTCTGGCCCAGGCGGCTGACCCGACCCTCGATGTTGGTGGTGGTCCCCGGTCGCTCGTGGGCCTCGGCCGCCGGCAACACCACGTCGGCGAGCTCGACCACCGGCCCGGGCGACGAGGCCACCGCCACCACGAATTCGGCGCCGGCCAGCGCCCGTTCCGCCAGCCGCCTGTCGGGGAAGTCGCCCAACGGGTCGGCACCCAGCACCACCAGCGAACGAACCGGCGGGCCGGAGCCCGGCGGGTCGGCGGCGGCGCGGAGGATGCCCTGGGTATCCCGGCCCCTCGCTGCGGGGACCGAGCCCCACGCCCGGGTGAACCACTCGCGCCCCTCTTCCAGGGTGACCCTGCCGGGGAGCAACCCGGGAGCCAGGCCCATGTCCAGAGCACCGTGGACATTGCCGCGACGGAGGGCGGGGAGAAAGCGGGCCTCGGGGAGCGACCCGGCCAGTATCTGGATTGCTTCGCCGACCAGTGCTCCGTCCTCGGCCAGCGAGGGACGGCCGGCGATGACCACCACCTTTCCGGCACCGGCGAGGCGCCGGGCCTCGGCCAGGGCGGCGGGATCGACCGCACTGGGAACAGGTGCGGCCTCCGACGTCAGGGCCCGGGCCAACCCGGCGGCGTCGGCGGGGGCGTACCGCAGCGAAACGTTGGCGTAGGGGGTGAGCGCGGTGGCCCGGGGCGCGAGCTCGACCAGTGCGGTGTCACCGTCGACGATGGCCGACCGCAGCCGCAAGAAAAGGACCGGGAGCTCCTCACGCAGATCGCCGGCCAGCACGATCACCGTGTCGGCCGAGGCCATCTGGTCGATGGTGGCCCGGGGCAACCCGAGGGCCAGCTCGGCGGGGAGCCCGTCCCCCATCTGGGCATCGACCGAGTCGGTGCCCAGCACCCCTTTGGCCAGCCTGGCCCAGGCGTACGCTCCCTCGTTGGTCAGCCGGGCTCCACCCACCACTCCGACCGACTCCCCCCCACCCGACGCGGTCGCCGCGGTCAGGCCAACGGCGGCGGCGGCCAACGCCTCGTGCCACGAAGCCGCCACCAGCTCCCCGTCCTTGCGGATGAGGGGCTCGACCAGGCGGTCGTCGTTGTTGACCGCGTCGAACGCGAACCGGCCCTTGTCACAGAGCCAGCCCTGGTTGACCGGGTCGACGTCGATCCCGAGCAGTCGGGTGACCCGGTTGGACGACGACTGCACCGCCACCCGGCATCCCACCGCACAGGTGGTGCAGGTCGACTCGACCTGGTCGAGGTCCCAGGGGCGGGCGGCGAACCGGTACGGCGCGGCGGTGAGCGCGCCCACCGGGCAGATCTGCACGGTGTTGCCCGAGAAGTACGAGGTGAACGGCAACTCGGGGAAGATGTTGACCTCGAGCTGCTCCCCCCGACCGATGAAATCGATCTGTGCTTCGCCGGCGACCTCGTCGGCGAACCGGGTGCAGCGGCTGCACTGGATGCAGCGCTCGCGGTCGAGCAGCACCAGCTCGGATATGGCGATGGGCTTTTCGAAGTGGCGCTTCTCCTCGACGAATCGTGACTCGCCGGGGCCGTAGGCCAGGGTCTGGTCCTGCAGAGGGCATTCGCCGCCCTTGTCGCACACCGGGCAGTCCAGCGGATGGTTGATCAGCAGGAACTCGAGCACGCCGTCCTGTGCCTTCTTGACCTTGTCCGAATCGGTGACCACCTCGGCGCCGTCCTGCACCTCGACGTAGCAGCTGGGTTGCAACGACGCACCACGAGGGCTGTTGACCTCGACCAGGCACATCCGGCAGACCCCCACCGGTTTCATCCGCGGGTGATAGCAGAAGCGGGGGATGAAGGTGCCCGCCCGCTCGGCGGCGGCGATGATCATCTCGCCCTTGCGCCCACGCACCTGGCGGCCGTCGAGGGTGAAGGTCACCGCATCGGTCGATTCCGGGTCGGCGTTCTCGCTCCCACCGGTGTCGGCACCGTCGGTCGGACTTCCCGAGTTCGGGGCGGCCTTGTCCTTCTGAGGGGTCTTGTCAGTCATAGGGACAGCCCCCCTCTTTGATGTGCACCAGGAACTCGTCGCGGAACATCTCGATGGCCGAGGCGATGGACGAGGGGATGGACGGACCCAGTACGCAGATGGTGGTCTGCTGCGGAGGCCAGTCGAGGCCCGGGGAGATGTTGTCGCAGGCATCCAACAGCAGATCGAGATCCTGCTCGCGGCCCTGTCCGTTTTCGATGCGCTGCATGATCTTCTCCAGCCAACCCGCGCCTTCCCGACAGGGGGTGCACTGCCCGCACGACTCGCGGAAGAAGAACTTGGTGATCCGCCAGGCCGCCCGCACCGCGCAGGTGTGGTCGTCCATGACCACGATCGATCCCGATCCGAGCATGGAACCGGCCGCGGCCACCTCGTCCTGGCCGAGGGGGAGGTCGACATGGTCGGGTCCGAACCACGGGGCCGATACCCCGCCGGGGATGAACGCCTTCAGTTGGCGGCCTCCGGGAATCCCGCCACCCAACCCCGGCGCGTTGATCAGGTCGTCGAAGGTGGTCTTGACCATCTCCAGCTCGAACACGCCGGGGTGGTTGACGTGCCCGGCCAGCGCGAACAACCGGGTTCCGGTGGAGCGGCCGCCGCCCAGGGCGGCGAAGGCGGCACCTCCGTGGAGCACGATCCACGGGAGGTTGGACATGGTCTCCACGTTGTTGACCACCGTCGGCTCGCCGTACAGCCCGATGGCGGCGGGGAAGAACGGCGGCTTGATCCGGGGAAATCCTCGCTTGCCCTCGAGGGACTCGAGGAGCGCGGTCTCCTCGCCACAGATATAGGCGCCGGCACCCGGATGCACCACCACGTCGACCGAGAATCCCGACCCGAAGATGTCGCTGCCCACTGCGCCGTGCCCATAGGCCTCGTTGAGCGCGGCGCTCACCCGCTCGAGGCCGAGGGCGAACTCGCCGCGGATGAAGATGAACACCTGGGTGACCTGAAGCGCGTAGGCGGCAATGAGCACGCCCTCGAGGAGCTGGTGGGGATCCCGCTCGATGAGCAGGTGGTCCTTGAAAGTGGCCGGTTCGCTCTCGTCGCCGTTGACCACCAGGTAGGTGACCGGGTTCTTGCGCAACATGGCCCACTTGCGGCCGGCGGGGAAACCGGCACCGCCCCGACCGAGCAGGCTGGCGGTGTCCACCTCGTGGGCGACCGCTTCGGGGGTCATGGTGAGGGCCTGGCGCAGTCCCTGGTAGCCACCGGTGGCCAGGTAGCGCTCGAGGGTGTGGGCGTCTTCGTACTCGAGCCGGGCGGTCACGATCTTGGGGGCGTCGGTGACCGCGGTCACGAGCCGCTCCCGGTCTCCGCGAATTTGGCCCGATCGGCTTCCGCTTCGGCGGCGCGTTGCGACTGGGCCGCGGCCATCGCTTCCCGCTCGGAGGCCACCTGGCCCGGATCGGCCTGCAGGCCGACGGTTCGACGCACCCGGTTGAGGGTGCCGTGGTCGGGGATGTCTGCCGCGCGCTGACCGGAGCGCAGCTCGTCCACCAGCCGATCGAAGGTCTCTGGGGTCTGGGCGCCGACGAAGCGGTGATTGACCTGCACGCACGGAGCGCGGTCGCAGTCGGCCAGGCACTCGGCCTCCTCGAGGGTGATGGTCCCGTCGGCCACCGTGCCTCCGGGGCGCACTCCCAACGACCCGCAGGCGTGCTCCAGCAACTCGGCCGCGCCGTTGAGGAGACAGGCGATGTTGGTGCACACCGCCACCAGGTGGGTGCCGACCGGTTCGGTGTGCAGCATGTCGTAGAACGACGCGGTCCCGAACACCTCGGTCGGGGTGACACCGACCAGGCCGGCGATGTCGGCCATCGCTTCCGGGGTGAGCCAGCCGTCCTGCTCCTGGGCCAGATGGCAGAGAGGGATCAACGCCGAGCGGGGTTCGGGATAGAGACCGATGACCTGCTCGGCGCGTTCGATGGTCGCAGCCGTCAGGTGGGTCGGCCGCGGCGGCGGCGAGCCGGTCGGCGGCGGAGGTCCCACCCGGATGGGGGCCCGGTCGCTCACCGGTCCACCTCCCCCATCACCGGGTCGATGGTCGAACACACCGCTACCGCGTCGGCGAGCAGGCCTCCGCGCATCATCAGCGGGAGACCCTGGAGGTTGACGAAGCTCGGCCCGCGGATGTGCATCCGGTAGGCCTTGGGCGAGCCGTCCGACACCAGATAGCAGCCGAGCTCACCCCGCGGCGACTCGACCGCCACGTACACCTCACCCTCGGGCACCTTGAACCCCTCGGTGAACACCTTGAAGTGGTGGATGAGCGCCTCCATCGACTCGTCGATCCGCGCCCGGGGCGGCGGCGTCACCTTCTTGTCCTGCACCCGGTAATCGCCGACCGGCATCTTCTCGACGATCTGGCGGATGATCCGTATCGACTCGCGGATCTCGTTGAGCCGGATCGAGTACCGGTCGAAGTTGTCACCGAAGGTACCCACGATCACGTCGAACTCGACCTCGTCGTACCGGAGATAGGACATGGAACGACGCAGGTCCCAGGGCACACCGGTCGAGCGCAGCACCGGACCGGTGAGACTGAGTGCCAGGGCCTCCTCGGCGGAAAGTGCGCCGACTCCTTCATTGCGTTGGCGGAAGACCGGCTGGCCGGTGAGGAGCTCGTCGTACTCGTTGGTCCGGGCCAACACCGTGTCGCAGATGACGGTGACGTCGTCCTCCCAACCGTCGGGAAGGTCGGCGGCGGTGCCGCCGGGCCGTATGAAATTGTGGTTCATCCGCAGGCCGGTGGTCTTCTCGAAGAAGGCCAGGACCATCTCCCGCTCGCGGAACCCGTAGATCATCATCGAGGTGGATCCGAGGTCCATGCCGTTGGTCGCCATCCACATCAGGTGGGACGACACCCGGTTGAGCTCGACCATCAGCATGCGGATCCAATCGGACCGGGGCGGCATCTCCACCCCGAGGAGCGCCTCGACCGCCAGCGAGAGCACCAGCTCGTTGTGGAGGGGGGCCAGGTAGTCCATCCGGGTGACGTTGGTCGATCCCTGGACGTAGGTGAGCTCCTCGCCCGTCTTCTCCATGCCGGTATGCAGGTAGCCGATGACCGGCTTGGTCCGCAGGACGGTCTCGCCGTCGAGCTCGAGCATCAGCCGGAGCACCCCGTGGGTGGAGGGATGCTGCGGCCCCATGTTGATGATCATGGTCTGGTCGTCGGTCCGCTCAATGTCGATGTCCGAGGGATCGATGGCCACGCCCTCGGGAAGGCGGAGCACGGCACCGACCTCCCGGCGCAGCTCACCGGCTTCGGTCTCCGAACGGAGGAACAGTTCCTGTTCGCCCTCGGAGGTCTCCGCCACCAGACCCTGGGGTTCGTCCCCCGCACCGGGGGCGAGGAACTCATCCCCCGATCGAGGGGGTGGCAACACGGTGTCCGGATGCGGCTCCGGCGACTCCGCGCCGTTCGCCTTCGGCTCCGCCGTCACGTCGCTCATCGGGGTCCCGGCGCTTCCTTGAACTGGACCGGTACCCGACCGACGCCGTAGTCCTTGCGCAGGGGATGGCCTTCCCAGTCCTCGGGCATGAGGATGCGGGTCATGTCCGGGTGACCGGCGAAGAGGATGCCCAACAGATCGTAGGCTTCGCGTTCCATGGCTTCGGTGCCCGGGTAGAGGTCGAACAGCGAGTCGACCACCGGGTCGGACTCGGGAACCTGAACCCGGATCCGCACCCGCCGCGCCTGGCTCAGCGACAACAG
The DNA here is from genome assembly GCA_963734395.1 of uncultured Acidimicrobiaceae bacterium. Lineage (GTDB taxonomy): Bacteria > Actinomycetota > Acidimicrobiia > Acidimicrobiales > RAAP-2 > Bog-756. The sequence continues at coordinate 34,040 of CAVTGY010000002.1, read as the reverse complement.
GTTGACCACTACCTCGAACCGCTCGGCTGTCACCCCTTGGGGAAGCCGACGGCCCGGATGGCTCAAGTAGTCGACGCCGCACAGATCCGCGCACATCTCGAAACCGTCGTCGCGATAGCCCGCTACCACTCCGGCGTACTGGACACGGGTGGGGAAGACCACTTCCTGGTGCGGACGACCGGGAGTGCGGGACAACCCTCCTCCCGACTCGCTCACCGCCGGCGCGCCGCCGGTCACCTCGGTCCCGCCAACGGTCACAGGGGCTCACCGACGCTGCGGGCGATGACCGGATTGCGTTTCGGCGTGCCGACGTGCACGGCGTCGGGCCGATCCGGGGTCCACCCCGATGTGATCTCCTCGCCGTGGTCACGCGCATCTGCGGTGTCGCCACCCTCGTCGCTCGACAGCCTCGCCGCCGGGTCGCGGTGGGTGATGTCGTTGGTACGGACCTTCTGGTGGAGGGTGAGGATGGCATGCATCAGGGTCTCCGGAGTCGGAGGGCAACCCGGGGCGTACACGTCGACCGGGACGATCTGGTCGACGCCCTGCACGATGGCGTAATTGTTGAACATCCCCCCGGTGCTGGCGCACACCCCCATCGACAGAACCCACTTGGGCTCCATCATCTGGTCGTAGACCTGGCGGAGTACCGGCGCCATCTTTTGGGAGACCCGTCCGGCCACGATCATCAGATCGGCCTGTCGGGGGGAGGCCCGGAACACCTCCATGCCGAACCGGGCCAGATCGAAGTCGGCCGCTCCCACCGACATCATCTCGATGGCGCAGCAAGCCAACCCGAACGTCGCCGGCCACATCGAGTAGGTACGCGCCCACTTGACCAGGTCTTCGAGACGTCCGGTGAGAAAATTGTGCTGCAGGTCCTCGAGACCCATGGCCGGCGCGTCCCCGTTCTACGCGGCCCGGCCAGGTCCGGTCGGAACCGGTGCCGGCTCGCCGGTGGTCGGGGCGTCTGGATCGGTGGTGTCGGGCGCGGACGGATCACCGGGTGACCGGGTACCGACCGCGTGGGTAGATCGGCCGGGACCCCCCGATCCGGCCGTGATACGGGCGATGGTCGATTCCGAGGTGCGCGACGGCATCGCTCCGACCAACTGTTTGGCCGGTCCCCAGGTCAGCGCGCCGTTGCTCACCAGGAACAGGAAGGAGATGAACACCACGCCGGCGAACACCACCACCTCGACCAGACCGAACGACCCGAGCTGTCGGAAGATCACCGCCCAGGGATAGAGGAAGACGATCTCGATGTCGAAGATGATGAAGATCATGGCGATCAGGTAGAAGCGGACCGGAAAGCGCGCCGGGGGTTCGATGGAGGGCACGATGCCGCACTCGTAGGGTGCGGTCTTCGCCGCGGTGGGCCGTTTTCTGGGAGCGAGCATCGCCGAGGCGACAAAGGAGAGGGCGGCGAACAGGAATCCGAGGATCAACAGGATAAGGATCGGGAGGTAGTCGTCCACAGCAACCTGTTTTTACCACGCTGCCCTCGCTCGGAGCACATCGATGGGACCCGGATGGGCCGGCGGCCAAACCGGTCGGGACCGGGCGTGCCACCCCACCCGAACGCCACCTACCATTGGGGTGGTGAGCACGGTCACCCCCCCGGGATCCACCCGCCGACGCGCCGGAGGCGGGACGGCCGCCGGCTCAGGCGCCGGAGGCGGCCACGTGCACGATGTCCTGGTGGTGGGGGGAGGCCCTGCGGGCTCGTCCTGCGCCTACTGGTTGGCCGAAGCCGGCTGGGACGTGGCCCTGGTGGAGAAGAAGGTCTTCCCCCGCGAGAAGACCTGCGGCGACGGCCTGACCCCACGCTCGGTACGACAGATCGCCGACATGGGGATCGAGGGGGCCCTGGCCGGAGCCCACCGCTTCTCGGGCCTGCGCACCCACGCCTACGGTCGGGTCCTGGACCTGCCCTGGCCGGAGCACCCGAGCTTTCCGTCCTACGGCTACGTCATCACCCGGCACGACCTCGACGCCATCATCAACGAGCGAGCGGTCAAGGCGGGGGCCACGGTATGGCAGGGCACCGAGGCCACCGAGCCGATCGTGGAGGAGACCGGCGCGGGCGCAGCGGCGACGGCCCGCCCTCCGGAGGCGGCCCTGCTCCCCTCCTGTGTCGGCGCGGTGGTCATCGACAAGGCCACCGCAACCAGCCGCCCGGTGCGGGCCAAGTACGTGGTGGTGGCCGACGGGGCCAACTCGCGCTTCGGACGGGCGCTCGGCACCTCCCGGGATCGCAACCAACCCATGGGCATGGCCCTGCGCGGGTACTACTCCTCACCCGGTCACGATCGGCCGTTCATCGAATCCCACCTGGACATCCGGGATGACCGCGGCAAGGTGGTCCCCGGGTATGGCTGGATCTTTCCGCTGGGCGACGGGCGGGTCAACGTCGGGGTGGGTCTGCTCTCCACCGACAAGCGCTGGAAGGGAGTCAACACCTCGACGCTGATGGACCACTTCGTCTTGGGGGCGCCCAAGGAATGGGAGCTTTCGTCGTCGACCTGTCTCGGCCCACCAACCGGCGGCAAGCTACCGATGGGCCTGACCGTCGGCCCGCGGATCGGTGCCACCACCTTGGTGGTCGGCGACGCCGGCGGGTCGATCAACCCGTTCAACGGCGAGGGAATCGCCTACGGCTACGAGACCGGCCGCCTGGCCGCGGCTTCGTTGGGCGAGGCGCTCAGTGGCGACGGGGTCGAGGCTCTGATGCGCTACGAGACCCGGCTCGATGAGGCCTACGGGCTCTACTTCCGGGTAGCTCGCGCCTTCATCCGGGTCATCAGCCGACCCGAGCTCATGCAACTGTGTGTCGGCACCGGCATGCACTCGGAGCCCCTGATGAGCTGGATCCTCCGCATCATGGCCAACCTCCTCCGGCCCGAAGAGAACGGCCCCGCCGAGGCGGCCTACCGGGCGCTGGCGCTCATCGCCCGGCTGGCCCCGGAAGGGGTGTGACCGGCACTACTGGTCGACACTTTGTCGACGGCCCTACTTGTCGACAGCTTGGGCCATACGCGCGGTGACCGAGTTGTAGGCAGCGCCGAATGGGCCCGAGGGAACCGGCGGTCCGTTGGTGGTGGGCTCGATGAGGGTCTCCATCCGGCCACCCACGATGAACGCCTCCCCGATCACCTGGGATCCCTGGTTGGGCACGGTCAGCGTGGTCAGGTACCCGAAACCACTGATGCCGACCGGGGACTGGAGCTGCACCGTCTCCACCTGGGCGGTGGACCCGGGCACCGCTGCTGACACCAGTGCCGACTGGTACTGGCCGAAGCAGGTGGCGAAATTGGCATTGGTGAACGGAACGCCGAGGGACCGCGCGTCCTCCGTGGTCTGCATCACCCTGGTGTCGGAGAACATCTGGAAGTTGGGGTCGGCGGCACTCTGGAACGTCGGCGATCGAACCGACGCGCTCTGACCCGGAAGGGTGCCCCCTCCGAACAGTCCGGTCACCACCGCGACGGGTTGACCGAGGCACGAGGCGAGCGTCTGATTGGCGCGGGTCTGTGCGGCGGGCGGGGCCAGGGAGGTCGTCGGCACCTGACCGGCGCCGCTGGTCCGACTCCAACCGGTGGGCAGATCGGTCAGCCGCAGGTTGATGGTGGCGGCGAGAGCGGCGTCGGCAACCGCGGGCGACGGGCTGGGGTTGGTCACCACCGTTGTCGCCGTGGTGGTGTTCTTGTTCTTCACCACGAAGTAGGTGACGCCACCGATGACCACGACCAACACCGCGAGGAGAACCCACAACAGGGTCCGGTTGGTCTTTTTCGGCGCTGCGGCCGGCGACCCCCCGATGTCACCGCCGGGTTCGGATGGCGGTGCGAGACCGGCGAGCGCATCCCCTTTCGGTTGGATGACCGCGGTCGGCGATCCCGCCGCCGGGGTGCCGGCACCAGAAGAGGCGCCAAGGAGGGCGGTGGCGGTGGCGCCACCGACGACTGTCGCACCCTTGGTCCGCTTGCGTCGACCCGATTTCTTCTTCGGGGGAGCAACGGCCGGCGCCTCTGCCTGATCCCACAGGACGGTCCCGGTAGCCGGGTCGACCGGAGGCTGCCAAACCACCGGTCCGGTGCCGGTAGCCGGAGGGGGCGGGAGGGGCGTGTCCAGCTTGAGGGGTATGGGATCAACCGGTGGCTCCGACGGTGGCAGCGGGGCCAGGGCGCCGGGTGGGGGAACCGGAGCGGCGACCGCAGCGGCGGCCGGCGCCACCACCGGAGGTCGGGATCTGCGCCAGCCCCTGGTCTTTCTGGCCGGAGGGGCCAAATCCTCGCTCGGCGGATTGGCACCGGCAATCGGCCACTCGGCGGAGGGCGGAGGGCTGTCCCACCCGCCAGTGGTCGGCCGGGGTGGGGAAGCAGCTTCCCAGCCGGCGGTTCCCGCCGGCGGCGGTGGTGGAGGTGGGGCCGGCGGCGCCGACTCGATGGACGGGGCCGACTCGGTGGACGGGGTCGAGGGCGGCCCGGGCAGCGAACCCGACCCGGGAGCTCCACTGGATGCCTGTCCGCCGAATGCGGGTCCGGGCAGGTTGGTGGACGCCGTTCCGGCACCCGATCCCGGTGGCGGGGGCGGGGCCTCGGACCCCGGTGCCGATGGATTGGCGGTGTCCTGGGGAGCATCGACCGCCTCTGGCGTGTCCCGGGTCGATCCGTTGGTAGCCGAGGTGGTCGCCATCGACGCGGCCCCCACGCCGGCGGCGGCCCCGGTCATCGGATCGTCCTTGCCGGTGGGCTGACTGGGCGGTTGGGGGGGCGTGGGTTGGGTCGACTGGGTCGACTGGGTCGACTGGGTCGACTGGGTCGACTGGGTCGGCGTGGGCGGTGGCGGTGGTGCCGTCGTCGCCGCCACCTTGTAGCGGGAGAGCCAGGCCGGCAGCGCCTGGTCGAGGTAGGCGGCCTGTCCCGGGGTGACCGTGTCCATGGGGAGCAGGAACCGGATCGACTGACCGCCCGAGGTGAGCTCCATGACCGCCGCGTTCCGACCGTCGGAGAGGACGATCTTCTCTCGGCAGCTGGCGGAATCGAGACCGGACCACACCAGCAATCGCTCGATCTGGGGTTGAGGGCCCTGCACGGTGATCCCCGCCGTCGTGAACAGCAGGCTCAATCCTTCGGTTGTCTTGGTGCCCCGTTCAACGTCGCCGGCCAGGGCGACGCCACCGAGTTGCATGCCTTCAGGAGGCAACTCCGTTATTCCGACGGTCATGGACCTCTCCTCTGTTGGCGAGGACTCTCCCCGGCTCTGTTCATCGGTTCTGTCATCCTGCCGCTCCCGCCCCGAGTCGGCAAGGATCTTCAGTGATCCGGTTTACGTCGGCACCCGCCCGCCGGTGGGCCGTCTCCTTGTCACGGCCCGTCACACTCCACTCGACGTCCAGCACGCTGTCTCCCCCAATACTGTCTCAGACCAGGGCGCCGTTGTCGGACCGTCGCGGTGCCTCCCCCGGGCCGGTGGCTGCGGCGATCGTGAGCCGAGCCGGCCACCATCAGGGGCTCATGCGGCGAGGGCCTCGGCGGCGGCCTCGGCGGCGGCCTCCAGGGTGCGCTCGAATTCGGCGTCCCCGTGAGCCATCGACGGAAAGGCCACCTCGTAGGGGCCCGGGGCCAGGGCCACACCGTGAGCCAGCATCGACCGGAACAGGCGCGGGTACACGCCGGTAGACGCAGAGGCCCTGGCGTCGTCATAGTCGTGGACCGGTTCCGACCCCACCGGCGCGAAGAACAGACCGAAGAGCGGGCCGACCACCGGCACCTGAGCCTCGAGCTGTCGGCCCCGGCTGTCGCAGGTGCCGGCCTTCAACAGGGCGGCCGACAACACATCGGCCAACGCGGACCCGAACCGGGCCACCCGGGCCGAGAGCGTCGCGTAACAAGCCTCGTCCACCGCGTCGAGGACGGCCACACCCGCGGCGGTGGCCAGCGGATTGCCGGACAGGGTGCCGGCCTGGTACACCGGGCCGTCAGGCGCCAGCATCGCCAGGACATCGGCCCGCCCCCCGAAGGCGCCGACCGGCATCCCGCCACCGATCACCTTCCCGAAGCACCACAGGTCGGGGACGACCCGGGACCAACCCGACGCCCCGGTCACGCCCAGGCGGAACCCGGTGATGACCTCATCGAAGATCAGTAGCGAACCGGCGGCGTCGCATGCCTCGCGCAGTCCCACCAGGAATCCCGCCGACGGGCTCACCAGGCCCATGTTGGCGGCCACCGGCTCGACGATGACACAGGCCACCCGCTCGTCGAGCTCGGGGACCTGATTGAAAGGAGCCACCACCGTCTCGGCCACCATTGCCGCGGGTACGCCCGCCGAGTCGGGCAGCCCCAGGGTGGCCACGCCACTGCCCCCAGCGGCCAGGAGCCCGTCGGAGTGGCCGTGGTAGCACCCGGCGAACTTGAGTATCCGCGAGCGCCCGGTGAAGCCCCGCGCCACCCGGACAGCACTCATGGCCGCCTCGGTACCCGACGACACCAGTCGGACCTGCCGGCAACCCTCCACCCGGGCGCAGATGGCCTCGGCCAGCAGCACCTCCCCGGCAGTCGGAGCACCGAAGGTGGTTCCTCGTGACGCCGCGTCAGTGACCGCCTGGACCACCTTCGGATGGGCGTGACCGAGGAGGGAGGCACCATAGGACTGGACGTAGTCGAGAAGCCGGTTCCCATCGGCGTCCCACACGTACGCCCCTTCGCCGCGGGTGACGAAGTAGGGATGGCCCCCGACCGAGCGGAACGAGCGCACCGGTGAGTTGACCCCGCCGGGGATCACCGCCCTGGCCCTCTCGAACAGCACCGATGACGCCGAGTCGTCAGCCACCGATCATCTCGGCCAGCTCGCCGGCGAAGTAGGTCAGGATGAAGTCGGCGCCGGCTCGTTTTACCGCGGTGAGCTGCTCGAGGGCGACGCTCCGGCCGTCGATCCAGCCGCGCTCGGCCGCCGACTTGACCATGGCGTACTCCCCGCTGACGTGGTAGGCGGCCACCGGCACGTCGAACGCGGCGCGCACCTCGGCGATGACGTCGAGGGTGGTCATGGCCGGTTTGACCATCACCATGTCGGCGCCCTCTCCGACATCGAGGGCAACCTCGGCCATCGCCTCCCGGCGGTTGGCCGGGTCCTGTTGGTAGCGCCGGCGGTCACCTCCGTCGGCGATGGTCACCTCGGCGGCGTCCCGGAACGGTCCGTAGAGGGCCGAGGCGTACTTGGCCGCGTAGGCCAGAATGGCAGTGCCCTGGTGCCCGGCACCGTCGAGAGTCTCCCGGATGGCGCCCACCTGTCCGTCCATCATCCCGCTGGGTGCGATCACCTCGGCACCGGCGCCGGCCTGAGACACCGCCAGTTGGGCATAGAGGCGCACGGTGGCGTCATTGTCCACGTCGCCGGTGACCTCGTCGATGACCCCGCAATGCCCGTGATCGGTGAACTCGTCGAGGCAGCAGTCGGCCATCACCACCAGCTCATCGCCGATCGTGTCGCGCACGGTGGCCAGCGCCCGCTGGGTGATCCCACCCACCCGAAGAGCGGCCGATCCGGTGGGGTCCTTGTCCTCGCTCCGGGGCAACCCGAACAGCATTATCCCCGGAACGCCCAGGCCGCAGAGTCGCTTGACTTCCACCGCCAACGAATCGACCGTGTGCTGCACCACACCGGGCATCGACGGCACCGGCCGGGGCTCGTCCAGCCCATCGGCGACGAACAAGGGGGCGACCAGATCATCGACGCCCAGTCGGGACTCGGCCACCATCCGGCGCAGCGCCGGGCTGCCCCGGAGCCTCCTCATGCGGGTGGCCGGAAATGCGGCCCGGCCGGTCCGCCGGCCGGGGCTGGTGGACGAATCGATCGGCACGGTAACCCAGCTTACGACAGGGGGTTGGCCGGTCACCGATTGGTCGGCGTCGACGGCGCCCCGGCACCGAGGGCACCGACCAGGGCGTCGACCAGCCCGTCGACGGTATGCACGCCGGCCTCGACCGCCACCTCGAGCCCGGCAGCACGGACCGAGTTCGAGGTGATCGGGCCGATGGAAGCCACCATCGGTGGCACGCCGCCGGTGGTGAGCAGCGCGACGGCCCGATCCACCGTGGACGACGAGGTGAAGGCGATGGCATCGGCTCGCCGGGCGGCGGCCACCGCTTGGGGCCCGGGGTCATCGGCCACCGTGCGGTACGCGATCACCTCGTCGACCACCCACCCTTTGGCCCTCAGCCCTGCGGCCAGCGCACCACGCACCGTCTCCGCCCGTGGGAACAGGACGGTGGGCGCAGTCCTCCGAGCGTCCCCGCCGGTAGACCGGGAGGCCCCGGGGGGACCGCCGGAAACTTCTCGGCCAACGCCTCGGACATCGACACCTCCGGCACCAGCGCCGGTGGGAATCCCGCGTCGTCGAGCGTGCGGGCGGTGACCGCACCCACCGCCGCCCAGCGCACCGTGGCCGGTACGGTCCGGCCGTCGAGCGCGGCGAAGAGACGGGCGGCGGCATTGGAAGAGGTGACCGCCACCCACTGGTAGGCCCCGTCGGACAAGACGGCCCGCCGCGTCGAGACAGGGCCGCGCCGCCGTCCGCCGGGTCGCCGATGGCGATGACCGGGAGCTCGACGACGGTTGCGCCCAGGCCTGTCAGCCGGTCCACCAGACTCGACGCCTGGGCCCGGGACCGGGTCACCACCACGCTGCGACCGGCGAGTGGCGAGTCGACGGTCATCCGGATCCCTCGGAGCCATCGGTCGAGCCGAGGTCGAGCTCGGCCACCGCGCCGACCACGATCACCGCGGGCGTCGGCAGCTCGATGGAGGCCAGGTCGGCAAGGATCGAATGGACCACCCGTTGTTCCGTCGGTGGTCCCCCAGTGCACCACGGCCACCGGGGTGTCGGCGCCCCGGCCGCTGGCCATCAGCGCCTCGGCGATCCTCGCCCGCTCCGACATTCCCATCAGGATGACCAGGGTTCCCCCGGAGCGGCCCAGCGCGTCCCAGTCGACCCCGAGTGGCGACGAGCCACCCAGGTGTCCGGTCACCACGCTCACCGACGTGGCCAGCCCGCGATGGGTAACCGGGATACCGGCCGCCGCCGGGGCGGCAAAGGCCGAGCTCACCCCGGGCACCACCTCGTACCCGACTCCGGCAACCCGAAGGGCCTCTGCCTCCTCACCACCCCGGCCGAAGACGAAGGGGTCTCCCCCTTTGAGCCGGACCACACGACGGCCCGAGCGGCCGTGTTCGATCAACTGTGCGTTTATGGCCGACTGTCGGTCCGCTTCGCCCGGTAGTTTTCCGACGTCGATGAGCTCGGCATCGGCCGGCGCCAGTTCGAGGAGTTGCCGTCCGATGAGCCGGTCGTAGATGACCACATCGGCACGACCCAGCAGTTCGGCGCCGCGTCGGGTGAGAAGGCCGGGGTCGCCGGGCCCGGCGCCGATCAGCGCAACCGTCACCCCTCCACCTGCATGTCAACGATTTCCCGCGACAGAGGGGGCAGCTCCCACTCGACGAACTGCCCTCCGCCGCCATCCTCGAGCAGATACCTGGCCACGGCACGACCCAGATCCTCCGGCCGCTCCCCGAACAATCGGTGGCGGAGCACCACCCGTCCGTCACCCGATGCCAGCATTCCGGTCAGTTGAATGGGGCCGCAGACGTTCTGGCCGGGGGTGGGCTCCGTTCCGGCTCCGGCAAAGACGGCATGGGCCCCGACCGGCAGCGTGCACCCGCCACCCAGCTCGGACAAGAAGGCACGCTCGGCGGTGACCAGGGCTCGTACGGCCAGGTCATCGATGGCGGCCAGCGCCTGGTGGGTCACCTCGTCGTCCGCCCGGCACTCAACGGCCAGCACCCCTTGTCCCACTTGGGGGATCATCACCTCGGGCTCGAGCACCTCGATCGGCGTCCCGGCCTTCGGTGCCCATGCCAGGCGGTCGAGCGCCGCCTTGGCCACCACCACGGCGGCAACCCCGCCGGTGCCGACGGCGCGCAGCCTGGTGGCCAGATTCCCCCGCAGGCCGGTGAAGACCAGGTCGGGACGGAGGTTGGCCGAGCTGCGCCCGCCGCCGCGCCGAACCGGTGGCCACCATCGACCCGGTGGAGAGGGAGCCGAGCGCACCACCCACCAGCACATCGCGTGGATCGGCCCGTTCGGGGAACGCGCCCAACACCAACCCCGCCCACCAGATGGTCGGAGGAGGCCGGCAGGTCCTTGGCCGAATGCACCGCGGCATCGGCGCTCCCCCGGAGCACCGCCAGCCTGGACCTCCTTGACGAACACGCCCTGGCCGCCGAGGCGGTCGAGCGGCACATCGATCCTCTTGTCGCCCTCGGTTTCGACCACCACCAGCGACGAGGCCACGCCGATCGCTTCGAGCAGTCCTGCGACCCTGCGGGCCTGGGCCAGGGCCAGGGGCGAGCCCCGGGTGGCCAATCGGAGCGCCGATCGTCTGGCTACGGCGGGCACGGAACGGTCACCGACTACAGGTCGAACAGCGTTCGGAGCGCTTCGACCAGACGCTCGCCCCTCGGGGTTCCGGCCGCGTCCTTGAGTGCCACCGTCGGTTGGTGGAGCAGCTTCGCCACCATGGCCCGAGTCACCGAGTCGACCTGTTCCCACTGCGTCGTCCGACAACTCCGAGCGCTTCGAGCGCTGCCGATCGAATTCGGCTTGGCGGGCCCGCTCCACTCTGGACCGGAGGGCGGACACCATGGGAGCGGCATCACGGGCGCGGGACGCCACCCGGTACCGCTCGACCTCGTCGTTGACGATCCGGCTGGCATCGGACACCTCCTCCCGGCGGCCGGACAGCGCGTCGGCGACGGCGGCGCGCAGCACCTCCATGTCCAACAGCTCCAGCCCGTCGAGTGCCGACACCGACGGATCGACGTTGCGGGGCACGCCGAGATCGATGATCAACAGCGGATGCGTCGGGCCCGCGCCCGATCATCGACTGTTCGACCATCGGGCGGTCGATGACCGGATGGGTGGTGCCCACCGAGGTGAAGACCACATCCGAGGAGGCCAGATGCCGGCCGAGGTCGTCCAACGAAGCGGCGCTGACACCCGGTCGCCCATCCCTTCGGGCAGCCCGGCCACCACCCCCTCGGTCCTGTCCGAGGTGCGATTGGCCATGACCAGACTGGCCACGTCGTGGGCGACCAGGGCCTGGGTCACCCCTTCGCCCATCTCCCCGGCCCCCACCACCGAGAACCCGGGCACCGGCCAGTCCACCCGGCCGACGGTCGGCGGCCAGGGCCACCGCGCCGTGCGACAGCGAGGTGATGCCCCGGGCGATCGCCGTCTCCGACCGGACCCGTTTGCCGGTCTCGACTGCGTGGCGGAAGAGCGCCCCGAGCACCGGGCCCGCAGACCTGTTCGTTCCGGCGCCCGCTCCCAGGCCCGTCGCACCTGCCCGAGGACCTCGGACTCACCGATCACCGCCGAGTCGAGCCCCGCGGCCACCGAGAAGAGATGGCTGATGACATCGTCATCGAACCGGACGGTGAGGTGTTCGGTCAGCGACTCGACCGGGGTGCCGCTGATGGTGGCGAGGAATTCCTCGATCTCGGCCACGCCGTCGTGGAAGCGCTCCACCACGGCATAGATCTCGGTGCGCAGACAGGTCGAGAGGATGACCGCCTCGGACAGGTTGGATTTGTCCCGCAGACGCCCGAGCGCCTTGGGAAGGTCGCTGTCGGGAACCGCCACCCGTTCGAGCAGGGTGAAGGAGGAGTGGCGCTGCTCGAGGCCGACCACGATCACCGACACCGGGCCACCACCTCGGGGAATGCCCGGTTCGGTCGATGGCTCACAGGGGGTGCCGGCACGACGTCCACCCTCCAAGAGTAGGGCGGGTCCAGGGGGATTCCCACATCGGGCGGTTGCCACCGGCGATCGAGCCCCCATTCGCCGGCCGCCGTCCGCGTGTCGCCGCCTCGCGGTCCCGCCGCCGGATCACTCGGTCGACTTGGGACTCAGTCCGATCGATCGGATGATCGGCATGGGGCCGTTGCCGGCGGCGTCGCTCCGGCGGGCCTGGTAGAAGCTCATCACCTGCAACTCGATGCTCAGGTCGACATAGCGCAGGAGCACGTCCTGGGGAACCTCGAGCACCCGGGGAGCGAAATTGAGTATCGAACGAACGCCGGCGCCGACCATCAGGTCGGCCACCCGTTGGGCCGCCGACTCCGGGGTGGTGATCACCCCGATGGCCAGAGGCACCGCCGCGGCGATGAGCGGCAGGTCGTCGAGGTGCCGCACCTCCACCCCGTCCACCCGTTCGCCGATGATGGCCGGATCGGTGTCCAACAGGGCGGTGACGTCGAAGTTGCGGGCCGCAAACCCCTGGGACCGGGCCAGGGCACGTCCCAGGTTCCCGATGCCGGCGATGACCACCGGCCACACCCGATCGAGACCGAGCTGCCGGTCGATCTGCTCGATGAGAAAGGCGGCGTCGTAGCCGGCGCCGCGGGTTCCGAACGACCCCAGAAGCGAAAGGTCCTTGCGCACCTTGGCCGCGTTGAGCTGCGCTGCCGAAGCCAGTAGCTCCGAGCGAGACGGTGGTGGTGCCCGAACGCAACAGCTCCTCGAGGATCCGCTGGTACACCGGCAGCCGGGCCACGGTGGCTTCGGGGATCCGTCGATCGCTCCGCCCCGAGGGACCGCCGGGGAACTGGGGCGCTGATCCGGAACGGGCGAGGACGGGTCGCTGGGCACTGCCCGGATCGTACGACCCCGGGTCACAGGGCGGAAAGCCCGGTCTAGCCCCGGTGGTGGTGGAGCGGGGAGATGCTGACCTCGGCTCCCGCCCCGGAGAGGTGCAGCCGGTGGGCAGCCGACGCCCGGTCCAGGACCAGGGCGACCCGCCCGTTGCCGTCGGTGACCAGGCCCAACTCGCCGGCGGCGAGCTCGGCGAACGCCACCACCCGGCGGGCCGGCACCGTCTGGTTCGAAGGCATTCCGGCCGACGGCAGTGCCGGCTCCGCCGGTCCGGACCGCCGCGCCCGGCATCGGTCGAACGGTCACCTCGGCCAACCCACCGGGCGCCAGGCCGATCTCGTCGAGGAGGTGGGGACGGAGCGCCAGCTGTGCGTTGCCGAACCGGTCGATCGAGATCACCGAGGTGGTCACCGTCGATCCGACCCGGATGGGCTCGCCGGCAATGGCGGCTGATCTGATCGGCGGGCGCGGCGACCAGGGACGCCGGATCGACGGCCACGCCCAGCAGGGCCGGATCGCCCCCGTTGACCAGGTGGGCGGCGGCCGGGGCGAAGACGTCCCTGCCGGCGAAGGTGGGCCCGGGTCGGTCGATCCCACCATCGGGTCGGCGCCGTCCCCCACCGTCCGAACCGGAGGGCGACGACCTCCTCCGCCCCACCGAGGAGCGCGGCCGCCCCGGTCAACAGGCCGTTGTCCGGGCCGACCAACCACGACGGGCCCTCCGGAGGGGCCGCTCGGCCCGATCGGGCCGACCCCGAAGGCACCGACCAACCGTCCCGCCGGGCGGTCCCGGCGGCCGTCCGCACCGCCACCGCCCGGCGGTCGGTTCCCACCCCCGGATCGACCACCGCCAGCACCACCCCGGCGCCGAGGTAGGGGACGCACCGGGCCAGCAGGGCGGCGGCGCCGGACACGTCAAAGGGCGGGATCTGGTGGGACAGGTCGATGACCGGAACCAGACGGCGCCAGGCGATGGAGGACGGCATGGACCACGCCGACGAACTCGTCGGCCGTCCCGTAGTCGGAAAGGAAGAACAGGGCCGGCAGCGGTCGGACCGCCGCTCACCGCCGACGGCACCGCCCCGGGGTCCGGCCGACGTCACCAACTCCTCACCCCACCTGGTCAGCGTCCCAGCTGGCGGGAGCGCTCGGTGGCCGCGGCCACCGCTTCGATGAACGACGATCGCACCGCTTTGAGCTCGAGGGTGCGGAGCGCCGCCGCGGTGGTGCCCCCCGGCGAGGTCACCGCGGCGCGGAGCTCGCCGGGCTCCTCCCCGGTTTCGGCCATCATCCGGGCGGAGCCGAGCACGGTGTCCACCACCAACCGGCGGCTGATCTCGCGGGACAGGCCGGCGATCACCCCCGCCTCGATCATCGCCTCGGCGACCAGGAAGACGTAGGCCGGCCCCGATCCGGAGACGCCGGTCACCGCGTCGAGCTGGCGCTCGGGCAGCCTGACCACGCTTCCCACCGATCCGAGGATCCCCTCGGCCCAGTCGAGATCGTCCGGCGTTGGCCGCGCTGCCCCCGGACATGGCGGCCACCCCGGCGCCGATCAGCGCGGGCGTGTTGGGCATGGCCCTGACCACCACGGCACCCGATCCGAGGGCCGCCTCCAGGCGGGCCGACGACAGACCGGCCACGATCGAGAGCACCCGGGCGATCCCGACGGCGGCCAGGGTGCCCAGCACCGCCTCGGCCACGTCCGGCTTGACCGCCAACAGGGCGGCATCGGCGGGAACAGGGCCCTCGACCACCGCAAGGCCGGGATGGGCTCGCGTGGAGAATCCGGCGCCGGACCGGGTCGGGATCGCTGACCGCCAGATCCCCCACCGGGGCCCATTCGGCGGCGATCAGCCCGGTGACCAGGGCGGTTCCCATCTTTCCACCCCCGACCACCAGCAACTTCGGCGTCGTGGTCACCCGGACGGAGACCCGCTGCGACGGCGGCCGGCGACGGTACCGCCCTTCGTAGCCGATGGTCATGGCGGTCGGGAAGCACTCGTCGGTGGCGGCCAGCGAGACCCCCATGATGCGATCCAGCTCCGCCTCGTCGACCCGCTCGACCGGGACCCGACCCACCAGATAGACGGCCTCCTCGGGTCCGAGGGCGAAGCACACGCCGAGGAGGTCGGCGTTCTTCTTGAGGAGGTACTCCCAGGTGGCCTCCACATTGGTCTCGGGACCGGGCATGAACTGGGTCTCGTGGTGCAGGGTGCGTTGCCGCAGGGTCAACCACACCGTCACGTACTCCTTCTCGTCCCCGGCCAGCCGGAGGTACCACCGGGGCGCCCCGGTGATCGGGTCCCCCCCCGGTTGGCGGTCGACCGCCACCACCGCTCCGCCGGCGGCCAGCTCCCGCTCCGCCCAGCGATCGATGAGCAGACAGACCGCCTCCCGCTCCTCCGGACCGAGAATGCCGCCCCAGCGGTCGATCACGAGCACTCGACGAGACGGCCCACGGTCAGTTCGGCGTAGATCTCGCGGAGGAGGTGGGCGGCGCGGGCCCAGGTATACCGGCGCGCCCGCAGAACGGCCCCGGTGCTCAGCCGCTCGGCCAGCAGGGGCTCGGCCACGATCTGACGGACCCACCCGGCGAACGACTCGGCGTTCGGGTCCTCGACCAGGTAGCCGGTACGCCCGTGGTCGATGAGGCTGCGCAGGCCGCCCACGTCGGAGGCCACCACCGGTGTCCCGCAGGCGGCGGCTTCGAGCGCCACCAGGCCGAAGGATTCGGACCGGCTGGGAACCAGGCAGACATCGGCTGCCCGGTAGTAGGTGGAGAGCAGCTCGTGGGGGCGGGGCGGGACGAAGTCGACGCTGCCGGCCAGACCGAGATCGTCGACCAGGGCGACCACCCGCTCGACCTCGGCCTCCCCGCGAGGTCCGCTCGGACCGCCGACGATGACCAGTCTGGCGTCGGGGTAGTCGCGGCCCAACGCGGCCAGCGTGCGCACGGCCACCTCCACCCCCTTGAGGGGCTGGATGCGGCCCACGAACAGGAGCAGCGGTCCGTTCTTCCCGAGGGCCAGCGCCCGTCGGGCCTGACGGCGATCACCGGGACCGAAGAAGGCGTGGTCGACGCCGGGGGCCACGATGCGAATGCGGGACGGATCGGCGTGGTACAGATCGGAGATCTGCGCCGCCTCGACCGAACACGACGCCAACACCGTGTCGGAGCACCGGATGATGGCGGACTCGGCTTCGGCCCGCTGGTGTTGGGCGTCGGCCTTGCACCTCCTCGGGGCTGGACTCGGCCTTGACCCGGTCGAGGGTGTGAAAGGTGGAGACCAGCGGCAGGTTCATCCGGTGCTTGATCACATGGCCGGCCATACCGCTGAGCCAATAGTTGGCGTGCACGGCGTCGAAGGGAAGATCCTCGTCGGCACCGAAGCCGTCCGAGGTGTCCATTCGTTTGAGCACGCCGTCGGCGAACTCCTCGACCACCGAGGGCAGGGACTCTTTGGGAAGCGGTGTGGGCGGGCCGGCGGCGATGTGATGCACCCGCAGGCCCGGTTCGATGGCCACCGTGGCCGACAGGTCATCGCTCCACGACCGGGTGAACACATCGCACACCACCCCGGCCCGGGCCAGTGCCGACGAGAGCTCGCGAACGTAGACATTCATGCCGCCGCCGTCCCCGGTGCCGGGTTGGGCCAGGGGCGAGGTGTGCAGGGAAAGGACCGCGAGACGCCTCATGCGCCGCCGATCCTACCGGTCGGTCGAGATCATCCAGCTGCCGCCGAAGAACCGCCACCGTGGTCCCGCGCCGGCACCGCTGCCGGCAACGGCGGAATCCTCCGGCCGGTCCGACCGGACGACATCAGTCGCCCTCACCCGATTGCCCTCCGCCTGATCGTCGTTCTCATGCCGGAACGAGAGGTAGATCCGCATCATCGCCTGCCGTTGCTCCTCGGTCAGATGGCGGTCGGCGAATATGTGACGGGACAGGTCGGTGTCGCCGTCGGGCTTCTCGAGAATGCCGGCCTGCACGTAGAGGGTCTCCGCCGAGATGCGCAAGGCCTTGGCGATCTGCTGCAGGATCTCCGCCGACGGCCGCCGCAGTCCGCGCTCGATCTGGCTGAGGTACGGGTTGGAGATGCCGGCCAACTCGGAGAGCCTCCTCAACGAGAGTCGCGCTGAGCTCCGCTGTTCACGGATGAACGAACCCAGCTCGTTGAACCGCTCGGGTAGCTCTTTGACGAACTGAGTTCCTTCCGAGCGGACCGGGTCCTTCACGACAGGAGACCGTCGACCGAGGCACGCCCGGTCTTGTGGCGGTCGACCAGTTCGGCCTGCAGGGTGTCGATCCGTTCGTGCAGGGCCCGACGCTCGGCCGACACCCGGCGCTCGATGACCTCGAGCCGGGCGGCGATGTCGTTCAACGCATCGAGGTCCAGATCGGCGAGCGTGCCGATCTCGTCGGCCCCGAGCACGGCGTCGAGCTCGGCGGTGAGATCGGCCGCTTCGGTGTCCGGGGAGAGCAGCAGCGGGAGGTGGCCGGGGCCGGGAGGGCGCCCGGGACCCGAGGACAGGATGCCGGGCAGGTCGTTCACCAGTGCGCCCAGATCGCGCAAGGCGTCCGAACCGGGGTGCTCGAGGTAGGTGTGGACGATGTCCAGTCGACCCTGGATGAGCTTGCGGAGGTAGGACAGGGCCTGCTCGGCCTGCTGGCACTCGGTGCGCATGGCTCGGATCTCGGCGGTGGACCGGCCGTCGATGCCATCGAGGTAGGTGCTGGTCAGAATGCGCTCGAGTTCGTCGGTATGGCTGGGCATCACGCCTGATCGTACTCTGCCGGCCAGGGTGCAGGCCCGCTTCGACCTGCGGGTGCGTACCGGTAGACCGCCCGACCGACGATCGACGAACGGGGCACCGAGCCGAAGGTCCGGCTGTCCGTGCTGGCCAAGGGGGCATCGCCCACCACGTCCAGAGTCCCGGTCTGTCGGTGGAGCTCGGCGACCCTCTTGATGAGGATGCGCTCCGGCAGTCGGGGATCCCGCACGGCGATGACCGCTCCGGGCTCGGGCCAGGGCTGTCGCAGCCAGGGCCGGCCGATCACCACCAGACGGTCACCGGGGAGCAGGGCAGGTGCCATCGAGGTGCCGACCACCTCGACCCGGCGGAACGATTGCCACACTGCAGCGGCCGACAGGGCGAGGCCCACCGAGACCATGGCGCGTCTCATCGGGTGACTCCCCTCCGACACCAGCCGTGGGCCGGACCGGACCGGGAGCGTTCGGCGAGTTGTGAACCTGGGTAAGGTGACCCGGTACCGCACCATGACCCACTCTGCATCAGATGACCAGCGTCATCCACCGATGAGACACCGATGACACCGATGTCCCACCGATGAAAAGGAGCACCGCCATGCGCATCGCAGACCACCTGCTCGCCACCGTCGACCGCTTTTCTGCACCGAGGGTGGTGCACGCACACTGCGACCTGCCCTGCGGCGTCTACGACCCGGCCCAGGCCCGCATCGAGGCCGAATCGGTCAAGGGCACCGTCGAGAAGTACAACGCCTCCGATGACCAGGCCTTCAAGACCCGGGCCATCCTGATCAAAGAGGAGCGGGCCGAGCTGGTCAAGCACCACCTGTGGGTGCTGTGGACCGACTACTTCAAGCCCGAGCACCTGGAGAAGTATCCCCAGCTGCACGATCTCTTCTGGAAGGCCACCAAGAAGGCCGGCGAGGTCAAGAAGTCGACCGACGTCAAGGTGGCCGACGAGCTCCTCGCCCAGATCGCCGAGATCGACAAGATCTTCTGGGAGACCAAGAAGTAACAGGCACCCCTGCATCGGCTTCGTGCGATAGCCACCGGCGTCGTGCGACAGATAGCGCCGTCGCAGCCAACCACTGATACAGCGGAGCCGTGGGTCCCCGTCGCATCGGGCCCACGGACTTAGTGTTCATCAGGACTCACCGACCCGGGGAGGAATGATGACCGACGGATTCGAGCTCATCGACGGTGAGGCCGTCGAGCCGGCCGGCAGTTCCCCGGACGATCCGGTCGAAGGTCCGACCAGTCGTCGAAGGCTGTTCAAGATGGGTGCGGTCGGCGTGGCCGCGGTGGGGGTGGCCGCCGTAGGCAACGCGCTGACCTCGGGCCAGGCCGGTGCGGCAACCGGGGACGACGTGGTCATGGGTGCATTGAACTCGGCTACCAGCGAGACCAATACCACCGCGCTGGAGGGAAGCGGACTCTGGGTCGTCAACAACGACGCCACACTCCCGGCGATCCATGCGGAGTGAACGGCGGCGGGGTGGGCCTCATTGGGTACGTCCAATACCGGTTTCATCGGCGTGCAGGGACAGTCGCCCCTGATGACCCCCGGCTCGATCGGCGTCGAAGGCACCGGGGTCGTCGGCGTGCAGGGAGTGACCACCGGCGGCGGAACGGCTGTCGACCCAAGGCCCCGGTGTCCTCGGCGTCGGCAACAGCACCGGGGTCGGCGTCCAGGCTCAGAACGCCTCCGGTGCTTCGCTGAGGCTCGAGCCGTTTGGCACGACGACCCTGCCGGCAACCTCGGCACCCGGACAGTTCATCGTTCTGAGCGATGGATCGCTCCACTACTCCTACGCAGGCAACACATGGAAGCCGATGACCAGCACGGTGCAGATCGAGCCGGTGAGGGTGATCGACACGGTGACCGGCGTCGGGGGCATCACCGGACCGCTCGCGCCCGGGGCGACGGTGCACACATCGAGCGTCATCGCCGGGGCCGACGGCATTCCTGCCGGCGCCACCGGCATCGTCGGCAACTTCGCCATCTCCGGAGTGGGCGGGGCGTTGCTCAACGGCTACGGGGTGACCACCATCTTTCCGGCAGGAGCGGCCACACCGGCCACCGCCAACATCAACGCCGGTGCCGGGTGTTTCGCCATCTCCAACGCGGTGTCGGTGGCTTTCGGGACCGGTGGGAACCTGGGCAAGGTCTCGATCGTCTGGGGCGGTGGCGGCCCGGTCCCCCATGTGCAGGCGTTCCTCGACGTCACCGGTTACGTCCTGTAGAAGCCGGGTCGACCGGTAACCCGCGCGCCCTCCCGGACCCTGCGACTATTCGGCTGTGCTCGCCTCTGTCTCGCACTGCGGACAGTGCACGGGCCATCGGATTGTCGGCCAGGTGGGCATCGTCGATGGCAGATCCGCAGGTGGCGCACTGGCCGTAGGTGCCGTCGTCCAGGCGGGAGAGGGCCAGCTCTACCTGGTCGAGCACGCGGTCGACCTCGTCGACCGACGTCTCCGGCGAAAGCGGCGCCGCGCCGACCGGCAGGACGGGAGTCGGCATGGCCGGAATCGTGGGGTCCGTCCGCTCGGCTGCCCTGGGTATCGTCGGCGGTCACCTCGGTCTCCATGAGAGGGATCGTACCCGCCGCACCGATGACAGACCCGTAGGGTGACGAGGTGGAGATGACCCCCGGCATCGAGGCCCGCGTCGGCCGCGATCCAGCGGACCCGTTGGCCGACCTCGTCGGATCCGGACAGCGAGTGCCCTGCCTCGACGGCGTGGATCGTCAGGCGGTCGAGTTGGACCAGGCCGCCTCGACCCAGGCCCTCCCCGGTGCCGCCCAGCGTGTCAACGAATTCCTCCCCTGGTACTCGAGCGTCCACCGGGGGGCCGGTTTCCGATCGAGGCATGCCACCGCGGCCTACGAGGAGGCCCGGCGCGCCGTCCTCGGTTTCGCCGGACGTGCACCCGGATGGTGACGACGTGGCCATCCTCTGCCGGAACACCACCGAGGCCATCAACCACCTGGCCTATCGGCTGCGCCTGCAGCGAACGGACACGGTGGTCACAACCGTGATCGAACACCACGCCAACCTGTTGCCCTGGGGACGGGTGGCCCAGCGTCGCTACGTCGAGTGCTCGCCCGAAGGGACCTTCACCGTCGACGAAGTGTGCGCCGCACTCGACGCGGGTCGTTCGG
This sequence comes from uncultured Acidimicrobiaceae bacterium, assembly GCA_963734395.1. Classification (GTDB taxonomy): domain Bacteria; phylum Actinomycetota; class Acidimicrobiia; order Acidimicrobiales; family RAAP-2; genus Bog-756. The sequence goes on along the minus strand of CAVTGY010000002.1, from coordinate 13,387 downwards.
CCGCCCTGCTGGCGGTGACCGGTGCCTCCAACGTGACCGGGTGGCTGCCTCCGCTCGACGCCATCATCGACGCCGCCCACCAACGCGGCGTCCCCGTGGTAGTCGACGCTGCGCAACTTGCACCGCACCGGCCGCTCCCCGCCGCCGCCGACTACCTGGCGTTCAGCGGCCACAAGTTGTACGCACCATTCGGCTCTGGCGCGCTCATCGGTCCGCGCTCGCTGTTCGAGTCCGGCGACCCCTTCCTGGCCGGGGGCGGAGCCGTAGACCTGGTCGGACTGGACGAGGTCATCTGGACCGCCCCACCGGACCGGGAGGAGGCCGGCTCGCCCAACGTGGTCGGCGCGGTGGCGCTGCATGCCGCCATCGACGCACTCGGCGACATCGGCTGGACCTCGATCATCGCCCATGAGCGCTGCCTCGCCCATCGACTGGTCGAGGGACTGGCATCGATCGAGGGGGTCCGGTTGCTCGGTCCCCCGGGGTCGCAGCAAGGAGGGGAGCCGCCCTCACCCGCCGAGCTGGTGGAGACATTGCCAGTGGCCGCATTCACCATCGACGGCATGCACCACGCCCTGGTAGCGGCACGGCTGAGCGCGGAGTACGGGATCGCCGTGCGTCACGGGTGCTTCTGTGCCCATCCCTACGTGGTCCGCCTCCTCGGTCTGACCGAGGCGGCGGTCGAGGCCTATCGCAGCGACGTCCTTCGAGGCGATCATCGTCAGGTACCCGGGGCGGTGCGGGCCAGCGCCGGGCTGGGCACGTCGGGCCAGGACATCGACGCCCTGGTGGAGGCGGTGTCGGAGCTGGCCGCCGGAGCGCCGCCGCCGGTCGCGTACGAGCAGGACGGAGCCACCGGCGACTTCTTCCCGGTCACCGATCAGGCCGGATGGCGGGGTGCGGCCCTCGAGCCGGGTGCCGCCTGCTCGCGTGGGTGAGTCGCCGGTGGCGGTGAAGGTGCCTGACATGGGAGCCACCGACTGGAGGGGGCGTGTATGCGCAAGCTTGGGCGCGCTGGCACTCGCCCTTCCTTTGGGCCTGCTGGCCGGTTGCACATCCGGATCGGCGGTGGCATCGCCGACGACCCCCACCGCCTATGTGGCGACTGGGGCGAGCGTGGCCAATCCGGGCAACACCGTCGCCGTGGTCGACACGGTGACGTCCAAGGCCCTCAAACCGATCACCACCGGCACCCTGCCGGCGGCGTTGGCGGTCACCCCAGACGGCGACGACATCCTGGTCGCCAACAAGGGCGTCGACACCGTCTCCGAGATCGACGTGGCCAGCGGAACCGTCGTCAAGCAGGTGACCGTCGGCCTCGAACCCGATGCCGTCGCGGTCTCACCCAACGGCGCCCTTGCACTGGTGGCCAACTTCGACGACAACACGGTGACACCGCTCGACCTTCCGTCACTGCGAGCTGGACCGACCGATCGCGGTGGGAAGGCAGCCGGTGGCCATCGCCATCGCACCCAACGGAAGCCTGGCCCTGGTGTCCAATTACGAGGACGGAACCGTGACGCCCATCTCCTTGCCCTCCTTGGTGGCCGGAACCCCGGTCGGTGTCGGGCCTGAACCGGTCGACGTCTTCATCGCCGCCGGCGGGACGACCGCCCTGGTCGCCAACTTCCAGACCAGCGCCGTGACTCCGATCAGCCTCCCCGGCCTGGTGCCGGCGCCGGCAATCTATCTGGCAGCAAACCCCACCGGGATCGCCGGGCTGTCGCCGACCACCGTCTATGTGAGCGGCGGGGACAGCGTCACCCCGGTCGACCTGTTGACCAGAGAAGCCGGTCCGGGAATCGACGTGGGCACCACTGCCGAAGGGTTGGCACTGGCGCCGGACAGTTCGACGGCGTGGGTGTGCGGCGGCGACGGCACCCTCGTGCACGTGGACCTGGTCAACCGGTCGGTGATCGGACGGGTCACCGTCGGCAACCAACCATCCGCGGTGGTCATCGCCGCCGGCCGTTCCTCCCATTGAGCCACCGGGGTTGCGGCGAAGCAGGGCGAAGCAGCGGAGCAAGCAGCACGAGACAGAGCCGATACGCTCCTCGGCGGGCCGTTAGCTCATCCGGTAGAGCAGGGGACTTTTAATCCCAAGGTGGCGAGATCGAGACTCGCACGGCCCACCTGGTCAGAGGCACTTTTTGATCTCGTCCCACCCTCCGGATAGCCTAAACCCAACAGCTTGCCCAACAATTTTGGGAAGGGTCTGGAGGGCTCGATGCCGGGGAGCTTGCGGGAACGGCAGCCGAACGTGTGGGAACTGCGGGTGTTCCTCGGTCGCGACGACAACGGCAAAGTTCGACACGGCAACCAGACGTTCCGCGGTGGCAAACGAGCGGCCGAGCGTGAGCTCACCCGATTGGTCGCAGCGGCGGAGGACGAGCCGGTGCCGCCGCCGGTCGTCGAGGCACCCCGATGGAGCCAGTCGACGACCGTCAACGACGCCATCCAGGGATGGAAGGACAACGGTTGGGAGGACCTCTCCCCCTCGACCGTCCGACGTTACGAGAACATGTGGATGAAGCACATCCACGGGTCCATCGGCCAGCAGCGGCTGACAGCCCTCAGCCCGTACGACGTCGAGAAGTACTTTCGTCGTTTGAAGGCCAACGGGCTGGCCGAGGCGAGCGTCCGTCAGATCAGGGCCCTGATGCATCGGGCCTGCCGACTGGCCCGCAAGTGGAGCGGCGGTGTGCTGCCCAATCCGATCGCCGACACCGAACTGCCAACCTGGGCGCTGGATGAGCGGGACGAGGTGCGGGCTCCGACCCTCGGGGAGGTGCGCAAACTGATCGCCACGGCTGACAAGCTCGACCCGAGCTTCGCGGCGGTGCTGCGGTTGGTGGCGGCCACCGGCATGCGGAGGGGCGAGGTCTGTGCCCTCCGCTGGAACGACATCGACCTGTCTGCCGGCACGGTACGGATCAGCCAGAGCGTGGTGGCAGCCAAAGGCGGCGCCATTCTGAAATCGCCAAAGACCCGGGCCAGCATCCGCACCGTGGCCATCGACTCCGATACTGCCTCGATGCTCAGGCGGCTGCAGCTCGCACAGCGTTCGCTGGCCATGGCGTGCGGAACGATCTTCGAGCCGGAGGCTTTTCTGTTCTCCTCCGTGCCCGGCGGACAGGTGCCACCTCACCCGGATGTGATGAGCCACACCTTTGCCACTGTCCGAGCGAGAGGGAAGGTGGCTACCGACGTGCACATGCACTCGTTGCGCCACTTCCATGCCACCGTGCTCGACCCGGTCATCTCCGAGGCACAGAAGCAGACCCGACTCGGCTGGTCCACCGTCAAGATGGCCCGGCACTACACCGACTCGGTACCCGAGGAGGACCGTAGAGCTGCGGCTCACGTGGGAACGTTGCTGTCCTCGGGCGAAGCCAGCGTGGCTTCGAGGCCGGGCTGAGGTCGCATCCACATACTCGGGTGGGAGATGGTCCGCGGGAGTTCCTCCAGCGGGGTCACCGGCAGTCCGTTCAGCAGTCTCTCCACTGAACGCCGAGGAATGCGGATCCTTCGACCGATCCTGAAGATCGGGAGGGGAAACGATCCCTCCTTGATGGACCGGTAGAGCGTGGAGCGCGTCTCGCCCAACAGATTGGCGGCCTCCTCGACGCTCAGAAGGGGTTTGGGAGTCTTGATTGGCGGGCTGGTTCGCATAGACAGTCTCCGGTCGTGCTCAGTGCCAGGCGGTATGCCGTGGTCGCAGTCCATCCTCCGGATCGACATCACCCGCAACGTCACCCCGGACCACCGGAGACATTCCGTGCTGAAGGGTGACGTTGCCCAATGACCGCGCCGAACATCACCCCCGCGTCCGGTTGACACGTCACCCTCGCTGGTCGGCGACCTGTCAGCGGTTGCAACCTGCGCCAGCCTGGTCGATGGCAGGGTCGGCGCCCCGGTCTCAAGTGCTCGGCCACGGGTCGGGCGTCTCACCAGCTCATAGGTTGAACACGCACGGTTCAGGCCTGGACTCACATCCCAAACCCGTAGTCACGATCGTGCTCGATCGAACTGCTGTGGTCGTAGGACGAGGAGCGCTCCAGTGACCTCTCTGGCTCCGGTCGGGGGTTCAGTTCCTTATCAACCGTCAAGCGTTCGCTATCAACCGTTGCGTGCAGGTTGTAGATCTGGCCGCCAACTTCGCTCTGTCGCGTCATCACCTCGGGATGCTCAGCCCGCCACCGCTCTCCATCAGTGGCCTCGCGGAGCAGATCGGCGAGCTTCTTCTCCGCCCCTTCACATGTCTGCAGTAGCTGAGGCACCTCGGGTTGGCGGAGCTTGTCCAACTTCTGTTGGGCCTCGGCGATCCGTTCGAGGTCAGCCGATTTGGCCAGACGGGCTTGCACGCGGGATATGAACGAGTGGGCGCGAAACTGGTGATCGTGGTGGACCCGGTGGGCCTCGTACAGCTCGCCGCCTGCCTCCCTGATGGCGCCGCCCCAGTCGACGCCGTTGTGGCTCTGCAGTCTGGAGAGCTGGTATTCGGCGTCACGGCACCGGTCCCTGGCTGCCCGGATCTCGTCCGGTAGATACCGGGGCATGGCGGCGTAGAGTCCGGCCTGCTCCTGCTTGAGGGCCTCCCGCTCGAGGGCGGCCGGCGCCTTTGGCTGAGACTCCCATCCGGCCACCTCGGGCGTGCCGCTGTCGATGACCCACTTCCACCGCCGCTCGGTGGCCCAACTGCGGCAGAGGTCCTCTCGGGCCTGGTCCCGATTCGTCGGCACACAGATAGACGTGGGTCTCCTCTCGGGCCCTACTCATGGCCACGTAGGCCAGCTCCCTGCCGCCCCCGTCCTCGTAGACGTGGGCGAGGTCGTGGGTGGCCCCCTGGCTCCTGTGGACCGTGGTGGCATAGCCGTGGGCTAGCTGGTCGGCTCCGATCTCATCTTGCTCGAGTTGGTGCTGGCGGCCGTCCTCCAACCGGACCATCAGATGTTCCTGGTCCTGTCCCACAGCGATGACTACTCCCCGCTCCGAGGTGACGATCTGACCATGGGCCAGAGGGGCCAGGGTGACGATGCGATCACCGACCGCGAAGTGGGTCCCCCCTGGAGCCACCAGCTCGGGCCCTCCGACCCGTCCCTCGGCCACCATTCGATCCCTGGCCAGGCGATTCAGCTCGGCGACGTTGGCTCGCCTCCAGGCGAACATGGCGGCGTCCCGGCCTGCGAGCGCGTCCTTGGCCCACTGGTCGACCAGCTTGTGCAACGCCTCATCCCGGGTTCGCTCCGTTGTCACCCGGTCCTGGTCCAGGTAGAACTCGACGGCCCGAGTGACGTCCCCCGCCCGCAGCTCGGCCAGCGCTTCCCGTTCGGCCTCGTTGTGCTGGCGGACGTTCTGTTCGAGGACGTGGACGATTCCTCCGTGGCGCTCGACCAGGGCCCCCATGGCCCCGCCGACCGACACGGCACCCAGCTGGCGGTCGTCACCCGCCATGACCACCTTGGCTGCACGCATCCGGGCATGGTCGAGGAGGAAGGCGATGTCCCGGTCTCCGGCCATCCCCGCCTCGTCGAGGACCAGGACATGGCGTTCGGTCAGGTGCATACGATCGTGTTGGATGCGCCACCGGAGGGAGGCCAGCGTCCTCGACTCCTCAAGTCCCGCTTCCCGGCCGAGCGTCCTGGCCGCCTGGCCGGAGGTCGAGGTGCCGATGACGGTGAACCCTCCCGATTCGAAAGCATCCCGGACGGCGGCCATGACCGTCGTCTTGCCTGACCCTGCCACGCCTTCGACCAGCTCCACGCCCCGGCCCGAGGTGGCGATTCCAAGCACTGCCGCCTGCTGGCCGGGGGTCAGTGGAGCCCCCAGGACAGCGCTCTGGCGGCCCATCGCATCCGCTGCCACCTCGGGCGTCACCCGGGCCGCGTCGAGGTTCTCCACACCTCGCTCCACCGCCCGCTCGATGGCCTGTTCGGTGGCCAGCACGTGGGCGGTGGCAAAGGCCCGCTCGCTGGCCCGAGGAACACCGACCAGTGGGATGGCATCCGGATCTCGGAGCACGCGTTCAGTGGCTTTCTCCAACTCGACGGCGGGTAGTCCGAAGACCTTGGGGGCGACGGCCACGATCACGTCGCGCTTGGAGAAGACCTTGCGTTCTGACAGCGTCCCACTCGGTCCCAGCACGTCGTTGGTCAGCTCGGCGAGCTCCTTGTCCCAGAGGACCTTCGTGGGCGAGTGCGCAAGCCGGTAGTCGAGGCCGGCACGCTTGATGTCGGCCACCAGCTGCTGGGGTGGGAAGCCGGCGGCGGTGAGCTCGGCTCGCCACCGGGGCAACAGCTCGTCGACCGGGGTGTGGCGCTTGGTCTTCCTGGTCTCCCGGGCGGCCACCTGGCGGGCCTGGTAGGAGTCGAAGCCCTTTTCGGCCACGGCCTCGCTGATCTCGGCGGACCGCTTGGAGTGGACGGCGAGGGCCTTGTCGGGAATGCCGGCGATCTTCCAGTGGCCGAGCTTGCCTGACGGTCCGGGATCGGCCTCGATGCCGTAGCCGAGTTCGACTGCCGTGGCGGCCGAGGCCACCCGTCCGACCATGGTGGCGGCGTGGAGGTGCTCCCGCCACAGGGTGGTGTCGGGGGCCTTGGTGCCGCCCTTTCTCGTCCAGCATCTCGATCACGTTGGCGATGAGCACGTGGTCGTGGGGGCCGGGATCCCCGGCCCGGGTGGTGGCGTGGCGGGCGTGGCGCGTAGACGAGGCCGGTGGTGGCGGTCGGGACGGCGGCCACGCCCCGCCGGCCGCCCCGCTCCCTGGTCAGTTCGTCGAGGTAGGCGAGGGTGGCGTCCCGTTCGGCGTCCATGATGGCGTGCATGTCCTCGACCCGACCGAGAACACCCAACTCGGCCACCGACTTGTGGGCGGCGATGACCAGCTCCATGCCCGGTCGCCGGGCGCTGACCAGTCGCTCACCGGTCGCAGGGTCGCAGGCGCCGCCCGGGCCGTAGATGGCGTCGTAGGAAGGGTTGTCGACGGGGCCGACAAGACCGAGGGACTCGGCACCCGATCCCACCCCAGAGGAGCGGGGTCTCACCCCGAGAGGCGTAGTACTCGAGGCCGGCGCCGGGGAAGTCGTCGCCGCGCTCGATGATGGTCTCGCGGTGGTAGGCGACAGAGTCCGCTCCCATCATCCGCATCCAGGCCACGCCGACTCCCTCTCACCGGCAAGGGGAACCCCTTGCAATCGTGTTCAAGGTATTCAGTGGGTGTGACGCGCCGACGTCGGAGAGCTACAGATCGGACTCGGATAGAAAAAGAGATGGATGGCAGCATCGCGTTGTGCAAGCGAGCAAAGCCCGGGTAGCAGCCGTTCGAGGAGGTGGATATTCGCACGGACGAGGAGGGCGGGGCAGTCGGCCGGCGATGCTGACCCAATGATGCGTTGCCCTGGCGTTGGGAAGCCGGATCGCACTACACCTAGGCATTGCCATGATCAACTCTGTCACCGCCAGAGAGTCTTCCATCTCAGAACAAGAAAAGGCGGCTTCAGCTGGGAGGGTGACGTTGGATCGAGGGCGAGTCGGCCCATTGAAAGACCGCTGAGCTGCGATCAATCGCGACCGCCCCAATAACGCGGTTATACGGGTGAAAGTGACCCCCAACGGCACTTATACGGGTAATCGACTTATACGGGTGATCCGCCAGTTCGGCTGACCGCTCGGGGAGAATTTCCCCGGGCGGAGGCTCGGACAAGGAGGATTGCCGTGGTCTGGTCTCCGCAGTTGCAACGCGTCGCCCGTGAGGGTGGCGGCGATCGATATCAGCTCGGTCACGAGCTGGTCGACGCCTTCTTGGAGTTCGCATCTGGGAGAGCCCGGCCGAACACGGTGCGCGCCTATGCGCACGATCTGAAGGCATTCTTCACCGTCGTCACCAAGGACCCCGTCGAGGTGACGCCGGCCGACGTGATGACCTTCGTCGCCGAACAACAACAGCCTCGGCCCGGTGCCGAGAACGTCGTGCACTTCCCCGACGCCGGGACCGGGGCTGTCACCGGCAACGGTCATGCGGCGGCTGGCAGCGGTCTCTGCCTTCTATGGATATCTGTTGACTCGGGCCGACACGCCGGTGGCGGTGAACCCGGTGCCACGGGGCCTGCCCACCCGGCGCAGCCGCCGGGAGCTCCGGGGCGCACCCTTGGTGCGGGGAGTGCGCCGTCTGCCTCGGATCCTCGACCCCGAAGAAGCAGCCGCCCTCCTTTCTGCACTGCGGACCCGACGTGACCGGGCCATCACCGAAGCCATGCTGCTGGGTGGTCTCCGTCGATGCGAGGCGCTCGGGCTCCGGCTGGAGGACATCCGCCTCGGCGAGTGTCGGGTCTTCATCGCCGAGGGCAAAGGTGGCCACCAGCGCCTGGTGCCGATGTCACCCACGTTCTTTGCCACCGTGGCCGACTACCTGGAGTGCGAACGACCCATCGACGCACCCGGTGACCGGCTCTTCGTCGTGCTGAAGGGACCCAACCGTGGGACTGCCGCTCTCCACAGAAGGCCTCGACGAGGTCATGGCCGCGGCGAGGAAGCGGGCCGGGCTCGACCCATGGCACCTGCCACGAGCTCCGCCACACCTGTCTGACCAGACTGCGCGAAGCGGGCATGTCCCTCGAGGCCCTCCAGGCCCAAGCCGGACACCGATCGATCGCTTCGACCCAGGTCTATCTGCACCTCGGATCGGACTGGTTGGCCGCCGAGTACCGCGCCGCCGCTGACGTCGTCGAGGCCGACCTGGCGCTCGAGGCCCTGTCATGAGCGGCGCATCGATATCCAAGCTGCCGACTCGCACCGTCTCATCACTCGGAGCCGGTGTCGCCGGTTGGAGCCACGAAGCGCCACCTGGAGGTGGACAGAGATCACCGCCCGGGCCGAACAGCTCGCCTCGACGATGAAGAACTACCTGGCCCAGCTGGCAATTTCGTCCCGTCCGGGCACCGTCGAGGCGGCGGACCTCGCCCTGCGGGTGTTCGCCGGTCACCTCATCGAGACCGACCCGGACTGCGTCTGTGTGGCCGACGTCTCACGCCACCACATCGAGTCGTTCAAGCTCGCCCTGGCCGCCCGGCCCGGCAAGTCCCCCGGTCAGCCGGCGGCGGTCGCCACCATCTGCCACAAGCTCGGGATTGGTGCGCACCTTCTTCGAGCGGATCATCGAATGGGACTACGACGACGCGCCCCGAAGGGTCCCCATCTTCGCCGGGGACTTCCCCAAACGGGACGAGCCCCTGCCCCGGTTTCTGGACGACCCCACCGCCGCCAAGTTCATGGCCACCCTGGCCGACGACCCCGACCGGCGCCGGCGACTCATGGTCGAACTGCTGGCCCGCACCGGCATGCGGGCCGGCGAGCTCGGCGGAGTCCGCGACGATGCCGTGTTCCGCCATGAGTGGTGCCCACTGGCTGCGGATCCCGGTCGGGAAGCTCCACAACGACCGCAACGTTCCCCTCCACCCGGTGCTCATCGACCTCATCGCCGACTACCGGGCCCGGCGAGGTCCGAGTCCCTCGGGACTGCTGGTCGTCCGCAACGACGGCCAACCCTTCGACCGTCGGACCGTCCACCGCTACGTGGCCGCGGTGGCACGCCGGGCGGGCACCGGACACGTCCACCCCACCAGTTGCGCCACACGCTCGCCACCCAGTTGATCAACCGGGGCATGAGCCTGGAAGCCATCGCCGAGATGTTGGGTCATCGCTCACCGCGCATGACCCTCGTCTACGCACGCATCTCGAACGATTCCGTCGCCGAGCAGTACTTCCGAGCGACCCAGGCGGTCGAGGTCGCGAGCAATGCTTCCGTCGTCGACGAGGAGGCCCGCCTGCTGGCCCGGAGTCACCCTCGACTGTTGGCCAACGGACGCTGCACCCGACCCGCTCAGCTCGACTGCTCCTACCAGACCATCTGTGAAGGTTGCGGGTTCTTCGAGACCGGACCGGAGTTCATTCCGATCCTCCGTCGCCAGAAGGACAACGCGGTCGAACAAGCCGACTTCGAGAGGACACACATCTTTCAAGAGCTGATCGACGGCCTGACAACCGACAAGCCCCTCGGACGGAATGCTCAGCGCCAACTGCCGGTCCACCGGCCCGATGATCGGAGTTGAGACGGATGCTCAGATCGTCATTTCTCGCGCACCACGCGCTGGACGGGAACCTCCATCCGTGCTTCCATGATCAAAGCCGAAGCCTGACGGATCACCCGTGTAACGGCACCTATGTGGCACCCAGACTGGGGTCTGAAACGTACATTTCGGATTACGCATCAGACATCCGCACGAGATCATCAGTTGACAACTGGCTGTCTCCTGCGTTGCACCAGGCTCCTGGTCTTGGAACACACCCCTCCGCCTTCACCGATGCACGACCCACTTGTTTCGGTTGTTGCGAGTGGAGAAGAGGGCTACCGTACATCTCGGGTAGCCACGCCAACGGTTGCCTTGCCTATCCGAGGGTGGGTGTTCTCCCGAACGGACCGATGCGTGGCCAGTTCATCGTCCCAAGTACTCGACGAGTTGGGAGCAAGAAATGGCAGACCGACGCACTCTGTTTGTGACAGCTGCAGCCGTCCTCGTGTCACTGACCACGGTGGGTGTTGTGGCCACACCGGCATCTGCCAAGGTGATCACACCGTCCGGGAATGTCACTTGCAATGTGAACGGCAGCCTCAGCTTCAGTCCACCCCTCACTCCCGGCAACGGCACGCCCAACGTCTCTGACGAAGTCATCTCGACCAGCCTGGCACTATCCAGCTGCACGGGGTCCTCGAACCCAGTGGGCCAGGTCCCGACGGCTTCCAACTCGGTCGTAACCAAGGCCATCAAGATCAAGGCTGTCAAGATCGGCAGGACCAAGTACGCGGGGGGCTGCAACACATTCGCGTCAGCGATCAAGGCCACTTCGATCAAGAGCACGATCACCTGGAACAACGGCATCAAGCTCTCCAAGACGACGCTCGGCAGTGTGCAGCTCAACGAGATTGCTCCCGACAATGCCATCAGCGCCAACGGCAGCGCAACCAAGTCGTTTGATGGTCTCGGTCTTCTGAATGCGCAGCTCGACTCGGCGTCGAGCACGGCCCTCGGTACCTGCCTCGTTGGAAGTGGACCATCGGTTTCGAGCGTGACCTTCGACTCCTCGACCAGTTCGATCACGCTTCGCCCTGTTACCGCCTACGTGACCAATGAAGGGGCCGACACCGTCACCCCGATCGACACGGCTACGAACACCGCCGGTACTCCGATCACGGGCCTCATCAACCCCTTTGCCATGGCCATCACGCCCAACGGAGAATCGGCGTATGCGAGCGACTTCGTAGGCCCTTACGTCACGCCGATCAACCTGGTCACCAACACCGCGGGGCCTCCGATCACAGTGGGCACTCACTTCGAGGGGATAGCTGGCATCGCTAGCACGCCAGACGGGACCACGGCCTACGTGACAGAAGGAGGGGACAACACCGTCATTCCGATCAACACGGCCACCAAAACCGCCGGGACCCCAATCCCTGTTGGCGCCAGTCCTACTGACATCGCCATGGCACCCAACGGGGCTACGGCCTACGTCGTCAACGAAGGGGACAATACCGTCACCCCGATCAACACGGCCACCAACACGGCCGGAACCCCGATCCCAGTCGGCGCCAGTTCCGACGCTATCGCCATCGCTCCCAACGGGGCTACGGCATATGTGGTCGGCGAAGGGGACAACTCCGTCACCCCGATCAACCTGGTCACCAACACGGCTGGTACCGCGATACCTCTCGGCACAAGTGTGGGTTTCAACAGGATCGCCATCACCCCCAACGGGACCACTGCGTACGTGACAAACGACATTGGCATCGACGGCAACACCGTCATCCCCGTCGACTTGGTCACCAACACCGCTGAACCGGCCATTGCCGTTGCCAATCAGCCCTTTGGCATCGCCATCACTCCCAACGGGGCGACGGCGTACGTCGTCACCAGCACCGACACGTTTGGGACCGTCATCCCGATCGACACGGTCACCAACACGGCCGGAACCCCGATCCCAGTCGGCGACGGTTCGTCCTTTGGCATCGCCATCGGCTGAGTCAGACCTGCGGGGGCGCTCAAACTCGCAAACTTTATGAGCGGGAGCCGGAAGGGTAATCAGGGCTGACCGGAGAGTGATAGTAGTGAGCTCGCCTGCCCCCAAACACCGGTTGGGTGGGGCATTACAACATCCCGGCCAAGTCCGCCGTCGACCACCGATTCACCAAGTTCAGCGAGCCACGCCATTCAGTGTCCTCAGTCGACGGCCTGGCAGAGGACCACTGCAATAGGCTCTCCGTATGGACGACTGCTCCCAGGAAACGGAGATGACCGTCGTCTTGAGGTGGCAACCCAACCGGGAAAGCGACGATCCTCGCTTGATAGTGCAACTTGAGGACGGAGCGGGTCAGAAGTGGGATCCCGTGGAGAACGCCGCACCCATTACCGGATTTTTGCCCGCCGGATGGCCCAGTGGCAGCGCCCTGACCTTCAAGCGGACCATCGAGGAACGCTGAGCCCTAACCGAGCGGGCCGACGCCAGGCTCGGGCGCAATATCGACCGGCGTTTGCTTGCTGGTAGCTCACTGCCCATGACCGGCACTTGGGTGGCACCCTCCGTGCGGGTAACAATGGCCGAATGGACGAGGTCATCAAACTTGAAGTTCCGTGGTTGCCAGACGCCGGTGCTCCCGAACCTCACCTTTTCGGAGGTGACAATGGTCCCACGATAGTGGTCTACCGCACTTCGTCGCTTGCGCCGTCCGATGACGAGTTCGCCGTTCTCCGATTCCCGCTGTGCGAAATCGTCAAGTTCGGCTACCCGAATGATGAAGCCCTCCCAGGTCATCCGCTCTATGTGAAGGGCCTAACCAACTACGGCGTATTCGAGGTATTAGATTCCTCATGGAGTAAGACCCTCGCCGAGCAGAACCTGGTGTCGTTTCCAAACCCAGGTCCATCCACGAGAAGCAAGCGTCATTTCGTGGTGACGTTTCACGACAGCACTCTGGAATGCATCGCTGAGGGCATAGAAGGGCGATTTGCGAGCAACTTGGACGACGCCATGCAAGGCAACAAGGGAGCCACCTTTACGAGCGCCTGACTGTCCCAGACCACCGGCTCAGGGGGTGTGATCCAAGGCTGATCTGGGTATGTAGCGAGCGTGAAGTTTGTCCTTGCGTTCTCGCACAGCACAAGCGTCACCGTTGCCGAAGTGGCATTTCTGCTTCTGCTGATCGCAGGGGTCTGGACTGCAGTTGCTTGGCTCGCCCGGGGCAAATGGGAGCAGTTCAGGATGGTCGTGGCAGGGATTCTCTTTGCAGTGGCTGGACTGCTTCTGATCATTGCCACACATTGGGGTCACTTGTTTAGCT
>CAVTGY010000001.1:0-257189 GCA_963734395.1 uncultured Acidimicrobiaceae bacterium | reverse complement strand
GCAACGTATCGTCATGGGCCCGACGGATTGGTGCTGGTCGCCCGCGAGATGCACATGGCACTGGTCGGCCCGTTGATCGAGTGCACGCAGCCGGTCGGCGGGGTCTTGCCCAGGCATCCCAGGGGGATGGTCGCCGGGGTCGAGTAGTAGAGCACGTAGGTGCCGTCGGGCCGCGTCCACACCGCCGGCGCCCACTGGTAGCCCGGGACCGTCCAGGTGGGCAGGGTGGGGAGGGCGTCCCCCAGGTACTGGCCCTCGAATCCGGAGTCGCGGGAGAGCTCGATGACCGGGACGTGGACCCCCTTGGCGTATTGGGTGGTCGTGGTATTGGAGGCGTAGACGAAGAGGCTGTCGGGGGTCCGGAGCACGAAGGGATCTGCGAAGTCACCGTTGTAGATCGGTTGGTCATCCAGCAGACCGGACAACACGTCCAGCTCCACCCCGCCGGCCTTGGAGGGATTGGTCCCGATCGGCCCCTGGGTGGACTCGCCACCGCTGGAGATCGGAAGCTGTCCGACGCGCGCCGAGGGCTCGACCACCACATGGGGAGCCGGCGTCGGCGTCGCTGCCGGGTCGTCGCTTCCGCAAGCGGCAGTCACCGAGGCGATCACGGCGAGCACCAGGCTGCAGGTTGCGAGTCGGAGGCCCGGCTCGGCCCGCGGCCCCAGTCGATCCCGCTCTGTCACCCGCGTCAGCGTAGGAGGCGGGCCTCGCCACGACGGGGACCGTGTGTTCCACTCCGGGCGGCTGGTTCCCGCGTCGAGTACCGTGCGGGGCACCATGGCGAGTCGACGCCGACCGAGGGGCCGCCAACAAAGCAACGGGTCCAGGAGCTCTGGGACGCGCTCTACGCCCGCGACTGGGACCGCATCCGCGGCTGCTTCGCCGAGGACAGCGAGTACACCGACGTGCCCTCTCCGGCCGACGACGTGGCCCACGGGCCCGACCAGATCGTGGCCCGGCTGCGGCTCGGGCTCGAGCGGATCTCGGGGTATGAGCACCAGCTCCGGCTGATGGTGGCCGAGGGGGACACGGTGGTGACCGAGCACGCCGAAACCTGGCACTGGCACACCGGCGAACAGGTCACCCTCCCGTTCGTCTCGGTACAGGAGCTGCGCCAGGGAGCCATCGTCCGATGGTGGGACTACTGGGATCTCCAGACCCTGATGAACGCCGCTCCGGCCTGGTGGATCGAGCACATCATGCAGGGGTACACCTGAGTCGGGTTCAGCCCGGCTGAACCCGACGTCTTCCCGGGGCCGGCCCGGCGAGCTCAGCTCTCGAAGCCGTAGACCCCGGCCGCGTACTGGTCGACCTTCTCCTCGGGGAGACGTAGCCGGATGGCGGTGGCGTAGACGACGAGGCTCCAGACGGCCACCACCACCAGGTCCCAGTAGAAGGGGATGTCCATCCGCCCGCCCTCGAACTGCCCGAAGTAGGAGATGAGGGTCAACCCGGCCAGATAGGGCCAGAGCCAGATGGCCGCCGACCAGTCCAACGGCGTGTGGACCGGGTTGGCGTGGGTGATCCGTGAGATCCCCATCAGGACGTAGCCGAGAAGGACTGCCACCATCAGCTTCCAGACCACCTCCCACCCGCTCCAGTAGATGATCAGGCTGGCCGAGACGAACGACAGCGGGGCGAGGACCGCGGCCCAGGGCAGTCGGTAGGGGCGCTCGGCATCGGGCTTCTGGAGCCGGAGGGCGCCGAGGGCCAGCGGCGCGCCGGCGTACATGAGCACGGTGGCCGAGGTGATGAACCCGACCAGTTTCTGCCACCCGGGGAAGGGGAGGAAGAGCAACAGTCCCATCAGGAAGGTGAAGATGAGCCCGAAGAGCGGGATGTTCGATTTCTTGGTGGTCTTCTCGAAGATGGACGGCACGTGGCCGTTCTTGCTCATGCCGAAGGTGATCCGGCTGGTGGTGGTGGTGTAGATGAGCCCGGACCCGGCCGGGGCGATGATGGCGTCGGCGTAGAGGATGTAGGCCAGCCAGGCCAGGCCGAGCCCCTTGGCCAGTCCGGCGAACGGCCCGAAGATGCCGGTGAAGGAGATGTTGCCCCACCCGTGGGCCAGGGCCTGGTGGGGGAGTGCCCCGATGAACACCACCTGCAGGAGCAGATAGATGGTGGCCCCGATCAGCATGGAGAAGATCACCGCCCGGGGCATGTCCCGTTGGGGGTTCCTGCTCTCCCCGCCCAACTGCACCGCCTGCTCGAAGCCGACCAGGGCGAACACCGCACCCCCGTCGCTCACCGCGCTGAGGACGCCGTGCAGCCCGAAGGGGGCGAAGCCGCCGGCACGGGTGAAGTTGGAGGTGTCGAAGTGGGTGAAGAACAACACGACGATGGTCAGGGTGGGGATGATCACCTTCCAGGTGGTGATGGCGTTGTTGGCCCGCACCAGGTAGCGGATCCCGAACAGGTTGGCCACCACGAAGAGGGCCATCATCACCGTGGCCGCCAGGTACCCGGTCGCGGTGAGCACCACCGTGCCGTTGACCGTGTGGGTCAGGCCGTGCCAGTAGTTGGAGGTATAGGTGAGGGCCGCCTCCACCTCGATGGGGGCGGTGCCCACCGCCTGCAGCCACGAGAACCACCCGAACGATGCGCCGGCCAGCCCTCCGAAGGCGTAGTAGGGGAAGCGAGTGGTCCCCCCGCTGACCGGGAACATCCCCCCGAGCTCGGCGTGGACCAGGGCCAGCAGGATGACCGCCACCGACCCGATGAGCCAGGCGATGATGGCCGCCGGCCCGCCGAGGGTGGCGCAAGCGAGCGCCCCGAACAGCCATCCCGATCCGATGATCGACCCCTCCGAGGTGAGCAGCAGCCCGAGGAATCCGACGTTGCGGGTGAGGCCGTCGCCGGTTGTGGCGGGAGTTGCCCGCTCGATCATCAGATGACCACGACCGAACGCAGCACCTCTCCCCGCTCCATGCGGTGAAAGGCCTCTTCGACGTCGGCCAGGCCGATGGTCTCGGAGACGAACCGGTCGAGGTCGAGACGCCCCTGCAGGTAGAGGTCGACCAGCATCGGAAAGTCCCGCGACGGGAGGCAGTCGCCGTACCAGCTGGGTTTGAGGCGCCCGCCCCGTCCGAAGAAGTCGATCATCGGGAGGTCGATCCGCATGTCGGGTGTGGGCACGCCCACCTGGACCAGGGTGCCGGCCAGGTCGCGAGCGTAGAAGGCCTGTTCGAACACCGTCGGGTTCCCCACCGCCTCGATGCACACGTCGGCGCCGTTGCCACCGGTCAGGCTCCTGACCGCGTCGACCACCTCCTCGGTGGACAGCGTCGACCACGTGGGTGGCGCCGAACTCCCGGGCCAGCTCGAGCTTGCCCGGATCGAGATCGATGCCCACGATCGTCGACGCCCCGGCCAGCCGGGAGCCGGCGATGGCCGCGCATCCGACGCCGCCACAGCCGAAGACGGCCACCGTTTCACCCATCCCCACGTTCCCGGTCAGCAGGGCCGAGCCCAGCCCGGCCATCACCCCGCACCCGAGCAGACCGACGGCCTCGGGCCGGGCCGAGGGGTCGACCTTGGTGCACTGGCCGGCTGCCACCAGCGTCTTTTCGGCGAAGGCACCGATGCCCAGGGCGGCGGAGAGTGGCGTCCCGTCGTCCAGGGTCATCTTCTGGGTGGCGTTGTGGGTGTCGAAGCAGTACCAGGGCCGTCCCCGCCGGCACGACCGGCACTCGCCGCACACCGCGCGCCAGTTGAGCACGACGAAGTCCCCCGGCTGCACCGAGGTGACACCGGCTCCCACCGCTTCGACCACCCCGGCCGCCTCGTGACCGAGGAGGAAGGGGAAGTCGTCGTTGATGCCACCTTCCCGGTAGTGGAGGTCGGTGTGGCACACCCCACAGGCCTGCACGGTGACCAACGGCTTCACCCGGTCCCGGATCGGGCACCACGACGGTGACGGTGGTGACCGGTTCTCCCTTGGCCATGGCCACGACGCCTCGGACCTCAGATGCCATCTCGCCTCCTCCTCGGGCCGGGCCGACGTGTGTTCAGCGCAGGTGCCGTCGGCGGTTGGGGACGGTGACCGCGGCACCGTAACCGCCATCGCAGAGTCAAGCACGGCCTTGCTCAGTGGGCCTTACTCAACAGTCCTTGCTCAATAGACGTGCTCAGTAGGTGGTGGCGAGGATCTCTTCGATGATGGCCGGCGTGGTGTCCGGGTGGAGGAGCGCCAACCGCCCCACCGGCTGGTCCTCCCAGCTGGTCGGGACCACGAAGCCGATCTGGTCGGCGAGGATCTGCGATGACCAGGCCTCGTAGCGGTCCCGGTCCCAACCCAGTCGGCGGAACAGCACCACCGACAGCTCCGGACGGCGCACCAGCTCGAGGTGGGGTGTCCGCTCGATGAGATCGGCGGCCGCCTGGGTTGTCGCCAGCACCGTCTCGATGGCGTCACCGTAGGCGTCGGTACCGTTGACCGCCAGCGAGAACCACAACGGCAGGCCGCGGGCCCGGCGGGTGAGGTGGAAGGCGTAGTCGCTGGGATTCCAGACGTCGGGGTCATCACGGTGGAGCACCTCGAGGTAGGAGGCGTCCTGGGTGTGGACCGCCTTGGCCAGGCGGGGCTGTCGGTAGATGAGCGCGGCACAGTCGAAGGGTGCGAACAGCCACTTGTGTGGATCCACCACCAGCGAATCCGCCGTCTCGATGCCCTCGAATCGGTCCCGGACCGACGGGGCGAAGAGCGCGGCGCAGCCGTAGGCGCCGTCGACGTGGAACCAGAGCGATCGGCGGCGGGCGACTGTCGCCGATCCCGGCCAGGTCGTCGATGATCCCGGCGTTGGTGGTGCCGGCGGTGGCCACCACACCGATGGCGTCTTCCCCTCTCGGGTGGCCGGCGAGGGTGGCGGCCAAGCCCTCTCCGGTCATCCGATGGTTCTGGCACGGCACCGTCAATGCCTCGACCCCGAGCACCGCCAGCGCCTTGCCCACCGACGAGTGGGCCTCCTCGCTGATGGCGATGAGAGGACGATCCGGCGCACCGCCTCCCCGGCGATGGGAGGCGGTGTCTCTGGCCACCATCAACGCCGACAGGTTGCCGGCGGAACCTCCGGAGACGAAGCACCCGCCCGACTCCGGGGGAAGCCCGGCCAGATCGGAAAGGACCCGCAGGGCCTGGTTCTCTGCACCGACCGCTCCCGCCGCCTCCATCCACGACGTTCCCTGCAACGACGAGCAGGCCACCACCATGTCGAACAGCAGCGCGGCCTTGGTCGGCGCGGCCGGAATGAACGAGAGAAAGCGGGGGCTGTCGCAGGAGATCACCGCGGTGGCCAGATGTTGGTCGAAGATCTCCATGACCGTCTCGGGTCTGGACCCGCCTCTGTTGATCAGGCCCTTCAAGCTGGCTTGGAGAGCCGACACCTGAGCGCCCCCGAAATCCAGGGGCACCGGGTCGAGCGCCAGTCGCCATCGGCAATAGTCGAGGATGAGCGAGGTGAGCTGCTCGTCATAGACGAACATCGGATTTCGCATGGTGTCCTTTCTGGAGCCCTCATGTTCGCAGAGCATGTTGGTGTCGTCCGGCTCGGTCTTGAGCTTGCGCCACGTGGCCGTTGGCCAACTACCGGGAGGAGTTGAGCGGGGCCGGACCCCCCGGGGCACGCTGGTGTACGGACACCGCATAATTGTCACCCTCGGAGTACGGGTCACCCGACCAGGTGGCCCACCGCCCGGTGCACACCAGACCGGACTGTCCGCAGTGCTGGTCGTAGTCGGCCAGTGAGTAGCCCCGGTCGAGCTGGAACCCGGCAATCAATCGCCCACCTTGCCCGAGATGCCGGGCGCAGCCGGCCACCAGTGACGCGTGGGTGCCCTCGGGAGTGAACACCGGAACGTTTCCGGCCATCACCACCACGTCGAAACGGCGGCGGAGGTCGACCGAGGCGAGGTCATCGTGCACCCAGGTGAGCTCGGGGGCCAGCGTTCGGGCGGTGGCGATCATCGACTGGTCGCGGTCCACCCCCACGGTTTCGATGCCCCTGGCGGCCAGCTCCCTGGCCACCCGCCCGGTTCCGCAACCGGCATCGAGCACCGAGGATGGCTTCCACCGGGCGACGAAATCGGCCTCGCCGTGCACGTCGACCCCGGAGGCGGCCAGTGCGTCGAAGCGCGCTGGTAGCTGCCACCATCCCAGCTCACCCCGATCAACGCGGCCAGATACTCGAGGATCGACTCGCCGACCACCACGCACTGGGAGGAGGACTGGCAACTCACCGCGGTGAGGGGTTGCGGTGCGCCGACCACCGCCGGTCGTTGCCACGGATGTTGGGGCGATCCGGTGAGGACGGCCAGCCCCGCCTCCGACGATGAGGACACCGAGCTCCCCACCCGTCGCGCACGAGCCGATACCGGTACAGGACACGTCCATCAGGGAGGCCGCGGCGGTGACCGTCTGGTTGGTCCAGGTGGCACCGCCATTGTCGGTGGTGAGGATGACTCCCTGGCCGGACCGTCCGGCGATCGAGCGAGGTAGCCGTGGTCCCCACCACCGCGCAGCTGATCCCGGCGACGCCGACCGCGGGCGGTGGTCGGGGTGGCCGACGGAGATCGACGTGGTCGACGTGGTCGACGTGGTCGGCGCTGTCGACGGAGATGCGGTGATACCGCCCGGCGGTGGTCGTCGGCGCTGTCGAGGTGGTGGGCAGTGCACCGGCGCCGGTCGGAGAGCCGGCCAGGCAGGAGACGCCGTTGAGGATCCCGACGCCGTTGGGTATGGCCTCGGTCGCCCACGAGGACTCCGCCGTCGGTGGTGACGGCGATCGCTCCGGACACGTGGTCGGGGTTGAGCACGGTCTGAGCGGTGACCCAGCAGGTCTGGTCGTTCGAACACGAGATGTCGTTGGCGCCGGTGATGTTCGACGGCAGGGCACCCTGCATCGTCCAGGTCGATCCCGCCGAAGTGGACACCAGGGCCACACCACCGGCGGCCGTTGACCCGATGGCCAGACACCGGCGGTCGGGCTGGCACGAGACCGCGGTGACATCCACGATCCCGGGTGGCGTCTGCGCCTGGGTCCACGACCCGCCGGCGTCACTGGTGGCGATGACCACCGACTGCCCGTCCGAGGTCTGGCCGGCCTGACCGACGGCCGTGCAGTGCCGGGGGTCACTGCAGGCGATTGCGGACAGGTAGCCCACCGTGGGGGGAATGACCTGGGTGGACCACCGGACTCCGCCGTCGGCGGTGGTGATGATTGCCGCGCCATTGGGAGCGCCGCCCACGCCCACCGTGGATCCCACGGCCCAACAGCGCATTGCGTTCACGCACTCCAGGGCGGTGAGGGAGTTGACCGGAGCAGGAAGCGCCACCGAGGCGAACGAGCCCATGCCAGGGCGATCCGGCACCGAAGGTTGACGGTGGAGCGGACTTGGTCAGGCTGATGATGTGCATGCGGCAACCGACGCCACCAGGACCAACACCCCCACTACCCCCGCTCGACCGAGGCGCATTCGCAGGGGGCCCGGCCGACGGCCAGCTGATGGTTTGGTCCCCCTCATCGTCTCCCTTGTGCCGATCGTCATGCGAAATGGGCCCGATCCGCTTCGGCTGTGCCGCCAGAGATCTTGTCACGCCGACCTCGAATGATCGGTGATGACGCTCGGCCGGCAGACGGGGCGTCTACCGTTGGCCGGTGGTCTTGACCCTTCGCCTTCCCTTGGTTTCCGCGTCTTACGGTATTACTCACCTCACCGGGAGTGGCAGACGGTGAATCTTCGTCGACCTGGTGGTAGTGGTCGTGGTGGCGCTGGCGGCCATCCGGGGGCTTCGACTGGGAGCCATCGTCCAGGTGCTGTCCTACGGCGGCTTGCTGCTCGGCCTCTATTTCGGGGCCCGGCTGGCGTCGGTCACCGTGCGGTGGGTTCAGTCCCAACCCGCGCGGGGCAGTGTGGCCCTGGTCACCATGCTGGGCGCGGCCACCATCGGTGCGGTGGCCGGCCGGATCGTGGGCAACCTCGTCTTCGTTCGGGTGCACCGGGGAAGACTGGGGACTGTCGACTCCGCGCTCGGGGTGGGGGTGGCGGTGGTCGCCTCGCTGCTGGTGATCTGGCTGTTGGCCAGCACGCTGGTCAACTCCTCGCTCCACCTCAGCTCCTCCATCAGCGAATCCCGCATCATCCGTTCCCTCGACGATGTGCTGCCCGCCCCGCCGTCGGTGTTCTCGCGTGTGCAGAGCTTCCTGTCGTCGGAGGGCTTTCCGCTGGCGTTCGCACAGCTGGCCCCGTCCGCCGGTCCGGTCCCCCTGCCCGGGGGAACCCAGATGCAGCAGGCGGTCGCCAACGCCGGGGCCTCCACGGTCAGGGTGGTCGGTGACGGGTGCGGGCAGATCCAGGAGGGTTCGGGCTTCGTGGTCGGTCCCGGCCTGGTGGTGACCAACGCCCACGTGATCGCCGGCATCCCCCACCCCACCG
Source organism: uncultured Acidimicrobiaceae bacterium (assembly GCA_963734395.1). Lineage (GTDB taxonomy): Bacteria > Actinomycetota > Acidimicrobiia > Acidimicrobiales > RAAP-2 > Bog-756. The sequence goes on along the minus strand of CAVTGY010000001.1, from coordinate 248,753 downwards.
TCCAGGACGGAAGCGGGGTTCATCAGGTCGACGGTGGTGTCGTTCGATCCTTCCTACGATCTGGCCGTCATGCGGGTCAGTGGCATCAACGAGCCCTCGCTGGTGCTCGATCCCGACCAGGTCTCCCGCGGGGTGCAGGCCGCTGTCCTCGGTTATCCGGGCGGCGGGCCGTTCACGGTGACCCCGGCCGGGGTCATGGCCGACTTCGAAGCCGAAGGACGGGACATCTACGGCCAGGGCCTGACCGTCCGGAACGTCTATGAGATCGACGCCGTGGTCCGTCCCGGAAACTCGGGTGGTCCCCTGGTCCAACCCGACGGTGAGGTCATCGGGGTGGTGTTCTCGCGATCGACCACCAACGGCGACTATCGGGTACGCCCTCTCCTCTCCCGGAGTGCGCTCCCGGGTGATGGCGGCCGCCCGCCTGACCAGTCCCGGTGTCGACCGGTGTCTGCACCTCCGGTTGAGCGGTCGAGCGCCGCCGTCGCGTTCCCCGGTTGAGACGGCACAACGTTTCCCACCGGATGGCATCCCACCGGGGTATGCCTCGGGCTAGACATGGGACCATGACCCTTCCCATCGAGGACTACGGGATTATCGGCGACCTTCACACAGCTGCGCTGGTGGGCCGCGACGGTTCGATCGACTGGCTCTGCCTGCCCCGGTTCGACTCCGCCGCGTGCTTCGCCAAGCTGCTCGGCGACCAGGACAACGGGTCGTGGAAGCTGGCCCCCAAAGGCGCCCATAACGCCACCCACCGCCACTACCGGGGCGACACCCTGGTGCTCGAGTCGGAGTTCGTCACCGACGAGGGGTCGGTCCGGGTGGTCGATTGCATGCCCATCCGTCGGCAACACCCGGAGGTGGTGCGCCTGGTCGAGGGGGTCAAGGGCAAGGTGACCATGGAGATGACCCTCACCATCCGGTTCGGATACGGCCAGATCATCCCGTGGGTCCACCGGACCGAACGGGAGCCTCAAGGCCATCGCCGGTCCCGACGGACTGTCCCTGTGGACCCCGGTGGCCTGCGAGGGTCGGGACTTCTCCACCGTTGCCGAATTCACCGTGTGGGAAGGCCAGCAGATCCCGTTCTCCCTGACCTGGTTCCCGGCGAGCGAGGAGCCTCCCCGTCCGGTCGACGCTGCGTATGCCATTCAGGACACCGAACTGTGGTGGTCCGACTGGGTGACCCAGTGCACCTATGAAGGGGAGTACCGCGACGCCGTGGTGCGTTCACTGATCACGCTCAAGGCGCTGACCTACGAGCCCACCGGAGGCATCGTTGCCGCCGCCACCACCTCGCTCCCCGAAACGCTGGGAGGGAACCGAAACTGGGACTACCGGTTCTGCTGGCTGCGCGATGCGACGCTCACGCTCGAGTCCCTGATGCGCGGAGGCTTCTACCACGAGGCGATGGCCTGGCGCGACTGGCTCCTGCGGGCCATCGCCGGTGATCCCGCCCAGATGCAGATCATGTACGGAGCCGCCGGCGAGCGGCGACTGGACGAATGGGAGATCGACTGGCTCCCGGGCTACCAGAACTCGGCACCGGTGCGAATCGGCAATGCGGCCGCCGGGCAGTTCCAGTTGGACGTGTACGGCGAGGTGATGTCGGCGCTCTACGAGTCCTCCAACGCGATCCAATCTGCCGACAACCCGACCTGGGAACTGCAGCTGTCGTTGATGGAGTTCCTCGAGGATGGTTGGCGTGAGCCCGACGACGGCATATGGGAGGTGCGCGGACCCCGCCGACACTTCACCCACTCCAAGGTGATGGCCTGGGTGGCGATCGACCGAGCCATCAAGACAGCCGAGGCGCACAACCTCGACGGGACCGATCGCCCGGTGGAAGTTGGTGCGCAAGGAGATTCACGATCAGGTCTGCGATCAGGGCTTCAATGCGGCCAAGGGTTCGTTCACCCAGTACTACGGATCGGACGAGCTCGATGCCAGTCTGCTGATGATTCCGCTGGTCGATTTCCTGCCCGCCCACGATCCCCGGGTGCGCGGAACCATCGAAGCGGTGGAACGCGAACTGGTCGACGGGGGATTCGTGTTGCGGTACCGCACGGCCGACACCGGCGATGTCGACGGGTTGATCCGGCCGGGAGGGGGCCTTTTTGGCCTGTTCGTTCTGGTTGGCCGACTGTCTGTCACTGTTGGGACGCGACCATGACGCACGCGAGCTACTCGACCGGCTGATGGGGCTGCGCAATGACCTGGGGCTTCTTTCCGAGGAGTACGACCCGGTGGCCGGATGCCTGGTTGGCAACTTTCCCCAGGCGTTCTCCCACGTCTCGTTGGTCAACTCGGCCTCGAAGATCGGCGGGCTGGAGAAGCCCTCACCGAACCACGTCATGGCCGGACTGGTCAAGCGCTCGATGAGTTCGGGAAGGAGCGCGCCGGTCGGCAGTCGTCACCCCCGAAGCGTCAACACTCGCAGCATCCTGTCCAGGCTGGTCGACGGCGCGGACACCGACCCGTCCCGTCTGGCCGCTCACGTGGTCAAGGAGGTCATCGGCGTACAGCCGGCGTCGTTGGACAAGTCCAACCGCAAGGCCGAGCGAACGCCGACCGCCAAGCGGCGGCCGCCAAGACGCCGGCCGCCAAGCAGGCGGCGGGGAGGAAGCAGGCGGCAAAGAAGGTGTCTGCCAAACGGCGTGCGGTCAAGAAGACGGCCACCAGGAAGCAGGCCGTGCGCTCCGCCGGGCGGGACCGGAACAATGCAGCCCCGGGTGCCGGTGCTTCGACGGCCAAGAAGCGAGCGAGAGGGCTCGCGGCCGGCAAGTCGTCATGAGTGGGGAGCACGGTCATCAGTCCGGCCATCCGCTCCGGTCACCCGTCGAAGGACCCGCCGACCCCGACTCGACGCCGGCCGGGGTCACCGTGGCCGATGGAGTCATCGAGCTGGACACGCTGCTCGGTGGATGGGAACGGGTCACCGCCGGCTACCTGATCACCGGGGACTCCCCCATTCTGGTGGAGACCGGCAGCCAGAGCTCGGTCCCGGTCCTGCTGGCCCTGCTCGAGAAGCTCGGCCTCGGCCCCTCCGACCTGGCCGGTGTGGTGGTCACCCACATCCACCTCGATCATGCCGGCGGGGTCGGCGACCTGGCCAGGGCCTTCCCCGCTGCCACCGTCTACGTCCACCCGAAAGGCGCGCGTCACCTGGTCGACCCCTCCCGACTGGTCGATTCGGCGGCCCGGGTGTACGGGCCTCTGCTCGACTCGCTCTACGGACGGCTGGATCCGACTCCCGCCGATCGGATCCACGTGCTCGACGACGGGGAGGCGATCCGGGTGGGTCCCAACCCGGTCACTGGTGGCGGTCGACTCGCCCGGGCATGCCAAGCACCACGTCGCACTGCACGACACCCTGAGCGGGGTGCTGTTCGCCGGGGACGCGGTGGGGGTGAAGCTGCCCGACGCCGGTGTGCTGCGACCGTCGACGCCTCCCCCCGACTTCGATCTCGCCCTGGCCCTCAACTCGCTGCAGCGGTTTGCCGATCGGCGTCCCGACCGCTCTCGCCCTCGCCCACTACGGGATCCTCGACGACCCGCTCGACGTGTTGGACGAGGCCGACGGGACCCTCCGTCGATGGGCAGACGTGGCCGAGACCGCCTTTCGCACCGGCGCGGACATCGCCGCCGCCCTCGACGCGGCGTTCGCGTCCGATCTGGACGAGGTGCCCGCGGCGCAGCGGGAGAAGCTCGACGTGATGAACGGTGTGCATTCCAACGCCGCCGGATTGCAGCGTTGGCTGTCCACCCGGAACGACGACGTCGACCCTGGTACGCAAGGCCGGTGAGCCGGCATGCATTGTCCCGCCCCGTCGACGCGGGGTACTCGGACTGCCGGCACCCCGGGGATAGCGTTGCCTGACTGAGTTCGCCGCCTCCGGTCGGAGGGGCCGCCGCTTGCGGCAAGGGAGCCCACGTGAACATCTCGATCGTCTCAGGGTGGCTCCCGTTGGTCGTCCGGTGCCTGGCCGTCGCCCTCCTGGTGGTGGTCGTCGACTGGCGTTCGGCGGACGGGAGGCGCCACATGGGGCGCTGGTTGTTGATCGCCGTCCTGGTCACCGGCAGTGGCCACCGTGGTGCTCACCGTGGCGTCGGTGGTGCCGTCGGACCTCTCCTGGTCGGCGGTGGTCTGGGGCTTCACCTTCGTACTGGCCATCTGTGTGTCGGTTCTCCACTGGAGGGGAGCACGGCGATGGCGCCGGGTGGCTGCGGTCGCCGCGGTGGTGCTGACCCTGCTGGTCACCCTGGACACCGTCGATCAGCACTCGGGTTCGTTCCCGACACTCGAGCGCCTGGTGTCGCTCGATCCCGAAAACGTGGTCGAGACCCCCCAGCTGAAGCAGATCCGTGCCCAGGTGGCTGCGACAGGTGTTCTGCCGGATCAGGGGGTGGTGTTCACCGTGACCATCCCGGCCAAGGTCTCCCACTTCGCCACCCGACCGGCCACCGTGTACCTCCCGCCCGCATGGTTCGCAAAGGTCACGCCGTCCCTGCCCACGCTGGTGCTGTTGCCCGGCGAACCGGGGAGCGCCTCGGACTGGTCGGACGACGGCGACGCCGACAACACCGCCGATGCGTTCGCCAGCTCCCACCACGGCGTGGCACCGATCATCGTCATGCCGGATCCGAACGGCCTTCTCACCGACGACACCGAGTGCGTCAACAGTAAGTTCGGCAACGCCGAAACCTATCTGGTCGAAGACGTACCCGCCTTCGCCCGGAGCCAGTTCAACGCGTCCGACAGCTCCGGGTCACTGGCCATCGCCGGGCTGTCCGCCGGGGGCACCTGTTCGGTGATGCTCGCCCTGCGCCATCCGCAGGTCTATCCGACCTTCGCCTCGTATTCGGGCTTTGCCTCACCGCAGTTCGAGGAGACCACGCAAGCCGAAACCATCGACATCCTGTTCGGCGGGTCGGAGGAGGATTTCGCCGCGCACGATCCCGCCGAGCTCCTCCGCGGCGGGCATTTCGACGGCCTGGCCGGCTGGTTCGAGGTGGGCAACCAGGATGTGGTGCCGGCGGAGGCCGCCCGCAGTCTGCAGACAGCCGCCTCTGGTGCCGGGATCGCCACCTGCATCCTGGTGCGGCCGGGCGGTCATGACTTCACCCTGTGGAGCCAGGCGCTGGTGGACTCGTTCCCTTGGCTGGCCTGGAGACTCGGACTCACCGCGGCGCCCGCTCACGAACCCGCTTCCTGCACCTCGCCATGATTCATGACCATCTCACGGCGCTGCGGGTCAATCCTTGCCAACGCGGCCACCGCTGGTCTCGAATGGTCCACATGGCCGACGTGACCGAGACGCCGTTCCCGTGAGCGTCCTGTTCGCGCTGTTGGGCGCGTTCAGCCAGGCGCTGACATCGGTGCTCCAACGACTGGCCAATGTGGCGGGATCGGATGAGAAGAGATCGGCGTGGCAGACCACTCGATTTCTGGTGCGCCAGCCCATGTGGCTCCTGGGGATGGTGTGCATGGGCGGAACCTTCGTCTTCACCGCCCTGGCCCTCTATTTCGGACAGCTGGCCGCCGTGCAGCCGGTTCTGGTCACCGAGCTCATCTTCACCCTTGCCCTGCGGCGGCTGTGGCTCGGCGACCGGATCGCCACCCGCACCTGGGGCGCGGCCGGCCTTCTGTGTGCCGGGCTCATCGGCTTTCTGGTGGCGGCCGATCCCCGCGAGGGCCACGGCCATCCCACACCGACCGGCTGGGTGGTGGCGCTGGGCAGTCGCGGTGCGATGATCGTGGTCCTGCTGATCGCCAGCCGATGGGGATCGCCTGCCCGCCGAGCCGCCCTCCTCGGTGCGTCCGCCGCTCTGGTGTGGGCCATCGACGCGGCATTCGTGAAAGCGGCGACCGAAGTTCTCGCCCACCAGGGCTGGAGTGGTCTCTTCCTCCATTGGCCGGTGTACGCGGTGGTGGTCAGCGGCGTCCTCGGAACGACGCTTCTCGAAGCGGCCTTTGCCGCAGGACCGCTGGCGGCATCCCAGTCGGCCCTTCTCATCGTCGATCCCCTGGCCAGCATCGCCCTCGGAGTCGAGCTGTTCGGTGAGCAGCTCGAACAGCTCGCCGGTCGCCATCACCCTGCAGGTGATCTCGCTGATCTGCATGTTCGCCGGCGTCGTCCTGCTGTCGAGGTGGGCACCTCCCGAAATGGTGGCCCGCACCGGTCGGTCGCCGCGCCTGGTCGCGTCCGGCGGACCCGCTCGGCGATCCTGCGCTCGGATCAACTGCGCTCCGGTCACTCCACCGCGATGGCGGCAAGGACGTCCAGCTTGGCCGCCCGCCGCGCCGGCCAGGTGGCCGCCGCCAGGCCGAGCAGCGCAGACAGGAACAGAAACACCACCAGGCTGCCGACGGGAATGACGGTGTCGGTGATGCCCTGCTGCTTCAAGGAGAAGGCAAACGCGGCGCCCAGTGCGGTGCCTATCAGAACGCCGATGATCGCACCGAACAGGGACAGGATCACCGACTCCGACCGGATCATCGCCCTGACCTGGCGGCGTCTCATTCCGACCGCCCGGAGGAGGCCGATCTCGTGGGTGCGTTCGAACACCGACAGCATGAGCGTGTTGACGATCCCGATCAGTGCGATCACCACAGCCAAGGCCAACAGCGCATAGACCAGACCGAGCAGTTGGTCGACCTGTTGTTGCTGCGATTTTTCGAACTGGGCCCGGGTCTGGATCTGAATGTTGGGAAAGGCGGTGAGTCCGGCGTCCACAGCGTTGCCGACGCTGGTGCCGGCGCCGCCCTCTGTACGCAGGAGCACGGCCACCGGCAGCGGACTGTTGAAGTGGGAAAGGAAGTAGCCGTCGCCGACGACGTAGCTACCGAGCAGCGCATTGGGCTTGAAGATCCCACCGATCCGAACCGTCGAGCTGCCGGTCTGTGCAAACCGAACTCTCACCAACGAGCCCACCGAGAGATGCTTGTTGTTCGCCGTCGTCGTGTCGATGAGCAGGTCGCCGGCGGCGAGCGCGGACGCACCGGCGCCTGAGTCCATTCGCAGGATGATGGTGGCCGGAAGATCGACCGGCGAAACGGCGGTGAGCGAGGTCACCGTGTTCTGGAATTCGAACTGCCCGCTGTACACGGTGGACACCGCAGTGACGCCGGGCACCCGGGCGGCGGCGGCCGGCACCGCATTGCTGAACCCGCCCGGTCCGGTGCCCGAGTTGGTGATGATGTAGTCGGCGCTGATCGCGTTGTCCACGCTGCTGGTTGCCGACTTGGACAGCGACGCGCCGAAGACGGCGATGGTGGACACCAGGGCCAGGCCGACCATGAGGGCGGCAGAGGTCTGCGCGGTGCGTCGTGGGCTCCGCATCGAGTTCTCCCGTCCCGAGCCTGCCGGAAATCCCGAGCATGGCCGCCAGCGGTCGACCCAGGACGCTGGCGACCGGCCGGGCCACCACAGGAGCCAGCATCCCGATGCCGATGAACACGCAGACGGCACCCAGTCCGACCAGCTGGATCGCCGGTTTGGTCAGCCCGACGACCAGCGAGCCGATCCCCACCAGGGCGATGATGCCACCGAGGACGATCCGCCGCCGCGAGGACTCCCCGTCGTCGCTCCTGTGGTCGGTAAGGGCGGCCACCGGCGGGATCCGCACGGCGCGCCGGGCCGGGCTGACCGCGGAGATCATGGTCACACCGATTCCCACCACCAGGGCGACGATCACGGTGCGTGACTCGAAGACCAGCGGGCCGGTCGGCAGGGTGATCCCGAATCCCTTGAGCAACGCCTCGAGCCCGATCGCCGCCAACACACCCAACCCCAGGCCGACCAGCGACGCCACAAGACCCAACAGGGCCGCCTCGATGAGGACGGACCGGAACACCTGACGCCGGCTCGCCCCCACGATTCGGAGCAGGGCCAGTTCCTTGGTCCGCTGCCCGACCAGGATCGAGAAGGTGTTGAAAATGGTGAATGCACCCACGAAGAGGGAGATGAACGCGAAGACCAACAGCCCGGTTTGGAAGAAGGACAGCGCCTGGTCGATCGAGTTGGTCTGCTCGCCGGCGACGGTTTGCCCGGTGACAACCTCGACCCCTGGCGGAAGCACCGCGGCAATCGATCGCTCGACGGTGGCCTTGTCGGCTCCCGGCTGTGTCAGGACGTTCGATGGCGTTGTACCGTCCGACCAGATCGAACAAGCTCTGCGCGGTGGGCAGATCGAATGCGGCGAGCGTGGCTCCGGCGAGGTTGTCGGCCGTCCCGAACGTGACCAGACCGGAGATGGTGAACGTCTGCGGCGGTCCTTGTAACAGGATGCGCACGTGATCGCCCACCACGAAGTGATACTTGGTGGCGGTGCCTTCATCCATGACCACCTGGTGCGGGGTGGTGGGAGCCGAGCCGTGGACGAGACGGAGGGGTGAAAGCTGTGTGTTGGGATCGTAGGAGAAGCCGAGGGTGGGTGCACCACCAGTGGAGATCGCCTTCCCGTCCGGTGCGACGAACTGCGCGATACCTTGAACCGTTCCCTCGGCATAGGCGACACCGGCAACGTTGCGCACGGCGGATGCGATCGACTCCGGGATCGCTTTGCGCTGGGCATTTCCGTTCCCGTTGTCCCCGCTGAAGGCCGCCTTCGCCCTGACCTCGAAGTCGACATTCTGGTAGATGTGGCCGAACAGGGTGGTGAAGGTGTTGTGAAGGGTGTCGGTGAGCACCAGTGTGCCGGAGATGAAGGTGACGCCGAGCACGATGGCCAGGGCGGTGAGTGCCAGGCGCAACTTGTGGGCGAGCAGTCCCTTGACCGTGACCTTCCACATATCAGCTGCCGAGCTGCTTCATCTGCTCCAGAATCAAGTCGGCGGTGGGTGCGAGCAGCTCTCCCACCACGTCGCCGTCGGCCAGGAAGACGACCCGGTCGGCAAAGGCGGCGCTCCGCGGATCGTGGGTGACCATCACGATCGACTGGCCGAACTCGGTCACCGAACGGCGGAGGAAGGCCAGCATCTCGCCGGACGAGTTCGAGTCGAGATTGCCGGTCGGCTCGTCGGCGAAGATCAGGTCGGGCCGGCCGATGAGTGCCCTGGCGCACGCTGCTCGTTGCTGCTGGCCCCCCGACATCTCCGAGGGTCGGTGGGAGATGCGATCTCGGATCCCCAACTGCTCGACCAGGAAGTCGAACCAGGCCTGGTCGACCTTGAGGCCCGCCAGGTCGGCGGGGAGGGTGATGTTCTCGCCGGCGGTCAAGGTGGGAACCAGATTGAACGACTGGAAGACGAATCCGATCCGATCGCGCCTCAACTGGGTGAGGCCGGCGTCGTCGAGCAGGCCGATCTCCTGGTCCCCGACGAAGGTGCGTCCCGAGGTCGGCGAGTCGAGCCCGGCCATGCAGTGCATCAACGTCGACTTGCCCGAGCCGGACGGGCCCATGACCGCGGTGAACTGACCCCGGCCGAACTCGATGGTGACGCCGTCGAGCGCCCGGACGATGGCGTCAGCCTTCCCGTAGGTCTTGACCAGATCGACGGCAGAGGCGGCCGGCGAAACCGGCGCCCGAGGCGCTGCCTGTTCGGTGAGTGTCATCTGTTCTCTGTTCCTTCTGCGGGTGTCGTTGTGATGCGTCCATTGGTCCGTGCGGTCGACGGCCGGACCCGGTGATCAGGATGACTGGGTAATGAGCGGGCCCGATGACCGTCTCGCTGAGTGATCCGGCCGGAATGCTCTGGTACCCCCGCAGACCGCTGGGGCCGCGGGCGCGGCCCAATGGGCAGGGGCTGGCCCTCAGATGCTATCGGTCGATTTCCGAGGTCGTGGAATGGCCGACGTGGTGACGTCCGGCCCGATGCCAGACCAGCACGCCGATCACCGCGAAGAGCAACCAGGGGAAATGCACCATCGGGTAGGTCACTCCTCCGGCCACGGCGACCAGGACGATGATGGCCACGAAGGGCATCAGTCTTCGACGCCGACGGGTCGGCGGCGGCGGCTCGGTCTCCAACCGGGGAAGGTCATCGAACAGGCCGTCGAGGTCCCCGCGGGTGGTTGCGCCGATCGCCCTGTCGAGGCGTGCCTTGAACTCGACCTGATCGAGTCGACCGTCGGCGTAGTGACGCGAAAGCCGGTCGGCGACCTCGTTCCGTTCGGCGTCGGAGGCCCGAAGGTGGGTGTCGGTGCGTGCACCGGCCCACCGTCCACCGGCCGGATAGACAGGGTCCCATCGGTAGCGCATTGCAGTTCCTCTCGGATCGATTGACGGTCTTGATGTTCAGCGGCTGCGTTCGTGGGCCAACAGCTCCTCGGCTACCGAAGGACCGCCGTTCTGTTCGGGGATGAGGAGCCAACCGACGAGGTAGAGCGGAACAGCCAGGCCGCCGAAGAGGGCGAGGCCGACGAATCCGATCCGGACCAAGGTTGGGTCGATTGCGAAGTAGTCGGCCAATCCGGCCGCCACGCCGGCCAACATCCGACCATCGTGGCACCGATGGAGACGGTCCTCGTTCGAGGTCGGCGGGGTGGGACGGGGATCCCCAGGAGCGTGACCGCCACCCGGGTCATCCGTCGGCATGCTTGCGGAGGTGTCTGGTTCCATGTTCCCAGACTGATCGGCTTCGGCCCAGAGCGAAATCCGGCAGCTCCCCGATCGGACCCTGACCGGGGTCCCTCGGGGTCAGGGACATCCCTGATGGTTTGGGGCCTCCTGCATGCGCGATCATCGGGTATCCCCGATTCCACCGATTCCGATACGAGCGTGAGTGCACCGCGTGGTGCACAACCGGGTGGGGCAGCACGGGGTGGTGCCCCACCCGGTGAGGCAGAGCAATCCCGCCGGGAGAACGGGTCTTCCGGCTGGAGCCCCGGTTACCGCTACCACCAACCGTGGTGTCCCCCGGAGTGGAGGCACCGCCACGGTGGACGAGGACCCCGGCATTGGCGATTCAAGGGACCACCGCACCGGAGCTCCGAGGCCCGTGTCCTGGCCGGGGTATGTGGGGGAATCTCCGAGGCGACCGGGATCGACGTCACCCTCATCCGAATCGGATTCGTTCTTCTGGCACTAGGGAGCGGCGTGGGCATTCTCGGCTACGCCGCCGGATGGCTCCTCCTCCCCCTGCAAGGCGAGACCGGCACCATCATGTCTCGGGCCATCACCGACAGGAGGGGCATCCGGCTGGTTGTGGCCATCCTCCCCGCGTTCATCGTGGTACAGGTGGTCGCCGCCGCCTTGCACATCGGCTACGTCGGAGCGTTCGGTTGGCCGGTGTTCGTGGCTGCCGGCATGGTCATACTCATCTGGCGCAATGCGGGCGAGAAGGAGAAGACCTGGATAAACCACGACCTCATGCCCATGCTGCACGCCGGGGACGAGCGCCGGTGGCGCTCGACGCTGGTGGCGCGCATCGCGGTCGGAATCGCACTGGGCGTGGGAGGACTCTTCGTTCTCATCCTGGGACATCCATCCCGCGCCGCGTTGCGACCAATCGGTGGCTCGTTGCTGGTGATCGCGGCGATCGTTGTGGTCTTCGGCCCCTGGTGGTTGAGTTTGGTTCGCGACCTGATGTCGGAACGTCAGGCCCGGGCGATGGCCGATGAGCGGGCTCAGATGGCTGCCCACGTGCACGACTCGGTTCTCCAGACGCTGGCGCTAATCCAGCGGTCGGCTGACGACCCCCAACATGTGGTGCGGCTGGCCCGCGCCCAGGAGCGGGAGCTCCGCTCGTGGCTGTTCGAGGGCACGCCGCCGGGCGCCATCGGCGAGGATACGACCAGACTGGCCGAGGGCGTGGGCCTCATCCAGCGCCAGGTCGAGGCCGATCACGGTATTACCGTCCAGGTGGTCGTGGTAGGTGACTGTGCGCTCGACGACGGGTTGCGGGCGTTGCTGGATGCCTCCCGGGAAGCAACCGTCAATGCCGCCAAGTGGTCCGGTGCCCCCGAGGTGTCCGTTTATGCCGAAGTGGAACCGGACGCGGTCATGGTCTATGTGCGCGATCGCGGCAGGGGGTTCGCCCCCGACGCGGTGGATGCGGATCGCAAGGGCATCGCTCACTCGATCCGGACCCGGGTCTCCCGCTTCGGAGGCTCCGTCGCCATCCGGTCATCCCCGGGCAAGGGGGCCGAGGTCGAGCTGTCCATGCCCCGACAGGAGCCGACCGGATGAGTGACGAGGGGCGCCCGCGGGTTTTCCTGGTTGACGACCATGCGGTAGTCAGGGCGGGAGTGCGAGCCGAGCTGGGTGCCGCCGTCACCATCGTCGGCGAGGCCGACGAAGTCGACGCCGCCGTCGAGATGATCAACGAGCGGGTCCCCGACGTGGTGCTACTCGACGTCCACCTTCCCGGTGGGGGAGGCCAGGCGGTCATCGCCGGTGTCATGCCCCACAACCCGCAGGTGCAGTTTCTGGCCCTGTCCGTCTCTGACGCGCCCGAGGATGTGATCGCGGTCATTCGAGCCGGCGCACGTGGCTATATAACCAAGACCGTGTCGGGAGAGGAGCTGCTCGACGCGGTCTACCAGGTGGCGGCGGGCGACGCCGTCTTCTCCCCCCGCCTGGCTGGATTCGTCCTGGACGCGTTCGCTGGAACTGCCGGCGCGCCGACGATGGCAACCGGTCTCGATCCCGAGTTGGACCAGCTCTCCCGGCGCGAGCGCGAAGTCCTGCGCCTGATCGCCCGTGGCTACACCTACAAGGAGGTGGCCCGCGACCTGACCATTTCCGCCAAGACCGTGGAGTCGCATGTCTCCTCGGTCCTGCGGAAGCTGCAGCTGTCGACCCGACACGAGCTGGCCAAATGGGCCTCCGACCGGCGGCTGGTCTAGGCGACGATGTGGCGGTCGTCCCCCTGTGCCGCTGGCAGATGCGATCATTCAGAGGCTCCAACCTTGGCGAGTCCAATTCTGAAATTCGCTCGAATTATCACTTGTGCACGATAATTCCTGAGACGGATATCGTTCATACGCGATAATTTGGCCAATTTTTCAAAAGTAATTGGCCAAGGTAGAGCGCCCGAGGCGGGAGTAATTTGGCCAAGGTGGCAGACTGCACCGGTGAAGGTCCATCTGGTGGACGGGACCTACGAATTGTTCCGTCATTTCTTCGGGCAACCACCACGAGCGTCGGACGACGGAGAAGAGATCGGTGCGGCTCGCGGTGTGATCCTCACCCTGGTGGGCATGCTTTCCGACGGTGCCACCCACATTGGCGTGGCCACCGACCAGGTCATCGAGTCATTTCGAAACGATCTGTGGCCCGGCTACAAGACCGGTGCCGGCATCGCTCCCGAGTTGCGCTCCCAGTTCCCGATCCTTGAGACGGCCATTGCCGCTCTGGGGGTTGCACTGTGGCCGATGGTCGAGCTCGAAGCTGATGACGCACTTGCCTCGGCTGCCACGGTGGCCGCCGAGGACCCGAACGTGGAGCAGGTGATCATCTGCACACCGGACAAGGACCTGGCCCAGTGCGTTGAAGGTGAGCGGATCGTGCAACTCGACCGCCGGAGCGGCACGGTGAGCGACGAGGCAGGCGTGTGGTCCAAGTTCGGAGTCGCCCCCCGCTCGATACCCGATTGGCTCGCACTGGTCGGTGACTCCGCCGACGGGTTCCCGGGACTGGCCGGGTGGGGTAAGCGGTCGGCATCGACGGTACTTGCCCACTACCGAAGCTTCGATCGGGTGCCCGATGAGGTCGTCGATTGGGATCCCGATGTCCGGCGAGCGGTCCGTGGTGCGGCCAAGCTGGCGGCCACACTCGCCGGCGACCGTGAGCATGCCGAGCTGTTCAGAGTTCTTGCCACCCTGCGGGTGGATCGATCACTCCTCGACAGCGCCAGCTCGCTGCGGTGGCAGGGGCCGACCAAGGAATTCGAGGATGTGTGCCGGCGCTTCAGGGATCCCTCACTCGCCCAGCGGGCTGCGGCACTACCGATCGGCTGAGCCCCAGCTTCAGCCCGTGGTGCCGAAGACATCCTTGAGTTCGGTGGGTACAGGAGTGTCGAGCTGCGAGTACGTGCACGATGGCGGTTCCCGGTCTGGTCGCCACCGGATGAACGAGGTGGCGTGACGGAAACGGTCACCTTGAAGGTGGTCGTAGGCCACCTCTGCGACCAGCTCCGGGCGCAACGGCTCCCAACTGAGATCCTTTCCGGCACTCCACCGGCTCTGTCCCCCGGGAACGCGACCTGGCGGCTGGCCGTGGATTTGCCACGGATGCCCTTCGGCGGCGTTCTTGCGATAGGGCTCCAGCGTCTCGACGAACTCCTCCCTCCGGGCGGCACTGAATCCAGAGGCAACCCCTGCATGGTGGAGCACCCCGGCATCGTCGAAGAGCCCGAGGAGGAGCGATCCGACCACGCCACCTACCTTGTGCCACCGGAATCCACCCACCACGCAATCGGCAGTTCGCTCATGTTTGACCTTCATCATCACCCGCTTGTCGGGCTGGTACTGCAGGTCGCCAGCCTTGACCACGACACCGTCCAACCCGGCTCCTTCAAACCGTGAGAACCAGTCGCGGGCTACATCGGGCTGAGTAGTCACGGGCGTGAGGTGGATCGGAGGCTTGGCCTTCTTGAACGACTTCTCCAGGGCCTTGCGTCGTCGGGCGTAGGGCTCCGCCCGCATGTCCGCGTCACCCAGCGCCAGCAGATCAAAGGCAACGAAAGACGCCGGTGTGGATTGGGCGAGCAGCTTGACTCGCGATGCGGCGGGATGGATCCGCTGGGACAGCGCATCGAAATCGAGACCGGACGGTCCGGCGATCACGATTTCGCCGTCCAGTACGCACCGATCCGGCACGTTGGCCAACAGGGATTCGACCAATTCGGGAAAGTAACCGGTGAGCGGCTTCTCGTTTCGGCTGCCCAGCACGACGTCATCGCCATCGCGGAACACGATGCAACGGAAGCCGTCCCATTTCGGCTCGTAGAAGAGGCCGTCCGCCTCGGGAAGCTCTCGGGTCAGTTTGGCCAGCATGGGCGACACCGGCGGCACCACGGGGAGCGTCACCGGCCAAGCGTACCCGTCTCACCAAACAGCGACGGGACGTGGCCTACGCAGCGTGGCCGGCGGTCCAGGCCAGGAAGTCGTCCAGCGGAAAGGCGTTCATGACCCGATCGAACGGGACCCCGACCGATGCCGCCTTCTCGCAGCCGTTGCGTTGCCACTCGAGCTGACCCGGAGCGTGGGCATCAGTGTCCACCACCACCACGCAGTCGAGGGAGAGCGCGAGAGCGAGCAATGTATCGGGTGGGTCGAGGCGCTCCGGCCTGGAGTTGATCTCGACCGCGGTATCGGTGTGCGCGCAGGCGGCGAACACCACCTCCGCGTCGAAGGTTGACTGTGGGCGACCGCGTCCGACCACGATACGTCCGGTGCAGTGTCCCAGGATGTCGGTATGTGGACTCTCGATGGCCCGCACCATGCGTTTGGTCATGTCAGGTGCGTCCATTCGGAGCTTCGAATGGACGCTGGCGACCACGACATCCAGCTGTGCGAGCAACCCGTCATCCTGATCGAGCGATCCGTCTTCGAGGATGTCCACCTCGATGCCGGTGAGGACGCGAAACGGTGCGAGCTCGGCATTCAGCTCATCGATGACATCGAGTTGTTGGCGTAGGCGATCAGCGTCCAGTCCATGGGCGATGGTCAGCCGGGGACTGTGATCGGTGAGTGCCCAGTAGCGGTGCCCGAGTTCTCTTGCCGCCAGAGCCATCTCCCTGATCGGGCTACCTCCATCCGACCAGTCCGAGTGACTGTGGCAGTCTCCTTGCAACAGATCCAACAACCGGCCGGCCTCATCACTCAACGGCGGTGGATCCACCAATTCGAGTTTGTCCAGATACGCCGGCGACTTGCCACCAAGCGCCTCGGTTATCACCTGGGCACTCGTCTTGCCCACGCCAGGGATCTTCTGCAGGCGGGCCGGGGTCATCGTTTCCAGCTCGGCGATCGGGAGGTCGGTGATGGCAGCGGCAGCATTGCGGAATGCCCGTACCTTGTACGATTCCGCACCCTCACGCTCGAGGAGGTAGGCGATGCGTCGCAATGCGGCAACCGGATCCATCGCCCTCATTCCTTTTTGGCCCGGCTGGGCGCCACCCTGGTCGGTTCGTCGGGTTGTTTGGGGTATTCGGGTGGCCAAGGGGCGTCGTGCAGCCCATTGGCTCGGTCCCGCTCAGCCATCTCCAACAGGGGCTCGAGCGATTGAGGCTGGTCGGCGATACCCGCCCACGGGTCACCGCGGCGCCGAACCAGGTCGGGGACCGTTCGGATGGTCAGCTCCTCCGGCTCGACGGTGTCGATCTCATCCCAGGCCAGAGGAGTCGAAACCTGACCACCGACCCGGGGTCGTGCGAACCATGCGCCGAACACCGTCTTGTGGGGGGCGTTCTGGTTGAAATCGACAAAGATCCTTTCTCCTCGTTCTTCCTTCCACCAGTTGGAGGTGATCAGGTCCGGGTGCCTGCGCTCGAGCTCGCGTGCCAGCGCTACGGCGCCGGCCCGGACCTCGAAGCTGTCCCATCGGGGCTCGAGCCGGACGTAGATGTGGACGCCGCGGTTCCCGGTTGTCTTGGGATAGCTGACGACGCCGAGCTCGGTCAGGAGGAGCCGGGTGTCTGTTGCTGCCACCCGGACCTGGTCGAAGGAGGTCCCAGGCTGTGGATCCAGATCGATGCGCAGCTCATCGGCGTGGTCAGGGTCGTCGGCGCGGTAGGGCCAAAGGTGCAGACCGAGGCACCCCAGGTTGACTGCCCAGAGCACATGCGAAATGTCGGCGACCACCAGCGCGTTGGACGTCGTGCCGTTGGGGGTGCTGACCACGGTGCTCTGGAGCCAACTCGGGGCATTGGCGGGAACTCGCTTCTGGAAGAAGGACTTTCCACCGGCACCACCCGGGAACCGCTCGAGCAGGGCCGGCCGACCCTTGGCCGTGTTTGCCAGCGCGTCGGCGATGTCGAGGTAGTAGGAGACCAGGTCGGACTTGGTGGCACCCAGCTCGGGAAAGTAGATCTTGTCCGGATTGGAGATCTCGATGGTTCGACCCGAAGCCTCCACGACCCGGACGTCCTTGGCAGCCACCCTTTCACGATATCGGGCGTTCCCTTCACCACCCGGGGGGGATTGACATGTGACTAAATAGTCACATATACTGCTGCGGTATGGACACGGTGTTCAGAGCCCTCGCCGATCCGACCCGGCGGAGCTTGCTCGACGAATTATTCCGCGAGGACGGCCAGACGCTGCATTCACTCGAGGAGCGCTTTTCGATGACCCGCTTCGGAGTGATGAAGCACCTGAAGCAACTCGAGGAGGCGAGGTTGGTGGTCACCAAACGGCGTGGCCGCGAGAAGCTGCATTTTCTGAACCCGGTCCCGATTCGGCTCATCCACGATCGATGGGTCAGCAAGTACACCGAGCCCTGGGCGGCTGCGCTCAGTGACCTCAAGAGCAGACTGGAGAGTCCCATGGAGAAGATATTTGAGATCTACATTCGCACCACCCCCGAGGCCCTATGGGAGGCGATCACCGATCCGGAGATCAGGAGCAAGTACAACTTCGGCGCCGCGGTCACATCGGAGTGGAAGGTCGGCTCGAGTCTGCAGATGGGGGCACCGGAGGCCAATGGGCTCCTCGGCCAAGGCGAGGTCCTCGAAGTCGATCCCCCGCGGCGACTCGTCCACACCCTGACCGCGCTCTGGAGTGACGATGTGAAGAGCGAGGGTCCCTCGCGTGTCACCTGGGAGATCGAACCCATCGAAGACTCGTGCCGACTGACCGTGACCCATGACGAGCTGCGGGAGGGAGCGAATCCTGAACTCTACGGCGGCTGGCCGATGATCCTCTCCGGCCTCAAGACATGGTTGGAGACGGGCCAATTGCTCACTACGCCGGGATCGCTGAGGTACGCCTGAGCGACGGGAGGGTGTGCCGCGGAATTGGCTCAAGGAATCGGCGCTGCCGGCCGATAAGCCCGTGTATGGCGCACCGTCGCCGACTACCAACCCATCGCGTATTCGAGCCGGTGCCGGTTCGCTACCTGAACGCTGTCCTCCAACCGTTCTGGGAGGAGTATGCCGGGCGGCGACTCGAAGGCATGGGCCCCGACGAGGCGGTGACCGAAGCGTTGGGAATGTTGCTTCCCGCTGAGGAGCTGGACGATGTGGAGCTGATGTTGAGTGGAGCGTTCGATGAGGAGTTCTCGATCGGTGCGCCATTCGACGGTCGAATGATGTTTGACGACCTCATCGCCAAGGGCGATCACTATGCCGGGGTCGAGGGGCAGTGAGTCGGTCTCGACGTTAGCTATGGGGCGAGGCAGGTGGAGAGCCAAACCGAGGGACGTTGTCTGCCTACCGGTCCCCATTGCCGACCTGCAGTCGGCCTTCGGCGAAATTTTCGGAATATTTCGCCGAGCGGCGCTGTGCAGGCTCGGAACCGGAAGCGGCGGTAGCGGAGTCGCTCAAAGCGGTGATCCCACCGGTCAAGCTGGGCTGCGTGGTCCAGCTGCTGGAGGGTGAACTCGACCAGACCTACGCCGTCGACGGTCGTGCCGAATTCAAGCGGATGGTGGACACCTGCGAGTGCTACTACGAACAGGTGCAGGCGATCTGAGATCCAGTGCGCCCCGGGGGACTCGAACCACCCAACCTGCGGATTAAGAATCCGCTGCTCCACCGTTGAGCTAGGGGCGCCCGGGCAGCATAAACCATGTGATGGTCAAGGGATGGGAGGGACGCAGTGGGCGGGAGCATCCTTTGGTGGTGGGGTCAGGCCCAATCGCCACGACATCCACGGCAACGAGTCCCTGAAGGCCTGCGCCCAAAAGCTGAACGAATGATCTCCGGGAGGCGTGGACACACACACTTGAAGACCGGCCTTTTCGGCCAGCGCACTGAGTGTCATCGCCGCGGCCAATGGCTGGGGATCGCTCTGACCGGCGGTGAACCATCCGGCCAGGCCCGGGTACCTTGCGCTTTTCAGAAGGTGGACCGGATCGTGGGCGAGGTAGTTAGCCGTGGATCCACCGTAGAGGGTGGTGATCGTCTGTTGCTCGTCGTCGTTGAGGAAGGTCGGATCGGTATAGCCCGAGTAATCACCGAAAGTCTGGAAGACCGTGGGATTGCGGAGAGCGAGCATGCTGGCACAGGTTCCCCCGTCCGACAGACCGGCGACGGCGAGCGATCGCTTGCCGACCGCCGCATTGAAGTTCGCCTGCATAAAGGCGGGCACATCCTTGACCAGGTAGGTCTCCGCGTTGCCGAGCGAACTGTTGGAGCACTCGGTGTCCTGGGCGTTGCCGTTGTTGTCCGGAATGACCAGAATCGGTGCCACGCCGTGGTGGGTCTCCGCGAACGAAGTAGAGGTGCTGTCGGCATAGCCGGCCCGGGTCCAGTCCGCGGGCTCGCCGGGAATGCCTGCGATCAGCTCGATGACCGGCAATTGCGGTTCTGGGTTGCCAAACCAGGCGGGCGGGAGGTACACGAAGGCCTGTCCCGTGGCGAACTTCGAGATGGTTCCCGGAATGGTCACGGCGATGGTCTCGCCGTGGAGGGGGAGTTTTCCGCTCTCTCGAGTCTGGGTACGGATGGCTCGAAGAGCAGGGAGGTTCACGAAGTTGGCCGCGTCCTTGCCGAATAACCGGTCCAGGGTCGGGTAGTAGTCGAAGGTCTGGTTGACCACGGTGAATGCGGCGAGGATGCAGAAGACGAAGGCGATCACCGAAAAGGTACGAAGGACCCAGTGGGCCCTGGTCCAGCCGAGCACGATGATGACCACCGAGTACCACACCATCCAGGCCCACAGATAGAACGAAGTGGGGAACTCGTCGGGCACCAGGTTGAAGATATGGATGGCCACTGCGGTGAGCACGGTGAGCACGAAGCTGACCGGTATCCCGATCGGCAGCTGCCACTTCCACGCCCCGTCGTGCCAACCCACCGACAGCACCACCGAGGCGATGCCGACGATGATCACCGTAAGTGGGAACCATCCGGTGATCAGGTCGACGTTGATAGCCAGAGTTCTCATGGTTCCGTTGCCTAAGATAACCATTGCGTTCCAGGCGAACTGGGATCGATCACCGGGATGGCCCGAGGAAGAGGGGTGAGCGTGACCGAACCGGGTGGCGAGGAAGCGGAAGCTCCGACGTTCGATGCGCTTTCCGCCGAGCGGCGCAAGAAGCGGGAGGCCCTCGTCGAGCAGGGTATCGATCCGTATCCGATTCGTTTCGACCGCACGGCCACCGCGGCCGAGCTCCGGGCCCGCCATGGTGATCTGGCCGCGGACGTGCGCACGGGCGAGTCGGTCCGGATGGCCGGCCGGCTCACCAGCATCCGCGGGCACGGCCGGCTGTCCTTCGCCACCCTCGAGGACGTCACCGGGAAGGTGCAGCTGCTCATGCAGCAGGCGAACCTCTCCCCTCAAGCCGCCACCGTGTTGGCCAACGCCGATTTAGGTGACTGGATCGGCGCCGAGGGCGAGGCAATCACCTCCAGAAGGGGTGAGCTCTCGGTGGATGTCACCGAGCTGTGGCTGTTGTCCAAGGCGCTCCGCCCCCTTCCCGACAAGTGGCACGGGCTGACCGAGATCGATACCCGCTATCGCCAGCGGGAGGTCGACCTTCTGGCCAACCCGGAAAGCCGGAAGGTGTTCGACATTCGGTTCAAGGCCATCGCCGCGCTGCGCCGACAGCTGCTGTCCGAGGACTTCGTCGAAGTGGACACCCCCATCCTCCAACCACAGGCAGGAGGCGCCCTGGCCAGACCGTTCATGACCCATTCCAACGCCCTTGACATCGATCTCAGTCTGCGGATCGCCCCCGAGCTCTATCTCAAGCGGCTGGTGGTCGGGGGGTTCGAGCGGGTCTTCGAGATCGCACGGAACTTCCGGAACGAGGGTGTCGACACCCGGCACAGTCCGGAGTTCACCGCACTCGAGGCGTACCGGGCCTTTGGCGACGTCAACGACGGCATGGACCTCACCGAACGCCTCATCGTCGAGGCAGCCCGGTCGGCGACCGACCGTCTCACCTTCGCTCCCGGCGAGCGGGCCATCGACCTCTCCCCACCATGGCCCCGCCGGCAGTTGCTCGAGTGGCTCGAGGAGGTGGTCGGTAGGCGCCTCCATCCAAGCGATCCCATCGACGATGTCCGGGCGGTCTGCGAGAAGCACGACGTGGACTTCCTGCCCGAGTGGGACTCGGGAAAGCTCATCTTCGAGCTGTACGACTCGGTCCTTCTGCCCACCGTCGTCAACCCGGTGTTCGTGTGCGGTTTTCCGGTGGCGGTGTCGCCGCTGGCCAGGCACGTCGCCGATGACCCCACGATGGCCGACCGGTTCGAGTTGGCCATCGACGCCAAGGAGTTCGCCAACGGCTACAGCGAGCTCAACATCCCCGAGGAGCAGCAGGACCGGTTCCGGGGCGAGGCCGAGGCAGTGGCCCGCGGCGACCTCGAGGCCCACCCGGCTGACGCGGCGTTCGTGCGAGCCCTCGAGTACGGGCTGCCGCCCACCTCGGGGATCGGCATCGGTGTCGACAGGTTGATCATGCTCATCGCCGAGGTCGAGGCCATTCGTGACGTGATCCTCTTCCCCATGCTGCGCCCGGAGGCGACCAGTTGACCGAGGAGGCGGTGTCGCAGGGCTGAACCCGAGCCGACTGCCCGAGCCTCTGCTCGACGAGGAGTCCCTGGCGGAAAGGGAGTTGGTCCTCGAGGTGGCAGAGGGAGCATCCGCCGACCTTCCTCATCGACTCAGAGGTGGAGTTGGAGCTGGCCGTGGGTGGCCGGATCCTGGTGGTGAGCGACCTCCACCTTCCGGTGGTGGCCACGCCCCACTCCACCGCGGTGGCCGACCAGATCGCGACCCTGCTGGGAGCGGGCAGTGGAGCCGCCGCCTTTGTGATCGCCGGGGACGGATTCGAGATGCTGGCCGGACCACCGGACGTGGGGAGGATCCTCGACGCCCACCCGCAGTTCACCGAGGCGGTGTCCCAGTTCGCGGCCGCCTCCGACCACCACGTGGTGGTCCTGTCCGGCAACCACGACGGCCAGCTGGCCTGGGACGGCCCGATCGGTCGTCGGTCCTCAGGGAACGCCTGGGCGTCGAAGAGTTCGCGCTGGTCTGCAATCTGGTGGTGGGCACGGCCAACGGCCCCCAGCGGGTGCGGGTGGTGCACGGGAACCAGTCCGATCCCTACAACGCGTTCGAAGACCCGTGGTCGCCGGTGGACACCCCGTTCGGCCATCACGTGGTGCGCGACCTGTTGCCCGAGCTGGAGTCGCGCCAGGCATCGGGATCGCTGCTCGAAGGAGTCCAGTGGCTGGACGGAGACATCGCCGACTTCATCGGCTCCCGTCTCTTCTACCGCAAGATCGTCGGAAAGCTGTGGTTGGTGGCGGTTCCCTTCGTGGCCATCCTGCTCCTCCGCCTGCTGTCCTTCCTTCCCGGCGTCCATCAGATCCTTCACCATCACGCCCAGCGGTGGTTGCTCGGATTCGGGCTCCTGGTGGCCTTCATCCTGATCGTGGCCGTGGTTGCCGCCGGGGCGACCCTGCTCCGGGTCAACCGGGCCCTCCGTGAGACGGCGGTGAGCGCGCGCTCCGACCCGGCCACCCACAACGCCCCGCCCCGGGCGGAGGCGGCTCGTCTGGTGACCCAGGGCTACGCGGGAATGGTGTCCGGGCACACCCACGAACCCGAGCTGTCGGTGGTGGGCGACGGCTTCTACGCCAACACCGGCAGCGGTACCGCCTCGGTGGTGAGCCGGCGGTCGCGCCTCCGGCTGCCTCACCCGTTCATCACCGTGCACCGCTTTTCCTATGTCGAGATCGACCGGCGGTGCGGTGCTCGATGTCAAGCTCTGGCTGCGCGAGGTGCCGGTACGGTCCCCGGTACTGCTCGAGCGGATGGCACTTGCCCGAAGCAAGGTGGACACCTCCTCCATCGCCCTGGTGGGTGCACTGCCCGACCGGGCCCACCTGGCCGCTCGACGATGCCGTCCTCCGGCGTTGGATCCTCCGCCGCCGGGTCCGCCAGGTGGCGGCAGCGAGTCCTGTTGGTCACTGGTGTGCTCAACGTCGTCTTCGCCGCGCTCTGGGTCATCCAGGGCACCCGGCCGATCGACCACTGGCTCCCGTTCGGGATCCATCCTCTGTCGGTGATCGAGTCCATCGTCGCCGGCGTGGCGCTGTGCGGTCTGGCTCGCGGTGTGCGTCGGGGACTGCGGCCGGTGTGGTTGGCCACCATCGTGGTGTTGCTGGTTACCACCGCCGACCGTCTCATCCAGGCCCGGTCGCCGGAGGGATCGGTACTGGCGCTGGCTCTTCACCCTGTGGCTGCTCTTCGAGCACCAGCACTTCCGGGTCAAGCCTTCGGGGGTCAGCCGACTGTTCGTCTGGATCGCCGCTGCCGGCCTGGTTGTCATCGCCGCTACCGCCGGGGTCGGCAACCTGTTGGGAGGTGGGCACCGCCACCAGCGTCGATCTGGTCTTCCTGCTGGTTCTGGCCGTCGTCGTCGTGCTCCTCCTGTTGGTCTCCCTCCCCGGCCGGGAGTTCCGCCGGACCGGCAAGGCCCGGGAGGAGGCCTTCGTCCGGGCCCGGGACATCATCGCCAACCACGGAGGCGACACCCTCGACTACTTCGCCCTGCGCGACGACAAATCGTGGTTCTTCACCGGGGAGTCGCTGGTGGCCTACTCGGTGATCAACGGGGTGATGCTGATCTCACCGGACCCGATCGGGCCCCCCGGGCGACCGCGCCGAGGTGTGGTCCGACGTCATGGACATGGCCCAGTCCAACAACTGGTCGCCCACCGTGCTCGCCGCGTCGCAGTCCTGGCTGCCGGTCTACCGGGCAGCCGGATTGGTGGACCACTACATCGGCGACGAGGCCATCGTCGACGCTTCGACGTTCTCACTCAAGGGGAAGTCGATGAAATCGCTGCGCGGGGCCTACAACCGGATCGAGAAGAGTGGATGTCATGTCGAGTGTTTCGAATCGACGGACGCGGTGCCCCCTGAACTGAGAGAGCAGCTGCTCGAGCTGATGACCGAAACTCGCCAGGGTGAGGTCGAACGGGGGTACTCGATGACCCTGAGTCGCATGTTCGACCCCCGCGACCAGGGGCTGCTGCTGGCGGTGTGCTTCGATGCCGAAGGACGACCCCTGGCCTTCAACCAGTACGTTCCGGCGACCCAGGTCGACGGCTACTCACTCGATCTGATGCGACGGACCAGCGATCCCGATGCCCCCAACGGGCTGACCGACTTCGTCATCATCGAGACACTGCAGTGGATGTCCGAGCGGGGACTGTCCGGTTTGGGGCTCAACTTCGCCACCATGCGGGCGGTGGTGGCCGGCGAATCGCCGTCGGGACCGTGGACCTCGATCGAGCGCTCGGTGCTCCACCGGTTCAGTGAGACCCTGCAGATCGAGTCCCTCTGGCATTTCAACCAGAAGTACGACCCCTGGTGGAAACCCCGTTACGTGGTCACCGGCCCGCACCTCCCCCTGGCCACGAGCAGCCTGGCCATCGCCAGGGCGGAAGCGGTCACCGAAATTCCGGTCATCGGACCGCTGCTGAAGACCCACGAGCCGGCCCACTCCGGCGATCAGAGTTGATCGGACCGTCGAACATCGCCGACCGATCGTTGGTGCCCTGACGTGACTCCCGAGGGCGTCCTGGTTCTCGGAATGCACCGAAGCGGGACGTCGGCGGTAGCCGGGATAGCCAACCTGCTGGGTCTCGCTACATCCGAGTCGCAGTGACTTGATACGCGGAAAGGGATGGAACCCGGCGGGCCACTGGGAGAGCCGGTCGTTGACCCCGCTCAACGACCAGCTTCTGGCCGAAATGGGTCACACCTGGTGGTACCCGCCGCCGTCGGGCACCGGCTATTCCGGCGCCGCATCGCGGATCGTCACATCGCCCCGAACTGCCGCCGACCAGTTCGATGGGGTGTATCCCTCGGGCCCATGGGTATGGAAGGACCCCCGCAACTGCGTGACCCTGCCGTTCTGGCGGCAGGCGCTCGATCGGCCATTGGCCGGCATCCTCGTATTTCGGAACCCAATCGATGTGGCCGACTCGCTTCAGCTCCGCAACGGTCTTCCCGTGCCGTTCGGCGTAGCCCTCTGGGCAAGGTACATGCGATTGCTTCTCGAGCACGCCGGCGGCCTGCCCCTGTTGGTTGCCCGCTACGACGACCTGGTCCAGAACCCGATCGGTTGGTCCGACACGGCACGGCAGCTTTCTCACCGACCTCGGTGTTGCCGTTCGACCCGGTGGACAGGGCAGAAATCGAACAGCTGGTGGATCCGCGGCACCGGCACAGTCATCACGGCCATTCCGACACCTCCGGGTTCTCGCCGGGCGTGACGGCGGTGTTCGAAGCCCTGGAGCGCCGGCGTCGGAGCGCATCGGTCCTTCGCCGGACCACCGCTGCCCGCCGAGGATCCGGGTATCGCCGAGGAGCTCGAGCAGCCGCTGGCCTCGATCGACCTCCGGTTTGGAACGCCCCACCCTGGGCGGTCGACAACAGGGAGACCGCTCGGTGACACCTCACCCGATGACACCCTCGGGATCCAGGAGGCCCCAGCCGACGAGGGATCATCGATCCGCGGGAACGGGTCCGGCTCATCAGGTCCGACCAGTCGTGTCTTCATTGCGTCAGGTGACCACTCGCGTCCGACGTGTCGGACGCCCTCGGCCGACAGGGATTCCCAGAGGTCGTCGTCGTGGTAGAGGCGTAGCACTGCGCCGGCGAATCCTTCCTCGTCGTCGGCGATCAGGGCGTTGACCCCGTCCACCAGTCCCATGCCTTCGGCGCCGATCGAGGTGGTGACCACCGGAAGTCCCATGGCCATTGCCATCCCGATCTTGCCCTTCATCCCGGCCCCGTAGCGAAGGGGCGCCACGAACACCCTGGCCCGGTCGAAGATACCCGGACACGTCGTTCAAGTACCCCGGAACCACGACGGTCTCTGACGCCAGGGCTTCCACCTCCGATGGCGGAAATGATCCGAGCGCAAAGAAGCGTGCCGGCGCCTTGTGCAGGATCAGCGGAAGGATCATCGACGAGAACCAGTGCACGGCGTCCACGTTCGGAAGGTGCCGGTAGCTGCCGATGAACACCAGGTCCTCGCGGCCCCCGACCCCGGGAATCGGAGCGGTACGAACCCCGTGCACGTTGGGCAGGATCACCACGTCGTGATCGGGCATGAGAGAGCCCACGATGTCGCGTTCGACGTTGGTTATCGTGCTCACGACGTCGGAGGCCCGCATCTCGTCGATTTCATATCGCTTGGCCCGCCGCCTCTCGTTCTCGACGGTCCTGAAGTCTTCGCTCGGCGGCTTCAACTCCAGATAGCGTTGATCGGTCAGGAAGTGGAGATCGACAGCGTCGTAGACGAGAACGGCCTGTGGGAAGTGGCGGCGGACCGCGCCGCGCAAGGGAGCCGAGACGGACGGCCGACTGAGGATGACCAGGTCGTAGAGGCCGGTCCGGCGAGCTGCCATTGCGCCGAAGTCCTCCCCGGTGCTGTAGACCTCGATACCGGCTCGACGCAGCCAATCCGCGTAGGGCTGACGTTCGATGCGGTCGAACGGGAAGTAGGTGATCTCGCACCCGATCTCGTGGAGAAGACGGAGGACCCAGGCCATGCGAAGGCCGCCGGACGACTGGTCCGGTGGTCGGAGATCGAGGTCGGACACCAGCACTCGGGGCCGATCGGGTATGCGACCACCCCGCAAGCCCCCTGCCGTGCCCGACGGATACTGGTGGAGAAGCTCCTCGGCCCACTTGGCCTGGAATACCAGTCGATTGAGGTGCTGGCCGGATTTGGAGTGCGCCTGCGACACTCCGGGAGCGTCCGCGGTGCCGAATGTCACCCCTTCGAGGTGAACGACCCGGGCGCCGGGCTCGTAGATGGCGACCCGGCCCTTGGATCGGAGCGTGAAACACAGGTCGGTGTCCTCATAGAAGCCAGGAGCGAAGCACTCGTCGAATCCTCCAACCGATTCGAAGAGGTGACGCCCGACCATGAGGCATGCGCCGGAGCAATAGTCGACTTCGCGTCGGTAGAGGATATTCGGGTTCGTTTGGATTGCTGCCCCGCCCGTAGTTGAGGCCGGTGCCATCGGACCAGATCAGGCCCCTCCGGCCTCCTGCAGGAGCCGATCAGGGCCGACCAGCATGGCGCCCACCGCACCCACCTCGGGTCCCGACCGGGCCGCGTCGAGAAGGGCCTCGAGCCAACCCGGTTCCACCTCGGTGTCGTTGTTGAGAAACACCAGGTACTCGCCCCGGGCATGTCGGGCACCGAGGTTGGCGGCTCCGGTGAATCCCAGGTTTCTGCTCCGACCGTATGAACCGGAGCCCGGGCCGGGCGCCGAGGCGACCGGCATCGGCATCGCTGGACGCGTCGTCGACCAGTATCAGCTCGTAGCTCTGCCCGGCGGTGTTCTGGCGGATGCGATCGATGCATCGGGAGGTGATCTCGATGGCGTCGAAGAAGCAGACGATGATCGAGACAAGCAGGCGGACCGTCCTCGTCTCCGACGACCTTCGGAGTCTCTCCTGCGCTCACCCCTCGGACCGGCGGGCCCGACCAGGGAGCGCCTCTCGCATCAATCGGTAGCGCGAGAGGATTCGCCAGGCTCGTGACCCGGTGATGTCGTCGAGCTGGGCCCGGAGTGCGGCGATCTCGTCGTCGGCCCGGACGGCTGCACCGGAGGCCGCCAGCCCTTCCTTCGTCAGGTGCATCGATATGGCCACGGGCATCGTCGAGCGCGGTGTTGAGCGCATCGAGCCTTCGGCGCAGGTCCTCGGCCTCTTCCCGGACCGTGAAACGGGCATCTATTTCGGCGGCAACGGCCGCCTCGAAGATGGCGACCTGTCGTCGGAGCCGCTCGGGTTCCCAAAGCTCGAAGTTGCGATCAGTGCCCGCATCGGCGGCGCCTGCGGTGAATACCGGCCGGAACCGACGCGGGAGGAGCCGCCAGGGCTCCCGACTCATGGATCATTGAGGAGGGACAGATCAGGAATCGGCGGCAGCTGGGTCTGAGACGCCACCGCCACCAGGTAGGGAACCGGACCGGCTTGCCGTCGCTCCCATCGGTCGCCTTCCCGGCGGACGAATATCTCATCCGGGTTGCCGGCGCCGGGCTCCCGGTCGATTCGCTCCAAGGTGGAGCCCGACCGTGACGATCTGGCCCCACAGCGCATGGTGCGAGAAGAATCGGCCGAGCAGTTCGTCGAACTCCCCGAAGGCTGAGCTCCTTGACGTGATAGGGGTTGTGGTAGTCAGCCGCCTCGGAGTAGATCTCCCTGTCAGGGGTCGAGATCACCAAGACGCCATCGGGGCAGAGAACCCGGCGGGCCAGAGAGAGCAGCTCATCGTGTTCGGTGATGTGCTCGAGAACCTCGTAGCAGACGACCAGGTCGAAAGACCCGTCGGGGAGGTCGTCGAGTTCGAGCACCGAGGCCTGACGAAACTCGAGATTGTCCAGCGGGTAGTTGGTGGCCGCATGCTGGACGGCCTCGGGATCGAGTTCGATCCCGAGCACATCCTTGGCCCGTTCGGCCAGAATGGCCGACCCGTATCCCTCGCCGCAGCCGAGGTCGAGTACCCGCTTGCCTTCGGCCAGGTCAGCCGCAAAGAAGTAGCGATGGAGGTGCTCGTACAGGACCTGCAGATCATCGACCCAGGGGACACATCGCTCCCCGGTCCACTCGAGCAATCGATCAATATGTCGGGGAGTGTCTGACATGGGCAGAGAACAGTGGTCGGCTGAGTTGGAACCTTACAGCGGCCCGGATCGGCGTGGTAGCGGCGGAGGTCGTACACCGTCCTTCGTGTTTGGATGCGGCGGACGGCGGCAGCCTCCTCGGGCAGGGCTAATGTGGCCGGTCAGAAACGGGGGATCACCTTCGCCGAGGGGCCACGACTGGAGAGCCGGTGAGCGGTCGGATCGCAATTCTCGTCGTCGACGGCTATGCACCGGTCACCCGGGAGACGACGGCTGATGCCATCCGCTTTCCGTGGATCGAGCTCTGCCTCCGTGAGGTGACCCGGCGTTCGGTCGGCTCGGACTACGAGGTGTGGGTGTGGGACAACTCAGGTCTGCCCGAACACCGCTCGGTGATGGAGGCATTCGACCGGGTCCGGATCTGGTCCGACCCAGCGGGCCCCGTCTCGCGCCTATCGCACCCGGCGGCACTGGACAAGCTGATCGCAATGACCAGCGACGACTTCGAGTACCTGGTGCTTCTGGACACCGACGCCATCCCTGTGGCTGACGGGTGGCTCGAGACACTGACCTCCAAGCTCGATGACGGAGGAGCCATCGTCGGAGTGTGGCGTGACGAGATGGCGCCCGAGCTGACCCCATTCGTCCATGTGAGCTGCCTGTGCATCCGCCGCGAGGAGTTGCTGGCATCCGGTGTCTCCTTTGCGGAATGCGGGGACGGCGAACCGGGCCAGATGCTCACCCGGGAACTTCTCCGCCGCAAGCGATCGGTGGTCGCCATGCGTCGAACCAATGAGAGGAATGCCCACTTCCTGTTGGGCGGGATTTACGGGGACACCGTGTATCACCACGGTGCGGGTAGCCGTCGAGCGTGGTTCTACTCGTCAACCGATCAGGTCGGCGACGAGCGGATGCGGAAGCTGCTCCGCGAGGCTGCCTTCGACCGACTTCGACCACCTGGTCTCCGTTCTCCGTGGACAGACACCGAACGACATCTGGCCGGAGCAGAGCGACCATGACTGGCGAGGTGGCATCCGAGAATCCGACCAGCGGCCTCTTACCTGAGAGCGATCCGATCATGATGGCCCACTACCAGAGTGGTGCGGAACTGGGGAGGCTCGAGAGTCGCAACGCCCTGGAGTTCGAACGGTCGAAGGTGATCCTGACCGAACGATTGCCCGCGGAAGGGCGACTCATCGACGTCGGAGGTGGACCGGGCACCTATTCGGCGTGGTTCGCCTCCCGCGGCTACCAGGTCGACCTGGTAGATCCGGTGCCCCTGCACGTCGAGGTGGCCCGCAAAGCCAGTGCAGCAGGTGCCCATTTCGGTGCCCAGCTCGGCGACGCCCGTCAACTTCCCTTTGCCGATTCCGTCGCCGACGGCGTGGTGATGATGGGACCCTTGTTCCATTTGGTGACGGCCGAGGACCGGCACCGGGCGTTGCGCGAGGCATTTCGGGTACTCCGACCCGAAGGAGTGATCGCAGCCTCGGCCATGGGCAGGTTCTTCTTGTTCGGCCATGCCGTCGCCCAGAACACCATTCGAGACCCCGAGATCCTGAGCCGGGTGACGTCGATCGTCGCCACCGGGGACCGACCCGGCGAATGGGGGCCGTTTCCGGCGTTCGCCCATCGTCCGAAAGGAGCTGGAGACCGAGCTCCGAAACGCAGGATTCGAGGACGTCGTGATCGTCGCCATCGAGAGCTTCTTCCATCTGCTCGGCGATCTCGACGGGCGAATGGCCGATCAGGCATCCAGGTCGGCGTTGTTCGAGCTCCTCAGTCGCTGCGAAACAGACCCCGACGTCATCGGTTTGAGCGGTCACCTCATGGCGATCGGTCGCCGTCCGTGATCACCAGTTCCCGTTGAGCTCGGCTGGGACCAGGCCGTAGACGTCATGGTGGATCCACATCCGGGACGGTGGCGGCGGCCATACATAGGCGGAGCCGAACTGCGCCGACAGGCGACGGTGAACTTCCTGAACGACCGGCCAAACCGTCCGGTGGATGTCGCCACTCCAGCAGAATGGGTCATAGGAGGCGATGGGTCGGAGCTCGACGGTGTCGCCGACCCGCACGGCGATGGTTGGGCGAGGACCGGAGGCAGGAGGTGCGTGGCTTATGGTGAGCTGGCCGAGGTCGAGCCCCTTGGTCGGGAATCCGTGCTGGTCCATCCACCGATGGACGAGGTCCAGCGTGGTTGCCGGGTCGGCGCACAGCCCCTCGTAGCTGATCACCAGGGTTCGCTCGGCCGGAAGTGGCGCGGCGGCCTGGTAGGCCCTGGCCCACACCTCGGCAGAGTCCGCCCAGGTAGCCCCCGCCCATCCAAAGCCTGATTCGAATGATCGACGGAGACTCTGGATCGTGCCCGAGTAGTGGCGCAACATCAGTACGAACAGGGCGTCGGGAATGTCGGCGGCAATGCGATCAGCGGCGAGGATGTTCCACGGGGTGGTGTCGCAGTACCAGTGTTTTCCGTGTGTCGCGGTGAGGCCTTCGGCGAACCATTGAGCGTGGGTCACCAGATCGCGCAGATACGGCTCCCGGTACGGCCCGGGGATGGCGCCGAGCGCAGCCGGAGCGAGATTGTGGGCCAGGTGAAAAGCTCCGTACTCCCCGAGATTGAGGACCGAAGGGCCTGATCCGAGGTAGTTGCCGATCAGGGTGGTGCCGGATCGGGGTGCACCCAACACGAAGAGGGCTCGGGCGGCGCCGGGGTTGCCGTTGGGTCCTTCGGCGCTCTGGTCGGACCGGCCCTCAGTCATCGTTGTGGTTGGATTCGTCGGCACCCTGGCCGCTCGGGTTCATCGAACGATCCTACGCTGATGGGTCTTCTGATCATCGGGCGGTGTGGACAGCGACCGGCCGGCGAGGAATCATGGCGCCGTGGCTCCGCCTCAACTTGTCGCCATCGAGTTCACCGTGGCCGACCTGACTCCGTGCCTTGATCTGCTCGGCGGAGTTCTGGGCCTCGAGGTGTCGGCTACCTGTCGCCATCCGACCATCGATGCCGACGTGGTTCAGGTCAGTGCCGGTGGCATCGTCATCAATCTGCTCTGTCCGACCGACACCGGAACCGGGGTACCGCTGGCCAATCCCGAGCCCCGACTCAGCCAGCTCAACTTCGCCGTCCCGCTGCCCGATGCGCTGGCTGATCTCCGCCGGCTATGTGAGGGGGCGGGCGCAGCGGTCGTCGAGCGGGGTGAGACGCTCTTCTACATCGACTCCCATATGACCAGTGGGATGCTGGGTGCCTGAGGCGTCGTTGGTCTTTTCATCCGAGGACGAACCCGACGGCGGACCGGACGGGTGAACCAGGACCTTCCCCCGGTCCCTCGGATCGATCCGACCCTGCTCGCCGAGCACCTCGACGCACACCTCCGTCTTGACGCCTCGCTGGTTCAGGCCCCGCCATCGGTTTCGCGGCTGGTCACCCGCTTAGCCCTCCGGACGCTGGTCGCCGGGGTGGCCAACGTCCGTCCCTCGATTCGTGGCGGAGACGGTCCCCCGCTCTTCCCTCCTCCACGGCGTTTCCTTTCCGGCGTTCGACCGGGCCCGACTACAAGGGGCCGCCGCCGCCTATCGGCACGTAGACAGCCGCTTGGCCATCATCCAGTTCGGCTACGAGCCGGCACCCGCGCTGCGTCCCGAGACGCCCTACGTGCTCAACGCTTTCACCGAGGGCCGGATGGACAATCCGGATGAATCCAACCCGGGGATGATCAGGGGCGTCGAGTTCGACGGCAATCTGCCGGTCGCCCCCTATCCGCCTGCGCCGAGGGCCCGGTGCCGCGAGCTCCTCGATGCCGCCATCGCCGTGGCCAATTCGGCCACGGCAGTCGCCGACGGTCCGGGCTGCCTGGATGCTCTATGTCCTCGGAGAGATCCATCCCTTCGCCGATGGCAACGGTCGGGTGGCCCGACTGCTCTATCTCATGCTGACCGGGGACGACATGCCCCGAACGGTCGACTGGGGAGCGATCGAGCAGCTCCGCTATCACCAAGATGATTGGTTCCCATTGCTCAAGCAGCGTGACGTCGGCCCCAGCGCCTCGTTCGCCAATAGAGCTCTCCATTGCCGGCGCCCGGCTGATGTCCGAACGTCTCCGGGTCCTGACCCTTCTTCTTCCAGAGGTCGGAAGAACACTGGAGGTGGCACCTCCCGGTGTCGACCTGGTCAGCCGCGGTCTGGTTACGGCGTTCGGCCCGGCTCGATGAGGCGGCGGTCGACGCCGGGCTGGCCTATGGGGAGGCGTGTCGATCACGGCGGAGGCGTTGGTGGCGTCCGGCCTGTTCGAACGCCGACGCAGTGACGACCCCAGTGTGCCGGCTCGGCCGTCCTACGGGCTCACCCCCGATGTCGGAGCCACGGTGGACCGGATCGTCGGCCAACTGGTGGCCATGGGTCCGAGGGTCTCGGCCGTGGGCAATTCCCCACTCGGAACCGCCCATGATCTACAGTGCCCACGAGGGGGTCGAACTCGGACAGGTGGAGGAACAATGACCGACGGATTTGAAGTCATCGAAGGTGACACTTTCGACGCCGGAAGCGACTCCCCGGCAGAGCTGATCGAGGAACCCACCAGCCGTCGCAGACTCTTCAAGATGGGCGCGGTCGGCGCGGCTGCGGTGGGAGCAGCAGCAGTGGGCAACGCCGATGGCCGCGAGCCCGGCAGGTGCGGCTACCGGCGGGACCATGCTCATCGGCGATATAAACACTGCATCCAGTGACGCAGACGTCACGAGCTGACTGCTGGGGCCGGCTTCCTTTCCGTTGTCCCGAGCGAGCAGCATCGCGGTGGAAGGTCAAGCCACCCTCCAGACCCCGGGCGCGATGGGCGTCAGGGGGTCCGGGGTGATCGGTGTGCAGGGGATAACCACCGGCGGCGGTACACCAGGGACCCAGGGTCCCGGCGTCCTCGGCGTCGGCAACAGCACCGGCGCCGGTCTCCAGGCCCAAAACACCTCGGGCGCGTCGTCTGTCGCCTCGAGCCCTTTGGTTCCACCACGCTTCCCGCCGCATCGTCGGTGGGCCAGTTCATCGTGCTGT
The DNA here is from genome assembly GCA_963734395.1 of uncultured Acidimicrobiaceae bacterium. Classification (GTDB taxonomy): domain Bacteria; phylum Actinomycetota; class Acidimicrobiia; order Acidimicrobiales; family RAAP-2; genus Bog-756. The sequence goes on along the minus strand of CAVTGY010000001.1, from coordinate 214,980 downwards.
CAGACGGCTCACTCCACTACTCCTACGCCGCCAACCAGTGGGTGCCCCTGACCAACGGCATCGTTCCCATCGCCCCGGTGCGGGTCATCGACACGGCTACCGGCGCAGGCGGGATCACTGGTCCACTGGCCGGGGGTGCCGCCGTGCACCTCTCCAGCGCCATCGCCGGAACCCACGGGATCCCCGCCGCGGCCATCGGTGTGGTGGGCAACTTTGCCATCTCCGGTGAGGGTGGCGCCCTGCTCAACGGCTACGGGGTGGCGACCATCTTTCCGGCCGGGGCGGCCACGCCGGCCACCGCCAACATCAACGCCGGTAACGGGTGCTTCGCCATCTCCAACTCGGTGACCGTCGGTTTCGGAACCGGCGCTCAACGCCGGCAAGCTCTCCATCGTCTGGAACGGCGGCGGTCCTGTTCCCAACGTCCAGGCGTTTCTGGATGTGAGCGGCTACATCCTCTAACGGGGATCTGTACCGGGATCTGCTCTGCGGTTGCTGCACCGCCTGCACCAGTGATGAGGTGGCACCGCCTCCTCACTGAGCGAATTCCTGCCACACCGCTCGGATCGCGGCGTTCACGTCGTCGATCCGACGCGTCCACCATCGGTACGCCGGTCAACGTGAGTTCCCCCGACGGCTCGACGGCTCTGTGATAGTGAAGCCCGGCCGGGGGCGAGAGATCAGGGTCATTCCTCCAAAAGCTGTCGGTGGCAAAGTTCCACCTCTTGTCCAGTTGGGCCCACCCCAAGCCTTCGGAGGTCAGCGCCATCGCCATCGCCACCTGGTCGAGACCCAGGCGTCTTACTTGGCCGAACAGGTAGATCCGGTCGAGGAGCCACCGGGCCCATTCCGCCCATGCCTTGGTCACCTGTGGCAGAACGATTCCGGGCACCAGGTACACCCCTCCATTTCCATTGCCGGCAACGGAAAACTCGCCTATCGGCCAGTCCAGTGGTACCAGGGGAGGAAGCTCCAAGTTCGCCTGCTCGAAGATAACGGTCAGGACCTCGACCGTGGGAACCGGCCACAACACGATGCGAGAAGCGATTCCCTGTGGGGAAACGGCAACCGCTCGGGGATCCTCCAGGAAGACGACATCGGAATCGGTCAAAACCGCCAGACCCTCGACTGTTGATGCGGCAAGAGCGAGAGCGCCGGAAATCTTGTTGCAATGCAGATGGCGCTTGTCGAACTGCTCGACAGGCCTTACACAGACGCCACGATGCCGGAGGTAGTCAAGCTGTGCCGACTCATCCGACCCCACGGTATGGACGATCAGGTCGGAGGCGTCGACTCCTGCGATCCGGTTCAGCGCGGCATACCAGCGGAGCGCTTCGAAGTGAAACCGCGGATCCTGGTCGACCACACAAGAGATGACGCCGGTTGCCGCTCGACCAGAGTCGTCCATTTACGGTGCGGTCCTCAGAATGCTCATCCCGGTCGGATCGACCCTCATTCCCGACGAGTATGTCACGACGACGAAGTCATCTACCTAGCTCGGCGATCTGACATCCGTGCTCCGGCCGTTCATTGGCGGTATCCAATGGTCGATGGTGGTTGTCGACTGCAGATACGGCAGCACTTGGCCACATACAGGACGGTCATTATGCTTCGGGTCGCGTGGAGCCTGTAATCGATGTGCGGCTCGGTGCATTTCCCGAGATACTCGCCGACGTCGCCCCGGAGACGGTCGCTCTCGTCGTCGCGGATCCTCCGTGGAACGGCCTTGATGCCTGGGCCGCTATTGGACGGTTTTCTGCTCGAGTACTCAAACCAAACGGGATCTTGCTCGCCTATATCGGGAACCGGTGGTGTTTCGAGGCGATGGACCTCTTGTCTGCCAACTTGACGCGCGTGCGTCTCGCCTTCCTTCCGGCACCACCCGAGAGTCCGTGGGATCCGGCGGTGAAGTCTCACGAAGCTGGATCCTTCATGGTGATCATGTCAAAGGGGAACTTCGACCCGCCCGGAACCTGGAGCAACAAGGTCGAGGGGGTTGTACAGGACCAACGATGGCACTGCCAGCGGCCACTTGCCAACGTCAAACACTATGTGGAGGCATTCTCCCGGCCTGGGGACCTGGTAGTTGATCCCTTCATGGGCTCGGGAACCACCGCCGTCGCCTGCGCCCAACTGAGCCGGAGCTTTGTCGGATGTGACATCGTGCCCGAGTGCTTCGATGCCACAGTTATGAGACTCGAACTAGTTCACAGTGGCAAGTCCGACGTCGAAGAGACGATCGTGGATGGATCGACCACAGACGGATCACCGCAGACTGGGCCGTAAGCCAGGTTTTGAGGTGAAGGGGCTGCTACTACCGGAGGCATTGCCTCGTTAACTCTGGGTTAAGCCCGATGGTCGAGGCCGCCCCGACCCCTCTGTGTCGTTCCGTCATGCGACCATGTATTTAGGAACCGGTAGAAAAGGGCGGATCCGTGTTGGCTTTAACCCAAATGGATATCGAGCGCGACCACACCGTCACCGCGCCCCGGGCAGGACGACCGCGACGTCGCAGGCGGTGGATCATCGGTGCCTTGGTGTTCGCCCTCTTCGTCGCAGCGCTGGGTTATTTGATCGGCAACGAGCTCCAGGCCAACACCCAGTTTGATCAGACCCACAACTCGTTGAATCTGACGTCGCACCGCATCGATGCTGCACTGGCCCAGTTGCGGCCCATCCGTCAGGAGCTCGGCGTCGTAAATGGCCAGGTGAGCGCAGACTCCACTGCATTGGCTCAGGACACGGCCCAGCTGCAGGGAGTACAGAAGGTACTTACCAACACCTATGCGACGCTCACCAATCAGACATCGACAATCGGCAGTCTGCAGGTGTGTCTGGGTGGCGTCGAACAGGCATTGAATGCTCTGGCCGTGGGCGATCAAGCCCATGCCATCGATGCGTTGGATACCGTGTCCTCCAGCTGCGCGAATGTTGTGGCCGCCGATGGCTAGTCCGCGATGGCGACGAAACGTGACCGTGGCCATCGTCCTTGTCGTCCTCGGGATCACGTTGACTGCGGTGACCACCGATCTGCAAGCTCACGCGCGGGATCGCAACGAACACGCCGCTCTGGCCGCTGCCCAAAAGAAACTTTCGGCGTCGCGGTTTGCCATCGCCGCCACCACCTACGGCAACGTGCTGGCGACAAACCACCGCAGTGCCATTCAGGCTTCGGTGACGGCGACGCTCGCTCGGCTGGCGACAGCGGAGGGGGCGCTCTCCGACGACGATTCGGATGAGCTCTTCCAGGGAGCCAGCATCGGAACGCTCGAAAGCTGCCTCGGCGGAGTGCAGAGCTCGTACCAGCAGATAGCGGCCCACAACAACACCCTTGCGGCCGAGGACATCTCGGCTTCCTCCGCTGCCTGTCTGAGCCTGGTCAGTGGAACGAGTGGCGGCCCCGTCTACCCCTTCGACTTCCCCGATCCCGATGTCCTCCTCGTAGGCAGTACGTACTTTGCCTATGGGACCAACTCGGTGACGGGAAACATCCAGATCATCGAGTCCACCAACTTGAGCAACTGGACGGTTGTCGGAAATGCACTGCCCAATCTCCCCAGCTGGGCCGCCCCCGATGCGACCTGGGCACCCGCAGTCGCACAGATCGGAGGTGACTATCTCCTCTATTACGCGGCGGACGTGGCGGGTACCCGGGGGAGGTGAGGAGTGCATTTCGGTGGCGACCGCCGACCAGCCGGAGGGTCCCTTCACCGACGAGTCTTCTTCTCCGCTCGAGTGTCAACCGAGCTTGGGCGGCTCGCTCGACCCGTCTCCGTTCATCGACACCGACGGGAAGGTGTACTTGGAGTGGAAGTCCAATGGCGGGACCGGACCGGCCACGATCTGGTCCGAGCAGCTCGACCCGGCTGGCACCGGATTCGCCGCCAACGCCACCCCGGCGCAATTGCTCCAACCCGATCAAGCGTGGGAGGCGGGAGTGGTCGAGGCTCCGGATCTCGTTACCAGCGGTGGGCGTTACTTCCTCTTCTATTCGGGCAACAACTGGGACAGCGCCAACTATGCAGTCGGAGTAGCGACCTGCACCGGGCCCCTTGGTCCGTGCACCAAACCCTTGTCCCAGCCCATCCTGGCCAGCAGTCAGTCCGCGGAAGGTCCGGGAGGTGAGTCAGTATTCACCGACACCTCGGGGTCATATTGGATCGCCTTCCATGCCTGGATCCCGGGAGCGGTTGGCTACCCGCACAGCCGAGATCTTTTCCTTCGCCGGTTGGATCTGTCGGGCGCCGTCCCAGTTCTCGAACCGCCTGGTTAGGTAGGCGAGGTTCGCGGCGTGTTAGACCGGATCGCGCTCCACACTGCTGAGACACAAGGCTTGCCGAGACACGGGACCCAGGCGAGGACTCGACACAGAACGGGGAATGAGTGAGGCGATCCGTCGGCGCGGCCGTGATCACAGTGGCGGCGGCCGTCTGGCTCGGACTGGCTCACCACCCGGGAAGCGCAGCTGCCACCGAGACCACCTCCGGGTCGGCCACCACTACTTGTGCCAGCTCGTCGTTCTCTCCTGAGCCACTCGCCCAGGCCAAGGCCCAGGCCGAGAGGCTGTTGAAGCGGATGACGCTCGCCCAAGAGGTCACCTTGATGCACGGCGTCGGTGAGGATAAGGCTCCCTCGGGCACCGTCGGTGCAACGGCTGCCATTCCCAGCCTGGGCATACCGGCGATCAACGAGCAGGACGGTCCTGGGGGCGTCGGTGACGGCGTATCCGGCGTCACCCAGCTGCCGGCCCCAGAAGCGCTTGCCGCCACGTTCGATCCGACCGCGGCAACATGCTTCGGACAGGTCATCGGTGCCGAGGCGCGTGGTAAGGGGATCGATCTTGTCTACGGTCCGACCGTGAACATCGTCCGGGTCCCGCAGTGGGGCCGGGCCTTCGAGAGCCTGGGTGAGGATCCGGATCTGACCGGCAACATTGGAGCGGCCGAAGTAGACGGGATCCAACGCACCGGCACCATGGCGCAGGTCAAGCACTACGCCGTCTACAACCAGGAGACCAATCGCAATACGCCCCAGGACGATGCGATTGTCAGCACCAAGGCGCTCCAGGAGATCTATCTCCATGGGTGGGACCAGATCATCCAGGCGGATCCCAGCTCGGTGATGTGCTCGTATTCGACCATCAACGGCACCGACGCCTGTCAGGACTCCTCGCTGATCCACGGGTACCTCGACACCACACTCGGGTTCTCCGGTTTCGTCGGCTCCGACTATGTGGCCACCCACTCCACCGTGGCCGCGGTCGACGCCGGGCTCGATCAGGAGCAACCGGAATCGACGTACCTGGGCTCGGCACTGGTGGCCGCCGTCGACGACGGGCAAGTGAGCCGAGCTACCGTCAACGATGCGGTGCTGCGGATCCTCACCCAGATGTACCGATTCCGGCTGTTCACCGACGACACCAAAGGAGCCATTCGAGCCAACGTGGCAACGGCGGCAGACGCCGAGGTGTCCAACAGCGTCGCCGAGGAAGGCACGGTCCTGCTCAAGAACACCAGCCACCTACTGCCGCTGGCCAAAGCGCGAACCGGGCGGCATCGCCATCATCGGCCCGGCCGCCCAAGCCGATCCGATCAGTGCCGGCGGCGGCAGTGCCACCGTGAAGGGGACAGACGTGGTCACTCCGCTCACCGGCATCCGCCGAGCCATCCCATCGAAGACGAAAATTACCTACACCTCGGGCCTCCCCGGGGCCCACGATTTCGCGACCATCCCGTCCACCTACCTGAGCGCCCCCTATCCCGCGCCGGGTAACCCACTCCTTCTCGCGGCCACCCTCACGGTCCCGCAGAGCGGCACCTATGTGCTGGCCTACTCCGAACCCGCCTTCTACAGTCCGGTGACCCTCTCCCTCGACGGAAAGCCGATCGCCGTAAATCCAGGCACCACGCCGCGGGGCACCTACACGGCGACGGTGCAGCTCACCGCGGGCCAGACCTACACACTCGACGGTCCGGTGCAGAAACTCACCTGGGTAACCCCGAGCCAGATCACCAACGACATCGATCAAGCGGTCGGCGCAGCAAAAAGGGCGACGGCGGCAGTGGTGGTCGTGGGTGACGGCCAGGAGTCCGAGGGGGGTGACCGGGTCGACCTGGCACTTCCCGCGGACCAGGACCAACTGGTCGAAGCTGTTGCCGGTGTCAACAAGCACACGGTGGTGGTGATCGATGCCGGGGGCCCGGTCACAATGCCGTGGTTGGGCGAGGTGTCGTCGGTTGTCGATGCCTGGTACCCGGGCCAGACCAACGGTTCAGCTCTTGCGGCGGTTCTCGTCGGTGACGTCGACCCGTCGGGACATCTGCCGATGACCTTCCCGACGGCAACGACCGCGAGCCCGGTGTCAAGCCCCGCGCAGTTCCCCGGCACCGACGGAAGGGTGGACTACTCGGAAGGCGTCGATGTCGGTTACCGGTGGTACGACGCGACAGGAACGACGCCACTGTTCCCGTTCGGTTTCGGCCTCTCCTATACGACGTTCCTCTACAGCAACCCGGAGGTCCGTGTCCAAGTTCGGGACGGGCGACCGCAGGTGACGGCATCGGTACTGATCACCAACACTGGAAACACATCCGGTACGGACGTCGCTCAGCTCTACCTGGGGCAACCACCAGCGGCGGGCAACCCCCCGCGGCAGCTGGAGGCATTCCATCGGGTATCGCTCAAGTCAGGCATGTCCCAGACGGTTACCTTCACCCTGGGTGAGGCGCAGCTTGCGTACTACGACCCGACCGGTGCCGCGTGGCGAATCGCTCCTGGCACCTACCACATTTGGATGGGCGACTCCTCGGCTCTCGCACAACTCCCAGCGGTCACCAGTTTCCCTCTCGCCGGTGCGTAGTGCAGAGCCGGTGACCATCACACCAAGCATCTAGAGGCACCACAGGGCCGGAATTCGGTGCAACCCTTCAGTCGGGCTTTTGTTCGTCGCGGGTCTGCGAGTCCTCCATGACCGCCGGGATGAAAAGGTCAAGAAAGGTGGCAAAGAGATCCTCAGTGTCGGAATCAACTCGGGCTGCTTGCGCGAACCCGTCTGAAGCGTTGAGCAGGATCGCGGCAATGGTTTCAACCGGAAGCTTGGGCGTAATGCCCTGTTCGGCCCAGTAGTGCTCCATGAACGAAACGACCGTCGCCCGGCTCTGTCGACGCTGGTCGACCGAGCGTTCCTGCACCGCCGGGTTGCGATACTGGTAAAGGCTGAACTCCAGGTTGAGTGCCCAGATTTCCCTGTTTCCGGCGAGCGCCTTCATCCATGTAGCCGCGGCCAGTTGGTTGTTGTCGAGGAGAGAACCCGTTTCCAGGTCCAGTTCTTCGGCAAAGGCGTCGAGCACTTCTCGGCCGACGGCCTCCGACACCGCGAAGAAGAGGTCCTCTTTGTTGGCAAAGTGCCGATAGATCGCCCCGCGCGTGTAGCCGGCCATGTCCGCGATCTCGTCAAGCGATGCTCCCTCGAAGCCACGTGTTGCGAATACGTGCCGCGCCGAGGCAATCAGCGCGGCGCGGGTGCGCTCCATTCTGCGCTCGGGTGTCCATTTCTCGACCGTCACGGCACACCTCGTCCACGGTTGACATTCGGAACCGGCATTGTATCCTAGATACATCTCCGTATCTCTGATACGAAAGGGAATCATGCTAGCGGCACACAGGCTCTCAAAGGCATACGGGCCGAATCAGGCACTGGACTCGGTCGACCTGGAGGTCGCGGCGGGGGAGATCTCGGCCCTCTTGGGTCGAAACGGGGCGGGCAAGACCACACTGGTGTCGATCGTCGCTGGTTTGCTCAGCGCGGACGCCGGAAGTGTCGTGATCGGTGGGATCGATGCGCTTGCCGATCCGCGGCGAGCTCGGGCCAATCTCGGCCTCGCTCCCCAGGAGACCGGTGTCTATCCGACCCTCTCCTGTCGCGACAATTTGCGGTTGTTCACGAGCCTGGCCGGGATGGGTCGCAGCCAAACCCGTGCCACGATCGACGAGCTCGCCGAACTGCTCGGCCTTACCGAACTGCTCGATCGTCGGGCAAAGGAGCTGTCCGGTGGCGAACGGCGGCGACTGCACACGGCCATTGCCCTGGTCGGCCATCCGTCATTAGTGCTGCTCGACGAACCGACAGTGGGAGCCGATGTTCAGACCCGCTCCCAACTCCTGCGTGTTGTGCACGACCTCGCTCGCCAGGGCGCCGCGATCGTCTATTCCACCCACTACTTCCCCGAGGTCACCGAACTCGATGCCTCAGTCGCAATTCTCGAACGCGGCCGAATCCTGGCCAGGGGCAGTAGCAACGAAGTGATCGCCAAGTACTCGGTCGGGAAAGTCGAGCTGGTGTTCGCAGGACCCGCCCCTGATCTCTCCGGACTTCCTTTCAGCCATGCAGTTACTACCAGCGAAGGATGCGTACAGATCGAGACCAACGACACGGCAGCGGTCACGGCGGCGATTCTCGCCAACCTCGATCCGCCAGCGATGAACCTCCGTGGTCTCACCGTCTCCGAACCCAGCCTCGAATCGGCTTTCCTTCAACTCACCGGAGGACGCGAACACAAGCCCGATCAAAGAGGTAGTCGATGTCGCGTAGACGGACAAGTGCGATCTTCTTCCACCAGCTCCGACTACTCACTCGCGACCCATTGCCCATCATGGTCCTCGTCGTCTTCCCACTCCTCCTCATGGCCTTCCTCAAGCCAATGTTCGCGCTGGCGCTCTCCACGCACGGCTACACAGGAGCGAACGGCGCTGAACAAGTGGTGCCCGGCGAAGCCGTTATCAACGGCTTCTACGTCGTTGGGATGACCAGTTTCGCGTTCTTCGTCGAACACGGCTGGAACACCTGGGACCGGCTCCGCTCCAGCGCCGCGTCATCCTTCGAGATAACCATGGGCAAGGCGCTGCCCTTCCTCGCCGTCTCGGCCACTCAATTCCTGATCATCTTCGCCATCGGCGTCCCCCTCTTCCATCTCCACAGCCGTGGACCGTTGACTGCGCTCATCCCGCTCGTTGCCGCGTTCGCGCTCTGCCTGGTGACCTTGGGCGTCATGATCACGTCCGTCTGCCACACCATTCAACAGGTCAGCGCCTTGGCCTTCGGCGGCCTTGTCCTGTTCGGTGCGCTCGGAGGTGCGCTTGTCCCAGTCGAGGTCCTCCCCGGCTGGGCTCATGCCATAGCACCCGCGACTCCCACGTACTGGGTCATGCGCGGCTTCGGCTCGGTGATTCTTGACGGCCACGGCTTCCAGGCGATCTTTCTACCCTGCTTGATGCTCGCTGGGATGAGCCTGGCCTTCATTTCGATATCGCTTCATCGGTTCCGTTTCACCGATGCGAAGGTGCCGTTCTAGCGCTCACGCCAGCCGATGACCGCCAGAGGATCGCTGGCGGGGCCCATGGCCCGGGCGGGCCCGATGCTCGCATCCGATCGACCCTTGTCCGGTTCGGTCGGTTGGGGCAGGATCGGGTCATGCTCACCCGGTCCTTCGGTCACCTCACCCTCAAAACCGATCCCGTTCCGCCCTCGGCGGTGGACCTCCAATCGGACGGATACGTCGTGCTCGATTCTGTCTTCGACGCAGACGAGGTGACCGCCCTCTGTGCTGATGTCGAACGGGTCTTCGAGGAGTACCCGCCCGACGATCGTGGTGATCCACCGGAGCAGGCGGCACCATTTCGCTACGAGATGCTCAATCGGAGCAGTCTCGTGCAGCGCGCCATTGCCACTCCGCGGGTCCTCGAGATCGTCGAGCCTCTCCTGGGCGAGGATTGTCACGTCATCGCCAATACTGCCTGGTGGCAGCAGCCCGGAAACAATGAACATCTGGGTCGCTTCTGGCACATCGACAGCGGACCCCATGTCCCTCGAAGTCCCGATATCCGTTGGGATAGTCGGATCCCTTATCCGATCTTTGCGATCGCTGCCCATCTCTACCTCTGGGACTGCCCGATCGAAGCAGGTCCGACGGGAGTGATCCCCAAAAGTCACACATCGGGACAAGTGCCCCCCATGAACAGGGTCGCTGACGACGACCTCGAATGGGAAGGCCGGGGCGCCACTCCCATCGTGGCCAACGCAGGTGACGTCGCCCTCTTCGTCTCGGACATATGGCACAGACGAATGGCACCCGGGCCCGGGGATCCCGGCCGGATGTTCATCCAGTGCCACTATGGTCGCCGCGATCTCGCGCAACGAATTCGACCGACATCGGTGGTGAACCAACTTTCGCCCGAGGCGTTGACGCGCGCTCGGACGCCAAGGGAGAGAACGCTCGTCGGCCTCCATCCCCTGAGCTTCTACGACGGCTGATGCCCGTTGTCGACAGATCCGAATCGCGGGCGTCGCGACGGTGACGCCGGACGCGTCCGACCCAGCGCTCGACCTGCAGAGGGGATCAGCCCCGTCCTCACCTCCAGAGGTTGATTGGTCCTACTACAACAGGACCGCCGACCTACGGGTACTTCCCAACTTCGTCATCATCGGCACCGCGCGAGGTGGGACGACATCGCTCTTCAACTGGCTCTCTTTGCATCCGGGAGTCATCCCTTCGCTGAAGCAGGAAGTGCATTATTTCGATCTCCATTACGCCAAAGGACTGCGCTGGTACCGATCGCACTTTCCGCTGGCCGGGTTCGACGGGATCACCGGCGAGGCCACTCCCTACCTGCTCTTTCATCCTCTTGCCCCTGAACGAGTCGCAAGAGACCTTCCTTCGGACACTCGATTTATCGTCTTGCTTCGCAATCCGGTCCAAAGAGCGCTATCCCAGTACTGGTGGGCACGGGACAAGGGATTGGAGACCGAATCCTTCGAGCGAGCCATTCAGCTCGAAGCTGAGCGTTTGGCGGGTTCCACAGAACTCGTCGTGCAAGGCGACTGGAGCGAAAGCCACCGGGTGTATTCGTATTTGGCAAGGGGGAAATACGCCGGACAGCTCCGCTCTTGGTTCAGTGCCGTTGGTCGAGAGCGACTACTGATACTCGAGAGCGAGAGCCTCTACGCCAATCCCACCGAGCGAGGCCGAGTGCTCGATTGGTTGGCTCTTCACCCCCAGGACCAGGAATATCCAGTTGCCAATCGAGCAGATCGATCAGAAGAGACGAGTCCTGAGGTGCTCGCCTACCTAGAGCGCTACTTCGCCGCCGACAATCGAGACCTGTTCGAGCTGCTCGGCTACGAGCTGTGGGCGGATGGAGGGGAGCACCTAGGGTCATGACGGACGACCGTCACGGTCGCTGGGCGGCAAGCCGGAAACTCCCCCCGACTCCTGCGCCCTTCACTGCGCGCTCCGGACCGAGCGGCCACGGCTTCCGATGGCGGCGCTGGTCATCTCCACCAGCCAGGCCTCGGTCTTTTCCAGTGACCAGCCTCCTCCCTCGGTCAGATAGGTATAGACCTCGGGACTGGCAAGAGCCCAGACGGCGTCGACCACGTCGTCTGAAGGTTCGCATCCGAGGATGAGTGCAAGACCGGCGGCCGTCACGTCGCGACGATCCCGGTCGTACTGGGCCAGTCGAACCCGAGCCGCTTCGTCACTGGCGGCCGCCTCTTGCAGGGCCTTCAGCATGGGCACCGACCGCTGGTACACACCGACGGTGAAGTGCACCCCGGTACGCAGCCGATCGATTCTCCGGCCTTTGGCAAACAGGGCGAAATCGGGACGATCGACCATGGCGGCCTCTTCGTCATCGCCCACGATGGCAACGTCAATAACAGCCATCATCAACGCAGACTTTGTCCCGAAGGTGGAGTAGATGGTGTCGACTGCCGTCCCGGCTTCGGCGGCGATCATCGGCAAGGTTGTCGCTGTCCACCCCCGCTCGCGGAAGAGCTTGGTGGCGGCACTGATGATTGCTTGACGCGTCTCAGCTGCTTGTCTGGCCCGCAGAGGGGAGTGGTAGCGGGAGACCGACTTCTGGGATTTGTTCGGGACCACGCAGGTGAATATATCATGCATAGATTGGATCAGGTAGTACTTGATCCAATCTATGGAAACTGTTATCCTGTCTTGCAGGCCTGATGGACAGGCGGAACACAAGAAGGGATCCTGATCAATGGGACTGCAACTTGGAGAGACAGCGCCGGACTTCGTAGCCGACACCACCGAGGGAAAGATCGAGTTTCATGAATGGATCGGGGACTCGTGGGCCATCCTGTTCTCGCATCCGAAGGACTTCACCCCCATCTGCACGACGGAGCTCGGCTACATGGCCAAGCTCAAGCCGGAGTTCGACCGCCGGGGTGTGAAGGTCATCGGGCTCTCCGTGGACTCCACCGAAAACCACGAACGCTGGGCGGCGGACATCGAAGAGACTCAGGGCACACGCCCCAACTATCCGATGATCGGTGACACCGACTTCAACGTGTCCAAGCTCTATGGGATGCTGCCCGCCGGCACGTCGGGCGATCCAAAGGACCGCACACCCGCCGACAATCAGACGGTCAGAAACGTGTTCATCATCGGGCCGGATAAGAAGGTCAAGCTGATCCTCATCTATCCGATGATCACCGGGCGCAACTTCGACGAGGTGCTCCGGGTCATCGACTCGCTCCAGCTGACCGCCAACCACCGGGTGGCCACGCCGGTCAATTGGAAGCAAGGTGAGGCTGTGGTCATCAGCGGGGCCGTCTCCAACGACGAGGCCAAGGAGATCTACGGAACGTGGGACGAGCCTAAGCCCTACATCCGTATCGTGCCCCAACCGCAGTGAGCTTTCGGGGGTGCGCCGTCCCAGGTGGAGGGCGCACCCCCGGCGACAAATCGCGCACAAAGGCCCAGGGGGGTCGATCGATCCCCGGATCGTGGGGTTAACCCCACCGCAAAGACGCCGACTAGCGGTATTCCACTGAGCGGTGCGTTCGCTTACCGTGGCCTGTGATGATTACGACACACTCGCTCACCAAGCGCTACGGCACAGCAACAGCGGTGGACAACCTGACTTTCGAAGTCCCATCCGGGGTGGTTACCGGATTCCTGGGACCGAACGGGTCCGGCAAGTCGACGACGATGCGGATGATCTTGGGCCTCGACCTCCCCGACTCGGGGTCGGCGCTGATCGGTGGCAAGCCGTACTGCGAGTTGGACTGGCCGATCCGGGAGGTCGGCGCCCTGCTCGACGCGAAGGCGTTCCACCCTGCTCGCACCGCCCGCAACCACCTACGGTGGCTGGCACTGGCCAACGACATCCCGGTCGGTCGGGTTGACGAGGTCCTCGACCAGGTCGGACTGACCTCGGTGGCCAAGCGACGGGTCGGGAAATTCTCGCTGGGGATGACCCAGCGGCTGGGCATCGCCGCGGCCCTGCTTGGTGATCCTGGGGTGCTGCTGTTCGACGAGCCGGTCAACGGCCTCGATCCCGAGGGCATTCGTTGGGTTCGCCACTTCCTCCGGGACCTGGCAAGGCAGGGGCGGACCGTGCTGGTGTCGAGCCACCTGATCAGCGAGATGTCGCTCACTGCCGACCGGCTGGTGGTGATCGGCCGCGGCCGGCTGATCGCCGAGACCAGCGTGTCCGACTTCGTGGCCAGGAGCGGTAGCGGTGCCGTAAAACTGGTCACCCCGGACCTGACTGCGTTCGCCGCGGCGCTCTCCGCGGCGGGAGCCAAGATTGAGGACGGCGATGGGTGGTTGACCGTCGAGGGGTTGAGCTCACCGCAGATCGGCGACTTGGCCGCTCGCGACGGTCTCCGGGTCCACGAGTTGACGCCGATCACCGCGTCGCTGGAGGACGCGTTCATGGAGCTGACCCAGGACGAGGTGGAGTACCGCCCGTCGATCATCCCCGGCGCAGTTGCCGTTGGGAACAAGGAGTGACGATGACGACCGAGATTCTTCTGAACGCTCCCCGGGGGCACTACCGCATCAAGCACGTCGCCCGATCCGAGATCGCCAAGATCCTTACCCTGCGATCGACGGCGATCACACTCGGCCTCACCTTCGTTGCCACCCTCCTGGTGACGGGGCTGGTGTCCCACGCCGCGTTGCACCATGGTCCTGGTTACTACGTCGGCTTCGACGCCACCCAGGCATCCCTGACCGGCATGTTCACCGTCGCCCTCGCCGGCGGCGTGTTCGGAGCGCTGCTGATCACGGGCGAGTATTCGAGTGGCACGATCCGCACCACGCTGGCCGCTGCGCCGAAGCGTCCTCTCCTCCTCGCCACCAAGATGGGCGTCACCGCCGTGCTCACGGTGTTCTTCTGCGAGGTGCTGAGTTTTGTCTCGTTCTTCCTGGGTCAGGCCATCCTTTCCGGCGGCGGGGCTCCGTCAGCCACGCTCGCTTCGCCGGGCGCGGCAAGGGCCGTGGTCCTGACCGGCCTGTTCATCGCGCTCATCGCCCTCATGTCATTCGGCTTCGGTCTCGTCTTCCGCAGCACAGCGGCAGCGATCGCCGCGTTCGTCGGTGTCATCTTCGTACTCCCGCTGGTCATGCATGGAATCTCTCAGACAGACGTCCGCTACCTGCCCACCAATATCCTGACCAACTCGATCATGTCCACGGTCAACCAGGGGCAGCAGGGGGGGCCGTTCGGGCCGGTCTCCCCGGTCGTAGGGTTGTTGCTGATGGCCATGTATGCAGCAATTGCCCTTGCCGCTGGAGCGGCGGTCTTCGTCAGGCATGACGCTTGAGCGAATCTGATACCAAGGTGGGCTGGGTGCAGATCCGGATCCCCGAGGAGAGAGCCGAGCAGGTCAAACGTCTATCAGAGCTGATCCTGCGGGAGCCGTTCCAGAAGCGCAGCTGGGCGGAGTTGGGGTACTTCCTGGCCAGCTCCGTCTTGGCGTTCGGGGGAGTGCTCGCCTTAGGTGTGCTCGGCCTCGCCGGGTTGGTGCTCACCATCGCGCTCATCGGGATCTTCATCCTCGGCAGCGGCCTGCGGGTCGCCCGAGGGCTCGGCCGCTGGCAACGGGCGCTGGCCTGGGGGATGCTGGGCGAGGAGATCGCCGAGCCCGAGCCGTTCAACCCACCTCCGGGGATCTTCCGGTGGTTGCGGGCCACGCTGGGCGACCGGACCGCTTGGCGGGCGGTGCTCTATTTCGTGGCCAAGGTTCCGCTCACCCTGTTCGGCGTCTGGTTCGCCGTCAGCGTCTGGCTCGAGGCCATTTTCGGCATCGCGTCACCGCTGACCGGTGGCAGCGGGTTGACAGGATTCGGCCTACTGGGTCGTGCGGCGGGAGGCGCCTTCAGCAATGGTCCTCCGGCCGGGCCTCGGGCGCACGTCGGTGTGTTCGTGGCAGGCGTATTTCTTCTTTTCGTCGCGCCGTGGACCATGAGGCTCGTCGTCTACTTCGACCGGCGGATGATGCAACTTCTGCTCGGTCCGACCGCCGAGGCATCCCGGGTGAGAAGCCTCGAGGAGTCGAGATCGAGGACGCTCGAAGCGTCAACAGAAACTCTCCAACGCATCGAGCGCAACTTGCACGACGGCACCCAGGCCCAGTTGGTCGCCCTTGCCATGCGTCTCGGCCAGGCAAAGGAACGGCTCGAGAACCTGCGTGCCGAAACTGACGAGGCCGCCGATCTGGACGGCATCCAGCGCCTGATCGACGAGGCGCACCGCGGTGCCAAGGAGGCCATCATCGATCTCCGGGATCTGGCCCGTGGGATCCACCCGCCGGCGCTGGACACCGGCCTGGAAAATGCCCTCGCAACCCTGGCCGCACGCAGCTCGGTGCCCACGGAGGTCCAGGTGTCGGTCCAGTCCCGGCCCAGCCCGGCCATCGAGGCCATCTGCTACTTCTGTGCGGCAGAGTTGTTGGCCAACGTTGCCCAACACGCCGAGGCGTCCCGGGCCTCGTTGAGCTGTGCCCAGCACGGGCCGTGGCTGCGGATCGTCGTGCGCGACGACGGCCTGGGCGGCGCGGCGGCCAACCGGGTCGGCTCGTCGTCGAGTGGTCTGGCCGGGCTGGCCGATCGGGTCGGTGCCGTCGATGGGCATCTGAGCATTGCCAGCCCGGCGGGCGGACCGACTGTAGTTACCGTCGACCTGCCCACCCACGCCTGAACATGGCCGCCGCGGACGCCATACGCGTGGTGATCGCAGAGGACTCCGCGATCCTGCGGGACGGGCTGTTGCAAATCCTCACCGACCGCGGATTCGCGGTAATCCGGGCGGTTGGTGACGGCGTGAGTCTCGAGCAGGCGGTTGCCGATGATCCCCCTGACGTGGCGGTGGTCGACATCCGTATGCCGCCGACCTTCACCGACGAGGGATTACGGACCGCCATTCGCCTGCGCCGGGATCACCCCGGCGTGGGGATCCTGGTCTTTTCCCAGTACGTCGAGACCCGGTACGCGGCCGAGCTGCTGGCCAGTGGCGCGGCTGGGATCGGCTATCTGCTGAAAGACCGGGTTGCCGACGTCGCGGACTTCGCGGAGGCATTGGTTCGGGTGGCGTCGGGAGGCACGGCCCTCGATCCCGAGGTGGTGACCCAGCTGATGGGAGCTTCTCGTCGCACCGACGCTCTGGCCGGGTTGAGCGGTCGGGAGCGCGAGGTGTTAGCGCTCATGGCAGAGGGGCGGACGAATTCGGCCATCGCCGCAGGCCTCGTCGTCTCGGAAGGAGCGGTGGAGAAGCACATCGCCAACATCTTCATCAAACTTGACCTGCCTGCGACGTCCACTGACCACCGGCGGGTCCTGGCAGTGCTGCGGTACTTGGAAGAGTGATACTGAACGGTAGGGGCTGTTCTCGCTACTTCTTGATTACGACGTTGTGAACATCCATCACCACGTCGATCTCGACACCGGGGACATTCGGCTTCACATTGTTGTCGAACCAGTTCTGGAAGTCGTCCCGGCTCTCCCATATCTCAGATACGTGAAACTCGCCGTCCGCCACGAAGGCCACGTGGGCGACGAATCCCGGCGCGGACAGAGCACGGGGGGTCAGCTGCTCTGACGCCTTGTCGTACATGTCCGTCGTCATTCCTGAAGCAGATGACCTCACCAGTACCGCCAAGTTCGCTCTCCTCGGGTCTGTGTTTCGCGTTCTCCGAACAGCACCCTACTCACATGCCCCGCCTGCTGCTCCGGGCTTGTGGCGGCCGCCGGATCGGGGACAGTGGCCCAGCCAAATTGTGCCGCACTGCCTGGAAACTCGGGCCCGCCTTCGGGCCGCGTCTCAGACGGGCGTGTTCCGGATGACGATTAGGCTGTCGATCTTCCCCTCGCTCACGGTGAAGTAGTTGGTGAGGATCAACTCCCCAGGGAGGTTGGTCTTGTCGTAGTCGCCGTCGTACCGTCCGCGGACGACTGTCAGGCCGTGATGGTCGACGACCTCGATGACCTCGATGCTGATGTGGTCACCGACCATGTCCTCGGCCACCCAGCCCCGGATGGCGTCGGTCCCCCAGAACTCTCGTCGTGCATCGTTGACGAGCGCATCGGCAGCGAAGGTAACGACGATCGCCTCCTCGTCCAAAGCGTTGACCGCAGCAATGTGCTCGGCCACCACATCAGACAGCGTGTTCAGGTTCTCGCCCATGTGTGACTCCTCTGTCTCGTCATTGGCCACCATCCGGCGGCCATGACCACAATGAGGGCTCCGGCCGCGAGAGAGTCAAGCCCGGGCCTCGGCCTTGACACTCCCGTAGGGGGAGGGTCGAGACTTACGGCGTGACAGCGAACTTGACCGTGGGTGAGTTCTCTCGGATGACTCACCTGAGTGTGAAGACTCTCCGGCATTACCACCAGGTGGGTCTGCTTGAACCGGCGGAGGTGAATCCCGGTACTGGCTATCGCTACTACCTCTCGGATCAGATCCCGACCGCTCAGGTGATCCGTCGACTGCGGGATCTGGAAATGCCGGTCGCAGAAGTAAAGGAAGTGCTCTCGGCCTCGGACACGTCTGTCCGCAACACGCTCATCGCTGCTCACTTGGACCGCCTCGAGGAGCGATTGTCGACGACCCACAGCGCAGTGGAGTCGTTGCGCAACCTCTTGCAGCAATCCGGCGAGGTGCCCACAGTCGAGCACCGGACAGTACCGGCGATGCCAGCGGTAGGGATACAGGAAGTGGTCGATCTCGAGGACGTGTTGTCGTGGTGGCAGGGAGCGCTCGGCGAGCTACACGCCACGGTGCGGGCCCAGGACCTCCATGGCACCGGTCCAAGTGGCGGATTGTACGGTAGCGAGCTGTTCCAACACGGCCGAGGCCAGGCGACCGTCTTCATTCCCGTGGAGGGCATCGTGCGCTCGATCGGCCGGGTGGTCCCCTTCATTGTCCCGGCGGCCGAGCTAGCCGTACTCATGCACCAGGGTTCCCTGACGGACATCGACATCACGTATGGCGAACTAGGTGCTTATGCGACAGCGCACGAAATCAGCATCGACGGACCACTTCGGGAGTACTACCTCGTTGACGCACATGAGACGCCTGATCCCGAAGAGTGGAGAACGGAGATCGGATGGCCGATCTTCCGCTCCGACGGCAAGCCTTGAAGCCGCGATCGGCACGCTTTGGACGCGTAATGGCCCCTTGCTCACCCTGTCACATACGTGACTGTCAGCGGGCGAGGCAACTTCCGCGAGCACGGACGTCGTCAGGCCACCTCACCCCGCTGCTATCTGACATCCGAAGGGCCGGTTGAGGGAACACTCTGCAAAGTGTTTTGGCGGAGGGAGTGGTGTGTGAATTTCAGGACATAGGAGACCGCCGGTCTCGTGGATGTGTCAAGACATAGGAGACCGCTACTGAGGAGGGTCTCCTATGGACATGGGCCGGTTTCTGATCGAGACGCACCTGCGAACGGGCAAACCGATCAAGGAGCTGGCCCGGACCCATGACGTGAGCCCGAGCTGGCTGTTCAAGCTGCTCCGTCGCTACCGACTCGAGGGTCCCGACGGGCCTCGAGCCCCGGAGCCGGCGTCCCACGTCCTCGCCGTCTCGGATCGCCGATCTCTACGAGGACGAGATCGTGGCGCTGCGACAAGGAGCTCGCCGACGCCGGCTTCGACGCCGGGGCGGCCACCATCCACTTCCACCTGAGCGAGCGACATCGCCAGCCCGCCCTCGGTCCCCACCATCTGGCGAGTGCTCCGGGCCCGGGGCTTTGTCACCCCCCAGCCGAAGAAGCGGCCGAAGAGCTCCTACACCCGCTTCGTGGCCGATCTGCCCAACGAGCGCTGGCAGGCCGACATGACCCACGTCGACGCTGCCGAGCGGCGAGGTCTTCGAGGTCCTCAACATCATCGACGACCACTCGAGGGTGTGCGTGGCCTCCAGGGTCATGCAGGTGGTCAAGGCCCCCGACGTGGTCCGGGTCCTGCACAAATCGGCCGAGACCTGGGGCTATCCGGCCTCGTTCCTCACCGACAACGGGCTCATCTTCACGGCGCGCACCCACTACGGCGTCGAGGGTGCGGTCGAGCAGGAGCTCTTCGCGCTCGGCATCACGGCCAAGCACTCACGTCCCTACCATCCCCAGACCTGCGGCAAGGTCGAGCGATTCCACCAGACCCTGAAGAAGTTCGTGGCCGCCCAGAAGGGCATCGAGACCAAGAAGCAACTCCAGCGCGCCATCGACCGCTTCGTCGCCTACTACAACGACGTTCGACCACATCGGGGCGTCGGACGTCGGACCCCGCGATCGGTCTTCGACGCGCGCGAGAAGGCCGAGCCGACCGCCTCGCTGGTCAAGATCGACGGTCGGCGGCTGCGGCTCGACAAAGTGGACCCGACCGGTTCGGTGACGCTGCGCCATCGGGGCGCCTCCACCACATCGGCATCGGCCGTCCCTATGCCGGTTGGCGCGTGGCCATGCTCATCGAGGGTCTCGACATCGAGGTCGTCGGCCTGGACGGCTCACCACTGCGACGCCTCGTCCTCGACCCGACCAAGGACTACCAGCGGATGCCCTGACGGGAATGTCCTGGTCTACGATGTCTTGACACACCGGTCTCCGATGTCTCGCGACATCACATGGCGGAGGGAGTGGGATTCGAACCCACGGTGCCTTGCGACACAACGGTTTTCGAGACCGTCCGATTCGGCCACTCTCGCATCCCTCCGTCCGACACGCTAGCCGCGGCGTCGGCGTCTGAAGAATCCGGTGAGCAGTCGGCTGACTCCTCGGCCCGGACGCCGGCGGTCACCGGGACCTCGTGATTCAGTCGGGGGTCGGCGCACAGGTTGTAGAGCGATCCACACGAGCCCGCCTTCATGTCGGTCGCCCCGAAGACCAGGCGACCCAGTCGGGCGGCTACCAAAGCCCCGGCGCACATCGGGCAGGGCTCCAAGGTCACCACCAGAGTCACCTCCGACAGTCGCCAGCTTCCCACCGCCGCGGCTGCGTCCGAGAGCGCAAGCACTTCGGCGTGCGCAGTCGGGTCGCCCTGCTTCTCCCTCTCGTTATGCCGGGCTGCGACCACCCGACCTCCGACCAGAGCCACTGCTCCCACCGGGACATCACCGTGGTCCACCGCCAACGCCGCCTCGCGAAGGGCGGCTCCCATGGCCTGGTTGTCGTCCAGCTTCTCTTTGTCGTCCGGCGTCGGTCCACCGCCACCAGGAGGGGCGGCAGTGCCTTCCCGGAAGAGGTCGCGTCGGTGCTCATCTCGGCGGAGGCGGTGGGATTTGAACCCACGGTGAGTCTCCCCACACACGATTTCCAATCGTGCCGATTCGGCCGCTCTCGCACGCCTCCAGTGCTCGGGCCATCGGACAGCTCCGGGAGGCCAACAGCCCCGACAGGCTACTCCGCCCCCTTGTGCCCACTCGTTTGGATCGTGCACGACCGGGTCGTCCGTCGACGATGGTGCAGCTAACATGCTTCGTGCCCGGTGTTCTGTGCGACGGCTGGGTCCTGCGCAACGTTCTCTCGTGAATCGAGTCAGGGTCGGAAGGCAGCAGCTCTCAGCGGGTAAGGGCGTGTGCCGCAGCCAACCTGGCCGTCGCACCGAACCCCGGGACGCACCCGGAAAGCCGCTCTCCGGTGCCCTATAGGCTCCCTCGACGTGGCCGATGGATTAGACGACACCCCGTACCAGTCGCTCTACCGGCGATTCCGACCGTCCACCTTCGGCGAGGTGCGGGGCCAGGACCACGTCGTCCTCGCCCTGCGCAACGCGGTACGGGACCACCGGGTGGCCCATGCATACCTGTTCAGCGGACCGCGCGGGACCGGGAAGACCTCCACCGCCCGGATTCTGGCCAAGGCGCTCAACTGCACCGACCTGTCACGACGGGGAACCGTGTGGGGTCTGTTCCTCGTGTGTCGAGATCGCCAAGGGCACGTCGCTCGACGTCCACGAGCTCGATGCCGCCTCCAACAACGGGGTGGAGGCCATGCGCGACCTGGTGTCTCGAGCTGCCCTCGGAACGCCGGGCCGACAGAAGGTCTACATCGTCGACGAGGTCCACATGCTGTCGACGCCGGCGTCGAATGCGTTGCTGAAGACCCTCGAGGAACCACCCGCCCACGTCATCTTCGTGCTGGCCACCACCGACCCGCAGAAGGTGCTTCCCACCATCCGCAGTCGCACCCAGCACTTCGAGTTCCGCCTGCTCGGGCCCGAGGTCCTGGGGGAGTTGCTCGACCAGGTTCGCCGGGAGGCGCACCTCGATGTGCCCGACGAGGGATTGGACCTGGCCGTGCGTCGGGGCCGGGGATCGGCCAGGGACGCCCTCTCCGTGCTCGACCAGGTGGCCGCCTCCGACTCGGTCGATGACGACCTGCCCGAGCTCGACGAGGTGGTCGAAGCCCTGGCCGAACGGGACGTGGGTCGCGCACTGGTGGCGGTGGCGCACCTGGCCTCAGCAGGGTTCAGTCCCCAGCAGCTGGCCGCAGACCTGGTCGACTACCTCCGCCAGGGCTTCCTCGCCGTGGTGGCCCCCGATCTGGTGGCCGTCTCCGGCACCGAGCACAATGCACTGGCCTCGCAAGCCGACCGGGTGGGACTGGCCGCACTGGTCCGGGCCATGGAGGTCCTGGGCCGGACCCAGGTGGCCATGCGCGACGCAGCCGACCCCCGGGTCGATCTCGAATTGGCCTTGGTCCGGTTGGCCCACCCCGAGGCGGACGACTCGCCCGAGGCGCTGCTGGTCCGCATCGAACGACTCGAAGCCTCCGGTGGTGCCGCCTCTCCGACCGGGGAAGCGCCCCCCTCCGAAGCGAATCGACCGTCGTCGCTCCCGATCCGGCCCTGGCTCCGGCCCGCAGAACGGTGGGCGCGGTCCGTCGCCAGTCCCGTGCCGGCCCCGGCGTCGGCGCCGGCCGAAGACGCCTCCAACCGGAGCAGGCCCAACCAGGCAGAGATCCCCAGCTGCCCAGGAGATACCTCCGCAGGCCGCGCCGGTGGCCCAGCCAACCGCCGACTTCCCCACCCGTGACGAATTCGTGCAGGCATGGGGCGACCATGTCATCGGCAATCTCCGGCCGAAGGCCAAGGCGCTGTTCCAGGCGGGCCGATTCGTCGGCGTGGACGGCCACACGGCCGTCTTCGGGCTGCCCAACGAGATCCACCGGAACCGCTGCGAAGAGGTACGCGGGGAGATCGAATCCGTTCTCTCCTCGCACTTCGGTCGGCCGGTGGCTCTGGAGCTGGTAATCGACACCGGGGCACCGCCGAACGCCAACGTGCCCGGGTCACCGCCACCGCGCCCGGCGGTCCCTCCTGCCGCACCCTCTTCCGGCTCTCCCTCGACTTCGGTCGGACGGGCCGTGTCAGACCGGTCCGAGGAGGTCGAGGACCTGGCCGCCTTCGACGAGTCCGAGATGGGCGAGGTGGCCGAGGTCGACAACTCGGTCGAATCCCGCGTGCATGCAGGCCTTCCCCGGAGCCGAGGAGGTCGGTTAGGTGGCGATCTTCTCGGGTCCTCTGCAGTCGCTCATCGACGAGCTGGGCCGCCTCCCCGGGGTCGGTCCCAAGTCGGCGCAGCGGATCACCTTCCACCTTCTGAAGGTGGCGCCCGAAGACGCGCTCCGCCTGGCCGAGGCGATCATCGCGGTCAAGGAACGGATCACCCTGTGCACACGCTGCTTCAACGTCGCCGAGGGCGGTCTGTGCGCCATCTGCACCGACGACCGTCGTGACACCGGCTCGATCTGCGTGGTCGAGGACCCCCGTGACATCGTCTCGGTGGAGAAGACCGGTGAGTTCACCGGGAAGTACCACGTCCTTCAGGGGGCCCTCAACCCGATCGAAGGCATCGGTCCCGATCAGCTCCGGGTCCGCGAGCTGTTGGTCAGGGTCGAAGACGAAGGCATCAGCGAGGTGATTCTCTGCACCAACCCCAATCTCGAGGGCGAGACCACCGCCATGTACCTGGCGCGTTTGTTGAAGCCGATGGGGCTCACGGTGACCCGGATCGCCAGCGGCTTGCCGGTCGGTGGCGACCTCGAATACGCCGACGAGCTCACGTCTGGGGAGGGCCCTCGAGGGCCGGCGCGAGGTCGACGCATAGCGCAGGGATCTGGTTGTGGGGCACGATGAGGGGATGCCGACGTCAGGGAAGGCTCCCGTTCGGCATCTCCGGTTGCTCCGCCACGGCAAAGCGGCGTCGGACGCCCCGTGGGGCGGGAGTGACCGGGAGCGTCCCCTCGACCGCCCGGGGTCGCCGCGACGCGACCGCGCTCGGAGCCCGCCTGGCCGACACCCAGCCGATGCCCGGACTGAAGGGCATCCCCCCGATCGAGCTGATCATCTGCTCGGCCGCCGTTCGTACCCGTCAAACCGCCGACCTCATCGTCAAGGAGTTGGGCGGTCACATTCCGATCGACCCGTACCACTCCCTCTACCAGGCGGACGCAGAGGACATGGCTCCAGTGTGTGCGGGCAATCGACGGTGGGGTGACCAGTGCGCTGATGGTTGGCCACAACCCAGCGTGTACCAACTGGCGTGGGAGCTGGTGGCCGGCCACGACGGACGAGCACAGCGTCCGGCGATCGCCCCTCCCTCGAGACCCACGGATTTCCGACGTGTGCCATTGGCCGTGCTGACCCTCGAGGTGCCGGGAATGGGGGAGGTCGCCGCCGAATGCGGCCGTCTGTCCGGTCTGTTCAAGCCCCCGTACTGACCTGGGGTCCCGAATCGCCGGAGCCCTTTCTGGTCACCCGGACGGGCTGTCCTTCTCTCCTTCACCACCGACCTGATCGCACGGAGCGGCGCGGTGACCCGCCAACTGATCGATGAAGAGAGCCGCTCCGAGTGTCTCGTCGGCCCGGTGGGCTCGTCCTCTGCCATTCATCTCGGTCCAGTGCCAGCTGCTCGCACTGCCGTTGAAGTGCGGCGATTCGGTCCCCGAGACTTGTCGCCTCGCGCTCGAACCGTTCGATGAGCTCCAATCGTTGGTCGGCGATCTCCTGCAGCTTCTTGATGTGCTCGAACCGCTCATCGCTGATCTTGGTCAGTTGGTCATGAGTGACCATGAGCTGGTTGTGGGCACTCGGACAGATCCTGATTGCCCCGGGTCAGGGTCATCAGGCGCGCACTGGTCTGGATGAGCCGACGCTCGATGTCCAACCTGTCGGCAGCCCAAGGCGACACCGGTCCCATCTCGACCCGCTCCAGTTCCCGGATGGGCTCCTTCCAGCGACCGGAGGCGTTCGACCAGATCCAACTGTGCGGGCAGGAGGTCGGAGAGGTCGTCCATTCGGTGGTGGAAGAGGTCGGGGGCGATGACATCGGCTGCTTTGTCCACCTCCCAGCGTCCCGATCCGCCCGCGCTGATCCCCGCATCATCCAGCCAGCCGGCGATGGCTGCACAGACCCTGCGGGGATCGTCGAGGAGCGCCTCGTTGCCGACGACGTACACCGGCATGCCGACCAGGGCCTCCAGCGTGTGACGGTTGTAGTGCTCCCACAGGGCAAGTCCGTGGGCCAGGCTCAGGCCGTCCCGCTTCTGGAGTGAGGTGGCGACCGCGAGTGGGGAGCGCCAGATGAGCACCGCGACCACCGGGTCGGCCAACAGGCGTCGCCAGTAGGGCAGGAGGAGGCAGTTGCGTGGGTCCTTCCACACGTTGGGTCCGGGCCCGGGGAAGATCCGTCGACAGGGTCGATCGGGCCGTATCGTCGCAGTCGATGACCGGTTGACCGCTGCTCCCAGCCGGAAGAGGCTCGACGGGAGCATGCCACGGACCACCGAGGGCCTGGAGGAGGGTGTCGTTGACCGCGATGAGGGCTTTGCTCTCGTAGTGGACGGGGTTGTCCGGCATCCCCCGGATCAAGTCCGAACCGGGGGGAAGGGCCATCCCGAGCTCGGCGACGGCGCCGGTCATCGCCGAGGTCCCGGCGCGGTGCATCCCGAGGACGAGAACCCATGGTCCACCGACTCGCCGGTCCTCCCCTTCCGTGTCGGCCATTGCCGAGGTGCCGGATGAGTCAGTCACCGAAGTCCCCTAGGGCAGCCGGGTACCCAGCGCCCGCGCCGTCATCCCTCCCTAGCCCGGTGGGTTCAAAGTGTGCGGAGGATGGCGGCGTCGCCTTGGCCCCCTCCACCACACAGGCTCACCGCTGCGGTGCCGCCACCCCTTCGTCTCAATTCCAGGAGTGAGGTCAGCGCCAAACGGGTTCCCGACATGCCCACCGGATGGCCGAGGGCGATGGCGCCGCCGTTGACGTTGACGACGTCCTCGCTCGAGTCCCAGACCCTCGGCCGACGCGCATCCCACTGCGGCGAAGGCCTCGTTGATCTCGAAGATGTCGACGTCCTTGGTGGTCAGCCCGGCTTTGGCCAGCGCCACCGTCGTGGCGTTGGAGGGCTGGAGGAGCAGCGACGGATCGGGTCCCTGCGACCTGGCCGTAGCTGATCAGCTCGCCGAGCGGAGAGAGTCCCAAGCTCGGATGCCTTGGCCTTGGACATCACGATGACCGCAGCCGCACCGTCGGAGATCTGCGAGGCGTTGCCCGCGGTGACCGTCCCGTTCTCGGCGAAGGCCGGGCGCAGCTTGCCGAGCGACTCGGCGGTGGTCTCCGGTCGGACGCCTTCGTCGGTGTCCACCACCAGTGGGTCCCCCTTGCGCTGGGGAACACTGACCGGGATGATCTCGTCGGCGAACTTGCCGTCCTTGATGGCGGCGGCCGCCCGTTCGTGCGAGAGGGCGGCGAAGGCGTCCTGACGCTCGCGGGACACACCGTCGGCACCGTTGTAGCGCTCGGTCGCCAGCCCCATTGCGCACTCGTCGAACGCACAGAACAGGCCGTCGTACATCATCGAATCGACGATGGTGCCGTCTCCGATGCGGTAGCCGGCACGTGCACCGGGCAACAGGTAGGGGGCCTGGGTCATCGACTCCATCCCGCCGGCCACCACGATGTCGGCCTCGCCCGCGTTGATCATCAGATCGGCCAGATAGATGGTGTTGAGGCCGGACAGGCACACCTTGTTGATCGTGGTGGCGGCCACGGTCATCGGGAATGCCGGCGTGGGCGGCGGCCTGCCGGGCGGTGATCTGACCGGCCCCGGCCTGGATCACTTGTCCCATCAGGACGTACTCGACCTGCTCGGGCTTGATGCCGGCGCGCTCCAGGGCACCGGCGATGGCGAAACCCCCGAGCTCGGCGGCCGCGAACCCTCCGAGAGCACCTGAAAGCTTGCCGATCGGGGTGCGGGCCCCAGCGACGATGACGGTTCCGGGCATGACTTCCTCCGCGGCCATCTGGCCAGATAAGGCGGCGACCCCATGGGGCCCGCCACAACGACGGGCCCATGATACGGCCTCACCTGGCCGGGTGACCACACGGGTTCCCGGGACAGGATCGACGGCTGCGATTGGAGGAGCGGCCTCAGGGCCCGGAGGTGACGCGAGGGGTATCCTCCCCTCATGCAGGAGTTCCTCTCGGCCATACAATCGGGCGCCCCCGGCGAGGAGCTGGCATCACTGCCCCTTCCCGACTCCTACCGGGCCGCCTTCGTGCTCCGCGACGAAGTCGGAATGTTCGAAGGCCTCGACTCGGCTGACAAGGACCCGAGGAAGTCGCTCCACGTGAGCGAGGTGGCCATCCCCGAGCTGGCCCCCGACGAGGCCTATGTCGCGGTGATGGCCAGCGCCATCAACTTCAACACGGTGTGGACCTCGATCTTCGAACCGCTGCCCACGTTCGGGTTCCTCGACCGCCTGGGCAAGGAGAGCAGATGGGGCAAACGCCACGCCCTCGACTACCACGTGGTCGGATCCGACGCAGCCGGTGTGGTCCTGCGGACCGGTTCGGCGGTCCGTCTCTGGAAGCCCGGGGACAGGGTCACCGTGCACTGCAACTACGTCGACGACCAGAGTCCGAGCGCTCACGACGACTCGATCCTGGCTGACAATCAACGGATCTGGGGATTCGAGACCAACTTCGGGGGACTCGCCGATCTGGCCGTGGTCAAGGCCAATCAATTGATGCCGAAGCCCAGACATCTGACCTGGGAGGAGGCCGCTGCCAACGCCTTGTGCAACTCCACGTCGTACCGGATGCTGGTGTCCAAGAACGGCGCCAACATGCGCCAGGGGGACAAGGTCCTGGTGTGGGGGGCATCCGGCGGGCTCGGTGCCTATGCCGTGCAGTACGTCCTCAACGGCGGCGGGACTCCGGTCGGTGTGGTGTCGTCGCCGGAAAAGGTGAGGCTCCTCCACGAACTGGGGGTGGAGGCGGTGATCGATCGCAAGGTCGCCAACTACCGGTTCTGGAAGGACGAGCACACCCAGGACGAGTCGGAGTGGCGTCGGCTGGGCAAGGACATCCGGTCACTGGTCGGTGACGATGTGGACATCGTCTTCGAGCACCCGGGACGTCAGACCATGGGGGCGTCGGTCTTCGCGGCCAAGCGCGGTGGCACCATCGTGACCTGCGCGGCGACGTCGGGCTACATGATCGAGTACGACAACCGGCACTTGTGGATGAAGCTCAAGACCATCAAGGGGTCGCACTTCGCCAACTACCGGGAGGCGTGGGATGCCAATCAGCTGGTCTGCGAAGGCAAGATCCTCCCGCCGCTGTCCGCGGTCCACACCCTCGAGGCGGTCGGTGATGCCGCCTACCAGGTGCACCAGAATCTCCATGAGGGCAAGATCGGGGTGCTCTGCCTGGCGCCCGAGCAGGGGCAGGGTATCGAGGACCCCGAGTTTCGCGCCGAGGTGGGCGAGGACCGGATCACGCTGTTCCGGAGGCACGGCGCATGACCGCGCCCCTGCTGACCGAGATCGATCACGTGGCCGTGGCCGTGTTCGACCTCGACGCGGCCATCGCCTACTACGCCGACACCTTCGGCGCCACCGTCGACCATCGGGAGCGGGTCGACGCCGACGGTGTCGAGGAGGCGTTGCTCAAGGTGGCCGACAGCTACATCCAGCTGCTCACGCCGATCCGCCCGGACTCTCCGGTGGCCGCCTACCTGGAGAAGCGGGGTGAGGGTCTCCACCATGTCGGCTATCGGGTGGACGATTGCGCCGAGGCCCTCGAGTCGGTGAAGGAGCATGGCGGTCGGGTCATCGACCAGGTACCGCGGCCCGGATCACGGGGTACCACCGTCGCCTTCGTCCATCCCAAGGGTGCGCTGGGCACGTTGATCGAGCTCGTCCAGGAATAGGGCGCTATGGACGCAGCCAAGGCGGCGGCAGAATCCATCCCGACCGATCGGTGTCGCCGGTGAGGTCCACCGTCGATCGGTGTGCCGAGTATCCCCGGCGAACGGGAACCCGGCCCCGGTTCCCTCCCTACCGGTGCCGCCGGAGTCGAACTGCTCCGCTCCCGTCCCGCTCGCCCCGGTCCCGCCGGCCGGCGGGATCCCGACCCGGGGCGGGTCGACCCCCGGCGTAGCGACCCGGCGCCCGGCCCGGTCGACCTCGGATTCACTCCGGGGGTTTCGGCCAAGCTGGGTACCTACGTCTATCTGCTGGTCGACCCGCGGACCGGCCGTGCCTTCTATGTCGGGAGAGGGCGCAACGATCGACTGCTTCCGCCACCTGGCTGCGGCCCGGGCCACGGCCCCGCCCGGTCCGGCGGCAACCACCGACCGGCCCTCCAAATTCCCGATGCTGGAGCGGATCCGCGAAATCGAATCGAGCGGGCGCACGGTTCGAGTCGACATCCTGCGGTACGGGATGAGCCCGACCGAGGCGCTGACCGTGGAGGCTGCCGTCCATGACGCCTCTGGGCTTGCCGGACGAGCCAACGCTCGGCAGCCAACGACAGGCGGCCGTCGCGCCTCAACTCGTTGCTGGCCAAGCAGGCCAAGTTCAAACCCGGGCATCAACTGGTGTTGTTGCGGATCGACGATCCGGATCGGACCCGTCCTACGACAGCGCCCGCCACGGTTGGCCGATCGGAAGGCGTTGGACCGATCTCGACTCGCGCAGCTCGCCACAGTGGGCGGCGGTGGTGGTGGCCGACCTGGTGGTGGCGGTCTACCGGATCCACCGATGGGAGCAGGACCGGGCCCACGGCTGCCGCCACCGGCCGGGCCAGGCCGCCGCTCCGACCGACCGAGCAGTTCTCCTTCGTCGGCACCCCGATCCCGAGCTGGAGGAACGATATGTGGGGAGGACCGTGGCCGCCTACCGGGACGGGCGGGACCAGAGCCCGGTGACCTTCGTGTCGGTGCGGACCCGGGTGGGTCAACGCACCCTGGTGAACCGAACAAGGCCGAACAAGGGACGCCAACCCTCACCGTCGGTCAGATAGCCTCGCTCCAATGGATCATCCGATGACCCAACGACTCGAGGAACTGGCCGAACGCCGCGCCTTGGCCCGCAACGCCGGGTCGCCACGGGCGGTCGAGAAGCACCACGCCAAAGGGAAGATGACCGCTCGCGAGCGCATCGCCTACCTCCTCGACGACGATTCCTTCCAAGAGCTGGACATGCTGGCCCGCCATCGGGCCCACGGGATGGGACTCGAGGAGAACCGGCCCTATACCGACGGGGTGATCACCGGGTTCGGCACCATCGAGGGCCGGCGGGTGTGCGTGTTCAGCCAGGACTTCACCGTCTTCGGCGGTGCGTTGGGGGAGGTGTTCGCCGAGAAGATCCACAAGGTCATGGATCTCGCCTCGTCGATCGGGGTGCCGATGATCGGGCTGAACGACGGGGCCGGCGCCCGCATCCAAGAGGGTGTGGTGTCCCTCCACTCCTACGGTGGCATCTTTCACCGCAACGCCGAGGCTTCCGGGGTCATCCCCCAGATCAGCGTCATCCTCGGTCCCTGTGCCGGCGGGGCGGTCTACAGCCCGGCCATGACCGACTTCATCTTCATGGTCCAGGGCACCAGCCACATGTTCATCACCGGCCCGGACGTGGTCAAGACGGTGACCGGCGAGGACGTGACCCTCGAGGAGCTCGGGCGGCGCGATGAGCCACGCCACCAAGTCCGGGGTCGCCGCGTTCGTGGCCCCGGACGAGAAGTCGTGTCTGGACGACGTCCGCTATCTGTTGAGCTTCCTTCCCTCCAACAACCTCGAAGAGGCTCCCATCGTCAACTCGGGCGACGATCCCGAGCGACTCGACCCCCGAGCTGGTCGACCTGATGCCGGCCTCGCCCAATCAGCCCTACGACATGAAGAAAGGTGATCGAGGCGGTGGTCGACGACGGCGAATTCTTCGAGGTGAACCACCACTGGGCGATGAATCTGGTGTGCGGCTTCGCACGCATCGACGGTCGGTCGGTCGGGATCGTCGGCAACCAGCCTCAGATGCTCGCCGGAGTGCTCAACATCGATGCCTCCGAAAAGGGCGCCCGCTTCGTGCGGACCTGCGACGCGTTCAATGTGCCGCTGATCACCTTCGTGGATGTGCCCGGGTTCATGCCCGGCACCGACCAGGAGTACGGCGGCATCATCCGCCACGGCGCCAAGCTGCTCTACGCCTACTGCGAATCGACGGTGCCCCGTGTGCAGATCATCACCCGCAAGGCCTACGGCGGCGCCTACGTGGTGATGAACTCCAAGTCCATCGGTGCCGACCTTGCCTACGCATGGCCGTCGGCCGAGCTGGCGGTGATGGGGCCGGAGGGCGCGGTGGAGATCGTCTACCGGCGGGACCTGGCCGAAGCCGCCGATCCGGTCGGCCGACGCAAGGAGTTGGTCGAGGAGTACACCGAGCGGTACGCCAACCCCTACGCGGCGGCCGAACGCGGCTATGTCGACGACGTGATCGACCCGGCCGAAACCCGCCGGGTGCTGGTCAGAAGCCTGGCGTTGCTGGTTTCCAAACGAGAGGACCTGCCCAAGCGCAAGCACGGGAACATGCCGCTGTGACGCCGGGCGCACGCCACCCGGTCGACACGGTCATCGCAGTTCCGCCCGGCATCGCGGTACGACCCCAGATCGAGCCGGAGGTGATGGCCATCCTGGCCGCCGCCATCGAAGAGGCGTGGCCCCGACCCCTGGTGGTCGTCGAGGAGGAGCGGGCCGGGCCACCGGCCTGGCGGTTCAGTGGGCGATGGTGGTCGAGGCCGGCCCCGTCCCGGCGGGTGCGCCCCTGGGCCTGACCGGTGGTGGTCTCAGACCGCCCGGCCCGACCGATGTGCTTCGGCCAGCGTCACCAGGTCGTCCATCATCCGGCCGATCTCGAAGTCCTTGGGGGTGTAGACCCGGGACACCCCCTTGCCCAGCAGGATGTCGGCATCTTCGGGAGGGATGATCCCCCCGACCACCACCGGGGCCTCGACCCCTGCGGCCCGAAGCCGGTCGACCACTTCCGGGACCAGCTCGAGGTGCCCGCCCGACAGGATGGAGATGCCCACCACGTCGACGTCCTCGTCCCGGGCGGCGGCTGAGATCTCGGCCGGCGAAAGGCGGATCCCCTGATAGATGACCTCGAACCCGGCGTCGCGGGCGGCCACTGCGATCTGCTCGGCGCCGTTGGAGTGGCCGTCCAGGCCCGGCTTGCCCACCAGCAGCTTCGGAGGCCCGCCGCCGTGGTCGGCCATTGCCTTCGACCGAAGCCGCACCGACTTGAACTCGGCGCCCCGATGGCCGACCCCGCCCCGGACACCGGTGGGGGCCCGGTACTCGCCGAACACCTCGCGGAGGGCGCCCGCCCATTCACCGGTGGTGCCGCCGGCGTGGGCCAGGGCCACGGTGGCCGGCATGATGTTGTCCGAGCCGACCGCGGCCCGCTTGAGCGCGTCCAGGGCGCGGCGCTACAGGTGCCGGTTGGCGGGCGGATCGCCACGCCTCCACATCGGCACGCAGTTCTGATTCCACCGCTGGATCGACCCGCAGGATGGATCCGGCCGTGGGGGAGTCGGCGTTCTCGGGAGCGAATGGCGACTCCGCCGTCTCGGTGAAGCAGTTGACCCCGACCACGCACAGATCACCGGTCTCGATGCGTCGGACCCGCTCGGCCTGGCTGCCGACCAGGCGGGCCTTCAATTCGTCGATGGCCTCGAAGGCTCCCCCCAGCTCGAGCACGTTCTGCAACTCTGCCCACGACGCCTCGGCCACCTGTTCGGTCTTCTCCTCGATGACCACCGAGCCGTCGAAGATGTCGCCGTACTCCAGGATGTCCGATTCGTAGGCCAGGATCTGTTGGATGCGCAGTGACCACTGCTGATCCCAGGGACGTGGCAGCCCGAGCGCCTCGTTCCATGCCGGTAGTTGGATGGCCCTGGCCCGTGCCCGCTTCGACAGGGTGACCCCCAGTGACTCGAGGACGATGCGGGGCACGTTGTTCTCCGGCTGTGCTTCGGTCAGACCCAGGGAGTTGACCTGAACGCCATAGCGGAACCGCTTGAGCTTGGGATCGGTGACCCCGTACCGCTCGGTGCACACCCGATCCCACAGGCCGGTGAACGCCCGCATCTTGCAGGTCTCCTCGACGAACCTGACCCCGGCGTTGACGAAGAACGAGATGCGTCCGACCACAGCGGGAAACTCGCTCTCCGGGATCTGGCCCGAATCACGTACCGCGTCGAGTACCCCGATGGCGGTGGCCAGTGCGTAGGCGACTTCCTGGGAGGGGGTGGCCCCCGCCTCTTGGAGGTGGTAACTGCAAACATTGATCGGATTCCACTTGGGAACATTCCGCACCGTGTAGGCGATGGTGTCGACGGTCAGGCGCAGGCTGGGAAGCGGGGGGTAGATGAAGGTGCCTCGCGACAGGTACTCCTTGATGATGTCGTTCTGGGTGGTTCCCGACAGCACCACCGGATCGACGCCGTGGTCCTCGGCATTGGCGATGTAGAGGCCGAGCAACCAGGCCGCGGTGGCGTTGATGGTCATCGACGTGTTCATCGATTCGACCGGAATCTGATCGAGCAGTTGGGACATGTGTCCCAGGTGGGCGACCGGGACGCCGACCTTGCCCACTTCGCCGGCGACCTCGGGAGCGTCCGGGTCGTAGCCGATCTGGGTGGGGAGGTCGAAGGCGATGGACAGGCCGGTCTGACCTTTGGCCAGGTTGGTCCGGTAGAGCTGGTTGGAGGCCTTGGCCGTCGAGTGGCCGGAGTAGGTGCGCATCACCCACGGAGCGTCCCGGGTAGGTGACGAGGGTGAGCTCGGCGCTACCTCGGTTGGTTCATCGGGTCGTGTCACTGATACCACCTCGTATTTGTTCCCGCGACCACCGGGTGCCCTTCCGGGGGCCGAGGAGCAGCACATTCAGGTTACCCGCCAGTTACCCGCTGGTCACTTCCGGTAGTCGAGGAACCCCTGTCCCGATTTCCGTCCCAGCTGCTCGGCTGCCACCATCCGGCGCAGGAGTGGCACCGCCGCGTAGTTGGGGTCACGGAACTCGTTGTACAGCGCGTCCAGAATGGCCAGCGAGGTGTCCAGCCCGACCAGGTCGAGCAGGGCAAACGGGCCCATGGGGAACCCGCAGCCCCCCTTCATGGCGGTGTCGATGTCCTCGACGGTCGCCACCCCCTGTTCGTAGAGCCTCACCGCATTGTTGAGATACGGGAACAGGAGGGCGTTGACGATGAACCCGGCCTGGTCCTTGACCTCGACCGGTGTCTTGCCACAGGCCTCGGCGAAGGCCCGGGCGGCCGCCAGGGTCTTGTCGGAGGCGGTGATCGGCCTGACCAGCTCGACCAGCTCCATGACCGGCGCCGGGTTGAAGAAATGGATGCCGCACACCCTGTCCGGTCGGGCGGTCTGCATGGCCAGCTCGATGACAGGGAGCGTCGATGTGTTGGTGGCCAGGATGGCGTCGTCCGCGGCGATCCGATCGAGCTCGCCGAACAGCTGCTTCTTCACCGGCAGATCCTCGAGCACCGATTCGATCACCAGGTCGACCTCGGCCAGGGCGCCGAGGTCGGAGGTGGGACTGACCCGGGCCAGGGCCTTGTCCCGCTCGTCCTCGGTCCTCTTCCCCTTCTCCACCTGGCGATTGAGCGACTTCTCCATGGCCACGACGGTGGCGTCTGCCGTCGACTGGCTGCGTGACCGGAGCACCACCTCGAAACCGTTGACCGCCGCCGTTTCGGCGATGCCCGATCCCATGATCCCCGAGCCGACGATTCCTATTCGTGCGATTGGCATAGGGAACGATGCTAGCGGTAGGCCCGATGGCCCGCCGATCGGTCGGCCGCACCGCACTTGCCTTCGGGTGACCCTCCCGACACCATGGTGGCAATGGACAAATCCCCGGATGCCCCTCGACCCTCGACCAGCAGGACCCGGTCGGCCGCACCGGGCTCTGCCGGTACGGCCAAGCCCAAATCGACCCGATCCCGGGCCAAGTCGGTGAAGGCCCCGGCCGCGAAGTCCAGCCATTCCCAGGTCGACGGCCAACGGCGCCCGGGCCCGGCGGGGCGGTGCAGCCGTGGATGGGCCGGCGGGTCGGGTCGCCACCGCCAAGACGACTTCGTCGGTACCGGGGAGACGAGGACCGGCACCCGGTCCGACCGGGGCGGTGGCGGGCTCCTCCCGCTCCAGGGCCCTCTACGACCGCCGGATCCAGCGGACATCGGAACACTGGCCGCTGACCACCCGGTTGGCGTTCGGCCTGTTCTGCCCACCCCGAATGGGTGCTCGGCCTCCTCGGCGGGCCTCCTCGGGTGGAGGTCGACGGGAGAGTGCTCAACCGGGGTGCCCAGGTGTTGCTCGAATTGGCCAACTCCGGCAACGGCCGGCGGGGGATCGAAGGCACCGACCGTATCCGACCTCGAGGTCATGCGTGCGCAGGTCAGACGCATCTCCCGTGTGGCCATGCCGGTCCGCACCGATGTGTACGCGGTGGGTCGGGTCAGTGCCCGGCGCGGTCGGGACGCCCGGACATTCCGGTGAGGATCTACCGGCAGTTCGGTGCCGGCCGACCCGATCCTCAAACCATCGTCTACTACCACGGCGGCGGATGGGTGACCGGTGGTCTCGACTCCCACGACGCCCAGTGCCGCCTGCTTGCCGCCGTCAGCGGCTGCATCGTGGTGTCGGTGGGGTACCGGCTGGCCCCCGAGGACCCGTTCCCCGCCGCCGTCGTCGATGCCTTGGCCGCATACACCTGGGTGCAGCAGAACGCCGCCGAGGTCGGTCACCTCGAGGGCCAGGTCGGGGTGATGGGCGACAGCGCAGGCGGCAACCTTGCCGCGGTGGTGGCACTGGAGACCGGAGGGGAGCAGGCCGGACCGGCGTCCGACGTTCCGCCTCCGGTGGCCCAGGGGCTGATCTATCCGGCGATCGATTCGCGGAGCGACTCGGAATCCCTGCGAACCTTCTCCGACGGGTTCTTTCTCACCCGGGAGACCATGGAGTTCTTCCAGCACCTGCTACGGGCCGGACCGCCGGCAGTGGAGTACGCCGAGGTTCTCGCCGCTGCTGGCCGACGACCATCGCGGCCTTGCTCCTGCGCTGGTGGTCACCGCGGGCTTCGACCCCCTCCGCGACGACGGTGTCCGCTACGCAGAGGCGCTGCGGCGCTCGGGTGTCGAGGTCGAGTACCGCTGCTATGACGACCAGGTGCACGGGTTCATGGGCATGGGCGTCATCCCCGACTGTCTGGCACTGGCCACCGAGGTGTGCGAATCGATGGGCCGGTTGATGCGCCGATCGCTTCCGGCGCCGGTCGGGAACTGACCCCACCGTCTGCGACTTCGACTGCAGCACCCCGCCGGCGCCCGCCTCTACAGTTGGGCAATGTCACCAACCTCCCGGAATCCTGGCACTGATCGGCGGCGGCGAATGGCGTGACGGCTGCTCCTTCGACGCCGAGTTGCTGGCGGCTTCGGGGTCCGATGAGGTGCTGGTGCTGCCCACCGCGGCGGCCTACGAGCATCCCGAGCGGCTGGTGGCCGAGGCGGGTGAGTGGTTTGCCCAGCTGGGAGGCCGGGTCGAGGGGATGATGGTGCTGACCCGAGCCGACGCAGAGGACAGCGGGGCCGCGGCGGTGGTGCGGGCGGCCCGGTTCATCTACCTGAGCGGCAGCTCACCCATGCACCTGCGCAGCGTGCTCAAGAATTCCGAGGTGTGGGAGTCGCTGGTGGCGGCGTGGCGGAGCGGTGCCATCGTGGTCGGCTCGTCGGGTGCGGCCATGGCCCTGACCGATCCGATGGTCGACGCCCGGGGTGGCGGGCTGACCATCGGTCTCGGACTGGTCGACGGCCTGGCGGTGGTACCCCACTTCGGTGACACCCACGAGGACTCCCACGGAGAGAAGCTCCACCGTTCCATCCACCTGGCGCCGGTCGGTACGCCGGTGGCCGGCATCCCCGAGCGGACCGCACTGATCCGCGAGCCGCAGGGCCAGTGGCGGTCGGCCGGCGTGGGCGATGTGTCGGTGTTCCTCGACGGCGACCCGGGCCCCGAGCGGTCTCGGCGCGCTCCCGGGGTGAGGAGACCTCAGTCGGCCTCGGTGATGGTCACCGACTCGATGATCACCTGCTCGCTGGGCGTCCCCGAGCGGCTTCCCGCCGACTCGATGGCCTTGACCACGTCGAGTCCCTTGACCACCTTGCCGAACAGCGAGTAGCTGGGTGGCAGGGCACATCCGTCGGGACCGCTCACGATGAAGAACTGGCTGCCGTTGGTGTTGGGTCCGGCGTTGGCCATGGCCAGCGAGCCGATCTCGTAGCGGCCCGGCGCCGGCAGCTCGTCGTCGAACCGGTAGCCGGGGCCGCCCCGCCCCGAACCTTCGGGATCCCCGCCCTGGCACATGAACCCCGGGATGATCCGGTGGAAGACGATGCCGTCGTAGTAGTGCCACCGGGCCAGAAAGACGAAGTTGTTGACGGTGTTCGGTGCGGCAGTCGGCGTCGAGGGCGATGACCATGGTTCCTTTCGAGGTGGTCACCTCCGCGGTGTAGCGCTTGGACGGATCGATGACCGACGGCGGCGGGCCGTCGAAGCGCTGGGTCTTCGGGCTCGAGCCGTCTGCTGCCGGGATCTCTGGGGCCATGGCGACCAACTCCTCGTGTCGTTCGATTGGGTTAGTGGGATTGGGAGACGCGTGGCTGGTGGCCCAGCGGGACCGGGCATGTGCGCCGACCCTAGGACGGGGTGACGGTCACCGACAGCATCCGGTGGGTGACCGTGGGCGGGGTGCCGTTGTCGTTGGCATTGCCGTCGGCGTTGATCTTGTCGACCACATCCTGCCCTGCGGTGACCTGACCGAACAGCGCGTAGTCCGGTGGCAGCGATTCACCCTCGCTGCCGGCCACGATGAAGAATTGGTTGCTGGAGGTGCCGTTGGGGGCGGCCGACGTCTTGGCCATGGCCAGCGATCCGATCGGGTACTGGGGAGTGGCGGTTGCCGGCACCTCACCCTGCACGGTGTAGCCGACCCCGCCGGTCCCGGTTCCGGTCGGGTCGCCGGTCTGGTCCATGAACGACGGGATCACCCGATGGAAGATGAGGCAGTTGTAGTACTTCTGGTTGGCCAGGAAGACGAAGTCGTTGACCGCCGCCGGTGCCGTCTTGGCGTCGAGGGTGGCGGTGATCGGGCCCACGTCGGTGTTGATGGTCGCCGTATAGGTCTTGTTGGGGTCGATGGTCATCGGCGGCGGCGACTTCCACTGGGGGTTGGGCAGCTGTGCTGCTGGGACTGGACGGGCACCCGGCGGCCTTCGAGTTCAGGTCGGCGGTGGTCTGAGCCGGCGAGGCGGCGGTGGTCGAGGTCGCCGAAGCGGTCGTGGAGGTGGAGGTGGCGACCGACTTGTTCTTGCCGGGCCGGAAGATGGCATAGGAGAGGCCGAACACGGCACCGGCCACGATGATCACGGTGATGGTGCGTCGAAGCGTGCGCCTGCGCTTCTGGCGCTTCTGTTCGGCCGCCAACCGCGCTTGGCGGCCTTCCTTTTGCCGCTGACGTTTCTCGGTGGGCACGGGGGATCAGGGTAGCCGCTCCTACCCCGGTCTTTGGCGTCGCCCGCCGTCGCCTCGCCGGGTCGGCGCGAGCGCCACCTGTAGCCTTGGTGCCCATGTCTCTGGTGGTGCAGAAGTTCGGCGGGACCTCGGTTGCCGACGCAGAGCGGATCCGTGCGGTGGCCGACCACGTGGCCCGAACCCGACGTGCGGGCGACGACGTGGTGGTGGTGGTGAGTGCCATGGGCCGCACCACCGATCAGTTGATCAGGTTGGCCACCGACGTGAGCGCCGTCCAGCCGATCCGCGAGGTCGACATGCTGCTGAGCTCGGGCGAGCGGATCTCGATGTCCCTGCTGTGCATGGCCCTGGCCGAGCTCGGGGTGGAGGCGACCTCCTTCACCGGCAGCCAGGCGGGGATCATCACCGACGCCGTCCATACCCGGGCCAAGATCGTCGAGGTCAAGGCCGATCGTCTGACGTCCACCCTTCGCGGCGGCGGGGTGCCGGTGGTGGCCGGGTTCCAGGGTATGTCCGTGGAGCGGGACGTGACCACCCTCGGTCGGGGTGGATCGGACACCACGGCGGTGGCTCTGGCCGCGGTACTGGATGCCGATGTGTGCGAGATCTACACCGACGTCTCCGGGGTGTTCAGCGCGGATCCCCGGATCGTGCCCGAGGCCCAGAAGCTGGCCCGGGTCAGCTACGAGGAAATGCTCGAGATCGCCGCCACCGGTGGGCGGGTGCTCAATCTGCGATCGGTCGAGTTCGCCCGCAACCACGACGTACCGCTGCACGTACGCTCGAGCTTCACCTGGGAGCCCGGAACCTGGGTCGTCGAGGAGGATGCATCCATGGAGCAGGCAATCGTCACCGCGGTGACCCACGACGAGTCGGAGGCCAAGGTCACCGTCATCGGCGTGCCCGACCGCCCGGGGCTGGCCGCCCGACTGTTCAGGGGATTGGCCGATCGTCATGTGAACGTGGACATGATCGTCCAGAACACCTCGTTGCACGGGACCACCGACATCTCCTTCACCGTCCCCGGCTACGACCTGGCGGTGAGCACCGAGGTGTGCGAGGAACTGGTACCCGAGCTCGGAGCCACCGGGGTGACCTGCGACGCCGACGTGGCCAGGGTGTCGCTGGTGGGGGCCGGGATGAAGACCCATCCGGGGGTGACCGCGCTGACCTTCGAGACCCTGGCCGAGGCCGGCATCAACATCGAGATGATCTCCACGTCGTCGATCCGGATCTCCTGCATGATCCGGGCCTCCGCCGCCGAGCAGGCGGTCCGCGCCCTCCATGCCGCGTTCGATCTGAGCTGAGCTGCGGCGCCGCCCGGTCGACCGGCAATCGTCGGCGTGGTGGCGTGCCAATACGACTGTCGCTCATGCGTGTGGCAGTGGTCGGAGCAACCGGCCAGGTCGGGTCGGTGATGCGGGCCATTCTCGAGGAGCGGGAATTCCCCATCGACCACCTGAGGCTGTTCGCCTCGTCGCGATCGGCGGGCCGACGGATTCCGTTCCGGGGGAGCGAGGTGGTGATCGAGGACGCGGCCACCGCCGATGTGGCCGGATTGGACCTGGCCCTGTTCTCCTGCGGGGCGACCGCGTCGAAGGCACTGGCACCCAGGTTCGCCGCCGCCGGGGCCGTGGTCATCGACAACTCCTCGGCCTGGCGGATGGACCCCGACGTCCCCCTGGTCGTCCCCGAGGTCAACCCGGCCGCCTTGTCCTCGATACCGAAGGGCATCGTGGCCAATCCGAACTGCACCACCATGGTGGCCATGCCGGTGCTCAAGCCGCTTCACGACGCCGCCGGACTGGAACGACTGGTCGTCGCCACCTATCAGGCGGTGTCCGGCGCCGGACTGGCCGGCGTCGCCGAGCTCGAAGGGCAGCTGATCAAATCGGTCGACGATGCCGCCGCTCTCACCTTCGACGGCCGAGCGGTGGACTTCCCTCCGCCGGTCACCTTCCCCGACGTGGTCGCCCACAACGTGGTCCCCTTTGCCGGGTACCTGGTCGAAGACGGCTCGGACCAGACCAGCGAGGAGAAGAAGTTCCGGGACGAGAGCCGCAAGATCCTGGGCATCCCCGATCTGGCGGTCACCTGCACCTGCGTGCGGGTACCGGTGTTCACCGGTCATTCCCATGCCATCGTGGCCGAATTCGGGCGTGCACTGAGCCCGGCCGAGGCCACCCACATTCTGGCCGGCGCCCCGGGGGTCGAGGTCTGCGACCTGCCGACCCCCCTGCACGCGGCAGGAAGGGACGTCTCCCTGGTCGGGCGCATCCGCAGGGCGGACGATGCCCCCGATCGGCTGGCCCTGTTCGTGAGCGGCGACAACCTTCGCAAGGGTGCCGCCCTCAACGCCGTCCAGATCGCCGAGGAACTGGTGAGGCTGGGCATCGTCGCCTGACGCCGGGTCGGGCGCCGCCGCGCCGGGGATGGCTCAGATGAACGGTTCGCCGGTGGTCGCCAGCTCGGCGACCCGCTTGGCCAGGTTCACCGCGTGGTCTCCGAACCGCTCGTAGAAGCGGGCGACCATGGCCAGTTCGACCGCCACCGGCAGCGGCATGGTGCCGGCCACCACCTCCACGGTCAGGCTCACGTGCAGGTCGTCCATCTCGTCATCGAGGGTGTCCACCACCGATGCGGCCATCGGCTGTCGGTCGGCATAGGCGTCGGTGGTGGCCCGCCACATGTGGATGGCCACCTCGCCCATTCGTTCCACCAGACCCCGGCTCCTCGGCGACAGCTCACCACCCAGGCCGCGGGCGGCGCGTCGGGCCACGTGCTCGGCCAGGTCGCCGTTCCGTTCGAGATCGGGGAGCATCCGGATCACCGTGACCAGGAACCGGAGGTCCTTCGGTGAGTTGGTGCCGGCCACGGTGAGCTGTTGGAGGGTCAGGCGCTCGATGTCGTGATACTGGGTGTCGACCACCTCGTCGCGGTCGGCCAGGGATCTTGGCTGCCTCTCGATCTCCGGAGAGCAGCGCATGAGTGGCGCCGGAGACCGACTCACCGACCAGGGCGAACAGTTGGAGGACCTTTCGGTCGATCTCTTCGAGGGCGACTTCCACGTCGATCACCGTACCTGCCCCGGTGGGGTGGATTTCCCCGATCCCGGGGTGCCGTTCGGCTGATCGGAGACGACTCCGGTTGCGGACTCGACGTCGAGCATGTCGCCCACGATGACCCGTGGTCCCGAGCCCCACGACAGGTACCGCCACGCCCAGTTGACCAGCACGAGGATCCTGCTGCGGTACCCGATGAGGTACACCAGGTGCAGGCCCAGCCAGGCCAGCCATCCGACGGTTCCCTTGACCAGTGTCCCCCCGGGGAACTCGGTGATGGCCGCCCTGCGCCCCAGGGTGGCCATGATCCCCTTGTCCCGATAGTGGAACGGCACCGTCGAGCGACCCTCGGCGC
Organism: uncultured Acidimicrobiaceae bacterium; assembly: GCA_963734395.1. Classification (GTDB taxonomy): domain Bacteria; phylum Actinomycetota; class Acidimicrobiia; order Acidimicrobiales; family RAAP-2; genus Bog-756. Next base: position 173,381 of record CAVTGY010000001.1, on the reverse strand, counting down.
GGTTGATCACCTGGAGGGCGGCGTGGGCGCCCGATTGGATGGCCACCTGGGCCAGCTGGGGGCACACCCGACCTGATCCATCCCCGCGAGGCACCGCGGCGGCGTCGCCGACCGCATAGGCGTCCGCCCGGCCGTTGAGCGAGAGATCCGCCTCGACGGCGAGACGTCCACCGGGACCCGAGGCGATCCCCAGCCGCGAGGCAACCGTGCCCGCCACCGTGACCCCACCGGCCCAGATCACGGTCTGGGTGGCGATCCGGGTTCCGTCGTCCAGCACGACGCCATGGTCGGTGACTGCCTCGACCATTCGGCCCAGACGGAGCTCGACGCCGCGGCCCTCGAGGGTGTCGGCCGCATACGCAGCAGCCGTTGGGGCGAACGGGGTCAGCAGCCGGTCCTGTCCGTCGACCACGATGATCCGGGCGGTGACCCGGGCGAACCGGAACCCGTCGTGGCGGACGGCCAGATCGAGCAACTCGGCCAGGGCGCCGGCCACCTCCACCCCGGTCGGTCCCCCACCGACCACCACGAAGGTCAGCGGGCCGGTAGGCGCCGACGGGGGATCGACATCTGCTTGCTCCAGGCGTCGGAGAACATGGTCACGCAGTATCCGGGCATCGGTGAGTGTGTAGAGGGGAAAGCTGAACTCCGAGGCGCCCTCGACTCCGAAGTACCCCGCGGTTGCCCCGCTGGCGATGATGAGCGAATCGTAGGGAACCGGTCCAGAACCCTCGAGGGCGACCAGGCGGTCCTCCCAATCGACTCCGGTCACTTTGGCGAACCGGACGCTCACGTTGTCGTGGTGACCGAAGACGGCCCGGATCGGGTAGGCCACGTCGCCGGCGTCGAGACCGGCGGTGGCCACTTGGTAGAGCAGAGGCTGAAACGTGTGGAAATTCCTCTGGTCGACGACGGTCACCTCGAACGGCTTCGCCACAAGGGTTCTGGCCGCCGACAGTCCGGCGAATCCGGCACCCACGATGACCACGCGATGCACCGGACCATGGTTGCACACCGCCCACGTAGGCACACCTGCTCAGCATGGATCGCGTCGCCTCCATGGCCAACCCTCCCCGAAACCGTCACACCCTGTCGGTACGCTGGCCGGCGAGGGCCCACGGGGCCCCGAGGAGGACTGAGCATGCTGATCGGACTCATCGGGCTGGTGGGGGGAGCCGCCCTTGGCTTGGTGGTGGGCTTGTTGCTGCGGGCTGGACAGGTGACCGCGGCGAGGACGGCCGAGGCCCGGCTGTCCGATGCGCTCGAGACCAATCGGGCGCTCTCCGCCGACTGCCTGCAGTTGCAGTCCCAACGCGACCAGCAGAACCAACAGACGATCTCCGTGCGGGCCGAGGTGGCTCACCTGACCACCGAGCTCGACCACCAGCGGCAGTCGGCAGCCGAGCGCGCGCCGCGGGCCTGGCCGAGACCCGCGAGCAACTGACCGGGGAGTTCGCCCGGCTATCGACCCTGGCCCTGCAACAGAACAACGAACAATTCCTACAGCTCGCCGACACCAAGTTGAACGAGACCCGGCTGGCGGCCGAGGGCGACTTGGCCAAACGGCAGGAGGCCATCGAGCATCTGCTCAAGCCCATCGGCGAGCAGTTGGGCAAGTACGAGGAAGGGATGCATCGCCTCGAGGTCGAGCGCCAACGGGCGTACACCACCCTGACCGAGCAGATGAAGCATCTGTCGACCTCGCACGACCAACTGCAGAAGGAGACCCGCAACCTGGTCACCGCCCTCCGTTCACCTCAGACCCGCGGCCAATGGGGGGAACTGCAACTCCGACGGGTGGTCGAGATGGCGGGGATGCTCGAGCACTGCGATTTCGACGAGCAGGTCACCTCCGATGCCGACGGTGGCCGGATGCGTCCTGACATGGTGGTTCACCTGCCGGGCGGCAAGAACGTGGTCGTCGACGCAAAAGTTCCGATGCAGGCGTTTCTCGATGCCAACGAGGCCGATGACGAGACCCTGCGCCGTACCCATCTGGCCAGCCATGGCCGCCAGATGAAGGCGCACGTCGACGCGTTGGCCAAGAAGGAGTACTGGAAGCGGGTGGACCCTTCGCCCGAGTTCGTGGTGGCGTTCATACCTGGCGATCCCCTCCTCACTGCGGCGCTCGAGCACGAGCCCGGGCTGATGGAGTACGCGGTGGCCAATCATGTGCTGTTGGCGACGCCGACGTCGCTCATCGCCCTGCTCCGGGCGGTTGCCTACGGATGGCAGCAGGACTCACTGGCCGAGAACGCCCGACAGATCCAGCAGGACGGTGCTCAGCTCTACGAGCGCCTGTCGATACTCGGCGACCATTTCTCCGGTGTGGGAAAAGGTCTCGACAACGCAGTGGCGGCGTACAACCGGGCGGTCGGCTCGCTGGAGGGTCGTGTCCTGGTCACCGCTCGGCGATTCGCCGACCAGGGCATAATCGGCTCCGGCGGGAAGGAGCTGCCGCATCCCGCGCCGGTCGATGCCATCACCCGATCGCTCCAGTCGCCCGAATTGGGCCCGACGCCTCATCTTCACGCCCTCAGTGGTTCGGACTCCGACCGGCACCAACCCGTCGACGTGGCGTCCGGGGACGACTACCGGTAATGGGCATCGTCGGTTGAGTGGGAGGGACCACGACCGTTCGGCGCCGATGGGTGGGACACCCACCGTGCGGGCATGACCCTCGGCCAACGGCCATGACCCCGCCTTCACAGCTCGCACCAAGGTTCACAGCTCCCACCAAGGTCAGTTGGTGGTAGAAACGTGCCTTACGCAGGCCAGAGGGAGGTAGTACGTGAAGATTCTTGTGCTCGGTGGCGACGGTTATCTGGGTTGGCCGACCGCGCTCTACCTCTCCCGACGAGGTCATCAGGTGGGAGTGCTCGACAATTTTGCCCGCCGGGGATACGACCTGGAGATGGGCGTCGAGAGCCTGGTGCCCATCGTCGGTCTCCAGCAGCGCATCCGTCGTTGGCACGAGATCTCCGACCTCACCATCGACCTGTTCGTGGGCGATCTCACCGACCCGAACTTCATCCACGACACCCTGGGCTCGTTCCAACCTGATGCCGTGGTGCACTTCGCCGAACAGCGGTCGGCACCGTATTCGATGATCGACCGCAAGCATGCGGTCTACACACAGGTCAACAACGTGGCGGGAACGCTCAATCTCCTCTACGCCATCGCCGAGCACAATCGGGACATCCACCTGGTGAAGTTGGGGACCATGGGTGAATACGGGACTCCCAACATCGACATCGAAGAGGGCTTCATCGAGATCACCCACAAGGGCCGGACCGATGTGATGCCCTACCCCAAACAACCCGGTTCCTTCTACCACCTGTCCAAAGTGCACGACAGCCAGAACATCATGTTCGCCTGCAGAATTTGGGACATCCGGGCCACCGATCTCAACCAGGGGATCGTCTACGGTCACGAGACCGAGGAGACCGGACTCCACCCCGATCTGGCCACCCGGTTCGACTACGACGGGGTCTTCGGCACGGTGCTCAACCGATTCTGCGTGCAGGCGGTGACCGGTCATCCGCTCACCGTGTATGGATCGGGCGGACAGACCCGCGGCATGTTGAACATCCTCGACACCCTGGCCTGTGTCGAGTTGGCGTTGGACAATCCTGCGGAACGAGGCGAGTTCCGTGTCTTCAATCAATTCACCGAGTCCTACTCCGTCTCGGAGATGGCGGATCTGGTGGTGACCGAGTTCTCAGGCGACGCGGTGATCGACCACCCACGGGATCCCCGGGTGGAGAAGCAGGACCACTACTACCGGGCGGCACACACCAAACTGCTCGACTTGGGAATGGTCCCCCATCTGCTCACCTCCTCGGTTATCCAATCGATTCTCGCTCTGGCCGAGAAGTACAAGGCCAATGTCGACCCGGAGGCGATCCGGCCCACCGTCGAATGGCGCAGTACGGCCAGCGATCTGATCACCGCAGGGACACCGAATACCTATAGCCAGGTCTGAGGACTGACCAGATCCGAGGACGCGCGCGTTCGTTGCTGGTCTCCGCCGACCGACCGTTGCCAGCGGGTCTTTCGGCCGGCCGCCGATCGGTGACGAGGAACTATCGTCCTTCCGATGCCCAGGGCCCGACGGAGACGCAGTCGCTCCTCGGCTCGGCGCAGAAATGGCAGGACCGTGCTTCTTGTCGGGCTCTTCGGGCTGGTGACCCTGGTGGTGGTCGGCTCGCTGGCTGAAGTCCATGCTCAATCCGCCGGCTATCGGACGGCCACCGACTCCGCGTACGGTCAGCTGGCCTGGGTGGTGGCGGAGGCCTCCAACCAGACCGGTTCCCAGTTGGCCGGATTGATGAGTACCGCCGCCGGACTTCCCAACCAACCGGTTCCCCAAACGGCGCGGACCCAGATACAACAGGGACTCGACGATGCGGTGAACTCGACAGCGCAACAGTCGGCCCGAGCGGATGCCCTGGTTCCCCCGTATCCCACCGCAAACGTGAGCGACCAGTTCACCCAGGTGATGGCCGACCGGGCCGAGGCGACCGCCGATCTCCGCACCACCATCGACAAAGGCCTGGGCATGGGCCCCCTCCCCATCGCCGGTGCCCCCACCGCCTCCACACCGTCGTCGGCGCCGCTGATCCCGATCGGTCAGGCGACGGCGGCAATGGGTGCGGTGGGCGTGCTCTTCCAACGCGCCGACCGCCTCTATGGCGACCTGCTGGCCTACGTGCACACGAAAGGCCTCTCCATCCGCCTGCCCCAATCGGTCTGGGTGCCGGCTCCGGTTGCCGATGCTCCGCTCGGCCCGGTGCAGCTGGCGGCTACCGCGACGGCGCTGTCCAACTCGGTGCCGTTGGTCCCGTTCCATCAGTTGGTGATCACCGCAGTGGGTCTGGACCCTCCCGCGGTGACCACCGGCGCGCCGGGTACCGTCTCCAACAGCTGCAGCGCACCGACCTCGACGGTCCCGACATCGACTCCCACCGTCCTCCCTCCGACTTCCTCGGTCAGCGTTGCGATGACGGTGACCAATTGCGGCACGGTGCTCGAGTCGGGAGTCGTGGTGACCCAGGTACTCACCCTGGCCGACCCGGCAGGCACGGCACCGCCCCCACCGGCGGCCCGCGGGGGCCGGTCCCAGACCCAGGTCACGCTGCCGTCGGGTGGGTCCGCCGCGCTCTCGCTCCCCAGCGTCTCCGTCTCTAGCGGCCACCTGTACGACCTCGACCTGACCATCGGCGTCCCACCCAGCCAGGCCGCGCACAACCCGGCCGGTTCGTCCCAGCAGTTCCTCCTCCAGATCTCGACCTGAGGAGGGAGCCCGCAGTGGGAGGTGATGTGGATCCGGTCAACCCGACGCCCGACGAGAGCGTCCGGCCCACGGGTTGACCGGACGGGGTGGGGATCTAGGATTGGCAACGGAGACGACCGACCGGACGACAGAAGGGTTTGAGGATCAGTGGCCCAGAGCATCACGATCACCGACAACCGCACCGGTGAGTCCCTCGAAATCCCATTTGAAAACGGGGGCATACCGGCAACGCAGTGGTCGAAGCTCCTCCCAGGAGTCTGGTTCTACGACCCGGCGTTCGTGTCGACCGCGGCATGCGAGAGCTCGATCACCTTTCTCGATGGCGAGGCGGGGATCCTGCGCTATCGGGGGTATCCCATCGAGCAGCTTGCCGAGAATTCGACCTATCTCGAGGTCGCCTACCTCCTGCTCAACGGCGAACTCCCCACGCCGGAGGAGTACGACGTTTGGAGGAGCGAGATCACCCTCCACACCTTCATCCACGAGAACGTGCGCAAGCGCTTCCTCGAGGGGTTCCACTATGACGCCCACCCCATGGGGATGCTGGTATCCGCGGTCGCCGCGCTGTCCACCTTCTATGGCGACGCCAAGGACATCTTCGACATCGAAGCGCGGGACAAGCAGATCATCCGGCTCATCGCCAAAATGCCGACGCTGGCGGCGGCAGCCCACCGATTCAGCGTGGGGATGCCATTCGTCTATCCGGACAACTCGCTGCCGTTTACTTCCAATTTCCTGTCGATGATGTGGAAGATCGCCGAGCCTCGCTTCGATGCCAATCCCACCCTGGCCCGGGCTCTGGACGTCTTGTTCATTCTCCACGCCGATCACGAGCAGAACTGCTCCACCACGGCAATGCGGACAGTCGGCTCCTCACATGCCGATCCCTATTCGGCGTGTGCCGCCGCCGCCGCCGCCCTGTACGGGCCGCGGCATGGGGGAGCCAACGAAGCCGTCATCCGAATGCTCACCGAGATCGGTTCGTTGGACAACGTGGAACCATTCATCGCCACCATCAAGGAGGGATCGGGCGGACTGTTGCAGGGGTTCGGTCATCGGGTCTACAAGAGCTACGACCCGCGGGCCACGATCATCAAGAAGACCGCCGACGACGTGTTCGCGGTAACCGGCAAGAACCCCCTGTTGGATATCGCCCTCAAGCTGGAGGAGATCGCGCTCGAAGGACGACTATTTCATCTCGCGCAAGCTCTATCCCAACGTGGACTTCTATTCGGGACTCATCTACCAGGCGATGGGGTTCCCGCTGGAGATGTTCCCGGTGCTGTTCGCCATTCCCCGCACTGCCGGTTGGCTCGCCCATTGGCAGGAGATGCTCGACCAGGACTCGAAGATCGCCCGACCCCGTCAGCTCTACATCGGCGACGATCTACGCGACTACGTTCCCATCGGCGCCCGCTGAGTCCACCGGGCCCGGTCCGGTTTGGAGCGGGGACACCCGCATCAGCCCCTCTTGGGCAATGGACACAACCAGCGCTCCTTCCCGGGTGAACAGAAGACCGCGGGCCAGCCCGCGGGCACCGTACGCGCTGGGTGAGTCCATGTCGTAGAGCAGCCATTCATCGGCGCGGAACGGACGGTGGAACCACATGCAGTGATCGAGGCTCGCTCCCATGAAATTGGTGTCGTCCCAGTTCACGTTGTGTGGAGCAAGGATGGTATCGAACAGCGACATGTCCGACGCGTAGGTGGCGATGCAGGCATGGAGCAGCGGATCATCCGGGAGCGTGCCGTCAGCCCGGATCCACAGACGCTGGACCGGTTCCCGTCCTGCGCCCTTGCTGAACGGAAGCTCGCCGATGTGTCGCTGATCGATCGGGTGAGGGCGGTCGAACCAATCCTCGAACATCTCCCGATAGGGCTCGAGCCTGGTCACCAACGAATCGAGGCGTTCGGGCGGAGGTACGTCGGGCATCGGGAACTGGTGTGACAGGCCTGGTTCGTCCACGTGGAATGAGGCGGACAGGTTGAAGATGGCCCGTCCGTGTTGGATGGCGACCACCAGCCGGGTGGAGAACGACCTGCCGTCGCGGATGCGGTCCACCTCGTAGAGGATGGGAGCGGTGGGATCACCCGGTCGGAGAAAATAGGCGTGCAGCGAGTGTGGCCGCCCTACGTCCACCGTCCGTCCCGCGGCCATCAGGGACTGCGCCGCCACCTGGCCCCCGAAGACCCGTTGACGATCCTCGTTGGGGCTGATGCCCCGGAAGATGTTGATCTCGATCGGTTCGAGATCGAGGAGGTCGACCAGAAAATCGAGTGCTTCGCTCACCGCCCCATCCTGTCAGGTCGGGACGGCGGCGACGCGTGCGGTGGCGTCCGTGCGGAGCGGGTCGGTCCGACGGGCGGGCCCGCCCCGCTACGGTTGCCGACCGTGTCAGTGACCGGCTTTCCCGAAGGCTTCGTGTGGGGAACGGCGACGGCCGCCCACCAGATCGAGGGCGGCAACGTGAACAACGACTGGTGGGATTTCGAACACGATCCGACGGCCGGTTGTGCAGAGGTGAGCGGTGATGCCTGCGACTCGTTCAACCGCTACGCCGAGGACATCGGGTTGGTAGCCGACCTGGGACTCTCGTCCTACCGGTTCTCATTGGAATGGAGCCGGATCGAACCCGCGGAGGGGGAGTTCTCCCTGGTCGCCCTCGATCACTACCGGCGCATGGTGGCGGCCTGTCATGAGCGGGACATCCTGCCCGTGGTCACCTTTCACCATTTCACCCATCCCCGTTGGCTGGCATCGATGGGAACCTGGGAGTGGGCGCAGGCCCCTGACCGGTTCGCCCGGTTCTGCGAACGGTGCACCGCTCACTTCGGCGACCTGATCGGCATGGCCGCGACGCTCAACGAACCCAACGTGGTCTCGACCATGGGGTGGCGGCACGGCCTCTTCCCGCCGCGGGTCAGGGATCGAGACCGACGGAGCCGGGTCAACGATGCCCTGGTCGCCGCCCACCGAAAGGGAGTCGAGGCCATCCGCTCGGGACCAGGGGCCTTCCCGGTCGGCCTGACCCTTTCGATGACCGACTATCAGTTGCAGCCCGGAGGGGAGGAGTGGCTGGAGAGGATCCGCCGTCCTTCCGAGGATGTGTTCCTCGAAGGCACCGAAGGAGACGACTTCGTCGGCGTGCAGACCTACACCCGGTCGAGGGTCGGCCCAACCGGGTCCCTCGACCCGGAACCTGGGGTCCCCACCACCCAGATGGGGTACGAATTCTGGCCCGAAGCCCTCGAAGGAACCATTCGCCGCGCCTGGCACAAGACCGGCGGCCTACCCATCTATGTCACCGAAAACGGCATCGGTACCGACGACGATGATGCCAGGATCGAGTACGTCGGGCGGGCGTTGTCCGGAGTGCAGCGCTGTCTGACCGAAGGGATCGATGTTCGGGGCTACTTCTACTGGAGCCTGCTGGACAACTTCGAATGGGTACTCGGCTACGTGCCCACCTTTGGTCTGGTTGCGGTGGACCGGGAGACGTTCGAGCGCCAACCCAAGCCCAGCGCCTCGTGGCTCGGTGATGTTGCCCGGGCCAATGCCATCGAGACGGTCGGCGGTCCGGACCTCGACTGATGTTCCTGAACGTCGACGACTAGTGTTGTCCCGATGAGTGACCTGCCCACCCGTGTGGTGCACCTATGGGAAAAGCGGGATACACCCGAAGCCAAGCAGCTTATTCGCTACACGATGGTGTCGGTCGTGTCGACGATCGTCTCGTTCGGGGTGTTGGCCTTCGTCTTCGGTGTCCTCCGTCTCTGGGGCGAGATCGGCAGCACGGTATTCGCAAATGTCGTCGCCACGATTCCCTCCTACTATCTCAATCGCAAATGGGTGTGGGGAAAGGGCGGCCGATCGCACCTGATGAAGGAGATCGTGCCGTTCTGGTCGATGTCGGCCATCGGCATCTTCGTGTCCATCTTCGGTGCCGCGGTGGCCCGACACATCAGCATCGAGCATCATCTCAGCCACTTCGATCAGACCGTGTTGGTCCTCGCCGCCAATATCGCCTCGTTCGGGTTGTTCTGGGTGCTCAAGTACATGCTGTTCAATCGCCTGTTCCATGTGCACCCGCTCGAGGAGCTCGACGACCTGGTCGAAGCCGCCTGACCATCCCGCCGGGGACCGGGTGCCGGTGACCGTCGGACAGGCCGAGCGGGTCGGTGGCGACCAGGGTCGAGGGGAGGACGCATGACCGGCACCGTTACCCACAGCGGCACGCTGGTGCTGATCGCGGCCGTCTTTCTCGCCAGTGCGGTCGAAATGGTGGAGGCCTTGACCATTGTGCTCGCCGTCGGCCTGACCCGGGGCTGGCGCCCGGCGCTCGGCGGAGTGATCGTGGCCCTGGCGGCACTGGCCGCTCTGGTGGTGATCCTCGGCCCGGCCCTGATCCACCTGGTGCCCCTTTCGACGCTGCGGTTGGTGATCGGAGGATTGCTGCTCATCTTCGGGCTGCAATGGCTGCGTAAGGCCATCCTCCGAGCGTCCGGTCTCAAGGCAAAGCACGACGAGGACGCCATATTCGACCAACAGGTGACAGAGCTCTCCACATCACCCCGCCCGACCGGACCCGACGCCACCGGGTTCATGGTGGCGTTCAAGGGAGTGTTCCTCGAGGGGCTCGAGGTGGTGGTCATCGTGCTCACCCTGGGTACGACGTCACACCAACTGGGGGTGGCCGCGCTGGCCGCGACCGCGGCGGTGTTGGTGGTCGGCCTGGCTGGGGTGATCCTGGCTCGCCAACTGTCGTCGGTGCCGGAGAACGCCATGAAGATGGCGGTCGGGGTGATGCTGGTGAGCTTCGGGTCGTTCTGGGCAGGCGAGGGAGTCGGCGTGCACTGGCCCGGATCCGACTTGGCCATCCCGGTGCTGGTCGCCGCCTACGCACTGGCAAGTTGGGTTCTGATCACCTGGCTCGACCGGGGGGTTCCGCGCCCGGTCCCCGGAAGATCACCGGTCGGGGGTGTGCCCGGTGTCTGATCGGAACGGCGCGCGCGGCGCCCTTCATCTGGCTGGTCGCCTGGTGGTCGGGTTCGGGCGGTTCTGGTGGGACTTCCTGATCGGAGAAACCCCGGAGCTGTTCGTAGGAGTGGTGGCGGTGGTGAGCCTGGTCGCCCTGCTCTGTCTCGACCACCGGCTGCGCACCCTGGCCGCGGTGATCCTCCCTTTGCTGGTGATGGCGGTGCTGGGCGCCTCCGTCTGGAAGGCCGGTCGCGCCCGGCCTTCGTGAGACGAGCTGTCGAGTCAGTCGCGGAAGTTGTCGAACTGCAGAGGGATGCCGAAGTCCTCCCCCTTACAGGCGGCGATCACCGCCTGTAGGTCGTCGCGCTTCTTCCCGGTAACCCGCAATTGGTCACCCTGGGTCTGTGAGCTCACGCCCTTGAGGGACAGCTCTTTGATGAATTTGTTGATCCTCTTGGCATGATCGGAGGAGATTCCGGCCTGGATGGTGAGTTTCTGGCGCGCCGCACCTCGTGATGCCTCCTCGATCTTCCCGACGTCGAACGCCTTGAGGGACACCTGGCGCTTGACCAGTTTCTCCTGGAGGACCTGGAAGAGGGCCCGCAATCGGTCGTCGGTCGAGGAGGTGAGGAGCAACTCCTTCTCCGAGAATTCGATCGATGAATCGGTGCCCTTGAAGTCGAAGCGGGTTGCCGCTTCGCGGTTTGCCTGATCGACCGCGTTGCGGACTTCTTGCATGTCGACCTCGGAAACGATATCGAAGGTTGGCATTCTCGAAACAGTAGCGCCGCACCAGGCGATATCCTTCCGCCCTGCGGGTCGGTGCCCGAGCGGCCAAAGGGAGCAGACTGTAAATCTGCCGGTTCTGCCTTCGAAGGTTCGAATCCTTCCCGGCCCACCGCGAGCGGACCGGGGGCAGCGGGGGACGTTCATTCCGCGCTGCCTCCGACCTGGGCGGGAGCCGTTCCACCAGGTCCGATCGGCATACTTGATCGCCCCCCCGGTTTGGTTACAATGACGTTACGGATTGATTGCGGTAATGGTGCGCCCTGGGTGGTGCCTGTCGGGGACCCGCATGCGATGAAATGGACGGGAGTCTGAATGACTACCGGCCAACAGATAGGACCGGACTGGATGCCAGTCGGTTCCACAGAGGAGTAGCCCCAACCTCATGCCATCGGAGACAGTGGCCGGCGACGCGGTCGACGGCGAGCGGCGGGGGCCGGAACTCCGAGATGACGGTCCTCATTCGCTGGTCTCGGAGATGAGCAGCGCCGGGCTGCGCCTGTTCAACCGTTACTTCGGCGACCTGCGCGAGCGGATGGACCCGACCACGGGTCCGAGCAGCGACCCGTTACCGAGTGGCGACGAGGCCCAACCGCGAGGCCTGGTGCTCCGGCCGGCTCTGCTGGGCTTTGTCGCCATGGTGGCCATCGCCATCGGCGCTTCCCTGCCCAGCTCGCCGTTCAAGCTGGAACTGCCCGGTGTCTGGTTCTTCGGCGTTCCCGGTTCCAGCAACGCGAGCACCTGGGGCCTCTACTTCACCCTTGCCGCCGTCTACGGCGGGCTGTTGCTGTTGATGCGGGTGTGGTGGGGGATGACCCGGCTCTACTCCCGCTGCCCGGGCGTTCCCCTCAAGCGGATGATGGCCGTGTTCGCCCTGTGGTCGTCGCCGATGTTGGTGATCGCCCCCTTGTTCAGCCGCGACGCCTATTCCTACGCGGCCCAGGGCGAGATGGTCACCCGTCACATGAACCCCTATCTCTACGGGCCCTTCGAGCTGGGGAACAACGCCTACACGGCTCCGGTCGACCGGCTGTGGGGGAACGCGCCGGCCCCCTATGGACCCCTGTTCCTCCAGATCGACGGGTTCTTCGCCCGGGTCACCTTCCACAATGAGCTGGCCACCATCGTCCTGCTCCGGCTGCTGGCCGTGGTCGGCGTGCTGCTCATCGCGGCGTGCGTTCCGCGCCTGGCCCGCCTCTACCACCGGGACGGGGCCGAGCTGTTCACCCTGATGGTGTTGAACCCGGTGACCCTGCTCCATCTCATTGGCGGAGCCCACAACGATGCCCTGATGCTCGGTCTGCTGATCGCCGGCCTGACCGCGGCCAAGGAGAAGCGCCCGATCGTCGCCATCCTGCTGTGCGCCCTGGCCACCGCCATCAAGGCCCCGGCTGCCCTGGGGGTGCTCTATGTCGGGTGGAGTTGGCTGGGCTCCCAGGCCTCGGTGCGCGACCGGATACGACCGGTGGTCACCGCCGGCCTCATCTGTGCCGGCGTTCTCGGATTCTTCTCCTACGTGAGTGGACTCGGATGGGGGTGGATCACCATCCTGGGGACGCCCGGAGCGGTGCGATCGTGGACCGCACCGACCACCTCGCTGGCCCTGGCCTTCACCGGTCTTGCCCATTTTGTGGGAGTCGGTGTCGGATTGGGTGGGGTGCTCACCGTGTGCCGGTTCTTCGGGCTGTTGACGGCCGGCATCGCCGCGGTCTGGCTCCTGTTCAACAGCGACCGAATCGGTGCGCTCAAGGCGCTCGGGATAACCCTGCTGCTCTTCGTCATCCTCGGGCCGGTGGTACAGCCGTGGTACTTGTCCTGGGGACTGATCCTGTTGGCACCGGTTGCCTTGGGCCGGCTTCGCTCGTTGATCATCGGTCTGTCCATGGTGACCGCCTTCATCGAGCTTCCGGGTGGAACCCGGCTGGTGCAGAGCCTCATCCACGGCGATCCCCTCCAGATCGTCCTGACCCTGCTGTGGATACTGGTGGTGTTGACGGTACCCCTGGCCCCCTGGGAGCGACGGCCAGCAGTGCCCCGGGTGCCCAGGGTCGATGCGATGTCGGTGTCGGCGGCTTCCTGAACGGGGAGCCCCCGCCTGATCAGAGCAGGCGCTGGAGCACCACCACGTCCAACCATCGGTTGAACTTTCGTCCGACCTCCCGCTCCACCCCGACCATGGTGAAGCCGCAGGCCTGGTGGAGCCCGATGGAGACCTGGTTGTCACCACCGATGCGGGCGATCATCGAGTGGAACCCGTGCTGTCCGGCCAGCTCGACCAGCTCCATGAGCAGCGCCCGGCCCACCCCACGACCGCGGTGAGCGGTATCCACGTAGACCGAATTCTCCACGGTGGTGGCGTAGGAGGGTCGATCCTTGTACTCGGAGAGGGATCCGAATCCGAGCACGACATCGTCGTCGCCCAGTGCGACGACGGCGGGATAGAGGCCGCGGTGGTCGGCCAGCCAGCCCAGCTGCTCCCGAGGGGTGCGGGGGACCAGGTCGAAGGTGGCGGTCGACCCGGTCACCTCGGCGTTGTAGATCGACCGGATCGCCTCGGCGTCGCCCGTCCTGGCCAATCGCACGTGCATCCGGCGATGGTAGCCAGGCCCATGGCTCGCCTCGGCCAGTTGCATCTCTGGCTATGATTGCTTCTTCGCTGCTCGCTCGAGCCGCACTGCCCCCTTAGCTCAGTCGGCAGAGCACAGCCATGGTAAGGCTGGTGTCGTCGGTTCGATTCCGACAGGGGGCTCGCCCGTGGCGGCGTAGCTCAGTTGGTCAGAGCACACGGCTCATAATCGTGGGGTCGCCGGTTCGAGTCCGGCCGCCGCTACCAGTCTCACAACCAAGAAGAGGGCAGGCGCCGGGCCGACGGGTGGCCGGTGTCGCCCGGAATGATGCAAGAGGAGTCAAGGTGGCAAAGAACGACAAGCGCATCCAGGTCACCCTGGCGTGTGAGCAGTGCAAGCGACGGAACTACATCACCACCAAGAACAAACTAAACGATCGCGAGCGGATCGAGATGAAGAAGTTCTGTCGATGGGACCGCCAGCACACCATGCACAAGGAGACCCGATAGGCCCGACCGGTCCGGAGGCCCGCCGGCAGAGGCGGCGAGCCCCGCTCTGATGGGCCTGTCTTGCCTGGGAACCACGAGGTTCCTGGTGATATCCTGGCCCACCGCCCCTGCGATCGGCTGGCCGTTCGCGGCAATGGCGATCGACAGAGGGCAGTAGCTCAACTGGTAGAGCACCGGTCTCCAAAACCGAAGGTTGGGGGTTCGAGTCCCTCCTGCCCTGCTCACCGCCCAGATCACCGTCTAAGGAATGCGTACGTGAACCGAGAACAGAAGCGAATGGCGCAGCGCCAAGGGCAGGACCCCGAGGGCGAGGCCCCGGCCAAGCGCACCGCCCCACCGCCTCGACGACCGGCCAAGCGGGAGCCGTTCCGTCCGGGACAGTTCCTGCGCGAGGTACGCTCGGAGCTCCGCCAGGTTGCCTGGCCGAACAGGTCCGAGGTCGTTAACTACACCACGGTGACCTTGGTCACCCTCCTGTCCTTGATGGTCCTTATCTTTGTTCTCAACTACGCCTTTGCCAAAGGCGTTCTCTGGCTGTTCAACACGTGATCGGTGTGACTGTGACCCACGACGGAACCAATGCGCCCCAGGGCGATGACCAAGACCTCGATCCGGTGGGGTCGGAGTCGACCCCCGACCCCTCGACTGTCCCGGTGGAGCCATCCACGAGCGCGTCGGAGAGCGACGATCAGCAGGTCGCGGACGAAATCGCGGTCGAGGTCGGTGTCGACGTCGGTGTCGATGACGCCGTCGATGACGAATACGAGGACGAGGAGCCGTTTGTCGTAAGTCCCTACGACCAGCCTGGGCGATGGTACGTCGTCCACACCTACGCCGGCTACGAGAACAAGGTGAAGTCGAACCTGCACAGCCGGGCCGTCTCGATGAACATGGAGGACCGCATCTACGAGGTGGTCATCCCGATGGAGGATGTCATCGAGTTCAAGAACGGCAAAAAGGTGGTCGTACAGAAGAAGGTGTTCCCCGGCTACCTGCTCTGCCGGTGTGAGCTGGACGACGACAGCTGGTCGGTCATCCGGAACACGCCTGGCGTCACCGGGTTCGTCGGGCCCGGAACCAAACCGACGCCCCTGTCACGACGAGAGGTCGAGGGGATCCTCCAGGTGAAGGTGGAAGGTGTCGAAGCACCGTCCAAGCGCAGCCGACCCCGCCTCGAGCACGAGGTCGGAGAGACGGTACGGGTCAAGGAAGGGCCGTTCGCAGATTTTTCCGGTCAGATCGCCGAAATCAACGAGGATCAGCTCAAGCTCAAGGTGCTGGTCAACATCTTCGGGCGGGAGACCCCGGTCGAGCTCGAATTCAGCCAGGTCGCGAAGCTCTAGGCCGGTCGGACAGGGTAAGGAGAACCAGCAATGCCACCGAAGAAGCGGGTCACCGCGGTCGTCAAGATCCAACTCCCGGCAGGGGGCGCCACGCCCGCGCCACCGGTTGGGACGGCGCTCGGTCCCCACGGCGTCCAGACCATGGATTTCTGCAAGCAGTACAACGCGGCCACCGAGAGCCAGCGGGGATCGATCATTCCGGTCGAGATCTCGATCTACGAGGACCGGACCTTCTCGTTCGTTCTCAAGACGCCCCCGACGCCTGCCCTGCTCCGCGAGGCGGCCGGTCTGGACAAGGGTGCTTCCACCGCCGGTCGTGAACAGGTGGGTACGGTCACCGGCGCCCAAGTGGCGGAGATCGCGGCCATCAAGCTCCCTGATCTGAACACGGCTGACATCGAGGCGGCGAAGCGCCAGGTCGAGGGCACAGCCCGGTCGATGGGGATCGCCGTCGCCGGTTGAGGCCACCGACGGCACATTCGAGGAAACGGAGAATCATGTCCAGGGGAAAGAAGTACGAGGCGAGCATCGCCCAGTTCGATCGTCAGCATCTCTACACACCGTCCGAAGCGATCGACCTGGTCAAGGGTTCGGCCGCGGCGTCATTCGACGAGACGGTGGAGTTGGCGGTGCGGCTCGGGGTGGATCCACGCAAGGCCGACCAGATCGTCCGGGGGACCCTCTCCCTCCCCGCCGGCACCGGGCGTACCGCCCGGGTGGCTGTGTTCGCTGCCGGCGAGAAGGCGACCGCGGCCCGGGCGGCCGGGGCCGACGTGGTCGGTGCGGATGACCTGGTGGCCCGGGTGGCCAACGACGGATTCCTCGAGTTCGACGTAGCCATCGCCACGCCCGACCTGATGGGCAAGGTCGGCACGCTGGGCCGGGTGCTCGGCCCGCGGGGCCTGATGCCGAATCCGAAAACCGGCACGGTGACCGACGATGTGGAGAAAGCGGTCATCGAGTTCAAGGGCGGCCGGGTCGAGTACCGGACCGACAAGGTGGGCAACGTCCACCTGCGGATCGGAAAGGTGTCCTTCGACCGGGCCAAGCTCCTCGAGAACCTGCATGCGGTGATGGAGGAGATCTTCCGGGCCAAGCCGGCATCGGCCAAGGGTCGCTACGTGAGAGCGGTCACCGTGTCGAGGACTATGGGTCCGGGGGTCCACATCGATCCGCTGCTCTCCCGCAAGAGCGACGAGGAGCTGGCTACCAGCGCCTGACCCGCCTCTCTCCGGGTGGCCGCCGGCTGGCCGGCCCGGTGCCCGTGGGCTAGAGTTTCTCTTTTCCAGATTCATAGAACTGCCGTAGACCTCCGGTGCACCGTCCGCTCGGTGCCGAAGGGATCCGAGAGGATCCGCCCGACAAGGCGTTCCGCATCGAGCCGCCATGGCTCGGGCGACACCGCCCAACGGTGTCTACGGCCCTGATCTGAGCAGACCGCTCAGCGGAGAGACCATGGACAATCCGAGGGCTGAGAAGGTAGCCGTCGTCAACGAGGTGCGTGACCGCCTCGACGCCTCCGACGCCGCCGTACTGACCGAGTACCGCGGCCTTACCGTCGCCGAACTGGCCCAGCTCCGCCGCGAGCTGGTCGCCGCCGGAGGCGACTACAAGATCTACAAGAACACCCTGGTGCGATTGGCGGTCGCCGAGGGGCCACGGGCACCCCTGCACGACTTGCTGACCGGCCCGATCGCCATCACCTTCGTGCAGGGCGACGTGAGTGCGGTGGCCAAGGCCCTCCGAGACTTTGCCCGAAGCAATCCCAGCCTGATCGTGAAGGGTGGCATGGTCGGCGACGGGCTGATGTCGGCCTCGGACTTAAGCGTCCTCGCCGACCTTCCCTCGAGGGAGGTCCTGCTCTCCCAGGTGGCCGGGGCGCTTGCGGCTCCGCTCGGGCAGCTGGCCGGGCTGATCCAGGCGCTACCCCGCAACCTGGCCTACGGCCTGTCCGCCCTGATCGATCAACGTCGGGCCACCGGCGACTCGCCGCCGGAACCCCCTCCGGACACCACGACCGAGCCCGAGGCTGCTGACACTGGAGAACCGGCCGGGGCCGAAGAGACCGCCGAAGCGACCGCCGAGACCGAAGCGACCGCCGAGACCGAAGCGACCGCCGAGACCGACCAAGGCGGCGACTCGGCCGGGTAGGGGGCCGAGCCCGGCCACACAGGTACCGATCAACCGAACCAGTAGACCGAACGTAGGACAAGGAAACAAGGAGTTACACGATGGCAGGCACCCTGACCAAGGACCAGATTCTGGACGGCATCTCAGCCCTTTCCGTCCTCGAGCTGAGCGAACTGCTCAGCGAGTTCGAGGAGCGGTTCGGGGTCACCGCCGCCGCACCGGTGGCGGCAGTGGCAGCAGCGCCGGCCGGAGGCGGGGCGGAGCCCGCCGGTGGCGACGACGAGAAGACCGAATTCGATGTCATCCTGGCGGCCGCCGGGGACAAGAAGATCCAGGTCATCAAAGAGGTGCGCTCGCTGACCAGCCTCGGCCTCAAGGAGGCCAAGGACTTGGTGGACAACGCGCCCAAGCCGGTTCTGGAGAAGGCCAACAAGGAGGACGCGGAGAAGGCCAAGACCCAGCTGGAGGGCGCCGGGGCCACCGTCGAGCTCAAGTAGCCGGCGAGGGCGGCCGGTCCGGGCCACAGAGGCGCCACTGACCGGGTCGGCGAGGTCGGACAGAGGGCGGTCCGGGCCGGGTGCGACCGCCGGGAATGGGACGACATCCTTGACGGAGAGCGGCTGATACCCTACCGTGTGCAGGCCTGGATCGGGGGTTCCCGTCCCTGGGCTTGTGATTTCGTGCGCTTCCGGATAGGATAACTGGTTGCCGTGCCTGCTCCTTCTGCCTTCTTCAGTGTTTTGGCTGATTGACGCGTGCCCTGGCGCCCCCAACGACTGCTCGGCGGTGGTCGTCGACCCCCGAGAAGCCGCCCTGTAGAAGTGCCCGACAAGTACCGCTTCGAGAAGTGATTCATCGCCTCACCCCGTGGTCGCCCCATTCACCTTGCTACTGGGAGGAGTAGGCCGTTGCCTACACGGTCAAACAGCCCGGAACGTTTTTCATTTGCCAACATCGACGAGGCGCTGCCGCTGCCCGACCTGGTCGCCATTCAGCGGGACTCCTTTCAGTGGTTCCTGGACCGAGGCCTCGCCGAGACCTTCAATGACATCAGCCCGATCGAGGACTTCACCGGACAGCTGAGTCTCGAGCTCGAGTTCGACCCCACCGATCCCGATCTGCGCCCACCGCCGAAATTCTCGGTCGAGGAGTGCAAGGAAAAGGACATGACCTACGTGGCACCCGTATTCGTGCGGGCGCGGTTCATGAACGTGGGTACCGGAGAGATCAAAGAGCAGACGGTGTTCATGGGCGACTTCCCGGTGATGACCGACAAGGGCACCTTCATCGTCAACGGGACCGAGCGGGTGGTCGTCAGCCAGCTGGTTCGATCCCCGGGGGTGATCTTCCAGCCGGGACGGGATGCGAAGACGGTGTTCACCGGCACCATCCACCCCTACCGGGGCGAGTGGATCGAGTTCGACGTCGAGGCCAAGCCGTCCAAGGACGTCACCGCCGGATGCCGGGTGGCACGCAAGCGCCGGCTTTCGCTGTTCGTCCTCCTGCGGGCCCTGGGCTACGAGGATCAGGCCTTTTTGGAGCGGTTCGTCCGCCACTTCGATTTCCTCGAAGGGCAATGGGAGAAGGAGCAGAATCTTGCTCCCAACCGCGAGGAAGCGCTGCTGGAGATCTACAAGCGGGCGCGACCCGGCGAGCCACTCTCGGTCGAGGCCGCCCGTCAGTACTTCGAGAACGCCTTCTTCAATCCCAAGCGGTATGACCTGACCAGGGTGGGCCGATACAAGCTCAATCGCAAGCTCGGACCGGAGATCGAGCGCGTCTCGGACATCTTGAAGATCGATCTGGAGCGGCCGTCGCCCACCCAGGGTGTGCTCAGCCCTTCGGAGATCCTGGCCTCGGCGACCTACATGCTCCACCTGGCCAAGCACATGGCCGACGGTGAGTCGACCTACCGGATCGACGATCAGGACCACTTTGCCAACCGGCGCATCCGCTCGGTGGGCGAGCTCATCCAGAACCAGGTGCGGGTTGGGCTCTCCCGGATGGAGCGGGTGGTTCGGGAGCGGATGACCACCCAGGACGTCGAGGCGATCACCCCGCAGACCCTGATCAACATCCGTCCGGTGGTGGCAGCGGTGAAGGAGTTCTTCGGGACCAGCCAGCTCAGCCAGTTCATGGACCAGAACAATCCCCTGTCCGGACTGGCCCACAAGCGGCGTCTCTCCGCGCTCGGGCCGGGCGGTCTGTCCCGCGAGCGGGCCGGGTTCGAAGTGCGTGACGTGCACACGTCGCACTACGGGCGGATGTGCCCCATCGAGACCCCGGAGGGCCCGAACATCGGTCTGATCGGGTCGCTGGCGACCTATGCCCGGGTCAACGAGTACGGGTTCATCGAGACTCCGTATCGGAGGGTGGTCAACGGGCAGGTGACCAAGGAGATCACCTATCTGGCCGCCGACGAGGAAGAGGAGCACGTCATCGCGCAGGCCTCGGCGGCCCTGGACGACAACGGGCGGTTCACCGAGGAGAAGGTATTGGTGCGGCGCGGCCCCCAGGGCACCGGAGTACGGGTCGGTGCGGTGACCACCTCCTACGGCACCACCTCGGAAATCGACTTCGTGCCTCCCGCCGAGGTCGATCTGATGGACGTGTCCCCCAAGCAGATCGTGTCGGTGTCCACCGCCCTGATCCCATTCGTCGAACACGACGACGCCAACCGTGCCCTGATGGGCGCCAACATGCAGAAGCAGGCCGTACCGCTGGTGGTGCCCGAGGCCCCCTACATCGGCACCGGCGTGGAGGCCCGCGCCGCCCGGGATGCCGGTGATGTGGTGCTGGCCGAGGGCGAAGGCACCGTGGTCGATGTGTCCGGCGACCAGATCACCGTGGAGTACAAGGCCGGCACCAAGGACCGCAACGGCACCGTGCTGGGTAAGAAGGTCTACCGGCTGGCCAAGTTCCGCCGCTCCAATCAGAACACTGCCATCAACCAGAAAGTCATCGTCGAGGAGGGTCAAAAGGTGGCCGGCGGCGATGTGCTGGCCGACGGGCCGGCCACCCACAACGGCGAGCTGGCCCTGGGCAAGAACCTGCTGGTGGCCTTCATGCCCTGGGAGGGCTACAACTACGAGGACGCCATCATCCTCTCCGAGCGCCTGGTGAAAGACGACGTGCTCACCTCGATCCACATCGAGGAGCACGAGGTCGATGCCCGGGATACCAAGCTGGGCGCCGAGGAGATCACTCGGGACATCCCCAACCTGTCCGAGGAGATCCTGGCCGATCTCGACGAGCGGGGGATCGTCCGCATCGGGGCCGAAGTGGGCCCGGGCGACGTGCTGGTCGGAAAGGTCACCCCCAAGGGTGAGACCGAGCAGACTCCCGAGGAGCGCCTCCTTCGGGCCATCTTCGGCGAGAAGGCCCGCGAGGTGCGGGACACCTCGTTGAAGGTGCCCCACGGCGAGCAGGGGACGGTCATCGATGTGCGGGTGTTCTCCCGCGACGACGCCCACGAGCTGCCGCCGGGGGTGGAGCAGCTGGTCCGGGTGTACGTGGCCCAGAAGCGCAAGATCTCCGAGGGCGACAAGCTGGCCGGACGCCACGGCAACAAGGGAGTCATCTCCAAGATCCTCCCCATCGAGGACATGCCCTATCAGGCGGACGGCACGCCGGTGGACATCATCCTCAACCCGTTGGGCGTGCCCAGCCGGATGAACGTGGGCCAAGTCCTCGAATCCCACCTCGGCTACGCCGCCCGATGGGGCTGGCAAGGCGACGAGGAGACCTCGCGCCGGCCGTTGCGGGGTACCGAGACCAAGACCCGTCCGCGGACCGACCCCGCGGTGTGGGTGTCGACGCCGGTCTTCGACGGGGCCCACTGGGACGAGGAGACCGACGCCGGGCGCCACCCGACCATTCAGCAGATCTTCCGACGCCTCAATCCGGACGGAGTCGACGGACAGGTGCAGGTGTCCGATGACGGCAAGTCGACCCTGTACAACGGACGCACCGGCGAGAAGTACGACAACCCGATCTCGGTCGGCTACGTCTACATCCTCAAGCTCCACCACCTGGTGGACGACAAGATCCACGCTCGGTCGACCGGCCCCTACTCGATGATCACCCAGCAGCCTCTCGGCGGCAAGGCCCAGTTCGGCGGTCAGCGCTTCGGGGAGATGGAGGTGTGGGCACTGGAGGCCTTCGGCGCCGCCTATGCCCTCCAGGAGCTCCTGACCATCAAGTCGGACGACGTGCTCGGTCGGGTGAAGGTGTACGAGGCGATCGTCAAGGGGGAGAACATCCCCGAGCCGGGTATCCCCGAAAGCTTCAAGGTACTGATCAAAGAGATGCAGTCCCTGTGTCTCGACGTGGAGGTACTGGCCCCGGGGGGAGAAGAGATAGAGATGCGGGAGCTGGACGAAGACGTGTTCCGCACGGCCGAGGAACTGGGTATCGACATCAGCCGGCCCGAGCGTGGCTCGGACGAGGAAGATGCACGACGCGCCGCGGAAAGGGGTTTCTGAGATGTTGGATGTCAATGACTTCGATCAGCTGAGGATCGGGCTGGCCACTGCGGATTCGATCCGGGGGTGGTCCAACGGCGAGGTGAAGAAGCCCGAGACCATCAACTACCGCACCCTGCGTCCCGAGAAGGACGGGCTCTTCTGCGAGAAGATCTTCGGTCCCACCAAGGACTGGGAGTGCTACTGCGGCAAGTACAAGAGGGTCCGGTTCCGGGGCATCATCTGCGAGCGGTGTGGCGTCGAGGTCACCCGGTCCAAGGTGCGGCGCGAGCGGATGGGCCACATCGAGCTGGCCGCGCCGGTGGTGCACATCTGGTACCTGCGGGGTACCCGCAGCTGGCTGGCCTACCTGCTGATGGGCACCGAGGCCCGCGAGGAGCTCAAGGCCAAGCAGTTGGAGAAGGTCATCTACTTCGCGGCCAACCTGGTCACCTGGGTCGATGAGGCCAAGCGTCATGAGGACCTGCCCGATCTGGAAGCCGAGCTCTTGGTGGAGATCGGCGACATCGAGAAGAAGCGGGATGTCGACATCGACCGCCGGTTCAAGGCCCTCGAAGCGGAGCTCGCCGAGTTGGAGAAGGGCGGGGCCAAGGACACCGAGGTCAAGGCCCGTCAGCGCCTCGTCGACAAGGAGATCGCCGGGGTCCGCGAGCGCTATCAGAGCGAGATCGAATTGGCCCAGCGTTCGTTCGACGAGTTCAAGAGCCTCCATTCGCGCAAGATCCTCGAGGACGAGATGCTTTGGCGTGAGCTGCGCATCCGTTACGAGGACTACTTCGAGGGTGGCATGGGCGCGGAGACCATCTCCCGGCTGATCGACCGCATCGACCTCGATGCCGAGGAGATCAAGCTCCGCGAGATGATCGACGCGGCCGACGGGCGCAAGCCGCTGTCGGCCCAGCGCCGCCAGAAGGTCATCAAGCGGCTCAAGATCGTCACCGCGTTCAACCGCCGCGACGAGAATGGCCGGCGGGTCAACGACCCGTGGGCAATGATTCTCGACTCGGTTCCGGTGATCCCTCCCGACCTGCGCCCGATGGTGCAGCTCGACGGCGGACGGTTCGCCACCTCCGACCTCAACGATCTCTACCGCCGGGTGATCAATCGAAACAACCGGCTCAAGAGGCTGCTCGACCTGGGCGCGCCCGAGATCATCATCAACAACGAGAAGCGGATGCTCCAAGAGGCAGTCGACGCGCTGTTCGACAACGGCCGCCGGGGCAGGCCGGTCACCGGGCCGGGCAACCGTCCACTCAAGAGCCTGTCGGACATGTTGAAGGGCAAGCAGGGGCGCTTCCGCCAGAATCTCCTGGGTAAGCGTGTCGACTATTCCGGCCGATCGGTCATCGTGATCGGACCCACCCTCCAGCTCCACCAGTGCGGGCTGCCCAAGCTGATGGCTCTCGAGCTGTTCAAGCCGTTCGTGATGAAGCGTCTGGTCGACGCCGAGTACGCCCAGAACATCAAGTCGGCCAAGCGGATGGTCGAGCGCCGGCGGCCCCAGGTGTGGGACGTGCTGGAAGGGGTGATCAAGGAGCACCCGGTTCTTTTGAACCGCGCTCCCACCCTCCACCGGTTGGGCATCCAGGCATTCGAGCCTGTGCTGGTCGAGGGGAAGGCGATCCAGGTCCACCCGCTGGTGTGCACGGCGTTCAACGCCGACTTCGACGGCGACCAGATGGCCGTCCACCTGCCCCTCTCCGCCGAGGCCCAGGCCGAGGCCCGGGTGCTGATGTTGTCGGCCAACAACATCCTGTCGCCTGCGACCGGCCGGCCGATCACCGTCCCCACCCAGGACATGGTCTTCGGCATCTACTACCTCACTCTGCCGGTCGACGGAGCCAAGGGCGAAGGACGGGTCTTCCGCCACGCCTACGAGGTGGAAACCGCCTTCGACTCGGGGGACATCGATCTGCAGGCCAAGATCGTCATCCGACCCGAAGCCGGATCGCACCTGGCCCGCTCCATCGCCCAGGCCAACGGAGCCGAAATCGACGCCGAGGGCGAGCTGATCGGGGTCGACGACGATGCCATCACCGAACTCGAGACCACCGCCGGACGGCTCTTCTTCAACACCGCCCTCCCCGACGGCTACCGCTATATCAACGACATCGTCGGCAAGCGGAACACCGCCATCGGGGCGATCGTGGAGGAGGTTGCCGCCAGTTTCCCCAAGCGCGAAGTGGCCGCCAGCCTCGACCGGATCAAGGCGCTCGGCTTCCGTTATGCGTCCCAGTCGGGTCTGACCATCTCCATCAACGACGTGCGCACCCCGCCGGACAAGCAGAGCATCCTGGACCGCTACGAGAAGGAAGCGGAGAAGGCCGAGGCGCAGTTCAAGCGCGGGATCATCACCGACGACGAGCGTCGCCAGAAGGAGATCGAGATCTGGACCTCGGCCAACTCCGAGGTCGGGAAGGCCATGGAGAAGTCGCTGTCCACCATCGCCTTCAACCCGCTCGACATGATGGTGGACTCCGGGGCCCGGGGGAACAGCCAACAGATCCGCCAGATCGCCGGCATGAAGGGACTGGTCTCCAACCCGCGGGGCGAGATGATCCCCCGGCCGATCAAATCCTCGTTCCGCGAGGGTCTTTCGGTCCTCGAGTACTTCATCTCGACCCACGGTGCCCGCAAGGGGCTGGCGGACACCGCGCTGCGGACCGCCGACTCCGGCTACCTGACCCGGCGCCTGGTCGATGTGGCCCAGGAGCTGATCGTCCGCGAGGACGATTGCGGTTCGGTTCGTGGCATCTGGATCGAGGGGATCGTGCCCGATGGGACCGGCACCCGTTCCTACCTGGAGACCAGGGTGTACGGCCGGATCTCCGCCGAGGCGGTCACCCTGTCGGACAAGACCAAGATCGAGTCCGGCACCCTGCTCACCGAGGAGATCACCAACCGGCTCCGGGACGATCCGTCGGTCGACCGGATCCGTACCCGCTCGGTGCTGACCTGCGAGGCCGAACAAGGCATCTGCGCCGCCTGCTACGGCCAGTCGCTGGCCACCGGCGAGATGATCGAACTCGGCGAGGCGGTCGGGGTGATCGCCGCCCAGTCGATCGGCGAGCCCGGTACCCAGCTGACCATGCGTACGTTCCACACCGGCGGCATCGTCGGTGAGGACATCACCCACGGGCTTCCCCGGGTGGTCGAGCTGTTCGAGGCCCGCACCCCGAAGGGCGCCGCGGTGCTGGCTCGCCACTCCGGCGTGGCCCGGGTCGAGGAGGACGAGTCGGGTCGCCACATCACGGTGGTGGCCGACGACGGCGAGGAGCACACCGTGCTGGTCGCCCAGCGGGCTCACCTCGAAGTGGTCGATGGCCAGGAGGTCGGTGCCGGAGACGCCCTGGTCGAAGGGCCGAAGGACCCCAAGGAGCTCCTCGAGGTCAAGGGCATCCGCGAGACCCAGCAGTACCTGGTCGAGGAGGTACAGAAGGTCTACCGCGACCAGGGTGTGTCCATTCACGACAAGCACATCGAGCTCATCGTGCGACAGATGCTCCGCCGGGTGCTGGTGGCCGAACCGGGGGATGCTTCCTTCCTGCCCGGCGAGCGGGTGGACAATCGTGCCTACGCGGAGGTCAACCGCGAACTGGTCCAGGACGGGAAGCGCCCAGCCGAGGGCCGACCCGAACTGATGGGGATCACCAAGGCGTCGTTGGCTACCGAGAGCTGGCTTTCGGCCGCCTCGTTCCAGGAGACCACCCGGGTGCTCACCGAGGCTGCCATCGAGGGCAAGTCGGATCAGCTGTTCGGCCTCAAGGAGAACATCATCATCGGCAAGCTGATCCCGGCCGGGTCGGGCATGGAACGCTACCGCGACATACGGCTGGAGATGCCCGGCGCCGAGGCCATGCCCTTCTGGGCGCTCGGGTCCGAGGGTGACGCCGGCACCGAGGATCTGGCGGCGTGGTTGCGGGACACCGGCGGCGACGCATCCCTGGGTAGCTTCAACTCGGAGATCGACGCCAGCTGGTTGGGCGCGGTGCCCACCGCCGAGGAACTGGCCGACGGTTCGCCCGAGTTCGGGGGGCCGGTGGCACCGGCTGCCGGGGACGGCACGCTCGAAGCCGGGGCCTGAGGACCTCGCCTTTGGCCCCACCCCCCGAACCGTGCCGTTGACCGTTCGGGTAAGCTCGTAGGCGCTTGCCCACCGCGAGCGGATGCCGTAGCATTGTCCGGTTGCGGCTGCGCGCCGCAAGGCCGCCATGGCGGCCCGCAGTGCGCCTACGTTGCAGGCGCTTGAGCAAGTTCTGAAGTATCCCTGCAGTTCAAAAGCTAAAGGTAACGCGTGCCCACTATCTCCCAGCTCGTCCGCAAAGGCCGGGCCACCAAGCCGACCAAGTCGAAAACCCCGGCGCTCCGGGGAGCTCCCCAGCGACGGGGAGTGTGCACACGCGTCTACACCCACACCCCTAAGAAGCCGAACTCGGCGCTGCGCAAGGTGGCCAGGGTCCGGCTGACCAGCGGGCTGGAGGTCACCGCCTACATCCCCGGTGAGGGTCACAACCTGCAGGAACACTCGATCGTGCTGGTGCGCGGCGGCCGGGTCAAGGACCTCCCCGGGGTCCGTTACAAGGTGATCCGGGGCACCCTCGACCGCGTCCGGCGTCCACGAGCGGAACCAGGCCCGCAGTCGCTACGGCGCCAAGAAGGAGTCCTGAGATGCCCCGCAAAGGACCCGCCGTTCGCCGGGAGCTGATGCCCGACCCCGTCTACCACTCGGTCCTGGTGACCCAGGTGGTCAACCGGGTGCTGAGCAGGGGCAAGCGGACCCTGGCCGAGCGGATCGTCTACGACGCGTTGTCCGATGTGGCCGAAAAGTCGGGCAACGATCCGGTGGTGGTGTTGAAGAAGGCGGTGGAGAACACCCGCCCCGAGCTCGAAGTGCGCAGCCGGCGGGTCGGTGGCGCCACCTACCAGGTCCCCGTCGAGGTCCGTCCACGCCGGGCCACCACCCTGTCCATCCGGTGGCTGGTGGGGTACTCCCAGCAGCGCCGCGAGAAGACCATGGCCGAGCGCCTTTCCAACGAAATTCGCGACGCCGCCAACGGCATCGGTGCAGCGGCCAAGCGCCGAGAAGATCTGCACAAGATGGCCGAATCGAACAAGGCCTTCGCCCACTACCGCTGGTAGCAGAGGGCCCCTGCGGCCCTCCCACCGGAAGCGGGCAAACCGTAAGAGAATACCTGAGAGCTGATCAACTATGGCAGAAGCAAGCACCCGCCATCATCCTCTGGCCAAGACCCGGAACATCGGGATCATGGCTCATATCGACGCGGGCAAAACCACCACCACCGAGCGGATCCTCTACTACACCGGCAAGAACTACAAGATCGGTGAGGTACACGAGGGTGCGGCCACCATGGACTGGATGGTCCAGGAGCAGGAGCGGGGGATCACCATCACCTCGGCGGCGACCACCTGCATGTGGCGGGACACGGTGGTCAACATCATCGACACCCCCGGTCACGTCGATTTCACCGTGGAGGTGGAGCGCTCGCTTCGGGTGCTCGACGGCGCGGTGGCGGTGTTCGACGCGGTGGCCGGCGTCGAGCCCCAAACCGAGACGGTGTGGCGCCAGGCCGACAAGTACGAGGTCCCCCGCATCTGCTTCATCAACAAGATGGACCGGACCGGTGCCAACTTCGAGCAGTGCGTGGAAATGATTCGCGACCGGCTCGATGCGGTGACCGCGGTGGTCCAGCTCCCGATCGGCGCCGAGGCCGGGTTCCGGGGCGTGGTCGACCTGGTGCAGATGCGAGCCTTGGTCTGGGACGACGGCATGGGTGAGGAATGGGCCGAGGAGGAGATCCCCACCGAGATGAAAGCGGAGGCCGAGGAAGCCCGGCACCAGCTGATCGACGTGGTGTCCAACCATGACGACACCATCATGGAGAAGTACTTGAGTGACGAGGAGATCACCGCGGCGGACCTGACCCGGGCCATCCGCACCACCACCCTGGGGAGCCATGCCGTCCCCATCCTGTGTGGGTCCGCGTTCAAGAACAAGGGTGTCCAGCCCATGCTCGACGCGGTGGTCGATTACCTGCCCAGCCCGCTGGACATCCCGCCCACCATGGGCACCGTTCCCCGCAAGGAGGACGTCACCGTCGAGCGCCCACCCGACGACAGCGCCCCGTTCGCCGCGCTGGCCTTCAAGATCATGACCGACCCCTACGTGGGGAAGCTCACCTATCTGCGGGTGTACTCGGGCACCCTGACCAAGGGCTCCGGGGTGATCAATTCGACCAAGGACCGCAAGGAGCGGATCGGCCGGATCCTGCAGATGCACGCCAACTCCCGCGAGGACCTCGACGTCACCTACGCCGGCGACATCGTGGCCGCGGTCGGCCTCAAGCAGACCACCACCGGGGACACCCTCTGTGATCCCGACAACCAGGTGGTCCTGGAGTCGCTGACCTTCCCCGAGCCGGTGATCCACGTGGCGGTGGAGCCCAAGACCAAGGTCGACCAGGACAAACTGGGGAAGGCGCTCTTCTCGCTGTCCGAGGAGGACCCGACCTTCCGGGTGCAGTCCGACGAGGAGACCGGCCAGACGGTGATCTCCGGCATGGGCGAGCTCCATCTCGAAGTGCTGGTTGATCGGATGCTCCGCGAGTTCAATGTGGACGCAAATGTGGGCAAGCCCCAGGTGGCCTACCGGGAGACGGTGCGCAAGAAGGTCGAAAAGGTCGAGCTGCGCTACGTACGCCAGACCGGGGGCAAGGGCCAGTACGGACACGTGGTGATCACCCTCGAGCCCACCGGCCCGGGGGGCGGCTACGAGTTCGTGGACAAGATCAGCGGGGGCGTGATCCCCAAGGAGTACATCCCCTCGGTCGACCAGGGCATTCGGGAGTCGATCACTTCGGGCGTGCTGGCCGGCTACCCGACGGTGGACATCAAGGTGACGTTGACCTATGGCTCGTACCACGACGTCGACTCGTCGGAGATGGCCTTCAAGATCGCCGGATCGATGGCCATCAAGAAGGCCGCCAACCTGGCCGACCCAGTTCTGCTCGAGCCGGTGATGGCCGTCGAGGTGACCACTCCCGAGGACTACATGGGAGACGTCATCGGCGACCTGTCCGCCCGCCGGGGCAAGGTCGAGGGTATGGAGCAACGGGGGAACAGCCACATCGTCCGGGCACAGGTACCGCTGAGCGATATGTTCGGCTACGCTACCGACCTGCGCTCGCGCACTCAGGGGCGGGCAACGTACTCGATGCAGTTCCATGCCTACAACGAGGTCCCCGAGTCGATCGCCAAGGAGATCATCGCCAAGGCGCGCGGAGAGTAGGCGGCGAACATCCGAGGAGTCGTCCCACACCGAAGCCGTAACCCGTAAGAGCAGTAGCCGGCAGGACCAATAGCCGGTAAGAGCAGTTCAGTACCGCAGTTTGCTTCGAAAATCAGTAAACGAAGCAGTAAACGAAGATGAGGAATGACGACAGGCACCCGCCTGCGTCGTGGCGGGCCCGAGGGGGTACCGCCCGAGATCAGGAGCATTACCCCGCCATGGCCAAGAAGAAGTTTGAGCGCACGAAGCCCCACGTGAACGTGGGCACGATGGGACACATCGACCACGGGAAGACCACGCTCACCGCGGCCATCACCAAGGTCCTCCACGACAACGATCCGACGACGAACTTCACCCCGTTCGACGAGATCGACAAGGCCCCCGAAGAGAAGCAGCGGGGCATCACCATCTCGATCGCCCACGTCGAGTACGAGACGCCTCTTCGTCACTATGCCCACGTGGACATGCCCGGTCATGCCGACTACATCAAGAACATGATCACCGGTGCCGCACAGGTGGACGGGGCAATCCTGGTGGTGTCGGCCGCCGACGGCCCGATGCCCCAGACCCGCGAGCACGTGCTGTTGGCCCGGCAGGTGGGCGTGCCCTACATCGTGGTCGCCCTCAACAAGTCCGATACCGTCGACGACGAGGAGCTGCTCGACCTGGTTGAGCTCGAGGTGCGCGAGCTGCTCAGCGAGTACGAGTTTCCTGGTGACGACACGCCGATCGTGCGGGTGAGCGCCCTCAAGGCCCTGGAGGGCGATCCCGAGGCGTCCGCCAAGATCACCGAACTGATGGACGCGGTGGATTCCTACATCCCGGAGCCCGAGCGCGACGTGGAGAAGCCCTTCCTGATGTCCATCGAGGACGTGATGTCGATCACCGGTCGGGGCACCGTGGTCACCGGCAAGGTCGAGCAGGGAATCGTCAAGGTCGGCGAGGAGGTGGAGATCGTTGGTCTCCGCCCCACCCAGAAGACCGTGGTCACCGGCATCGAGATGTTCCGCAAGCTGCTCGACGAGGGTCGAGCCGGCGACAACATCGGCGCCCTGCTTCGCGGGACCAAGAAGAAGAGGTGGAGCGGGGCCAGGTGCTGTGCAAGCCCGGGTCGATCACCCCGCACACCAAGTTCGAGGCCACCGTCTATGTGCTCAACAAGGACGAGGGCGGACGTCACAAGCCCTTCTTCACCAACTACCGGCCGCAGTTCTACTTCCGGACCACCGACGTCACCGGCACCATCAGCCTTCCCGAAGGGACCGAGATGGTCATGCCCGGCGACAACACGGAGATGACGGTGGAGCTGGGCAAGCCGATCGCCATGGTCGAAGGCCTGCGGTTTGCCATCCGCGAGGGTGGGCGCACCGTGGCCTCGGGCCGGGTCACCAAGATCCTCGAATAGTCGAAGCAACCCGCGAACCACCACGGAAGGACGCCGCACACCCATGGCCGCAGAGGGCCCCCGCCAGAAGATACGGATCAGGCTCAAGGCCTACGATCACGAAATTCTCGATCAGTCGACCGAGAAGATCGTCCAGACCGTGCTCCGTACCCAGGCCAAAGTGCTGGGACCGGTGCCCCTGCCCACCGAGAAGCACCGCTATACGGTGGTCCGTTCGCCCCACAAGTACAAAGACAGCCGTGAGCACTTCGAGATGCGAGTGCACAAGCGCCTGGTCGACATCGTGGAGCACACGCCGAAGACGGTCGACTCGCTGCAGAGGCTGGACCTCCCCGCCGGGGTGGACATCGAGATAAAGATCCAGACCGTCTAGGGTCCCCGGGGCCGGTCGGACCACGGCCCCGACCCTGCTGTCATCGGCGGCCGGGATGGTATATAGTCGCAGGTCGGCCCGAACTCGGGTCACACCATCGTGAGTAGGACGTGTCCGAGCGCCCGTAGAACTTCTGCGGGGACCTCGGACCAAACCAGGCGAGCGCTCCGCTCGGGATCCTCCGAGCGGAGCGTCTGCGTGCAATCCGTTGCCGATCGTTGGCGGCGGGGATGCGCGTGGCGCAGGGCGTACAGCAGGTCGAACAGTGTTTCAACCACCGATCCAGGCGATCGGTGGCGTGCGAAGTGAAGAATCGAGACGGAGAGGCTCAGTGGCCACCAAGGCGATCGTGGGCGAAAAAGTGGGGATGACCCAGATCTGGGACGACCAACACCGGGCGATACCGGTGACGGTGGTGCGCGTGGCGCCGGTCCGGATCGTCCAGGTCAAGACCCCCGAACGCGAGGGCTACTCGGCGCTGCAGGTGACATGGGGACACCGCCGCTCCTCCACGCTGACCAAGCCGGAGCAGGGGCACTTCGAAAATGCGGGCGTTGACCCGGGACGCAGACTGGTCGAACTGCGGGTGGATGATGCCTCAGAATACGAGGTGGGACAGCAGCTGACCGCCGACCTCCTCTCCGCCGGCGAGCTGGTCGACGCCATCGCGGTATCCAAGGGCAAGGGCTTTGCCGGCGCCATGAAGCGGCACAACTTCCATGGCCAGGGTGCCTCGCACGGCAACCACAAGAAGCACCGGTCGCCCGGCGCCATCGGTGCCTGTGCCACGCCTTCGAGGGTGTTCAAGGGAACCAAAATGGCCGGACGGATGGGTGGACAGCAGGTGACCACCCTCAACCTGGAGATCGTGCAAGCCGATTCGGAGCGGGAGCTGATCCTGGTCAAAGGGGCCGTGCCCGGACCGAGGGGTGGCATGGTGGTGCTCCGCGACGCGGTCAAGACGCCGCTGGTCAAGGGTGGGAAGTCGTCATGAGCGGAGACACCGCCACCGTGACCATCGACCTGGAGACAGCCAGCCCGGGCGAGATCCGGCGGTTCCTCCGGCCCGCCCCCCGGACCCACACGGTTACCCGCCGCTCGAGCGATGGCGCTGACCTCGGCGAGGTCGAGCTCGATGCGCCCACCTTCGGGATCGAACCAAATCAGGCGGTGCTCCATCAGGTGGTCACTGCCCAGCTGGCGGCGGCGCGTTCGGGTACTCAGTCGACCAAGACCCGGGCCGAGGTGCGTGGCGGTGGCGCCAAACCATTCCGCCAAAAGGGCACCGGCAGAGCGCGCCAGGGTTCGACCCGCTCGCCACAGTGGACCGGCGGTGGCGTCGCTCTCGGGCCCAAGCCCCGCTCCTACGCCCAGAAGACACCGAAGAAGATGATCCGGCTGGCCCTCCGATCCGCCTTGTCCGATCGCGCCGCCCAGGATCGGGTGGCCCTGATCAGTGAGTGGTCCTTCGACGGCCCGAGCACCAAGGCCGGCATCGCCTCACTCGAGGCGCTGGGGCTGTCGGGTCGGGTGCTGGTCGTCCTGGGTGAGGAGGACGGATACGCCGATCGCTCGTTCTCCAATCTGCCCGACGTCCAGACCATCGTGGCCGGTGAGCTGAACGCCTACGACATCCTGGTCAACGACTGGGTGGTGTTCACCGACGCCACCCTTCCCGGTGGGAGCGTCGCCGTGGTCACGGACGACTTGGCCACCGACACCCCGGTGTCCGGTGATGCCGATACCGCCGAGCCGGCCTCAGACGGCGCCGAAGAAGTCAGCACAGAAGAAGGAGCCGGGTCATGAGGGATCCTCACAACGTGCTGATTCGGCCGGTGGTGTCGGAGAAGTCGTATGCCCTGATGGACAACAACGTCTATGTGTTCGTGGTCGATCCGTCGGCCACCAAGATCGACGTGCGCCGAGCGGTGGAGGATGCCTTCAACGTGCGTGTGGACAAAGTGAACACCCTCAACCGCAAGGGCAAGAACAAGATCAACCGCAAGAACAACAACCGCGGCCACCGCCCTGATACCAAGCGGGCCATCGTCACTCTCCATGAGGGTGACTCGATCGACCTGTTCGAGAACTGAGACACCGGACCAGACCATGCCACTTCGCTCACGCAAGCCCACCAGCGCCGGCCGTCGCTTCCAGACGGTGTCGGATTTCGCCGAGATCACCCGCGATCGTCCGGAACGATCCCTGGTGGCCCCCAAGCCGTCCACCGGCGGGCGGAACAGCTACGGCCGCAAGACCTCGCGGCATCGCGGTGGCGGCCACAAACAGCAGTACCGGATCATCGACTTCAAGCGGAACAAGGACGGGGTGCCGGCCAAGGTGGCCGCCATCGAGTACGACCCCAACCGCAATGCCCGGATTGCCCTGCTCCACTACCTCGACGGCGAGAAGCGCTACATCCTCGCCCCGGCCCAGGTGCAGGTGGGAGACCGGCTGCAGTCCGGTCAGGGCGCCGAGATCCGCCCCGGAAATGCCCTGCCCTTGCGGTATATCCCGGTCGGCTCGGTGATCCACAACGTGGAGATGCGGCCCGGAGCCGGAGGGAAATTGGCTCGGGGCGCGGGAATGAGCATCCAGCTGGTCGCCAAGGAAGGAGCGTTCGCCACCCTGCGCCTGCCTTCCACCGAGATGCGCCGGGTCCCCATCGACTGCCGGGGCACGTTGGGTGTCGTGGGCAACTCCGAAGCCGAGCTGATCAAGATCGGCAAGGCCGGGCGGAACCGCTGGAAGGGCATCCGCCCCCAAACTCGCGGTGTGGCCATGAACCCCGTCGACCATCCGTTGGGAGGCGGCGAGGGCAAGTCCTCGGGGGGACGCCATCCGGTGTCGCCATGGGGTCGGCCCGAGGGACGCACCCGGTCCCGCAACAAGGATTCCGACACGATGATCGTCCGAAGGCGCCGCACCCGCGGTGCGCGGCGATAGAGAAGACAGAAGGAACGCAACGACATGCCCCGCAGCCTCAAGAAGGGTCCGTTCGTCGATGACCATCTGCTCAAGAAGGTCGATGCCCTCAACGCGGCCGGAGACAAGAGGGTCATCAAGACCTGGTCCCGTCGTTCCACGATCATCCCCGACTTTGTCGGCCACACCATTGCCGTCCATGACGGCCGTAAGCACATTCCGGTGTACGTGACGGAGTCGATGGTCGGCCACAAGCTGGGCGAGTTCGCGCCGACCCGGACGTTCAAGTTCCACGCCGGTCAGGAACGGGCGGGGAGGCGCTGAGATGCCAGGGGTCAAGACCAACGAACGCGAGGGAACCCGGGCTGTCCTGCGCCACAGCCGGATGTCTGCCACCAAAGTGCGCCAGGTGCTCGACCTGATCCGGGGTCAGGATGTGGATCGGGCCGCGCAGACCCTCGCCTTAGGTGACCGCGATGCGGCGACCACGGTGGGAAAGGTGCTGGCGTCAGCGGTGGCCAACGCCGTCCACAACGACGGGCTCGACGCCGAGGAGTTGTACGTCTCGGCCTGCTTCGCCGACGAGGGCAGCACCCTCAAGCGCTGGCGTCCCCGGGCCAGGGGACGGGCCACCCGCATCCGCAAGCGGACCTCGCACATCACCATCATCGTTGGCCGGCTCCCCGAGGAGCGGATCGCCCGGCGTCGCGCCCAGCAGGCGGCCAACACCTCGCAGCGGTCCCGTCGGGTGGCCGGTTCCCGTCGTCGCCAGCAGGCCGAGTCCTCCGAGCCGACGGGCACCGACACCGACACCGGCGCCGAGGCGTGGACCGAGGAGGCCGTCCACGCCGACGACGTGATCACCGAGACCGAAGCCGGCCCGCTCGAGTCCGATGACCTTGGCGATGATGTCGAGGATGTCGACATCGAGAGCGCCGAGGACACCGTCACCGAGACCGAGGCCGGACCGCTCGAGCCCTCGGACATCGCAGAGGACGACGACGTCGAAGAGGACCCCGAGAGCACCGACCAGACAGACGGCGGACCAGCCGAAGAGAAGGGCAACTAGATGGGCCAGAAGGTCAATCCGTACGGGTTCCGGCTCGGCGTCACCACCGACTGGAAGTCGCGGTGGTTCGAAGAGCGCAACTATCAGAACTGCGTGATCGAGGACTGGGAGATCCGCGACTACCTGATGAGCCAGCTGGAGTCTGCCGCGGTCAGCCGCATCGAGATCGAGCGCACCCGTGACCGGCTGCGGGTGGACATCCATACCGCCAGGCCCGGAATCGTCATCGGTCGGCGTGGCGCCGAAGCCGACCGCCTGAAGAAGCGGATCGAGGAGATCACCGGGCTCAACAACCGGATCCAGCTCAATATCCAGGAGATCAAGCAGCCCGAGCTCGACGCGGCCCTGATCGCGCAGGGGATCTGTGACCAGTTGGCCCGACGGGTGGCCTTCCGCCGGGCGATGAAGCGCTCGATCCAGACGGTGCAGAAGGCGGGCGCCCTCGGGGTCCGAGTGCAGTGCTCGGGTCGCCTTGGTGGGTCGGAGATGTCCCGCAAGGAGTCCTACCTCGAGGGCCGGGTGCCCCTGCATACATTGCGGGCTGACATCGATTACGGATTCCGCGAGGCCAAGACGACGTTCGGCCGTATCGGGGTAAAGGTATGGATCTACAAGGGTGACATCCTCCCCTACAAGATCTCCACCGAGGACAAGATCACCCGGGAGGCGGCCATGGCGGTGGGCGAGACCTCCGGCCAGAGCGGCGACGTGCCGCGTCGGTTGATCACCGCGGGAGGTGGCCGGCGCCGCGCCGAACAGGGGGCTCCTGGCAGCGTGGTGACCGTGGACGACGATTCGGGCGGTGAGACCGAGATCCCCGAGGGGTTGGTCGACCGGTCGACCGCCGACATCGCCGCAGAGCCAGCCGTTCCCGACGAGCTCGAACGCATCCTCACCGAGGACGAGGAGATCGAGCGACGGACCCGCGAACACCACGAGACGCCGCACTTCCGCAAGGAGGTGGACTGACATGCTGATGCCCCGAAAGGTTCGGCACCGTAAGCAGCAGCGCGGTCGGATGAGCGGGAAGGCAAAGGGCGGCAGTGAGGTCACGTTCGGCGACTTTGGCATCCAGGCCATGGAACCGGCATGGCTGACCGCGCGACAGATCGAGGCGGCCCGAATCGCCATGACCCGTCACGTCAAGCGAGGCGGCAAAGTATGGATCCGGGTGTTTCCGGACCGCCCGGTGACCCAGAAGCCGGCCGAAACCCGCATGGGCTCGGGCAAGGGCAATCCTGAGCATTGGGTGGCGGTGGTAAAGCCGGGGAGGATCCTCTTCGAGCTGGCCGGCGTCGAACCCCAGTTGGCCCGCGAGGCCATGGATCGAGCCATTCAGAAACTGCCGTTCCGTGCCCGGTTCGTGATCCGGCCCGGGACTCACGGCACACCGGAGGTCCAGGTCTGATGGCCGACACCGCAGAGATCTCCGAATACGACACCGAAGAGCTGGAGCGCCAGCTCGGCGAGAGCCGGCGCGAGCTGTTCAACCTCCGGTTTCAACTGGCCACCGGGCAGCTGGACAATTTCTCTCGGATCACCCACGTCAAAAAGGACGTGGCCAGGATGATGACCGAGTTGCGGATTCGGGAGATCGCAGAGGCCGAAGGAATGGCGCTGGAGGACATTCCCGTCCATCAGGCCGCCGCCCGCCGTCGCAGTGAGGACGAGGCCCTCGGCCGCGACCGGACCACCGCGGCGGAGCGTCGGGCTGCCCTGGCGGCTGAAGAGGACGAGTCGGCCGACAACGTCGACGGCGACGAGCTGGATCCGATTGACGACGCGGACGAGTTGGAACAGGAGATGGCCGACGATGACGGCATGGCCCGTCCGATCGGCTTCGCCGAGGACGCAGTAGACGACGAAGGTTCCGAGGAGAGAGCTGATGGCTGACGACACGGTCGAAGGTGTTGGGTCGGAACGGCGGATCAATCGCCGCAAGGTGCGCGAGGGCCTGGTGGTGTCTGATGCCATGAACGCCACGCTGGTGGTGGCCGTCGTCGAACGGGTCCGCCATCCCCGTTATGGGAAGACCGTCCAGCGCACCAAGCGGCTCTATGTTCACGACCAGGACAACGCGGCCAAGGTGGGCGACCGGGTCCGGGTGGTCGAGACCCGTCCGGTGTCCAAGCTCAAGCGGTGGCGCCTCTCCGAAGTGCTCGAGCGTGCCCGATGATCCAACAGGAATCCCGACTTCGGGTGGCCGACAACTCCGGGGCCAAAGAGGTCCTCTGCATCAAGGTGCTGGGTGGCTCCCGCCGCCGGTACGCCTCGATCGGGGACATCTTCGTGGCCACGGTGAAGGACGCCATCCCCGGAGCGGCGGTCAAGAAAGGCGACGTGGTCAAGTGCGTCGTCGTCCGCACCAAGAAGGAGAAGCGCCGCCCGGACGGCAGCTACATCCGCTTCGATGAGAACGCCGCCGTTCTCATCAATGATCAGCAGCAACCTCGCGGTACCCGCATCTTCGGACCGGTGGGCCGCGAGCTTCGCGACAAGCGATTCATGAGGATCATCTCGTTGGCACCGGAGGTGTTGTAGATGCGAATTTCGAAAAGGTGACAAGGTGCAGGTCCTGGTGGGCAAGGACAGGGGCAAGCAGGCCCACGTAGTCCGGGCCATCCCTTCTGACGGAAGAGTGATCGTCGAGGGCGTGCATGTGGCCAAGCGACACGCCAAGCCGACCCGGGCCACCATGCAAGGAGGGGTCATCGACAAATTCATGCCGGTGTCGGTGTCGTCGGTGGCCATCGTGTGCGGAGACTGCGGGCCGACTCGTATCGGGATGCGCATCGACGAGCAGGGGCGCAAGCTGCGGGTGTGCCGCAAGTGCGGGGCGGATCTGTGATGGCCACCGCCACTACGGGCCGGCCCCGGCTCAAGGAGCGCTACGACACCCAGGTGCGGGCTGAGCTCAAGGAGTCTCTGGCGCTGGACAACATCATGGAAGTGCCCCGACTGGACAAGATCGTGATCAATATGGGCGTAGGCCTCGCCACCCAGCAAAAGTCACTGATCGAGGGGGCGATGCGTGACCTGGAGATCATCGCCGGCCAGAAACCGGTGGTTACCCGAGCCAAGAAATCGATCGCCTCGTTCAAACTGCGGGAGGGCCAGGAGATCGGGGCCAAGGTGACCCTGCGCGGTGACCGGGCATGGGAGTTCCTCGACCGGTTGCTGGCCATGGCCATCCCCCGAATCCGTGACTTCCGGGGTCTCTCGCCCCGCTCGTTCGACGGGCACGGCAACTACACCTTCGGGGTCACCGAACAGCTGATCTTTCCCGAAATCGACTACGACCGAATCGACGCAACCCGGGGCATGGACATCACCATTGCCACCACCGCCCGCACCGACGACGAAGGCCGGGCACTTCTGGCTGCGTTCGGCTTTCCGTTCCGACAGGAGAACCAGTAAACACATGGCGAAGAAGGCTCTGATCCAAAAACAGCAGCGCACCCCCAAGTTCAAGGTGCGTGGTTACACGCGATGCCGCCGGTGTGGCCGTCCCAAATCGGTGTACCGCAAGTTCGGCCTGTGCCGGATCTGTCTGCGAGTGATGGTCCATGCCGGCGAGATCCCCGGCGTTACCAAGGCCAGCTGGTGAGAGGAGGCGACCGACAATGACCATGACCGATCCGATCGCCGACATGCTGACCCGCATCCGCAACGCCAACACTGCTCACTTCGACACGGTCAAGATGCCCGGCTCGCGACTCAAGGAGTCGCTGGCCGCCATCCTGGCCGACGAGGGCTACATCGTCGGCTACCAGGTCAACAAGGACCCGGACAAACCGGGCAAGACCCTGGAGATCACCATGAAATACTCGCCGGAACGGGAACGGACCATCTCCGGCATCAAGCGGGTGTCCAAACCCGGCCTGCGTATCTACGCGCGGGCCGACAAGATTCCCCGGGTGCTCGGGGGACTCGGCGTGGCAGTGGTCTCCACCTCCAAGGGCCTGATGACCGACCGCGAAGCACGCAAGCGCCGTATGGGTGGCGAGGTGCTCTGCTATGTCTGGTAACCGGGCCGCGGGACTGGCCCGCGCTGCACATGCTTGGACCCCACGGGGAGGTGCCCGCTGATGTCCCGCGTCGGTCGTTCGCCTATCGCCGTCCCCTCCGGGGTGACGGTGGCGTTGGGCACGGGCAACACGGTCACCGTCAAAGGGCCCCAGGGCGAGCTGGCCCGCTCGGTGCCTGCCGCCATCACCATCCGCCAGGACGGCGACGTGCTGGTGGTGGAGCGTCCCGACGATCAGCGACAGAACCGCGCCCTGCACGGGCTCACCCGGTCCTTGGTGGCCAACATGGTGGCGGGAGTCACCGAGGGCTTCTCCAAGGAGCTCGAGATCGTCGGGGTCGGCTACCGCGCCGTTCCCAAGGGACCTTCGGCGCTCGAGCTGGCCCTTGGTTTCTCGCACCCGGTCAACGTCGCCGCACCGGACGGGGTCACCTTCGAGGTGCCCTCCGCCACTCGTATCATCGTCAAGGGAATCGACAAGGAGAAGGTCGGCCAAGTAGCCGCGGACATCCGCAAGCTGCGCAAGCCCGAGCCCTACAAGGGCAAGGGGATCCGCTATGCCGGTGAGCGGGTCGTGCGCAAGGCCGGAAAGGCAGCCAAGTAATGCCCCGCACTGACCACAAGGTGGCGCTCCGCCGCCGCCGGCACGCCCGGGTCCGTCGCCGTGTGCACGGCACCGCCGCCCGCCCGCGCCTGGCGGTGTTCCGCTCCAACAAGCACATCACCGCCCAACTGATTGACGATGAGGCCGGTGCCACCCTGGCCTCGGCTTCCTCGGTCGAAGGGGAGCTCCGGGGCATTTCGGGGGGCAATGTCACTGCGGCCACCGGCGTGGGCAACCTCATCGCCCAACGGGCGAAGGCCGCCGGCATCACCACGGTGGTCTTCGACCGCGGTGGATTCGCCTATCACGGGCGGGTGGCGGCGCTGGCCGACGCCGCTCGCGAGCAAGGACTGGAGTTCTAGCGTCATGGCCGTCAACGATCTGCAGTTCGAAGAGAGGACCATCCGGGTCAACCGGGTCTCCAAGGTGGTGAAAGGCGGCCGTCGGTTCTCCTTCGCCGCCCTGATGGTGGTGGGGGACGGGAACGGCCGGGTGGGCCTGGGCTACGGCAAGGCCAAGGAGGCCGGTCTGGCCGTGCAGAAGGGCATCGAAGAGGCGCGGAAGAACATGTTCGACGTGCCGCTGGCCGGCTCGACCATCACTCACCCGATCGTGGGCGAGAGCGGCGCCGGTCGGGTCATGCTGAAGCCGGCGGCTCCGGGTACCGGGGTGATCGCCGGTGGTGCGGCCCGGGCCATCCTCGAGATGGCCGGCATCCGGGACATACTGGCCAAGTCCCTCGGCTCCTCCAACGGCATCAACGTGGCCCACGCCACCATCGCCGGGCTCAAGGGACTCAAGCGTCCCGACGAGGTCGCCGCCCTTCGGGGCAAGCCGATCGAAGAGGTGGTGCCGGCCGCCATGCTCCGTGCCTATCGCGAACGCAAGCGGGAAGCCGACCTGTTCACGGAGGTGAACTGAGATGGCCGCGGCATCGTCGTCGACTAAACCAGCGGCCGCCAGCTGGCTCCGGGTCACCCAGGTGCGGTCGGCCATCGGCACCAAACCCAAGCACCGGGGCACCCTCCGGGCCCTCGGCCTCCGTGGTATCGGACGCACCAACCTGCTACCCGATCGTCCGGAAATCCGTGGAATGCTTGCCCGGGTTCCCCACCTGGTGGACGTCACGCCCGCCGAGAACGAGAAAGGCTGACCATGAAGGTGCACGAGCTCCGCCCGCCGGCGGGATCCACGCGGAAGAGACGTCGTGTGGGCCGCGGCATCGCAGGCAAGGGCGGCAAGACCGCCGGTCGGGGCACCAAGGGGCAGGGTGCGCGTGACACCATTCCTCTCGGATTCGAGGGCGGCCAACTTCCGCTGATGCAGCGCATTCCCAAATTCGCGCGGATTCAAGAACCCGTTTCGGGTTGCCTACACGCCGGTGAACGTCGGTTCGCTGCAGGGGATCGAGGGGGACGCCATCGGCCTGGCCGGATTTGTGGCCTCCGGGCTGGCCGGCAAGGGCGACCTGGTCAAGGTGCTCGGTGGCGGGGAGCTCTCACGGGCCCTGTCGGTGGAGGCCCACGCCTTCTCTGCCTCGGCGGAGGCAGCCATCACCGCAGCCGGTGGTTCGATCACCGTCATCCCCCTTCCCTTCGGGCACGGCCGACCTCCCGCACAGGGCAACGCCCTCACCAACCGGTAGCATCGGCCCACCGAGGCGTCGAGGAGCCCCATGCTCGCCAGTCTGGCCAACATCTTTCGGATTCCCGACCTTCGCAAGAAGGTCGTCTTCACGCTGACCATCATCGCCCTGTACCAGTTCGGGGCCAATGTTCCGGTCCCCTTCGTCAACTTCTCCAAGGTCGCCCAGCTCACCGCCGCATCCAAGTCCTCGGGGGTCCTCGGCTTCCTCAACCTCTTCTCGGGTGGCGCGCTCACCCGGATGGCCGTCTTCGGGCTGGGGATCATGCCCTACATCACCTCCAGCATCATCATCCAGCTGCTGGCCACGGTCATCCCCAAGCTCGAGGAGTGGCGGGACCAGGGGGCTGTCGGCCAGAAGAAGCTGACCCAGACCACCCGCTACTTGACGGTGGCACTGGCCCTGATGCAGTCGACTGGCCTGGTGTACCTGTTCCACAAAGGCGGAGGCGGGCTGTTCGGGACCAGCCAGAACGTCGATCTGATCCTCAACTACTCGATCTGGCGGGCCGCCTTCATCGTGATGACCCTCACCGCAGGCACCGCGTTCGTGATGTGGCTGGCCGAGCTGATCACCCAGCGGGGCATCGGCCAGGGGATGTCCATCCTCATCTTCGCCAACGTGGTTGCCGGCATACCCTCCGGGCTGAATACGGTGCTGCAGGAAGGCGGGCGGGTCAAGTTCGCCACCATCCTGGTGGTCTCCTTGGCCCTGCTGATCCTGATCGTCTTCGTCGACCAGGGTCAGCGCCGCATTCCGGTCACCTTCGCCAAACGGGTCGTCGGACGCAAGATGTACGGCGGCTCGAGCACCTACATCCCGCTCAAGGTCAACCAGGCCGGGGTCATTCCGATCATCTTCGCCTCATCGGTGCTCTACATCCCGGTGCTGTTGTCCAACATCATCCCCTCGTCGAGTTTCCGGCTGTGGGTCAACCACAACGTGACGCCGACCAGCATCTTCTACATCTTCACCTACTTCGTCTTCATTCTCTTGTTCACCTTCTTCTACGTCTACGTCGCCTTCGATCCCCATCAGCAGGCGGACATCATCCGAAAACAAGGCGGGTATATTCCCGGTATCAGACCCGGGCAGCCCACTGAGCGGTACCTGGCCCACATCCTCAACCGGATCACCTGGCCGGGGGCGCTGTTCCTCGGTGGAGTGGCCATCACACCATCGCTGCTGATGGCGGCCTGGAACATCACCAGTTATCCCTTCTACGGCACCACACTTTTGATCGCAACGGGCGTGGCATTGGAGACGATGAAGCAGATCGACAGCCAGCTCATGATGCGAAACTACGAGGGCTTTCTAAAGTAAGTGGTACCCGGAGCCAGGCTCGTTGTCCTCGGCAAACAGGGGGCAGGCAAAGGGACACAGTGTGTGCGCCTTTCCCACCATTACGTGGTACCCCATGTCTCGACCGGGGACATGCTGCGTGCCGCGGTCAAAGAGGGCACCGCCATCGGGCAGAAGGCCAAGGACCAGATGGACCGGGGCGAACTGCTGGGCGACGACCTGATCATGGACATGGTGGCGGTTCGGCTGGGGGAGAGCGACGTCCGGGCCCGGGGGTTCGTCCTCGACGGGTGCCCGCGGACGGTGGCCCAGGCGGAGCGGCTGGCCGACATCCTCGCCCCCTTCGATCTGGACCTGGCCATCGACATCGAGATCCACACCGGCCAGGTGCTCCGCAGGCTGGCGGCGCGTCGGGTCTGCGTCGACTGCGGCGCCAACTATTCCCTGTCCTCGCCACCGCTGATCAACTGGACCTGTGACGTCTGCGGTGGCGAGGTGATCCAACGGGAGGACGACACCGAAGAGGCGATCTTCCGCCGCCTGGAGCTCTATGAGATCCAGACCACCCCGCTCATCGAGTGGTATCGGGCACGCAACCAGTTGGAGTCGGTCCCCGGGACCGGATCGCCCGATGCGGTCACCCGACGGATGGTCAAGGTGATCGAGATGCGCCGCCAGCGGGGGTTCCGGTGAGCTGCTGATGAGACGCAACGCCGAGGAGCTGGCCAAGATGCGCAGGGCCGGTCGGGTGGTGGCGGAGATCCACCAGGCCACCAGGGCGGTCATCCGGCCCGGAGTCTCGACGGCCGAAATCGACCGGGTGGCCCGCGAGGTGCTCGAGTCCCGTGACGCGGGCTCCAACTTCCTCAACTACCACGGCTTCCCCGCGGTGGTGTGCACCTCCCCCAACTCGATGATCGTGCACGGGATCCCCTCGGAAACCACGATCATGGCCGAAGGGGACATCATCTCGGTCGACTGCGGCGCGATCATCGAGGGCTACCACGGCGACGCCGCCTACACCATGGGGGTGGGGGAGGTGTCGGCGGAGGCAGCCCGGCTGATGGAGGTCACCGAGCGGAGCCTGTTCGCCGGCATCGAGCAGCTGCGGCCGGGGAACCGCCTCCACGAGGTGGGAAGGGCGGTTCAGCAGGTGGCCGAGGAGGCCGGATTCTCGGTGGTCCGGGAGTACGTGGGCCATGCCATCGGGACGGCCATGCACGAGGAGCCCCAGGTCCCCAACTACTGGCCCGGATCGCCGGGCCCCACCCTCAAGCCGGGCATGGTGTTCGCCGTCGAGCCGATGGTCAATGCCGGGGGGCCGGGGACCGTCCAGCTCGACGACGGGTGGAGTGTGGTCACCGCCGACGGCGCACTGTCGGCCCACTTCGAGCACACCATTGCGGTGACCGAGGACGGCCCCGAGGTGTTCACCGTCCTGTGAGGGCCGGCCCCTGCCCAGCCTGCCCCGGCCAATTCGGGGATCGAACTGGCAATTCGGCGCTGAAGGGCTAAACTGGTCGTTCGGCTACCACAGCTGTGCTGTGGCGTGCCGATCCCGCTCCTGGTGGCGCTCCTGAGGCGTGCCTCCGAATGCGGTGCGCACGAACGACGAGAAGGTGGTTCGTGGTGCACGCCGGCCTCCGGGCCGGGCGGACGAAAACGAAAAGACAATCGAGGAGATTCACCTGCCCAAGCCCAAGGAAGATGCCA
Organism: uncultured Acidimicrobiaceae bacterium; assembly: GCA_963734395.1. Classification (GTDB taxonomy): domain Bacteria; phylum Actinomycetota; class Acidimicrobiia; order Acidimicrobiales; family RAAP-2; genus Bog-756. The sequence continues at coordinate 128,919 of CAVTGY010000001.1, read as the reverse complement.
TCGTGTTGGAGGGGACGGTCGTCGAGCCGCTGCCCAACGCCATGTTTCGCGTCGAGCTCGAGAACGGCCACAAGGTGCTGGCTCACAGCTCAGGAAAGATGCGGATGCACCGCATCCGCATCCTCCCCGGTGACAAGGTGCAGGTGGAGATCACCCCCTACGACCTGGCCCGAGGACGGATCACCTACCGGTACAAATGAACCGCCCGGAACCGGTGGAAGAGCAGCAACAACCAGAACGAGACAAGGACTGAAGACCGTGAAGGTTCGACCGAGCGTCAAACCGATGTGTGAGAAGTGCAAGGTGATCCGGCGCCACCGGCGCGTCCTGGTCATCTGCGAGAACCCGCGCCACAAGCAGCGCCAGGGTTGATGTACCCGCTCAAGGCGTACGAGAAAAGGTAGAGCACGTGGCCCGCATATCAGGCGTAGACATCCCCCGTGAGAAGCGGTTGGAGATCTCCCTCACCTACATCTTCGGCATAGGCCGGAGCACCGCGCAGCAGATCTGCACGGTCACCGAGACCAACCCGGACACCCGGGTCCGGGACCTCACCGACGAAGAAGTGACCCGTCTCCGCAACTACATAGATACCAACCTCCAGGTAGAGGGCGATCTTCGCCGCGACGTGTCCCAGGACATCAAGCGGAAGATGGAGATCGGTTGCTACCAGGGGATCCGGCACCGCAAGGGCCTCCCGGTCCACGGTCAGCGGACCCATACCAATGCCCGTACACGCAAGGGGCCGAAGAAGACGGTCGCCGGGAAGAAGAAGGTTCGCAAGTAGATGCCCAAGACCACCAAGCCGGCCGCCACCGCCCGTCGACCCCGCAAGCGCGAGCGAAAGAACATCACCTTCGGTGTCGCCCACATCAAGAGCTCCTTCAACAACACCATCGTGTCGATCGCCGATCCGGAGGGCAACGTGCTGGCCTGGGCGTCCGCCGGGAACGTCGGGTTCAAGGGATCGAGGAAGTCCACCCCGTTCGCCGCCCAGCTGGCTGCCGAGCAGTGCGCCAAGCGGGCCATGGAGCACGGCGTGCGCCGGGTCGACGTGTTGGTCCGCGGTCCGGGCTCCGGTCGTGAGACGGCCATCCGTTCCTTGGCCGCCGCCGGCATCGAAGTGGCCGGCATCAAGGACGTGACCCCCATCCCCCACAACGGGTGTCGCCCCAAAAAGCGGCGTCGGGTCTAGGGATCGGGAACGAAGGGACTGTAGAGAAACCATGGCTCGATACACCGGACCGGTCTGCCGGCTTTGCCGCCGGGAGCGGACCAAGCTCTTCTTGAAGGGCGAACGCTGCTACTCGATGAAGTGCCCGGTATCCGAGGCGGTGACCGACCGCCACAGCCGGGCTTACCCGCCCGGCGAGCACGGCCGCGACCGAATGCGCCAGGGCTCGGAGTACCTCGGACAGCTGCGGGAAAAGCAGAAGGCGCGCCGGATCTACGGCCTTCTGGAACGGCAGTTCCACAACCTCTACGTCGAGGCCAGCCGGGCTCCGGGCATCACCGGCGAGAACCTGCTGCGCATGCTCGAGCAGCGCCTCGACAACGTGGCGTTCCGTGCCGGATGGGGGGCAAGCAGGGCGCAGGCCCGCCAGTTCGTACGCCATGGCCATGTTCTGGTCAACGGCAGCCGGGTGACCATCCCCAGCTACCGGGTCCGCCAGGGTGACCTGGTCTCCCTCAAGACGTCCTCACGGGAGCTGTTCCACGTCCGGCGGAACCTGGACACCCTCGATCGTCAGCTGCCTCCCTGGTTGGAGACGGTGGGCGACCGGTTCGAGGTCAGGGTGTTCTCACTGCCGCTGCGTGAGCACATCGACGAGCCCGTCCAGGAGCAGCTCATCGTCGAGCTGTACTCCAAGTAGTCACGTTCTTACCCGCTAACCCACCGCGCACAACACCGCCGAGGAGCCACGATCACTATGCTCATCATCCAACGCCCCACCGTCGAAGCCGTCGGTGAAGAAGAGGACAACCGCCAGCGGTTCGCCGTCGGACCACTCGACCCAGGATTCGGGCACACCCTGGGCAATTCCCTGCGTCGCACCCTCCTTTCGTCCATTCCCGGGGCCTCGATCACCCAGGTGCGGTTCGACGAAGCCCTCCACGAGTTCACCACCCTTCCGGGCGTCAAAGAGGACGTGACCGACCTCATCCTCAACTTGAAGGACCTGCTGTTCAGGGTGCACAGCGACGAGCCGGTGACCATCCGCCTCGACAAGCGCGGGCCGGGGGACGCCACCGCGGCCGACCTGCAGGTCAGCGCCGACGTCGAAGTACTCAACCCCTCTCAGCACATCGCCTCGCTCAACGCCAAGGGTCGGTTGGCGGTCGACCTCACCGTCGAACGGGGCAGGGGCTACCTGTCGGCGGACAAGTCCAAGCGGTCGGCCACCATCGGGGTCATCCCGGTGGACGCCATCTTCTCGCCGATCCGGCGGGTGGCGTTCACCGTCGAGCCGGTGCGGGTCGAGCAGTCGACCGACTTCGACCGGTTGGTCCTCGACATCGAGACCGACGGATCGCTGAACCCACGCGAGGCGCTGGCATCGGCCGGCGACACCCTGCGGACCCTGGTCGGCCTGGTCGCCGATCTCGAGGACGAGCCCATGGGACTCGAACTCGGCGAAGTCGGCACCATCGGCACCGGGTCCCCCGACCTCGATCTCCGCATCGAGGACCTCGACCTCACCGAGCGCCCCCGCAACTGTCTCAAGCGGGCGCAGATCAACACCATCGGCGAGCTGGTCGACCGCACCCTCGACGACCTGCTCAACATCACCAACTTCGGGCAGAAGTCCCTCGACGAGGTGCTCCAGAAGCTCGACGAGCGGGGATTGTCCCTGCGGGTGAAGGACTGAGCTCGGTCGTGCTCGGCACTCCCAAGAAGGGCCGCCGCTTCGGCGGTGGCGCCGCCCATCAGAAGGCGATGATGGGAAACCTGGTCGCGTCGCTGATCGCCGCTGAGTACCTGGTCACCACCGAAGCCAAGGCCAAAGCCCTACGCCCGGTGGCCGAGAAGGTGATCACCGCCGCGGCCAAGGGCGGGGTGGCCCGCCAGCGGAACGTGGTGTCGTTCATCCGGGACAAGGACATGACGGCGAAGCTGTTCGCCGAGATCGGTCCCCGGTACGCCGATCGGCCCGGCGGCTACACCCGCATCCTCAAACTGGGCAATCGCATGGGTGACAACGCCCCGATGGCCCGTATCGAACTGGTGTGAGCTCACCCCCCGGTGCGGGGGGGTCGGATGACACCTCCATCCGGTGGCGGCTCACGCTCGCCTACGACGGTTCTGGTTTCCGTGGATTCGCGGCGCAGGAGGGCCAGCGCACGGTGGCGGGGGCGCTGGCCGGTGCACTCACCCGGGTCACCCGGGTCCCGGTCACGCTGACCTGCGCCGGTCGCACCGACTCGGGGGTGCACGCGACCGAGCAGGTGGTCCATTTCGACCTCCCTCCCGATCGGTCCGCCGGCCTCGATCCAACTGCTCTGGTCAAGTCGTGCAACAGCCTGCTGGGTTCGTCGGTGACGGTACGGGATGCGTCGATCGCCCCGCCCGGGTTCGATGCCCGCCGATCGGCGATCTCCCGTCGTTACCGGTACCTGGTGGTGAACGCGCCGGTGGCCGATCCGTTGCTGGCCCACCTGACCTGGCAGGTGGCCGACCCGCTCGACCTGAGAACCATGGCCGCGGGTTCCGACTCGTTGCTCGGCGAGCATGATTTCCGGGCCTTCTGCCGGCGGGTGCCGGGATCCACGGCGGACGATGCCATCAACCGTCGGGTGATCGACGCCCGGTGGACCCGGCTGAGCGGCCCCCCCCTACCGGAGGCGGACAGGCTGGTCGAGCGGGTGCCCGACCCGGAACGCTGCCCGGCCCTGATCCCCCGGGTGGGGATCCTCTACGCCTTCGAGATCGAAGCCAATGCCTTCTGCCACCAGATGGTGCGCTCCCTGGTCGGCACCCTGGTCGACGTGGGAAGGGGTCGCTTGCGACCCTCGGACATGCTCGCCATCATCCGTTCGGCCGACCGCCAGCGGGCATCCCAGCCGGCTCCCCCCCAGGGACTCACCCTGATGGCCGTCCGCTACGGTGGGTGACCCGGCTTGCCCGGAGGGGCCATTTCGTCGTATCGTGGGCGGTCGCCGGGTCGACCCGAGCCAGACGTCCACGGGTAGGGAGACCTGCCCGTATGCCGTCAGGGATGCCATCCAGTTGGCTCCCACCTCGTGGTACGTCGATGCCCGGCACCAGTGATCAAGGAACCCTCGTGCGCACGTACTCCCCCAAACCCAGCGAAATCACCCGCGCCTGGCGGATCGTGGACGCCGATGGCCTGGTACTGGGTCGACTGGCCACCGAGGTGGCCTCAATCCTGCGAGGTAAGCACAAGCCCACGTTCGCTCCCAATGTGGACGTCGGTGATCACGTGATCGTGGTCAATGCGGAAAAGGTGGTGCTCACCTCGGGCAAGGCGGAGCGCAAGATCTCCTACCGGCACAGCGGCTATCCCGGCGGGCTCACCGCCACCCTCACCAGCGATCGGATGATCGACCGCTCGGACCAGGTGGTGCGCGATGCGATCTGCGGGATGCTGCCCAAGACCCGCTTGGGACGTCAGATGGCCACCAAACTGAAGGTCTACGCCGGTTCGGACCATCCTCATGCCGCCCAGTCCCCCGAACCCCTGGACCTTCCGGACGCACGTCGCACGGCGTCGACCCGGAGTGGCGCCTAGCCCACCGGCGCCCGACCAGTCGCTCCACCCATTCGATCGCGAGGAATCACCTTGGACACCGCCGCACCCATCTGCCAGACCACCGGCCGCCGCAAGCGGGCGGTGGCCCGGGTCCGGATCCGCCCGGGTCAGGGGGCCATCACCGTCAACGGCCAGAAATTCGAGGAGTACTTCACCTCGGCGACCCACCGGATGATCGTGACCGAGCCGCTGCGCTTGACCGACACCGTGGAATCGTGGGACATCGACGTCACCATCGACGGCGGAGGGGTGTCCGGACAGGCCGGTGCCTTCCGCCTGGGTGTGGCCCGCGCCCTGTGCCAGCTCGACCCGGAGATGCGGGTGTCACTCAAGAAGGCGGGATTCCTCACCCGGGACGCGCGGGAGAAGGAGTCCAAGAAGTACGGTCTCAAGAAGGCCCGCAAGGCGCCCCAGTACTCCAAGCGCTAACCCGGTGGTGAGAATCCGGTTCGGCACCGACGGTGTCCGGGGCGTCGCCAACGTCGAGGTAACACCCGAGTTGGTCCTTTCCCTGGGCCGGGCCGTCGCCCGCAACATCACCGCGACCACCTTTCTGGTCGGTCGAGACACCCGTCGGTCCGGGCCGATGCTGCAGGCCGCGTTGTCGGCCGGGCTGGCCGCCGAAGGGGCCGATGTGATCGACGTCGGGGTGCTCCCCACGCCGGCGCTGGCCTGGCTCTCCACCGTCCGGGACGTCCCTGCAGTGGTCATCTCTGCGTCTCACAATCCGTTTTCCGACAACGGGATCAAGCTGTTCGCGGCGGGCGGGGCCAAGCTCAGCGTCGAACTGGAGTCGGCCATCGAGGACGAGCTCGAACGCATCCTCGAACCTTCGGCCAAGGGACCCCGTCCCCTCGAGGGCCACGCCGTCGGTGCCGTCGTCACCGAGCACGACATAGCCGACTCCTACGTTGATCACCTCGGCTCGCTGGTGGACGGCCGGACGCTGGAAGGGCTCCGGGTGGTGGTTGACAGCGCCAACGGAGCGGCCTCCGCCCTGGCGGCCCTGGTGTTCGAGCGGCTGGGTGCCGATGTGGTGGCCATCGGTTGCGACCCCGACGGCACCAACATCAACGACGGCTGCGGATCGACCTCCACCGCGACCCTGGCCAGCGCAGTGGTCGAGCACGGCGCCGACCTTGGTCTCGCCCTCGACGGCGATGCGGACCGACTGTTGGCGGTGACCGCAGAGGGAACGGTGGCCAACGGCGACGAGCTACTTGCCCTGTTCGCCCTCGACTTGTTCGAGCGCGGCCAGCTGGCCGGCAACACCGTGGTGGTCACCGTGATGACCAACCTCGGATTTCGCCGGGCGATGGAGGAGCGGGGCATCGTGGTCCGGGAGACCCCGGTCGGGGACCGGCACATTCTGGCCTCATTGGACAAGGACGGATTTTCCCTCGGGGGGGAGCAGTCGGGGCACATCATCTTCCGTCGCCTGGCCACCACCGGCGACGGCCTGCTGACCGGGGTGATCCTGGCTGACCTGGTGGCCCGGACCCAGCGGCCGTTGACCCAGCTGCTGGACGGGTTGGTCACCCACGTCCCCCAGGTGCTGGTCAATGTGCCCGTTCCCAGTACCGAATTGTTGGAGGGGGCCGATGCGGTCTGGTCGGCGGTGGCCGAAGAGCGCGAGCGGCTCGGTGACAGCGGCCGGGTGCTCCTGCGACCGAGCGGGACCGAGCCCCTGGTGCGGGTGATGGTGGAAGCGACGGGTGCCGGCGTGGCGGAGGCGGTCGCCGAACGCCTGTCCAGCCTGGTCGAATTCGAGCTCCGGGCTGCAGCGGCGACCCAGGGTTGACCGACCGTCCGGTCACCGCGGTGGGCTTCCGGTAGGACCCACGTGGCCGGGATTTTTGGGCTGATCCAGGGAACCGACGACTGGTCTCCTGTTGGCATGTTGTTTTTCAAATTCGGCCTAATTATCGTATGTAGAGAATAATTGTGTTCGCCGAAATCGCCTGTAGACGATAAATTGATCGATTCTCCAAAAATAAAATTCCGAAGACTGAGCCGCAGAAGTCGGCCGAACGGCCCAAGGGCGAGGGCGCCGGTGGTCAGACTGACGGTACCCGGCCGGCGTGAGCGGAGCCTCGGGGGCTCGGGCGCCCACTAGCCTCGCCACCATGTGCGGCATCATCGGGATCACCTACGACCGAGAGAGCTCTGGCGACGACCAGGTGCTCGGGGTGCTCCTCGAGGGCCTGGCCCGCCTCGAGTACCGGGGATACGATTCGGCCGGATTGGCCCTGGTGGGTGCCGGCGAGGGCGAGGCACTGTGGCGGTCCCGGGCGGCCAACGGGACCCGTTCGCTCGACGACCTGACCAAGCGGGCGGAGGCGGCACCCAAGGGGGCCTCGGCGGGAATCGGCCACACCCGCTGGGCCACCCATGGAGGCCCCACCGAGGGTAACGCCCACCCCCACGTCGACTGCTCGGGCCGCATGGCCCTCATTCACAACGGGATCATCGAGAACCACCTCGAGCTCACCGATGAGCTCGCCGCCGCCGGCCACCGCTTCGGGTCGGACACCGATACCGAGGTCCTCGTCCACCTCATCGAGGCGTCGCTCGCGGCCGCCCCCGCCGACGGTCTGGCTGCCGCGGTTCGAGACGCCCTCGGACGGGTCCGCGGAGCGTTTTCCGTGGCCGTGGTCCACGCCGACGAACCTGAGCTCGTCGTGGCCGCCCGCCGGGTGTCTCCCCTGTTGATGGGGATCACCGACTCGGCCGCCTTCCTCGCCTCGGACATTCCGGCGATTCTGGGTTTGACCCGCGAATTCTTCGTGCTCGAAGACGACCAGATCGCCGAGTTGCGGCCCGGCTCGATCGTGGTCACCGCTCCTGACGGAACCGAGGTGGCACCGGTCAGCATGACCGTCGAATGGGACCTCGATGCGGCTCGCAAGGACGGCTACGACGACTTCATGAGCAAGGAGATCCACGAGCAGGGGAAGGCGGTGGCCGACACCCTGCTCGACCGCCTGCTGCCCGACGGCACCCTGGTCCTCGATGAGGTCCATATCACCCACGAGGAATTCCGGGCCTTCAACAAGGTGTTCATCGTGGCGTGCGGCAGCAGTTACCACGCCGGCCTCATGGCCAAGTACGCCATCGAGCATTGGGCACGCCTGCCGGTGGAGATCGACATCGCCAGCGAGTTCCGATACCGCGACCCGGTGTTGGACGCCCGCACCCTGGTCATCGGGGTGAGTCAGTCCGGCGAGACCGTGGACACCTTTCAGGCCATCCGGGAGGCGCGCCGGTTGGGAGCCAAGGTGCTGGTCATCTCCAATGTGGTCGACTCCTCCATGGCCCGCGAGGCCGACGCCGTCCTCTATACCAGGGCCGGCCCGGAGATCGGGGTGGCTGCCACCAAGACCCACCTGGCCCAGATCACCGCGCTCGAGATCCTGGCCCTGTATCTGGGTCAGTCCCGCGACACCCTGGCCCCTGAGAAGGCCCGGGCCCTATTCGACGCCATGGGCATCCTCCCGGACAAGGTGGCGCTGGCTACCGGGCGGGCCGGCGACGTCGAGGCGGTGGCCCGCCGCTACCGCGACTCGCCCTCGTTCATCTTCCTCGGGCGCCAGGTGGGGTACCCGGTGGCCCTCGAGGGTGCGCTCAAGCTCAAGGAGCTCTCCTACCTACGGGCCGAGGGATTCCCGGCGGGCGAGTTGAAGCACGGCCCGATCGCGCTGGTCGAGCCGGGAACCGTGGTCATCGGGGTGGCTACCCGCACGCCGACCTGGGAGAAGATGATGGCCAATGTGGCCGAGGTGGCCAGCCGCGGTGCCACCGTGGTGTTGGTGGCCAACGACGGCGACGAAGAGACGGCCCGCCGGGCCGACGCCGTCCTGTGGGTTCCCGAGACCCAGCACCTGTTCGCACCGATCGTTGACGTGGTGCCGCTGCAGATCTTCGCCTACTCGCTGGCCCGGCTCCATGGTTACGACGTCGACCGACCACGCAACCTGGCCAAGGTGGTCACCGTCGAGTGAGCGGTGGCGACCGCAACGGCTCGCTGTCCGCCACGCTGGCCAGGGAGGCGGCGTCGATGATCCGAGCGGGAGGGCTGACTCGGACCCTGGTGGGCGTGGGCGTCGACGCGGTGGACGTGGACCGGTTCCGTCGGGTCCTGGCCCGACGGCCCCATCTCGGTGATCGGCTGTTCACCGAGGCCGAGCGGGCCTACGCCATGCGGGCGTTGGATCCGGTTCCGCGGTTGTCCACCCGGTTCGCGGCCAAAGAGGCGACCATGAAGGCGCTCGGCGTCGGCCTGGGCGCCTTTTCGTTCGGCGAGGTGGAGGTGGTCCGACTCGGCCTTGACCCGCCCGCCCTGGTCCTCCGAGGATCGGCCCTGGCCCGGGCCGGCGGTGCCGGGGTGGTGCGGTGGCACCTCTCGCTCACCCACACCGACCAGGTGGCCATGGCGTTGGTCATCGCCGAGGGTGGCCCCGACACCCGCCGCCCGCCCGAGGCGGGCCGGCGGGCCGCCTGCGCGGCGAAGCCGTAACGTCGAAGCCGATGCAGCCGGTGCTCACCGTCTCCGAAATGAACGCGGTCGACCGCACCGCGCTGGCGTCGACCTCACTCGAGGTGTTGGTGGGTCGGGCGGGAATGGCGGTGGCGGTGGCGGCTCTGGACCTGTTGGGCGGCGCGTACGGTCGCCGGGTGGTGGCGGTTTGTGGCCGCGGTAACAACGGTGCCGACGGGAGGGTCGCCGCCCAGATCCTCGCCCTCCGGGGTGCACGAACCCGGATCGTCGAGGCGGGCACCACGCCGGCAATCGAACCTTGCGACCTTGTCATCGACGCCGCCTACGGCACCGGGTTCCACGGTGAGTACCGGTCACCGGAGGTGCGACCGGGGACCGCCGTGCTGGCTGTCGACATCCCCTCGGGGGTGGCAGGGGACACCGGTGCCTCCTGCGGGGCCCCAATGGCCGCCCGTCGAACCGTCACCTTCGTGGCCCTCAAACCCGGGCTCCTCCAGGGCGACGGCGCCCGGTTGGCCGGCGAGGTTTGGGTCGCCGACATCGGCCTTCCCCCGGGGAGCCCGGCCGTCTCGGTGGTGGAGGACGACGATGTGTTCGATTTGTTCCCCGACCGGCGAGCCGGGGGGAACAAGTGGTCGGCGCCGGTGCTGGTGGTGGCGGGATCGCCGGGCATGAACGGTGCAGCCAGTCTCTGCCGCGCGCGCCGCCTACCGGTCGGGGGCGGGGATGGTCCGCCTCGGCGTGCCCGGCGGGGACAGGTCCGAGGCGCCGGCATCGGAAGCGGTGGGTGTGTCCCTGTCCTCCGATGAATGGTCGACCGACGCATTGGAGGCTGCCGAGCGCTGCGCGGTAGTGGTGGTCGGGCCCGGTCTGGGCCGCGAGCCGGTGAACGCCGCCCAGGTACGGAGGCTGGTGGCCCAGTCGCCGGTGCCGGTGGTGGTCGACGCCGACGGACTGTTCGCTCTCGGTGACCGGGCTGTCGACGGCCCCATCGTGGCACGGTCGACGGTGGTGCTCACCCCTCATGACGGCGAGTACGCACGGCTGATGAATGCCGACCCCGGCCCCGACCGGATCGCCGCGGCCAGGGCCCTGGCCGCCCGCTCGAGCGCGGTGGCCCTGCTCAAGGGACCCACCACCGCGGTGGCTGACCCCGATGGGCGGGTGCTGCTCGGCGTGTCCGGCACTCCGGCGTTGGCCACCGCCGGGACCGGTGATGTCCTGTCCGGAGTGATCGGGTCGATGATCGCCCGGGGCATGGCTCCTATGGCGGCCGCCGCCCTGGCCGCCCACGTGCACGGCCGCGCCGGGGCACGCGGCCCAGTGGAGGGGATGGTGGCCGGGGACCTGCCCGATCTGGTAGCCGAGGTGTTGTCGGAGGCCCGGCTGGCCCGAGCGGGGAGGGTAACCGGGAGTGAGTGATCACTGGCGGCCGGCCTGGGCCGACATCGACCTCGACGCCGTTCGTCACAACGCCTCGATCCTGTCGGACCTGGTAGCTCCGGCCACCTTGTGCGCGGTGGTCAAGGCCGACGGCTACGGCCACGGCGCCGGGCCGGTGGCCCGGGCCGCCTTGGAGGGCGGCGCCACCTGGCTGGCGGTGGCCCTGGTGGAGGAAGGAGTCTCCTTGCGAGAGGAGGGAATCGAGGCGCCGATCCTCCTGCTCTCCGAGCCACCGGTGGAGGCCATGGCCGAGGCGGTAGCTCGCCGACTGGTCCCCACCGTGTACACCTATGGGGCATTGGGCGACCTGAGCCGGGCCACCGGAGACGGGCGACCCACGCTGGAGGTCCACCTCAAGGTGGACACCGGGATGCACCGGGTGGGAGCCGACCCGGTGGACGCGCCGGGCCTGGCCGCCACCATCGCCGCCGATCCGAGTTTGACGCTCGGCGCGGTGTGGACCCACCTGGCGGTGGCCGAGGGCAGCGACCCGGTCGACCGTGATTTCACCGCCGCCCAACTGGAACGGTTCGACGTCACCGTGGCCGCCCTGGTAGCGGCCGGCCACCAACCACCGATGACCCATGCGGGCAATTCCGCTGCCGCCATCGGGGTTCCCCCGGCCCGGCGGGACCTGGTGCGCTGCGGCATCGCCCTCTACGGGGTGGCTCCTACTCCAGGCCTGGGCGACCAGCTCGCTACCGCCACCGGAGGACAACGCCTGCATCCGGTGCTCTCCTTTCGGACCCGGGTGACCTATGTCCGCGATCTCGACGCCGGTGAGCGACCCTCCTACGGTCGCTGCCGACCTTTGGAACGGCGTTCGACGGTGGCCACCGCCCCGGTAGGGTACGCCGACGGCGTGCCCCGACGGCTCTTCGAGAGGGGCGGCGAGGTGTTGATCGGTGGGGTCCGTCGCCCGCTGGCCGGCATGGTGACCATGGACCAGGTGGTCATCGATTGCGGAGCGGTGGGATCGGCACCGGTCGAGGTGGGCGACGAGGTGGTCTTGCTCGGACGGCAGGGCGGTGAGGAGGTCACCGCGGACGAGTGGGCAGGGCTTCTCGGCACCATCAGTTACGAGGTGTTGTGCGGCATCGGAAGCCGAGTGCCCCGTGTCGTCGTCGGGAGCGGTGGGCGACCGGCTGTCTGAGGTGTTCCCGGAGGACGAGCAGTAGCATTCGTCGGTGGCACCGGGGAACCAACTGGCTCAACTGGCCCAGGAGGCGGCCGGCTGCACCCGCTGCCCGTTGTCGGCCGCCCGGACCCAGGTGGTGTTCGGGGTGGGCGATCCCTCGGCCGACCTCATGTTCGTCGGCGAGGCCCCCGGGCGCGACGAGGATCTGGCGGGAGAGCCGTTCGTTGGCCGCTCGGGCAAACTGCTCGACCGGTTGGTCGCCGAGGAGATCGGCGTCGACCGGTCCGCCGTCTACATCGCCAACGTGGTCAAGTGCAGGCCCCCGGACAACCGCGACCCGCGATCCGAGGAGATCGCCGCCTGCCGGCCCTACCTCTCCGCCCAACTCGAGTTGATCGGCCCGACGGTGGTGGTCAGCTTGGGGAACTTCGCCACCAAACTGCTCCTCGACACCGACGAGGGGATCACCCGGGTGCGGGGCAGGTCCTACCCGATGGGCCCGTACCAGTTGGTTCCCACCTACCACCCGGCGGCTGCACTGCGATCCGGTGGGGTGGTGGTGGCCGAAATGCGTGCCGACCTGGTTCGGGCCAAGCAGCTGGTGGGCTGGACAACGTGAGCCGGCCGGCGGCGCGGTTGGCGACGTCGCGGCCCGACGCGCTGATCCTGGTCACCACCTCTGCGGGCCAGACCCGGCAGCTGGCCGCAGCGGTGGCCCCGTTGTGCGTGCCCGGAGATGTGCTGTTGCTGGCCGGTGACCTGGGCGCCGGCAAGACCGCCTTTGCCCAGGGGTTCGGGACGGGCCTGGGGATCACCGACCCGATCACCAGCCCCACCTTCACGCTGGTCCGCTCCTACCCGGTGGCCGCACGGTCGGGTGTCCGGGTCTTGCTGCACGCCGATCTCTACCGTCTCGACTACCTCCATGAGATCGTCGACCTGGGCCTGGGCGAGCTCATCGAGGACGGAGGGGTGGCCCTGATCGAGTGGGGTGACGCGGCCGAACCCATCCTCGGGGAGGGATCGCTCACCGTGCGGCTGGGCGAGGACGGCGAGGACACCGAGGACACCGAGGACACCGAGGACACCGAGCGCAGGGTGATCACACTCACCTCGAGCGGGGACGCCTGGTCGGATCGGTGGACCGGACTGGTCGAAGCGCTCGCGCCGTGGCAGGCCGACCGGTGAGACTGTTGGCCATCGAGACGGCGACTGACACGGTCGGGGTCGGCCTGATCGGGGCGCACGGGGCGTCGGCCGAGCGGGTCCACGTCGGGGGGAGGGCCCACGCCGAGCTCCTGGTCCCGGCCATCGAGGAGGTGTGCGCTGTGTCCGGGTGTGTGGTGTCGGACATCGACGCGATCGGCGTCGATGTCGGGCCGGGGTTGTTCACCGGCCTGCGGGTGGGGGTGGCCACGGCCAAGGCGTTGGCCCAGGCGCTGGAAATCGGGGTGGTGGCGGTGAGCAGCCTCGACGTCCTGGCCGCGGCGGCCTCGGCACGCGCGGGTCCGGCTGCCGCCGAGCGGGTGGTGGCGGTGGTCGATGCCCGGCGGGGCGAGGTGTTCGCTGCGGCGTACCGGTTCGATCGGTCGGTGGCCGGCGATGAACCGGTCGACCCGGGGTCGGTCCGCGACGACCGATTGCAGCCGATCGCACCGGAGGCGCTGGTGGACTGGTTGATCGACCTGGCGGAGGAGGCCGGGCGGGTGAGGGTGGTGGGCGACGGTGCCGCCCGTTACCGTCCCCTGCTGACCGTGCATCCCCAACTGGACGTGACCTGGGTCGACGAGTTCTCAGCCCCACCTCCGCTGGCCCTGGCCCGACTGGCTCTCCAGCGACTGGCCCGGGGTGCTGCCCCGCTGTCCGCCCTCGAGGTGGCGCCCGACTACCGGCGACCGCCCGACGCCACGATCAACTGGGAGCAGCGGGCACCTCGGGTGCCCTCTCCCGGTTCCTCCCGGGGCCCGGCATCGTGACGGCCCGGTCGGAACCGACCGGCGCACCGGTGTCGGTGATCACCGCCCCCATGCGCACCAAGGATCTTCGGGGTGTGCTCAAGATCGAACAGGCGGTGTTCCCCGAGCCGTGGTCGCACCGGCTGTTTGTGGAGGAGCTCGGCCAGCGCAAATCTCGGGCCTACCGGGCCGCCTGGGTCGGGCGGGACATCGTGGGTTTCGCCGGCCAGATGTTCATCGACGACGAGAGCCATGTGAACAACATCGCCGTCGATCCGGCGTGGCAGGGACGTGGTCTGGGTGCGGTGCTCATGCTGGACCTGGTCCGCACCGCGCTCAGTCGTGGCGCCCGCCATCTCACCCTCGAGGTCCGGGTGGGAAACGATCCGGCCCTGGCCCTCTATCGGCGTTTCGGCATGGCTCCGGTCGGGGTGCGTCCCAACTACTACACCGCGGAGGACGCGCTGATCATGTGGGCGCGGGACATCGATTCGCGGGACTACGCGGCGCGCCTCTCTGGAATCGAGACCTCGTTGACCGAAGGTTTCGAGGTGAGCGCCCGGCGGTAGCCGGCCTCGACCGGTCGGCAAACCGGCCCCGTTGGGTAATGTGCCCGGTCATGGACGCCGATGGCATCGACCGGGTGCTCGGTATCGAGACCTCGTGTGACGAAACGGCGGCCGCGGTGGTCGACGGCGGGTCGGTCATCGTCTCGTCGGTGGTCAGCAGCCAGATCGATCTGCACGCCGCGCTACGGCGGGGTGGTGCCCGAGCTGGCCGGTCGGGCCCACGTGGAATTGCTCACCCCGGTGCTGGGCGAAGCCCTGGCGGGGGCCGGCTCCGACCCCACCGGTTCCGGGATCGATGCGGTGGCGGTCACCATGGGACCGGGCCTGGTCGGCTCGTTACTGGTGGGCGTGGCCGAGGCCAAGGCGCTGGCCCTGTCCTGGGGTGTTCCCCTGATCGGCGTGAACCATCTCGAGGCCCACCTCTTCGCCTCCCTGCTCGAGCAGCCCGATCTGGGCTGGCCGCTGGTGGTGCTGCTGGTCTCCGGAGGCCACACCCTGTTGATCGAGGTGACCGAGCCGGGCCGCTACCGGCTGCTCGGCGGCACCATCGACGACGCCGCCGGAGAGGCCTTCGACAAGGTGGCTCGGTTCCTCGGACTGGGGTATCCGGGCGGACCGGCCATCGACCGGATCGCCGACCAGGGAGATCCGAAGGCCTACTCGTTCCCCCGGTCGCTTCCTGGCGACGGGTACGACTTCTCGTTCAGCGGCCTCAAGACGTCGGTGGTCAACACGGTGCGCAAGCGGCCCGATGCCGAAACCGCCGACGTGGCCGCCTCCTTCCGCCAGGCGGTGGTCGACGTGCTGGTCACCCGGGCCAGGAAGGCCGCGGCGGACGTGGGCGCCGTCGCCCTGTGCCTGGCCGGGGGGGTGGCCGCCAACGCCCTGCTCCGCCGACGCATCGAGGAGGTGTGTGCCGAAGACGGGATCGGTGCCTTCGTGCCCAGCCGCGCCCTGTGCACCGACAACGCGGCCATGGTGGCCGCCGCCGGGTGGTGGCGTCTGCACCACCACCCGGGCAGTCCGATGACCATGGGGGTGGACCCCAATCTCGCCTTGACCACCACCGGCTGACCGGTCGGAGGACTCCGGTGACCGGCGAGGCCGGCTGCCCGGGCCGCCCTCCACTGGCACTCGCCCGCCCCGGTTGCCAAACGCCGCGGATGTCTGTATCGTTAGCACTCTCAACCCTCGACTGCTAACGCGTGCCACAGGAGGCCGAACAAATGAGCCTGCATCCCCTTGACGACCGCATCGTCGTCCGCCCCGGTGAATCCGAGGAGACCACCGCGTCCGGCCTGGTCATCCCCGACACCGCCAAAGAGAAGCCCCAACAGGGCGAAGTCCTCGCCGTCGGCCCCGGCCGCCGTGCCGAGGCCAGCGGCGATTTGATCCCTCTGGACATCGCCGTCGGTGACACGGTCGTCTACTCCAAGTACGGCGGGACCGAGATCACCGCCGAGGGCGAGGACCTGTTGATCCTGTCCAGCCGGGACGTCCTGGCCAAGGTGACCAAGTAATGCCCAAGATCCTGAAGTTCGACGAAGCCGCCCGCCGCGGCCTCGAAGCGGGCGTCAACAAGTTGGCCGACACCGTCAAGGTGACCCTCGGGCCGAAGGGCCGCAACGTGGTCATCGAGAAGAAGTTCGGTGCTCCCACCATCACCAACGACGGCGTGTCCATCGCTCGTGAGGTGGAGTTGGACGACGTCTTCGAGAACATGGGAGCCCAACTGGTCAAAGAGGTTGCCACCAAGACCAATGACGTGGCCGGCGACGGCACCACCACTGCCACCGTGCTGGCCCAGTCCCTCATTCGCGAGGGGCTGCGCAACGTGGCCGCGGGAGCCAACCCGCTCGGATTGGGCAAGGGGATCGACAAAGCGGTGAGCGCTGCGGTCGATTCGATCAAGGAGCAGGCCAAGGAGATCGACTCCAAGACCGAGATCGCCCAGGTGGCGTCCATTTCGGCGGCCGACACCGCCATCGGTGAAGTGCTTGCCGATGCCATCGACCGAGTGGGCAAGGACGGCACGGTGACCGTCGAGGAGTCCAACACCTTCGGCATCGAGCTCGAGTTCACCGAAGGCATGCAGTTCGACAAGGGCTACTTGTCGCCTTACTTCGTGACCGACGCAGAGCGTCAGGAGGCAGTCCTCGACGACCCGCTGATCCTCTTCGTCAACCAGAAGGTCAGCGCGGTGCACGACCTGGTACCCGTCCTCGAGAAGGTCATGCAGACCGGCAAGCCGCTGCTGATCATCGCCGAGGATGTCGAAGGCGAAGCACTGGCCACCCTGGTGGTCAACAAGATCCGCGGCACGTTCACCTCGGTGGCGGTCAAGGCCCCCGGGTTTGGCGAGCGGCGCAAGGCGATGCTCCAGGACATGGCTGTCCTTACCGGTGCCCAGGTCATCTCCGAGGAGATCGGGCTCAAGCTCGACACCACCACCGTCGACCTGCTGGGGAAGGCCCGCCGGGTCATTGTCAACAAGGACGACACCACCATCGTCGAAGGCGGTGGCGCCGAGGAGGACGTCAAGGGTCGCATCGCCCAGATCAAGCGCGAGATCGACGACACCGACTCCGACTGGGACCGCGAGAAGCTGCAGGAGCGACTGGCCAAGCTGGCCGGCGGCGTGGCTGTGGTCAAGGTGGGTGCCGCGACCGAGGTGGAGCTCAAGGAGAAGAAGCACCGGATCGAGGATGCACTCTCCGCCACCCGGGCCGCAGTCGAGGAGGGCATCGTTGCCGGCGGCGGGACCGCACTGATTCGAGCACGGGCCTCGGTGCTGGCAGTGGTCGACTCCCTCAGTGGCGACGAGGCCACCGGAGCATCCATCGTGGCCAAGGCTCTAGCCGCGCCCCTGCACGCCATTGCCGGCAACGCCGGCCTCGAAGGTTCGGTGTACGTGCGCCAGGTGGAGTCGGAGACCGGAACCATCGGCCTCGACGCCAATACCGGCGAGCTGGTCGATCTGGTCAAGGCCGGGGTCATCGACCCGGCCAAGGTGACCCGGTCTGCGCTGCAGAACGCGGCATCCATCGCCAGTCTGTTGCTGACCACCGAGGCCTTGGTGGCGGACAAGCCCGAAAAGGCCGATCCGGCCGCGGCCGCTGCGGCCGCCGCCGCCATGGGTGGCGGCATGGGCGGTATGGGTGGCATGGGCGGGATGATGTAACTCGCTTCTGGCTCTCCTTGAGGGCCAGGGCGCCAGGTTGGCGCAATCTGTGAGGGTCAACCGGTCGGGCCTCGGGGCCCGGCCGGTTCGTCATTTCGGTTCGCATTGCTCACCGGGTGTCACCCCGAGCCGCAAGCCCGCCCGGTTGCGGTGAAGGTCCGGTCAGCGCCGGACGTCGGGCACGTAGTGGCGCTCTCCCACTCGGTCGACCCACACCCGCATGAGGCGATCGGTACCCGGATCCTTGAACACCTCGTTGGTCGGGGTCCACCCCGGCTCGGGGGCATCGGACTCGCCATGGCGCCGGACGAAGAGACTGATGATCACCGCCACCACCACGGCCACACCGACCAGCCCGAGGATCAGCACCGCCGAATTCCCTGCCAGTGCAAGCAGCGCCACCGCGTCAAGGGCGGGCCCCCACTATCACCGCAGTGCCGTAGGCCACGATTTCCGTCAAGGTCTGGCCGACCTCCGAAGAGTCGAAGCGCATGGACACGATGGCGTTGGCCCCCAGGATGCGAGCGTTCTCGATCATCCGGTCGATGGCGTGGCGCCGACTGTCCTCGACCAGCTTGGTGTACTGCTTGACCTCGCCACCGGCCAGGGCTCGGAACCCGGCGGTGATCCCCTTGGCCGCGCCCATCGAACGGACCACCACTCCGAAGACCATTCCCAGGCTTCGTTCGATCGTTCCGTCGGGGAACTCGAGGGCGGTGGTGATCGGGAACTGTGAGCTCACACCCTGGGCGCCGCTCGCGTCTGCCATGCCCATGCTCCGTTTCTGCCGAGTCCGGCGATGCCCGTTTCTGCCGTGTCCGGCGGTGCCCGCATGTTAGCCAAGGGGTCGCCCACAGTGGATGGACCCGAAGCATCACCCAACACAGGCAGCGGCGGTGGAATCGTGAAGGGGTCCGACAATGAGGAGTCTCCACCGTGACTGTCACCGAACTCCGAATGCACTGCCCCGATTGCCAGTTCCCGGCCAAGGTGTCTCGGGTCAGACAACAGGCGGGAGAAGTAGTCCCCGCCCCTATCTCACAGGAAAGCATCGCCTGTTCGAACCCCCGGTGCTTCCGATTCAATCCGGAGGTCTGGCCACCGCCCGTGGGGTGAGGCTGCTCGGTCGGTGTCGGTCCTGATGCCGCTGGCGGAGACCGGTACCCGCTGCTGAGGATGGATCGGGTTCAGTTCGGGCTGTTAACGCCGATTAGTAGTAGATGCACTACCCAACCGCCGAGGTTGAAGGTTTCCGCATAGGGATGTTCGTCAGCTATTACGGCTACGGTGACGCCTGGGTCGAAGCGCCCGACGGCAGCAAAGGGACGCTCATCTGGGAGACAGGAGAGCCCTTCCGGTTCGACGAAGTGATCGTCCCCGACCCGAGAGCCCGATGGGGCATCTACTCAGTCCGTCAGCCACTCCCGATGACCACGGATGAAGAGGCGGCCGCTTATCTGCAGGCTCTTCTCCCCGAGCTGCGGCGAAGGTGGGGAGCGTGGAGAACCACCCGACCGTAACCATCATGCCGGCGTTGGTATCTCGCTGGCGCAGTACCTGCACTTGGTAGCTCCGAGGGGGAGATCGTCCGACAGGCAGTCGGGGCAGGTCTGGGTCGGGGCCGGGTCACCGAACACGGTCGTACCCCGCTTCTTCATGAAGGCTCGGTAGGGCACCACCAGAACGAAATAGATGACGGCCATGAACACGATGAAGTAGACGATGGCCGAAATGAACGCGCCGAGGTCGATGCGTTGACCGTTGAGAGTCCACCCCAGCCCGGTGGAGTCCGATCCCTTTCCAGCGGTTGCATTGACCAGCGGCGTGATGATGCTGTCGGTAAAGGACTTGATAAGCGTGCTGAAGGCGAGAGCGACAACCAGTCCAACCGCGATGACGATCAACTCGCCCTGCATGAGGAAGTTCCTGAATCCTTTGAGCATGGCTTCTCCTCGGGTCCGGGTTCGGCCAGATGCAACCAGCGAACCGACAACGCCTGCATACTACGGAAATGTGGCTCCAACTTGTTGTGGGTGCCATGACCCTTGGCTCTTGCAAAGTCCTGGCAAGGCGGGTCAGGATCGCTCCGTGGAAGCCAGACCGCTCCTCTATGACGACGGCCGCATCGCCTGCGACGACGAGGGAATAGAGATCGGGTGGTACTACCCCTGGGGTGCCAAGAGGATCCCGTTCGGTGCCATCCGCTCGGCCAAGACGTTCCCGCTCCGATCGATGCGGGGGAAGTGGCGAATCTGGGACTCCGGGGACCTGGTGCACTGGTACAACCTGGACGGCAACCGGCCGAACAAGGACACGGGAATAGAGATCGACGTGGGCGGTCGGGTTCGTCCGTGCATCACACCGGACGATACGGCAGCGGTAACTCGGATCATCGATGATCGAATCGGGCACTAGTCGTTTCTCAGACGGATCAGTGGAGGCTTTCGACCGCTCGGGTCACCGGAGGATGTTGACCGCCCGGGCGATGACCAGCCCGAGGACGATCAGGGAGCTCGTGGCCTGGACGGCCATTGCCAACTTTGCCCAGCGGGCAGTTGGCATCACGTCGGTCGGGCTGAACGCCGTGGCGTTGGTGAACCCGAGGTAGAGGTAGTCGAAGAACTCGGGCCGCCACCCCGGAGGTGAGATACGGGGGTTGAGCTGCTCGGGAAACGCCAGATTCGGGAACTCCGGTACCGCTCTGGCCCGCGCTTCGGGCCCACCGCTGTCGAGCTCCCAGTAGAGGAACGCGAACGTGATGATCAGGTAGACCCACACCAGCCCACCGACTCGGAGGAGCTGAGCAGCCGAGTTGGTCTCGGGTCCGCCGGAGATGAGATCGGCCACCAGCCGCACGGTCACCAGCGCCGCGCCACTCACAAGGATCACGACAAGCCCGATGGAGAGACCCCGAACAAGTGTCGAGCGGCGATCGATACGACCGGGGTCCGCCACGATGAGTGCCACCAGTAGGATTCCCTCGATTGCTGAGACGATCCAATCCGGGCTCTTGGTGAAATTGGAAGGAAGTAGCAGCGGTAGGGCCATGGCGACGAGGAGCGTTACGGCCATCGGCCAACGCCTCTCTCCTTCGACTGCCGCTCGCTCGCTGACCATTTCGGTACCCTATTCCGCCGATTGCCGCCCATCCCGATCGCTGGGATGCCGGTGGGATCTGTTGCTCCATCCGGGTGCTGCACAGGAGCGGGTCCCCGAACGACACCAGGGTTCCGTGTACCTTTTGCCGGCGGCCTGGGACCAGGGCTCGATCGGCGGAGGATACTGGGATGCGGTATTTGATGAGCGCACAAGAAATCGATGAACACAGAGTCGAACGGGACGTTCATCGCCGGCACCGGCGCAGCGCAATGCTCTGTCTGCCCTTCGTAGCAATTGTGATCCTGGTGGCAGGTTGCTCCAGCAGCTCTACCAGCTCGACGACCTCGACAACCCAGTCACCGTCGACGACCGGCGGCACCGGCCTGTCGTCGACGGCTGCCAAGGTCCTCCAGGGTGCACTGTTGGCGGTGGGTTGCTACTCCGGATCCATCGACGGAGTCGTCGGCTCGGCGACCACCCAGGCGATTCGGGCATTCCAATCGGCGGAGCGACTCCCGGTCGACGGCGTCTACGGACCGACTACGAAATCCAAGTTGACCGCCGTGGCCAGCGCCGGAACCAAGGTATGTTCCACCCCGACCACCACGACGACGACTTCAGCGACGGCGACCACCTCGACGACGTCGGGTTCGGGTGTGCCCAGTGCGGCCACCACCGCCATCAATACCTACCAGGCCACAAACGGACCTCCAGCAGGGACCTGGATCGTCACCTCCTCTGCGGTCTCGAGCGTGGACCCGACGTATGTCCTCTTCCGAATCGGCCCGGCACCGGGCCATCAGAACGCCGTGCAGGGTGGGTACGGATTCGTTCATTCATCGGGCGATGCATGGTCGGTTATCGGATTCGGGTCTGCCGAGGTGGGCTGCCCCCCGGGCACTGCCCAGGCGCCGGCGGTCCCGGCTCCGGTGCTCGCCGGCTTCGGGATCAGCTGCCCACCGGCGTAAATCAGAACAGGGTTGTAACCTCCCTCAGCCGGGCGGGCGGCCCAACCCTGCGTCGGTAACCCTTGGATGACCGGCAACCTTCTGGATTATCGTGTGGTCCAACCCGATGAGGCGAGTGGTCCAACCCGGACAGGGAGGCACTGATGCCAGAGTTCCCAACCATCACCCACGTTGCGCTCACGGTCAGCGATCTCGATCGCAGCGTGCCCTGGTACGAACAGCTGTTTGACTCGAAGCCGGTGATGGACGAGGACACCGGCCCGTTCCGTCATGTGGTCTGGCTTGTCGGGGGCCACACCCTTGTCGGCCTTCACCAGTTCCCCGACCCGGCGGACACGCTCCCGTTCAACGAACGTCGCTTGGGTCTGGACCACCTGGCCTTTGCCTGCGCCACGCGAGGTGAGCTCGAGCAGTGGGAGGCGAGGCTGAACGGGCTGGGCATCGCCAACGGAGGGGTGGTCGACGCACCGTACGGATCCGGATTGTCGTTCAGGGACCCGGACAACATCGCGCTGGAGTTCTTCGCACCTGCGTCGTAACCGATTTGGGTCAGGCGCCGCCCAAACCCGAAGACCTCCCCAAACGCTAGACGAGCGGTGTCATCCCCAACATTTCCCGGAACTCGTCGGTCGTGTTCACCGCGGGAAACGGCTCTCCCGGAACATCGAGGCCCAGTCGCTCACAGATCGGGTCCCATCCATCCCCGGGAGACCATTCCAACAACCGGGTCTTAGGAATGGCCTGGCGCACGGCCGAGTTGTGGCGCTCATACGCATCCATCATCGTCGTGGGTTCCTCGAGACGATCGCTGAATCGGTCATGCAGCAACTGGCGCATCGCGTTCATCCAAGGATTCAGTTCGGGAGGCACCTTGTCGAACGACTGGAAAATTGTGTTTGATGCGCTGCGATACCACGATTCGGGTTCACGCACCGACAGCAACACCAAGGCATCGGGGTTGGCGGCCGACAACTCGGGCCAGAATGAACAGCCGGGCCAATCGACCAGGGAGACGTAGCCGGCGGGCATCGTCGACCAGTCAACCGGGCGTCCCTCGATGGCATCGGTCCATCCTTGCGCCTGGCCCGGATCACCAAGGATCTCGATCATGTGATGGCAGGGTCCGCCCAACAACTGCTCGAGCGCGATCTTCAGCGAATGGGTACCGGTACGACCGACACCAGCCCCCACAACCTTGAGCGCCATTGTCTACTCCCCCTGGTAAGTGATGGACCGGCTCTGTGCCGGTCGGCAACATAGTCGCCTACCCGGACGCGGCCGTCCACTCAGACCTAATCTGAATCCGACATGCGCCTCCCGACGAACCCTCAGGCGTGATGCGGCGAGAGGTTCGTCGGCCACCGCACCACCGCTCGGGGTCGGCTGCGCCGTGGGCCGGGCTTCCAGCCGGCCAACGTCGTGCCATCTCCCTCGATCGGGTACGGGCGGCTCTGGCCGAAGACCGGCGGAAGCAGAACGGTCGGGTCGACGAACCCTGGCGGTTGACTGCCGGCCAGGTGTTCGGCGGAAGACCGGCGGCGGTGTTGGTGGCTCTCTTCGAAGAGGACGGCGAGGCGCGGGTCGTGCTCACCGTGCGATCGGATCGGCTCCGGCTCCATCAGGGCGAGGTGGCCTTTCCGGGGGGTCGGCTCGAACCGGGCGAAGGGGTGGTCGAGGGTGCGTTGCGCGAGGCCTCGGAAGAGGTCGGGCTGGCTCCGGGATTGGTGACCGTGGTGGCGCAGCTCACGGCCATGCCGACCGTGGCGTCGGACACGGTGATGACACCGGTGATCGCCACCGTTGCCGACCGCCCGTCGCTGACCGCGAACCCCGGTGAGGTGGAGCGGGTCTTCGATGTCGCGCTCGCCGAGTTGCTGGCTGACCACGTCTTCCACGAAGAATGGTGGTCGGTTCCGGGGCGTGCCGGCGTGTCCGGGCTGCCCGACGGCGAGTTTCCGGTGTGGTTCTTCGAGGTGGCCGGTGAGACCGTGTGGGGAGCGACTGCCCGAACGCTTGTCGAGCTCCTTTGCCTGATTGTCGGGGTGGCCCCTCCACCGTCCCTCCGGCCGCGCTGAATCGGCCGCCGCACCGGGGCATGTGGGCCTCCAGGCTGCTCCCTTGGGGGAACCGCCTCCCGACCCCCAGGCGGTAACGTGGGAGCAGTCGGTCGGCTCGGTTTTCTGGTTGCCGCCGGCCGGAGGTGTGGAGTACCGGGACCAGGGTCTGAGAGGACGTTCACGTGGCTGAGCTAGAGATCGGCATCTTCAAATCGGGGCGAAGGGCCTATGGGTTCGATGACATCGCCATTGTCCCCAGCCGGCGCACCCGCGATCCGGAGGACATCGACATCAGCTGGGAGATCGATGCCTACCGGTTCGAGTTGCCGTTGATGGCCTCGGCCATGGATGGTGTGGTCAGCCCGTCAACCGCCATCGAGATCGGTCGCCTGGGCGGCCTGGGTGTCCTCAATCTCGAGGGGCTGTGGACTCGCTACGAGGACCCCACGCCCCTCTTCGACGAGATCCGCGAGCTGCCCGCCGAGAAGGCCACTGCCCGGATGCAGCAGATGTACGCCGAACCGGTCCAGCTGGAGCTGGCCACCCGGAGGATCAAGGAGATGAAGGCGGCCGGCGTCACCACCGCCGCCTCGGTCACGCCGCAAAAGACGATGGCGTTCGCCTCGGCGCTCCTGGCTGCCGAACTCGACCTGCTGGTCATCCAGGGAACGGTGGTGTCGGCTGAGCACGTCTCCAAGACGGCGGAGCCGCTCAACCTCAAGCGGTTCATCCGCGAATTCGAGATTCCGGTCATCGTCGGAGGCTGTGCCTCCTACCAGGCCGGCCTCCATCTGATGCGGACCGGTGCGGTCGGGGTACTGGTCGGCGTGGGCCCGGGCAATGCCTGTACCACCCGCGGGGTGTTGGGCATCGGCGTTCCCCAGGCCACCGCCATCGCCGACGTGGCCGGCGCCCGGATGCGTCACCTCGACGAGACCGGCGTCTACTGCCACGTGATCGCCGACGGCGGTATGGCCAAGGGCGGCGACATCGCCAAGGCGGTCGCCTGCGGCGCCGACGCCGTCATGTTGGGCTCGCCACTCTCCTCGGCGGTGGAAGCGCCCGCCCGGGGCTTCCACTGGGGCATGGCAACCTTCCACCCCACCCTGCCCCGGGGTGCCCGGGTCAAGACCACCACCCGAGGAACGCTGCAGGAGATCCTGCTCGGACCCGCCCACGAGAACGACGGTCGCATGAATCTCTTCGGTGCGCTGCGCACCGCCATGGCAACCTGCGGCTACCAGACGGTGAAGGAGTTCCAGAAGGCCGAGGTGATGGTGGCGCCGGCACTCCAGACCGAGGGCAAGGATCTGCAGCGCTCCCAGGGTGTCGGCATGGGCCATTGAGCCAGGCGCCCTCCGGTTCAGGCGACCCGGCCGCCGGCCCGATCCTGGTCGTCGACTTCGGCGCCCAGTACGCCCAGCTGATCGCCCGCCGGGTCCGCGAGGCGCACGTCTACTCGGAGATCGTCCCCCACACGGCCACCGCCGCCGAGCTGATGGCCCGTCGCCCGTCGGGGATCGTCCTCTCCGGCGGGCCGAAATCGGTCAACGACACCCCTGCTCCTCTGATCGATCCGGCCATCTACGACACCGGGGTCCCCATCCTCGGGATCTGTTATGGCGCGCAGCTGCTGGTCCGACAACTCGGCGGCGAGGTGTCCCGCACCGGTCGCGGCGAGTACGGAAGGACGCCGTTGGACGTCACCGCCCATTCGCCGCTCTTCGTCGACTGGCCGGCCAAGACCGAGGTGTGGATGAGCCACGGCGACGCCATCACCGCGGTTCCTGACGGGTTCGTGGCCACGGCCACCAGCCCCGATGCTCCGGTGGCCGCCCTCCACGACGCCGACCGAGCCATATTCGGCGTGCAATTCCATCCTGAGGTGGTCCACACCGAGCGGGGCCGCGACCTCCTCGAGCGCTTCCTCTACGGCGTGTGCCATTGCCCCCCGGCGTGGACCCACACCTCGATCATCGAGTCGGCGGTGAAGGCGGTGCGCGCCCAGGTGGGCTCCTCGCCGGTTTTGTGCGCGCTGTCCGGCGGGGTGGATTCTGCGGTGGCGGCAGCCCTGGTGCACAAGGCCATCGGCGACCAGCTCACCTGCGTCTACGTCGACACCGGTCTGATGCGGGCCCAGGAGAGCGAGCAGGTGGAGGAGACCTTCCGCCGCCAATTCCGCATCGATCTGGTGCACGTGAAGGCCGCGGATCGGTTCTTCGAGGCTCTGGCCGGGGTGATCGATCCCGAGGTAAAACGCAAGGCAATCGGCGAGTTGTTCATCCGGATCTTCGAGGAGGTCGCTCGCGACCTGGTCATCGAGGACTACGACCCGGATGCGTCCGGGCCGACACCGGCGGCTGATCGCACCGCAGCCGGCTATCTGGTGCAGGGAACCCTCTATCCCGACGTCATCGAGTCGGGGTCGGACAGTGCTGCAACCATCAAGTCCCACCACAACGTGGGGGGTCTTCCCGACGACCTGGCCTTCGATCTGGTCGAGCCCCTCCGGCTCCTGTTCAAAGACGAGGTGCGGGCGGTGGGCGAGGAGTTGGGCCTCCCTCCCGACATCGTGTGGCGCCAACCGTTCCCCGGCCCCGGCCTGGCGGTGCGAATCGTCGGGGAGGTGACCCCGGAGCGGGCCGACATCCTGAGGGCCGCCGATGCCATCGTCGTGGAGGAGATCCGCCGGGCCGGCCTCTACCGCGACCTGTGGCAGAGCTTCGCAGTACTTCCGGCGGTCCGTTCGGTGGGGGTGATGGGTGACGGCCGGACCTACGCCTATCCGATCATCATCCGGGCAGTTACCAGCGACGACGCCATGACCGCCGACTGGGCCCGCTTGCCGTATGACGTGTTGGAGCGCCTCTCGTCCCGGATCATCAACGAGGTCGACGGCGTCAACCGGGTGGCTCTGGACATCACCTCCAAACCGCCCGGCACCATCGAGTGGGAATGACCGCAGCGAGCGGGAGCGCCGATCGGCTTCCCACCGATCTCACGCCGGCCGCTACCGACGCCGGCGGGTCCGCTCCTGCGGCGGCCGACGCCCTCATCGAGGGACTGACCGAGCCGCAGCGGGACTCGGTGGTCCACCGGGGAGGTCCGCTGCTCATCGTGGCCGGGGCCGGCTCGGGCAAGACCCGGGTGCTCACCCGGCGGATCGCCCACCTGATCGCCACCGGCGACGCCAAACCGTGGCAGATACTGGCCATCACCTTCACCAACAAGGCAGCCGACGAGATGCGCAAGCGGGTGGCCGAACTGGTCGGCCGTCGGGCGGCCCGCATGTGGGTGTCCACCTTCCACTCGGCGTGCGTGCGCATCCTGCGGGCCCATGGGGATCGCCTCGGCTACAAGGGATCGTTCACCATCTATGACGACGCCGACTCCCGGCGGCTCATCGAGATCGTGTGCCGCGAGTTGGACATCGACACCAAAAAGCTGTCACCCCGGTCGATCCTCGGGCAGATCAGCCAAGCCAAGTCGGCACAGTTGGGGCCGGTCGAGTACCGGTCCGCCGCGGTGACCATCTTCGATCGGCGGGTCGCCGATGTCTTCGATCTGTACCAGCAGCGAATGGTGGCGGCGAACGCCATGGACTTCGACGACCTGTTGTCCAACACCGTCCGGCTGTTCCGGGAACACCCGGACATTCTCGAGCATTACCGGACCCGCTTCACCCACATTCTGATCGACGAGTACCAAGACACCAACGGGGTGCAGAACGCGCTGGCCGTGTTGCTGTCCGGCGGGCACCGCAACATCGTGGTGGTCGGGGACAGCGACCAGTCCGTCTACCGCTTCAGAGGAGCGGACATCACCAACATCCTCGATTTCGAGCAGGCATTCCCCGATGCCACCGCCATCACCTTGGATCAGAATTTCCGGTCGACCCAGATCATCCTCGATGCCGCCAACGCGGTCATCACCAACAACGTTTCCCGCAAGCCGAAGTCATTGTGGACGGACGCCGGTGAGGGGGAGCAGATCGTCCGGTACCGGGCGGAGGACGAGTACGACGAGGCGGCCTGGGTGTCCCACGAGGTGACCCGCCTCCACCGCGAACGGAATCTGCGCTGGGGAGATGTGGCGGTCTTCTATCGGACCAACGCCCAGAGCCGCGCCCTCGAGGAGGCGATGGTCCGCGCCGAAGTGCCCTACAAGGTGGTGGGCGGCACCAAGTTCTACGACCGCCGCGAGGTCAAGGACGTGATGGCCTACCTGCGGGTGCTGGTCAATCCCGACGACGAGGTGAGCTGGCGGCGCATCGTGAACGTGCCCAAGCGTGGGGTGGGGGAGACCTCAGTGGCCAAGCTGGCCGGCTGGTCGGGCAGCCACGGCCTGTCGTTCGGCGAGGCGGTGCGACACGCTGAAGAAGCCGGGGTGTCGGGCAAGGCCAGCGCCGCTCTGGTCCAGTTGTCCGTGCTGCTCGAGGAGTTGCGGAGTCGGATGGTCCTTCCCGAGCTGGCCGACGAGAACGGTGATGCGACTGCCCCCGAGGGCGAGGTCCTTGGCGGGTTCGTCCCCGACCCGCCGGCGCCCGATGCCGGGATACCTGAGGGGGCGCTGTCTCCGGGGGGTCTGGTGGCCGCGGTGGTCGAACGGACCGGTTATCGCAGTGAACTGCTCTCCGAAGGCACCATCGAGGCGCTCGGGCGGGTCGAGAACGTAGACGAGCTGGTCGGGGTGGCCGACGAGTACCGCACCCTGGCCGAGTTCCTCGAGGCGGCCTCACTGGTTGCTGACTCCGACGAGCTCGAGGGGGACGGGACCCGGGTCTCCTTGATGACCATGCACATCGCCAAGGGCCTCGAGTTCCCGGCGGTGTTCCTGGTGGGGATGGAGGACGGGATCTTTCCCCACGTCAACTCGCTCGGGGACCCGATCGAGCTCGAGGAAGAACGGCGCCTCTGCTATGTGGGGATCACCCGGGCCGAGCGTTACCTGTATGTCTCCCACGCCTGGAGCCGGATGCTGTTCGGGAGAACGGGCAGCAACATCCCCAGCCGGTTCCTAAACGAGATTCCCCAGGAGTTGTTGCGCGACGTGGTGTCCGACGACAACTCGGGTACGCCGGGCCGCAGCGTGTTCGGTCGTGGCGACGCGCAGCCGCAGAGCGGTTTCGACGCCACCGGGCGTCGTCGCAGGGAACCACCCTCCAGCGGCGCCGAGTCGCTGGGGCTGGTGGCCGGGGACCGGGTGGTGCACGGAAAATGGGGCGAGGGGACGGTGCTCGAAGCCACCGACCCGGGCGAGGACTCGGAGGCCGTGGTCGTCTTCGAGACCGTCGGTCGCAAGAAACTGCTGTTGCGGATGGCGCCGCTCAAGCGGGCCTGAACCCCGCCGCTCAACCGGGCATCCGCCTCCAGAGCAGCCGGGGCAGATGGCGCATGACCGCCATGACCCACCGCAGCAGTGGGGGGACGTGGACGACGGCGGCACCGGATTCGATGCCCCGCACCACGGCGTCGGCCACCGCCTCGGGTGTGGTGGCGAACGGGGCGGGCACCATGCCCTCGGTCATCCGCCCGACCACGAATCCGGGCCGCACCAGGGTCACCCCCACGCCGGACCCCACCAGCGTGTCGGCCAGCCCCTGGGAGAAGGCGTCGAGCCCCGCCTTGGAGGACCCGTAGATGAAGTTGGCTCTCCGGGCCCGTTCCGCGGCCACCGAGGACAGCACGATCAGTCGCCCGTGACCCTGGTGGCGCAGTCGACCCGCCACCGCCAGTAGGGCGGTGGCCAGACCGGTGTAGTTGGTGGTCATCACCGCCGCCGCCGCCGCCGGGTCGCGTTCGTCCACCGTCTGATCACCGAGAACGCCGACTGCCGCGATGACCAGGTCGAAGTCGCCGAAGCGCTCGAAGACCCCGTCGGCAAAGGCCTGGTGGTGGTCGGTGTCGGCGGCGTCGAAGGCCACCGATTCGACCACGTCAGCACCGGCCACGGTGGCCGCGCGCACCGCTTCGGCGAGTCGTTCCCCGTCCCGACCCGCGAGTACCACCGTCCGGCAGCGAGCGGGGACCAACCTGGCCACGATGGCCCGGGCGATCTCCGAGGAGCCACCGAGTACCAGAACTGACTGGGGTCGCCCAACGGCGTCGATCATGGGGGAGGTGTCCGTTCTGACGAGGGAGAGGCGGCGGCGCGGGCGGGGCGCCGGGGTCTGGTCCGGCCGGTCGAGGTTCGAGCCCGGGGGCGGCCCCGACGGTTCGGAGGCGGCGGCCGGTCGGCGCACAGGCCGAGCCTTCGACCGAGGTCGGAACGGAGGACGCCGTCGGGGTCCACCCGGTCTCGCACCGACTGCCATTCGGCGCTCCGTGGATACATCGAGCGGAAGGCGGCCGGGGAGACCCTCGAGTCCTTGGCCAGATAGATCCGGCCCCCGGCGGCGATGATCTCGTCATCGAGGGAGTCGAGGATTCGGTCCAGCTGGTGGTAGCCGACCGGGAGGTCGAGGGCGAGGGTCCATCCGGGCATGGGGAACGAGAGCGGACCCGGATCACCCGGGCCGAATCGTTTGAGCACGGCCAGAAACGACGCCAGTCTGACCGCGCTGATCTTCTCGATGACCCGACGGACCGCTTCGCCACACTCGTCGGGTACCACGAACTGGTACTGGAGGAAGCCTCTCCTTCCGTAGAGCCGGTTCCAGGCGGCGACGCCGTCGAGCGGATGAAAGAAGCCGCCGATGGTGTGAAGCTTGCCTTGCTGGTGGAGCGGTGCTTTGCGGAACCAGAACTCGTTGAACAGCCCCACGGTGAGGGGATTCAACAGACCGTCGGGCGCCGAGAAGGGGACCCGGGCCAGGGTCTTGGGCCGGAAGTCGAGAGCCCGCTCCGGTTGTGAACGCCATCGGAGAGGAAGGTCCTCCAGGCGGGCGTGGTCGCCACGGGTGAGCACCGAACGGCCGAGCTGGCCGCCGCTGGATTGGCAGTCGATCCATGCCACGGAGTACCGGTAGTCCTGGTCACCGCTCAGCATCAGCTCCATCACCGTGTCGAGATCCGCTGCCCGTTGGGTGTCGACCATCATGTAGCTGGTCTCGACCGGGATCATCTGGATGGTGGCCCGGGTGACCACGCCGGTCAGGCCCATGCCGCCGGCGGTGGCCCAAAACAGCTCGGGATCCGTTGTCGGCGACACCGTGACCGTACCGGTCGGTGTAACCAGGGTCATCTCGCTGACGTGGGAGCAGAAGCTCCCGTCCAGGTGATGGTTCTTGCCGTGGATGTCGGCGGCGATGGCGCCGCCTACGGTGACCATGCGGGTGCCCGGGGTAACCGGCACGAACCAGCCCAGGGGTAACAGCCGCTCCATCAGCGATTGCACGCTCATACCCGCTCCCACCGTGATGACACCGGTGGCCAGGTCCACCTGGTGGACGGCGTCCAGGTAGGTGGCGTCGAGCACGGCACCCCCGGCGTTCTGGGCGGCATCCCCGTAGCTGCGCCCGAGCCCCCTGGCGATGATCCCTCGTCCTCCGCCGGCCGACGACCGGGTGGCATCGGCCATGGCCAGCTCGACGGTGTCGGGATGGAGGGGTCGGACCACCTCGGCGGCGCTGGGCGCGGTGCGACCCCAGCCGGTGAGCACCGTGTGCCGTCCGCCGGGCGCGGTCACGGGCCGTAGACGCCGATGGCGAACAGGGCGACCCAGCACAGCCCGTAGATCTGCAACCGGTGATCGCGGAGGGCCAGCTCCTCGGGATCGGCACCGGCGCCGGAGTCGAGGATGCGCATCACGTGGAGCAGGGCGATGGTGAAGGGAACGATGGTCAGCTGGAACCAGACCGGGTCATGGCCGGGATGGACCTGCGACGCCCGCTCGAACGCCCACAGGCAGTACGCGGTCACCGTCACTGCGGCGGCAAACGTTCGCACCGACCGGAGGTAGCTCGGACTGTAGGAGCCCAGGGTCTGGCGAACCGTGCCGTGGTCCGTATCGTTGTCGTCCAGCAACTGCTGCTCGCCGGACCTCTTGCCGGTCACGATGAGCAGGGATCCGAATGACGCCACGATGAGGAACCAGTTGGAAAGGGCAATGCCGGTGGCGACGCCGCCGGCCACCGCGGGAGCACGAAACCGGCACTGACCGCGGCCAGATCCAGGACGGGCTCGTTCTTGATCTCCAGCGAGTAGGCCACGTTGACCAACGAGTAGATGGCCATGACCAGGGCGAGATGCCACCCGGCCAGGGCTTGGCCGAGCCCGGCGGAGGCCACCATCATCACCACGCCGATGGACACGGCCAGTGACGCCGGAACCACACCGGCGGCCACCGGCCGGAAACGCTTGGACGGATGGTTCCGGTCGGACTCCGCGTCGACGGCGTCGTTTACGAAATAGGTGCCCGACGCGGCGACACAGAAGATCCCGAAGGCGCCGACACTGTGCCAGAACACGGACCCGTGTGACAGCACGCCGGCGGCGCCGGGTGCGACGAAGACCAGGAGGTTCTTGACCCATTGGCGGGGACGGCACAGCCGGACCAGCCCGGCGAGGAGGGAGAACGGCGCAGGGTCGGCTTGGCCCGAGGCGTGTTCGTCGTGCGTTTCCACAGCTTCAGCCGGGGTGGTCAAGGCGTCCTCTGGGAGGTCGAATGGGGTCGTGGGCGCCGAATGGAAGCTACCATGCGTCCCCCAGAGTAGGGCCGGATCCACGCCGGAAGAGTCCTTCCGGCCAGCGGCCCGGTGGTGCCGGGTGACACCCGCCTGGGCCTGACGGTCGGTCAGCGCTTAGTATCTGCCACCGTGAAACGCCCCTATCGAGTGGTGGTGGCCAAACCCGGGTTGGACGGCCACGACCGCGGCGCGAAGGTCATCGCCCGTGCGCTCCGCGATGAGGGCTTCGAGGTCATCTACACCGGACTCCATCAGACCGCCGAGCAGGTGGTGCAGGCGGTGGTGCAGGAAGATGCCGACGCGGTGGGTCTCTCGCTGCTCTCCGGCGCCCACCTGACACTGGTCCCACGGGTCGTCGAGGGTCTGGCCGAGCAGGGCAGGGGCGATGTCCTGGTGTTGGTGGGAGGGATCATCCCCGCTGCCGACATTCCAGTGCTCAAACAGATGGGGGTGGCCGAGGTGTTCACACCGGGTGCGCCGCTCCCGGCCATCGGGGCGTGGCTGGCGGAGGCGCTCGACGCACGCGAGAGCGGAGTAGACGCCTGACCACCTACGCCACCAGTGCGGATGATCATGCCTTCGCGGGGACATCCGGTGCCAGGGGCATTCGAACCCCACTCCGCAGGTAGGACCGGCGTCACCGGTACCCACACACCCCACGGCAATTCGCAGACAACCAACAACGACGAGAGGAAACGGATCCGGTGGATCTATTCGAGTACCAGGGTAAGCAGTACTTCGCTCGGTTTGGCATTCCCATCTCCAAGGGAGGAGTGGCCGACACGGTCGATGAGGCGGCAAGACAGGCGGAGGCGGCCGGTTATCCGGTGGTGGTGAAGGCTCAGGTCAAAGTGGGTGGGCGGGGGAAGGCCGGGGGCGTCAAACTGGCCGACAACGAGGCCGAGCTGCGCACCCATGCGGGCAACATCCTTGGCCTGGACATCAAAGGTCACGTGGTCAAGCGGCTGTGGATCGAGCACGCGTCGGACATCGAACGTGAGTACTACGCCAGTTTCACCCTCGATCGCAGCGCCAAGAAGCATCTGGGCATGCTGTCGGCCGAAGGTGGGGTGGAGATCGAGGAGGTGGCCGTTTCCAATCCCGATGCCATCGCCATCATCCGTGTCGACCCGGTCGACGGGCTGAGCGCCGAGGCTGCCCGTGCCTGGGTGGAGCGGGCCAAACTCGACGAGGGCGCTCGCGACCAGGCGGCCGACATCCTGGTGAATCTGTACAGCTGTTACACCCGAGGTGACTGCGACCTGGCGGAGATCAACCCTCTGATCTACACGCCCGAGGGAAAGGTCCACGCGCTCGACGCCAAAGTCACCCTCGACGACAACGCGCTCTTCCGTCATCCCGAATGGGACGAGTTCGCCGGCAGCGACGTAGAGGACGAGCGCGAGACAATGGCCAAGGCGCGTGGTCTCAACTACATCGGGCTGGACGGGTCGGTCGGGATCATCGCCAACGGGGCCGGCCTGGCCATGAGCACGCTCGACGTGGTCAACCAGTGCGGGGGGACAGCAGCCAATTTCCTCGACATCGGAGGTGGCGCCAATGCCGACGTGATGGCCGCCGCCCTCGAAGTGATCAACTCCGATCCCGCGGTTCGCTCGATCCTGGTCAACATATTCGGAGGCATCACCCGGGTCGACGAGGTGGCCAGGGGCGTGCTCGAAGCGCTCGACCGGGTGGACATCGGGTCACCCATCGTGTTGCGGTTGGACGGCACCAACGCCATCGCCGGTCGCGAGATACTTGCCGATCACCTTTCCGAACGCCTGGTCGCCGAGCCGACCATGCTCGATGCGGCACGCCGAGCGGTCGCCCTGGCTGGAGGACCGTCATGAGCATCTTCGTCGACGAGAGCACCAAAGTGGTGATCCAGGGCATCAGCCCCACCAGCCAGGGCCTCTACCACGGTCTGCGCAACCGGGCCTACGGAACCCAGGTGGTCGCCGGAACCAACCCGAAGCGTGGCGGTGAGCAGATCGAGGGGATCCCGGTCTTCGCCACCGTGGCCGAGGCGGTCGAGTCGACCGGGGCCAGCGCCTCGTTCATCTCGGTGCCGCCCAAGTTCGCCGCCGAGGCCATCGTGGAGGCCGCCGCCGCCGGTGTGCCCTTCGTGGTCTGCATCACCGAGGGCATCCCGGCCCAGGACGAGGCGCTCGCCTACAACCGGCTGATCCGCGACTACCCGGAGACCCGGCTGCTCGGACCCAATTGCCCCGGTGTCATCTCGCCCGGCAAGTGCAACATCGGAATCACCTCCGGGGATATCGCCTTGGCCGGGGGACCGGTGGGCATCGTGAGCCGTTCGGGTACCCTCACCTACCAAGCCCTCCATGAGCTCTCTCAGCAGGGGGTGGGCCAGACCACCTGCGTGGGCATCGGCGGGGACCCTGTGCCGGGGACCAGCTTCATCGACTGTCTGGCCGCGTTCGAGGCCGATCCGGACACCCGGGCGGTCATGATGATCGGCGAGATCGGTGGCTCGGCCGAGGAAGAGGCCGCCGAGTTCATTGCCTCTTCGGTGACCAAGCCCGTCGTTTCCTACGTCGCCGGGGTAACCGCACCCCCCGGAAGGAAGATGGGTCATGCCGGGGCGATCATCTCCGGATCCAAGGGAACGGCGGGTGCCAAGATGGAGGCACTCAGCGCCGCCGGGGTGACCGTGGCCCTCAACCCGACCGAGGCCGGCGAAGCCATGGTCGACGTGGTCCGCAAGCTCGACTGACGCCGGTCCCCGGACCGGACCGCCGATCTCTTCAAATTTTCGCTTCGGTAAACGGAACCGGATGCCGATACATCTGATACGAGGGGCATTCCCTGGGCAGGGGGGACCGCGCGACTGGGGTCCGTACCGGAGGCAGGCCGGTCGGGCCCCGTCGCCACGGTCCCTTTGCTCGGGAAGCTAGCACCCGGGGTTCGACCGCGCGCTGGTCCTGCGGCACCGCTCGGCATTCCGCCCGGATCGGCGGGGAACCGCGCTGGTAGCGTGCGGTTGGTGGTCCCTTACGCGCTCGAGAATCCACGTCGCGTGAACCGTGCATCGGGGTGCTGGTGTCCGGTAGCGGCACCATCTTGGAGGCGATCATCGACGCCGGTCTCCCGATCGGCCTGGTGGTCGCCGACCGGGCGTGCCGAGCACTCGACGTCGCGTCCGCAGCCGGTGTTGTCGCTGTCCTCGTAGCCCGGGCCGACCACGGCGGGTTTGGCCCCGCATTCGATCGCAACGGCTACACCAGGGCGGTCACCGACGAGCTGGTCGCCGGGGGGGTCGACGTGGTGGCAATGGCCGGCTTTGGCACGGTGCTCGGACAATCCATTCACGATGCCTACCCCGGTCGGATCCTCAACACCCACCCCGCCCTGCTCCCCGCGTTCCCGGGATGGCACGCGGTGGCGGACGCACTCGCCGCCGGTGTGGAGGAGACCGGGACCACCGTTCATATCGCCACCCTGGCCATGGATGCCGGC
The DNA here is from genome assembly GCA_963734395.1 of uncultured Acidimicrobiaceae bacterium. Lineage (GTDB taxonomy): Bacteria > Actinomycetota > Acidimicrobiia > Acidimicrobiales > RAAP-2 > Bog-756. The sequence goes on along the minus strand of CAVTGY010000001.1, from coordinate 93,130 downwards.
CCGGTGCTGGCCCAGGCTGCGGTACAGGTCTTTCCCGATGACACCGAGGCGACGCTTCACGAGCGGATCAAATCGGTCGAACGCACGCTGTACCCGGACACCATCCGCCGATTCATACAAGGGTTGGCGGCGACGGTCGGGGATGGGTCAGGATCACCACCGGAGGTTGCGCCAATGAGAGCACTGCTGTCCGTCTACGACAAGACCGGGCTGATCGATCTGGCCCGTGGACTCACCGATCTGGGTTGGGAGGTCATCTCCAGCGGGGGTACCTCGGCAACGCTGGCGGAGGCGGGGATCGCCCACATCGAGGTGGCTGATCTCACTGGCGCGCCCGAGATGCTCGGTGGCCGGGTGAAGACACTCCATCCGGCCGTCCACGGCGGCATCCTGGCCGACCGGGACAAGCCCGAGCATCTCGATGCCCTCGACCGGCTGGGCATCGGTCTCATCGACCTGGTGGTCTGCAATCTCTACCCGTTCCCCTCCGATCCGTCGGTCGAGTTGATCGATGTCGGGGGACCGACCATGGTGCGGGCCGCGGCCAAGAACCATGACCATGTCGGCGTCGTCGTCTCGCCCGAGGACTACCCGGTCGTCCTGGCCGAGCTCGCGGAGCACGGCACCCTGTCGGAGGCCACCCGGCGCCGGCTGGCCCGGGCCGCATTTGCCCACACCGCCGGCTACGACGCCGCCATCGTCGAGTGGCTCGACCAGCGGGAATCCCCGCCCCCGGACCATCCCGGGGCCGACCTGTCCGACATCACCACGCTGCTGCCCCCCACCATCCACCTCACCCTCGAGCATGCCGGGTCGCTGCGGTACGGGGAGAATCCACATCAACACGCCGCCCGCTACCGCATCGTCGGCCAGCACTCGTGGTGGGAAGACATGGTCCAGCACGGTGGCAAGGAGCTCTCGTATCTCAACATCTTCGACGCCGATGCGGCGTGGCGACTGGTCCACGAGCTCCCCGCCGTCGGCGGTTCCGATCGGGCCGTAGCCATCATCAAACACGCCAACCCGTGCGGCGCCGCGCTCGATGCCGACCTGGTCGTCGCCTACCAGCGGGCACTCGAGTGCGACCCGACCTCGGCATTCGGCGGGATCGTGGCCATCGGTGGGACCGTCACCACCGCGGTGGCCGAGGCGATCGCGGCGGGACCCCAGGCCGACGTGATCATCGCCACCTCCTACCAAGAGGAGGCGCTGATCCAGTTGACCTCGAAGCGCAAGGCCACCAGGCTGCTGTCCGCCCCGGCTCCCGAGCCGGTGATCCGGCAGCTCCGGGTGCTCGGCGCCAGCGTGCTGGTGCAGAACACCGACCAGTTCCTGGTGGAGCCGTCCGATTGGGAGGTGGCGACCAAGAAGTCCCCGACCGAGGTCGAGTGGCGCGACTTGGCCCTGGCCTGGAAAGTGTGTGCCCGCACCACGTCGAACGCCATTGCCGTGGTCAATGACAGCCAGGCGGTTGGGGTCGGTGCCGGCCAACAGTCCAGGGTGGTCGCGGCCGAGATCGCGGTGGCCAAGGCCGGATCCCGGGCGGTCGGAGCCGCCGCGGCCAGTGACGCCTTCTTCCCCTTCCCGGACGGGTTGTTGGTGCTGGCTGACGCCGGGGTCTCCGCCGTGGTGCAGCCGGGCGGGTCGGTCCGCGACGCAGAGGTGATCACCGCGGCCGACGAAGCCGGCATCGCCATGGTGATGGCCGGTGGCGAGCGTCACTTCCGGCACTGAGCGGTGAGCCGACCATGACGGCCGTGGTACTCGACGGCGAGCTGCTGGCCGCCAACATCAGGGTCGAGGTGACCGATCGGGTCGATCGTCTTCGGAGCGCCGGCGTCTCCGTCGGATTGGGCACCATTCTGGTGGGTGACGACGGCCCCAGCGCCCGCTATGTGGCCATGAAGCACGCCGACTGTGCCGAGGTGGGCATCCTGTCGGCCCACGAGCACCTTCCCGCCGGCGTGTCCCAGGACGAGCTGGAGGCGGTGGTGGCCCGATTCAACGCGGATCCCGCCATCCACGCCTACTTGGTCCAGCTGCCGCTGCCTCCCGGGCTCGACGAGGAGCGGGTGCTGCTGGCCGTCGATCCGGACAAGGACGTCGACGGACTCCACCCGGTCAACCTCGGTCGACTGGTCATGGGGGCGGGCGGCCCCCTCCCCTGCACTCCGGCGGGCATCGTCGAGTTGCTGGCCGCCCACGATGTCCCGGTCGAGGGCAAGCACGCGGTTGTGGTCGGACGGGGTCTGACCATCGGGCGGCCGCTGGCCCTCCTGCTGGCCGCCAAACGCCCCGGGTGCAACGCGGCGGTGACCGTGGTCCACACCGGTGTCGAGGACTTGGCGGGTCTGGTGCGCCAGGGCGACGTGGTGGTGGCCGCTGCCGGCCGTGCCGGTTTGATCACCCCCGACATGATCAAACCGGGTGCGGCGGTGGTCGGCGCCGGCACTTCCTGGGAGGGGAAGAAGCTGCTGTCCGACGTGGATGAGGCGGTGGCCGAGGTGGCCGGATGGATGACGCCGCGTATCGGCGGGGTGGGACCGATGACCCGGGCCATGCTCCTCCGCAATGCCGTTCGGGCCGCCGAGCGATCCCTATGAATACCCAGGGCGGGCCGGAGCGGCCGGAGCGGCCGGAGTACGACTGCGGAAGGAGCGAAATCTGATGGAACCCGATCGTCGAAACTGGTCCCGAGGCAGAGTGACCGTGGCCATCGCCCTCTGTGCCGCGCTCGGGGTGCTCGGCATGTCGGGCGTGCTCGGAGCCACCGTCCCTGCGGGGGCCCAGCCGGCGGACTCGACGACGACCACCGCGGTGGCGCCCACTACCACCACCACGCTGCCACCCCCCACCACCGTCGCCCCGACCACCACCACGCCGCCGTCCCCGACGACGACCGCGACCACCCGGCCGCCTCGGACCACGACGACCTCGAGCTCGACGACGACCACGACCATCGCATCTTCGCCGACGGCCACCTCGTCCAAGACGCCCTGGGGACTGATCGTCCTCATCGTCGTGCTGGTCATCGCCATCGTGGCCGTGGTAGCACTCCTCCGGTCGAGGAAGAGGAAAGCACAGGAGACCGAGTGGCGTCGGGTGGTGGTGCCGGCATTGAGCGACGCACAGCTGGCCCGCGACTCCCTGCTCTCCGGCAATGCGATGTCCGACGACTCCGAGCTGCGCGGTGCAGTAACCGTCCAAGCGGAGAAGGCCGCCGGCGCCCTCGACCGAGCGGCGTCATCGGCACCCGACCCACAGGCCGGGTCAACGGCGACCTCGGCGGCGGCCGCCCTGCGCGGCCTGGCCTTCGCCGTCGAGGCGGACCGGCTCTTGCGTCAGGGAACATCAGCCCCGACAGGAACCCAGTTGGCCGAGGCCGACCAGGCTCGGCGTGCCCGAAACTCAGAGCTCGGTGCCGCCCTGGCCCGATTGTCCACCCGGGTCGGGTCGGCGCCTCACAGCACGGACGCAAACTGAATTCCTTCCGCCGCCGTCCGCGGTCGTCGGCGGTGGGGAAAAACGGTGGCGCCCCCACTCCCCAGGGCCGAAATGGGTGGTCAGAGGTAGGCTGGAGTGGTCATGACGCGGATTGCCGATCTGCTGGCCAAGGGCAGGACCTACTCCTTCGAGTTCTTTCCCCCCAAGACCGACGCCGAGCAGGCGACGTTGGTCAAGACCCTCCGCGACCTCGAACCCCTCGGGCCGTCGTTCGTTTCGGTCACCTACCGGGGGGGAGCCGAGTCGCGGAAGCGGACCTTCGATCTGGTCACCGGCATGCTGCGCACCACCACCCTGGTACCGATGGCGCACCTGATCTGCGTGGCACATACCCGGTTGGAGCTCGCCGAGATCCTGGTGGCCTACCGGATGGCCGGCGTGGAGAATCTGATGGCCCTCGGTGGGGACCCGCCGACCGACCCCGAAGACGGTACCGGGGAGCTGCAGCACGCGGTCGGAACTGGTCGAGTTGGCCGCTGCCATCGGAGGATTCTCGGTGGGGGTAGCGGCCCAGCCGGCCTGCCATCCTGCCTCTCCCGATTTGGACACCGACCGGAACAATCTGGCCAATAAGTTGTCGCGTGCGGACTTCGCCGTGACCCAGTTCTTCTTCGAAGTCTCCGACTACCTCGGCCTGGTCGCCGATCTCGCCGACCGGGGAGTGGAAAAGCCGGTGCTGCCGGGCATCATGCCGGTCACCTCGCTCACCTCGGTCCCCCGCATGGCCGCCATGGGCGCGGCGGTGCCGGGGTGGATGGTGGAGAGGCTCGAACGAGCGGACCGCAAAGGAGGGGCCGACGCCGTTCGAAGTGAAGGGATCGCCATCACCACCGAGCTGTGCCGGCAGCTGTTGGTAGAGGGCGTTCCCGGTCTGCATTTCTACACACTCAACCGATCCAAGGCCACCCGGGAGATCTACTCCGCCCTGGGACTCGCCGCGCTCTGATTCGGCTTCTTCCCGGGAGGACCACCGCCTGATCCGGGGCGTCGCCGGGACCGGCGGGAGGTGCCTCGGTTGGCGAGAGGTGGGAGGGGTGCCGGTAGGCTGCCCCGCATGTCCGATCTCATCACCCAGGGCCCCGACGGCGCTCTCCATGTCACCGACCAACCGATCATCCCCTTCATCGAAGGTGACGGAACCGGAGTGGATATCTGGCCGGCGGCCAAGCTGGTGCTCGACGCCGCCGCCGCCAAGTACGGCAAGTCGGTGGCGTGGAAGGAGGTGCTGGCCGGCCAGAAGGCGTTCGACGAGACCGGGAACTGGCTGCCAGAGGAGACCGTCGAGACATTCCGCACCCACCTGATCGGGATCAAAGGACCCCTGACCACTCCCGTCGGTGGTGGGATCCGCTCCCTCAATGTCGCCCTGCGGCAGATTCTCGACCTCTATGTCTGCCTCCGGCCGGTGCGGTGGTTCACCGGAGTTCCCTCGCCGGTGCTCCACCCCGAGAAGGTCGACATGGTCATCTTCCGTGAGAACACCGAGGACATCTACGCCGGGCTGGAGGCTGAGGCCTACACGCCCGAGGCGGCCAAGCTGTCCGGGTTTCTGCGCGACGAGATGGGATGGGAGATCCGCCGAAGGCTCGGGCATCGGCATCAAGCCGATCTCCGAGTTCGGATCCAAACGCCTCATCCGGGCTGCCATCATCTACGCCCTCAAGCACGGACGCCCCAGCGTCAACATGGTCCACAAGGGGAACATCCAGAAATTCACCGAGGGCGCATTCCGCAACTGGGGCTACGAACTGGTCCGCGAGGAGTTCGCCGAGGTGGCGGTGGGCTGGGACGACTGCGACGGAAAACCTGGCGACAGACTCCTGGTCAAGGACAGCATCGCCGACATCACCCTGCAACAGGTGCTCACCCGTCCCGAGGAGTTCGACGTCATCGCCACCACAAACCTCAACGGCGATTACCTGTCGGATGCCCTGGCCGCCCAGGTCGGAGGCATCGGCATCGCGCCGGGAGGCAACATCAACTATGTGACCGGCCATGGCATCTTCGAGGCCACCCACGGCACGGCACCCAAGTACGCGGGGCTGGACAAGGTCAACCCGGGCTCGGTTCTGCTGTCCGGGGTGATGATGTACGAACACCTGGGATGGCTCGAGGCAGCCGCCGACATCGTGACCGCACTCGAGGCGACCATTGCCGACAAGGTGGTCACCTACGACTTCGCCCGACTCATGGACGGAGCCACCGAGGTCAAGTGCTCGGAGTTCGCCGCGGCCATCGTCGACCGCATGTAGTCATACTCTCCGCTCTCAGGAGTTTCTCCCGCTGACCGTCGAGGCGGCGTCGCCCTTGCTGGTCACCGCGGTACAGGGACCAGACGGTGCACAGGACAGGGCCACCGTGGCCAGGTACCCGCCGGTGAACACTCGGACTGCCGGCGCCCAGTGCCCAGCAGTCCAGGTGGCGGCCAGGCCGTTCAGACCGATCGCCGTGCATCGAGAAGCCGACGAGCAGGACACCTCCGCAACCACCGGTGCAATGAACCCGGGGATGGTGCCGGCGCCCGACCACCGACCGTCGACGTCGGTTGCACTCGAGTCGCCGCCCATCACCATGCAAAATCTGGCCGAGGGGCAGGACACCGAGGTCAATCGGGGCATGCCGCTTGCCGTGGGACCCGACCAGCGCGAGCCGTCGAAGGTCAGGATCTTGCCATCGAGGTTCACGGCTACGCAGAAGTCGGGTGTGGCGCACGACACGTCCATCAGCCGATCACCGATCGCCCCGGTGGCCGGCGTCTGTTGCGCGGTCCACCTCTGTCCGTCCCAGGTGGTGATCAGGCTGGGTCCCGGGATTCCGGGTGTGCCGACCCCCGCACAGAACGTGGTCGTTGGGCACGAGATGTCGGTCAGGCCGGTATCGCCGGGCGTAGTGACGGGATCAGATTGCGACCAGGAGGTGCCGTTCCAGGTCACCGCGCCACTGGCGGCCGGCACCGCCACGCAGTCGGTAGCGGTCGGGCAGGAGACCGACTGCAAGGTTCCCGTCGCGGTGGCCACCGGGCGGGGCGTCGACCAGTGTCCCTCTTCTCGGAACAGGGCAGCACCGCTCTCGTCCACCGCGGCACAGAAGGTTCCGGTTGGACAGGAGAGGCCGTAGATCGAGTCGTAGTCGGTAGGTTGACCGCTTGGCTCGATGAGGACCGGGCTGGACCAGGTTGCGGGCTGGGAACCGCCCGACGGAGCGGTCGCCGAATTGGCCGAGCCGGCACCGCCCCCGCAGGCGACCAGGGTGCACAAGGTCGCCACCAGCACCGCCGGCCAGGCCACTTGGGTCCGCGCCCCATCCTCCCGTTTCCCGGGTCCAAGAGCCGCTGGCCGTCCCATGTGCCTCCCGCTTCCACGACCAGGGCAGCGCGCCGGATCGTGTCTCTGTAGTGGGTGACGGTACTCCATCGTCCGGTTCGAAAATCTGGGGGCAGCGGATTAGCCTGCGCCCATGTTCGCCAAATCTCCCATCCACGTCACCGTCACTGGAGCCGCAGGCCAGATCGGGTACTCGCTCCTGTTCCGCATTGGCGCCGGTCAACTGTTCGGTCCTGACCAACCGGTGGTCCTGCGCCTCCTCGAAATCGAGCCGGGGATGAAGGCCCTGGAGGGCGTGGTCATGGAGATCGACGACTGCGCGTTCCCTCTGGTCAGCTCCATCGTCACCACCACCGATCTGGATACCGCGTTCGACGGCACCTCGTGGGCGTTGCTGGTCGGTTCGGTGCCCCGCAAGGCAGGCATGGAGCGGGGCGACCTGCTCACCATCAACGGGGGGATCTTCGGCCCCCAGGGCAGAGCGATCGCTGCCAATGCGGCAAACGACGTGCGGGTGCTGGTGGTGGGAAATCCGTGCAACACCAACTGCCTGATTGCCCGTTCGAACGCTCCCGAGGTACCCAGCGACCGTTGGTTCGCCATGACCCGACTGGACGAGAACCGGGCCAAGGGTCAGCTGGCCAAAAAGGCCGGCGTACCGGTGGCCTCCGTGTCCAACCTGGCCATCTGGGGAAACCATTCGGCCACCCAGTTCCCCGATTTCGCCCACGCCCTGATCGGCGGAAAGCCCGCCACCGAGGTAATCGACGACGACGCCTGGCTCCAAGGCGACTTCTTGACCACCGTCCAGAAGCGGGGCGCTGCCGTCATCGAAGCCCGCGGACTGTCCTCGGCTGCTTCGGCGGCCAATGCCGCCATCGACTCGGTGGTGAGTATCCGGACCGCCACCGCCGGTGACGACGTCACCTCGTTGGCGGTGGTGTCCAACGGTGAGTACGGGGTTCCCCGGGGCCTGCAATTCGGGTTTCCGGTGCGGACCAACGGTGCCGGAGGCTGGACCGTGGTCGAAGGGTTGTCCCATGACCCCTTCGCCACCGAGCGGATCCGGATCACCACCGAAGAGTTGGAGGCGGAGCGCTCCGATGTGCTCGACCTGCTGCCGTAATTCGGTGTGCAGGAGGCAGTCGCTGCGCCTAGCGGTTCTTCGGCCACCGGACTTTGGTTGCCCATCCAAACTGTTCGAACCGCCGAATGAGCCAGGCCGATGGGTCCACCATGCCGCGCCGGGCCCCGTGACGGGCCCAGCTGGGATGTGCGTGATGGATGTTGTGCCAGTTGTCACCGAGCGACACGATCGCCAGCGGCCACAGATTGGTGCTGCGGTCCGCGGTTCCATCCGATCGCCGTCCGAACGTGTGGCATAACGAATTGACCGACCAGGTGACGTGGTGGAGGAACGCCATCCGCACCAGGCCGGCCCAGAGAAGAGCGGTGAGTGCGCCGACAAGGGTCCCCGACAGCGCGAAGCCGATCCCGAACGGGATCGCCAGTGAGGCCAAAGCGAGTACTGGAAACAGCCGGTCGATCCGCTGCACGTCCCTGTCGCGCAGCATGTCGGGCGCGTAGCGTTCAGCGCTCGATGCGTCCGAGACGAACAGCCAACCGAGGTGGGCAAAGGCGATGCCTCGCAGGAGCGCCGCTCCGTGGTCACCGTAGCGATAGGGGGAATGGGGATCGCCTGAGTGGTCGCTGAACATGTGGTGGCGGCGATGGGTGGCGACCCAGCTGGTCACCGATCCCTCTACGGCCATCGAACCCAACACGGCAAGGGTGATCCTCAGCGGCCGCCGAGAGGTGAAGCCGCTGTGGGTGAACATCCGGTGATAGCCGATGGTGATCCCAAACCCGGTGACGGTGTACAGGATTACTCCGATGACCAGGTCTGAGAGATTCACGGCGTGTCCCCACAACCAAGGGACGAGAATGGCCAGAGCCACGGCCGGACCTGCGACGATGGCCACGGTTATCAACTTCTGAGGGATGTGGACGACCGGTTGCGCCTGCTCCGCTCTGTCGTCGGGGGCGACAGCAGTTTGCTCGGGTGCCACAGACACGGATTCCACGGGACCTCCTGAAGCGCCGAAGCGCATGAGGCAAGGCCAAACCGTGTTGTGTTCAGTGGATACTGTCTCAGAGGGCCAAGCGAATGTCCCTCAATTGTACATCCCGAGCGCGGTCCGGGGGTGGCGGGCCTACGGACCCACGGTGACCTGCAGCCGCCAGAGGCGGGCCAGCGCCGGGCATGCCTGCCGGGGAGGACAGATGACCGAACCGGTGGCGGACACGGTGGCCCGGCCCGATTGAGTCGCAATCAGGTCGGCATCGAGTCCACCCGAGCTGCTTTTGACAACGTCGCCCACCTCGATGGAGTTTGAATTGCTCACCGGAGTCTCCCAGTCGAACCCTGGGTCGAGGATGATGTGCACGGTGATTCCGACACGGGTGGAAACCTGGCACGGGTCCTGGCTGATGATCACATCGGGGTTGGCCACCACGCCGCACGCGTCGGCGACGCTGCCCGCACCGGTGGTCGTGGTAGACGCCGTGGTCGTCGGTATGCCGCCGGTCGTCGACGGAGTGGTGCTGTCGTGAGGAGCGACCGAGGTGGTGCTACATGATGCGGTCAGCGCCATGACGCCTACCACCGCCAAACCGCGGAGCAATTGGGTCATCGGTCGGTGATCACCCGCTCCCGAGAGCTTAAAGTCCGGAGAAGAAGTCGATCATGATTTCCCCCACCGCTTGGCCGTGTGTGAAGACCCCGAGGTGGCTGGCGCCGGAGATCTCAGCGAACCGCGCTCCTCGGATTGCCGCAGCCGCCTCTTCCGAACGCCTGGGCGGGGAGTCGACATCGTGCTCGAACGCCAGCACGAGACAGGGGACCGAGATCGTCGACCACGCTTCGGTCCGCCGAAGATCGTTGGACCAGGCCAGGCAGGCCTCGTACTGGCCCAGTCGCCCCGGATTGGGCCATTCCGGCAGGTCCCCGATCATGGTCAGCCACGCCTCTACCACCTGGTCGTCCTGCAGGTCGTGATTGGGGAGGTAACGAAGTGTCTCTGTCGCGTAGAACAAGGGGGGTAAGGAATAGTCGAGCCTGGCCAGGTCGCGCTCCACGGTGGTAATGGCCTTCTCCCAGGCGGTGGCCACGTTGCAGCTGCCGATGAAGACGGCACCCCGCACTCGCCCGGGGTGACGGATGGCCATGGTTTCGGCAACCCACCCACCCATCGAGTAGCCGGCAATCCGGACCGACTCCATCTCCAGGTGGTCGATGAGGCCGAGGGTGTCCGACACCAGATCGTCGACCGAATAAGGCGGTGGCGGCGACGACGAGGGAGGAACGCCCCGATTGTCGAAGGTCAGGACTTGGTACCCGGCGGCGGTGAGCGCCGGAACCAGGCTCATCTGCCAACCGACGGCGGGTTGCCCACATCCACATACCAGTACCACCGGCTCCCCTTGCCCGAACAGGTCGTAGAAGATGGTGGCGTCACCGATGGTCAGCTCTGGCATCCCGGTCCTTTCCCGCCGGTCCGCGACCTCTCCCGCTAGGTCGCGCGGTCCACATCGGAAGTGGGTTGGGGGATCTCCCCGGCAACGTAGCTCACCGTGAGGAGGGCGGTGGCGACCAGCCGGTTGTCGTTCCCCGCGTCGTGGACATCGACCTCGACCACCCCCTGCCGCCGCCCCGCCCGAAGAACCACCGCTCGGGCGCGCAGTGGGCCCTTCGTGGCCGCGTCCAGATAACTCAGCGCCACGCTGGAGGTGACCACCGGGCTCCTTCTGGCCCGCACCGCGGCATAGGCGGCGGCCCGGTCCACGATGCTGGCGATTATCCCGCCGTGGACGGCACCCGCCGGTCCGCGTATCTCATCGACGATCTCGATTTCGACCAAGTGCGCATCAGCCTCGTCGTAGCTGCGGTGGGGAATCTGTTCGAGAAGGGGGCAACCCATCGACATGGGCGTCATGCTAGGCGGACACTCCGGCGGCTCCGCTTGACGTTCGACCCGTTGCAGCGGCGGACCGAGACCAACCGGGCTGGGTCCGTGCCCGAGGTAATGTGCCCTCCGATGGTGCTGAACCGCGATTCTGTGCTTCTCACCGACCGGGTGGCGGTGGTGACCGGTGGTGGGTCGGGAATCGGTCGGGGCATCGCCCAGGGACTTTCGACCTTTGGCGCGTCCGTAGTCATCTGGGAGCGTGATCCCGAAAGTTGTCAGGCCGCCGCCGCTGAGGTAAACGGCCTGGGCCTCACTGTCGACGTGCGTGAGAGCGCCGAGGTCGACGCCGCCCTGGCCCGCACCCGCCGAGAAGTCGGAGAGGTCAGCATCCTGGTCAACAATGCCGGAGGCGTGTTCGCCGTTCCGTTCGTGGACAGCGTCGAAAAAGGCTGGGACGCGCTGCATCGGGCCAATCTGAGGCATGTCATGCTGTGTACGCACCGTGTGGCGAAGAGCATGGTCGCCGCTGACCTTGGGGGCAGCATCATGAGCGTCACCTCGATCGAAGGTGTTCGCGCCGCGCCGGGCTACGCGGCCTATGCGGCCGCCAAGGCGGGAGTGATCAGCTTCACCAAGACCGTGGCGCTCGAACTGGCTCCCCACGGAATCAGGGTGAACGCCCTGGCTCCTGACATCACCCTCACCGAGGGACTGAAGTCGGTGGCGCCTCCGGGCAGCGAGGAACGATTCAGCCACCTGGTGCCGATGGGAAGACCCGGTCACGTCGACGAGATGGCCGGTGCCGCGGTGTTCCTGGCTTCCGATCTTTCCAGCTATCTGACCGGGGAGACACTGCACATCGACGGTGGCAGCCATGCTTCGGGTGGGTGGTACCACAACCCGGCCACCGGCGACTACCTGCTCGGCCCTCCCTGAGCCTGGCCCCCGCTATCGGGCCCGGAGCTAGATTTTCTCCCCGTGACTCGCCGCCAGATTGACCTCGTGCTCTTCGATCTGGGTGGAGTTCTCATCGAACTCGGTGGTGTGGCCGCCCTACGGGAAATGGCCGGGATCGCCGAGGATGACATGGTCTGGCAACGATGGCTCACCAGTCCGTGGGTGCGGCGTTTCGAGAGTGGCCAGTGTTCGACGGCCGAGTTCTCGGGTGGGGTGGTTTCCGAATGGCAACTGTCCGTATCCCCCGAGCAGTTTCTCCAGCTCTTTCGCAATTGGCCGATCGGTCCGATGCCCGGCTCTTCGGAACTCCTTGCCGACGTCCAGCGATCGGTACCGATCGGCTGCCTGAGCAACACGAACAGGTTGCATTGGGAGGACCAGATCGGGAAATGGCCGATGCTCGACTTGTTCGACCACCGGTTTCTCTCGTTCGATCTCGGATTGGTCAAGCCGGACCCGGAAATCTTCGAAGCGGTCGCTGACCGCCTACCGGTACGCCGGGAGCGGATCCTCTTCCTCGACGACAACGCCGTCAACACCGACGCCGCTCAGTCGCTCGGATTCCTCGCCCGAAAGGTCGGTGGGGTCGACCAAGCCAGACAGGTACTGGTGGAGACCGGCGTGGTCGCCCACTAGCGCTTCGGCCGCGGGCGGCCTCCCTTGGCACGTTACTTTCCAAAATTCGGCCTGATTATCGCTTGCAGGCGATAATCACGAGGGACAATATCGCCTAAAAGTGATAATTCGGGCGTTTTTCGAAAACTAGAGTCCCCACGCCGAGGCATGGGGCGGACTGCCGGATGAGGCGCCAATCACGGTGTCGGAGTGCTAGAAATCAGCCATCGGGGAGCCGCTGGTCCCTTCGCAGGGGATGATCGGCCGGCACCTCCACCAGATGGATGCGCAGATCGTCGGGGTCGTCTATCCAGGCTTCGAGGAGGCCCCAGGGTTCGAGCTTCGCAGGCCGTGCCAGGGTCACCCCTCGCCCGGTCAACTCCTCGATCGCCGCATCGATGGATCGCACCTGCAGCCACAGGACCACCCGCCCCTGGCCGGACCCGGGCTCGTCGAGCGCTGCTGGTGGTGCCGGTCCCCCTGATCCCACTACTTCGATCAGGCCGCCACCGGCGAAGAAGACCACACCCCGGCCGTCCCCCTCACCGAACTGGCGGGCCACCGGCAGGTTCAGGACCTCACCGTAAAAGGCCAGCGATCGGTTGAGGTCCGAGGGATGGATGATGGTTCTACTGGTGAGAATGTCCATGGCTCACCTCCGCTGTCTCGATCTGTCCCGAGCTGTCCCCGGCCGGAGACCGCCAGGCCGACGCTGGGCTCACGAGTCAGGGCGCCAGTCATTGTTACTCCGGTGGTCGCCGGACAGCCACCGGTCGAGATCGCGGTGGGCGCTCTCTTTGCGGATGGTGTCGATCTCCAGCACGTCGGGATGATCGACCGTGAACTCCAACAGCAACCCGTTCGGATCGGTGATGTAAAGAGAAGTACAGAAGCCATGGTCGGCCAACATCGTTGCCACACCGGCGCTCTCGGCCCTGTCGGCGATCTCCACCTGGCTCTCCGCATCGACCAGAAGAGCTACATGACGGAACAGAGATGGCGAAGGCGGTGCTGCGTACTCCCGGGCGAACTCGCCGTTGTCGAACTGGAAGAAGGCCAGGGCGCTCCCATCGGCGAGTCCGTAGAAGGTGTGGCAAAACTCCTGGTCACCGACGCCCAAAAGGTTCTCCACCTCGGTCCAGGTTGCGATCAGCGGCAAGCCGATGATGTCCTCGTAGAACGAGCGGGTGGCTGCTTGATCGGTGGTGACGAACGCGTGATGGTGAAGGCGCAACGGAAGCGGAGCGTTCGATGCAGTCATGGGGAATCCTCCTTTTCGCACCGGCGGACGTAGGGCTCAGTAGGGCTCAGTAGGGCTCAGTAAGTTTGGTCGGAGGTCAGTAGGTGGTGGGCGAAACCAGCGCCCGGGCAGCCTCGAACATCTGCTGCCCGGCCACCAGCACCGACAGGTCGCCACGCACCCGGATCCTCCCGGTGTTGAGCGCTTCGGCCGGCGACAGCTCCCCCTTGGACATTGCCGCGGCATCTGGATAGGACACCGCGATGGTGACATCGGCGTCGGCTGGGCCCGGCCCCGCTTGGTGGCTCTTGTCCATCCCGGTGGTGGGCGCCAGATCGAGGTGGAGGGAACCGCCGTCGACTCGCAGAATGAGCGAGACGTCTCCGTCGGGAGTGCCGCGAACCTCCTGGACCACCGTGAATCTGCCCTCGATGGCACCGAGGCCAGCGTCGGGACCAGGTCCGGGGATGACCACACCTTCCAGTGCGCTGTTGAACTCGTCGGTCCACGCCTGGCTCAGGAATCTGGCCACGCCGAGTCCTCGCTACCCGCCATGAGTGCAACGAGCCGGATGCCGGTTCCGGCTCACTCCGCAGTTGCGTCTTCGGCGGAAGGGACGGTGACCGCCGCCGAGCCGTTGAGCTCCGTGCCGGGGATGCCGTGGACCTCGATGTCCGGCTGGACCGCCGGAGGACCCGAGGCTGGCGAATCGACGGAAGCCTCGGACGGGGTGCGCTTGGTCCGGTTGCGGATCTTACGGCCCAACCAGGCGATGGGATCGTACGAGGCGTCCACCACCCGCTCCTTGAGGGGGATGATGGCATTGTCGGTGATCTTGATGTGCTCGGGACAGACCTCGGTGCAGCATTTGGTGATATTGCACTTTCCCAGGCCCTGCTCTTGTCGTAGAAGCTCGCGACGGTCGTTGACGTCGAGCGGGTGCATCTCCAATTCGGCGGTACGGGCGAAGAAGCGCGGGCCGGCAAAGGAGGTCTTGTTCTCCTCGTGGTCGCGGATCACGTGGCACACGTCCTGGCACAGGTAGCACTCGATGCACTTGCGGAACTCCTGGCTCCGCTCGATGTCGATCTGCTGCATCCGGTATCCACCGGCTTTCTCCTCGTCGAGCGTCTTCGGTCGGGGATCGAAGGGAGGGATCCGCTTGGCCACCTCGTAGTTGTAGGAGACGTCGGTCACCAGGTCTCGGAGGATGGGGAAGGCACGCATCGGCGCGACGGTGACCGCCTGGCCGACCGGCAGGGTGTCCATCCGGGTCATGCACATCAGGGCGGGGCGCCCGTTGATCTCCGCCGAACACGACCCGCATTTTCCCGCCTTGCAGTTCCAGCGGCAGGCCAGGTCCGGAGCGTGGGTGGCCTGCACCCGGTGGATGACGTCGAGGACCACCTCGCCCTCCTGGGCCGGCATCACGTACTCGGCGAACTCGCCCCCCGCCTCGTCGCCTCGCCACACCCGCATGGTCACTTCACTGTCCGCGCCACCCCCGGCCGCGCCGTTCGTTTCTTCGACCATCAGGTCGCCTCCTCCAGCAGTTCCTTGAGATCGTCGGGCATCTCCGGGATGGGCTCCTGACTGACGGTGATCGAGTGGATCGAGGGGGTTCCGCCGGCACCAGCGCCGGGGTCGGCGCCGGCCGAGCGGATCCGCTCGACGAAATTCACGGTCCCCATGTCGGGGTCCGGTTTCGGGAAGTCGTCCCGGGTGTGCCCGCCGCGGCTCTCCTTCCGGTTGATCGCTCCCAGCGTGGTACATCGCGACACGGTCAGCATGGCCGGGAGGTCGTTGGTCATGTCCCAACCGGGGTTGTAGCGGCGCCCGCCGCTCATCGAGACCCGACGGGCCCGGTCCTCGAGTGCTTCGAGCTTGACCAGCGCTTCCTCGAGCTCGGACCCGGTCCGGATGATTCCCACCAGGCTCTGCATGACCTCTTGGAGGTCGTGGTGGACCTCGTAGGGGTTCTCGCCCCCCTCCCGCTCGAACGGTGCAACGGCGGCATCGACGATGCCGGCGACCTGGCCCTGGTCGACACTGGGGGTGCCCGTCCGGCCCTCGGCGAATTGGGCCGCGCCGATACCGGCCCGCCGCCCGAACACCAGCAGGTCGGAGAGGGAATTGCCACCGAGACGGTTGGCGCCGTGCATCCCTCCGGCTACCTCGCCGGCGGCGAACAGGCCGGCAACGGTGGTGGCGGCCGAATCGGCGTCCACCCGGACCCCGCCCATGATGTAGTGACAGGTCGGCCCCACCTCCATGGCTTCGGTGGTGATGTCCACCCCCGCCAGCTCCTTGAACTGGTGGTACATCGAAGGAAGACGGCGACGGATGTCCTCCGCTGTCCGCCTGGTGGCGATGTCGAGGAACACCCCCCCGTGCGGACTTCCACGACCCGATTTGACCTCGTTGTTGATGGAGCGGGCCACCTCGTCGCGGGGGAGAAGCTCCGGCGGCCGGCGGCCCGCGGAATGGTCGTCGTACCACTTGTCGGCTTCGTCCTCGGAGTCAGCGGTCTCCGCCGCGAACATGGGAGGGATGTAGTCGAACATGAACCGGTTGCCCTCCGAATTGCGCAACACCCCACCGTCGCCGCGCACCCCTTCGGTCACCAGGATCCCTCGGACCGAGAGTGGCCACACCATCCCGGTCGGGTGGAACTGGACGGCTTCCATGTCGATCAGGTCGCCCCCGGCCCAAAGGGTGAGGGCGTGGCCGTCACCGGTGGACTCCCACGAGTTGGAGGTGTACATCCAGCTCTTCCCGACTCCGCCGGTGGCCATCACCACCGCCTTGGCCGTGAACACCACGAACTCACCGGACGGGCGTCGGTAGCCGACCAGACCGGAAACCGCGCCCTCGGCGTCGTGGAGCAGGCGGAGCACCTTGACCTCCATGAAGACGTCGATGCCGTCGGCGACCGCCTTCTGCTGGAGTGTGCGGATGAGCTCGAGCCCGGTCCGATCGCCGACGTGGGCCAGTCGGGCGAAACGATGCCCTCCGAAGTCGCGCTGGAGGATCAGTCCCTCCTCGGTCCGATCGAACAGCGCCCCCCACTGTTCGAGTTCGCGGACCCGATCGGGCGCTTCCTGGGCGTGGAGTTGGGCCATGCGCCAGTTGTTGAGCATCTTGCCCCCGCGCATGGTGTCCCGGAAATGCACCTGCCAGCTGTCATCGGCGTAGACGTTCCCCAGTGCTGCAGCCACGCCACCTTCGGCCATCACCGTGTGGGCCTTGCCCAACAGCGACTTGCAGACCAGGGCGGTGCGCAACCCCATCGCCCGCGCCTCGATCGCCGCTCGCAGTCCTGCTCCTCCCGCGCCGACGATGATGACGTCGAAGTCGTGGGTCTCGTGCTCAGCCATGTGCTCCGGACCCCTTAGAAGTGAAAGCCGTAGTCGTGGATGGTCCCGCTGGCCACCAGGCGAACGTAGAAGTCGGTGAACGCCACGAACACCAGGCTCATCCATGCGAACGCCATGTGCTTGGCATTGAGCGGCGTGAGAGCCTTCCAGATCCTGTGGCGAATGGGTGAAGAGGAGAATTGCTTCACTCCGCCACCGCACAGGTGGCGACAGGCGTGGCAGCTCAGCGAGTACAGCCACAGCAGCGTGGCGTTGATCAACAGTACGGCGGTGCCCACGCTGAACCCGATCCCGTTTCCGGGCTGACGGAAGGCCACGATGGCGTCGATGGTCAAGATGACGTTGAAGACGAGGCCGAAGTAGAAGAAGTAGCGGTGGATGTTCTGCAGCAGGAGGGGGAAGCGCGCCTCGCCGCTGTAGGAGCCGTGCCCGTCGGAAACGGCACAGGCCGGCGGGGCCAGCCAGAACGATCGGTAGTAGGCCTTGCGGTAGTAGTAGCAGGTGAGTCGGAAGCCGAGCGGGAAGATCAGGATCAACAGGGCCGGTGAGATGGTCCACCAGGTGATCACCGTGCCGGGGTGGCTACCGGGCACGCAGGACTCGGTCAGGCAGGGAGAGTAGAAGGGTGAGATCAGGTCCCGATTGAGAGTCGCCCCGGCGTAGTAGTTCTTGTTCACGAAGGCCGCCCAACTGGCGTACCCGACGAAGGCGGTCAGGACGGTGACCGTCATCACCGGCTGGATCCACCACCGGTCCTTGCGGAGGGTCGCAACCGTCGGTCCGCCACGGGCTCCGCCCAGAACGACCGGGGTCACGGTGGTCGGTGTGGCATCCTCCAACGTGGTCACGCCGTCTCCCTCGTCCTTCTCTCGATGCTTCTGGCCGCGGCCGGCTTTCTTGTGACGAACGATGTGCTCGCACGGCGGACACGGCCGCTCTAGCAGCACAGGGTATCGAGTCTTCTCGCAGAAGTCGAAGACATATATCGTCTTGCTGTCATAGGATTTGACTATGCTCCCCGCCGTTCACCAACTCCGGTACTTCCTCGCCGTCGCCGAGGACGGCCAGTTCACCAGAGCAGCCGAGCGCCTGCAGGTGGCCCAACCGTCGGTGAGCGCCCAGATCCGCCGGCTCGAAAAACTGCTCGGTACGCCGCTCTTCCACCGCGGCCCCGGCCCGGTGACCCTGACCGACGCCGGCGTGACCCTGTTGCCGATCGCCCGCCGTGTGCTTGCCGACCTGGTGTCGATCGAAGACGAGATCTCGGGGCTGGAGCAATTGCTCAGAGGTCACGTGGCGGTGGGTGCCACCCCCAGCCTGAGCGCCACGCTGCTCCCGAGCGTGCTCGGTCGCTTCCACCGGCTGCATCCGGGCGTGGCGATCAGGGTGTCCGAGCAAGGGTCCCCTCAACTGGTGGACGAGCTGCTCGGGGGAACCCTTGACCTGGCCCTGGCCATCGCCCCCGTCCAGTTGAGGGGTCTGGTCAGCGTCGCCCTCGCCGAAGAGGAGTTGGTGGTGGTCACCACACCCGACCATCCGCTGGTCCGCCAACGGTCGGTCACGGTCCCCCAGTTGGCCGAGTATCCGATGGTGATGTTCCGGCCCGGCTACGACCTGCGCACGTCGACGCTGGCGTCCTTTGCCGAGCACGGCGTGGAGCCGACGGTCGCCGTCGAGGGTGGCGAGATGGGAAGCGTCCTGGCCCTGGTGGCGGCCGGACTGGGTGCCGCCGTGGTGCCAGGCATCGTGACCACCGGCGAGAGCCGGCTCCGGGTCACCCGCTTCCGCAAACCGCCACCCACCCGTACGATCGCCCTGGTCCGCGGGGACGACCGTGTTCCCTCGCGGGCGGCCGAGGCGTTGGCGGCCGCGTTCACCGAAGGGATAACCGCAGCCGGCTGGCCGGGACCGATGCCGCAGGGGATGCGGCTTCTCCGGTGAGGGACCGGGCGAGGATCATCCGCGCCGACCGATGTGGCCGGGCCCCTGGCAGCAAGGGTCGGTGTACCACCGGCCTTTTACCCGCGTAGGCTCGGCCCATGACTCCGCCGGATCCCTCTGACGCCACCGACGACCGCCGCTTCGTCGATCCCTCTCTCCGGCTGACTCCTCCCCCGGACATAACCACGCTCGCCCGGTTGCGTGACTCGGGATGGACATCGATCCCGGTGTCCGAGGAGATCAGGCGCAACGCATCGGCCCGCATCGCCGCCGGGCAGCCGTTGGTGACCGGGGTGTTGGGCTTCGAGGACACCGTTCTTCCCCAGCTGGAGAACGCGGTGCTGGCCGGGCACGACATCATCCTGCTCGGAGAGCGGGGACAGGCCAAGACCCGGATCATCCGGGCACTGGTCGGGCTTCTCGACGAATGGCTGCCTGTGGTGGCCAAATCGGAGATCAACGACAACCCGTATCATCCGGTCTCCCGCTTCGCCAAAGACCTCCTGGCCGAGGCGGGAGACGACACCCCGGTGTCGTGGGTGCATCGGAGCGAGCGCTACGGGGAGAAGCTGGCAACTCCCGATACCTCGATCGCCGATCTGATCGGTGAGGTCGACCCGATCCGTGTGGCCGAAGGTCGCTACCTCTCCGACGAACTGACCATCCACTACGGACTGGTGCCCCGGGTCAATCGGGGCATCTTCGCGGTCAATGAGCTCCCCGACCTGGCCGAACGCATCCAGGTGGGTCTGCTCAACGTCCTCGAGGAGAGGGACGTCCAGATTCGTGGGCACCGGGTCCGGCTCCCGTTGGACATCATGCTGGTGGCCACAGCCAATCCCGAGGACTACACCAACCGGGGTCGGATCATCACCCCGCTGAAGGACCGCTTCGGCGCTCAGATCCGCACCCACTACCCGCCCGACGCGGCCACCGAGCTCAAGATCGCCGAAATGGAGGCCGAGCTGCCCGGCCTGAACGGGATCGGCGCCGACCACAGGAGAAATGGGGACGCGGCGGGCCAACCCCGTGTCGAGGTCCCCGAGTTCATGGCCGACGTGGTCGCCGAGCTGAGCCAGTTGGCTCGCCAGAGCCCGCACCTCAACCAGCGATCCGGTGTGTCCGTGCGCCTGACCATCGCCAACTACGAGACGTTGGTGGCCAACGCCACCCGTCGGGCGCTTCGCAACGGCGAAACTGAGGCGGTGCCCCGCGTATCCGACCTTCAGGCACTTGTTCCCTCCACGCAGGGAAAGGTGGAGGTCGAGTCATTGGAGGAGGGTCGCGAGGAGGTGGTCCTGGCCCAACTGGTGTCGGCGGCGGTTCTGGTGGTCTTTCGACGCCGGGTGGTACTCGCCGATCCCCAGAGCGTGGTTGGCTCGTTCACCAGCGAGACCGTGGTCCACGCCGGCGACGACCTTCCGGCCGCCGCCTACGCCACCACGCTCGCCGAGATGCCCGCGCTATCGGCGCCAGTCGTCGCCCTGACTGGGGGTTCCGAAGATCCCGGCTTGGTGGCCAGCGCAGTGGAGTTCCTGCTGGAGGGGCTGCACCTGACCAAGCGCCTCAACAAGGAGGCGGCGGGACCACGGGCTGTCTATCGGGGACGCGGATGACCTGGCGGTTCGATTACCGCCGGTGGGACGGCACCCAGGAATCGCTCATCGACGATACCGACTCGGTGCTGGCGCAGCTCACCGACGACCTGCTGGCCAACGGTGATCTCCACGAGGCGCTGCAGCGGATGCTCAACCGTGGATGGCGGACCCCCGATGGCACCGAGGTCCAGGGCTTGCGCGATCTACTGGACCAGCTGCGTCTGGAGCGCGAGGAGCAACTGGACCGGGGAGACCTGGGCGGCGCCTATCACGAGGTGGCCGAAGAGCTGCGTGAGGTGGTGGCTGAGGAGCGCGCCGGCATCGACCAACTCGAATCGGATGCGCGCAGCTCGGGGGACCAACGCCGGCAGGAGGTCACCGACGAAGTGGCCTCCGAGCGGAGGATGCAACTGGAGCTTCTCCCAGGCGACCTGGCCGGCATGGTGCGCGGGCTGCAGGAATACGAGTTCGTGTCCTCAGAGGCACGGCAGCACTTCGAGGAGTTGGTCGAGCGTCTACGCGAAGAGGTCGCCCGGACCTACTTCGAGCAGATGTCGGAAGCGCTCGCCAACCCCGACCCCGAGCAGCTCGCCCACATGCGAGAAGCCTTCGACGCGCTGAATCGGATGATCGAGCAGCGCGAGGACGGCGAACCGATCGACCCGACGTTCGAATCGTTCATGGAGCGGTTCGGCGACCTGTTCCCGGGCAACCCGGCCGACCTCGACGAGCTGCTGGAGCAGCTGGCCGCCCGGATGGCTGCGGCTCAGGCCATGTGGAACTCGATGTCACCCGAACAGCGGTCGCAGCTGCAGGGTCTGGCCGAGTCTCTGCTCGAGGACCTCGATCTGCGCTGGCAGGTGGACCGCTTGGCCGGAAACCTCCAGAAGGCCTTTCCCGGCGCGGGCTGGGATCAGCGCTACCGGTTCAGCGGCGACGAGCCCATGGGGATGGGTGAGGGGACCGACGCGGCCGGTCGCCTGCGCGACCTCGACGAACTGGAGAACTATCTCCGCTCGGCCACCTCCCCCGCGTCTTTGGCCGAGGTCGACCTGGACAAGGTGAGGAAGCACCTGGGCGATGACGCCGCCCAATCGATCGATCGCCTGTCCAAACTGGCCAAGCAGTTGGCGGATGCCGGGCTCATCGACCAACGCGAGGGTCGGTTCGAGCTGACTCCCAAGGGAATTCGCCGCATCGGCCAGCAGGCGCTCGCCGACCTCTTCGACCAGCTGGACAAGGACCGGGTCGGCAATCACCGCACCACATGGACGGGGACCGGTCACGATCGCGAGGAGACGACCAAGCCCTACGAGTTCGGAGACCCGTTCAACCTCGATCTTTCACGTACCGTCCACAACGCCGTGCGCAGGGCGGGAAGCGGCGTGCCGGTCCGCCTGTCCCCGAACGATTTCGAGGTCATCGAAACCGAGGCCCTGACCCGCTCGGCCACCGTCCTGCTCCTCGACCTGTCTCTTTCCATGCCGATGCGCGACAACTTCGTCCCGGCCAAGAAGATGGCCATGGCACTCCACACGCTCATCTCGTCACGGTTCCCGCGCGACTACCTGGGCCTGGTGGGATTCTCGGAAGTGGCCCGGGTCATCGAAGCCGAGGATCTTCCCACGGTGAGTTGGGACTACGTCTACGGGACCAACCTGCAGCACGGGCTGATCCTGGCCCGCAAGATGCTCGCCCACCAGGAGGGCACCAAGCAGATCATTTTGGTGACCGACGGGGAGCCCACCGCACACGTGATTCCCTACGAGGGTGGGGTCGGGTACGACGTGTTCTTCAACTACCCGCCGGTTCCCGAGACGTTGGAGGTCACCTTGGCCGAGGTGATGCAATGCACACGGGCCGGCATCACCATCAACACCTTCCTGCTCGATCCCGATCGGGGGCTCCAGGGATTCGTCGAGCAGTTGGCCCGGATCAACCGAGGCCGCACGTTCGCCACCTCACCCGATGAGCTGGGCGACTACGTGCTGGTCGACTTCCTGGCCCACAAGACCCGGCTGCGGGCCCGGGGTCGACGAGCGGGCTGACCGGCACCGTCGTCCCAAAGCGGGCGTCGGGCAGAGCTTTATGCGATGAGGTGCTCGGCGTCCCTTCGGTGACCGAGCGTCGCCGTTCCGTCACCCGATGTGGCCCCTGACCTGCCACGCATCCGTCTCAAACAGGGTCGAACCCACCGCGTTCGCCGGCGACCCGAAACATTGCGCTCCTGTTCACAAGCAGGTTTTTCTTGCGTTTCGCTCCTCGATAGTGAAAGATGACATATCTGTAGTTACATCCGTGCCATGCGGTTCCCCACGGAACCGCATTGATGACTGGGAGGGAGACCTGTCAATGGACATGGTGTCATTGATGTACGGGCCCAAAGAGCGCAGTTGGCAAACCAAGGCCAACTGCACGGGAGTGGACCCTGACCTGTTCTTCCCCGAGCGGGGTGCGTCAACCCGCGAGGCGAAAGAGGTGTGCCGGGGCTGCGTCGTGCGTGAGGACTGCCTGGAGTACGCCCTGGCCAACGGCGAGAAATTCGGGATCTGGGGCGGGCTCTCCGAGCGCGAACGCCGGCGCCTGCGTCGTCAGCGGGCCATGCAGCGGCGGGCGATGGTCAGCGCCTCCTGACTCGGCTCCGGGCCTGGCGCCGCGGTGGCGCTAGGCACGTGCGGGCGGGTAGCGGGTTTCCTCCAACCGGGACTCGACTGTCCGTTCCGGGGCCAGATCGAGTTCGGGCCATCGGTGGCGGGGTACCTGTTCGAGCGTCGAGGCGGGGATCAGGCCGACCAGTTCGGCCCGGAGCACCGAGCAGTCATTGGACTCCGCACCCACCACCGCCGCGTCGTAGAGGTCGGCGGGGGAGACCGCCCCCGGGTCGATGAGATTGAAGCTGACCTGGGCTCCTGCCAGGGTGGGGAGACCGAGGGCACGCACCGATGGACTCCGCAGTTCGGCGGCCAGGGAGCGAGCCACTGACAAGGCGTGATCGGGGTCGCCGACCCCACCCCGGCTGTCGTCGCCGGCGAGCCACACGTTGTAGGCCACCAGCACCGGCCGGGCTCCAACCGCGGTGGCCCCTGCTGTCGGATGCGGGTGTCCAGGACCTGTGTCCGGTCGGAGGGGGTGGAACGCCAGCCGGCGGACCTCGGGAAGTGAGCGCTCGGGTCCGTAGAGGAAGCACGGCAGCGCCAGTTGGTCGCCGGCCCATTGGGCGAAGCGGTTTCTGGCCGCCAGCACGTCGGGCCGGAGCGGTCCCGTCGCCCCCGACCCCACCGGGTCCGGGAAGGGGACGAAGGGCACCACATCGACCGAACCCATTCGGGGATGGATGCCGGCGTGCGAGCGGAGGTCGATGCTGGCCACCGCCGCCGTTACCAGGAGTCGAGCCGCATCCTCCACCACATCCAACGAACCGCCGAGCGTCAGTACCGAGCGATGGTGCTCCGGATCGGAATGGACATCGAGCAGGGCCACTCCGGCAGCGCTACCAATGGCCTCGATGGTTTGATGGTCGCGACCTTCGCTGATATTGATGACGCATTCGGCGAAAGTGTCGCCATCGAACACGTCAGCGACGGTGGATCACACGTCAGACGGCGACGGCGTGACCGATCCGGCGGCGGCGAAGCATGCGGCGGCGCTCACGTTCGGACTTGCCTCCCCAGACGCCGTGATCGACCCGCTCCTCCAGGGCATACTCGAGGCAGGCCTCCGCAACCGGGCACTCGGCGCAAATGCGTTGCGCTGCCTGAACACCCACGCCATCGCTCGGAAAGAAAGTAGAAGGAGACATGTCCCGACACTTCCCCACGCTCATCCATTCGGTATCCATTGATCCTCCATCGAAGTCGAGGAGGCTGCGGTGGGTTCCCAGTGGACTACGCGAACCCCGAAGTCGCCGCCATCCATTGCACTACTAGTGTCGCATTTTGAATTGCTGAGTAGTGCGAAATGAGCCGGTATTGATGGATTCCTCACAATTTTCTTATGAGGCACCAGGGCCTTCTTATGAAAGCCCGGACGATGGTCAACCCGGCGCTCCGGCCGGAGGCTCCCGGCCCCCCCGTCCGGTCCCCCAAAACGTTCCCTCGTTACCATCCCCCCTCGACCCGGCCGACCCTCTCCCCCTCGGAACTCCCGGCGATCCGTCGAATCCTGCCTCGCCGGTCGGCACCCAGCCGGTAACTGCCTACCCGGTTCCCGTCTCCTACCCTGCCTACGTTGCTCCGGCCCCGCTCGGCCGGCCTGGGTACCCGGCCTATGGCGGAGGAGCGGTCGGACCGCCGACTTCGATCAGCAGATTTCCCTATCCGTACCCGGTCCTGCCGACGCCGGTGGTGGTGCGGCATTCGCTGCGCCGCAGGAGCTGGATCTGGGTGGTGGTGGTCAGTGCTCTTTTGTCCGCGCTGGTCGGAGGGCTGGTCGGTGCGGAAGTCGGATCGAACAGCCAACAGACAATCGTCAAGCAGTTCTTCCCCAATGAAAGCGCGCTGGCCAAGCCGCAGGACATCCAGGAGATCCTGGCCAAGGTGGAACCGGCGGTGGTCTCCATCAACGCCAACTCCGGCAGTGGCGGGGCCGGTGGAGACTTCGTCGAATCGGCCGGGAGCGGCATGATCCTCACCTCCGATGGTGAGGTGCTCACCAACGATCACGTGGTGGCCGGGTCCACCTCGGTGACCGTCACCCTGTTCGGTCAGACCAACGCCCTGCCGTCCCATGTGTTGGGAACCGATCCGAGCAACGATGTCTCTCTCATCCAGATCGACGGCGCCTCGAACCTCCCCACGGTTACCTTGGGCGACTCATCGCAAACACGAGTGGGTGACGCCGTCCTGGCCATTGGCAATGCCCTCGCCCTGGCCGGCGGCCCGACGGTGACCCAGGGCATCGTCTCTGCGGAAGGTCGGACGCTGGCGGCGCAGAATGACGACGGGCAGACCGAGCAGCTGACCGGGCTCCTCCAGACCGATGCGGCGATCAACCCGGGGAACTCCGGCGGGCCCCTGGTCAACAGCCTGGCGCAAGTGGTCGGCATGAACACCGCGGTGGCCTCCAGCACCACCGGCAACGCCCCCACCGAGAACATCGGTTTTGCCATCACCGTCGATTCGGTCAAGCCCCTTCTGCCCCAGCTGCGAAAAGGGGGAACCGGGGGTGCGGGAACGTCGGCGACCCCGGTCCTCCCATCGGCCAATTCGGCCTACATGGGGGTGACCGTCGGACCGGTGACGCCGTCCCTGCAGCAACTGGACCATCTGACCCCTTCGTCGGGTGCCCTGATCATTTCGGTGGAGCCCGGAAGCCCGGCACAGAAGGCAGCGCTGCACGCCGATGACGTGATCGTTTCGTTCAACGGGGCGGTCATCCAGAGCCCCGAGGACCTGACCGCGGCCATCCATCCGCTCAGCGCCGGTGACCATGTCGTGGTCGGTCTGTACCGGGGCAGCACGCGCCTCGATGTAGGGGTGACGCTCGGGGCCCGTCCACCCACCGGGTAGGATCCGGTGCCGCTACCTCCAGGAGGAAACCCAGCTATGACCCCGGTCAACGACGAACCGATCCTGCCCGAGGAGGACGCAGAGCCGCTGCCCCCGGTCGGGCATGTCCGGGTCGTGTACCTGGGGCCGGTGGCGCCCCACTGGGAGGTGCAGTCGGACTACGGCGACCCGACCCTGATCGAGGAGTTCCGGCGCCGGACCATGGCCCGCCTGGTACTCCTCCCACCGCACGATCCGCAGTACCGGCGTAACCGCGAGCGGGTGATCCGCGATGCCGAGCGGGAGAACATCCAGCTCGAATGGGACCTGGGCGTGCCCGAGGAGGAGGTCGTCCCCGAACCGGCCCTCTCCGCAGACGAGGTCGTGGCGCCTCAGGCCTGAGCGTCGCTCAGCCGCTGTTCGCCGTGCTAGTCCTCCGGCGCTGCATCGAGCCCGGGCAGGCTGATCCGTTCGAGCCATAATCCCGGAGCATCGACTTCCGAAGGTGTCGGGAGGTTGCGGTCCGACGACCAGAGCTTGGCCAGACCATCGTCACCGGCCCGATCTAGGACACCGCTGATGAACGACCGGCCCCGGTCGACCTGGGCCTGATCCAGATCGAGCCCGAACAGCGCGCCGGCCGCCTCTTCGCCCTTGCCCCGCTCGGTACGTCGCCGGTACCAGGCTTCGGCCAGCTGGCCGTGCGATCCGACCAGCTTTCGTCCGACGACGTTGGCGATGTGATCGGCGTAGCCGTCGATGATCACGGCCAACGCAGTCAACTGGTCGGACGACCGGCGGGACTCGGGGGTCAGCAGTTCGCCGAGCAGCGCCTCGGGGTCGCCGAACATTCCCTGGAGGGACTCGAGGTCCATCCCCTCTCCTCCTTCGAACCCCTCCGACCCTCCGGGTAGTCCGAGTCGTCCGAGCTGCCCGGCCAGGTCCTGGGTGGCACTGGCGGTGGACTCGGCCACTGCCATCAGCAGTTCCTCCATCCGACCCCTGACTGCCGGACGGGTGAGCACCGAGTTGGAGGCCAGCTCGCGGGCGCACACCCACACCAGTGCCTCCTCCTCGGGAAGGCTCCAATCCTCGGCGAACGATGCCACATTGGCGGTGACCACCAAGAGCTCGTCCGACGGCGCCCACGGGATGGCCAAGGGGTATTGGCCCAGCGCACGATGGGACAGATGGCCAACCACCGAACCCACCTGCAGGCCGAAGAACATCGGTCCGATGGCGGTCGCCCACTGGCCGAGCAGGCTCCCGAAGTCGCCCGCTGGGTCCTCGACGTCGCCAGGATCGGTGCCAACCTGGTCATCGATGGTGGCCGAAGGCATCGGCCCCGGTGCCGGGGTCATCGAAGTCAGGACGGCCCGCCACGATTCGAGGGCCCGAAGTGTCCAGTCGCCTCGGCCTACGGGGACACAGGTCAGGCGGCGCCCATCCGGTGACAGCGGCATGCCGGTGGCCTCGGTCACGTTGAGCTCTGCCACCCGGGCCAGTTGCTCGAGCTGGATCCGCTGGATGGGCTCGACATTCGCCTCGGCAGCTCCCCCGGTGGCCACATTGAGGGCGAAGGACCTGGTCATCTCCCATTGGTTGGGAGCGTTGGTCCCCAGCATGTTCATCAGGTCACCGAGCAACGACTGGAACGGGTTTCCCGCGTCCCCTGATTCTGGCGGTGCCATGCCGTCATGCTACGGCGATGAGTCATCTCCCGGTGCATCGGTGTCCGGATCGGCCAGGACCACCGACGTTGTCAGGATGGCCAACCCGCGTTGGATGGTGAACGTCAGGGAGGAGCCCGGTGGCTCGGCGTAGAGCATCGACTGGAGTTCCGCCGCTGAATGGACCCGGCTGCCGTCGACAGCGGTGATGATGTCGCCGGGAACCAACCCTGCGTCCGCTGCCGGACTGTAGCTGTCGACCGAGTCCAAGCGGGCGCCGTCGGTTGCCGATGACGCAGTCACCACGGCGCCATCCGGTGTGGTGGTTGTCGGAGCGGCATTGCTGCTCTGAACGCCGAGCCAGCCATGCTCGACGGTCCCGGAAACCACCAGTTGGCGGGCCACCCCGATCACCAGCTCGGCGGGGAGGAACACCGCCATGGTCGACGGTCCGGAACCCTTGACCATTTCCAGCATCCCCGCCACGTGGCCACTGCTGTCGAGGAGGACACAGCCCAGGTCGCGGCGCGAGAGCGGTGCTTGGACCGCCGTGGCCGAGAACGCGGTGGTGACCGAGTCGGTGTCCAGCGCCTGTCCGGCCGAGACAACCGGACCGGCATAGACCGACGACACTGGCATCGCGTCGGTGCGCGTCGCCGGTTCGAGCGCGGTGACGATTGCCACCTGGCCGACGGTGGGATCGCCGGCATCGAAATTGGCCGCAGGAAGATCATCGGCGATCCTGACCACGGCAAGTCCCGATGCCCTGTCGACGCCCACCACATCTGCGACCTGTCGGGTGCCGTCCGGCTCGATGACCACGATCGACCGGGCTCCACTCAGGAACTCGGACATGGTGACGATGATGCCTCCGGACTCCGCCACCAGGCCGGTGATGGTGGCGGTGCCGTCCGGTCCGTCGATCTCTAGGGCGACCGTCGACGGGCGGATCGACGACACCAGGGCCTCGATGGTGGACGTACCCGCCATTCGGCCCAATCCTGGATCGGTGGTTGGCACACCGGTGAGGGAGGCGAGGCCAGGTGTGGTGTCCGAACTCTCCTGCTCGGCGGTTCCGGTGGCAACCATGATCAGTCCCACTGCCACCAGGGCCACCACCACGCAGGCGGCGGCACCTCCGATGATCCAGGTTCCCGAGCGATTGCGGCTACCCGGTTCTCCGCCCTTCCAGTGCGTCGACGATCGGATGCCCAGTGCACCTGATTCCGATGGATGGCGCCAAAGGCGGTCGTCAGGAGAGATCCACCCCCGCAAACCGCTACCTTCGAGGTCGTCGGCGCTGTCATCGGGATCGTCTCCCGGTGCGCCCCTGTCGTGTCCGTCCACAGCCCCGAGGCTACTGAGGACGGGCTGCGTTGGGACGTCGCCCGATCTGTCGCATGACCGGAGGAGGACGGTCACCTGCGCATTCCGCTGCCCGACAGGGGTGGCCCTACGATGACCGGGTGGCTCGGGACCTCGCAATCGACTTAGGGACGGCCAACACCCTCGTCTATGCCAGGGGTCGGGGCATCGTGTTGAACCAGCCCACGGTGATCGCGCTCAACACGAGGTCTCACGAGGTCCTTGCCGTGGGGAACGAAGCCTGGAAGATGATCGGGAGGACCCCCGGCTACATCGTGGCGGTCCGTCCGTTGCGCGAGGGGGCCATCACCGACTTCGACATCACCGAACGCATGATCCGGCTCCTTTTGCGCAGGGCGGGTGTGACCAAGCTCAACCGTCCCCGGGTGCTGATCTGCGTTCCGTCGGCGATCACATCAGTGGAACGTCGTGCTGTGAAAGAGGCCGCACGAAGGGCGGGCGCGTCAGCCGCTCATCTGATCGAGCAGCCCATGGCTGCAGCCATCGGTGCCGGTCTGGACATTCACGAACCGGTCGGGAACATGGTGGTCGACGTCGGTGGTGGCACCACCGAGACGGCGGTGATCTCGTTGGGAGGTGTGGTCGCGTCCCGTGCCATTCGCTGCGGTGGTTTCGACATGGATGCCGCCATTCAGCACTACATCCGCCACGAGCACGGCATCGCCATCGGCGAGCGGACCGGCGAAGAGTTGAAACTGGCGATCGGATCGGCACTTCCCTACGCCGATGAAGTGAAGGCGGAAGTGCGGGGGAGGGAGGTCACCACCGGGCTGCCCAAGACCGTGGTCCTTTCCCCCGAAGAGGTGCGCTTCGCCCTGCGCGATCAGGTCGAGCTGATCGTCGCCACCGTGGTGGCCTGTCTGGGCGAGTCACCCCCCGAGCTGGCCCAGGACATCATCTACGAGGGGATCTATCTGGTTGGCGGGGGGGCAATGCTACGAGGACTGGCCAATCGGTTGGCCGATGAGACCGAGGTGGCGGTCCACATGGTTGCGACCCCGCTCGAGTGCGTGGTGCAGGGAGCGGGGCTCTGCCTCGAGTCGTTCGATTCCCTGCGCCCGATTTTCGCCGCCGCCGAATCCTGACGCCACGGATCATTCCATGGCCAGAAGGTCCTCGGCCACCTGGCGTACCTGCCAATCGCGGTCCTCGAGGCAACGGTGGAGAGCGGCCTGTACCTCAGGGCCGACGAACGCGGCCAGGGCCACCGCGGCCCGCCGTCGAATGGCCGGCTTGTCCTCGAGTGCCCCGATCACCGCGGGCAGTCCCGCCGGGTCGCCGATGGCCCCGAGGGCCGCCACCGCAGACTCCCGGCACAGTGGATCGGCGTGGCCGGCGTCGGCCGACACCAACCCGGCCAGCCTGGGCACCACAGAGGGGTCCCCGCGTTCACCGAGGGCCCACGCGACCATCTCCACCACTGAAACGTCGACATCGTCCAGTCCGTTGGCGATGTCCACATCGGGGTGGCAAGCGGCCAATTCGTAGCCGCGCCGACGCACCACCGGCGCCTGGTCGGACAGGGCCGAGCGAACGTCCTCGTCGCTGAGTGAGCCGAGCCGGTGGAGAGCGCCCAACGCGGTGGCCCGAACGGAGGGCGCGTCGTCGGACAGGCCAGAACGCGCCACTGACGGATCACCCTGGTGCCCGGCCAACGCCACCGTCCGCCGACGGTCGGTGACACCCAAACCGGGAGGTTCCATGGCAGGCTTCATGGCATCTGCGACGCCGTCTTCGGACGTCGGTGGATCCGATGACCTGGGAGCGATCACCACACCACTATGTCCGACAACGATGTTCCCACGGGAGCCACCGGCTCCGTCCCCGTGGCCGACGGTCCGGATGTCGATGGATCGGATCTCGCTCGAGGAGACCGGTCGATGACCTTCACCGATCCGACCCACTCGGCAGCGACGGCCACATCTCCCTCATCAAGCCGATTCCGGCGACGGTGGCTGTGGGCGCTGTTCATCGTGGTGGTGGTAGCTGTCGCCGTGGCCTCGCGGGTCGACCTCAACTACTACGCGGTGCAGCCCGGCCAGGCCCAGTCCGTACAGCAGTTCATCACCGTCCCCGCGGACAAGAGCCACCCGGTCAGCCACCCGGTGCTGTTGACCGACGTCGAGATCGGCAGGGTCACCGCGCTTTCCTGGTTCGTCTACAAACTGCAGAGCGACACCGATCTGGAGCCGGTGGGGGCAGTGACCGGCGGGACGTCACCATCCCAGCTTGATGCTCAAGGGAACCTCGAGATGTCCCAGGCCGAGGCGGACGCCAAGACTGCGGCGCTTCGGCAACTCGGCTACCCGGTGACCGCCACCAACGCAGGAGCTGTGATCGCCGGCACCTTCCCCGGCACGCCCGCCTACCCCGTTCTCAACGTGGGCGACGTCATCACAGCCGTCGACGGAACGGTGATTTCGACGGCCCTCGGCTTGACCACGACACTGTCCCACTATCACTCGGGGCAGAGCGTGACCTTCACCGTGCTGAAGGGAGGCAACGGTCCTCCAGCGTCGGTGCCGGTGACCCTCAAGAGCACCGTGGTCGACCTGGGTGGAGGTCAAACGGCTCGCCTCACCCTCGGGATCGAGCCCGAGACACAAGTCGATTTTGCCTACCCGTTTCCGGTCAACATCGATGTGACCAATATCGGCGGTCCGTCGGCGGGATTGGCGATGACCCTGGGCGTGATCGACGCACTGACCAGTGGCTCGGTGACCGGCGGACACACCGTGGCGGCTACCGGCACCATCGACAGCAGCGGCGACGTCGGCGATGTCGGGGGCGTGCCGCAGAAGACCGTGGCCGTGGAGAACGCCGGCGCCTCCATCTTCCTGGTCCCGCCCCAGGAGTACCAGGCGGCGATGTCCAAGGATCGGCCCGGACTCCACGTCTACGCCGTCTCCACACTGAACCAGGCACTGGCCGTTCTTGCTGCTCATGGGGGATCGGTGCCGCCGCGGCCGGGCAAGCCATAACGGCCCCGGTGGCAAGCTCAGGATGAACGGTTTCGAGGACCGACGGTCGTAGGCTCTGGCTCATGCCCGAGGAACGACTGAGGTCCATCACCTCCTCTTCCCATCTGGTACCCGACGATGTCGCCCGGCACACCTTCGGCTCGGTGCGCCGGGGATTCGACCCCGGCGAGGTGCGTGCCTACCTCGAGTCGATCGCCATGGGTCTCCGGACAATCGCCGAACGGGAGCATGAGCTCCTTTCGGAGCTGGCCGATGCCGAGCACCGGGCGGCCAATCCCGTGCTCGACGAGGCAACGCTCACCGCGGCGGTGGGCACCGAGACGGCCCGTGTGCTGCACAGCGCTCACGAGGTAGCCGCGGAGATGACCGCCAAGGCGAAGGCAGAGGCCGAACACTGCCTGGCCGAGGCCAACCAACAGGCTGAGCAGGGCCGCGCTGACAACGAATCCTGGCTGGCCGAACAAGCCGAAAAGAGCGAAGCCGCCGCGGCCGAGCTGCGCGAGCGGACCAACCACCAGATCGTGGCGGGACTCGAAGCGGCGCGTAGCGAGGCCGACGAGCTACTCGCCCAGGCCCGTGAACAGTGCCGGGCGATGGTCGAGGAGGCGCAGGGGCTACGGACCCGGGTGCTGGCTGACCTTGCCCGACGCCGCAAGGTGCTCCATGCTCAGATCGAACAATTGCGCGCCGGTCGCGAGCGCCTGACCGAGACGGTCCAGGACGTCCGTCGCTCCATAGACGCCATCGCCGAGGACCTGTTCGCCGCCGAGGACAACGCCCGGCTGGCGGCTGAAGCTGCCGGACGGGTGGCGGCGACACGAACCGAAGAGGGCACGCCCGAGGAGATGGCTGCGCTGTTGCTCGCCGAGGAGTCCGAAGGCGGACCCGAAGATGGGGTTGAAGGCGCCGAGGTTCGGGACACCGATCCGGAAGGGACACCGCAGGTGGGTGCACCCGCGCCTTCTGGGGATGACGAGTCACCGGTGGACGCCCTGTTCGCCAAGATCCGTGCCGCCCGCGAACCGGCCGACGGCCAATCCGAGGATCCGGTCCCCGAGGAGGCCGCACCGGCCGAGGTCGACGCTGAGGAACCGGTCGTCTCGGACCAGGGCTCCAACCCAACCGAGCAGGGTGATGAGGAATCCGACCAGCCACCCGACGACGCCGACCTCGATGCAGTGCGCCGTGACCAACTCATTGCACCGATCGTGACAGCGCTGTCCCGTCGTCTCAAGAGGACCATGCAGGACAATCAGAACGAATTGCTCGACGGACTCCGGTCACAGGGCGCCAAATGGTCGGTCAAGCTGCTCCCCGAAGAGGTCGAGCATGTTGATTCGTACGCCACCGCCGCCCTCCCGACGTTGGAGCAGGCCGCGGAGGCAGGTGTCGCGTTTGCCGACGCCGGTGCCGTGCCTGGTCCCCGCCAGGATGTTCTGGTGAGAATCTCCCATGAGTTGGCCGAGGCGGTGGTTGGCCCGTTGCGCAGACGGCTTACCGCCGACGACGGGGGGTTGGACGAGGCTGAGGAAGCAGTGGTGGTCGAGCACGTCGGGTCTGCCTTCCGCGAGTGGAAGGGCGAGCGAATCGAGCGCCTTGCCGGCGATCACGTGGTGGCGGCGTTCTCCGCCGGCACCATGGCGGCCATCGAGGGGGAGTCAGCAGGGCAACTGCGATGGGTGGCGGTCGTGGGCTCGGGGGACGCCCCCTGCCCCGATTGCGAGGACAACGGGCTTAGCGGATCCCAGCGGCCAGGCGAGGAGTTTCCAACAGGACATCTGCATCCGCCGGCGCACCCCGCGTGTCGATGCCTTTTGGCTCGAACCACCACCTAGGCTGCAGCCGTGCGATCCCCGAGTGACCTGCCTCAAATCCCGCGTCTGATGTCGCGCCGTCGAGGCTGGATCATCGCCGGCGTGGTCATCTTGATCCTCCTCATCGCCTTCTTGCGTACCTTCGCCGTCTTCTACACCGATGCCCTGTGGTTCAGCTCGGTCTCGCTGCATTCGGTCTGGCTCAAGCTGTTCGAGATCAAGGCCGGGCTGTTGGTGACCTTCGCCGTGATCTTCGCCGTATTGCTGCTGGCCAGCCTCATCGTCGCCGAGCGCCTCGCACCGAAAGGCCCCTCTCTCGACGCCGAAGACGAGTTCGTCAAGAGGTACCAAGAGGTGATCGGGCCCTACTCCCGTTGGCTTCGAGTCGTTGTGGTGGTTGTCCTCTCCCTCATCATCGGGTCTCGGGCGGTCGGGCAGTGGCAAAACTGGATCCTCTTCAACAACAGCACGCCGTTTGATGCCACAGATCCGCAGTTCCACCGCAACGTGGCCTACTTCGTGATGACCCTCCCCTTCGAGCAGTTCCTGGTCCACTGGACCCTGGTGGCCCTGTTCGTGGTGCTCCTGGTCACGCTGCTCAGCCACTACCTGAATGGCGGCATCCGGGTGCAGGGTTCGCGTCCTCGTGTACGCCCTGCGGTGAAGGCACACATCTCGGTCATCCTGGGGCTGTTGGCTCTGGTCAAGGCTGTCGGCTACTACCTGGCCCGGTTCAGCCTCGACCTCTCTTCCAACGGGTACGTGCAGGGAGCCAGCTATACCGACGTGCACGCGCGGCTGCCCGCTCTCGAACTGCTCATCCTGGTTTCCCTCGCCGCCGCCATCCTGTTGATCTACAACATCCGTCGCCAAGGGTGGGCACTCCCCATACTGGGAGTGGGGCTGTGGTTCCTGGTGGCGCTGACTGCTGGAACCATCTACCCGGCCGCCGTTCAGGCGCTGAAGGTGAATCCGGCACAGAACACGCTGGAACGGCCCTACATCCAGCGCAACATCGACGCCACCCGCACGGCCTTGGGAATCAACAATGTCACCAGCACGCAGTACCCGGCCTCGTCTTCCCTGACCGCATCGGAGCTCACCGCCAACAGTGACACCCTGGCCAATGTTCGGTTGTGGGACCCGACCCAGACCGGGCCGACCTTCGACAAGCTCCAGGACATCCGCACCCAGTACCAGTTCAACAGTCTGGCGATAGACCGTTACGACGTGAACGGAGTCGAGACCCCTGTCATCGTGGGTGTGCGCGAGATCAATGACAACGATCTGCCCTCGTCCTCTTGGGTGAATACCACCCTGCAGTACACCCACGGATACGGAATGGTCATCTCGCCTACCAACACCGCAACCGTCAACGGCGATCCCCAATTCGCAGTGGGTGGTGTGCCCCCGGTTTCGACGAGCGGGCTGCCCACGGTCACGCAGCCGTCTGTCTACTTCGGTCTCAACAACTCGGGCTATGTGGTGGCCAACACCGAACAGCCCGAGATCGACTACCAGCTGACCAACGGGACCAACGTGGAGACCCACTACAAGGGTGACGGGGGCGTCCGGCTGTCGAACTTCTTCAACCAGGCGATGTTCGCTATTCGTTTCAACGACTACAACCTGTTGATTTCCAACCAGATCACCGATAACTCTCGGCTGATGTTCGACCGTGGCGTGCAGGCCCGGGTGTCCAAGGCGGCTCCCTTCCTGAGCCTCGATGCCGATCCCTATCCCGTCCTCCTCGATGGTCAGATCGACTGGGTGCAGGACGCGTACACCACCACGGACAACTATCCCTACGCGCAGAACGCAGACACCAGCGCACTTCCGAGCGGCAGCGGTCTCAATCAGAATTTCAACTACGTGCGTAACTCGGTGAAGGTTCTCATCAACGCCTACACCGGCAAGATGACCTTCTACGTCATGGATCCTTCCGATCCGCTCATTCAGACCTACGAGAAGGCCTTCCCCGGGATGTTCACCCCTGCTTCGAAGATGAGCTCCGAGCTCAGGGCCCACTTGCGGTATCCCGAAGACATCTTCACTGTGCAGGCCGCGATGTACGGGAAATATCACATTCAGTCGGCGTCGAGTTTCTACAGTGCCGCCGACGCCTGGACGCTGTCGCCCTCGCCCGGCTCGGGCTCTCCGTCACAAGCGTTGCAGACCGTACTGACTACCAACGCCCAGGGCCAGGAGGTGTCCACCGGTCAGCTTGTCCGCATGGCGCCCATCTATCAGGAGATGCGGGTACCCGGGCAGTCCCAGCAATCCTTCACCCTCCTCGATGCCTTCGTGCCCATATCGGGGCAGAGCCAGATCCAAACGCTGTCCGGATTCATGATCGCAGGATCAGACCCGGGTGACTACGGCAAATTGCAGATGTTCGTGACGCCGCGCAACAACCCGGTCAACGGGCCCGCCATCGTGGCGGCGAAGATCGACGCCACCGCTGCCGTCTCTCAGAAGGTATCTCTCCTCAACCAAAATGGATCTTTCGTTCTGCTGGGCAATGTATTGATGATTCCGGTCGCCAATTCCTTGCTCTACATTCAGCCGCTCTACGTCGAGTCGTCGCGGAATGCCATACCGGAGCTGCAACAGGTGATCGCCGTATACGGGAACCTCCCGGCGCAAATCGGACCGACCCTGTCCTCGGCACTTTCCCAGCTGTTCCAGGCCCCGGTATCCACCACCACCGGAGGGTCTGGTACGACCGGATCACTTTCCCCACAGGTCCGGGCATTGCTCGATCAAGCGCAAACCTCGTACCAGCAGTCCCAAACCGACCTCAAGGCGGGCAATCTGGCTGCCTACCAATCTGATATCAATGATCTCGAGTCCGATCTTCAAGAGGTTCAACAGCTGACCGGCGGCACGCTCCCCACGACCACCACAACCACAACCACAACGACGACCACCCCATGATGACCGTCGGCCTTCGCCAGAAGGTCGCTTCGGTGTCGCCCGGTGCTGAACAGTTCCGGGTGCCGAGGTGATAGATTCTCGGACTGCGACGCGGGGTGGAGCAGTCTGGTAGCTCGTCGGGCTCATAACCCGAAGGTCGCGGGTTCAAATCCCGCCCCCGCCACCATCGAATCGCTGGTCGGCGCGTCTCGTGCATAGGGCACAGGCGCCTGGCCAGCGTTTTCGCGTTCGGACAAGTGTGCGGAATTGCCGTTTCTCGGGGCTTTTTATTGGGACCTACTCAGCAGTGCCCTATGCAGCCCTATGCAGGGTGGCGCAGCGCACGCTGCCCTCACGCTGCGGTTTAGCGGTTGAGTCTTAGGTCGACCCGCGGCTGCATAGGGCATGCCCTGTGCAGCACCATGCAGTTGCACTACTCAACCTCTTGGCGGCGTTCACGGGCGGGACGCAAGAACGAGCTTGTTGACTGTCCCGGTTGACGCCCGGGGTCCCGAAATTGTCAACGGGCGGGTCATACGGACACTCCCGGTTCTGCCCTGCCCGTTTGTCCTGTTCACGTTCACCCGGTGCCCCGGTCACCGATCCGCTTGCGGGACAACCGGCTGACTCGCACGTCCGCTCCGGCGAGGTTCACTCTGTGGCCGCTCCCGTCTTACCTCTGGTGACAGGCAAGGCTTGGTGAAGAGCGGCCTGGAAATGCTCACAGTCGAACACGTTGGGGCTCGGGCAGCCTCAGGGCGTGGTCTAGTTGGTCGGCGATTGTCGTCATGTGTCTGATCTGATCACGCAGCTCGTCCCGCTTCCGAGCAGCGAGTTCCTTCCAAGCCCGGTCTCCGCCGGTCGCGAGCAACGTCTTGATCTCGGCGAGCGTGAAGCCAGCTCGCTGGCACATGGCCACTATGGCGAGGGTGTCGAGTACCTCGACCGCGTACTGGCGGCGCAGGCCGTTGCGGTCGGCGCTGGCAACGATTCCCTTCGCGTTCGTAGTACCGGAGTGTTGAGGCCGCCATGCCTGACCGGGAGGCCACCTCTCCGATATCGAGCAGATTACCCATTGACTTGAAGTCTACTTCAAGTGGTTGGATGCGGCTATGGATCGACTCAATGACCTCATCACCGAGCTTCGTGCCTGTAGTGGCGACGCAGATGCAGCCCTCTCGCTGACCGTCGCCGCGGTGAGCGAGCCCGGCGGCCTCCTCACTGCGATCACATCTCAGCAGGCGCCGTGGTACTTCCTTGCTGATCCCAGCCTGACGGTCTTCGCCACCGCTGGCGCCCCTGGCACCGGATCCGCCCCACACAACCACGGGCTCTGGGCGGTTGTCGCCTGTCTCCGCGGCCAGGAGGGCTCGCGCGTGTACGAGGTGAAGGATGGCCAACTGACCGAGTGCGGGCAGCGACGGCTCGCTACGGGCGAGGTGCACACTCTCGACGCCGATGGGATCCACGCGGTATTCAACTGTTGGTCGGAGCCGAACATCGTGCTCCACGTCTATGGCGGTGATTTCCTGAAGGCGGCCAAGACCGTCTACGACCCACTGAGCGGCGATGCCTACCCGCTCGGACTGGCGGAACCGCTCGTGCCTCAGGGATCAAAGGCCGCGGCATGAATCCGACCGTCATTCCCCGCGGCTATGCCTGGGTGTCGCTTCGTGTGGCGGACCTTGAGCGCTCGGTGGACTGGTACGCCGACGTCCTGGACCTGGCTCCAATGGTCACCAACGTCGACACCTGTGCGGTCGATGCCATCGAGCGCTTCAGTTACATGATCCATACAGAGTCCCTTCTGATGGTCGGTCTCCACCACGATCCGGCCTTGGAGGTCGACGGTCGTGCTGGAGATGGGCTCGGGCTACATCATGTCGCCATAAGTGTCCATGCCGATGATCTCGATGCGTTTCGTGAGCAGCTCGAGAATGCCGGGCGACAACCGGGGCCTGTCGTTTCATGGAGCTACGGCCGATGGTTCGAGATCCCCGATCCGGACGGCAACGCTGTTCGTTTCTTCGCCCCGAACCAACCGTGACAGTTGGGATGACAATCTCCGACTTCGAGGGGTTCGTCGGGCGGTTATCCGGCCCCGTCATGGCCCGGTTGAACCGCGACATGGAACAGACCGCGGTCGCCGAGCTGAATCCTTCGCCCAGCGACAGCGTTCTATCCATTGGATTTGGGCCCGGAATCGGTATCGAGTTATTAGCCGAGGTGCTCTCTGTTGGATTGGTCGCCGGTATCGACCCCTCGGCCACCATGAATGACCTTGCCCGGCGGCGAAACCGCCGGAGGATTGACTCCGGCCATGTCGTGCTTCGCAACGCCAGCGTCGAGGCGATCCCGTGGCCTGACGACACCTTCGACGGGATCATCGCGGCGAACAGCACCCAATTCTGGCGACCGCTCGATGCGGCCGTTGGTGAAGTCGCCCGAGTCATCCGGCCCGGCGGCTCGCTTGTCACCATCACTCATGCCTGGGCCATCGAGAAAGTGTCGCCGGTTCCAGAGTGGATCGAAAGGGTGTCGAGCCTTCTCGCAGAGCGCGAGTTCTCAGCGATCAGCTCTCAGATGCAGACGTTTCGTTCCGGACGCGGACTAATCCTCCGTGCAGTGGCGTTCGGCGAACAGACGTCGTCTGTTCATAACCAGAGATGACCATCCCGGCGACACTGCTCCAAGGTTTCATTGGAAACATGACTCGGTTCGAATCGATCCGTCACTGCGAGCCGGGTGCCCACACAAGAACCCCTGACCGCTGGTTGACGCTGATCCATTAGTCGGCGACGTTTATGGCTTCGGTCGCCATACTCTTGTTGTCGACGTCGGTCCGACAACCGCGGCTTACAGGGTGAGTGGCAGGTCGAACAGCTCAAACAACCCAGGAAGCTGGAAGACAACGATTCGGTGAATCGCGGAATTGTGGACGCTAAGCACGTGCAACGTGTGGGCGTGAAAGATACCGTCGTCGCTGCGGGCGTACGCCCCGACTGCCGACTGGCTATTTGCAGCCGTGGGGATCATGCGCCAGTCAGAACCTCGTAGCCGAAAGACTCGTGCGATGAATTCGCGGTAGTGCTCGACTCCGACGAACCAAAGCGGAATCGGTGGCATCTCCAGTACTACCGCATCAGCGAGTAGTCGGGTGATTGAAGGGACGTCGGCTCGTTCGAACGCGGCGATGTACCGGTCGATGAGGGCGCTGTTCGTCGGGTCGGACGGTTCTTCGATCAGCTCCTCGGTGGGCGAGAGGACCTCGAGTCGTGCTCGAGCCCGCTGAAGGGCACTGTTTACTGCCGCTGGTGTGGTGTCCAGGATGTCGGCGACTTCGAGAGCGGAGAATTCGAGGATGTCGCGCAGGATCAGGACAGCACGCTGGAGCGCCGGCAGGTATTGCATGGCCGCAACGAATGCCAACCGCACGCTTCCATGAGTAGAGACCATCGTCGATGGGTCGCCAGGAGTCGCGCCGAGGAGCCTGTCAGGCAGCGGCTCAAGCCATGGAATGTCGAACGCGGGGATCAAGGGTTGTTCGGGATCTTCTCCAGGGGCACCGAGTCCTGACGGCAGCGGGCGGCGGCGGGCCCCTTTGAGGGCGGTCAGGCACACATTGGTGGCGATCCGGTACAGCCACGTCCGAAACGACGCCAGCTGATCGTCGAAACGATCGTAGGACCGCCAAGCCCTCAGCATGGTCTCTTGTACCTGGTCTTCGGCCTCGTGGGCCGATCCGAGCATTCGATAGCAGTGGGCGAGGAGCTCCCGGCGGAACGGCTCGGCTCGGCGCTCAAAGTCCTCGCTAGTTGGGGTCACCGATGCTCCTGCTCATTCTCCACATTTGTACCTACCAGGCAGCGTGCCAGAAATAATCGGTCAGGGCGATGAATTGTGATGGTCCGCCGAGTAAGTACTGCCAGACCCCGAGCCATTGGGCGACGGACGATCCGGAAAGCTGAGGCCCCCGATGAGGTTTGCGTCGCCGAGCACCCGACCCACAGCGGCGGCATCAACCGACAATGTCCGACGAATGGGAATGCTCACCGTCTTGCTGGTGGGCCAATTCATGGCTTTGTTGGACCTGTTCGTCGTCAATGTGGCATTGCCTGCAATCAGGGCGAACCTCCACGCCTCGGGGACGTCTCTGCAGCTGGTAGTCGGCGGTTACAGCAT
The DNA here is from genome assembly GCA_963734395.1 of uncultured Acidimicrobiaceae bacterium. Lineage (GTDB taxonomy): Bacteria > Actinomycetota > Acidimicrobiia > Acidimicrobiales > RAAP-2 > Bog-756. The sequence continues at coordinate 52,172 of CAVTGY010000001.1, read as the reverse complement.
CGCGTACGCCATGCTTCTAATCACCGGGGCCCGACTCGGAGACCTCTACGGACGACGTCGTTTGTATCTGATCGGCATAGCCATGTTCACGGGCGCGTCGCTGGCCTGCGGTGTGGCGCCCACCATTGAGATACTTATCGTCTTCCGGTTCGTCCAGGGAGCCGGCGCTGCGATGATGGTCCCACAGATCATGAGCGTCATCCAGATGCACTTCGTCGGGCCCGCCCGGGCGAAGGCGCTCTCGGCGTACGCCGTAGTGATATCCGCGGGTATGGTCGCCGGCCTCGTCGTGGGCGGTCTCGTTGTCAGCGCCGATATCCTTCATGCAACCTGGCGGCCCGTGTTTCTCGTCAACGTCCCGCTCGGGCTCGGCGTAGCGATTCTTGTTCCGCGACTCGTACCTAGAGATCAGATGCGGCCGGCGCGCCGGCTCGACCTTAGAGGACTGGCCATCTCCATCCCGGCAGCGTGTCTCGTCGTGGTTCCGCTGGTGCTCGGACCCGAAGTTCATTGGCCGGCTTGGACCTATACCTGCATCGTTTCTGGCCTGGCATTGATTGCGGCGTTCATCATCACTGAAAAACGTGTCGCGTCGCGTGGCGGGGACCCGCTCGTCGATTTAGTCGTTCTACGGTCCATCGGGTTCACCCCGGGGCTGCTGACGCTTGCCTGTATGCAGGTCGCAGTCGGCGGATTCCTGTTCACCTTCACCCTGCACCTTGAGGATGGCCTCGGGTATAGCGCCCTACGAGCAGGGCTTACCTATTTTCCCTTGGCTGCCCTCTTCGGGTTTGTTGGGTTCTTTTGGCGACGGCTACCCGAACGTCTGCACCCCATGGTTGTACCCGTCGGCATGGGACTGTGCGCTCTGGGTTATCTGGGAGTGGCACTTGCTCTCGGCGATTCCGACAACGGGGGCCTTGCACTTTGGGCGTGTCTGGCGACGCTTGGAGTGGGAATGGGGCTCTCGGCCAGTCCCTTGCTCACCCAAGCCCTTATCCTTGTCCCGATGCCTCGGGCCGCCGATGCCAGTGGCCTTCTGACGACCACCATGCAACTCAGCCAGCTCATGGGCGTGGCGTCTCTGGGCACGATCTTTCTGACTCTGCGCCATGGTGCTCTCCATCAAACCGGCCATGTCTCGGCAGCAGCGATGTCGACGACTGCGTTCTGGCTCGCATCGGTCTCCCTGCTGGGTGTGGCAGCGGCCGCGGTGCTTGCACGTTCCCTATTGCGCACACGTCCACCCGCTCCCTCGATCAACATCAATCACCACTCAACTGGGCCATGGCCATCGATCGACAACGTCCACTTCAGTGCCCAGAGACATCACATACCAACGTGACCATAAATCACGGGAAAGGCAACATCATGAGTACCGACGACCAAACCGACAGCGTTCTCAATGTCATCCAGACCGTCTATGACGCCTGGGGGAACAATGACGCCGATGCCTTCGCCGAGCTCTACGCCGAAGACGCGACCGTCGTGCAAACCGGTGTCCACAAGAAGAATCAGGACGAAATCCGGACCAGCATGGCCGCAGCATTCGCCGGTCCGCTCAAAGGATCAAGAGTGCTTGACGAACCGCAGTCCATCAGATTTCTTGGATCAGAGGCGGCCGTCGTGATCACCGAAGGCGGGATCCTTATGGCGGGCGAAACCGAACTTCCTTCAAATCGTCTGGTTCGAGCCACCTGGGTCCTAACCAGGCGAGGTGAGCGGTGGCGGGTTGCCGCCTACCAGAACAGTCCCGCCAGCTGAAGTGACCGTTCCCAGACTCACCGGGCGAGCTCTCGTTCGAGTGACGTATCCGTCGCCCGACGAATCACGCGTGTCTAGCGAGCGAAATGGTCCAGCCATTTGGCAGTTTGACCCCGGCATCCGAAAACGAGACGTCGCGTCGACGGCACCGTCCCGGGTGCAGCGTCATGAGTTGTTGTCGGCCAGATTAGACCTGAAGCCGAGCGCGCTGGGGACGAGACGCGAGAGGCACTGGTGTCGTTCGTAAGCAGAGCGCGTGTGGGAAGTCTGGTTCTTGAGACAACGAATCCCGAAAGAAGTGCCCGCTGGTATCAAGCAGCCTTCGCTCCAGGCGAGAAGGTGGTTGATTCAGTCCTTACGCTGAGTCAAGGATCGCTGATCTTCGAGCGGCTGAATAAGGATGAGATCAGTGTGCGGGACCCTGGCGAGATCATCGTCAGCATCCAGGTTGATGATCTGCTCTCCTTGAAGGAACACCTCATCACTCTTGATCTTGAGTGGGTTCGACCGGTCGAAGTTATCTCCGCTGGACTGATCGCGACCCTTAGAGATGCGGACGGAAATTCTGTCAATGTGTTCCAACTGAGTATTGACTAAATCGAACGGGTGCAATCTCGTCGACAGCAGGGATCGCTCTGGCCTTCGGCAATCCGATTTCGCAATCGCTCAGGATGAGAGATCGAGCAGCGCTGGATCTCGGAGTTCGACAAGCCCGTCTGCAAGTCATCAGTTCCATCAAAAGCCAAGCAGGGGGCTACGCCATGACAACTGAAACCTCATCTGTGCCGACTTACGTCTATGTCACCTACATCCGCGCCAGCGCCGAGCAGGTGTGGCGAGCCCTGACCGACGCCGACCTGACAACACGCGATTGGGGCCACGCCAACGTCTCTGACTGGCAGCCGGGCTCGATCTGGGAGCATCGACGCGTCGACGGATCAGACAACGTCGATGTCGTGGGTCACGTGTTCCAGGCCGATCTGCCGTCTCGTTTGGTCATCACCTTCGAGGACAGTCCAGACGCCGAAACGCCACGGAGATCCGTCGGTTGTCACCTTCCTCGTCGAATTACACCAAGACATCGTCCGTCTCACCGTGACCCACGAGAATCTCCCCAACGTAGAAATGATGGCCGGCATCTCACGCGGATGGCCGGAGGTGTTGGCCAACCTCAAGTCATTGCTGAAAACCGGCGACGTCCTTCCCCAGGCACCATGGGAAATGTCTAATGGGCACAGCTGAAGCGAAATTTGCCGGACCGCGTCCTGAACCTACCGTAACTACCAAAGAAAGATGACAGACCATGATGGACATCACCCCGCTTGGCGACGCCTACAACGCTCTGCTCGATGCAGCCACCTCAGTGGCCGATTCCAAAGACACCATCCCGGCACCGCCCGGCGAGTGGAGCGCTGATCAGATCCTGGCGCATGTCGCCATCATCAACGCCGTCACCATCGCCGCCGTCTCCGCCATCGCTTCGGGAACGAACGCGACCTACGACAACCGGATAGCCCAGGACGCCTGGACCATCGATCGCATAACCGGACTCGCCGGCGGTAACGTTGGTTTGCGAGATCGCATCCGCGTGCAGGGCGAGGCTCTCTGCGCACTGGGCGGATCGATGCTCAGCGACGCCGAACTCGATACGCCCATAGCGACCCGTCTGCTGTCCAACGGCACTCTCGTGCTCGACCAGCCCGTGCCGCTCAGAGATCTCATTACTGGCCTCGCCCAAGCGGAGCTTCCCGGCCATACCGAACAACTTCTGGCCCTCCTATCCAACGGTGCCGGGGGTGAACCAACAACGTGATGACCGTACCGGTGGCACCGCAAATCGCTCCCCGAAGGCATCCGACCAACGGACAGTCCACATGGCTGCAGCAGCCAAAATGGCTTTGACGAAACTCATTTGTCGAATCCCGACCAGCCGTCTGAGTCCGCTGACATCCGTGGTGTGTCGTAAAGCCCAGTTCAAGGGGCAGATTCCCAACCGAGCGATACGGCGATGGTCTCATCGGACATCTCTCATAACCCGAAGGTCGGAGGTTCAAATCCTCCCCCCGCCACTAGAGAGCCTGGTCACCGGCTCGAATCGACAGGGCGCAGGCCGCCGTGGCCGCGTTCCTCCGGGTGTTCCACCGGGGAGAACCGTGGGAACGTTCGGACTCGCTCATTGCACGGAACTCTTTGGACGTTCGAGTAGCACGGCAAAGATCTTCGCGGCCTCCGCCTGCATGCCGGGTAGGACATGCTGGTACGTCGCCATGGTGAACCCTGGCGTGGAATGCCCCAGTCGTTCGCTCACCACCTTGATCGGCACCCCGGCTTTGAGGAGCAAGGTGGCGTGCGTGTGGCGAAGGTCATGAAGCCTGATCCGCGGCAGTCCCGATTCGCGGACGAGCCGCTTGAAGGCGTCAGAGAGAACCTGGGGATGGATCGGCGTGCCGTCTTTGTGGCAAAAGACGTAGGCCTCCCCGTCGGGGTCTGGGGAGCGGATAGTCCCAAGCACATTGACCGTGCGCTCGTCGAGGTCGATCGTTCGCCTTGCGGTCCTCGTCTTGCCTCGTGATTCGTGCAGCTCATAGGCCACCGAGACGAGCGAACGGTTCACCGAGAGCCTGGCTGACTCGAGGTCGACGTCGCCCCATCGAAGCCCGAGGACCTCTCCCCGGCGCATGTCGGTGTTCGCGGCTAGCCACAGAGCGGCAAAGTGCGTGTTGTTTTGGGCCGGATTGAGAAAGTTGCCGAGCTGATCTGCGTTCCAGGCCCGGAACTCACCCGAACTGAGAGGCCGACGCTTGGGTGCGTGCGCGAGCTCGGCTGGGTTGCGGACGATGGAACCTCGCCGCTCGGCATCGCGCAGGGCGCGCCGGATCACGATATGGACCTCGTGGACGGTCTTGATGTCAAGGCCACCGTTCCCATCGCACCTACCTTGCTCGAGCAAGGTGGCGTAGAGACGATCGAGGTGCTCGGCTCGGAGGTGGCGCAGTGGCACACGGCCCAAGTGGGGGAGCACGTGGAGCTCGATGAGCCTCGGGTAGCCATCCCACGTGCTCGGTCGAAGTGTCATCTGCTTTGCCGGCAACCACTTCATCGTGAGGTAGACGCCCAAGGTTGGACCAACTCGCCTTCCGTCCACGCGCTGACTCTGGGCGGCAGCGAGCGCGGTCGCCAGTTCCTTGGCCCGCTCTCAGTCAGTGCCGGCCGGATGCCATCGCCGACGCTCGCGTCCGGTGATCGGATCGATCCCCTCGTAGATCACCGCGTAGAAGCGATTACGGCGTTGGGCAACGTAGCCACGCACGGCCTTACCTCCTCCCCGGCCATCGATAGGCGGTGGAACAAGCCGAGGGAACCTGGGTCTAGTGGCAGCTCACGGGTCGGAGGGAGCGGGGAAATAACCCGAAGGTCGGACGTTCGAATCATCCCTCTCCACTCTTACGTGGAGGAAACGGGCGTCTGACCGGCGATTTCCGCCTTCGGTCGGATGCCGAGGGTCGGTGGCGCCGTGCGGTCGTTTCGGGCGCACTCATTAATCCAGCCTCTTACGGCCAGGCGTTGCGCTCAGTCACTCAGCCGAGCGCCAATGAGCTTCGAGGATCTCGTTTACCGGCTCGCCAGCGTCCTGCACCGCGTGATCTGTTCCCGGTACCACGGTGTGCACGCCACCCACTTGCGCGGCAATGGCGTCCGCGATGTGCTCGAAGCCAGCAATCCTTCCCGATGTCAGCACCAACGCTGGAAAATTCGCTGACGCCAGGATGGATGCATCGACCGTCGCCTCATCTGGGACGCGTATCTGAGCGGCGTCCGCTGCGAAAGCCTTCGCAATATCGACGAAGAAGTCGGGTGCGGGATCCGGGATCTCCAATCCGAAACCCAGCATGGCGAAGACGCTCCGCATCATCACGACCGGATCGTCGGGCGGATCCTTGAAGAGTGCACGGTTCTGCGCCGCCATGTCCTTGACCACAGGGTCGTCGGGTGAGAAGCAGAAAGCCGGCGGTTCGATCAAGACCAACGAGGCCACAAGCTCGGGATGGGTGACCGCCATGTAAAGCGCCACAATCCCACCATAGGAGTGTCCGATGAGATGCGTGCCCGGCTCGAGCAGTGGGTCGAGCAGGCCAGCGTCCCTCTCGAAATCCTCGTCGCCCTGTCGTGGGCTCTGCCCGTGGGCAGGTCGGTCGGGGAGGACCAGATGCCAGCGCTCCTTCAGTGGCTCCTGTTTGGAGAACGCCGCTGCGCCCCCACCAGGGGTCCCACCGTGGATGAAGAGGGCACGCGGTCCCGCTCCCCACTCGGTGACATAGACGCCGTTCATTTGAATCATCGGCCTTCGTCCTCCTCAATTGCGGTGAACGGATTGCGCACCATTGTCTTCACCAATTGCGAGGCGCAGCAGCGCCATTGCATCGTCGGTGTCATCACCACGCCACGCCACGTGCTGGTCTGGCCGGACGAGGATGAGCGCGGCGTCGAAGAGATCTCGGCGTCCTACTCTTCCGAGGTCGACTCCGACGAGCGGAATGCCGATCTCATCAGCGGCAACCATGAATGCCTTCGCTGCCGGGATGGACAAGTCCCCGACCAGGCTGAACTCGGGGCCCAAGTGGTCGAAGAGTGAATCCCTGAGGGCGAACCAGAAGTGGGGGAGGCGATGACCCGGTCGTGCGGTCGGCGCATAGGTCGTGTCGTCGAACCCTTCGGTTCCGCCGGGTTCTGTCGCAACGATGGACGAGCCCTCGTAGTTGTAGCCGAGCGTGAGGCCGAGGCTATGGAACTCGGCGTCCTTGCTCGAAAGGATCACGGCAGCCACCGACTCGACGACGTGTGCGAACTCCTCGTCACCACCGAAGAGGCGAGGATCACTCAGCTCGGGCGACAGAGTTCTCATGTTCTTGGCCGACACGGCGATCGTCTGCGCCTCAATCGGGCGACGCTCCTCCTCGTAGGTTGCGAGCAACGTCTCGGGCGCCCAGCCGTTGAGCACAGCGCCGAGTTTCCAGCAGATGTTGACTGCGTCGCCTACGCCAGTGTTAAAGCCGTGACCACCCCACGGTGGGTTCTGGTGTGCTGAGTCACCGACCAGAAAGACTCGACGTGATGCGTACTTGTCGGCGAGGAGCATGCGGGCACGCCACGCGTCAGTGGAGAGAACCTCGATCTCGACCTTGTCACCGAGCATTCTCTGCACGAAATCCTCGGGCGGTCTGGTCTGGGTCTTCGGGTCGACACCAAGCACACCTGCCCACCACGTGCCCTCGAGATCGAGCCGGCCCACGAGGCCGGGCTGGTCGGGATTCAGAACCCAGTAATGGATCGCGGGGCCGTGCGGCACACGGTCGGAGAGTGTTCGGGGCGCGGAAGGTGACGTTAAGGTTTGGTCGCGAGTCATCGCTCCCCTCGAATACCGCGCCGATCGCCTCGCGCGTCATGCTTCCAGCGCCGTCGCAGCCCAGTACGTAGGGTGCTGTGGCGGTCGAGCGTCCGCCCGCTTCGTCTTCAAATTCGACTTCCACATGATTGTTGTCCTCCGCGACCGTCAGGACCACGACGCCAGTCAGCAGTGTGACGAGTTCCGATGTCGCTACCGTGTCGCGAAAGAACTGTTCGACGTAGGGCTGGGCGACTTGCTGGCCGCACTCGGAGACGAGGTCCGACCCCGCCAGTTCGAGGCCGAAGCAGTCAGATATCCGGGCGATCTCCCGACCCAGCACCGTGGTGCTGAAGACGACCTCTTTGGACCACGAGACCGGCAGCGGTGCCCGGTCGCGCAGCGTTTCAGCGAGGCCCCAGCGGCGCAGGTGTTCCATCGTGCGCGGCGAGACCGTCTTGGCGCGGGGCCGAAGCATCGTGACATGGTCACGGCGCTCCAAGACGAGGGATCGGATCCCGTGATGGGCGAGCTCGAGCGCAGCGGAGAGGCCCACCGGGCCGCCACCAACGATCACGACTTCGTGCGCGGTGTCGTTCGCGGCGTCTCGGTGTGGTGGAGGCATCAGCCAACCTCCTGCTTGTTTGAGCCGCCGCCGAAGGCACGGAGGGTACGTCTGATGGCCGCGGTCCGTCGGGTAGGTGGCCGCTGTAGCTGAGCGAAGCCAACCGCCAGAAGAAGCGCCACTCCATTGAAGAGGTCGGGCATCCACACCGGCGCACCGCCGAGTTCGAGGCCCTCGACGCCGATCGCGAGCACCGCCACGGCGACGAGGGTTCCCAGCACGTTGAAGCGGCCGCCCTTGAACTGTGTCGATCCGAGGAAGGCCGCGGCGAAGGCCGGGAGTAGGTAACCCGCTGAGATCGTCGGGTCTCCCGTTGAGAGCTGCGACGCCGTGAGGATACCGGCGAACGCGCAGAGGACCCCGCAGGTCACCGTGGCAGCAAGGATCACCGCGAGCAGTGCGGACCCCAGCGAGCCGCGAGCGCCTCGGGATTGGCTCCGGTCGCGTAGACCCTGCGCCCGAACGACGTGTGTTCGAGTACGTACCAGACGGCGAGGCCGAGACCGCCGCCGCGTAAGTAGACCGGATAGACGACGCCGAAAAGTTGGCCGGTCGCGATCGTCTGGAAGCCGTGGTCACCACCACGATGGGCTCGCTGCCCGAGATCCAGTCGATCAGCGCGAGGAGGATCGAGCTCATGGCGAGGGTTGCGATGAACGAGTTGATCCTGGCCTTCACGATGAGAGCGGCGATGACGACACCGATAGCCGCGCCCGCAACGAGGGTCAGCACGAAGCGCCGTGGGAATCGAGACGATCTTGTCGGCGATGAGCCAGGCGACGAGCACCGCGCACCGATTCCGACCTCCGTACCGAGTGCGAGATCGATGACGCCCGCCGACAGTGGCACGACCACCGCAACGGCGATGATCGCTGAGATCGCCTGATTGTCGAGCAGGTGACGCCAGGTCAGCACGGTCAGAAAGGTGTGGGGCTCCCAGATGGAGAAGACCACGAACATCAAGAGCCAGGATGTAAAGACGCGCTGACGTTGCGGAACGACGCCTTGGCGCGGCGATCCGCTCCCACGAGAGGACTCTCCAGGGAGTCCGGTGCCGCGATGTTCCGGCAGATGCAGCGCCGAGTTCGCCGGTGCATCCGGCTGCACGCTGGTGCTCATGAGGCTGCCCCGACCTGTCTCGGCGCTGGCATCGAGAGAAGCGCGGAGTAGAGCCTCCTCGGTCAGTTCGACGCCGTGGAGCTCGCCGACCTGGCGACCACGGTCCAGCACCAGTACCCGGTCGCACAGCTCGGCGAGTTCCTTGGTGTCCGACGAGCTGACGAGGACCGCGATGCCCCGCTGTGTGGCGTCACGGAGGAGCCGGTAGATGGCGGCTTTCGCGCCGACGTCGACGCCCGCCGTCGGCTCGTCGAGCACGAGGACATTCGGCTCGGTGCGCAGCCACTTGGCCAGAACGACCTTTTGCTGATTCCCACCGGAGAACTGCGAGAGAGGACGTTCGGGCTCGGCGGGTCGGAGGTCGACTGCGCGCGCCCACGGCCGGCCTCTGTCTCGCTCGGCTCGACGGGGGATCCACCCCAAGCGCCGCTGCACCGAGCGCAGCCCGGCCAGAGTCAGGTTCTCGCGGACGTTCATGAGGAGCGCAGCGCCCTGCCGGGCCCTGTCGGCGGGCACGAGGCCCATGCCGGCGCCGATGGCATCGGCCACGTTCCCGGACCGCAAGGGAGCGCCGTCCACCTCGACGGTTCCGGCGAATCGGGGCACCGCACCGAACAAGCTCGGACCGAGCTCCTCGCGCCCCGAGCCGAGCACGCCGCTCACCCCGACGATCTCCCCTGAGCGGACCTCAAGGGAGAGGCCTGCCAGCCGCTGCCCGACCAATCCCGTGACGGCGAGCCGGACCTCACCGAGGGCTTGGGATTCAGTGCGCCGATGACCACCGGGATCGCCGCCGATCATGGCGCGCACCAGCGTGGCGTCGTCGGCCTCTGGCCACGTCGACCTCGAGCACCGACGCGCCCGTCACGCAGGACGATCACCCGATCAGCAATCGCCCGGATCTCGTCGAGTCGGTGGGAGATGAACAGCACACCGGCCCCGTCCCTGGCCACTCGGCGGACCGCAGCGAAGAGGCGCTCGACCTCACTCGAGTGGAAGCTGGCCGTCGGCTCATCGAGCACGAGCACTCCGTCGGGACTGCTCCCATCCGTCCATGGCCCGGGCCAAAGCCACAATGGTCCGCTCAGCGGGCGAAAGCGACGCGATGGGGGATGCGGACGTCGATGACCGGCTCCGGTGCGGCGGACCAGTGCGGCTGCTCGGTCGTGCTCGCCCCGGCGGCGGCCGGGCAGCAGGTCCCGAATCCCGAGGGGCCGCGCCAGATCCAGATTTTCCGTGGTGCTCAGCAGTTCAATGAGGCCGAGGTCCTGGTGGATGAAGTGCAGGAGCGTTCGGAGTGCATCGTGTCCCGCGGCGTGACCAGCGTTGTCCAGCACATTGATCCGGGCTCCTGGGTCAGCCTTGTGGACACCAGCCAGGATCTTGACGAGGGTGGACTTGCCCGAGCCGTTCTGACCGACGACGGCGAGGATCTCGCCCCGTGCAGATCGAACGAGACGTTGTCGAGCGCCTTGGTGCCGGCGAATGTTTTGGAGACCCCCTGCACCGTGGAGCAGGGGTGCCTCCTCGGCCCCAGCGCCGCTAACACCGAGGTCTCCGCTACGGCCACAGAGAGGCAAACCGCTTAGCGACGTTCGGGTAGCCGGACCATCCGTTCGACACGTCAGCGCTTGTCACGTTCGAACTGTTGAGAACCTCGATCACGCCTCCTGCTCCGTTGCGGCGACCTTCTGGTGTGTCAGCTGTCTTTGCGATGACATCGGTGATGTGCCATTCCTCTGTGTCGAAGTCGAGCCCGAGGCCACCAGTGAGTTTTCCCGGCTTTGATGTCCGCCAAGTTGACCGCCGACGGTGCGAATCCGAAGGTGGTGATGTGAGTCAATCCCGCTGCGCTCAGTGCCGAGGGAAGCCCCGTGGCACCCTCTTCGGTCGGCGAACACGGTGGTGTTGACCGCCAGGATGGCCCGCAGGTAGCTCACGACCGTGCTCGGCGCCGATGATCCGTACGTGAGCACGGACAGGTGGGACTCGACCGCCGAGCAGGTGGGGCAGATCTTCTTCAACTGGGCGTCGAAGGCGTTCCAGCGTAGTGGGGAGAAGTCAGTTCTGGCGCCCCGAAGAAGACGACGTGAGCGTCGTTTCCCTTGTGCAGAAGCACCCAGTCGGCCATCAGCTGACCGACCTTTACGTCGTCGTTTCGGACCGCCGCTGACAGCGGTGAGCCCGCTACCTTTCCGCCGGTCACGTCCCGATGCCGAAGACGGGGATGCCGGCATTCTCAAGCGCAGCGAGCGTCCCGCCGAAATCCGACAGAGTCGTCCCGGCGACGATGACGGCAGAGGGGTGCTCGGCCAGCGCCGCCTCAGCGGCCGACTGGACGGTGGACGGAGAAGAGTCCGGCGCTGATCACCGTGAGCTGCGACGCCCAGCGCCGCGGTCGATGCTTTGAGGTCCTTGGCGAACTGGCGCAGGTGGGTGCACCGCACTCGAGATAAGCAATCGTGGTGCCGGCCGGCGGCTTCTTGTCCAGTTTCTGAGTGACCGGGAAGGCGCTCGGATGTCCGTGTAGGGAGCGAAGGCAGTCTTGGCCGATGCGACCTCTGCCCACTGGAAGCACTGGTCGTTGCCTGAGCGGCGCTCGAACGCGTCGCGATCATGGCCAGGACGCGATCACAATGACGCCGACCGCAATCAATCGCCCTCTGGCTCGGTGGATGTGCGACCCATGGTTCCTCCTCGTCTGTGGGGTTCGCTGGCATGCGGTTGCGACGGATCCGCTGCTTTTCGGCGAGTTCCATCAGGTCGTCGGGCTTGCAGGAAGATGTCGGGAGGCTCGGTCCCCAGTTGTAGAGACCGAACTTTCCGCCCTGCGATCTCGGGGATCCAGGCTGCGTCCTCGGGGATGTAGTCGAGATCCGAGTAGTACTCGGAGAAGTTGCCGGCCGGGTCGCGGAGGTACCAGAAGAAGTTGGAGCCTGCGTGGTGACGACCCAGGCCCCAGACGTGGCGCTCGGGTGCCCCTCGAAGAGTGCCGACGCGCCACGGCCGACCTCGTCGATGTCGTCGACCTGCCAGGCACTGTGGTGCAGGAAGACGACCGGAGCCTCGAGCACCAGCAGATTGTGGTGGTCGGTCGAGCATCGCAGGAACACACCGACGTCGCCGATGTAGTCACTGACCTTGAAGCCGATGAGGGTGGTGAAGAAGTCGTTGGTCGCGGCAACGTTGGTCGTGGTGAAGACCACGTGGCCGAGCTTGCGAGGTTGAACGGGGCCTTGACGCAGCACACCGTGCGCACGGGTCCCGGACCGGGTTGGCGCCCCCGCGCCGTTGTAGGGAATCGCTTCGACGTTCGGTGCCACCAGGCGCGGTGCTACTTCGAGAACGACTTTTACTCGGGAATTCGGCTCCACAACTGAGATGGCATGGTCCGCTTCGCTCACCTGGTGGTCGGCCGCCTCGAGAGAGGCGCGAGCCCGGGCCAGATCGTCGTGGTCGTCTACGCCTACCACCAGTTGGACGAGCCGCCGTGCCGGGGCGGTCTCCAAGAACAGTTGGCGGCCCCCTTGAGTGGTCGACAACACAGCGTCCTCAGAGCGCTCCAGGCCGAATGCCTCGTAGTACCGGGCCACCGGCTCTACGTCTGGGACTCCAATCGTGATCGAGCGAAGCTCGTGCAGTGCCATAGCGCTCAGCTCTCCTTATTCGGGCGGGTGGAGGCGACGAAGGACTGGGTCAGCGTCCCGATCCCTCCGACGCAGCTGCGCAGGACGTCGCCGTCGTGTAGGTACTGCGGCGGGGTCCTTCCCATCCCGACTCCAGGTGGCGTGCCGGTGAAAATGATGTCGCCCGGGAACAGGGTCACGATGCCCGAGAGATAGGCGATGAGCTCAGAGACCGAGAAGATCATGTCCGAGCTACGGCCCTTCTGAACGACGACGCCGTTGACCTCGCACCCGAGTTCGAGGTCGTCGGGACGATCGAGCTCGTCGAGCGTAACCACGCTCGGACCAGTCGGAGCAAAACCACGGTGCGACTTAGCCAGGCTGAACTGGGGTGCAGGACCACTTCGTTGGAGATCCCTCTCCGAGAGATCCTGGCCAACCGTGAGGCCGGCGACGTGGTCCCAGGCCCGCCCGAGAGGTACCGAAGTCGCCGTCTTGCCGATGACCACGACGATCTCGACTTCCCAGTCGACCGACCCGGGCGGGAGCTCCACCGTCGTGACGGGACCAGCAACCGCGCTGGGGAATTTTGTAAAGACGACTGGGGCGTCCGGCTTGGCGAACCCGGATTCGGCTGCATGGTCCGCGTAGTTGAGGCCGATGGCGAAGACCTGACGGGGGGTTGGTACGGGCGAGCCCGCCAGAGTCTGGTCGAAGGGCTCGTCGGCCTCACCGACATTGCTCGCCCAGGTCCGAAGTTCGTCGAACCGTGAGTAGGCGGCTTGAGGATCCGCCGAGAAGACACCACCGCTCGCACGCTCGACGTCGACCGCCCCGCCGGACACCAGTAGCTTCAGCCGACCGTCGACATTGGCGACTCTCATGTTGGTTCTCTCCCCCCGGGCGTCCGGCCAACCCCCATGGCGGCCTGGGCACCTTCTCCCCGCTTTGCCGGACCACGGCAGGTTTTCGTCCATCGCTGGGGCTTACGTTCGAAACTTAGCCAGCGAATCTCGTACGTTCAAGTGATTCTCAAGATTTTTATATTATTCTGAAAATAAGTCAGACATGCGAGATATTCGGCGCCAGGTGGCTAGATTGAATTGACCACTATGGCCACGACACGAACGAAGGCGGAGCGCGTCTACGAAGTTCTGCGAGCCGACATCCTCGCCGGACGTCTGCAGCCTGGCTCGCGCCTGCGCTACGCAGAACTGTGCGATCGCTACGAAACGAGCACAGGGGTGTTGCGTGAGGCGATGCTGCGACTTTCCGAACAGGGCCTGGTCAAGGGCGAACCCCAGCAGGGGTTCCAGGTCGTGGATCTCTCCATCGAAGATCTGCGCGACCTCACTGGCGCCAGGGTCGTCCTTGAGTCGTTGGCACTGCGCTCTGCCCTCGACGATGGCGACATCGAGTGGGAGTCACGAATCCTCGCCTCCCACCATCGTCTGAGCCGCACCGCTCAGTACGACGCGGACGATCCCGACCGGCTCAGCGACGAGTGGGTCGCCGAGCACGCCGAGTTCCACCGAGCCCTTTTGGACGGGTGCACGAACCGACGCATCAAGGAGATCGCAAGTTCGTTGCGCGACAGCGCCGAGTTGTACCGCCGCTGGTCGCTCCCCCTCGGCAAGGGCGCAGACCGGGACGTTGCAGCGGAGCACGACCAACTGCTCCAGGCAGTGCTCGACCGGGACACGGACCGGGCGGTGCAGTCGCTCACGAACCACATCACCGCCACATCGAACATCCTGCTGGACAGTTACGCCGACATCTCCATGCATTCATAGTGGTGACCGCTCCGCTCTGGGAGCCTCCACGCGATGCTCGCAGTCGAAGCCGTATGGGCCGGTTTCTCGCTCAGATGGAGGAGCACTACGGAGTGTCGCTGGCCACCCATGAGGCGGCATGGGCATGGTCTATCGATCACCTCGACGAGTTCTGGGGACAGGTCGTCGACCAGTTCGGCATCCGGTTCCACAACGCTCCCACCGCTGTGTTGGCGAGTAGAGAACTGCCGGGAGCCCGCTGGTTTCCGGGGGCGACGCTCGAATTACGCGGAGGCCGTGTTGGCGGCCCCGGGAGTAGCCGATGAAGACCCGATTGTCTGGTCGATTTCACAGAGTCGACAGCCGGTCGTGCTCTCGCTCAGCGAACTACGCGGGCAAGTCGCATGCTGTCGCGCTGGATTGCTCAGTCTGGGCGTTCGGCGCGGCGACCGCGTCGCTGCGTACTTGCCCAACATCTCCGAGGCAATAGTGGCAATGCTTGCGACGACGAGCATCGGCGCCATCTGGTCGTCGTGTGCTCCCGAGTTCGGCACTCGTGCGGTACTGGACCGACTGGCGCAGACCGAACCCACTGTGCTCTTTGTCGTCGACGGGTACCGTTACGGAGACCGAGAAATCGATCGCACCGAGGAAGTGACGGAGATCCGAGCGGGGCTCCCATCCCTTCGCCACACCGTGGTCGTGCCCTATCTCGAGTCAGATCCCGCTCGGGTGCCGGGAGCAGTCGCCTGGGATGTGCTCGTCGATGGGGGCCACGACAGACCGATGGCCTTCGAATACGTGCCGTTCGATCACCCCCTCTATGTCCTGTACTCATCGGGCACAACGGGCCTGCCCAAGCCGATCGTGCACGGCCACGGCGGCATCACCGTAGAACATGCCAAACAGCTCGGGCTCTATGCCGATCTCGGACCAGGGAGCCTGTTCTTCTGGTTCTCCACCACCGGCTGGATGATGTGGAACCTCCTTGTGTCGGGCCCGCTCGTCGGTGCACCGGTAGTCCTGTTCGACGGCAACCCCAGCTATGGCGGGCTGGAATGCCTCTGGCGAATGTGCGGTGACTTGGGAGTCACATTCTTCGGGACCTCCGCTCCCTTCCTAATGGCCTGTCGCAGAGACGGATTGCGGCCGTGCGAAGTATCCGACCTCTCGGCGTTGATGGGAGTCGGATCGACGGGTGCCCCCTTGCCGCCTGAGGGATTTGAGTGGGTCTACGAGGCTGTGAAATCCGACGTCCTGTTGTCCTCCGTATCAGGGGGAACGGACGTCTGTTCGGCCTTTGTCGGAGGGTCTCCGTTAACACCGGTGAGGGCGGGTGAGATCAGCTGCCGGTACCTCGGATGCGCCGTTGCCGCATTCGACGACGACGGCCGATCAATTGTTGGCGAACAGGGCGAACTAGTCATCACCGAGCCGATGCCCTCTATGCCCGTGGGGTTCTGGGGGGACATCAATGGTGCGAAGTACCGGGCCGCGTACTTCGAGGAATACCCGGGAGTATGGCGCCACGGCGATTGGATCACCATCAATGACGACGGCAGCTGTGTCATATCTGGTCGCAGCGATTCGACTCTGAATCGCGGCGGCGTCCGTCTCGGCACCAGCGACTTCTACGCCACGGTCGAGGAGATGCCCGAAGTCGTCGACAGCCTCGTCGTGCACCTCGATGACCGTGGTGAGGATGGGAACGACCAGCTGCTGCTGTTCATCGTGCTTGCTCCGACTGCGCAGCTGAACAGCGAATTGCGGGAGCGGATCACCTCTGCGCTGCGCACCCAGCTGTCACCACGTCACGTGCCTGACCACATATCGGCTGTGGCTGCCATTCCCCGGACCCTGTCTGGCAAAAAGCTGGAAGTCCCAGTGAAGCGCATCCTCGAGGGCGCCCCCGTAGAGAGAGCGGTAAGCCGCGGCTCTCTGGCCGATCCGGCAGCGCTCGATCCTTTTGAAGCACTCGCGGCCACGCGAACACACTAAAGGTCAACCTGAGTAGAAAGCCTGTAGCTGTTCGCTATCCCACGAAATTCCCACGGATTCAGAATGTGATGTCAGGGCCCCGTTCCCTGCTCAGCGTGGTGTGCCCCCGATTTTGTGGAGGCGAAATACTGGAATTGAGGCTGCTGTCCCGATAGGAGGACAGCATGCCAAGAAGGGGATACCCGCCTGAGTTCCGCCGTCGAGCCCTCGATCTGTTGGCCTCGGGCCGCAAAGTCGTCGACGTCGCCCGAGACCTCGGGATCAGCGACCAGACCCTCTACAACTGGCGGCGCCAGGAGCGGGTGGACGGGGGCGAGATTGCCGGTCTGAGTTCCGTTGAGCAGGCGGAGCTTCGATCGGCTCGTCGCCGCATCAGAGAGCTCGAATCGGAAGTTGCCATCCACCGGCGAGCGGCGGAGCTGCTGAAGGAGAGAACTGACCCAAAAGCCGGTTCGCGGCGATCCAGGTGATGGCCGCGGAAGATCTCCCAGTCGAACTTGCCTGCAGGATCCTCGGGGTGTCCGTCGCCGGCTATTACACGTGGCGGAACCGCCCTCCGTCTCCGCGAGCTATCCGCCATGCCTGGTTGACCGACGTGATCGCCGGAGTCCACCAAGACTCACGTCAGACCTATGGCGCACGACGGGTTCATGCCGAACTCACAATGGGTCTGGGCATCGTCGTCAGCCACGGCGCGGTTGAGATGCTCATGCAGCGAGCGAACATTCAGGGACTCTCGGGGCGCCCCAGATTCCGCCGAGTGCCCCACGTGGCAACGGCGAGCGATCTTGTCGAGCGTCGGTTCCGCCGAGACGACCCTGATCGCCTCTGGGTTACTGACATCACCGAACATCCGACCCGCGAAGGCAAGCTCTACTGCGCCGTCGTACTCGACGTCTTCAGTCGCCGCGTGGTCGGTTGGTCGATCGACTCAAACCAGGAGACCTCGCTCGTCACCAGCGCCCTAGGCATGGCCATCGCGAACCGAGAACCGGCTGACGACACGATCATTCACAGCGACCAGGGAACGCAATTCACCTCTTGGGCCTTCACTCAACGAGTGATTGATGCGAATCTGCTCCCCTCGATGGGCTCGGTTGGTGACTGCTACGACAACGCCATGATGGAATCGTTCTGGAGCCGGGTTCAGGTGGAACTGTTCAACAGGAAGCGATGGAATACGCGGCTCGAGCTCGCAACCGCTCTCTTCGAGTACCTCGAGGTCTTCCACAATCGCCAGCGCCGACACTCTGCACTTGGCATGAGATGACACCCATCGAATTCGAGCTTCGACACCAACCCACGACAGTGGCCTGATTCCAGTAATCGGGCTCCACGAAACTCGGGGCAGGGCAGAGTCTCCAAGGAACCCAGGGCGATTCAGTCGGCAGCATCCGGCTGAGAGCGCGGAGGAATCTGTCGACTTCGTCGAAGCACGTCGTGCCACTCGTCTTCTTCGAGTTGGTCCAGACTGTTCTCGATCAAAAGCGCAGCAACCTGTGCGGGCCCCACTTTCGTGCCTTCGCGACCGACCTCACTTGCCAGTTCCTTCAGCCTGCTCCAACTCTCGCCCTTAAATGGCACCTGACGACTCACGGTCCAGGCAGGATCTGTTGGTCGTCCACCGCTCGAACGCAACCGTGAATCGAATTCGTTTCTGAGCGTGAGCATGTCGAGCGGGTGGCGCACCTTCTTTGTACCAAGGTCCACGACACGAGCCGCTCCTAACGCCTCGGCAATTTGCTGCTTCTCGGTCTTCTTCATCCGTCCGCTCCTTCCTCGTATTCGACGATTCCGAAGTAGGTCCCATCAATAACGATTCCGATTTCGCCCTGATTCGCTTCTCGTCCCATCTTCCATAGGAAGTTCTTGAGCTCGTTCAAAACCGCTGGATCTGTGAGGAGGTCTTGGGCAACCCAGGATGTGACCATCTGAGTATCGTCATAAATCAGTTCACCGCCCGTGTCGTCGTCCCGTCATACGCCGCGTCCAGGCGGAAATGCGGTTGCGCCTCGGAACAGCCGACCAAAGGTTGCGAGCGCCGCTTCCACCCAATAACCCTGTTCAATGGCCCCACCGTTCCGGTCGACGCTCGGTATAAACAACGTGACGGCTTCGACTCCCGCCGGAGGTCCAGCCCCGAGCGACTCGTGCAGAGACTCAGTCACCAATACTTTCTATATTGAAAGTTTTGGTGTGTCAACCTCTGAAGTCGAGCCTGCGGCCATCTCCGTGAGTCGAAGGAAGGTGCGATTGCCCATCTATTGCCCAACTATTCGGGCGAATTCGGTTGTCGGAGGCAGACGAGGTGGACATCTTCGAAGCTCTGACCTGGGTAAACGGGATCCACTCGTATCCCATGGATGAAGCGGCCCGCTCTCTCAAGGTGGCGACACGGGTTCGAATCCCGTTGGGGCTGCTTCAAATTTCCTGGTCAGAGATTTCCGTCTCGTAGCTCGCTTCCACCCTGTCCATCCGTCTGCCCATCGTGTCGGGGAGTTGATGGGCAGGGTACGACGCGGAGTTCCCTGATGAAACGGGCCGTGCTGATCCCGGTGTCTCCGCCGCCAAAGAGTGGCGACGGGCTGGACGTCGGCAGCTCGACGAACCTCAGCCAGGGGGAGGACTATCCGTGGTCGAGGGTGGGTATGAAATCCTACATAAGTGGCCCCTGTCATAGTAGGATTTCATACGCATGCCTACCGATTCCGCGGTCATCGACAGGCTCCGGCCCCTCGGGGCAATCTTTCGCGCCCGGGACGCCATTGGGCACGGGATCTCATGGCGTGACCTCTATCAAGCCCGCGACTCGGGTCTCCTCATCGAGGTGTCCCGTGGGCTCTTCCAGCTGCGAGAGGCGGCCGGGATCGACCAGATCGACTTCGTGGTGGTCTGCGCCCGCGCCCCCCAGGGCATGGTCTGCTTGGGTTCCGCTCTCGCTCATTGGGATCTGAGCGACGAAACCCCAACCCGGGTGGACCTGGCCGTTCCGGCAGGGAGCCACCGCCCGCACATCGACTATCCACCCACCCGCGTCCACGTCTTTGGAGCGAGCAACTTCGGACTTGGCCGCATCGAGGTGGCGGTGGGCCAGGACCTCGGTTTTCGCATCACTGACCCCGAAAGGACTGTCGTCGACTGTTTCCGTCAGCGACATCGCCTTGGGGTCGACCTCGCCATCGCCGGTTTGCGCCGGTACCTTCGCCGTCCGCGGTCCCAACCAGGCCGCGTCCGCGAACTGGCCGAGGAGCTGCGAGTTCGCACGCCGATCCTCGAAGCGATACGGGTGCTGCAGGAATGAGTCCGGTCCAACGAGACTCGACTGCGGGGCGCGCCTATCTCGACCTCCAGCAGATGGCACGTCGGAGCGGACGACCGACCCAGGAGCTGTTACTGACCTACGTGCTCGAGCGGTTCCTCTTTCGGCTGTCGAGGTCCGAGTACCGCGACCGGTTGGTCCTCAAGGGGGGAATGCTGCTCGCGGTCCTGGGCAGCCGCCGGCCAACCGGTGACGTCGACCTCCTGGCCCGTGCCATCGACAACGATGTGGCGGCAATCGCCGACGTCGTTCACGCGGTGTTGTCAGACACGTTTGACGACGGCGTCGCCGATCAGACGGACGACACGAGTTCAAGTACCACGTGCCATCGGATCGCCAGATCCGACGCCTCTCGGTCTCGGGGCTCTTGCGCCTCAAGAGGCGGCACCGGAGACGCTCCTGGGAGCGCAAAAACTCTGAAATTGGTCTAGCACTCTCGGTGAGAGAGTGCTAATAATTCCACTGTCACGCTCATCAGTGGCACTGAGGATGGGAGCTCACACATAAGGAGGAACCGCAATGGCTCTCGTACGTTCAGACCCGTTTCGTGATGTTGACCGACTCTTTCAACAGTTGGCCGGCAGTGCCCAAAATGGCCGGCAGATGCAGATGCCCCTGGATGCATTTCGCAAGGTCGACACCTTCCTGATCACTCTTGACTTACCCGGCGTGTCGGCTGAATCGGTCGACTTGACTGTGGAAGACAACGTCTTGACGATCAAGGCCGAGAGGCCCGCACCGCCCAAGAGCGAAGAGGTCGAAGTGCTGATCGCCGAACGCGCCTACGGCACCTACGTCCGCCAGGTGTTTCTCGGAACGAATCTCGACACCGAGCACATCGAGGCCCAGTATCAGGCCGGTGTGCTCACCCTCTCGATTCCCATTGCTCCGCACGCTAAGCCGCGGCGGATCCAAGTCCAAAGTCGGGCCGAGAGCGAACTTATTTCCGCATAGACACAGCCACCCCTGAAGGTCCGTTGAGGACAACCAGAAAGGAGGCTCTGTCAAATCTTCTGGGGTGGGAACCGTCGAGCCTGGTCATTGGGATGCCGCATGAGCAGTCGGAGGGCTGGGCTCTCGCAGGAAAGAGGCGGCCCCGGGCGGATTGGAGTCATTGGCGATTTCGCCCGGGGCCGGGGCCGATCAGTCACTGATGAGAAAGGAGTTGTGACGTGACGACGACCTTTTATTTCGAAACGAACGAGTCTCGATACGAGTATTCCTACGAAGGTGCCGATGTGCAGCTTCGTAGTCTGGGCCTGGTCGCAGTGGCGGCGGGACCGGCACCCACATTCGACGAAAACGCCACTCGTACGTGGTTTGAGCTCTCTCCGGTCAGCGGGAGGCGAATACTGGCAGGGGTCGGGAGATGCGTGCCAACGGTGACTACCTCAGCGCTCGAAACGAAAGAGACAGTATGGGCCTATGCCATGGCGGGCCGTGTCCCACTCGAACTCGCCGAAACGAGTGCTGCCCTTGCTGACTGTGTCTATGTCATGGTCGATCCGACCAATGGACGTGTCGAACTGGGGCGAGCGGGCCACGGAACAAGCGCGTTGATCTTCCATGGAACCGGGCCTCGGCTGGTTCAATCTGCTCCATCCGAATCAGGTGTTGGTCTCTCAGCCTCATTCGAGCTCTCCGCCGGGTCCACGCTGCTTCTCCTCACCCACGATCCGGCCGAAGGCGAAGCGGTGATCTCGGCAATTCAGAGAACCCTTGCCGCCCATTCGGTAAAGGGTGATGCGGTAGGCGCGGTCCTTGAGCGGTGCCTCGAATTGCGGAACGGTCCACTGAGCCACTGTGAGTCCATCCTTGCTCTGCATTTTGAGCCGCTCGGTGGAAGTCACGCCTTCCAGAGTCCATCCAATCCTCCCCCCATCATCGGAGAAGTTCTCCAAGAAGATGTCTTTGTGCCCGATGGCACGTGTGAAGCGCAATTGCGCCTTCATCAGCCTCACGTCCACCCCGAGCGATGTCGCAGCAAGCCGTCGTTACGACCGAGCTCGGTCCCGACGGGACATCGCATCGAACCGCAAACGGATCCGGTCACAGGCTTGCGCCGCCTCGTCCGTACCGCATCGGGGCGATGGAGTCACCCGGGCTGATGTAACTGCAGCCGTCCTGGAAGGGCAGACCCTCGAAGCGCTGGGTCAAGAAGGCCTGAGCCTGTTCCAAGAATGGCTGCCCGGCTTGGACGTGGCTGAGCCCAGCGAAGAGGTGTAACTCAACTGGGACACCACGGCGACAGTAGGTGTAGGCGAGCTGTTGAACGTCCTTGGCGACCATGACTCCGTCGCCGATCGAGTCCGAGAGGGCATTCCCGATGAACAGCGGGGCGCGCGGCGTGCCCGTTCGGCTCATGATCAGGCGGTCGAGGATGCCAACGAAAAGCGGCACCTTTGTGAAGTTCTGGTATTGAGGCTTGAACATCTGCCTGATCGTGAGATCAGTGAAGTCACCTACACATTGGGTCTGATCGGCCTTCACGACGGCAATTCCCTTGGGCGTGAGGAAGTCGTCGATGTCGTGAATATCGAATCCCCGAGCCAAGCCCACCATGAGAGCCCCGATGACCCAGGTCCAACTCGAACCCGGATGGTCGACGTAGGCGATGTTGTGGAACAAGTCGACTGGGATGCCGCCTTCGGCCACGCCCACGATGTCGAGGTTGGGGGCGTAGGTGTGGGCCAGCTCCGACGCGAACTCCGTGGCGATGGAGCCGCCTGAGTAGCCGACCATTCCAACTGGGGTGGAAGTCTCGGCCACGCCAAGCCACTTCTCAGCCGCCCGGATGGCATCGAGGGTCTCATAACCGCTCTGCTGACCCGCCCCGTATGCGAGATCTTCCCCCTCATAGTCCGAGGTGACCACGTCGTAGCCCTCGGCGGCGTATTGGAGGGGAATGGGGGCAGGCAGCGTCTCGTGCTGCAGGGTCAGTGGGAAGGTGTAGCTGGGTTCACACTGCGCCCCCAGGGCGTCGTAAGCGGCCTGGTAGGAGACCAATGGAGCGGTGGCCGATGGTGCTTTCTCCAGAGGATGGACCACGGTGGCCACCGATACGGTCCTGTGACCGAGCTCGTTGGTGGTGACGTAGAGGAGCTGGGTCACCTTCACCGGCGTGGACACCTGGGCTCTGGTAACGGTGACCGAACGGGTTCGGAGGACCGTGGCAGGCGCGTCGTGGCGAAGTGATCCCGCCCAGCGATAGAAGGGATCGGCCGTGGGCACCAAGGGACCCTGGACCACCTCGCTGGCCGCTGGGACTTGCGTACTGACGTCGGCCGATCGGTTATCGATGGTGCTGGGCGTCGTGCCGCAGCTACAGGCCCCAACAGCGACGCCGACGGTGAGGACTCCGGCCATCGCCAAGTTGAGCCGAAGTCGCCGACTTCGAGCAGGTGCTCTAGCCACTTGACTGTCTTTCTGGGGCTGGGGGCGCAACCTGTCGGAAGCCGGCAGGAACCGTGATGTTGAGAGTCGCTGCGTTGGTGGGTGTGGCTGACAGCCAGGTGAAGGTCGTCTGTTCGGGAAGATGGCCGTTCGATGTCGATTGGATCGGCAGGTAGGTCGCCGCGTTCACCCATAGAGTCGCCAGTTGCGTCACTGGATGCGGCCCCGTGGTTGCCGACGTTGACACGAGTCGCAGCGAAGCCTGCCCATCGAGGATGACGTGGCCGTCAACCACATAATGGCCTGCAGCCAGACCGTGCTCGATGCCCTCGGGGGTCAGTGGCTCACAGCTCACGCCCTCGGTACTGCGGCTCCACCACTCCCGGAGGTCGTGGTTGATGAAGACAGCGTTGCCTTGCTCGACGAATATCGTCAAAGAGGGATGACCGTTGAGCGACGTGTCTCTGCGGCAGGCCCCGGTGGACAGGTCAACCCACGAGGTCGTGGACAGCGGGGTCCTGGGTACCGACGACTGGACCTCTTCGATGTCGTTGCCAACGTTGGCCAGCGTATGCGTGATGGCCGTGAGCACGGCCGACGTTGCAACTGATGGGGGGGGCGACGACGGGGAGGAACGATTTACCAAGACCGCCGCGACGACCACAGCGGCTGCCGCACCGGTGCCCGCAAGGATCCAGCCTTTGTGCCGAAAACGCCAGCGTCGTGAGCGCGTGCGCCCTTCGTCCGCCAGCGCCACCGAACGGAGAAGTGCATCGCGTCTGACGGGCCCGGACGTCCTCCGAAGGAAGTGGCGCCTCCGGTTCGAGATGGTGTACGAGATCAGCGATTCGGTCCATTGCTACTCCTTTGCTTTCAGATGCGTTTCTTGCGAGTGGTCGACCTGGTTGTCCAGCGTCGTTGCGAGACGTTGGCGAAGTCGGCTCAACCGGGAACGCACCGTGCCAACGGGAACCCCCAGAGCAGTTGCCACGTCGACGTAGCTCAATCCATCCCAGACATGGAGGAACAAGGCATCCACGTCTTCTTGAGGCTCGGCGAGAAGCAGGCGAGCGAGCCGTGCGAGCTCCGCGCGCGCCTCGGCGCTTTTGGGGACTTGGTCTTCCTCGCTTGGCGCCCCGGTGCGTGCGAAGACTCGTAATCTGGCGTAGGCGCGATCCTCGGCCGCTCTCGCACGGATCGCGTCGCGCATCAGGTTCAGGGCTATGCGCAACAACCACGGAAGCGCATTGGGCTGCCGCAGGTCATACGAGCGGCGAGCCTCGAACGCCCGTCGGAACGTCTCGCCGGCAATGTCCTCGGCCAAGTCGCTCCCGACTCGCCGGGCGCAGAACCGGTAGACGGCGCCAAAGTGACGGTCGAAGAGGGTGCCGAACGATGTCGAATCGTTCTGAGCTGCCCGGATCAGCGCTGCGTCGCTCTCGCCTTCTACTGCCATCACCCTGTCTTACGTATCAGGCTGCCGAAAGTTCCATCGGGGCGGCTCGGTCCGACCGCCGCCATCGAGACGCAGGTGCTCGGCGAGAGCATGGTCCAGGCCGTGGGCGTATGGTTTGCGACCCTGCGGCTGGTCGGCGGCAATGCCCCCGAACACGATTTCGTCTCACACCCAATCTTCCCAGGGGTGGCGCGACGGTCCCTCCGCTATGCCTTCAGTGTGGCAGACGTTCATTCGTGGCTATGGACTGCCCCCGTTCGCCTGCGTGCTCAAGGCGTGTTCGGGAGAACATGGACCGACGTGTGAACGACTTTACGGCCATCGACCGATCGGGCCCTGATAGAGAATTGGCCATGACGTCTAGCCCTCAGGATCCAATTATCTCCGTAATGCTCGCGGTACCCGACGCTTCCGCCGCCGCGAAGTGGTACGCCGAAGCAATCGGTGCGAGTGAGTTGTGGAACCTCAGCGGAGTCGTCGGAATGACGGTGGAGGGAGCACCCTTCTTCCTTGGTGAGCCCGAGAACAACGGCTGGGATACCCCCTTTTCTCTGGGCGGCAGAACGGTACGCGTCGAAGTCTTCGTGGATGATCCGGACCGATTCATCGCGCGGGCCGTAGCGGCCGGAGCAGACGGCAGCATCGACGAGATTCGTAACCACGAGGTGCCGTGGGGGACGCATCGCCAAGGTGGATTTATTGATCCATTCGGCCATTTATGGCTGGTCGGTGACAGATCGCCGCTGAGCGCCCATCCTGACCTATGAAAGAACGGTCTACTTCGTAGGAGTGCCCCAGTCGCTGGGGACGTGATGTGTGTGTGGCATGGGATATTCGAAGAGCCGCTCCAGCCGTGGCGGATTGTTGGGCCGCTCTGTGGATCCGGTCTAGAGCGGCTTCAGTCCCGGCGATTCCTCCGCCCGCCCACCCCGACGAGGAAGTTCGCCTTTCCCACCCCTTTGGCCGGACCGGATCCGGTGGGATTCCCGGGTCGTGTCCCAGCCAAAAGCCCACTGAGTAGACCCCGGCCCGAGCCCTCCGAAACCCCGCTTCTGGGGCCCGAGATTCTCCCGACGAAACTGCCGTCTGTCACCGT
The DNA here is from genome assembly GCA_963734395.1 of uncultured Acidimicrobiaceae bacterium. Taxonomy (GTDB): domain Bacteria; phylum Actinomycetota; class Acidimicrobiia; order Acidimicrobiales; family RAAP-2; genus Bog-756. The sequence goes on along the minus strand of CAVTGY010000001.1, from coordinate 26,621 downwards.
CCTGACCGCGTAGTCGAAGCCGTCTTGGCCGACCTGTTCCCACACTGGGGTTACGAGAACGACCAAGTCGTAGTCGCTGGGATGACCCCCTCCGGCTCATGCGCTCGGGTCTACCCGTGAATTGGATACTTGGGTCAGTCTCGGCAGAGGCTCCCCACCCTCTTGTCGCGAGCACTTCTGGGGGTGATCTCGACTTGACCCCATTTGGTGGACCGCGTGGACCTGACCCCGTTCGGTGGACCGCGGTTGTGACAATGCGGCCTGGTGGATGTGGGTTGAGTGCAGATCTTCGAACTCGATCGGGTCAGGTAGTTCAGGGCGCTGTGGCGCCGGGCTCGGTGAAGCAGCTCGGCCGGTCGCCTGAAAGGAACTAACTCGAAATCGCGCTCGGTGCTGTCGACTTCTTCGCTCCGTGTCTCGAAGCCGAGAAGAAGTGTTCGTAGGTCTTGGGCGATTCGCTCGAGGAGCTCCCGGTCAACGCCGTCGAAGGCCCACCGCTCGGCCTGCGTCTTCATGGCGATGATGTGATCGGCCTGGGCGAGGCCGGCCGTCGTCGAGGCTGACCAGCACCTGACGGCGATCGTCGGGGTCGACGTCCCGGCGTACCCAGCCCCGCTTCTCCAGCCGGCTGATCCGGTTGGTGATAGCTCCCGAAGTCACCTGGCACTCGCGCCCGAGGTCGCCGGCGCTCGCCCGGTGGTCCGGAGCACGACGCAGGGTGAGGAGCACTTCGATCTCCCAGTACTCGTCGACGCCGCTGTCGGCGAGGTTGGCGCGGACCGCCCGTTCCAGGTGCTGGGAGGCACGGCGCAGGCGCATAGTGACCGCCTTGGTGGTCACGTCGAGCTCGGGGTTCTCGTCCTTCCAGAAGGCGACCACCCGGTCGATGTCGTCCTGTGGCTCTTCATCGGGCACGAGCAGACCGTACTTCTTTCAACGTTCAGAGACTTGACTAGATCTCTCAAGATCTAATATCTTAACGTTAAACGATATCCGGCAATCCGAGGAGCTGCGCCGTGGACCAGCACACCACCGAACACCGACTCCCGACCAGGGCAATCCTGGTCATCTGCTGCATCGCCCAGTTCATGGTCGTCCTCGACGTGGCGATCGTCAACGTGGCCCTTCCCCAGATGCGCGACAGCCTGGGCTTTCGGTCGCCGGCCAGCAGTGGGTGGTGAACGCCTACACACTCACCTTTGCCGGGTTCCTGATGCTGGGCGGTCGGGCCGCCGATCTCTTCGGCCGTCGCCGGGTCTTCATGATCGGCCTCGGCGTCTTCACGATCTGCAGCCTGCATCGGTGGCATGGCACAGAGCGGGAGCTGGCTCATCGCGGCCCGCGCGGCCCAGGGGATCGGCGGTGCCATCCTTGCCCCGGCCACCTTGAGCATCTTGGTGACGACGTTCACCGACCCCAGCGAACGCCGGCGGGCCCTGGGCGCGTGGTCGGCCACGGCAGCCAGCGGGGCGGCGGTCGGCGTACTCGCCGGTGGCGTGCTGACCAGTCTCCTCAACTGGCGATGGGTGCTCTTCGTCAACGTGCCGATCGGCGTGGTGCTGATGGTCGGCGCGTGGTTGGCGCTGCCGCGGACCGAGGAGCGCGGTCCCAAGAAGGCGCTCGACATCCCGGGCGCCGTCACTGTCACCGGCGGTCTGGCCGTCTTGGTCTACGGCATCGTGAGCACCAACGAGCACCCCTGGGGATCGGCCACGGACCATCGGCACACTCGCCGTCGGCGTGGCCCTGCTGGCCATCTTCTTCGTGAACGAGGCCCGCTTCGCCCGGGACCCACTCATCCCTCTCAGCATCTTCCGTCGCCGCTCCTTGTCGGTCGCCAACGGGATCGCCGTCACCATCGGAGCGGGACTCTTCGGGACCTACTTCTTCCTCTCGCTGTACCTCCAAGACGTCAACGGCTACTCCGCCCTGCGAACCGGCCTCGCCTTCCTTGCCCGCTGGACTCTGCACGTTGGCCGGCGCCCTGATCGGCACGCGACTGGTTCAGGTCATCGGAGCCCGACGGCAGTTGATGCTCGGTCCGGGTCCTGGCCGCAGTTGGGCTCTTTTGGCTCGCGACCGTCGGGGCCGGCGACTCCTACCTCATCCCACGTACTCGGTCCGGTCATCCTCATCGGCCTCGGCATCGGGATGTCGTTCGTCCCGATGACCCTGTCGGCCACCGCCGGAGTGCCACCGCACGAGGCGGGGCTGGCCTCGGGCCTGATCAACACCACCCGCCAGATGGGCGGTGCCGTGGGCCTGGCCGTCATGGCCACCATTGCCACCACGATCGCCACCAACCACCTCGTGGGTTCGCACAACGTGGCAGCATCCCTGACCGCCGGCTACCGGGCGGCTTTCGTCATTGCCGGTGGAGGGCTGGTCGTCGGCGCGCTCTTGGCCTTGGCACTGCCCAAGCTGCCCGCTGCGACGACGAGCGCCCCCGTGGCCGCCCTCGAAGAGGTGCTCGAGGAGGCGGGCGAGCCGCAGGTAGCTTTCGAGCTCTGACGGCTGTGAACGGCCAATAGGAGCTGACGAGCAGGCCCAGGCACTCAAGACCATCGCCGAATTCGATGCCGAGCTTGAGACCACTAGGGCAGCGGCGGCCATTTTCAACGGCGAGGGAGCCGGTACTCGGCTGGAGCTAATGCGCCGCGGTACTGGGACCTGTGCCGCAGGAACCTTCAGTCGCATTCGGATATCCCGGACCGCTAGCGTGATTCTGAGTTCAGAAAGGATGTGACATGAGCACCGAGACAGAGGCCGTCACAACAGCTGCCGCAGATTTGACGCATGCCATGAGCAGACTGGTCAAGGCCATCGACGATGTCGGTGACGACGGGGAGGCCATACGGCACATTCCCGCGGACCTTCCGGAAGAACTCGGGCGTCTGGCCACCCGGATCAGCGCCGACAGCGGATTGTCAGGCTGATCCGAGAAGACCGAGGTCTGAGCTCGCGGAAGGGAGGGCGGTCATGAGTATCGGACAGCAGGCGGCAGAACGACCGTCACGAGTGGCGATGCTGGGGGTTGGCACCATGGGCGGGGCGATGGCCAAGCGGCTGCTCGACGTCGGCTTTGGAGTGGTGCTGTGGTCCCGCCACATCGAGTCGAAGACGACGTTCACGCAGCAGGGCGCAACCATCCATGAAAGCGCGGCCGAGGCTGCGGCGGACGCAGACGTCGTCATCACCATGTTGCCGACGGCTGAGGTGACTCGGGCCGTCATGTTCGACGCGTCGGCCCTCCAGGCGATGACTCCGGGTTCGATCTGGGCCCAGATGGCGACCGTTGGGGCGGATGCCACGGACGGGTTCGCTGCCGAAGCCGCCCGGAATCGCCCCGACGTGACCTTCGTCGATGCGCCGGTCTCGGGCAGTCGGGCCCCAGCCGAAGCAGGGCAATTGTTGATCCTGGCCTCAGGTGAGGACTCGGCCGCGCAACGTCTCGAGCCGGTGTTCGGGGCGCTCGGGCGGGCGACGCTGTGGCTCGGTCCTGCCGGGGGCGGCAGTCGATTAAAGCTCGTCTTGAACACGTGGCTCGCCTTCCAAGCCGAGGGGGCGGCGGAAGCGGCGGCTCTGGCCGAACGACTCGGCGTCGTCAACGATTCTCTGCTCACGGCGTTGAAGGGCAACCCGCTTGCCTCTGATTACGCCATGGCGAAATTGGAGAAGATGATGGAGCACGACTTCCATGCGGATTTCTCGCTGGACTGGGCGCTCAAGGACCTTGATCTCGCCGTATCCGAAGGAGGCGCCGACGCCGTCCCGATCGCTCATGCCATTTCTGAGCGGTGGCAGAAGTTGATCGACACCGGGTCCAGCGGGCTTGACGTGAGCGCCGCTCGTCAAGGCCTGGGGGATCCTGCCTCACCGTCCTAGAGAAACGAGGCGGCGGCGGTGAGGCTCATCTCGGGATGGGGTCCCACCGCGTTGGACTGCAGGGTTCCGACTCCGATCGACCCATCCTCGAGACTCTCCACCCTCACGATGCAGTCGCGATGCTGATGGATTCGGCGAGCCACCGGAACGGAGTCACATTCGGTGATGTGTTCACCGTCGGTATGAAGATCGCCTCGCCACTCACCCTGGTAGTGCCCTTCAAAGCCGCCGTAGAGCCCGGTGCCGAGGTGGAAGCCCGTCGCTGACACCGGCTCGATCCGGTAGGAGCACAGAGTCTCGTCTGGAAGCACAGCCCGGATCGTGCCGCCGAGCAGCCGGCGATTGTCGTCTTGGAACCGCAATTCGGGGACGACATCCCGGAAGGGCTTGACCCTTCCATCAGGGAGTTCAATCGCCCCCCGGGCACTGCCGGTCGACCAGCCCGGTCCGCTGAACCGCTGGTAGTAGACGAAGAGGGTGAACGAACGTCCATCGGTCCGGGTCATCGTGACCGGCATCCACACGAACATCCCCGAGGCGTCCGCGGGCATCGGTTGGGCCTCGATGTCCGCGGAGGGAACGCCGACGCCGTAGCGGACGCCCCACGACCGGTCGCGGGCACCGACCCAGAGCTGGTCGTCTATCTCGAAGCGCGCACCCTCTACCTCCACCCACCCCCTTGCCACGCCGCTCTGGTGGAAACGCATGATGTCGGCGTCGATGCGAGCCCGGCTCCGGCTGATGTGGGTCTCATGTTCCTCCATGGCGGGCGGGGCCACCCCCTCAATCTCGACATCGAAGAGAATCGGGACGACGTCGTTCGCCGCGAGCCGATACCGGGTTCGCTGCAAGGGCTCGACGATGTCGTAGGCGACGGGGCCGACGCTGTGCTGCTCAAAGTCTGGAGACAGGCGGCGGCTGGAACGAACGGTCCACTGTTCGGTTCCCCGTGACACACCGGCAAAGGCGTCCATCACATTCCGATTGATGTACTTTCCCAAACCGAACGCCACGCTCAGCGATCCGTCCCGGGATGCGGCCATGGCCCATACCTTCTCGGTCCACGACCGGTCGGACTGCCCAACCCGGGCGAATGTATCCGCGATCTGGTGAGTGAGACCCTCGTCTGCAGCGAGCAGAGGTCCAGGTTTGGTCAAAGTGTCCTCCGATAGTGGGGCGGATGCTTCGCGAATCTAAGGCGGATCGATCCGTCCGGTCGCGACCTATTCCGAACGCTTACGCTCGAGAGCCGAACGTAGCGCCGAAGTTGCCTTCGACCTCATCGCCGCTTTCGTCCGGCGGTAGCTCAACAGGTCGAAACTTGCCAAATGGTTCGCCACCTCGATGCAGCGGGGTAGTAAGTCGTCTGACGCGACAACCTCATCGACGTAGCCAGCCAGCTGTGCAGCCTTTGCGTCGTAGAGGTTTCCTTGCAGTATCTGGTTGTACGCGGAGGGCAGGAGCCGGTAGCGGGCGAGCTCGAGGACAAACGGAGAAAGTTCGATCCCGATGGACGTCTCGTTCAACCCGATCTTCACCGGCCGGTCTCCGACAATGACGTGGTCTGCCGCCATGAGAAGAAGGGTGCCGGCGGCGATGGCGTGGCCCGTGCAGCCGACCGCGACAGGTACCGGGGATTCGAAGACCTTCAGGGCCAGCTCCAACCCAGCGAGAACGAGATTCCTCCTGTCGCCGGCGTCGCCGCGCATGGTCGAGAGATTGAATCCGGCGGACAGGCATCCATCTCTGCCGAGAATTAAGGCGACCCTGTCTCGGGCCACGGCGAACTCGAGCGCCTCCGACAAAGACGACAGAAGCTCTTCGGTGAAGGCATTGACCTTGCCGTCATCGATCCGAATGATGACGACCGAACCGGCTTCCTCGAACTGCACGGCTGAAGACTCGGACACCTGTCGGTTGTTGCCTCTCCTGTTTGTCGAGGTGGTGGCCTACAGCACGTAAACCCCCGATATCGGTGCCGATGCTCGGGTCAGGCTACTCGGGAGCGCTCTGTTTCGACAAGAATCCGAATGCCCCTACGACAGGGATTCATCGAGCTCCCCGAGGGAACGAATCAGCTCCAGGTTTGCCGAGTAGTCGACCGGACAGGCGATGACGGAGACGGTGTCCTCGGCCAGGGCCGCCTGCAGGGTCGGCAGCAGCTGGTCGGGCGACCTGATCTCGTAGCCGACCGCCCCGAAACTCTCGGCATACGCCACGAAGTCCGGATTGTCGAAGGTGGTGTCGACGTGGTGCCCGAGCTCGAGATCCATCTTCCAGCTGATGAGGCCGTAGGCATCGTCGACCCAGATCAGGATGACCATGGGGATTCGTTCTCGCAGCGCGGTCTCTATTTCCTGAGAGTTCATGAGAAACCCCCCGTCACCGGTAGCGACGAGGACCCGGGCGTCTGGTCGCGCCACCTTGGCGCCGATGGCACCCGGCAGGGACCACGCCATTGTTGAAAGACCGTTCGAGATGAGGCAGGTGTTCGGTGCGTACGTGCGGTACAGCCGGGCCATCCACATTTTGAGAGCGCCGGTGTCGACCAGCACGATGTCGTCGCGCCCCATCGCCGCCCGGGTGTCGGCCACGACGCGCGCCGGAGCCATGGGGAATCTGTCGTCCGAAATCCCCTGGTCCAGCTCGTTGGCCAAGAGCTCGCGGATTTGGAGGTTCGCCGTCTGATTCTCGAAGTGACAGTCCAAGGCGGCCGCCAGGGCGTCCAGGCTGTGACCGATGTCTGCCTGCAGCCCAACGGCGACGTTGTAGTGGCGGTCGACTTCGGCCGGAAATCGGTGGATGTGGATGATCTCCTTGTCACCTCCGGGATTGATCCGCACCGGGTCGAACTCCTGGAGTTCGTAGCCGACCGTGACGATCGCGTCGGCTTGGTCGAATCCGAAGTTCGCGTAGTCGTGCCGCATGAATCCGATCGCACCCAGGGCCTGTGGGTGGTCGTCGGGAAACACGCCCTTGCCATGGAACGTCGTGGCCACCGAGACCCCAAGGGTCTCGGCGAAGCGCATCAGGGCGGGTCCGGCACCGGCCCGAGCTGCGCCGTGGCCGGCGAGGACGATTGGATTGGATGCCGCCTTGAGTATGGAAGCGGCGCGGGCCACCTGGCTCGGGGATGGCTCGTCGGGCCGGGGAACGTTGACCTCCAGTGGTGTCGCGTCCTGCGGTGCCGCGGCGCTCTCGATGTCTTCGGGCACGGCGAGATACACGGCGCCGGGCCGCTCGGTCTGGGCGAGTTTGAAGGCCTTCCTGATCATCTCCGGTGGCGCCTCTCGCGTCGCGACGAGGGCCGACCATTTCGTCACAGGAGCAAACATCGACACTAGATCGACACCCTGGTGCGACTCCTTGAAGCTCCGATTCATTCCGACCTGCGCAGAAAGAGCCATAAGCGGCGTCGAGTTGGTCGTTGCGTCTGCGACACCGAGGAGGAGGTTGATCGCTCCGGGACCGAGGGTGGCCAGACAGACCCCGGCCTTCCCGGTCAGCCTTCCGTATGTCTCCGCCATGAATGAGGCCCCTTGCTCGTGACGGACGAGGACGAATCGGATGGATGAGCGGGACAGGGCGTCGACGAGGTGAATGTTCTCCTCTCCGGGAATCCCGAACACGTGGGTCACGCCTTCTCGTTCGAGGCATTCGACGATCAGATCGGCGACGAGGGGTTGGTATTCAGGCACCTGTGCTCCTCCTTACCGTGTCAGACGGACCCTTATCTGATCACGTCCCGGTCCAAGCACGGAGATCCCGGCCCAACAAGGAAAACGGTCTCCTCGTCACCGCCTCGACGGGCGCCGAATTCCAGTTGACCCCCCATTTTGGGAGGATTACCTTTTGCCGCACGAGGCCTCATGGGGGGCTCCGGAAGTACCGCTTTCGAGTTTGGTTGTTGGTTGCGTTGTCCTCAGTGACTCAGGGGGTGAGTAGCAAGATGACCATTCAGAATCCACCGGGCGGAATTAGCGGGGCAGTGTGCTTCAGCGCTGAATTACTGGACGGCGAAGGGCCCGCCGTCGTGAAGCTGCTCGGCGAACTCGACCTGTCGACGGCGGGCCAGCTGGAGGCGTGTCTCAAGGGGTTAGGCGCGGATGGCGCGGATGTGCGGTTGGATCTCTCGGGCTTGAGCTTCTGCGATTCGAGCGGTATCTCTGCGATGGTGACAGCTTCCAAGCAAGTGACAGAGCGGGGCGGCCATCTGTCCATTGTCTCTCCCCAGCCCGCTGTCCGAAGCGTGCTCGAGATCACCGGCCTTCTCGACTACTTGTGTGCTCCCCGGTCCGAGGAAGGCATTGACGGGAAGTAGGCGTCGACCCGGTCCGAAATGATGTGAGGCACATGATCGGGGCAGCCCGCCTCGTCGACTATGGTCAGCCGCGTCCGGAGGCACCGAGAATTTCCGAATAGCGATCGACCATCATGGTGCGCCCCTTCGCCTGAGCGATGACCTCGGGTCCCGCAATGCCTTCTTGGCCCGGAAACTGTCCTGCGCCGCCGTCCGGGCCGATCGTGATCGCGATCACCGGTCCCAGGGATTCGTAGGACTCGAGCTCTTCCGATCCGGAGATGGTCGCCGTCACGTTCGAGGCCACGACCGCAGCCTGTAAGCCGGCGAAGCCGGCCATTTTGGTGTCCGCGGTCGAGACGTCGCCGAGCGCATAGACGTTCTTGTGACCAGGAACCCGGAGGTGCCGGTCAACCTCGATAAACCCCTCAGGCGTACGTGCGGAGGCGAGTGGACCAGCGAGGTAATCGCTCACCGGTGTCACGCCGAAGCAGCGGAACCAGATGTCGGCGGTGATCACTCGTCCCGACAAGGTCGTGACAGTGAAGGGCGCGAGCTCGCCCGGGGCGGTTGGGGGCTCTCCTTCACGTAGGGCGCTTCCGAGCACCAGCTCGACGTTGATGTCTTCCAGCTGGCGCCGGAGCTCGGATCGCAGTTCGACGGAGAATCGATCGCTCAAGATGTCGTCCGCCATGTCCACGATGGTCACGGCTTTGTCCGGCCACACGGCTCGAATCTCACCGGCCAGCTCGATCCCTACAGGCCCTCCACCCAGCAGCAAGGCATGCTCTGCCTCGGCCAGGGCCTTGTGCGTCGAACGCACACGGTCCTGGGAGTCGTCGGCCCGGTCGGCGCCGGCCTTGGCCGGGAACGGATACGTCGAACCAGAGGCCAAGACGACGAAGTCCGGGGTGAGCACTCCTCCCGACCTGAGGACGACCCTGGAGCCGTCGACCTCGGTTGCCCGATCATGGACGATCCGACCGTTGGCGAGGAGCCCGTTATAGGGGATGAAGATGGTGGGGAGAAAGCGTTGGGTCAACCAGACCGCGGAGTGCGGCGACGTTGTGGAAGAAGGCGTCCTTGGGCTCGACCAAGGTCACATCGGCCACCTCATCGAGGGCCTTGGCCACGTTGACGCCGCCATAGCCGCCCCCGATCACGACGACCGTCGGACGAGCATTTTTGGTCACTTAGTTCCCTTTCATCTGGTCAGTTCCTACTTGTAAGTCGTCCCATCCTCCGTCATCATGAGAAGGAATGGAAGACGGCACGTCGAGGTCACCCGGTAACACCCGCGATACCGGCGAGACCGGTCGAGGTTCGTCCCTTGTTGAACCCCGATGGCGTCCATGGTGTGACCGACAGCTGCCATACCCCCGAGGCCATCGATGTCCGTCAGATCCTGAACCGGGTCGGGGACAAGTGGTCGATTCTGGTGATCGCCATGCTCGACCAGGGCACTCGCCGTTTCACCGAGCTTCGCCGTGAGGTCGAGGGCATCAGCCAGCGGATGCTGGCCCTGACCCTCCGCCAGCTCGAGCGCGACGGCCTGGTGGAACGCACGGTCTACCCGGTCGTGCCACCGAAGGTGGAGTACGCGCTCACCGACCTGGGTTCGACCCTGCTCGAGTCTGTGCGTGGTCTGGTGAGTTGGGCGATGGAGCACCGTGGTCAAGTGGCCGCGGCCAGAGTCGAATATGACGCTCGTCAAAATGAGGGCCCCGTTGCTGAGGCGGTCGGGTCCTGATTTCATGAGCACAACCCTTGATTGGTTCGGATGCTCCACGTTCCGGCTCCAGGCCGCGGGACTCACCTTGTTTCTCGATGCCTACATCGATCGAGCGCCGGGCGCGGCGGGCACAGGGCTCCGGGCCGACGAGATCGACGCATGCGATTGGATCGTCGTCGGGCACTCTCACTTTGACCACCTCTGGGGTGCCGAACGGATAATGGCGCAGACCGAGGCTTCGTTGATCGGGAGTTACGAGACGGTGCGGCTGCTCGAGCAGGCCGGCGTCCCGCTCGACCGTATGATCTGTGTCGCCGGAGGCGAACGGATCGCACTGGGTCCCGAGGTGTTCGTGTCTGTGTTTCCGAGCCAGCATTCGTGCATCTGGACCGGTACGCACGGGGCTGACTCCGGAGAGGTCTGTCTCGGGGACCTCGGCGTCACCTGGCAGGAGCGCTCTGCGCGCATGAAGCAGCTCCACCGAGCAATGTCGACCACCCTGGACCGGTCGTCAATCGAACACTTACTCTCGGCCAGCGGCGCCCACAGTGACCGCGGGGACGGGGGAGCCCTCCTCTACCTCTTCGAATTGCCCGAGGGCTCACTCCTCTTTCAAGACACCTCCGGCCACTGGAGCTCCATTCTCGGCGAGCTGCGGCCGGACGTGGCGATCCTGGCTGCGGCCGGGAGGGCGAATATCGATGGCGAACCGGTTCAGGGATCTCTGGCCGATTTTGTCGCTGAAGAAGCAAGGTCTCTCGCGACTCGCCGCGTCGTGCTGGCGCACCACGACGACTGGCTGCCCGGTTTCGCCGGAGCTCCCGACATGGAGCCCATCCGTCGGGCCTTCAAGGAACGAGCTCCCGGAGTTGAGCTCCTCGAGCCGGGCTACCTTGCCGCGACTCCAATAATGGACTGATCTGGGCCTACTTCAGCGAGCGAGGAACACACCCAGGGTGCTGCTCACGTCTCGGCGTCCGAGAGAGCGAAACGCCGGCAGTGTTCAAGGTAGGACCCTTCGTGTTCGACGAGGAGCCCGACCACCGCCGTCCACAGCCACAGGGGGGCATCAAGGTCTTTCGTCCGGTGCCGGTTCAGTTCCTGTTTCCACGACCTACGGGTCGCGGAGTCCATCTGACGAGCATGAGCGAAACCCACCGCCGTGGCAAGGAAGGCCGCCGCCTTCATCGCTTCCTTTGGATTGAGGTCGTTCAGCTCGAGCTTGAGGTCCTGGGGCATCAGCTCGCGTATGAAGACGGGACGCCCGAGCAAAGTGCTCGCCCTCATTCGTTCACCCAAAAATGGCGAGATGTGCAACGCACCTTCGATAACTCGGTGCGCCTGATTCTTTGGCATCTGGGTGCTCGACGTGGGCGCGGCCGACTCGACGGCCTCCTTGACGTCCATGAGACACAGGTCTGATGAGTCATTCTCGTTGTCCTCCACCGAGAGAAGCACGGCATAGCGGAGTAATCCCAAGGAGCTACAGCCCTTCATCCAATAGGCCGCGTCAATGAACTCGACTGAGGCATCATCATCCCGGCGCTTGACCATTGTGGCGAGCCGGACCATCGACCGATCTTCGAAAGCCGTCTCCAGCTCTTGGAGCTCGTCGTCTGAGACGGGCCAGAATTTCTTACCCAGAGGGATCTTTGATCGCGTATCTCCGATGCGGTCCCGTGCGAGCTCTTTCCACGTCCTCTTCGCTGCTCGCTTCATAACCAGCCGTACGGCGTCGGGGGCTTCGGGATTGTCCTTGCCTTCGTCAAAGTCATGCTCAAAGGCAGATTCGTAGCCGTCCATGATCGCCTCGAGCATGTAGGCCGTAGTGACGCCCGGGAGATCAGAGCCTCTGGCCGCGGATGCGAGCGACAGGGCCAATCGGACGAGATCGTGAGCAGGATTTCCGATGACCGTCTGATCGAGGTCACGAATTTGAATCCGCACCCGACCGTTGGTGTCGGCAACGGGTCCGAGATTGCCCACGTGGCAGTCACCGCAGATCCAGATGGGCGGGCCTTCAGGGACGCCGCGGCTGTTCGAGTCAGATCCGAGCCACTCGTAGAACTGCGCGGTGCTCCCCCTGACATAGCGGTGGGACGAGATCGCCATCTTTCGTTGACGCGTCTGGTCGAGGCGTCGGACTCTTTCGTCGACAAGCGGCGGAGGGAGCTTGGTGCTCGGCAAGGTGCGGCCTTTCGACGTGAGGGAAAAGTCACATCCACGGAACGGCGGAGCATCGCTCACGCCGAGGCGGAAGTGTCAGTCAGTCCTTGACGACCTGGTAGATCCCGTAAATCACGCCGGGGATATGCCCGCAGAGCTGAAGAAGGAAAGCCCAGAGCACCTTGAGGCACGGCCCATCTTTGATGAGGACCGCAAGAAACGGCAGAAAGAGACAGAGGATGATCAGCAGAACCTTCACCATCCGAACACTTGTCGCTTCCCACCAGGGGACGGCATCGCGGACCGCCTGATCGTTCTGGGAGTCATCACAGTCCGCATCTCACTCTCTCTTCTCGATCGAGCGCAGTTACCGCCCTTCGTACAGTTGATCCGTGCCCCGAACAGACAGATTCAGATCGACATCGCAATCGCCTTGCTGCCCCTTGCCTCTCCAACGTGAACTCCTGATACGCGAACTCCCGCTAGGAGTCCGAGTGCGTCGCAAACTCAAAGTCGCAGGTGACGCAGACCCAATGTCGGTGAGCATCAATAGATCCGCTGTCCACACATCCGTAGTACGTGTATTCGTCGACCCTGCGCGTACTGCATTTTGGGCACGCAGGCGAGGTCTGAATCGGTGCCATGCCTTTGACCCTTCACTGGGCAGTCCGCTTGACCGGACTGTGAAGCGCGAATCGCGCTGATCCGAGCTCTCTTTTGACGACCTGCCGAATTAGAGTTCGGGGTGGGACGCTTTACGCTTTACTTCCTAAACGCGTCCTTCACCTTTTCGCCAGCTTGCTTCAGGTTCCCCTTGGCCTTGTCGCTCTTGCCTTCGGTTTCGAGAGACTTGTCATTCGTCAACTTGCCTGCCGTCTCTTTGACGTGTCCCTTCGCCTCTTGAGCTTTGTTCTTGGCTTTATCGACAGTTGCCACGATGGTGCGTCCTCTCATTGCGTAGGTATTTTTCATATATACCCACACGCCGTGATCCCAACCCCGGTGCCACCTTGCCGAACCGCCCGGATGCCTGTTATTCGACGACATTGGATTGGCGGCGATGCTCTCCGAGGATCTCATCTCCGGCGACGGACGCCGCTTGGGCGCGGTTGCGGACGCCGAGCTTGGAGTAGAGATGACGGAGTTGAGTCTTGACGGTGTTCTCGCTGATGTAGAGGTGATTGCCGAGTTCGCGATTCGTCATTCCCGTCGAAAGCAAGGACAAGAGCTCGCTTTCTCGTTCGGTGAGACCTCTCTCGCGCCCCGGCCACCGCAGTGCTTGATCGATCTGTGCGTGTTGCGTCCTCTGGGTCAAAACGACCTGTTCGCCTCTTGCTGCCGCCCTGATGCCATCGATGATCTGATCCCGAGGTACGGCTTTGGAGATGAAACCTTGTGCGCCCGCGCGCAGAGCTCGTCGGACCGCCTGAGGGCGGTCAGAAAAGCTGAAGACCACGATGGCTCCGTTCTCGGGGTCGGCGCCGAGAGAGCGCACTCGTTCCTCGAGGGTTTCCGGTTCTCCGTAGGTGTCGAGAAGCGTGACGTCGACGCTTCGTCTCGGCCCCTTCCGGACGTCGAGTTCGACGATCCGGATCTCGGGGTCGCTGGACTCGAGGAGGGAGCGGAGTCCCTCAAGGACGATCATGTAATCGTTGACGAGTGCGACCCGGATCGATTTGGGCACGCACAAACCATACGCTCATACCCGGATACGAAAATCACCCGATCGGGTGATTGACCCGTACACGCCTGTGAACGATCCTGATGGAGGCGGAATGCTCCACCTCCTGATGGAGGCGGAGCATTCCGCCCCGGGAATGGCCTCTTCAGCGAGACATCGAGCTCGTCTTCATCATGGGGTCGCTTCGGAATAGGGACGATGCAGCCTGCAGACGTCCGCACCAATTGATTCGGAGAGGACCTATGCCATGGGCTTGATCTTGCTGGTGTTGCTTCTCGTACTGATCTTCGCCGGTGCCGGTTTCGCACTGCACGTGTTGTGGATCATTGCCGTGGTGTTGCTCTTGGTATGGCTTCTGGGGTTCCTCGTTTCCGGTGCCGAGCACAGTTGGTATCGAGTCCAGAAGAAGTAGGAAACGATCCGGATGCCGAACAGTCGCGGACGGTCGTGACGCTTGCAGACGGTGCGAGGCAGCCACGTCCCGAATCTATGGTACGGCACCTCATTCCACATTCGAGTCGTCCGGCGCGATGACGAATCTGTCACCCTCGTTCTCCTGGGTGAGCTCGATATCACTTCGATGGTGCAGTTCGAGCGAGTCATCACCGAGGTGCTGGCGGCGAGCCCGAAGGAATTGATCTTTGATTTGACGCAGTCCCAGTTCATATCTGCTCAGGGCTACGCCGCTATCGGTCGTTGCAGTTCGGAGGTACCCGTCAGGCTTCGGTCCAGGACCGCCCTCGCGTCGAAGGTGCTGGCCATCTACGGGTACGAACGAGTGGAGATCGCCGTAGAGGGAGAACCTGACGTGAAGGCGCCGTGCTGAACGGCCAACACACCTCGCGCCGGGTTCGCTCGAGTCGTGGCCCTGTGGAAGCACCGAGCAGTCGATTCACGCAACTGATTCAGGAGACAGCGAGTTGAAGGTGTGGGAGGAGCTGAGGGGAATCGTGGCCGAGGGGGCAGCCATGCTCCCGAAGCCGGGCTCGGGCGGCACGGCCGCTCGCTTCGCGGCGCTCGCCAATTGGGCGACACGGGATCTGTCGCTTGCCCGATTGGTCGAAGGCCATATCGACGCATTGGCCATCCTGGAAGAAGCGGGCCACGAACCCGATTCAGGAGCAATCTACGGGGTCTGGGCGGCCCGGCAACCTGCTGGTCGGCACGACGGCGCGACTCACTGCGGACGGTTGGCGGCTGACGGGAGAGAAGCCCTTCTGTTCGGGCAGTATCCATATCGACCGAGCTCTGGTGACGGCCGAATCCGATGACGGGTACCGGCTGTTCGACGTTCCGGTGGCCGAGAACGTCACGGCCGTGCATGCCGGATCGTGGCCTGCCGTCGGGATGGCCGATTCGCTGAGCGAGACCCTTGATTTCGGGGGGCCGCCCGTCCCGATGAGTTGCGCCGTCGGACCGCCCAACTTTTACCTTGAGCGTCCTGGGTTCTGGTTCGGGGCGACAGGAGTCGCCGCCTGCTGGTATGGCGGCGCCCGCGGTCTTGTTCAAGAAGTGCTCCGCGGCATTGGCCAACATCCATCCGAGCTCGTCTTGGCCGAGCTCGGACATGCGGTCGCCCACATTGACCTGATGCGCCGGGCAATCGATTCGGCAGCACGAGAAATTGATGACGACCCCCGGGACCGTGCGGGCGATGCGAAGCGACGGGCCCTTGTCATACGTCACGCCGTCCACCACGCAGCACAGCAAGTGTTGGTGCATATCGCGGCGGCTGGGGGAGCTCGGCCCTTTTGCCTCAATGCAGAACAGGCTCAGCGGGTGGCCGATCTGTATGTCTATCTGGCTCAGTACCACGGCCCACAGGATGCCAACGTCCTGGGCCACATGGCATGTGGTGAGTGGCCATGGAGCTAGTCGTTGACGATATGCACCCTGGGACCGACGAGAGAACCTGGCTCGGGTCGAGACAACTTGCGGGACTCCCACCCCTGCATCCGACGCGCCCCCGTCGCCTGGTTGTCGTAGCACCGCATCCAGATGACGAGGTGCTCGGTGCGGGCGGCCTGCTCCAATACATGGATCGTGTCGGTGTCGAAACGGTCGTGGTCGCGGTCACTGATGGCGAAGGCGTCTCACGCCGGAGCTGGTGCTCAAGGCTACGACCTGCCGGCGATAAGGGCAGCGGAGGCGCGGGTTGCCCTCGAACGTCTGGGATGTGGCACCACACGTGTTCAGCGGCTCGGGCTTCCCGACGGGGCTGTTGCGGATCGGCTTCAGGATCTTACGGACGCCCTCAGTCGCTTGCTCCGACCTGACGACCTCTGCCTCACCCCGTGGCGATCGGACGGCCACCCAGATCACGAGGCCACCGGCACCGCAACGATCACCGCCGCTCGCGCGACGTGCACATCCGTTCTCGAGTACTTGGTCTGGACCTGGCACTGGACAACCCCGGGAAGTGGGGTCATCCCCTGGAGTCAGTGCCGTCGATTGGACTTGGGGCGGCGGCAAACCGCCCGGAAGCGTTGGGCGACACACGCCTACGTTTCGCAGATAAGGCCGCTCGGTGACCGTGCAGGACCGATTTTGGCCGACTCAGTGTTGAGGCGGTTTTGGCGACCCTTCGAGGTGTTCATCGAGGCGGGCTCATGACATCGACGGGCCGCGCCTACTTCGAGGAGATGTACCGCGACGTTGACGATCCCTGGGAATTCGAGACCAGCCCTTACGAACAGCGCAAGTACGCGATCACCGTTGCCAGCCTGCCCCGATTTCGCTATCGCTCGGCGTACGAGCCGGGATGCTCCATAGGGGTCCTGACAGAGCTACTCGCCAACCGGTGTGATCGCCTCCTCTCGAGCGACATCATTCTCTCCGCGCTGCAGCGGGCCGAAACCCGACTCCGAAGGAAGTCGCACGTCTGGCTCGAGGAACGCTCCATTCCGGCGCAGTGGCCGTCTGGACCATTCGACCTCGTCGTCCTCAGTGAGATCGCGTATTACTTCGACGTCACCGACCTCGGCCGGATCATGAAGTGCGTGACGGAGTCGACCGTGCGCGGAGCGCATGTCGTCGGCGTCCACTGGCGTGGCGAAACGAACTATCCACTGTCCGGCGACCGGGCTCACGAGATCATCGCCCGGACTGCCGGGTCTGGTGACTGTTGTCCACCACGGAGAAGAGGAGTTTGTCTTGGACGTCTGGGAGCGGCGGTGATCCCACGCCATGCTCGGCGGGCGGTAGCCGCCGTGGGTGTGGTGCTGCCCGTCCACGACGAGGAAAAGCGCCTCCCCGGCTCGCTGCAAGCTCTTGAGGTGGCTGTTGCTGCGCTGCCATCGTCGATCTCGTGCCGGGTAGCCATTGTGCTCGACCAGTGTGGCGATGCCAGCTCGGCAATCGCCGATGCCTGGGCGAGCGCGGTTCGGAGCCCTCGTCGTTCCCCAGGAATGCGGGAGCGTGGGAATGGCTCGCCGAGCGGGCAGCCGTGCCCTTCTGTCACTCTGGCACGAGGAGGACCCCGCGAGAATCTGGTTGGCGACAACCGATGCTGATTCCCGTGTGCCGCAGGACTGGCTCGCCGTCCAGCTGGAGGCCTACTTGTCCGGAGTGGACATGTGGGCGGGACGGGTCCGAGTTGCCGAGGAAAGTGCGACGGCGCTGCGGTGGACACAGCGCTATTCGGCCGAACGGGATCCGGTGCACGGTGCGAGCCTCGGTTTCAGCGCCACCCTTTACACGCAGGTTGGAGGCTTCGGCAGCATGCGCACTGGGGAAGATCGAGATCTCCATCACCGAGCCATGACGGCGGGCTTTCGGATCGCCTATGACCTCCGGGCGGCTGTGACGACGAGCTCTCGACGTAGGGGACGTGCGCCGGGAGGCTTCGCAGGCGTACTGGACGACGTTGACCGGGAGGAGCTCGGGGCGATCGCCTAAAGGGTCAGCCCTGAGGTTCTCGCAGACGGACTTCACCGGGGACTTGAAGCAGATCACGGTGCCAGCGCTCGTGATGCACGGCGACGACGATCAGATCGTTCCCTACGCCGACTCGGGTCCCTTGTCCGCCGCGCTCCTCAAGAACGGGTCGCTGAAGACGTACAAGGGATTCCCACACGGCATGCCGACAACGGAAGCGCCGACGATCAACGCGGACCTCCTGGCTTTTCTCAAGGAGTAGCTTCGAACCGCCGACCAACTGCGCCTGCAGGCACGGGGCCGCCGGTTCCGCCCGTTGAGCTCTCCGCCGAGATGCCTCCGCCATAGGGGGTCAGGCCGGGATCGACTGCGCAAAGTGGAACACGTCGTCAGGGTCGTGTGCCCGCTTCACCTGGCGCAGACGAGGCAGGTTCGATCCGTAGTAGGCCTCCTGCCAATCGGCCAACGTGGGGTCGATGTAGTTCTGGTACGAACCCAGCGTCACGGGCTCGAAGACCTGGTGCAGATCCTGGAGCCAGGCGGCCGCTGCAGAGTGTGCATGTTGCGACGGAGGCGTGCTCGCGTACGTAATGGAGTACTGGGCGCATGAGATGGCGTTCCGGTGGACGAATGCGGTCTCGCTCGCTGCCACCTGGTTGATCGCCCCGCCGTAGCCGTCGAACACGACGCCGCCACCGGCGCCGGGAAGCGATGCAGGGAGCGATGACAGCGCTGAGGCGATGGCGGACACCGCAGCCTCCGGCAGCGGTTCGCCGATGTAGGAAGACTTTGCCGCAAACGGAGATTGCGCGGGAGCTGCGCACTGGGCCACCGGCTGGCCCTCGCACCCGGCCTCTATCATCGTGGCGGTCAGGTAGTCCTCCGACCCGACGAAGCGGTAGGTCGTGCCTCCACCCACAGCAGTCGTCAGGGGGTTCAGGGCGGCGGAACAGGCACTGACCGAGCCGACGAACACTCCGGTCACCTTGACGAGCCCGCCTCCGATGGCTCCGCTGCTGAACATCTGGCAGTTGGCCCAGAGTTCGTCGGGCGCCGACGGGATCCACCGCAGCCAGGCGTCGAGAACGTCGGTCGCCGCTTGCCATGGCCACTCCAGCGTGAAGAGGGTGATCGCCTCGGGAATGGGATGGGCCGAGAACCCGAACGAGGTCACGACGCCGAAGTTCCCGCCGCCTCCGCCCCGGCAGGCCCAGTAGAGGTCCTCGCTCTGCCCGGGCTCGCACCGGTGCAGGACACCATCCGCCGTCACGATCTCGACCGACGTCATCTGGTCGCAGGTCAGCCCGTAGGCCCGAGAGAACACTCCGATGCCGCCACCCAGCGCCAACCCGGCGATCCCCACGGTCGGGCAAGAGCCACCCGGCAAGAGCAGACCTTGCGCGGCCAGGCCTGCGTAGACGTCGATCAACTTTGAGCCGGCTCCGACCGTGACGGACGTCTGACCGGAGGCGCCGGCGGTTCCGCCGGACGAGATTGTGTCCAGGCGCGACACGTCGATGACGAGGCCGGGGCACGACGAGTAGCCGCCGTAGCTGTGTCCCCCCGAGTGGGCTGTCACCTCCACGTCGTGCTCGCGGACGAAGGCGAGACAGCGCTGCACATCGCTTGTCGACTCGCACTGGGCGATGGCCGCGGCAGTCAGCGTGTAGACCGAGTTGTACAGGTGGCCGGCGGCCGCGTACCCGCTGTCACTCGGTTGGAAAACGGTGCCGGTCAGAGACCCACTCAGCTTCGCCCAGTCTGGCGGGCCTTTCCCCGGCTCGGTCGATGAGGGTGTGCTGGTATTGGTGCTCGAGGAGCGGCGGCTTGGACTCGAGCACCCCGCCACCGCGCCGCCGGTGATCAACCCCGATCCCACCACGGTGGCCCCGCGTAGAAAGGTTCGGCGGTCCATCAGCAGCGGACCATCTCGGCTGCCCTGCGGGACGCACCCACCATGGGTGCCGACACTACGTCAGTCCATGGTCAGGCTTCGGTTGGCACCTGCTGGCCGTTGGCCTTGAGTGTCACCTCGACGTTGCCGCGCGTTGCGTTCGAGTAAGGGCATACCTCGTGCGCTGCGGCCACGATCGAAATGGCGCGCTCGGGCTCACTGATGCCGGGAAGCGTGACATCGAGTCCCACGGCAACGTTGAATCCCCGGTTCTCGGTGGTGATCAGGCTGACCTCTGATTCGATCGAGACGCTCCCGAGGTCTACTTTCTCTCGACGGCCGACGACGCCGAGTGCTCCCTCGAAGCATGCCGCGTAGCCGACTGCGAACAGCTGCTCGGGATTCGTCCCTCCACCTTCGCCACCCATTTCGACGCGGTGTGCGGAGTTGCACGTCCAACGCGCCGTCGCTGGTCACGCCGTGCCCCTGCTCTCGGCCACCCGTCACATGCGCTTGGGCTGTGTAGAGCGATTTGGTCATTTTCGGCTCCTCTCGAATGTCCCTCTCCAGACGCTATCGCCGACCTCAAGCTGATCCTCCGGTTCGATGGGCTCGGTCGAGTGGGTACGATCCAGCGGCGCCATCAGAACGAGAAAGGTCGTTGCATGTTCCTTCGATTTCCGACGAGAAGCCTTCCCGGCAGGTTTGCAACGGGCGCGTTCATCCTCCACTCCGGGTTGGACAAGTGGGACGGTCCGTCGGCGCAAGCAGAGGGTGTGCATGCCATGGCGGCGGGCGCTTTCCCGTTCCTCAAGTCGGTCCCGCCCGAGCGTTTTCTCAAAGGGCTGGCTGCGGGTGAAATTCTGACGGGTGCGCTCCTGCTGGCCCCCTTCGTCCCGAACCTGGTGGCCGGTGCTGCCCTGACGGGATTTTCGGGCTCCCTCCTTGCCATGTATGCCCGGACACCCGCCTTACGCAAGCCGGGCAGCGTCTGGCCGTCGCAAGGGGGAATCGCGGTGAGCAAGGACGTGTGGATGTTGGGCATCGGCCTCGGGCTGCTCGCCGATGCCGCCAGACGAAGAGGCCGGGGAACCAGCCCGGCCCACTGATGCATCGGGTTGTCCGAGCCGAAACGGAGCAGAGGTCGGAACCCGCCACACGAAGAAGAGTGGCCGCTCCGGGCGACGGAGGTCGCGTGACGCTCCTTCGGGCCGGGTCCTCGGCTGAGGGCGGGGGGCTCGACGAAGAGGGGTGAGACAACCGCTCGCTATCGTGCGGCGCACGGGAGCGACCCGGGCCCCGCTAGCTTTTTCGATGACCCCTCAAACGTCCCGTCAGTCTCGGGCGAGCGGAAGAGAGAGACGCCGTGGAGTCGAACGAGATGGTGACGGCTTCGTCCCCTGAGGTGCTGAACGTCGACGGTCCCGACCCGAGGCGCTGGGGCATTCTCGCGGTGGTCATCGTGGCGCAGCTGATGATCGTTCTCGACGCGTCGATCGTCACGATCGCGCTGCCATCGGCGCAACATGCCCTCCATATCTCCACGGCCAACCGCCAGTGGGTCATCACCGCGTACACCCTGGCCTTCGGCGGCTTCCTGCTGCTGGGTGGCCGGATCGCCGACTACTCGGGTCGCAAGCGGGTGTTCGTCGTCGGGCTGCTGGGCTTCGCCGGCGCATCGGCGCTCGGTGGCCTGGCCGTCGACCAGGTGATGCTCTTCGCCGCCCGCGCCCTGCAGGGCGGCTTCGCCGCACTGATGGCACCCGCCGCCCTGTCCATCCTGACCATCACCTTCCAGCACGACGCCAAGGAGCGGGCGAAGGCGTTCGGCGCGTACGGTGCCGTCTCGGGCGCCGGAGGGGCGATCGGCGTCCTCCTCGGAGGCGTGCTCACGGAGTACGTCTCGTGGCGCTGGTGCCTCCTCGTCAATGTCCCGATCGCGGTGCTCGCCTCCATCGCGGCGGTCGCCATCGTGCACGAGAGCCGAGCTTCGGGCTCCACGCGCTACGACGTGCCCGGAGCGCTGCTCTCGACGCTGGGTCTGGTCAGCCTCGTCTACGGCTTCACCAAGGCGGAGAGCGACGGGTGGAGTGCCACGGTGACTGTCGTGCTCCTCGTCGTCGCAGTGGTGCTGCTCACCGCGTTCGTCTTCCTCGAGACCAAGACCAGCCATCCGCTTCTGCCGCTCCGGGTGGTCCGCGACCGGAACAGGGGCGGTGCGTTCCTGGCCTCCTTGCTCACGGGTGCCGGGCTCTTCGCCATGTTCGTCTTCTTGAGCTACTACCTGCAGAATGTGCTGCACTACTCGGCGCTGAAAGCGGGGCTCGCGTTCCTCCCCTTTGCGTTCGGCATCATTCTGGCTGCGGGCGCATCGTCCGGACTGGTCCCGCGGATCGGGCCGAGGATCCCGATGACGGCGGGCCTCGCGATCGCCGCCGGCGGTCTGGCCTGGCTGACGCAGATCGGGGTGCAGAGCGATTTCTGGGTGCACGTCGCCCCGCAGGAGATCTTGATGAGTGTCGGCCTAGGCTTGGCCTTCCCGGCGTTCAGCAGCACTGCCCTGACGCGGGTCAGAGATCGCGACGCGGGCGTGGCCAGCGCGCTGGTCAACACCACGCAGCAGATCGGTGGTTCACTTGGCACGGCACTGCTCAACACCCTGGCGGCGACCGCCACCGCGAGTTACATCGTCGCCCACGGCGCGGCGGCCTCACAGGCCGGCGTCGTCCATGGCTTCGCCGTGGCCTTCGCGGTTGGTGCGGGCTTCCTCGCACTCGGAGCGATTGCCAGTGCTGTGCTCATCTCCGCCGGACCGGCCGAAGTCGCGTCGGCGGAGGGTGCGGTCTCCGGCACAGAGGGCTGACGACGCATGACGCCATGGCCGGCGGGCGGTCCGCCGAGTCCCGATCCGATGCCAGTGATCGCCACCGGGGTCCGGCTCCCTTGGGACGATGTCGTGGAGGACCCGGTGGCTGCCCTGGCAGACGCCCGGTCACGCCTGGGGGACACCTTCATCGTCGAGAGCGGCGACGATCGTTATCTCTTCCTCTTCTCACCCTTGGGCGTCGCCGCGTTGTACGGCTTGCCGGAAGAGACGGCCAGCAAGGGTGTGGCCGACTGGCGGATGCTCCGGCGCAAGCTGCCCGACGAGGTCTTCACCGGCCGGAGGGTGTTGCCGCACCAGCTCTTCGGACGGGAGGACGTCGCCGCCTACCTGCGCAACGTGGAATTGGCGGTCGAGACCGCGGCCGACGAACTGGGCTCCGAAGGCGAGGTCGATCTCTTCTCGCTCAGCCGGCGCCTGGGTCACCGGGTCGGACTGGCCTCCTGGGGTGGGCCGGGCGCAGCCGAGGGAGAGTGCTTCGAGACGCTGATCCGATCTTTCGACCAGCTCGACGGTGCGGAGTCATTCGTGCACCCAGGCGCCATGGCCCACGTGGCCACCACCGACAAAGCCGAGGAGCGCGCCGCGCTGGCCGAGGTCACGGCGCAGCTCCGGCTAGGGCTGGAACAACGAAGGACGAGTGAGCACGATGGCGACGGCGCTCCCGAGCACATGCTCTTCGATCGGGTCGTGGACGCCTGGGCCGACGCCGAGGCGGAGGAGGCAGCCACGGGGATCTCCCTCGACATCACCCTCATCCACGTGGCATCCATGTCCAACCTGTTTGCCGCGCTGGGCTGGCATCTCGTCGATCTCATGGAGCACTCCGACGAAGCCGAAGGGGTGCGCCTCGGTGAGACCGCCCTCGCCGAGACATGTGCACTCGAGTCGACCCGAATGGCGCAGCGCTCCATCATGGCTCGCTTCACCCTCTCCTCGTTTTCCATCGACCTCGAAGAAGGCCCGCTCGTGGTTCCCGCGGGCATGACGGTCGCCACCCTGCTGCCACTCACCAATCGCAGCGCGGTGCCGGGGCTCGACTGCTGGGATCCGGCGCGCTGGAACCGTCGGCGATTGCGCATGCCCAACGGGTTGGCTGCCGCCGAGCTTGTCACGGTGTTCGGACATGGCGGGCACTCCTGCCCGGCGCGGCCCTTCTCCCTGGCGGCAATGACGCTGACCTCGCGGCGCCTGCTGAGCCAGTTCCACTGGGAACCGTCCTGGTCGCAGCATCCCGATCCGGTCTCCGCGCAGATAGGTGGCGTGGCCCGCGCCGCCGCACCCTGTCGCGCTCGCTACCGGCGGCGCTGAGGAATGGAGGGCGTGCATGGCTGACGAACGCGAAGACGACCACGCCGAGGCGGCTGAGGGCACGGCGGTGCGCGTCGCCCTCTGGCGCGCCATGCACGTCCGGGTCGATCCGCCTCCTCACGTCCTCGAAGACGAGGTCGGCCTTCGGCTGGCCGCACCCGAGGAGGGTTGGCGCCAACGACCGGACATGGATCCGGACGGCACAAGGTGGTTCCGGGCTGGCATTGTCGCCCGCGCCCGCTTCGTCGAGGACCTGGTGGCCGAGCAGGCCGAGCACGGTGTGCGCCAGTACGTCATTCTTGGCGCCGGGCTCGACACCTTTGCCCAACGGAGGCCCGAGCTGGCGTCGCGTCTCCGGGTCTTCGAAGTCGACCAACCGGGCCCACAGGCCTGGAAGCGCCGGCGTCTCGTCGAGCTCGGTTTCGGTGTGCCGGAGTGGCTGCGCCTGGTGCCGGTCGACTTCGAGGCGGGAGGATCGTGGTGGGAGCAGCTGGTCGCCGCTGACTTCGACCCCAGGCGGCCAGCCGTTGTCGTCTCGACCGGTGTGACCCTGTACCTCTCCAAGGAAGCCAACGCCGCCACGCTGCGGCAGATCGCAAGGCTCGCGTCGGGGTCGACGCTGGCCATGACGTTCCTCGTACCGTCGGAACTTGTCGATGAGGTCTTGCGGCCGGGATTCGAAGCGGCCCGGCGAGGTGCGCAAGCAGCCGGGACACCCTTCGTGAGCTTCTACACATCGGACGAAATGACGTCGCTCGCGCTCGAGGCTGGGTTTCGCACGGCCCGCCACGTCTCGTCGGATGCACTCAACGAGCGCTATTTCGCCGAGCGGACGGACGGGCTCCGGACGGCCAGAGGTGAGGAGTTGTTGCTCGCAGCGACCTGAGGGCCGACGCAACACGCGGTCTGAATCGGAAGCACACTCCGTCGACGCGGACCGTGGTGCGAATCCCGTTGGGCCCAGAAGTATGACACTGTAGGCCCTGGCGCGGCCGTAGGTGGCTGCTCAATTGCGCGGAGACCCAGAATGCGAAAAAGCCTCGTCCTCCCTGTCATCGGTGCGTTGCTGCTCAGCGCCGTGGCAATCGTCGGAGGTGCCGCACCGGTCTCAGCCGCGGCGAGCGCCCCGACGCAGGGGGTGACGGCAACCACCATCCGAGTGGGGATTCCGTATGTCGACCTGGCGGCCGTCCGGCAGTTCGGGATCACCCTGAATCAGGGGAGCTTTCCCGACGCGTACGACGCGGTGATCGCGAACCTGAACGCCTCGGGTGGCATCAACGGCCGCCACATCGTGCCGTATCTGGTGGCGGTGAATCCCGTCGGGACGGGGCCGGCCATCACGGCGTGCACGCAGTTGTCCGAAGATGACAGCGTCTTCGTCGCCATCAACCCTCAACAGTCCGACTGCTTCCTGCAACAGCACCATGTCCCCACCATCTCGGGAACATTCCAGGATGCGCCGGCCGCGAGCAGCACGCCCAACTTCACCCTGGTGCCTCCTCCCACGGCGTATGACCCGGTGCAGCTGGCCGTGCTGAAGCGCCAGGGTGTCTTCAAGGGCAAGAAGGTGGGCCTTTTCGCCGGGCAGGAGACCGACGGAGCCGAGTTGAAGGTCGTCCAGTCATCGCTGAAGTCGTTGGGTGTGCACGTCGTGCAGAGTGCGGTCGATGGCGCACCTCAGGACGACGAGGTGGCGACGAACCAGCAAGCCGCACTCATCGCCCAGCGGTTCCAGCTAGCCGGCGTCAACGAGGTCGTCGCGGTCGGGACCGGTGCCACCGTCTGGCCCGAGTCGCTGCAGGCGAACCAGAGCAGCTACCTGCCGGCGTGGATCGCGACCAACGAGTCCAGCCTGGAGACCTCGGTGCTGGGAGCCTCGATTCAACCGAAATACCTCGAGAATGTCCTCACGACGAGTCCTGTTCCTTCGAACTATGCGCTCTGGCACACTCCCGCCGTCCAGGCCTGTGACCGCGTTGTCCGGAAGGCATACCCGACGCTCGAGATCACCCCACCGACGAACCCGCTGATGGGATCGGACCAGACCTTCTACGCGGTGGAGGCAGCGTGCCTGAATATCGATCTGTTCGCGACGATCGCCAAGGCAGCTGGAAAGAATCTCACCGAATCCTCGTTTGCCCACGCCGGATATGCACTTCGGAATGCCGCCATTCCCGGGTCTGGTGTCCCAGTGTCGTTCGCTCCGGGTCGGGCTTATCCGCTCGGCCCCGTGTATCTCGTCACCTATGACAAGGCGAAGAACGTCTTGCAGTTCGCCGACTCCCCGGCGGCGAAATAACGAGAGCGCCGGAGGCGCGTCACCCGGACGGGATGGTCATGTCCAAGGCGAGGGCAGGCCAGCTGAATCCCGATGTCGCGCCCGCGCCACCGGGTTCGCCGGTCTCCGCGTCATAGAATTCCCGGAATCCGTGCGCGTCGATCAAGCCTGTGAGTTGGTCGCGTAGCCGGCCGGCTTCGACCCAGCGGCCGAGCCGGGCTGCCAACAGATAGGCCCAATAGGCCGTCGCACCCCACACGGCGTTCCCGTCCCATTGCACGTAGGAGCCGACCCCGCTCCCGGGCGAGATCGTGCCGGCAGCGAAGCCGAACAGGCCCCACATCGGCCCGTCGCGCTGCAGGTGGCGTTCGGCGACCCGTTCGGACAGTCCCGATGCGGCCAGAGCGTGGGTGGCGGCGGGAAGCAGGCCCATCGCCCCCGTGCCTCTCAACTGGCTACTTCGGGAGACGTCGTACGCGACGAAGATGCGCCCCTCGTCCCACCAGAGCACGGTCTCGATCTCCCGGGCCACCGCCGCGGCACTGGCCGCCAGCTCCGCCGCCTCGTCGCCGACGGCCGCGGGCGCGGCATGCGGCAGCCGTCTCCTCCAC